>NZ_FQYN01000009.1 GCF_900141805.1 Hymenobacter daecheongensis DSM 21074 | reverse complement strand
GGGTTGGTGTAGCCGCTCGGCGTGGTAGTGGTGGCACTCACGTTAGAGCCCTGCGTGGGCGAAGTGCAGCCGGCTGCTACCGGAATCACAACGGCTCCGCAAGGGTCGTCGTTGGCCGGCGGTGGGGTGGGCGTGGTCACGCAGATGGTGAAGGCCGCCGCCGCCGTGGAAGGAATCGTGGCCGAATACGAGTACACCCGCACGTAGTACGTGGTGCCCGCCGTCAGGCCGAAGTAGGTTTTCACGTTCGGGTCCGAATAGGCCACCGACGTGAGGCCGGCGCAGGTGCCGGAGAGCAGCTCCTGCACGTAGTCGCCCGTGCCGGTGAGCGTGACGGTGTGGGCCGTGGAGGTGGCCACAAACTTGTACCACACGTCATCGTCGGCCGTGCCGACCGGCGTGGCCAGGCCTGTGGTGGCCGTGGCCCCGTCCAGCGTGCCGCTGGTGGCCGCCGTGCAGGCCGCGTTGATGGCGGCGGGCACCAGCGTGGGAGCCGCACTGCAGGCATCGTTGGCGGGCGGTGCCGGGCGCGTAGTAAACGAGGCCGGCCCGCCGACGGTGCTGTTGCCGTTGGTGCCGCCGCAGAGCTGCGTGACGTAGAACTGGTACTGTGTGCTGGCCGTCAGGCCGGTCAGGGCCAGGGTTGGAGTAGTGGACGTAACGGTCGTGCCCTGGCCGGGCGTGAAGCCCTGCGGGCCGTACTCGATACGGAACGTGCCACCGCCACCGGCTACCGTCCAGGTCAGGTCGGCGGTGGTGTTGGTCAGGTTGGTGGCGGTGAGGTTGCGCGGGGCGGGGCAGGCAGCAGGCGGGGCCGGCAAAAACGTGTACACCTGCCCGGTGGCGGGCTTGGTATTCAGCGTGGTGGTGGCCGTGGTGGAGCTGGCCGCGGGAGTGGCGGTCGTGTTGTCCAGCGTCAGGTACGAGCCGGCTCCGGTGCCGGTGCCCACCAGCCCGATAGAAGCGCTGCCCGAGTTGACGGGTGCCGCATCGGCGCGGTAGAAAAATTCTATTTTATTGGTGCCTTCATACAGCCGCGCCTGAAAGGAGATGACGGGGCCGGTAGCGTTATAATTCCATTCCCAGTTCAGCCACTCAAAGGTGAAGGTGCGGTTCGGGGCCGTGCCTTCTACCAGGTAAGAGCCCGAAGCAGTGGCCCCGGTCGGGCGGCCATCCAGGTCGTCCCAGAGCGGCGCTACCAGCGGCCGGTTGGCGGCGGCGGTAGCCGCCGGGTCATTGATAAGAGAGCTGCCCGTAGCCGTTCCGAAGGTGAGGTAGCCATCGGAAGAGGCCTTCACGCTCGTGTAGGGGGCACCATCCATCACGAAGGTGAACCCCAGCGGAATGCTCGGCGACAGGTAGGTATCGGCCAAAATCAGGGGCACCGCCGTGGCTCCTGTCAGCGGCGTGAACGTGGCCTGCCGGGCGCTGAAGGTGTAGGTATTAACCTGGGCCGCAGCCTTATGGCTCAGCCCAAGCCACAGGCTCAGGAGCAGCAGGGCCGTAGCCCGCCACCCGGCCGGCACGCGGCTCCGCGCCGGCTGGCCCTGCCCGAAATCAGTGAGTAAGTGTTGTTTCATCGGCAATAGGGTGGAAAAATGGGTGAAGAAAAACAGAGAAAAATTTAAGCGACGCCAACAAGGCCAAAGCCCGCCCGCCGGTCGTCGGTCACGGGCTCGCAGAAGTTAGCACGGTCCTAAAGCTATGACTCTGACGATAATAATGGAAGCATCTAAGAGAATTTAACACAGACTACCCGAAAATCCTGCGCCCTGAGGCGCTTGCTGGCGAACAGGCAACTTTCTTTACTTCACAAAAAGCAAAAGATTTATATATTACGGCTACGTTTTCCCACCACCCCGCTCCTCACTCCTCATCACACACGTCTCATTGTATGAAGAAACTCTTACACACCACTTGTATTCTGGTCATTGCCTGGTGCCTGTCGCTGGCCGGGATGCAAAGCGCCGCGGCCTCGCACTTACAGGGCGGGCAGCTCACCTACATTTCGCTGGGTGGCAATCAGTACAAGTTCCAGCTGACCGTGTTCCGCGACTGCAGCGGCATTGCGTTTTCCAACATTGCCCCAAAACTGGAATACCGCACTACGGGCTGCATTGGCCCATGGCCCGCACCAGTGCCCATGACGCTGGTGCCGGGCTCCCAGAAGATAGGCGACCCGTATTGTGCCACCGCGCCGGGCGGGGCCAGCCCCTGCGGCACGGGTCTGGCCACCAACTACGAAACCGGCATATTCGAAGCGACCCTCACGCTGCCCCCAGCCGCGGAATGGACGATGAGCGTATCCCTGAGTGCCCGCCCCGAAGTGGGCAACCTGGTAAGCGCCGACTCCAAGAACCTGTATTTTGAGGCCAAGCTCAACAACCTGGTGGGTGGCCGCACCATTGTTAATACGTCGCCCCAGTACGAGCAGCTAAACGCCGCCACGCCGTTTGTGTGCTGGAAGCAGGATACCCAGATTTCGTTCGCTACCACCGAGCCCGACGGTGACTCGCTGGTATACAGCCTGGAAACCCCACTGAATACCTGCAGCGACCCACTGACGTATGAGCGCTACACTTCCACCCGCTTCATTCTGGTGTCGGAGCCGCCCGTGTGCGTAGCCGACTTGGGTCCTAATACGAGCGGCCTCTACTCGTCCACATTCCCGCTGCCATCCTACTCCTTCACCGGTCCGGCCTGTCCAGCCATCCGGACCGCCGTGCCCACCTTCGCCTTCAACCCCACGCTGGGCACCATGACGTTTACGCCCGCGCTGTTTACGCCCGGCAACACCACGGCCCTGCAGGCCAAAAACAAATATGCCGTGGTGGGCAAAGTGACGGAGTGGCGGCGGCTCACCAATGCCAACGGCACCACCACGGCCTATAAAGTAGGGTCCGTGCGCCGCGACATGTTCATTGTAGTTATCGACTGCAACAGCAACCTGACTCCCGGCCCTCCAATCGCTACCGGCGGCCCCAAAACCGGCGTCACGATTGTGAACTCCCGCGACTCTACCTTCATCACGGCCTATACCTGCAACTACACCGAAGTGCGCCTGCGCTTCAGCGACCCCAACCCGACCGACCTGCTGAAGGTGACCTATCCGGAGCTGGACCCACCGGTGCCCACGCCGCTAAAGCCAACCTACCTGCCCGAAGACGTAGCCACGTTCCAGCTGTTGGGCAACAACACCAAAACGCCCGCCGCTATTCTGCGCATTCAGCCCGATGTGGCGTTCATTGGCCGCACCTTCCGGATTCCGGTTAAGATTGAGGACAACGGCTGCCCCGTTAAAGGCACTACGTACCGCACCATTGTGCTGAAGATTGAGAAGGGCAACTTTGCCAAAGTGGTGCCTTCTACTTCCAATCCGTTCGTCTGCGCGGGTTCCGGCGCGGCCGTCACGCTCAGCGCCTCGCCCTTCCGCCCTGATTCCGTGGGCAATATGCCGGCCCAATATGGCTACCGCTGGGCCGCCGCCAACGGCCTGAACCCCGCCGACAGCACCAAACAGACGCTCTCGGTGCGGCCCACCCAAACCACGCGCTACAAAGTGCGCATTCTGGGGTTGAGCTTCCGCGCCGGCACCTGTCAGGATACCGCTTCCGTACTGGTGCGCGTAGTGCCGCTGCCCGTGGTGCGGGCCGTAGCGAGCAAAACGCTGGTCTGCGCGGGTGAGCCCGCCGTGATTTCGGCCACGGCTACCCGCACCGACAATAATCAGGCAGTATACTCCTACCAGTGGCAGCCCGCCAATGGGCTCACGGCAGCTGATCTGGACAAACAGAACATCACGGTGCGCCCTACCGCCACCACCCGCTACAAGCTGACGGTGAGCAGCCTGAACAACCTGGGCTGCGGCGATACTACCTCCGTGGTGGTGCGCGTGGCCCCCACGCTGAACGTGGCTTTCAAAGCAGATTCGGCCGCTACCAGTGGCCGCAGCATCATGGAGCCGCCCATCCAGTTCACCTTCACCAACCAGTCGCGGGCTACGGGTGCTTTGCCGGCCGGCACTGTAAGCCAGTACAAGTGGTCGTATCAGCGCCTGTTCGATAGCAAGGGGCAACCCGTTTTCGATAAGGAAGTTACCTTCTCGACCGATGCCGCCCAGGCCCCGCTGCTGCTGAGCATTGCCGGCGTGTACCGCATCAAGCTGACGGCCGCCGTGGCGCTGGGCACCCAGACCGGTGCAGAAAGCTGCAAGGAAACGGTGATGATGCTGAACGTGCGCGTGCCCGACGTGAAAACGCCCAATGTCTTCACGCCCAATGGCGACGGCCTGAACGACACCTTCGTAATTCAGACCGAGCAGACCGGCAACAAGATGCAGATATTCAACCGTTGGGGCCGCAAAATCCGCGACTACGAGAACTACAAGAACGAGTGGAACGGCGACGAGCAGCCGGCCGGTGTGTACTATTATCTCATCACCGACCGCAACGGCAACACGTCTAAAGGCTGGGTTGAGCTGGCCCGCTAGATTCTAGGCGTATTCACCCACAAAAAAAGCGCTGCCGGATCCGGCAGCGCTTTTTTAGTGGGTGCTAATCCTGGAGCGTGTTTGCAATTTGTCGTGCTGAGCGAAGTTGAAGCATCTCGCGTGCTGACTTCTGATTACTACTTCAGCAAAGCGGGAGAGATGCTTCGACTTCGCTCAGCATGACACGTTCTGATTGCTTACCTACTCCCCCATTTCTCAGCCGGGGGGCAGGCGGTGGCGCTCGTTTTTCACGGCGTTGGCTACCGTCCAGGGCACTTCGTGATTGAAAGCGTGCTGGCGCACCGGGCAGTCGGGCAGCTGGCACAGGGAGCAGGCCGCGAAGGTGCAGGGGTCGGCGTGCACGAACATTTCCACTTCCACGTCGAAGCGGTTTTTGATGAGGCCCTCAATGGCATTCAGCTCGTTGTGGGTTTCCTCCAGGCTGAAATAGTAGGGCATCTGCATGTGGCAGTCGATGTGCAGATTGGCCCCGTAGCGCAGCACGCGCAGGTTGTGCACGTCAATCCAGGCGGGGCGGCGCTGGCGCTGCAGCTCGGCAATCACCTGCTCCACCGTGGCCACATCCGACTCATCCATCAGCCCCGACACCGAGCGGCGCACCATCCGAAAGCCGTTCACCACGATGAAAGCGCCCAGCACCAAAGACGCGCCGGCATCAAACAGTACGTTGCCCGTGACGAGTACCAGCACCAGGGCCACGCACGAGGCCACCGTGCTCAGCGCGTCCAGGTACAGGTGCTGCCCGTCGCCGACCAGGGCCACGGAGTTGAGCCGCTTGCCCGAGCGCACCAGCACAAAGCCCACCGCCAGGTTGATGAGCGCCGTGAGGCCCAGCAGAATCATGCCCGAATCGAGCTGACCCACGGCGTGCGGATGCAGGAAGGCAATGATGGCGCTATAGAAGATATACACGCCCGCAAACAGAATCAGCGCCCCCTCAAACCCGATGGACAGATATTCGATCTTGCCGTGCCCGTAAGGGTGGTTTTCATCTTTGGGCAACCCAGAAAGGTAGATGCTGTAGAGCGCGAAGCCGCTGGTGAAGACGTTGATAATGGACTCCAGCGCATCGGTCAGCACGGCCTGCGAGCCGGTGAGATGGTAGGCGTAAAACTTGATGGCGACCAAGCCGACGCTTACCGCCAGTGATAGAAGGGCGAGGCGATTCTTGGTTCTAGTGATGGACATACGCGGGGATGCAAGCAGGAAAAGCCCGTAAAAATCCGGCAAAAAAAATCGGCACGGAATAAAACGAAACCTTTTCGCCGGAAAACGGTATTTAAGTTGCCTTAAAAAAATATTTAGACTAATCTAAAAAATAGCGTTCTTTGTGAATACGTTTCCTTCTGAGTCTATGTCACCTGCCGTTGCCCAAGCGCCGTCTGCCCCGCCCGTAGCCGAACCAGGCTGGCGACAGCCGCGCCGGGCTCCTTCCCTGAGCGAGGTCCACGCCAGCATCAAGGTGCCGGCGGCCAATGCTTCCTTCTGGCGCAAGCTGCTGGCTTTTTGGGGGCCGGGCCTTATGGTGGCCGTGGGCTACATGGACCCCGGCAACTGGGCCACCGACATTGCCGGTGGAGCCCGCTACGGCTACACGCTGCTCTCAGTGGTGCTGATTTCGAACCTGTTTGCCATGCTGCTCCAGCACCTGGCCGCCAAGCTCGGCATCGTGACGGGCCGCGACCTGGCCCAGGCCTGCCGCGACCATTTTTCCAAGCCCGTGGCCATGGTGCTGTGGGTGCTCTGCGAAATTGCCATTGCCGCCTGCGACCTGGCCGAAGTCATCGGCTCGGCCATTGCCCTGAACCTGCTGTTCGGCCTGCCCCTCACCTGGGGCGTGAGCCTGACGATATTAGACGTTTTCGTGGTGCTGCTGTTTCAGAGCCGGGGCTTTCGGGTGATTGAAAGCATTGTGGCGGGCCTCACGGTGGTTATTTTCGGGTGCTTCGTTTACGAAATCATCATTTCGCGGCCCGACTATTTTGGTATTCTGCAGGGCCTAGTGCCCCAGCCCAAAGTGGTTACCAACCCCGGTATGCTCTACATTGCCATCGGCATCCTGGGCGCTACCGTGATGCCGCACAACCTGTATCTGCACTCCAGCATCGTGCAGACCCGCCAGATTGAGCAGACCGAAAGCGGCAAGCGCATGGCTATCAAGTTCGCCACTATCGACTCGACGGTGGCGCTGTTTCTGGCGTTTTTCGTGAATGCGGCCATTCTGATAACGGCCGCCGCGACTTTCCACCGCAATGGCCTGTTCCACGTGGCCGATATCGGCGACGCGCACAAGCTACTGGCCCCGGTGCTGGGCGCGGGCGCGGCCAGCACATTTTTTGCCATTGCGCTGCTGGCCTCGGGCCAGAATTCGACCCTGACCGGCACGCTGGCGGGCCAGATTGTGATGGAAGGCTTTCTGCACCTGAAGATGAAGCCGTGGTTCCGGCGGCTCATCACCCGCGGCATTGCCGTGGTGCCGGCGCTGGTAGTAACTATCCTTTACGGCGAAAAAGGTACCAGCGAGCTGCTGGTTTTGAGCCAGGTCATTCTTTCCATGCAGCTGAGCTTTGCGGTGGTGCCGCTGGTGATGTTTACGGGCAGCCGGGCCAAAATGGGCGTGTTCACCAACGCGCCGGTGGTGCAGGCGCTGGCCTGGTTCGTATCAGGCGTTATCATTCTGCTGAACGCCTACCTACTATTCCAGACCTTTTTCGGGTAGCCTTTTCGCGCAACGACTGCCGTAGTCGTTGCGCTTTTTTGTAAACGAATATTTAGATAAGTCTAAAAATAATTTTAAACGACACTTAAAATGTTTGACTCTACACTATCCTCTTGGCTTCAACGGCTGGCGCTGAGCATTTGCCTGCTGCTCAGCTTCGGCCCGGCGCTGGCCCAGACCGGCCCAACCGCCATCCTCCGGGGCCGGGTGACGGCGGCGGGCGGCCGGCCGCTGGAGTTGGTGAGCGTGGCCCTTGCCGGCACCACTAGCGGCACTACTACCAACGCGGCCGGCGCGTATGAGCTGCCGGCCGCCGCCGGCCCGCACGAAGTGGTGTTTTCCTTCGTAGGCTTTGGAGCGAAGAAAGTAGCGGTGATGCTGCAGCCCGGCCAGCCCACCACGCTGAACGCGGTGCTGCAGCCCACCGCCGCCAGCCTGCAGGAAGTGGTAGTCACGGGCATGTCGCGGGCAACGGAGCTGCGCCGGAGCCCGGTGCCGGTGGCGGTGCTGAGCCGCCGCGAAATCAGCCTGAACAGCGGCGGTAATGTGATTGACGCGGCCGTGCGGGGCGTGCCCGGCCTGAGCGCCGTGACGACGGGCCCGAACATCAGCAAGCCCTTCATTCGGGGGCTGGGCTACAACCGGGTGCTCACGCTCTACAACGGCCTGCGCCAGGAAGGCCAGCAGTGGGGCGACGAGCACGGCATCGAAATCGACCAGTACGACATTGACCGCATTGAGGTGGTGAAAGGCCCCGCCAGCCTGATTTATGGCTCCGATGCCGTGGCCGGCGTGATAAATATGCTGCCGCGCCTGCCCTCGGGCCCGGCCGGTCAGCTGCGCGGCGAAGCGCTGAGCGAGTACCAGACCAACAACAACCTGATTGGCAACTCACTAGCTCTGAATTACAACCAGCGCGGCTGGCAGTACGCCGCGCGGGCCTCCTACCGGCTGGCCCAGGCCTACCGCAATGCCCTGGACGGGCGCGTATTCGGCACGGCCTTCCAGGAGCTGAACCTGACCACGATGGCGGGCGTGGAAAAGCCCTGGGGCTCGACGCATATCTACGCCACGCTCTACGACAACCGGCAGGAAATTCCGGACGGCAGCCGCGACTCGCTGAGCCGCCGCTTCACCCGCCAGGTGTTCGAAGGCGACCAGGACGACCTCAAGAACCGCCCCATCGTGCCGCAAAACGGGCTTTCTACTTACCGCATCAACGTGCTGCACCAGCGCATTCAGCACTACCGGCTGCTGAGCCGCACCCGCGTGCGGCTGGGCGCGGGCGGCGGCGAGCTGAACGCGCTGCTGGGCGGGCAGCACAACGTGCGCCGCGAGTACAACCACCCCACCGCATCCCGGCAGGCGGGCTTGGCCGTGGCCCTGACCACCTACAACTACGACCTGCGATACGCCGCGCCCACCTGGCAGTGCCTCGAAACCACACTGGGGCTCAACGGTATGCACCAGGCCAACCAGAACCAGGATGCCACCGACTTCCCGATTCCGGACTACACGCTGTTCGACGTGGGCGGTTACGTATTCGTGAAGCGGAATTTCGGCAAGCTCGACCTCAGTGGGGGCCTGCGCTATGATACCCGCACGCTGCAATGGGCTGATTTCTACGTGGAACCCAACCCGGCCACCGGCTTCGACCGGCGAGGCCGCGCGGCTACGGCGGGCGGGGCAGCCCCACAGTTTGCGGCGTTTCGGACCCGCTACCGGGGGCTTTCGGCGAGTGTGGGGGCGGCCTATAACCTGTCGGAGCGGCTGGTGCTGCGGGCTAATGTGGCGCGGGGCTACCGGGCTCCGAACATCACGGAAGTCGGCTCCAACGGCCTCGACCCCGGCGCGCACATCGTGTACCTGGGCAACCGCAGCTTCGGACCCGAGTTCAGCCTGCAGGAAGATCTGGGCCTGAGCGCCTACCTGCCCGACGCGGAAGTGAGCGTGAGCGGGTTCAACAACTACATCGACAACTACATCTACCAGGCCCGCCTTACCGATGCCGACGGCCAGCCCGTGGTGATTGTGCCGGGCAATGCCACCTACCAGTACCAGCAGGGCCGGGCGCAGCTTTACGGGGCCGAAGCCACCGTGAATCTGCACCCGCAAACGCTGCCGGGACTCGAATTCAACAACAGCCTTGCCTACGTGACGGGCCTGAACCGGGAGCCCGCGCTGCTGGAAACCAACGGCGCGGCGGCCCGGTATCTGCCGTTTATTCCGCCGCTACGCACCCGCTCGGAGGTGCGCTACAGCCCCGCGCGGGCCGTAGGGCCGCTCACCCAGACCTACGTGCGGGCCGTGCTGGACTACAACGCCGCCCAAAGCCGCTTCTACGCCCTCGACAACACCGAAACCCGCACCGCCGGCTACGCTCTGCTGGGCTTGGGCGCAGGGGCCACCTTCACGGCCGGCACGCAGCGCCGCGAGCGGTGCCAGCTGTTTGTGCAGCTCGATAACGTACTCAATATCAGCTATCAGTCGCACCTGAACCGGCTGAAGTATTTCGAGTATTACGCCGCCTCGCCCAACAGTCGCAGCGGTATTTATAACATGGGCCGCAACCTGAGCGTGAAGCTGACGGTGCCGTTTTAGGTGGCAGAAAGCGACGCAGCGGCGGCCCGGCGCATCCCGGCGGCGCGGGGCTGCGTAGCAGGACCAGCCCGACACTAACCGGGTTTCCATTGCGCTTCTTTACTCTTCTGCTGCTGGCTACGGCTGGCTTGTTTCCCTTGCTGGCCGCGGGCCAAAGCGCCACGCACACCCTGGCCCGCGGCTGCTTCTACTCCCTGTTCCGGCCCGTGCCCCGCGACTCGCTGCAGGAGCTGCGCCCCGACCGGCCCGGCGTGAGCGAAAGCCCGTTCACGGTGGATGCCGGGCATTTTCAGCTCGAAACCGACCTGCTTCGTCTCGTAAACAACGACCAGCAAGCGCACCACGAGCGGGACTTCAGGGTCAATCAGGCGCTGCTCAAAATCGGGCTCAGCACGCGCACCGATCTGCAGATCGGGCTCGACTCCTACACCTGGGAAAAGCAGTGGGACGATGACCGGGAACCGGAGCGCCACCAAGGCTTCGGCGACCTGACCGTGCGCGTGAAGCGCACGCTGCTGGGCGGCGCGCCTAACCAACCCGCCGCTCTGGGCATCATTGGCCTAGTGCATCTGCCCGTGGGCCCGGAAGTGGGCCTCAAAGTGCCCGAATACGGCCTTGTTGTGCCCTTTAGCTACGATTTCAGCAAGGAATTCAACCTCCAGGTGCAGGTGCTCAGCAACCTGAACTACGACGGCGAGCAAGGCCACCGCTTTCTGCTGCTGGCCCCCAGCACCGCCATCGACTACGAGTTTTCACCCAAGATTTCGGCCTTCGCCGAGCTGGCCAGCTTCTGGGATACGCGCCAGCAGGCCTGGCAGGCTTCCTTCAACCTGGGCCCGCAGCTGCATATCGGCGACAACGTGATTCTGGATGGCGGCACCCACCTGGCCCTCACCCGCGACACCGACCAGGAGTATTTTCTGGGCCTGAGCTTCCGCATCTAGCCGTTGATTCCAGCTGTCATCTTGAGCTTGCGAAGGACCTTATTACGCCAGCACAAGGTATTGCAACGAAGGTTGTTCAACTGGAATTAGGTCCTTCGCAAGCTCAGGATGACAGATGGAGCCGCTACCGCGCTACACCAGCCCGCTTAGCCGCTCGAAGCTGGAGCCCAGAATAGCCCGGTCGTCGGCCCCGAGCCAGTCGTGGAGGATGGTGGCGTAGATGCGGCGGAAGTCGAGCTGGTGCTTCAGGTCGCCTTGGTCGAGATTTTGCAGGTCGGGGGCGGCGTTGAGGATGCCCTGGCGGCGCAGCCCGCCGCCGAGCAGCAGCACATTGTTGGCCGTGCCGTGGTCGGTGCCGTTGCTGGCGTTTTGCTCCACGCGGCGGCCAAACTCGGAGAACACCAGGATGAGCGTATTGTCCAACTCCCCGCTTTTGCGCAGGTCTTCCACAAACGAGCCCAGCCCCTCCGAAAGGTCGCCGAGCAGCTTGCCCTGCTGCTCCTGCTGCCGTACGTGCGTGTCGAAACCAGCCAGAGAAACATAAAACACCCGCGACCCGACGCCCGAATTAATCAGCTCCGCCGTCGTTTTCAGGCTCTTGCCAAACTCCGTGTTGGGGTAAGCCGTGGCTGATTGGTAGACTTTCGACTTCTGGTACAGATAATCGGCCGACGACGCGGTTTCGGCCAGCGTCTTGTACAAATAGTCCAGCTCCGAGCCGCCGGCCGGGGCGGTTTGCCGGCTCACCTGGCTTAGAAAGCGGTTTTGGGTGAGCTGATGAAACTTCTCCGGATTCTTCAGGGCCAGACCTTTGCGGGCGGCACCTTTCATGGCCAGGCTCAGCGTATCGTCCACTTCTAGGCCGTTGTAGGGCAGCGGGCAGGTGGGGCAGCTCGAATCGAGGTAGCGGCCGAGCCAGCCGGTGGTCAGGTACTCCTCGGCCGCCGAGCCACTCTGCCAGATATCCATCGAGCGGAAGTGCGAGCGGTCGGGGTTGGGGTAGCCCACGCTGTTGAGCACCGCCACTTGGCCCTGGTCGTAGAGGCCCTTCAGGCGCGTCATGGCAGGATTGAGGCCCAGGTCTTTATTCAAAGTCAGAATGCCGCTCTGGGGCCGGATGCCGAGCGTGGGCCGGGCCTTGTAGTACAGGTCGTCGCGGTACGGAATGATGGTATTCAGGCCATCGTTGCCGCCACCGAGCTGCACCACTACCAGGCGGCGGCCGTTGGCATCGCGCAGCGCGGCCAGCTCCTGCCGGTCCAGGGCGTGCAAAAATTTGGGCACAAACAGCAGGCTGCTGGCCAGCACGGAGGTTTTCAGAAAATCGCGGCGAGTGGTAGGCATAACGGTAGTTGTTTAGTTGGAACGTCATTCCGAGCGCAGCCGAGGAATCTCGCGTGCTGATGTCTGATTAGTAATCCAACGTCAGCCCGCGAGATTCCTCGGCAGGCTCGGAATGACGTTCTTTTTCCTTCAGCTTACATCAACTGGTACTCGGGCAGGCTCAGCATACTGGTTACCATCGTGCGCAGGCGGCTGTCGGCGGGGCCGGCGGCGGCCTGCTGCTGAATCAGGGCCAGGTTTTCGGGCCGGATGGGAATTTGCAGCAGCAAGGTGCTGAGCTGAGCGGCCTGGGAACCAGGGGCGGTTTTGGCCAGCAACTGGCTGATGGGCGCCAGCTGCACCCGCGCTTTTACCCCTTGCCGAAACGTGCGCTCGGCTTTGGAAACGGACGGCGCGAGGTCGTTTTCGTCTTCTTTCAGGGCAATGCTGAACTCGGCATTGCGCAGCAGCACCTGTGGCAGCTGCAGCCGCAAAACCAGCGACGAAGAGTCGATCCAGCTGCGGCCGCCGGGCCAGCCGGCCACGTTTGGCGGCTGAAACAGCGTCTGGCCCAGCGCTTTCTGAAACACAATCAGCGGCTGCTGATTCTCCAGCTCCAGGCCCAGCGTGCGCCGCATCCCGGTCAGCAGCTCAATGGGCGACTTAATGCGGGTGCCCACGTTGGCCGCATCATAAAACCAGGGAGCCGAAAACAGCCGCTCCAGCAGGTCGCCGATGTCGTAGTGGCTTTGGAAGAACGCCCTGGCCAGCGGCTGAATGTGCGCCGGATCGGGCGTGTCGTTCACGAAGAAGCGGTAGATTTTGGTGGTCAGAAACTCGGCCGTGCGCGGCTGTTCCAGAATGATGCGCAGAATATCCTCACCACCGAAATTGCCGGTCTGGCCCAGAAAGGTTTTGGAGCCGTCGTCGTGCTGGCGCGCCCGAAACACAAACCGACCGGCCGCATCGTAGCCCCAGCCGGTGAAAGCGCGGGCCGCCTCCTTAATGTCCTGCTCCGAATACTGACCCCGGCCGATGGTGAACAGCTCCATTACCTCGCGGGCGAAGTTCTCATTGGGGTGCTGGCGGCGGTTCTGCTGGTTGTTGAGAAACTGCAGCATGGCCGGCTCCTGACTCACGGACAGCAGCAGGTCGCCGAATTTGCCCAATGCTCCTTGGCGCAGCGTGTTGTTGAGCTGCAGGGCGGCATCGGGCCGGCGCACGCGGCAGGCAAAGTGGCCGTGCCAGAAGAATGTCATCTTCTCGCGCAGCTGGGCTGGCGAAGTGGCCATGCGCGCGAGCCAGCCGCTGTTCATGGCGTAGAAAGCCTCCCGAATCTGCCGGTTCTGCAGCTTGCGCTGCTCGGCCGTCATCGCCTTGCTTTTCAGCGCTATAGCCTGCGGGTCCATCGTCAGGTCGGGCGTGGGCGAAGGGCTCAGGGCCAGGGTTTCGGTGACGCGCATAGCCGCCGAATCGAGCGGCTCAAACCGCGCCGAATCCTGAAAAAGCTGCCGCAGGGCTTTGCGCGGGGTCAGACCGGCGGCCACATCAGCCGGCCGCGGCCCAAACCCCGCCCGCCAGTACAGGTGCTGCAATTGATGTTGCGTCGTCATGGAGGTTGGACGACGAATAGGCGTACGGGTTTAAGCCTGTCATTGCGAGCAAAGCGAAGCAATCCGTCCTCTGAAATGTAAATAGCTCCTTTTCACCACAAAGCCCTGACGTAATGTGCTACGTCAGGGCTTTGTGGTTAATCAAGGCTCAGCTCATTATCCAGGACGGATTGCGTCGCTTTGCTCACAATGACAGCTAGAATCTGGCGCCCAGCACCACGGTTTTCTTGTATTCCTGCTTGCGGCCGCTGTTGGGCTGAAAGAGCTGAATATGCAGCACATAGTAGCCTACTGGTGCTTTACGGCCCTGATCAGTAAGGCCATCCCACTGGAAAAAGCCGCTGGTGGCCATCGTTTCGTTGCGCACCAGCTGACGAGTGAGGCGGCCCTGCGCATCGTAGACGGTGATGCTGGCGGCGTAGCCGGGTTGGTCGAGGGTGTAGTTGAGGGTGGTGAAATCCTGCTGGCCGTCCTCATCGGGCGTAAAGATTTCGGGCTCGACGCGGAACATCTTGTCGCCGCCGGGGTCGTCTTGGTACTGCGAGTTGGGGCGGCCGGGCGTGGCGTAGCCCACGGTGCCGGCCGCCGAGTGGAAGTTGGCCGCCATGCTCGGCCCGTCGGTCCGAATGCGCTCCAACGACACGCCGTTCACATCGCGCAGCAGCGCCAGGTGCTGCCCGGCCGAATACGTCACCCGGTCGAGCGGCCGGCCCATGGCATCCAGCAGCACCACGGTGCCCGCGTCGTCGGGGAAAGTAGGGAAGGCGGGCATGGCCAGAAAGGCGCTGGGGTCGTGGGTGGGGTAGCTGCTCTGCACGAGGTCGGGGCGGGTGGTGAGCACCAGCAGCTGGCCGGGGGCCAGCACCAGCGGGCCGGTGCCCACCGGGTTGGCATCCTGGGTGCCGTCGGCTTTCTCACTGGCCAGCTGCCAGTTCTGCACGTTCAGGTACTTGGCGGAGCGGTTCAGCAGCTCCACAAAATCGACTCCACCGGTCCGCGGATTGAACAGGATTTCGTTGATAACTACATCATTGGCCGCCACCGCAGAAGGCAGCGCAAAGGTGGTGGAGGTAGCCGGGCCGGCGGCATTGCCCACGCAGTCGGTGGCGCGCTGCACGGTGAGGGTGCGGGGCTGATTGGGCAGCAGCGGCATGGTCAGCGTCAGGTCCACGGCCCGGAAATCGGGGCCGAGGGGGCTGGCCTGGGCAATGGCATTGGCGGGATTCAGGCTGTAGAGGGCCGGGTTGGCGGCCTGCACGCTGTCGAGCTTTTCGGCAAAAAACACCCGGACCAGCGTGGGATTCAGGGCCAGGGCGCGGAGCAGCGCTGGCGGATTGCGGTCGGCGTTGGCGGCCCGCACGCTGTTGGCCCGGCCGGGCGTGCCGCCGCTGGCATCGGTGCTGGCCGTCCAGTTTTCGATGCCGCCGCAGGGGTTGGCAGTGTCCACTATTTCCAGCGCCCAGCCGCCCTCGGCCTTCGTGCGGTCCTTGTACCAAGTGCTTGAATACGTGACCTCGAACAGTGTGCGGCCAGTGCGGCTGCGCAGCACCAGCTGGTCGCCTTCGTTGCTGAGGCTGGGGAAGTTGCTGAGGGCGTACACCGTGCCGTAGCGGGCAAACAGCGCTCCGCGCGTGCTGCCGCACACCACCGCATACTGGCCCGGCAGCAGCCGCGTAGTATCCGGAAACACGGCCGAAGCCGTAGTGCTGCCCGGTTTGAACAATTGCACGCCGCCCAGATCCAGAATATTGGCCGATGGGTTGTGAATCTCGATGTACTCCGAAGCCGGCAGGCCAATAACGGGCGTTTCATCGGGGAAAATCTCGGTGATAATGACCTCCCCGACTTTCGGGGCCACGGGCAGCGCAAACGTGGCCGAAACCGCGCCGCCCGTGGCGTTGCCCACGCAGTCGAGGGCGCGCTGCACCGTCACGGTGAAAAGCTGGTTGGCCGGCACGGCCGCGGCTAGCGTCAGCTCCACGGCCCGAAAATCGTAGGGCACGGCGCGCACGCTCTGCACCGCCAGCGCGGGCTGAATGCTGTAGAGCGCCGGCGCCGAAATCTGCACGCTGTCGAGCTTTTCATCGAACTCCAGCCGCAGCAGCGTGGGGCTGATGATGGTGGCGCGGCGCAACGCGGGCGGCGTGCGGTCGGCGTTGGCGGCCCGCACGCTGTTGGCCCGGCCGGGCGTACCGCCGCTGGCATCGGTGCTGGCCAGCCAGTTGGCGGCCCCGCCGCAGGGGTTGGCGGTATCTATCATCTCCAATGTCCAGCCGCCGTCTTTCTTGGCCGCGTCGCGATACCAGGCATCGGCGTAGCGCACCTCAAACAAGGTGCGGCCGTTGGCTCCGCGCAGCAGCAGCTGGTCGCCGGCATTGTTCAGCGAAGGGAAGTTGGTGAGGCCGAACACTTTGCCGTAGCGGGTAAAATTGGAAACCTGGGTGGTGCCGCACACCACGGCATATTCGCCGGGCAGCAGCACGGCCCCAGCCGGAAACACGGCCGCCGCGCTGGTGCTGTTGGGCCGCAGCAGCCGCACGCCGCGCAGGTCCAGCGTCAGGGTAGCCGAGGGGTTATGAATTTCCAGAAACTCGGCCGCCGGCAGCCCCACCACCGGGGTTTCGTCGGCCAGTATCTCCGTTATCAGCAGCTGCGCAAAAGCCGGAACGGTGGCCGGAGGCGCGAAGGTGAGCGTGGCCGTGAGCGGACCGGCGGCTACGTTGCCATACACGTCGGCCACGTTGCGCACGGTCAGCGTGTTGGAGCCGGCGGCCAGGTCGGCGGCCAGCGTGAGGTGCACCAGGGCCGGATCGGTAGCGTCGCGCACGGCGCTGAGCACGGCGGGCGCGCCGCCATTGAGCTGGTAGCTGCCCACGGCCTGGGCGGCGGCCACGGCCTCGTTGAACGTCACATCGACCTGGCGGGCCGCTACCGTGCTGGCCCGCACCAGCGCCGGCGCAGTGGCATCGGTGATGCGGAAATCGTCGAAATAGAAGCTGCGGTTGTTGGCCGACGAGTAGAGCAGCGACACGCCGCACCAGCCGCCGCGCTGGTAGGTGGCATCGGTGCCGGTGCCCTCGCTCACGAAGGCGGTGCCGCCGTTCAGGTCGCGCTCCAGCGTCCAGACGTCTTGTAGGCTGCGCGTCACGCGCACCCGCACGCGGTTGTCGGTGGTGCCGATGGTGCCGTTTGTGCCGTTTACCACGTACACGGGCGTGGCGGGCGTGTCTTTGCGGTACAGCGCCACCTCGTCATCGGCCCCGCCGATGCGCACGAAGTAGCCTTTGGTGCCGGCGGCCTTCAGGCTGGGCTGATCGGCCAGCAGCCACACGTCGGCGTAGTTGCCGCCGCTGGTAGCCAGCTTCAGATTGGCCCAGAATTCCCAGGTGGTGCCGGGGCTGGCCGTCACGGGCGTAACCAGCTCCAGGGTGGTGCCCGTGACGGCGGGGCCATTGCTTTGCAGCTGCTGGGCCGTAACTTGGAACCCCGAAACGTCGCCGGTCCAGGTGGGGTTTTGGGTAAAGTCGCCGTCGGTGAAGGACTCGGTGAGTTGGGCACGCACGGGCCCGGCCAGCAGGAGCAGCAGGCAGAATAATAGATGTTTCACGCGGATGGAAGTAGTGGTTTTTCGCAGAGCAGGCGGCAAAAGGCGGAAGTAGTCAAACGAGTCTGCCACCGACAACCCGATGCCAGGGGCGGAACTCAGCGGGAATATAAACACAATTCAATTCCTTCCCTTCATATTATCCTTTCCCGGCCTTTTTTGGCCTTTTGAACCCATACCAAAATGAAAGTAGCTGTCGTTGGGGCCACCGGCTTAGTGGGTGGCGAAATGCTGAAAGTATTGGCCGAGCGCCATTTCCCGGTCACCGAGTTATTCCCCGTGGCCTCGGCCCGGTCGGTGGGCCAGGAAATTGAGTACCAAGGCAAGAAGTATCCGGTGGTGAGTATGGAAGCGGCCCTGGCGGCCCGCCCCGACGTGGCCATCTTCTCAGCCGGCGGCTCCGTATCCAAGGAGCAGGCCCCGCGCTTTGCCGAGGTCGGCACCGTGGTGATTGACAACTCCTCGGCCTGGCGCATGGACCCTACCAAGAAGCTGGTGGTGCCCGAAATCAACGCCAACGACCTCACGCCCCAGGATAAAATCATTGCTAACCCCAACTGCTCCACCATTCAGATGGTGCTGGCCCTGCATCGCCTGCACGCGGCTTTTCAGATAAAACGCATTGTGGTGAGCACCTACCAGAGCGTGACGGGCACCGGCAAAAAAGCCGTGGACCAGCTCATGGCCGAGCGGGCCGGTCAAACGGCGGCCAATCCCGCCTACCCCCACCGTATCGACCTGAATGTGCTGCCCCACATCGATGTGTTTGAGCCCAACGGCTACACCAAGGAGGAAATGAAAATGGTGAACGAAACCAAGAAAATTCTCGGCGACGACACCATTCAGGTAACGGCCACCGCCGTGCGCATTCCCGTGCTGGGCGGTCATTCCGAAGCCATCAACGTGGAGTTTGCCCGCGAATTTGAGCTGGAGGAAGTGTATCGCCTGCTGCGCGAAACCGACGGCGTGGTAGTAGTGGACGACGTAGCCCAGAACCGCTACCCCATGCCCCAGGAGGCCCACGGCCAGGATGCCGTGCTGGTCGGCCGCATCCGCCGCGACGAGTCGCAGCCCCGCACCCTGAACCTGTGGGTGGTAGCCGATAACCTGCGCAAAGGCGCGGCTACCAATGCCGTACAGATTGCGGAGTATATGGTGCGGCTGGGGCTGCTGCCAGGAGCTTAGACTAAATTTAGGGTATGTTTGCCCGCAAATCTATTCACTTTATTCTCCCTTGCTAATGCGAAGTATCCAGATTTATAGCGGCCTGCTATTGGCCTTTTTTTGCTCAGCACAGCAAAGCCGGGCCCAAGCCCCTTCCGAACCCCAAAAGACGTACACGCTGGTGGACCACATGCCCCGTTTCCGGGCCGCAGACAGCACCAGCACCAGTATGTTGAACTACATCGGCCACAATGTGCGCTACCCCGTGGAAGCCCTCAAATCGAGAGCTTCCGGCACCGTCTTCGTCACGTTTGTGGTGAACAAGCAGGGCCTGGTGGAGCAGGCGCAGGTAGCGCAGGGCGCTCATTACGCCCTGAAGGATGCGGCACTACGTGTGGTGCAGGCCATGCCGGTGTGGGAGCAGCCCGGCCGGCAGCAGGGCCAGCCGGTAAATGTGCGGCTTACCGTTCCCGTCCGTTTTGCCATGCAAACCGGCTCGCTGGCGGCCCTGCAAAAGGCCCAACAGCCGCAACAGCTTACTGCCACGAATGCTACTGCCGATGCTACGCCGGCGGCCGGAGTACAGCCCCCGCGGTTTGAGCACGACCCGCTGGGAGCCGTGCATTATTTACAGCTAGCTACGCAAAGCGTGAAGGCCCGCAAGGCCAGCGTAGCAATGGTATCCTTCACGGTGAAAGCCGATGGGCAGGTGGGCGATGTGCTGGTAGCGCCGGGAATCTCGCCGGAGGTAGACGCAGCCGTGGTGCAGGCTGTGCAGCAAATGCCCGCCTGGAAGCCCGGCACCCAGCAGGGCCAGCCCGTTGCGGTGCCATTCACCAACATTCCCATTCGCATCAGCGGCAAATAAACCTCTGATCAGTAGCAGCATAAAGAAAAAGGCTCCAACACTGGAGCCTTTTTCTTTATGCTGCTACTCGCCAAACGCCCCGGCCGCCAGTTCCAACACCGCCCGGCGCGTTTCGGCGGGCCGCTCATAATATGCCAGGTGCCCTACATCGGCCAAGAATAGCGCGTGAGCCACGGGGGCCAGCGGGGCCAGCGCCACCGACTGCTCCAGCGGCACGGCCACGTCTTCCTTGCCCGCCACCAGCAGCACCGGAAACCGCGCCTCGCGCAGCACTTTGGTGCGGTCGGGGCGGGCGGCCATGGCCTGCATCCCGCCGATGATGGTTTCGGCGGGCGTGGCCTTGCCGATTTCCTCCAGAAACTCGCGCCGCGCCGCCAGCGTCTCGCGGTTAGCGGGCGCAAAGAGCGGCCGGATGAATGATTCCATAAACTTTTCGACCCCGTGACGCTCCACGAACGCCACGTTTTTGGCGCGGGCGGCTTTTTTCTCCTCGTTGTCGGCGTAGGCCGAAGAGTTAATCAGGGCCAGACCGGCTACGCGCTCCGGCCACCGCTCGGCGAAGGCCAGCGCCACGTAGCCGCCCATGCTGTGCCCCACCAATACCGCTTTTTCGATGCCCGCGGCCTGCATTTTTTCGGCCACATAGCGGGCCTGGGCCTCCATCGAGTAGTCGCGCACGTCATGGATGTTGGTGCCGTGGCCGAGCAGGTTCAGGCTCAGCACCCGGTAGTGCGCCGGAAAGCCGTGCAGCAGATCGGACCAGATTTCGCGGCTTTCGGCAAAGCCGTGAAGGAAAACGAGGGTGGGTTGGGTAGGCATAGGCCGGTAAAGTTCGCCGGATAAATTGGTTTGAAACGCATGAAAGCCGAAGCGGCCTGGGCTGCTTCGGCTTTCATGCTATCGGCGCAACGCTACGCCGGCGGGGCAAAGCCGCCAGGGTGCGGGCTGCGCGAATGGCTAGGCCTGCTTGGCAAACTGCAGGCTGGCCAAGAGCTTTACCTCTTCGCTCACCACAATGGAGCCGGCTTCCGTCACACCATTCCAGTTCAGGCCGAAGTCCTTGCGGTTGATTTTGCCGCTCACCTCGAAGCCGGCTTTGGTGTTGCCGTAGAAGTCGCCGGCCACGCCGCCGTATTCTACGTCGAAGGTCACGGGCTTGGTTACGCCGTGAATGGTCAGGTCGCCGGTCAGTTTGTAGTCGTCGCCGCTCACTTTGCTGAAGGCCGTGGAAACGAACGTGAGCTGCGGAAACGCGGCGGCATCGAAGAAGTCGGCGCTTTTCAGGTGCTCGTCGCGCTGCTCCTGGTTGGTGTCGATGCTGTTGATGTCGGCCGAGAAGCGCACGGAGGCGTTTTCAAACGAGTCGCCCTCCGTCTCGGCTTCGCCCTCAAACTTTTTGAAGGTCCCCGTTACGGTCGAGATAACGAGGTGCTTCACTTTGAAATGAACTTCGGAGTGGGTTGGGTCAAGCGCCCATTTGGTAGTGGCCATGAGAAAGGAAACGATTGAAAGTGAATGAAATGAAAAAACGCGGCCGCCAAGCTGAAGCTGATTTTGTGAGCTGACCAAGACAAAGATACAATTTATGTACATACATACATGTACCTACACCATTTTAGCTTCGAAATAGATTGTCGCCATTTCCTTTGGCGCGCCGGGCATTCGTTTTGACGGGCTGGGGCTGGTAAGCGTGGCAAATAAGCGGGCAATTGCTACCTTACTGGCCGCTTGTTCCCGTTGGTTGCTGCCCCCACCTGTCCTTCGTAGATTCTGTGAGTCTGACCGCCGCCGCCTCTTGGTCTGCACCCGGCCTACCGCCCCTTGCTTTGCTGGAAGCCGCTTTTGATGCGGTGGTACTGCTCAGCCCCGAAGGCACTATCACCTGGGCCAACCCAGGGTTTGAGCGGCTGACCGGCTTCGGCCGCACGCAGCCGGTGCCCGAGCTGCTGCTCGGGGCGCTGGCAGAAGCGGGCTACTCCCTCCCCGAGTTTCGGCAGCAGCTGGCTGCCGCCCAGCCTCTGCGCCTCGACCTGCCCCTGCGCCACGCCGACGGCCGCCGCCTGTGGGTGCGGCTGAAAGTGGTGCCCCAGCCGGCCCCGGAACCCTGCTTTGGGCTGCTGGAAGACCTAACCGCCAGCCAGCAAGCCGCCCAGGAGCAAAACGCGCGTTTCAGCTACCTCACCGAGCACGTGCCGGGCGTGCTGTTTCAGTGGCACCGACGCCGGCGCATAGGTTCCGGCCTCACCTACATCAGCCCCCAGCTCACGGCCATGTTCGGCATTGCCCCGGAGCAGGCTCACCGACTAGCCGATTTTATCCATCCGGACGACCGGGCCGCCTGGCAAAGCTCGTTGCGGCAGATGCTGCGCCAGGGCACCGACTGGGCCTTCGAGGGCCGGCTGGTGGTGCCGGGCCAGCCCGAGCGCTGGTGCCGTGGCAGCGCCCGGCTCTCCTCCGCCGATGCCACCCACGGCCAGCTCTACAGCGGTATCATCACCGACATCACCCCGCTGAAGCTGGCCGAGGAAAGCGTGCAGGCCCACGAGCAGCGCTGGCGGCTGGCCATCGAGCGGTTCGGCGACGGGGCCTGGGAGTTCAACTACCAGACCGGCGAAGAGTATTTCTCGGCGGCCTACCGCGCCATGCTGGGCTACTCCGGCCGCCAGCCCCTGCCCGCCACCTGGGAGCAGCACGTGCACCCCGACGACCGCCAGCTGAGCCTGGATGCCGCCAACCGCTATCTGCGCGGCGAAGCGCCCATTTACTCGGTAGAGCGGCGGCTGCGCTGCGCCGATGGGCACTACAAATGGGTGCTCACCCGCGGCCTCGTCACGCTGCGCGACGAGCAGGGTCAGCCGCTCATCATGACGGGCGTGCACACCGATATTTCAGCCATGAAACAGGCTGTGGCCGCCTTGGAGGCCAGTACGCTGCGCCTGTCCACTACCATCGCCAACTTTCAGGAGGGCATTCTGCTCGAAGATGAAAACCACCGGGTAGTGCTGGCCAACGAGGCGCTGTGCCGCATTTTTGCGCTCGATGCCACGCCCACTGAGCTGGTGGGCTACGATACCAGCCTGCTGGGCCAGCGCGTGCAGGGCCGCTTTCGCCACCCCGAAGAGTTTGCCCGCCGCTACGATGCCATCGTGCAGAATCAGCAGCTGGTGACGGCCGAGACGTTTGAGCTGGCCGACGGCCGCACCGTGCAGGGCGACTTCGTGCCCATCTTCGTGGCCGAGCGCTACATCGGGCATTTATGGAAATTTGAAGACGTAACGGAGCGCCTGAACAGCGAGCAGGCCCTGCGCCGCCGCGAGGAAAAGTACCGCGGCATCATCGACAACATGAAGCTGGGTCTGGTGGAAATGGACCTGGAGAGCCACGTCACGTTTACCAACCAGGCCTTTTGCGACATTACCGGTTACTGCGACGACGAGTTTGCCACCCAGCACATTATGAGCGTGCTGGTGAGCCCCGACGATCTGCGCCTGACGCAGGAGCGTGCGCAGCGCCGCCGGGCCGGTGAGTCGGAAACCTACGAGCTGGCCATCCGGACCAAGGGCGGGCAGGCTAAGTGGCTGCTGGTGAGCGCCGCCCCGCTCTACAACGACGAGCGGCAAGTGGTCGGCAGCATCGGCATTGCCCTCGACATCACGCACCAGAAACAGCTGGAAAACCACCTGCGGGCGGCCAAGGAACAGGCCGAAGACTCGGCGCGGGTGAAGGAGTTGTTTCTGGCCAACATGAGCCACGAGATTCGCACGCCGCTGAACGCCATTCTGGGCATGGGTCAGCTGCTGGCCAAGACGCCCCTGGATAGCAGCCAGCAGACGTATCTGCGGGCCATTGCCACCTCCGGCGAGAATCTGCTGGTTATTCTCAACGACATTCTGGACCTCTCCAAGATCGGGGTTAGCCAGCTGCTCATTGAGCGCATCGGCTTCAGCGTGCCCGAGCTGCTGCGCCAGATTGAAAAGAGCCTGCATTTCAAGGCCGAGGAGAAGAGCCTCTCCTTTCTGGCCCAGGCCGATGAGCGCCTGCCCGCCGTGCTTCTCGGCGACCCCTACCGCATCACGCAGGTGCTGCTGAACTTAGCCGGCAACGCACTGAAATTCACCGAAAAAGGCTCCGTAACCATCAATTGTATGCTGGAACAGGCCACCGCCACCAGCGTGGCGTTGCGCTTTGAGGTGGCGGATACCGGCATTGGCATCGATGCCGATTATCTGGTGGATATCTTCAAGGAATTCAGCCAGGAAGACTCTTCCGTGACGCGCAAGTTTGGCGGCACCGGCCTGGGCCTGAGCATCAGCCGCCAGCTGGTGCAGCTGATGGGCGGCGAAATCCGCATCGACAGCCGCAAGCACCACGGCACCCGCAGCCACTTCACCCTGCGCCTGCCCATCGGCACCGCCGCCGACCTGCCCCAAAAAACCCTCGTGACGGCCAGCATCCGCGCCCGGCTGCAGGGCCTGCGCATTCTGCTGGTCGAAGACAATCAGTTCAACCGCCAGATTGCCAGGGGCTTTCTGCACAATGCCGGCCTGCTGGTGCAGGAAGCCGAAAACGGGGCCGTGGCCGTGGAGCTGGCCCGCCACTACGCCTTCGATGCCGTGCTGATGGACGTGCAGATGCCGGTGATGAACGGCCTGGAAGCCACTGCCCGCCTGCGCGAGCAGCTCAAGCTGGCCACGCCCATCATTGCCCTCACCGCCAACGCCATCAAAGGCGAGCGGGAGCGGTGCCTGGCCGCCGGCATGAACGACTACCTGGCCAAGCCTTTCCAAGAAGATGACCTACTAAAAACCCTCGCCCGCTGGACGCTGGGCGAAATCACCGCCGAAACGGCCGTCGGGCCAGCCACCCCGGAGCCGCCCGCCAAAGCTGCCCCGCTCTACAACCTCGACCTCGTGCGCCGGGTCGGGCAAAACGACCCAGCCTTCACGGCGCTTATGCTGGAGTCGTTCATTGAGGGCTGCGAGGAAGCCATTGCGGAGCTGCAAACGGCCGTAAGTCAGCAGGATACCATGCAGCTTCGCGCCGCCGCGCACAAGCTCAAGCCCAGCCTCGACCACCTGCACGTTCACCACATCCTGCCCGCCGTGGCCGCGCTGGACACCTGGCGCGCACCCTTCGACGCGGCCGTGCTTTCGCCACTGGTGACGCAGACGGTGGAGCTTCTCGGGCAGCTAGCGGCGCAGATGAAACAGGAGCTGCGGGAGTTGCAGGGGGAGTAAGCCCGCGCCGGGCAGCGAAGGGCGTTGCGCAAGATCAGCGCAGCGCCCTTTTGGTTTGTTTATCTTTGAGTATCCCCTTTTCCTTTGCGTTATGAACGAGCAGCTAGTAGTCAAGAATTTCGGCCCCATCAAGGATGCCACGGTAGACTTCAAGAAGGTGACAGTATTTATCGGGCCGACGGGTGGCGGGAAGAGTACGCTGGCGAAGCTGGCGGCTATTTTTCGCAGTCACTCATTTCTAGGTGAATATGCTCCAGCAAGAAAAAATCATTTTAGGCAATACTCAATTGACACCTTCTTAACCAACAAAACGCAATTCCAGATAAATTCAGGAAGTGACACAATAGACATAAACGAATCGATGAACTTTGCCACACCTACAATTGTACATAAAAATGCCAATGAAATATCCGACAAGGTTATTGCGTCCAATGAATTTACCGATGAACAAGTAAAAATACTATCAGAACTAATACTGTTTTCACTTGCAAAAAAAAGGGGGGCAGATAAAAACAATAAACTAGAAAGCACAATAGACAAACACCTAAAAAACAAAGACAAGGATTTCTATTATGCAATGCATGTAATTGACACTCTAATAGAGGAAACAAAAACTTATGAGCCGAGCTATATTCCTAGTGAAAGAATATTCATCCCAGCGATTGAATATTCTTGGGCTGGCTTAATGAGAGATGATATTAGTCTTCCTAAAAATATTTTAAATTTTGCCAATTTTTTCAATGCCAACAAATCAAAAATAAATCGATTAAATATACCTTTTCTTAATGTAGAATACATTCATGAAAATGGGAATGATTTCATAAAAAACCATCAATCAGAAACGCTAGTAAGACTATACGAAGCTGCCAGCGGTATTCAATCCGTGACACCGCTTCTTGTCGTACTAGAATACTTACAACAGAGAACTAAATCCAACCAAAGTTTTATAATCGAGGAATTGGAATTAAATTTATTTCCAATAGCTCAATTTGAATTAGCAAAGATTTTGATTAGTAAATGTGCTCAACTGAATACTGCCAATGACCTCATATTAACTACCCACAGCCCCTACGTTCTCACTGCCCTCAACCTAATGTGCTACGCCTACCGCATTGCTCAGCAGGACGAAGCAACAGCCAAGAAAGTAGCCAAACTGATTCCACGCGACTGCTGGATAGACCCCGCGCAGTTTGCCGCTTACTATGTGGATTTGCCCGGCACGAAAAAGAAACAGCAGGTGCGTTCCATCATTAACAAGAAGACGGGGCTTATTGAGGAAAACGAGTTAGATACAGCTTCCCTGGAATTGGGCGACATCTTCAACAAGCTCGTGCGGCTCCGGCAGCCGGCTAAAGCTCCTGCCAGCGCCAAGTAATGGAGGCGGAAAAGGTGAGCCGTCACCCGCGGGTAGCGGGCCGGTGTCTTACGTCGCACACCGGCCGCAAAGCTGTTATTTACGACAATGCCGTGGATGGCTGCTGCTACCTGCGTGGCCGGGGCGAAGAGGTCAGCCCGTTTGATTTCACCGTCCACAATGTCAAAGGCCAGATTTTCCACTTTGTGCAAGTGGATAAATGCATGTTCTCAGATAGGGAAGAAATCAGGCGGTGCGACTGTCTGGTGTTCAATGACACAGTTTCTCTGTTCATTGATTTCAAGGGCAACAGATCTTACAATTCCCGGAAGAAAGGGCGGAAATCAGCCCTGGAACAGATAGCCACTTCCGTTGCCTGGTTCATGAATGAGGGGCTCTTGCAAGAGCAGGAAAGCGTTGAGGTTATCGTGGCCAACGGTACGCACAACCGCCACCCACGCTTCAACGACAACATTATCGACAAGACTCTGGAGCTGCAAAACCGCTTCCCAACTTTACGCATTCAATACAATGAGTTGCCGTTCCGCAAGCTCTGATTGAAACCAAAAAGCCCCGCCGGACGAATCCAACGGGGCTTTTCTATGCTTATCTAAACCTACCGAATCACCGTCTCCACCGCCGCCTTCGCGGCTACCTTGCCACTCAGCGTCCGCACGGCGGCGGCGATGCCGGCCGCATCGAAGCCACACTCTTTGTACAGCTCATCCTGGGTGCCGTGCTCCACTACCCGATCCGGGATGCCGAGGCGCTGCACGGGCAGGTGGTAGCCGTGGTCGGCCATGAACTCGAGCACGGCCGCGCCGAAACCGCCCTGCAGGCAGCCGTCTTCCACGGTCACGATGGCCTTGTACTTACTGCATACGGCGGCCAGCATTTCCTCGTCCAGCGGCTTGCAGAAGCGCATGTCGTAGTGGCCGGCCGAGAGGCCTTCGGCGGCCAGCTGGGCGGTGGCTTTCACGGCGTAGTTACCGATGTGGCCGATACTGAGAATGGCGACATCGGTGCCTTCGCAAACGACGCGGCCGGTGCCTACGGTAATTTTTTTAAATGGTAGGCGCCACTCGGGCATCACGCCTTCGCCGCGGGGGTAGCGGATGCTAAACGGGCCCATATCGGGCAGTTGGGCGGTGTACATCAGGTTGCGCAGCTCCTCCTCGTTCATGGGGGCCGAAACCACCATGTTCGGGATGCAGCGCATGTAGGCCAGGTCGTAGCAGCCGTGGTGGGTGGGGCCGTCGGCGCCGGCGAAACCGGCACGGTCGAGGCAGAATACCACGTTCAGGTTTTGTAGGGCCACATCGTGCAGCACCTGATCGTAGGCGCGCTGCATGAAGGAGGAGTATATATTGCAGAACGGCACTAGGCCCTGCGTGGCGAGGCCGGCGGAGAACACCACAGCGTGCTGCTCGGCAATGCCCACGTCGAAGGCACGGTCGGGCATGGCATCCATCATGATGTTCAGGGAGCAGCCCGAAGGCATGGCCGGCGTTACGCCCATCACCTTGCCGTTCTGCTGGGCCAGCTCCACCATCGTGTGCCCGAATACATCCTGATACTTGGGCGGCTGGGGCTTCTCGTGGTGCTTTTTGTAAATCTCGCCCGTGATTTTGTCGAACAGGCCGGGGGCGTGCCACAGGGTCTGGTCCTTCTCGGCCAAGGCGTAGCCTTTGCCCTTTACCGTTACGCAGTGCAGAATTTTGGGGCCCGGAATGCTTTTCAGGTCGTTCAGAATCGTGACCAAGTGCTGCACGTCGTGGCCATCGACGGGGCCGAAGTAGCGAAATTTCAGAGCCTCAAACAGGTTGCTCTGCTTCAGCAGCGTAGCCTTCATGGCTGCTTCCACCTTGCGGGCTACCTGCTGGGGGTTGGGGCCGAATTTGCTGAGCTTGCCCAGTACATTCCACAGCTCGTCGCGCACTTTATTGTAGGTGCGGGAGGTGGTGATGTCGGTGAGGTATTCCTTGAGCGCGCCCACGTTGGGGTCGATGCTCATGCAGTTATCGTTGAGGATAACCAGCAGGTTGGAGTTGGTTACGCCGGCGTGGTTGAGGGCCTCGAAGGCCATACCGGCCGTCATGGCGCCGTCGCCGATAACGGCAATGTGCTGACGGTCAAACTCTTTCTTATAATCGGAAGCTACGGCCATGCCCAGGGCCGCGCCGATGCTGGTGGAGCTGTGGCCCACGCCGAAGGCATCATACTCACTTTCCTTGCGCTTCGGGAAGCCCGACATACCGCCGTAGCGGCGGTTGGTGGGGAACCGGTCGCGGCGGCCGGTCAGGATCTTGTGGCCGTAGGCCTGGTGGCCCACATCCCATACCAGCTGGTCGTAGGGCGTATTGAACACGTAGTGCAGCGCCACCGACAGCTCGACCACGCCTAAAGAAGCCCCGAAGTGGCCGCCGTAGATGCTGACCGTATCGACGATAAACTGGCGCAGCTCCTGGCTTAGTTGAACCAGCTGGTCTTCGCTGAGCTTCTTGAGGTCGTCGGGCGAGTCAATGGCCGCCAGCAGTTCACCGGGTTCAACAATCATCTTCAGATGGGGCAAGGAGGGAATTATAGCACGCAACAAGCGAGTAGCTCAAAAGGTTAGTCCGTTTGGGGCCACTCCATGGGGCTGGCAAAGTTACGATTTTTCTCAGGCGGCGGTTGTTGCGGTTGGGGCGACAGGAACGGGTCATGCTTCATCTGGCGTCCGCGAAGTCGAAGCCTCTCGCCCACATCGTTGTAATCTCATTGAATACCATTGCACGCGAGATGCTTCGACAAGCTCAGCATGACCCGCTCTTTTCTCAGCAACGGCAGCAGCAACCCTGCTCCTTAACTCCGCTTTAACATCGCCGGGGCGAATAATAGCTACTTTTGCAGCCGCTCACCTCTCCCCTGCCCATGCCGCTCACCCAGCAGAACAATCAGGAAAAACAGCTGCTTCAGAAGCTGCGGCCGTCGCGCATCGTGCTGCCGGTGCTGATTGGCCTGAGCGTGGTGGGCTTCATGTTCTGGCGCAGCTACCGCCCCGGCGACCTGGCTCCGCTGGCCCACGCCAAGCTGCACTGGCTGCTGCTGATGGTAGCGGTATTGCTGGCCCGCGACCTAGGCTACATCTACCGCATCCGCCATATTGCCGAGCGCGCCCTAAGCTGGCGCGCCAGCCTCGACGTGATTATGCTCTGGGAATTCGCCTCCTGCGTGCTGCCCTCGGCGGCCGGCGGCACCTCCGTGGCTCCTTTTATTCTCAACAAGGAAGGCATCAGCCTGGGCAAGTCGCTGGCCTACGTGATGGTGACAGCCCTGCTGGATAACTTATACTACGTCATCACGGTGCCGCTGGTGGTGCTGCTGGCGGGCAATGCGCTGTATCCGCACGAGGTGCTGCAGGGCGGCCTGATTACGACGCTGCGGGTGGCTTTTGTGCTGAGCTATATTTCGGTGAGCCTGTACGCGGGCCTGATGCTGTACGCACTGTTTATCAACCCATTGGCGGTAAAGCGGCTGATGGTGCGGCTGTTTTCCATTCCGGGGCTGCGGCGCTGGCGGCCCAAAGCATACCAGCACGGCAACGAGATGGTGTGGGCCTCGGCCCAGCTGCGCGGCAACGGCCCGGTTTACTGGCTACGGGCCGCGTTGAGCACGGCCTTCGTCTGGACGGCCCGCTACGCGGTTATCGGCTGCATCATCGCCGCTTTCGTCGAGGTCAGCGCCAGCGAGTTTGCCCTGATTTTCGGCCGCAACCTGACCTACAAAGTCATTCTGCTGATTGCTATTACGCCCGGCGGCGCGGGCATTGCCGAAGGCGCTTTCCCCACGTTCTTCGGCAAGTTCATCGGCACGCCCACCATGACCAATTTCATCGTGCTGCTCTACCGCATCGTCACGTATTACCTGTATCTGGTGCTGGGAGCCATCTTCCTGCCCCGCTGGATTACGCGGGTATTCGGCCACAAAGCCGCGCCCGACGAGGCTACGGCTGCTTTGCGTTGAGCACGGGCGCGGGCGCGGCGGGGGCCGGGCGCTGGTAGGTTTGCCAGAACTCCGGGCAGGGCTTCACAAAATCAAGCTGGTACGTTTCGTGGCCCGCAAACCGTGGGTCCAGCTCCGGATTGGGCAGCGGCGGCGCGCCGGCCGGCAGCATAGTAAAGTGTTCTTCGCAGGAAGTCTGGGAGAAAAAGGGCGCTTTGCCCAACACCCGGCCTACGCTCACGGCCCGGGCCACGCTGGTGGCTACGTGGTAGCGGCCGGTAGCAGCCCGCTGGTAGGTCACGACGTGGGAGGTGCGCCCATCGGAATATACGCTGGAATAGAGCCGCGCCGTCAGGTTCTGGCGGCCGAAGTATTTGCGGGCGGTTTCGTTCATCTGTACCGTGTCGGCTTGCCAAAGCGCCTCGTAGCGCAGCACCGCGTGGTCCTGTTGGCGGATGTAAACGCGGCCCGAGTAGCCGGCCTGCAGGTAGGTGCCGGTGGTGCGGTGGTTGGCCCGCTTAGCGGTGAAACCGATAATGTACGTGGTTTCGTCGCCCTGCTGCAGCACGCTGTCGAGGCGCAGCACGAACTTGCCCAGCGTGCGGCTTTTGAACAGCGGCGAGATGCGCACCGGATCGGCGGAGGCCGTGAAAAAGCCCTGCCCGCCGCCGCCCAGATCAAACGGGCCCAGGGGCCGGGGGCTTTGCACCAGCACATTCAGCTCCTGCACGCGGTGCTTTTGGATGGGCCCCAGCATCATGAAGCCGCCGCCCCAGTGCCGGTAGCCGGCCGGCTCAAATATCTGGCTCACGTATTCCACCGCGTGGCGTAGCGTGTCGAAGTTGCTGAGCTGGCGGCGGGTGTACACCTGGGCCAGGTAGTCATTCTGCTCGTAATTGGCCGGGGCCGCCGCCAGCACTTTCTTCATAATCTTGCGCGGATTCAGCGATTCGCCGCTCACCCGCACGTCGCCCAGCGCGTAGGCCTGCGGCTCCAGCGCCACGGCCAGCGGCTGCGGCCCCACCGCGGCCGTAGCCGCTCCATACCCCATACTCGACACCTGCAGCACCGCGCCCAGGGCCGTGCGGGGCACAGCCAACGTGAAGCTGCCGTTGGCATCGGCCATCACTCCCAACCCCAGCGCCGGCAGCGCCACCGAGGCAAAGGGCACGGCGGCGCGGGTTTTGCGGTCCGTTACCCGGCCGCGCACGGTCAGGTTGCCGGCGGCCGGCGCGGCCCGGCGCAGCATCAGGCCCGGCGTAGAGGCCGCAGCTTTGCCCGCAGCGGCGCGGGCGGCTGGCCCGACCGAATCAGACACAGCCGCCAGCCCGGCGGACGACTGCACCCGCGGGTGGGGCGGCCGGGTGGCTTTCAGAAACAAAACCCCATCCACCACTTGCGCCCACTCGGCCACGAGCGGGGTATATTCCATGATGGAGTAGGCCGGGAAGCGCCGGCTGCCGAAATTCTGCTTCAGATTCAGAAACAGATAATCGGCCCCCAGACTATCCAGGCGGGCTTCCAGAGTGCCGGCGGGCGGGGAAGCAATGGGGCGGGCCGTTTCGCCCACGGCCGCGTAGGTGCCGCCGGCCGTAGCCGTGCCCAGAATGTAGGCCTGCGCCCCCAGGGCATTTTTCACGTGCCAGCCCATAGGCCGGAATTGCTGAATCTCGACGTTATCGATCAGCTGCGTCTGGTTGGCGAAATGGGCCGTGGCACCCCAGCAAATTACTTTTTCCTGGGGATGCTGGCGTAGATACCAGAGCAGATTATCGGCCATTTGCGCGTCGCGCGGGTTGTTGTCGCGGGCCTGGAAGGTTTGGTGGTCCTTCACGCTGGGGTCGTTCTGCACGTAGTCGCGAGCCAGGGCCTGCAGGCTGCGCAGGGTTTGCTGCCAGTGTTCGGCGGCGGCCCGGCGGGCGGGCGTGGTGCCGGCTTTGGCCAACAGACGGTCGGCTAGCTTCACGTTCCGCTCCCACTCGCCCAGCGTGTGGCCGGCCGGGAAGCCGTTGAAATGCTGCATAAAGCCCAGCACCTCGTCCAGGTAGTCGTAGTTGATGGCCGCGCTGGCTTTTTGGGGTTCCAGAAAAACCTCCAGATCATCCACCAATTCCTCGCCGTAAGTGCCCGTCAGCTGGGGGTCGAAGCCGGTGACGCGCAGCTGGTGGGCCGCCACCAACTTTTCCACGGGCTCAAACTCCTGCGTGGCCGCCCAGATACCGAATACGCTGCTGCCCAGGGCTTCCCGCGCCGGCACGCCGGCTTCCAACTGCTGCTGGGCTTTGTTCACCTCGTAAAAGCCACTCTCAAAAGCCAGCGTGGTGAAGCTCATCCGCTGCTGCAGAAAGCGCACCAGCCGGGCTTTGGCCTCAAACACGTTGCCCTCGCCGTGGCTGGGCTCGCCCAGCAGCACCACCCGCGCCCCGCCGATTTCCTGGGTCAGAAACTCCAGATCGGCGAAGCTGGTATCGGCGGCGCTGATGCTGCGGACGGGGTGCACGACTAGTTTGGGAGTGGTGGTTTGGGCGGACGCGGCCAGAGCGCAGCCGAGCAGGCCGGCCGTAAGCAAACGGGAAAGCAGAGACATCGGGTAAGTATTGAGGTAAAAGCAATAAGCGCCGGCAAGCTAAAGGCTTTCCTCCGGTCAATCATAGTAATCTGGTAATATTCTGGTATCGGCAAGCCGAAATGAGAGTCCCTAAAGAGCCCAGCCCCTGCCCAAGCAGCCACAAAAAAGCCCTTCCGCACGGGGCGAAAGGGCTTTTCAGGTTTTTCAGGCAATTTTTCCGGCCGCAGCCTTAGTCAGCTTCCAGCATCATAGTCGAGCCGTCGGTGCCTTTCAGCGTCATCTTTTTCTCGGTCAGGTTGGTCACGTCGAAAGCCATGCTGGTGGTGCCGCCGTCGGGAGTCATCGTGATTTTCTTGCCGGCCTGGTCGAAGGTGTATTTGCCCTGCATGGTCTGGGCGGCCGAGGTCATATTGAAGGTGCCGTTGGCGAAGAAGCGCAGCTCCGTGTCCTTGTCGGCGCTGGTCTGGGCCACTTTGTCGCCGGTGGCGGTGGTTTCCTTGTCGGTTTTCCACACTTTGCTGTCGGTGCCAAAGAGCATGTTGGTTTCGCCTACTTTATCGGGCTGGCTGCAGCTCGATACGAACAGGGCAACCAGCATCAGCAGGCTGGCTAAGTAGTGGAGGGGTGTGGTTGAGCGTTTCATGGAACGAGTGTAAGGGTTGAAGGAGGGAGAGGGTGAGCAGGATGCGCGGCGGCGGGAAAAGCCCGCAGCCGGCGTTTCTTACGGGGCGCGGCCAAAAGAGTTAAGCCGCTATATTCTCTTTCTGAAGCAGACAACCTAATCAAAAGCCCGGCGTAAGTACAGCCTGAAACCGTGAGGCTTAGGCTTCTACGGCGTACCCTCTCTCCTTTCACCCTAACCGACACACAACCATGGGACTGTTCGATTTCCTGACCAATAAAGGCGAAGAAAAACCCGTTGAACCCGCTAATAAGCCCGCTGCGGGCACCGATTTCTTCGGCAACAAAGATGCCGCCAAGCCCGCCGCCGCTACCGGCACCACATACACCGTAGTAAGCGGCGACTCGCTCTCCAAAATTGCCAAGCACCACTACGGCGACGCCGCCAAATGGCACCAGATTTACGATGCCAACAAAGCTACCATTGGCTCCGACCCCGATAAGATTGAAGTAGGCCAAGTGCTGACTCTGCCGACACTGTAAGAGAATTGCAGCTGAAAAAAGCGCTGTCCTGATTGGGGCAGCGCTTTTTTTTGGCCTAAAACTTACGCCTCATCACTGATATAGTCTAGTTGATACCCATAACCTATCCATCCGTGATAACCGGATGCTAAAAGGCTTGACTTAACTTTGCTTTGGAACACGGTTTGTATGTAAAATTGTTCTAGGTCGGCTAGTTAGATGATACTCCAGCAATACTTCTTTCTTGTGGAATCTCAGTATACGTAGTGGAAATCATTAGCATCTAATACCCCTTGCATGACGCGACGCTACTACTGCTTAATACAATCCATTGGGCGATGCCCATAGAAATTATTCTCTTTCGGGTGATTCTTCGCTCATTTCTGTCTTATGCACCAAAACGTATTCTAGATATCTTATAATTTAACTTCTGTCTAATCTGTTGACAATATGAGAAATAAACTCCTATTTGTTTTCGCTGCCTTCTTCGTTTGGGCAGCAGCAACGAAAGCTCAGTCACCTGCTTATACCTTTAATAAAGGTAACATCTCGCTTGATGTTACCAAAAACTACCTGAAGCGGTCAGCTATGGTTACTGGTCTGTTGGAGATGTATCCTCAGCGCTGTGGTGAAGCACCAACCCCTGCTTCTATGGAAGAGAAAAATGCTTTCCACAAATTTGTTAAAGAGGTCAGACCCAAAATGGTAATGGGAATCAATTTGTGGACACACGCACAATGGAAGCTAACCAATTCTTGTAATACACATTTTGCCAGTTGCGCGGAAGCTGCAACTGCACTTCATAAAATTGACAATGACATTATTCTCAGTGCCAGCCTAGACGAAATTATTTCTCAGGACATTGGCGGCAAATGGCAAGTAAAAGTACCTGTTGACCTTCTTAGAAGCTACAATGAATGTGTGGCCAAGGTGATGGTAGCCAATCCTGAGTATGGTTGCAATCCACTTACTATTTCTCCTCCCACTTCTTTCAAAGCCCTAGAAATTGCAGCAGACTCTGCAATTCGGATGGAAACGTATGGCTATGAAGTAGACATCACAAAACCGATGGCGCAGTTATGGTATTTCTATCTGGCTAAAAGATATATTGATAGTGGTTTTGAAATGCTACGGCTGGGGCAAATCAAGCTTACAGCCAAACACGATACAGGGTATTTAAAATCGTTTCAGTTAACGAGGGTCATTCGAGAATATGCCAAGCAGCATGCTCGTCGCGGCATCGTGCTATTTGAAGAGCAATCAAAAACCACTTATTTCACACCACAAGGACCTGCGGCAGAACAGATTTGTATTTTTGATGTATGTGGGCTACCTACGAGATTATATTCTCGGGAGACCGTTTTACCTGGCCAAAACTTAGACCTGAATGGTGTGCCTAATCCGATGCCAGAACAGGACTACGACGTTCTTCTTTCTAAAAATAGTAACGGCAAGCCGGAGTGGGCTGACTGTGGTGGAGGACAGACTGCTTATTGGGGCAATATTGCTCAGATTCCAGTTTACGCGGAACTGGATAATATAGGAGATGAGGCGATATGGGCTACCAAAGCATTCGGTAATCCAAATGCCCACGCTCCTCAGCCAAATAAAGATGACACCCCCGGCAATGGATTTCCTTGGGGTTGGGATGAGTGCTCCTGGTTCTACAAGCAGTCACTAATTTTTGAGCAGAAATGGCTCGCTTCTATTTACGCACAGGTGAAATACCTGAGCAATGAAGCCGGCGTATTTTGTATGCCTGTTCGGCGGCCCTTCGTTTATCACGACGCGAACGGGCAACCTCATAGCGGCATGTTCAATGTCTACAACAGAGCTAGTGCTAATTTCAAGGATGTTGGCGCGACCATAAAGAACATTTGGGACCAAAACGCGCCTATTATTTCCGTTAAAACTTCTCCTAGGGCCAATAGATTACCTGTCAGAAAGCATTTAAAAACGCGTAAACTTAACCCCCAAACGGTAAAACTGGCGCATGTAAATTCAAGTAGCCGACAAGCTATACGTGGTAAGGGTTCGTTGACTGTTGCGCCCTCAACTGCCCCCACCAAGCACAAGTAAGTGTCATCACTATTATTCACAGTTGGGTACTAGTGTGCTTATTCCCGTGACGGGCTATCTGCTCGTAGCGGGTCTGCAGACGATGTAAGCAATCGGGCTGCAAACCTGTTTGCAGTGCCCTCTCGTTACACATCTGACGCAGAATGTTCGCGGCAGATCCGCTCCGGTGTCATTGGTACTCAACAGCGCGGCTGCACTAGACAAGATTGTGTGATGATGCGTATATTCCCTTATCTTAAAAAATACCGCAAAACTTTCCGCCGGATTTGCGCTTGTCGATTCCGGGTGTACATTTGCACTTACTAATCCGGTACTCCCCCGCTAACGGTGGGGCGAATTTTCAGAATTTATACAGAAGTGGCGAGAGAACAGGCTCCGTGACCCACTGGCAACCTTCGGTAAAGCGAAAGGTGCCAATTCCTGCCCGCCCGGCCGTTGCCCGCGGGACAGATAAGTTGAGTGCCATGAAAAACTTCCCCGCTTCCGCTTCTTTCTACCCATCCGCCCCGGCTGCCTTGCTGCACGCCGGCCTGCCGATGGGTTTTCGCGTTTCGGCACTGCCCGCTTCCGGCGCGACCCGAATGCGAATGTGCTGTTGCTGCGCGTGTTGTTGCTAGCCTGATTCCGGCGTAGCGCCCCTCCCCTCTCCTCCTGCTTTTTTTGGCTCACTCTGCGTTTGGCGGCCACTTTTTGTGCGCTCCCCGCAGGGCTTCGTCTGGCTCATGGCCGCGCTTTCGTGGCTTCGGAGCCGCCGCCGCAAATGGCCCTTTTGGGGCTCCGGCCTGCTCAAATCCTGTTTTTTCTTCCCGAAACTTATTTCAAACCCGCACCATCATGTCCACGCCAAGCCTTCACTTCGAAACCCTGCAGCTCCACGCCGGCCAGCAGCCCGACCCGACCACCGGCTCCCGCGCCGTGCCCATTCACCAGACCACTTCCTATGTGTTCAAGAGTGCCGAGCACGGGGCCAACCTGTTTGCGCTGAAGGAGTTCGGCAACATATATACCCGCCTGATGAACCCGACCACCGACGTGTTTGAGCAGCGCGTGGCGGCCCTGGAAGGCGGCGTGGCGGCTCTGGCCACCGGCTCGGGCCAGGCCGCGCAGTTTATTGCCCTGAACAACATTCTGCAGGCCGGCGACAACTTCGTGAGCAGTGCCTATTTGTATGGCGGAACTTATAACCAGTTTAAAGTGGCTTTTAAGCGCTTGGGCATTGAGGTACGCTTCGCCGACGGCGACAATCCGGCCTCGTTTGAGCCGCTGATTGATGCCAATACCAAAGCCATTTACCTCGAAACCATCGGCAACCCCAGCTTCAGCATTCCGGATTTTGAGCGGATTGCGGCCCTTGCCAACAAGCACGACCTGCCGCTGATTGTGGACAACACGTTTGGGGCGGGCGGCTACCTGTTCCGCCCCTTGGAGCATGGGGCGCACATTGTGGTGGAATCGGCCACAAAGTGGATTGGCGGGCACGGCACCAGCGTGGGTGGCGTGATTGTGGACGGCGGCACCTACGACTTCGGCAACGGTAAGTTTCCGCAGTTTACGGAGCCGAGTGAGGGCTACCACGGGCTGGTTTTCAACGACGTGTTCGGCAAAGGCGGGCCGTTCGGCAACATCGCCTTCATCATTCGGGCGCGGGTGGAAGGGCTGCGCGACTTCGGGCCGGCCATCAGCCCGTTCAACTCATTTCAGCTGCTCATCGGTCTCGAAACGCTGAGCCTGCGGGTGGAGCGCACGGTGGAAAACGCCCTGCGCGTGGCTACCTGGTTGGAGCAGCATCCGCAGGTGGAAAGTGTGAAGTATCCGGGGCTTAAAAGCAGCCCTTACCATACCCTGGCGCAGAAATATCTGAAGCGCGGCTTCGGCGGCGTGCTCAGCTTCCAGCTAAAAGGCAGCAAGGAAACGGCCACCAGGTTCATCGATAATCTGAAGCTAATCAGCCATCTGGCCAACGTGGGCGACGCCAAAACGCTCATTATTCAGCCTTCGGCCACCACGCACCAGCAGCTCCCCGAAGCCGAGCAGCTGGCGGCCGGCGTCACGCCCACATCATTGCGGCTATCGGTGGGCATTGAGCATTTCGACGATATCCGGGCCGACTTGGCGCAGGCATTTGAGGCCGTGCGCAACGCCGCCACGCCCGACGAATCGGGCAGCACGCTGCTACAACCGGAGCTGAAACACGCCGCACCGCTGGAAGTGTAACGAAGTGATGAGCAACTCATCGGTATTCGTACTGCCGGAGCCCCTGCCGCTGGAAGGCGGCGCGGTGCTGCCCACGGTGCAGGTAGCGTACCAAACCGTGGGCACGCTGAACGCGGCCCGCGACAACGTGGTGTGGGTGTGCCACGCCCTGACGGCCAACGCCGACGTACTGGGCTGGTGGCCCGGCCTGTTCGGCCCCGGCTGCCACTTCGACCCGGCCGACTGGTTTATCGTGTGCGCCAATATTCTGGGTTCCTGCTACGGCTCTACCGGCCCGCTTACGCCCGTGGAATCCGGCGCGGAGCCGCTGTACCACGCGTTTCCGCTGCTCACGGTGCGCGATATGGTGGCGGCGCACGAGCAGCTGCGGCAGCACCTGGGCCTGGCCCGCATTCATACCCTCATCGGCGGCTCATTGGGCGGGCAGCAGGCGCTGGAATGGGCCGTGCAGCAGCCGGCGGTGTTCGGGCATTTGGTGGTTTTGGCCACCAATGCCCGGCATTCGCCTTGGGGCATTGCCTTTAATGAAGCCCAGCGGCTGGCCATTTTTGCCGACCCAACTTACCACGCGGCGACGCCGGCGGGCGGTCAGGCCGGATTGAAAGCCGCCCGCGCCGTGGCCCTGCTCAGCTACCGCAGCTACAATGCCTACGGCAACAGCCAGGCCGAGCCAGATGCAGCCCGCCTCACCGATTTTCGGGCCAGCTCCTACCAGCAGTACCAGGGCGACAAGCTCGTGGCCCGTTTCGATGCCTACAGCTACGTGGCCCTGAGCCGGGCGATGGACTCGCACAACGTGGGCCGGGGCCGGGGCGGCCCGGAAGCGGCGCTCCGCCAGATTCGGGCCCGCACGCTGGTCATCGGCATCAACTCCGATGTGCTGTTTCCGCCGGTCGAGCAGCAATTATTGGCCCGCCACATTCCCGGCGCGCAGTACGCCGAAATGGCTTCCGGCTTCGGCCACGACGGTTTTTTGATTGAAACCGCGCAAATCACGCACGTACTCGAACGGTTCTATGTCCAGTCTTTCGCCCATTAATTCCGGCGCTGCCTTCGCCCGCGCTTCCCTTGTGCCACCCGCGCCGCTGCGCGTCGGGCTCATCGGGTTTGGCTGCGTGGGGCAGGGCTTTTATGACATTTTGTGGCGGCTGCCCGGCTTTGGGGCCGAAGTACGCCGCATTGCGGTGAAAAACCCGGCTAAACCCCGGACGCTGCCGGCCGAGCGTTTCACTTACCACGCCGACGAGCTGCTGGCCGACCCCGAGCTGGACGTGCTGGTGGAGGTAATTGACGATGCCGCCGAAGCTTTCCGGTTGGTAAGCACGGCGCTGCGCCAGGGCCGCCGCGTGATTACGGCCAATAAGGCGATGGTGGCCCAACACCTGCCCGAGCTGGTGGCGCTGCAGCACCAGCACGGCGGCACGCTGCTCTATGAGGCGGCCGTGTGCGGCAGCATCCCGATTATTCGCACGCTGGATGCCTATTTCGGGCAGGAGCCGTTGCGGAGCGTGAGCGGCATTTTCAACGGCTCCTCCAACTACGTGCTGACGCGCATGGGCCTCGATGGCACCGACTACGCCCCGGCGCTGGCCGAAGCCCAGGCCAAAGGCTTCGCCGAATCCGACCCCACGCTGGATATGGCCGCCTTCGACCCGCGCTCCAAAGCCGTGATTCTGGCCGCGCATGCCTACGGCGTACTGCTGGCACCCGAGCAGGTTTTGAATCTGGGTATAGAGAACATCAGCGCTACGGATATTGCCTACGCCGGGCTGGAGGGCCAGAAAATAAAAGTGGTGGCGGGCCTGTACTTGCTGCCCAATGGCCAGCTTACGGTGCTCGTTACGCCCCAGTTCGTGGGCCGCGAGTCGGCGCTGTACGGCGTCGATGAGGAATTCAACGGCGTTATCATTGAGGCAGAGTTTGCCGGCCCGCAGTTTCTGCGGGGCCGCGGGGCCGGCGGGCACCCCACCGGCTCGGCCGTGCTGGCCGACCTGGCCGCCCTGCGCGGCGACTTTCGCTACGCCTACGCCAAGCTCCGCAATGCGCCCTTGGCTTACACCACCGATCTGGAGCTGGAAATCTACCTGCGCACCACCGATGAGCTGCTCCTCGACCAGCTCGGCTTCACCGACATCACGGAGGAGGCCGATGAGGACGGCTACATCGTGGGCTACGTGCCGCTCGATGCCCTGCTGCAGCACCGCGACGCGCTGCGCCAGGCCAGCGCTTTCGTGGCCCGCACCGGCAATGTGCGCCCGGCCGCGGCGCATTCGGAAGAGCAGCCGACGGTGGAAGAGGTGAGTTATTGAGAATACATCGGAACGTCATTCCGAGCGCAGCCGAGGAATGACGTTCCGATGTGCAGCATCCCTGCCCGGTTTGTTGCGTAAGTTCGCGGCTCTCAACTGCTGCTGTATGCCCATCACTCCTCCCGCGCTTCGCCCCGGCGACCAGGTTGCCATCGTCGGCACGGCCCGCAAGGTTTCGTCCGAAGAAATGGCCGCGGCCGTGGAAATCCTGACTGGCTGGGGGCTGCGGGTGGTTTTGGGCGAATCCATCACCGCCGAGCACCACCAGTTTGCCGGCTCCGACGAGCTGCGGGCCCGCGACTTCCAGCGCCAGCTGGATAACCCCGAAATCCGCGCTATCGTCTGCGCCCGCGGCGGCTACGGCACCACCCGCATCATCGACCGGCTCGACTTTGCGGACTTCACCCAGCACCCCAAATGGATTGCCGGCTTCAGCGACATCACGGCCCTGAACTGCCATTTGCTAAGAATGGGGTACGAAAGCATCCACGGGGTCATGGCGTTCATCTTCAACCAAGAGGGCGGCGAGGAGTCGTTGGAAAGCCTGCGCCGGGCCTTATTTGGTGAACCGATAGCCTACGCCGCCCCGGCCCACCCGCTGAACCGCCCCGGCGCAGCCACCGGTGAGCTGGTGGGCGGCAACCTGAGCCTGCTCCAGAACCTGACCGGCACGGCCTCCGACTGCCCTACCGCCGACCGCATCCTGTTCCTGGAAGACATAGCCGAATACCTGATGAACGTGGACCGCATGCTGGTGCACCTAGACCGCACCGGCAAGCTGCGCGACTTAGCCGGCCTGCTCGTAGGCCACTTCACCGATCCGCAGGATAACGCCATTCCCTTCGGCCAGACCTCCTACGAAATCATCGACACCTACGCCCGCAAATACGGTTTCCCGGTGGCCTATGGCTTCCCCGTAGGCCACGAGCCGCAGAATATGGCTCTGATCTGCGGGCGGGCGGCGCGGATGGTGGTGGATGCGGAAGGCGTTCGGCTGGAATACGAACAGTAGATTATTTCTTCATGCAAAGAGCCCCGACTGCAGCTGCAATTGGGGCTCTTTTGAATGCGATAATACGCGCCGCTACTCCCCGTAAATCACCTGCAGCACCGTCTGGCCCACCGCTTTGAGCGTGCGCCGGTCGATGATGCTCATGTTGTCCTGGGTGGTGTGGTGATAGGCGGGAAATTCGCCGGCGGGCGAGAAGTCGATGATGTCGGCGGTGCGGATGCCGGCGCGGTTGGTGTACACGTGGTCGTCGTCGATGCCGGGGCTGTCCTGGAAGATGAAGTAGTCGGAGTAGCCGATCTGGGAGGCCGTGTTCCAGATTTTGGCCACGATGTCGGGGGCTTTTTCGCGCGACAGGCCTTCGCGGCTGAAGCGGCCACCTTTGGCCCCCACCATATCCAGCAGGATGCCGTAGCTGGGCTTGTAGTTGGCCGGCAGTAGGTGCTGCGACCAGTACTGCGAGCCCAGACACCAGCTATCCTGGCTTGCCAGCTGGTTTTTCAGGTCGCTTTGGGTCGAAGAATCGTAGCCGTAATCTTCCGAGTCGAATAGGATGAAATCGACGCCGACGGCGGGCTGCAGGCTGTCGGGCTGCAGGGAAAGCTGGCGGGCCATTTCCAGGGCAATGGCCACGCCGCTGGCCCCATCGGAGGCTCCGTCGATGGGCGCGTTTTTGTTCACCTTGTCCTTGTCGCCGAACGGGCGGGTGTCCCAGTGGGTGAAGATGGCAATGCGACGGGCGGCCTGGGGCGCAAACTGCGCCACGATGTTGCGCGAGCGGAGCATTTTGCCATCAAAGGCCATAGCCTCGAACGGCTGCTCGCGCACGCTTAGGCCGAAGCCTTTAAACTTCTGCACCAGCCAGTCGCCGGTGGCTACGTGGGCTTTGGAGTTGGGCACGCGCGGACCAAATGCCACCTGTTTCGCCGTGTAGGCGTAGGCCGAGTCGGCATTGAACGACGGGGCGCCGGGCAGCTTGGGCGCTTCAGCGGTAGTGGTTTCGGTAGCGGTTTTGGTTTTATCGTCGCCGCAGCCGGTGGCCAGCAGCAGGGCGGCCAGTGCGGGGGCCAGCCAGATCCGGTTATTCTTCATATGCCCAGTCGATACCGGTTTTTAGGTCTTTGATAACAATGCCCTGGCCCTTCAAGGCGGCCCGGATCTGGTCTACTTTGCCGTAGTCTTTGGCCGTTTTGGCTTCCTGATAAAACGTCAGCGTGAGGGCCAGCAGGTCTTCGGCGTTGGCGCGGGGCTCATCCACGAGGCCCAGCACGTCGGTTACCAGCGTGCGGTAAGCGGTAGTAGCTTCCTGCAAAGCGGCCGGGCTCACGGCGGCCAGCGTGGCGAGGTTGGCGAAGAAGCCGTTGAACTTGCGCAGCAGATTGAATAGGCTGGCCAGGGCCTTGGCCGTGTTCAGATCGTCGTTCAGGCCTACAAATACGTCGGCCACCAGCTTGCGCAGCTCGGCATCGGCGGCTGTGGTGTCGGCTTCGGGTGCCAGGCCTTCCGGCAGCTGCAGCTTGTCCAGCAGACGTAGGCCGTTCATCAACTTGCGGTAGCCTTTGCGCGAGGCTTGCAGCGCATCATCGGAAATATCGATGGGGCTGCGGTAGTGCGCCTGCAGCAGAAAGAACCGCGCCACCATGGGCGAGTAGGCCTGCGAGAGGGTTTTATTCGTGCCCTCAAACAGCTCGGAGATGGTGATAAAATTGCCCAGCGACTTGCTCATCTTGGCCCCGTTCACCGTTATCATGTTGTGGTGCATCCAGATGCGGGCCTCGTCGGAGTGCGAGTGGCTGCCCTGGCTCTGCGCTATTTCGCACTCGTGGTGCGGAAACATCAGGTCCAGTCCGCCGCCGTGGATGTCGGAGAGCTGGCCCAGGTATTTGCGGCTCATAGCCGAGCACTCCAGGTGCCAGCCGGGAAATCCTTCGCCCCAGGGCGAAGGCCAGTGCATGAGGTGCTCGGGGGCAGCCTTTTTCCAGAGGGCAAAATCGACGGAGGAGCGTTTTTCGTCCTGCCCGGCCAAGTTGTCGCGGGAGCCGGAGAGCAGCTCCTCCACCACGCGGTTGGAGAGCTTGCCGTAGGCACGGCCGGCGGCGTTATAGGCTGGCACATCGAAATATACTGAGCCATTCACCTCGTAGGCGAAGCCGTTGGCAATGATTTCCTCGATCAGCTGAATCTGCTCGGTGATGTGGCCAGTGGCGCGGGGCTGAATATCGGGCGGCAGGCAGCCCAGCACCTCAATGTGACGCTGGTAGAGGTTGGCGTACTGCTCGGCAATCTGCATGGGCTCGACGTGGCGGACGCGGGCAGCCTTGGCCATCTTGTCCTCGCCCTCGTCGGCGTCGCTTTCCAGGTGGCCCACGTCGGTGATGTTGCGCACGTAGCGCACCGTGTAGCCCAGGTGGCGCAGGTAGCGCGTGAGCACATCGAATACCACCGGACCGCGTGCATTGCCGATGTGGGCCTCGCTATACACGGTGGGGCCGCACAGATATACGCCGGCAAACGGCGCGTGCACGGGCGTAAAAGGCTCCTTCTGGCGGGTAAGCGTATTGTAGAGGGAAAGCGGATGCTGCATGGAGCAAAAGTAGAAAGATTTGGCGGGCGGCAGCGGACGAAACCGTGAGTCCCACAAAAGTCAGTTAAGCAGCTATGTACTCTAACGCGGCCCCGGTCAGCCGGGCTATATAGGGGCTTTGCAGAGCGGTTTAGTCAAAGCCGGCATTCCGTTGGCACAAAAATTCTTCCAGCCAGTATATAAAGTTCATTGGCCAGTATAAGCCGCATGACTGTGCGGGGCCGCTGGCGGCAAGACCCGCACAGTCATGCGGCTTATTTGAGCCGGTACACTGCCGTGGTGGGGAAATGGTCGGAGTATGGCACGTCGTAGTGCACCCGAAAATCATCCACAATCCACTGCGGGCCTACAAACTGGTTGTCGATGCGCACGAAGGGCAGGCGGCCGTTGTAGGTGCTGCCGATGCCGGTGCCCACGGCGGCCCAGGCATTCTGGAAGCGGTCGGCGAGTTGGTCGTAGCTGTAGCTGTAGGGAAGGTCGTTCAGGTCGGCGCAGAGCAGCAGCGGGTAGCGGCACTGCTCGAAGCGGCGCGTGAGCGTGTCCATCTGCACGCTGCGGGCCACCAGGCCGCGCTTGAAACGGCGCATCAGCCCCAGGCCCTTGGCCTTGAGGCCGTCCTTGCTGGAATAGCTGTCCACGATGTCCTGCTCCTCCATGCTCATACTTTGCAGGTGGAAGTTGTACACCCGAATCGTGTCGCCGCCGGGCAGTTTCAGGTCGGCGTACATGGCGTGGTTCTGGGTGAGCTTGTCGAAGGTGATGGTGCCGCGGCCCACGATGGGGTAGCGCGAGAAAATGGCCATCCCGAACTCGGCCCCTATCCAGTTGGTCAGCGACTTGGACACGAACGCCTGCCGCCCTGTCTGCCGCCCGATGCGGTCCACGGAACTCAGCACATTGCGCTTGCCAGCCTTGCGGGGCTCATTGTAGAACTCCTGCAGGCAGATAATATCAGCCTGCTGGGAAGCCACCCACCGGATCAGCTTGTCTGGCGACTCCGGGTCTTTTTCGTGCAGCTGCGGATACACGTTGAAGATGCGCACGTTGGCGCTCAGCACCCGCACGCGCTGGCCGGGCGCGGCTCCGGCCGCGGGGGCCCAATGCAGCGGATGCAGCGCCAGCCCGCGCTGAAAGTGCGGCCACGTGAGTACCAGCACCAGCAGCGGCAGCACAGCCACGCGCCAGTTGCGCAGCAGCCAGTAGCCGGCCGCCGCCCCGTTCAGCCCCAGCGCCACGGGCAGCGTTAGCGTGATGAACGACGCGGGCCAGAACGCGCGGGCAGGAATCTGGGTGCAGGCAATGGCGGCCAGCACCCACCCGATAACGAGCAGAGTACACTTGAAAGCAAAGGAGCGACGCACGGCAGCAAGGCCCGGTTGAGCGGGCATAAGGAAGCGGGCAAAGGTAGAACTTACGACCGGAACGCGGCTGAAACGCGCCCGGCTATGTGCAACCCGCCGGGCTTTCGTTGTATCTTGCCTTTCGACTTCTCTCCTTAGTATATGCTTGTTTCTACGATTCGCTATTGCCTGTTTCTGGCCGCCACGCTGGCCGCCCTGCGCACCACGGCCGCCCGCCCCGTGCACGTAGCCCCGGCCCAAACGCTGGAGTTCATCGAAAATAAAGGTCAGTGGGATGCCCGCGCCCACTACGTGGCGGCGCTGCCCGCCGGCCGGCTGTTTGTGGCCCCCACCGGCTTCACTTATTCCTTCGTGAGCCCCGCCGCGCTGCGGGCCCATCATGAGCACGCCGCGCAGGTTTCCGACCGAATTCCCGCCCACGCCTATACCGTCACGTTTGAGGGCGGCAACGCCCGCGCGGCCCTCAGCCCCGAGCAGCCTACCACCGAGCACCGCAACTATTTTCTGGGCAAAGACCCGCAGCACTGGGCCAGCGACGTGCGCGGCTTCCGCCAGCTTCAGTACGCCGATATCTACCCCGGCATCGGAGCCCGGCTCTACGAAAACGCCACCCAGCAGCTCGAATACGACTTTACAGTGGAACCCGGTGCCCGGCCCGAGCGCATCCGACTGCGCTACTCAGGGGTCGAAAGGCTGGTGCTGAAGGATGGCAACCTGCTTATCAGTACCTCCGTGGGCTTCGTGACGGAGCAGGCCCCGCGGGCCTGGCAGCTGCGCGGTACCCGGCGCGTGCCCGTGGCCTGCCGCTTCGAACTGACCGGCACCACCGTCTCATTCCACCTGGGCCGCTACAATCCCCGGCTGCCGCTGATTATTGACCCCACGGTCATTTTTTCGTCCTTCACCGGCTCTACGGCCGACAACTGGGGCTTCACGGCCACCTACGATGCGCAGGGCAACATGTATTCCGGCGGCGTGGCCTTCGAGCCCGGCTACCCCGCCAGCCCCGGCGCGTTCGATCTGAGCTTCAACGGCAACGTCGATATTGCCATCATGAAGTACAACACCAGCGTGTCCGGCCCGGCGGCCCGCCTCTATGCCACCTACCTGGGCGGCTTCGGGTCGGAAGCTCCGCACAGTCTGGAGGTCAACTCGCAGGATGAGCTGGTGATTCTGGGCTCGACAAGCTCCTCGAATTACCCCGTCACGACCAATGCCTACGACGTGACGTTCAACGGCGGACCGTCATTCGAGCCGCTGTCAGGCATCAGCTACCCGGCTGGCAGCGACTTGGTCATTACCAAGCTGCGATCCAACGGCTCGGCGCTGCTGGCCTCTACGTATCTGGGCGGCACCGGCACCGATGGCCTGCTGGCTACGCCCGCCTCGGTGAATTCCGGCAGCCTGGTGCAAAACTACGGCGACCAGTTTCGCGGCGACGTGATAACCGACGGGGCCGGCAACGTGTACCTGGCTTCTTCTACCAGCAGCTTCAACTTTCCCGTGCCCAACGGCTACCAGACCACGCTGCGCGGCGGCACCGATGCCGTGGTGTGCAAGCTCTCGGCCGACCTGCGCACGCTGGTCTGGAGCACGTTTCTGGGCAGCAGCAGCGCCGATGCGGCCTACTCTATCCAGATTGATGCGGCCCGGAGCGTGTATGTGAGCGGCGGCACTCAGGGCAATAACTTTCCCACCACGGCCGGCAGCTTACACCCCACGTCCCAGGGCGGCACCGATGGCTTCGTGGCCCACCTGAGCAGCAGCGGCAACGCCCTGCTGCAGAGCTCCTACATCGGCACCTCGGCCACCGATCAGGCCTATTTTCTGCAGCTCGATGCCGGCAACAACGTGTACCTGCTGGGCCAGACGGCCGGTACCTACCCCGTCACCACGGGGCTGTACGCGGTGCGCGGGGCCCGGCAGTTTATTCAGAAGCTGAACCCCACGCTTTCTGCCAACCTCTACTCCACCACGTTCGGCGTGGCTGTTCCCACTGGCCTCGCGCCGCACATTTCGCCCACTGCGTTTCTGGTCGATGACTGCGAGCGGATCTACGTGTGCGGCTGGGGCGGCTCGGTGAACTACGATCCGCAGAGCATTGCCGGCTTCCCGGTCACGGCCAACGCCATTCAGCGCACCTCCGACGGCTCCGACTTCTACTTGGCTCAGTTCACGCCGGGAATGCTGGCGCTGGAATACGCCACGTTTTTCGGCGAAAACGGCGGCCGCAGCGGCGAGCACGTCGATGGGGGCACCTCCCGCTTCGACAAGCGCGGGCTGGTGTACCAGGCCGTGTGCGGCGGCTGTGGCGGCAGCTCGGGCTTCCCGGTGCCGCCAGGGGCGGGCACGTATTCCAACACCAACAAAAGCTCGAACTGCAACAACGCGGCCTTCAAAATCGACTTCGGCCAGCGCCTCGCCGACCCCGGCCCCAACCGCTACGTGTGCGTGAGCGCCGCCCCCGTGGTGCTGGGCGGCACGCCGGCCGGCGGCACCTGGAGCGGCCCCGGCGTGAGCGTCATTTCGGGCGGCGGCTACCAGTTTACGCCCTCGCCGGCGCTGCTCGGCCGCCAGGTGCTCACGTATTCGGTGGCCTCTACCGGCACCTGCGTCAGCACCCGCCCGCTACGCATGACGGTGCTGCCCGAAACGCCGGCCACCTTTGCCCCGCTGCCCGCCGTCTGCATCGATGGCGCGGCCATCACACTGGTAGCCTCGCCGCCGGGCGGCACGTTCAGCGGGCCGGGCGTGGCGGGCAGCACGTTCAGCCCGGCCACCGCCGGCGTGGGCACCTTCACGCTGCGCTACTCCCTAAACGATACGGTGAGCTGCAATGCGGCCACCCAAACGGTGGTAGTGAAGAAGCTGCCTGACGTGACGGCCGGCAACGACACCACGCTCTGCGCCGACCAGCTGCGGCCCTTCCAACTGCGCGGCATGCGGCCGGCTGGCGGTACCTGGAGCGGCCCCAGCGTATCGGCCGCGGGCCTTTTCACCCCGCCCAACACCAATAACAAAGGTGCTATTCTGACGTTGCGCTACTCCATAGCCGAGAATGGCTGCCTCAACTCCGCCCCCCGCCAGATTGTGCTGGCCCCAGCCTCGGTGGCCAACGTGCGCCTGAACGTGCCCGAATGCCAGTCGGCCCCCGAGTACACGGGCCTCGCCCCCTTCACCTGCACCTTCGAGCCCGTGCTGCCCGGCGGCACCTACCAGTGGAGCTTCGGCGACGGCACCCCTACCTCTGATGAAGCCGGCCCCACGCACACCTTCACCGAGCCCGGCACCTATCTGGTGCGCCTCACGGCCCGCTACGCTGGCTGCGAGGTGCTCACGCAGTTCGCGCCGGTGGTGGTGGGCGAAGTGTTCGTGCCAAACATCATCACGCCCAATGGCGACTCCATTAATGACAGGTTCCAGCCGCGCTTCAGCTGCCGGCCCGCCCGGCTCCAGGTATTCACCCGCTGGGGCAACAAGGTGTTTGAAACCGCCGACTACCACAACAACTGGCGCGGCGAAAACCTGCCCGACGGCGTGTACTACTACTATCTGGTGGATGCCGACGAGCGCAAAGCCCGCGGCTGGGTAGAAGTGAAGCGGCAGCTGTAGGCGGGCTGCTCATTCAGCGCACCGGAGCCTGCGTGGTGCGCGAGTGCGGCCATCGCCCCGCTGCGGGCTTGCTTTCGGCAATTCCGCGCCGTATATTTGCGCAGTAATCTGATTGTGAAGAGGGGACGTAGCGTCCCCTCTTTCTTTTATCACCCGGTTCAACTGTAGATGAAATTCGACCGTGCCCGCCTTGCCGAAATGCTCCAGGACAGTATTACTGACCTGAGCGTATTCGTCATCGACCTCACCATTTCCGACTCGGCCGTGCGGCCCAAAGTCACGGTTATTCTGGATGGCGAAGACGGCCTGGGCATTGATCTGTGCGTGAAAGTGAGCCGCCGTCTGGCTCACCGCATCGATGAGGCCTACGGCGAGGAAGCCAGCTACACGCTGGAAGTAACCTCGCCGGGGGCCGACCAGCCCCTGAGCGACCCGCGCCAGTACGCCCGCCACGTGGGCCGCACGCTCAAGCTGAATCTGGCCGATGGCACCGAGAAAACCGGTATTATGGAAGCCGTGGAAGCCGAAGGCATTCAGCTGGCCGAAGAAGTGAAAGTCAAAACCAAAAAGAGTATGCTGCCCGCCGTGCTGGTGCCGTTCGCCGACATCAAGGAAGCACGGGTCGTCATTTCGTTTAAATAAGCTAAAGCCTCAGCTGCCGGCTGCCAGCCTTTTAGCTTCCTGTTATTCCCACCAGCTTGAAGCTTGCGGCTTGAAGCGTGAAGCTCAAAAACCAACCCTATGAACAGCAACGTCTTAATCGAATCGTTCGCCGAGTTCGCCCGATCCAAGAACATCGACCGCCCCACGATGATGAGCATCCTGGAGGACGTGTTCCGCACGATGATCCGGAAAAAGTACACGACCGACGAGAACTTCGACGTCATCCTTAACGTGGACAAAGGCGACCTGGAAATCTGGCGCAACCGCGAAATCGTGGACGATGACTCCGAGGACATCTGGGATTTCGACAAGATTCCGCTGGCCGAAGCCCAGAAAATCGAGGCCGACTTTGAAGTAGGCGAGCAGGTAGCCGAAGAGGTGAAATTGGAGGATTTCGGCCGCCGCGCCGTGCTCATGGCCCGCCAGACGCTGATTCAGCGCGTGAAAGACTTGGAGCGCGACAACCTGTATCAGCAATACAAGGATCAGGTGGGCGAAATCGTGACCGGCGAGGTGTACCAGGTATGGAGCCGCGAGGCCCTGATTCTGGACAAAGAGGAAAACGAGCTGGTACTGCCGAAAGGCGAGCAGATTCCGAAGGACCGCTACCGCAAGGGCGACACCGTGCGGGCCGTGGTACACCGCGTCGAAATCATCAATGGCACCCCCAAAATCATCCTTTCCCGCGCTGCGCCGGCGTTTCTGGAGCGGTTGTTCGAGCTGGAAGTGCCCGAGATTTACGATGGCCTCATCACCATCAAGAACATCGTGCGTGAGCCGGGCGAGCGGGCCAAAGTGGCCGTAGAAAGCTACGACGACCGCATCGACCCCGTGGGGGCGTGCGTGGGCATGAAGGGTTCCCGGATTCACGCCGTGGTGCGGGAGCTGGAAAACGAGAACATTGACGTAATCAACTACACCGATAACCTAGAGCTGTACATTCAGCGGGCGCTGTCGCCGGCCAAAATCGGCTCAATGCGCATCAATGAACAAACCGGCCGCGTGTCGGTGTTCCTCAAGCCCGATCAGGTAAGCCTGGCCATTGGCCGCGGCGGCGCCAACATCAAGCTGGCCTCGCGGCTGGTGGGCATGGAAATCGACGTGTTCCGCGAAGCCGGCGACTACGACGAGGATATCGCGCTGGACGAATTCCAGGACGAGATTGAACCCTGGGTACTCGAAGAGCTTAAGAAAATTGGCTTGGACACCGGCCGCGCCGTATTGGCCGTGAGCAAGGAAGATATCGTGCGGCGCACGGAGCTGGAAGACGTAACGGTTGAAGACGTGTTCCGCATCATCCGCAACGAATTCGACGACACCGACGCTGAGGCCGATGGAGAAGCCGAACCAGAACAAGAAGCACCAAAGTCCGGCGACGCGCAATGAATGCGCGGCGGCCGGTACGGCAAAGGCGCTGAATCATGCTAAACCGGCGTGATTTAGCGCCGGCTGGCAAGATTTAATGTAGTACCTTTGCATCTGAATAAGAGTATCGTTCGCGAGCATAGAATGGCGGAAGCAGCACCTAAACGGCTCCAACAGGCAGCCAAAGACCTGAATATTGGAATGGCTACGGTTGTGGAAACCTTGGCCAAGAAAGGGCATCAGGTAGAAAACAAACCTACCACGAAGCTGACTGCCGAACAGGTGGGCATGCTGGAAAAGGAGTTCGCCTCCTCGGCGCAGGATAAGATGGAAGCCACCAAGCTCACGCAGGCCAAGCGCCAGACGGAGCTGGAGGCGGCCCCCGCTCCCCGTCCCGAGCCCGTGGTTCCCAAAGCCAGTACGCCAGCGCCGGCCCCCAAGCCCGTCGTCGAAGAGCCTAAAGCTGCCCCGGCTCCCCAGCCGGTTGCGGCTCCGGCCGTCGTGGAGGCCAAGGTAGCTGCCCCGGCTCCAGCCCCCGCTACAGAAGCGCCCAAAGTACCGGGCCTGAAAGTATTGGGCAAAATTGAGCTGGATGCCAAAGGCCGGCCGGTAGCACCTAAGCCGGCTGCGCCGGTAGCGGCGGCTCCCGCTGTTGCGGCCCCCGAGCCCAAGGCTGCTCCCGCCCCGGCTCCTACTCCCGTTGCGGAGGCCAATCCGGCTGAAGCCGCGCCTAAGCCAGCCCCAGTAGCCGAAGCCAAGCCAACGCCTCCGGCCCCGGCTCCGGTAGCGCCCGCTCCTCAGCCCGTTGCAGAGCCCGTAGCCACTCCGGCTCCCGTAGCCGAAGCCAAACCTGCTGCTCCGGCCGCCCCAGTAGCCCCAGCCGCCCCAGCCGCGGAAGCTGCTCCGGCCGCCGATGCGTCCACGCCTGCTGCCTCCACCGGCGACGCGCCGACGGAAGATGCCGGCACCATCGTTGCCAAAGCCGATCAGCTGAAAGGCCTTACGGTACTCGGCAAAATCGAGCTGCCGCTGGATTCTTCGCGCCGCGGTGGCCGCGGGGCCCGGCCGGTGGCTTCTTCTGATGTGCGCAAGAGTGGCCTCGGCCCCGATAAAAAGAAACGTCAGCGTATTCCCGGTGCGGCCGGCACTACGCCCACTACGCCTACCACCGGTCAGCCGGGTACGGGCGGCGGCTACCAGGGCAACCGCCCCGGCGGCCCCGGCCAGCGCCCCGGTGGTCCGGGTCAGGGCCCGCGCACGGGTCCGGGCCAGCGGCCGCCAAGCACGCTGCGGCCTACCATTGGTCCCGGCTCGCCCGGCGCGGCCAACACGCCCGAGCAGAACGACAAGCAGATTCAGGAGCAGATCAAGGCCACGCTGGCGAAGCTTAGCGGCGGCCGCGGCGGCAACCAGAACAACCGCGCCAAATACCGCCGCGACAAGCGGGCCGGTGGCGCGGAGGACCGCGAAGCCCAGCGCGCTCAGAACGAGCTGGACTCCAAGACCCTCAAAGTGACCGAGTTCATCTCGGCCAACGACCTGGCCTCGCTGATGGACGTATCGGTGAACGAGGTAATTAAGGTGTGCCTGAACATGGGCATGTTCGTTTCCATCAACCAGCGCCTCGACGCGGAAGCCATTACCGTGGTGGCCGATGAGTTCGGCTTCGACGTAGAATTCCTGTCGGCGGAGGAAGAAGACGGCGACATTGCCATCGAGGACAACGAGGAAGATCTGGTTTCCCGCGCCCCGATTGTGACCATCATGGGTCACGTCGACCACGGCAAAACTTCCTTGCTTGACTATATCCGCAATGCGACGGTGGCCAAAGGCGAAGCCGGCGGTATCACCCAGCACATCGGGGCCTACGACGTGATGACGGCTTCCAACAAGCGCGTTACGTTCCTGGATACTCCGGGTCACGAAGCCTTTACGGCTATGCGGGCCCGCGGTGCCAAGGTCACCGACATTGCCATCATCGTAATTGCGGCTGACGACTCCGTGATGCCGCAGACACGGGAAGCCATCAACCACGCGCAAGCGGCGGGGGTGCCCATCGTTATTGCGATGAACAAGATCGACAAGCCGGGAGCCAACTCCGATAAGATCCGCGAGGAGCTGTCGGCGATGAACATCCTGGTGGAAGAATGGGGCGGCAAATACCAGTCGCAGGAAGTATCGGCCAAGTCGGGACTCGGCGTGGAAGACTTGCTGGAAAAGGTATTGCTGGAAGCCGAATTGCTGGAATTGAAAGCCAACCCCGACCGCAAGGCTGTGGGCACGGTTATCGAAGCCATGCTGGACAAAGGCCGCGGCTACGTGACCACCGTGCTAGTGCAAACCGGCACGCTGAGCGTGGGCGACATCGTGCTGGCGGGTCCGCACTACGGCCGCGTGAAGGCCATGACTGACCACCGCGGCAAGAAGATGAAGCAAGCTGGTCCGGCCACGCCGGTGCAGGTGCTCGGTCTGACCGGCGCACCCCAGGCTGGCGACAAGATTCAGGTGATGGATACGGAGCGCGAAGCCCGCGAATTGGCTACGCAGCGCCAGCAGCTCTCGCGTGAGCAGAGCATGCGCACCAAGAAGCACATCACTCTGGACGAAATTGGTCGTCGTTTGGCTATCGGCTCGTTCAAAGAGTTGAACGTCATCGTGAAAGGCGACGTGGATGGCTCAGTAGAAGCTCTCTCCGACTCGCTGCTGAAGCTGAGCACGCCGGAAGTGAAGGTGAATATTCTCGCCAAAGGCGTGGGGGCCATCTCCGAATCGGACGTACTGCTGGCTTCGGCCTCCGATGCCATCATCATTGGTTTCCAGGTGCGGCCCTCGCAGAGTGCCCGCAAGCTGGCCGAGCAGGAGCAGATCGACATTCGCCTCTACTCGATTATCTACAATGCCATCAACGAGGTGAAGGACGCCATGGAAGGCATGCTGGCCCCAACGGTGCAGGAAATCGTGGTGGCCAATGCCGAGGTGCGGCAGGTGTTCAACATCACCAAGGTGGGCACCATTGCCGGCTGTATGGTCACGGAAGGCTCGTTCGTTCGCCGCACCCGCGTGCGGGTGGTGCGCAACGGCATCGTGGTGTACTCGGGCGAGATTCAGGACCTGAAGCGCTACAAAGACGACGTGTCGGAAGTACGCCAGGGCTATGAGTGCGGTATCTCGGTGAAAGGCTTCAACGACCTGCAGGAAGGTGACAACATCGAAGGCTTTGAAGAGAAGGAAGTGAAGCGGACGCTGTAACGGCAACGCGGATTAAACTGCTAACAAAATGCCCCAACCACAGCTGGTTGGGGCGTTTCGCGTTTAAACGCGGCTGTTTTGGCCCGGTCGGGCAACTCACATCATCATGCTATTGGTTCGGAAAGCGCTATGTACTACTTTTGCATTCGGTCATGAATAATTTTAATTTATACAACAAAAATATATCAGCAGATAGATAATCACTCTGGAAACGCATGTTCTGCCAATGCCTTCCGGGATGAGCTTATAGCCTGATAAAGCAGCAGCCAGGTGATGCCGCTGCCAGTAGAGCTTCTTTAGCAAGCCGGGGGCGAACGGTGGCCTCGGACTGCTAGAGACGCAAAAAGCCCCGAAGCTCTGCTTCGGGGCTTTTTTTATTGGATCTGGAAAGCTTTAGAAAAGCAGAAACCGCTTCTTCTTTTTGTGGGTCAGGGGCTTACCTTTAGGGTCGATGCCGCCGGCGGGGCGACTGAGGCCGCGCTTCTGCAGCGCCGTGCCGCGCTTGTCTTTGAACTTGAGCACTGAAAAGCCACCGCTGCCTTTTTCCAGCTGCCGGGCCGGGCCGGCTGAGCGGCCGAAGCTGGTGTTGGCGGTGCCACCGCCGGCGCGGGCTTCCAGCACTTCCATTTGCTGGTCGCGCTTGGCCTCGTCGGGGTTCATGCTCATGCGCTGCTGCATGCGGGCCATATCCTCGCCCGAGACTTTGCGCGAGCGAGCCTGCTCAGCTTTGCGGCCCTTGCCTTGCTGCCCATTCACCTGGGCCTGGGCGGGCTGCACAAACAGCGCGGGAGCGACCAGCAGCAGTACGGCAATCAGCTTTTTCATGCGAAAACAGAAAGAAGAAACGAAGAGGAGAAAGCCGGCGGAAAAAATCCTACCGCTGGGCGAAGTCGGCCGGAAAACCGGGTGTCGGCGAAGATAGTTCAAATTGCTAAAACTTGTAGGTGAGCCCGATACCCAGGGTTTCCTTGAACTGAATGCGGCGGCCGCGACCATCGGGCACGCCGTCGCCGTTGCGGTCGAGGGGCACCAGTACGTCGTCGTCGTACACCAGATTGGTGGCAATGCTGCTGCTGATGAACTTGTTGACTTTGAAGCTGATGAGGTTTTCCCAGTTCACGTCGATGTTCTGCGGGTTGTGCAGGTAGTTGCTGAACAGGTCGAGCTTGGTCTGAAACACCACGTTTTCCCAGAGCGGCTTGCGGTACTTTATGTTCAGATACGCCCCCAGCTCGCTCCGAAACCGCTGGCCCGAGCCCGCAAGGGGGCGGCCATCGGGGCCGCGCCGGGCGGCCTCTACGCCGAACGCGCCGGCATCGGCCAGCGTCTGGTTGGCTACCACGGTAAACTTGCCGGTGATGGGCGACAGAAACACCGAAAGCTGGTCGTTGGGCTTGTAGTCGATGCCGACGGAGGCCAGAATGAAGGCCGGCGCGAAGAAGGCCGACAGCAGCGAGTCGGGCTTCTCAATGGCTTTGGTGGGCGTGAGCTGGGTTTTGACGTTGACCTGGGCGGCGTAGTAGAGCACCTTGGTAAACTGGTGGCCGTACTTGGCGTTGTATTCGAGCTTATCGTCGTTTTTGCGCATGCGGGCCTTGCCGGCTTTCAGCGTGCCGTAGAGCAGATCCAGGGACGTATCGAAGGTATTGTCGCCGCGGCGGTGGTGGGCAAACACGTTGCCGAGGGCCAGCACCGAGAGCGAGCTTTGGCCGCCCGGAGCCCAGTTCACCAGGCTCACCTGACTCAGGTTGAGCGTGCCCACGCCGCCGCGCCGCCAGCCCTGAGCGGTATCGGGGGCGGCAGCGGTGGTTTCGGAGGTTTGGGCACGGCCGGCCAGCGGCACCAGCAGCAGTATAACCAGAAAGCGCAGACAAAGGGAAAGTGCGTAGCGTTTTTTCATGGGGAAGGGAGTAAAATAAAGCCGGCCCGACCTCCGAAAAGAAGGCCGGGCCGGCTAAACTACTACGCTTGGCGCAACTAGCGGGTGCGCAGCGCGTCGCGGATTTCCATCAGCAGCGCCTGGTCTTTGGTGGGGGCCGGGTCTACTACCACCACTTCCGCCGGTTTTTTGAAACGGTTAGCGAATCTGACGATCAGGAACACGCAGAAGGCAATGATGAAGAAATAGATGACGGCGTTCAGAAACAGGCCGAAGTTGAGCGTGGCCGCGCCGGCCGCTTTGGCCTTCTCCATCGTGTCGTAGCTGTTGCCGTCGAGGGCATAGAACCAGTTCTTGAAATCGAGCCCGCCGGTGGCCAGGCCGATGATGGGCAGCAGAATGTCCTCCGTGAGGGAAGTCACGATTTTGCCGAAAGCGCCTCCGATAATGACACCCACGGCCAGATCGAGGACGTTGCCTTTGGCAACAAATTCTTTGAACTCAGAGGCAAATCCCATGTTCTCGCGGTGGTTTTAGTGAAAAAAAAGATTGACAGCGGGGGTAAATATATACATTCACCGATACGAAAGTCTGCCAGTCCGAACAAAAGTAAGTCAGGCACTTAGGAGCTGGCCGCTGGTTTCGACCAGCAAAGTATTAAACCGGGCTAATACTTATTTGGGGCCGACCAAACGCCCGCGCTGGCCCACCGGCACGGCTGCGGTTTTGCGCTATCTTTGCGCCCGTTCTTTCACGCTCCCGCGCTCATGGCCACTTTCGAAAACCTGCTCTACGCCCCCGACGCCGCCTCCGGCATCCTCACCATCACCCTAAACCGCCCCAGCAAGCTCAACGCGCTGAACGCGGCCACCATCGCCGAAATCCGGCAGGCCATGCAAGCGGCGCTGGACGACCCGCAGGTGCGCGGCATCATCATCACGGGTAGCGGCGAGAAGGCCTTCGTGGCCGGGGCCGACATTTCGGAGCTAGCGGCGCTGAACGACATCAGCGGGCGGCGGGCCGCCGAGCAGGGCCAGGAGGCGTTCTGCCTGATTGAGGAAAGCACCAAGCCCGTCATTGCGGCCGTGAATGGCTTCGCGCTGGGCGGCGGCTGCGAGCTGGCCATGGCCTGCCACCTGCGCGTGGCCTCCGACAACGCCCGCTTCGGCCAGCCCGAGGTGAATCTGGGCCTGATTCCGGGCTACGGCGGCACCCAGCGCCTCACCCAGCTCATTGGCAAAGCCAAAGCCCTGGAGCTGCTGCTCACCGCCGACATCATCAAGGCCGACGAGGCGCTGCGCCTGGGCCTGGTGAACCATGTAGTGCCCCAGGCCGAGCTGCTCGACTTCTGCCGGCAGCTGCTGGCCCGCATTCTCACCAAGGCTCCGCAGGCCGTGGGCATGGTGATTGACTGCGTGAATGCCTACTACGACAAGGAGCGCCACGGCTTCCAGACCGAAGCCAACCTGTTCGGCCGCGCCTTCGGCACCGAAGATTTCCGCGAAGGCACTGCCGCCTTTTTGGAGAAGCGCCCGGCGGCTTTTAAGGGCAATTAAAAGTTGAGAATTAAAAATTAAAAAGGTGGAGAGGGAGGAGTAGCAAACAGCCTGATTTCTCGGGCAGGTGGGCATTTTTTCCTTTTTAATTCTCAATTTTTAATTGAAAACATGAGTATTGCCAAAAAACTGGCGGGCCAGACCGCCGTGTATGGCGTGAGCAGTATTCTGGGCCGCGTGCTGACGTTTCTGCTGGTGCCGCTGTATACGAGCAAGTTTGCGGCCGCCGAGTATGGCGTGGTCACGGAGCTATTTTCGTACGTGGCATTCCTCAACATCCTGTTTACCTACGGGATGGAAACCACTTATTTCCGCTTCGCCCACCAGCCCGGTGCCGACCGGCAGGCGCTCTATAACAAGGTGTTCAGCCTGCTGCTGCTAAGCAGCGCGGTGCTCAGCGGGCTGCTGCTGCTGCTGGCCGGACCCATCACGCGGGTGCTGCACTATCCGCCGGGGCAGGAGCAATACATTGTGTGGCTGGCGCTGGTGATGGGCGTAGACGCGGCCACGGCCATTCCTTTTGCCCGGCTGCGGCTGGAAAACAAGGCTAAAAAGGTGGCCGCGGTGCGGTTTCTGAACATTCTGGTGAACGTGGGCCTGAACCTGTTCTTCATCGTGCTCTGCCGCGACGTGCACGCGGGCCAGTACCTGCCGCATCTGCGCCCGCTGGTGGCGGCCGTGTACAATCCTGATTTAGGCGTGGGCTATGTGTTTCTGGCCAACCTGATAGCCAATACCTTATACATTCCGCTGCTGTGGCGCGAACTGAGCGACTTCCGCTTCCGGCTCGATTTCGGAGTGCTGCGGCCGATGCTGAAGTATGCCTACCCGCTCATGCTGATGGGCCTGGCCGGCATGGTAAACGAGACGCTGGACCGGCCGCTGCTCAAGTACTGGCTGCCCGAGGGCTTCTACCCCGGCCAGTCGAACATGACGGCGGTGGGCATCTACGGGGCCTGCTATAAGTTTGCCATGTTCATGACGCTCGTCATTCAAGCCTTCCGCTACGCGGCCGAGCCGTTCTTCTTTGCTCAATCGACGGAGAAGAACTCGCCGGCCACGTTTGCCCTCATTCTGAAGTGGTTCACGCTGTGCTGCGCGTTTATTTTCGTGTTCGTGAGCCTGAACGCGGAGGATTTCGCGCGGTTTCTGCTGGGCCGGCCCGAGTACCGCGCCGGGCTGGATATCGTGCCCGTGCTACTGCTGGCCAACCTGTTTCTGGGCATGTACTACAACCTGGCGGTGTGGTTCAAGCTCACTGACAAAACCTATTTCGGCACCTACATCAGCTTCGGCGGCGCGGCCCTCACCATTCTGCTCAACTTTTTCCTGATTCCGCTCATCGGCTACATGGGCTGCGCCCTCACCACGCTGGCCTGCTACTTTATGATGGCCGTAGTGTGCTGGGTGCTGGGCAATAAGCATTACCCCATTCCGTACCCGATGGCGCGGCTGGGCCTGTGGCTGGCGCTGGCCGTGGCTGTAGTGGCCGTGGGCTGGCTGCTGCCCGTGCCGGACTATTGGCTGCGGCACGCTTTTCACCTGGGCCTGTGCACAGTCTTCGCCGGCCTCATTTTTCTGGTGGAGCGGCCCCGTAAGGCCGGATTGCCGGTGGCGTGAGGGCGAATCGGCCTTTCCAATCATACTTCGCCTTTCCAAAACCCTATCCCCGCGCGGGTTATCTTTGCTCGCCCAAACTGCCTTGTTGCCGATGCACATTCCCGTCCTGAACCGCTCCCGCCACCCGCTGCCCGAGTATCAGACCGCCCACGCCGCCGGCCTGGATGTACGGGCCAACCTCGCGGAGCCCGTTACGTTGAAGCCCCTGCAGCGCGCCCTCATCCCGACGGGCCTGTTTCTGGAAATTCCGGTGGGCTACGAAATGCAGGTGCGGCCCCGCAGCGGTCTGGCCTATAAGCACGGTATCGGCATCGTCAACAGCCCCGGCACCATCGATGCCGACTACCGGGGCGAGTTGAAGGTGCTGCTGGTTAATCTCTCCGATCAGGAATTCGTAGTGCAGGACGGGGAGCGAATCGCGCAGCTGGTGGTAGCCCGGCACGAAACGGTGCAGTGGCAGCCCGCCGAAACGCTAACTGAAACCCAGCGCGGCACCGGCGGCTACGGCAGCACCGGCGTGCAATGAAATGTTGAATTTTGAGGGTTGAATGTTGAATGAACAAGACGGAAATTTAAAGCAAACAGGGCCGGCAGCTCATCCAACACTTAAAACTCAACACTCAACGTCCAGCGTTTCCCCACATTCAACATCCAACATCTAAAATTCAACATTCATGAAGATTATCGTCCCGATGGCCGGCATGGGCAAGCGCATGCGCCCGCACACGCTCACCGTTCCCAAGCCCCTGATTCCGATTGCCGGTAAGCCCATCGTGCAGCGCCTGGTGGAGGATATTGCCAAGGTATGCGGCGAGCAAGTGGACGAAGTGGCGTTCATCATTGGCCGCTTCGGCGAGGCCGTGGAGAAAAGCTTGGTGGCCATTGCCGAATCGGTAGGCGCGAAGGGCACCATAGTGTACCAGGATGAGCCGCTGGGCACGGCCCACGCCATTTTGTGCGCCAAAGAGTCGCTCAGCGGGCCGCTGGTGGTAGCTTTCGCCGATACGCTGTTCAAGGCTGATTTCGTCCTCGACAGTTCCGCTGCCGGCACCATCTGGGTGCAGCGCGTGGACGACCCCAAGCCGTTCGGCGTGGTGAAACTCGATGCCCAGGGCCAGATTACGGACTTCGTGGAGAAGCCCCAGGAATTCGTTTCCGACCTTGCCATCATCGGCATCTACTACTTCCAGGACGGCCAGTACCTGCGCGACGAGCTGCAGTTCCTGCTCGACAATAACATTATGGACAAAGGCGAGTACCAGCTCACCAACGCCCTGGAAAACATGAAAAACAAGGGCACCACCTTCGTGCCCGGCCGCGTGACGGAGTGGCTCGACTGTGGCAACAAGGACGCGACGGTGTTTACCAATCAGCGCTACCTCGAGTACCTGCAGGAACGCGGCGAGGAGCTGGTGGCCACGTCGGCCAAAGTGACCAACAGCGTGCTGATTCCGCCCGTGTACATCGGTGAAGGCGCCATTATCACCGATTCGGTGGTGGGGCCGCACGTTTCGCTGGGCGCGCAGAGCAACGTGCGCAGCTCGGTGGTGTCTAATTCCATTGTGCAGCAGTCGGCTACGCTGCTGCATGCCAACGTGACCAACTCGATGGTGGGCAACCACGCCACCGTGACCGGCACCCCCAACGACTTGAGCCTGGGCGACTACAACACACTGCGCGTGTGATATTTTTCCGGCTCCGGATGTTAGCAGTAGCGCGGGTATCTGTCCGCAGAGTTGTTTCTTTGGGGTAATTCCTTTTTCAAACGGCGGCTTGTCGTCCGTGCTACTGCTTCCATGAGTCGAGTGAGGGTTCTTTTTTTCTTCGTGCTGAGCCTGCTGCTGGCCGCGCCGGGGTATGCCCAGCAGCCCGTGCCCGAGGCCTCTGCCCCCAAGCCGCTCCGGCTAACCCGGCGCGAGCGGAAGGAGCTGGCGCGGCGGGCCGAGCTGGATATTGCCCGCCAGCAGGTGCGCGTGCTTTCGGAGAAAGACCGTGAGATGAGCGAGGCCTTTTTTGTGGAGGGCGTGAAATTTGTGCTGCTCGAAGACTACAACAAGGCCCTGGAGCGGCTGCTGAAAGCCTACGCCCTGAACCCGACCAACGCGGCCATCAACTACAAGATTGCCGAAACCAACCTGCTGAGCGGCAACCTGAAAGATGCCACCAACTTCGCGCTGGTGGCCGTGAAGCTCGACACCAAAAACGCCTACTATTACCTGCTGCTGGCCCAGATTTACGCATCCCAGAAGCAGTACGACCAGGCCGCCAAAGTCTACGCCAGCCTGATCCGGGACGTGCCCGACTCGGGCTACTACCTTTTCAACCTGGCCGACCTGTATATGGCCCAGGGCAAGCTGAATGAGGCGCTGGCCACGTTTGAGCAGGCTGAGAAGCAGTTTGGGCCCCTGGATGAGGTGTCGTTCAAGAAGCAGCAGATCTACCTCAAGCAGAACAACCTCGACAAGGCCCTGCAGGAAGGCGAGGCGCTGATAAAGGCCAACCCCGACGAGGTGCGCTACGTCATTGCGCAGGCCGAGATGTACGCCTCCAACAACCGCCTGCCCGATGCCATTCGGGTGGCCGAGCAGGCCCTGCGTCAGGACTCCGACAACCCCCAGGCCCGCATGATTCTGGCCGATATTTACCGGCAGCAGGCCAATCCGGCCGAGTCGGAGAAGCAGATCAAGCTGGCCTTTGAGAGCCCCGCCCTGGACATCGACGAGAAGGTGCGCATCCTGCTCGACTACATTAAGCAGCTGCCCAACCCCGCGCTGGGCCAGACGGCCCTGGAGCTGGCCGCCATTACCACCCGCGTGCACCCGAAGGAGGCCAAGGCCTTTTCCATTGCCGGCGACATTCAGACCCTGACCGACCACAAGAAGGACGCGCGCGACTCCTACTTGAAAGCCATCCGGCTGGATAACTCCAAGTTTCAGATCTGGCAGCAGGTGGTGCTCATCGATGCCGAGCTGAACCAGGTAGACTCGCTGCTGCGCCACACCGACCGGGCCCTGGAGCTGTTTCCGAACCAGGCGCCGCTGTGGTACTACAACGGCGTGGCGCTGATGATGAACAAGCAGACGGCCAAGGGCATCAAGGCGCTGGAATACGGCCGCAAGCTGGCCCTCGACAACCCCGAGCTGCTGGTGCAGATTGACACCCAGCTCGGCGATGCCTACCACGAGGTGAAGGAGCACGCCAAGTCGGATGCGGCCTATGATGCGGCGCTGGCCTTCGATGCCAACAACGCGCAGGCCCTGAACAACTACAGCTACTTTTTGTCGCTGAGGGGCGAAAAGCTGGACAAGGCCAAGGAAATGTCGGGCAAGCTGGTGAAGCAGTTCCCCGACAACGACACCTACCTCGACACGTATGCCTGGGTGCTATATAAGCTGAAGGACTACGCCGGGGCGCGTACCAACTTGGAAAAAGCCCTCAAAACTACCTCCGACGGCACCGTAATCGAGCACTACGGCGACGTGCTGTTCCAGCTGGGCGAAACTGATCGGGCGCTGGCGGAGTGGCTGCGGGCCAAGAAAACAGGCGGGGCATCGAATCAGATTGACCGCAAAATCAAAGACAGTAAGCTTTATGAATAAGTGCTTTTTGCTGGTCCTGCTGTGGCTGGGCGTGGTACTGGGGGGCTGTAGCCCCAAAATTGTACCCGCCAATACCGGCCGGATGACCCCAGCCAAAGCCGCCGAAATGGTGAAGGCCACCAACGTGGACTTCCGGTATCTGAAGGCCAAAGGCAAGATAAAAGTGGACATGCCCGGCGTGCAGCAAACCGCCAACCTGAGCCTGCGCATGCGCAAGGACAGCGTGATCTGGCTGTCGGTGTCGTTGGGCATTGAGGGCGTGCGGGCCTACATCACCCGCGACTCCATTCAGGTGCTCAACTACCTGCAGCGCGAATACTACGCCGGCAATTTCGACTATCTGAGCAAGCGCCTGAACGTGCCCGTCACGTTTGAGCAGGTGCAGGCCGCGCTGCTGGGCAATTACATCACGGCCCCGGCCGGCTCCACGCCCACCGTGCTGACGGAAAATGCCAGCCAGAAAGTGCAGTTCAATCAGGCCAGCGTGCTCATTACCCAGCTCATCGAGCTGGCCCGCGGCCGCATGACCCAGCTCTCGGTAGTAGACTCGGCCACGCAGAACCGGTTTTCAGCTGATTATTCCGATTTCCGGGCCCTGGAAAACTCAATGGTGCAGTTTGCCTACGGCACGGTGGTGAAGGCGCAGCCCACCAAGGGCGCAGCCTCCACCCTCACCATCAACTACCGCAACGTCGACGTGGACAAAGAGCGGCTGGCCTTCCCTTTCTCGGTTCCCAAAGGCTATGTGCGCAAAAAGTAGCCGGGCGGTAGCCTCCCTGCTGGTGGTCCTGCTGGTGTTGGTTGGTCAGGGCGAAGCGACGCTGGCCCAGCAGCGCCAGCGCGCTAAAACCACCACCAGCCCCAAAAAGAGCAAGGCCCAGCTGGAGCGCGAGCGGCGGGCCAATCTGCGCCGCATCCGCGAAACCAGCCGCATTCTGGAACAGACCCAGAAGCAGAAACAGGCCTCGCTGGGCCAGCTCAACGCGCTGAAGGAAAAGCTAACGGTGCAGAAAAGCGTCATCAAAACCATTTCCTCCGAGCTGCAATATATCGAGTCGGATGTGCGGCAGACGGCCACGCAGGTGCAGCAAACCCAGCAGAGCCTGGCCCAGTTGAAAGCCGAGTATGCCCGGCTGATTTACGCCTCGTCGAAAACGGCCAATAGCTATAACCGCATCATGTTTCTGTTCGCGGCCGACTCGTTCAACCAGCTCATGCTGCGGCTGCGCTACATCCGGCAGTACTCGGAAGTGCGCCAGAAGCAGGCGGCCCAGATTGCCAGCACCCAGCAGCACCTGAGCCACCAGCTCAGCGGCCTGACGGTGAAAAAGCAGGAAAAAAGCTCAATGCTGACCACGCAGGTGGCCGAAAGCCGCAACCTGCTCACGCTCAAAACCCAGCAGGATCAGGTCGTGACGAAGCTCAGCCAGCAGGAAGAAGGCCTGCGCCGGGAGCTGGCCGAGCGCCAGCAGGCCGTGAGCCGTCTCGATAATCTGATTGCGGACCGCGTGCGGGAAGAAATTGCCCGCGCCGCCCGCGTGGCGCGCGCCAACGCGGCCCGCAAAGCCGCCGCCCGCGCCGCGGCCGCCCGCGAAAGCACGGCCGGCACCACCCCGCGCCGCCCTACCGAAACACCCAACCGCGCCAATGCCGGCACGGCCGCTGCCCCCGCTGCCGAAGCTCCGGCCGAAGAGGCCCCCGCCGAGCGCACCGACCGCGTGACGCTGACCCCGGAAACGGCGGTGCTTTCCTCCTCATTTGCCGACAATCGGGGGCGGCTGCTCTGGCCCGTGGGGCGCGGCTTCATTTCTCAGCGCTTCGGCCGCCACGCGCACCCGGTACTCAAAAACGTCATCGTTGAAAACCGGGGAGTGGATATTCAGACCAGCGCCGGGGAGCCCGTGCGGGCTATTTTTGATGGCAAAGTACTGACCGTGGCCAGCATTGCGGGCATGAACAACATCGTCATGATCCAGCACGGCGAGTATTTCACCGTCTATGCCAAGCTGCGTAGCGTGAGCGTGAGCGAAGGCCAGCAGGTGCGCATGCGCCAGCCCATTGGCACCGTATATACCAGCGCAGAAGGGACCTCGGAGCTGCAGTTTCAGGTGTGGCGCAACAGTTCCAACCTGAACCCGGAAAACTGGCTGAGCCGCAACCGCTAGGCAATAAAAAAGCACCGTACAGCGTACGGTGCCTTTCTGAGCTATGAAAACAAACTTAGCTACTGGCATATGCCCAAAACAGCACAACCCTGAGGCGTACTGCTAAGAATAGGACATTTCCCGATAGCATAATTTAAAGATAGGCTGTAGCCACTCTGATTACTATCAATTTTCGCCGAAAGCCGGCTTTTTCTCGGTGAAAAGGCCGTTTTGTTCCGCTGCCGCCTTTCGGTCTGCTAATCAGACTAGGTTGAGGCGGCTCAGCAGAGTTGCTTTGTAGGAGTTGCCAATCGGAATGGCCGTCAGGTTGCTGGCTGGCTCCCTGGTCCGGCCGTTGTCCACCATGGCTATATCGGTTTCAATGGCCGCTATCCGGTCGAGGCGCACAATGTACTTGCGGTGTACGCGGGCAAAGTCGCGTCGGGGCAGCTTGCTTTCCAAGTCCTTCATGGTGGTATACACAGTGTATCGCTCCTGGCTCGCGTAGATGTTCACATAGTCGCCCAGCGCCTCCACGTAGCGAATATCCGCCGTATTCACGCGCACCAGCTTGTGGTCTTGCTTAACAAAAATCTCGTTGTGGCTGACCGAATACAACGATTCAGCCGTCTCGTTGGCCATGCGCAGCAGCCCTTCAAGCTTGACTTTTTCCTGCTCCAGCAGCAGGCGGGCCCGCCGCAACTCCAGATGCGCTACCACCTCGCGGGCCAGAATGCGCAGCGCCTTCCGCTGGCCTTCCGTGAGGCGGTGCGGCACCGTATCGATAGCGCAGATGGTGCCAATGGCAAAGCCCTCGGGCGTGACGAGCGGCACGCCCGCATAGAACCGAATTTGCGGATCGTTGGCAACAAACGGGTTGTGCCGGAAAAAGGCATCCTTGGATAAGTCCTCTATTTCCATAATATCCTCGGACATCATGCCGTAGTGGCAAAACGACACATGGCGGGGCATACTCCGCACGTCGCCCGTCCCAACCGAAGCCTTGTACCATTGCCGGTCGGCATCAATGATGGATACCATGGAAATCGGCGTGCCGCAAATGAAGGCGGCCAGCTCGACCAGATCGTCGAACACGTCTTCCGGCGGAGTATCCAGAATATGGTAGCTGCGTACGGCCTCCAGGCGCGCGAACTCATCGTCGGACTGGGGCGAGGTATCCCTAACCGGATGATGGATAGCCGACTGGCGCGTTTTTGTAGGCATAAGCAATAAAAAGATAAGCGCGGCTGGATGAAAAGCTGCGGAGCGCAAGGGTAACTTGGGCCTTCAAAGTACGTCTTCCCAAAGGTGGGGCTCCACCCTTATCCGACAGAACGCCTTTCCGGCTCGGCAGGCTGACTTATGCAACCGGTGAACAAGGATAATGTTTGGTTAACAGCTATTTGCATCCAGCCGGAGCAGAAGCGGGGAAAGCCGGTTAGCGCCCCCTACGGAACCGTTTTGAAAATTATCGGGTATCTTTACCAATCCTGATCTGCGCTGCTCCGCGTATACTAGCCTTTGCACTCATAAAACGGCCTCAGGCCATTTCCAATGACACTTGCCTCGCTTTTTCTGATCGGCAACTTCGGCACCACCGAAATTCTGCTGATCTTGTTTGTAATCATTCTGCTGTTCGGGGCCAAGCGCATTCCGGAGCTGGCCAAGGGCCTGGGCAAAGGCATCCGCGAGTTCAAGGATGCCTCCAAAGACGATAAGCCCGAGTTTCATGACCGCCCCGTGAACCCGAACGACCCGAATCAGAACCGCTTGTAATTTCCCTTTCAGCCATGCAGACTCCCCTCTTTCTATTTCTAGGCGACCTTGGCGGCGGCGAAATCATGCTGATCATGGTCGTTATCCTGATCTTCTTCGGCGCCAATAAAATTCCCGAGTTGGCCCGCGGCCTGGGCAAAGGCATCCGTGAGTTCAAGGACGCTTCCAGCGAAATCCGCAGCGAGTTCGAAAACGCCGGCCGCCAGCAGCCCCAGCCGCCTTACTCGGCTACTCCGGCCCAGCAAGTACCGGCCGCGCCAGCTCCCACCGCCACCAATTATGCCCCGGATGCCCATTCCGAGGCTGCTACCCCTCTTGCATCGCCTATGAACGGCGGCACTACGCCGACTCAGCCCGAGCGGCCCCGGTTCGATCAAATGACTAACGAATAGCACCTCTTGAGACGGTTCAATTCTCTTACGGAAGTTCGCAGCGAGCTGACGGCAGGCACCACCACCTGTCGTCAGCTCGTGGAGTATTACCTGGATAACATCCAGCGCAAAAGCCACCTGAATGCTTTTCTGGAAGTATTCGCCGACGAAGCCCGCGCCCAGGCCGAGGCAGTAGACGCCAAGCTGGCGGCCGGCACGGCCGGCAAGCTGGCCGGTATGGTTATCGGGCTAAAGGATGTGCTGGCCTACAAAGACCACGCCCTGCAGAGCAGTAGCCATATTCTGGACGGCTTCCGCTCACTCTATACCGGCTCGGCCGTGCAGCGGCTTTTGGATGAGGACGTCATCATCATCGGGCGGCAGAACTGCGACGAGTTTGCCATGGGTGCTTCCAACGAAACGTCCTATTTCGGGCCGGTTCGCAATGAGATTGATCCGGAGCGTGTATCCGGGGGCTCCTCGGGGGGCTCGGCGGTGGCCGTGCAGGCTGATCTGTGCCTGGCTTCCATCGGCTCCGATACGGGCGGCTCGGTGCGCCAGCCGGCGGCATTTTGCGGCATCGTGGGCTTCAAGCCCACGTATTCGCGCATTTCCCGCTACGGGCTGATTGCCTACGCCTCCTCGTTTGACCAGATTGGCACGCTCACCCGCTCGGTGGAAGACGCAGCCTTGCTGCTCGAAGTAATGGCTGGCGCCGACGATTTTGACAGTACTGCCAGCCAGCAGCCCGTGCCGGCTTATAGCAACCTGCTCACGCCCGCCCCGCACTACCGCATCGGCTACATCCGCGACACGATGGAGCGGCCGGGCCTGAACCCGGAAATAAAATCGGCCGTGGAAGGCATGCTCGACTCATTGCGCGACCAGGGCCACGTGGTAGACGCGGTAGACTTTCCGTATCTGGATTTCATGGTGCCGACCTACTACATTCTGACCACCGCCGAAGCCAGCTCCAACCTGAGCCGCTTCGACGGGGTGAAGTACGGCTACCGCGCCCCGGATGCCACGGATCTGGAATCGTTGTATAAAAAGACCCGCGCCCAGGGCTTCGGCCCCGAGGTGCAGCGCCGTATTCTGCTGGGCACGTTCGTGCTGTCGGCCAATTATTACGACGCTTATTATACCAAAGCCCAGCGCGTCCGGCGTTTGATTAAGGAGAAAACCGACGAGCTGCTGCGCCAGTACGATTTCCTGGTGCTGCCCACCACGCCCACCACGGCGTTCCGCATCGGCGAAAACGAGAAGGATACGCTGGCTATGTACCTGGCGGATATCTTCACGGTACAGGCCTCGCTGGCGGGCGTACCGGCCATTTCGGTGCCGGCCGGCACCGATGCAGCAGGGCTGCCCATTGGCGTGCAGATGCTGAGCGGCGCGTTCCGCGAGGAGCATCTGCTGGCTTTCGCGAAGTCTGTAACGGAAACCCTAACCCCCGCGATGTGATGAAAAGGTCGTTGGCTCAGGTTGCTTTTCTGCTGCTGCTGGCAGCCGGTGCCTGCCCCGTGGCGGCTCAGACCCAGCCCGAGCTGACTACCGACCCGGCCAACGACACCACTCATGTGCAACTGCTGCCGCCACCCGATTCGCTGGCTGCCGCGCCGCTGCCCACCGCCGCCGACTCGGCCCGCCTGGTATGGTTGCAGACGCCGCCCGAAGTAAAGGACCTGGTGGCCGACCGCGTGAACTGCTTCGACACTGACGTGCCGCACGTGTTCAACAACACGGTGATGAGCTTCGTGACCTACTTCACGGTGCGCAACCGGGCCTATACCCAGCGCATTCTGGAGCGGCAAAACCTGTATTTTCCGCTGTTTGAAAAATATCTGGCCAAATACCACCTGCCCCAGGACCTGAAATACCTGGCGGTGGTGGAGTCGGCGCTGCTGCCCACGGCCCGCTCGCGGGTGGGCGCGGTGGGCCTGTGGCAGTTTATGGGCCCTACGGCCGGCGACCTGCGGCTGGTGCGCAACGAGTACATTGATGAGCGCATGAATCCGGAGAAGTCGACGGAGGCGGCGTGCCGGTTTCTGCGAGATTTATACCGGCAGTTTGGCGACTGGGAGCTGGTGCTGGCGGCCTACAACTGGGGTAGCGGCAACGTGCAACGGGCCATCAAGCGCAACGGCACCCGCAATTTCTGGGCGCTCTACCCCTCGCTGCCGAAGGAAACGCGCAACTACGTGCCCACCTTCACGGCCCTGCTCTACACGATGCAGTATGCTAATGAGCACCAGCTGCACTCCGAGGGGCTGAACTACCAATACCCGGAGCCGACCGATACGCTGCTCATTTCCGGTCGTAGCCTGGACCTGCGCAAGTTCGCGGCCCAGTTCGGGCTGGACTCCAGCGCCATTCTCAAGCAGAATCCGGAAATCTGCAAAACCTACCTGCCCGCCAGCATCCGCAACTACGCTCTGACCGTGCCCAAGTGCGTGAGCGTGGAAATGGCCGCGCTGGACCGCACCACTGTGCTGGATTTCTGCCAGGTAGCCCTGCCCCCTCCGGTTCCCCTCGCGCCCCTGGCCCCGGCCCTGCCCGGCACTGATTCGACCGGCACGCAGCTGGCTGCTACCGAAACTGCGGCTCCGGAAAAGGTCCGGCTTCGTCGCCTGCGCCACACCGTGCGGCGCGGCGAAACCGTGGCCGCCGTGGCGGAGCGCTACGAGGTGACACCCGCGCAGATCCGGCGCTGGAACGAGCTGCCGCGCAAAAAGGCGCTGGTGCCTCGTCAGCAGCTGGTGCTGTTTGTGCCGGTTGAAACACCAGAAGCCGCCCCGACCGTAGCCGTAGCCGCCGCGCGCAAGCCGCGCATTCCGGCCAAGCTGCCGCTGCCCGCCGAAAAGGCTGCCGTGACCATGAACACGCCGCCGAAAGCAGCCGCGGATAGCGAAGCCGTGGCTGAACCCGTAGTGGCCAAAGTGCTGACCACCCCGCGCGGGCTGAAAGCCGCACGAGAGGCTGCCGCAACGGCTACGGCCGCCAACAGTGCCGCGCCCGCAGTGGCCGACGACACGCTACCTGCCACCTACACCGTGCGCAAGGGCGACTACCTGACCAAAATTGCCCGGGAGCGAGGTCTGACGGTTACTCAGCTGATGGCCTGGAACAAGTTAAGCGCCGAAACCGTGGTGCCCGGCCAGAAGCTGTTATTCGCGGCTCCCGCCGAAACCGAGGCCGGCGCACTGGCGCAGGAAGTGGCCCCGCCGCCCGGCAAAGCCCGCCGCACCGCCGCACCGGCCCCGGCTGTCCCCCAAGTTTCGCGGCCCAAAACCCACCTCGTGCAGCCCGGCGACACGCTCTACAACATCTCCCGCCGCTACCAGGGCGTGACAGTGGACCAGTTGCGCCGGCTCAATAACCTCAAAACGGATGAGGTGAAGCCGGGGCAGAAGCTGGTGATTGTGCAGAGCTGATTTCGTTGTTTCACGCTCGAATTGCGCCCCGTGCCCAACTGGTACGGGGCGCTTGCTTTTTAGGCGGCAGGCTCTCTAAACTTTGATTCCGGGCAAATTCGCCCCAACTTGCTGAATAGAGCGCCCCCGCGCCTAGCCCACCTACTGCTGCTACTCCATGCTTAAAATAAACAAACAGGAAGCCCTCGACTACCACTCCCAGAGCCCGGCCGGCAAGATTGAAGTGGTGCCCACCAAGCCCGTGAGCACCCAGCTGGATCTGGCCCTGGCCTACTCGCCCGGCGTGGCCGAGCCCTGCCTGGCCATTGCGGCCAACCCCGACGACGTATATAAGTACACCGCCAAGGGCAATCTGGTGGGCGTAATCAGCAATGGCACGGCGGTGCTGGGGCTGGGCAACATCGGCCCGGCGGCCTCCAAGCCCGTGATGGAGGGCAAGGGCGTACTGTTCAAGAAGTTCGCGGGCATCGACTGCTTCGATATTGAGATTGACGCCACCGACCCCGACGAGTTTATTCGCATCGTGAAGTCGCTGGAGCCCACGTTTGGGGGCATCAACCTGGAAGACATCAAGGCCCCGGAGTGCTTCGTGATTGAGAAGGCCCTGCGCGAGCAGATGAACATCCCCTTGATGCACGACGACCAGCACGGCACGGCCATCATTTCGTCGGCGGCCCTGCTAAACGCGCTGGAAGTGGTGGGCAAGCGCATTGAAGACATCCGGCTGGTAGTGAGCGGGGCGGGTGCCGCCGCCATTTCGTGCCTGCGCCTGTACCGGGAGCTGGGCCTGCGGCACGTCATCGTATTCGATAAGGACGGAGTAATTAATAAGCAGCGCACCGATCTGGCCGAGCTACAGATGCAGTTTGCCACCGACTCGCCCATTACTACGCTGGCCGAGGCCATGCGGGGCGCGGATGTGTTTCTGGGCCTGTCGGCGGCCAACGTGCTGCCCGCCGAACTGCTGCTGCTGATGGCCGACAACCCGATTGTCTTCGCCTTGGCCAACCCCAACCCCGAAATTGCCTACGACGTGGCCATGGCCACCCGCCCCGACCTGATTATGGCCACCGGCCGCTCCGACCACCCCAATCAGGTGAACAACGTGCTGGGCTTTCCCTACATTTTTAGGGGCGCTTTGGACGTGCGGGCCACCGAGATAAACGAGGCCATGAAGCTGGCCGCCGTGCAGGCCCTGGCCGAGCTGGCCAAGGAGCCGGTGCCCGAAATGGTGAACAAAGCCTACGGCGACAACACGCTGGCGTTTGGCCGCACCTACCTCATCCCCAAGCCCCTCGACCCGCGCCTGATCATCACGGTGAGCACGGCCGTGGCCAAGGCGGCCATCGAGAGCGGCTCGGCCCGCCGGGTCATCACCGATTGGTTTGCCTACGAAGATGAGCTGCGCAGCCGTCTGGGCGTGAACCAGAAGCTGATGAACCGCATCACCTCGGCCGCCAAGGCCAACCCCAAGCGCGTGGTGTTTCCGGAAGCCGACAACTACAAGATCCTCAAGGCCGCCCAGATTCTGCACGACGAAGGCATTGCCCGGCCCGTGCTGCTCGGCAACCGCGAGAAAATCGACGCCATCGTCCGCGCCAACTCCCTCGACCTGGAAGGCTGCGAGATTATCGACATTCTGAAGGAGGATGCCAAGCGCGAGGAGTACGCGGCCCTGCTGTTTGAGAAGCGGCAGCGCCGGGGCATCACGCTCTACGAAGGCCGCCGCCTGCTGCGCGAGCGGAACTACTACGGCTCCATGATGCTGGAAACCGGCGAAGTGGATGCTTTCATCACCGGCCTCACCAAGGATTATGGCAAGTCCATTGTGCCCTCGCTGCAAGTAATTGGGGTGGAAGACGGCGTGCAGCGCGTGGCCGGCATGTATATTATTCAGCACAAGAAAGGCCCGTACTTCTTCGCCGATACCACCGTGAACATCGACCCCACGGCCGAGGAAATGGTGGATATCATCGGCCTGACGGCCCGCGCCGTGCGCTTTTTCGATGCCGAGCCGCGCATTGCCGTGCTCAGCTACTCCAACTTCGGCTCTAACGCCGGCGAGCTGCCCAGCAAGGCCCGCAAAGCCACCGAGCTGGCCAAGCAGCGCTACCCCGACCTGATTCTGGATGGCGAGATGCAGGCCAACACGGCCCTGAGCCCCCAGTTGCTGCGCGAGCATTACCCTTTCAGCGAGCTGGCCGAAAAAGGGGCCAACACCCTGATTTTCCCCAACGTGGTGTCGGGCAACATCGCCTACAAAGTGCTCCAGGAAATCGGCGGGGCCGAGGTGATTGGGCCGGTGTTGATGGGCATGCGCAAACCGGTGCACATTCTGCAGCTGGGCGCCACCGTGCGCGACATCGTGAACATGACCGCCATTGCCGTGGTGGATGCCCAGACGTACGGGCGGGCGCTGTAGGTAGCCCCCCCCTTGCCCAATGCCGCCGGTCATGCTTGATCTGGCGTCCGCTTGTCGAAGCATCTCGCCCGCTTCGTCGTAATCTCACCCCCAACCCCTCTCCATAAGAGAGGGGAGCCGGACAAAGCGAGCGAGATGCTTCGACAAGCGGACGCCAGATCAAGCATGACCGGTTAGGCGCGTGAAATCTGCCGGCTGCTGCTTTTCTTTTTTCTCTTCAATTTATTGGCCTAAAAGCCAGTACTTTTGGAATTGTAACCCCGCCCGCGCGTGTTGGCCCTCTGCCGCCAACCACTCCCTTGCGGCGGTTTCTGCTCCCCTATTCCAGCCTATGATTGCCTACATCGACGGTAAGCTGGCCCACAAAGACCCCACCATGGCCATTATGGACGTGAGCGGGGTGGGCTACGAGATTAAGATTTCCCTGGCCACCTATTCCAAGCTGCCCGCCGAGGGCGAAAAGGCCAAGCTCTTCACGTTTCAGCACATCAAGGAAGACGCGCACACGCTCTACGGGTTTCTCGACCCCAATGAGAAGGCCATGTTCATGCAGCTCATTTCCGTGTCGGGCATCGGGCCGGGCACGGGCATTATGATGGTGAGCAGCATGAGCGTGGGCGAAATCCGCCACGCCATTGTGCAGGAAGACGTGCGCACCATTCAGAGCATCAAGGGCGTAGGCCCCAAAACGGCCCAGCGCGTGATTCTGGAGCTGCGCGACAAGCTGCGCAAAGACGAGCTGCTTGCCAAGGCCGGCGTAGATACCGTGCCCATGGCCAAGGCGCACAATACCAACCGCGCCGAAGCGTTAGCCGCCTTAGTGACCCTGGGCTTCGCGCGCGCCGCGGCCGAAAAAACGCTGGACCAGATCCAGCACAAGCACGGCAACGACCTGAGCGTGGAGGGTTTGATTAAGTTTGCTCTTAAGTCTCATTAGATTTTTACGCGGCTCGCCGCTTGATTGCGCCCTTTGAACTCTGGTAAGAAGTTACTCACTGCCTCTGTCGTTGTTATCACGTCGCTGGTGGCCTGGTGGTCGCAGGCTTCCCCGGCCGCAACCCAGCCCTTTGCCCTGCGCCAGCTGTGGGCCTGGCTGCCCGCAGCCGGCCGCCCGGCCGCGCTGGCCCTGGCGCTGGCGCCGGATACCGCCCGCACGGCCCGCTCCGATACCAGCCGCTACCGCCCCGGCCGCCGCCCCAAAGTAGCGCCCACCGACCGCGCGGGCACGCCGTTTTCGCCCCAGCGCCGCCGCTCGCCGCTCATTCTGGGCCTGCCCGGCAACGTGAACCTGAACGTGACGCCTGACGACAGCCTGGAGTACTTCGACATCCGGGAGCGGGTGGGCCAGGAAATCGACTACCGCGACCCGAGCCGCATGACCTTTCAGGAGTACTCCGAATGGCAGCAGCGCGAGGCCATTCGCAGCTACTTCCGCAGCAAGTCGGCGGGTGGCGTGGCCGGCGACCCGGAGTCGCCCACGGCCAAGCGCCTGATTCCCAAGATCTACCTGGGGCCGATGGCCGACCGGATTTTCGGGGGCAGCTACGTAGATATCCGGCCCAACGGGGCCGTGACGCTGCGCATGGGTGCCCGCTTCAACCGCAACGAAAACCCCACGCTTACCCTACGCCAGCAGCGCGTCGGCGACTTCCAGTACGACCAGACGATGAACCTCAACCTCACCGGCCAGATCGGGGAGAAATTGCGGCTCACCTTCAATTACGACACCAAAGCGGCCTTCGACTTCGAGAACAACATGAAGCTCGATTACACGGGCTTCGAAACCGAAATCATCCGCAAGATTGAGCTGGGCAACGTGAGTCTGCCCATCACCAACTCGCTGATTCAGGGCGGGCAAAACCTGTTTGGGGTCAAAACGCAGCTACAATTCGGCAAGCTGGCCGTGACGGCCGTGGCCAGCACCCTGCGCGGCACCGCCGACGAGGTGCGGGTGCAGAACGGCGCCCAGAGCCGCAACTTCGAGCTGAAAGCCAGCCAGTATGAGCGCGACCGGCACTTTTTCCTGTCGCACTTTTTCCGCGAGCGGTACGATGCGGCTCTGCTCAACCTGCCCACCATCCGGTCGGGGGTTGAAATCCGGCGGCTGGAAGTATACGTGACCAACGACAACCGCTCGGCCGAAAACCTGCGCAATGTGGTGGCGCTCCAGGATCTGGCCGAGCCCGTGCGGGTGTACCGGTCGCGGTTCAGCGCCAACCAGCGCCGCGCCGCCGCCGACAACAAGATCAACTCTGAGTTTGCCACTCTCATTCAGGGCGGCAACGACGCCCGCGACGAGCAGCGCGTCGATAACTTTCTGCAGAACCCAGCCGGCCTGCGCCTGACCAAAACCGTAGACTACGAGCGGGTACGGGCCCGCAAGCTCGACCCGCGCGAGTACACCTTTAACGCGCAGCTGGGCTATATCTCCCTGAACACCACACTGCTGCCCGAGCAAGTGCTGGGCGTTTCCTACGAGTATCTCTACAACGGACAGACCTACAAGGTGGGCGAGATGCAGGAAGACTACGGCAAGGTGGGCTCCGATCAGGTGATTTTCCTGAAGATGCTGAAGGCCACCAACCCCGGCGTGGGCCTGGTCGACCTGACCGACCCGACCGTGAGCCAGACGAACCTGAACCTGCGGACCCGCAACCTGCCGACGTGGGATCTGATGATGAAAAACATCTATCCGCTGAACGCCAACCAGCTCAACCGCGACAATTTTCAGTTGCAGGTAGTCTACAAGGACGACCAGACGGGCGTCGATCTGATTTCGCTGAAGGAAGGCGAGAAGCTGCGCAACCGGCCGCTGATTGAGGTGCTGAACCTCGACAACGTGAACCCCAACAACGACCGCAACCCCGACGGCAACTTCGACTTTTTCCCCGGCACCACCATCGACCCCGACTTGGGCAAGATTATCTTCCCGGTGGTGGAGCCCTTCGGCGGCTACCTGCGGGCCCAGTTTGACACACTGGGGGCCAATGCCGCCACCGAGCGCCTGCTGGCCGCCAAGTACGTGTATCAGGCGCTCTACAACCAGACCCAGAGCGACGCGCAGCAGATTCAGGAGAAGGACAAATTCTTCCTGCGCGGCCGGTTTCAGGCCACCACCTCCGACGAAATCAGCCTGCCCGGCATCGGCATTGCCGAGGGCTCGGTGCGGGTGCGCTCGGGCAGCACATTGCTCGAAGAAGGCCGCGACTACCAGGTTTTCTACGATCAGGCGAAGGTGAAAATCCTGAACCCGAGCTACCTCAACTCGGCCAACGAGCTGCGCGTCGAGTTTGAGAAAAACGCGCTGGTGCAGGTGCAGCCGCGCCGCCTGCTGGGCGCGCGGTTTGATTACCGCCTGAACCAGGACGTGAACTTCGGGGCCACGGTGCTGCACCTGCGCGAAAACCAGGCCCCCGGCATCAACCGCGTAAACATCGGCGACGAGCCGGGCAACAACACCATCTACGGCCTCGACGTGAATGCCCGACGCGAGTCGCGGGCCCTGACCAAGTACCTGGATATGCTGCCGCTGATTTCGACCAAGGAGCCGTCGTCGGTGGCCTTTAGCGGCGAAATTGCGCAGCTGGTGCCCGGCAAGTCGCAGCTGGGCCGCGGCGAGAATGGCGTGTCGTACATCGACGACTTCGAGAATGCGCGCACGCCCTATTCGCTGGGCGGGCTGAACTCGGCCATCAGCTGGCGGCTGGCCACCACGCCCCTCACGGTGCCCGGCGGCACCAAAAAAGACCTATCCTACGCATTCAACCGCGCCAAGCTGGCCTGGTACACCGTCGATCAGAGCTACTACACCAACGGCAGCAACAAGCCCGGCAACATCTCCGACGGCGACCTGCGCAACCACTACACGCGGGGCGTGAAGCGCACCGAAATATTCCCGAACCGCGACGTGGGCGCGACTGGCAACGGCTTCGAGTACACCCTGGACCTGTCGTATTTTCCGCAGGAGCGCGGCCAGTATAACTACAACCCGGCCGTATCGGCCGACGGCAAATTCCTGAACCCGGCCAACCCGAACCTGAACTTCGACAACTACGGCGGCATCAGCCGCGAAATTACCTTCGATACCGACTTCGACAACGCCAACGTGGAGTACATGGAGTTCTGGCTCATGGACCCCTTCATCAAGAGCGTCAACGGCCAGATCAACGACTCGGAAAATCCGCCCGTGAACAACACCACCGGCGGCGAGCTGTATCTGAATCTGGGCTCGATTTCAGAAGATGTGCTGCGCGACGACAACCAGCACGAGTTTGAAAACGGCCTGCCCGACGGGGCCAGCATCACGGCCCAGGATGTGCGCGAAACCATCTGGGGCCAGGTTACGAAGCAGCAGTTTCTCACCGATGCCTTCAGCGCCTCGCCCGACGGCCGCAGCCGCCAGGACATCGGCCTCGACGGCCTGAACGACGACGAGGAAAAGGCCTTCTTCGCCCGCACCAGCCCGCAGTACGCGGGCATCGCCGACCCCTCGGCCGACAACTTCCGCCACCACCTCGACGGCGGCTACGACCAGACCAACACCAAGATTCTGGGGCGCTACAAGCAGTACAACGGCATGCAGGGCAACTCGCAGGCCAACAGCCAACAAAGCTCCACGGCCTTCCCCGACAAGGAAGACCTGAACCGCGACAACGTCATTTCCGACACGGAGCGCTACTACGAGTACAAGATTTCGCTGAAGCCCGGCGAGCTGACCGTGGGCCAGAACTACATCGTGGACCGGGTTACGAACAACATCAACGGCGACGCGGTGTCGTGGTATCAGTTCCGCATTCCGGTGCGGCAGCCTTCGGCCGTGCGCGGAGCACCCACCGAGTTCGGCTTCAAGTCGATTCGCTTCGTGCGCATGTACCTCACCCACTTCGAGGAGCCGGTGGTGCTGCGCCTGGCCCAGCCGCAGTTTGTGGCCAACCAGTGGCGGCGGCTCTTGAGCCCGATTACGGAAGGCGGCCGCCCCTGCGTGGGCTGCGGCCCCGACCTGACCCCGTTCACCATCTCGACGGTGAGCCTGGAGGAAAACGGGCTGGCCGCCGTGGCCGGCAAGGGCGCTATTCCATACGTGCTGCCGCCCAACATTGAGCGCGACCGGGAATACGGCTCGGGCACCGTGAACCGCCAGCAGAACGAGCAGTCGTTGCGCCTGTGCGCCGACAATCTGCTCGACGGCTTCGGCAAGGCAGCTTATAAGAACGTGAACATCAACATGCTGCGCTACAAGCAGCTGCGCCTGTTTCTGCACGCCGAAAGCGAAGAGCGCAGCGTGCGCGACGGCGACGTGCAGGCTTTCATCCGCATCGGCACTGACTACACCCAGAACTACTACGAGTACGCGCTGCCGCTGCGCATCACGCAGCCGGGAGCCACTACGCAGGGCGAAATCTGGCCCGCCCAGAACGAGGTGCAGATTGCCTTCCAGGATTTCATCGATGCCAAATCGGAGCGCAATAAGTCCGGCAACCCCGACTTCCTGCGGCCCTACATCAAGACGCTGCCCAACGGGGCCACCATCAAAGTGGTGGGCAACCCCGATTTCAGCGCCGTGCAGGGCGTGCTGATCGGGGTGCTAAACCCCGGCGACGACGGCAACGCCAAGTCCTTGTGCCTGTGGGCCGATGAGTTCCGGGTGTTCGACTTCGACCGCGAAAGCGGCTGGGCAGCCACGGCCCGCTTCAACACCAAGCTGGCTGATCTGGCCAACATCACGGCCACCGGCAGCTTCACCTCGGTAGGCTTCGGCGGCTTGCAGGACAAGCTGGCCCAACGCTCGCTCGACAACATTCTGCGCGGCGACCTGAACGCCACGGTGGCCGGCGACAAGCTGCTGCCCGAGAAGCTGGGCCTGCGCGTGCCGGTGCTGCTGCAAACCGGCCACGAAAGCCGCTCGCCCCGCTACGACCCGCTCGACCCCGACACCCGTCTGAGCCAGTCGTTGGAGAAGTTTGAGAAGGCCTCGGACAAAGCCGCTTACCGCAAGGCCGTCATTGACCAGACGAACAGCCGCAGTATCAGCCTGCTGAACGTGCGCAAGGAGCGCACCAACACCGAGCGCAAGCCGCGGCCCTACGACATCGAAAACCTGGCCCTAAGCTACACGCTCACGGAGCGCGAGCACACCGACATCCGGACCCGCAGCGACTTCACCAAGACCTACAACGCGGCGGTGGCCTACCTCTACCAGACCACGCCCAAAAACTACACCCCGCTGGCCAAAGTGAAGGTGCTGGACTCGCCGTACCTGAAAATCATTCAGGACCTGAACTTCACGCCGCTGCCCAGCCGCTTCTCCTTCCGCGCCGACATTGACCGGCGCTACAACGAGCGGTTTCTGCAGCGCACGCTCACGCCCGGCCAGCTGCCGGTGTCGGCCGGCCCCGGCATTTTCCAGAAGAGCTTCTTCTTCAACCGCATCTACGACCTGAAGTGGGACCTGACCAAGAGCCTCATTTTCGACTACACCGCCAACAACCGCGCGGTGGTGGATGAGGGCGTGGGCCGCACCATCGGCAACGGCGACACGGCCCGCACCAACCGCCAGCTGCTGCGCAACAACCTGTTTCAGCGCGGGGGCCGCACCACCAACTTCAACCAGACCGTGGCCCTTACCTACCGCCTGCCGCTGGATAAGTTTCCGCTCACCGACTGGCTATCGGCCGATACGCGCTACGCGGCCAACTACACTTGGGAGGCGGCCTCTACGGCCCTGCGTGCCCCGCTCAACCCAACCGACGTCAACGACACGACCACCACCCGCCTCGACCTGGGCAACACGATTCAGAACAACCGGGAGGTAAGTGCCAATGGCAAGATTGATCTGGTGAAGCTCTACAACAAAGTGCGCTTCCTGAACATCATCAACAACGCCCCGCCGCCCGGCCAGGAGGCCAAATCGGCCCAGGGTGGCCGCAAAGGGCAGCTGCTGGATATGGAAGGGCCCAAGCAGGCCGGCGTGGCCGGCGAAGCCGTGGCGAAGAAAGACTCGGTGAAAGGCCCCGAGCTGCGGGCGCTGAAAGCCGTGCTTCGCTCCCTGATGACGGCCCGCTCCCTGAACTTTACCTACACCCGCAGCGCCGGCACGCTGCTGCCCGGCTACCTGCCGCGCACCCGCCTCTTCGGCCTCGACAGCGACTTCAACGCGCCGGGCGTGCCCTTCATCCTGGGCCAGCAGTCGGACCTCGACGGCCTGTTTGACCGCGCCTACAACAACGGCTGGTACACCCGCAACAGCGACTTTCTGAACACGCCGCTCAGCTCGCTGCTCACCGAGGCCCTCACGCTGCGCACCGCCCTGGAGCCCTTCCGCGACTTCAATATTCAGCTCGATGGCCGTCGCAACGTGGTGCGCAACCGGGAAGTATTCTACCGCCTGCCCGTGGATACAGCCACGCTGGCGGCGGTGCCCGGCAGCATTCCGCGGGCCAGCCAGCCGCTGGGCAATGGCTCGTTCAGCACGTCCATCATCACCATCCAAACCTATTTCGGCGACCAAAGTGCCAACGGCTCCATCTCGAAGGCCTTCAATCAGTTCGTCGATAACCGCGTAATCGTGCGGGAGCGGCTGAAAGCGGCCAACCCCACCGGCGGTGAGTTTGGCTACGGCTACAACTCGCAGGACGTGCTGCTGCCCGCTTTCCTGGATGCCTACCGCGGCAAGTCGTCGAATGGCTACAAGGCCAAGCGGTTCGACCCGTTTGCCCTGCTCCCGATTCCGAACTGGACCATCAACTACAACGGACTGGCCGAGCTGCCCTTCGTGAAGCGCTATTTCCGCTCCATCACGCTGAATCACGCCTACGCGGCCAACTACAACGTGGCCAGCTACACCACCTCCACCCAATACAACCGGGTGCCCGAAGGCCCAACCGAGCTTTCCAGCATTCTGAACGAGAGCGGGCAGCTGATTCCGTACTACGTTATCGGGCAGGTGAGTATTGCCGAGCGGTTGTCACCGCTCATCGGGGTCAATTTCCAGACTTTGCAGAAGGTGACCGGCCGCGTGGAATACCGTACCGAGCGGGCCGTGGGCCTAAACACCACCAATGCCCAGGTGACGGAGCTGCACACCCAGGAGCTAGTTATAGGCTTCGGCTACGCCACCAACCGCCTGAAAATTCCGTTCCGCATCGGCGGCGAGCAGAAGGTGCTGCGCAATGAGCTGACGGCCCGCCTGGACCTGTCCATCCGCGACAACTCCTCCATTCAGCGTACCATCGAAGAATCCGTGGACCCGGCCCCGAACGTGGTGGGCAACCCCGGCCGCGCCCGCGGCCTGACCACCAACGGCACCCGCCAGATGCAGCTGCGCCCCACCATCGACTACGTACTGAACCAGCGCGTGAACCTGCAGTTCTTCTTCTCGCGCACCGTCACCGATCCGAAAGTGGAGAACTCCTATAAGAACTCGGCCACGGAAGGCGGCATTCAACTGCGCTGGAGCCTTTCGCAGTAACAAAAAGCCCCTAGGCGGGTTAGAAAAGGCCGGTGCTGCTGCGCGCCGGCCTTTTCTTTTGGCCCCGGCCAATTGCTCCGCTAGCCGTTTAGCCATTTACCGCGCCAACGCGTACTTTTGAGCGCAGTACGCTTGCCTATCCTTTCTCTTCCCCCAAAATCACCCCATGAATCTTCCTGCCAACCTGAAGTACACCAAAGAGCACGAGTGGATCCGCGTGGAAGGCGACGTTGCCTACATCGGCATCACCGACCACGCCCAGAAAGAGCTTGGCGACATTGTGTATGTTGACATCGACACGCTGGACAAAGACGTAGCGCAGAACGAGGTTTTCGGTACGGTGGAAGCCGTAAAAACCGTCTCCGACCTGTTCAGCCCCATTACGGGCACCGTGCTCGAAGTAAATGAGAAGCTCGATGGCAGCCCCGAAACCGTAAATTCGGACCCCTACGGCGACGGCTGGATGGTAAAAATGGCCATTACCAACCCCGCCGAGCTGGAGGCCCTGCTTTCGGCCGAAGCCTACGGCGAGCTGGTTGGCGCATAGCTGATTTGCCGGTCGTGCCGCTTACCGCGCCGCCCTCGTCCCGCCGCCGGGCCCTCGTGGTCCTGCCGCTGGCGTGGGCGGCGCTGGTGTTGGTACTCACCCTCACGCCGGCCCAGGACATGCCCCACACGCCGCCCTGGGAGCTAGTTTCCTTCGATACGGCCGCGCACGCCTTCGTCTTCTGGGTGCTGGCAGTCCTGAGCTACTTCTCCGCCCGGCGGCAGCGGCGGTTTCCGCGGGTGCGGCAGCACGCCTTCGCCCTGGTGCTGCTGAGCGGCCTTGCCTTCGGCGCCCTCATCGAGCTGCTGCAGATGCGCATGGCCCTGGGCCGCCACGGCGAATGGTCCGACGTTATCAGCGACGGTATCGGCACCGGCGCGGGGCTGCTCAGTATGTGGGCGTTGCGCCGCTGGTGGGACTGAGGCTGGCTTTGCTCCTTTTCTTATGCGACTTCTTCCTGCTGCTTCCTGGTCCGTCATCCTGCCGCTCAGCCTGAGTGTAGGCTTGCTCGGCGCGGCGCTACCGGGCCGGGCGCAGGATATGGGTCTGGTGCGCGAAACCATTACCACGCTGGCCGCGCCCGCTATGCACGGCCGCGGCTACGTGCGGCACGGCTCCGGGCGGGCGGCCAGCTACCTGGCGCGGCGCTTCAAGGCGCTGGGGCTGCGCTCCTTCACGCCCGGCTACGCGCAGCCGTTTGCTCTCACCGTCAATACCTTTCCCGGTGCATTTGCACTCCGGCTCGATGGGCGGCCGCTCCAGCCCGGCTTCGACTTCATTGCCGAGCCTGCTTCCGGCTCCGGCCGCGTCACCGGCCCTCTCCTTCCACTCGACAGCCTGATTTTCACCAATGAAGCCGCCGGCCAACGCTTTCTGACCCAACCCCTGAGCGGCCGGATAGTGGTGCTGCGCCAGCGCGATGCTGAGCGCCTGCGCACCCTGCCCGATGCGTTTGCCGAGCACCTGAACCAGGCCGCGGCGCTCATCACGCTTGTGCCCACCAAGCTCACGGCCTCGCTGGCCGCCACGCAGCACGCCCAGCCCCGCCTGCAGGTGCTGGCCAGCCGTTGGGCCAACTACCCGCAACAGGCCACGGTGGAGGTAACGGCCCGGCTGGAGCCCGACTACCCCACCCGCAACGTCATCGGCTACGTGCCGGGCCGCGTGCAGCCCGATTCCTTCCTGGTAGTCACGGCGCACTACGACCACCTGGGCCGCATGGGCAAAAAAACTTTTTTTCCGGGGGCCAACGACAATGCCAGCGGTACGGCCATGCTGCTGGCGCTGGCCGAATACTACGCCCAGCCCGAAAATCAGCCGGCTTATTCCGTGGCTTTTATGGCTTTCGGTGCGGAGGAGGCCGGGCTGCTGGGCTCGCGCCATTACGTGGCGCACCCGCTGTTTCCGCTGAGCCGCATCCGGTTCCTAATCAATATGGATCTGCTGGGTACGGGCGAAGAGGGAATGACGGTGGTAAACGGTAAGCTGCTGGATTCCCGGTTTCAGCAACTCATGCGGCTAAACGAGGCCGGCCGCTTCGTGCCGCAACTGGCCGCACGGGGCCGCGCCGCCAACTCCGACCATTTTCCCTTTTCCGAACAGGGTGTGCCGGCGTTCTTTTTTTACACCCGCGGCGGCCCCACCGCCTACCACGACGTGCACGACCAGCCCGCCACCCTGCCCCTAACCGCTTTCCGGGGAGTTTATCAACTCACCATACAGTTTTTGAACCTGCTCGGTGCGCGGCCAGCCACCCCACCACGGTAGGCCACCCGTTCGAGCGCGGCCCCCAGCCGGCATTAGCACGGCCTTGCAGCGCCACCATCTACCTGGGAATCTGAAGCAGCTTTCAGGCAGTGGTACGCGAAGTAGTGCGGAAATCCGTTCCGCGACGAGCGAAGCGAGTTCCCACGCGCCTAGGCTGGAGAACAGCCATGCTTGACAGAAAAGCCGTGTAGGGGTGACAGAACCGCCTGAACGGCTCTGTCACCCCTACGCGGCTTGTTCCTTTTCCCTATCTGGTTGCTATAAACCTGTCGCCGCGCTGCGGCTCTTTCGACCGTTTTACAGTAAGCCGGCCGCCTCACTACAGTTATTCCGCAAGCTGCAGAATGTAATGCCCGGATAAACTATTGAACGGCAATCCAAATCGACAGAACGCAATAAACCCGAAATTGTCGGCTCGGGAGCAAACAATTCCGGGTTTGTTATACATTCCAGGGAACCTGGAAAGAAGTCTGCTACCCGTTGGTTTTGAACGAGTTCATGATCTGCTTGGCAACCGTTTCCCACTCCGGCTTCTGACGGTCGGCGCAGGTGAAGTTGCACATCAGCAGCTTGCCTTCCACGTCAGTGAAGAAAATCAGGTTGTAGACTTCGTGGCCCAGCTCAGGCTTCATCAGCTCCATGTAGCCCACTTTGCGGCCATTGACCTCTTTCACGCCTTTGTTGAACCACTTCGCTTCCTTGTACTGCTTCGAGTACATCTTGTAGAAGTTCTCCGAGTACATGTCAATCATGTCCTGATCGGCCGTGTTGTCGGTATAGGTAAAGGCGATGGAAGCCTCCTTGCTGTTGGTGTAAATAACGCTCGGACGGCTCTGGGCTTTGGCATAGTTAAAGTCCATCTGCTGCTCGCTCATCACCTCGAAGCCTTTGGGAATCAGCACTTCGACACGCTCGCTCAGAACGCGCTTTTTGATCATTTCGACCTCAGCGTATGGACGGAAGGCCATCAGCATCAGCGTCAGGCACAGAACGGGGGCGAGTAAGGCTTTTTTCATAGTTGTAGACTGAAAAAAGGTGGAATTCAAAACGTGAGTAAGTACCAGATTAGAAGAGGGCTTCTGTTCGGATAACACAATTTACGCACAAATTCTAAACCCGCAAGTGTTTGGGGTAAAAATAATTTGCGGGTAACATGCATTAGCCCTAAAAACGGCCTCCAGAGGCGTTCCTGACCATTTACGAAGAACGCTAAAGCTTGGATTGGCTGCGCCTGATTCCTGGCAGCATCAATTCTGTATTAGTAAATTACTATGCCAAATTTCATGGTAAAAATTCAATTTCATCGGGGCTTCAGATCGGTTGCACTCAAAGAATATTGTTGATCTGCTCCTTAATCTTTTCCAGCTCTTCCTTCATCCCGACCACCAGATGCTGGAGGGTAGAATCGTTGGCTTTGGAGCCGATAGTGTTGATTTCGCGGCCTATTTCCTGCGAAATAAACGCTAATTTCTTTCCGCTGTATTCGGGCAGGGCCACAGTTTCGATGAAGTACTGCAGATGGCTGCCCAACCGCACCTTTTCCTCGGCGATATCCAGCTTCTCAATATAGTAGAGCAGCTCCTGCTCGAAGCGGATGGGGTTGAAATGCTCGTTGGCGGAAATCTCGGCCAGGTGCGTTTGCAGGCGCTGCCGCACCAGCTCGATGCGGGTGGGGTCGTAGCGCTCGGCTTCGCTGAGCTGGGCGCGGATGCGCGCCACGTAGCCCAGAATCTCGGTGGTCAGGGTCTGTCCTTCGTCGCGGCGGAACTGGTTGACGCGCTCCAGCGCCTCGTGCACCAGGGGCAGCAGCTCATCCCAGCTCACTTCGGTTTCCTCTTCTACGGCCTCGGCGCTGGGAGTCTGGAGTACGCCAGGCAGGTGCAGGGCGAGGGCAAACAGCTGATCTTTGGGTGCCCCGAGCAAGTCGGCGGCCTGCTCCAGCTCGTTGTAGGCCGCCAGCAGGTTTTCCTGGTTCAGCACCACACCCAGGCGGGCCGCGCCGCGCGGGCGCGTGAAGTCCATCGTGAGGTTCACCTTGCCGCGCACCAGGCTCTTAGTCACCAGGTTGCGAATTTCCAGTTCCCGATCATGCAGGAAGCGCGGGAGCCGTAGGCTGAGGTCGAGGGTTTTGGAGTTGAGCGATTTTACTTCGACGGTAGCGGCGTAGTGGTCGGTTTCGCGACGGGCGATTCCGTAGCCGGTCATGGATTGGAGCATAGGCGGAGATAGGGAAAACGGCCGCAAAAGTAGTGGTTTCTGACAGAATATGAAGGGCTTAGCCAGCGCATAACACAAGCATAATGCTGCCGCAATATTCGCGTAACAGGCTGCGGATAGCTTTGCAAAACGGTTTAAACCACTGGTCTATGCGTCGTTCTGCTCTACTATTTTTCTTGCTCACACTCAGTCATTTGCTGCTGGCCCAACAGGGTTCTATCGGGGGCAAAGTAACGGATAAAAAGACCGGAGAAGGCGTGATTGGGGCTACGGTGCTGGTGACCGGCACCACGCAGGCTGCCCCCGTGGATGTGGAGGGCAATTATGACCTGAAGCTGGACCCTGGCACCTACAGCATTACGATGACCTACATCGGCTACAAGCCGCTGAACTTCAACGGTATCGTAGTGCGGGCCGAGGCCAAAACCACCCTGAACGGGGTGATGGAGGAAAACGCTCAGAACCTGAAAGAAGTGGTGGTGACGGGCCAGAAGCAGACGGGCACCGAAGTGGCCCTGATCCAGGACCTGAAACGCAGCGAAGTGGTGGTGAGCGGAATTAGCAACGACCAGATAGTAAAGTCGTTGGACCGCGACGCGGCCGAGGTGGTGAAGCGGATTCCGGGCGTAACGGTGCAGAGCAACAATTTCATCGTGATTCGGGGTCTGGCCGAGCGTTATAATACGGTGCTGCTGAACGATGCCCTCACGCCCTCAGCAGAAGTGGATACCCGCTCGTTCTCGTTCGATATTCTACCCTCGTCGGTAATTGACCGGGTGCTGATTTTCAAATCCGGCTCGCCGGAGCTGCCGGGTGAGATGGGCGGCGGCGTGGTGAAAGTCTACACCAAGAACTCGGTGCTGGACAATTCGACGACGCTCAGCCTTTCCAGCTGGGCCCGCCACGGCACCACCTTCAATAACTTCCTGAGCAGCAACCGCTCCAAAACCGATTGGCTGGGCTACGACAACGGTCCGCGCCAGTTGCCCACGTCCGGCTCAGTGGAGGAAATTGGCACGCGCCTGCCCAACTCCTGGGAGCCGCGCACGGTCCGCTCGCGGCCGGATATGCGGCTGTCGCTGGGGCTGAACCGCAAATTTGAGATTGGCAGCAAATACCTGAGCAACGTCACGTCGCTGTCGTATTCCAACACGCAGGAGCGCTACAACATCGTCCGCCAGCGCATCGACCTCTACCAGGAAGAAACCCAGGCCCGTAGCGTGCGGTATGACTACAACGATGACCGCTCGCTGGCGGCTACGCGCCTGGGCATTATTCATAACTGGCAGCTGCGCCTGAATAACCGCAACCGCTTGGAGTTTCGCAACTTTTTCAACCAGTATGGCACCGATGAGGTGGTGTACCGGACCGGCGTGCTGAACACGCAGGAGCAGGAGCGTGATGAGTACGCCACGCACTACCAGAGCCGGAGCATCTACTCGGGCCAGCTGCAGGGCACGCACGAAGTGGGCAAGCAGGAGCATACTACCCTGAGCTGGGCCGGCGGCTACAACTACGTGTTCCGCGACGAGCCCGACTACCGCCGCTACCAGAATCAGCGCATAGCCGGCACCACCGACCCGTTCCGGGTGAACATTGTGGCCTCGCCCAACCAGTTTGACGCTTCGCGCTTCTACTCCAATCTGAAGGAGGACACATACATGGCCAGCGGGCAGTGGGAGCGGCGCTGGGCCGGCCGCGACACGCTGAGCGCCAACAAATACAAGTTGCGCATCGGCTTCTACACCGAGCAGAAGGACCGCACCCTTGCTAACCGGTATTTCTCTTATGTGAGCGATGCCAATACTGACCCGTCGCTGCTTAACTCCACCCTTACCGTGGGGCAGCTGTTTTCGGCGGCCAACATCGGGCCGCGCGGCTTCAAGCTGGCCGAGGCCACGTTGCCGCAAGACCGCTACGAGGCTGCCAACACGCTGGTGGCGGGCTACGTGGGCGCAGTGGCTCCCATCTCCGACAAGTTCAACGTGTCGGGCGGTGTGCGGGTAGAGTACAACCGCAAGACCCTGCTCAATGGCGACGGTATCAACTACAAAGAGATTCGCACCATTCCAATGCCCTCGTTCAACGCGGCTTACAACTTCAACGAACGGTCGCTGCTGCGGCTGGGTGGCAGCGTAACGGTGAACCGGCCGGAGTTCCGGGAAGTGGCCAACTATGTTTTCTACGACTTTAGTGCCAACACCGGGGTGCAGGGGAACGACTCGTTGAAAACGGCGACCATCTACAACGGCGACCTGCGCTACGAGTTCTACCCTACCCGCTCGGAAGTGATTTCGGTGGGCGTATTCTACAAGCACTTCCGCGATGCCATCGAGCAGACGATTTTGCCGCTGGGCAGCGAATCCATCAACGTGAGCTATGCCAACGCCCCCACCGCCTACGACTACGGTGTGGAGGTGGAAGTGCGCAAAAGCCTGGCCCAAGCCAGCCAGAACGCTTTTCTGCAGCGTCTCAACTTTGTAATGAACGCTTCCTACATCAAAAGCGAGGTGAATCTGCGCGACGATGAGCGCCAGATTCTGAAGCGCCCGCTGCAAGGCCAGTCGCCGTACGTGTTCAACGTGGGCACGTTCTACCAGGATGATGAGCGGCACTGGCAGGTATCGGCGCAATACAATGTGGTGGGCCCGCGCATTCTGCTGGTGGGCGACCGGAGCAACAACTTCTCCGTGATTGAGCGGCCGCGCAACATTATCGACCTCTCCGTGACGAAGGGCCTGGGGCAGCATTTGGAAATCAAGGCCGGCATTCAGGACCTGCTCAATCAGCCCGTACGCCAGAGCTGGGACCTGAACCGCGACAATAAGATTACGGATGGCACGCCGGAAGCCGACACGCACTTTGGCCGCTACCGCCGCGGCAGCTACAGCACCCTGGGCCTCACCTACCGCTTCTAGACTACACGGAAACGTAACACGCCGCTAACGAAAACATAACGCCCGCTCTGGTCCAGCGGGCGTATTCATTCCGGACCTTCGCCCCACCAACGAACTGCCCCTATCTCACTGTTTTTTTAACCCTTGCTCCGATGAAAAAGCTGTTACTCCCCATCTTGCTGGCCCTGGCTACTGTTTCGACGGTTCCACAAGAGGCACACGCCCAGTCGTCTTGCCCTTCAACACCACCGGCGCCGGTTGTAGTCACGGGTAATATCACGGCCAACACCACTTGGACGCGCAACAACATCTACCTGCTGTCGGGCAACGTGGCCGTGCAGGCCGGTGCCACGCTCACCATCGAACCGGGTACCATTATCAAGGGCGAAAAATCGTCTAAAGGAACGCTCATCGTTGCCCGTGGGGCACGGCTAGAAGCTAACGGCACGGCTTCTCAGCCCATTGTATTTACCTCCAATGAGGCCCCCGGTGCCCGCCGCCGCGGCGACTGGGGTGGCATCATCATCCTGGGCCGCTCGCAAGAAAACATTGCCGGCGACCCGGCCATTGAGGGCGTAACGGGCTATAACTACGGCCCCGGTGTTGGCAACGCGCCCGTGCTGAACGACAACTCCGGCACGCTGCGCTATGTGCGCATCGAGTTTCCGGGCGTGCTGATCTCGACCAACAACGAAATCAACGGCCTGACGCTGGGTGGCGTGGGCTCGGGTACCACCATCGAGTACGTGCAGGTTTCGTACTCCGGCGACGACTCCTTTGAGTGGTTTGGCGGCACGGTGAATGCCAAGTACCTAGTAGCTATGAACGCGCTGGACGACGACTTCGACACCGATGCAGGCTTCGCTGGCAACGTGCAATACGGCCTGGTGCTGCGCGACCCATCATCGGCGGATGCCTCGCAGTCCAACGCCTTCGAATCGGACAACGACGCGCAGGGCACCAACGCGCAGCCCCTGACGGCTCCGGTCTTCTCGAACGTGACGGTAATTCTGCCTCCGCCGGCTGCCGGCCAGTCGCTGAACTCGCTGTACCGCCACGCCATGCACCTGCGCCGCAACACGTCCACCAGCGTGTTCAACTCCGTGTTCAGCGGCTTCCCCATCGGGCTGTATCTGCAGGCCAGCAACAGCCCCGCCCCCTTCCCCACTCCCAACACCGAAACGAACCTGAATAGCGGCGCGCTGGTACTGCGCAACAACGTGCTGGCGGGCAGCACCACGCCGCTGCAGGTGCAGGCCGGCAGCACGCTGGATCTGGCTGCTTATTTCAACGAGGCTAGCCGGGGCAATACCATCTATGCCAACAGCAGCAGCCTGGGCCTGAATGCCAGCAACTTCAACAACGTGGATCCGGCCAACGCCAATGCCACCATCAACAACGTAGCGCCCGACTACACGCTGCCCGCAGCGTCGCCGCTGGTGGCCGGAGCCTCGTTCACGGATGCTAAACTGGCCGGCAGCTTCTTCACAACGGGGATCTATCGCGGGGCTTTCGGCCCGGCCGGCACCGCCAACTGGGCTCAGGGCTGGACTAACTTCAACCCCCAGATTACCTGCTACAACATTCCCGGCCAGGTGCTGGCTGCCAAACCCGCTTCCGCCGATCAGGTACAGGGCCTGAGCGTGGCCCCCAACCCCACGGCCGGCGAGGCGCTGCTTTCGTTTGAGCTGAAGCGGGCCGATGCCGCCACGGTGCGCATCGTAGATGCCGTGGGCCGCACGGTAGCCACCCTAGAGGCCGGCCGTCTGGTCGCGGGCCCGCAGCAGCTAGCCCTGCCGGCTTCGCTGAAAAACGGCGTGTACGTGGCCACCGTGACGACCAGCGAAACCAGCCAGACGGTGCGGTTTGTGGTAGCCAAGTAAGGCGGCACCGCATAGCCGGAAAACCCAGCCGGGCCGGATGTCAGAAGACATCCGGCCCGGCTTTTTTGCGTGGGAAGTGGCGCTGGCTAAATACCACCGCGGGAAGTGACTCAGCGCCGGCGCCGGGCCACCCACAGCAATAGCAGCACCACCGCCCCTACACTGCTGCCCGCAAGCAATAGCGCTGCTTGCGGGGAGAAAAGCCGCCCGAGCACCGCGTGCAGCCCCAGCAGCCCCAGCCCAAACCCCAGCAGCTGGCCCAGCCAGGCCCGCCAGGGCACCAGCTCCGGCCAGCGCACGCGCAGCAGCCGCGCCGTGTGCGCGAGGTAGTAGGCCGCCTGGCAGTAGGTGCTGATGACAAAGGCCAGCGCCACCCCTACCAGCCCCAGCAGCCGGTATAGCGGATACATCAGCACCAAGGCCAGCAGCAAATCCAGCACGGCCCCGCGGGTGATGGTGCGCCCCTGCCCCTTGTGTTGCAGCAGCGCGGTGAAATTGTAGGCCCGCAGCGGCAGCACCAGCACCGAAATAAGAAACAGGGGCACGGCGGCATCGTAGCGGTGCGCAAACACGACGGCGAACAGCTCGTGGCGGAAGAAAAGCAGGAAGAAGAACACCGGAAATACGAGGCCACCGAGCAGCGTGGCGGCCGTTTTCAGGGTAGTCAGCCGCTCGGTGTCGGGTAGGTCGGCTTGGGCAAAATGCAGCAGCAGCGCACTACCGGCCGCGCCCAGCAGCAGGGGCAAAAACGGCACATCCAGCGTTCCGTTGAAGTAGAGGGCAAACAGGGCAGCGGGCAGCAGAAAGTTCAGCACGAACTTATCGACCCAGCGAAACAGCACCTGCACCACTTCATTCAGGGCCGTATGAAACCACAGGCTCCGGACCGTGTGCAGGGCTACGGGCGCGGGAGCCGCCGTGCGGCGGTAGTGCTGCCGGGCCAGTTGAGCCAGGGCCGCCAGCCGTAGCGCATTGCCCACCAGCAGCCAGCTCATCAGCCCGCTGCTGCTCAGCACCTGCGCCACCAGCAAGGCATGAACTGCGCCGAACAGGCCGGCATAAGCTATATTCAGCAACGCCAGAGGCCGCAGCTGCCGCCCCAGCAGCGCGTAGGCTTCGAGCACGGCCACCGGCACGCCCAGCAGCAGAAAAGCGCCCGCCTGCCAGGGCGCAAACAGCGCCCCCGACAGCAGCTGCAACGCCATCAGCCCGCCGGCAGACACCAATAGCCACACCCCCAGCCCCGCCGCCTGCCGCCGCCTGATGCCCCGCACCAGCCCGCTCACCAGCGCCGCCGGGTAGGTGAGCACCAGCGTGGGCAGGCCCAGGCAGGCCACCACGTGCAGCACCTGCCACTGCACCCAGAAGCTCTGGTATTGGCCATAGTGAGCCGGGGCCAGGTGGCGCGACAGCCACACCAGCGCCACCACGCTGGCCAGCGTGGGAAAAAAGCGAATCAGGAAAATATAGGCGCTATTGCCCAGCAGCGTGCTGCTCGTAGCGGCGTTGGGCTTGCGCATGGCATTCGTCTTGGTTCAGGTGTTTCAGCAGCCGGGCCGGGTTGCCCGCCACCACGCAGTGACCCGCCGGGAAGCTGCGCGTGACCACGGCCCCCGCCCCCACTATGGTAAAATCGCCCAGTTCTACGCCGGGCAGCACTACGGCTCCCATGCCCAGCCAGCAGAAGCGCCCGATGCGCAGGGGCGCGGCGGCCACATGGCCGACATTGTTCACGGCATCGTGGTTGGCCGAAATAAGGCCCACCTGCGGGCCCAGGTTGGTAAAGTCGCCGATGTGAATGCCGTTGTCAGCGTTGATGTAGACACCGGGCGAGTCGCCGGGGAAGCAGCCCTGCCCCACCACCAGCCGGTGCGGGCTGCGAATGGTGCTGGTATGATGCACGGCCCACCGCACGCCGGCATTCTGCCGCAGCAGGCGCCGAAACAATACGTCCAGGGCGTAGAAGCTCAGCGGCATCTCGGCCCGCAGCCCGAGCGTGCGGGTCAGCCACTTTTTCACCTGCTGCCGGAGTTGCATAGTGTTTCTTTCGGGGTTCACCGCCCGGCGAGGGGCGTTAGGTGGGTGGCACTGGCCTTGATGCGACTGGCGGCCAGACACCTCGAGCGAAATAGGCGATGGGGTGAGTTCCGGCTAAGGTGCAAAGCTACGCTTCCGCGAATCTTCCCCGCACCGGGCCGGGTTTTGGGTATTTGGCTGCCGAATGGATGCTGCGGCGGGGTTATGTCAGGTTCACTTGATTACCTCTTGGCTGATCTGGGAAGAATCCACACGTAATGATTCGATAATATCATATTTTGTTTGCAGATTTGAGCTTACCTTACCCGCGCTTAACGGCAAAGTTGGTTTCATTCCTCACTTCACTTCATTCTTCACCTTTTCACCCATTTTATGCTCACAACTTTACAAACCCGCCTCAAAAAGGCAGTTCGCTGGCTCCCGGTGGCGCTGCTGCCCTTTGCGACGCAGGCGCAGGCCCAAACCCTGAACTACAGCCCGGCCAACGCAGTAAACGTCGCCGGCACCTTCACCGACATCAGCGCCACGGGCACGGCCATTGCCACCGCCAACACCGACGATGCTAACTCGGCCGCGCAGCCCATCGGCTTCACGTTCAACTTCAATGGCACGGCTTTCACCCAGTTCGTGCTGAACACAAACGGCCTGATTCGCCTGGGTGCCGCGGCTCCTTCGGTGGCCAACCTGTTCTTCACCCAGGACTTTTCGCCTACGCAGACGGCTGTTGACCCCATCGGCAGCACCAACGCGGCTGACCGCAACCTGCTGATTCCATTCAACATTGACCTGGTTTCGGGCACCAGCCCGGCCGAATACAGCGTGGCAACTACCGGCACCGCCGGCAGCCGCGTGTGTACGGTGCAGTGGAAAAACGTGAGCGACAAAGCCGGTACGGGCACCGACACCGCGCCGACCCAGTACAGCAACTTCACGTTCCAGCTGAAGATGTACGAAGGCTCCAACAACGTGGAGTTTGTGTACGGCCCGGCTACGGCCAGCACCGGCGCGGCCACCAGCCGCTTCCCCACCGTTGGTATCAAAGGTGCTAACGCTACCAGCTCCGTATTGGGCAACAAGCCCACCGGCGCCGCTGCCTGGAGCACCACGGTATTCATCAACGGCCCTTACGGCACCAGCACCCACAACTTCCGCAACGCTACGCTGCCTGACGTGGGCCGGACCTACCGCTTCGCGCCAACAGTGCTCCTGAACAACGATGCGGCCGTAACGGCGCTGTATACCCTCGGCAAAGTGTCGAGCACCTATGGCTCGCCCGTAACGGCCCAGGTGGTGGTAAGCAACCTTGGCAGCTCGGCCCAGACGGCCCTGCCCGTGACCCTGACGGTGAGCGGTGCCACGACCTTCTCCAGCACGCAAACGATTCCAACGCTGGCCTCCGGTGCCTCCACCACGCTCACGTTCACGTATCCCGTGACGGGCACTAGCGGCACCAACACCGTAACCGCCGCGGTTACGGCTCCCGATGACCTGGCTACCAACGATTCCAAGACCACCACGCAGACCATTTCGGCTGCCGACATGAGCTATATCGTGGGTACTACCTTCACGGGTGGTGCTGGTGTACAGTCCGCTGGCAACGTCCTTGTGGCACGTTACACAGCCAACGGCTCGGCCGGCCTCAACGTAGTTACGCCTACTTTCGCAGGTGTTGCCACCGCTGGTTCTACCTACCAGGTGGTAGTATATAGCGCCAATGCTACGACTGGTCTGCCCGGCACTGTACTCTACACGTCGCCTTCCCGTCCTCGTCCGACTGCTGCCGCTGGCGCAGTGGTAGCCGATGCCGTAACCCTGCCGAGCATTCCGGTAACCAACACGTTCTTCGTGGGTGTGAAAACCATTGGTGCTGAAAACATCGGCCTTGCCTACCAGACAGAAAGCCCTCTACGGAGCGGAACTTTCCTGTTCACTACCAATGGCACCACGTTCACTGACCTCAGCACTTCTACGCTGCCTGCACGGCTTGCCATCGACGTAACGCTGGGCGCTACGCCAACCTGCGCCGTGGCTACCGGCCTGAGCGTAAGCAGCATCACGGCTACTTCGGCCAGCCTGAGCTTCACGCCCAGCGCCACGGCTACCAGCTACACCGTGACCTACACCGCTGGTACCACTACCACCACCGTAACGCCGGCTCCAACGGCCTCGCCCGTTGCCCTGACCGGCCTCACGCCCAACACGACTTACACCGTAAGCGTGGTGACCAACTGCGCCGGTGGCCAGACCTCAGGTGCCGTTACTACTACCTTCACCACGGCTCCGGCTCCGCCGCCATTCGCTACGCTGCCTTTCTCGGAAAGCTTCGAAGGCCCTTGGATCAACAACCTGGGCACGCGCGACATTCCATCGGCCAGCTGGCGCAACACGCCCGCTACGGGCAATAACTCCTTCCGTCGGAATGATGATGGTGCTTCGGCTACCTGGAGCCTCGCCAGCGGTGGTGCTTACACCCCCGCCAGCAGCGCCGGTACTTACTCGGCCCGCTTCCACACGTACTTCTCTGCTACTGGTACGCAGGGCACGCTGGACCTGTACCTGAACCTGAGCGCTGTCGGCATCAAGCGGTTGAACTTCGACTACATTAACCCAACCGGTGCGGACAAGCTGGAAGTGTTGCTGAGCACCGATGGTGGCAACACCTTCGCCGCCACGCCGCTGTTGAGCCTGGCTACCAACACTGCCTTCTCGGCTAAGCAGGTAACCATCCCCGGCAACTCGGCTACCACGGTTCTGCGCTTCCGGGCCACTTCGGACTTCGGCGACGACGACCTGGGCTTCGACAACGTGCAGGTGAGCATTGTAACGGCTAACCGCAACGAGGCCCTGGCCGCTACTGTGAACCTGTATCCGAACCCGGCGCACCGCACCTTCCAGCTGGACGTACCAGCCGGCAGCCTGCACGCCGCTTCGGCCACGCTCATCAACGCCCTGGGCCAGGTAGTGCAGCAGCGTGAGCTGAACCTGCCTGCCACCGGCGGCACCGCCAGCTTCGACGTAAGCAAGCTCGCAGCCGGTGTTTACTCGCTGCAGCTCAAGACCGGCGAAACGCTGGTTGTGAAGCGCGTAGTGGTTGAATAACCGCTTCGCCCTTCGGGCACAAAAAAAGGGAGGCTGACCGCATGGTCAGCCTCCCTTTTTTGCGGTGAAATAGTGAGATAGTGAGGTGGTGAGTTTGAGGTTCTGGTGGCGCAAGCGGCGCGGTTTGCGTATTTGGCGCAGCCAGAACTTCAAACTCACTATCTCACCATCTCACTGTTTAGCTGATAGGCACTTTGCGCAGGATGGCGTCAATCAGGTCCTGGGTTTTGATGCCGTCGGCTTCAGCTTCGTAGTTGAGCAGGATGCGGTGGTTGAGCACGTCGCCGGCCACATCCTTGATGTCTTCGGGCAGCACGTAGTCGCGCTCATCCAGAAAGGCTACGGCTTTGGCGGCGCGGTGCAGCGCGATGCTGGCGCGGGGGCTCACGCCAAACTGCACGTACTGTTGAAACTCGGCCAGGTCGTAGTCGGCGGGGCGACGGGTGGCGAAGACCAGTTCGATGATGTACTTCTCCAGCGTTTCCGAAATCTGCACCTGATTGATCAGGTTGCGGATGGCGAAGATATCTTCCTTGGTCAGCACCGGGTTTACCTCGCCCACGTAGCTCATGTTGGCCATGCGGCGCATCACTTCCAGCTCATCGGTTTTCTTCAGATAATCGACGTACACCTTCATCATGAAGCGGTCGACCTGGGCCTCGGGCAGCGGGTAGGTGCCCTCCTGCTCCACGGGATTTTGGGTGGCCAGCACCAGAAACGGCAGATCCAGCGGGTAGGTGGTTTCGCCGATGGTGACCTGTTTTTCCTGCATGGCTTCGAGCAAGGCGCTCTGCACCTTGGCCGGGGAGCGGTTTATCTCGTCGGCCAGCACTAGGTTGGCGAAAATCGGCCCCTTCTTCACCTCGAACACCGACTGGCCCTGGTTGTAAATCATGGTGCCCACCAAGTCGGAAGGCAACAGGTCGGGCGTGAACTGCACGCGCTGGAAGTGCAGGTGCAGCACTTTGGATAGTGTGCTAATGGTCAGCGTTTTGGCCAGGCCGGGCACACCTTCGAGCAAAATGTGGCCGCCGGTGAACAGGCCGATGAGCAGGCGGCCTACCATATATTGCTGGCCCACCACCACCTTGCCCACCTCGGCAAATACCTGCTTTATTTTCTGCTGATAATCAGGAGCCTGCGCAGTGGCCGGCGCGGATAGCGAGGAAGAATCGGACATAGCAGCGGAAAAGCCAACGTGATACGCCCAAAGGTAGAAAAAGGCCCGGGATGCCGGGCATCCCAGTTTATGTTCCGGGCTTGGTGACTTGGCAGCGGGCTGGTAACTTGCCGCTTATGGCTGCTACTTCTATCTCCGCCCCTACCGCCCCACCGCTACGCCGCTTCCTGTTGCTGGCCACGGTGCTGTATATTCTATGGTTTGTCGGCTACGAGCAGTGGCTGGCTATCGATGGCCGGCTCGACGCGTTTCTCTCCACCAATATAACGGCTGCCAGCGCCTTGGCCCTGCGCCTGTTCGGCTTCCAAGCCCAGGTAGATGGGCTGGACCCGTACCTGTTGCGGCTCAACGGGCAGCCCATGGTGCACGTGGGGCACCCTTGCAATGGGCTGGTGCTGTATGCGCTATTTGCGGGCTTCGTGCTGGCTTATCCGGGTCCGGTGCGGCGCAAGCTGTGGTATATCCCGTTGGGTATTCTCGCCATCTACCTGCTGAATGTTATCCGCATCGGGGCGCTGGCGCTGAATCATCTCTACTACCATCAGTCGGTAGAATTCAACCATCACTACACGTTCACCTTCGTCGTGTACGCTTGCATTTTCCTGCTCTGGATGCTGTGGGCCCGCCGCCTGGCTGACCAGCCGGCTGTTTCCCGCCCCGCTTATGCCTGATCCGCTCCTGTTGCCACACCCGCGCCGAAGAGCCTCGCTGCTGGTGCGAGGCCTATTGGCCGCCCTGCTGGTGTTCGTTATTTTTGTCCTGGGCATCTATTCCGAGGCGGTGCTGGATTCGGCCGACCACCTTTGGCACGCACTGCTGGAACTGGCCGGGGCAGGCGCGGCACCCGCTTCCCAGCAGCGCGTCAGCGACTTGGTTACGCGCCGCAGCCTGGTGTCGGTAGGCGCTTACTCGCTGCTGTATACCGGCAGCTGCCTGCTGCTGCTCACGTTGGCCCTGCCCAGCCGGCAACGGATGTACCTGGCGCTCCGGTTTTACGCGGCCGTTTTTGTGGCCTGCGCCGGGCTGGTGGTGCTGGGCAAGCTGGCCGGCGATGTCGCCTGGGCATACCGGCTGGCCCGGCGCCTCATCGACTTCATCGTCTCGCCCCTGCCCGTCATCATCCTTATTCCCCTGCTGCGCTGGCAGGGGAGCAAGGAAGAATGAGCAATGAGGCTACGCCTTTCTGCCCGAGCGAGGTTGTCCTAGCTAGCGGCTCATTCTTCATTGCTCATTGCTCATGGCCAGCAGCACTTCGTAGTAGGGTCGGCCGGCAATGCGGGCCCGCAGCCAGCCAAAGAAGCTGAGCACCTGCAGATCCTCGCGCTGCTCGGGCAGGGCGTGCGGCATTTCCTCCACCCGCTGCCGGAACGCCGGGGTTTTTACCACCTCGGGGTTTTCGATGATTTCGCGCACCAGCCGCAAGTAGGTGAAAACGTGGTGGTATGCGCTGGCACCTTCCTCCACCCGCTCCCGCAGGCCCCGCTCAATGGCCCGCACGCGGTTCAGGGCCACGTCGTGGTTGTCCATCTCCAGCTGCACCAGCATCTCGCCCATGTTCTTCATCACCACCCATTCCAGCCCCATCTGCTGCTCGCACCAACGGTCGGAGCGCCCGATCTTCATCAGCACGCGGTTGGTTTTCTGGTATTGGCCTTCGGCAAAATAGTGGAAGCCCAGACCGAGGCGGGCCGTCAGCTCGTCGCGGGGAGCCAAGGCGGTTTCGCGGCCCTTCAGCAAGTCTTCGAGTAACTGAATGCTGTCTTTGTTGCGCCGGAGGAAAGCGTAGTTGGCCGCCAGCAGGAAGGTGTACTTCGGGTAAAAATCGGCGAAGTAGCTGCGCGGCTCCGCGTACAGCACTGTTTTCAACTGCTCCAGGTAGCCAATGGATTCGTCGAAGCGGCGGCTGCGGTAGAGGCCGTGCGCAATCATGTAGAGCAGCCCCAACTGGTAGTAGCGGTGGGCCGGCGTGAAGCCGTGGCGCTTTGCCATAAGGTGGTAGCACCGAATGGCGAAGGGCGTGAAGGACATAAAATCGCCGCGGGCCAGCATGGCGCTGCGCGTGATGGCCAGCAGCCGGTAGAGCAGCGAAGGCCGCCGGGCAAAGGCCTCCTGCAAATCGTACTCGCGCAGCACATCCTGGATGATGGTATTGAACGCCTCGCCGGCCCGGCCGTGCAACCGCGCCTCGCGCAAGCGCCGCCGGATCAGGGCATGAGCCATACCGGCTCGCTCCTCTTCCTCGGCGCACTTCTTGTTCAGGTTGCGGCGACGGATAATGTCGGCCAGGTCTTCGGCATGCTCACTATCAGCTTGAGCAATCTGAAGATTGTACACGGTGTTGAGCAGCTCGTACTGCTCGTGCGCCTGGGCTACCTTTTCGGCTTTGCGCAGCGCGCCCCAGGCCAGCCGGTGCACGCCGGCCTCAAACAGATACTCGGCCAGCGTGAGCTGCCCGCGCACCGAGGAGGCCGCCGTGGGGTCGTGGTGGCGCTGGCGCAGCAGCAGAAAGTCGGTGATGTGGCTCAGCAGGCGCTTGCGCAGGGCGTAGTAGGCCGTGGCGTTGGGCTCATCGTCGTCGGGGTAAAGGCGGGGCAGCAGCTCATCGGTCGTGTACTCGCGCGACTGCAACAGCAGGTCGAACAGGCGCACATCGAGGCGGCCCTTCTGCGCCTTGCCCTGCCGCTGGATGAAACGGCCCAGCTCTTTGCGGTCCTCCGCGGAGAAGGAGAGCAGGGTAGTCCGTAAATCATCCATGAGAATAGCAGCGGATAGAGGTGGTAGCTCTCAAAAATAGGCAAAACCGGCCGCGTTGAGAAATACGAGGCTAACGAAAGAAGCTGGCAGTAAAAAACCCTTCCCGCGGGTGGCGAAAAGGGTTTTTCTGAAGTACCAGAGACGGGAATCGAACCCGTACTTCCTTACGGAAACGGCATTTTAAGTGCCGCGTGGCTACCGGTTACACCACTCTGGCGCGTTGATTCTTGCCTCTATACGTTGGGGTTTGAGCGTGGCAATTTGGGCATAATAACTGTAAATTCTCAATCCGATGGTCATTATTGACGCCATTCAAGTGGTGTAACTCCAGCGGAATCGGCTGGCCCAACCACTCCAATAGGCCGCATACTTCGCACTTTGCTTCCTTGCGTGCTGACTGCAACAGCCGTCGTTTCAACCGGTTGCTGGAGGTGTAAGGAGAGTTTTCGACTAGAATCTCTTCCCAGCCCGCTCGCCGGCCAAAATGCTGAAAGCGGGCACCTGTATTCCATGCCTGGCCCGTGAAGTGCGCCGTGCTCAGCCCTAAGCGGGCAATGCGAGTCTGCACCGTTTTATAGTTGCCACCGGCTGGTATCAAGCCCAACCGCATAATAACCTGCGCCATCGATAGGCTTTGCGCTACCGCTTCACTAAACTCGGCATCAGTCTTTTTGGGCGGCATGTTTCGAGCTGTATTCCCAAATATAGCTTTCCTAGTCAAAAAAAGGAAGACTCGGCTGCATTTTCAAACATGAAATTTTCAAGCTCACCAAAAACAAAAAAAGGATGTTGCCGAAGCAACATCCTTTTTTTCTGAGCGGGAGACGAGGTTCGAACTCGCGACCTCGACCTTGGCAAGGTCGCGCTCTACCAACTGAGCTACTCTCGCTTGAGGTAAGCCACCGGTGTGTTGGTGGCTAATGGTGCGACAAAGGTAAGCACGTTTTCCTTGAAGTCAAGAGGCAGCGCAAAAAAAGCACTTGAAATTTCAGGCAAAAACCGCTTCTACCTCATTGTCAGACACATTATTTTCAGACGTACCCTGGCTGTTTCGCCAATAGCGGCGACGGTTTTCGTACCGCCTCTACCCCTTCCCGCCCAGTGCCAGCTTCAGCTCATTGAGCTTGAGCAGGGCATCGATGGGCGTGAGCGTGTTCACGTCGAGGTGCTGGAGCAGGTCACGAATCTTCTCCAGGGCCGGGTCGGCGGGCTCGAACATGCTGAGCTGCAGGCTAGGGCGGGGCGCGGTGGCTACAGCGGCGGCGGGCTGAGCCTTGGGGGCGCGGCCGTTGGTTTTCGGGGTCTCATCCAGCCCGGCCAGCACGTCGTCAAACTCGGTGGTGACGGCTTCCTCGGTGTTGGTGCGCTCCTGCTCCAGGTGGTGCATGATTTCGTTGGCCCGCAGCACCACCGAGGTGGGCATCCCGGCCATGCGGGCTACATGGATGCCGAAGCTGTGCTCGGAGCCGCCCTTCACCAGCTTGCGCATGAACAGGATGCGGCCGTCGGCCTCGCGCACGGCCACGTTGTAGTTGCGCACCCGCTCGCAGTCGTCGGCCAGCTGGTTCAGCTCGTGGTAGTGGGTGGCGAAGAGCGTCTTGGCCCGGGCCTTGGGGAAGTTGTGCAGGTGCTCCACGATGGCCCAGGCGATGCTGATGCCGTCGTAGGTGCTGGTGCCCCGCCCGATTTCGTCCATCAGCACCAGGCTGCGGTCGGAGAGGTTGTTCAGGATGCTGGCGGTTTCGGTCATCTCCACCATGAAGGTGCTTTCGCCCTTCGAGAGGTTATCGGAGGCACCCACGCGGGTGAAGATCTTGTCGATGACGCCGATGGTGGCCGCGTCGGCGGGCACGAAGGAGCCGATCTGGGCCAGCAGCACGATCAGGGCCGTCTGCCGCAGCAGGGCCGACTTACCGGCCATGTTGGGCCCGGTGATAATGACGATTTGCTGGTCGTCCTGGTCGAGGCAGATGTCGTTGGGAATGTAGGCTTCGCCGGGCGGCAATTGGCGCTCAATGACGGGGTGGCGGCCGGCGCGGATGTCGAGCAGGGTGGAGTCGTTGACGACGGGCTTCACGTAGCGGTGCTGGCGGGCGGTGGCGGCGAAGCTGGCCAGGCAGTCGAGCACGGCCACGGCGCGGGCGTTCTGCTGGATGCGCGGCACAAACTCCAGGGCCGACAGCACCAGCTCATTGTACAGGTTCTGCTCGATGACGAACAGGCGGTCCTCGGCGTGCAGGATTTTCTCCTCGTAGGTTTTCAGCTCCTCGGTGATGTAGCGCTCGGCATTCACCAGGGTCTGCTTCCGGATCCAGGTGGCGGGCACCTTGTCCTTGTGGGCGTTGGTGACTTCGAGGTAGTAGCCAAACACCTTGTTGTAGGCCACTTTCAGGGACGAAATGCCGGTGTTCTGAATTTCGCGCTGCTGCAATTGGAACAGGTAGTCCTTGCCCGAGAAGGCAATGCCGCGCAGCTCGTCCAGCTCCGGGTCCACGCCGTCGTTGAGCACGTTGCCCTGGTTGGTGAGCACGCCGGCGTCGGGGCGGATTTTGGCTTTGATTTCCTCCCGCAGCACGTCGCAGGCGTGGAGCTGGTCGGCCAGCTTTTCCAGAGCCTTCAGCCCCGAGCCGGCCAGCAGCGCCCGGATGGGCCCGATGGCGTCCAGCGCCCGGCTGAGCTGAAGCAGCTCGCGGGGGTTGATGCGGCGCACCGCCACCTTCGAAATCAGCCGCTCCAGGTCGTTGATCTGGCGCAGGTGCTGGCCTATTTCGCCCAGCAGGTCGGGGTTCTGCAGCAGGCCGTCCACGGTGTCGAGGCGGCGCTGGATCTGGACGGGCTCCTTGAGGGGCAGCACCACCCACTTGCGCAGCAGGCGGGCGCCCATGGGCGTCACAGTCTGGTCCAGAATGTCGATCAGGGGCACGCCGCCCAGGTGCTGGGGCTGCACCAGCTCCAGGTTGCGGACGGTGAACCGGTCGAGCCAGACGTATTTGTCCTCTTCAAGGCGGGCAATGTTGGCAATGTGGCCGACCTCGTCGTGCTTGGTTTCGGCCAGATAGTGCAGGATGCAGCCGGCGGCGGTGATGCCCTCGCGCAGCGTCTCGATGCCGTAGCCTTTAAGCGAAGTGGTTTTGAAGTGGCGGGTGAGCGTATCGTGGGCGTAGTCGAAGCCGAAAACCCACTCGTCCAGCGCGTAGTGGCAGTAGTCGGGGCCGAAGTGGCCTTCGAACTGCTGGCGGCTCTGCTTGCAGAACAGCACCTCGGCCGGGGCGAAGTTCTGGAGCAGCTTGCCCAGGTATTCCACGTCGCCCTGCGCTACCAGGAACTCGCCGGTGCTGATATCAAGGAAGCTGATGCCAGCCTCGGTTTTGCCGAAATGCACCGCGGCCAGGTAGTTGTTGCTCTTGCGTTCCAGCACATTGTCGTGAAACGACACGCCGGGCGTGACCAGCTCCGTCACGCCGCGCTTGACCAGGCCCTTGGCCAGCTTGGGGTCTTCGAGCTGGTCGCAAATGGCCACGCGCTGCCCGGCCCGCACGAGCTTGGGCAGGTAGGTATCGAGCGAGTGGTGGGGGAAGCCGGCCAAAGCCACTTCCGACGACGTGCCCGCTCCGCGCTTGGTTAGCACGATGTCCACGATGCGGGCCGTGGTGACGGCATCCTCGCCGAAGGTTTCGTAGAAGTCGCCGACGCGGAACAGCAATAAAGCGCCGGGATACTGCTGCTTGAGCTGGTAGTACTGCTTCATCAGCGGCGTGTCAATCACCGGGGCGGGGCCGGCGGAGCCATGCATCGGGACGGGCTTTTTGGCAGGAGCAGCGGTACTGGATTTCACGGGGCAAACGGGGGAATGGAGCGGAATAAGCAGGTTGGGGCGTCTGTCATCCTGAGCCTGCGAAGGACCTTATGCCAGTTGAATAACCAGCACAACAACGACTCGCACGGATGGGATAAGGTCCTTCGCAGGCTCAGGATGACAAGTATGTTGACCAACAAGGTCAGCCAGCCGGCGCGTTCCTACCTTTGGGCAAAATACCCCCTCCGCGATGCGCAAACGAACCATGGAAGAGCTGAACCGGCTCTCGGTGACGGACTTCAAAAGTACGGATAAATTCCCCCTCACCCTCGTGCTCGACAACGTGCGCAGCCTGCACAATGTGGGTGCCGCCTTCCGCACCGCCGACGCGTTTGCCATCGAGAAAATCTGGCTCTGCGGTATCACCGGGCGGCCCCCGCAGCGCGAAATCACTAAGACGGCGCTGGGCAGCACGGAGTCGGTGGCGTGGGAATACGCAGCTACCACGGTGGCAGCGGTGCAGCTACTGAAGGCCGCGGGCTACCTGCTGGTGGCCGTGGAGCAAACCAACCAGAGCCAGGATCTGACCGGGTTTCAGCCGATTGCCAACCAGCCCTATGCCCTGATTATGGGCAATGAAGTATTCGGCGTGGACGACGAGGTGCTGGCCTTGTGCGACGCGGCCGTGGAGATTCCGCAGTTCGGCACCAAGCACTCGCTCAACGTGAGCGTGGCGGCCGGCGTGGTGCTGTGGGATTTTATCAGCAAGATGCTGGCGGCCCGCCGGTAGCCGCTGCCAGAGCCGATTGGCCAGCGCGCCCCGCAACGAATTCGTTGCGGGGCGCTTTCTTTTTGGCGCTGGGGCAGGCCGGCGGCCCAGCCTGGCGGCGGGCCCGGTTTTCAGGCCGGCCTGGACGCGCCTTCATTTTGGCTTCATGTGAGCGGGGGTTGCTTTGCGTCGTCAACCGCCCTACTCCGACCGAACGCTTTTATGCCTGCCCAACCACTTGCCACATCACCCACGGTTTTTATGAAAAGAGTATTCCTGCTGCTGAGCTGCGGTGTTTTGGTTTGTGCAGCCGGCTGCAAAGAAGAAAAGAAGGAAGCGGAAGCGCCGATTAAGCTACTTGTAACCAGCCCGCTGCAGCGCGACACCACCATTACCAAAGAGTACGTAGCCCAGATTCATTCCTTCCAGCGCATCGAGCTGCGGGCAATGGAGAAGGGCTACCTGGAAAAGATTTTCGTGGATGAAGGGCAGCAGGTGCGGCAGGGGCAGCTCATGTTTCAGATCAAGCCCACGGTGTATCAGGCCGAGCTGAGAAAGTCGCAGGCGGAGGCCAACTACGTGGGGCTGGAATACCAGAACACCAAGCGGCTGGCCGATAAGAACATCGTGTCGGGCAGCGAGCTGGCGCTGGCGCAGGCCAAATTCGACAAGGCCAATGCCGAGGTTTCCCTGGCCCGGACGCACCTGCAGTTCACCACCGTACGCGCGCCGTTCAACGGCATCATGGACCATTTTCAGGGCCGCCTGGGCAGCCTGGTGGATGAGGGCGACCTGCTCACGACGCTGTCGGACAACAGCAAGATGTGGGTGTACTACAACGTGCCCGAAGCCGAGTATCTGGCCTATAAAGCCCACGCCAAGGCCAGCGACAAGGCCGCGCACGTGAAGCTGCGCATGGCCAACAACGAAGAGTTCAACCAAACCGGCATCGTGCAAACCATCGAGGCCGACTTCAACAACGAAACCGGCAACATCGCCTTCCGGGCCACTTTTCCCAACCCCGACGGCCTGCTGCGCAACGGCGAAACCGGCTCGGTGCTGATGACTGTGCCGCTGCGGCACGCCCTGATTATCCCGCAGAAAGCCACGTTCGAGATTCTGGAGAAGAAGTACGTTTTCGTGGTGGATAAGCACAACGTGGTGCACCAGCAGGAAGTGGGCATCGCCTCCGAAATGCCCGACCTGTACGTCATCAGGTCCGGCATCACGGCCACCGACCGGATTCTGCTGGAAGGCCTGCGCAAGGTGAAGGACGGCGACAAGGTGGCCTACGACTACAAGGCCCCGCAGGCCGTCATTTCACACCTGAAAGTGTACAGCGAGTAGGGTCCAGTTGTGAGTTGTGAGTTGTTCGTTGTCAGACCACGAATAAGTAACTGACTAACAACTGATAACGAGTAACTAACAACGAACAACTGACAACTAGCAACGAACAACTGACAACTAATCCCAGCACATGTTCAGTAAATTCATTCGACGGCCCGTTTTTGCCATCGTTATTTCCATCGTCATCCTGCTCATGGGCGGGCTGGCCATCCTGCAGCTGCCCACATCGCAGTTTCCGGAGATTTCGCCGCCGCTGGTGATGGTCAGCGCCTCCTACCCGGGGGCCAGCGCCAAGGTGCTCACCGAGTCGGTGCTGATTCCGTTGGAGCAGGCCGTGAACGGGGTGCCGGGCATGAAGTACATGACCTCCGACGCCGTGAGCGCCGGCGAGGCCAACATCCAGATTGTGTTCAACCTGGGCACCAACCCCGACCAGGCCGTGGTGAACGTGAATACCCGCATTGCGCAGGTGCTCAACCGCCTGCCCCTGCTGGTGCAGCGCGAGGGCGTGGTGGTGAACCGGGTGGTGCCCAACATGCTGATGTATGTGAACCTGTACTCGAAGGACAAGAACACGGACATGAAGTACCTGTTCAACTTCGCCGGGGTGAACATGCTGCCCGAGCTGCAGCGCCTGGGCGGTATCGGGCGGGCTAGCATCCTGGGCAGCCGGCAGTACGCCATGCGCGTATGGCTCAAGCCCGACCGGATGCGGGCCTACAACATCTCCGTCGATGACGTGATGAAGGCGCTGGACGAGCAGAGCGTCATCGGCTCCCCCGGCCGCATCGGCCGCGCCGACGGCAAAAGTGCCCAGTCATTGGAGTACGTGCTCAGCTACCAGGGCCGCTTCAACGACGTGGAGCAGTACCGCAACGTGATTCTCAGGGCCAACGCCAACGGCGAAAGCCTGCACCTGAAGGACGTGGCCAACGTGGAGCTGGGCTCGGAATACTACGACATCTACTCCAACCTGAACCAGTACCCCTCGGCGGCCATCGTGCTGAAGCAGACCTACGGCTCCAACGCCTCCGACGTAATTAAGGAGGTGAAGGCCAAGCTGGAAGAGCTGAAAAAAACCAGCTTCCCGCCCGGCATGGACTACAAAATCACCTACGACGTGTCGAACTTCCTCGACGCCTCGATTGAAAACGTAATTCACACCCTGCGCGACGCCTTCATTCTGGTGGCCCTGGTGGTGTTTCTGTTTCTGGGCGACTGGCGCTCCACGCTGATTCCGGCCCTGGCCGTGCCCGTGTCGCTGGTGGGCTCGTTCTGCGCCATGCAGGCCTTCGGGCTCACCATCAACATGATTACGCTGTTCGCGCTGGTGCTGTCCATCGGCATTGTGGTCGATAACGCCATTGTGGTAATTGAGGCCGTGCATGCCAAGATGGAGGAGGAACAACTTTCGCCCTACAATGCCGTGCGCAAAGTGGTGGGCGAAATCAGCGGGGCCATCATTGCCATTACCGTGATGATGACGGCGGTGTTCATCCCCGTATCGTTCATGAGCGGGCCGGTGGGCATTTTCTACCGGCAGTTTTCCATTACGATGGCCACGGCCATCGTCATTTCGGGCGTGGTGGCCCTCACGCTCACGCCGGTGCTCTGCGCCATGATTCTGAAAAACCACCACGGCCAGCCCAAGAAGAAAACGCCCCTGCAGCGGTTTTTTGACTGGTTCAACCGCGGCTTCGAGAATCTGACCAACGCCTACACCGGCCTGCTGGAGCGCATTGTGGCCAACCGCCTCATCACCTTCGCCATGCTCATTGCCTTTGGATTAGGTATCTGGGCCATCACGGCCAAACTGCCGGCCGGCTTCATCCCGAGCGAGGACCAGGGCCTGATCTATGCCATTGTGCAGACGCCGCCCGGCACCACGCTGGAGCAGACCAACGCCGTGTCGCAGCGCCTGGCCGGCTTGGCTCAGCACGTGCCCGGCATTGCCAACATCTCCTCGCTGGCCGGCTACGAGGTGCTCACTGAAGGCCGGGGCTCCAACGCCGGCACCCTGTTGCTCGACCTCAAGCCGTGGTCGGAGCGTAAGGAGTCCATTGCCGACATCATTGAAAACCTGGAAAAAAAGGCCCACCAGATTCCGGGCGCAACCATCGAGTTCTTCGAGCCGCCGGCGGTGCCGGGCTACGGCGCGGCGGGCGGCTTCCAGCTCCAACTGCTCGACAAAACCAATTCCGGCGACTATAAGGCCCTGGAAAAGGTGAATGCCGAGTTTATGGCCAAGCTGAAAAAGCGCAAGGAGCTGGCCGGCCTGTTCACCTTCTTTTCGGCCAACTACCCGCAGTACGAGCTGAAAATCGACAACGAGCTGGCCATGCAGAAGGGCGTGAGCATCGGCAACGCCATGAACACCTTGAGCATTCTGGTGGGCTCCACCTACGAGCTGGGCTTCATCAAGTACCAGCGTTTTTTCAAGGTGTTCGTGCAGGCTTCGCCCGAATACCGCAAGCTGCCCGAGGACATTCTGAACATGTGGGCCAAGAACGACAAGGGAGAGATGGTGCCGTTTTCGGCCTTCATGAAAATCGTGAAGACCCAGGGGGCCAACGAAATCAACCGCTACAACATGTACACCACGGCCTCCATCCGCGGCGGCGCGGCCCCCGGCTTCAGCTCGGGCGAGGCCATCAAGGCGGTGCAGGAAGTGGCCCAGGATCTGCCCCACGGCTACGACATCGACTGGGGCGGGCTGAGCAAGGACGAGGTGGGCCGCGGCAACGAGTCGACCATCATCTTCCTGATTGTGCTGGTGTTCGTGTATCTGGTGCTGGCCGCGCAGTACGAGAGCTTCCTGCTGCCGCTGGCCGTTATCTTCTCGCTGGTGGCGGGCGTATTCGGCTCGTTCCTGTTCATCAAGATGTTTGGCCTGGCCAACGACATCTACGCCCAGGTAGGCCTGGTAATGCTGGTGGGCCTGCTGGGTAAGAACGCGGTACTGATTGTCGAATTCGCGGCCCTGAAGCACGAGGAAGGCATGAGCGTCCGCGACGCGGCCATCGAGGGGGCGAAAGTGCGTTTCCGCCCCATTCTGATGACTTCCTTCGCCTTCATCGCCGGCCTGATTCCGCTGGTGGTGGCCACCGGCGCGGGGGCCATCGGCAACCGCACCATCGGCTCGTCGGCCCTGGGTGGCATGCTGTTCGGCACCGTGTTCGGCGTGATTATCATCCCCGGCCTGTACTACTTTTTCGGCACGCTGGCCGGCAACAAGAAGCTGATTCGGGACGAAAACGAATCCCCGATTCTCGAAGGCGTGGAGCCCCGGGTGCAACTGGAAGAAATGGAGCCTTATGCGTAAGCAACGACTATATCAATGCCTCGGCGCGGCCAGCCTGGCCCTGGCCGTGGGGGCCTGCAAAACGCCCGAGCTGGTGGTAAAAAATGAAAGCCGCAGCACTCCGGCCAGCTACGCCACCGCCACTGCTGCCGCCACCCCGGCTGACAGCGCCAGCGCGGCCCGCCGGCCGTGGCAGCAGTTTTTCTCCGACCCCGACCTGCAAATCCTCATTGGCAGCGCCCTGCAGCACAATCAGGAGCTGAACATCACGCTCCAGGAAATTGAAATTGCCCGCAACGAGGTCCGCATCCGCCAGGGCGAATACCTGCCCTTCGTGAGCCTGGGGGCCCGCACCGACGTGGAAAAGGTGGGCCGCTACACCCTGCAGGGCGCCACGGAGGAGAACGTGGAGATTCAGGAGGGCCGCCACACGCCCGACCCGCTCACCAACTTCCAGCTCGGCGCCTTTGCCAGCTGGGAAGTGGATATCTGGCACAAGCTGCGCAACGCCCGCAAGGCCGCCGCTATGCGCTACCTGGCTTCGGTGGAGGGCAAAAATTTCATGACCACCAACCTGATTGCCGAAATTGCCACCTCCTACTACGAGCTGCTGGCCCTCGACAACCAGCTGGCCATCGTGCGGCAGAACGTCGGCATCCAAGGCAACGCCCTGGAGCTGGTGAAGCTGCAGAAAGAAGCGGCCCGCACCACCGAGCTGGCCGTGCAGCGCTTCGCGGCCCAGGTGCAGCACTCCCGCGCCCTGCAGTTTCGGCTGGAGCAGCGCATCGTCGAAACCGAGAACCGGCTCAACTACCTGGCCGGCCGCTACCCGCAGCCCGTAGTTCGCCACGACGAGGCGTTCAACAGCCTGCTGCCGCCCGCCGTCCCGGCCGGGCTGCCCGCCCAGCTCCTGGCCAACCGCCCCGATATCCGGCAGGCCGAGCAGCAGCTGGCCGCCGCCAAGCTCGATGTGCAGGTGGCCCGCGCCAGCTTCTATCCCGCCCTGCGCCTGACCGGGGCCGCCGGCCTGGCCGCCTTCACCCCCGGCCTGCTCGTGACGACGCCCCAATCCTTGCTCTTCGGCCTGGGAGCCGACCTAGCCGCGCCGCTGGTGAACCGCAACGGCATCAAGGCACTGTATCTCAACGCCAACGCCCTGCAGACCCAGGCCGTGTACCGCTACGAAAAGACCCTGCTGAACGCCTACGTGGAGGTGAGCAACCAGCTTTCCAACCTGAGCAACCTGGAAAAAAGCTACGACGCGAAGGCCCGGGAAGTGGCCGCCCTCAACCAGTCGGTGGAAATCTCCAACAGCCTGTTCCGCTCCGCCCGCGCCGACTATACCGAGGTGCTCTTCACCCAGCGCGAGGCCCTGGAATCGAAGTTTGACCTTGTTGAAACCCGCCTGCAGCAGCTCCAAGCCTCCGTGAATGTGTACCGGGCCCTGGGCGGCGGCTGGCAGTAACCCCTCTTTCTCAGCCTGACAGTCAGCACAAAAAAAGCGGCCCCTGCTTTCGGAAGGGCCGCTTTTTTCTTACCCAACAAAAAGGCTTACTTCTGAATCAGCACCTTGCGGGTGGCTGCGTCGCCGGGCTGGCCGAGGCTGACCTGGTAGAGGCCGTTGGCGAACTGGCTCAGGTCCACGGGCAGGTCGAGCTGGCCGGTGGCGGCGGGCACGGGCTGGCGGTACACCGTCTGACCAAGGCTGTTGCGCACGAGCAGCTCCAGGCCCGTGGTCGGCTTAGCGAAGCTGGCCCGCACCGAAAACTTGCCCGCGCTGGGGTTCGGATAGATGCTCAGGCCGCCGGTGGCTTTCAGGTCAGCGGCCACGCTCGTCACGATGTTCTGAATGTAAATATTGTCGATGGCCCAGCCCCAGCCGTGGGCGCCGGGGTCGGCATAGAGGCGGAAGCGCAGACGCACTTCGGAGTTCAGCGGAAAGCGGGAAGCCAGATCGAAGGTGTGCGTGCTGAACAAGGCCGGGGTGCCCACGCCGTTGGAGTTGCCGGCGGCGGTGGTGCTGCTGTTCCAGGTGCTGAGCCAGTTGGGGCGCAGGCGGGCATCGTAGCCATCGGCCACGGGTAGCCAGGTCGCGCCGTTGTCCGTGCTGCCTTCTACCACCACGTAGTCGTAGAACGCCTCGGTGGGGAACACGCTGCCGGGCTCGCCGGGCTCCACCAGCACAATTTCCTCAAACGACATAACAACGGGCGACGACACGATGCGGATAGGCACCAGCAGCTGATAAATCAGCGTAGTATCATCGGCGTATTGGTGGTCGGAGTGAATGGCTCGATTGCTGAAGCCGGCCGGCTGCGTGATGGTGAAGCCTTCACCCACGAAATCAACCGGAGTCGTATTGTTCAGATTGTTGGTGTAACCTATCTGCGCTGGCTTGAAGGCCACGATATTCACGGAATAAACCGGGGTCTGGGCCTGGTTCACGCTGGCCGCCGCGTCGCGGGCCACAATGCGGTAAGTCAGCACGTCGCCGGCCACGAGGGGGCCGGCCGTGGTGCTGATGGGGCCGCTGAAGGTGCTGGTGCTGGCCTCGCGGGCGAGGGTGAGAGCGGGCCGGGCCACGCCATTCACCGCATATTCCACCGTCACGCTGGCCACGCCCACGTTATCGGTGGCGCGCACCGACAGCTGGTAGGGCAGCTGCGAGGTGAACAGGTACGTGAGGGGCTTGTGCTGCACCACGGGCGCCACGGCATCGGGCCCCACCACGAAGGAGTAGCGGGCCACGGTGCTCACGCTGGGCTGATAGGTAGCGGGGGCGGTGTAAGTGCGGCCGGTTTCGTTGTCGGCGGCGGCAATGTAGTAGCTCACCGTGTGGTTCAGGCCGGGGTTGGCAATGACGCCCTGGTAGCTCAGGCCGCCAGTAGTGGTCATGGGCACGACCGTCAGCGCCCCGTTGTCGATGGCGTAGTGGAGCTTTACCGAGCCGGGCGTGATGGTGCCGTCGGTGACCAGCGTGGCCTGCACGGTAAAGTTCTGCGCCGTTTCGGAATCGGGCAGCTTGGTGTGCCGGATGGCGGTATTGAACCAGCCCATTTCATCGAACATGCGCAGCGTGAGCGGGCCCGGGTTGTGCATCGCCTCCGCCGCGCCAATCTGCGGGGTCATCAGCGAGTTGATGTTGCCGGCCGGGTACGTGGCCTCGTTGAGGTGCGAAATGCTGGAGCCCGCCGAGTAGGTGGCCGGCGCGTACAGCCGCGGCCGCACGCCGCCATTCACGGCCTTGGCCAGGTTACTGTTAAAATATACCTGTCCGCTGGTGAGCTGCGCCCCGAGTGCCGTGGAAGGATTCGGAAACAAAGCCGGGTTTGTGAGGGCCTGTCCGCTCAGGTTCTCCATATAAGTGCTGTACACGGAAGGCGGCGTGCCGTAGGTGCCCGCGCCGCCGCTGTAGCTGGTGGCGGCCAGAAAGCCCAGCCCGTGCCCCAGCTCGTGCAGCACCACCGAAACCAGGTCGTATTGCCCGGCCGGCACATTGCCGTCGAGGCCGTAGTACCAGTTGAAGCTGCTGCTGAAGCGGGCGTTGATGTCGGGCGCGGTGGTGGGGTTCAGCTCCTGGCCGGCAATCTTTTCGGCCAGCGCCACCGGATACAGCACCCCGCTGCGCGTGGCCCCGCTCATGTCGTTATAATAGGCCGTAGCGCCGGCCGAGCCCAGCACGCCGGCCCCCAGCGGCGTCCAGGTGGCCTGCACCCGAATGGTGATGGGCGATACCAGTACCGACTCCCATATTTCCACGGCGTGCTGAAAGGCCGCCCGGGCCTGGGGCGTGAAGCCGGTGTACGTCACCTCGATGTTGGCGGCGGTGCTGCTGCCGCGGCGGCCGGTGCGCTGCCGCTCCAGGTAGGCGGCGGGCAGCGCCAGCTTGGTGTGCATGTCCTCGGCCCGCGCGTAGCAGACGGTGGCCGGTGCCGGCGCAGGATCTTTCACGAAGGTTTGCGCCTGGGCAGGGTGCCAGGCCGCCAGCAGCAGCGCCGGCAGCAGGAGTAGTTTTTTCATCATAAGGGAAAGTGACACCAAGAAGTTTGGGGCGGCAGTGGTATATCCGCCACCTAAAGCTACGGCATTGCATCCGGCCGCCCAAGCCCGGAGCCGGGCACGCCCCCGCCGGCGCCGATATCAGGATAAAATTCGGGGATTATTTCTCGCAAAACCCGTACTACCAGCCATTTATCAACTCCTTGCCCTTCCAACCGACAACTAACCCAAAATAATTATCTGCTGCCTTTCTGCTGATGATGATTTATCCGGATCAGTGTGTAAATTTGGAACAGCCCTCCGCTTCTCTTCTCAGAAACGAAGGGCATTCCTTCATTTTCATCCCTCCATTTTTCTATGAAGTCAACTTCTACTACGTCCGGGTATCGGGCACTGGCACTGGCAGCATTGTTGGCCGTGCCGGCCCTGGGCTCGGCTCAGAATGCGCCCTTGTCCCGCGCCCTCACCCAACTTTCGGCGCAGCGCACCCAGCTAGGGCTGAGCGAGGCCGACCTGAGCAATCCGGCCGTAACCAACCAGTACACGGATGCCCACAACGGCCTGACGCACATCTACTTGCGCCAGCGCCACGCCGGCATTGAAGTGCTCAATGCCGTGGCTGATGCCCACGTAGCCCGCGACGGCAAAATCACGGCGCTGCACAGCAGCTTCCTGCCCAACGTGGCCACCAGTGCCCGTGCCACCACGCCCACCCTCACGCCGGCCCAGGCCGTAGCGGCCGCGGCCCGCGCCCTGCAGGTAGCGGCCCCCACCAGCCTGCGGGCCGAGCAGGAAAAAACGCCCGCCGAAGGCCTCACCTTCAACGACGGCGGCATCTCGCAGGAGAACATCAAGGCCAAGCTGATGTATCTGCCCACGGCCAGCGGCGAGCTGCAGCTGGTATACGACGTGCTGCTGTGGCCCCTGGCCAGCGACGACGTGTGGGCCGTGCGCATTGATGCCCGCACCGGCGCGTTCGTGAACAAGATTTCCTACACCACCCACGAGCCGGTAACCTTTTCCCAGCTCACGGAGCGGGCTCTGAAAACGCCGAACTGGCCGGAAGTGGTGCCAGCCACCGCCAGCAAGGTGAGCGTGCCCAACAGCTACAACGTGTGGCCAATCACCATCGAAAGCCCGATTCACGGTGCCCGGCAGGTGGTGGTGGCTCCTGCCAACGCCACGGCCTCGCCTTTCGGCTGGCACGATGATAACGGCATTGCCGGCCCCGAGTACACCATCACTCGCGGCAACAACGTGCACGCCTATGACGACCGCGCCAACCGCAACCTTTACATTCCCGGCCAGAACGTAAGCCCCGACGGCGGCACCAACCTGGAATTCAACTTCCCCTACGACGCGGCCCAGCGCCCGGTAGGAAACCTGTCTGCCGCCGTGGTGAACCTGTTCTACTGGAACAACATCATGCACGACGTGATGCAGGTGAAAGGCTTCACGGAGGCCGCCGCCAACTTCCAGCAGAAAAACTACACCAACCTGGGTCTGGGCACCGACCAGGTGAAGGCCGAAGCCCAGGATGGGGCCGGCACCAACAACGCCAACTTCGCCACGCCGCCCGATGGCACCCGCGGCAAGATGCAGATGTTCACCTGGAGCGCCGCGCCGGGCACGCTCATCGTAACGGCTCCGGCTTCGGTGGCCGGCACGTATCCGGCCGGCTTGGCTGATTTCGGCCGCACCGTAAACTCGCTGGGCAGCACGTATCGCGGCAACCTGGTGCTGGTGAATGATGGCTCGACGAAGCCCTCGCGCGGCTGCAACGGCCCGCTACTGAACCCAACTGCTCTGAACGGCAACGTAGCCGTGATTGACCGCGGCAAATGTACATTTGCCTCTAAGGTGAAATTTGCCCAGGATGCCGGGGCCCGCATGGCCGTAATAGTGGATAGCCTGGTGACGGCTACTCCGAACGGCATGACGGGCGCTGCGCCCGACAGCATTGGCATCCGCATTCCGTCGGTGTTCGTAACCAAAGCCATTGGCGACCAGCTGAAAGCCATTCTGGCGGGCGGCGGCACCGTAACGGTAGGTGCTACCGGCGGCGCGGGCCCCGATGGCGACTTCGACAGCGGCATCGTAGCTCACGAATACGGCCACGGCATTTCTAACCGCCTGACCGGCGGCGGCACCGGCGCTTGCCTGGGCAACGCCGAGCAGATGGGCGAAGGCTGGAGCGACTTTTTCGGCCTGTGGATGACTACCAAGCCCGGCGACGTGGGCACTACCCCGCGCGGCATCGGCAACTATGTGGTAAACCTGCCCGTCAACGGAGCCGGTATCCGCCGCAAGCCTTACACCACCGATTTCCGGCAGAACGACCACACGTATGCCTACGTAGGTAGCCAATACACGGAAACCCATGACATCGGTGAAGTTTGGGCCACGGTGCTCTGGGATCTGAACTGGGCCTTCATCAATCAGTATGGCTACAATGCCAACCTGACGGCTGCTACCGGCGGCAACAACAAGTGCCTGCAGCTGGTGCTGGATGGTTGCAAAATTCAGAAGTGCAGCCCCGGCTTCCTCGATGGCCGCGACGCTATCCTGAAAGCTGACAGCATCAACAACAACCACGCTAACTCCGGTCTGATCTGGCAGGTGTTTGCTCGTCGTGGCATGGGCTTCAACGCCGTGCAGGGCAGCAGCAACTCCCTCACCGACAACCGCGCCGGCTTCTCGCTGCCGCCAAACGTGACGCTTAGCGCCAAGAATGCCATCAATGAGAATCTGCTGGAAGTGTATCCAAACCCGGCGCAGGATCAGCTGACGGTACGCACGCAGGTAAACAGCTCGGTGCCGGTACAGGTGACGCTGCTCACCGTGATGGGCAAAACCGTGCAGACCACTTCGGTTCCGGCCGCTCGCATGCAGCAGGAAGGCATTCGTCTGAACACGACGGAGCTTGCCAACGGCCTGTATGTAGTACGCCTGAAAACTTCGGAAGGCACCATCACCAAGAAGGTAATGGTGCAGCACTAAGCAGCCTCACAGCCTGCAGTGCAGCAAATAAAAAGTCCGTCCGGCTCCGCGCCGGGCGGACTTTTTTTGTTGAAGCGGTTTATTGACTGAAAGATTCTGTTATTCCCCATCGTCAACAGGTATCTTCTCCTCCTCATGCCCGACTCCCTGCTTCTCTCCGACCTCGATACTGCCCTGCTGGCTCTGCGGCCCGTGGTGGTCACCACGCTGCCGGCCGCGCCGGATGCCACCCTCGGCGACTTTCTGCACCGCACGCTCCGGCCGGTGCTCAAGCTGCAGAATGAGCGGCTGCTGCTCACCGTAGCCGATTTTGTGCGGGAGCACCACATAGCCTTTGCGGGTGCCGCAGTGGTAGAGCAGCAGCGCCTGGTGGCCGAGCTGCTGGCCCGCAACGTGAAGCTGCGCTACACCATCATCGGGCTGATAACCGGCCTGCTTACCGGCCCGGAAACCGACTTATACCGCCGGCACCGCGGCGAAGTGAACCGCCGGCTGCTGGAGCTGGCCGCCCGCCGCGTGCAGGACCAGACAGCGGCCGTGGCGGCGGCCAGCCAGCCGCTGCCGCCACCGCAGGCATGACCACGCACTACCAGACCCTGGGCCTGGACGAAGGTGCCAGCGCCGAGGAGATACGGCGGGCCTACCGCCGCCTAGTGCTCCTCACCCACCCCGACCGTACCCCCGACCCGGCCGCCCACGCCCGCTACCTGCTGGTAAACGAAGCGTATGAGGTATTGAGCGATGCCCGCCGCCGCGCTGGCTACGATGCGCTGCTTTGGGTGCGGCGCAACCCGCCCGCGCCCTCGTCAGTCGCCACTTCAACCACCACCCCAACGATGCCCCGGCCGGTGCCCGTGCGCCGGCGGCCGCTGAGCGTGCAGGAGCGCTACGCCGCGCAGTATGCCCGGATGCTGCGAGTACTGCGGCCCGTTATGCTGCTGGGCGTGCTGCTCAGCGCCAGCCTGCTGGCCGATTGGCTGCTGGCGCGGGTGCATACCGAGCACGTGCGGGTGCTAACGGCCGATGTGTACTACACCGCCGGCCGCTACCCCCAGCCGCACGTCTACTTCATCCACCACACCGAGCGAGGCAGCTTCGACAGCGACACGGCGGTGGGTGTGGGCGAAACGGTGCTGGTGCGCCGCACGCCGCTGTGGCGCAAGGCCCTGCAGGCGCAGCGCCCGTCCGCCCGGCACGCCATCAAAACCGACACCATCTACGCCGACCTGGCCTGGCTGGTGCCGCTGGGCCTGGGCGTGCTGGCAACCCTCACGCTCTGGCCGCGCCTGAACCCCGACTACCGGCTGGGCTTTGGCCTGTGCAGCGTACTGCTGCTGGGCATCACCCTCTACGAAATGTGGCACCACTGACTACAACGAAAAACCCACCGACCTGGCACGCAAACAGCGCCGGATCGGTGGGCTTTCAGCGAACATTGACAGCCGCCGTTGCGCTTAGTCGAACTGCGAGTCGCGCAGGTGCACGGGGGCGGCTTTCTTGCGCAGGCGCATGTTCAGCGTTTCCACGATCAACGAGAAGAACATGGAGAAGTACACGTAGCCCTTCGGGATTTCCTGGTGGAATGCCTCGGCTACCAGCAGCACCCCAATCATGATCAGGAACGAGAGGGCCAGCATCTTGATGGTGGGGTTGTTGTTCACAAAGTCGGCGATGTAGCCCGAGAAGGCCAGCATCACGCCCATGGCGGCAATAACGGCCAGAATCATCACCAGCACATTATCCACGAGGCCCACGGCGGTCAGAATCGAGTCGAAGGAGAAGACGATGTCGATGACGATGATCTGCAGGATCACGCGCAGCAGGCTGTCGTATTTGCCGGCGCTGGCTTCCTCTTCTTCGCCCTGCAGCTTGGTATGAATCTCGGTGGTGCTTTTGGCCAGCAAAAACAAGCCGCCCGCCAGCAGAATCAGGTCGCGGCCCGACACGGCGAAGTGGGGCTCCAGAAACGGCACATCCAGGGTGAAGAGTGGGGTTTTCAGGCCCACAATCCAGGTGATGCTCAGCAGCAGCCCGATGCGGAACAGCAGCGCCAGCAGCAGCCCGATGGTGCGCCCGCGCTTCTGCTGCTCCTGCGGCAGCCGGTTCACCACAATGGAGATGAAAATGATGTTGTCGATGCCCAGCACGATTTCCATGAACGTCAGCGTGAGCAGACTAATCCACGTATGGGGGCTGGAAAAGGCAGAAATGTCAAACACAGGGAAAAGGTGAGATGGTGAAATGGTGAGATAGTGAGTTTGATGTTCTGATGGCGTCAGTGGCGCAGTTGGTGCAGCTTGAACATCAAACTCACCATTTCACCATCTCACTAAGCCTAGCTTTTCATATTCACAAACTGCAGGGGCTGGCCGATGTCGGTGCGGCGCAGCACGGCAATGGCGGCCTGCAGATCGTCGATTTTCTTGGCCGATACGCGCATCTGGTCGTCCTGCATCTGCACTTCCACCTTCACCTTGGCATCTTTGATGGCCTTGGTGATTTTGCGGCCGGCTTCCTTGTCCACGCCGGCGCGCACCTTGATGAGCTTCTTCACCAGCGCCCCGCTGGCCTGCTCCTCGGCCGAAAAGTCGAGGGCGGTGCCGTCGATGCCCTGTTTCACGATGCGGCCGAGAAGAATGTCTTCCAGCGCCTTCACCCGCATCGAGTTTTCGGAGGAAAGCAGAATGGTATTGTCCTTTTTATTCAGCTCCATGCCGCCCTTGGTATCGCGCAGATCATAGCGGGTCTGGAGTTCTTTTTGGGCCGTGTTCACCGCATTTTCGAGAGTCTGCGGATCTACTTTGCTCACAATGTCGAAGGAGGCCATAAGCAGTAACTTAGGTGAGAGGAAGATCATAGAGGCCCCGTTGCCGGTGGCGGCGGGAGCCGATGGGTCAAAGGTAGGAGTTTACGTACAGCGTTAAACAGCCCGGCCCCGAAACTGCGCTTTTGCTTCCGTTCTTTCCGCTGCCCAACTGCTTCCGCCATGTCCTTTCTGCTCGCCCCACCCCGCTCCCCCGCCGATTTTGCGGCCTACTACCACCTGCGCTACCAGGTGCTGCGCCAGCCCTGGAACCAGCCCGAAGGCTCGGAGCGCGCCGACGACGACGACGCGCCCACCACCCGGCACCTCATGCTCCACACCCCCGATGGGCAGTTGGCCGGCGTGGGCCGCCTGAGCCCCGGCGGCCCCGCCCAGGCCCAGGTGCGCTTCATGGCCGTGGCTCCCGCGTGGCAGGGGCACGGCGTGGGCCGCCAGTTGCTGGAAGCGCTGGAAGCGGAGGCCCGCCGGCAGGGCTTCGCGGAGTGCGTGCTGCACGCCCGCGAGGCGGCGGTGCCGTTTTATACACGGCTGGGCTACGCGGTGGTGGCCCCGTCGCACACGCTGTTTGGCAGCATCCGGCACTTTCTGATGCGCAAGGCTCTCTAAAACCGCTCCCGGCCGCGCAGCAAGTCGAAGTACATTCGAAAGTCGCCGCACAAGGAAAACCACGGGTGCTGAAAAGTAGCCGGCCGGTTGTGCTCCACAAAAAAATGACCAACCCAGGCAAAGCCGTAGGCGGCCACAATGCCCGCCAGCAACAGCGCCGGACGCTGCTGCACTACAGCCAGTACCGCCGCCACCAAAAACAGCGTGGTACCAGCGAAATGCAGCACCCGGGTGCCCCGGCGGCTGTGCTCGCGCAGGTAGCGCGGATAAAACTCGGCGAAGGTAACTGGCTGGAGCATGAGCGAAGACAGAGGCTTATCCGGTAAAGAAACATAACTTTTCGGCCAATATCCAGCCCATTTTTTTTCTATGGAACAGCTTCCCGATGTAGCCACACTCGTGGCCATCTACAACCAGATAAACCAGTACGGCCAGGCCAACGGCATGGTGCTGAGCGTGACGGCTCCCGGCCAGGTAGACTACAGCATGACCATACGGCCCGAGCACCTTTCCTCGCCCGGCACCTGCCACGGCGGCGTGCTGGCCGGACTGATGGATGCGGCCCTGGGAGCGGCGGCGCTATCATTGGCCTTCACGGCTGGCGAGCTGGTTTCTACCGTCGAGTTCAAGATCAACTACCTGCACCCCGTGCGCCTGCACGACGAGCTAGTGGCCCGCGGCCGGGTAGAGCACACTGGCAAAACGCTGGTGGTAGCCACCGCCGACATTGCCTGCCCCGCCCGCAACCTAGTGGTGGCCCGCGGCCTGGGCACCTTCAACCGCTACCCCGCCGACAAGCGCGACTTCCACCACCTGCTCTTCCCCGATGCCGACAGCGGCGAATAGCCGGCCGTATTAGCTCAAAAAAACCGCCGGACGCGCCGGCCTCGCGGCAGGGCATCCGGCGGTTTTTTCAAAACGGCCTGGTATCCTAATTAATTAACGGAATCTGCTTACACGCGCTCCGGCGAGCCGGCTGATTCGTGCTCCTGCTCTTCCGACTCCTCTTCTTCCTCGTAGTCGTCGCCTTCGATGGGGGCCTGGGCCTTGCGCACGTTGCGGGCACAGTCCTCGTCGCGGTGGTTGCGGCCCACGGTGAACTCCACCCAGTCGCCTTCGCGCAGGTCGTTGAAGTCGCCTTCGGCCATATCGGCGTAGCTGAAGAACAGGTTGTTAGGCGGCATTACCACGAATCCGAACCCGTTTTTCAGGTTTTTGATGGTGCTGATGCCCACGGTGCCAACCGGACCAGCGGCCGTGGGGCCGGTGGGGCGCAGCGGCTTCACGCTGGGGTACGAAGCCGGCTCGGGCGCATTCACAAACAGGCTTTCGATCAGGTCGTCGGCGCTGGCCAGGCCGTTATCAATCACGTCGTGCATGGCCACCGGGTAGGTGGAGTGCTCCAAAAGCTGCTGCGAGGCGCGCGTAACGCGGTTTTCGCCCTTGAAATCGACGTATTTGAAGTCCCAGTTCAGCAGCATCACGCGGGTGCCCAGTGTGTTGAGCTTTTTGATGAGGGGCACGTAGTCGCTGTCGCCGGCGATGAGCACAATCACATCGAAGCTCTTGTGCATGGCCAGCTCGAAGGCTTCCAGGGCCAGCCACACATCCACACCTTTTTCCTGCAACCGGCCGTCGCGGGTTTTCAGGGGCATGTAGTGGGTGGTGATGCTCATATTCATGAGAATATCGTCGAGCAGCCGGTCGTGAAACAGGCGGTCCTTGTCGCGAGCTTCGGTAGCCGAGAGGCGGCCGCGGAAGAAGTGCGCGTCGATAATCTGGCTCAGGCGCACGTCCACGTCCTCTTCCTCTGCCACTTGGTGGCGGATGTACTCGTGGAGGCCTTCCATGCTGATGCGGGCCTTACGCTCGTGCTGGAAGTAGTAGTAATCACTGATTTTCAGGAAATAATTGCCGTCGTAGAAGACACCGATCCTGATCAGGGGGCTATTCATCTGGTTCATACAAGGAAACTGGTTTGTGAGCGCAAAAAAAGGTGTGCAAGCGTAGGGTAGGGCGGGGTGCCTGGTAACCACCAGGCTGGTCAAAGATACAAAGCGACGCTTTCTGACAGCTCAAACGAGGCTGAGCGGGCGCGGCCCCGATAGGGCGGGCCATATCATAGCGGCAGACGTTTTATAGATATTCAGACAGCAGCAAGCCGGCTGACCATAAGCAGTTAATGACTCTGTAACTATTGCCTTCAATAGTTGGATGTCCTTCCCTCCCTGAAGTACTTACTTGCTTTCACAATATTAAATAAAATATATCGTAAAAATCTGATATATACAACTGTGCTGTTGCGGAGTTATATAGTCCTGACAATTATCCAGTAGGACGCTAAGCTAACAGCTTAATATTGGTGAAGCAAGTTTTCCCCTATCGTGCTTTAATCCTATGCTTAAGCCAAACGGGCTTCAATGACCAAGTTACGGTTGGTTTTCAGCGGCAGCGGCACAACACTTTTCTTCTTTTCTTGCAATTCAGTCATACATAAACTTGCAACAGACCTGGTAGAGGCAGCAAATTTTATATTCCGGATTTCTCCGGCCGGGTCACTGAAAACAAGCTGAACAGTATTAAAAGGCTAGAACTGCATTCTTCCGATAACCAGCCCCAGCACCAGCAGGCCATAGCCCACGCATATGCCCAGCTCCAGCACGTTGCCCGCCGCCGACCCGGTGGAGATGAGCGGGAGCTTAAACGAATAATCTGACAGGGGCAGAAACCACCGCACTCCGGATTTGGTGAGCGAATCGGCGAGCAGATGGGAGGCGTAGCCCGCGCCGGCGTAGTGCGCCACGCCGTGCCAGCCCAGGTTCTGGTTGGCCAGGTAGCCGATGTAGGTCCACAGGCCGGTGGCCCAGATGGTGTGCGTCCAGGAGCGGTGGGTGGTGAACGGGGCCAGGCACACGAACGTGCCCAGCAGACTGAGCCACAGAAAGCCGAAATACAGCCCCGCCAGCACCATACCCGCGCCTGTGAAAAGCAGCGCCAGCTTGCGGGTGGAGCCGCCCTGCATGGCCACGCCCAGCAGCCCGAAGGCCAGCGCGGCGGTGTAGGCCATGCGCTGTTCGGGACCGGGCGGCAGCATATTGTAGGTATAGCCGGCCAACGCCAGCCCTGCCAGCACGAAGGCCCAGCGCACATACTGCTGGGTGAAGCCCAGGCGCTTGCTGAGGCGGGAATTGGGGTGGTCGAGGTCGGGGGCCAGGGCCGAAAAGCCAGCCAGGGCAATACCGGCGGGCGAAAACGGGATGCCGGCTATAAGGCCGCCGACGGCCACGCCGGTAATCAGGCCGATGGCCAGGTGAGAAGAGCCGCGCACTTTGGAGTATAAGAGGAATACGAAAGCGCGAAGGTACGCGGCCGCCGGGCAGCGGGGACCGGCGGCGCTCAGCAAAAATGCGTGGACGGAGCTTTAGTTAGGCACGGGCAGCAGATACACAACCTCGGGCTCGGCGGGTGCTTCAACTGCCAGCGGCGGCCGGTAGCCGGCCGCGGCATGGCGGCTGGCCGCTACGTGCTGCCAGGCGTGGTGTAGCCGCTGCCAGCGCACCCAGGCGTCGAAATCGAAATCAGTATCCTCGGCGGGGTTACGGGTAGGGTCCATGCGCAACAGGAAATTGGGGGGATTGGAGCGGGGCACTCGGGGCGGCAGGAAACGAAAGTAGCGAAACCCCGGCGTAACGCAAGCATTCGGCCGCCCGCGGAAACTTTCGGACCTTGCGGGCGGTATTGCATACCACAGTTTCTGCCGTTGGCCCGACCGGATATTCTCCTGGCCGGGCTGTTCCTTTTGCCTCCCTCCTAGCCTTTCTGCGTTTTGAAGGTCACCGACTTCCTCCAGCTCTACCGCCTCGACCCGACCGTATTGACCGTGGGGGCCCGCCTGAACCCGGCCACGCGCCACTCCCTGCGCCCCGCCGGCGAAGCTAAACCGGATGAGCACCTGCCCCGCCTGCACCTGCGCGGCCTGGTGGGCAGCCAGGATGCCGTGGTGGCCGCCGCTATGCACGGCCTGTTCCCGGAGCAGCACCACCTGTTCGTGCTGCACGACAAGGACGAGGCCGCCTACTTCCTGGCCGACCTCCAGCACCTGCTGCCCGAGCAGGATCCGTTGCTCTTCCCCAGCTCCTACAAGCGCCCCTACCACTTCGACGAGACGGAAAACGCTAACGTGCTCATGCGGGCCGAGGTGCTGAATCGGCTGAACACGCGGACCCCTCCCCCAACCCCTCCCCGAAAGGGAGGGGAGCCAGCCGACAAAATATCTGGGAAGGACGTTGAAAAGCCCCTCCCTTTTGGGGAGGGGTTGGGGAGGGGTTCCGGCGCCCTCATTGTCACCTACCCCGAAGCCCTATTCGAGAAGGTCATCAACCGCAAGAGCCTAGTAGCAAACACCTTCTTAGTAAAGGTGGGCGAGAAGCTCGACGTGAACTTCATCAGCGACATGCTGGCCGAGTACGACTTCGAGCGCACCGACTTCGTGTACGAGGCCGGGCAGTTTGCCGTGCGCGGGGGCATCGTCGACATCTTCTCCTACGCCAACGAGCTGCCCTACCGCATCGAGCTGTTCGGCGACGAGGTCGAAACTATCCGCACCTTCAACCCCGAGAGCCAGCTTTCGGTGGAGCAGAAGCAGCAGGTCAGCATCATCCCCAACGTGCAGACTAAGCTGCTCCAGGAAACCCGGGAGGCGTTTCTGGACTTTCTGCCCCGGCACACGGCGGTGTGGGTGAAGGACGTGCGCCAGACGATTGACATTGTGACCGAGTCGTTTGAGAAGGCCGACGCGGGATTCCAGGAGTTGCTGGCGGGAGCCGCCGGGATGCAGATTGTGAGCAAGCCCGAGCAGCTGTTCGAAACGGGCAAGTCGTTCCGGAAGCTGCTTGAGAACTTCCCGGTGGTGGAGTTCGGCAAGCGGTTTCACTTCAAGACCGGGGCCGAGGAGTTCAGCTTCGAGGCCAGGCCCCAGCCCTCCTTTAATAAGGACTTCAACCGCATGGTGAAGAACCTGCACGACAACGCCAGCAAAAACTACGTCAGCATCATTGCCGCCGACTCGGTGCGGCAGGCTGACCGGCTGCGCACCATCTTCGACGAGCTGGACAACAACGTGCCCTTCCAGCATATGCTCCTGGCCCTGCGCGAGGGCTACGTGGACGATTTGATGAAGCTCGTAGTCTATACCGACCACCAGCTGTTCGAGCGGTTCTATCGCGCACAGGAAGCGAAGAAGTTCTCCAAGAAAAAGGCTCTCACCCTCAAGGAGCTGCGCACGCTCAGCCCCGGCGACTACGTGACCCACCAGGACTACGGCATTGCCCGCTTCGCCGGCCTCACCCAGGTCGAAATCAACGGGCATATGCAGGAAGCCATCCGCCTGGTGTACCGCGACGACGATATTCTGACCGTAAGCATCCACGCCCTGCACAAGATTGCCAAGTACAGCGGGGCCGAGGGCACGCCGCCGACCATGAGCAAGCTGGGCTCCCCGGAGTGGGAAAACAAGAAGAGGTCGGTTAAGAAAAAGGTCAAGGACATTGCCGCCGAGCTGATCCGGCTCTACGCCAAGCGCAAAACCGCCCCCGGCCACGCCTTCGCCCCCGACTCATTCATGCAGGCCGAGCTGGAATCCTCGTTCATCTACGAGGACACTCCCGACCAGGCCAAGGCCACCGAGGACGTGAAGCGCGACATGGAGGTGCCCCACCCCATGGACCGCCTGATCTGCGGGGACGTGGGCTTCGGCAAAACCGAAATTGCCATCCGCGCCGCCTTCAAGGCCGTGGCCGACGGCAAGCAGGCCGCCATCCTGGTGCCCACCACCATCCTGGCCATGCAGCACTACAAAACCTTCCGCGAGCGGTTGAGCAATCTGCCCGTGACGGTCGAGTACGTGAACCGCTTCAAGACCACCAAGCAGATTAAGGAAACGCTGGGCCGGGTGGCCGAGGGCAAAACCGACATCCTCATCGGCACCCACCGGCTCACCAACAAGGACATCAAGTTCAAGGATCTGGGGCTGCTCATCATCGACGAAGAACAGAAGTTCGGGGTCAAGACCAAGGACAAGCTCAAGGAGCTGAAGGTGAACGTGGACACGCTGACCCTCTCGGCCACGCCGATTCCGCGCACCCTGCACTTCTCGCTCATGGGGGCGCGGGATTTGTCCGTCATTGCCACGCCCCCGCCCAACCGCCAGCCGGTGCAGACCGAGCTGCACGTATTCGACGAAATCCTGATCCGCGATGCCGTGGCCCGGGAGCTGAAGCGCGGGGGGCAGGTGTTCTTCGTGCACAACCGCGTCAAGGACATCGAGGAAATGGCGGCCATGATCCTGCGCCTCGTGCCCGACGCCCGCATCACCTACATTCACGGGCAGATGGAGGGCGACCAGCTCGAAAAGCGCATGATGAAGTTCGTGGACGGCGAGTACGACGTGCTGGTGAGCACCAACCTCATCGAGTCGGGCCTCGACATCCCGAACGCCAACACCATCATCATCAACCGCGCCCACCTGCACGGCCTGAGCGACCTGCACCAGATGCGGGGCCGCGTGGGCCGCTCCAACAAGAAGGCCTACTGCTACCTGCTCACCCCGCCCGTGGCCGGCCTCCCGAGCGACGCCCGCAAGCGCCTGAGCACCCTGGAAGAGTTTTCGGACCTGGGCGCGGGCTTCAACGTGGCCATGCGCGACCTCGACATCCGCGGGGCCGGCAACCTGCTCGGCGGCGAGCAGTCGGGCTTCATCAACGACCTGGGCTACGAAACCTACCACCAGATTCTCGACGAGGCCGTGACCGAGCTGAAGGAAACCGAGTTCAAGGAGCTGTTCCTCGGCGACACGACCGGCCGCCTCCAGAGCGCCGTGGGCACCAAGGGCCCCAAGGAGTGCAACATCGAAACCGACCTGCAGATCCTGATTCCCGACGCCTACGTGAGCAGCGTGTCGGAGCGCCTGCAGCTCTACAGCAAGCTGGACCGCGCCAAAAACCCCGAGGAATTGCGCAAGCTCATTGCCGGCATGGTGGACCGCTTCGGCCCCCTGCCCGCCGAGGTCGAGCAGCTCGCCGACATCGTGAAGCTGCGCTGGCAGGCCTGCCAGGCCGGCTTCGAGAAGCTCACCCTCAAGAAAAACCTGCTCAAAGGCTACATCCCCGCCCTCGACAACGCCGACTTCTTCCAAGGCGAGCAGTTCGGCAACATCCTCAACTACGTGCAGACCCACAGCCGCACCGCCTCCATGAAGGAGCGCAAGGAACAGCTCATCGTCAGCATCGACGAGGTGAAGTCCGTGCAGGCCGCCAAGCGGATTCTGGCGGAGCTGGGGAGTGAGGAGAAGGTGGGGGCGTAACTTATTAGAAATAAAATTGCTTCTTGCAAAAAAAACAGGACATGCTACAGTCTTTAACAATAGAGAACTTCAAATCAATTTATTCAGAAAAAATTGATTTGGGTAGAGTCAATATATTTATTGGCGCAAATGGAAGCGGGAAAAGCAACATATTAGAAGCTGTTGCGATGCTAAGCGCTGCAAAAAGCCAAGATCTAAATCCAGATGGCTTAACAAGCAAAGGCATTCGAGTTGCTATGCCCTCGCTTACATTCAGCTCATTTATGTATAAGAAACCAAAAAACGAATTCACAGTAAAATTTACTTATCAACAAGGAGAAGAAATATTAGAAGATGACACTGTTTTAATATCTACAGGTACTAGCATATATTCTGAATGGACAGAAAAAAATATTGATTATTCACAAAATAAAAGAGATATTGAAAGAAAGAAAAGAAATGATTTAATGCATTCAAAATACGATTCTATTACCAATGATTCATTTAAAGAATTATTGGAAAAATTAAATAGCATTGAAATAAGCAGAGACACAAAACAAGACTCAAGAAATTCTTTTATAAACAAAATAATGAAGTACTTATTTATTCCAGATGATATTTATATAAGTTTAAAAAATTTCTCCATTTACACTGCAAATACAGAAGCATTGAGAGGCGTATCTGTCGAAAGCCGCAAACAACCATTAGGAATATACGGAGAAGGACTAGACATTCTAATTGCAAATTTAACTAACGAAGAAAGAGAAACAATGCTAGAATACACTAGCCTGATACCTTGGCTCGATGAGATAATTATATCAGCAGACGATAATTTAAAATATCTAGGTTACAAACTTGGCAGAAGCAACTCTAGATTATACTTCAAAGACAAGCACATGAGAAGAAATAATAACATATTCTCAGCAGAGAATTCAAATGAAGGTGCTTTACACATACTCTTTTACCTAGCACTATTTATCAGCAAGTCCACTCCGTCCTTTTTTGCTATAGACAACATAGAAAGCGCCTTAAATCCAAGTGTTTGCAGAAGTTTAGTCAAGGAAATAACAAGCTTGGCTAAATCAAACAACAAACAAGTGTTAATAACCACACATAATCCGGCAATCCTCGATGGCGTCAATCTCAATGACGACAGCACAAGGTTATTTGAGGTATATAGAAACGATGAAGGCCACACAAAAACAAGAAGAATAAAAACCAAGGGAGAAAACATTGAAAGCCTAAAGCTTTCAGAAATGTGGCTCAGAGGTTATATCGGAGCTATAAATGAAGATTTTTAACATAAAATATTTATGATTGGATTAATTGCTGAAGGCATTACTGATGTCATAATCATCAAACATCTACTAGCATCACACTTGGGTATTGACTCAAGTGAAATAAGAGCATTTAGGCCTGACGATGTAAAAGACGAAACAGATAAATTTAGTCAAGGAATTAACACATTCAGCAACTGGACTATTGTAAAAGAGGAGTGCAGAAGCAGAAAAATCATTGAAAATTTTTTTAACAACTTACCTGACAGTGATTTTTTTGTCATTCATATTGATACAGACCGTGCTTTTGAGGCAGGTTACAATGGTTCAAAACCTACTAAGGCAGGCAATACCGATTATTGCCAAGAGCTCAGAACAGCAATATACAATAGAATAAATATGTGGATTGGTCCACATACCTTTAGAATAGCGTATGCAATTGCCATAGAAGAGACAGAGGCATGGATACTACCTATTCACTCATCCAATAGTAATCCAGATTTAGTAAGCAATCCTAAATCTACACTTCAGAGAACTTCAACTTATCAAAAGCTTCAAGGTAGAAGAGAGCCAGCGAAGTATAATGAACTCGCTAAACCACTCAAAAAGGCCAAAACCTTAGCTCTATGTTCTCAGGCTAGCTATAGTTTAAACAACTTCCTCACTGAAGCCGAAGATCAATTTCATAACCTTTAGCTGATGCTTTCCCATCTGGGGCGAACTTGCAGTTTGTGTCTACTATGACGATGTCCTTGTACCGGCTTAGCGCCAGTCATTCTACTATGTGAGCTGTAGCCTCACCTTAAGCAAGGCACGAAATACAACCCCGCACCACCGCACAACAGACATGCCACCCCCACCCACTGGCATGTCACCCCGCGCCAATGCCATGTCACCACCTGCCAGTGGCATGTCACGCTCGTTGAGTGCCATGTCACCCCGCGCCGGAGGCATGTCACGCTTTTTCAGTGCCATGTCACGCTTTTCAAGAGCCATGTCACGGTCGTTGAGTGGCATGTCACCCTCGTCAGGAGCCATGTCACCCGCCGCGGATGCCATGTCACGGCTGCCCGCAGAAATACCGCCCCGGCCGTGTGCAACCACCTCTGAATTAGCCTATCTTCCCCCAACTATTCACCCCTAACCATACCCTTACCATGAACGATTCGCAACGGGCCAAGCTGGCCATGCTCCAAACCACCCTGGCCGTGCTCGACGAGCACGCCGACCTCTTCGCCACCAACCAGGCCCTGGGCAAAGCCCGCCAGGAGCTGGCCGCCCTCGTGGCCGACCTCGACCCCACCGCCGACCGTCAGCAGCGGGCCGCCACCCCCGAGCAGCCCGCGGCCGTGAAGAAGGCCACCAAACAAACCCTGGCCCAGCGCGCCGCCGAGGTAGCCGCCGCCCTGCTCGCCCTCGCCGACGAGCTCAACGACATCCGCCTACACACCGACAGCGACTACACCGAGCGCCAGCTCACCCGCAAGTCCGACGTCGACCTGCTGCGCATCGCCCAAAACCTGCACCAGCATGCCACCCAGCACGCCACCGCCCTCGCCGGCCAGGGCGTGCTGCCCCAGGAGCTGACCGACCTGCAGGCCGCCATCCGCACCTTCCAGCAGGAGCAAACCACGCCCCGCGTGCTGCGCGCCGACGGCAAGGCCCAGAAAGCCGAAATAAACGCCGACCTGCGCCAGGCCACCGCCCTGCTCCGCAACCGCATCGACAAGTTCCTGATCCGCTACCAGCGCCCCCAGCCCAAGTTTCACACCGCCTACGAGTCGGCCCGCAAGGTCATCAACACCGCCGCCCGCCACGAAAAGCCTGCCGGCCAGCCCAAGCCCGCGCAGGCCTAGCCCGCCCCCTTGCCCCGTTGCCCCCTATCCGCTCGACTTATCCTGTTGCAACCCCAACGCCCGGTCTCCCCAGTGGAGGCCGGGCGTTTTGGCGTTTGGGGGCCCCAGGGCCGGGAAATGCTACGGCGCAATCCGGGCCCGGTCACCCCCAGCCTGCCAACGACATTATATAGTCCTGCTTTTGAATATTTATGATAGCAATACTTTCATTTAACCGAGCAATGCTTTATTATTGAAGCAAAATCAATCCTTCCCATCCCATGAACTACTTGAAAAGCCTGGTTTTAGTGCTGTTGCTGCTGGGCGCAATGGCAATGCGCGCCCCCGCCCCCAACCCCGATGCGGTGCTGGGCGTGTGGAAAAACGGCGAGGGCACCGGCATGGTGCAGATCTTCAAGCGCGGCGACAAATATTTCGGCCGCATTGTGTGGCTGAAAGTGCCCAATAACCCCGACGGCACCCCCCGCACCGATGCCAACAACCCCGAGGAAAAGCTGCGCAAACAGCCCCTGCGCGGCCTCGAAAACATGCGCGACTTCACTTACTCGGGCGAAAACAAGTGGGAGGCCGGCAAAATCTACGACCCCAAAAACGGCAGCGACTACTCCTGCGAGATGACCCTCGTTGACGATAACACGCTGGAAGTGCGCGGCTTCATCGGCGTGTCGCTCTTTGGCCGCACTGATGTGTGGAAGCGGCAGGTGAAGAAAGCCCCGGCCACCAAATGAGCCGGCCCCTGCTGTATTGGGCCGGTGCCCTTGCCCTGGGCGTAGCCGCGGCGGCCCCCGCCACGGCCCAGACCACCCCCGCCTCCACCGACTCGCTGAACTTCGACGCTTTCGGCGATGCCGACAGCAAGAGCGCCCAGGCCTACGCCACCCAGAAGGTACTCTTCCTGAGCCCCACCAAGCTCATTTCGGTGGGCTACGAGGCCCAAACTGGCTTCGACCTGACCTCACGCCCCGCCGGCGAGCAGGCCACCGGGGCCACCACCCAGGCCGTAGACCACTACCGCGGCATGCGCCTGGGCGTGAATGCCCCGGTGATTTCGCGCTCCAATTTCATCCTGAACCTGGGCCTGACCTACTGGAATACCGGCGTCAGCCTCAGCAACCCCAACGCTTCGGCCCAGCATCAGGCCCTGAACCGCGGCCTGCGCACCACGGGCCTGAACGCCACCGTGTTCAAGCCCTTCAATGAGAAGCACTACCTGCTGCTGCAGGCCAATGGCGACCTCAACGGCAACTACCGCCGCTTCGACGACCTCAACAACAAGGCCCTGACCTACAGCGGCACGGCCATCTACGGCTGGAAGCCCACCGACTCGTTTATGTGGGGCCTGGGTGTAACGCGCACGTACCGCGCCGGGCAGCTGCTGCACATTCCAGTGGTGCTCTATAACCGCACCTTCAACCCGCGCTGGGGCGTGGAAGCCGTCTTCCCGGCCCGCGTGAACGTGCGCCGTAGCTTCGGCACCAGCTCGTTGCTCATGCTGGGCTACGAGCTGGAGGGCAACGCCTACTACCTGGGCCCCGTGAACGGGCAGGATCTGTACCTGCGGCGGGGCGAGATGAAGCCGCGCATCACCTACGAGCGGCAGCTGGCCGGTTTCGTGTGGCTCTCGGCCCAGGCCGGCTACCGCTACAACTGGCGCTTTGATTCCTTCCGCACCCAGAACCCCAGCGGCGACGACAAGCCCGTATTTGAAAACGACCTACAGAACCCCTTCTACTTCAACGTGAGCCTGAACCTGGTAAGCCCGTAGCGACTGCCTCCCCACTCAGAGCGCCCTGCAACCGGCCCCGCGCCGCTTGCAGGGCGCTTTTGGTTTCAGGGCTGCGCGCGCAGCCAGGCCTGGGCCTCGGGCAGCGTAGTGAAAAAGGCCGTGGTGAAGCGCGGGGCAAGGCGCTGAATTAGGTCACGCACGGCAGGGCTGGTTTCGACGCCGGGGGCCAGCACCTGCGCCACCGTGCGCAGGCCGGCCTGCACGGCCTGCGGAGCCCAGTAGTTCACAATCCACTCATTCACGTCCAGAAAGCGCCCAATCACGTCGTGGTGGTCGTTGAGCAGGCGCGGGCAGGGCTCTTCACGCATCATTTCCAGGTAGTGCAGCCCGGCCGTCTGCACAATATCCAGCGTCTGTATCCCCGACCATTGGGCATAAATCCACTCGTTCTCCCGGTCGCGCACGATGTGGGGAGTTGAAATCAGGTCCGTGGAGGGCTGGATCATGGAAGCTGGGCGAGAGTGGCAAGGAGATGCGGCGCTTTGATTATCTACTACGACTGAACTGTAACGGATGCCGGAACGAGAGTTGTCAATCTTGACAGCAATAAGTACCCATTGCAAAAAAGGCCACTCCAACCCAGGAAATGACCTTTTTCGATGATTCATATTAGCAGCATGCGTTTAGCGGAGCTGTAAATTGGTAATAGTGCCGTTCACTTGTAAGCCATTGGTAAACTGGCAGTAGAAGGTCCCGGATACGGTGTTGGTTGCGGCATCCCGCGTTGTGCTACCCGTAGCCTGTTTGGTGGCAATGTTGGAGTTGAGAGTAGCTTCCACAAGGTCCGTTTTGCCGGTACCGGCCGCGCTGGGCGAACTTTGCTTGAAGACGAAGGAAATAGGCGTTCCGTTGTTCAGCTTGCCGCTTACCTCAAGCTGCGCCCGAGAACTCTGATAGAGCGCCAAACCGATCTGGACTTCGTTCAGCACATACGGCGGGGCTCCGTCTTCGCCAACGGTGATGGCAGTAGTCGAGGCAGGAGCCGTTATGGACGGAGCAACCGGCTTGTCGTCGCAGCCACTAAATAACAGTGCAGCAGACAGAAGTAGAGCGGAAAAGGATAGTGATTTCATCCTGCTAAGGTACGAAAAAGCGCTGGCTGCAGTGGGCAGCAAGGCTTGCCGAGGCTACCCACTGTTGGCCTCAATACTGCCCTGTACTTGCTGAAACGCTGGTTGGCAGCTACTCGGTTCTCTGCGAGCGTGGCACGCGGAAAAGTGACTTGTACCGCTAAAACGAGGGCTTACACCCGCCTCTGCAGGTTCCAAGAAGTGCCTGAAGCACCTCAGCACGCGCTGCCGTCGAGGCCGCAGGCGGTGCCGTCCGGGCCGGCTACCTGTACGGGCATTGGGCGGGCTTCCTCCCACACCTTTTCCAGCACCTCCTCAAACAGCTCGCTCGGCTGCGCCCCGGATACGGCGTATTTATCGGCAAACACGAAGTAGGGCACGCCGCGTACGCCGATCTGGCGGGCCTGGTACTCGTCGTGGCGCACTTCCTGGGCGTAGGCATCGGTTTGCCATAGCTGGGCAACTTCGGCCTCGGGTAGGGCTACCTCAGCGGCCAGGCGCGTGAGCGTGGCCGGGTCGTCGATATTCAGACCTTCGGTGAAATACGCCCGCAGAATGCGCTCCTTCATGGCATCCTGCCGCTGGTGGGCGGCGGCCAGATGGATGAGGCGGTGGGCGTTGAAAGTGTTGGCGGGAATGGTTTTATCGAAGTTGAACTCCAGGCCCACGGTGGTAGCGTGCTGGGCCATCTGAGCATTCATCTGCCGGCCCTGCTCCACCGATACGCCCTTGCGCTCGGCCAGCAGCTCGTGGATGGACTGGCCGGGATTGGTCTGCAGGTTGGGGTCCAGCTCGAAGCTGCGCCACTGCACCTGCACCTGGTCGGCGTGCGGAAAGCGGGCCAGGGCTTCTTCCAGGCGGCGCTTGCCGATGTAGCAGAACGGGCACATGATATCGGACCAGATTTCTACTTTCATTTCTGTGTTATTTGGGGAGTAGTGGAAAAGATAAGCCCGAAGCTGGCCGAAAGGTTTCCCTGGCCGCTTCCGCTCTGCCCACGTCGCCTACCTCTACCCTGGCTCTCTATGGAAAATCCGCTCACGTTTGAGGCGCTGCTGGAACCCGGCGGCCCCAACTTCATGCCCACCCAGATTATCATCGTGCCGCTGGCGGTGGTGGAGGCGCTGGGCGGCAAAGCCACGCGCCGCGTGCTGGGCACGCTTAATAATTACCCCATCCGGCTCAGCCTGCTGCCCCTGAGCACCGGCGAGCGGTATCTGATGGTGAACAAGGACCTGTGCCGCGCCGCCGGGGTGCAACTGGGCCAGTGCGTGTGCCTCACCCTGGCCCCCGATCCTAACCCCGACCACATCGACCTGCCCGACGAGCTGGCCGAAGCCCTGGCCGCCTGGCCCGAAGCCCAGACGGGTTTTGAGCACCACACGCCCGGCAGCCGGCGGGCCATTGCCTACCACATAGCCATCGCCAAACAACCCGAAACCCGCGCCCGCCGCGCCGTAGAAGTAGCCGAGCGCCTGGCCGCAGGTGCCCACCCGTTCCGGAAGCTGCCAGGGCGGTGATTGCCTATTTCAGCATGTTAAATCGTCTGCCAATCGTCTGTCATCCTGAGCGGCGCGAAGCAGAGCGAAGGACCTTCCTCTTTCCGCGCTACCAAATACATTTCAACGCACAAAGCCCTTTACCGCCACAATGGTAAAGGGCTTTGCTCATTTCAGAAGGCTTGTCGCTTAACAGAGGAAGGTCCTTCGCTCTGCTCAGGATGACAGACGATTGGGTTGCTCAAATCCTAATATTCAGCACCAGCGGCTCCAACACCCAACTGCGCGTGTAGGTATTGAACACATACCGCAGGCCGGTTTCAATAGGCGTCCGCAGGTGCAGCACGTTGAACAGCACGTTGGCATCGAGGCCCACGTTGCGGTAGCGCTGGGTGCGCAGCGTGCCGGAGCGCAGGCGTGTTTCGCCGTGGGCCATATCCAGAAAGCCGGTAGCCCGCAGGCGCTGAATGTAGAGCACCCGGCCCAGCGTCCAGTGGGTGTAGGCAATAGGAAGATAATAGTCGAAGCTGGCGGCCCGCAGCCGGTCGAAGCTCACGTAGTTCTCGCCCCGCGGAAACGAGACGGCCCCGCCAAACCGGTACTCGCGCTGCTGCTGCCACTGGTAGCCGCCCCGCACCCGCAGGGCTTGGTGCTTGCCCAGGCCGGGCAGATACACGCTGCCCTGCGCCCCGAGCTGGCCCGCGCTCAGCCCGCTGCCGAAGGGCGTGGTGCGCCAGGTGAGCAGCAGCGTCTGGCCCAGGCGCGGGGCCACGTCACGGGCACTTTGCTTGAGCTGGCGCACGTAGCTGAGCGAGGTTTGCAGACCGTTTAGCGGTTGGTTGGGGCCTACGTCGGTGATGTTGCGCACGGGCAAATCGTAGCCCTGCACCTGCTCGCGCAGGTAGTAGGCGCTCAGGGTCAGGGCTTCTAGGTATTTCGAGCGGGTCAGGTTGAAGGGCAGGCGCCCGCCGAGGCTCAGGCGGGTGTAGGTCCACTGGTCGCGCAGGCGGCCCTGGGTGGTGAGGATGGCCGCGTCGCGGCCGCCGTGCTCCACGCTGGCATCGAGCACGGGGTAGCGGCCCTGGTAGCTGAGGCCACCGAAGACGTTGGCCGTGCGCTCCGTCTGGTCGTAGCCCACGCCCACCACGGCTTGGGTGGTGTTCAGCAAATCCTGCGACCGGATGCCCAGGCTCAGCCCATTGCCAGCCGGACTCTGAATCAGGCCGTAGCTGAACACGTTGAACGCGTGCCGCAGCGGCGAATACGGCCGCACCGCGTAGGCCCGGCCCGCCGAGTCGGGGCGGGCCAGCATAAGCGGCTGAATGAGCGGCGCGCCCGGCTCCTGAGCGCTGAGGCGGGCGGCGTAGGTGCCCTGCGTGTCCGTAGTGGCAGTAGGAATGGACACCCAAGTAGCGGGGTCGAGAGGGATTTCCACTATCCGGGAGCCCTCGGCGCGAAACTCGTGGAAGGCCAGGTGGCGGCCATCCGGGGCCACGGCGGCGTGGTAGGCCCCCAGCGGGCGCGAGGTGACCCGGAACGTCTGCCCGGTGCCGGTATGCACCGCATACACGTTGTCGATGCCCGATTGGGGCGAGTTGTACAGCACGTAGTCCTGCCAGGGCTGGGCGTTGGTGAGGTTGATGTTGGCCACCGGCAGCAGGTCGCGGCCCTGGCCGGTGGCGGGGTCGAGCAGCTCGATGGTTTTGCCCGCCGGCCGCAAGGTCACGACCACCAGGCGGCCGTCGGCGATCCAGCGGGGCTGGAGGTAGAAATCGTTGCGCGGGTTGGGTAGCGTGGCCTGCACCGCGCCGGTGCGGGCATCGAGGAGCACCAGGGCGTGGTGGTAGGCTGAGTCGGTTTGCACGGCCACCAGCCGCTGGCCGTCGGCGCTGAGCGCGGCGGCGGCATAGCGGCGCTGCTTCAGGCGGGTGAGCTGCCCGCTGGCCAGGTCCAGAATCCGCAGCTCGGAATACACACGCTGCCCCCAGCGCGGGTCGGAGCGAAACTCGGGCCACACCACCTTGCCCCCGCCCACCGACAGCATTTCCGGGCTATTCAGCAGGCCCTGCACAAACAGCGGCTTTTCCCGGCCGTGCCGGTTCAGCAAAACCAGCTGTGCGATGTCGCCGAGGCCGGTTTTCATGGCCACCACGGTGCTGTCGGTCACGTATTGCGGGTAGCGGTACTCGGTGAAAACTTCCTGCCGGCGCTGGCGCTCGGGTTGCACGGCAAAGTCGCGCCCGGCCGTGAGTGGCAGCCCTTTTTGCTGCGCCTGCCAGGTCGAGTCGAGGTCGGACATGGTGCGGCTATAAAGCTGCTCCACGGTGAGGCCGGTGGTGCGGCGGATGCTGTTGGAAAACGAGAACGGGTAGAAGGGAAACTTGTAGTACCGGTCCAGAATGTTGGCCCACACGGCGGGACCGTAGTGGTTTTTCAGGTACGAAGTCATGAAATAGCCCAACCCGTACCAGTCGGGCACGTTGTCGCGCAGGGAGCCGTTCACGGCTTTTTGGTAGTCGAAGTGGCGGCCCGCCAGCCGGTTGGCGCGCATATCGACGCTGAAGGCCGGGATGCGGCCCCGGCCGCTGCGCGTGAGGGCGGTTTCGTTGCCCACGGCATCGCCCTCAAAAAACCACTGCGGCACGCCCACCGCCGCCACGCCCAGGCCACCATCGCCGAGCAGCGGGTGCAGCACTCGGCCTATTCCCTGCCGGGCCTTGTCGAACTGCCCGATGTGGCGGTATTCGTGCACCACCAGTCCGTCGAGCCAATCGACGGTGCCCAGGCCCATACCCTGCTGCGGGGTGGTGAAAAACTCGGCGTGCCGGGGCAGAAACGTGACAAAGGCATTGCTGACCGTGGTCTGATTCTGCAGCACGATGCCGATGGGCGGCGGCACCACGCCCAGCGTGGCCGCGCCCGGCCCGTGCACCTGCTCCAGCCGCCCCGCCGTGCGCTGAGCCGCCGAATCGAGCCCGGCCGGGTAGATGACGCGAAAGTGCGGCGTGCGCACCTGCCGCCAGCGCAACGTGGGCGGATTCTGGTCAAGAACGGGCAGCGTCTGGCCCAAAGCGGCGAGGGCAGAAAACAGGCTCAGAGCAGCCGGCAGCAGCAGAGAAAGGCGCATGATAAGGGGTTGGGAAGCTGCAAGAAACCGATGCCGGGGCTGGAAAGCAAAAGCAGGAGGCGTGCCCAAGGCGTCTGTCATTTTGAGTCGCCTGTCATCCTGAGCAAAGCGAAGGACCTTCCTCGTAGTTTACTGCACGGGTCATTCAACGCACAAAGCACTTTACCGTGGCGCAGTAAAGGGCTTTGTGCGTTGAATGACCCGTGCAGTAAACTACGAGGAAGGTCCTTCGCTTTGCTCAGGATGACAGATGAAGGATGACAGCCGGCGCTACTTCTTCAGCACAATCGAAACCACCTTGCCCGAGCCTTTCACCATAAACTTGCACTGGTTGAAATCCGGCGCGCTTACCGTGGGGCGGATGTTGTTGGAAAAGGCGTAGGGCTCGGTCGGGATGCCCAGGAAGTTCTTGTCGAGCTTGTCGTTGTTGTTGATGTCCTGGGTGATGGCCACGGCCCACTCACCGTCGGGCAAGTCAATAGGCAGCTGAATCTGATTCTGGCCGCCGGGCTTCACTACCCGCATAAAGGCGTAGCCGCCATGCTGCAGAAACTTGTCGCGCACGTTGTAGAAATACACTTTCACCGCCGACTTGGTAGATACCAGCTGCGACACCACCACCGTGACCGACGACAGGCCGCCATTATCGGCGCGGGCCGGCAACCCAGCGCTGCCGAGCAGCGTGCTGGCCGTGGCAAGGAGAACTAGCGAAACTCTTTTCATAAGCCGGAATATGCGATGAGACGATGCTGGGCCAACACGAACATACCGAAAAAGATTGCCTTCCCCGCTTTTTAGCGCCCCCTAATTTCCCCGGCGCTACGCCTCCACCAGCTGCCGGTCGGGCACCGACTGATCTTTGAGCGTGGCCTGCCCGCGCGACTTGCGGGTGATGCGCGAGAACAGGCTAATTTCCTGATCGAACAGAAACCGGAAAAACAGCCGCGTGTAGGACGTGTGGTGCAGCAGCGGCTCGTAGAATTCGGGCGCGACGGCCTTGAGCCGGGGCAGGTTGTTCCACGGAATGGAGGGCATGTCGTGGTGCTCGTTGTGGAAGCCCACGTTCAGGTTGATGCCGTTCAAAGGGCCGTAGTAGCTATAGGTCTCCTGCTGCTGGTCCAGCGTGAGGTAGTGCTCCTGAATCCAGCGGGCACCCAGCGGGTGCAGGCCCACTGAGAACCAGAAGCTCAGAAACAGGTACAGCAGCGCCGTCCAGCCGAAGAAGTAGACGATGGCCGCGTCGAAGGCCAGCTGCGCTACCATATTGGCCACCACGTAGCGGTCCACGGTGGCCACCTCGCGGCAGCGAATGGTACGAATGACCTGAAACAGCGGAAAGAAAAACAGCCACACGGCCTTGCCCACGGCGTAGTTCCGAATCAGGCGGGCCTCATACCAGTCGGGCAAATCGGCATCCAGCTCGTGCACGCCCTGAAAGACGTGGTGCTTGATGTGGAAATTCTTGAAGGAAATAGCCGTCGGGATGATGGACGGAAAGTTGGCGATGATGCCCACGGCCACGTTCTGCCACACCTTGCGAAACACCAGGTTGTGGGCCGCCTCATGAATGACCACGAACAGCGTGTGCGACAAAAACGCGCCCACCAGATAGGCCACCGGCAGCACCACGTACCAGGCCTGCTGACGCAGCGCGTAGGCCAGCGCCACCTGGGCCAGCACGCAGGCCAGGCCGATGGCAAAGGTGGCCGGCGTGCGCGTCATCAGCTGCTTCACCTCGGGATGGGCCTGCACAATCTGGCGGGTGCGGATGCGGTGCGGCTCCGGAGTGCCTACTTGGGTGAAGGTGAGCGGATGCGGAGTCATAAGCTGGGCAGGGAAGAGGCGCGCCACGGAAGGTGCGGCGGCGGGTTGGTAAAGGTCGGCTTTTCTTGTAAGCTGGACCGTTTCGGGGCCAACTTGTTTTGCCGCGCCGCATCTGAGCTGCCGCCCGCTGGACATAAGTGTGCCGCTACATCTGCCGCAGCCACGCTTTGGCGGTTTCTATTTCGTCGAAGGTGGCTATTACAGGCTCCGTGGTGTGGCGCAGGGTGAGGTCGGTGGAAAGCCGGCTGTAGACGTTGGGCGAGTAAATCCAGGCAAAATACTGCAGCCCGGCGGCGGCCATGGCCGGAAACCAGACCGTGCCGCCCCACTCCGCCGCATCCGACCACATGCTGGTGACGCGGGTGTTGTCATTGAGCACCTTGTGGCACCGCTCGCGGGCCATCAGCAGCAGCATCTGCTCGCAGCCGGCCTGCACCGACTCCAGCGTCTGGTCGCCGGTCCAGTCGGCATAGAGCCAGTCGTTCAGATAATCGTAGCCAATACAGATAGAAGAGGTTTCAAACAGCGTGCGCAAAGACATGGCGACTCGGGAAATTGGGGTTCGGATGCGAAAGATAGCGCCGCCGGCCCAACCGCGCCGCTGCCGGGCCGGGCCGAAAGCATCCGCCCGCCGCCCAACCGCGTATGTAGCGGCGTGATGAACAAGCTAACTTTCTACCTGCTGGGGCTGCTGCTGAGCGTGGCGGCCTGCACCCAGGGCAAGCCCACCAGCGGCGAGCCCGCCGCCTTTGGCCAGCCCACCACCGGCGATGCTCCTACCTCTCTCAACGGCTTGGCCGTGGCCACCTTCGCCGGCGGCTGCTTCTGGTGCACGGAGGAAATATTCGAAGAATTGCGCGGTGTGCGCCAAGTGGTGTCGGGCTATGCCGGCGGCAAAGAGCAGCACCCCACTTACGAGCAGGTAGGCAGCGGCCAGACCGGCCACGCCGAAGCCGTGCAGATCTATTACGACCCCAAGGAAGTAAGCTACCAGACGCTGCTCGACGTGTTTTTTGAGGCCGCCCACGACCCCACCACCCTCAACCGTCAGGGCCCCGATGCCGGCACGCAGTACCGCTCGGTGGCCTTCTACCGCACCCCCGCCGAAAAGCAGCTCATTGAGGCCACCATCCGGCGCGTAGATGCCAGCAAGCACTACCCCAGCCCCATCGTGACGCAGGTGACGGTCTTCACTCAGTTCTGGCCCGCCGAAGGCTACCACCAGGGCTACTACCGCCTGCACCCCGACGATTCCTACATCCGCGCCGTATCCATGCCGAAGGTGGCCAAGTTCCGCAAGGCCTTCGCCGAGAAGCTCAAAAAGGAATAGCGGCCGCGCCGGCGCGTTTCCCGAGGCCCTGCTCGCCGGCGAGCAGGGCCTTTTTTGCAGGGCGTGCGGCGGGGTCGGAGCCCGGACTTATATTTGTCGGCAGGGGCGGCCGCGCCGGCCGCGGCCCGTTTTGCTGGCTTCAGAACCGCTTATTTTTCTTTCGCCTTATGCCTGCTGAAGCCGTTGACTTTGAGCTTCTCTTTGAAGCCCTGCTTTCGCCCCACCTCGTGCTGGCCCCCGACCTGAGCGTGGTGGCGGCCAATACCGGCATGTGTCGACTGCTGCAATGCTCCCGCGAAACGCTGCTCGGGCAGTCGGTGCACGCCGTATTTGCTCAGGCTACGCAGCCCGGCCCGGCCGTGCTGGCCGAGTGGCAGACGGCCCTAGCGGAAGTGGTGGAGCAGCAGCGCAACCAGAATCTGAACCTGCGCCATGATCTGCGCCTGAGCGACGGCACCCTGCAGCCGCACCACTGGCAGATTCAGCTGCGGCCAGTGCCCACGGCGGCTGGCACGTTGCGCTACGTGCTGTGCCGCGTGCTCGACGTAACGGACCGCGTGGTGGCGCTGGAGCAGAGCAACGAGCGGTTTCGGCTGCTGCTCGAAGTATTGCCCCAGATGGCCTGGACCTCGCGCCCCGATGGCGGCGTGACCTACTACAACCAGCGCTGGTATGACCTGACGGGCGGCACCTTTGCCGAGCTGCAGGAGTGGGGCTGGGAGAAGTTCATTCACCCTGAAGACCTCGCCGAAACTTCCCGCCGCTGGCAGCACGCCCTCACCACGGGCACGCTTTTCGAAAACGAGCACCGCTGGCGCGACCAGCAGGGCAAATACCGCTGGTTTCTGGCCCGCGCCGAGGCCATCCGCGACGCGGAAGGCACCATTCTGCAATGGGTGGGCACCAACACCGACATTGATGAGCGGCGGCAGGCCCTGGCACGACTGCAGGAGAAAGACCAGCAATTGCAGGCTATTATCGGCAATGTGCCGGCCTATATCTGCACCATGTTTGGCCCCCGCCATATCATCGGCTTCGCCAACGCTCAGATTCAGCACTTGCTGGCCGGGCGGGCCAAAGTGGGCCTGCCCGTGGCCGAGGCGCTGCCGGAAGTAGCCAGCAACGGCCTGATACCGCTGCTCGATTCGGTATACAAATCCGGCCAGCCATATTCGGCCATCGAAATAGCAATGCCCGTTATCGGCGAGCCCACCCAGCCGGTCGAAACCCGCTACTTCGACTTCACTTACCAGCCGCTGCACGATGAGGCAGGCCGCCCCCAGGGTATTCTGATGTTTGCCGTGGATGCCACCGAGCGGGTGCAGGCCCGCCACCGCGCCGACGGGTTGGCCGCCGAGGTGCGCCAGCGCGACGAGCAGTTCCGCTTTCTGGCCGAAAGCATTCCGCAGATTGTGTGGCGGGCGCGGCCCGATGGCACCATCGAGTACTACAATCAGCGCTGGGCCGATTTCACTGGTTTCAACGCGGCCGATGCCGCGCACATCGACTGGTCCACTCTAATTCCGCCCGACAAGGTGGAGGGCGTGAAGCAGCGCTATTTTGCCAGCATCAGCGCCGGCCAGGAATACGAGGAGGAAGGCCGCATGCGCGGGGCCGACGGGCAATACCGCTGGTTTCTGCACCGCGCCCAGCCCATGCGCGACGCCGAGGGCCACATTGTGAAGTGGTTTGGCACCAGCACCGACATCGACGACTTCAAGCGCGCCCAGCAGCGTCTGGAGGAGCAGAACGAAACGCTCACCCTCACCAACCAGGACCTCGACAGCTTCGTGTATACCACCTCGCACGACCTCAAGCAGCCCATCAACAACATGGCCGGCATCTTCGAGGAGCTGACCCGCACGGCCTACTTCCGCGACCCCGACGCGGTGAAGCTCATTGCCATGTTCGAGCGCTCCTTGCAGCAGATCTACGATACCATCCATAACCTCTCGGAGCTGGTGCAGGTGCAGAAGCTGCGGCACGCGCTGCCCCTCGAAACCGTGGAGCTGGAGCCGCTGGCCCAGGAGGTGCTGACCAGCATCGACGAGCAGCTACGAGCGGCCCACGCCGGGGTAGCGCTGGATTTCGCGGCCCTGCCAGCCGTGGAATTCGTGCGGCCCAATCTACAGAGCGTGTTCTATAATTTGCTCAGCAACGCGCTGAAATATGCCGCCCCCGGCCGGCAGCTGCGCATTGCGGTGCGTAGCGTGCTCGAAGATGGCCATCCGGTCATTGAGGTGCAGGACAATGGCCTGGGCATCGATATGGAGCGCTACGGCCCGCAGCTGTTCACCATGTTTCGCCGTTTCCACGGCCACGTAGAAGGCTCCGGCATGGGCCTCTACCTCGTCAACCGCATCGTGCAGAGCCACGGCGGCCACATCGACGTGCAAAGCCAGGTAAACGAAGGCACCACCTTCCGCATTCACCTTCTACGGGTGGTGAAGTTGTGAAGGGTTCTGTCATCCTGAGCAAAGCGAAGGACCTTCCTCGGTTAAGTGGGAAGCCTTTTGAAATGAGCAAAGCCCTTCACCGTTCGCATGGTAAAGGGCTCTGCGCGTTAAAAGGCATTTCGTAGTATGGAAAGAGGAAGGTCCTTCGCAAGCTCAGGATGACAGAACAAAAAACTCACCATCTCACTATTTCACTATCTCACCATATGCTTCCTCCCATCGTCTCCAAGCTGCCTGATGTCGGAACCAGTATCTTCTCCGTCATGTCGCAGCTGGCAGCAGAGTGCGGGGCCATCAATCTGGCGCAGGGCTTTCCCGACTACGACCCGCCGCAGGTGCTGAGTGAGGCGCTGGCCCGCCACGCCACCACGCCCGGCCACCAGCAATACGCGCCCATGCCCGGCCTGCTGCGTCTGCGCGAGCAAATCAGCCTGAAAACGGCGCTGCTCTACGGCATCACGCCCCCCGACCCGGCCACCGAAATCACCGTGACCAGCGGGGCCACCGAGGCGCTGTATGCGGTGCTGGCCGCCGTGGTACGCCCCGGCGACGAGGTGCTGGTGCTGGAGCCGGCGTATGACCTCTACGGCCCGGCCATCCGGCTGCAGGGCGGCGTGCCCGTCTACGTGCCCCTGCGCCTGCCCGACTTCCGCCCCGACTGGGACCTGGTGGCCGCCGCCCTCACGCCGCGCACCCGGCTGGTGCTGCTCAACTCGCCCCACAACCCCAGCGGCGCGGTGCTCACCGCCCTGGACCTGCGCACGCTGGCCGCCCTGCTCGAAAATACCGCTACCCTCGTGCTCAGCGACGAAGTGTATGAGCACATGGTATTTGATGGGCAGCCGCACCGCAGTGCCCTGCAGGAGCCCGTGCTGGCCGAGCGCAGCTTCGTGCTGTCGTCGTTTGGCAAAACCTACCACGCCACCGGCTGGAAAGTGGGCTACTGCATTGCCCCGCCCCTGCTCACGGCCGAGGTGCGCCGCGTGCATCAGTTTCTCACCTTCGCTGTGAGCACGCCCACCCAACACGCGCTGGCCGATGTGCTGCCCGATACCGGCCTCTACACCGCGCTGCCCGCCTTTTATCAGCGCAAGCGCGACCTGTTTGTCGAGTTGCTTCGCCCTACCCGCTTCGAGCTGCTGCCCGCGCCGGGCGCTTACTTTCAGCTGGCCCGCTACCACCAGATTTCGCAGGAAGACGACGTGACATTCGCCCGCCGCCTCACCCGCGAGGCGGGCGTGGCCGTGGTGCCCGTGTCGGCCTTCTACCACGATGGGCGCGACCAGGGGCTGATACGGTTCTGCTTCGCCAAGCAGGAGGAAACACTGGCCGCCGCCGCTGCCCGGCTGGCGGCGTTGTAGCAGCACTAACCGATAGTATTATTCAATTTTCAGTTATCATGTTTTTTCAGTAACATTCAGAAAATTCTCCATCACCTTCCAATTATTGCTGCTAGTGTCTGATTTAACCGTTTCCTTCGTTCAGGCCGCGCTGGAGTGGCAGGATCCGCCCGCCAACCGCACCGAGCTGGGCCGGCTTATCGATGAGATTTCCATTCCTACGGATCTGATTGCGCTGCCGGAAATGTTCACCACCGGCTTCAGCATGGAATCGGCGGCGCTGGCCGAAACCATGGATGGCCCTACTGTGCAGTGGATGCAGCAGCTGGCCGCCGCCCGCCAAGCCGTGCTGGTGGGCAGCATCATTATCAAAGAGAATGACCGCTACTACAACCGCCTGCTCTGGGTGCGCCCCGATGGCACGCTCACGCACTACGACAAGCGCCATCTGTTTGGCGTGGCGGGCGAAACCGAAGCTTACACCGCCGGCACCGAGCGCCTGATTGAGGAGTGGCGCGGCTGGCGCATCTGCCCGCTGGTGTGCTACGATCTGCGCTTTCCGGTCTGGAGCCGCAACCCGGTGCAGGAGCCCTACGACCTGCTGCTCTACGTGGCCAACTGGCCCGCCTCGCGCCGCACGGCCTGGCTTACGCTGCTGCGGGCCCGCGCCATCGAAAATCTGGCCTACACGATGGGCGTGAACTGCGTGGGCATTGACGGCAACAGCCTCGCCTACGCCGGCGACTCGGCCCTGCTGGATATGCGCGGCGAATACCTGGTAGAAGTCGGCAACCAGGAAACCAGCATCACCCGCACCCTGCGCCGCGCCGATCTGGAAGCCTTCCGCGAGCGTTTCCCCGCCCTCCACGACGCCGACCCCTTCGACCTGCGCGAACTGGTGAAATGGTGACTTAGCGACTTAGTGAGTTTTCTGTTTAAACTGCGCAAATGGCGCAAGCCGAACATCAAAGTCACTAAGTCGCTAAGTCACCATCTCACTATCTCACTATAAGCCGCTGGATGCCGGATTGGCCGGTGGCGGTTTCGGCGCGGACGAGGTAGATGCCGGCAGCCAGGCCCTGCAGGCTTAGAGTGTGCGTGCGGGCCAGCGCGGCCTCGGTGCGCAGGCAGCGGCCGGTGAGGTCGAGCAGCGTGAGGCGGGCGGGCTGGGGCGTTTCGATGGTGGCGGTGCTGGTGGCCGGGTTGGGGTAGATGCTCAGGGCCAGCGCTGGTGCGGCAGCGCGGCGCGTGCTCAGCAGCCGGTTGTTGCGGGCCCCGAAGGCCACCACTCCGCCGGTTTCCGTGCCCACGAATACTTCCGGCACCCCATCGGCATTCACATCGGCGGCGGCCAGCACGAAGCTGTTGCTGAGCTTGTTGCCCAGCTCCGTAGCTTCATACTGATTGAGTACGCTGTTGTGGAGCAGGTCGCTGCGGTCGGAGAAGATACCGCTCTGGGCGCGCAGGTCTGCAAACAGCCGTAGCGTGCCCGTTGCATCAATAGTGAGCAGATCCAGAGTGCCGTCGCCGTCGAAATCGGCCACGGTGGGCGAGAGAGCAAACGGGCGCTGGTTGGAGCCATTGCGAATGCGCCCGAAATCGTTGTCAGCCAATACGAAAGCCTGGCTCAGGGGCTGCGTGCCGTTGTTGCGATAGTAGCGCAGCGAGCCGCTGGACAGCGTATTGGTATCCGTTCCGATCAGCAGATCCACGTTGCCGTCGCCGTCGATATCGGCAAAGGCGGCCGTATCGAGCGGCCGGCTCGGAATGCCGTCAATGTAGGCAATGCTGGCCAGGTTGAAGGCGGCGGGCTGGTTGGCAGCAGCGGTATTAAGCACGTAGGCCACAAAATTGTAGGAGCTGCCCGCCGAATAGCCGGAAAAAGCCAGGTCCAGGGCCCCGTCGCGGTTCAGATCGACCAGCGCGGGGCGCAGCGAGGCATAGAAGCGGCCGGGGCCGGCCAGGCCGAGGTAGTTGGCATCCTGGAACTTAAACACGGGCTTGGTGGCCGTGCCCACGTTGCGGTAAAACGCCAGCGAGGCCCGGTAGAAGCCGTTGGGCGTGTTGCGGCTCACGCCCCCGAGCAGCATATCCTTCCGGCCGTCGCCGTCGAGGTCGCCGAAGGTGGGCGCGGCTTTGTCGCTCACGTCGAGCATGTCGCGCTGCAAAAAGTCGTTGCCCCGGTACACGAAAATGGGAATATTGGTGGGGCTCACATTCTCATAAAGTAGCACCGAGCGGCGGGTGTCGATGGTGTCGAGGTTGTCGAACACGTTCGGGGTCACCACCAAGTCGGGGTAGCCGTCGAAGGTAACATCCAGGGAATACGGGGACGGGAAATTGGCCAAGTGGGCCGGGGTGGTGTTGGCCGGAAAGTTGGAGTCGAGGCCCGCGCTGGTCATGCGCGGGGCCGCGTTGGTGCCCTGGTTGATGATTTTGGTCAGCTCGGTGCAGTAGTCGCGGCCGGTGAGCAGGTCCAGGTCGCCGTCGCCGTCGAGGTCGAGCGTGAGCATATTGTTGCCCGACGTGTGGTTGATCTGCAGCGGCGAGCGGCACTGGGCGGTGCCAAACACAAACGACGTGCACGACGAAAAGCAGGTGCGCGTGCCGCCCCAGCGGTCATCGGTTTGCCGAAACGTGAGTCCGCCGCACGCGGTGCTGGTGTTCTGAAACAGCCGGATATCGAACGAGCCGCTGTAGTCGTGGCACAGAATATCGAGCCGGCCGTCGCCGTTCACGTCCCGGATGTCGGGCATGTTGTAGCCGCCGGTGGTGATGTTCACGTCGCCGGCCGGCGGGTTGGGGTCGAAGAAAAACAGGTTGGCCTGGGCCAGCTGAAACGAAGGCCGCCCGCCCGGGCCGGCCACGTTCCGAAATACCCGAATGTTGCCCGGCACGAGGCTGGCCGTGAACAGGTCGGGGCGGTTGTCGCAGTCGTAGTCGCGCAGCAGCACCCAGTTTTGCAGGCCGTCGGGAAACAGGGCTTCGTAGTCGGGCGCGTACTGCCACTGGCGGCCCCCACCGGGAGCCGGCGCATTCAGGTAGGTGAGCGAGCGGCGCGAAAGGCGGTCGAAGATGTAGAGGTCGGGCAGATTGTCGCCGTTCAGGTCGAGGCTGGAAAGCTGGGCCGAATTCAGGCCGCCCGCCCAGGCATTGCGCAGCGTATCGGTGGCTTGCACTACTTTTGCCACATTGCGGTGCTCAAAGCCAAACAGATTGCCCGACTGAGCCTCTGCTTTGAAGGGTGCTGCCCACGGCAGGCTCAGCCCGAATACGAATAAGAAAAGACAACGACGCAGCATTGGCGGAACACGTTTTTTCACAGGTAAATAACTCAGCCCTAAGTTACGCACAAACAGCATGGAAGAAGCAGCGGCCCTCTACGAGATATTTCAGCAATGCACGGCCGTCAGCACCGATTCGCGGCAGCCCCAGGACAATACGCTGTTCTTCGCCCTGAACGGCCCCACGTTCCGCGGCCGCGACTTCGCGCCCCAGGCCCTGGCCCAGGGTGCCCGCCATGCCGTGGTAGATGATGCCGCCCTGGCTGCCACCGACCCCGCCCGCTACACCTACGCCCCCGATGCGCTGGTGGCCCTGCAACAGCTGGCCAACTACCACCGCCGCCAACTCATCATTCCCATCATCGGCATCACCGGCTCCAACGGCAAAACCACCACTAAGGAGCTGATTTACGCGGTGCTGAGCCAGCGCTACCGCGTGCAGTACACCCAGGGCAACCTGAACAACCACATTGGCGTGCCGCTCACGCTGCTCAGCATCCGGCGGGGCGAGCACGAAATGGCCATCGTGGAAATGGGAGCCAATCATCAGGGCGAAATTGCCCTGCTCAGCCACCTGGCCGAGCCCACGCACGGCCTGATTACCAACATCGGCAAGGCCCACCTCGAAGGCTTTGGCGGCGTAGCCGGCATTGCCAAAGGCAAAAGCGAGCTGTTCCGGTTTCTGGCCAAAGTAGGGGGCACGGCTTTCGTAAACACCGCCGACCCATTGCTGCCTGGGCTTTCCGCTCAGGTAGAGCATCGCGTCACCTACCCTAACCCCACCGACACTTACCCGGCTAAGCTCCTAAGTGCCGCGCCCCAGGTCATGCTCCGCCTCTTCGATGGCACGCAGGTAGCGGCCCAAATTACGGGCGGCTACAACTTCCTCAATCTGGCGGCAGCGGCTGCCGTGGGGGCTTATTTCCAGGTGCCAGCCGCCGATATTGCCACCGCGCTGGCCGGCTACGCGCCCACCAACAACCGCTCGCAGCTGGTGCGCACCGCCCGCAACGAGGTGGTGCTGGATGCCTACAACGCCAACCCATCCTCGATGGCAGCGGCGGTGGCCAGCTTTGCGGCCCGCCCCACGCCGGCCGCCGAGAAAGTAGTGATTCTGGGTGACATGTTTGAGCTGGGCGAGGAAAGCGCCGCCGAACACCGGGCGCTGGGCGAGCTGCTGGCCGCGCAGCACTTCGGCACCGTGCTGCTCTGCGGCTCCGATATGCGCCACGCCGCCGCCGCCCACCCCGCCGCGCATTATTTCGCCACCAAAGTTGAGCTGACCGCTTGGCTGCAAGCCCAGCCGCTCAGCCACCGCCAGATTCTGGTGAAGGGCTCGCGCGGCATGGGGCTGGAAACGGTATTGAGCCTTATCTGAGACCCGGCCGCATTTGCGGTTCACCGCCGATACTCTCTGCGAAACCAAAAAAGCCGCCTGGAATGGGCGGCTTTTTTGGTTTCGCAGAGGGTATGCGTTAGTCAAAGGGAGTTTCAAAGGTATCGAAACCAGGCAGGATGCGGTCCTTGTCGGATACGATGGGGTTGGTGGCACCCCAGTCGATGTTGAGCGTGGGGTCGTTCCAGAGCAAGCCGCCTTCGGAAGCAGGATGGTAATAATTGGTGCAACGATAGAGAAACAGCGTATTATCTTCCAAAGCGAGAAAGCCGTGGGCAAAGCCGGCCGGGATGTAGAGCATGTTGCCGCGCTGGGCATCCAGCTCTACGCTCACATGCTGGCCATAGGTGGCCGAGGAGCGGCGCACATCTACCACCACGTCGCGTACGCGTCCGGTGGCCACGCGTACCAGCTTGGCCTGCGCAAACGGTGGCCGCTGAAAGTGCAGCCCGCGCAATACGCCCGCGCCTGAGCTGGACTGATTATCCTGTACCCATTCGCCTACGGCTCCGGCCTCAGCCATAATCCGGGCGCTGAACGATTCAAAGAAAACGCCACGAGCGTCGCCAAAAATGCGCGGAGTGAACTCCACAACGCCCGCAAGGGCATGCTGCTTGATTTCCATTCAGTAATAAATAAGGAGCCGCTCAGGAGCCGCCCGTACGCCCGCAAGATAATTTAGTTTTGAGAATCAGTGGCTACGTGGAAGTACTTCTTCCACCACGCGCAGGTATTTGTTGAGCACGATTTGCTCGTCGAATTTCTGCTCGGCCAGCTGGCGACCGGAGCGGCCCATGGCGGCCAGCGCGGCCTCATCAAGGCGGAGGACCTGGAGCATTTTGGCGGCCAGATCAGGGCCGTTGCGCACCTGGCAAAGTAGGCCGTTGCGGCCGTCCACCACGGTTTCGCGGCAGCCGGGCACGTCGGTAGTCACGATGGGCTTGCCCATGGCGGCGGCTTCAAGCAGCGTTTTGGGCGTGCCTTCGCGGTAGGAAGGCAGCACGATGCAGTCGGCGGGCTGAATGTGGGCGGCCACGTTATCGGAAGTGCCCAGGTACTCCACGTGGCCGGCCTGCAGCCACTGCTCGAACACAGCCCGCTTCACCCCGATGTTGCCCGACTCATCAATACCACCCAGCAGCTGCACGCGGGTGCCGGGCACGGCCGCGCGCACGAGGCGGGCGGCCTCGAAATATTCTTCCACGCCCTTCTCATACAGCACCCGCGCAATCATCAGAAACGTGAAGGGCTGGTGGCGCACAAATGTGGCGGCCGGCCGAAACTTGTTGGTATCGATACCCGAGCCGGGCAGCAGATCGGTGATTTCGGGGCGCACTAGGCCGTGGTCGAGGAACAGCTGCCGGTCGTCATCGTTCTGAAAAAACACCCGCTTTGGAAAGCGAAAAGCGAAGCGGTAGAGTCCCAGAGCCACTTTGCTCACCAGGTTTTTGATGATGAACACCGTGCCCAGGCCCGACACGTTGTTCACACTCGGAATGCCGGCCAGCTTCGCCGCCAGCGTGCCATAGATGTTGGGCTTAATGGTATAGTGCAGCACCACATCGGGTTTTTCGCGCCGGTAGATGTCGTAGAAGCGGCGCGTGAGCAGGGCATCTTTCACCGGATTGGTCCCCTTGTTTTCCATCCGAATCGGGACGAAGCGGCAGCCCAACTCGGTTTCGAGGCGGGCCGAATAATCGTCGGGTGGGGCAATGGCCAGCACCTCGTGGCCGGCACCCTGCAAAGCCCTAATCAGGCTGCCGCGAAAATTCCAGATATTCCAGGAAGTATTGATGACAATGGCAACGCGCATAGGGCAAGGGAAAAATAAGCTCGCAAAGGTAGGGCCTGGGGCGGTGAAGTGGTGAAATAGTGAAATGGTGAGATAGTGAGATGGTGAGTTTGATGTTCGGTTTGCGCAGTTGGCGCAAGTGGCGCAGTCAGAACATCAAACTCACCATCTCACTATCTCACCATTTCACTATTTCACCGTGCCGTACCTTCGGGCTATGATACGTAGTGTTTTTCTCCGGCGCAGGCCGGCCGCGTGGTGCCGGATCGGCTTGCTGTTGCTGCCTTTGGCCGGCAGTCTGGCCTGTACTTCGCCCGAAGCTGAATCGGGTAGCCAGGCGGCGGCCGAGCTGCCGGCCGCCGACGCGGGCCTAGTGGCCGGCAAAGCCCTGTTTGCGCAGCGCTGCGCGGTTTGTCACGGCACCGACGGCCGTAAGGGCCTCAACGGAGCCCACGACCTGACCAAGAGCAACCTGAATGCCTTCGGCCGCGTGTACATGATTACCAACGGCCTGGGCCAGATGCCTTCCTTCAAAGCGCAGCTCACCCCGGCAGAAATCGAGCAGGTCGCGGCTTACTCCCTCACGTTGCGCTAACGCCTCTCTCCCGGCGACGGGGCCTGCTCCCAGGCCGTCGCCCTACTTCTCTCAACCCGCATACCATGGCAAAAAAAGGCAATACCGGCAACTGGAACGCCACCAGCAGCACCCGGCACCATACCATCGACATCGCCCAGGCCGGCCCTAAGCGCGACCCCAACACCGGCACCTACGACACCACCCAGGGCCAGGAAACCGCCGTGCTGGTGGCCGTGCCCGATAAGCGCCAGCCCGAAGCCCAGACCCGCGAATACCTCGACGAGCTGGAGTTTCTGGCCCAGACGGCCGGGGCCGAGGTCACCAAGCGCTTCATTCAGCGCCTCGACAAGCCTGATATCCGCACTTTCGTGGGGGAGGGCAAGCTGGCCGAAATAAAGGCCTTTGTGAACCACACCAAGGCCAGCATGGTCATTTTTGATGATGAGCTGTCGGCTTCGCAGCTGCGCAACCTGGAGGCCGAGCTGAAGGTCAAAATCGTGGACCGCTCGCTGCTCATCATCGATATTTTTGCCCGCCGGGCTAAGTCGGCCACGGCCCGTACGCAGGTCGAGCTGGCGCAGTACCAGTACCTGCTGCCCCGCCTCACGGGTCTGTGGAGCCACTTAGATAAGCAGCGCGGCGGCGGCGTGAGCCAGCGCGGACCGGGTGAAACCGAAATTGAAACCGACCGCCGCGTAGTGCGCGAGCGAATCGACTTTCTGAAAGACCGGCTCAAGGAACTCGACAAGCAGAGCACCACCCAGCGCAAGTCGCGCGGCGGCGTGATTCGGGTGGCGCTGGTGGGCTACACCAACGTGGGCAAAAGCACCCTGATGAACCTGCTAAGCCGCTCCGAGGTATTCGCCGAAAACAAGCTTTTCGCCACCGTCGACTCTACGGTGCGCAAAGTGGTGCTCGAAAACACGCCGTTTCTGCTCTCCGATACCGTCGGATTCATCCGCAAGCTGCCCACGCGCCTCATCGAGAGCTTCAAGAGCACGCTGGATGAAATCCGGGAGGCCGACCTGCTGGTGCACGTGGTAGATATTTCGCACGAGGCTTTCGAGGAGCACATTGCGGTGGTGAACGACACGCTGAAAGAAATAGGCGCGGCCGAAAAGCCCATGCTACTGGTTTTCAACAAGATTGACCAGTACGAGCTGGATTCGGCGGCGCTTAAAAAGCACACGTTTGAGGGCATGAACCCCGACGAGGACGAAACGCCCCGGCCCACGCTGGCCCAGCTGCAGGCCACCTATATGGCCAAAATGCACGACCCGGTTATTTTTATTTCGGCCCAGGAGCGCCAGAATATCGACCAACTGCGGGCCCTGCTGACGCGCCACGTAGCGGCCCTGCACCGGCAGCGCTACCCCAATCAGGTGGGCGAAGAAGCTGAATAAGGCCACTGCCAACCATTTCGCAAAAAGCCCGCTGCGCCTGCAGCGGGCTTTTTGCGTTCGGCGGGGCTGGTAGTTCCGCCTATCGTTATCAGGCTGAAATAGGAGAAAGAATACGTTTGTTGTACTTTTTATATGAATATAGGGTATTCACTGCAAGAAATTCAACATAATCATGTCTTTCATGAAACCTTTGCATCGACTATCCTTATATTGGTTCTCTTATTTCACCTCCACCACTCAATCCATGAAGAAAAACTTCTACGCTGTTGCTCTTGCCTGCCTAGGTTTGGGCACTCTCACTGTTCAGGCGCAGGATGCTCGCCTAGCCGCTATCGGCAACCAGCCCGCCGCGCCTAGCCGCAACTGCTCCACTATGGAAGTGCTGGAGGCCCAACTGGCCGCCGATCCGGCCCTCGCCCAGCGGATGCGCGGCATTGAGCGCCACACGGCGCAGGTGCTGGCTAACCCTACCGCCAACCGCCTCGCCGGCACGGTTACTATTCCGGTAGTAGTGCATGTGGTATACAATACGGCTGCGCAGAACGTGTCGCAGGCCCAGATTGATGCCCAGATTCGGGTATTGAACGAAGACTACGCCCGCACCAACGCCGATGCCAACCTCGTGCCGTCGCTGTTTGCCGGTGTGGCCTCGGGCACCAACGTGCAGTTTGTGCTGGCCAAGCGTGACCCGAACGGCGCGGCTACCACGGGCGTAGTTCGCCGCTCGACCAAAACCCGCACGTTCAGCAGCAACGACTTTGTGAAGTACACCAGCAAGGGTGGCAGCGATGCCTGGCCCCGCGATAAGTACCTGAACCTATGGCTGTGTAACCTGGGCAACGGCCTGCTGGGCTACGCGCAGTTTCCCGGCGGCGCGGCTGCCACCGATGGGGTTGTATGCCTCTATTCGTCGGTGCCCGGCGGCTCGGCTACCAACTACAACAAGGGCCGCACGGCCACGCACGAAGTGGGCCACTGGCTGAACCTGCGCCACATCTGGGGTGATGCCAGCTGCGGCAACGACTTGGTGAGCGACACGCCCACCCAGCAGACCAGCAACGGCGGCTGCCCCGCTTTCCCGCACGTGACGTGCGGCAACCAGGGCGACATGTCGATGAACTACATGGACTACACCTATGACGCGTGCATGTATATGTTCTCGGCCGGCCAGAGCAGCCGCATGGACGCTCTGTTCGCTGCCGGCGGCAGCCGCGCTTCGCTGGCCACTTCGCTGGGCGGCACCGCTCCGCGCACGGCGCTGGCCTCGGCTGGCACTACTACCAGCGTAGCTATGTATCCGAACCCGGCGCACGACGTGCTGAACCTGACGCTGCCCCAGGCGGCGGCCAAAGGCTGGAGCGTGACGGTATACGACCTGCGCGGCCACGAGATGGAACAGGCCACCTACAACGGCCAGGGCCAGGTAAACGTGGCTCAGCTGCCCAAAGGGCTGTATCAGATGACCTTCTCGGACGGCGAGCAGATCATGCGTCAGCGCTTCGAGAAAGAATAGGTTTCGGCTGGATCAGTCAAGAACTTCTGCTTAGAAAAGCCCGCCAAACGGCGGGCTTTTTTATGACCGGACAGCAAAACCAGTTGATTGCAATATTTCTAAAAAACGGGGCAACTACGGCTTATATGACAAAATGTTTTGCCTAAATTTTACGAATATTCATAGCAAAACTGTTTGCCGCCCCATAAATATTCAATACTTTGGCCCTTCGTTCTCCCATTTCCACAACCAAACCTACCTTCAAACTCATGAAAAAAAACGTTTACGCATTTGCTCTGGCTTGCCTGGGCTTAGGTATTAGTGAGCAGGCCCAGGCGCAGCAGACGCGCCAGTGCGCTACCATGGAAGCCCTGGAGGCGCAGATAGCCGCTGATCCGGCACTGGCGCAGCGGATGCTGGCTATTGAAGGCCAGACCCGACAGTTTGAAGCCAACCCGACAGCACGGCGCGGCACGGCCCTGATGGGTACTATCCCGGTGGTGGTGCACGTCATCTACAGCAATGCCAACGAGAACATTTCGGATGCCCAGATTGCTTCGCAGATTGCGGTGCTGAATGAGGACTTCCGCAAGCTGAACTCCGATGTGAGCAAAACGCCCGCCGCCTTCGCCGGCCTCGCGGCCGATGCCGGCCTGCAGTTCGTGCTGGCCAAGCGCGACCCGAACGGCAACGCCACCACGGGTATCGAGCGTAAATCGAGCACCAAAACCACCTGGGGCACTGCGGATGCTATGAAGAGCACCAGCACCGGCGGCCTGAACGCCTGGCCCGCCAGCCAGTACCTGAACCTGTGGGTGTGCAACATCGGCGGCGGTATTCTGGGCTACGCCCAGTTTCCCGGCGGCGCGGCCAGCACCGACGGCGTGGTTATCGGACCGAACTACTTCGGGCGCACCGGCTATCTGTCGGCTCCGTTCAACCTGGGCCGCACGGCCACGCACGAAGTAGGCCACTGGCTGAACCTGCGCCACATCTGGGGCGATGCTAACTGCGGCAACGACCTGGTGAGCGACACGCCCACCCAGCAGACCAGCAACGCCGGCTGCCCCGCCTTCCCGCGCCGCACCTGCGGCAACACCACCAACGGCGACATGTTCATGAACTACATGGACTACACCGACGACGCCTGCATGTACATGTTCTCGACCGGCCAGAGCACCCGCATGAGTGCCCTGTTCGCCACCGGCGGCAGCCGCGCTTCGCTGCTCACCTCGCTGGGCGGCACCGCTCCGGGTGGTGGCACCACGCCGCCCCCCACGGTTTCGTATTGCGCCAGCAAAGGCAGCAGCGTAGCCTACGAATTCATCGACTACGTGGGCCTGGGCTCTTTGGCCCGCACCTCGGGCGCTGATGGCGGCTACTACAACGGCACGGCTTTGGCGGCTCCGAGCATCGGCGCTGGTACTGCCCAGACGGTGAGCGTAAGCGCCGGCTTCGTCGGTACGGCTTACTCGGAGTACTTCAAAGTGTACATCGACTACAACCAGAACGGCCTGTTCACCGACGCCGGTGAGCTGGTGGTGAATGCCGCCGCCAGCAGCGTGGCCACCACCCGCAGCTTCGGCTTCACGGTGCCTGCCACGGCTAAGAGCGGCACCACCCGCATGCGCGTGGTGATGAGCGACGCCTCGGCGACCACGAGCTGCAACTCGTACAGCTACGGCGAAACCGAAGACTACACCGTCAACATCACCGGCGGCACGGCCAAAACGGCGCTGGTGGCCCGCACGGGTGCCAATGCTGACTTCAGCGTGTATCCGAACCCGGCGACCAGCGTGCTGAACGTGCTGGTGCCCGCCGACCTGCTGGGCAACCCGGTAGCGGTGAAAGTGTACGACGTGCGCGGAGCCGAAATGAAGCAGGTGAGCTTCGACGGCAGCCAGCTCAACATTGCCTCGCTGGCGCAGGGCGTGTACATGCTCACCATCTCAACCGGTGACCAGGTTTCGCACCAGCGCTTCGTGAAGCAGTAAAGCGCGACTTGCCGCCAGCCGGTGTGGGGCCTTCGGGGCCGCCCGGCTGGTGGCCTGCGCTGCAAAGACCCGCCGGCTCCCGGCGGGTCTTTTCGTTTTAATGCCCAGCTTGCGGGCCGAAGCCAACTCTTAATAACCATTTTGGGAGGCGCGTAGTAAAGAGCGAATCCTACCTAGCTACTCTGCAGCATGAAAACCTTGTACCTGATGCGCCACGCCAAGTCCAGCTGGGACTTCGACGATTTGAACGACCGGGAGCGGCCCCTCAACAACCGCGGCCGCGAAGATGCCCCCCACATGGGCCAGGCCCTGGCCAAGCGCGAAATCAAGCTCGACCTGCTGGTAAGCTCCCCGGCGGTGCGCGCCCTGAGCACGGCCTCGCTGGTGGCCAAGGAGCTGGACTACCCCCACGACCAGATTCAGGTACTAGACCGCATCTACCAGGCCGAGGTGCCGGACTTGCTCGAAGTGGTGCGCCAGCTGCCCGATACAGCCGCGTCGGTGCTGCTGGTGGGCCACAACAACACCCTCACCGACTTCGTGAACCTGCTCTCGCCCAACCCGCTGCCCGAGCTGCCCACGGCCGCCATCGTGTGCCTCAAGTTCAACACGGACCAGTGGGCCAACCTGGACCGCGCCAACGCCGAATTCTACTTCTACGACCACCCACGTAACTAATTAAAAATTGAGAATTGAGAATTAAAAGAGCTTATGTCAGACTTGGATTGACTTCAAGAATGACGTCGGCCTCAGAGGCCTAACTTCTGACTACCGGCCTTGCTCGTTCTCAATTCTTAATTTTTAATTCTTAATTTTTAATTACCCCTCATGGAAACCCCCAAGAAACATCAACCCGTCCTGCTGAACCGGGAGCTGAGCTGGCTGGCTTTTAACCGCCGCGTATTGCAGGAGGCGCAGAACCCGGCGGTGCCGCTGCTGGAGCGGGTGAAGTTTCTGGCCATCTTCTCCTCCAACCTGGACGAGTACTTTAAGGTGCGCGTGGCCACGCTGCGGCGGCTGGTGAAGCTCAAGAAAAAGACCCGCGCCAAGCTGGGCGAAGACCCCGGCGAGCAGCTCAAAAACCTGCTCGAAGAGGTGGGCCGCCAGCAGCAGGAGTTCGGCGAGACGTTTCGGGAGAGCATCTTGCCCGAATTGCAGCGCCAGCACATTCACCTCATTGCCGACCACGACCTGAGCGCCACCCAGCGCGCCTGGGTAGAGCAGTATTTCCGCGACAAGGTGCAGGACCTGCTCTCGCCCGTCTTGCTCGACGACAACCTGCACCACCTGTTTTTGAAGGACCAGACCGTGTACCTCACGGTGTACCTCACAGACCCCATCAAGGCCAAAAAGCACGACGACGACGAGCGGGTGGTGGTGCTGGAGCTGCCCACCAAGCGTCACGGCAGCCGCTTCGTGCAGCTGCCTCAGGAGGGCGACGAGCACTACGTGATGTTCCTGGACGACGTGATTCGGTGCTGCGCCCACGAGCTGTACCCCAAGTACCAGCGGGTGCAGGTGCACGCCCTGAAACTCTCCCGCGACGCGGAATTGGACATTCAGGAGGAAGTATCGGGCAATATGATGGCCAAGATCAAGAGCAGCCTGCAGAAGCGCGAAACCGGCTACCCGGCCCGCCTGCTGTATGACCCCGGCATGCCCAAGCCCGTGCTCAAGAAGGTGATGCAGAAAACCGGCATCGGCAAGGAGGAGCTGGTGGAGGGCAGCCGCTACCACAATTTCCGCGACTTCTTCGGCTTCCCGAACCTGGGCCTGACGGAGCTGCAGTACCCCGAGCTGCAGCCGCTGCCCCACCCCACGCTGCCCCGCACCGGCGGCAAGATGCTGGCCGCCATTGCCGAGCGCGACCACCTGCTGCACCTGCCCTACCAGTCGTTCGACTACGTGACGCGCCTGATTGCCGAAGCCGCGGCCGATGCCCAGGTGACCAGCCTGCAGATTACGCTGTATCGGGTGGCGGCCAAGAGCGAGGTGGCCAAGGCCCTGCTGAAGGCGGTGAAAAACGGCAAGCAGGTGACGGTGGTGGTGGAGCTGAAAGCCCGCTTCGACGAGGAAAGCAACATGTTCTGGGCCGAGAAGCTGCAAAAGGCCGGGGCCAACGTCATTTTCGGCATTCCCGACCTGAAGGTGCATAGCAAGCTGCTGCTCATCACGCGCACCGAGGACGAGCAGAACCGCCTCTACGCCTATTTCAGCACCGGCAACTTCAACGAGCAGACCAGCCGCATCTACGCCGACCACGGTCTGTTTACCGCCGACCCGCGCCTGACCCGCGAGGCGGCCGAGGTGTTCCGCTACTTCCACGACCGCCAGCCCAAATCCGGGTTCGAGCACCTGCTGGTAGCCCCCTTCGAGCTGCGCGAGCAGCTCACGGCCCTCATCGACCGCGAAATAAAGCTGGCCAAGCACGGCAAGGACGCTTACATCATTCTCAAGCTGAATGCCCTGCAGGATGAGCGCATGATTCTGAAGCTCTACGAGGCCAGCCAGGCCGGCGTGCGCGTGGAACTGCTCATCCGCGGCATTTCGTGCGTGATTCCGCAGCTGGCCGGGCAGAGCGAGAACATTCAGCAGCGCGGCCTGGTGGACCGCTACCTGGAGCACGCCCGCATCTACGTGTTCGGCAACGACGGCCACGAGAAAGTGTACGTGGCCTCGTCTGACTGGATGGCCCGCAACCTGGACCGCCGCGTGGAAGTGGCCTTCCCCATTCTCAGCGACGAGCTGCGCGCCGAAGTGCGCCACCTGCTCGACCTGCAGCGCCGCGACAACGTGAAATCCCGCGACTTCCAGAACAACTACATCGGCCAGGACGACCCCGAAGCCCAACCTCTGCGAGCCCAGTTTGAAACGTATGAGTATTTAAGGAAGCTGAGCACCCGGCGCCGCAAGCCGGCGGCGAAGTAGGCGCGCGGGTGGCGGACCTCACCCCCCGGCCCCCTCTCCTTGGGGAGAGGGGGAGCCAGACGACAACCACAGAAAAGCCTCTTCACCACCCCGTGAAGAGGCTTTTTCATACCCTCCCCCGCCCCGCCCGCGCCGCCGTGGCTCCTCCTCCCCCCAAATCGTGACTTTTCCATTCCCTCCCCCGCTCCACCCGCGCCGCCGTGGCTCCCCCTCTCCCCAAGGAGAGGGGGTCGGGGGGTGAGGTCCGGCGGCCGGGGCGTGAGGCCCAACCCCCCATTCCTCCCTATCTTCCACCCCCCAATCCGCTACCCGATGCCCCTATCCCTATCCGAAGTAAAAGACCGCGCCATCCGCTTTGCCCAGGAGTGGCAGCACGAAACCCGCGAGCATGCCGAAGCCAAAGCCTTCTGGGGCGAGTTTTTCAACGTGTTCGGCGTGAACCGCCGCCGCGTGGCCACCTTCGAGGAGCCCGTGAAGAAGCTCTCCGGCCAGCAGGGCTTTATTGATCTGCTCTGGAAGGGCACCCTGCTGGTGGAGCACAAAAGCCGCGGCAAAGACCTCGACAAAGCCGGCCAGCAGGCCAAAGACTACTTCCCCGGCCTGCAAGACCACGAGCTGCCCAAGTACATCCTCGTCTCCGACTTCGCCCGCTTCCGCCTCTACGACCTCGACGAGGGCACCCAGCACGATTTCGGGCTCTCGGAGCTGCACCAGCACCTGCACCTGTTCTCCTTCCTCACCGGCTACCAGAAGCGCCAGTACCAGCCCGAAGACCCCGCCAACATCAGGGCCGCCGAGCTGATGGGCGAGCTGCACGATGCCCTGCTGCGCGGCGGCTACCACGGCCACAAGCTCGAAGTGCTGCTCGTGCGCATCCTGTTCTGCCTGTTTGCCGAGGATACCGCCATCTTCGAGAAAGATGCCTTCCGGGCTTTCCTGGAAGAGCACACCCGCCCCGACGGCTCCGACGTGGGCACCCGCCTGGCCCAGTGGTTTGAGGTGCTCGACCAGGCCCCCGCCACCCGCCAGCGCCAATTGCCCGACTACCTCCAGCAATTGCCCTACGTGAATGGCTCCCTGTTCACGGAGTTTTTCCCCTTCCCGGCCTTCGATGCCGCCCTGCGCGAGCAGCTCATTCGCTGCACCTACTTCGACTGGTCGCGCATTTCGCCCGCCATTTTCGGGTCCTTGTTTCAGAGCGTGACGGACCCCGTGAAGCGGCGCAACCTGGGGGCCCATTACACCTCCGAGGCCAATATCCTCAAAGTCATTCAGGGGCTGTTTTTGGATGAGCTGCGCCAGGAGCTGGCCCAGGCCGGCCAGAACCGGCCCCGCCTCAATGCCCTGCACCTGCGCCTGGAGAAGCTGCGCTTCCTGGACCCCTCCTGCGGCTGCGGCAACTTCCTGGTGGTCACGTACCGCGAGCTGCGCCTGCTGGAGCAGGAAATCCTGGAGCGCCTCTTCGCCGACCGCCGCGCCACCGGCCAAACCATCGACCTGGCCCTGTATGCCCGCGTGCAGGTAGACCAGGCCTACGGCATTGAGGTGGAAGAATTCCCGGCCCGCATTGCCGAGGTGGCCATGTGGCTGATGGACCACCAGCTCAACCTGCGCCTCTCCGAAGCCTTCGGCAACCTCTACCTGCGCCTGCCCCTCACCCGCACCGCCCGCATCGTGCACGGCAACGCCCTGACCACCGACTGGGAAACCGTGGCCCCCAAAGACCAGCTCAGCTACATTTTGGGCAATCCGCCGTTCATCGGGCAATCCTGGCAGACCAAAGAGCAACGAGCCGAACTTGCGGCTGTGGCTGGAAACATGAAGTCCGCAGGCATATTGGATTACGTTTCTGCGTGGTTCCTAAAAGCGGCCCAATACATTCAGGGCACTGCTATTAAAGTTGCGTTCGTCTCAACAAACTCGATTACACAAGGCGAACATGTGCCTGTTCTGTGGGGAGAATTGGTGAGGCGTTATGGGGTCCAGATACATTTTGCTCATCGGACCTTTAAGTGGGGGAATGAAGCAAAGAATAACGCGGCTGTTTACTGCGTGATAGTAGGGTTTGGGTTAGATGCGCCAAAGCAAGCCATGCTATACGATTACGCTACGCCCAAATCAGAGGCCCAAGGGCGACCTGTTCGTCGTATTAATGCCTACTTAATAGATACTGATGATGCTTGGGTGACTGACAGAAGCAAACCTCTCAGCCAAGTGCCGCCAATGATAAAGGGCAGCCAACCGACGGACGGAGGCAACCTGCTGATGTCAGACGCGGAGAAGGAGGAATTAGTCGCAAAGGAGCCGCAGGCAGCAGCTTTCATTAAGCCTTTGCTTGGAGCGCGTGAATTTCTTTACAATGAGCCAAGATGGTGCTTGTGGTTGAAAGGGGCCGGCCCTTCTGAGTTGAAGTCTATGCCACTTGTGCGGGAAAGAATTCAACGAGTGAAAGAAATGAGGCTGGCAAGCACCAAAGAATCAACACGCAAATGGGCCAACTTCCCGCAGTTGTTTACAGAAGACCGCCAGCCAGACAGTGATTATCTCCTGATACCGGGAGTCACGTCAGAGAACCGGAAGTACATTCCGGTGGGGTTCATGTCGAAGGAAATTATCGCCACCGACTTGTGCCGAACAATCCCGAACGCAACCCCATACTTGTTCGGTGTATTCACTTCGCAAATGCACATGGCTTGGATGCGGCAAATCTGTGGCCGTCTCAAGAGCGACTTCCGCTACTCGGGCACACTCGTCTACAACAACTTCCCCTTCCCCCCAACCCCCACCCCGAAGCAAACCGCGGCCGTGGAAGCGGCGGCGCAGCAGGTGCTGGCGGCGCGGGCGCAGTTCCCCCAGGAGAGCCTGGCCACCCTCTACGACCCGCTCACCATGCCCCCCGTGCTGGTGAAGGCCCACCAGCAGCTCGATCGGGCCGTGGACCTGTGCTACCGCTCGGCCGCCTTTCCCACCGAACTAAGCCGCCTCGAATTTCTGTTTGAGCACTACCGCCAGCTCCAGGCCCCCCTGCTGCCCCCGCCCCCCAAGGCCGGGCGCAAGGCCCCGGCCGGCCGCTAAGGCCCCGCGGCCCACCCTTCCTACCCGCCGTTCGCTTCTTCTTTCGTAATGCTCCATACTCCCGGGCTGTCTATCCACTACCGCCCCGACCTCGACCTGCTCACCGCCCGCTGGCTTCAGGACTCCGACCTGCCTACCCTTCAGGCCGAGTATGCCACCCTGCTGGCGGCCGGCCAAACCCACCAGGCCACCCGCTGGCTGATGGATGTGCGCCGCCGCGAAGCGCCCTCTCTCGAAGCCACCACCTGGGTTACGCAGCAGTGGCTGCCCCAGGCCGTGGCCACCATGCTTCCTGCCCGCCTGCGCCTGGCCTACTTCATCTCGCCCGCCCGCGCCGAGGTGCTGCGCACCAACAGCGCCCTGCAACCCCTGGTGCGCGAAACCCTGGCCCGCATCCACGACTACGAAATGGAAGTATTCGGCGACGAAGGCGAAGCCGTGCGCTGGCTACTGGCCTAGCCCTGGCCCGAAATCGGGGGTCCGACCCCGGAAATCGAGGGTCGGACCCCCGATTTCCGGGGTCCGACCCTCGATTTCCGGGGTCGGACCCCCGATTTCCAGGGTCCAACCCTCGAAATCGACCCAAAGTGGCCCGAAATCGCGCCTCCGACCCCCGATTTCGGCCCGCCGACCCTCGAAATCGAGCCAAGTTGGCCCGATTTCCGGGGTCCGACCCCCGATTTCGACCCAAGTTGGCCCGATTTCGAGGGTCCGACCCCCGATTTCGGGCCACTTTAGCTCAAAATCGGGCCACCGCAGCCCGATTTCCGGGGCCCGCCCCCCGAAATTGGGGGTCCGACCCCCGATTTCGACCTTTACCGGCCCTCCTTCCCACCAAAAAGGCCCGATTCCGCGGTAGCTACCAGCGAAATCGGGCCTTTTTGGCAGTAGCGGCGGGCGCTAGCTCTTGGCGGGGGTGGGCTTGCGGCCGGCGTTGGGGCTGCCGGGGAAGCGCTGGCGCAGGTCGTCGTAGGCGGTCTGGGCGCCGGGCTGCTTGTTGTGGGCCATAAACTTGATGTTGTTGTAGATGGTCAGCGAGTTGCCGTAGGCCTCCGAGCCGGCCATCATCATGGTCGAGTCGGTGTCGAGGGCGAGCTGCTCCAGCTGCTGATGCAGCGGCGTGAGGGCCGTGAGGCCGGCCACGTCCTGCTTCAGCTCATCGAAATCGACGAACGGGGGCACGAAGGCGGGGCTGTTGGTGCCATACTCGGTGGTTTTCTGCACGAAGGCCACCGTTTTGTCGGCCATGCGCAGCATGGTTTTGCGCTCGTCGGGCGTGAGCGAAATCAGGTAGGGTTGCAGGGCCGCTTTAATGTCGTTAAGCGACTTCTGCACCTTCTCCAGCACGGCGGCCGGAATGTCGGATTGAAACTGATTGGGCATGAAAAAGGGATAAGGGGAAAAAGATGGGAGAAACGCGCGTTGCAACAGGCGCTTCGGGTAGCGGAGGGTTGGAGAATAGGGCGGTAAGATGGGGATATTCTGAGGTAATACAAGCTGTGGGTGGGGGCGGCGGCTGTGACGGGTGGGACCTCACCCCCGGCCCCTCTCCTTGGGGAGAGGGGAGCCACGGCGGCGTGGGCGGAGCGGGGGCTTTGGCCCTGGCGGGCGCAGCCTCACCCCCGGCCCCTCTTCTTGGGGAGCGGGGAGCCACGGCGGGGTGGGTAGTGGGGAGGGAGGAAGGGAGCTGTACTTGTGCCGGGGGTGGTTTTGGGAATAATTTTCAACGCAAAAGCCACTCGCTGGGCAGCAGGTGGCTTTTGTTCATTCTGACCGTCAGGCTCCCCTCTCCTATGGAGAGGGGTCGGGGGTGAGGTCGGGCCAGGGCGGCGGAAAGCGCCGCGGCGGCGGCTGAATATCTGGTGTTGCTTATATTTGCCCATGCTTGACCCCACGGCCATCGAAGTAGCCCACCGCCCCGATTTAGGTCTGCTCACCATGCGCTGGCTCACTGACCCCACTTTGGCCGAATTGCAGCAGGCATATAGCGTGCTGCTGGAGCAGGCGCAGGCGCAGCACTCGGGCCGCTGGCTGCTGGATGTGCGCCGCCGGGGCAACCCCAGCAGCGAGCAGTCGGCGTGGTTTACGCAGGAGTGGCTGCCGCGGGCCTGCGCCCTGCTGGCCCCGCTCCGCCCGCGCCTGGCCTACCTCATCTCGCCCCAGCGGATGGAATTTCTGCATTCCGACCTCACCATCCAAGCCAACTTGCGCCAAGCCCTCGACCCCAGCCAGCTCTGGTCGGTGCGCCTGTTTACGGATGAGGGCGAGGCGGTGAACTGGCTGATGCAGTAGGGGCGCTTCACTGCGCGGGTGCCGGACCTCACCCCCCGGCCCCCTCTCCTTGGGGAGAGGGGGAGCCTGACGATTCTTCTTTGGTAGAGGTATTTTGGTCCGGTGAAAGGTGGGGGCGGATGGTGGCTAGTACGCGGCGGGGGTAGTGGAGTACTTGCTCGTTGGTGAAGCGCAAGACGTGGAAGCCTAATGCTTCCAACTCGTGGGTGCGGCCGGTATCATATTCGGCTTGGCCGGCCTCGTGGTGTACTTCGCCGTCTACTTCAATAATGAGCCACGCCCGCAGACACACGAAGTCCACGATGAAGCGGTTGATGGCGTGTTGGCGGCGGAAGCGGAAGCCCTGTAGCTGCCCGCCGCGCAGGGCCTTCCACAACTGTTCTTCCGCCTCCGTCGGCTGCTTCCGGTTGGCCCGCCCAAACGCTTTCAAGTGGTGAAACCAGCGGTCCATGTCCGTGGTAAAAGCGTGCCGACTGCCCGCCTCCGAGGCTTCATCTATATCCATGCAGGAATATCACCAACCCCCACCAGATTAAAAACCCCTCGCTCCAAAAAACAAACCGTCAGGCTCCCCTAAACCAGTCGTCAGGCTCCCCCTCTCCCCAAGGCTTCGCGCATGAAGCGAACCGGGGGCCGGGGGGTGAGGTCCGGCACCCGTGCCACTACCGCCGGGGCGCGTTCTTCAGGAACTTGCGCGGGGGCACGATAAACAGCTCCACGCTGGCATACGGCGCGTTAGCCAGCTTGCTGTCGATGATCTTTTCGCGGTCGGCATTGGTGCGGTCGAAGGCATCGAAAGCGTAGTTGTAGCGGTAGCCGCCTTCGAGGCCAAACCAGAGGAAGTCGTAGATTTCCCGCTCCCAGCGGCCCCGAAATTTCACTTCCGTTTCGCGCAGCTCCAGTGTGCGCAGGGCGGTTTTGCTGGGGTCGCTCTGGCCGTTGGTGCCGTTGCGCTGCAGCGGCTGCCGTAGCTTCACAATGTAGTTGAGGCCATCGACGGAGTAGCCGGCAAAAAACAGCGAGCGGGGCGAGGCATTGTAGCGGGCCGTGATGCGGGCCGGAAACAGCGCCTCCACGCCCCAGCGGTCGTTGAAGGTGCGGTTGTAGAGCAGGGCCGGGTAAATGCTCTGCCGCCCGAACGTGTAGCCCAGCTGCACGCCCACGCCCCACGAGAAGGTGGGGCTGCGCTTCCAGCCATACAGCAGCTCCGACGACACGCGCAGGTAGTCGCGCACGCTCAGTTCCGAGGAGTTGTAGTCGCCGCTCAGCTCGCCCTTCACCCGGAAGATGTACCAGTTCACGGTATTCACGGGCCGGATGACGGCCAGCTGCGCCCCCAGGGTTTTGAGGCCCTTGTTCTCGATGTTGTCGTACAGCTCGTAGCCCGTCGGCCGGTCCCGGAATTGGAATTCCTCCCGCTCATAGTTGATGCCCAGCACCAGCTTCAGGTGCGGGTGGTTGAGCATCGGAATGTAGCCCTTGATGGTGAGGCGGGCGTTTTTGGTGGCCTCCGAGCTATAGTCCTGCAGGCCCACCACCGTACCGGCCGAGGCCACGTTGAAGCGCGGCATCCGCTCGTAGCGAATCACGAGGCCCTTGCTGGGGCCCATGCCCACCACCGAGGGCACCGCGAATTCTTTGCCCCGGGCCGTGTCGCCGGGCAAGGGGGCGGGGGCCGGATATATCTGCGCGGTGGCCGTCAGGCGCAGGGCCAGCAGGGCCAGGCCGGTAGCCAGCCCGCGCCGGGTGGGCGAGCAGCAGAGGGAAGACAAGGTGGAGAAAGAAATCATCGGGGGGCGGAAAAAGGCGGGAAAAGAGCGGTAATGTTGGGCTAACGGGATTTGGGGGAAAAGGATAGGCGTTTGGGCGCGCGGGACCTCACCCCCGGCCCCGGAACCTCACCCCCGGCCCCTCTCCATAGGAGAGGGGAGCCTGACGGCGCGGATGGGGCTGGGTCGTCGGCTTTCGCCTCCGTCCCCGCTACCAAGAGTGAATTCAGGATGTCACTAAACACAAGGGCCACTTGCGTTGCAGCAAGTGGCTCTTGTTCGTTTGCACCGCCGTGGCTCCCCTCTCCCATGGAGAGGGGCCGGGGGTGAGGTACCGCGGGGCTAAAACAGGAAGTCGAAGCCCACAAACACCAGGCGCTCCTCCCCTACCGAGTACGTGGCGTTTATCACGGCCTGCTTCAGCACGTCTATCCAGATGCCGCCGCCGAAGGCCGAGTGGAAGGCCTTGATGCCGGTGTTCACGTCATTGTCGGAATACACGCGGGCGGCATCGGCCAGGCCCAGCACGCCGAACTTGCCGGGCACCACGTAGGCATTGAAGGTGAAGAGCTGCAGGCGGATTTCGCCGTTGGCGTAGGTGCTGCTGCGCCCCGAGTAGCGGGTGCGGCGGTAGCCGCGCAGGTTGGTGGTGCCGCCCAGCGTGTTGGCTTGGTAGAAGCGGTAGTCGCCGAGGGCGCGGCTGGCCCCGAGGCGGCCGGCCCAGGTGAGCTGGAACGGAAAGTTAGGGCTCAGATAGAAGCGCACTTCGGTGCTCAGGTTGCCGTAGCTCAGCTTTTCGCCGTTCACCTGGCGGTTGTACTGGGCCTCATTATACCACCGAATGCCGATGCGCGGATTCACCGGCGAGCTGCTGGCATCGAGGTTGAAGTAGAAGCGGGCCCCGGCGTAGCGGTTCATGCCAAAGTCGGAGGCGCGAATGCCGTAGCGCCGGTTTTCTAGCCCGCCGGTGTTGTTCAGGCTGTCCTGAATCACGCGGCCCAGCTGGCTGCGGTCTACCCGAAACTGGTCGTACTGCGGACCGAAGCCCACTTTCAGGAAGCTGAACACGTCTTTTTCGAGCGTGGGCGAGAAGGTGAAGCGCGAGAAGCGCACCCGGTACGAGTCGTTCACGGTGCGGTTCGTCACGTTGTTGCGGTCGTTTTCCTGGGCGAAGTTTTTCGTGTCGTTGCCGATGCCGAAGAAGTTATAGAGCAGCTGCGGGCCGTAGAGCTGGCTGTTCACGCGCAGATTGAACGTGCCGAAGATTTCGGTGAACTGGCCCGTGTAGCGCACGTTGTAGGCATCGCGCGAGGGGGCGTAGTTGGCGGCCAGCGTCTGCTGGGTGGCGAAGGGCGTTTTGCGGAAGCCGTAGGTGCGGTAGGTGAGGCCGCCGCCCAAAAACAGGCCGTCGTCGATGTTGTAGCCGAAGTAGGCGGCCGGGCCGAAGTAGTTAAGGTTGTAGTCGCCGCGGTTGCCGCGCGGGTGCACGTCGTAGCGGTTCACATCAATGCCGGGCTCCAGGCGCAGGCGGGTTTCGCGGCCCGCAACAATGACGTTGCCCGAGTCGCCGTCGTACACCTGGGTTTTGTGCCCAAACCAGCCGCGCACCTGCGAGTCATCCTTGATAGAATCCTGGCCGGTGCCGGCAATGATGCGCAGCAGCGAGCCGCCTTTGGCGCGGCCCGTCACGCGGTACACGTCGTCGCCGGCGAAGCCGTAGAGGCGGATTTCCTGGGTTTTGTTATCGAAGGTTTTATCAAACAGCTCCTTGCTGACCTGGCCTTCCTTGTTGATTTTATTGACCTGCACGCGGGTTTTGTTGCCCTCCAGGCGCGTCACCACAAATTTCTCGCGCTTCTTGCTGCCCTTCACCTCCACAATGCGGTTGAGGGTGCCGTAGTAGTCGGCGGCCAGCTTGGGCAGCAGCTCGCGGCGGCTCTTGAGCTTGGCTACTATTTCGGGGCCGTGCAGGTCGTATATCTCCTTGCTCCAGCGGGTGCGGAAGGCCTTTTCAATCACCTCATCGGTGAGGTCCTTCTTCATGTCTTCCGCAATCTTCACCCAGTCTTCCTTCGTGACGGAAGCCAGAAAGGTGCGGTCGTTGGCCAAGGCTGTCAGGTTCAGGCCGCGGTAGTCGGCGTAGTCGTAGCCGAAGTTCTGAAAGTTGCGGATGGCAAACTTGCGCGAGGCCAGAAACGGAAACAGGCCGTCGCCCTTGAAGAAGGCAATGTCGCGGTCTTCGGGCACGCCCGTATATTTCCGGTCGCCATCCTTGTCCTTTTTCTCGGCCCAGCGCCACTGGTCTTCGTGCCGGTCCCAGTCGCCGATCCACATGTCGAAAAGGCGCGAGCGGGCGAAGGCCTTTTCGTTCACGCGGTTGTCGTTGTCTTCCTGCAGGCGCTCTAGCACCTTGTCGGTGCCCACCAGGTTGGTCGAGTTGCCCAAAGAGGCCACGTTGGCCTGGTTGTCTTTGGCATCTTCCTCGAAGCCGGCGGGGGTGTTGGCGAAGCGGTTCAGGTACTGGCCCAGCAGCGGGTCCTGCGGAATGTACACCGGCTTGGGGTTGGTGTGCAGAATGCCGGCCGCATCGGCCAGCGGCGGAATGGCAAACGAGGCGTACGGGTGCTGCGACGAAATCTGATCCTGCAGAATGTCCTTGGCCGCGCCCTCGCGCAGGGCCTCGGGCAGCACCGCGGCCGGGTCCTTGTTCAGCCCCCGGATGGTGAACAGGCGGCCAGCCTCGTTGCGCACTTTCAGCGAGGCCGTCTGCTTGCCGCCCCCGATTTTGTAGGCTTCCAGCCCGCCCTGCTCAGTGGCCATATCCAGCACGTTGAACTTCACGGGCGTGGCCCACTCGCGGCGGTAATGCTCGCCAAACAGAAACTTATGAAACGCGCCGCGCTTGGCGTAGGCCGGGTTCACGGCCAGCGTGATGGTGCTGTCGCGGAAGTTGGGGCGCTTCACTTGCTTGGTTTCCAGGCGCTGCACTACCTGCTCGGTTTGCTGGGCATAGAGGGAAGTACGGAACACCAAGCGGCCGGATTCGCCCCGGTCATTGGGCACCCAGAACTCGGTCCAGACCTCGCCGTTGTCGTAGTAGTTCACCCGCGACCAGCCCTTTTCCTTGTCCGAAAACACCGAGCCCGCACCTTTGCCGGTGCGTACGTGCTGGGTTTTGCAGCCCGAGCCGCTCACGATGTGGTGCCAGGAGTTCACCTTGAAATACTGCAGGTTGTGCTCGTGCCCGGCAGCATAGATGATGTTCGGGTACTTATCAAAAATCGCCGTGAGGCCATTCTTGTAGGCCTGGTACTGGGGGTGCGGAATGTCCTGGCTCACGCCGCCGTATTTGCGGGCAAACGGGTAGATGGAGCCGATGATGGGCAGCGGCAGAAACGCGTACTTATAGACGATGGACAGCGGGAAGAAGTGGTCGGCCAGGGTGAAGTAGCCGCCATGGATGCCGTCGGAGTACAGCGGGTGGTGGGCCACCACCATAATGTTCTTGCCCTTGTTGCGCTGAATGATGTCTTCGAGCTGGGTGAAGAAGTCGGTTTCGTTGGCCACGCCGCAGCCGCTGTTGGTGCCGTAGGGCCGCTCGCCGTTGGTTTGCAAAAACCACTGCGAGTTCACGGCAATCATCACCACATCGTCCTGCACGCGCACCTCAAACGGGCCGGGGCAGGCATTGCGCGGAATGAAAAAGTCGCCGGTGTAGGCGAAGGCGGCCGAGTCGGAGGTGAGGTAGTTTTCGACGAAGGCCTGCTCGCGGTTCACTTGGTCTACGCCGCCCGTGAGGCCCTGCTTCCAGTCGTGGTTGCCCGGAATCATGTACTTCTCGCCGGCGTAGTCGCGCAGCGCGTCGAGCTGCGAAATCATGCGCTCCTCGGAGGCTTTGCGGTCGTAGGCACCCTCGCGGGGCATGCCATACTCGTATATATTGTCGCCGAGGTACACGGTGGTGCTTTTGGCCCCGGCCTTCACGATCTGCTGGTGCAGAAAGTTCAGCGACGGCTCGCCGCCTTCGGCTTTGGGCGCGGGCTTGCCCACATCCCCGATCAGAAATACGCTGTAGCGAATGTGGGAGCTGTCGGGCGGCGTTTTGCTCTCCCAATTTTCGCCCCCGTGGTGGTAGTTGGGCCGGGTGGGGTGCGCGGTCTGGGTTTTTTGGGCGAAGGCCGCGTTTAGGCCACCCATCAGCAACAGGCAGCAAAACAGGAAATGTCTTCTCATAATGGAAGCAGGAAGCGAAAAGGCCGGTTCGGCCGAACCGGGCCAGGCAGCGTTGTAAAAAAAGGACGTAAACTTAGTGATACGCACGGCCGCGCACGGCGTTGACCGGTCCGTACGCAGACGGCCCCGCCGCGGTTGGGCCCACCCGACGGGCCCCGGCAAAAACCTCCGCTTCCGATTCGCGTTCTAAGCCGGTCAGGCGGCGCGGTTTCGCCACCAGCGCCCCATTCTTTACCCTCCGCATGGAACCAACTGAAACCATTAAGCCGGCGAAAGCCGAAATCGTGAAGAAGGCCAAAGCCTACATTACGGCCCTTTTCGAGGAAAAACTTCCCCAGCAGCTGGTCTATCACTCGCTCAAGCACACGCTGAGTACCGTGAAGGAGGCCAAAGCGCTGGGCGAGGCCAGCCACTTGAGCGAGGCCGACCTGGAAGCGCTGGTGCTGGCCGCCTGGTTTCATGATGCGGGCTACATCGAAGTGTACGACGGCCACGAATACCGCAGCCTGGAAATGGCGGGCCAGTGGCTGCGCGAGCAGGGCTACCCCGCCGACCGCATCAGCGTGGTGCAGGACACCATCCGGGCCACGCACCGCGACGAAGCCCCCGAAACCGAGCTGCAACTGCTGCTCACCGATGCCGACATCAGCAGCATGGGCCGCGAAGATTTTTTCTCCAACGCCGAGCTGCTGCGAGCCGAGTGGGAAACCATGCTGGGCAAAACCTACTCCAATACGCAATGGGCCGAAAGCCAGCTCGACTTTCTGCTCACGGCCAAGTTCAACACCGACGCGGCCAAGGAGCGCTACGGCAAGCAGTTTAAAGACAACCTGAAGGAGCAGCGCAAGCGCCTGAAGAAAACCGAGAAGAAGACCAAGGAGAAGGAGGAGGAAGCCACTGGCAATTTCGCCGACCCCAAGCGGGGCGTGGAAACCATGTTCCGGACCATGTACAACAACCACATCAAGCTCTCGGATATGGCCGACAACAAGGCCAATATGATGATTAGCCTGAACGCGGTGCTTATTTCGGTGATTGTGACCTACGCCGGGGCCAAGATGGGCAAGACGGCGGCGCTGGGAACCATCTTCTCTAAAAACCCGATTCTGGGCGTGCCGATGGGCATTCTGCTCATCACGGCGCTGGGTTCGGTGGTCACGGCCATCCTGTGCGCCCAGCCCGACGTGACCAGCTTCAAGTGGCTCAAGCGCAGCCCCCAGATTGCCACCAACCGCCGCGTGAACCTGCTTTTTTTCGGCAATTTCAGCAAGCTCAGCCTCGACGACTTCCAGAGCGGCATGAACGAAATCATGCGCGAAAAGGACACGCTCTACACCAACATGGTCACGGACATCTACTATCTCGGCCACGTGCTCACCCGCAAATACCGCCTGCTGCGCATCAGCTATACCATCTTCATGGTTGGCCTGATCCTGGTAGCCCTGTCCTTCGGCATCGCCATGCTGTATAAGAGCTGATTCTTTGATGTGCTGGTTCTTTAATGTGCTGATGTGGAAATGGGTTGATGGATGCCAAAGCGTCTGTCATCCTGAGCCCCGCGAAGGACCTTCCTCAGTTGAGTGACAAACCTTTTGAAATGAGCAAAGCCCTTTACCATTCGCGTGGTAAAGGGCTTTGGGCGTTAAAAGGCGTTTTGTAGGGAGGAAAGAGGAAGGTCCTTCGCTTTGCTCAGGATGACAGAACATTTCACAACTTCACCCTTCACAACTTCACCTTTGCCCCATTGCCTCGCAGAGGGCGGCTAGCTGGCGGGTGGCGCGGGCCAGAAACTGCCGCATCCGGCGCAGCTGGCCGAAGCGCACCAGCGGGCGGGCGCTGGCCACGTAGCCGTAGCGAAACTCCAGCGTGACCAGGCAGGAGTCGTCGGGCTGGGGTTCGAGAAAGAAGAACAGCAGCGAGTTGGGAAACAGGCGGAACAGCGAGATTTTCTCCACGTACTCGATGCGGGTTGCGTCTTCGAAGCGCTGCACGGCCTGAAAGTCAATCTGACCGCGGTTGAGCTGCACTTTGTAGCTGGTGCCCAGGCGGCCGGCCTTCGTTACGTCGTAGTGCACGTCGCGCACGCCGGGCATCCAGTTGGGGCGCAGGCGGAAGTTGCTGATGACGCGCAGCGCGTAGGCGGCCGGCACCCGAATGGGGCGCTGCACCTGCAGGGCGTTGCGCTGGCTGCCGGGCGCGGGCGTGCCGTTCTGGTGGCCGTTCAGCAGCAGGCGCAGCGGCGAGAGGTAGGCGTAGCGGTAGCAGATTTCGCCCAGGTAGTCGTAGAGGCAGGTGCCGCGCAGCAGGCGCGTCCAGGTGAAGCTGCGGGCTACTTCGGCCGGGTCCTGGGTGTTGAGGTAGCCGTCGGACAGCAGGATGTACTCGCTGCCGGTGATGTTGTTTTTGAGCAGCCGATGCACCACAATCACGTCGCGGCCCATCAGCTTGGTAAACTGCCGGATCTGGGCCACGCTCACGCGGCCAAAATGCACGATGATCTTGATGGTGAGGTCGTGGCTGCGCAGGGCCGCGCTCAGGTCCGAGTCCAGGTCGCGCTCCACCAAGCGCACGTAGTTCTGAAAATCGAGGAAGATGCGGCGGCACTGTAGCACCAGCTCCTGCACGGGCGGCGGCGGCCCCAGTCGATAAAACAGGATGGCGTCGCCCTGAATCTCGCTCACTTCCAGATCCAGCAGGTTGGCCTCAATCAGGATTTCGAGCAGATCGGCAATGAGCTGCGGGGCCAGCGGGCTGCCCGACTGCTGAATGAAGCGCGTGAAGCCGCTGATATCGGGAATGAACAGCAGCGCGGGCACCATGCCGTCGGCATCGGTGGCGGCGGGGGTGGCCGGCCGGCGACCAGCGGCGCGGCGGGCGGCGTGCATATCATCCAGTAATCCCATAGAGCGGGAAAGCTAGGAAACAAAACGGTTTGGTGCCCATAGCCGGCCCTGGTTGGCCCCAACGCGCCACGCCGGTTTGGGCCGCCGCCCGATTCGGCCTACCTTTGCCCCGCCTAGGGCTACGGCCCCGTAGTTCAACGGATAGAACAAGGGTTTCCTAAACTTTAGATGTGAGTTCGATTCTCGCCGGGGCCACCAACTGAAGCCCGCCGCTCATGGCCGAATGAGCGGCGGGCTTCCTGCTTTTGGGGCCGGCAGCGGGCCTGAGCCGTTCTGCGGCCAATGCCGTAAAGTAGCGGAGCCAGGGGCTGCCACCTGCCTCTCCATCTGCTTCCTTACCTTCCGCCCATGATTCGCATCATTCTCACCGACGACCACACCATTCTGCGGGAGGGCATCCGGGCGCTGCTGCAGGGCGAGCCTGACCTGCAGGTGGTGGGCGAGGCGGCCAGTGGCCAGGAGCTGCTGGCGCTGCTGGCCCACACCCCCGCCGATGTGGTACTGCTCGATCTGAACATGCCCGGCATGGATGGCTTCGCGGCGCTGGGCCTGCTGCAGCTGCAGTACCCGGCGCTGAAAGTGTTGGTGCTCTCGATGCTGGACCACGAGAAATACGTGGCCCGCACGCTGGAAAGCGGGGCGCGGGGCTACATTCTGAAGAATGCCGACAGCGCCGAAATCATGCACGCCATCCGGACGGTGGCGGAGGGGCGGCTGTTTCTGTGCACCGAAATCGGGCTGGATCTGCTGCGCAAGCTGAGCCCGCTCGCGCCGGAAAAAACCTTCGACCCCGCGGCAAAAGCGCCCCACGAGCTGTCGGGGCGGGAGCTGGAAGTGCTCAAGCTCATTGCCGAGGGCCTCACCAACGCCGAAATTGCCGACAAGCTCTTCACCAGCAAGCGCACCATCGAAACCCACCGCCAGAACATCATCGAGAAAACGCAGGCCAAAAACACGGCGGCGCTGGTGAAATACGCCGTTAATCAGGGGCTGATTGAATAGCCGGCCGGTAGCGCAAAACGGATGTTCGCGCTACTTTTCGGTGGTCGTCAGCTCGATGCGGAAGGCGGTGAGGCCGTCGGGCTGGGTTTCGAGGCGGAAGGGGAAGCCATGCTGGAGCAGAATGTCGCGGATGAGGGTGAGGCCGATGCCCTGGCCGTCGCGCTTGGTGCTGAAAAAGGGCGTGAACAGCCGCTGCTGCACCGCGGGCGCGATGCCGGGGCCGTCGTTGAGCACGGTGAGCGTGGGCGGCTGGGCGGTGGTGCGGATGGTTATGGTGCCGCCTTCGCCGATGGCTTCGAGGGCGTTCTTGGCAATGTTCAGCACAGCCTGCTCCATCTGCTGGTGGTCCAGATTGACCCAAAGCGGGCCGGGAGCCAGCGCCCACTCCCACCGGATATGGCGCGCCTCGCTGGGCACCAGCAGCAGCCGATGAATAGCACGCAGCAGCTCGTGCACGTCGCAGGGACGGCGCGTGGGGGCGGGCAGCCGCACCAGGTTGGCGAAGTTGGCAATGAAATTGGCCAGGTGCGTATTGCGGCCGATGGATACTTCCAGCGCCTCCGTGAAGTCGGGCTGGTCCTGGGGGCGCAGCTGGGGGGTGTAGTGGCCGAAGCTCTGCAGAATGGAGTTGATGGCCCCGATGGAATTGTTGATTTCGTGCGACATCATCCGGATCAGCTTCTCGTAGGCCTGCTTTTCCTGCCGGATCAGCTCCTGGGTCAGCTCTTCCAGCACAATGAAATGGCGGGTGAAGCCCCGGTCCAGGAAGTGCGAGCAGTGGGCGCGGTAGGTCTGGATGCCCGAGAGGCGGATAACGCGGGGCTGGCCGCCGCGCAGCTCGCGCAGCACCGCGCCCCACTCGCCGGGCAGTTCGCCGGGCTTGTGGCCCAGCAGCGCGGCGGCCGGCTGGCCCAGGCAGCGCACCGCAGCCGGGTTCACGGTTTCAATGCGGCCCTCAAAATCGAGCAGCAGCACCCCGGCGGGCGAGGCGTGCAGCAGGCGCTCCAGCAGCAGGCTCTTCTCGTGCTGCGCCACGCGCTCCTGCCGCAGGGCATCAATCATGTGGTTGTAGACTTCAATGAGCTGATCCATCTCGGGCTGGCCCACGGGCACGAACTTCATGGAAAAGTCTTTGCTGCGCATGGCCTCGGTGCCCGCCGCAATGAGCTGAAACGGCCGCACAAAGCCCCGGTAGAGCTGCACGGAGAGGTACACGGACACCAGCAGCAGCACTTCCAATGCCACAAACAGCGGCGCGTTGGTATGCATCAGCTGCGCGGCCAGGGTGATGAGGATGCCGTGAATGAGGATGACGAAAAGCAGGAATTTCAGACGGAGCATGGAGCGGGCAAGTTGGTAGCCGAGAGCCAAAGAACGGGCGTGCGGAGCCAACAGAACGTCATGCTGAGCGAAGTCGAAGCATCTCTACCGCTTCGTTGCGCCTCACCCCAACCCCTCTCCGAAAAAGGAGAGGGGCTTAAGTTACTACTCCCACGTCAGCACGCGAGATTCCTCGGCTATGCTCGGAATGACGTTCTGTTGGCGCTCGTTGGCGCTCCACCCCTACCACGGTATGGCGTATTTCTCCAGCCTTCTATACAGCGCCCCGCGGCTCAGGCCCAGGGCTTTGGCCACGCTGCTCACGTTGCCGGCGTAGTGCTCCATCGACTTGCGAATCATTTGGGCCTCCAGCTCATCCAGGGTCATCGAGCCTACGGCGGGCAGCTCGCCGGGCGGGGCGGGGCGGGCGGGGGCGGGCTGAAACTGGGCCTGGAAGTCCTCGGGGCCCAGCTCGTCGTTGCCGCTCACCAGCACGGCGCGTTCCACCAGGTTTTTCAGCTCCCGGATGTTGCCCGGCAGCGGCAGCTCGCGCAGCCAGTGCAGGGCGCGGGTGCCCACCTTCAGGGCGGGGCGGTGGTAGGTGGTGCGCAGATTATTCACGAAATGCTGCACCAGCAGCGGAATATCGTCGGGCCGCTCGCGCAGGGCGGGCAGGCGCACGGTTATCAGGTTGATGCGGTAGAAGAGGTCTTCGCGGAAGCGGCCCTCCTGCACCAGCTCGGCCAGGTTGCGGTTGGTGGCACAAATCACCCGGATATCGAGGCTGCGGGGGCGGCTGTCGCCGAGCACCTCGTAGGTGCGGTCTTGCAGCACGCGCAGCAATTTCACCTGGCTGCCCATATCCAGCTCGCCAATCTCATCGAGGAAGATGGTGCCCTTGTTGGCCAGCTCGAAGCGGCCCTGGCGGTCGGTTTTGGCATCGGTGAAGGCCCCGCGGCGGTGCCCGAACATCTCGCTTTCAAACAGCGAGGCCGAGATGCCGCCCAGATTCACCTTCACGAAGGGCTGCTGGCGGCGGTGGCTGTTTTGGTGAATGGCCTCGGCAATCAGCTCCTTGCCGGTGCCGCTTTCGCCCTCTATCAGCACCGAGGCATCGGTGGCGGCCACCTGGCCCACATTGCGCAGCAGCTGCACGAGCCGGGCATCCTGCCCGATGATGTTTGGGAAGCGGAACTTGCGGTCCAGGTCGCGGCGGGTGAGCAGGGCGGCATTGGGCGGGGCGGCGGGGTGCTCGTGCAGGCTCAGGATGGTGCCGATGGTCTGGAGCAGGGCGGCGTTGTTCCAGGGCTTGGTCACAAATTCGGCGGCCCCGGCCTTCATGCCCTCCACCGCCAGCGTGATGCTGCCCCAGCCCGTGATGAGAATGACGGGCACCTGCGGGGCCAGCGCCTTCACCTGGGCCAGCAGGTGCAGGCCATCCTGGCCGGAGGTTTCCAAGGAGTAGTTCATGTCCATCAGCACCAGGGCCGGGGGCGTGGCGCGCACCACCGCCAGCGCCGCCTCGGGCGTGGCCACGGCCTGCGTGGCATAGCCGGCCTGCTTGAGCAACAGCCCCAGCGAGGTGCGTACGGCCAGGTCATCATCGACAATGAGTAGCATAGAGAGAGAGCGAAGGGCGGAAAAGAGGAGAAATAAATCGGGGGTCCGACCCCCGATTTCGGGAGTCCGACCCTGGAAATCGAGGGTCGGACCCCCGATTTCGAGCCAAAATGGACCGATTTCGGGGGTCTGACCCTCGATTTCGGGCTAAAGTGGCTCGATTTCCAGGGTCGGACCCTCGATTTCGAGCTAAAATGGGTCGATTTCGAGGGTCGGACCCTCGAAATCGGGGGTGCGACCCTCGATTTCGAGCCAAAGTGGACCGATTTCGAGCCAGTGAGGCCCGATTTCCGGGGTCGTCCCCTCTATTTTGAGGGTCGGACCCCCGATTTCGAGGGTCGGACCCTCGAAATCGGGGGTCCGACCCTCGATTTCGAGCCAAAGTGGACCGATTTCGAGCCAGTGAGGCCCGATTTCCGGGGTCGTCCCCTCTATTTTGAGGGTCGCACCCCCGATTTCGGGCCACTTCAGCTCGGTTTCGGGCGGCGGCGGCCCGCGCTCCGGCCGCAAAGGGCGTATTCGCGGCCGGGGGCGCGGCGGCCGGGCCGGTGCAAAATAAGCAGTTCGGGTGGGCTGTTCCAGCGCCCGGCGGCCCGGCGGCTTCAGCGGCCGCCGGACCGGCGTGCCCGTCTGGTTCAGGGCTACCGTCGCCTATTCCTCGCGCAGGGCGGCGGCGGGCTGAATGCGGGCGGCCAGGCGGCTGGGCTGCCAGGCGCACACAGCCGTAATCAGGAACACGACCCCGGTGGCCAGCAGCATGGCCATACCATACACCCGCGGCGGCCCGCCGAAGGCCCCGAGCAGCGGAAACTGCACGGTCAGCAGCAGCCCGGCCGCCACGGCCAGGGTGGTGAGCACCATGGTTTCGAGCAGAAACTGGTGGCCGATGCCCCGGCCCGTGGCCCCCATGGCGCGGCGCAGCCCGATTTCGGCCCGGCGCTGGCTGATATTATACCACAGCACTCCAAACAGGCCCAGCGCCACATTCACAATCAGGAAAATGCCCACCACCGCCAGCGCCGCCAGCGGGGCCAGCGTCACGCGCAGCTTGTCGAGGCGGTCGGCTTCGAGGGTGCGCACCTCCGTGCTCCACTGCCGCGTGACGCCCGCAATGGTGCGCACAATGCGCTGCTGCAGGGCCGGGCCCTGACCGGGCGCCACCTTCACCAGCACCGCCGCGCCCTCCCAGTGGGTGGTGTCGTAGGGCACCAGGCGCAGCCACATACCCGACTGCGGCCCCGAAAAGTCGCTGCCGGGGCGCACGTTTTCCACCACGCCCACCACCTGATACTCTTCCTGGCCGGTGGCCTGAAAGCCCTGGTCGGCGGGCTGAATCAGCTGGCCCAGCACCGGCTCGCCGGGGGCAAACAGGGCCTCGCGCAGGTTCTGGGTGATGACGGCGGGACGGCGCGGGTTGGCATCGTCGCGGGCCTGAAACCAGCGGCCCTCGCGCAGCGTGAGGCCCAGCGTGGTGAGGTAGCGGTCGTCGGCGTCGTAGCGGTCCGTGATGTCCGATTTCCGGTTGCCGTGGCGAAACTCGCTGTTCATGGTGAGGAAGCGGAAGGGCGTGTTGGGGCTGCCCAGCGAGATATCGAGCACGCCGGGCAGGGCCCGCACCTGGCGCAGCACGTCGTCGAGTACGGGGCGGGGCATCTTCTCGCCCTGGGCGGCCGAGATGTTGAGCCGCCACACGTTCTGGTGCGCGAAGCCGCGGGGCAGCAGATAGTTCTGGCCGAAGGTGAAGAGCAGCGTGCCCACCCCAAACAGCACAATGAAGGAGAAGAGAATCTCGGAGAGCAGGAGCAGATTGGCCCGCTTGCGGTTCCAGATCAGGCGAAAAATATGGCGGAGCATGGCAGCAACAGCAGAAAGTGAGAGAGAAAAAACGGGTCGGCCGCGCTACTGCGGGCCGGTGGCCCCGCCGCGCAGGGCATCCACGGCATTCAGGCGCGACATTTTCCAGGCCGGATACACGCCGCTCATCAGCCCAAACACCGTGGCCAGCGCCAACGCCCAGCCGAAAGCCCGCCAGTCGAGCCCGAAATCGGCGTAGGCAAAGAGCTGGCTCTCGTTGATGAGGTGCAGGGCCCCGGCGGCCAGGCCCAGGCCCAGCAGCCCGCCCAGCAGCGTGAGGACCAGGTTTTCGACCAGAAACTGCCCCACCAGCGTGTGCGACGACGCGCCGAAGGCCTTGCGCACCCCAATCTCGCTGGCCCGCTCCAAGATGCGCGTCACGTTCAGGTTGATCAGGTTCAGGGCGGGCAGCAGCATAAAGAGCAGCGCCGCCACGGCACTCACGGTCAGAAACAGCGTCATGCCGTCGTCGGCGGAGGTCTGGTGGTTGGTCAGCTCGCGCACCAGCGTAGCCAGCGAAGGGTCGGCGTGGGCGTGCAGCTTCGCAATCTGCTTCGGGTTAGGAATCTCCACGCGGCGCATCAGCTGCTCAAACTCCTCGTGCATGGCCGACACCTGCGCCGGGCTGGCCGCCAGCAAGATGGGGTAAAACGAGCCATCGAGCCGCTGCTCGCGGGTGAGGCCGGGGCTGAGCGTGTAGGGCATCCAGACATCGGCCCCACTGTGCAGCCGCACGATGGGCACATTGGGCACCACGCCCGCAATGCGGTAGTGGTGCGGCCCTATTTCGATTTGCCGCCCCACTACTCCGCGCACGGTGCCGAAAAAGGCCCGCGCTGTGTGCTCATTCACCACGCACACGCGGTCGGTATTCTGCACTTCCCGCCCCGTGAAGGCCCGGCCCTCAATGAACTCGAAGTCCGTTACCTTCCAGAAGTTGCCGTCGGTATAGCGCACGTCCAGAGTCACGCTCTGGCTGTTGGCGAAGGCCGTGGTGCTGGCCGTGATGGAGGTGAGGCCCACCAGGGCCGGCGTCTTCATGGGCCGCACGTAGCGGTCGATGAAGTAGGCACTGAGCGGCGAGTTCATGGTGCCTCCCCCCTTGAATTCCTGCCGCAGCGCGGGCACAAACAGCATCTGCCTGATGCGCTTTTCGGGCCCGTGCTCCCCGGCAACATGGTCCACCATGGCCACCACCACCAGCAAGATCATCAGTGTGAAGCTGATACCAAACAAGCTGATGAAGGTGAAAAACTTGCGGCGCTGCAGCACCTTCCAGGCAATTTTGAGGTAGTTGAGAAGCATGGCGTTTTCAATTAAAAATTGAGAGTTAAAAATTAAAAGGATGAAGCCAAAAAGCGCTTTTAAAGAAGCTGTAAGGCGCTTTTTAATTCTTCATTTTTAATTTTTAATTGACCTACTGTACCTGGCTGCCGTCGAAGAAGCGGATGACGCGCTCGGTTTTCAGGGCCTGGTGCTCGTCGTGGGTGACCATGATGATGGTCACGCCTTCCGCGCGGTTGAGGGTGAGCAGCAGGTCCATGATTTCCTCCCCCATCACCGAATCGAGGTTGCCGGTGGGCTCGTCGGCCAGAATCAGCTCGGGGCCGCCGGCCAGGGCGCGGGCAATGGCCACGCGCTGGCGCTGCCCGCCCGAAAGCTGACTGGGGAAGTGACCGGTGCGGGCGCTGAGGCCCACTTTATCGAGGGCCGCGAGGGCCAGGCGGCGGCGCTCCTTGCCACTCACGCCGGCGCGGTAGAGCAAGGGCAGCTCCACGTTGTCGAGCACCGAGAGGTCGTTTATCAGGTGGTAGCTCTGGAAAACGAACCCGATTTTCTCATTGCGCAGCCGCGCCAGCTCCTTATCCGAATACGACGTAACGGGGCGGCCCTCGATTTCCACGGTGCCGCTGGTGGGCTCATCGAGCAGCCCGATAATGCTGAGCAGCGTGGACTTGCCGCAGCCCGACGGCCCCATGATGGACACGAACTCGCCCTGCCCAATGGTCAGGTTCACGCGGTTCAGGGCCACTGTTTCGATGGTTTTGGTCTGGTACACCTTCTCAATGTCGGTGAGGCGGAGCATGACCGGGGCGGCAGCGGCCGCGGGGGCCAGGGCGGAAGGTTGGGCGGCAGCAAGATTCATGAGCGGAAGCAGTTTAGGAGGAGATGGCGAAAGGAGTGTCCGGTTTTGCGGGCCGGGGCCGCAGATTCAGGAGTAGTCAGCCAAGCGCTGTGCCAAGTGTAAAAAGCACTGTTTTTCAACTCATTGGGGCATTAAATGCAAAATAGCCCGCAGTAAATATTGTCCGGAAGCGGACAACGTGTTCGGATGTGGGAGGTGGGCCGGGCGTTTTCATCACGAGGAAATGGCCGCGGCCGCCGAGCACTTTTTATTGCTATGAAATATTATCATCTTACAGTTACAGGCGCTCTTGCCGACCTAAAACCCTTTTCTTATGCTCACCACAGCCACCAGCATCCGCGACGAAATCCGGCGGGCCAACGACGCGTTTGAAACCAGCTTCGCGCAGGGCGATGCCGCCGCCATTGCCGGCCTCTACACCAGCACCGGCACGCTCCTGCCCACCGGCATGGACATGATTCAGGGCGCAGCCGGCATCCAGACGTTCTGGCAAAGCGCCATGGCCATGGGCATCAAGCAGGTGAAGCTCAAAACCCGCGACATCGAGGAGCTGGACGATACGGCCATTGAGCTGGGCACCTACACCCTCTTCGCCGCCAACCACCAGCAAGTGGACCAGGGCAAATACCTGGTCGTCTGGAAAGAGGAAGCCGGCCACTGGAAGCTCCACCAGGACATCTGGAACAGCAGCGTACCTGCAGTGAGATAGTGAAATGGTGAGATGGTGAGTTTGATGTTCTGCCTGCGCTAACTGCGCCGTTTGCGCCATATGCGCAGACAGCACATCAAACTCACTATCTCACCATTTCACTATCTCACTACTTCAGCCCCTCCTGCCGCTCGAAATCATACAGTGTGAGGGCGCGGAGGCGGTAGTGGGCGACCCAGGCGGCGCGCAGGGCGGCCACGTAGGCCCGCTTCGACTGATCTTTCTCGGCCAGGGCAATGTTGAGGTCGGTGAGGCTGATGCGGCCCACTTTGTAGGTGGCCTGGGTAATGGCGTAGCGGCGCTGGGCCAGCGAATCGGCTTGGGCGGCCAGGCCGAGTTGCGCGTGCAGGCTGCCAAGCTGGGCGGCCTGCAGCGCCACGGTCTGCTCGAAGGTGGCCTGCTCCTGGGCCACGGCGTGCTGGGTTTGCCGGCGGCTCAGCTCGGCGGTTTTCACCACCGCTTTCTGCCGGCCCCAGTCTACCAGCGGCAGCGCGAAAGCCAGGCTCACCTGCTGCTGGTTCTGGGGGCTGTTGTAGGTGGTCCAGAAGTCGGGGGCGCTGTTCACGTAGCCCAGATTGGCCTGCAGCGTAGCCTGAAAGCCGGTGACGCCCTTGGCCAGCGCCACGTCGCTTTCGGCCTGCAGCAGGCGGCGGCGGAAGGTCAGCGGCTCGCGACGGTTCTGGCGGGCCTGGGCCAGCGCCTGCTCCGGGCTTACCACCAGCGCGGGCGGCGCGGCGGGCACGGCCAGCACCAGGGTTTCGGCGGGCAGCCCGGTGTAGCTCTGCAGGCTCAGGGCGGCGCTTTCGGCATCGAGGCGGGCCTGGGCCAGGGCCCGGCGCGAATTGAGCAGGTTCAGCTCCAGCAGCAGCAGGTCGTTTTCGGAGAGGCGGCCCAGCCGGAACCGCTCCTGGCCCAGTCGGTACATCTCCTCGTTGGCCCGCACGTTCTGGCGGGCCACGTCGGCATTCACCTGCTGCAGCAGCACGTCAAAATACAGCTCGGTCACGCGCTGGGCAATGTTTTCGCGCTCCTCCACGTATTGGCGGCCCGCCTCCTGATACCGCAGTGGCTCAATCAGGCGGTTCCAGCGCAGGGCGTTGTAGCGGCCCAGCGGCTGGGTGAGGCCCAGGCCCACGGGCTGGTTGTTGTAGAGGCGGGCGCGGCGGTTGAAATCGTCGAAGCGCTGCACGGCCGAGGTCACAAACAGCTGCGCTCCGGTCGGGCCGATGGCCTGGGTCAGGGTCAGGCCCGCGTTGGCGTTGTTGATGCGCACGGCCCGGAAATCGGTGGTGCCGTCGGGCTGCACCACGGCCGAAATCACCCGGCTGTAGTTGGGCAAAGTACCCTGCAGGGCCAGCTGGGGCCGGTAGGCGGCCTGGTAGGCGCGGTATTGCCAGTGGCTGGTTTCGCGGCTCGCCACCGCCTGCCGCGCCGCCACCGACTGGCCCAGCGCCAGTCCGATAACGGCGGGCAGCGTCGTATTGGCCTGACCAAAAGCCGCCGGCGCCAGGCCAGACAGCGCCAGAAAAACAAGGAACAACTGTTTCATGGCGGGCTATTCGACGACGGTGAGGCGGGGCGTATCCAGGTGGTCTTTCATATCGCTGACCACGATTTCGTCGCCGGGGCGCAGGCCGCTGGTTATCTGCACCCAGTCGAAGTTGCTGTCGCCGAAGCGCACGGTGCGCCGCTCGGCTTTGCCCTGGCGCAGCACAAACACTGGCTGCTCTTTGCCGCCCTGGTAAAACGGGCCGTTTTTCACCCGCGGCACGCCGTGGTGGGCTTTGGTCACCACAAACACATCGGCGCGCAGGTTGGCGCGCAGGGCTGGGTGGTGGCTTTCGGCCAGGCGGGCGTAGAAGGTCACCACGCCCTTATCCACGGCCGGGCTGATGGTGCTGATGGTGCCGCGCAGGTCGGTGCCGTTGGCCCGCACCACCACCGCGTCGCCCAGGTGCAGGGCATCGGCATACGTGTCGGAAATGGTGGCCCGCACCCGGAAGCTGCTCAGGTCGGCCACGCGGGCCAGCGCGTCGCCCTGCTGCACGGTGCTGCCCAGGTCCTCGTTCACCCACGTCAGCACGCCGGGCTGCCGGCTGCTGATGTTGGCTTGGCTGAGCTGCCGGGCCAGCTCCCCGATGCTGCGCTCCTGAATCTGCATGGTGAAGCCCAGCTCGCGCACATCGGCGGCGTTGGCGGCGCGCTGGTTGCTGATCTGCTCGCGCAGGCGCTGCCATTCCAGCTGGGCCACTTTCAGGCTCAGCTCGGCCTGCCGCACGCTTTCGGCCGTGCCGCCCCCTATCTTGAGCAGGTATTGCTCGTCGCGCAACGCCGATTGCAGGCTGCGCACCTTCACCTGCTGCACTTTCTCCTGCGACTGAAGGTCGTTCAGGGCTTTTTCCAGGCTCAGCCGTAGTTGGGAGCTGCGGTTGCGGTTCTGCTGCTGGCCGTCCTGGAGCTTGGCCAAGGCACTATTGGTCAATTCTTTATCCAGAGCCAGAATGGTTTGCCCCGGTTCCACCTTCTCGCCCACCTGCACCAGCACCTGCCGGATAGTACTCTGAATGGGGCTGGTAATGACGGCCTCGCGGCCCGGAATAACAAGGCCGGCCGCCGTGAGCGAGGCCTCCACGTCGCCGGTTTCGACGGTGGCCGTGAGCAGCCCGGCGCGGCTGATGCGGGGCTGCAGGGCCGTGCGAAAGGCCAGCAGCCCCGCCCCCGCCAGCGCCAGCGTAAGGAGCGCCAGCAGCCACCGGCGGCGGCGGCGGCGCATTTGGATATCGGCAGAAATAGCTCTGTCCATTTTTGGGGAGAAAGATGAAGGATTTCACCCATCTCAGCCAACGGCCGTGCCATTATTACAACAAGCTATAAAACAGGTAGTTGCGACTAAAATTTTAAATTTAAGCCGGCCGATTACTGTCCGAAAACGGACACAGTGTTCGGATGCGCCGGCCGCGTGCTACCGGGCCAGACAGCGCTGGGGCCGCCGCCCGCGTAGAGGCTTTTACCAGGTGGCCCGTACCTTGGCCGCCCGCTCGCTCACGTTCCGCTTTCGCGCATGAATCCAGCCCCGCTTTCCGGCCTCTACGCACCGTCTCTGGCCCTCGTCACCGACCTCTACCAGCTCACGATGGCCTACGGCTACTGGCAGCAGGGCATGCAGGACCGCCAAGCCGTGTTTCATCTCTACTTCCGGCGCGCCCCGTTTCAGGGCGGCTATGCCGTGGCGGCCGGCCTGGCCCTGGCCGTCAACTGGCTCGAAAACTTCCGCTTCTCGGCCGAAGACCTCGACTACCTGGCCGGCCTGCGGGGCAGCAAGGGCACGCCGCTTTTCCCGCGCGAGTTCCTGGATTACCTGCGGGATTTGAAGTTCACCTGCGACATCGACGCCATTGCTGAAGGCACCGTGGTGTTCGGCAACGAGCCGCTGATTCGGGTGCAGGGGCCGCTTTTGCAGGCCCAACTGCTCGAAACGGCCCTGCTCACGCTGGTCAATTTTCAGACGCTCATTGCCACCAAAGCCGCCCGCATCCGCGAAGCGGCCGGGCCGACGGACCAGGTGCTGGAATTCGGGCTGCGCCGCGCCCAGGGCTTCGATGGCGGCCTCGGGGCCAGCCGCGCCGCTTATCTGGGCGGAGTCGATGCCACTTCCAACGTGCTGGCCGGGCAGCGCTACGGCATTCCGGTGCGCGGCACCCACGCCCACAGCTGGGTGCAGGCATTCGGCGACGAGGAAAAGGCCTTCGCGGCCTACGCGCAGGCTTTTCCCGACGATTCGGTGTTTCTGGTGGATACCTATGACACGCTGGAAGGCGTGCGCCACGCCATCAGCGTGGCCCGCCGGATGCGGGCCGACGGCCACGAGTTGGGCGGCATCCGCCTCGACTCCGGCGACCTGGCCTACCTCAGCCGCGAGGCCCGCGCCCTGCTCGACGAGGCCGGCTTCCCCAACACCCGCATCGTGGCCAGCAATGATCTGGAGGAGAATTTGATTCTCAGCCTGAAGTCGCAGGGAGCCCGCATCGATACCTGGGGCGTGGGCACGCAGCTCGTTACGGCCTACAACCAAGCCGCGCTGGGCGGCGTGTATAAGCTGGCCGCTCTGCGCAAAGCGGACGACTCGGACTGGGATTTCACGCTCAAGCTCTCTGAGCAACTCGTCAAAACCAGCATTCCGGGCATTCTGCAGGTGCGCCGCTACCTGACCGAGTACGGCAAGCCCCGCGCCGACATGCTCTACAACACGGCCGAGCCGCTGCCCGAAAACCTCACGCTGGTAGACCCCGCCGACTACACCCGCCGCCGCGCCGTGCGCCCCGAGGCACAGTATAAGGAGCTGCTGGAGCCCATATTCCGCAACGGCCGGCGCGTGCTGGAGCTGCCCACGCTGCCGGAAAGCCGCGCCCACGCCCAGCGCGAAGTACAAAGCCTCGACCCCAGCATCCGCCGCTTCCTAAACCCGCACACCTACCCCGTGGGCCTGGAGCTGACCCTGCACGACTACCGCGACCAGCTGATACTGGAGAAGCGGCCGTTGCGACCGGCGTAGCCAGTAGCCGGAATGGCCGTTCGGCGACGGCAGCTTTGCTGGGTGGTAGCGAGCAGAAGTACGAGCCGGTCCGGCGGCTTTTTCAGCCGTCGGGCCGGTCGCCGTAAGCTGATGTTGTTTTATCGGTGCTGGTTACTTGCCCGGAAGCGCGTAGCTCAGCTGCAGTTGATACAGTGTATTGCGCGGCCCATCCTCGCTGATTCGGCTCAGGTCGTTGGCGTAGCGCAGCGTAAGGCCCAGGCCCATCGGCAGCTGGTAGCCCACCCCTGCCACCGCCCCTACTACCAGGCGGTTGTAATTGTCTATGTTGGAGCCAATACCGCCAAATGCTTCCTGGCGGTCAGCCAACAAGTAGCTGAGTTGGGGACCGGCTTCAAATACGAATCCGTCGGCGTTGAGCTTGGCCAACACAGGTAGCTCCAAGTAGTGCAGCCGGTTTTGGTAAGTGGTGCCTTGAAAGCTCGTTTCCGAGCCTTTGGCGGAGTACAGCAATTCCGGTTGCAGCAAAAAGAAGCCATCCTGCAACAGCGGGACCTGGGCAAATACGCCCGCCGTCAGCCCCAGTATCCGATCAGGCCGCGTAATATTCTTTATGTAGGTAGTGCTGTAATTCGCGCCGGCTTTCAGGCCGAAACGCGTGCTTTGCGCATAAGAATGTGAGGGCAAGCTCCCCAGAATCAGAAGGACACAGGGTACAGATAGTTTTTTCATGGATGCAATATAGAGAGGCTGCTTAGGATGTGGCACCGGAGCGGCCGCTGCGGCCGGCGTGAGCTATTCACACTCAGCAGTCCAGGTTATGCAATGCAGTAGTCCGCCTTCCCGCGCCAGTTCGCGGCATTGGATGGGCTGAATGGTATGCGTCGGGAAAACCCGCTCCAACTGACGCAAGGCCGCTTCATCTTCATGCTGCCCAAAAACCGGAGCCACTATGGTGTGTTTCGTGCGGAGAAAATTGATGTAAATACCCGCCGCGTCAGTCAGGCTCACATTGTGATAAGGGTTGTAAGCCAATGGAATCCAATCGAGTCCGGCGGCATATAGGGCGGACCGCAGTTGCGGCCAGAAAGCAGTTTTTTCCTGGCTGTAATCGTTGAGCAATACTGTGCGCTCATCCAGAAAATGAAGCATACCATCAGCATGGCCCGTGAAATCGACTGGGTCAGCGGGCAGCAGAATCAGGTGATCTGTTTCCAGTTGCCGCGCCAATTCGCGCCGGAGCCGGGACGGTGAAATCTGTGGGTTTTCCCGCACTACTTTATCGGTGAGCAGCACTTTGCCGGCTCCGCGCACTACGTTTCCGCCGTCAATGGTCAGCGTCGATTCCTGGGCCGCAAGGCTCAGTTCCTGGCATACGGAAGTGGCATTGGTAATGAGATGTTGCCATTTTTTAGCTCGCAGATAATCCGGAGCATAGCGAAAGCGCACCAGTTGGCCCGACGGAACCGGCACAGGCATATAGTCGCGAGCCCAGATATCGCGCGTGCCGGGCAGCAGCCGGCTGCTGAGCCCACTGGCCGAAAGAGCTGCCACCAGCTCCCGTACCACGCTGGTATGGCGGCCTGGTAATATATCGGCCAGGTATACCATTCCGGCTTTGGTCGCGTCGCTCATGCTAAGTCTGTGGGAAAGTAGCCCAAAATAGCCTTGGCCTGTTCCTTTGGCATCAGAAGTTGCCGAACTATCTGCGCCCTATCCTTTAGGGTAGCCAAGTACTGCTCCTCGACCAGAAAGCGGTAAGACCGCAGCAGAAAATCGGTATCATCGGCCTGCTTCCGCAACTCGTAACGCGCCACCCGCCAAGGCGTTTGAGTCAGTAAAGATTCTGCTCCAGCCGCGGTCAGATAAAATCCTTGTTGGCTCCCCTCGAATACCCCGTCCAGGCTGGCAACCAGTTCCCGCAGCACATTGCGTGGCCCCGCGATGTATGTTTCTTCCCCAGCTTTGGCTTGCTGGCTTGGTAGGCGGCGCAGTCCGCGCAGCAAAACACCGCCCCAAGTACCTTGTGTTTTGCTACCAAACGTGAAGTCGAGGCAGTCTGCGTCGTTGAAAGACCATCTGCCATACTCCTGCTGCTCACGCGCCCGATGAATGTAGGGGTCGTGATGCCCGGGCCCCCAGTAGTACAGTTCCAACTCCGTAACTCGATAAGCATAGCTACCGGAGCATAACACCAGTTTATTCTGCAGCAGATCAGCAATACTGGCCAGCAGGCCATCCAGGTCGGGAGGCGTGGTTTCAGGCAGCTGCCGCAACACATAATTCAGTCGCACCAGCGGTGATTGGGAGGCTTGCGAGGGGTGCGGCATCTGTTCATTTCTCTTGATAGAAGAGTCCATAAAATTGGGGCTATCCGGTTGATTGATGCCCCAATACTCTGGCATTCCAGTCGCGAAACCTACGCTTTTACTATCTTTTTATCTTGCTGTAATACAATTACTAATACAATACATACAGTAAATACACTTGCTATAACAGCAATTAGACTCGTTTCCGAGTAAAGAAAATCGAGAAAAAGGCGGTCATGCTTCATCTTGTGTCCGCGAAGTCGAAGTATCTCGCGTGCTGACGTTGGCTTACTACTCACACGTCAGCACGCGAGATTCCTCGGCTTCGCTCGGAATGACACGTTCTTCCGACTTTCTAAATAGCTTCTATTGGAAAGCCAGCGCCCTACTTCCCTAACTACGCCGGCTGCCCCACCGGCTCGTTCTCCGGCTCGGCGGTGCGCTCATTCTGCCGGCGCAGGCGCTGGCATAGCTCGTGCATGATGCTGCGCACCACTTCCGCGCAGTTTTCGGTCACGTCGTAAAAGTCTTCCTGGTCGATGCGGAAGGCGCGGACGGAGTGCAGGGCCACGGCGGAGGCCGAGCGGGGCTCGGCATCGAGCAAGGCCAGCTCGCCGAAGAATTCGCCCCGGCCGAAGGTGGTGAGCAGCTGGTGCCGGTTGAAAATCCCGACCTCGCCCTCGTAGATGATAAACAGCGAAGTGCCCAGCGTGCCTTTGGCGAAGATTTCCTCCTCCGGCCCAAACGTCACCTCGTGCATGATGGGCACGATGGTGCTCAGCAGGTTTTCGGAGGTCTGGCCGAACAGGGCCGTGTTTTTCAGCATCCGTACGCGCTCCAGAAACGAGACGGGCGACGCGGCAGCCGGGTCGGAGAGGGGGTGCGCGGCCAGCGACGGGTAGAGCAGCATCAGCTGGTCGTAGGCGGCGGGGCGCTGTAGCGGCAGCCGGCGCAGCAGCGCCCCGGCCGTTTCCTGAATCAGCGGGTCGGAAGTTTGCAGGTGCGGATACAGATGGGCTACGGTGGCGGGCTCGGGGTGCCACTGGCGCAGGGCCACCCCCACCGTCCAGGGCGAAAAGGCCGCCGTGCCGCGCCGAACGATGGTGGTCAGAATGGGCTCGGGCTGGATAGCGGGACCCAGCAGGTCGTCGAGCGTGCGAATCTTCTCCGCGAGCCGGCCCACATCCAGCAGGGCCTGCAGGCCCTGGTAGAGCGGCCGCGGAATCAGGTGTTCGAGCACTTCCAGGGCCAGCAGCTGCCGCTCGCCGCTGGCGTGCGCCAGGCCGCGCTGGGCTTCCACCAGCGGCGGGCGCTCATACAGCTGCATCAGCACGGCCAGCACGCGCTGCTGAATTTTGTGCAGCTCGTGGCGCAGGGCCGTGCGCAGGTCGGCGCTGGCGGCCACCATGCCGTGCAGCAGGTGCTGGGCCAGCCGCATTTCCTCTTCTACCAGCCGCTGAAACATAGGCGCGTCGGTGGGCACCGTGGGCAGGCTGCTCAGCGCCCGCAGCGCCGCGGCCCGGCCGCACAGATTGGCATCCTGCACCAGCTGCAGCAAGAGCCGCCGGCCGGCCGGCGTGCCCAAGCGGGCGCACACCTGCGTGAGGTGGCGCAGCAGCCGCTCATTGGTTTCGCGGGCCAGCACGGTCTGCAGAAAAGGCAGCGTGGCATCACCCATCCGCACCAGGCTATCGGCGGCGGCGGCGCGGGTGGTTTTGCGCTGCAGCAAGCCGATGAGTGGGCTGGTCAGGACGGCGGGGGAAACGGCGGCGGCGGCGGCGGTGGCCGCCTGCACCAGGGCCGGCTCGCGGCTGCTCAGGCCGCTGGTCACCAGCTCCACCTGCTGCGTCGGGGTCAAGAAGCGGATCAGCTCCAGGGCCTGGCGGTGGTGGCTGGCATTGGCTGCCACCGCCGCCAGACTGGCCTGCGCCATCACATCGGTCGGGGCCAACTCCAGCCGGCCCCGAATGGCACCCTTGCGCACGGTTATGTCGGGGTGTTGGAGCAGGTCGTCGTTTTCGGTATGGCGGCCGGCCAGGCGACAGGCCATTTCCCGCACGGCGGGGTCGGGGTCGTGCAGGGTGAGGCGGCGCAGCAGGTCGGGCCCTACCTGGTGGCCCACCAGGATGAGCGTGCGGCTGCGCACCTGGCTTTCGGGGTGGGTAAGCAGGCCCTCGGCGTGCCGCACGAGCAGCGGAGCCTCGGCGCGGTGCAGGTGCAGCAGGGCGCTGAGCGCATCGGTAGTCGGGGCCGCCTCTCTTTGGGCCGGGTGCAGGCCGAGGGCTTGCTTCAGAGCCAGAATATAGGCCCCGTAGGCCCGCTGCAGCAGGCCTAATGCCGCCAGCAGACCCACGCCCATTACGGCCAGCGCAGCCCACGGCACCGCGCCCGCGCCCGGCCGCAACGCCAGTAGCAGCAGCCCGCCCAAGCCCAGCCCCAGCGGCTCGCAGAGAGTGCGCAGCAGCGTGTGGGCCCGCAGGCGACTCAGGGGCGGCAGCGGCTGCAGCAGCACCAGAAAAGCCGGCTCAAACAGCGTGCGCCGCAGCACTTCCAGGCCCAGATACAGCCCGCCGAAGTACAACATTTGCCCCGCCGCCCCCACGCCCAGCGCCCGCAACGTCCCAAACAGCGCCACACCCGCCAGCGCCACCAGCGGCAGGCTCCGCAGCATGCGCCGCACGCCCAGCTGATCGGGGCCGCGGCGGGCTGCCAGCAGCCGGCCCAGCAGCGCCAGCAGATACGTGAGGCCCAGCACGCCCCCTAGGTATTGAATCTGAGTGGCGGCCTGGGTGAAATGCTGCGCCAGCCCCACGAAAAACAAATACTCTACCGCTACCGCTACTCCGGCCAGCGCCAGCAGGCCGAGGCCCATGTAGCGCACCAGCGGCGGGCTGCCCACCAGCTGCTGCAGCAGGCCCGGCGCGGCCGGCGGCGGCACCGGGCGGCGAACGGCGGCCAGCTGCCCGAAGGCGCGGCGCTGCAGGTAGAGCGCCAGCAGATAGGCCCCAAACGCCGTGAGCAGCAGCCAGTGCACCCCAAAGCGCAGGCACAGAAACACGCCCAGCACGGCTCCTATGCCCCGGGCAGGCATGTCGCCGGCGCTCAGGGCCCCGAACAGCCGCCGCCCCTGCCGCACGCTGAACATTGCCGCCGACATGCCCCAAAAGCCCAGATTGGTAAGCAGGTAGATGACGCGGTAGCCGACCATGACGGCCACCGCCGCCGCCACGCCGCCGCCCGACGCGGCCACCACGCTCAGCACGGCCGTGAGCACCAGCGTGGCCAGCAGCGTGCGCACGGCCAGCTTTTGCAGCCGCCACTGCTGCTCGTAGTGCGCGTAGGCGCGGCCCGCTACCAGCATTGCCGCGGCCCCCAGGCAGTAGGCCAGCGGCAGATTTTGGGCCGGCTCGTCTCTGAGCAGTAATACATTGGCCGCCACAAACACCAGCATGGTGCCCAGGCCCAGCAGCAGATTGTGCAGAAAGAAGAGCAGAACGGTTTTCGTCTCATTGGGCCGCACGCCCAGAAAACGATACCATGTGTTTGTGTTCATCGTGCCTCCCGTCTTGGTTTCGCCTTCCCTCCTGCCCTTCCGGCTCCCTCAGCGCCAGCCGCGCCGATGGGCCGCGCTCAGTGCAACGCTCGTTTCTTTATCAGGCCGCCGCGCGTGTCGCTCACGCTTTGCATCACCACAAAGGCCTGCGGATCAATGTTATAAATCTCCCTGGTGAGGCTGATAACTTCCAGCCGGGTAACCACCGTGAAGATGGCTTCTACCTTGAGGTGCTGGTGCCCGTGCGAGCCGTAGCCCTGGGTGCACTCAAACACGGTGGCCCCGCGGTGCAGCTTGTCGGTTATCAGCTGCCTTATTTCGGTGCTGTGGAAGGAGATGATGGTCAGGCTGGTGTATTCCTCAATGCCGACCAGCACAAAATCGACGGTGCGGGCCGCCGACAGGTAGGCCAGAATGGAGTAGAGCGCCGTTTCGACGGACAGCAGCCAGGCCGCCACGCTGAAGATGATGATATTGATAACCAGGATGATATCACCAATAGAGCCCGGCAGCCGGCGGCTGATGTAGACGGCCAGAATCTCGGTGCCATCGAGCACGCCACCGCCACGCATGGCCAGCCCCACGCCCGCCCCCAGGAAGAAGCCGCCAAACACGGCAATCAGGAGCTTATCGTGGGTGAGGGGCGGAAACGACACCACCAGCAGCGCCCCGGCCAGGCACAGAATGGTGAGCAGGGTTTTGAGCGCAAACGTGGGCCCCAGCTGGTAGTAGCCCAACACAATGAAAGGCAGGTTGATAACAACAATCAGCAGGGACAGAGAGACCCCAGTCAGCTGACTGACCAGCAGCGAGATACCCGTCACGCCGCCATCAATAAAGCCATTGGGCAGCAGGAACCCTTTCAGGCCCAGCGCGGCCAGAAACACGCCCGCCAGCAGCAGCAATAGCTGCAATACCCGCTGCCGGAGCAATGCTGCCGGCGAGGCAGCCGGCGGCGCGGCCAGCAGCGGCCCCAGGCCGGCGGGCAGCGGCAGATCCAGCGGCGGAATAGCCGGGTTGGCTGATGGGGGAGCCGCCTTTAATTGGTCGAAAAGCATAGCGCAGATGCGAGCAGAGCCGAACTTACCAAATCAAGAGCCGGGGGCCGCCGCAACAAGAGCGGGCGGCGCGGGCTACGCAGTACAAACCCAGCGGTGCTGGTCCCGAAGACGCCTGAGCGGCCCACTTCTTTGGAAGTGGAGCCGATGTCAGGCGCTATGCTATTTCACGCTCAAACCTTCCATTCGTCAACTTTTCCTCCTTCACTTTCTGCTCTCCTATACGCACAAATCCCTGGTTGCCAGCAGGGTAAAGCAACGCGAATTAGCACGAAGCCTTTTTCGCTTTCAACCTACTAATATGCAAAAAATAAAGCAAAAATTTATAATAACACCTGAAATAATTGCTCTGCTACGGGCCGGCTACTGAGCTGTGACAAGCAGCCGGCACCGGGCCGGCGGGGCGTACAAACCAATTGCTATGGCGGTCAGTAACAAAGAGTTGTTTCTACTGTTGAGGCTGCAAATATTGGGCAAAAATTCTATATATCATATTTTTTATTAACTTGATCCTACGTCGACCTGAACCGTGCGCGGAGCGAGGATTCCGCGGCCCTTCTTCATTAGCCCTGGAGCGCGTCTGGAATGGCGCAATGGCCATAATCGCTTGTCAGCTTTTTCCCTCTTATTTCCTGGCCCATGAAGAATGGTTTACTGGTAGCCCTGCTCATCGGCCTGTTGCTGGCAAGCGGCAGCAGCTTTGCCCAAAACACTCCCCGATTTATGGCTCAGAAAACGGTAATTTATCCCGTCAAAAATCCGGCGGACCTGAAGGCGACTATCGCCTGGTATTCGGCTTTTTTCGGGCAGGAGCCCACAAAAATCAGTACGGCGGAGGCCAATCCGTACGCGGTATATCAGGTAGATGGCATTGAGGTGCGGCTCGAAACGGACCCCAAATTTCTGCAGCTCAAGGAAACCGTTTTCTACTGGGTGTTGCCCACGCCCGACGACGTGGAAAACAAGTTCAACACGCTGAACGCGAATCCGGCCAACCGGTTTGAGGGCGTGCTGTTTCGGCGAATGCAGAAAATTGAAGAGCACGCTCCGGCCCGAGGCACCGAGGGCGCCGTGGCGGAAGTACGGGAATTTGTGGTGCTGGACCCCTCCGGCAACCCGGTGGGAGTGATTAACAACCCCATCTACCCGCCGGCAAAGCCAGCCGATGACGATAAGTAGCCAAGCAGGAGCAGGTTTTGATATTCCCTCACTTAACGCGCATTACCCATGAAAAACAATCTATTGGCAGCCGCGGGGCTGGCTGCTTTCACGGCGTTGGTGGTTAGCCGGCGCAAGCACAATGGGGTGGCGGAGCACGAAGGGCTTGCATTTAAACCCAAGCTAAAAGGCAGAAAAGGGGTTATCTACCCGATTCCTGAAGGCAAGTTGGAGCCCGCTATCATCTGGTACAATGCGCTGTTGTCTGAGCCCGATGGACCCAGAAGAGGCTCAAAAGATGGTTTTGAGTACGCTGTGTACAAGCTTGATGATACTGGTGTACGGCTTGATACAAACCCCAAGTATCCGAAACTTAGCCAGGCCACTTTCTACTTGTCATTGAATACGGCAGCGGAAGTGGCGACGTTATACAGTGAGTTGAAGGAATCTAACGCCCGCTTCGCCGAAGATCTGAAACCTATAAATATCCCTGACCTTAAAGGCCATAATGTCCTCGCCCAAGCAGTCAATGTGTTCGTGGTGTATGATTTGGAGGGGAACCGGGTTGGAGTTACCAACAATCCGATTTATCCGCCGACTTAAAAACAGTCCGGCAACGACACCGCAGGCCGACCAGCATGGAATAAGCACACCGGCTTTTTCTATGCTGAAAATCGCAAAGCCAGCTAATTAACAACCACTTATCCCCCACCCTATTCGCACTATGCCTGCTCCTCCTTAGCACCTTTTGCTCCAATGAAACTTCCCCGAACGATACTGCTGGCGCTGAGCCTGGCGCTGCTGGCCGGGCCGGCCCCGGCCCAGAGCCGGGCGGCCGATAGCCTGCGCCGCCTGCTGGGGGCCCAGCCCCGGCCGGATACTACGCGCGTGCGCCGCCTGCACGCCCTGGTGCTGGAGCTGGCGGCTGTGGATGCGCCGCAGGCCATCGGGCTCAGCCAGCAGGCCCTGAAACTCTCGCGGCAGCTGGCCGATACGGCCGGTATCGGGCGCAGCCTGTTCTGGCTTAGCATCCTGCACCGCCGGCAGGCCGAATACGACGCGGCCCGGCGCTACACGCTGCTCGCCCGGCAGCTCTACGCCCGCCGCCACGACCGCCGCCGCGAGGCCAAAGCCTGCCTGGAGCTGAGCCTTATCGACCTGATGCAGAGCAACCTCACGCCCGCCCTGAGCTGGGCGCTGCAGGGCCTGAAGCTGGCCGAGCAAGCCCAGGATTTGGTGATTCAGACCCAGCTGCGGGCCACCATCGGCAGCATCTACTCCAAGGTGGGCGACTACAACAGCGCCATTGCGGTGCTGCAAACCACCCTGCGCGACGGCCGCAGGTTGGGCGACCAGCAGGTGGAAGCCGCCGCGCTCAGCAGCCTGGCCAGCACCTACCAGCTGCAGCAGAAATGGCCCCAGGCACTGCGCCACTACCAGCAGGCCGTGCTGGTAAGCCGACGCATGGGCGACGTGAAAAACGAAACATCCAATGAAATTGGGCTGGCAGAAGTATACAGCCTGCAGGGCAACCAGGCCCAGGCCCTGCGGCACGGCTACCGCGCCCGCGCCCTGGTGCGCATCCACCACGACGACTACAACCGGCCCGGCGTGGAGCTGATGCTGGCCCGCTCGTTTCTGCTCAGCCAGCGCCCCGACAGCGCCATTGCCCTGGCCGGCCACGCCCTGCGCCTCAGCCAGCAGAGCCGCAGCAACGGCACCATCAGCGGGGCGGCCAAGGTGCTGGCACAGGCCCACGCCGAGGCAGGCAATTTTGAGGAAGCTTACCGGTATCAGAGCATGTTTGCGGCCTACCAGGATACGCTGGCGGGCGAGGAAACCCAGCGCAAAACCAGCGCCCTGCGCTACGGCTACGAGCTGGACAAAAAGCAGAGCCAGATTGCGCTGCTCAACAAAACCCGCCAGCTGCAGGCCCAGACCAGCGAGCGGCAGCGCCAGCAGCTGTACGCCCTGCTGGCCGGCCTGACGGGGCTGCTGCTGCTGGCTGGCCTGCTGTGGCGCAACGTGTATATAAAGCAGCGGGCCAACCGTAATCTGAACGAGAAAAACGCCCAGATTGCCATGCAGCGCGACGATCTGACCAGGGCCCTGGCTAGCCTCAAGGCGGCGCAGAACCAGCTTATTCAGCGCGAGAAGATGGCCTCGCTGGGCGAGTTGACCGCCGGCATTGCCCACGAGATTCAGAACCCGCTCAACTTCGTCAATAACTTCTCGGAGGTGAGCGTGGAGCTGGTGGCCGAGTTTATGGAGGGGCCGTGGCAGCGCCTGCCCGAGAGCGAAAAAGCCTATGCCACCGAGCTGCTGGATACGCTGACCGAGAATCTGCAGAAGATAACGCACCATGGCCATCGCGCCGACAGCATCGTGAAAGGCATGCTGCAACACTCGCACACCAGCGTGGGGCACCGCGAAACCGTTGATTTGAATGCCTTGGTGGCCGAAAACCTGCCGCTGGCTTACCAGAGCTTCCGGGCTAAAAACAAGTCGTTCCACGTCAAGCTCACCTCCGACCTGGATGCGCTGGTGTCCAAGGTGGCCGTGGTGCCGCAGGATATCGGGCGGGTGCTCGTCAATCTGTACATCAACTCATTTTATGCCCTGCAGCAGCGCCTCAGCAAGCACGAGGCCGGCTACGTGCCCGAGCTGGTGGTGCACACCAAGCGCGTAGACCATCAGGTGCAGATTGAGGTGCACGACAACGGCCTGGGCATGAGCGCGGAAGTGCAGCGCAAGATCTTCCAGCCCTTCTTCACCACCAAGCCGCCGGGCGAAGGCACCGGCCTGGGCCTGTCGTTGAGCTACGACAGCATCGTGACCGGGCACGGCGGCACGCTGGCCGTGAGCAGCCAGGAAGGCCAGGGCACCGACGTGACCATCTGCCTGCCCGCCTGAGCCAGGCCGCCGGGTGCCGACCATGCCTGATACCGGCGGGCACGTGGCGTTGCCCACGGCACTATTACCAGCTTCCGGGCAGGGCTTGATGATTGTATTCAGGCCACATGCTGCCCTCGTTGCCTGGCGGACTGGCCGCATGGGCATGGCCAGCGCGGCAGGGTGGCGGCGTGGCCCGGCGCAGATCATCAGGCTTTTCGCCAATGCAGTGGCTGCCAAAATGCTACTCAGCGCTAGCGGGCCGGGCCGGGCCACAGCTCAGCACGCCCGGCTGGTGCCGGCGGCATGGTGAAGTGGCCAGCTTGGCGGCTGCCAAAGCGCCCGGTTATTGGCAAGGCGCAGTCAGCGGCAACAGATGATTATCAACGCCAAAAATGCCATAATCTTATATAAACAATATATTTTATTTTTTTCATCTTGCTAATACCATATGCCGGCGGCAAAACACCAGGCAATGGTAATATTCTGGTAACCTGTTTCTTTTTTCGCTCTGCCATCTTTGCGGCAGATTTCGGCTACCAGCCTGCTCCGCTCTTCCGCTCTTTCTTTTCACACCTTTTCCGCAACCATTCACCCCTTTCGTATGAAGCGTACCCTCTACCGAGTACTGAGTTTCTGCCTGCTGGGCACCCTGGCCGTATCGTGCGCCAAAGACGAAACCGTGAAACCCGGCCCGCAGGCCGTAGAGCAGTCGGCAGATGCCACGGCCACCCGCGACAGCCACCTAGCCTTGGGCAACCCCAGCGGAGCCACCACCGATGCTGCCAACTACACCAACTACCTGCTCTCCAAAACGCAGTATGCCGCTTCCTATCACCGCGACCGGGGCATTCCGAACTGGGTGAGCTGGCACCTGAGCAGCGCCTGGCTCGGCACCACGCCCCGCCAGGATAACTTCGCCTCCGATGCCACGCTGCCCACCGGCTGGTTCCGCGCCACGAGCAGCAGCTACACCGGCTCCGGCTTCGACCGCGGCCACAACTGCCCCTCAGCCGACCGCACCGGCTCGGTAGCTGACAACTCGGCCACCTTCCTGATGACCAACATGATGCCCCAGGCCGCCAACAACAACCAGCGTACCTGGGCCGGCCTCGAAAACTACTGCCGCACGCTGGTAGATGCCGGCAATGAGCTTTATATCATCTGCGGCAGCTACGGCACCGGCGGCACCGGCCTGAACGGCTACACCACCACCATTGCCAGCGGCAAGATAACCGTGCCTGCCAACTGCTGGAAGGTGATTGTGGTGCTGCCAAACGGCACCGGCGATGCGGCCCGCGTGACCACTGCCACCCGCGTCATTGCCATCAACACCCCCAACACCCAGACCGTAAACACCGATTGGTCTACGTACCGTACCACGGTCGATGCCATTGAGCAGGCCACCGGCTACAACCTGCTGTCCGCTGTTTCCTCCACCGTGCAGAGCACCATCGAAGCCCGCGTCGACAACGGCCCGACGAACTAATGCGGGGCTGAGCCCACTATTTCCGAATGAAGATGCCCCGGTTGCTATGCGGCGGCCGGGGCATTTTGGTGCCTCTGGAGGCTGCGCACATAAATATGAATATTATATAGACCTTATAGTGAATCTATTCGCCGCGGAATCGTATATTTAGAAGTGCGTGAAGCAGATTAAAAAGGTGATTATGAACAGGAAAGCCGCGCTGCAACGCGGCTTTCTGCGTTTTTAGGCGCTCCGGAGCTAACCCACACATCCTTAATGGTTTCGTAATTCATCGGTAATGGCGGGCTAATATGCTTTTGCCAAGTTTGCAGTACTGCCGCCCGATACCTCGTCGGGCGGGGCTGTGCTGCTGCCGATGGATCTGCTTTCCCATTCCAACTTCGCTTTTCCTGCCTTCCTGGGGGCCCGCTCCCGGCACCTGCTCCGGCCGGTGTGGCAGCAGTTTGCTCAAGTGCGGCAGCTGCACGACCTCTACGAGCAAAGCCGGCACCTGCAGGGGCGCGAGTTTATCGGCAGCCTGCTGCGCAGCCTCGACATTACCCTCGACTATGACCCCGCCGAGCTGCGCCGCCTGCCGCCGGGCGCGTTTGTGGCCGTGGCCAACCACCCCTGCGGTCTGCTCGATGGGCTGGTGCTGCTCTACGTGCTCAGCGGCGTACGCCCCGAGTTCCGGATGGTGGCCAACGAGCTGCTGGCCCCGCTGCTGCCCCACCTCACCGACCACCTGATTCTGGTGACCCCGGAGCGGGCCCTGGCGGGCCAGAACACGCCCGGCGTGCGCCAGATGCTGCGCTACCTGCACAACGACGTGCCGCTGGGCCTGTTTCCGGCCGGCGAGGTGGCGCACCGCCCCACCCTGTTTCGCACGCCCCCCGATGCAGACTGGCACCCCACAGCCGGCCGGCTGCTGAGCAAGGCCCGCGTGCCGGTGGTGCCCGTGTGGCTGAGCGGGCAGAACAGCGAGTCGTTTGGGCTGCTGGGGCTGGTGCATCCGTGGCTGCGCACGGCCCGCCTGCCCGCCGAGCTGCTCAACAAGCGCGGCCAGACCATTCAGCTGCGCATCGGGCAGCCCGTGGCGGCCGCTACCCTGGCCGGGCTGCCCGCCCCCGAGCAGCTGCCCTATCTGCGGGCCAGGGTGTATGCCTTGAGCACGCTGCCAACGGTGGCCGCCGCCTTCGCCCTACGCCAGGCGCCCACGGTGCCGCCCGTCATTGCCGAAACCGACCGGGCGCTGCTCGAAGCCGACATTGCCGCCCTGCGGCCCGGCCGCCGGGTGCTGCAAAGTGGCCCCTGGGAAGTGTATATGGCCCGCCAGGCCGAAATCCCGAATGTGCTGCGCGAAATAGGGCGGCTGCGCGAGCTGACGTTTCGGGCCGAGGGCGAAGGCACTCAGCAGCCCACCGACCTGGACCAGTACGATGCCTACTACCGGCACCTGTTTCTCTACCATCGGGGCGCGGGGCAGCTGGTGGGGGCCTACCGGGTGGGACTGGGGCGCGGCATTATGCGGCAGCGCGGCAAGCGGGGCTTCTACCTGCATTCGCTGTTTCGGCTGAAGAAGGAGCTGAATCCGGTGCTGCGCGAGTCGCTGGAGCTGGGCCGCTCGTTCATCCGGCCCGAGTATCAGCGGCAGCCGCAGCCGCTGGCGCTGCTCTGGAAAGGCCTGGCCGACTACCTGGCCCACCACCCGCACTACCGCTACCTCATTGGCCCCGTGAGCATCAGCAACCGGTTTTCGGCCGTTTCGCGGGCCGTAATGGTAGATTTTCTGACCCGGCACTACTTCGATGCCGGGCTAGCCAAGGCCGTAGTGCCCCGCAAACGCTTCCGCTACCGCCCCCTGGACGACCACGCCGCCCCCACCCTGCTACAAACTGGCCTCGACACGCTGCCCGACCTGCAGAAGCTGATTGCCGGCTTCGAGCCGGGCGGCAGCGGCGTGCCCGTGCTGCTGCGCCAATACCTGAAGCAGAACGGCCGGCTGATCGGCTTCAACCTGGACCCCAGCTTCTCGAATACCCTCGACGGCTTTATGGTGCTGGATGCCCGCGACCTGCCCGCCCGCACCCACCGCCTCCTCGACCGATATCCGACCCAGGACCCGGAGTAGCGAGGCTATTTGTGTGGCCACTCCCAGCGCGTGGGAACTCGCGCTGCTCGTCGCGGAACGAATTTCCGCGCTACTCTTTGCCCAACTGCCGGGAAAATGCGCCAAAAAAGGGCCCGCCGATTCGTCGGCGGACCCTTTTTGGGTTTGAAACTGGTTTTCAGAGCTAGTCCTGGTCGTTGGCGGGCAAGCCTACGGTGCCTTCGGCCCCGGCCGGAATGCTGTTCATATAGGAGCGGAAACTCATGGCTATTTCGCTGGCCAGGGAGTTGGCCTGCGCCGTTACGCGGCGCTCGTTGAAGGTGCGGGCCGCCGCCTTCTCAGTGCTCAGCTGGGTGAGGTAGTCGGCCAGCGGAATTTGCTCAGTGGGCTTATTGGGGTCGGGCACCAGCCGGAAGGAGTCGATGCTGTAGCTGTAGCCGGTATCGGTGGCCTTGAAGGCAAAATCGAAGCGTACGACCTGAGGCTGCTCTTTGCCGCTGGGGCTCACGGGCTTCACCTTGCCGGTGCCCGTCACGCGCACCACGCCGGCGTCGGGCACAAACTTGAGGTCGGTTTTGGGTCCGTAGCCAAAATGGTTTTCCGCCCAGTCGAGGGCGCGGCGATACAGCGCGTCGCGGCCCAGCTCATCGGCCGGCACCTGCTCACTGTACTCAATGCGGGCGGCATCCTGGGCCTGCGCCGTGGGCGCGGTCAGCAGCAGCGCGGCAAACACGAATCCGAGTAACACTTTTTTCATAGCCGAAGGAAGTTGAGAGGCGAGGAAATACGGTTGACAAAGGAAAGACCGGAATCATAATTGGACTTGAGTGGGGCAATTATGATTCTGTTACGTTTGGTGAGCGGGCAAAAAGGCGTTGGGTGGAAGCGGAAACGAAAAAGAGCAGGTAGTGAGCCAACCGGACCGACCGGAAAAAGAACACTATTGAGCAAAGCAGTAGCAGCGCAGCTATTATATAATTAATCAAAGATGAAAAACCACCCTATATAGAGCAGCATAATCAGCTTTGCAACTGCACTACACAAAGATAGCGACGCGGAAGGAAGTTCCGCCAAAAAATCAAAATAAGTCAAATAGTCCTGATCTTCAACCGGCTACCGGGGCAACTCACCTAGTCCGCCGTCGGGCCGGGCGGGCAGGCCCGCCGGGGAGAAGGTAACAGTTTGGTAACATAAACTTAATGTTACCAACTGCACGACCCTGGTAACAATTAGTACTTTTGCGACGTGCTTCACCCAACTACCCAGAACTAATGAAGCGCGGGAATCGACATACCGACGTCCTGCGAGATGACCGGAAGGTCATTTTCCCCGTTAATTTTTTCGTTTTTCTGGTTTTTGCCCCCATCACCGCTCCGGTTTCCGAAGCGGTTTTTTTATGCCCGGCCGGTTTGGCCTGGGCGTTGGCCACTGCGCATTCTTGTCTTCTCTAATCTTTCACTTCATACCCGGTAAACCCTCATGAACGACACCACCACCCTCGCCCAGCAGATGGTAGCCGCCGCTCCCGCCGCTACCCGCAACGTGAACCTGAGCACGGACCCCAAGCGCATGGCCGTGATCAAAGTATGGGATGCCATGTTTCGCGGGGCCCGCAAATACGTGGAGGCCGAAGGCTTCATCGGCATTCACAACATGCCCCACATCGTGGGTGTGACCGGGGCCTGCGAGAATACGGACACGCTGTTCACCATCGACTGGTACGACGGCCGCAAGATGTTTTTGCCCCAGAGCAACCAGCTCTACATCGAAATGCTGACTCAGGCCATTGGGGGTGGCCGCGTGTACGGCGAAATCCAGAGCTTCCGCAAGGAGATGAAGGCCGATGGCCGCCGTCTGGCGCAGTTCAGCCTGTTTGAAATCGAGCACATCGGCGACTTGGACGAGCTGCTGGGCCACCTCTCGGGCATTGTGGCCTCGGCCGCCCGCCAGGTGTCGCAGGACTGCGCCAAGGAGCTGGAGCTGTTTGGCCGCAACCCCGCCGACCTGAGCAACCTGACCTTTAAGCGCATGACCTACGCCGACTCGGTGGAGTTGCTCAAAACCAACGGCTTCCCTGACCTGCAGTGGGGCGACGACCTGGGCGCTGAGGAAGAAGGCCGCCTCACCGAGCTGATGGGCCCGATGTTCGTGACGCACTACCCCGCCGACATCAAGTTCTTCAACATGCGCAACAACGACGACGACCCGCGCGTGGTGAACTCCTCTGACCTGCTGCTGCCCCTGGCCGGCGAATCAGCTGGCTCGGCCGAGCGCGAATTCGATGCCGAAAAGCTGCGCCACAAGCTGGAAACCAGCTCGATGCTGGAAGGCCTGCTGCGCCAGGGCATGAAGCTGTCCGACTTCGACTGGTACCTCGACTTCCACAAAGAAAACGAGGTGAAGCTGCACTCCGGGGCCGGCGTGGGCATGGCGCGGGTGGCCCAGTTCATCCTCGGCCAGACCGACATCCGCGACTGTGTGCCCTTCCTCATCAACCGCGACAACGTAATCTAACCAGCTGACAGACAGAGCGCCCGGTGTTAGCCGGGCGCTCTGCTTTTTGGGGCGGGGCGGCCAGTGGCGCACCGGCTGTCCGGCCAAAGCACCTGTGCCATCCTGAGCTGGTGAGGGCATTCGAAAAATGGCGGCGGCAGGTTTCTGGTGAGAAAAGAGGCTGTCCCGCCAGATTCCGAATCCTTTGCCAGCTCTGGAGGGCACCCGTATTTAATAAAGAGCCAACGCATGCAACTAGGAACCCTGACTCTGCAAAATCCTATCTGTCTGGCGGCCGCGTCGTGGCAGCTGGAAGGGGCTGGCTACGAGCGGCTGGGGGCCATTTTCACCCGCACCGTGACGATGGAGCCCCGGCCGGGGCGCTACGAGGAAGGCATCTGGCAGGTGAACGAGCAAACCCTGCTCAACGCCACCAACATGCGCACCGAAAGCGCCGAGATACTGGTGCAGGAGCACCTGCCGCGCCTGCGGCGCCACGGCGTGCCGGTGCTGGTCAGCATTACGGCGCCCGGCATTCCAGGCTTCCGCAAGATTGCCCGATATCTGCAGCGCGAGGTGGGCAGTCTGATGGCGGGCGTGGAAATCTATATTGCCCAGCCCGACACGGCCGGCGGGGAGGCGCTGAGCGCGAAATTCGTGCGCGAAGCCACCCAGGCCGTGCGCAATGAGCTGGGGCCCGCGGCCGTGCTGGTGGTGAAGCTGCCGCCGTGGCCCGAGCACATCCGGGGCCTCGCGCTGGGGGCGCAGGAAGGCGGGGCCACGGCGCTGGCCGCCACCAATCTGCTCAAGGCCCTGCACCTGCCCGACGATGCCACGGCCGCGCCCGTGGCCGGCGGCCTCTCGGGCGAGGCCCTGCGGCCGGTGGCGCTGCGCTGCGTGTGGGAGCTGGCCCACGACGCACGGATTACGCTGCCCATCTTCGGCACGGGCGGCGTGTTTACCGCGGCCCACGTCACCGACTTTCTGCGCTGCGGTGCCTCGGCCGTGCAAGTGGGCAGCGGCGAGTGGCTGGAGCCCGGCCTTTCGGCCCGGCTGGCAGCTGAGTGCGGGCATCTTATTCCTGAAACTGTATCCTCCCCTACCGTATGGAAAAGCTGATTCAACGCACCCAACACGCTAATAGCCTGCTCTGCGTGGGCCTCGACCCCGTGGGCGACGACGCGCAGGTAGCGCGCCGACTGGCCGAAGTAATCGACCAAACCAGCCTGTACGCCGCCGCCTTCAAGCCCAACCTGGCGTTCTTCCTAAGCCGCGAAAACGGCGTACAGCTGCTAAAGGAAACCGTGCAGCGCATCCCAAAGGATATTCCGGTGATTCTGGACGGCAAGTTCGGCGACATTGCCAACACCGCCGACCACTACGCCCGCTTCGCCTACGACATCATCGGGGCGGATGGCGTAACGGTGAACCCCTACATGGGCGACGATGCAGTGCGGCCGTTTGTGCGGGAAGGCAAGCTGGTGTTTGTGCTGACCAAAACGTCCAACAAGTCGCAGTACTCGATGCAGGACATGGCCCTCACGCGCGGCGGCTCCCTGGCCGACGGCGTGGCCAAAGTAGCCTGCCGCCTCAATGCGGAAATCGGTGGTATCGGGCTGGTGGTGGGCGCCACGCACCCCGCAGCCCTGGCGCAGATGCGCGCCATCTGCCCGCAGCAGTGGTTTCTGGTGCCCGGCGTAGGCGCCCAGGGCGGCGACCTGGCCGCCACACTCCGCGCCGGGCTGCGGACGGATGGCGCCGGGCTCCTGATTAACACCTCGCGCGCTATCTGGCAGGCGGCCGATGCCGGCGCGGTGGCGCGGGAGCTGGTGGAGCAGATGAATCAGCTGCGGCCAGTGGCGGTGTAACTGCCCGTCATGCTGAGCGGAGCCGAAGCATCTCTACCGCGCCGTTTGGTTGGCATTGCAACGAAGCGGTAGAGATGCTTCGGCAAGCTCAGCATGACGGTCTATTTTATAGTACACATCAAATAGTACCTTTCCTTTGATTCCTACCCAACCCACCACCTTCACCTCCGAAACCCTGGAGCAGCAGCTGTTGCAGGAAGATGCGCTGCTGCGCGGGCACTTCCGGCTGTCCTCAGGCCTGCACTCCGATACTTACGTGCAGTGCGCCCGGTTTCTGCGCCGGCCTGACCTCGCCGCGCCAGCCGCGGCGGAACTGGCTCGGCAAATCAAAGAAGCAGGCTTGCAGCCCGATGTGGTGGTAGGGCCGGCCATGGGCGGCGTGGTCGTCGGCTACGAGCTGGCCCGGCAGCTGGGCGTGCCCGGCATCTTCACGGAGCGCGACGAGGCCGGGCATATGACGTTGCGGCGCGGCTTCACGGTGGAGGCCGGCCAGCGCATTGTTATTGCCGAGGATGTGGTGACGACTGGCAAGAGCACCAACGAAGTAGCGCGGGTGCTGGAAGGGCTGGGCGGAAAAGTTTTGGCCGTGGCGAGTTTAATTGACCGCACGGGTGGGAATGCTGCGCTAAGTTTTCCGAACTTTGCCCTGCTGCCGGTTACGGCGGCTACCTACGCACCTGATGATTGCCCGCTGTGCCGGGCGGGTATTCCGGTGGTAAAACCGGGCAGTCGGCCCGATAAAGCGTTTTCTTAAACCTACCGCAACGGCAAACGGCTGGGCGGCAAGGCATTTTCGGCGTACCTCCGCGTGGGGTGTGCTTCCTCACGGCGGTGCTAGTACTGCGCGTGGGAAACCCGAAAAATAGATAACCACTCATCTTTTGGAATCTCCCCAGAGAACTATTCAGCTGCTGCTCAAGCCCGGCCAACACGACGGCGAGGGCCAGCGCATCGCCGAAGCGGCCCAGCGCCACCTTGGCCTGCACACCGGCCGGGTGCAGAGCACGGCGCTCTACACGGTGCGCTACCCGGTGACGGATGCGCAGCTGCGCGACTTCGCCACCCACTGCCTCCAGGACCCGGTGCTGCACGACGTGGCCCTCGACGAGTTCCGCCACGGCCCCGACTACCAGAGCTACATCCTCGTGGCGAAGCTGCCCGGCGTCACCGACGACGAAGGCATCTCGGCCCAGAACGCCCTCGGCGACTTCCTCAACGAGCCGCTCGACACCCACACCCAGCACATCTTCTCGAAACGGCTCTACTTCCTGGAAGAAGCCCTGCCCGAGAGTAGTCTGCGCCAGCTCGCGCAGGAGCTGATGGGCAACAAGCTGATACACCGCTTCGAAACCGGCCCCATCACCCAGATCCGCGACTACACGCCGCGGCCGGGTGGCGGGGCCGAATCGATTACGGAGACGGTGCAACTGGTGGGCCTGTCGGATGAGGAGCTGCAGAAGCTGTCGAAAGACAACCTCTACGCCCTGAATCTGGAGGAAATGCGCGCCGTGCGCGACCATTACACGAGCATCCGTGACAAGCGCCAGGCCGCTGGCCTGCCCCCGGACCCGACGGATTGCGAGCTGGAAATCATTGCCCAGACCTGGTCGGAGCACTGCAAGCATAAGGAGTTTGCGGCGCTGATTAAGTACAAGGATATTGATACAGGCGAGGCGTTCGAGGTAGATTCCCTGTTCAAAACCTACATCAAAGACGCCACCGCCGAGGTAGACCGCCAGCTGCGGGCCAACGGCAACGACTGGCTGATCAAGGTGTTCTCCGACAACGCCGGGGCTGTGCGCATCAACCCGGAGTCGCTGTTTGTGTGGAAAGTCGAAACCCACAACTCGCCCTCCGCCATCGACCCGTATGGTGGAGCTATTACGGGTATTCTGGGCAACAACCGCGACCCGCTGGCGACTGGCATCGGAGGCGCGCGGCTGCTGTTCAACACCAACGTGCTGTGCTTCGGCAACCCCGAGTTCGACGGCACTCTGCTGAGCAACCAGCTGCACCCACGCCGCATTTTTGAGGGCGTGCGCAAAGGCATCGAGGACGGCGGCAACAAGTCGGGCGTGCCCACCGTGAACGGCAGCATTGTGTTTGATGACCGCTACGCCGGCAAGCCGCTGGTGTATTGCGGCACCGGCGCTGTGATGCCGATGCAGCTGGCCGGCCTCGATTCGTGGGAAAAGAACATCGACGCCCAGGACCGCATCATTATGGCCGGGGGCCGGGTGGGCAAGGACGGTATCCATGGCGCCACCTTCTCTTCTATTGAGCTGGACGAAACCTCGCCCGCTACGGCCGTGCAGATTGGCTCGCCCATCACGCAAAAGCTGGCCATGGACTTCCTGATCCTGGCCACGCGGCGCGGCCTCATCAAGTGCAGCACCGACAACGGCGCGGGCGGCCTCTCCTCGAGCATTGGCGAGCTGGCGACCATCAGCGGCGGGGCCGTGGTGGAGCTGGAGCACGTGCCGCTCAAGTACCCCGGCCTGCGGCCCTGGGAAATCTTCGTGTCGGAGTCGCAGGAGCGGTTTTCGCTGGCCGTGGAGCCCAGCAAGCTGGACGAGCTGCTGGCCCTGGGCCAGGAAATGGAAGTGGAGCTGACCGACATCGGTTACTTTACCTCCGACGGGTTTCTGGACGTGCGGTTTGATGGGGCTTCCGTGGCGCGGCTGGACATGGAGTTTTTGCACGACGGCGTGCCGCGCAAGGTGCTGGAAGCGGAGTGGCAGCGGCCGGAACTGCGGGAGCCAACCCCTCCCCCGTCCCCTCCCCAAAAGGGAGGGGTGCCAGACGACGCGCTAGAGGCTAACATAAGCCCCTCCCTTTTGGGGAGGGGTTGGGGAGGGGTTGAATACACCGACATCCTCACCCGCCTGCTCGGCAGCCTCAACATCTGCTCCCGCGAATCAGTAATCAGGCAGTACGACCACGAGGTGAAAGGCCGCACGATCATCAAGCCCCTGATGGGCGCGACGGGCCAGGCCCCGCAGGATGCCGCCGTGGTGCGTTTCAACTTTGAGAGTTGGGAAGGCGTGGCCGTGAGCAACGGCATTCTGCCCCGCTTCGGTGATTTGGACGCTTACCACATGTCGGCCGGGGCGTTTGACGAGGCCGTGCGCCAGATTGTGGCGGTAGGAGGGAAGCTGCCGAACCTGCGTTACGGCGACGGCAACTTCTGGTCCGTGAACGACAACTTCTGCGTACCCGACTCGGTGTACGACCCCATCGGCAACCCCGATGGCAAGGTGAAGCTGGCCAAGCTGGTGCGCATGTGCCAGGCCCTGCGCGACGCCACGGCAGCCTACTGCATCCCGCTCACGAGCGGCAAGGACTCGATGAAAAACGACTTCAAGGCCGACGGCGTGAAGATTTCGGTGCCGCCCACGGTGCTGTATTCCATGACGGCCAAGATTGAGGACGTACGCCGTACCGTTACCTCCGACTTCAAGCAGGCTGATGACGTAGTGTACCTGCTGGGCGAAACCTACGACGAGCTGGGTGGCTCGGAGTTCTACCAACTCTTTGGCGAGTTGGGCGCCAACGTGCCCCAGGTGCGCTTCGAGCAGGCCAAAGCCTTGTACAAGCTGGTAGGCGAAGCCAACGACCAGAACCTGATTCAAAGCTGCCACGATCTGTCGGATGGCGGGCTGGCGGTGGCGCTGGCCGAGGCTACGTTTGGGTACGGCTTCGGGGCCGAAGTGGAGCTGCCGGCGGGGCTGCCGGTGCACGTGCAGCTGTTTTCAGAGTCTCACTCCCGGTTTGTGGCCACGGTGGCGCCGGAGGATGTAGTGGCGTTTGAGCAGCACTTCGGCCAGCGGGCTACCCGCCTGGGTCGGGTGACGCCGGACGGACAGCTGACGGTGCGGCAGGCGGGCAACACCATCATTGCGGCCAGCACAGCGGCCCTGCGCCACGAGTGGACCAACGGCCCGGTAAACCGCATCATCGGCTTCGGCCACCACGAAGCCGCGCATTAATCATGGAACAAAACCCCCAACTGCCGGACCAGCACACGCCCCCGCGCCCCCAGCACGACGACCCCGGCCACGAAGTGGTAGACCGGGAAGGCAACATCGTGCTGCCCGGCTTCAAAAGCGTGGATCCCGGCCACGAAACCACCGAGCCGCTGAAAAGCACCGAGGAAGAGCCTAAGCCACCAAAAAACGAAAGACGAGTTCGGGCGCTCATCCTGACCGGTTTCGGCATTAACTGCGAGGAAGAGTTTGCCGCCGCCTACCGTTTGGTAGGGGGCGAGGCCACCATTGTGCACCTCAATCAGGTGCTGCACGGCCACGTGAGCATTCACGATTATGACATCCTGAACTTCCCCGGCGGCTTTTCGTTCGGCGACGACCTGGGCTCGGGCGTGGTGCTGGCCAACAAGCTGCGCTACCGCCGCAACGCCGAGGGCCGCACCTTGCTGGACGATATCCGGCAGTTTGTAGCCGACGGCAAGCACGTGCTGGGCATCTGCAACGGCTTCCAGGTGCTGGTGAAGCTGGGTTTGCTGCCCGACCTGAGTGGCACCGTGACGCCCGAAGTCACCCTCACGCACAATGCCTCGGGCCGCTACGAGGACCGCTGGGTGAAGATCACCGTCAACCCCCGCGCCATCACGCCCTTCCTGAAGGGCCTCACGACGCTGGAAGTGCCTGTGCGCCACGGCGAAGGCCGCCTCATTATCAGCGACGAGGCCACCCGCGCCGCCATCGAAGCCCGCGGCCTGAACTGCCTCACCTACACCGATTTCGACGGCGCACCCACCGACGCCTACCCCTTCAACCCCAACGGCGCCGACCTGAACTGCGCGGGGCTGACGGATACGACGGGGCGGGTGTTTGGACTGATGCCGCATCCGGAGGCGTTTTTGTCGCTCTACAACCACCCGGACTGGGCGCGGCGGAAACGGGCGGATGCGGGGTTGAGCGAGGAGGGAGATGGGCTAAGGTTGTTCCGGAACATCGTGGAGCATGTGGCCGCCCTCCCCGGTGGACCCCTCCCCCCGGCCCCCTCCCCAAAAGGGAGGGGGAGCCTGACGACTTTTTTGGTTGCAGATGACTATAAGGAGTCGGTTTTGGTGGTAGAGGAGCCCGCCGGAGATTTTCAAACGGCGCAAGAGCACATCTTCACTACCACGGCTCAAAAATGGAAGACGCTGGGGCCATGGGCGCGAGAGAACCGGAAACAGCCAACTGAGGCGGAAGCCAAACTTTGGGATGGGTTGCGCCGCGAGAAACTGGGCGTGCAATTCCGGCGGCAGCACGCCATTGATTCTTATATCGTTGACTTTGTGTGCCTGTCGGCCAAGCTGATAGTGGAGGCCGACGGTGAAATCCATACCGATGCTGAGCAAGCCGCTTACGACCAGGACCGCACTTCCGTGCTGCAGGAACTAGGATACGAGGTGCTCCGCTTTAATAATCAAGACATTCTGCACCACACAGAAGAAGTGCTTCACCAAATCCAAAGCCGACTGATTCATCACCAGGCGCAATAGAAAAGGCAAAACAATCCAAAAGAAACCGTTCACTAACCATCTAAAGCCGCCCCGTATACCTTCGTCAGGCTCCCCCTCCCTTTTGGGGAGGGGGCCGGGGGGAGGGGTCCACGTATGAATACCCTCAACCACTTCGCCACCCCCCAACTCGAACTCCTCCACCGCGGCAAAGTCCGCGACTCGTACCGCGCCCCGTCCGGCGAGCGGCTCATCGTCGTCACCGACCGCCTCTCAGCCTTCGACTCGGTGCTGGAAACGCCCGTGGCCCACAAGGGCGCGGTGCTCAATGGGCTGGCCACTTTCTGGTTCGATAAGACCCGGCACATCATCCCCAACCATGTCATCTCGCTGCTCGACCCCAACGTGACGCTGTCCAAGGAGGCTGAGCCTATCCGCGTGGAGATGATTGTGCGCAACTACATCACCGGCTCCATGCTGCGTGGCTACCAGAAAGGCCAGCGCACCTTCTCGGGTGTGACGGTGCCGGATGGCCTCACCAAGCACCAGCAATTTCCCGCGCCCATCGTGACGCCGACCACCAAGGAAGAGTCGGACCGCGAGATTACGCCCGAAAACCTCGTGGCAGAAGGCTGGGTGGCGCAGGAGCTATATGAGCAGATGCGGATCAAGTCCTTGGAGTTATTCAACTTCGCTTCGGCATGGATGGCGGAGCGCGGCATCATCTTGGTCGATACCAAGTATGAGTTCGGGCTGCTGAACGGCGAGCTGATTCTGATTGACGAAATCCACACGCCCGATTCGTCGCGGTTCTGGAGCGCCGACGACTACGCCCGCAACCCCGAGGCCGTGGAGCAGATGGACAAGGAGTACGTGCGCCAGTGGCTGATTCAGAATAAAGTTGACGGCCAGTACCCGCGCACCCTCACGCCGGAAGTTTCGCAGGAAGCCAGCCGCCGCTACCTCGACATCTACGAGCGCATCACCGGCGCTCCGCTGCCCACCGGCAACGAAACTACCACCGGCGGCGACGTGCGCACCCGCCTCGTGGGCAACCTCGTGCGCGCCGGTATCATGAAGGATGCCTGGGTGAACATCGTGATGGGCTCGCCCGCCGACAAGGAGCACTGCCAGAAAATCCGCTCTTTCTTCGAGGACTACAACCTCTTCACCCAGCTGCGCGTGACCTCAGCCCACAAAAACGGCGAGGAAATAGCCGGCATGGCCGAAGTATGGAACAACTCGGTGGAGCCCGGCGTGATTATCGCCGTAGCCGGCCTCTCCAATGGCCTCGGCGGCGCCCTGGCCGCCAACGTGAACGTGCCCGTCATCAGCTGCCCGCCGTGGAAGGACTTCGCCGAGCTGAGCGCCAACCTGAACTCGTCGGTCATTATGCCCTCGGCCACGCCCAACCTCACCGTCGTGCGCCCCGACAATGCCGCCCAGGCGGCCGTGCGCGCCCTGAACCTGCCCCGCCTGCGCGAGCAGCTCAGCCGCGAAATCAAGCAAACCAAAGCCAAGCTCCGCGCCGCCGACGCCGAGCTGCGGACGCTGTAAACCCCTGCCCAACCCCGCCCCCAAAGGGAGGGGTTTAGAGTATTATTTCTCGTAATCTCTTTGCCAACAATGCCCATAAACCGTCTGGCACCCCTCCCTTTTGGGGAGGGGCCGGGGGAGGGGTCCACCACCAGAACGACACCGTGACGAACCCAACATCTATAGTTCTCCTCGGCAGCGGGGCCCGCGAACATGCGCTGGCATGGAAGCTGACCCGCGACGGCGCTACCGTGCACACGCTGCCCGGCAACGCCGGCACCCCCGGCAGCCACCCTGAAATCAGCGCCACCGACTTCCCGGCCATCAAAGCCTTCTGTGAGGAAAAAGGCGTGCAGCTGATTGTAGTGGGGCCGGAGGCTCCGCTGGCGGCCGGCGTCACGGATTTCTTCCAGGGCTCCGGTATCCGAGTGTTTGGGCCAGGCCGAGCGGGGGCTACGCTGGAAAGCTCTAAGGTGTGGAGCAAGGATTTTATGCGTCGCCACGGTGTAGCTACGGCCCAGGCCTGGCCCTTCCGCAGTGATAAAATGGACGCTGCCCGCGCCAAAGCTGCCGAGCTGAACGGCCAGGTAGTGGTGAAGTTCGACGGGCTGGCCGCCGGCAAGGGCGTGTACGTGTGCTCGTCGGTGGAAGAAGCCCACGCCGCTCTCGACGACCTAGCCCGCCTCCATAGTGGCTGGTTCAGCTTCCTGCTCGAAGAAAAGCTCACCGGCCCCGAAATCAGCATCATCGGCATCACCGACGGCAACCGCATCCGGCTGCTGGCACCTTCCCAGGACCACAAGCAGCTGCTGGCCCACGACCAGGGCCCCAACACCGGCGGCATGGGCGCCTACTGCCCCGTCCCGTTCTGCGACGACAACATCCTGTCCGCCATCCGCCAGGACATCATCGACCCCACGCTACGCGGGCTGCAAAACGAGCAGTTCGAGTTTCGCGGCTTTCTGTACTTCGGCATCATGCTCACGCCTCAGGGTCCCAAGCTGCTGGAATACAACACCCGCCTCGGCGATCCGGAAGCCGAAGTGCTGCTGCCCGCCCTGGAAAGCAGCCTGCTGGAGCTGATTGAAGCCACCCTCGACGGCAAGCTGCAGCAAACCGTGGTGCGCCAGCGCCGCGGCCACTACGTGGGCGTGGTACTGGCCTCGGACGGCTACCCCGCCAGTAGCTTCCCCACCGGCTTCCCCATCACCGGCCTCGACCAACTGCACCCCAGTATACTGGCCTTCCACGGCGCCACCCGGCGCACCGAAGCCGGCGAGCTGGTCACCAACGGCGGCCGGGTGCTGGTGCTGGTCGGCCACGGCGAGGAACTGGAAGACGCCGTGCAGCACGTCTACCGCGAAGCCGAAAAGGTGCAGTTCGAAGGCCGCTATATCCGCCCCGACATCGGCCAACGGCCGGAGCCCGAGGGCATTTTCAGTGAACTGCGGTGAAGAAGACGCCGTTAACCCCTCCCCAACCCCTCCCCAAAAGGGAGGGGCTTACGTTAGCCTCTGACGAAGCTAAGGCTCAAACTGCGCTGTCGTCTGGTACCCCCTCCCTTTTGGGGAGGGGGCCGGGGGGAGGGGTCGCCCGTCTGGCCATCCTCCTCTCCGGCCGCGGCTCCAACATGGTGGCATTGGTAAATGCCGTGCAAACCGGCGTGCTGCAAGGCTTGGCCGAGGTAGCCGTAGTGTTCAGCAACAAGCCCGACGCGCCCGGCCTAACAACGGCCGCCGCCTTGGGCTGCCCCACGGCCAGCCTCAGCAGCCAGGGCCGGAAGCGGGCCGGGTTTGACGCCGAGGTGGTGGAAGTGCTGCGCCAGTACCAGACCGATTACGTGGTGCTGGCCGGCTACATGCGCATCCTGTCGCCCACGTTCATCCGGGCGTTTGCGGGCCGCATCCTCAACATTCATCCCGCCGACACCCACCAGCACCAGGGCCTGCACGCCTACGAGTGGGCCTTTGACAACCGCCTGCCCGAAACCAAAATCACGGTGCACCTGGTGGACGAAGGCCTCGACACCGGCCCCATCCTGGCCCAACGCCCGGTGGACCTACGCGGGGCCGACACCCTGGCCGAAGTGGAGCGCCGCGGCCTGGCCGTGGAGCACCAACTGTATGCCGAAACGCTGGCCGGTTTGCTTCGCAAGGAATTAAAAATTGAGAATTAAAAATTGAAAATGACCACGCCGATTCACTGCCGGGCCGTTTTCACTTGCTCAATTTTTAATTTTTAATTCTCAATTTTTAATTGAAAACGCCATGTGCGGAATAGTAGGTTTTTACGGTCCCGATTACGTTGCGCACGATATCGTGTTTGGCCTCACCGCGCTTCAGCACCGCGGCCAGGATGCGGCCGGCATTGCCACCTTCGACGAGAACTTCCACCTCTGCAAGGGCAACGGCCTCATTGCCGACGTGTTCCGGCCTAAGCAGCTGCGCAAGCTCAAGGGCAACATTGGCATCGGCCACGCCCGCTACACCACCCAGGGCTCCGGCGACGCCGAATTGGCCCAGCCATTCACGACCAGCTACCCCTTTGGGCTGGCGATGGTGCACAACGGCAACGTCATCAACTTCCGCTCGGCCGCCAAACGCCTGCACGACAAATACCACGTGCTGCCCAAAACCAGCAACGACCTGGAGCTGATCATGTACACCTTCGCCTCGGAGCTGCGCCTGAAAAACCTCGACAACCTCTCCGTTATCGACATTTTCGACGCCGTGGAAACCACCCAGGAGCTGGTGAAGGGCGCCTACGCCACCATCACCGTCATTGCCGGGCACGGGCTGCTGGCCTTCACCGACCCGCTGGGCATCCGGCCGCTGGTGCTGGGCCGCCGCCAGACCGAGAAGGGCCCCATCTACGCCTTCGCCTCCGAAAGCACCTGCTTTGATTACCTGGGCTTCGAGTTCATCAAGAATGTAGGGCCGGGCCAGGCCATCTTCATCGACCAGAACTTCCAGGTGCACTACAAGAACCCGTACAACCTGCCCAAGGCCTTTTGCGTGTTCGAGCACATCTACTTCGCCCGCGAAGATTCCACCATTCACGGCCGGCTGGTGGCGCGGGAGCGTGTGCGCTTGGGCAAAATGCTGGCCCGCAAGGTGATTGAGTCGGGCATTCAGCCGGACATGGTGATTGACGTGCCGTCGTCGGGATACTTTGCAGCTTCCGGGCTGGCAGAGGCCATTGGCGTGCCCTACCGCCGGGCTATGGTGAAGAACAACCACATGGGCCGCTCCTTCATCGTGAGCAGCCAAGCCGGCCGCGAGGACATCGTGAAGAAGAAGCTCAACCCCATCCGCGAGTTTGTGGAGGGCAAGAAGATTGCCGTGGTGGACGACAGCATTGTGCGCGGCACCACCTCGCGGCGCATCGTGCAGATTCTGCGCGAGGCCGGGGCCACGGAAGTGTACTTCATCAGCAGCGCCCCGCCCATCATCGCACCCTGCATCTACGGCATCGATATGGCCATGAGCACCGACCTGATTGCGGCCAACTACACCGAAGAGGAAATCTGCCGCTACATTGGGGCCGACAAGGTTATCTACCAGTCGGTAGAAGACCTGCAGGAGCTGTTTGCCAAGGATAAAGGCCACGGCGGCAGCTGCTTCGCCTGCTTCACCGGCCAGTACCCCACCGGCGACGTGACCAAGTACCTGCGCCACATCCAGGAGGAGCGCCAAAGCCACCGGGGCGATAAAAAAGGCCCCGATACGATTCCATCGGTGAGTGCGAAAGCGCCCGAGCCGACGGAACATTAATCTAACCCGTCTGTCATCCTGAGCTTGCGAAGGATCCTCTCACGTCAGTGTAAAACCGTTTGGTAAGTATACAGACTTGATAGGATCCTTCGCAAGCTCAGGATGACGGATGGCTTTTCAATTTGCCCCTGCCATGAGCCAGACTTCCGCCGATACCACCCTCAAAGCCACCGCCGGCTATTCCATCGAGGAAGGCAACGCCGCTTCCAAAAACGCCTACCAATGGGCGCAGAAAACCTTTAGCACCCGCGCCGGCAAGCCCGGCGAGCCGGCCCAGGACCTGGCCGGGGGCTTCTCCAACGAAATCCGCTTCGGGGCGGAGCGGCTGGGCATTGGCTCTGATGGTATCGGGACTAAGATTGAGGTGGCTGAGCGCATGGACCGCTACGACACGCTGGGCTACGACCTGATTGCCATGGTGGCCGACGACCTGGTAGTGGCCGGTTTCGTGCCCACCAACCTCTCCAACATTATCGACGTCAACACCCTCAACTACGAGGTGGTGGACGAGTTGATGCGCGGCCTGCACGACGCGGCCCAGTTCAGCCAGATGGCCGTAACGGGCGGCGAAATCGCCGAGCTGGGCAACCGCATCGGCGGCTACCCCGGCGCGAAAATGAACTTCAACTGGTGCTCTACGGCCGTGGGCGTGCTGCACCCCAGCCTGGAGCGGCCCCTGAGCGGGGCCAACGTGCGCGCCGGGCAGGCTGTGGTGGCGCTCCGCTCGCCCTCGTTCCGCTCCAACGGCTACTCTCTGGCCCGCCGCGCCCTCACCAAAGCCTTCGGCGAAGCCTGGCACACGGCCCCTTACACCGGCACCGACGCTGCCGCATTCCACAACTACGCTTGGAACAACCCACTTGCGTCGTCAGGCGCCCCCGCTCCTATGGAGAGGGGGCCGGGGGGTGAGGTCACCTGGGGCGATGTCATGCTGGCCCCCTCGCTCATCTACTCGCCCGGCGTGGCTGCCGTATTGGATGCTGGCCTGCCCCTGCACGCGGCCGCCCACATCACCGGCGGCGGCATTGCCGATAATTTCAAGCGTGTGCTCAAAAACGGCTTAGGCGCCGAATTGAACCACCTTTTCGAGCCCCTGCCCGCCATGCAGCAGCTGGCCGAGCTGGCCGGCATCACCCCCACCGAAGCCTACCTCTACTGGAACATGGGCAACGGCATGCTTCTCGTGACCGACGAAGACCAAGCCGAAGCTGTAGCCGCCAGCGTGCGCGGCAATGGCTATGCCGCCCAGGTAGCCGGCCGCATCACGGCCGGACCGGGCGTGACACTGCGCGTGGGAGCCGGCGAGTTGCGCTATACCTAGGCGGACGGCGAAGTTGCGCGAGGGGCCTGTACAAGCCGACACCTGGCGGGTACAGAAAAAGCTGGCCGGGGGCGGCTCTTTGATGGACATCGGCATCTACTCGCTCAATGCCACGCGCTACCTCACGGGCGAGGAGCCAGTGGAAGTGACGGCCGTAGAATCTACCGACAAGAGCGACCCTCGCTTTGCGGAAGTGGAAGACCGGATTCACTTCACCCTACGCTTCCCCAGCGGCGCGCTGGCCTCCTGCACCAGTTCCCACAGCACCGCCGAGGTGAAGCGCTACCGTGTATTCGGCGACAAAGCCTGGCTCGATCTGGACCCCGCCACCGACTACAAGGAGCCCACCATGACCATCGGCGACAAGGAAGGCCAGCGCAAGCCCAAGCTGGCCGAAGGCAACCAGTTTGCCGCCGAGCTGGACCACATGGCCGAATGCGTGCTGAACGACACCACGCCCAAAACGCCCGGCGAAGAGGGCCTGCGCGACATCCGGCTCATCATGGCCATCTACGAAGCCGCCCGCACCGGCAAAAAAGTGAAAGTGTAGCCGATTGTATTTGTCGGCCCGCGCAACGCCCCACTCCCGCCGCCCGGCTCTGGCTGCGGGAGTGGGGCGTTTTCGGTTTCTTTGCGGCCCGGCAGTGCGCGTTGTGCAGGCCCCAGATTCCAGAACAAAATGAGTGATACCGCCGGCCCAGCCCCCATTATCGTCAATACCATCGTCATTGGGGCCGGGCAGGCCGGACTAGCCGCCGCCTACTACCTGCAGCAGCACGGCACTAGCTTCGTGGTGCTCGATAAGCAGGCGGCCGTGGGCGAGGTGTGGGCCACCCGCTTCGATGCCCTCACGCTGTTTTCGCCAGCCTGGGCCAGCGGGCTGCCGGGGCTGCAATGGCCCGGCAGCCCGCTCCGCTACCCCACCAAAGACGAAGCCGCCCGCTATCTGCAAGCCTACGCCGACCATTTCAAGTTTCCCATCCATCTGCAGCAGCGCGTGGTGCGGGTAGCGCCGCGGGCCGGCGGCTACGCCGTAAGCACGGCGGCCGGCCGGCAGTACCACGCCCGCACCGTCATTGTGTGCGCGGGTGCTTACAATGCGCCGCGCCGCCCGGCTTTTGCGCAGGCGCTTTCTTCTACGGTACAACAGCTGCACAGCCAGCAGTACCAGCGGCCGGCGCAGGTGCCAGGGCACGGCCCTGTGGCCGTGGTGGGCAGCGGCAACTCGGCCCTGCAGATTGCCGCCGACCTGGCCGCCACCGGCCGGCCAGTGTTCGTGGCCTACGATGAGCAAACCCCGACCCTGCCCAATAACACGGCCATGTGGGCCTTTCTGACCCTCACGCGCTTCATGCGCATATCGCGGCACACACCCCTGGGCCAGCGGCTGATGCAGCGCCCCGAGCCCGTGGTAAGCGGCGACCTGGCCCGCCTGCGCCGGTTTCCCAACGTGCAGTTCATTGGCCGGGCGCTGGCCGTAGCGGCCGAAACCACCCTGCAGGGCCGCCACGCCACCACGCCCGCCCTGGAAGCCGTGGTGTGGGCCACCGGCTACGGCCCCGCGTTCAATTGGCTCGAGGTGCCCGTCTTCGATGCCGCCGGCGAGCCGCAACACCAGCGCGGCCTTACCGCTGCGCCCGGCCTGGCCTTTCTGGGGTTGCCCTGGCTCAACAGCCGCAGCTCCGCGCTTATGGGCGGCGTGGGGGCCGATGCCCGCTACGTGGTGCAGCAGTTATTGAAAACAACATAATTATACTGAAACCCAACCGTTCGTTTTCAGGTTGATAGTACTGTAACCCATAAGCGGCTGCCTACTCTGTCTATTGCGGTGGCTCGTACTGGTTTTCTCTCGTTTCTAATTCCCCTCTCATGTCATTTTTCATTTTCTCCGGTTTGCTGGTAGCCGCTGCGCTGCTGGTTACGAATACCTTTGGCACGATGAAAAAAACCCTGCAGCCGGTACCGGTGCGGGTACGCAACAACCGCTAAGGCGGACTTGCCAGTATAAAAAGACGACGCCTCCCATCCCGGAGGCGTCGTCTTTTTATGCTGGCCGGAGCAGCTTCTCACCGCACTACTACAAAACAGAAAAAGCAGCCCGAGCAGGCTGCTTTCACTTAAAAAAACAGAAGGGCGGATGCGCTTAGTGAATAACCAGCTTGCGCATGGCGCTGACGTTCTCACCTTCCAGCTTCACGTAGTAGAGGCCGCTGGCAAACTTGGTGAGGTCCAGCGTTTTGGGGCCGTTCAGCTCCATCAGCGTCTCGCGGTAGATGACCGTGCCGATGACATTAAGAATGCGCAGCTCCATGCGGCGACCCTCGAAGCCATTGAGGGTAATATGGACAATGCCGTTGCTGGGATTGGGATATACCAGAAAGGCCTTTTCATCGGCGGGGCGGGCGGCGGCGGTCCGCGGGCCAGTCGTCACCTGCGCCGAGGCAGCCGTGAGGGTGGTAGTAGACAAGGCTCCCAGACACAGGAAAGAGAGCAAAAGGGAAAGGCGTAAGCGTTGCATCATAGCGTACTGTAGCGTGAAGTAGTGCGCGGGCTCGAATAAATTGGTTAACGGCAGGCACTCAATTAGGTTTGCAAAGATAATACGTAATCCTAAGCACAGATGCAAAATATAACTGGACTGCTTTAAATAAATCCTATACTTCCTCTCCCTCACCCTTTTACTACCCGAATCAAGTTGGACGTTCTCATTATTGGCGGCGGGCTGGGCGGCCTCACGGCGGCCCTCGATTTGCGGCGGCGCGGCCATGCCGTACTGCTGGTGGAGCGCAAGCGCTACCCCTTCCATAAGGTCTGCGGCGAGTATGTATCCAACGAGGTGCTGCCCTACTTGCGCCGCCTCGGGGCCGACCCGGCGGCGCTGGCTCCGGCGGCCATTTCGCGCTTTTTGCTCAGCTCGCCGGCCGGCCGCACCCTCACCGCGCCCCTCGACCTGGGCGGCTTCGGCATCAGCCGCTACTCGCTCGATTATTTCCTGTATCAGCAGGCCAGCGCCTTAGGGGTGGTATTTGAGCAGCAGGCCACCGTCACGGACGTGGTGTTCGACGAGGCCAGCGGCCGGCACCGCGTAACGCTGGCTGATGGCCGATCCTTCTTGGCGCGGGCGGTGCTGGGGGCCTATGGTAAGCGCGCCAACCTCGACCGGCAGCTGCAGCGTCCGTTTTTTCAGCGCCGCTCGCCCTACCTGGGCGTGAAGTATCACCTGCGCCTGCCCGGCTTCCCCCAGGATCTGATTGCCCTGCACAACTTCGCCGACGGCTACGCGGGCATTTCCGCCATCGAGGCCGACCAATACTGCTTCTGCTACCTCACCACACGCCTGAATCTGAAGGCCCACGGTACTATTCCGCAGCTGGAGGCCCAGGTGCTGGCCCGCAATCCGCACCTGCGCGACATTCTGCATCAGGCCGAGTTTCTGTATCCGCAGCCTGAGGTCATCAACGAAATTTCTTTTGCCCCCAAAAGCTGCGTCGAAAACCATGTGCTGATGTGTGGCGACGCGGCCGGCCTGATTACGCCGCTCTGCGGCAATGGCATGGCCATGGCTATTCGCGGGGCCGAAATAGCGGCCCGCCACCTACACGAGTTTCTGCACGGCCGCAGCAGCCGCCCCCAGCTGGAGGCGGCCTACCGGCGCGAGTGGCAGCACACGTTTGGGCAGCGTCTGCGCGTGGGGCGGGCCGTGCAGGGCCTGTTTGGGCGGCCTATTCTGAGCGAGGCCGCCGTGAGCGGGCTGCGCTTTTTGCCCGGCGTGGTGCGCGGCCTGATGCGGCAAACCCACGGGCCGGTATTCTGATCCTGATTTTGTACCTCTTCACCGCAAGCCGCCGCCGCGGTAATTGCGTATACTGCGCCCAATGACCAGCTTTCTCTGTGCTATCGGCACTGCCACCCCCGCCCACCGCATTGCCCAGCCCCAGATTGCCGCTTTTATGGCCGAAGCGCTGCAATTCGACGAGGCCAACACCCGCAAGCTGCGGGCGCTCTACCGCGTTACGGGCATCGGCCACCGCCACTCAGTGTTGCCCGACTACGGCCGTGCCAATGGCGACTTTACCTTCTTTCCCAACACGCCCGGCCTGGAGCCTTTTCCGGGCGTGGGCCAGCGTATGGCCGTGTATCGGGAGCACGCGCTGCCCCTTTCGGTAGCCGCCGCGCAGGATTGCTTGCGGCAGGTGCCCGAAACCACCGCCGCCGATATCACGCACCTTATCACGGTGAGCTGCACGGGTATGTATGCGCCGGGCCTGGATATTGAGCTGGTGCAGGCGCTGGGTCTTTCGCCGAATATCCGGCGTACGTGCGTGAATTTTATGGGCTGCTACGCGGCGTTCAATGCCCTGAAGCTGGCGGAGGCTTTCTGCCAGGCCGATGCCAAAGCCTGCGTGCTGATTGTGTGTACGGAGCTGTGTACCATTCACTTCCAGAAAAACCACGAAGACGACCACCTCGTTTCTAATGCCCTGTTCGGCGACGGCTCGGCGGCGGCGCTGGTGCAGGCCACGCCGGCCCAAAGCGGCCCCAGCCTGGCGCTGGCGGCCTTCCACTGCGGCCTGGAGCCCGATGGCCGCGCCGATATGGCCTGGCATATCAACGACTTTGGCTTCGAGATGACGCTGTCGTCGTATGTACCGCGCATGATCCAGCGCGGCATCCGCAAACTCACCGACGACCTGTTGCAAAACCTGCCTGTGCAGTTGCGCGACGTGCATTCGTTTGCCATTCATCCGGGGGGGCGAAAAATTCTGGAAACCATTGAGCAGGAGCTGGGTATGAGCACCGACGACAACCGCTTCGCTTATAAAGTACTGCGCGACTACGGCAATATGTCGTCGGCGACGGTGCTGTTTGTGCTGCGCGAATTGCTGGCCTCGCTCACGCCCGCCGATGCCGGCGCGCCGGTGCTCAGCTTCGCCTTCGGACCGGGCCTCACGCTGGAAGCCATGCTCTTACAGGTGCAGTATGCCTGATTTCAGCGTGCGCGCCCGCGAGGAGGAGCTGATGGACGACCTGACGCTGGCCTCCAATGCCCTGCGCCAGAACCTCGACGAGCTGGAAACCATCAACAACTGGCTGGGCGGCTACCGCGTGGTGCTGAACGCACTGGCGCGCCTGCGCCCCGCCTTCCCGCCGGGCCGCCCCCTGCGCCTGGCCGATCTGGGCAGCGGCGGCGGCGACACGCTCCGACACATTGCGGCCTGGGCCCGCCAAAAACAGCTGAAAACGGAGCTGGTGGGCTTCGATGCCAACGCCTTTATGGTAGCCTACGCCACCGAAAAGGCCCGGTCGTTTCCCGAAATTAGCTTCCGCCAGCAGGATATCTTTTCGGCAGAATTTCAGCGCCAATCCTTCGATATTATCACGTGCAGCCTGTTTTGCCACCATTTCGGCGAGACGGAGCTGGTGGCGATGCTGCGCCAGCTGAAAGCGCAGGCCAGCGTCGGGGTCATCATCAACGACCTGCACCGGCACCCGCTGGCTTACTACAGCATCCGGTGGCTCACGCGGCTGTTTCGCGGCTCCTACCTGGTGCAAAACGATGCACCGCTGTCCGTGGCCCGCGCCTTCACCCGCCCCGACTGGACGCGGATGCTGGCCCAGGCCGGCATTGAAAAGTACGAGCTTCGCTGGCGCTGGGCCTTCCGCTGGCAGGTTATTTTCTGAGGTGTTGACGTTGTAAAAAGGCTATCATCCTGAGCAAAGCGAAGGACCTTATCACGGTAGAACGAGTCGTTGTTGCGCCTGTTGTTCTACCGTGGTAAGGTCCTTCGCAAGCTCAGGATGACAGACGATTTCGATAACAAACAAATTCTGGGCTACAACTAAAACAGAAACAGCTGCCCTTCGTGGGGCAGCTGTTTCTGTTTTTATTACTGATGTGGGACATACTGGGCTCGAACCAGTGACCCCTACCTTGTCGAGGTAGTGCTCTGAACCAACTGAGCTAATATCCCATCATACGCTTCTGGTGGCGGCCGGAAAGGGCCAAAGATACGCGCCGCGGCATTATTTCCGACTTACACGCGTAAGTTTTTTTTGGGCGCGCGGGCTTTGGGTGCAACTTTCTCTTCGGGGCAAAGTATAGCGCCTTACCGATCCATGATTCCGCCACTATTGGCGCGGACGTATTCCCGACTGCAAAAACCGTTGCTCCCATGAAAAAAATCACCCTACTCCTCGCCCTGGCGCTGGCCAGCCTTACCACAGTTGCTCAGGAAGCCGGCAAAATCGGCCCCCGCTCCTCTTCCGATTACGCCGGCGGCTCCGGCGGCCACGATTCCCGCAACACGGGCTTCGGCGTGAAGGGCGGCTTTAACCTGGCCGACGTGTACGGCGACAACAAGAAGAACTACACCAACGGCGAAAACTACAAAGCCTTCCACGCTGGCGTTTATGGCCAGTACGGCTTCAGCGATAAGTTCTCCGTGCAACCCGAGCTGCTCTACAGCCGCCAGGGCTTCAAAGGCACTTCTACTTATACCAACCCCGGCGGCACTACTACCGCTACTGTGAAAGAGCGCCGCCTCGACTATGTGCAGGTGCCGGTGCTGCTGGTATTCAACGTGCTCGACAACGTGAGTATTCACGCCGGCCCGCAATTCTCGCTGCTCACCAAAGTGACCGAAGACGGCAAGGAGCGCAAAATCGCCAACGAGAACAACTCGTATGGCTACAGCTACAGCAGCATCGATTACGGCATTGCGGCTGGTGCCGAGGCCCGCGTAGGTCCGGCCCGCGTGGGGGCCCGCTACACGGCTGGTTTCGCCGATGTCATCAAGGATCAGCAGTCGCTGGCCAGCACCGGCAATAAGGCGCTGGATAACATTAAGAACAGTCTGTTTCAGGTGTACGTAGGCGTTGGTTTCGCCCGCTAGCCTGGCAGTTTTTACTTGAAAAAGGAAGCCTTCGGGCTTCCTTTTTTTGTGCCTGTTTTTCTCTTACTCTTCGCCTAATGCTTTCAATGCCCGCTGTGCTGCTTTACAATGATGTGCTGCCGGTGCTCAACCACGGCCGCGAGCTGCTGGCCGAGCGCGGCATGGCCGTGCTGGCCACCTGGGCGCTGCTGAATCTGGTGGTCAGCGGCTACTATCTGGCCCGCACCGACAGACGCTCGGAAGCGCACTATTTCCACCAGATGAACGTGGGCTGGAACATGGTGAATGCCGTGTTGGCCGTGGTGGGAATGCTGCGGGCGCACCCCAATCAGGTGGCCGGCCTCACATTGGCCAAAAGCCTCACGGAGCAGTTCAATTTTGAGAAAATACTGCTGCTGAATGCAGGCCTCGACGTGGCGTACCTCTGCATCGGGAGCTGGCTGCGGGCCCGCGCCGCCACCACCGAAAAGCTGCCCGCGCGACTGCGGGGCTTTGGCCGCTCGCTGTGGCTGCAGGGCGGCTTTTTGCTGTTGTTTGATGTGAGCTTTTATTTCGTGTATCACCGCTACGCCGGGCTGCTACTGGGGCTGGTGCCGTAGCCGATTGAGCATGGCGCATTACTGCTTCCTAGAGTGTGAGGACAATTATTACCGGAGCCAGTCGATGGCAGCGGCAACATGCCAAAAGGCGAGAAAGGAAACGACGGTTTTGTCATAGCGGGTGGCCAGCCGCCGGTACTGCTTCATTCGACCAAAAAAGCGCTCAATTTTATTTCGGTCGCGGTAATATTCTTCGTCCAGCGAAACTGGTTCTGAGCGGTTGGGCCGATTCGGAATGACGACAGCAATGCCCTTTTCGGCGCAGTAGGCCCGGTTGGCGTCGCTGTCGTAGCTCGTATCGGCGATGACCATGCCCGTGTCCAAGCCCGCGAGCAAGACCAACGCTTGCGGGCAGT
>NZ_FQYN01000004.1 GCF_900141805.1 Hymenobacter daecheongensis DSM 21074 | reverse complement strand
CCCGCTATGACAAAACCGTCGTTTCCTTTCTCGCCTTTTGGCATGTTGCCGCTGCCATCGACTGGCTCCGGTAATAATTGTCCTCACACTCTAGCGCTGGGAACATTATTGAAGCTGCATCTGCCTCGGCATCAGTGTAATCACAACCAAGCCTTATTTTCCTTGAAATCAACCGGGTACATGTTGATGTACTGCACGATGCGCGGGTAGGTGCCGCGGTTGGGGCTGCTGCCGTGGGGCAGCAAGTGGTGCCAGATTACGAAGTCGCCGGCCTGGGCGGCAATGGGCACGGCCCGCGCGTCGAGGTTCACCCGGCGCGGGTCGGTGCCGGCGGGCAGGGCGGCCAGCCAGCCTTCCAGCTCGCGGTGGAAGCCGGGCACGCAGCAGAACGCGCCCTGCTCGGCGGAGGTGTCGCAGAGGTAGAGCAGGCCTTGGGTGCCGAAGTGGAAAGGCGGTTCCAGACTCACATCCCAGTGCAGATGGGGGCCCTGGAAAGGAAGATTTCGAGTTTCGGGCGGGTTGAAGCTGGTGCGGTCAGTGGTCGTCCACAGGTCGGCCGTTTGCCAGAGCTGAGCAAAGGCCTTCTGAATACGGGCCGCCTGACGGTTGGCCCGCAGGGTAGGGTGGTGGTAGAAGTTCATCATGATGCCCTGGCCAATGGGCTGTTCGTACCAGGTTGCCGGCTCGTGCGGGTCCATGCCCAGCTCGTTCCACACGGCCTGCTCCGTAGCCTGCGCCTGTTCCCGCGGTACTGCCCCGCGCACGATGACGTAGCCGTTTTCGGCCCAAAACCGCAGGTCGTCGGGGCTCAGCACGTCGGCGCTGGTTTCCAGAATGCGCAAATGCTCCCGAAGCGCGGGGCTGTAGGGCTGCCCGGTGAAGAGACTGTTAAGCCGTTCCACCTGGTGCGGGTCGAGCCAGCCGCTATTCCTAGCCAGAATCCATTGCTCAAACTCCTCGAAGCTGGGGGTGACCTGCAACAGGTAGCGTAGCGTTTCTTGCAGCGGTAGGCCCAGCCCGTTCAGCAGAATATTATCGAAGCGCCAGTCGGTTTCGGCGGGCTCAGTAGCCTGTCCGGCCCGCTGGGCTAGTTGCTGCGCCCAGAAGCGCTTCAGGTGCCGGACACCAAGCTGACCCGTTTCTGCGGAGCTGACGGGAGTGGAAAGGAGGAATTCGCCCATTGGCTTTTCGTAGGAGTGGTTGCAGGCTGAGGCGGGGTGCTTCGGCAGAGCAAGTTATTGAAATATGGGCGTCGAAAGCTTGTTTGCTGAGTGTTGGAGCCTGTTTTTTCGGCGTGAATAGAGCCCTGGCGCTGGGGCTGGCTTGTGGCTGGTCTTGGGACTAAAAATTCGGCTGGCCACCGACCCGCAGTCTCCCGGCCACCGGCAGAAACAGCCGTTGCAGTCCGGCCTGACCGTTTGGCTAGGCAGCCAACAAGTGGGCAGGCTGAGCGGCTCTGGCGGCAGTAGTGAGCGGAAAAGCAGGAAATTCCTAGGTTGCGGCCCCGGTACGCTCTCTTGGCTGTCAGGCCCGCCGGAGTGGTGTTCTTCCCTTATCTCATGACCAAGTTACTCGCTGTGTGGCTGCGTTTGGCAATGCTCGGGCTGCTCTGCGGCCTGCTGGGGCGGCCCGGTGCGGTAGCCCAGCCCGCTCCCACGCTCACGTTTCGCACGCTTTCCAGCGCCCACGGACTATCGGAAAACAGCGTGCACTGCATGGCGCAGGACCGGCGCGGCTTTCTGTGGCTGGGCACCCAGGATGGCCTGAGCCGCTACGACGGCACCCAATTTCGCGTATTCCGCCACGATCCGCAGCAGCTGGGCAGCCTGAGCAGCAACTACGTTCTGGCCCTGGCCCTCGACCAGCAGGGGCGGCTGTGGGTGGGCACCGGTGGCGGCCTGGGCTGCTATAATCCCCTCACCGAACGCTTCCGCACCTTTCTGCACCACCCCGACAGCAGCGGCAGCCTCGCCGATAACTTCGTGCGGGCCGTATTCGGCGACCGGCAGGGGCGGCTGTGGGTAGGCACCGAAGGCGGCCTGCAGCGTTTCGACCCCCAGACCGGCCGGTTTCAGCTTTTCCGCCCCCGGCCCGCTCCCCCGCAGGACGCCCACCTCAACTCCATCCGCGCCATTGCCCAGGACCGGCAGGGGCGGCTGTGGGTGGGTACGGGGGCGGGCCAGCTCAGTCAGGTGAACCCGGCCGCGGGCACCCTGGAGCCCGCGGCCCGCTGGGTGGCCGGCAGTGCCATCACGGCGCTGTGCGCCGATACCCGCGGCGGCTTGTTGTGGGTGGGCACCGAAGCCCACGGCCTCGCCCTGCTGCCCGCCGACGGCGGTGCGCCGCGCTTTTTTCGGCCCCAGCCCCAGGTGCCGGCGAGTTTGCCCGGCAACATGGTGCGGGCCATCTGGCAGGATGCGCGGGGCCGGCTCTGGGTGGGCACCAACAACGGGTTGGCCCGCTATGAGCCCGTTACGGCTTCTTTCTATACTAGTCGGCACCAGCCTGGTGTGCCCCAGTCGCTGGCCGACGACGTGGTGCTGAGCCTGTTTCAGGACCGCTCGGGGCTGCTGTGGGCGGGCACCGAAGGCGGCCTGAGCACCTTTGAGGGCCGGCCCGGCGCTTTCCGGCCAGTGCCCGGCGCTGGCCCCGCGGCCGGCCCGGTGTGGGCGGTGAGCGAAGACCGGCAGGGCCGCGTGTGGGTGGGCACCGAAACCGCCGGGCTGGTGTGCTACGACCCGGCCACCAACCGCAGCACCCGGTTTCGGCACGACCCGCAAGACCCCGGTAGCCTGAGCGAAGACTTCGTGCGGGCGCTGTGCTTCGATGCGCGGGGCCGCCTCTGGATTGGCACCCAAAGTCAGGGCCTCGACTGCCTGGAGCCTGGGGCCAGCCGCTTCCGCCACTACCGGCACGCGGCCGGCCAGCCCAGCTCCCTCGCCGACGACTTCATCCGCTCCATTTCCTCCGACCGTCAGGGCCACCTCTGGATTGGCACCGAAGGCGGCCTGACGCGCCTGGAGCCCGACGCGGGGCGCTTCACCACGTTTCGGCAGCGGCCCAACGACCCGCGCAGCCTCAGCAACAACTTCGTGCGGGCCGTGCTCCAGGACCGGCGCGGGCAACTGTGGGTAGGCACCGGCGGCGGCGGGCTCTGCCGCTTCAATCCCGTTACCGGCCGGTTCACCACGTTCCGGGCCGATGCCCGCGTGCCTGGCGGCCTGAGCAGCAACTTTGTGCGCTGCCTGCTGGAAGACCACGCGGGCCGGCTCTGGGTGGGCACCGAGGGCGGCGGCCTGTGCCGCCTCGATGATGCCGCGGCCGGCCGCTTCACCACGTTCCGCGAGACCCAGGGCTTGCCCAACGACGTGGTGTATGGCATTGTGGAAGATGAGCAGCATACGCTGTGGCTTTCCACCAACGAGGGCCTGGCCCGCTTCCGGCCCGCCACTGGCCAGTTTCACACCTTCGACGTGCGCGACGGCCTGCCCCACAACGAGTTCAATGCCGGCGCGTACGGCCGGGGCCACGACGGGCAGCTGTATTTTGGGGGGCAGATGGGGCTGGTGCGCTTCTGGCCCGCGGCCGTGCGCACCAATGCCGTGCCGCCGGTGGTAGTGCTCACCGGGTTTCGCAAGTTCAACCAGCCCGTGGCCCTGGATACCAGCATCACGGAGCGGCGCAGCGTGGTGCTGGGGCCCAAAGACTACTTCTTCTCGCTCCAGTTTGCGGCGCTCGATTTTCGGCTGCCCGACAAGAACCGCTACGCCTATAGGCTCGAAAACTTCGACCCTGACTGGGTGCAGGCCGGGGCCCGGCACGAGGCCACCTACACCAACCTCGACCCCGGCACCTACACGTTTCGGGTGCGGGCCGCCAACAACGACGGCGTATGGAACCCGCGCGGGGCGGCGCTGGTGGTGGTGGTGCAGCCGCCGTGGTATGGCACCTGGTGGTTCCGCATATTGGCCAGTTGGACGGTGTTTGGGGTACTGTTTCTGCTGTACCAGCTGCGCATCCGGCAGGTGCTGGCCCTGGAGCAGGTGCGTCACAACATTGCCCGCGACCTGCACGACGACATGGGCTCCACGCTCAGCAGCATTTCCATTCTGAGCCAGATTGCCCGCAACCACCAGCGCCAGCACCGCCCCGAGCAGGCCGCGGCCGTGCTGGAGCAGATCGGGGAAAGCTCGCACCGAATGCTGGATGCCATGGACGACATCGTGTGGACCATCAATCCCGCTCACGACTCGCTGGCCGACGTGATGGCCCGCATGCGCGGCTTTGCCTCCGATGTGCTCGAAGTCCGCGGCATCGACCTGCACTTCCGCACCGACCCCTCGGTGGCGGGCCTGAAGCTGACGATGCGGGCCCGCCGGGAGTTTTTTCTGCTGTTTAAAGAAGCCGTGAATAACCTCGCCAAATACGCGCAGTGCCAGCAGGCCACCATTGCCCTGACCTACGAGCAGCGCCGCCTCGTGCTGCTGGTGCAGGACGACGGCATCGGCTTCGACCCTGCCGGCCCGGCCCAGGGCGGGGGCAATGGCCTGACCAACATGCACGCCCGCGCCGCCGCCCTGCACGGGCAGCTCACCATTTGCACCGCGCCCGGTCAGGGCACCACGCTACGCCTGAGCATTCCGCTGAAAAGCTAGCCCGTGGGCCTGTAGATCGGTTTTTTCGCCCTGCCAACCGCGCTGCTCCCCTTGGCCGCGTCACATCATCATGTGACGTTAGGCGGCCGGATAAACCCGTAACTTAAAGCGTTTTACCGGCCTTTTATTCTGCTTATGCCCACTCCGACGCGCGTGCTGCTGTATGAAGACAACCCGGACCTGCGCGCCAGCCTGAGCCAGCTGCTGGCCGGCTCGCCGGACTTGCAGGTGGTAGGAGCGCTGGGGCATTGCCGGCAGGCCGTGGCCGATGTGGAGCGCCTCGCGCCCGATGTCATTCTGATGGATATCGACATGCCCGGCATGACGGGTATTGAGGGCTTGCGCCGCATCAAAGCCGTTGCGCCCCAGGTAAATGTGGTGATGCTGACTGTGTTCGAGGACAATGACCGGGTGTTTGAGGCCATCTGCGCCGGGGCCGATGGCTACCTGCTCAAGAAAACGTCGCCCATCCGGCTGCTCGATGCCATTGGGGAAGTGCGGCTGGGCGGGGCCCCCATGACCCCCGGTATTGCCCGGCAGGTGTTGCGCCTGTTTCCGCGCTCCAAAGCCCCAGTGCTGGCCAATGAAGAGCCCGTGGGCCACCTGAGCGCCCGCGAGCAGGAAGTATTGGGCCTGCTGGTGGAGGGCTACAGCTACAAGATGATTGCTGCCGACCGCGGTATCAGCATCGACACGGTGCGCTCCCACATCAAAAAAATCTACGAGAAGCTGCACGTGCGCTCCATGACCGAAGCCGTGTCCAAAGCGCTGCGCCAGGGCCTCACCTGAGGTACGGTTGAGATTGTCACATCATCATGTGATTGTGCCAGCCCGGATAAAAGCGCACCTTTAGTACGACCAATGACCCCGGCGGCTCCGCTTCGGCGGACGGTATCCGGAGTCACTGGATTTCCCGCCAATCGTCTGTCGCCATGCCCAAGCCGCGCCGCCAATTGCTCTTGATGATGATGGGACTCTGGCTCACCGGCCGTCCGGCCCTGGCCTGAGCCCGTCGCTCTCAGCCCTGCCGCTGCTCCGCAATTTCCGCGTACGCGCTGCCCCGGTATTGCCCGACAGGCACTCCGCCCGCCCCCGGCCCGCATAGGCCGAAGGCGGGCGGTTTTTTGGACTAACCCGACGGTTATCCTTCGCAGGCGTACGCCAGATGAAGGATGACCGTCGGGGAAATTTAGTGCCCTCTCCCGCCTCCTAAGCCTTTGAATAGTCTATCTTCGGTTTCTGAAGACCGATTACACTGCCGCGCTATGCAGATTCTGCACAAAACTCCCCTCGATCAGCTTTTCGTACTCGACATTGAAACGGTGCCCTGCGTGGGCTGCCACGATGAGCTGAACGACATGCTGCGGCTGCTGTGGGAGCACAAATGCCACGCGCTGCGCCGCGAAAAAGGCTGGACTTCCAACCGCACCGACGTGGAAGAAATGCCTTCGTATCTGGAAGCCGCCACGCTGTTTGAGCAGGCCGGTATTTATGCCGAATTTGGCCGCGTGGTGTGTATTTCGGTGGGTTGCTTCACCTTCGATAAGCAGGAGGAGCAGTGGCGCTTCCGGGTAAAAAGCTTCGCCGACCACGACGAGCCGACCATGCTGCGCGAGTTTTCGGCGCTGCTGGCTCGCAAGCCCAACTTCCTGCTCTGCGCCCACAACGGCAAGGAATTCGACTTCCCGTACCTGGGCCGCCGTCTGCTCATCAACGGCCTGCCGCTGCCCCCGCAGCTCGATATTGCCGGCCGCAAGCCCTGGGAAGTAGCCCACATCGACACGATGGAGCTGTGGAAATTCGGCGACCGGAAATCGTACACGTCACTGTCACTTCTGGCAGCCATGTTCAACATTCCGACCCCCAAAGACGACATCACTGGTGCCGACGTGGCGCGAGTATATTACACGGATAAGGATCTGCCCCGCATCGTCCACTATTGCCAGAAAGATATTATCACCACGGCCCGGCTGGTGCAGAAATTCCGGGGCGAAGTGCCGTTTGGCGATGACGCGGTGATTTATTCCGATGCGGTAGGGGCCATGATGCGGCGGGTGTAGAGCCGACTTGATAACTCCAATTGCGTAGTAGAAGAGGCGAGCCCCAGCGGGGCGGCATATCGGTAGATAATCGGGAGCAAGCAAGGCCCAAAGCCCCAGCGGGGCGACACAATCTGTCCAACGATTGGTGTCGCCTCGCTGGAGCTTTCGCATGAATTATCTACTTCTTCCTACCGATATGTCGCCCCGCTGGGGGTTTGGGCCTCGCTTGTTCCTGGTTGAGGTTTGCTAAACAGCCTCACAAGCTCCCGGAAGCTGGCCAGCCAGCCACTGCTTCGGCCACTTGGGTTGGCTATGGTGTTGGCTGTCATCTGTTTCTATTGCAAGAAATAATCTGTGGCCTATTTCGAATCATATTATTATTTATTTAAAAATTAGTATTATTACTTAAACGTACACGTGTAAACCTTACAGATATGCAAGAGAACCTGCTGGAAGAAGTTGAAACGTACTTTACGGCTGATACCGTAAGTCAGGCTAGCGCCGTGGTGGGAGAGAATGAGCGGGGAGTTGGGAGAGCTTTGGCTAAGATCATTCCGCTGGTTCTGAGCACTTTCATCGACCGGGCCGAGCGGCCGGGCGGCGTGGAAGCCCTCTGGACGCTGGCTGACGAAGCCACCGATTACGGCGGCTTCCAGGAGCTGCTCACCGCCGACCGCCTCAAGCGCCGCACCGAGCTGATGCGCGGGCTGCTGGGCGAAGACTACGCGCCTACCGTGCGCCGCCTCGCCGAGGCGGCCCGACTGAAATCATCGTCGGTGGAGAGCTTGCTCAGCATGGCGGCGCAGGCCGTATTGCAGAGCCTGGGCACCTACGCCCACGAAAAAGCCCTGAGTGCCGACGACCTGTTTGCGTGGCTGGAAGGGCAGAAAGCCAGCATCATGAGTGCGCTGGCGCTGAATACTGCTCCGGCCGCGGTTCCTGGGCCCGCCCCGGTGCCGTCGCCCTTTGTTCGCCCGGCTGGGCCTGTGCCGCCCGCGGCGGCCGCGCCCGCGCCTGCCCCCGTGCCCGCCACCGACTGGGCCAGCACCACGGGAGCTAATCCGTATTATCCGCCGGCGGCGGGCTCAGCTTACCCAACCGTAACGCTACGGTGGATGCTGCTGCTGCTGCTCATCATGGCCGGAGCCGTGCTGGAGTATCTTTTCGTGCGAAACCGCCTGAGCAACAACGCCGCGGAAACCCCCGCGGCGGCACTAGCCGCGCCGGCTCCGGCCGCGCCCCGGCCCGTGCCTACCGCCGGCGCGGGCACCGAGGGCCGCTACGATGCCAGCAGCGGCAACTACATCTACGACCCCGGCCGGCCCATCAACCTCACGCTCATCGATGGCACCACCCAAACGGTAGGCGTAAACTCGACCGAAAATCGGCTATATACCTTCCTAGCCGATCAGTCCATCCAGGTTGATTCCATCAACCGCACCAAGGGCTGGATTAACTTCGACCGGGTGTACTTCGATGCCAAAAAAGCTACGCTCACCGATGAGTCGCGCAGCCAACTGCGCAACGTGGCCAGCATTCTGAAAAGCTTCCCGACGGCCCGCGTCAAGATCGGGGGCTACACGGATATTACGGGCAATGTGCTGGCTAATCTGAAGCTGAGCGAAGCCCGCGCCAACGCCGCTATGGCCGAGCTGGTGGCCATGGGCATCGACCTGAACCGCGTGGAAGCCAAAGGCTACGGCGGCAAGCACGGCGTAGCCGACAACGCCACGCCCGTGGGCCGCGCCCTGAACCGCCGCATCAGCATCCGCGTGACGCGAAAGTGAGCTGTTGGGGCGTTTTCCTGGTGAAAACCTGGTAAACCCGGTCATGCTGAGCAAAGTCGAAGCATCTCTACCGCTTCGTGAAGTTACTAATCAGCCGAAGCGGTAGAGATGCTTCGACAAGCTCAGTAGGACGTGCCTACATTCTATTGAAAACGAAGAAAGAGCGGCTTGCGGGCCGCTCTTTCTTCGTTTATCAGGTTTTGGCCAGTGCCTACATCACCTCGCTCAGCAGGCCCGGCATGATGCCCAGCACGAACGTCAGCACGGCCAGCACTACCAGAATGAACGACTGGAACGGACTGACGGCAACCGGCTCCGTCATGTCTTCTTCCGCTGGGCGCATGTACATGGCAATGACGGGGCGCAGGTAGTAATAAATGCTCACCATCGACATGAGCAGAGCGAAAATCACCAGGCCGGTGTAGCCCTTGTCCATGGCCGCGCCGAAGATGAAGAACTTGCCGAAGAAACCCCCGGTGAGCGGAATACCCGCCAGCGAGAGCATGGCTACCGTAAACACGAAAGCCAGCAGCGGATTGGTCTTAGCCAGGCCGTTGAAGCTGGCGTAGTCCTCGCGCTGGCGCTGGTCTGATACCAATTTTAGCACCCCAAAAGCGGCCACGGTAGCCACCGAGTAGGCCAGGGAGTAGAAGAAGATGCCGTTGGCGGATAGCTTGCCGTTCAGGGCCACCAGGCCGATGAACAGGTAGCCGGCGTGGGAGATGCTGGAATAAGCCAGCATCCGCTTGATGCTAGTCTGGGCCACCGCGCCCACGTTGCCGACGAGCAGCGTGAGCACCGTAATGGCCATAATGGTCGGAATCCAGAAGCTTTCGGCCCCGCCAAAAGCCACCATCAGCAGCTTGAAGAAAGCGGCGAAACCGGCGGTTTTCACCACCGTGCTCATGAAGGCGGTGAAGAACGTGGGCGTGCCCTCGTACACGTCGGGCGTCCAGTAGTGGAAGGGCGCGGCCGATACTTTGAAGCTGATGCCGATGAACATCAGCAGCATGCCGATGTAGAGCATAGGGCGGAAGGAGGCGTTGGCGGGCTGCACCACGGCCCCGGCAATGTCGATCAGGCTAAACGCGCCGGTAGCGCCATACACTAGAGCGATGCCGAAAAGCAGGATGCCGGTGGCGAAGGAGCCCATCAGGAAGTACTTCAGCGCGGCCTCGTTGGAGCGCACGTTGCGCTTGTCGGAGCCGGCCACCACGTACATCGACACGCTCAGGATTTCGATACCCACGAACAGCATCAGCAGGTTGTCGTAGCTAACCATCATGATGGCGCCCACGAGCGAGAACAGCAGCAGGGAGTAGTACTCGGCCAGGTTTTCCTGGCCGTCGCGCACGTATTTCTGGGAGAAGGGAATCAGCAGCAGCGTCGTCAGGGTCACGATGCCGGTGAAGGCCACCGAGTACCGGTCGATGGTGAGCATGTTGCTGAAGTAGGAGTGTGGGGCGGCATTCCAGTCGTAAAGGTTGGCCCCGAACACGAGGGCCAGGATGACCATGGCGGCCGGCAGCAGAATCTTGTTGGAGCGCAGAAAGCCCAGGAACAGATTGATGATACCAAAGACGGAGAGCAGAATGATAGAAGTCATGTTCTGGGTGACCCCTCCCCCCGGCCCCCTCCCCAAAAGGGAGGGGGAGCCAGACGAATGTGGGCGTTAGATTAGGTATCTAAGCTCTTGCTTGATGAGCTGCTTTGCAGCTAGGACCAGGAAAGAGACAGGCAGGAGTGGTAATCTAAGCCCCTCCCTTTTGGGGAGGGGTTGGGGAGGGGTTTTTAACGGTTGACTATCGTCATGATCTGCATGATGGCCGGCTCGGAGATGCGCAGGAACGTGCCGGGGAACAGGCCGATCCAGAACACCATCAGAATGAGAGGCACCAGCACGGCCAGCTCGGAGCCGGTCAGATCCTTGATGGTGGCGGTGAACTGGGTGTCGGGGCCGAGCATCACGCGCTGGAACATGCGCAGCAGGTACACCGCGCCCAGGATGATGGTGACACCGGCCACGGCGCCCATCCAGTGGTTGTACTGGTACACGCCGCCCAGCAGCAGGAACTCACCCACGAACCCGGCCGTGAGAGGCAGGGCCACGGTGCTGAGCAACAGCACCAGGAAGGTGACGGACAGGGCCGGCGTGTTTTTGGTCAGGCCGCCCAGCTCGGAGATGTCGCGGGTGCCGGTGCGGCGCTGGATGATGTCGGCAATGAAGAACATGCCCACCACGTTCACGCCGTGGGCCAGCATCTGAATCACGGTGCCCTGCAGGCCCATCATCGTGAGGGAGAACACGCCGGCCGCCATCAGTCCCACGTGGGAGAGGGAGGAGTAGGCAATCAGGCGCTTCACGTCGCGCTGGCGGATGGCGATGATAGCGCCGTAGATGATGCCGATAATGCAGAGCACCATCACCAGCGGGCCCCAGTGGCTCACGCCTTTCGGCACGATGGGCAAGAGCCAGCGCAGGCAGCCGTAGATGCCCATTTTCAGCATGATACCCGAGAGCAGCATCGTAGCCGGCGTCGGCGACTCGGTGTAGGTGTCGGGCTGCCAGGTGTGGAAGGGGAAGATGGGCATCTTCACGGCGAAGGCCGCGAAAATCAGCCAGAACACCCAGGCCTGCTGGTCGGAGCTGAGCGTGAGGTTGTAGAAGGCGATGATGTCGGAGGAGCGGACCGCGCCGTGGATGCCGGTCTGGAAGTAGAGGTACACGAAGGCGGCCAGCATGAACAGCGAGCCGATGATGGTGTACAGGAAGAACTTAAACGTGACGGCAATGCGGCGCTCCGAGCCCCAGACGCCGGCCAGGAAGTAAATCGGAATCAGGGCCACTTCCCAGAAGAAGTAGAACAGGAAGGCGTCCAGCGACACGAATACGCCAATCAGGCCGGTCTGCATAAACAGAATCAGGGCGTAGAAGGCCGAGGCGTTGGGGTAGTCGTGGCGGAAGGAAGCCAGGATGATGAGCGGTACCAGGAAGGCCGTCAGCAGCACCAGCACCAGGCTCAGCCCGTCCATGCCGACGTGGAAGTTGATACCCGCCGAGGCCACCCAGGGCAGGTTGACTTCGAACTGCGTCTGCGCGGTGACCTGCGACAGGACGGCGGCGTACACCGCCACCACGAATTCGACCAGCGCCGCGCCCAGGGCCATTACGCGGGCCGCATTGCCCTTGGCAAAGTGCAGCAGCAGGGCCGCCGCGACGGGAAAGAGTAGGAGAAAGACAGTCAGCATGTAGAAAATCTAGTTGCACGCGAGCCAGGATGCTGCGGGCACTGCAGAGTGGCCCGTAACGGCCGGGTTATTTTTCGATTACGATGACCTTAGGGCCGGCCAGCTCCTTTTGCCGGTCGGCAAACGGCATTCCGTTGGTGGTGACAAAGTCTGAAACGGCCTGCTCATTCAGGGTGCCATTGGCGAAGAGTTGCCCTTTCGCGACTTTCCGCGCCACATCGATGGCCCTCAGGTGCAGCGTGGTAGGAAAAGGCGTTTCCGCTTTGGTGCCGGAGGCCAAGAACACGTACTGCAGATACAACACGCGGCCATCAGGATGGGAGGCGCTCATTTCGGCCGGGTCCACGAACTCTAGCTGTTTCACAGCCACCTGCCGCTTACCGTCCAAGGACTTGAGGTAGTATACGCACTGCGTATCCATGATGCGGCAGCCGTCCTGCTCAATCAGTGCGTATTTGGCACCGTCCAGCAGAACGGCCTCATCCTTCACCTCGATTTTCTGCTTCTGCGCGAGGACAGTGTTGGTCAATGCTAGCAGTAACAGCAGCGTAAGAAAGCTTTTCATAAGTCAAGTATTACAGCCACACCAGATTCAACCCCAGAATCAGCACGATGCCGACGACCATCAGGATCAGGTAGAGGCCGACGTAGCCGGTTTGCACGTAGCGCAACAGCTGCCCGCCGCCGAGCGTGACGCGGCCGAAGCCGTTCACGATTGGGTCGATGATGCCCTGCTCCACGAAGCGGTACAAACCCGTCGAGAGCCACATGACGGGGCGCACGAACAGGGCGTTGTACAGTTCGTCGATGTAGTATTTGTGGTACACCAGGCTTTCGGGGGCGGAGCGTTGGGCGTCGTCCGCGGCCGGGCGCACCTTGCGGCTCACGTACTGCACGTAGGCGAACAGAATGCCCAGCACGCCGGCCGCTACCGACAGGCCGATGAGCATCAGCTCGGTGCCGTGGTCCAGCTCGGTTTTAAAGGCCTCGGGGTTCAGGCGCTGGGAGTAGGTGAAGAGCGGGGCGAGGTAGTCGGCCAAGTAGTGCTTGCCCACGAACATCGGCGCACCCATGAAGCCGCCCACGGCCGCCAGAATGGCCAGCACAATCAGCGGCAGCGTCATGCTAGCCGGCGACTCGTGCAGGTGGTGCTGCTGCTCCTCGGTGCCCCGAAACTCGCCGAAGAAGGTCAGGAACAGCAGGCGGAACATGTAGAAGGCCGTCAGGAAGGCCGTCAGCAGGCCCATGCCCCAGAGAATCTTGTTGTGCTGGAAGGCGTGCTCCAGGATTTCATCCTTGGAAAAGAAGCCCGAAAACGGCGGGATGCCCGAAATGGCCAGGCAGCCGATGAGGAACGTGAGGAAGGTAATCGGCAGCGCCTTGCGCAGGCCGCCCATGCGGCGGATGTCCTGCTCGTTGCTCATGGCGTGGATTACGGAACCCGCGCCCAGGAACATCAGGGCCTTGAAGAAGGCGTGGGTGAGTACGTGAAACAGCGAAGTGCTGTAGCCCATCACGCCCAAAGCCAGGAACATGTAACCGAGTTGGGATACCGTGGAGTAGGCCAGTACTTTCTTAATGTCGTTCTGGGCGAGGCCGATGGTGGCGGCAAACAGGGCGGTGATGCCGCCAATCCAGGCTACCACGTTCAGCGTGTCGGGGGCCAGGGTGAAGAGTACGTTGGCGCGCAGCACCATGTAGATACCGGCCGTTACCATCGTCGCGGCGTGAATCAGGGCCGAAACCGGGGTGGGGCCGGCCATGGCGTCGGGCAGCCAGGTGTAGAGCGGCAGCTGGGCCGACTTGCCCATCGCGCCCACGAACAGCAACAGGGTAATGGCCGTCACCACGCCCGTCCCGATCTGCAGGGTGCTGGCCTTGTGGAACACCTCGGCGTACTGCACCGAATCAAAAGTCAGGTAGATCAGGAAGATGCCCAGCAGGAAGCCCAGGTCGCCGACGCGGTTGATGATGAAGGCTTTCTTGGCGGCGTTGTTATTGCCGTGGTCCTTGTTCCAGAACCCGATGAGCAGGTAGGAGCACAGCCCCACGCCTTCCCAGCCGATGAACAGAATCACGAAGTTGGCCCCCAGCACCAGCACCAGCATGCTGAACACGAACAGGTTCAGGAAGGCGAAGAACTTGCCCACGTTCTCGTCGTGGTGCATGTAGCCGATGCTGTAGACGTGAATCAGGAAGCCCACGCCCGTGACCAGCAGCAGCATAATCAGGCTGAGCTGGTCAATCTGGTAGGAGAAGGGAATCTGCAGGGTGCCGACCGAAATCCAGTCGAACAGGTGGACTGTGTACTGGTACTGGAAGGTGGCGAACAGGTACACCGAAATCAGGAAGGAGCCCAGCACCATCAGCGAGCCGATGGCCCCGGCCACGGTGCCGGAGAGCTTCTTGTTGAGCAGCCCGTTGAGCAGGAAGCCCAGAAACGGCAGCAGCGGAATCAGGACGTACAGCAGCGTGGAGTAAGGGGCGCTGGCCGCGGGGATTACAGTTTCTTGCATAGAGAGTATGCTAAAAGAAAGCCGTCTGTCATCCTGAGCTTGCGAAGGACCTTATCGCGCAGGAACGAGTCGTTGTTACGTCCGTCGTTCTACTGGGATAAGGTCCTTCGCTTTGCTCAGGACGACAAACGAGTTATCATTACCACTTAAGGCGGTTGAGCAGGTTGACGTCGGTGTTCTGGAAGTTGCGGTAAATCATCACGATGATGCCCAGACCGACCGACACTTCGGCGGCGGCCACGGCCATGATGAAGAACACGAAAATCTGCCCGTTGGGGTCGGAGCGGTAGGCCGAGAAGGCCGTCAGCAGCACGTTCACTGCGTTGAGCATCAGCTCCACGCACATGAAGATGATGATGGCGTTGCGCCGGGTCAGCACGCCCGTGACGCCGATGGCAAATAGCGCCGTGGCGAAGTACACGTAATACTCCAGCGGGACGGTGCGAATGACTTCCGGGATGGTCTGTTCCATGCAGTGGGGTCAGCGGACAAGGCAAAGACGCCCAACCAAAGGTTTGGCTGGCGTTTATTAGCTGGCAAAGGTAGCCAGACTATCGGGAAATCCATACCCGCAGCCTCACCCCCGGCCCCTCTCCGTGGGAGAGGGGCGCCGGACACTCCGCCAGCGCGCGAAGCTTGGGCTTCGCGCTTACCGCTTTGGCAATGAATTGCGCTAGAAAAACCTGTTATCGACACGGCTGTGGATGCGGTAAGCAAGCCCTAGGCTTGCGCCGGAAATCGTCAGGCTCCCCTTTCCTTGGGAGAGGGGCCGGGGGTGAGGCCCCACCGAAAATATTTTAAAGTATTTTTCGGCCTTCCGCGTCTGGTTATCCAGAATGGAAGCACTTGCATTACCCACCTTACCCTTAGGCTCGATGCGCGGACAGGACCAGCAGATTCAAGCCGCCGTGCAGGAACAGCGCGGCCGGCTGCTGGCCTTCATCCGCCGCCGCGTGCCCGACCCCGCCGACGCCGAAGACATTCTGCAGGATGTGTTCGGGGAGCTGGTCGAAAGTTACCGGATGCTCAAGCCCGTGGAAAAAGTGGCCTCCTGGCTATTCCGCGTGGCCCGCAACCGCATCACCGACCTCTACCGCAAGAAGAAGACGGCCTCGCTGGAGGAAGAAATGCTCCGCTACGCCGACGACAACGAGGAAGGCGCCCTGCTGCTGGCCGACGTGCTGCCCGCCGCCGACGACGCCCCCGAAAACCGCCTGCTCCGCGAAACCCTCATGGAAGCCCTGGCCGAAGCGCTGGAGGAACTGCCCAAAAACCAGCGCGACGTGTTCGTGTGGCACGAGCTGGAGGGCAAGACGTTCAAGGAACTGGCCGAGGAAACCGGGGTGCCGCTCAAAACCCTGATTTCGCGCAAGCACTACGCCGTCCAGCACCTGCGCCAGCGCCTGCAAGTGCTCTACAACAACCTGTTCACGGACTAAAGGTCGTTGCGAGCAAAGCGAATAAAGCAGAGACGAAGCAATCCGTCCTCTGAAATGTGAATAGCTTCCTTTCCGCACCAAGCCCTAACGTTGGCGCTTACCAAGTACACAACCTTCAGCTCATTGTCCAGGACGGATTGCTTCGGCTTACGCCTCGCAATGACCTGTTAATATCTCAACGACATGAATCCTAAACCCTGGCCGCTGCGCGTCCTCAAATTCCTTCTCCTCGGTATCCTGTTCGTGGCCGTCATGGGCTTCGTCACGATGCGCCTGTGGAACTGGCTGGTGCCCGACCTGTTCCACGGCCCCGTCCTCACCTTCTGGCAGACCCTGGGTTTGCTGCTGCTCACCCGCCTGCTCACCGGCTTCCGCGGGGGTGGGGGGCGCCCGGGCTTCAGCCGCAAGTGGCAACAGCACAAAAACGACTGGAAGCAGCGCATGGAATCCCGCCTGGCCGGCATGACACCGGAGGAGCAGGAGAAATTTCGCCAGAAGATGCGCGCCAGCTGCGGCCCGCCCTGGATGCGGCGCTCAGCCCCCGAAACGGCTTTTAACACGCAAGCCGAGTAAAACGAGAAGCGGCTCCTGAAGAATCAGGAGCCGCTTTTTAGTTGAGCTTCTATCTGGTCAATAATCGTCGGGTCAGGGGAAGTTATTAGTGCCCGGCCATCCGACGCGCTATCAGGAACGGCCAACTCCAGGTTCCAACCAAAATTATCCAACGCTCGGTAGCGGGCGGTGGGGACCAAATCGGTAGCCTTGAATTTTAGGGTTGCCGACTTATGAAAAACAGCGTAGCAGCCCTGGCTGTCCCAGAGGTCAATCAGGTCGAGGAAGTCGGCCCTGGTGGTGGTGAAGTCCAGTCGAAACGATTTTAGCACAAGAGGCTTGACAAGTGGCCCAGACTGTACTGTCGCCTGGATTGACTCAGGGTTGCGGTAGTGCGTGAAGTTTTCAACCGTCACGTTGTCAAAGCCCAGGCTGGCAGCCAACCGGATGGTTTCCCGCGGGCACTCGAATACCTCCAGAGTAAAGTAGCGGCCGGCAATAGTGTTCTGAATCATTTTCTATGGCTGATTGGTGAGGCCCTGAGGTAATGCAAAGAACAAAAAAAGCGGCGCCTGATGCTTCAGACGCCGCTTTCGGTACTATGGGAAGTTGCCGGAGGCTAGAAGTTCCGCTCCCCGGTTTCGCGCTTGGCCAGCATCACCGCGCCGACCATGGCGGCCAGGAACAGCACCGAGGCCAGCTCGAAGGGCAGCAGGTACTTGGTGTAGAGAATCATCCCTAGCTGGCTGACCATCCCGATCTGCGAGTCGAAGGCCGGGGCGTTGTAGGTGGTGCCGGGGTGCACGTCGCGCAGGGCGGCCACCATCACCAGCAGCAGGGAACCCCCGGCCACGGCCGCGGCTACCTTGGCCAGCATCGGCTTGTGGGGCTCCGTGTCGGCGTTCAGGTTCAGGAACATGATGACGAACAGGAACAGCACCATGATGGCCCCGGCGTAGACGATGATGTTGACGGCGGCCAGAAACTGGGCGTTCAGAATCAGGTAGTGCCCCGAGAGCGAGAAGAACGTCAGGATCAGGAACAGCACGCTGTGCACCGGGTTTTTGGCCAGCACCACGCCCAGGGCCGCAAACAGCGCCACGAACGACAGGAAGAAAAACAGGGAAGGAGAAGAAGCCATTGGCGGAAAGCTAAGAAAGCTGGGTGAGCTAGAAAACTAGTTCCCCTCCTTCTTTAAGGAGGGGAGTTGACGGGCTACTTAAAATCAGGCTGGGCCATGCGCTGGGCCAGGGCCGCGGCCTGCTCGGGGGTGAGCTGGATGCCGCGCTTAGAGCGGGCGTCGGGCGACACGGGCTCCACGAGGCGGTCTTTGCCGTAGATGAACTCGTCGCGCTCGAAGCGGGGCGGGGCCATCTTGTCGGCCTGCAGGTACACGGCTGCTTTCGGGCAGGCTTCTTCGCAGAGGCCGCAGAAGATGCAGCGCAGCATGTTGATTTCGTAGCTGACGGCGTATTTCTCCTCGCGGTACAGGTTTTCCTCGCCTTTTTTCCGCTCGCCGGCCACCATCGTAATGGCTTCGGCGGGGCAGGCCACGGCGCAGAGGCCGCAGGCGGTGCACCGCTCCCGGCCTATTTCGTCGCGCTTGAGCACGTGCAGGCCGCGGAAGATGGGGGAGAAGGGCCGCTGTTCCTCGGGGTAGCGCACAGTCACCTGCTTCTTGGTCGCGGCCCGGAAGAAGTGTCGCATGGTGATGCTCAGACCCTGGAAAATGGCCGGCAGGTAGGCCCGCTCGGCCAGCGTCATGGGCTTGGCCTCCAGCTTTTTCGCTCTATTGCTTAAGGACTGCATATGTTCTGTTACTTAATGATACCGCCCAGAATCAGGCCGCCGGTGAGCAGGATGTTGAAGATGGCCAGCGGAATCAGGATGGTCCAGCCCAGGCGCATCAGCTGGTCGTAGCGGAAGCGGGGCAGGGTCCAGCGCACCCACATAAAGAAGAAGATGAAGGCGAAGATTTTGCCGAACAAGCCCAGCAGGCCGAGTACGGAAATCAGGTTCTGGGCCGACATCAGCTCCCAGCCCTGGCTGTTCACGAACCAGTCGCGCAGCTCGTACTGAAAGGGAAAGTTGAAGCCGCCGAAGTACAGCACGCTCATCACGGCCGAGGCCACGAACACGTTGACGTACTCGGCGAACAAGTACAAACCCATCTTCATGGAGCTGTACTCGGTGTGGTAGCCGCCCACCAGCTCGGTTTCGCACTCGGGCAAATCGAAGGGCGTGCGGTTGGTTTCGGCGAAGGCGCAGACCAGGAAGATGATAAAGCCCAGGGGCTGCTTGACGATGTTCCAGAAGTGCCACTCGCCCGCGGCCGACTGCTGCAAGGTGATTTCGCGTAGGCTCAGCGTGCCCGAAATCATCAGCACGGCAATCAGGGCCAGGCCCATGGCCAGCTCGTAGCTGATGTTCTGGGAGCCGGCCCGGATGGCGCCGAGCAGGGAGAACTTGTTGTTGGAAGCCCAGCCGCCAATCATCACCCCGTACACGCCCAGCGACACGATGCCGAACACCCACAGCATGCCGATGTTGACCTCGATGCCCTGCAGGTTGAACACGTTGTTGCCGAACTGAATCACGTTGCCGAACGGAATTACTGCCGACGACATCAGGGCCGTAATCATGGCCAGGCAGGGGCCCATAATGAACAGGGCCTTGTTGGCTCCGGCCGGAAAGAATTCTTCTTTGGTAAACAGCTTCACGGCATCGGCCAGCGGCTGGAGCAGGCCAAAGGGCCCGGCCCGGTCCGGCCCCACGCGGTCCTGCAGAAAGGCGGCAATGACGCGCTCCGCGTAGGTGCAATAGGTCGCAATCAGCAGGGAAACGCCGAACACGACGAGGATAACAATGGATTGCCAGCCGAGGGTTGGTAGTTCTATCATTTGAGTTGTCAGTTGCGAGTTGCCAGTTGCCAGTATTCAACGAGAGGCGTTGCCTAACTGGCAACTGGCAACTCGCAACTGGCAACTGAAACTAATTGCCGAGGCGCATGGGAGGGTTCTGTTCCAGGTCGCGGACCGAGCTTTCGGGCAGGTCGGCAATAACCTGGGCGTTGAGCACGGGCAGCTCGTAGTGGTTGGCCGAGATGACCGAGGAACGGTCGATGTGGGCGGGGCCTTCGATGGTCCAGTCGGCGGTTTCCTTCTTGTCGAAGCGGCAGGTGTTGCAGATCCACTCCTTTACCTCGCCGTACTGGTCCTTGCGGGCCGTCACGCGCATCACGTCCTTGCCCTTGTACCAGAGCACCACCTTGCCGCAGCACTTCGGGTTCTCGCACTGGCGGTGGGCGTTAACGGGCTTGGTAAACCACACCCGCTGCTTGAAGCGGAAGGTTTTATCGGTCAGCGCGCCCACCGGGCACACGTCGATGACGTTGCCGCTAAACTCGTTGTCGATGATATTCTCGATGTAGGTGCCGATTTCGGCGGCGTCGCCGCGGCCCAGCACGCCGTGCACGCGCTGCTCGGTGAGCTGGTCGGCGGTGTACACGCAGCGGTAGCACAGGATGCAGCGCGTCATGTGCAGTTGAATCAGCGGCCCGATGTCGATTTTGTCGAAGGTGCGGCGCTCCTCCTCGTAGCGGGTAGTGCTCACCCCGTGCTCGAAGGCGAAGTTCTGCAAATCACACTCCCCGGCCTGGTCGCACACGGGGCAGTCCAGGGGGTGGTTGATGAGCAGCATCTCCACGATGCCCTTGCGCACGTCGAGCACCTGCTGGGAAGTCGTATTCTCGACCACCATGCCGTCCTGCACCGGCGTCACGCACGAGGCCACGAGCTTGGGCATGGGGCGCGGGTCTTTGGCCGAGCCGGCCGCCACGCGCACCAGGCAGGCGCGGCACTTGCCGCCCGAGCCTTTCAGCGGCGTGTAATAGCACATGGCCGGGGGCACGATGCTGCCGCCGATGGTGCGGGCCGCGTTGAGGATGGTGGTTCCGTCCGGAACTTCCACCTCGATGCCGTCGAAAGTTATTTTAGCCATTTAGGTTTTGCTCTTTAATGTCGTCTGTCATGCTGAGCGAAGCCGAAGCATCTCGCGTGCTGACGTATGGTTAGTAATCTGACGAGGCCAAGCGAGATGCTTCGGCTTCGCTTTGCTACGCTCAGCATGACGTTCTTTTTACAAAACGGTCTGCCGCTAGGCCAGCACTGCTTTGCCCGGATACACTGCGCCGGGGCGGGTGGCTTCCTGGGGGTGGCGGATGTGCCATTCGAACTCGTCGCGGAAGTGGCGGATGGCGGCTGAGACGGGCCAGGCGGCCGCTTCGCCCAGCGGGCAGATGGTGTTGCCCTCGATCTGCTTGGCCACGCTGGCCAGCACGTCGATGTCGCGCTCCGTGCCGTGGCCGTGCTCGATGCGGTGCAGGATTTTCTCCAGCCAGCCCGTGCCCTCGCGGCAGGGCGAGCATTGCCCGCACGACTCGTGGTGGTAGAAGCGGGAGAAGTTCCAGGTGTTGCGCACGATGCAGGTCGTCTCGTCCATGGCAATGAAGCCGCCGGAGCCCAGCATGGTACCAGTTACGAACCCGCCGTCCGACAACGACTCGTAGGTCATCAGGCGAGGCTCGCCGGCGGCAGTTTTCAGGATCAATTCCTTGGGCAGAATCGGCACCGAGGAACCACCGGCTACTACGGCTTTCAGGTCGCGGCCCTTCCAGATGCCGCCGCAGTACTCATCGGAGTAGATGAACTCCTCGACCGGCACGCCCAACTCGATTTCGTAGATGCCGGGCTTATTGAGGTGGCCGCAGGCCGAAATCAGCTTGGTGCCGGTGCTCTTGCCCACGCCAATCTTGGCGTACTCGTCGCCGCCGTCGTTGACGATAACCGGCACGGCCGCAATAGACTCGACGTTGTTCACTACTGTGGGGCGGGCGTAGAGGCCCGACACGGCGGGGAACGGGGGCTTGTTGCGCGGGTTGCCGCGCTTGCCTTCCAGGGATTCCAGCAGGGCGGTTTCCTCGCCGCAGATGTAGGCGCCGCCGCCGGGGTGCACGTACAGATCCAGGTCGTAGCCCGAGCCCAGGATGTTCTTACCCAGGAAACCGGCCGCGTACGCCTCCGCAATGGCCTTTTCCAGGATGCGCAGCACGTAGAGCAGCTCGCCGCGGATGTAGATGTACGAGGTATTCGCGCCCAGCGCGTAGGAGCTCGTAATCATGCCCTCGATGAGCAGGTGGGGCAGCTTCGACATCAACTGCCGGTCCTTGAAGGTGCCCGGCTCCGACTCGTCGGCGTTGCAGACTAGATAGCGCGGCACGCCCTCGGGCTTGGCCAGGAAGCTCCACTTCAGGCCCGTGGGGAAGCCGGCGCCGCCGCGGCCCCGCAGGCCCGACTTCTTCACCTCTTCCACCACCTCGTCGGGGGTCATGGTTTTGATGGCCTTCTCCACCGAGCGGTAGCCGCCGTGCTTGCGGTACACCTCGATGGTGTCGATGCCTTCAACGTTGATATGTTCGGTCAGCAGTTTGCGTCCCATAGTGTCTGAGCGGTTAGCTGGTGGCGTTAGCCGTTGTATTTAGCTTCCAGTTCGGCGAGGCGCCGTTCAAAGTCAGCGTTAGTCTGCTGTTGCTGCCCCAGCGTCTTGTTAAGCGAGTAGGTCATCAGCTGCCGATCCTCCTGGCTTTCCCGACGCATGTCTGTCATCAGGGAAGTCATGAATTCCATGTTTTTCCGGCTTTCGTCCTGCAGGGTGTTGAACATGCTGTTCACGTGCTCCTGTTGTTTAACAACAACTGAAGCAACCCGAGTCAGCGTTTGATTCATCTGACGAATGTCTTCTTTCATCTCGTGCATCTCAATGAGAATTTCCGAGACAATCAGCGGCAGGTCCTTGTTCCGGTCTTCCATGGCAGCAACAGCAAGCGGTTAATTGTTGGCTAGGGCGTTGGGCAGGCCGGTTTCCTCCCAGGGCAGGGCGGGCCGGTGCACCATGTTGCGCAGCTCCGAGAGCATGGCATTCACCGATTCCTCGGTGTCGAGCTGCTCGTAGTATTTCTCGCGCACCTGCACCACGGGGGCGAAGCCGCAAGCGGCCAGGCATTCCACCTCTTTCAGGGTGAACAGGCCGTCGGCCGAAGGACCTTCGCCGACTTTGGCGCCGGTGATGCGCTCCAGCTCCAGGGTCAGCTCGTCGGAACCGCGCAGCTGGCAGGGCCCCGTGCGGCAGATTTCCAGCACGTGCTTGCCCACCGGCTTGAGGTTGAACATAGTGTAGAAGGTCGAAACCTCGTACACCTCGATGGGCTTCACGCCCAGCACCTCGGCCACCAGGTCCTGCACCTCGGGCGCCACCCAGCCGCCGAATTCGGCCTGGGCAATGTGCAGCACCGGCAGCATGGCCGACTTGCGGCGCTCCGCCGGGTACTGCTTACAGATACGGTCTATTTCAGCCTTGGCCGCCTCCGAGAACTGCGGTTTCTGAATCGATTCGGTTGGTAGGCTCATAGAGCAGAGGAATTTAAAAGTTGCCGCAGCCGCTCGCGCAAAACGGGAACGTCCTGGCGGATGACCTGCCACAAGGCTTTTTCGTCAATCATGTCGTAGTCATGCACGAGAATGTGCCGCAGCCCAATAATCTTTCGCCACTCAATCCCGGTTTGCTCCTGGCGAAACGCCGGCGTGAGCTTGCTGGCAGCTTCGCCAATAATCTCAGCGAGCTTTATGAAGGCAAATAAGCGAAAGTCGCCATCCGGCAGCATACCGCCGGGCAGCGACTGGTAAGCTTGGATTATCTGGTCGGCGGCGTCCAGCATATGCTCCAGCCGCTGTCGGTCGCTAAGCGGCTTTCTCATAGATGGGGTGTAAGTCAGATTGAATTTCGCGGGCAAAGCGGCTGGTGGGCTTCAGGCCAGATACTACGTCCACTTTCTTGCCTAAAAGCTCAGCCAGATATTCGCGCCAGAGATAAAAATCCAGGGCATCGAGCTTCTCATAATCCAGCTCCACCAGCAAATCTACGTCACTTGCCTCATCAGCCTCGCCGCGGGCGTAGGAGCCAAAAAGGTACGCTTTCAGCACGGGCTGCGTGCTGAAAAACGTCCGGATGGCTTCTAGTTCCTGGTCGGTGAGGTACATGGTTGACTACGGATTACGCGTCCAGCTCGCCGGCAATAACATTCATCGACGACAGGGTTACGATGGCGTCGGAGAGGCTGCTGCCCACCACCATTTCGGGGTAGGCCTGGTAGTAGATGAAGCAGGGACGGCGGAAATGCAGGCGGTAGGGCGTGCGGCCCCCGTCCGAGACGAGGTAGAAGCCCAGCTCGCCATTGCCGCCCTCCACGGAGTGGTACACTTCACCTACCGGCGCTTCAATCTCCCCCATGATGATCTTGAAGTGGTAGATCAGGGCCTCCATGTTCTTGTACACGGCCTGCTTGGGGGGCAGGTAGTAGTGCGGGGCATCGGCGTGGAAGGGGCCCTCGGGCAGGTTTTCCAGGGCCTGGTTGATAATGCGCAGGCTCTGCCAGATTTCCTCGTTGCGCACCATGAACCTGTCGTAGGTGTCGCCCTTGGTGCCCACGGGGATTTCAAACTCGAAGTCCTCGTAGCTGGAGTAGGGGTTCATGGCCCGCACATCGTAGTCGACGCCGGCGGCGCGCAGGTTGGGGCCGGTGAAGCCGTAGTTCAGGGCTTTTTCCGCCGTAATCGGGCCCACGTTCACCACGCGGTCCATGAAGATGCGGTTGCGGTTGAACATCGACTCAAACTCCTTCATCACCGCGGGGAAGGTTTTGAGCCAGTCGCGCAGCTTCTGGATGGCAACATCCGAAAAGTCGCGCTCCATGCCGCCCACGCGGCCCATGTTGGTGGTGAGGCGGGCGCCGCAGATTTCCTCGTAAATCTCGTAGACCTTCTCGCGCTCCTGGAACACGTAGAGGAAGCCGGTGAAGGCTCCGGTGTCCACGCCCAGAATCGAGTTGCAGATCAGATGGTCGGTGATGCGGGCCAACTCCATGGCAATGACACGCATGTACTGGGCACGCTTGGGCACGGTCACACCGAGCAGCTTCTCCACCGTCATGTGCCAGCCCATGTTGTTGATGGGACTGGAACAGTAGTTCATCCGGTCCGTCAGGGGCGTAATCTGGTAGAAGGGCCGGCGCTCGGCAATCTTCTCGAAGGCCCGGTGGATGTAGCCGATGGTGGGCACGCCGGAAATGATCCGCTCCCCGTCCATTTGCAGGATGTTCTGGAAAATGCCGTGCGTGGCCGGGTGCGTCGGGCCCAGGTTCAGGGTCGTCAGCTCCTGCGAGAAGTCGTTGAGCGTCGGAATCAGGCCGCTGTGCTGCTGCTGCTCCTTCGCCTCCTGAACGATTTTGTGGGTGCCTTCCAGCGTGTCGTTTACTGCCATATCAGTGTTGTCATCCTGAGCTTGCGAAGGACCTTATCACGTCCGCGCCGCATCGATTAGAGAATCTGACAAAAGCAGCGGTGATAAGGTGCTTCCTTCGTCAGCATGACAAATAGTTATCGTCCGAAGAAAAGGTCGGTTTTGTCTTCGCGGGTACCGTCTTCCAGCGCATATTCGCGGCGCATGGGGTGGTAGTCCATGTCCTCCACATTCAGAATGCGGATCAGGTTGGGGTGGCCCGTGAAGATGATGCCGTAGAAGTCGTAGGCCTCGCGCTCCATCCAGTTGGCGGTGGCGTAGAGGTCCGTCAGCGTGGGCACCACCGGGTCGGCAATGGGGAAGAAGATCTTCAGGCGCAGGCGCAGGTTGTGTACCATGCTGTGCAGATGGTACACCATGCCCAGCTCCTGGCCCTCGTTTTCGGGGTAATGGATACCGCACATCGTGGTCAGAAAATTGAGCTGCAGCTCCTGATCCTGCTGCAGGCCGGCGATGATGTCGTGCAGCCGCTCCCGGGTAGTGGTGGCCGTCAGCAGGCCGTAAGGCTCCTCCACGTCGGTAAACGCGTCGGTGCCGAACAGGCGGTGCAGCAGCGCGAGCAGCTGGGCGTTCTTGGCCGCCTGCGGGTCCTGGATGGCGGCCGTTTCCTGCGCGGCAGCCGATTCTTCGGTGTTTTCAGCCATTCTTTTTGGAGGAGCTAGGAGCTAGAAGCTGGGAGTTAGAATGAAAAGGATGGCAGAACAAATTCTAACTCCCAGCTTCTAGCTCCTAGCTCCTTACTTAATGTTGTAAGAAGCCAGCAGCGCCTGGTACTCGGGGGCGTTGCGGCGGCGGATGGATTCGGTGCGGGCCAGATCCTGCACGCGCATCAGGCCGTCGAGCACCTGCTCGGGGCGGGGCGGGCAGCCGGGCACGTACACATCCACCGGGATGATCCGGTCGATGCCCTGCAGCACGGAGTAGGAGTCGAAGATGCCGCCGGAGCAGGCGCAGGCGCCCATGGCCAGCACCCAGCGGGGCTCGGCCATCTGCTCGTACACCTGCTTCACGATGGGCGCCATCTTCTTGGCGATGGTGCCCATCACCATCAGTAGGTCTGCCTGCCGGGGCGAGAAGCTGGGGCGCTCGGAGCCGAAGCGGGAAATGTCGTAGTGGGAGCCCATGGTGGCCATGAACTCGATGCCGCAGCAGGAGGTAGCAAACGGCAGGGGCCAGAGCGAGTTGGCCCGGGCCATGCCCACCACCGACTCCAGGGAAGTGGCAAAGAAGCCCGCGCCTTCCACGCCGTCGGGCGCGTCCACCATCTTTATTTCAGGAACACGAATATCACTCATCGGAAGTAGCAGTTTGGAGGGGAGAAAGTCCCCGATTCCGAACACCGGCCAGCCGGCAAAGGTTTGGGCAATTTGAACTTAGGCGTGGGTGCCGGTCCACTTCAGAATGCCCTTTTTGATGACGTAGGCGAAACCCGCCATCAGTAGGGTCAGGAACACAATCATCTGCACGAAGCCGTCCCAGCCCAGGGTGCGGAAGTTCACGGCCCAAGGATACATGAAGATGACCTCCACGTCGAAAAGCACGAACAGAATGGCGGTCAGGAAGTATTTAATCGAAATCGGGGTGCGGGCGTTGCCCACCGACTCGATACCGCACTCAAACGAGGCGTCCTTCACCGTGCTCTGCCGCTTGGGGCCCACGAGGTGGGACACAATCATGGCGAAGGCAACGAAGGCAATGGCCAAGCCGAACTGGACTACAATGGGCAGAAAATCAACCGGCTGGTAATTGGTGGCTACGGCGAGAAGCATACGATTCAGCAGTTAAGAGCCCATTGGAATGGGCATTGACGGGCAAAGGTAGCGCCTGTGGGGTTGGGAACAAAGGTTACGAGCGGTAGGGGGCGTAATGGCGTATATTTGGACAAATTAGCTTTTGGCCCTATGTCGCAGACCCAATCGCCGCCCCGGCTTTATACCGTCGAAGAGTACCAGGCTTTGGAGGAAGCATCCGAGCAGCGCCACGAGTATTTCGAGGGCGAAGTTTTCGCCATGTCGGGGGCTTCCGCCACGCACCATACCATCCGGCAGAATTGCGTCATCAGCCTTCGGACTTCTCTACGAGGCCGGGGTTGCAAAGTGTATGACGAGGGAATGCAGCTGGCTGTGGCAGAAGGTCGCTACTACACTTATCCGGACGTAATGGTGACCTGCCACCCGGAGGACGTGAATGAGGAGCGCATCATGCGCCATCCGGTACTCATCATCGAAATTCTGTCGCCGTCTACGGCCGACCACGACCGGAGCTGGAAGTTCAACCAGTACAAGCAGTTACCTTCGTTGCAGCACTACGTGCTGGTGTCGCAGCACACCTGCTTGGTGGAGTGGTTCCGGCGGGAGCCCAGCGGCGTGTGGTCCTTCACCCCGCTGGGGGAGCTGACGGATACGCTGGAAATTCCGGAACTAGCTATTTCACTGCGGGTAGCGGATGTTTATGATGAAATCAGCATCACGCCGATGCGGGCACAGCCGCCGGGGGAGTTGTAGCAAAATTGGCCGTCATGCTGCATCTACCGTCTGCCTGATGAAGTATTTATACAGTTGAAATTATGATTTACACGAAAAGACGTTTTGCTGCTGAATTGCTAGCAGAACTTGAGCGTGACTTGGCAGAGGCAGAGCCGCCGTTTTCGGTTGTGAGGTTAGCGCGCTGGGCGTCAACAAAATTTCTCAATTACCAGGGACGCTGTGAAAAGGACTTGGAGGATAAGATAATGACCATCGAACTGATGGAAGAAGGTCCCGAGTTCGAGCTTACTATAGATGAAATAAGGCAGCTTGCTAAAGAAATGTTGTGATGAAAATTATCATCGAAGGTAACTTAATCAACACCATTGATGATTTCTACGGCCAGATTGAGAAACACCTCATTATAGGTGAATGTCCTTGGGGCCGAAATCTGGATTCGTTAGATGAAATTGTACTGTATAGCTTCAACTATACAGATGACCCAAGCTTAAATGTGACCGAAATTCTGTGGTCAGATTCTGCTCTGTCGGCACAAAGGCTAAATCGAGGAGAACAGCACAATCTATTCTATATTTTAACTGAAATGCTAAGTAGTAATGAGGAAATCAAGCTCATTTTGGAGTAGCAGGAATCGGCTGATTCCAACGAAGCGGTAGAGATGCTTCGGCAAGCTCAGCATGACGTTCTGTTTGAAATAAAAAAGCCGCCCCGGAATCCCGGAGCGGCCTTTTCGTTCATGCGGCGCGGACGAGCCGCGAAGCGGAGCTTCGCGTTACAGGCCCTTGTCCCGGTTCAGATCCTCGGCCGGAGCCGAGCCCAGGAAGGGGTAGCGGTAGTCCGTGACGGGCACGAAGGTTTCCTTGATGGCGCGCGGCGACACCCAGCGCAGCAGGTTCAGCATCGAGCCGGCCTTGTCGTTGGTGCCGGAGGCCCGGGCCCCGCCGAAGGGCTGCTGGCCGACCACGGCGCCGGTGGGCTTGTCGTTGATGTAGAAGTTGCCGGCCGCGTGCACCAGCGCCTTGGAGGCCTGGTCGATGGCGTAGCGGTCCTGGGCGAAGATGGCACCAGTCAGGGCGTAGGGCGAGGTCGTGTCCACCAGGGTCAGCACCTCGTCGAACTTGGCGGCGTCGTAGATGTGGACCGTGACGACGGGGCCGAACAGCTCCTCGCACATGGTCACGTACTTCGGGTCCTTGGCCACGATGACGGTGGGCTCGATGAAGTAGCCCTTCGACTTGTCGTAGCCGCCGCCGGCCACGATTTCGGCGTTCGGGTCAGCCTTGGCTTCGTCGATGTACTTGGCCAGCTTGTCGAAGGATTTCTCGTCGATAACGGCGTTGATGAAGTTGGAGAAGTCCTCCACGTCGCCCATCTTGAACGAGGCCAGGTCTTCCTTCACGTAGCCCAGTATTTCGTCGGCCAGGTTGCTGGGCAGGTACACCCGTGAGGCGGCCGAGCATTTCTGGCCCTGGTACTCAAACGCGCCCCGGCTGATGCCCACGGCCACGGCCTTGGCGTGGGCCGAGGGGTGAGCCAGGATGAAGTCCTTGCCGCCGGTTTCGCCCACGATGCGCGGGTAGCTCTTATAGGAGGAAATGTTGTCGCCGATGGCTTTCCAGATACCATTGAACACGCCCGTGGAGCCGGTGAAGTGGATGCCGGCAAAGTCGCGGTGCCGGAAGATAACGTCGCCGGCGGTGGGGCCGCTGACATATACCAGGTTGATAACGCCATCAGGTACGCCGGCCTCCTTGAACAGCTCCATCAGCACCTGGGCCGAGTAGATCTGGGTGTTGGAGGGCTTCCATACCACCACGTTGCCCATCATGGCGGCCGAGGAGGGCAGGTTGCCGGCAATGGAGGTGAAGTTGAAGGGCGTGAGGGCAAATACGAAGCCTTCCAGCGGGCGGTGCTCCAGGCGGTTCCACATGCCGGGCAGGCTTTCGGGCTGCTGCTGGTAGATCTGCTGCATGAAGTGCACGTTGAACCGGAAGAAGTCGATCAGCTCGCAGGCCGCGTCGATTTCGGCCTGGAAGCAGTTCTTGCTCTGGCCCAGCATGGTGGCCGCGTTGATCCGGGCGCGGTAGGGGCCGGCCAGCAGGTCGGCGGCTTTCAGGAAGATGGCCGCACGGTGCTCCCAGGGCATTTCGGCCCAGAGTGGGCGGGCGGCCAGGGCCGCGTCGATGGCCTGCTGCACATGGCTGGCGTCGCCCTCATGAAACTGGCCCAGCACGTGCTGGTGGTCGTGGGGCGGGGTGATGTTCTTTTTCTTGCCGGTGCGGATTTCCTGCCCACCGATGTGCATCGGAATGTCGCGCTGCTGCTGCTTCAGTTCCTTGAGCATCTTGTGCAGCCCCACCCGCTCGGGCGAGTTGGGCGCGTAGCCCTTCACGGGCTCGTTGATCGGGGCGGGGACGTTGAAAAAGCCGTTAGCCATGAGTTGGGTTTTGGGTGTTGGTTTTTCGTTTTTGGGAGGGGGTAGGGCAAAGGTATCGACCAGATTCGGGAATGATGCCGCTAATGGGTTAATATAGAGTATTCGTCTCTGCCAACAGGTGCCCTACCGCTGTTAGGGTGCTTGTCGTCTCCGCCGACAGGTACCCTAACAGCGGTAGGGTAGCATGCAACTCCGTCGACAGGCACCCTAACACAGGTAAGGCAGCATGCAGCTCCGTCGACAGGCACCCTAACAGCGGTAAGGCAGCATGCGCCTCCGCCCACAGGCACTCTACCTCCATTAGGGTGCCTTACCGGCAACAGTAAGGGGCGGGTCACGACAGCCCCGCCAGCAGCGTCCGCACCTGCTGCTCCAACTCGGCGCGGGAGCCGCGGTTGTGCAGCACGGCCGCGAACTGCTCGTAGGTATCCATCACGGTTTCGCTGGGGTGGGTGTCGTCGCGGGTGCCGTCGCCCTGCTGCTTCAGCGGGTCGCCTTCCACGCGCAGCATCAGCCCGCCCCGGTTCAGGATGGGCTGGGCTTCGTTGGGGAAGCGCACATCGGGAATGATAACGAACTGATCCGGCGGCAGGCGGGCGAAAAAGGCCTGCACCCAGATTTCGTAGTTCCAGGCCCGTAGCGCCGCGCCCACCTGTTGCAGCATCTCGCCGCGCGTGCGGCCAAAGGCGGGCAGCAACTCAGTTTTGCCGGCCTGGGTGTAGTAAGGAGCCACAGCCTCGCCGGCCAGTGTGGCGCACACGGCTTTTATGGCATCGCCGAAGGACATAATCTGCCAGTGGCGCTCAGGCTGCAGCTGCTGAATGAGGCGGGCCACCGTGTCTTTGCCGCTGCCGCGCTTACCAGAAATGCCGAGTAGTTGAATCATAGTCGGGCAAAGGTCGGCAGATGCGGGAATGCGTGCGCCAGCCTGCGCGAATATTTTAGAACGCTACAAAAACGCCTTCAGCTCGCTCAAACAGCTGATTTCGTACGTCACGTCGGCGAAGTGGCGGCGCTTGTCGGGGTTAAAGTACACCTGGTCGATGCCGGCGTTGTAGGCACCCAGCACGTCGCATTCGAGGTTGTCGCCGATCATCAGGCTCTCGTCGGCGTTGGCGCCGGTGCAGCGCAGGGCGTGCTCAAACATGCGCCGGTCGGGCTTTAAAAAGCCGCTGTGCTCGGAGGTAATGACTTCCTGGAAGTAGTCGGTGAGGTTGGAGGATGTGAGCTTGATGTGCTGAACATCCTGAAAGCCGTTGGTGATGAGGTGCAGCGTGTACCGCTCGCGCAGATAGGCCAGCACCTCGTGGGTAAAGGGAAATACGGCCGACTTGCGGGGCAAAATAGCGGTAAAATCCTCCGAAATGGTGGCCGGTACTTCACTTTCGGGCACGCCCAGCTTGGCCAGCGTGCGCACAAACCGCACCTCGCGCAGCTGCCGCTGGCTGATTTTGTTGGCCTGATACAGCCGCCACAGCGCATGATTGATACGGCTGTACACGCCAATGAACTCATCGGCCGTGAAGGTACCGTGGCGCCCCAGCGTGTGCTGCTCAAACAGGTGGCGTAGCGTCTCATCGGCGTTCTTCTCGAAATCCCACAGGGTATGGTCGAGGTCGAAGAAGAGGTGGCGGTAGGTTTTCAATTAAAAATTGAGAATTAAGAATTAAAAATTCGATTGTGGCGGTGGTCCACGAAGCAGTGGCTACCTAAACTGACAACTGACACCTCACAGCGCCAGCCGCTCCACCACGCGGCCCGCGCCGATGTGCTCCTGCACCAGCTCGGCGGCATCGGCGGGCTTCACTTTGCCATAAAACGTGCCTTCGGGATAGATGACCAGCGCCGCGCCGGGGCCTTTTTTGCAGTGTTTGCACACATCCAGGCAGTTGCAGGTCTGCACGCGGGCCTGGTGCTTTTTGCCGCCCGTCACGAAGTTTTTCAGGCCCTGCTTTTTCAGGGCAATTTTCAGCGCTTTGGCTACGTCGCTGCCCACTTCGGTTTTCTGATTGTTGCAAACGAAAATGTGGTAGGCAAGCGGCATGGCAGGCACAAGAAGAAAGCGCCTCAGGCGAGGCCAGTGAAACAAAGCAGCGGCCGGTGCCGCCTTAGCGCGACGGATTAGGGCTGCCGGTCCAGCGGCGATTCTGGAGCTTATAGGCCGCTAACTCCCGATTCGACCACAGGGTTTGGTAAATCTGCTGGTCGCGCACCAGCTGCGGGTCTTTTTCCATCAGGCTCAGCAGTTGCTGCACCAGGTCCAGGGCTTCGTCCTTCAGGTAGTAAAACATCCAGTTGTCGAGGCGGCGGAAGTTCACCAGCCCGGCATTTTTCAAGTACAATAATTGCCGGGAGGTTTTTGTTTGGGTGAAATCGAGCACCTGCTCCAGGTCGGAGATGCACATTTCCTGGTTGCGCCACAGCAGATGCAGGATGCGCACGCGCGACTCATCGCCGAACGCTTTGAATAATTGCTGACCAAATGCAACGGTGAAGTGTTTTAGGCGCATCTGTTGTCTGGAAGGCGGGGGCGAGGGTGCTGGCCGCAACAAATTTACACCAAGCCGGGCTTCAGCCCCCAAAGTGCCGTATTATTGTCATCTGTAATGCTCCGTATGCCTGTCAATCTTCGTTTTCGCCCCTTTTGGCTGCCGCTGCTGGTGCTTGTTGTCGGTTGGCTGAGCAGCGGACCTGCGGCCCACGCCCAGGGCCAGCGCCGGGTGGTGCAGTTCACCGGCATCGTGGCCACCGGCGACAGCCTGCTGGGCGTGCCGGGAGCCACCATCTTCGTGCCCAAAGCCGGCCGCGGCACCGCCACCAATGCCTACGGCTACTTCTCGCTGCCCGTGCTCACCGGCGACAGCATCGTGATTCGCTCCTTGGGCTACCGCAACCAGACCGTGGTGATTCCGGCCGCCTACCCGCGCCAGAGCTACTCCGTAATTGTGCAGCTAAAGGAAGATGCCACGGTGCTGCCCGAAGTGCGCATTTTCCCCTACATGACCGAAAAGGCCTTCAAGCAGGCCTTTCTGGCCCTGCGCCTGCCCACCGAGCGCGGCTCCAGCGCCGCTGAAAACCTGAGCGGGGACATCATGCGCCGCATGTTCCACAACCTGCCCGTGACCAGCATGGGCAACTACCGCCAGACCATGCAAAACCAACAATACAACCAGGACCGCCGCATGGGCACTGCCCCCACGCCCCAAACCAACAACCCGCTGCTAAACCCCTTCAGCTGGCTACAGCTGATAAATCAGGTGAAAAGCGGCGAGTTTAAGAAGAAAGAAGGCGTGGATTATTAAGAAACCCGCTGTCATTGCGAGGACGAAGGACGAAGCAATCCGTCCTCTGAAATGTAAAAAGCTCTGTTGACCTAAAAAGCCCTGACGTATGCCCTGCGTCAGGGCTTTCTGGTTAATCAGGGCTCAGCTCATTGTCCAAGACGGATTGCTTCGGCTTACGCCTCGCAAGGACAGGACCGCTTTTGCTACCCAATGCCGAAAGATTCGTACCAGTCAACATTCAGCCTTTAACCCTCAACATTCCCTCAGAATGGATACGAATCTTCCGGTTTCCGCGCAGCCGCGCGTCGTGATTGTGGGCTGCGGCTTTGGCGGGCTGCGGCTGGCCAAGGCCCTGCGCCACGCGCCGGTGCAGGTCGTGGTCATCGACCGCAATAATTACCATAATTTCCAGCCCCTGCTATACCAGGTGGCTACCGGAGCCCTGGAGGCCGACAGCATTGCCTACCCCATCCGCAAGATTTTTGCCGGCCAGCCGAATTTCTTCTACCGCATGGCCGACGTGCAGCGCGTAGACACGGCCCGCAACACGGTGCACACCAGCGTGGGCGACATTCGCTACGACCATCTGGTGCTGGCCACCGGCTCGCTCACCAATTTCTTCGGCATAGAGAGCCTGGAGAAAAACGCCATGCAGATTAAGAGCATCCCGAACTCGCTAAACCTGCGCAGCTTCATCTTCCAGAATTTTGAAAAAGCCCTGCTCACCGCCGACCCCGCCGAAAAGCAGGCGCTGCTGAACATTGTGGTAGTCGGCGGCGGCCCGACGGGCGTGGAAATCAGCGGCTCGCTGGCTGAGATGCGAAAGCACGTTTTGCCCAAAGACTACCCCGAGCTGGACCTGCGCCAGATGAAAATTATTCTGGTGGAAGCGGGCAAGGAATTGCTCGGGCCCATGTCGGTGAAGTCGCAGCAGGATGCTTTGCGCTACATGCAGGAGCTGGGCGTGGAGGTGCGGCTGAATACGTCCATCAAGCGGTTTGAGAACTGCCGGGCGTATTATTCGGATACTGAGTTCATTCCGACCGAAAACCTGATCTGGGCGGCCGGTGTGAACGGGGCCGAGGTGCCCGGCCTGCCCACCGAAGTGGTGGCCCGCAACAAGCGCATCACCGTGAATGCCTGGAACCAGGTGGAAGGCCTGCCCAACGTGTTTGCCATCGGCGACGTGGCCAACATGGTGACCGAAGAAATGCCCCGCGGTCTGCCCATGCTGGCGCCCGTGGCCCAGCAGCAGGCCGATTTGTTGGCCAAAAACCTGCAGCGCCTACTCCAGGGCCAGCCGCCCGAGCCCTTCGTGTACAACAACAAGGGCGTGATGGCCATCGTGAGCCGCAACAAGGCCGTAGTCGATTTGCCGGGCAACGTGCATTTCAACGGCTTCTTCGGCTGGCTCACCTGGCTGTTTGTGCACCTGATGACGCTGGTGGGCTTCCGCAACAAAGTGGTGGCCTTCATCGACTGGGCCTTCAGCTACTTCAGCTCCGATCAGGCCCTGCGCCTCATCATCCGCCCCTTCAGCCGCCGCGACGTGAAAGACGACCAGGGCAAAAAGAAAGCCGAGCACAACACGGCCACGCCGGAGTACAACCCCACGCCGCCGGCTATACAAGTGAGATAGTGAAATGGTGAGATAGTGAGTTTGATGTTCGATCTGCGCATCTGGCGCAAGCGGCGCAGATCGAACATCAAACTCACTATCTCACCATTTCACTATCTCACTTAAAGCGCATACTCCGCCAGCGCCTTGCCGATATCGTGGATGCTTTGGTTGTCGCGGAAGGTTTTGCTGAGGGGCTCGGTCTGGCCGCGCACCCAGATTTTCAGCTCCGCGTCGAGGTCGAAGTGGCCGGTGGTTTCCATGCTGAACCGCTCGATGCTACGGTACGGAATGCTCAGGATTTCCTTCTTGCTGCCCGTCAGGCCCTGCTTATCCACCAGAATCAGGCGCTTGGTGGTGAAGATGATCTGGTCGCGGAGGATGGCGTAGGCTTTTTCCACCCGCTCATCGGCGGCCAGCAGGCGCGCCAAGTCGTTTTGCGTTTCCTGAATGTCGTTGGCGGAAGCATTGCCGAGAAGTGCGTCGAGGAGGCCCATGGGATGCAGGTGTGAGTGAGGAGCCAAGCTACGGAAATCTATTCTGGCAGAAATGCCGAACAGGACGATACACTCGAAGCTCCTTGCTGAAGGTATCGGGGGGCCTCGTAGGCTAAGGCAGAAGGCGAGCAGGCCACCGGAATTTCAGTAGATCCGGGCTGATACTGGAAATAAAATAGCTGTCCTCGCTTCTCGGCCGGCAATATCGCCGCATACAGGATAACGACGTTTCGGTAGGTTCTGAATTTAATTGCTGAGCCAGTAAGTGCCGGGCCGGCATCGCCCCGAAAGTCAACCGGCTTTCCGATAGCCTGCTGGGAAGTCGTATCAACCTGCACCAAATAAGCCCCGTCGCAGGTGGTGCCCAGCAGGGTTCCGCTCACACAGGGCAGGGTGGGTAGCTGAGCTTTTTTGCAGCCGGCGAACCCGACACTAAGCAGTAACGAAATCAGCAGTAATTTTTTCATACGAGAGAAACGAATAGGTGTGTTATGTCAAAGGTAGAGTCGGCCCCATTGACTTGCGTTGCAAGGTGCCTTATAAAAAAAACAGCCGGACCAACGGGCCCGGCTGTTCCAATATAGATATACCCCCTGCTTTAGTTTGTGCCGCCGCCTACGCTGCTGCCGGACTTCTGCTCCTGCTTCTGCACGGCGCTTTGCTGCTGCATAGGGTTGGGCTGGGGCTGCTGCTGGCGCTCAAACAACTCGAAGCGCGAGGGCGCGGGCCGCTGCGGGTAGGCATTGTTGGAGAGGTCCGTGTCGGCCGTTTCCAGGTAGGGGTCCAGCACAAAGCTCACCACAGGCTGCTCGGTGATGAACACTTTGGTGACGCGCTCATTGTTTTTGCGCCAGATTTCGGCCGGAATGTTCACCACTTCCTGCTTGCCGTCGGCGTAAGTCATCTGCACCACCACGGGCATTACCAGGCCGCCCACGTTGCGCAGGTTCATTTCGTAGAAGTTCAGGCCGGCCTTCAGGCGCTGCTGCTGGGTGGGCGTGAGCTTGCTCACGTACTGCTGGTAGCGGGCCTTGTCGGCGTCGGTAGTGGCGGTGGGGTCGTACGTGTTGTAGAAGTCCTTCAGGTCGGGCTTCACGTCCACCAGGGTTTTCTGGATGTCCTGCAGATTGCGCTGCTGCGAGAGGGTTTTGGGCTCGGCGTTCAGCATTTCGCGCTTGCGGGCGTTTTCAATTTCGGGGTTCTTCGAGTCCACGGAGTACCATTTCATGCCTTCGATGCTGAGGTCGGAGCGGTCGGTGGTGTAGAACCAGCCGCGCCAGAACCAGTCAAGGTCGGTGCCGGAGGCATCTTCCATCGTGCGGAAAAAGTCGGCGGGCTCGGGGTGCTTGTAGGCCCAGCGCTGGGCGTAGGTTTTGAAGGCGTGGTCGAAAAGCTGGCGGCCCAGAATGGTTTCGCGCAGGATGTTCAGGCCGGTGGCGGGCTTGGAATACGCATTGGGCCCAAACTGCAGCACCGACTCCGAGTTGGTCATAATCGGGGTCTGCAGGCTCTTGTCGGTCTTCATATAGTCCACGATGTTCTTGGGCTCCCCGCGCTGGGAAGGGTAGCCCCGCTCCCACTCCTGCTCGGTGAGGTACTGCACGAAGGTGTTCAGGCCCTCATCCATCCACGACCACTGCCGCTCGTCGGAGTTGATGATCATGGGGAAGAAGTTGTGGCCCACCTCGTGGATAATCACCGAAATCATCCCGTATTTCCGGTCGGCCGAGTAGGTGCCGTCCTTCTCGGGCCGGCCGCCGTTGAAGCACAGCATCGGGTATTCCATGCCGCCCACCGGCCCGTGCACCGAAATGGCCACGGGGTAGGCGTAGGGAATCGTGAACTTGGAGTAGGTCTTGATGGTGTGGGCCACCACTTCGGTCGAATACTTGCCCCAGAGCGGGTTGCCCTCTTTGGGGTAGTAACTCATACACAGCACCGGCACGCCGCTCTGCTTGATGCCCATGGCATCCCAGATAAATTTGCGCGACGAGGCCCAGGCGAAGTCGCGCACGTTTTTGGCGGCGTAAGTCCAGGTTTTGGTGCCCTTGGCGCGGCTTTTCTCAGCCTGCTCGGCTTCCTGCTGGGTCACGATGAGCACGGGCTTGTTGGCCCCGTCGGCCTGGGCCAGGCGCTTGCGCTGGGTGGCCGTCAGCACTTGGTCGGGGTTCTGCAGGGTGCCGGTAGCGCCCACGATATGGTCGGCGGGGGCGGTGATGCTCACACGGTAGTCGCCGAAGGGCAGGGTGAACTCGCCGGTGCCCAGAAACTGCTTGTGCTGCCAGCCCTGGTTGTCGGAGTACACCGCCATGCGGGGATAGAACTGCGCGATTTCGTAGAGGTAATTCTTGTCGTCGGGGAAAAACTCGTAGCCCGAGCGCTGGTTGATTTTGAGCTGGTCGTTGATGTTGTAGTGCCAGGCAATGCTGAACGTGACGGCCTGCTTTGGCCGCAGCGGCGTGGGCAAATCAATGCGCATCATGGTGTGGTTCACCACGTAGGGCAAGGCCTTGCCGCCCTTCATGCTCACCTTCTCAATCTTGAAGCCGCCATCGAAGTCGGAATTCATCAGGAAATCCAGGGCCTGAAAGGTCATTTTCTCCTGCAGGGAGTTCACCTTCGTGGCCGTGGTGATGGAGTTTTTGTCGAGAATATTCTGGTCGAGCTGCACCCAGAGGTAGGTCAGCACGTCGGGCGAGAGGTTGGTGTAGGTGATGTCCTCGGAGCCCGTAATGGCCTGCTTCTCGTCATCCAGCTTCACGCGGATGTTGTAGTCGGCGCGCTGCTGCCAGTAGTCGGACCCGGGAGCACCGGAGGCCGTGCGGTAGGAGTTGGGCGTGGGCAGCGTGGTGCCGAGCTGGGCAAATTTGTCGGTGCCGGAATTCGTGGTTTGGGCCCGCAGCGGCGCGGCGGCCATTCCCACGAGGCCCGCGGCCAGGAGAAGATGTTTCAGCATATCGAAAGGAAAGTAAGAAGCAAAGCAGACAGCCGGCAATTTACACAATGCCCGGCTGCCGGAAACCAGGGACACGAACAAGCCCGCAACGCTGCACGCGGCCGCGTAATTCCTCAGCCCGCCGTAAGATTTTGCAGCAGCAAGACCGCCGCAATGCCCCCGGCGGCCCCGCTCATCACCAGCACCCAGCTGCGGCGCGTGGCTCCCAGCAGCCGCAGCACCCCGAAGCCAGTGAGCAGAATAAAGGCCACAATCAGTAGCTGACCCAGCTCTACGCCCACATTGAAGGCCAGCAACTCCAGCACCGGCCGGCTCTGGCGCCCCAGCAACTCGCGCAGGTAGCTGGAAAAGCCCAGCCCATGAATCAGCCCAAAGCCGGCCGCCAGCAGATTGGGGCCGGTCAGTACCAGCGTTGGCCGTTTCGGCTCGGCTTCGGGCTGGCCGGCCCGGCGCAGGTTGAGGCCCGCGGTGAGCAGGATGGTAATGGGAATCAGCACCTCAATCAGCGCCGGGCTGTAGTGCACCACGCCCAGCGTGGCCAGCGCCAGCGTGAGTGAGTGGCCCACCGTGAAGCTGGTGACCAGTGCCACAACCCGCCGCCAGTCGGAGGCCACGTAGGGCGCGCACAGGGCCAGCAGAAACACGAGGTGGTCGTAGGCCTGCAGGTTGAAGATGTGGAAGAAGCCGAGCTGGAGGTAGATCTGAAAAACGGACATGGGGCAAAGCTACCCAGAGCCGGGAGAAGTATATTGCGGTCTAAACCGTGCGCTACTTACTGCTGCCCTTATGCCCCGATTTATCCTCTGCTGCGGCCTGCTGCTAAGCCTGGCCGGCGTTTGCCGCGCCCAGACCGCCCCGGTTCCCGCCGCCAGCCTTCCGGCCGCCCCCGCCGCCCCCGTCTACACCCGCGCTGATTCGCTGGATGCCGTTTCGGCTCTGTTTGCTATGAAACGGGCGGGTGGCCGCTGGCCGCTGCTGCTGGCCCTGCCCGGTCTGCGCCTCATGGCCGGCACCCAGCGCGACTACAACGTGTATACCGGTCATTGGGAGGAAACACCGGCATCCGGGGCCGCCGTGGCCGCCGGCCTGGGCCTGATGTGCGCAGGCCTCACGTTCATGCTGGTGCGCAACAGCACCTACAGTATGCTCACGCTGCTGGATTTGCAAACGGCCCACGCGGATGGAAAATCATTACCGCCGGCCTACCGGGCGCAGCTACGCCCGAGGCATTTTGCCAAAGCAGCTAAGTGGCGCGGGAAATATACCCGCAAAGCCGCCCGCTACTCCCGCTAAAGACGACGCCAGCATTTACCTGAGCCAATCAGAATTTGGCCCGCACGATGGCAAACCGCGGCGCGGTGCTTTGGTACGGATACAGCACGTACGCATCGGAAGCTCGGCGGGTGATGGTGGTCGGGCTCACGGCTCCGGTGGCGAAGCTGCCCGTGGCGCTGGCGCTAACCCAAGCCGTGGTGGTGGCCAGCCGGAACACCGTGCTCTGGCTGCCCGAAACCACTAGCAGCGTCTGCGGATCGAGCAGCAGTAACCCATCGGCCCCCACCAGGCTTTGGGCGATGGTCACGGTGGTGAAGCCGGTGGGGTTGCTCAGGGGTACTTTGAACAGGGTGCCGTCGTTGGATTTGGCCACCAGCAGGTAGCCATCGGGGTGAAACACGATGCCGTTCAGCCCGAAGCCCGTGCCGCCACTGAGCCGCGGGTCTTCCAGAAATACCGTAGCCGTACCCTGCGCATCCACTTTGTAAATAATGGGCGAAAGGCTGTCGGTGATGTAGCAGTTGCCTTGCGCATCCACGGCAATGTCGTTGGCGAAATGGTTCAGGCCGGGTCGCAGTCCGCCCAGGTCGATGTAGGAGGTCAGGCTGCCGGTGGTTGGGTTGAAAATGGCCAGCGCGGCCAGCTTGCGCAGGGTAGCCGGGGTGGTGCGGCTGGCATTGGCCCCGTTGTCCGACACGGCCGCCAGCAGGCGGTTGCGCGTGGCATCGAGGTTCAGGCCAACGGTGGAAACCAGGCGCGGGTCGTCGGGAAAGGCAGTGTAAGTGCTGTCGTCCTGCACCGTGCCAAGGCGCCCGCGGGTGCGGGAGCTGACTATAAACCGCTTATTGGCCTCATCGTACTGAATGCCTTCGGGGTGCAGGGCCGCCTGCGGAACTGTGATTTTTTCGGGCAGCGTCACGGGCGGCGCGGCTGGGTCGTCATTGTCATCGGAGCAACTGGAGAGCAAGCTGGCCGTGGCCAGCAGTGCCAGGCAGACAAAGCGGCCCAAGCGGGACGGTAAAGGTTGAGCGTTAGGAGCGTAGCACATGGTCGGAGAGATTTTAGATGATCGTAGTGCGCGAATCAAGAAATACGCGCCGCCGCCGGAATAGATTGAAAGCGAGAGGATGGGGGTGGTGTAACATTATGGCACTTCGCCGGTGGCTTCCAGGCGGATGCCGGTCTCGTGCAGGCGCTGCTGAAGCTGGATACCTATGCTACGGTATGAGCACTCTTTTGGGTAAACGGCGTTATCTTGCTGTACCCTTAACCAGCGTACTGCCATGTCATCTGCTTCTTCGTGCCAGCCCACCAAACTCAATCCCATCCAAGTCAGCCTGCTTCACCTGTTTGAGCGTGGCATGAGTGAGGAAGAAACTTTGCAGCTGAAACGACTTATGGTCAAGTCCTATTTAGAAATTATGCGCCAGGAAGCGGGGCGCATCGACGATGAGCGGGGCTACACTGCCGAAGATTACGAGCAGATGCTGAACGAGCCGTCCTGATGCGGCGGGCTGTCATCGACACCCATTGTCTGGTGGCTTCAGTTGGCCCCAACAGTCCCTTTCGGGCGCTCTATGACTTATTCGCTGCCGAGGCATTCGAGTGGGTAGTCAGCAATGAGATTTTAACGGAGTACGACGAAATCATGACGCGCCGCTATTCGCCGCTCACCGCCGCTCACCGCCGCGGCCGTGCTCAATGTCCTGGCTTTTGCGCCCAACACGTACCGACAGGAAGCCTACTACAAGTGGCAGCTGGTGACCGAAGACCCCGACGACAATAAGTTTGTGGGCGTAGCCGTCGCGGCGGGTGCCGATTTTTTGGTTTCTAATGACCGTCACTTTCAACTCTTGCACGAATTGCCGTTTCCCAGAGTGCCGCTCGTCAGTTTTCAGGAGTTTTTAGCTTCCTTCTAGCTTTCGCTGATAACAAAAAAGCCCCGTCGGCACAACGCCAGCGGGGCTTTCCTATTATCATTAGGGTCCCCTCTCCCCAAGGAGAGGGGCCGGGGGTGAGGTCACCCCACGGCCGGAATCTCCACGTTATTAAACCGAATACCGCCGTTTTCCAGTACAGCTTCCACCACCGCATCCTTACTCACGCGGCCCGACAGAATGTCCTTGCTCAGCTCGTTGAGCACCAGGCGCTGAATGACGCGCTTCAGGGGCCGGGCGCCGAACTGCGGGTCGAAGCCCTGCTCGCCGAGGAAGTCGAGCACCTCGTCGGTGGCTTCCAGGCGGATGCCGGCTTCTTCCAGCCGCTGCTGAATCTGGCGGAACTGGATGTCCACGATCTTGCGGATTTCCTTGCGCTTGAGGGGCTGGAACATCACGATTTCGTCGATGCGGTTCAGGAACTCGGGGCGCATGTGCTGCTTGAGCCGCTCGATGACTTCCTCGCGGGTGCGGTCCACCACTTCGTCGTGGTTGTATTCATTCAGCTCCTTGAAGTTCTTTTGAATGATGTCGGCCCCGGTGTTGGAGGTCATGATGATGATGGTGTTCTTGAAGTTGGCCACCCGACCCTTGTTGTCGGTGAGGCGGCCGTCGTCGAGCACCTGGAGCAGGATGTTGAACACGTCGGGGTGGGCCTTCTCGATTTCATCGAGCAGAATCACCGAGTAAGGCTTGCGGCGCACGGCCTCGGTCAGCTGCCCGCCCTCGTCGTAGCCCACGTAGCCGGGAGGCGCCCCAATCAAGCGCGACACGGCGTGGCGCTCCTGGTACTCGCTCATGTCGATGCGGACCATGCTGTTCTCGTCGTTGAACAGGTACTCGGCCAGGGCCTTGGCCAGCTCGGTTTTGCCCACGCCGGTGGTGCCCAGGAAGATAAACGAGCCTATCGGCCGCTTGGGGTCCTGCAGCCCGGCTCGGGAACGGCGCACGGCATCCGAAATGGCCGCAATGGCTTCACTCTGCCCGGCCACGCGCTTACCCAGCTCTTGCTCCAAATTCAGCAGCTTCTCGCGGTCCGACTGCAACATCTTGCTCACCGGAATGCCGGTCCACTTGGCCACCACTTCGGCAATGCTTTCGGCCGTCACCACTTCTTGGAGCATGGTGCCGCCCGCCTCGTTGGCGTTGGCCTCGTCCTGAAGCTGCTTCAGCTTCGCCTCGGCTTCCTGAATCTTGCCGTAGCGCAATTCGGCTACGCGGCCATAGTCGCCCTGGCGCTCGGCCTGCTCGGCTTCGAGCTTGAACTTCTCGATGGCCTCCTTCTGCTCCTGAATGCCGGTGAGCACCGATTTCTCGTTTTCCCACTGGGCCTTGAGCGTGTCGCGCTTAGCGGTCAGCTCACTCAGGTCTTTGGTCAGCACATTTTCGCGCTCGTGGTTTTCCTCCCGGCGGATGGCCTCGCGCTCAATCTCCAGCTGCATGATGCGGCGCTGGATTTCGTCCAGCTCCACGGGCATGGAGTTCAACTCGATGCGCAGCTTGGCCGCCGCCTCGTCCATTAGGTCGATAGCCTTGTCAGGCAAAAACCGGTCGGTGATGTAGCGGCTGCTCAGCTCCACGGCGGCAATTACGGCGTCGTCGGTGATACGCACGCCGTGGTGCAGCTCGTACTTCTCCTTGATGCCGCGCATGATGCTGATGGCGTCCTCGATGCTGGGCTCATCCACCATCACGGCCTGAAAGCGGCGCTCCAGGGCCTTGTCCTTCTCGATGTACTTCTGGTACTCCTTGAGCGTGGTGGCGCCGATGGCGTGCAGCTCACCCCGGGCCAGGGCGGGCTTAAGCAGGTTGGCCGCGTCCATGGCGCCCTCGCCGCCGCCGCCGGCCCCAATGAGCGTGTGCATCTCGTCGATGAACAGAATGATCTGACCTTCGGAGTCGGTGACTTCCTTGATAACGGACTTGAGGCGCTCCTCAAACTCGCCCTTGTACTTGGCCCCGGCAATGAGCAGGCCCATGTCGAGCGACATAATGATCTTGTCCTTGAGGTTTTCGGGCACGTCGCCGGTCACGATGCGCTGGGCCAGGCCCTCCACAATGGCAGTTTTGCCCACGCCGGGCTCGCCGAGCAGGACGGGGTTGTTCTTAGTGCGCCGGGAGAGAATCTGCAGGACGCGACGGATTTCCTCGTCGCGGCCGATAACCGGGTCCATCTTGCCGGTGCGCACCTGCTCGTTGAGGTTGCGGGCGTAGCGGTTGAGGCTCTGGTACTGGTCCTCAGCAGTCTGGCTCGTGACTTTGCGGCCCCCGCGCAGCTCCTTGATGGCAGCTTTCAGGTCCTTCTCGTTGAAGCCGGTGTCCTTGAGCAGCGTGCCCACGGCGTCCTTGCCGCCGAGCAGCCCGAGCAGCAGGTGCTCTACCGACACATACTCGTCCTCAAACTCCTTGAGGAAGTTGTTAGCCCGCTGCAGGGCCGCGTTGGCGTCGTTGGAAAGATATGGGGAGCCCCCGCTCACCTTGGGGTAAGCCGCGACAATAGAATCGAGGCGGGGCGTAAGGATGTTGAGGTTGACGCCGAGCTTGTTGGCCAGAAACGACAGCACGTTCTCGTCGCTCTGGAAGAGGCCCTTGAGCAGGTGGCCCGTTTCGATGGCCTGCTGCTGGTTGGCGCCGGCAATTTCAGTGGCCTTTTGCACGGCCTCCTGCGCCTTGATGGTGAAATTATTAAAGTTCATAGCTGCTAAGTCTTGAGTGAGCCTTCGGGTTAGGAGGGTCTACGCAAGGCACAGCAAACGGGGTGCGAGAGGGGATTTGCTGACGTTTTGGCGGTATATGCGGGATTTAATCAGCTTTTTATGCTATTATGTCAATAAATAGCTGGTGTTATGAAGTGCATTTTTACAACTCTTTTGCTGGTATGGCTTCGTCGAATGTCACAGATTTCAAGAATCGATTCCGATCTTGGACTGTATCAACTGTTTCAGGAAGACGGTATGCACATGCCAGCAAGTAAATATTGTCTCCGCGCCAGAGATAAATGAAATCTAAGTAAGCAGGCTGATTTCGTACTTCGTCAACGAAACTGAAGCGCACCGCCCGAGCAGGGGCATTAGCAAAAAGAGTATTGCTCTGGGCTATTAATTTCATGTCAAAGCCCTTTAACGCTTTTGTTTGAGAACGTAGAATGCGGTTAAATGATTTATTAAGAGATTCTACAGTAACGGTATTAGTGGATGAGTATTTAGGCGAGTAACGTAGATCGACGCTGCCAACTACTAATACAATGTTTTCTGTTTCGGTTGTAAATATTTTTGTTCCAGGATCCTTCTTGTCTAATTCAGGCGATGTTTTGTAAGGTAACTGCACTAGTAACTGGTCATCAATGCGCGTATTGACCCATTGGGTAATTGCCCACTGAGCAGTGCTAAGGAATGGGGTTGTCCATAGTAATATGAACAATAGCAGTCGAGGGAGGAACATATAGTCTTTAACTAAAACGCTAAACGTACTCTGTTTGCTTCAACCAACGCGAGCTTGTAGTTCGTGACCAGCGATGAGGCGTACCTCCACTGAGGCGAAGTGACAAGCTACGGAAGAACAAGTTTGGCTGCAAGCGGCGCATATGTTGGTAAGCAGGAGTTTTCATCAAGTATAGTGCGCTAAACTCGCACCAAGACTATTTCCAGCCTCGGCGGCGAATTAATACAGTTCTCCAACTGAACACTGCTTCGCTCCGTGAGTTACGCGGAATACGGATGAAAAGCGCTGCTGCAAGCCGGCAAGTCCGCACTCAAACCGCCCCCGCCATTGTCTGCCGCAGCCACTGATACAGTCGGTCCACGTCGGCTTTCTTGAACAGCTCCGTACCGGGATTCATGGTGGCCGCTGTGCCGCAGGCCACGCCCAGCCGGGCCATTTCGCGGATGGCGAAGCCCGTAGACAGGCCGTAGACCATGCCCGCCACCATACTGTCGCCGGCTCCTACGGTACTACGCTTTTTCACGGCCGGGGCCGGCACGTAGTCCGTCAGCTCTTTGGTGACCACGCACGCGCCCCGCGGCCCCAATGACACCACCACGATTTCGGCCTGGCCCTGCTGCACCAGTTGCCGGGCTGCCTGGGTGGCGCCCGCCGTGTCCAGCTCCTCGGCGCCGGTCAGCTTGCTTAGCTCACCCACGTTGGGCTTGGCCAGATACACGCCTTCGGCCAGCACCTGCTGCAGAGCCGGCCCCGAGGTATCGATGATGACCTTCGTGCCGGCGGCTTTGGCGGCCCGCACCACCTGCACCAGAAAATCAGGCTCGACGCCGGGCGGCAGGCTGCCGCTGATGACGAGGAAATCGGGGGCGGTGGGCAGGCTTTGTAGCGTACTTAGCACCTGCTGCTGCTCCTGGTCCGAGAGTGGCGTGCCGGGCATCCCGAAGCGGTATTGCTGGCCGTTGGAGGCATCGACCACGATGAAGTTCTCACGGGTGTGGCCCGCGGTTTCTACCGCGCGCTGCGCAATGTGCTCCTGCGTGAGCAGCTCACGCAGCAAAGTTCCGGCAGGTCCGCCGGCCGGAAAAATAGCCAGCGAATCGGCCCCCATCCGCTTCAGCGCCCTGGATACGTTGATGCCCCCGCCGCCGGGCTCGAACTTGGGAGCCGCGCACCGCAGCTTCTGATCGGGAATGATCTGGTCGGCGGTGGTGCTTTTATCAACGGCCGGGTTCAGCGTGAGCGTGACTATCGTCTTCATGGAGCAAAAGCAGGAGAGAGGAACTGACACACTACGCAGGGCCGGCCTATTGCGGCATCTACTGCTTTGCTACTTTCTGCGCATACACCTTGCCGTTCATTTCCGTGCGCAGTAGATAGATACCCGCTGCCCACGCCCCGGTGGGGATGTAGAAACTGCCGCCGCCGGCCGCCTGCACCACCACCGGCATCCGGCGGCCGCGGGCATCGGTCACGCTCAGATGGCCGGGCCGCAGGTTGGTGCCAGCTGGCAGCATCAGGCGAGTAGTGAAGGGGTTCGGGTAGCTGGCCGGCGTGATGGTCGGCGTGGCACTGGCCGTAGCCAGCGGCGTGCTGAGGCGGCTAAGGCGGAAGCGCCGCACAAAGCGCCACACTTCGCGGCTGGCGCTGATGTCGCGGTTGGTGACGCCGGTGGTGAAGGCCGAGCCGGGCCAAGTGTGGCCGCCCCCGATGATGCGGTAGTGTTCTACCACGCTGCCATTGCGCCCACCACTCCACACCGACCGCTCGGCCGTGCTGCCGTCGGTGGTGTTGGTATCGGGCACCGGCGTGACCACCGGGGTGGGCAGGCAGCCGTTGAACTGCACCCAGTAGTTGAGTACCGTTGGGATGGGCAGAAACAGGAAGTTGCCGTTGTAGGGAACGGTGCCATCGGCGGTGCCATGAATTTCGAGGATGGGCATAGGGTGCTGGGGCGCGAAGGCATTCAGCCGGCTCTGCACGATGCTGCCCGTGACCGAGGCCACCGCCGCGATGCGCCCGCTCAGCCGCCCGGCCAGCTCGTAGCTCATGAAGCCGCCATTGCTCATGCCGGTGCTATAAATTCGGTCATTATCGATGTTGTACGTCAGCTTCAGGCTGTCGATGAGAGCCGAGAGAAAGGCGACGTCGTCGATACCCGGACCGGGAGGCGCAAACGTGTTCCAGGACCGGGTTCCACTACCATCTGCCACGCCATTCGGGTGCACTACGAGGAAGTTGGCCGTGTCGGCAATGGCGCGAAAGTCGCCGTAGTTTTCCTGCTCCAGGTTATTGGAGCCGTAGCCATGCAGGTTGAACAGCAGCGGCACGGCGGTAGTGGGGCGGTAGGCCGCCGGCACATACAGCCGGTAGTCGCGGCGCAGCCCGCCACTCCGGATGCTGCCCTGCACGGTGGTCTGGGCCTGGGTCTGCGGCCCGCAAAGCGTGAGCAGGGCAAAAAGAGCCAGGGTGGTTCGGAGCCAGGTAGTCATGGGCGTTTGGTAAGAGGTGAGGCAACAGCGCCGCAAAGTAGCAGTTAGTGGCTATACGGTTTGGAAGTGGTGGCTCGAAAGGGTGGCACCCGCAAAAAAGGGCTTCCGGCCAGCGTGGCGGAAGCCCTTTCAGGAAATGCAAAACATGGCCGCAAGGCCGCTGGCCAAGCTATTGCTTCGAGTACTGCTCGTAGCGTACGGGGGTCTTTTTCTTGTCCTTTTTGCGGCCAATCACGGCCCCGGCGGCGGCTCCGGTTACGCCACCGATTACCGCGCCTTTCGTGCCGCCTATTACGGCTCCGCCCACAGCCCCCACGCCGGTGCCGATGGCCGCGCCTTTGGCTTTGCCGCTCCAGCCTTTCTTAGCCGGCTGGGTAGTCTGGGCCTGAGCAGTTTCGGGGGCTAGGGTAGCGCTGAGCAGCAAAACCGTGGAAAACAGGGCTACATATCCTTTGAGCGTTTTCATAACGTCTGAGTTTAGAATGAAAAAAACAGGGAGTTGGGATTTTAACGCAGGACAAATCCGGTAGGTTGTAAGCAAGAGCAACCTAGTTGCCGGGGCTCCGACATAGTACAACTAGGGCAGCGTGGCATGGGCCAAAAAAAGCGGCCAGCTATGGAGCTGGCCGCTTTCTGAAGTACTGACCCGAAGGTCAATGGGTTACTTTCTCCGTACCGGAGCCTTTTTCACCGGGGCTTTCTTCACCGGAGCTGCTTTCACGGGGGCGGCAGGAATTTCCGGGGCTGGGCCATACTTGGTTTCGGCAGGGTTCGGGTCACCGGGCAGGTACACGTCGAACTCTACGCGGCGGTTGATGGCGCGACCCGACTCCTTGGCGTTGTCGGCAATCGGCTTGGTTTCGCCGTAGCCATGCGACACAATCCGGTCGGCGGGGATACCTTTGCTGAGCATGTAGGTGCGGGCCGAGGCGGCGCGGGCATCCGACAGACGCAGGTTGTACGCATCGTCGCCTTTGTTATCGGCGTGGGCCGAAATACCCAGCGAGTAGTCAGGATAGGCGTTCAGAATCTCTACCAGACCATTCAGCGTCGGGAACGAAATCGGCTTCAGCGTCGCTTTATCGAATTCGAACTGGATGTATTTGGTGGCTTCCTGGAGCTTCTTCTTCTCCTCCACTTTCATTTCGGGGCAGCCTTTGTTCGAGGCTGGGCCGGCACGATCTGGGCAGCGGTCCTGGTAATCTGGAACACCATCACCGTCACGGTCGAGTGGGCAGCCGCTGGCATCTACCGAAACACCAGCCGGGGTGCCGGGGCACTTGTCGTTGGCATCGGTCACGCCATCGTTATCAGCATCTGGGCAGCCTTTCAGCTCCGCCTTGCCGGGGGTATCGGGGCAGGCGTCGTCGCCGTCGCGCACACCATCACCGTCGCGGTCGGGGCAGCCTTCCAGCGCCGCCAGGCCTTTCTCGGTGGGGCACTTATCCTGATAATCCGGAACACCGTCGGCGTCGCCATCAAGTGGGCAGCCATTGGCATCTACGGCTACGCCCGTGGGGGTGCCGGGGCATTTGTCCTTTTTATCACTTACACCGTCGCCGTCGGTATCAATGGTTTTACCCAAGTTGAAGGTAAGACCGGCCGAATGTTGCAGGTAGCGGTCGTTGATGTTGCCTTTTTCCGTGATGCCGTCCACTTGGTCGGTGGTGGCATAGTGCTGGCTGGTTTCTACGAAAACAGCCACGGCTGGCGAAAACTGGAACGTGATACCGGCCGCGCCTTTCAGATCCCAGGCGTACAGGTCACGGTTGTCGGGCGCACCGCCACCCACTTTGAAGCGGTCGGTGCTGGCGAAGAATACGCCGGGGGTCAGGCTCAGGTAAGGAGCAATGACGGCGTCCTCTTTAAAGGCCCAGCCGTTGTTCAGCTTCAGCTTCACGGGAATGCCGATGTTCACCACATTGGCCCGGAAGCCGCTGAAGTTGAAATCCGTGTTTTTGGGTGGATTGCCCGAGAAGGCCATTTCGCCGTAGCTCATGTCCAGACCCAAATCGACGCCCGGCGTCACGTAGCGGTTTATGCGCAGGCCGGCACCGAACTCAATCTTGTCGCTCTTGAACCATTCGGAACCCAGGTCGCCGTGGTACTGCCAGGTAGTACCATAGAGGCTGATGCCCGTTTTTCGCTCGGAGCTTTGTGCTTGCCCCGTGTGGGGCAGGGCAGCCACCAACGCCAGCCCGAGCCCGAGGGCCTTCGTAGCGGATGTAAGAGGTAGTTTCATATGGAACGGGGGTTAAAAGTTTGACTCAATCCGTATTGAATCGAGCCTATATACCTTGCCCCGTACTATAAGGTTGTTGTGAAATGAGGGTTCGGCAGCAATACCCGGCCGGCCCAGGAACTTTTTCACCCGACCTGTTCCGCTAGGCTAATGCGCAGGGAATCGGACGTGAAATGCCTGCCTTGCGCAGTATTTATTTGTGGATAATAGTGTGAATGATAATGCCTTAGTGGCAAACACGGCGGGCTTTGAAAATATGAATTTTGCTTTTCGCGCTCCTGTCGAGCTAGGGTAAGCGGGCCGAAATCAGGTAGGCTTTATAGCCCAGCTCAAGCGCGGAAATAAGGTGTATCAAGTTCCGGTTTCCGACTGAAAAAGCGTTTCAGCTGGAGGTTTTTCAGCACCAGCCAGCCGAGGTATGTCGCCACGGCACGGCCAAAAAAAGAAGCCTTTCCGGATCCGGAAAGGCTTCTGACGGCTAAGCTACCGGCCACCCGGACTCCGACTAACCGAAAAAGTAGTTAAGCAGGCAGCTGCTCGTGAAACGCAATTTCCGCCACCGGCTTGCGCTGTCGGGCGGCCTTTTCCCGGCTCAGAAACGGCTCTTCCAGCTGCTCGGCCTCGCCCTGGTAGCCCAGCGCAATCATCACGACGGGCTGCAGGCTTGCGGGCAAATCGAAAGCTGCCTGGGCTTTGGCGCGGTCGAAGCCGCCGATGAAGTGGCCGTGCAGGCCCAGGGCCGTGGCTTCCAGAATCAGGTTGCCGTTGGCCAGGCCCAGGTCGTGGAGGGCCGCCCCGTTGGGGGTGCCGTTGTCGTAGTGGGTTTTGGCCAAGGCCAGCACCAGCACGGCGGCGTTGCGGGCCCAGGGCTGGTTGCCGGGCATTAGGCAATCGACTAGTTTTTGGAAGGCTTCGGTGTCGGTGCGGTGGGCGTAGAGGTAGCGCCAGGGCTGCTCGTTCATGGCGCTGGCGGCCCAGGAAGCGGCTTCAAAAAGCTGACTCACCGCTTCGGGCGCTACGGGCGTGGGCGCAAAGGAGCGCGGGCTCCAGCGGCTGCGAATCAGGTCGTGGACGGGGTAGGTAGTGGGGGCGGTTTTCATCAAGCGCTGCTTTTACTGCATTAGGGCCGCCGGTTTGGCCCGGCGAAAATGTGCGGGCTACGGTCGGCGGTGGTAGTTGATATATGTACATACATTGATAGCGCTGAAAAGTTCAAACATGCCTTCCCACTAGGGCTGAGAAGCTGGCCCAGCATGCGTGGCCGGAGGGCGGGTAGCAAGCAACATTGGCCGCCAAAGCCCGTCAGTTGACACACTCGGCCAGATCCCGCGCCGGCCAATAGCAACCAATGCGTAATTTGCCCTTCCTTTCACTCTCTTCTCCCCATTAAAAGTTGTTTATGCTCAGAATTCTCACGCGGAAAATGGCCGCGGCGGTCGTGCTTTTCCAGCTGCTATTCGTGGGGGCCGCCTCCGCCCAGTTCGGGCCCGGCACCCAATGGACCAAAGACGGCAACGGCTACATGAAGGCCGACAACGACGAAATCGTACAGCTCGACGCCCGTGATGGCACCAAGCGCACGGTGCTGGTCAGCAAGGCCCAGCTGACGCCCCAGGGCCAAACCGCACCGCTGGAAGTGCGCCGCTTCTCGCTCTCCGACGACGGCCAGAAAGTCCTCATTCATACCAACACCAAAAAAGTATGGCGCTACGACACCCGCGGCGACTACTGGGTGTATGACACGGCCGCCAAAACCCTGAAGCAGCTCGGCAAGGGCCGCCCGGAATCGTCGCTGATGTTCGCCAAATTCTCGCCCAACGGCCAGCAGGTGGCCTACGTGAGCGAGCATAATATTTACGTGGAAGACCTGGCCGGCAGCACCATCCGGCCCCTGACCACCGATGGCACCCGCACGCTCATCAACGGTACCTTCGACTGGGTATATGAGGAGGAGCTGGACTGCCGCGACGGTTTCCGCTGGGCCCCCAATGGCCAGAGCATTGCCTACTGGCAGCTCGATGCGGCTAAAACCAAAAACTACCTCATGCTGAACACCACCGACTCGCTGTACCCGTTCACGGTGCCGGTAGAGTACCCCGTGGTGGGCGAGGACCCCAGCATGGCCCGCATCGGGGTGGTGCCCGTGCAGGGCGGCGCTACCACTTGGATGAAGATTCCGGGGGATGCCGTGCAGCACTACCTGCCCCGTATGGAGTGGGCCAACAACTCCTCGGAGCTGATTGTGCAGCAGCTGAACCGCCGCCAGAACGAAAGCAAAATCATGCTTTGCACCGCCGCTACCGGCGAGGTGAAGCCTGTGCACAGCGAAACGGAGAAGGCCTGGATTGATGCCAAAAGCGAAGCTGTGGGCTGGGACTGGATTGAGGGCGGCAAGCGCTTTATCTGGCTTAGCGAGAAAGACGGCTGGCGCCACATTTACACCATCGACCGCAAGGGCCAGGAGAAGCTGCTCACCAAGGGCAACTACGACGTAATCAGCGTAAGCCTGATTGACGAGAAGAACGGCACGATTTACTTCATGGCCTCGCCGGACAATGCCACCCAGAGCTACCTCTACAAAGTGGCCCTGAAAGGCGGCAAAGCCGAGCGCGTGACACCGAAAGAGCTGGCCGGCTCGCACAGCTACGACATTTCGCCCAACGGCCGCCTGGCCCTGCACAACTTCTCCAACAGCACCACTTACCCGGTGGCCGATGTGGTGTCGTTGCCCGAGCATAAGCGCCTGAGCGGCGGCGAGGTGTCGGAGCGGGCCAAGAGCATCAAGCTGCCCAAGCCGGAGTTCTTCCAGGTGAAAACTGAGGACGGTATTACGATGGACGGCTGGATGGTGAAGCCCACCAACTTCGACCCCGCCAAGAAATACCCCATCGTGTTCTACGTGTACGGCGAGCCCGCCAGCCAGACGGTGGTAGACCGTTTCGGCACGGGCTTCAACCGCCTGTATGCGGGCAGCATGGCCGATGACGGCTACATCTACGCCTCCGTGGAAGGTCGTGGCGCGCCCGCCCCGAAAGGCCGCGAGTGGCGCAAATCCATCTACCACAACATCGGCAAAATCAACATCCGCGACCAGGCGATGGCGGCCAAGGAGCTGCTGAAGCGCCATGCCTTCATCGACACCAGCCGCGTGGCCGTGTGGGGCTGGAGCGGCGGCGGGTCCAGCACGCTGAACCTGCTGTTTCAGTACCCGCAGATCTACAAAACCGGCGTTTCCATTGCCGCCGTCGACAATCAGCTCAACTACGACAACATCTACCAGGAGCGCTACATGGGGCTGCTGCCCGAAGACAAGCACCACTTTGTGGATAACTCGCCCCTGAACTACGCCAAAAACCTGCGCGGCAACCTGCTGCTCATCCACGGCACCGGCGACGACAACGTGCACTACAACAACGCCGAGCAGATGATCAATGAGCTTGTCAAGCACAACAAGCCCTTCCAGATGATGGCCTACCCGAACCGTACGCACAGCATCTCGGAAGGCGAAGGTACCAGCCGCCACCTGGCCACCACCTTCACCCAATTCCTAAAAGAGCACTGCCCACCCGGCGCCCGCTAAAATATCAGTGAATTAAGAGAAAAAGCCCTTCGGAATGCTCCGAAGGGCTTTTTCTCTTAATTCACTGATACAAGACTTACGCAAAAGGTCGGTTTTTAAGCCCCAGCGGGGCGGCATGTCGGTAGTAGCCAAAGCCGCTGAAAGACCAGAGCCCCAGCGGGACGGCACCTATCGTTGAACGAAGGTGTCGCCCCGCTGGGGCTTCGACCGCTTTTGCCCGTTACTGCTACCGATATGCCGCCCCGCTGGGGCTAGCTTTTGCCGCGGTTGCGTAAATGCTATAATAAAAGAAACTCGCGGGTTCCTACTGCTTCACCACCCGGCGCACGGCCAGCACGCGGCTTTCAGCGCTCAGCCAGTGCAGCAGATACAGCCCGGCGGGCAGCTCCGCTACGGACATCGAGGCTTCGCCGGCTACCACCAACTCCCGCACCACGCGGCCGGTGGCATCGAGCAGGCACAGCCGGCGGGCAGCCGGCACGGCGGAAACGGTTAGGGTCTGCGTGGCCGGGTTAGGAAAAACCTGGGCGGCGGCCTGGGCAATGGCGTTTTGGGTGGCCAGCGGGCGGCACTGCATAGCGGCCATCAGGTAGCGCCAGAGTTCGGTGTCGAAGGAGGAAACGGCCAGGCGCGGACTATCGGCCGAATTGCCCTGGCGCACCACCACCAGCCCCAGGCTGGGCACCACGTAGATTTTCTGGTCGTTTTTGCCCAGCGCGGCAACAAGGTCGGCGGGGGCGGTGGGAATGAGCGGGCCGGAAAAAACGGTTTGCTGGGGGCCAGGCAGCTGGTAGGAGCTTTGGCCATTGAGCCACCACAGGTAGCCGTAGCTGCGGTTCAGCGGCTGCGAAGGCGTGGTCATCTGCCGGAAATATGCCGTGTCGCGCAGAATGGCGGCACCGTTCCAGGTGCCACGGGCCAGGGCCAGCAGGCCAAAGCGGGCCATGTCGCGGGCCCGGCTGTAGTAGATGCCGTTGGCCCACGCCCCGCTCATACCAATGCGGGAGGCCAGGCGCTGGTTGGTGAACTGATTGATGGCGAGGCCACTGGCCTGGGCCACCACATCCAGCAACCGCCGGTAGGGACCGGTGTGGTAAGCCCAGCGGGTGCCGGCATCGGTGCGGTAGAGCAGGCAGCCGGGGGAGGTGCTTTCGTTGTCGCAGGGCGCGGGCGGCGTGTCGTCGAGGCCGGTGGTCATGGTGAGCTGGTGGCGCAGCGTGATGCGGCCTTCCTTGCGCGCGGGGGCCGAAGTCCAGCCCCGGCCCAGCGTGCGCGAGGTGCTGTCGGTGAGGCTGAGCAGGCTTTCCTGCTGCGCAATGCCCACCAACATGGCCGTCAGTGATTTGCCCGCTGAAGCCCAGTAATGCACCGAATCTTGGGTGTAGGTGCCGTAGTAGCGCTCCAGCACCAGCCGGCCATCTTTGAGCACGATAAACGACTTGGTGTGCTTGCGGCCCAGAAAATTATAGAGCGAATCGAGCTGAGGCTGGCACCAACCCAGACTCTGGGGCGTGGTGGTGGCCCAGGTGCCGACCGCCGGCGGGGGCGGAAAATACAGCGTTTGCTGGGCTTGGGCAGTGCCTGCCAATAGCCCAGCCAGCAACAGAAAGGAAAGTAGAGCGTGTTTCATGGAGCCGCAAAGTAAGGAGGTGCTGGCTTGGACTACGGCCGGGCCTCGGCGTTTAATCCGGCCGCTGGAACAGTGGTGTGTAGAGCCATTCCGCGTGTGTTTTTCGCACGGTTGATGCGGCCGTAGTACCTTGCGGCCGTCGTTGCCATGAGCCAGTCTGCCTCTCCCATCATCTCCCGCCTCGCGCCCACGCCCAGCGGCTTTCTGCACTTGGGCAATGCCGTCAACTTTGTATTGACCTGGCTGCTCACCCGCCGCGCCCACGGCAAGCTACACCTGCGCATCGACGACCTGGACCGCGCCCGCCTGCGCCCGCAGTACCTGGAAAACATCTTCCGCACCATCGAATGGCTCGGCCTCGACTACGACCACGGCCCCGCCGGCCCCGCCGATTTTGAGCAAAACTATTCGCAGCTCCACCACCTGCCCGCGTACGAACTGGCGCTCCAACGGCTGGCCCAGGTGCCCGGCCTGCTCTACGCCAGCACCCGCTCCCGCACCAGCCCCGCCGAAACCGAAGTGCCCTTCGATACGCCCGGTGCCGCCTGGCGCGCGCGGGTGCCGCCGGCCCTGGAAATTCGCTTCCTGGATGCCTGGCAGGGCGAAACTGTAGTGCCGCTGGGCCAGCAAATGCCTGATTTTGTGGTGCGCAAAAAGGACGGCATTGCCGCCTATCAGTTGGCTTCTATCATCGACGATTTGCGCCTGGGCACTACGCTCATCGTGCGCGGCCTCGACCTGCAGGCCAGCACCGCCGCCCAGCTCTGGCTGGCCCGGCAACTCCCCGAAACCGCCGCGTTCAATGCCCACCGCATCCGCTTCCATCACCATCCGCTGCTCACCGGTCCCGATGGCCTGAAGCTTTCCAAGTCGCAGCAGCAGCCATTGGCGCGGGGTATCATGGGCGATGCGGCTTCGCCCCGGCCGGTGTATGCTGCGGTGGCGCGGCTGCTAGGGCTGCCCGCGGCGGCGGGCGAGTCGTTGGGGGCGCTGCGCGAGGCGTTTGAGGCGGTGAATCAGTAGAAAGAAGGTGTCATGCTGAGCTTGTCGAAGCATCTCGCGTGCTGATGTCAGATTAGTAATCCGAAGTCAGCACGCGAGATGCTTCGACAAGCTCAGCATGACGTTCTTTTTCAAAGCGCTAATGCACATTACCGTAGCTCCTTTTTGAATTCCTCGGCCCAATGATCGGCCAAGCGGGTGGGCTCGGGCAGCTTGTAGCCGCGCAGGCAGGCCAGCGTGAGGCGGGTGGCCGTGGCTTGGTCGCAGCGGTGGCCGGGACTCACGAACAGCGGCAGCACCTTGTCTTTCGAGCGAATGACTTCGCCCAGCACCTCGCCGCTTTTATCCAAAAGCAAGCTGGTGCTGCCTTTGGCATGGCCCGGCTCCTGATACGCGCCGGTCAGCTTCTGCTTGGCCACGCCGAAGGTGGGCATATCGAGCAGTACGCCTATGTGGGCGGCAATGCCCATGCGCCGCGGATGCGCGATGCCGTGCCCGTCTACCATGATAATATCGGGCTTCTGCCGGAGCTTTTCGTAGGCTTTCAGCACATTCGGCGCTTCGCGAAACGAGAGCAGGCCCGGAATGTAGGGCACCTCCACCGGCCCTGCGTGCCACACCTTCTCCACCACTTCCAGCGACGGAAACCGCAGTAGCACCACCACCGATAGAATGGTTTCGGGCGTCGGAAACGACGAGTCGCAGCCGGCAATGAAGGCCGGCTCGTGGCCCAGCGGCAGCAGGCGCACGTGGCTGCGCATTTCCTGCTGCACCTGGGTCAGCTCGCGCACGATCAGCGGATCGGCCGGCGGGTGGTAGGGGCGGTACATAAGTGAGATGGTGAGATAGTGAAATGGTGAGTTGATGTTCGGGCGGCGCGAGCGGGGCACAAAAAAGCCTCGCCGCCTGCTATACGGGCAGGGGCGAGGCTTTGCGATACGGAAAGACGAACGGCTTAGGCTATTTCGGTCGGGGCAAGCTGAGCTGATTCGGCCGCTGCTGCCTGCAGCCGCGCCCGCCACCGCGGATACAGCAGCAATTGCGCCTGAATAACGGCCCAGGCCAGAATCATCGGTACTGCCTTGAGCTTGTACACGTCGAAATAGGCGTGGCGGAGGGCGGGCGGGTTCAGGTCGGTGGCGGAGAGAGTGGTGAAGATGAGCACCAGCGCAAACAGGGCCCAGCCCAGCCGCGTGCCGCGCCCGTACCAAATAAACCAGAACATGAACCCCGCCACGGCAATAATAAACGTGGGTGACTCGGCCATCTGATTGAATATCACTACAAAAATCAGGATGGAGGCCACGTAGAGGCGGCGGTAGTCGGCCTCGCGCCAGAAGCGGAACCAGACCAGCGGAGCCAGCAGCAGCAACATTCCAATTGCCTGCACCACGCCCTTAGCCGTGGGAGCCACCCCAAACCAGCTTTCGAGCACGCCCATCAGCGAGAGCTGAATGCCCGTGGCCGACTCGCGCACCACGGCCAACCAGTCCTGGTAAATCATCCGGAAATTCGGCCACGACACCACCAGCAGCGGCGTGAAAGCCAGCAGCGCCAGCCAGGCAAAGGCCACCGCGCCGTTGCGGATGGGCTGCGGGTAAAACAGGAAAATCAGCCCGATGCCGATGCCGTAGATTTTGATGAGCGCCGCCAGGGCCACGCACAGCCCGGCCCAGCTATATTTCTCGTTTTCCAGATTGATGTAGGTCCACAGCATCAGGCCCACCAATAGGCAGTTGGCCTGGCTGTTGTGCAGGGCCGTCATCATATCGATGAGGCAGAGCAGCAGAAACAGCAGCTGCCGGCGCACATCCGGAAACAGGCGACGCGCGGCGGTGTAGAACACGACATTGTTCAGCGCATTCCAGAGCAGCAGGCCCAGCCAGTCGGGCAACACGGCAAACGGGGCCATAAACAGCGCGAAAGCCGGGCTGTACTTATAGATTTCGTTGAAGTTGTCGGGCATCGGCTGATAGAGCGTTTGGCCCTTCAGCAGCAGGAAAAATGGGTCAACGAACGTGCGGTAGTTGTGGTAGGAAAACTGGCCCTTGAAGTAGTGCTGAAACGAGACAACGATGGTAAGCACCACGTACAACCCCAGCACCAGGCGCGGGTTGAGCAGAATTCGCTGAATTCGGGGGGAAAGCATAGGCGGAAAGCAGGCAAGGATAAATTCGGACCGAAAGTACGCGGAAAAATGGCCGGCTCACGTACCGGCTCCGTACCGGCGCTAACCCCGCGTCGGGTGCCTGCGTTAGCAGCAGCAGTCCTTTCCTCGCTACGCTACCCACCCCGGCCCGCCGCTATGAAAAAACCCGAACAGCCCGCCGCCACCGGCGCCGGCCCCCTTTTTGAGCGCATCTACTGTATCGATATTGCCGCGCCGCGCCTCACGGCCCGGCAGCTGATGCAGCACATCAAATGCAACGTAGAGCACTACTCGCCTGATCTGCTGGCCGAGTTTGAGAAGACCAAGGGCCACCCCAATGGCCTGGAGAAAGGCGACGAGTTCAGCATCAAAATTCTGGGCCCCTGGAACGGCACCGTGCGCGTGACCGAAACCGCCGACGACCACTTCGAGTTGATTACGCTCGAAAACCACCCCGAAGCCGGCCGCATCCGCTTCAGCCTGCGCGAGCTGCCGGCCGGCGAGAAAGGCCGCCTGCGCTTCGAGATTCACTCTTGGGCCCGCTCCCGCGACGGCCTGGTGGCCTTCACCTACGACACGCTGGGCATTGGCAAAACCGTGCAACAGCAGACCTGGGAGCTATTTTGTGCCAAAGTGGCCGAAGAAAGCGGCGGCCAGGCCGTAGGGCCGGTAAGTGTGGAAACCATAAAGCACGACGATGCCAATCCCGACCAGTAGCCCGCTACCCGTCGCCGCCACGGCGCCGCCGCTCTGGGAAGTGCAGAAGGCCCGCCTCGAAGCCTTCGGCAAGGCCAAGGTTAATTTCGACCTGGAGCGCGTGAGTGAGTACACCGCCGAAACCGGCTGGCGCATCGACGACTACGACACCGAGCTGCCCGCCGAAGCCCCCGGCCCGCCCGCCGAAAACGGCCCCTGGCGGGCCGCCCAGCAGATTTTGCGGGCCTACACCTTCCCGCCTTCCGATCTGATAACCGGCATTTTCGTGCCCGACGCGCCCCTAGAGGAGCGCACCATGGTGCTGCGGGCGCAGTTTCTGTTCTTCACCTTCTGGTTCGGCGTGCGCATCGGCGGCGTGACGGATGAGACGCGCCGTCTGCCCGACGGCACCCAGGAGCAGGTGTGGGGCTACAACTACCGCACCCTCGAAGGCCACTTCGAGCGGGGCCAGATTGAGTTTACGGTGCACAAAAACCTAGGCACCGGCCGGGTCACGTTTCACATTCACGCTTTTTCGCAGGTGGGCCGCATCCGCAACCCGTTCTACTGGCTGGGCTTCAAGCTGTTTGGGCGCATTCTGCAGCGCCGCTTCGCCCACCAGTCATTGGAGCGGATGCGGGCGCAGGTAGAGGCGGCGCTACGCACCGGCACGCCGCCCCCGCCGGCCGCCGCAAACCTTCGGGCCGAGGCTGGGTTATCCTGATTCGCTTTCTTTTTACCTAACACCCCTGACCATGATTCCAGCCAAAGGCTACGCGGCCCCCGCCGTGCACGCGCCCCTCGAACCCTTTTCCTTCGAGCGCCGCGACGTGGGCCCGCACGATGTTCAGATCGAAATTCTGTTTTGCGGCGTGTGCCATTCCGACCTGCACCAGGTGCGCGACGAATGGGGCGGCGCCATGTTCCCGATGGTGCCCGGCCACGAAATAGTAGGCCGCGTGGTGCGCGTCGGCAACCATGTGAAGAGCTTCCAGGCCGGCGAGCTGGCCGGCGTGGGCTGCATGGTCGACTCTTGCCGCACCTGCCCCAGCTGCCAGGAAAACCTGGAGCAGTACTGCGAAGTGGGCTTTACGGGCACCTACGCGGGCATCGAGAAAGAAACCGGCAAGTCCACGCAGGGCGGCTATTCCAACCAGATTGTGGTAAACGAGCATTTCGTGCTCAAAATATCGGAGAAGCTGGCTTTGGAGCGGGTGGCACCGCTGCTGTGCGCCGGCATCACCACCTACTCGCCGCTGCGGCAGTGGAAAGTGGGCGCCGGCGACCGGGTAGCAGTGATGGGCCTGGGTGGCCTGGGCCACATGGCCGTGAAGCTGGCCGCCGCCATGGGTGCCGAAGTAACCGTGCTCAGCACCTCGCCTAATAAGGAAGCCGATGCCAAAAAGCTGGGGGCCCACAAGTTTGTGGTGACCAAAGACGAGGCCCAGCTGAAAAGCGTGACCAACTACTTCGACTTCATCATCAACACCGTATCGGCCCCGCTGGACCTGGGCCTGTATGTGAACCTGCTCCGCCGCGACGGCACCATGATTCTGCTCGGTGTGCCGCCCGAAGCCCCGCAGCTGCACGCCTTCAACCTGATTGCCAAGCGCCGCCGCGTGGCCGGCTCGCTCATCGGTGGCATAGAGGAAACCCAGGAAATGCTGGATTTCTGCGCCGAGCACAACATCATGTCCGACGTGGAAGTTATTCCGATCAGCCAAATCAACGAGGCGTATGAGCGGATGCTGAAAGGCGACGTGCACTACCGTTTCGTGATTGATATGGCCACGCTGTAGCCTCACCCCCGGCCCCTCTCCTCGGGAGAGGGGCCGGGGGTGAGGCTCCGTTACTCCTCCTCATACGGAAAGCTGAACGCGCCCGTCATCGTAAACCGCCGCGCCCCGCGGCCCGATTCGCAGACCTGGCAGTGGTAGGAGCCGGTCAGCACTTTGCGCACGGTGTCCACGGCCGTTATTTTCACCAGACCGGGGTTGTCGGGGCACGATTTGGAGTAGGCCGCCACCTGCTGGTAGCGGTAAGAGGCGTCGCGGTTGTGGCCGCTCAGGATTTCCTGGAAGGCGTAGGTGCCGGGGGTTAGCGGAAACCGGTCGATGAGGATGGTGAGGCCTTCACCGTCGGGGTCGTTGGCCCGGATGATGTTCAGACGCAACGTGTGGTTGGTGCCCACGAAAATGCGCGAGCCCAGCGTGTCGGTAGCAATGGGCAAACCGTTGATGCGCAGCGAAATAGTAGCCGGCGGCGAAGCAGGGCGCGGGCCCGCGCTAAAGCCCAGCAGGGCCGTCAGCAGCAGCCCGAAAAAAAGAGCGGAGACAAGGAAACGGGCAGGCATGGCGGAGAAAACAGGAAAGCGTGAGGTGAATGCCGGAGCCGCCTAAAAATCAGGCCGAAAAATCTTCCCGACAGTACTCCGGCTTACCGCCGAATTTACCGCCATTCTTTCAAACAAAAAACCGCCCGGACTGCTGGTCCGGGCGGTTTTTTGTTTGAAATGACGACCACCGAAATTTACCGCCGGCTGAACACGTACGGGTCTTGTTCCACGTAGTCGTTGGCCTGCAGCTGCACGGAGGTTACCTTGCCGCCTTCCACTTTGAACACGGCCGGCTGCACCCCAAACACGAGGTTGGAATAGGTGCAGCGGAACTCGTTGCCGTCCATGTAGTCGAGCGTGGCGGTGAGGCCGGGATGGGTGGGGAAGCGCACCAGGAGCTGCTGCTTGTTTTTGGGCGCGATGATGATGGAGCCAAACAATGCATTTTCAAAGTTGCCGGTGTAGGCTTCAGGCTTCATTGGCAGCTTGGCTTTCTTGCTCACCCGCGCGTCCAGCTTCTTGGTGGGGTTGTCGACGAGGCGGGCGGCTTTGGCCCGCTTCAGGAAAAACGCGCTGCGGTCGGCGTAGGGCACGCCCAGATAGCTGTCCAGAATCTGGTAGCGCAGGGCCTCGAAGAAGCTCTGGTTGTCGTTGTTGGTCAGAATGGCGATGCCCAGGCCTTCTTCGGGCACAAAGCACACGTTGCTGACCTGCCCGGAGGCCCCACCGGTGTGCCAGAATACCTGCTTGCCGTTGTAGTCGGTGCTGAGCACGCCCAGGCCGTAGGTGGTGAAGTGCGTGGGCAGCACCGGCGACTTGCGGGCGCTGAGTACGGTGTTGGCGTCGCGGGTTTTGCGCAGCACACTCCACGGCAGCACGCGCTGGCCCTGGTAGCGACCCGAATCGAGCTGAAACTGCAGCCACTTGGCCAGATCCGTCACGTTGGAGGTCATGCTGGCGCAGGGGCCCATGTTGTCCCAGTTGTCGAAGGGCACCGGGGCCAGCGGGCCGAAGGTATTGGAGTAAGCCAGCGCGTGGTTGGGCTGCTGCTCAAAGCCCTGCGAGTTCATGCTCGTGCTGCTCATGCCCAGCGGCCGCAGAATGTTCTGGCGCACATATTCTTCCCAGCTGGTGCCGCCCGTAGCGGCCGGAATCACCTGGCCGGCGGCCACGAAACCGGAGTTGCAGTAGCCGTACTCGCGGCGAAACTGGCCGCCGGGCTTCATCAGCCGCATCCGGTAGATGATGTCTTCGCGGCTCAGATTGGAGTTGAAAAAGGAAAAGTCGCCTTGGAAGGTTTTGAAGCCGAAGTGGTGGCCCATCAGGTCGCGCACCGTCACGAGGCGGGAGGCGGCCGAGTCGTAGAGCTGGAAGCCGGGCAGGTACTTGCTGGCCCGCTCGTCGAGCGAAATCTTCTTTTGCTCGTCGAGGTGGGCCAGGGCGGTGCCGGTGAAGAGCTTGGTGTTGGAGGCAATCATGAACAGCGTGTTGGCATCCACGGGCTCGGGCTTGCCCACGGCCCGCACGCCGTAGCCCTTGCTGACCACCACTTTGCCGTTTTTGACCACCACAATGGCCAGACCAGGCACTTCCCATTGCCGCAGGCCGCGCTGCACGTAGCTGTCGAGGCTATCGGTGAGGAAGCGGTTGGGGGTGGCCGCCGTTTGCGCCGCCGCCGGCTGGGCCAGCGCCAGCAGCAAGCCGCCCAGGCCGCCGGCCGATTTCAGTAAAAAAGAACGCATTTATCAGGAAAAAAATGTGGGAAACGGAATAGTTGAAGCTGTTTGGAGAGTCAAAAAATCTGTCATCCTTCATCTAGCGTACGCTTGCGAAGGACCTTATAACGCCATAGCGAGTTGTATCAACCAGTTGTCGTTCTTTCTACCGTGATAAGGCCCTGCGCAAGCGTACGCCAGATGAAGGATGACAAAAGGGCGCACTAGTCGCCCCCATTTATCATATCCGATACGATGCCTTTGTTTTTGGTAGACTCGGCCCACACCACGCCCGCCACATGCAGCACGATGAAGGCAATAATCAGGTACATGGTGAAGTTGTGCACTTCTTCCACCGTGTGCTCCAGCTTTTCCAGTACTTCAAAATCATCGGCATACACCAGCATCAGGCCCGTGGTCACCATCACCGTCAGCATCAGGTAGAAAGCCAGGTAAGAATACTTCACTACCAGCGAGTGGCGCACGTCGCGCAGGTCGGTGCCCTGCTGGCGAAACAGCTGCCGCGCCGTGCGCAGCTTGACGGAAAAGCGCTGCCGCCCGCGCTGAAAAAATTCCAGCACCACCCGATACAGCAGCAGAAACGCCAGCGTGACGCCCAGGTAAATGTGCCAGTCCCAGATGCGGTGCGAGATGATGCGCGTGAGGCCGCGCACCTGCTCCCGGCTCATCGTTACGCCTTCTTTCTGCAGCACCTGCTGAAACTCCGGCCCCACGGTCTTCATCTTCAGAATCACGAACAGAAACAGAATGGTGATGAGCAGACCCGAAATAACGGCCGCGCTGCCCCAGTGCCAGAGGCGCAGGCTGAGCGAGTTTTTGCGGTCGGCGCGGTCGGCGGCGGCGGTGACGGGGGCAGTCGGGGAGGGCATGGCCAGAAGGATATTTCGGGTTTAGAACAGGAAGAAGAATCAGACGCGCGGCAAGTTACGGCAGTGGTTTCTACTACTCACTGTTCGCTATGCGGTGCGCCCTGGGTACTGCCCCAACGCCCGTTCCAGGCAATCCATGGCTTTATGCAGCTCATCGGCGTTGCGCACGTAGGCCAGGCGCGCTTCCTGCCGGCCCAGGCCAGGCGTGGCATAGAAGCCGGCGGCAGGCGAAATCATCAGCGTCTGGCCCTCGTGCTGAAACGCTTCCAGCAGCCACTGCGCGAAGCGGGCTGTATCGTCCACGGGCAGGCGCACCATCACGTAGAAGGCCCCGCTGGGCACCGGGCACGTCACGCCGGGCATGGCTTGCAGCCGCGCCACCAGCACGTTGCGGCGGTGCAGGTATTCAGCCTTGGTGCCGTCGAAATAGGTGGCGGGCAGCGCGGTGGCGGCCTCGCCCAGCAGCTGCGCCAGCCCCGGCGGACTCACCCGCATCTGGGCAAACTTCAGCGCCGCTTCCTGCACGGCCTTATTCCTGGTCACCAACGCCCCGATGCGGGCCCCGCAGGCGCTGTAGCGCTTCGAGATGGTGTCCAGCAGCACCACATGCTGCTCCAGTCCGGCCAGGTGCAGGGCACTCACGTAGGGCGCATCGTAGCAAAACTCCCGGTAGGCCTCATCCGAGAGCAGAAACAGCTGGCGGCGCAGGCACAGGTCGCGCAGCTGCTCCAGCTCGGCGCGGCTATATACGTAGCCGGTCGGGTTGTTGGGGTTGCAGATCAGAATGGCCTTGGTGCGCGGCGTCAGCAGGCGCTCCATCTCGGCAATGGGCGGCAGCGCGTAGCCCTGTTCAATATGCGATGTGATGGGCACGATGTGCACGCCCGCGGCCACCGCAAACGACGGATACGCGCCGTAGAACGGCTCCGGCACCAGCACCTCGTCGCCGGGGTTGAGGCAGGAAAGCAGGGCAAACAGGATGGCCTCGCTGCCGCCCGCCGTCACCAGAATATCCTCGGCCACCACGTCGATACCCACGCCCTGGTAGTAGCCGGCCAGCTTGCGGCGGTAGGAGTCGTGGCCGGCGCTAGGACTGTATTCCAGCACCCGGATATCGGCCTGCTGCACGGCAGCCAGCACCGAAGGCGGCGTTTCGATATCGGGCTGGCCGATGTTGAGGTGATGCACGATAACGCCGCGCCGCTTGGCCGCATCGGCAAAAGGAGTGAGCTTACGAAAAGGCGACCAGGGCATAGCTTGCCCGCGCCGGGATGCTTCTAACATAACGCGCAAGATACGCCCAAGCGGGCCAGCGAAGCCCTTTTAAGCGGCGTTATTTGTCTGCACCCCGCCAACAACTCCCCATCCGCCCGGTTTTCAGCCCATGACCCCAACTTATCCTGACCTCCCCGAAGTATGGCTGCGCGGCCCGCTGCCCGACTATTCGCCGCTGCTGCTGCCCGTGGCCCACGCTCTGCTGCAGGCCCGCGAAGAGCTGACGGCACTGCTGGCTGACTTTCCCGACCACCTGCTCTGGCATAAGCCCGCCGGGCTGGCCTCGCCCGGCTTTCACCTGCAGCACCTCACCGGCGTGCTCGACCGCCTAACCACCTACGCCCGCGCCGAAAGCCTGACACCCGCCCAGATCGAATATCTGCGGGCCGAAGGGCAGGGCAGCACCGCGCCCGGCACTACGGCCGCGCTGGTGCAGGCCTTCCACCAGCAGGTAGAGCGCACCCTGGGCCAGTTGCGCCAAACACCCAAAGCCACCCTCACCGAGCGGCGCGGCGTGGGTCGGGCGCAGCTACCTTCTACCGTGCTGGGGCTGCTGGTGCACGCCGCCGAACACACCATGCGCCACCTCGGCCAGCTCCTCGTGACGGTGCGCGTGCTGCGGGCAGAAGCAGACCGTTACGCCTGAAACAGCTTCTTCTCGGCCCAGAACGTGCCAAACGGCACCACCGATACTACCAGCGCCAGCAGCGCCTTGCGCCACGACCAGCCCAGCTCCAGACTCACCTGCACCACCAGCAGCACATACAGGACGAACAAGACCCCGTGCGCCATGCCCACCACGCGCACCGCTTCCGGCAGGCCGGCTGCGTACTTCAGCGGCATGGCAATGCCCAGCAGGACCAGAAACGACACTCCTTCCAGAAACCCGACGGCCCGCAGGCGACCCAAAGAAGTGCGGAGCAAAGTAGCAAGCATAAAAACGGAGCTAAATGAAGCCGCAAGATACGGCCCTGCCGACCCATTATCTGCGTTTCGGATGGGGGCGGGTCCAAGCTCAGCCTAACACTACGGCTCATGTCGCCGTAAACCCCGCCAGAATTCACTTAACCTGTTCTATCTCATGAATCAACCACAGCAACCTACCCGCCCCACGCAGGAAGACAACTACGGTCAGTCCTACACTTCTTCCACTACTGAAAACGGCTCCCTGTTGAACAAAGCCGGCCAGCTGCTCAGCAAAGGCAGCATGGGCGACCTGCTCGGCAAGCTCAGCACCACCCAGAAAGTACTCGGCGGCGCCCTGCTCGTATTTGGCGTGAGCAAGCTGCTCAGTGGCAACAAAGCCGGCAAAGCGGCCAAAGCCAGCAACGGCCAGCAGGCTGACACCCTCAACGAGCTGCTCTACTTCGTGAATGACCGGGTAGAGGGCTACCAGCGCGCCGCGGCCGAAAGCAAAGATCCCCAGCTCAGCGGCTACTACAAGCAGCTGGTGAGCCAGAGCCAGCAGTTCGCCAACGAGCTGAACGGCTACCTGCGCCAGCAGGGCCACGAGCGCCAGACCAGCACCACCGCCAAAGGCAAGCTCTACCGCGGCTGGATGGATGCCAAAGCCGCCATCACCGGCTTCGACGAAAGCGCCATCCTGGGCTCCAATATCTACGGCGAGGAGTGGGCCCTGAAAGCCTACGAAGACGCCCTCGACGACCATACCCTCACCGGCGCCATGCGCCAGGCCGTGGAGCGCCAGTCTGCGCAGTCGCAGAAAACCTACCGCGAGCTGCAGAAGCTACAAGCCAAACAGCCCGCTTAAGCAGCGCCAGGCTAATCGATACAAAAACAGGGCACCCGCAGCCGGGTGCCCTGTTTTTGTGTTCTGGCGGAGCCAATTAGGCGCTATTCCGCGTTCAGGCCCTGCAGGCGGTTGGCATCATCATACAGCGGCAATGCCCCCGATACGCGCCCCAGCATTTTGCTGCGCCACTGCTGGCCCAGCGCCGGGCACGCGGCCAGCGCGGCCGAGAGCGTCAGGTCGTCGCGCAGCTCATATTTCACGCTGTTAGCCCGCGCTACCGGCCATTCCGGGTAGGGCCGCTGCGTAAGCTGCAGGCTGTCGGTGGGGGCTACGTGGCCGGGCTGCAGCACGCGCATATACCAGCCGGTACGGCCCGAATCCTGCAGCCACTTGGGTAGCAGCGGCTGCTGCCAGCGCAGCCCCAGTTGGTAGCAGGGCGAGCGGGGCTGCGTGATTTGCACCACCGCTTCGCCCAGCCGGAATACGTCGCCGATGCAGACATCGTGCTCCGTAGCGGGGCCGGCCAGGGTCAGATTTTCGCCGAAGCTGCCGGGCGGCAGTGCGTGCCCCAGGCGTTCGGCCCAGTGCGGATAATGCCCGCCCGGATACACGCACAGCGCCTGATCGGGTCCGCCGTGCACTTTCGGGTGGGCCTGCGCATCACCTTCCAGATTCAGCGCATCCAGCCAGATGGCATCCTGCACGGCGGTTTTGCGAATGGCCGATACCCACGTCCGGGCCAGCTGGGTAGGCGCGTCGGGCGTGCCCAATGATTCGGGGCGGCCTACCAGCAGGGCAGCCAGGGGCAGCGTGAGCGCAGGGACAGAAGTCATGGTGGCGAAAAGGAAAGTTGCGAAGCGGATAAGCAGTTAGGCGGCGCGGCACCCGCGTCCACTGTTTTATTGTAGCACTAGCGCCCGCTCATCGGCGACTGGGCCAAGCTGCACTACACGCGCGTCCACTGTTTTATTGTAGCATCAGCGCGGGCCCGGTGCGCTCCAGCAGCACGGCCGGCTCGCCGTGGTAGGTGGTACGGGCATACTCGCGGTAGCCAAACTTCTCGGCCACGCGGCGGGAGGCCGCGTTTTCGGGATTCATCAGGCACACGGTGCGGGCTCCCTGAAAATGCGCGTCGCCCCAGGTCAGTACGGCCGTCACGGCCTCGGTGGCGTAGCCCTGCCCGTGGGTGGCCGCATCCAGTACCCAGCCAATTTCGGGCGCTTCGCCAATGGGCGGCTCTATGGTGCGCTTGCGGTCTACGAAGCCCACGGAGCCGATGTAGCGACCGGTGGCTTTTTCCTCCACGGCCCAGAAGCCGAAGCCCCGCAGCGTCCAGTGGCCGGCGCTACGCATCAGCGTGGCCCACACGTCCTCCTCGCTCAGGGGCTTGCCGGTGAGGTAGCGGTAGAACTCGGGCTGCTGAAACATGGCCACGAAGGCGGGCATATCCGCGGGCGAGTAGCCGCGCAGCCACAGGCGGGCGGTTTCGAGCACGGGCACGGGGTAGTTTGGGGTAGGGGTGGGGGCCGACATTGGATAACCGCAAAAGGAAGAAAGCGGAAAGTAACGGATAGAAAGAATAAGGTGGCGCGCTGATGCCTCCGGGGGGCCGGTTCTTTTCTTTAATTTTAGGCGGTAAGCTATTTCCCGCCCCTCGCTATGCCTGATTTCCACGCCGTGGCGGCCGCTACGCTCGCCGACTACAAGCCCTTTCTGCGCAAGTTTCACGACACCGCCGACAGCGTGTATGAGCTGCTGTTTGCCGAGCTGCAGCCGGTAAGCTACCAGAAAGGCGAGCTGATTGTGCGCGAAGGCAGCGTGGAGCGCGACCTGTACTTTGTATACGAAGGGGTGCAGATTGCCTACTTCAACAATGATGGCAAGGAGCACGTGGTGTCGTTTTCGTACCCGCCGTCGCTGGCCGGGATTCCGGATTCGTTTCTCAACCAGAACCCGTCGCAGTACGCCATTCGGGCCCTGACGGCGAGCCGGCTGGGGTGCGTATCGTTTCAGCGGCTAAACGAGTTGTTCGACCAGTCGCAGCAGCTCGAGCGCCTGTTTCGCAAGATGGTGGAAGCTAAGTTTGTAGGGCTGGCCGAGCGGCACCGCGAGTTTCACGCGTGCAGCATCGATGAGCGCTTTATCCGGTTCACGCAGCGCAGTGCCCCTTTATTTCAGCTTGTGCCGCACAAATACATTGCAAGCTACCTGCACATCGACCCCACCAATTTCAGCAAGCTGTATAACTCTATCCGCATCTGAAAACTTGGTGTGAACCAACTTTTGATCGGGCGGCGGTGGCTTGATTTGCACCATGAAAACCGCCGTGTCCGTTGCCGCTCCTTATTGTTCCGAGTTTAAAGATCCGGCCCGGGCCGAGGCATTCTTGGGGCGTTGGGTGCAGCAGGTGGAGGCCTTGAACGGCTGCCAGTATGGGCGCCTGACGGTGCCCTCGCTGCTGGGCCCAACGGTGGTGTGGACTCTGAATGCTGAGCAGACCGACTGGCCGGCAGTGGTAATATTTCCCGGCTTCCGCACCGTGAGCCTGTTTTGGGACCTGGACAACAATCTGGCCCCGCTGAAGCAGAAGTACCGGCTTTTTCTGATTGACGTGAACGGGCAGCCCTGCCTGAGCCACGGCGCCACGCCCGCCGTGAAAGGCGACGGCTACGGCCACTGGGCCGCCGACCTGCTGCGCCAGCTGGGGCTGGCAAAGGCGCACGTTCTGGGTGCCTCGTTTGGCGGCTTGCTGGCACTAAAGCTAAGCCAGGTAGCGCCCGAGCTGGTCGATAAGGTGGTGCTGCTGAATCCGGGGTGTCTGCAGTCTTTTTCGCTGGGGTGGCGCAACCTCTACTACAATCTGCTGCCCCTGCTACGGCCTACCATGGGCCACGTGCTGACCTTCCTGGACGCGGCCGTATTCTGCCCGCCTCACCACCAGCTTTCCGCGCCCGCCCGGCAGCTGCTGGCCGACTTCGAGCTGTTTGCCATCCGCGAATACCGCGACCGGACCCCAAAACCCTACGCTATGCCTCCCGCGGAGCTGGCGCGGGTGACGGCGGCGGTGTATCTATTGGTAGGCGAGCATGACTTGCTGTTTCCCTACCAAAAGTCGGTGGCCGTGGCGCGGCAGCACTTGCGGGGGCTGCGCGGTGTCCAGACATTTCCCCACACCGGCCACGGCATTGAAACGTCGCGGGAGGCGCTTATGGCGGTGGCAGCGCTACTGGAGTAGCGGCCTGCACCGGCCCGCGGCTGGCGCGCCAGCACCACTTTTGGGCCGCGCAAGCAGCCCGGCTGCCCACTACGCAGCCAGTAGCGGCGGCTCGCACCTGTCTTTGCGAAGCCACAATGCCGCTGCTTTTGTCCCTGCTTTGGTATACTATTTGGGAAAAGCGCGGCTACTCCTTCCATCCTTGCCGCCTTATTTCATGAAGCACCCGCTACGCCTGTCCATCTTCGCCGCTGCCGCATTGCTGGCCTCCTGCACCCGTAAAAACGAAGACCTGCCCGCGCCGGCGCCGGCTCCCGATCAGGGCTACGTCCGTATCGTGAATACGCTGTCGGTGGGGCCGTCGGCTACCCTGCAGCAGGGCGATATCCGGCTGGTACTGGCCGATAAGGAAGTGGGGCCGGCCGCCGCGCCCGGCACGGCGGCTCCCTATCAGGCCATCACGGTGGGCACTTATTTTACCAAGATTATGCTGCCTTACCCGCCGAGCCTGGGCACGAACTGGGTGCAGCTTCCCCAATTCAGTGTTGCTAAAAACCAGCGGTATTCCTTGTTCACCTACGGCTCGGGCTTTATGAGCACGTCGGTGCGGGTAGTGCCCGAGCTGCCCGCGCTGCCGGCGGCCGTGGCCGGCAAAGCATCAGTGCGGGTGCTCAATATCGCCGCTCAAGCCACGGACCTGCGCGTGGCGGAGGGGCAGCCCGCCGCGCCACTGTTCGCGGCCGTCGCCTGGGGCGCCATCACGGACTATCAGGCCGTAGAGGCCCGTGCCTACACGCTGCAGGCCACCCGCACCAACGGCAATCAGGCCCAGCTGTTCACCCAGACGGTTGCCTTGCAGCCCGGCAAAGCCTACACGCTGGTGCTGCGCGGCAGCTCCGACCCCGACGCCGTAGCGCCCGAGAAAGTAGCGTTCGACGTAGTCCTCGACCAATAACCTCGCCCCCGCGCCCGGCAGCGGAGTTGGCGCCAACCCGCCCCACGGCTGGCCGCAGCTGTGCCGCGCACCAGCACGAGCCGAATGGGGCTAACCCCAGGCCACTAGCAGTCCTCGCAGGGCAAAACCAGATGGTTTTAGGCTGCGAGGCGCCGGAACAGAGCAAAAGCATTTGGTTTTGCCCTGCGGGAATGCCCCGGAGCTCAAAAACATTTGTTTCCAAGCTCCGGGGAGTTCCACCCGGCCCAAAAACAATTGGTTTTAGGCTGAATAGAACTCCCCGGAGCTTGGAAACCATTGGTTCTAAGCAGATGCGACAGTAGCCGCGGCAGTATTCGTCCGGTTGCCGGCTATCGGGGGCTGGCGCGAGTTTAGCGCCGCGTAACTCGTGCCGGTTCCTGCCGGGAGGCTGCGCCTCCCCCGCCCGAACGATAACGCCGCCCGGATTTCTCCAGGCGGAGCGGTTTCATGTTTGCTGCGTTGCGGCAGTAGAGGTACAACCTCCACCTCACGGCTGGTCACGAGTTACGGCTGCGCCCAAACTCGCGCCAGTTGGGGGCGGGGCAGAAGGGCCGGCGGCGCGGGGACTCGCGGGCAATACGCTTGAGAATGGATATGAGGCGCTTTGTCTATATATTATGAGCGGATATTTCGCTCGTCGCTATGGCCAAACAAAAGAACGGAGAAACCCAGGCTGCGCTGTCGCTGGAAGAGTTGGAGAAAACCAAGCTGGCCGCTGAAATCAGCAAGCTGGAAGCCGAGCGTCGAAAGCTGGACGCCGACAACCAGGAAGTGCAGAAGCGGCTCGATGCGGCGTGGTATGCCAACCTGGGGTTTCTGCAAACTCTCATCTCGGGGGTGTTGGGACTGGGCGCTTTTCTGGGCTTGTTTAAGTTGGTGCTGGAGCCGGTTTTCAGAACCGAGAATATTGAGGCCACCCTGCAGATTGCGGAGAAAAAGCGGGAGAACCATAAAAAAACGCTGGAAATAGATTCGCTTACCAAAAACATCAAGCAGGCAAAAATCAATCTGCTACTATTGGAGAAAAAAATCACGAATCAGAGGGCGGAGCTGGGTGCAATAAGCAGGTCGCTGGCCACCGAAAAGGACAATCTGCTGATCAGTGAAAAAAGAGCCACTGTTATTGATGGCAATCTAAAGCTGAAGCAGCAGCAGCTAAAGCAGAAGGAAGTAGATCTGAAGGTGCTGAAAAGCGGTTTTGACCATGATATAAATCTCCTGACTGATATGCTGGTCTACATGACTGGAAATAGTAATATCAGGACAGTTGATTCTGATTTTCAACTGCGGTTTGGTACCGTATTCTTTGAATATGATAAGAAAAATATACCAATGCAAGAGGTGCCAAAGTTACAAGCCCTGCTGCGGATACTGCAGGATAATCCCTCGTTCAAGGTACAGCTGAAAGCTTCATTCGCCCAAGGCGTTACGAAAGAGTATGCGCAGAATATATCAGAAGTTTTAGCTGAATCAATTAAGAAGTATTTGTCAGCAAAAGGCATAGAGCGGGACAGGATTGTTAGCATAAGCTATGGATCAAGCTCCGCGTTCTTCGATTTCAGCAACTACCGGATCGTGAAGCCTAGCCAGCTATTGCCCTTCAATCGTAGCGTTGAGCTTTTAATCGTGCTGCCGTAGCTCCGTGCAGTTGCTCGGCTGTGCCGAGTGACTTTCTACGAGGAGCGGCTGCGCCGCGAGCATCCCACGCCGTTTGGATTCGTTCACGCGGCGCGGTTCAATTCGTAGCGCAGCTGCTCAAAGCGTAGGTGTCACTCGGCACAGCCGAGCGACTGCGGGGGACATGGCTTTATATGTTGTCTAGTAATTGTTGAAGCTCGGAATACTCGGGTTTATCAAGAATATCTAAATCATTGTTCGTAGACAGCTTGATAAGTTCTCTGCATTTCCTAACTCTGTTCACCATAGGAATAATAATGCTATTGCTATGGTTGATAAACTGATAAATATCTGAAACGCTTGTAGGTAACTTATACCCTTTGTCACCACTACTGCTACTGGCTACTAAGACGCCTGCATCACGCAATTTTCCAACAATAGAAGTTCTGAAATATAGTTCGGTTAGTCGAGGTTCCCTGCCAGCATTCAAATGGTTGATAAGTTCTTTTGTAGGTACAAAACCTTGTTTAAGATAAGACCTTTGATAGAATAATAATAGTTTGAGAAACGAAATTTGTTCGCTGTCACCCGGGTTAGTTATCTGCTTATTTTCGATAAAGTCTATGGCATATCTTAGACTTAAATTGGCGATATTTTCATCAAATACTTTCTTTTCGTCTTCTTCAATGGGATAGTATTTTAAATCTTTATAGCTTGGTGGGAATTCGTTAATACTCGATATTTGATGTCTTATAGAACTAAGGAAGACAGATGTGTCGAATCCTTTATTAGCATACCTTTTCTTCTGATTCTCGTCGTAGTGGTGTCCTATTGTGCCAGCTATAAAGTCAGCTATTTGTATCATTATATTTTGCTCACTGTTTTCAAGGTCGAAATAAGACCCATGAAATAGGTCGCGAATATGATTTTTCTTTACATACTCCTTGAACTCTCTCATGTAGTCATTAGACCCGTGTTCATCTACAACCAATGTCAAATTAGGTAATGTTCTGTATAACTCTTTATAGACAAGGCCATTTATAAATTTGTGGAATGATGCTTTATGTTTGAATCCTTCACTATATAAAGTTCTTTTGTCAACAGCAACAGCAAATATTTGAATATCCATTCTGCCTATCTCATCTAGGATGAGAAGGCGGCGCTTGTAATTAGTAGCAACATTCTTAGACTTTATTTCGCCTGTCTGAAAGTGCTTTCTCCTTATCTCTTCTGCTTGTACTTCCAATAAGCCAAGATCATGCTTATTGACAATGATGCTAGCAACAATGAAATGCGTACTCTGTCTCTCAAAGTCAAACGAAGTGTTTCCGTATTCGTCTGCGAAGGCTATCGGTTGTTTCATAATATTGTAGGTTAGAAAAGCAAAACCCCGCGCCAGCCAAAGCCAACGCGGGGTTTCCGTTGATTAAGCAACCACCAAGCTACTACATCCGGGCGATAACCTCATCCCCGAACTCCGAGCATTTCAGCAGCGTGGCGCCTTCCATCTGGCGCTCGAAGTCGTAGGTGACGCGCTTGGCGGCGATGGCGGCTTCGATGCCTTTGTAGATCAGGTCGGCGGCTTCCTGCCAGCCCAGGTGCTCCAGCATCATGGCGCCGGAGAGAATCACCGAGCCGGGGTTTACCTTGTCCTGATTGGCGTACTTGGGCGCGGTGCCGTGGGTGGCCTCGAATATGGCGTGGCCGGTGAGGTAGTTGATGTTGGCCCCCGGCGCGATGCCGATACCGCCCACAATGGCGGCCAGCGCGTCGGAGATGTAGTCGCCGTTCAGGTTCAGGGTGGCTACCACCGAGTACTCGGCGGGGCGGAGCAGAATCTGCTGCAGGAAGGCATCGGCAATGCTGTCCTTGATGAGCAGCTTGCCGCCGTCGAGGGCCGCCTTTTGCTGGGCATCGGCCACTTCCTGGCCCTGCTTGGCCAGCGTGCGGTCATACTGGCTCCAGGTGTACACTTTGTCGCCAAACTCGCGCTCGGCCAGCTCGTAGCCCCAGGTTTTGAAGGCCCCTTCGGTGAACTTCATGATGTTGCCCTTGTGCACGATGGTCACCGAGGGCTTCTTGTGCAGCAGCGCATACTTGATAGCCGCGCGAATCAGCCGCTCGGTGCCTTCCTTGCTCACCGGCTTAATGCCGAACGAAGACGACTCGGGGAAGCGGATTTTCTTCACGCCCATCTCATCCTGCAGGAATTCGAGCATTTTCTGAGCCTGCGGCGTACCGTTCATGTACTCGATGCCGGCGTAGATATCCTCCGTGTTTTCGCGGAAGATGACCATATCCGTCAGGTCGGGGCGCTTCACGGGCGAGGGCACACCCTCGAACCAGCGCACGGGGCGCACGCAGGCATACAGGTCCAGCTCCTGGCGCAGGGCCACGTTCAGGCTCCGGATGCCGCCGCCCACAGGCGTAGTCAGGGGGCCTTTGATGCCCACCAGGTACTCGCGGAAGGCTTCCAAGGTATCATTGGGCAGCCAGTTGCCGGTCTGCTTATAGGACTTTTCGCCGGCCATCACCTCTTTCCACATCAGTTTCCGCTGCCCGCCGTAGGCCTTGGCCACGGCAGCATCGAATACGCGCACGGAAGCCGCCCAAATATCCGGCCCCGTCCCATCGCCTTCAATGAAAGGAATTACGGGCGTATTCGGCACACTCAGCTTGCCGTTCTTGATGGTGATTTTCTGTTCTGCCATTGTTAAAAAGGTGCCAGTGGTTAGTTGACAGTTATTAGTGTTTGGGTTGATTTTGAAGGATTGTTCTGCCGGTCGCCTCACCCCCTAGCCCCCTCTCCTAAGGAGAGGGGGAACTAGTTCTAGACTTCTCTAGAAGTGGTTTTTCTAGTTTTTAGAACTAGTCCCCCCTCTCCCAAGGAGAGGGGGTTAGGGGGTGAGGTCCTTCGTTGAACATTTAATAGCCGAAAATCTCTTTCAGCGTGAGTTGGCGGAGCTGGCCGTACTTGGCCAGCTCCTTGAAATTAAGACGGTCTTTGGAGCCGATAACCAGAATCGTCTGGTTCTGGCCCTTGATTTTGGCCTGCTGAAACTGGCGCAGCTGGTCGAAGGTGAGGTTGGGGGCCTGCTCATACACATCCTTGCGCAGGTCGTAGTCGAGGCCGAGGCGACGGGCGCGCTCGTAGCTGAAGAGAATATCGGCCTTGGTGATGCGCTCGGTGGCAATGCTGTTGCGGATGGCATCCTTGGCAATCTGCAGGTTGGCCTCGGCCACGGGCATATCCGTGAGCAGGGCCGTCATGCCGGCCATCGCCTCGGGCACCTTATCACTCTGCGCCCCGATGTAGGACAGGATGTAGTTGGAGCGGCCCAGCTTGCTGGCATTGGCGTAGCTGGAGGAAACCGCATACGCCAGCGCCTTCGACTCGCGCAACTCCTGAAACACGATACCGCCCATGCCGCTGCCGAAATACTCGTTATACACGCTCACCGTGGGCACCAGCTTCCGGTCATACACATCGCCCTTGGTCAGAAACAGGATTTCGGCCTGCACCATGTTGTAGTCCACCCAATACACCTGGCGGGAGTTGATGGGCTGCTCGGCGAAGTCCTTGTCGGCGGGCACGGGCAGCAGTTGGGCGGGGGCGCGGTGGTTGGTGTTGAGCACCGTTGTCAGGCCATCCGTGGGGCGCGGGCCATAGTACAGCACGCGGTGCTGGTAGCTGGTCAGCTTTTTGGTGAGGGCGGTGAGGTCCTGGGGCTTTAGCTCTTTGAGCTGCTTCTCGCTCAGCTGGCTGGTGAGGGGATTTTTGGGGCCGTACTTGGCGTAGTTCACCATTGCCTGCTGCAGGATTACCTGCTTGTTGAGCTTGGCATCCTGGCGGGCTTTGAGCGTACCGGCCACCATGTCTTTCAGGGCGGCGGCATCCGGCTTGGGGTTGGCCAGCAGGCTTTCAAACAACTGCAGAGCCGGCTCGAAATTCTGGTCCAGCCCGCTCAGGCTCACGAATATCCGGTCGGGCCCGCTGCTCACACCGAAGGAGCAGCCCAGCTTGTAGAACTCCTGCTGAAGCTGCGCGGCCGTGTACTTATCGGTGCCCAGATACTGCAGGTAGTCGGCGGCCAGGCCCAGCTTGGGGTCGTTGTTCGTGCCCATATCGAGCACGTAGTACAGGTTGAAGAGCTTATTTTCGGTGTTCTGGGTGTAGAAAACCGGCACGCCGGAAGCCAGCTTCAGCTCCTGAATATCCTTCTTGTAATCGACGAACACCGGCTGCAGCTCGGGCGCTTTCCGGCTGGTTACTTCCTTGTAGAAGGTCGAGGCCGCGTCGCGGTTCACGGGCACCGGCGTAATGGCGGGCTTCACCACCTTGGCGGCCGTCAGGTCTTTGCCGGTGCGCTTGTAGACGAGGGCGTAGTTCGGGCCGTAGTTTTTGCGGGCAAAATCCACCACTTCGGCCTTCGTAATCTTGCCGAACTCCTCGTACTGGCCCAAAAAGTCCCGCCAGTTTTCGCGGGCCACGAAGGCGGCCACAAATGCGCCGGCGCGGGCCTCGTTGCTCTCGTAGCTTTTGGTGCGCTGCAGCTGCTCGTTGTTGATGATGGCCGGAATCAGCCAATCAGGAAACCTGCCCTGCTTGATTTCCTCCAGCTGAGCCAGCAGCAAATCGCGCACCTGCGCCAGGCTCTGGCCCTGGCGGGCCGTGCCATACAGCACGTGCGTGGAGTAGTCGTTGTTGACATCAGCGAAGCTGGTGGCCTGCAGCACCTTCTGCTGCTGGTTCAGGTTCAGATCGATCAGCCCAGCCTGGCCGTTGGTCAGGATCTTGTCGATCATGCGCACCAGCAGCGCCTCGTGGGTGGTGGTGCCCGGAAAGCGGAAGCCCAGCAGCACATTCTCCGCATCCGGCCCCAACACTTCCTTCACGATGGGCGCCGTGATGGGGGCTTCCTGCGGGGGCGTAAACGCGGGCACCGGCCGGCTGGGCAGCTGGCCAAAATACCGGTCGATAACGCGGATGGTCTGGTCGTAGTCCAGGTCGCCGCTCAGGCACAGGGCCACATTGTTGGGCCCGTAGTACTGCTGGAAGTACTTTTTAATCTCCGTGATGGACGGATTCTGCAGGTGCGGAATCGTGCCGATGGTGGTCTGGGTGCCGTAGGGGTGCCGCGGGTAGAGGCTGGCATTCAGCGCCTCGTAGGCTTTGCTGAAGTCGCTGTCGAGGGTGCGGTTTTTTTCCTCATACACCGCTTCCAGCTCGGTATGAAACAGGCGCGGCACCAACTCGCCCAGTCGCTCGCTCTGCACGGCAGCCCACTTTTCCAGTTGGTTGGCCGGAATATCTTCCTGATACACCGTCTGCTCCACCGAAGTGTAGGCGTTGGAGCCCTTGCCCCCGATGGCGCCCATCAGCTTATCGTACTCGTTAGCCACCGCATACTTAGCGGCCACGCCCGAAATGGAGTCAATCTGGTGGTAGAGCCGCTTGCGCTCGGTCAGGTCGGTTTTGCTGCGGTATACTTCGTAGAGCGCCTCAATCTTGTCCAGCTCGGGCTTTTCGGCGGCCCAATTCTGGGTTCCCAGCCGCGAGGTGCCCTTGAACACCATGTGCTCCAGATAGTGCGCCAGGCCGGTGGCCGTGGCCGGGTCGTTTTTGGAGCCCGCCCGCACGGCCAAATATGTTTGGATGCGCGGCGCGTCCTTGTAGTCAGACAGATAAACCGTCAGGCCGTTGGCAAGGGTATAAATCCGGGCCTTGAGCGGGTCGCCGGCCACGGTTTCGTACTTGTATTCCTTGGGCTGAGTGGGAGCCACCGTGGTGCCCGGAGCAGCGGCAGTGCCCGAAACCGCAGGCTTGCTGGTCTGACACTGGGTAAGGCTGAATACTGCCAACGCCGGAAATAAAAGCAGAAATGGTTTTTTCACGGGAGGTCCGGGCGGCATTCAGAGCGAGGCAATAAGGACCAAAGATAGGCGGCTGGTATGGCAATAAAAAACGCCGCCGGCCCCGTTTGACCCCGGTTCCGGCGCGAAGTGGAAAATTTTCTTTATAGGAGGGCCGGAAAGCCGGCAGTCAGCGACCAGAACGTCATTGCGAGCCTGTCGAGGAATCTCGCGTGCAGTCGTTGCTAAGGTATCTGTCATCCTGAGCTTGCGAAGGACCTTATGCCAGTTGAACGGCCATCATGACAGCGATTCGCGCTATCGTGATAAGGTCCTTCGCAAGCTCAGGATGACAGTCACTTTGGTAGCGAAGCGGGAAAGATGCTTCGACAAGCGGACGCCAGATTGAGCATGACGCTCTTTTTGGCAATGGTGCAGCCCCTAATCAGTATCCAATCCCAACTGCTGCTTCATCACCGCGAGCATCGGGAATTTCTCCATCAGGTACTCCATCTTGTCGGAGGAAGTGTAGAGCTTGCGGCCGGTATCGATGCGCTCCACCACTTCGGCCTGCACATTGAGGCGGGGGTAGCCGGTGCGGCGGCGCAGCTCGCCGAGAAAACCCGCCCGGAACTCGTTGAACTGGTCTTCCTGAATCGGGTTGTCCACGCGCAGCACAATCAGGTGCTGCTCGTTGGCCTGGAAGGGGCGGTTCAGGATGGTGTACTCGCTCAGGCTGTGGTCTTTGCGCTCCTGGGTCAGCTCAGCCCAAACGCGTTGCAGCAGGGCCTCATCGATGGCGGGCAGGCCGGTGGCGGGGCCGCTGGATTCGGCTTCGGCCGGGGCTTTGCCGGCGGCGGCCTGCTGCTCGCGCTGGGCCTGCATCTCCTTCAGACTGCCCAGCCCCGGCAGCTTGGTGCCCAGGCTGATGGGCTTGGGCGCGGCTATGCCCGGGCGGGGCGGCAGCGGCGCGGCCGTCACGGCGGGCTGGCCCGGCTCGTGCCCGGCAATGCTGGGCCTTCCGATTTCGACGTGCGGCACCGTGTCGCGCATTTGCCGGGTGGTGGGCACTTCCGTAGAGGCCTCATCCTCAATGCTGGGCGTGTCGTGCAGCTCTTCTACACCGCTTTCGATGGGCACAATTGGCTCCGGGTCGGCGGGAGCGGAGGAAATGCTAAGTTTTGAAGGTTGAATGTTGGATGGGACGGGAGTCTGGGCCGCCGCGCTGCCGCCATTTGGCCCGTAAGCTGCCGCAGCCTCCGCGGTGCCGTTGGTGCTGAGCAGGCCGTTGGCAGCCGGGGCAGTGGCTCCGTTGGGGGCGGCGGCCGGCGCTACACTAGTTTTTTTTTTCGCCTCGCCGTTGCTGGTCGAGGCGGCGGGGCCGGCGGTCAGGTCGCGGGCAAACTGCACGGCCCCGTTCAGGTAGGCCAGCTTCATCAGCATCAGCTCGACGTGCAGGCGCTGGTTTTTGGCCTGCTTGAATTCCCGGTCGCACTGGCTGACCAGGTTCAGGGCCGAGAGCAGGAAGGCCAACGGCGCGGCCTGGGCCTGCTGCACGTAGCGCGCCCGGATGCCATCCGACACTTCCAGCAGCTGCACCGTAATCGGGTCTTTGCACACCAGCAGGCCGCGCAGGTGCTCGGCGGCGCCCACCACGAAGTTGTGCAGGTCGAAGCCGTTCTGCATCACTTCATCCAGCAGCAGCAGCGTGGCGCTCAGGTTTTCGCTGAGCAGCGCGTCAATCAGGCGGAAATAGTACTCGTAGTCCAGAATATGCAGGTTCTGCACTACGTCCTTGTAGGTCAGATTGTGGCCCGAGAAGGTCACCATCTGGTCGAACATGCTCAGCGCGTCGCGCAGGCCGCCGTCGGCCTTCTGGGCCAGCAGGTGCAGCGCGTCGTCTTCGGCCCCTATTTTCTCCTGCGTCGCTACAAAGCGCAGGTGCCCCCGAATGTCGTCGACCCGAATCCGGTTGAAGTCGAAAATCTGGCAGCGGGAGAGAATGGTGGGGATAATCTTGTGCCGCTCGGTGGTAGCCAGAATAAAGATGGCGTAGGACGGCGGCTCTTCCAGCGTCTTGAGAAAGGCGTTGAAGGCCGCATTCGAGAGCATGTGCACCTCGTCGATGATATACACCTTGAAGCGGCCCTGCTGCGGGGCGTAGCGCACCTGCTCCACCAGGCTGCGGATGTCCTCCACCGAGTTGTTGGAGGCCGCATCCAGCTCATGCACGTTGAAGGAGGCGTTTTCCTGAAAGGCTCGGCAGGAGCTGCACTGCCCGCAGGCTTCCAGTTCGAAGGGCGTGTTATCGGGGTCCGGGGCCTGGTGCAGGGCGGCGGGCACGATGTCGGGCCGGGCTTGCAGCAGCTCCGACACCTTGCGGCCTTGGCGCACGTGCTCCTCCACGAACTCGCAGTTGATGGTTTTGGCCAGAATGCGGGCGCAGGTGGTTTTGCCCACCCCGCGCGGGCCGCAAAACAGGAAGGCCTGGGCCAGGTGCTTGCTGACAATGGCGTTTTGCAGCGTGGTAGTCACGTGCTGCTGCCCCACCACGCTCCGGAACGTGGCAGGACGGTATTTGCGGGCCGAAACGACGAAATTTTCCATACTCCTTCCGGCAAAGATACCCCGAAAAGCCGGGCTTTGGAAGGGAACAAACCCGGGGTTTCCGAACGTTATTGCCCCGGATTGCGTACATTCGCACCCCGCCGCCGCTGGCAGCGGGAATCGTTCTTTACCATTTGGGGCTGACCGGAATTGACAGCTTGCGCAAGTCGCGAGTAAGCGTGCCAGGAGTTGAGTGGATCTCCTGTAAAAAAATCATTCGAACAATAACTGGCGAGTATAGCTACGCCATGGCTGCCTAGTCTAGGTACTAAGCACTGTCATCGTCCCGCATCCGTTCTCTTTTACACGGGTGAGCACGGGGCGTCGTAAGTAGAAGATAGTCAGTGAGGAGGTGTGACTCGCTGGCGAAACCCAACTGCATCTAAGGGGACTCTACGGGCCTGATGCGCGCCCGGAGTACCATGAAAATTCAAGCGTAGATACGCACGTAGAAGGCTCGTCGGTTTCCTTGTCTGGACCAGGGTTCGAATCCCTGCAGCTCCACTTTTTACCTTTTCAAAACCCCGTCTGGCTTCGCGCCGGGCGGGGTTTTGTTTTTTTAGGCTGGTTGTTGAGCTGATTGATTTTCAAGATTTTACAGGTGTTCTGTGCTTTAATAAGAACGTCCTGCTAAGCTTGTCGAAGCATCTCTACCACGCTGTTTGAGTAGTAACCTAACGAAGCGGTAGAGATGCTTCGAATGCGCTCAGCAGGACGTTCTTATTTCTGGGGGCATCCTGAAACCCTCCGCTGCACAGGGCAAAAAGCACAGCGGCCAAAACCAACGCTACATCGTTCGGTTTGCATATTCGTCTGCCTTACCTCTCTTCCCCATTCTATGTTTTTTCGATTTACCCTCCTGCTGGGCTTGTGGCTGAGCAGTGCGGCGGCGCTGGCGCAGGCCACGGGCAGCATCACCGGCATCGTGCGCGACCGGGCCACCCAGCAAACCCTGCCCGGCGTGACGGTGGTGCTGGAAGGTACGCAGCTGGGCACCGGTACCGATGCCACCGGCCGCTACCGCCTCACGGGCATCCCCACGGGCAGCTACAACCTGCGGGCCAGCTTCATTGGCTACGCGCCGCTGCTGCGGGCCAACGTACAGGTAAACAGCGGCAACGCCAACATCATCGACCTGGAGCTGAGCGCCGACGCGCAGCAGCTGGGCGAGGTGCAGGTGACGGCCAACCGCGCCACCCGCGTGGCCACGGCCGAAACGCCCCTGAGCGTGCAGCGCATCAATACCGAGGAAATAAAGAGCAACCCCGGCGGCAACTTCGACATCTCGAAGGTGATACAGACGCTGCCCGGCGTGGGCGGCGGCGGCACGGGCGGCACCTCCGGCTTCCGCAACGACATTATCATTCGGGGCGGGGCGCCTAATGAAAACGTGTACTACCTCGACGGCATCGAGGTGCCCATCATCAACCACTTCCAGACCCAGGGCAGCGCGGGCGGGCCCACGGGCATTCTGAACGTGAGCTTCATTGAGGACGTGACGCTAAGCACTTCGGCCTTCAATGCCCGCTACGACAATGCCCTGAGTTCGGTGCTGCAGTTCCGGCAGCGCGAGGGCAACCCCGACCGGCTGCAGGGCAACCTGCGCACCTCGGCTACCGAAGTGGCCGGCACGCTGGAAGGCCCGCTCACCAAAAACACCACCTTTCTGGCCTCGGCCCGGCGCTCGTATCTGCAGCTTCTGTTCAAGGCCCTCGACCTGCCTATCCGGCCCGACTACTGGGATTTTCAGTACAAAACCACCACCCGGCTCGGGGCCAAAACCACTCTTACCAGCCTGGGCATCGGGGCCATCGACCACTTTGAGGTGGGCGTGCCCAAAAAGTCGTCGCCCGAAAAGGAGATTATTCTGCGCCAGAACCCCACCGTCGATCAGTGGAACTACACCGTGGGCGTAGCGCTGCGCCGGCTGCTGGGACAGGGCTTTCTGAATGTGGCCCTGAGCCGCACGCAGCTGTACAACAAGCTAGATCAGTTTCAGGACGGTGTGGCCGGCGACGAGAGCCGGCGCATTCTGCTCACCCGCTCGGGCGAGACGGAAAACAAGCTGCGCGCCGACGTGAACGGCACCCAGGGCCGCTGGCAGTACAGCTACGGCGCGGTGGGCCAGTACGTGCAATATGACAACCGTTTCTTCAACCGCGTACGCCGGCCCGTGCTCGATACCCAGGGCCAGGTGTTGCAGCCCGGTGTGGATGTGCGCTTCCAGAGTGACCTCGATTTCTTCCGCTTCGGCGCGTTTGGGCAGCTCACCCGCGCCTTTCTGCCCGGCGACCGGCTGACGCTCTCGGCCGGCCTGCGCACCGATGGCAACTCCTTCACTGAGGGCGGGGCCAACCTGGCCCGCACGTTGTCGCCGCGCGTGTCGGCTTCGTATGCGCTGCTGCCCGAGGTGAACTTGAACGCCTCGGTGGGCCGCTACTACAAGATTCCGCCCAGCACGCTACTTGGCTTCCGCGACGAGGCCGGCAACCCGGTCAATCAGGGCAACCGCTACATCCGCTCCGACCACTATGTGGCGGGTGTGGAGTGGCTGCCGCTGCCGGCCACGCGCTTCACCCTGGAAGGTTTCTACAAGAAATACGCCCATTACCCCGTGTCGGTGCGCGACGGGCTGAGCCTGGCCAACCTAGGCGGCGATTTCGCGGCCCTCGGCAATGAGGCTGTGACCAGTACGGGCCGGGGCCGGGCCTATGGGCTGGAGTTCTTTTTTCAGCAGAAGCTGACCCGCAAAGTATTCGCGGTGGCGTCGCTTACGGGCTTTCGCTCCGAGTTTACGGGGCGCACCGGGCAGTACCGGCCGTCGGCCTGGGATTCGCGCCTGCTGGCCTCGGCGCTGCTGGGGCGCAAGTTCAATCGGGGCTGGGAAATGGGCTTCAAATACCGCTTAGCCGGCGGCTCGCCCTACACGCCCTACAACCTGGCCGCCTCTCAGGCCAGCTACCTCACCACGGGTCGCGGCGTGCTCGATTTTGAGCAGCTGAACACGCGGCGCTTGGGCAGCTTTCAGCAATTCGACTTCCGCCTGGATAAGCGCCTGAACTGGCGGCGACTGTCATTGGATCTGTTTCTGGACGTGCAGAATGCCTTCGTGCTACGCAACCCCGCCCTGCCCGAGTACACCTTCCAGCGCCTGCCCGACAACTCCGGCTTTGCCACCACCGACGGCCAGCCCATCCGCCCCGACGGGGTCAACGCCGTGCCGGTGCTGCTCGATAACAATGACCCCAGCGTGACCCCGACGATTGGGTTTATTCTGGAATTCTGACCGCGGCCGTCCTGGGATGCCTCTGGGTGAGCCTGGATCTGGTGGTCCGGCCTCTCGCGCCAACCCTACGCCCCGCGTGGGCGGTGCCGCCGGGCTGCCAGCGACCAGATGCCGCCCGCCAGCACCGCCAGCGCTACCCCAATCACCGCGGCTTTCGGTACGGTTGGGGCCGCCGCTTTTCGTGGCTCGCGTCGGGCAATGTCGGCATCGGTGAAGGCGTGGCGGCCGGTAGCGGCCAGAATCAGGCGCGTGGCTTCTTCGGGTTGGTCCCACTGCGGAAAGTGGCCGCAGTTTTCGAACCAGTACAGACGCGCATCGGGAAATTTTTTCAGCGCCAGCTTCGCCTGGCCGGGCAGACACACGCGGTCCTGCCGCCCCCAGCCGATAACCAGCGGCTCGCGGATGCTGCCTTTGGGCGCGGGCTTCTGCACCTCGCCGTGGGCCAGCCGGTCCAGCAGCTCCTCGAAAACCGGGGTGGTGCCAAACGTGCGCATTTCCTCCACCGCCTGCGCCGAATCGACGGCCCAGGGCCGGGCCGAAAACTGCGGCAGCAGCACCGTGCGGCCCACTGCCGAGCCGGCCAGCGCGGGCATCACGGGCTGCAGGGCCTTCACGAGCTTCTCCGAAACGGCCACGGAATGGTAGAAAAACGGAATTTCCCAGCCTTGCCAGAAGCCGCCGGGGTCCAGCGATACCACCGCGCCGAGCACGCCGCCGCGCCGGGCCAGCTCCAGTACCAGCCGCGCGCCCATGGAGCTGCCTACGGCATCGATGCCAAGCAAATCGTGCTGGGTGAGAAAGGCGGTGAGGGCATCGGCGAAGGTGCCGATGGAGTTTTCGCCGGGCAGCGGCGGCGTGGCCCCGTGGCCGGGCAAATCGATGGCTACCACGTCGCGCTCGGCGGCCAGCGCGTCGATAACAGTATTCCAGGAGCGCCAGCTGCCGCCGATGCCGTGTACGAGCAGGAGGGGGCGGCCGGTGCCGCGGCGGACGTGGTGCAGATTCATAGACCGAGGGTTGGTAATTGACAGGGACAGAATCAACGTACGCTAAAGGATGAAATCTGGCTGGTAATCTGAGCGGGTATTGAGCTGCCGCCAACGGCCTTAACTCCGCATACCGTATTTTCGGGCCTTCCGCACTTTCGCCCGCTACCTGCTATTGCTTATGAACTACCCTCGTCTCGCCACCGGGCTGCTGCTGGCTTCTTCGCTGCTTAGCGCCTGCAAAACGCAGAAAATGCCGGCTTCTACTGATTCCGCTTCCGCTCCCGCTCTCGCGCCGCTGGTGTGGCAGTCGGGGGCCTATAGCGTGTACCGCGACAGTGTGGTGCAGGGCCGCTACGTGGCCCGCGCCCGGTCGCGCACGCACCTCACTTCAAACTACCAGAGCCCGGCCAACGAGTTTCAGAGCCCGCAGGTGAGCTTCAAGTTCAGCCTCAACGGCAAGGACAACGAGATGCAGCCCGGCCAGGACCACGTATTCGTGGCCCTGCCCCAGGACGGCCAGCCGCTCGAAACGTCGGTTATCGTATTCGGGCAGCAGTATGTGGATAAAACCCCGGTGCCGGCCAATACCTACCTGGCCCCGAACACGCCGCTGCGCATCCGGCTGGATTTGCGGCCCGTGCTGGCGGCGTTTAAGGCCAAGGGCTTTTACCAGCTCTACAATGGTCAGAAGCTCTACAAAGACGACTTCAAGCACGTTTTTGTGGCCGGCAACACCACACCGCTGAGCTGGGATTTTGACAACCTCATCAACAAGCCCCAGCTAGAGCTGAAAGACCCCGACGGCGACGGAATCTACGAGGCCACGGTAGTGCTCAATGCTCATTCGGACCAGAAAACTACCCTGGGCGAGTGGCAGGCCAGCCTGGATGTGGCAGACCTGCCCCAGCTGGCGTCGGATTTTCCGATGCTTGATGCGCTGTATAATCTGGCGCTGGAAGAAGCCAAGCGGGCCGTGGAGCCCGATGGCACCTTCCGTACCGGCAAGGAGTGGGCTGGCGTCTGGACGCGCGACATCAGCTACAGCATCATTCTGGCCCAGGCCCTGCTGCAGCCCGAAGCGGCTAAAACCAGCCTGCTGCGCAAGGTGAGCCCGGCTGGCCGCATCGTGCAGGATACCGGCACCGGCGGCGCGTATCCGTGCTCCACCGACCGCATCATCTGGGCTACGGCGGCCTGGGAAATCTACCTGACCACCGGCGACGAGCAGTGGCTGCGCAAGGTGTTCCCGATCATCAAAGCGTCTATTGAGGATGATGAGCACAACGCCTACGATGCCACCACCGGCCTGGTGCGCGGCGAATCGTCGTTTCTGGACTGGCGCGAGCAGACCTACCCGAAGTGGATGCAGCCTGCCGATATTTACCAGAGCCAGAACCTGGGCACCAATGCCGCCCACTATCAGGGCAACTGCGTGCTGGCCCTAATGGCCGCGCAGCTGGGCGAGGCCGCCGTGGCCCGCCAGGCCCAAACCCGCGCCAACCGCATCAAGGCCGGCATCAACCAGCACCTGTGGCTCGAAGAAAAGGGCTACTACGCCCAATACCGCTACGGCCGCCTGTTTCCGGTGCTTTCGCCCAAGAGCGAGGCCCTGGGCGAGGCGCTTACGGTGCTGTTTGGCGCTACCGAAGGCACCCGCGCCCAGACGGTGGTAGCCCGCACGCCCGTCATGGACTTCGGCATTCCCTGCATCTACCCGCAGATTTCGGGCATTCCGCCCTACCATAATAACGCCGTGTGGCCCTTTGTGCAGAGCTACTGGGGGCTGGCGGCCGCCAAAGTCGGCAATGAAACGGCCTTTATGGAGAGCCTGATGGCCGTGGCCCGCCCGGCGGCGCTGTTCCTCACCGACAAGGAAAACTTCGTGGCCTCCAACGGCGACTTCGCCGGCACCCAGATCAACAGTAGCAACATGCTCTGGAGCCTTTCGGGCACGCTGGGGCTGGTGTATAAGGGGCTGTTCGGGATGGATTTTCAGGCCGACCGGCTCGTGTTTCAGCCCTTCGTGCCGCAGGCTTTGCGAGGCCCCCGCACGCTCAGCAACTTCCGGTATCGGCAGGCCGTGCTCAGCATCGAAATGACTGGTTTCGGCCACGGCATCCGCCGCATCACGCTCGATGGCCAGGTGCTGCCCGAGGCCGCCGTGCCCGCTACGCTCACCGGCCCGCACAGCATCCGCATCGAGTTGAGCAATGACGTGCCGGCGGCGGCCGCGCAAAACAAAGTGGCCCACCACGTAGCCCCCATGACGCCAGCCGTGCGCTACGCCGCCGACCGCCTGAGCTGGGCCGCCGTGGAGGGGGCCAAAGCCTACCAGGTGCTGCGCAATGGCCAGTTTGCGGCCCGCACCACCGAAACCAGCTACGCCGTGCCCGCGCCCACCGCCTACACCGAATACCAGGTGCTGGCCCTGGACACTGAGGGCTACGAAAGCTTTGCCAGTGAGCCCCTGCCCATGCTGGCCGAGCCGTTTCAGTTGACTTACGAGCTGGAAAAAGCCGCGCCCAAATCCGGCAAGCCCTACAAAGGCTACACCGGCGCGGGCTTCGTCGAAATCAGCAAAACGCTGAACCGCACCATTGCGCTGAAAGTGCAGGTGCCCGCGGCCGGCCTCTACGCCCTCGATTTTCGCTACGCCAACGGCAACGGCCCCATCAACACCAGCAACAAGTGCGCCCTGCGCACACTGCGGCGCGGGGCGGAAGTGCTGGGCTCCGTGGTGCTGCCCCAGCGCGGCGTGGACGAGTGGTCGGACTGGGGCTTCTCCAACCCGATTCTGACCCGCTTGGAAAAAGGCTCTCAGACGCTGCAGCTGACTTTTGACGCTGAAAACGAGAACATGAACGGCGACGTGAACCAGGCCATGCTCGACTACCTGCGCCTGACGCGGGTGCAGTAGCCGAGTCCTGCGTTCAGGTAGTACCTTTAGGCCAACCCACGGCGCTATCAGCGGCGGGCGCTTGTAGTCTGGCCGATAACTCCCAAATTCGCTTTCCAGAACCCACCCTTCATTCCTTTCTATGTCAGCACCAACCCTTACCGGCCTGCGCGCCGGCGTCCTGCACGGCGACGAAGTTCAATCCCTGTTCCGGTACGCCAAGGCCAACGCCTTTGCCCTGCCCGCCGTGAACGTGACGGGCACCAACACCGTGAATGCGGTGCTCGAAACGGCCAAGGCCGTGAACTCGCCGGTGATGATTCAGTTCTCCAACGGCGGGGCGCAGTTCTACGCCGGTAAGTCGCTGCCCAACGACAAGCAGCAGGCCAGCATCGCCGGCGCTATTTCCGGGGCCCAGCACGTGCACCTCATGGCCGAGCTGTACGATGTGCCCGTGGTGCTGCACACCGACCACGCCGCCAAGAAGCTGCTGCCCTGGATTGATGGCCTGCTCGATGCCGGCGAGAAGCACTTCGCCCAATACGGCCAGCCGCTCTACAGCTCCCACATGCTCGACCTCTCGGAGGAGCCGATTGAGGAGAACATCGAAATCTGCAAGCGCTACCTGGAGCGCATGGCCAAAATCGGCATGACGCTGGAAATCGAGCTGGGCGTGACCGGCGGCGAGGAAGACGGCGTGGACAACTCCGATGTGGACAGCTCCAAGCTCTACACCCAGCCCGAGGAAGTGGCTTACGCCTACGAGCAACTCAGCGCCATCAGCCCGCGCTTTACCATTGCGGCGGCCTTCGGCAACGTGCACGGCGTGTACAAGCCCGGCAACGTGAAGCTGCAGCCCAAGATTCTGCACAACTCCCAGGAGTTCCTGCGCCAGAAGCACAATATCCAGGAGGCGCTGCCCATCGACTTCGTGTTCCACGGCGGCTCGGGCTCTTCGCAGGAAGAAATCCGCGAGGCTATTTCGTACGGGGCCATCAAGATGAACCTCGATACCGACCTGCAGTGGGCCTTCTGGCAGGGCATCAAGGATAATTACGTGAAAAACGAAGGCTTCCTGCAAGGCCAGATCGGCAACCCCACCGGCGCCGACTCGCCCAACAAGAAGTACTACGACCCGCGCGTGTGGCTGCGCAAGGGCGAGGAAACCTTCGTGGCGCGCCTCAAGCAGGCCTTCGAAGACCTCAATGCCGTGAACCGCCGGCCCTAATCCGGGAGAGTTGATTTTAAACAAGAAGCCCGCTTACAGCTCTGTAAGCGGGCTTCTTGTTTAAAATATTGTTCCTATTCGACTTTGGGGCGGCCAGCGCCGTATAAAGCGCTGGTTTGCAATAATTTCATTTTTTCACTTCATTTTACAATCCAGGCTATGAAAACGAAAATCAAGCTGCTCGCTGTTCTGCTTTTCGCCGCTGGTGCCGCTCAGGCCCAAACCACGCCCACCTCGCCCCAGCAGTCCGGCAGCATGAACCAGACCACCGTGCCGCCCACCAACCCCACCACGACTACCAATCCCGGCACCATCAATCAGCGCCCCACCGAGCAGGGCACGATGAACCAAGGCACGAATCAGGGCACAATGAACCAGGGAACCATGGATCAGTCGACCCGCGAGCCGCGCAGCACCACGGACATGAGCACGACGCAAACCCAAACCACGGAGCGCAGAACCGTGGGCCAGGGCACCGAGCGCCGGAAGATGAACACCACCAACCGCACCACCCGCAAGCGCAACACCCAGCGGACCACCACCACGCCGAGCCCGCGCTAGGTAACGCATTCATCAATCCATAAAAAAACCGCCTGCAGCTATGCAGGCGGTTTTTTTATGGATTATAGAGTCGGCCGACTACTTGCCTTTGACAGCCTGCAAATCGCCAGCGAGGCGCAGGAGCAGGTCGCCGAGGGCACGGAGGGCTTTCTGCTGGTCGGCGGGCGCCTGGAAGGCGTGCTGATTGGTCTGGGTGCCCAGCAGGCTGAGCGAGGAGCCGATGGCCGGCCCGTTGAGCTTGCTTGCCGTGAGCAGCGACTGCAGCGTGCCAATTTCGCGGGCAATATCCTGCAGGCCCGGAATGCCGCTCTGCAGAAACTCCTGCTGCCAGGCTTCGGTGTTATCCATTGCCGCGCTCAGGGGCAGGGCCGTGAGGCCGTTCTGCAGGGCTTTCACGGTTTCGTTCAGGCGGTCAACGCCGGTGGTTTCAGTTGCCATTAGGAAAGAAAAAGGGTGATGATGGAAGAGGAATCAGGAAAGGGAAGCGGCTTCGGCGGCCACCAGCTGCAGCTCGCGCAGCACCCCAATGGCGCGGCAAGCGCTGGCCTCCTTGTCTTTTATTTCGAGCATGATATCTACGTCGAGGCCGTGCAGGTGGGTGAGAAACTCGCGGAACAGGGTTTCTTCCAGCGTGCTGGTGTGCTTACCTTTCCGCTCGCCGGGCTGCTGCGAGCTGTAGTCCATCATCAGCACGCCGTCGTGAGTGGGGTGCCAGGTGGCGGCGGCCTGGCGCAGGGCCTCGGCCATCGGCTCGCCGTGGTTCAGGCATTCGTGGTGAAAGTTGTCGAACAGCACGGGGATGCCCACTGCTTCGTGCACGCGCCGGCAGTCGTGCAGGCTGAAGAGGCGGTCATCGTTTTCAATCACCAGCCGGCGGCGCACGGCTTCGGGCAAGGTGTGGTAGGTGGCAATGAAGCGGGCAATGGCCGCGTCCCGGTCGCCATACAGCCCGCCCACATGGATCTGCAGCTTGGCCGTGCTGTCCATCTCCATCAGATCGAGCATGGTGCCTTGGTAAATCAGCTCCTCTATACTGCGCTGCACGATATCCGGGTTGGGCGAGTTCAGCACCACAAACTGGTCGGGGTGCAACGACACGCGCATATTCTCGGCCCGGATGTAGTCGCCGATGGCCCGGAACTCCGCCGCGAAGCGCGTCTGCCAGGGAAAGGTATTGATGGGGTGCGAGCCGAAGGGCACGATGCCGGAGCCGATGCGGAAGAAGCGCAGCCCGTGGGCCACATTGTATTCCAGAATGCGCTGCAGGCAGGCCAGGTTGCCAGCCACGGTAGTCTCAACCCGCTCCGCCGAGTAGGAAGCCAGCCGAAACGTGGAAGCAGCAGAACAGTCGAGCGACTCGTTGACGCAGGGATAGCCAATTTTCATGCTCCCGCTTACGGAAAAAAAGGTGATTTAGTGACTTAGTGATTTAGTGAGTTTGGTGTTTTGCTAGCGCAAGTGGCGCAAACAGAACGTCAAACTCACTAAATCGCTAAGTCACTAAATCACTCATAGCCCTTGTTGTCCTTGAAGTTGCGGTTGTATTTGCGGCGGGCTTTTTCGGCTTCCAGGGCTTTATTTTCGGCTTCAATCTCGGCCATCTTGCGGCGCTCCTGGCCGGCGCGCGAAAACTGCTCGTAGATCAGGCTGAGTGGGCTGGCCAGTGTGGGCACGGGTAGTCGCGGGGCAATGGTATCGATGGGGAACAGCGGCCTGGGTGCGGGCGGCCGGCGCACCACGTTGGCAGAAGGAGCCGGCCGCCGCATGTTGCGCAGGGCGCGGTTTATCTGGGTGCGGTCGGGACGGTCTTCCTGAATGCGCACTTCACCCAGCTGAATACTGTCGCGCACCATATAAATCTGCACGATGATTTGGGAAAGGCCCGTGCGGTTCAGGGGCAGGCGCTGGGGCTTGAAGCCCACGGCCCGGAACATAAGCGTGTCGGTATTGGCCACGTCGATGGTGAAGTCGCCCTCGCTGTTGGCCATCGTGCCTCTGGGGGTGCCCTGCACCAGCACCGCCGCGCCGGCAATGGGCCGGCGGCCCGCCAGCGTAGAAATAGTGCCCGATACGCGCACCTGCGCGGAGGCCACCGCCGTGGGCAGCAACAGCGCCAGCACAAAGAAAAACCGGAAAAAAACGGAACGGGACCCGGAAAGAGACAAACCAATCATCAGAGGAAAACTAAACGCCGCGGCGTGCAAGGTAGCCAACTCTTGAGCCAAAAAAAGCCCACACCGTTGCAGGCGCGGGCTCTTTCCTAATGCATTGGCCGAATTTAGAAGCGCTTCACCGTCCGCTCGCCGTCGGCATCAATCTTCACCTTGGTGCCGTCGGCCCGCTTGATTTTGATGTCGCCGTCTTTCTCCACTTTCCGCTTCGAGCCGTCGGTGTACTTCACTTTGTGGCTGTCGTCGTCGTTTTCCAGCTTTTTCACCGCTTTGCGCGGGCCGCTGGTGCGCACGCGGCTCACAGGGGCCGGCGCGGCCGTAGTGGTGGTCGTCGTCGTGACCGTCACGGGCTCGGGGTCGCCGCTCACGTAGCGCTCATCGGCGTAGTTGAGGCGGTTGGTTTCGTACTGGCGGTACTTGTCGGGGCTGTTCAGGGCGGTGCGCAGGTCGTTATCGGCCTGCACGTTCACGGCGCGGGCGGCGGCGTAGCGGCCGGCCGTGTCGGTGGCATACTGCTGGTTGAGGTTGCCCAGGTTGCGGGCGCGGTTGTAATACACGGTGCGTACTTTGGTCACCACCACCGAGTCGGTCAGGCTCATGTCGTTGGCAAAGCGGTTGGCAATGCGGTCAGCGCGGTCCTGGTAGTCGGCATCGGCATTGTTCACCACGATGGCCGTGTCGCCGGCCGTGGGGGCCGTAGTAGTCGTGGTGGTGGTTTCGACTTTTTTATCCTGGGTGCACGCGGCGGTAGTCAGGGCACCGGCAGCGGCGGTCAGCAGAATCAGGGGGAAGTTTTTCATTGAAAAAAGAAAATAGGTGCGGCCGGATATAGACTTCCGGCAATGACCCCTATACGGCGCGGCTCCGGCTGCGGTTATCGGACCCCGGAGGCAATAAAAAGCCCGTTTCCGAAAGGAAACGGGCTTTTTTAATCAGCTTACGGCGAAGCCGGAATACCTATTCCGTCTTCGACTTATTGCCCTCGGCATCTTTGACTTTCGTCTTGCCGTTGTCTTTCATCTTGATTTTGCTGCCGTCTTCGGCTTTGGCTTTCATCTTGGTCACGCCGGCATCGGTGCCGCTGGCCATGTTCGAGTTGTCCGACGAGGTCATGTTATCCGAAGAGCTCATGCCCGACGACGAGCCCATGCTGCCAGTGCTATCCATACCTGAAGTAGACGACGACATGGCGTCGTTGTCCAAGTAGCGGTCCTCGTAGTAATCCTGGCGGCTCGACTCGTAGGCCGAATACTGGGTGGGGTCGGTGAAAACGGTTTTCAGCTCTTTGTCCGTATCCATGTACACGGTGCGCATGGCGGCGGCGCGGCCGGTGGTGTCGGTAGCGTATTTGCTTTGCAGATCGCCGAAGCGCTTTTCGCGGTTGTAGTACACGGTGCGCACCTTGGTGCGGGTGGCATCGTCGAGCTTCATTTTGGCGGCCATATCGGCGGCAATCCGGTCGGCGCGGCTGTTGTAGGCCTCATCGGTATAGGCCGGCGTGGTGGTGGTCGTGGTGGTCGTGGTGGTGGTCATGCCGCCGTCGGTGGTGGTATCGACGGTTTTTTCCTGCGAGCAGGAAGCCATAGCCAGCGTAGCCGCACAGGACAGAAACAGGAGGGAAGTTTTCATGGTCAGGGGGATGGTTGAAAGAGGAAATACTCCAAAAATCAATGATGGCGCATATACGGGTCTGATATTATTGCGGTTACCTTTTGCTCTGCATCGAATGCAAAAAGCCTTTCCATTGTGCAATGGAAAGGCTTTTTAGGAAAAGGCAAAAACGGCGCGCCTAGGCCCGGCGCAGCTCAAAAACGGTGATTTCGGGCAGGAAGCCCACCCGCCCCGGATAGCCGATAAAGCCCAGGCCGGTATTCACGTACAAGTGCTGTCGGCCCTGCTGATACAGGCCGGCCCACTGCTTGTATACATACTGCACGGGGCTCCACTTAAAGCCCGGCAGATTCACGCCGAACTGCATGCCGTGGGTGTGCCCCGAGAGCGTAAGGTCAATATCCGGGTATTCCAGCACCTGCGCCTCCCAGTGCGAAGGGTCGTGCGAGAGCAGGATTTTGAAGGCCGCGTCGCCGCTGCCGGCGTGGGCCTGGGCCAGGTTGCCATACTTTGGAAAGCGCATCTGCGCGCCCCAGTTCTGCACGCCCAGCACCGCTATCCGGTCGCCGTTGCGCTCAATGTGGTGGCTTTCATCCAGCAGCAATTGCCAGCCTATTTTGGCGTGGTTCTGCTTCAGGCGGTCCAGGTTGGCGGTTTTGGCCGCCGCGCCGCCCTGGGCGCTCCAGTCCACATAGTCGGCGTAGTCGTGGTTGCCCAGAATGGAATAAATCGGATGCTTCGACCGGATTTTGGCCAGCGTCTCGATGTGCGGCTCCACTTCGGTGGCAATGTTGTTGACCAAGTCGCCGGTCATAAACACCACGTCGGCGTTCTGCTTGTTGATGAGCGCCACGGCACGTTCCAGGGGCTCGGGGTTGGCATTGAAAGAGCCGGTATGCAGGTCCGAAATCTGGAGCAGCTTGAAGCCGTCGAAGGAAGCGGGCAGGTTCGGGAATTTCAGCACCACGCGCTTCACTTGGTAGTCGGTAGCGCCCTTGGCCATGCCCCAGAGCAGCGAGGTGAAGGGAATGGCGGCCATGGCCAGCCCCAGCCGGCTAATGAACTGACTGCGCGAAATGCCGGGGCTGCCGTCGGAGCCGACGGGCGCGGGCTGGTCGCCAAATTTGCTGATGGCATAGCGCACCAATCGCCCCGCGTCATCCAGCAGCAGAAACAACACCACCACCAGCTTCGACACAAACAGCACCAGGATGGCGCTGGTGAGGTAGGTGCGTAACGCCGTGGGCGGCGTGCCGCGCGACACGGCCATCCAGGCAATGCCCAGCAGCGAAATGAGGGTGAGCAGCCAGTAGCCGCCCGAAATGAAGCGTTGGATGGTAGCCGAAGCGCCCTGGCTAACGGTGCGCACGGCCTGAAACACGTACCAATCGATGCCTAACAAAAGCGCCACAAACACGGCGCTGGTGATGATTCTTTGCATAACTAGGGAAGAAACTACTCCGGCGGGCGTAAGTTTTGGTCGCCGCCGGCTACTTTACCAGACGAACAGCGCCCGGCTTTACTTTATCCGCTACGCCCTGCAACACCAATACCAGATGAAATCGTTTGACAATCTGTCCGAAGAATTACCGGTTCCTACGCCTTATCAAACCCCTGCCAGCTTCAGCATCAAGAGCTGGGCTGAGGAGGACCGGCCCCGCGAAAAGCTGATGCAGAAGGGCCGCACCGCCCTTTCTGAGGCCGAGCTGCTGGCCATTCTGCTGGGCTCGGGCACCGCCAAGCTCTCCGCCGTAGATGTGGCCAAGCTGATTCTGGCCGCCGTGCAGAACGACCTCAACGAGCTGGCCCGCCTCTCGCTCAAAGATCTGATGCGCCACAAAGGCATCGGCGAGGCCAAAGCCATTACCATTATCGCAGCGCTGGAACTGGGCCGCCGCCGTAAGGAAACCGCCGCCGCCGCCCGCGTCACCATCACCTGCTCCCGCGACATTTATAGCGCCGTGCGCCCGCACTTGCAGGATTTGCCCCACGAGGAGTTCTGGGTGATTTTGCTGAACCGCGCCAACGTGGTGATGCGCAAAGTCAGCATCAGCAGCGGCGGCGTAGCCGGCACCGTGGCCGACCCGAAGCTGATTTTTAAAGAAGCCCTGGAACAGCTGGCCAGCAGCATTATTCTGGTGCACAACCACCCCAGCGGCAACCGCAGCCCCTCGGCCGCCGATATTGCCCTCACCCGCAAGCTCAAGGAAGCCGGCCAGTTCCTGGATCTGCCGGTGCTCGACCACCTGATCTATACCGACCTGGGCTACTACAGCTTCGCCGACGAAGGCATTCTGTAGAAATGTTGAATTTTGAGGGTTGAATCGTTTGTCATCCTGAGCTTGCGAAGGACCTTATGGAATTAGAACGGGATTTGTAACAACGACTCGTTCTAATCCCATAAGGTCCTTCGCAAGCTCAGGATGACAAACGATTCACCATTTAACATCCAACATTTAACATTCCCCAAGTTGCGTATCAACCCCAAGCTTCTCCTCGCTTTCGGCCTTTTGGTCATTTTCGGCTACTTCCTGCAAGATCTGGTGCTGGGCAACAACCAGTTTGCCGCCGGCATCAACAAGATCCGCAAGGAGAAAAACGACTCGTTTCGCCGCGCCAAAAATTCGCCCCTCACCGCCGAGCAGCGCGACCAGTTCGACAGCCTGCGCTACTTCCTGCCCGACAAAAGCTACGTGGTAGATGCCCGGCTGGAGCGCTCCACCAAGGGCGAAACCGTTCAGATTCCGCTCACCGACGGCAAAACCGAAACCTACCTGCGCTGGGGCCAGGCCAGATTTGAGCTGAACGGCACTCCGCAGCAGCTCACCGTATTGCTCAAGCTCGACGACCAGGACGGCAAGCTCTTCCTGGCCTTCACCGACAAAACCAACGGCTTCGCTACTTACGGCGGCGGCCGTTACCTCGACGTGGCCCCGCCGCCGCCCGGCGAAGACGAGGTAACGCTGGACTTCAACCAGGCCTATAACCCTTATTGCGCCTACGGGGGCAGCTTCGCCTGCCCCGTGCCCCCCCAGGAAAACCGCCTAGCTGTGGAAGTGAAAGCCGGTGAGAAAAGCTTCCCCGAAACCGACCACACCGGGCACAAGCATTAAGGGCGCTGGCCTGACCAATCGGACCGTCATGCCGGGCGCCGCCAGAGTATGGAGGTTCGATTGATATATGGGCTCAGGTCGTCGTTTTCGCCGCCCGCCCGATTCCGTACCTTTGTTTCCTCTGCCGGCCATGCTGCTGGCAATCTGCAACTGGCAACTCAACCATGAAAATATCCCTCGACTGGCTCCGCACGCTTATTCCTGCCCACCAACCCGCCGAGGAAATCGGTAAGCTGCTCACCGGCTCGGGGCTGGAAGTGGAAGGCATTGAGGAGCTGGAAAGCATCCGCGGCGGTCTGCGCGGCCTGGTGCTGGGCACCGTGCTGACCTGCGAAAAGCACCCCGACGCCGACAAGCTCAGCCTGACCACTGTGGATGTGGGCGACGGCACGCCCCGCCAGATTGTGTGCGGCGCCGCCAATGTGCGGGCCGGCCTGAAAGTAGTAGTGGCTCTGGAAGGCGCGCAGCTCTACCCCGCGCAGGGCGAGCCGTTCAAGATCAAGAAGTCCAAAATCCGGGGCGCAGCGTCGGAGGGCATGATCTGCGCCGAGGACGAAATCGGGCTGGGCACCTCGCACGCCGGCATTATGGAGCTGGACACCGACCTGCCCAACGGCACCCCCGCCGCCGACTACTTCGGCCTGGGCTCCGATTCGGTCTTCGAAATCGGCCTCACGCCCAACCGCGCCGACGCGGCCTCCCACTACGGCGTGGCCCGCGAGCTGCGCGCCCTGCTGCGCCAGCCCTGCCACCTGCCCGACATCAGTCACTTCCACGCTCCGGCCACGGCGGAGCGGAATATTGCCGTTGAGATTCAGGACCAGGAAGCCAACCCGCGCTACGCCGGTCTGCTGCTCGAAAACGTGCAAGTGGGCCCGTCGCCGGAGTGGCTGCAGCGCCGCCTGCGCAGCATCGGCCTGTCGCCCATCAACAACGTGGTGGACGCAACCAACTTCGTGCTTCACGAGCTGGGGCAGCCCCTGCACGCCTTCGACGCCGACCAGATTACGGGCCAGAAGATTATCGTGAAGCGGGCCGCGGAAGGGGAGAAGTTCACCACCCTCGACGGCACCGAGCGCACCCTGAAAGCCGCCGATTTGGTTATTGCCGACGCGAATGGCACGCCGATGGCCTTGGCCGGCGTGTTCGGCGGCCAGACCTCGGGCGTAACGGATGCCACCACGCGCGTGTTTCTGGAAAGCGCCTACTTCCAGCCCGCCACCGTGCGCAAGTCGGCGCAGGTGCACCAGCTCAAAACTGACGCTTCCTTCCGCTTCGAGCGCGGCACCGACCCGCACATGGTGCCCGTGGCCCTGAAGCGCGCCGCTTTGCTGCTGCAGGAAGTAGCCGGCGCTGTTGCGGCTGCGCCTATCGTTGATGAGTACCCGAACCACATTGGCCACACGGCCGTGCGGCTGCGCCTGCCCCGCGTCGAGCGGCTGGTGGGCCAGTTCATTGCCCCGGAGCGCATCCGCCAGATTCTCACCGACCTCGACATTCTTATTTCGGAGGAAAACGAGGACGCAGCCGGCCACGCCGAATGGATTTTGTCTGTTCCGCCCCACAAGGTGGACGTGACCCGCGAGGCCGATGTGATTGAGGAAATCCTGCGCATTTACGGCTACAACCACGTGGCTCTGCGCCCCCACAACTCGGCTTCGTATCTGGCCAAGTTCCCAAACCCCGACCCGGAAGTGGTGCGCCAGAACACGGCCCGCCTGCTCAGCGGCCAGGGCTTCTCCGAAATCATTACCAACTCCCTTACCAACTCGCTCTACTTCGAGAAGGCCGGCGAGAAAAACGAGGAGCTGGTGCCGATTCTGAACTACAACAGCGCCGACCTGAATGTCATGCGCCCCACCATGCTGCATTCGGGTCTGGAGGTGATTCGCTACAACGTGAACCGCCGCCAGCGCGACCTGAGGCTCTACGAGTTCGGCAAAACCTACCACCGCGCCGCTGACGGTAAGTACTCGGAGAAGAATAAGCTCGTCCTCTACCTCACCGGCAACACCGCCCCCGAAACCTGGCAGCAGAAATCCGATAAGGCGACCTACCACCAGCTGGCCGGGGCCGTGCAGCAGGTGCTGGCCTCGCTGGGTTTCCCGCAACCGATGTCGCAGCCGGTGCAGCACGCCTACCTGGCCGGCGGCCTCACGCTGCTGGCCCAGAATCAGCCCGTAGCGCAGCTCGGGGCCGTGTCTGGGGCCGTGCTCAAGCGCCTCGACGTAAGCCAGCCCGTGTGGTACGCCGAGCTGGACTGGGACTGGCTGGTGAAGAAGTACAAAAACACCCTCACGGCCCGCGAGCTGCCCAAGTTCCCCGAGGTGCGCCGCGACCTGTCACTGGTCGTCGATAAAACCGTCACCTTCGACCAGCTCCGCCAGATTGCCCAGCGCACCGAGAAAAAGCTGCTGCAAAGCCTGAACGTATTCGACGTGTACGAGGGCGAAAACCTGGGCGCGGGCAAGAAGTCCTACTCCGTGAGCTTCACCCTCCAGGATGCCACCCAAACCCTCACCGAGCAGGCCATCGACTCGGTGATGCAGCGCCTGATCCAGCAGTTCGAGCAGCAGGCCGGGGCGGTTATTCGGCGGTAGTCCAAAGGAATCTGTCATCCTGAGCTTGCGAAGGACCTTATCACGTTCGAACGAGTCGTTCGAACGTGATAAGGTCCTTCGCAAGCTCAGGATGACAGATCATGTCCAGCGAGGTGCCTCAGTCCCTGGCTTGATGCGCCACATGCTCGGAATGACATTCAACGGAAGGCAATCTGCATTCCGCCCCCGGAAGGTTAAAGCGCAACTTTAAGCGCGAAGTACTATAGCCCGTAACTTCGTCTTACATTAGCCTCAAAATATTTCCTCTCCGATGGCCTCTTCCCAGCAGCTTGCCCAACTAGACCGTCTCGAACGACAAGTCACGTCGTTAGTGGCTGCCTATCAGGGGCTGCGCGAGGATTTGGCCGATGCCAACACCACCATTCAGCAGCTGCGCGCCGACGTGCGCGACCGGGAGCGGCAGCTCAAGGATTTCCAGAATCAGGAGAATATCGCTAAACTTGTCAATACCATAGCAGGGGAACCTGCCAACGCAAACGAGCTGAAACTTCGCCTCAACGAATATATCCGCGAAATAGATAAGTGCCTTGCCTATTTGAGAGAATAGCCACCATCAACCCTTACGACACCTGCTCCGATGAGCGAACTTTCCATCAAAATCCGCATTGCCGACCGGGATTACCCGATGCGGGTGGCCCCGCAGGAGGAGGAGCGCCTGCGCCTGGCGGGCCGCCTGCTGGGCGAGCGGATCAAGGAATTTCGCGAGCAGTACGGCATTCAGGACAAGCAGGATCTGCTGGCCATGATTGCCTTGTCCACCATGGCTGACGGCCTGAAGGTCAGCAAGGAAAAGGACGGCACCGATGCCGCGCTGACCGAACGCCTCGCGCGTTTGGACGAGCTGCTTTCGGGGGTGGTGCTCGGCTAAGGCGCCGGGCGCTGGCATAGGTTTCAGACTCGAATCGGGTGGGGCAAGCGGCTCCGTCCTTCGTTCGTCGTCGGCAAAATTCCCGTGTTATGGTTTCTTCCCCACCTTCAAAAACCATAGCTCATGCCCGACATTTTGTATATCATCCTGGCCGCCGTGCTTGCCCTTGGGGTTGGCATTGTGGTGGGGCGCCGGCTGGCCGGCAAGGTCAACCTTGACCACGAATCCGACGCCAAAGCCCGCGCCCAACTCATCCTCCAGGAGGCCGAAGCCCAGGCCACCCGCACCCGCGACGAGCGGATTCAGCAGTCGAAAGACAAGTTTCGCCAGCTCAAAAACGAATTTGAGCAGGACAGCAAGCGCCAGAAACAGGAGCTCGACGCCGAGTTGACCCAGCGCCGCCAGGGCGTGGTAGAGCAGGAGCAGAGCATCAAGCAGCTCACCCTCACCACCCAGCGCCAGCTGGAGCAGCTCCAGAAAAAGGAGCAGGACCTCGACGCCCTGCGCGAAAAGCTCCAGAACGACTCGGCCCAGCAGCGCGAGCGGCTCGATGCCCAGGAAGAAAAGCGCCGAGCCACTCTGGAAACCCAGTTGGCTAAGCTTCAGCAACGCGAGCAGGAAGTAGAAGAGGAGCTGGAAAGCACCCGCGAGGCCCTTCACGCCCAGCTCAGCCAGGTGCAGCACCAGCTCGAAACAATTTCGGGCCTGACCGCCGCCGAAGCCCGCGAGCAGTTGGTGGAGTCGCTCAAGAACGAAGCCCAGATTCAGGCCTCATCCTACATCAAGGACGTGGTGGCCCAGGCCAAGCTTTCGGCCACCAAGGACGCCAAGAAAGTGGTGCTCGAAACCATTCAGCGCACCGCCGCCGAGCATGCCATCGAAAACTGCGTGTCGATTTTCAACATTGAATCCGACGACGTAAAAGGCAAGATTATTGGCCGTGAGGGTCGCAACATCCGCGCCCTGGAAGCCGCTACCGGCGTCGAAATCATTGTGGACGATACACCTGAGGCCATCATCATCTCCGGCTTCGACCCGGTGCGCCGCGAGGTGGCGCGTTTGTCGCTGCACCTGCTGGTGAAGGACGGCCGCATTCACCCGGCCCGCATCGAGGAAATCGTGGCCAAAACCCGCAAGAACATCGACGAGGAAATCGTCGAAATCGGCGAGCGGACCATCATTGACCTGGGCATTCACGGCCTGCACCCCGAGCTGATTAAGATGGTGGGCCGGATGCGCTTCCGCTCCTCCTACGGCCAGAACCTGCTCCAGCACTCGCGCGAAGTAGCTAATCTCTGCGCCACGATGGCCGCCGAAATGGGCCTCGACGTGAAGAAAGCCAAGCGCGCCGGCTTGCTCCACGACATCGGCAAGGTGAGCACCGAGGAGCCCGAGCTTCCCCACGCCATCCTGGGCATGGAGATGGCCAAGAAGTATAAGGAGCACCCCGACGTGGTCAACGCCATCGGCGCCCACCACGACGAAATTGAGATGACGGCCATGATTTCGCCGCTCGTGCAGGCCTGCGACGCCATTTCGGGCTCCCGCCCCGGTGCCCGCCGCGAGATGATGGAAAGCTACATCAAGCGCCTCAAGCAGCTCGAAGAAACCGCCGTGGGCTTTGCCGGCGTGCTGCAGTGCTACGCCATCCAGGCCGGCCGCGAGCTGCGCGTGATGGTGAATGCCGACAACGTAACCGACGAGCGCGCCCAGGAGCTGAGCTACGAAATCTCGCAGAAAATCGAGAAGGAAATGCAGTATCCCGGCCAGATTAAAATTACCGTGATTCGCGAAATGCGGGCGGTGGCCTACGCGAAGTAAGCGCCTGTATTCGGAATTCAAACAGCCCCCGCAATGGAAGTTGCGGGGGCTGTTTGCGTTTATTTCGGGATGTTGCTGGCGCGAGTTTAGCGCAGCGTAACTCGTGCCTTTTCATGCCATGAGGATGCGCCTAATCCGCTGTAACGATACAGTTGTTAACTATTGGCGCGGCTCCAGTTTGCCGCATTGCGGCAATGGAGGTACACACTTTATATAATAGCTGGTCACGAGTTATGCTGCGCTAGACTCGCGCCAGTTAGCCATTTTTCTATTCATTAATGTCTTCAAATATTAACTTATTTTCTGTTTTGCTTATTGATATTCTTCTAAATGTAGGTGCGTAACCTTGTCGCCCGCTTGGTTTAAAGTATTCTCTAATGTATGATTTGTCGGTTTCATAAATTTGAACAATTTTTGGCCCGAAATACCTATTGTCGTTCTGGTAAAGCAGGTCTTCGATGGAGTTGTTTTTGGATTTATGGCTTTTCGATTTTTTAATCTCATTTATTATTTGTTGCCTATCACGCGCCGATATTTTTAACGTAAAGGTATGGTAGTAATCACCTATCGCGAACATCGATTCGTTTTCCACTAAAGTAAATTCATCTATCAACTTAACTTCTTGTTCTTCTACCAATTTTCTGGCGTCGTTCTTTGTGAAAAATTGGTCTTCAAATACGATAAAAAATGTAATAGCTAGTGCTGATATTGCATAAATTGCTGTTAAATATTTTGCTGTTTTTGGATATCCAAGCTTTTTCGGAATGAAATAAGTCAACACCGCGGGTGTTATTGCTATTGCGAGAAAAATAATTATTAAAATTCCTATAAACGTGAGTGCTTCCAATGCCTTTCGGTTAATGTGATTTTGTCCTGAAATGCCCTATAGTATCAGCGTTTTGTCTATTAAAAACAGAAGCAAAATTCCATTAATTCATCATTATTGCGTTAATAAACGGTAGCAATACAATCACTATTAGCCTTGCTGTCATTAATGCTCAAAACAAATAAAAAAGCCCTGGGGCCTGTGCCCTTTTACTTCTTTAGTTCCACCCCTGGTCGTCCCAAGATACTATCCTCGTCGTCGCTGCAGACTGGTTTTAACGAGAACTCACCCCTTCACCCACCGCGCCTGCCGCCACGCCTGCTGCTGCTCGGCATCCAGAAACGTCCAGGCCACGAAGCGGCTTTTCTTCTGGCCCTGGGCCATGTCGATGGTGCGTACTTCGTAGGCTTTGGCCCATTGCAGTTCTTTGTAGATGCCGGGCAGGGTGGTTTTCTTCGAGATGAGCGAGGTGAACCAGAAGCCCTGGGTCGGAATCTGGGCGCTTTCCTGCACCATGCGGCGCACGAAGGCTTCCTCGCCGCCGGGATACCACAGCTCGCCGGGCTGGCCGCCGAAGTTCAGGTTGGGCGCCGGCTTGGTGCCGTGCTTTACGCCCAGGTTGTGCTGCTTGCGGCGGTTGTCGGCCGAGGCTTCGGCCAGCGAGGCGTAGAAGGGCGGGTTGCAGAGCGTGAGGTCGAACTGCTCGCGGGGCTTTAGGATGCCGTGCAGAATGTGGCGCGAGTCGGGCTGCTGGCGCAGGTCGATGTTGCCGGTCAGGGCCGGGTTGGCTCCCACAATGGCTTTGGCGGTGCGCAGCGCCACCGCATCGGTATCGGAGCCCACGAAGTGCCAGCCGTACTGCTGGTGGCCGATGATGGGGTAGATGCAGTTGGCCCCCACGCCCACATCGAGCACGCGCACGGACTTGCCGCGCGGCACCTGGCCTTCATTTACGGAGGCCAATAAATCGGCGAGGTAGTGGATGTAGTCGGCGCGGCCGGGGATGGGCGGGCAGAGGTAGTTGGCCGGAATATCCCAGTGCTCGATGCCGTAGAACTGCTTCAGCAGCGCCCGGTTTAGCATCCGCACCGCGGCCGGGTCGCCGAAATCTACCGATTCGGTGCCGTAGGCGTTGGGAGCCACGAAGGGCTTCAGCGCCGGCAGGGCCTGCACCAGCTGCGCGAAATCGTAGCGGCCCTGGTGGGCGTTGCGCGGGTGCAGAGTGGAGTTTTCGGGGGCGGTATCCGGGGTTTTGGCAGTCATGGCGCGGGAAATGGGCGAAGCGAAATACAAACATAGCGGAAGCCCGCCGAAGCGGCTTCGGCAGCGGGCGCGGCGGGGCCGTATCTTGCGCCCGGCGGCCAGGGTGCCGCTTTCTTTTCGCTTCTATTTGGTTGGCATGAGCTTACTCACCGTTTCCGGTATCCAGTTGCAGGAAAAAGGCCGCGTGGTGCTGCACGACATCAGCTTTGCGCAGCAGCCGGGCCAAAAGCTGGCCCTGGCCGCCGAAACCGGCGCCGGCAAAAGCACGCTGCTGCAAATAATAGCCGGCCTTATCCAGCCCGACAGCGGCGAAGTGCGCTTTGCGGGGGCGCGGGTAAAAGGACCGCAGGAGCAGCTGGTGCCGGGCCACGCGGGCATTGCCTACCTCTCGCAGCACTTCGAGCTGCCGAAGTTTCTGCGTGTGGAGCAGGTGCTGCACTACGCCAACCGCCAAGCGGACGACGAGGCGAGGCGCGTGTATGAAGTGTGCCGCATCGGCCACCTGGGTGCACGCCGCACCGATCAGCTTTCCGGCGGCGAGCGGCAGCGCATTGCCCTGGCCCGCCTGCTGCTGGCCGGCCCGCGCCTGCTGCTGCTCGACGAGCCCTACTCCAACCTGGACCGGGTGCACCGGCAACTGCTCAAATCGGTGGTGCGCGACCTGGGCGAGCAGCTGGCCATCACCTGCCTGCTGGTGTCGCACGACCCGGCCGACACGCTTTCCTGGGCCGATGAGATTCTGGTGCTCAAGCAAGGCCGGCTCATCCAGCAGGATACGCCCGAGCGCATCTACCGCCACCCGACGGATGCCTACACGGCTGGCCTGTTCGGCGACTACTCGGTGCTGAAAGGCGCTGATGCGAAGGCGCTGGCCAAAGCCGCCGGCCGGAAGCTACAAGGCCCCGAAATGCTGGTGCGGCCGGAAGAATTTCGCCTGAACTTTGATGGCGAAGGCCGGGCCGGCCGGGTTAAGGAAGTGCGGTTTTTAGGGAGTTATTACGAGGTAGATGTGGCCCTTGCTCACAGCCAGATTACGGCCCGCATCAGCAGCGCCGCTGGGTTGGTGCGGGGCGCGAAGGTGGCGGTTTCGCTTACTGATACTAATATAGTTCTGTCATCCTGAGCAAAGCGAAGGACCTTATGGAAGTTGAACGGTCATTGTAACAACGTCTCGTTCTACTCCCATAAGGTCCTTCGCTTTGCTCAGGATGACAGGTAGCTTGGCAACGTCAGCACGCGAGATTCCTCGGCTTTGCTCGGAATGACGTTCTGTTGCACCCTACTCCGGCTCTTGCAGCTTCGCAAACACGTTGTTTATACCCTCGGCCCAGGTCGGGTGGGCGATAATCATGTTTTGCAACTGCGGATATTTCAGCCGGCCCATCATAATCAGCTGGAACATCGTCATCAGCTCCCCGCCCTCGGCGCAGAAGATGGCGGCCCCCAGAATCCGGTCCTGGCTGTCGACGAGCACTTTCCAGAAGCCGGTGGTGCGGCCCGTTTCCCGCGCCCGCCCGATGGTGCGCACCGGCATTTTGGCCACGCGGTACGGGATTTTCTGCGCCTGGGCCTGCTCCTCGCTCAGTCCGATGCGGCCCAGCTGCGGGTCGGTGAAAACGGTGTAGGGCAGGGGGCGCTGCCGGGCCGAGCGGCGCTTGCCGTGCAGCAGCGCGTCGCGCACCACGCGGTAGTCGTCGTAGCTGAGGTGGGTGAACTGCGGGCCGGCGTGCACGTCGCCGAGGGCGTAGATGCCGCGCACGTTGGTTTCTAAGCTGCTGTTTACCCGGATATAGCCTTTTTCGTCGGTTTTGATGCCGGCTTTGCTCAGGTCCAGCTTGTCGGAATTGGGGGTGCGGCCGGTGGCGATGAGCAGGTGGGAGCCGTGCAGCCGCCGCTCGCCAGCCGGCGTGTGGGCCGATATGGTAAGCTGCCCGGCCGCATTCCGCGACACGCGCCGCGCCTCAGCTCCCAGCACCAGCTCCACGCCCTCGGCCGCCAACACTTCCTGCATGGCGGCGCACACGTCGTCGTCCTCGCGCTCCAGCAGCTTTTTTCCCGACTCAATGATAGTGACGCGGCTGCCGAATCGCCGGAACATCTGCCCGAACTCCATCCCGATGTAGCCGCCGCCCAGAATGAGCAGGTGCTCGGGCAGTTCTTGCAGGTCGAGCAGCTCGGTGGTGGTGAGGTAGGGCACGGCCTCCAGCCCCGCTAGCGGCGGAATGGCCGGGCGCGTGCCGGTATTGATGAAGATGAGCGGCGCTTCAATCTCCCGCTCGTCGCCTTCCACCAAGGTCACACGCACCGAGTGCGGGCCGGTGAAGGCGGCGTGGCCGTGCAGCACCGTGATGCCGGGGTGCTCCTGGGTGAGGTTGCTGCGCACGCCGGCGCGGGAATGCTGCACCAAAGCTTCCTTGCGGGCAATGATGGCCGGAAAATCAACTTCCGGCTCCTGGGCGCGGATGCCGTACTCGGCGGCGGTGCGGATGTGGTGGGCCCGCTCGGCGGCGGCCAGCAGGGCCTTGGTGGGCGAGCAGCCGTAGTTGACGCAGGAACCGCCCAAGTGGTTTTCTTCCACCAGCACCACCCGCCGGCCCGCATCGGCCAGGGCCGTGGCCAGTGGGTTTCCGGCCTGGCCGGAGCCAATAATCAGCGCATCGTAGGAAAAAGTAGGCATAAAAAGCAGAAATTGGCGGGGGAAGCAGAGTTGGGCGGGTTGCTGGTGAAGGCTCGTCCAAGACTGAACATCATGCTTCGACTTAGCGCAGCATGAGGGTGCATACGGCCGGCTTACGCGGGCGGCTGTCCACTAAAACGGTTCTGCTTTCGTTTTGCCCCTACACTTTTCCCCGGCTGCTGCCTATGCGAGTTCTGGTTCGCCTTGTTCTGCTTCCTTTTTTGCCGGCGCTGGCGGGCTGCGCGTCGCTGTATTTTCCGCCGCCGCCCCAGGCCCCGCTGCTCACTCAGAAGGGCGAGTTCAGCGGCGGCCTGCACACCAATTTCAGCAGCAATACGGCCCTGCAGGGCGCCTACGCCCTCGGCGACCATGTGGGCGTGCTGGGCAGCGCCTCGTTTCTACACTCCAATAAAAAGCAGTCCTTCTTCGGCAAGAAAACCAACCGCGAGTTCGTTGACCACGACTTTGGCGAGCTGGGCATGGGCTACTTCACCCGGCTGAAGGACCAGCGCGTTATCGAGTTCTATGGCGGCTACGGCCTGGGCCACACCAAGCGCACCGAAAGCAGCGAAAACGTGACCACCCAAACGCTGGAAGGCAACCTGGAAAAGTATTTCTTCCAGGTAAACTACAGCAAGAAGGAAAGCAAAACTCTGCACCTGTTCGGCCGCGACTTCCCCATGTCGTATGGCGCGGCCATGCGGGCCAGTTACGTGCAGCTCTACAATTTCACCCTCAACGGCCAGCCCCACGCCCCGGAAAGCAACATCTTTTTCGAGCCCATTACCTTCACCCGCATTCAGGCCCTGGGACCCATTCAGCTGCAGTTCATCAGCGGCAGCAATTTCGGCCTGCGCCATCGCAAGTATCTGAAAGCCGCCAACTCAGTATTCCAGTTCGGCATTGTGGTGAACCTGGGCGGGCAGGAGGGCAGGCGGTAAGGGGGAAGGCCAAAGCTAGACACCAGAACGGGGTCATGCTGAGCTTGTCGAAGCATCTCTCCCGCTTCGTTGCAACCTCACCCCCGACCCCTCTCCATAAGAGAGGGGAGCCGGACGAAGCGGGCGAGATGCTTCGACAGGCTCAGCATGACCTAGTTCTTTTAGTTCTCTAAAAGCCCCTACACAAAGAAAGCCCCGACGCATGTCGGGGCTTTCTTTGTGTAAAGCAGCGGCCCACCGAAAAAGAGCCGCGCCGCGTTTAGGCGCTTATTCCAGTACCACCTTGCGCGACAGCACGCTGCCGTTGGCCTCCACCTGCACGGTGTAGAGGCCGGCGGCCAGCCCGCGGGTGCTCAGGGTCAGCTCCGCGTTCTGGGCGGAAAGCGGCTGCTGCCGGATCAGCTGGCCCATCGTATTCAGCAGGCGCACCTGGCCGCTGGTGCCCTGGGGCAGGCGCACCGTGAGCTGGCCCGTGTGGCTGGGCGACGGGAACACCGACCACTCGGGCGCGGTGATGGCAGCGGCCGCGCCGGTGGTCACACTGGTGTTGGTGGCGCAGATGCTGAACAGGCCCAGCGCATCATTGGGCTGGTAGGTGTGCACGCGCACGTAGTAGGTGGTTGAAGGTGTCAGGCTGGTCAGGTCAAGGGCGGGGGCTGCCACGTTGGAAGTATTGCCCACGCAGCGGATGTTGATAAATGGCCCGCTGCAGGTGCCCGATGTGCTGCGCATGCCCTGCACGATGCTGGCCGCGCCGCCACTCACCAGGATTCGGACGGCCGTGCTGGTCGGCCCCGTAGCGGCGGTCGTGATGCTATACCACACGTCGCGCGGCGAGATATTGGCCCCGAAGCAGGCGCTGGCCGATACGGCCGGGTTAGCCACGGTAGCGCCGTAGCTGCTGGCCGCTATGGCCCGGCAAGCCGTTGGGTTCACCGTCAGGACCTGAGCCGTGCACGGCTCGTCGTTAGACGGCACGGTGGTGAAGGCAATCGGGCCCACGTTCGGGCTCAGGCCGGTGCCGGTGCAGTTCTGCTGCACGTAGAACTGGTAGAGCGTGGCCGGGGTCAGGTTCGTCAGCGAAACCGGCGAAGTGGCGTTGGTGATGGTCGTGCCGCCGGTGGCGGGGTTGAAGCCGTCGGGGCCATAGATGAGCGTGACCGGGCCGGTTCCATTGGCCGTGAACGACAGCGTGGCGGTGGTGCTGGTGATGGCCGTAGCGGTGAGGCCGCTCGGGGCCGGGCAGGCCGAAGGAGCCGCGATGGTGATGGTGAAGTCCTTGGTTTCGCCCAGGCCAAACGTAGTGCAGGCATCGCCGGAGCCATTGTTGGAGCCCGAGGAGCGGCTGCGCAGGCGCATGGTGGTAGTGCCCAGCAGGGCCGTGGCCTGAATGGGCACGTTTACGGTGCTCGGCACGCCGCCCGTGGCGCTGGTGGTCACCTGCGTCCACTCCGAGGCATCGAACACAAAATCTTGGTTAAAGTCAATCCAGACCGAAACGCTGGTGCTGCCGGCGGCGCTCACGCTGAGCGGGTAGGTGCTGCCGCGCTGTACGGTGCCGGTGTTGCTGCCCGTGGCCGGATAGCTGGTGTAGGCGTTGCCGCCCGTCACGGTGCAGGTCAGGCCGGTGGCGTTCAGGCTGGTGCCCTGCACATTCACGGCCGTGAAGCCATTGGTGCCGCAGCTGCCGCCCAGCGTGCTCACGCAGTAGCCCGAAAGCGTGGTGAAGGAAGCCGTGGCCGCCGCCGAAGTCTGGCTGCCGCAGCTGGCCGTCACCGATACGCTGTAGGCGCTGCCCGTCTGCAAACCCGTGAGGATGGTAGAAGTAGCCGGCGCAGTCACATTCACCGTCTGCGCCGCGCCGCCGGTGCGCTGATACGTGACGGTATAGCCAGTGGTATTCACGCGGCCCTGAAAGCTGATCTGAGCCGAGTTGGCGCTGATGTTGCTGACGGTGAGGCTGGTGGGCGGCTCGCAGGTGCTCGTGGTGGGCGGGGCGAAGGTGTACGTCTGGCCCGCCGCGGGCATCGTGACGATGTTGGTGGTTTCGGTGGTGCTGCTGGCCGTGGGAGACGCCGAGAGGTTGTTCAGGCTCAGAAATGGCGACGGCGTGGTGCCGGAAACGCTGCCGGCCAGCCCGACGGAGGCCCCCAGGCTGGGGCCGGCCGCCGGCGCGGCGGCAGTAGGCTGGTAGATATACTCCACGCGGTTGGAGCCCTCATACAGCTTCACCTGGAAGGAAAGGCTGGGACTACCGGCCTGGAAGCTCCATTTCCAGTCTTTCCACTCGAAGGTGAACACGCGGTTCGGGGCCGTGCCACTGGTTTCGTAACTGGCCCGCGAGGTAGCCGCGTCGCCCGAAAGGTCGTCCCAGAGCGGGGCCAGCAGGGGCTTTTCGGAAGCGCCCGCCGTGGTAGCCAGCGTGTTGCCCACGTTGTAGGTAGCGCTGGGGTTAAACGACAGAAAGCCGTTGGAGCAGGCTTTCACGCTCGTATAGGTCATGCCATCGAACACGAACGTGAAGCCCAGCGGCAGCATCGTAGGCGAGACGGCATCGTCGGTGCGCAGCGCCGCTACGTTGGTGGCCGTGGCGGGCAGCGGCACGAACGTGCCGGCCGAAGGCGCAAAGGTGTAGGCCGAAATCTGGGCCTGCACCGGGCCAGCCAGCAGCCAGCCGCCCAGCAGCGGCAGCACCGCCCGCGACACGCGTTGGCAGGAGCGAGTGAGTAAAGAAGGAAGCATAGGCGGAAAAAGGTGGAAAAGGTGGAAAGGAAACGGGTACGTAAAAATACAATTTCCTTTCGATCTGTGCCGCCTTCTTCCTCAAATGCCGTCTTGTCTGAAATAGGTCGGCTCCAGTGCCTCCAACGCGCCCCCGGCGGCGCGGATACGCCGGCTTTTTGGGCTGCTTCCTGCCCGAGGCAGAAGCGCCCGTTTCATCTGCTGCTATTGGCCCCGTGCCTAGTTTTCCAGTTCCAGCAGTACCACCGTATCAAAAGCCTGCACGGAGCGGCCCTGAAAAGCGTGGACTCCTTCGCGCTTGTAAGGAAAATGCGGGGCCCAGCGCATCCAGGTATTGGCCACGTAGCCGGCCGGACTCTGGCGCAGCTTGGGAAACTCGTCGTAGGGAGTCCAGATAGTCGTTGTGTCAGTTCCTCTGCGAGTCAGAATGTATGGTTTTGCAACTGTAGTGCCGTCCTTTTTCGTTTTGCGGCGCTGCACGAAGCGGTGTTTTAAAAAGACCTCATCCGCTAGAGTGGTCATTCCTTCAATGACCACATACACGCCGGCCTTCGGTAGCTGAAGCTGCTCCGGCCGCAAATTGAGGCGCAGTTGAGTCCGGCGCTTCGGGATAGAATCGGGTGGGGAGATGAGCAGCGGCCGCGCCGCCAGGGCCGGGCCCAGCAGTTCGGTCCCTCGCCCGGCCGCGTGCAGGCTGATCTGCAGGCGGCCGGCCGTGAAGCGCCGGTGCAGCGGTATGGTCAGCGCCTTGAGCGTGTATTCTCTGGCTGTATCAGGCGAAGCCAACCAGATTACGCAACGCACGCCAGGAGTCAGTGGCCGGACCCCGGAAATATATTTTCCATGGAAAGTGCCAATTATCTGGGTGCTGACCCGACCATGAACAGCTACTTCCGGCAGGGCCACCACCCGGGGCGCAGGCCCCGGCGCTTGCTGCGCCTGGCTCCTCAACGACAGCAGCAGGCCCAGGACGAAAGAAGATAAATGTCTCATCAGAGGTAGAGTGGAAATAAAGCAACCCAGAAAATTGAAAGAGCGCCTGGAAGCGGTTTAAATCAGCGCCGGGCAATAGCGGGCCGAAATAGCAACTTAAAAAGGCGACCCCCACCATCGGGAGCCGCCTTTCAAAAGAGTAGCGCAAAAGCGTTGGAATCACTTGCCGCCCAGCACGCGCAGCATGGTTTCGCCAATCTCGGCGGGCGAATCCACTACGTGGATGCCGCACTCGCGCATGATAGCCATTTTGGTCACAAACATGTCATTGCTAATCTAGATATGTAATTAGGAAACTCCCGAATCAGGTAAGGAGGAGGGCTGTATGGTAGGAACTGAGACACTTGATGTCTGCTTTTGAAGCAAGGCATTGATGTGTACTGTCACGTAAGAGCGGGATGGGAACAAACCCATACGCGCCCAGGCTCGCTGCACACCATGGTTCTGAATTTGAGTAGTGGCTCGTACTTTTTTCAGACCTCGGTCCCACATATATTGCTTAGTATGATTAAGTAGGTCTACGTATATATTTTTTGCTGCAATATTTGGGCGCGCTCCAAATATAATTCCCTCTCCGTAAGTGGAATGTACTTGGTTAGTCGTGTAGGCAACAGCTTGGCCATCGAGATAAAATAGAAAGCAGATTCGCTCGTCGCTGGGCTCTAAGCAGCTAAGTGCCCATTCTTTGTATCCTGCAAGCACTAACTCAGGGTCAAACAAAGGGTTGCTATTGTAATGAGAGCGGTAGTCTTTGAAACTAAGGTTAATTAATTCATCCAGCACTTCTGTATCAGCGAAGGTGGCACGGTGTATCTCGAGGCGAGTGTTTCGAAGCGGTTGGGCTGGATATTCTCGCAGGTCACCGTCAAATGAAACTAGCGTGTCGGCTACTACCACAGGAAACGGAAGCATGCTTAACTGATGCAACTGATGTTGCTGACTCGTAGGTAACCGGAAGATAGCAACATCTGCTTTCTCTTCTACGATGGTGCGAAGTACTTCATAAGGTTCTAGTTTAGTGAAGGAGCCACGAAGAATGCGTAGATTAAATCGAGAGCTCTCTAAGGGGCTGTATTCTAGGGACATGCAGAGGAAAAAAAGAGCAGAAAAAGAAATAAGTTTATTTGCAAAGCACAAGTATATATGTTTCTAGTCATAAATCAAACTACTGGTAAGTAAAAAGAATACTATTAATTCCTATCTTTTATATCATCTATTTTGAAGTGTTGGCACCGGTTTCTTCTCGTATTATGTAAAGCGGCCTATTCTTAACTCCATCGAATGTTCGACTAACATACAAGCCAACCAGACCCATTGCGCCCAATAGCAGCCCTCCCAACAGCCATATGCTAAGCAGCGTAAACTTCATTAGCCACAAAGTAGAGTTGCTAGTACCAAACACTTGCCCATATAATAGCCCAGTTGTACCCAACAGCGCTCCTACCACAATGACTCCGCCCAACTTTACCAACAGACGGAGAGGCTTGTCACTGTATGATAAGATAACCATGAAAGCTAACCGTAACAACTGGCCGAAGCTATAGCTACTCTGGCCTCGCTCACGGGCCGCATGCTGCACATTTAGGCTTCCTTGCCGAAAGCCCAGCCATCGTACCTGTAGAGGAAAAGCCCGAATTGGTTCGCGGAGCAACTGTAAAGCGACCACTACCCGGTGGTGAAAGATCCCAAAGTTGCCTGTAGTTGGGTCATGTTGTGGCCCTCCGAGCCAAGCCAACGCGCGGTGAAAAACTCTACCGGTCAGTTGTTTGGTAGCTGTATCCTGCCGATTAACGCGCCGGCCGAAAACTATATCCAACTCGTGAGACTGGGCGTAAGCGTACAGATTCGGTATTTCCTCGGGGACATCCTGCAGGTCACAGTCCATTACTACTACCCACTCACCCACAGCCCGGTCCAAACCTGCGGTAATAGCTGCGTGCTGTCCGAAGTTACGGCTCAGATTCAATCCCAGCACTTGCGAATCGGTAGCAGCTAACGACTCTATCACTGTCCAACTCCCGTCAGGGCTATTATCGTTTACAAGAATAAGCTGGTAGTTACTCGTCAAATTGGCAAGGGCTGTAGTAAGCCGTTGATGTAGCGTCGTTAAAGTCCCAACACAGCCGTAAACTGGTATTACAACCGATATATGAGGCAAGCTATTGGTGGGTGAGCTGCACATTGGCAAGATATTCATTGGGCTATTAGCAAAAAGAGCCCCGTCTAGGTGGCGGGGCTCTTTTTCGGAAAGCTAAAAATAAACGCGTTGGAATTACTTGCCGCCTAGCACGCGCAGCATGGTTTCGCCAATCTCGGCGGGCGAATCCACTACGTGGATGCCGCACTCGCGCATAATGGCCATTTTGGCTGCCGCCGTGTCGTCGGCACCACCTACGATGGCACCGGCGTGGCCCATGCGGCGGCCGGGAGGGGCCGTCTGACCAGCGATGAAGCCGACAACGGGCTTCTTGTTGCCGGTTTCCTTGATCCAGCGGGCTGCTTCGGCTTCCATGCCGCCGCCGATTTCACCGATCATTACAATGCCCTCGGTTTCGGGGTCGTTCATGAGCAGCTCCACGGCTTCCTTGGTGGTCGTCCCGATGATAGGGTCGCCGCCGATGCCGATGGCCGTGGTCTGGCCCAGGCCGGCTTTGGTGAGCTGGTCTACGGCCTCATACGTCAGCGTGCCCGACTTGGAAACGATGCCGATTTTGCCTTTGGTGAAGATGAAGCCGGGCATGATGCCCACTTTGCACTCGCCGGCAGTCATCACGCCGGGGCAGTTCGGCCCGATCATGCGCACACCTTCGCGGCCTTTCAGGTATTCCTTCACCGCAATCATATCCTTGGTCGGAATGCCTTCGGTGATGGTGATGATGACTTTGATACCGGCATCAGCGGCTTCCATAATGGCATCGGCGGCGAAGGCCGGCGGCACGAAAATGATGCTGGTGTCGGCCCCGGCCTGCTCTACGGCCTCGGCCACGGTGTTGAATACGGGGCGCTCCAGGTGCTGGGTGCCGCCTTTGCCGGGCGTTACGCCGCCCACCACGTTGGTGCCGTACTCAATCATCTGCTGGGCGTGAAACGAGCCTTCGGAGCCCGTAAAACCCTGCACAATCACTTTGGAATCCTTGTTGACCAGAACGCTCATTCGGGGAGAGATTAGAGGATATTATCGGTTTGGGGTGGGAGTCAGTGGGCCTCAGGGGCTACCGGTGTGCAAAAGTAGGGTTTTTTGGGGCGCGGGCAAGGTGCGGCCGAAGCCGCACCCCCGGCCCCTCTCCGAAGGGAGAGGGGAGCCACGGCAGCGCAGACGTTGCGGGGGCGTCGGCTTTTGCCTCCGACCCCGCCCCTGGTGGCGGAGTGTGAAAATGCTCCAGAAGACAAAAGCTAACGGCGGCAAATCCGTCGGCTTTTATTTGTTCGCGCCAACAGGCTCCTCTCTCCCTTCGGAGAGGGGGCGGAAGTGAGGCGCGTGGGGCAGGGCTGAGGCCAAATCCGTATCTTTGCGGTCCTCTTACCCAAACATTACCTTCTCTCTCATGTATCTGAACAACATCGTTGAGGCCATTGGCAACACTCCGCTGGTGAAGCTCAACAAGGTCGCGGACGGCATCAAAGGCACCGTGCTGGCCAAGGTGGAATATTTCAACCCCGGCAACTCGGTGAAGGACCGGATGGCCCTGAAGATGATTGAAGATGCCGAAAAAGCGGGTCTGCTGAAGCCCGGCGGCACCATCATCGAAGGCACCAGCGGCAACACGGGCATGGGCCTGGCGCTGGGTGCCATTGCCAAAGGCTATAAGTGCATCTTCGTTATCAGCGACAAGCAGAGCAAGGAGAAGTGCGACATTCTGCGGGCCGTGGGCGCGCAGGTGGTGGTGTGCCCCGTCGATGTGGCGCCCGAAGATCCGCGCTCTTATTATTCGGTGGCCAAGCGCCTGAGCGAGGAAACACCTAACTCGTTCTATCCCAATCAGTACGACAATATGTCGAACACGGCGGCGCACTACGAGGGCACCGGCCCCGAAATCTGGAAGCAGACCGAGGGAACCATCACGCATTTGGCCTGCGGCGTGGGCACCGGCGGCACCATCTGTGGCACCGCCAAGTATCTGAAAGAGCAGAACCCGAACGTGTTTTCGCTGGGCTTGGATACCTACGGCTCCGTTTTCAAGAAGTATAAGGAGACGGGCATTTTCGACGAGAATGAAATCTATCCTTATAAAACTGAGGGGATTGGAGAGGACATTCTGCCGAAAAATGTTAATTTTGACCTCATCGATTTGTTCATTAAAGTAACTGACCAGGATGCGGCCGTGATGACGCGGCGGCTGGCCAAAGAAGAAGGTCTGTTCGTGGGCTGGTCATGCGGCTCGGCGGTGCATGGCGCTCTGGAATACGCCAAAGAACACCTGAAAGAGGAAGACGTGATGGTCATTATTCTGCCCGACCACGGCACGCGCTACCTCGGCAAAATTTATAACGACGACTGGATGCGCGAGCAGGGCTGGCTCTAGCATTTTCGTCTCCGGCCCCGCAAGGCCATCTTTACGCCTCTTAACTGACCCTGACTATGTCCAAGAAGCTGCGCAACGTGGTGCTGGTGGATGACAACGAAACCACCAGTTTCCTCAACAATCGTCTGCTGAGCCGCCTGGACGTGGCCGACCGGGTATACACGTTCACCCGCGCCGAGCAGGCCTACGATTTTCTGTGGGGCAGTGGCGACAACGAAGGCTCGATGGCCCTGGATGTGCCCCAGCTGGTGTTCGTGGATCTGAAAATGCCCGGCATGGATGGCTTCGAGTTTCTGGAGCAATACAGCCAGCTGCCCGAAACAGTGAAGGAAAAAACCGTGCTGGCCGTACTCACAACCTCCATGCACTCGGCCGATACAGCCCGCGTGGCCAAGTTTGCCGGTGTGGAATACCTGGCCAAGCCGCTGACGGAAGAGAAGATGCAGAAGCTGCTGAAGAAGCGTTTTGTGGAAAACTGAGTTGAATCCTGAGTTTCAGGCAAAAAGCCCGTTGCAAATGCTTGCAGCGGGCTTTCTTGTGTTTTGAGCACTACCAAAACACCTGTCATCCTGAGCAAAGCGAAGGACCTTCTTCACTTAGGTGACGAATGCTTTTCAATGAGCAAAGCCCTTTGCCGCTGCTATGGCAAAAGAGCGTTATGCGTTGAACGGAGGTCGCAGTAAACTATTAGGAAGGTCCTTCGCAAGCTCAGGATGACAGATAAGTAGTTGAAGCTTACACTACCGCGTCCACGAACTGAAACGCTTCGCCGTCGAACAGGCCTTTGTCGCTCAGCTTCAGGCTTGGAATAACGAGCAGAGCCATGAAGGAAAGCGTCATGAAGGGCGCGCCGAGCGGGCTGCCCAGGTGCTTAGCCAGGGCATCGGCGGCGGCGTAGGCTTCGGCCACGTGGTAGCCGGGCTGATCCGACATGAGGCCCGCCACGGGCAGCGGCAGCAGAATTTCCTCGCCGTTAGCGCCCACGGCGGCCAGTCCGCCTTTAGCCTCTATCACCAGGTTCACGGCGCGGGCCAGGCTCGCGTCGTCGCAGCCCACGGCGGTTATGTTGTGCGAATCGTGGCCTACGCTGCTGGCCAATGCTCCCACTTGCAGCCCAAAGCCCTGGATGAAGGCCACGGCCGGCGCGGCTGCCGCGTAGCGGTTTACTACCGTGAGCTTAAGTATATCCTGCGTCACATTGGGCACCACGAGGCCGTTTTCGATGGTAGCCGGCAAATCGTGGCGAGCGGTGATGAGCTGGCCGTCGAAGCACTCGATGACGCGCACGGTAGCCGTGGCGTTTGGTGCTTTTAGCTCGAAATCCTGGGCCGCCACGGGCCGGGCGTGGAAGTTATTGATGACCGGGCAGGGCACCGACGGAATGCGGGTTTCGCCGTTTTCAGCCACCAGCACACCATCGAGGTAGGTCTGGCGCACCCGGAAATCCTGGAGGTTATCTACCACGATGAAGTCGGCGGGGTCGCCTTCGCGCAGCAGGCCCACGGGCAGCTTATAGTGCAGCACCGGGTTCAGGCAGGCCACGCGCAGCACTTTCAGCACGTCTTGGCCCCGACCCACGGCCCGCTGCACCAGCTGGTTGATGTGGCCCAGCACCAGCGTATCGGGGTGCTTGTCGTCGGAGCAGAACATCAGATGTTCATAGTGCTCGGGCAGCAGGTCGATGAGGGCGTCGAAGTTGCGGGCCGCGGAGCCTTCCCGGATCAGGATTTGCATGCCCACGGCCAGCTTGTCGAGGGCTTCTTCGGCCGTGAAGCACTCGTGGTCGGTGCTGATGCCAGCTTCGGCGTAGCGCCGGGCATCGGCGCCGCGCAGGCCGGGGGCGTGACCATCTACGGGGCGGCCGTAACGCTGGGCCAGGGCAATTTTCTCCATCACTTCTGCGTCGCGGTGCAGCACGCCGGGCCAGTTCATCATCTCGGCCAAGTAGCCGATGGTCGGGTTTTGAAACAGCTGCTCGATATCCTGGGCCGAAATGGTGGCCCCGGCGGTTTCAAACGGGGTGGCCGGCACGCACGAGGGCGCCCCAAAGCAGAACTTAAACGGCACGCTCCGGCCGCTTTCCAGCATGTACTCCACGCCCGCCACGCCCAGCACGTTCCCAATTTCGTGCGGATCGGACACGGTAGCCACGGTGCCGTGCGTCACGGCCAGCCGGGCAAACTCGGCGGGCACCAGCAACGAGCTTTCCACGTGCACGTGCGCATCCACGAAGCCGGGCAGGGCGTAGGGCAGGGTGGGGTCGGGGGCGGTGGTTTTATCAAGCTCGACCGTACGAATCCGGCCCGCTGCCACGTGGATCGTGCCGGGGGTTATGGTGTTGGCAAACAGATTGATAACATTGGCGCGCAGGCTGAATTCGGCGGGCATGAGGCAAAGGGAAAGAAGGCGAAAGGTTGAGATTGGTCGGGTGCGAACGGGTAAAGAACCGTATATTTGCCGAAAATCTGAGCCGGTGAGAAAGATTATGACCTTGCTATTGGCCACCCTGATAGCCGGCTCCGGCCTGGCCTCTACGGGCTGTGCGCGGCGGACGGCCCAGCAGAAAAAAACGACTTCCTATAAGCGCAAAGCCAAATTCGGGAAAGCGCCCTGCCCCTGCGACAGCCACTAAGCCCGGCTACCGCTTTTTTTCCTGTTTTCTCTTTCGCTTCGCCTGCTCTGCCCGTTTGTGAACTACTGCCGCGCCGCTGCCTCCGTATTCTGCCCTTGCCTGCTGGCCGCGCTGCTGCTGCTGGCCGGGCGCGGCGTCGGGCAGGGGCGGGCCGCGTTCATCGCGCCGGGCTCTTATGATAAGTACACCCGCGACCCTACGCTGCGCTACGAGCCCGGCAGCCACCCCGGCACCTTCCGCGGCCTCGATGGGCAGTGGCACCCGGTGCAGATAGCCGGCTGGCTCACCGACCGGGTATATATGAATGAAACCGGCGACTACTACCGTGCCTTTTCGCCCGAGGACATGACCGCCTTCGTGGACAGCTACGCCGATACGGTAGTCACCGTGGCCGGGCTGCCGCCGGGTAAGCTGGGCCGCTTTTCGGCGGTTTTTGGGCGGCAGAAGTTCCGCGGGGCCGGCATGCAGCTGGTGGATGTGACCGATGAAGCCCGCTCTTTGCTTGACCTGCTCATCATGCCGCACCGCCTCGTGATTCGCAAAGATGCCGCCGGCTGGCTGCTGGTGCCCCGGCAGAAAGCCGCTTTCCGGCAGTTGATGCTGGTATTGCTGGCCGACGACCCCGCGCTGGTGGCCGAGCTGCGGGCTGGCCGCACGGGCCGCCGCCACCTGCCGCGCCTGCTGGCCCAATACGCCGATACGCGCACCACGCGCTTTCTTCAAACCGCCGCCCAACCGCGCCCCTGACCGACCGTTCGCCTATGGCTCCTGAAAATCCTCTTGCCGCCCTGCGCGCCGCCGCCGAAGCCGTGCGCCACCAGCTGCAGGTAAACAGCTACGATGCCGCCGCCGTGCAGCGGCTCGATGACCTTATCGAAGCCCAGCGCCCCGCCATTACGGATGCCGAGCGCGAGGGTGTGATTAAGGCGCTGGGCTGCTTTCTGGGCCAGTGTATGGTGGAAACGTACCAGGGCACCTGGGCCGCCGGGCCCGATGGCACCACCGGCATCGGCATTCGGGGCGACCATTTTTTCAATCCGTTCTACCGCGTGTCGCAGCAGCTGGCGCAGGGGCCGGCGGAGTCGGTGGCGGCGTTTTTTGCGAGTATTCCTGCCCGGCTGGCCTCGGAGCCCCGGCGTAAAACCTGGATCTAGTGTCTGCTTCGAGCCCTTCTGCGCCCTCCCAGTTTGCTATGAGAAAAATCGTCATTGCCATCGACGGCTACTCTTCGTGCGGCAAGAGCACTACGGCCAAAGCCGTGGCCGCCGAGCTGGGCTACGCCTACATCGACACCGGGGCCATGTACCGGGCCGTGACGCTGTACTTATTGGAGCGCGACATTGCCTTCGACGACTTGCCCCGCATCGAGCAGGCCCTGCACGACATTCACATTGCCTTCAAGCGCAACCGCAAAACCGGCCGCAACGAGCTGTGCCTCGACGGCGTGATTCGGGAGGATGAAATTCGGCAGATGCGCATTTCCAACTCCGTGAGCGAGGTTTCCGTGATTCCGGCCGTGCGCCACACGCTGGTGCGCCAGCAGCAGCGTATGGGCCGCAAGCGCGGCGTGGTGATGGACGGCCGCGACATCGGCACCACCGTGTTTCCCGATGCCGAGGTGAAGGTGTTCATGACCGCCGACGTGCTCACCCGCGCCCAGCGCCGGCAGCAGGAGCTGGCCCTGAAAAATGAGCACTTCGAGCTGGAGGAAATAGCCGAAAACCTGCGCAAGCGCGACTACATCGACTCGACGCGCACCGAAAGCCCATTGCGCCGCGCCCCCGACGCGGTGCTGCTCGACACCACCCACATGGTGATTGACGAGCAGGTCGATTTTGTACTGGAGCGGGTTTCGGCCAGTTTATTTTCGCTGGCGGCGCTGGGCAATGACCAGAATGGCAGTGAGGCGGTTGTATAAGAATCAGGGCGCGAAACTTGCTGTCGGCTTCGCGTTCCGTTTGTTGAGAAAGAGCCCATGAACGTCACTATCGATAAGAATTCCGGCTATTGCTTCGGCGTCGAGTTTGCCATTCAGATGGCAGAAGACGAGCTGGCGCAGGATGAAACCCTGTACTGCCTCGGCGACATTGTGCACAACCGCATGGAAGTGGAGCGCCTGCACGCCCAGGGCCTGCGCATCATTGACCGCGCGCAGCTGGAAACCCTGCACGACTGCAAGGTGCTGATTCGGGCGCACGGCGAGCCGCCGGAAACCTACGCGCTGGCCCTGCGCAACAACATTGAGCTGATTGATGCCTCGTGCCCGGTGGTGCTCAAGCTCCAGAACCGCGTGAAGCACGCCTTCGATGCCAGCCAACGCCAGAATGGCCAGATCGTCATTTATGGGCAGCCCGGCCACGCCGAAGTGGCCGGCCTCACGGGCCAGACCGGCAACCGCGCCATCATTGTGATGACCGAGGCCGACCTGGACCAGATCGACTTCAGCCGGCCCGTCACGCTATTCAGTCAGACCACCAAAAGTACCGCCGGCTTTTACCACATGAAGCAGGTGATAGAGGAGCGCATTGCTGCCGCCGGGGGCGAGCTGGCTTCGTTTGATGCCAACGACAGCATCTGCCGGCAGGTGAGCAACCGCGAGCCGGCCCTGGCCAAATTTGCCGTGCTGCACGATGTCATCATCTTCGTGAGCGGGCGCAAAAGCTCCAACGGCAAAGCCCTGTTCACTGTGGTAAATCAGCACAACTCGCGCAGCTACTTTATTGAAAACGAGGAGGAGCTGCAGGACGAGTGGTTCGAAAACGCTGCCAGCGTGGGCATTTGCGGCGCCACCAGCACGCCCATGTGGCTCATGCAGCGCGTCGCCGACCGCATTGAGCAGGTGCCGGCCGGGGCGTAGCGCCGGCTCCGGGCGTAGGACCGCACCCCCGAATATTCGTTATTTGCCCGGCCGGTTTCGGCCGGGCATTCTTTTTGGCTTTTTCGGTGATGCGCAAGGTTTTCAACTACTTTCTCAGCGGCTTTCTGGTGGTGGCTCCCGCCGGCCTCACGGTCTACATTCTGTTTGCCTTCGTTAGCTGGCTCGATAATCTGTTTGATCTGCAGCTCAATGGCAGCCATATTCCCGGCCTGGGCCTGCTGCTGGTGGCCCTCATGGTGACGATGGTGGGCTTCATCACCAAGTCGTTTATGGTGCGGCCCTTCCTGATTCTGGCCGAGCGGGTGCTGCACCGCACGCCGCTGGTCAGCATCATCTATTCCAGCATCAAAGACCTGTTCGATGCCTTCGTGGGCGACAATCAGAAGTTCAACCGGCCCGTGCTGGTGCGCCTCAATGCCGCCGACCAGTGCTACAAGATGGGCTTCGTGACCCAAAGCTCAATGCCCACCATTCCGCGCGCCGCCCTCATGGCTGTGTACTTTCCGCACTCCTACAATTTCTCCGGCGAGCTGCTGTTGGTGCCCGAAGAAAACGTCACGTTCCTGGAGCTGCCCAGCAGCGAGGTAATGAAGTTCATCGTGTCAGGCGGCGTGTCGAAGCTGTAGGGTAGGGGTTGTCTGATTGGAGCTGTCATCCTGAGCTTGCGGAGGACCTCTTTCGCTTCGTTGTGAAGAAAAGAACGGGTCATGCTGAGCTTGTCGAAGCATCTCTGCCGCTTCGTTGCAATGCCAATCAAACGGCGTGGTAGAGATGCTTCGACAAGCTCAGCATGACAATACTCTGGCAGTAGAGGTCCTTCACTTCGCTCAGTAGAACAGATGACACAACGATGCCCCACCCGATGAAAACCCAGCTCCACTACCGCCGCTACGGCACCGGCCCTCGCGTTATCCTCGCGTTTCACGGCTACGGGCAGAGCGAAAGCCACTGGCGCGGGCTGGCGGCCGGCCTGGGGGCCAACGAAGTCAGCCTCTACGCCTTCGACCTGTTTTACCACGGCCATAGCAAGCTGGCCAAAGCCGATGCGCCGCTAAGCAAAAAGCGGCTGAGCGAGCTTATACAGGCGTTTTTGGCTGAGCACGACATCCCCACGTTCAGCCTGCTGGCCTTCAGCATGGGAGCCAAGTTTGCCCTCACGGCGGCCGAGCAGCTGTCGGAGTGCGTGGAGCGGCTCTGGCTGATTGCGCCCGACGGAATCCGCACCCAGTTCTGGTATTCGCTGGCGACTTATCCGCCCTGGATGCGCGGGGTGCTGGGGCGGGCCGTGCTGCGCCCCCAGCGCCTGCTGCGCTTTATCGACACGCTGGCCCGCCGCCGCCTCGTGGATGCCGGGCTGGTGCGCTTCGCCCAGTGGCAGCTCGACAGCCGCGAAAAGCGCCTGCGCGTGTACCGCAGCTGGGTCGGCTTCCGCCACCTGATCTTTGATTTGCGCAAACTGGCCGCCGCCCTGAACCGCCGCCCCACGCCGGTTACGTTTTTTCTGGGCAAATACGACCGGGTAATCCCCCACGCGGGCCTGCAGGAGTTTATCGGCTCCCTGAAAAACGCCCAAACCATACTGCTGGAAGCCGGCCACGCCGGCCTGATTCAGGAAGTAGCCGCGTATCTGCGGCAGCACCCGGCAAAGATGCGGGAGTAACAGCCTGTCATTGCGAGGACGAAGGACGAAGCAATCCGTCCTCTGAAATGTAGAAAGCCCTATTGACATACAAAGCCCTGACGCACGCATATGTCAGGGCTTTTCTGTTTACAAAGTTTGGCTCATTGTCCGGGACAGCTTGCTTCGTCCTTCGTCCTCGCAATGACAGGCTGCATGGCGCATTTGCCGCCGCTTCATCCTGCCTATTGAACGCTTCACCCGCAAAGGTTGCAGCTTGGGAATATTAGGCTTGGGAAATGTAATAGCTTGCTTTACTTTTAACCATTGCCAACCCCCAAACACCCAACCCCATGGAAGCTGCCAGCACCAACCGCGACCCGGAGCTGTGGCGCACGGCCAAAGCCCGCGCCAAGTTTAAATCGCACCTGTTCACTTATCTCGCCGTCAATACCCTGCTGTGGGTTATCTGGGCCCTTACCAACAGCTACACCGGCTGGCAAGGCCACGGCCGCCACATCAACATTCCCTGGCCCATCTGGCCGACAGTATTCTGGGGCTTCGGGGTGCTGATGAACGGCATTCGGGTGTACAGCAGCTTCGGCAGCCAGCTGTCGGAGCGCGAATATGAGCGCCTGGTGCGCGAGCGGGACGGCCGCTGAGTTTCAAAGAGTTTATGCTCAACAGCACGACAGCTATTCCTGCGTTGTGGGCATGTTATGAAACCTGAATGGCAGAACAGCCGCGTAGCAGCGACAGACTTGTAGCATCCAAAGACGGAAAAAGAACAAAGCCGCGTAGCGGTGACAGCGCCGTTCGAGCGTTTCTGTCACCGCTACGCGGCTTTTGAATCAGTTCATGCGCGATTCTCTACAAACCTGTCGCCGCTACGCGGCTGTTCTGCCATTTGCGTTATGCGGCAAAAGCTACCGCCACCACGGCACCTGCGGCAGCGGCCCGGCGGCCAGCATGACGGGCTGCCCGAGTTGGGGCGTAGTCATGGGGAGGCGGAGGCGGGCGGCTTCGGCGGTGGCACGCCGGATGGGGTCGTCCCAGGCATGGTTGGCCTCCGTGAAAGCGCCCCAGTGCACCGGCAGCAACACTTTGGCCCGCACATCGAGGCTGGCCTGCACGGTTTGCTCAGGCATCATATGGATTTCGGCCCACTGGCGGTCGTACTGGCCGCACTCCATCAGGGCCAGGTCGAAGGGGCCGTGGCGCTGGCCGATGGTGCTAAAGTGCGGCCCGTAGCCGCCGTCGCCGCTGTAGAAAATGCGCTTGGTGGCCGATTTTATTACCCACGAACTCCAGGAAGTGGAATTGCGGTTGGTGAGGCCCCGCCCGGAAAAGTGCCGCGCCGGGGTGCTGATGATGGTTAGGCCCGGCAATTGTACTGAGTCGTTCCAGTCCAGCTCGTGTACTTTTTCGGGGGCCACGCCCCAGGCCAGCAGGTGCGCCCCCACGCCCAACGGCACGTAGAAATTAGCCGTTTTATCCTTCAGCCGCCGGATGCTTTGGTAGTCGAGGTGGTCGTAGTGGTCGTGCGAAATCAGCACCGCATCAATAGGCGGCAGCTTTTCGGCCGTAATGGGCAATACGGGATTGTAGCGGTTGGGCGTGAGCCAGGAAATGGGGCCCATATCCACGCTTAGCATGGGGTCGAGCAGGATATTGCGGCCGGCAATTTCGACCAGGCTAGCCGAATGGCCGAACCACGTTACGCGCACCAGATCGGCGGTTTTCCGGGTGATGGTCAGGGAATCGAGAGGCTGCATGGGCAGGGGCGCGGCGGGATTTTTATGCGGCACTTTCTCGAACAGAAAGCGCCACAATGCGGCCACGGTGCTGCCGCCGGTCATGAGAGTGGTGGGCACCAGGTTCCGGAACTCGCCATCCTCGTAATGGCCTGAGCGGGCGTAGGCCAGCTTCTGCGCTTTGGTGGGTTTGCCGCCCAATTCCGGGCTCAGGTTGGCAAAGGCCACGCCCGCTACCAGCACCAGAGCCAGCAGGCTAAGGGCCAGCCGGCCCACGATTTTGAGTGATGTGCGCATAATAAGTGAAGATGAGGGCGAAACCGCCGCTGGCTACCCAGACGAACTGATACGGCAAATATTTTAGGCCGTGCGAGCTGTAGCGCGAAAACCCGTTTCGCAACGAGCAAAGCGAGTATCCGGACCAGTGTAGTTCCAACTACTCGCTTTGCTCGTCGCGAAACGGACTTTCGCGCTACGGGGCACGCAACCTTCAACCCGCGGGCCGGGTTTGAGGCAGTATGATGCGCCGTCTCGTTCCCCTCGCTTTTCTCGCGCCGCTGGCGTTCGGTTTCACCACCGAAACCCCGCTGGCCGCCGCCGATGCCAATCTGAGCAAAATCAAGTTGCCCGCCGGCTTCACCATCAGCTACTTCGCCCAGGGCGTGAAAAGTGCCCGCGCGCTGGCCGTGGGGCCCGATGGCACCGTGTACGTGGGCACCAAAGACGACAAAGTATACGCCTTGCCCGACCGCAATAAGGACGGCCGCGCGGATGAGGTCGTCACCCTGGCCACCGGCCTGAAAGCGCCTAATGGCGTGGCCTTGCGCAACGGGGCGCTATACGTGGCCGAGATAAATCGCATCATCCGCTACGATAACATTGCTCAGCGCCTGCGACAGAAGCCCAAGCCCGTAGTGGTGTATGATAAGCTGCCCAATAAGGACTGGCACGGCTACCGCTACATTGCCTTCGGCCCCGATGGCAAGCTCTACGTGCCGGTGGGCGCGCCCTGCAACTCCTGCGAGCCCGAAGAGCCGATTTTCGGCACCATCAACCGCCTGAATGCCGATGGCAGCGGCTTTGAAACCATTGCCAAAGGCGTGCGCAACACCGTGGGCTTCGACTGGAGCCCCGTGGATAAGGCTCTTTGGTTCACCGACAACGGCCGCGACATGCTCGGCGACAACCTGCCTGCCGACGAGCTGAACCGCCTGCCCGCGCCCGGCCTGCACTTTGGCTTCCCGTATTTCTTCGCCGGCGACGTGGCCGATCCGCAGCTCAGCCAGGGCAAAGACGCCGCCACCTACACCCGGCCCGCCCGCAAGCTGGGCCCGCACGTGGCGGCGCTGGGCATGAAATTCTACACCGGCCGGCAGTTTCCGGCGCAGTACCGCAACCAGATTTTCATTCCCGAGCATGGCTCCTGGAACCGCAGCAGCAAAATCGGCTACCGCATCATGCTCGTGAAGCTTGATGCCAGCGGCAAGCAGGCCACCAGCTACGAAACCTTCGCCGAGGGCTGGCTGCAGGGCCAGAAAAGCTGGGGCCGCCCCGTGTGCCTGCTCCAGCTCCCCGACGGCTCCCTGCTCGTCTCCGACGACCAGAACGACGCCGTGTATAGGATTAGTTACAAAGGGTAGCCTGTCATTGCGAGGACGAAGGACGAAGCAATCCGTCCTCTGAAATGTAAAAAGCCCTTTTTTACTGCAAAGCCCTGACGTATGCGTTATGTCGGGGCTTTCTGTTTAACCAAGGCTCAACTCATTGTCCAGGACGGATTGCTTCGCCTTGCTCGCAATGACAGTTGTCCTCCTATATTGCCTGCTATAATGAAAAAACAGCGTATTCCGAAGCGGGTAGTGGGGCGGCGCGAGCTGGTGGATTTTCCGCAGCTCAACCTGTGGGGCGTGGAGGCGAAGGTGGATACCGGCGCTTTCACGGGGGCCCTGCACTGCTCCAATATTCATGTGGAGGCGCTGCCCGATGGGCGAAGCGTGCTGCGCGTGCTGCTGCTCGATGAGGAGCACCCCAAATTCGACGGCTGCCCGTTGGAATTTGCCGAATTCACGTTGCGCGACATCAAAAGCTCCAACGGCGAGGTGCAGGAACGCTACGTTATCCGCACCGTTATCCGGCTGTTCGGCGAAGACTTCGACACCGAATTTTCCCTCTCCGACCGCTCCGATATGCGCTACCCGGTGCTCATCGGGCGGCTGCTGCTGCGGCGCGGGCGGTTTGTGGTCGATGTGAGCCGGCGCAACGCTTCCTACCGTTTTTTGAACGCGCCCCGGCCGCGGCCTTAGCCGCATTGCGTACTTTTACCCCGCACTGCTGCTCCTCACCCTCCACCACTCCAAGCACCCCTTTCCATGAAACTGGCGATTTTGTCGCGTGAGCCGAAGCTGTATTCCACTTCCCGCCTGGTGGAGGCGGCCCGGCTGCGGGGCCACGATGTGGTGGTCATCGACCATCTGAAATGCAACCTGGTGCTCGAAAAGGGCTCCCCCGGCATCGTGTATCAGGATGCCCGGCTGGGGCCGGTTGATGCCATTATTCCGCGCATCGGGGCCTCGGCCACGTTCTACGGCACGGCCGTGGTGCGGCAGTTTGAGATGATGAAGGTGAAAACGGCCGTCGAAAGCCAGGCCATCATCCGCTCGCGCGACAAGCTGCGCTCGATGCAGATTCTGAGCCGCGCCGGCGTGGGCATGCCCAAAACGGCCTTCACCAACTACTCCAACGAGGTGACGGAGCTGATTGACCTGGTGGGTGGCGCGCCCGTCATCATCAAGCTGCTCGAAGGCACGCAGGGTCTGGGCGTGGTGCTGGCCGAGTCGGCCAAGGCCGCGCAGTCGGTGATTGAGGCGTTTCACAACCTGAAAGCCCGCATCATCGTGCAGGAATTCATTGCCGAGAGCAAAGGAGCCGACCTGCGGGCCTTTGTGGTGAACGGCGAAGTGGTGGGGGCCATGAAGCGGCAGGGCAAGGAGGGCGAGTTTCGCTCGAACCTGCACCGCGGCGGCAGCGGCACCCTCGTCAAGCTAAGCCGGGCCGAAAAAGCCGCCGCCCTGCTGGCCACCAAAGCCCTGGGCCTGGGCATTGCGGGCGTGGATATGCTGCAGAGCAAGCGCGGCCCGCTGGTGCTGGAAGTAAATTCGTCGCCGGGCCTGGAGGGCATCGAGAAGGCCACCGGGCTGGACATTGCCGGCAAAATAATCGAGTATACCGAGCAGCTCACCAAGCGCAAATCGAAGCCAGCCGGGGCCGCCACGGTGCCGGCCGCCGCTCCCATGCCCGATAGCCAGTCGGATGTGCCGTCGTAGCGCAAGCCCGGCCGGCCTGGGGTGGGCAGCTTTTCTTCGCTAATCATTCGTTTGCCGGGGTTGGCCTTAGCTACCTGGCAACGGGCTTTTCTTACGGTTTTCCTTTTTTGCTCTGCTGTTAATGCTTGCAATTCGTCGCATTCTAAGTTTGCTGCTGTTTGCCGCTCCCGTAGTGGCCGCGGCGCAGCCGGCGGCTCCCGCCCTGGCCCCAGTAGCGTCTTTGTCGCTGGCCGAGCAGGTCAGCGAGTTTTTCACCCACCTGCTCGACCCCACCGGGTTTCCGGCCCGCTGGCACTGCGGGCGCTGGACCGATTTTCACGGCTGGCTCTACATCGGGTCCGACTTCGCCATCTGGGCCGCCTACTTCATCATCCCGCTGCTGCTGATCTACTTCATCCGGCAGCGCGGCGACGTGCCCTTCAACCGCCTGTTCTGGCTGTTTGGGCTGTTCATTGCGGCCTGCGGCGCCACGCACCTGCTCGATGCCGTTATCTTCTGGGTGCCGCTGTACCGGCTCAGCGGGCTGGTGCGCCTAATTACGGCGGTGGCCTCGTGGGGCACCGTGCTGGCCCTCTACCGGGTGCTGCCCCAGGCGCTGCTGCTGCGCACGCCCACTCAGCTCGAAGAAGTGGTGCGGCAGCGCACCCAGGCGCTGGCTGAAGTGAATGAGCAGCTGCAGAGTGCCTACAACGACCTGGAGGCCAAAATCTCTTTCCGCACCCTCGATTTGGAGCACGAAGTACAGGCGCTGCGCCTGGAAAATGAGCGTCTGCGGCAGCAGGCCGGCTAGTTGGCTTTTGCCGCTTACCTTCATTAACCGTCTGACTAGTAACCTGCCCGTGGCCGACGATCCGCAATTGTACGACGTGAACCTGCTCGACTGCCCGGACGGGTGGTTTGGCGGCGCGTGGCAGGTGCGGACCCGCAGCCTGGGCCCGCCCACCATTTTCAGCCAGGCGGCCGAGCTGCACCTGCACCCCAACCCCGCCCGCCTGGAGCTGCTCGATCAGGCCAGACACCAGCACTCCGGGCACTGGGCCGTGGAGCGCGACCCAATACTGAAGCGGCCTTACCTGACCCTGGAGGCCGCCGGCGAGCAGACCCGCGCCCTGATTACCCGGCTGCGCCGCTCGTCGCAGGGCCAGTACGCCAGCCTGACGCTCTATCTGCAAAGTGGCACCGAGCTGATTCTGGATCTGCTGCCCACGCCGTAGCTTAGTCTGGGTTGCTCCCGGCGCAGTCAGGTGCCGGCGTTGCATTTCAAGGTTTCACCCAAAACTGCCGCCTGTTCTCATGCCCCACGCCAGCCCTACCGACATCTGCCTGAACGGCCTGACCATCCGGCCCGGCGAGCGGGTGCTCACGCGGCTGGTGATTTCGCGGCTGCCCTCCGGCACCGTCATTGATGTGCCGGTGCACGTATTTCGCTCCACTCAGCCCGGCCCCACGGTGCTGTTGCTGGCCGGCATGCACGGCGACGAGGTGAACGGCATTGAAACGATCCGGCGCATGGTGCGGCGCAACTTGTTGCAGCCCCTGCGCGGCACCATCATCGCCATTCCCATTCTCAACATCTACGGCTTTCTCAATTTCAGCCGCGAGGTGCCCGATGGCAAAGACGTAAACCGCAGCTTTCCGGGTCACCCGCGCGGCTCGCTGGCCAGCCGCGTGGCCCACCGCTTCATGCGCGAAATAATGCCGCTGGTTGATTGTGGCATCGATTTTCATACCGGCGGCGCGGCCCGCTCCAACATGCCCCAGGTGCGCTGCCTGCTCGGCCACCCCGATACCGACGCGCTGGCCCAGGCGTTCGGGGCTCCGTTTACGCTGCACGCGGCGCTGCGGCCCGGCTCGTTGCGCGAGGCGGCTTTTCAGCAGCAGAAAACCATTATCGTGTACGAGGCCGGCGAGTCGTTGCGGCTGGATGAGGCGGGCATTGAAATGGCCATTGCGGGCACGTTTCGGGTGCTGCACCACCTGCAGATGGTGGCCGAGGCGGCCCCGCCCGCCCGGCCCACCATTGTGTGCCTGCGCCATACGTGGTTGCGGGCCAAGTTCGCGGGCATCTTCCGCAGCCACGTCCAGAACGGCGACTTTCTGGAAAAGGGCCAGGTGTATGGCAGCGTAGCCGACCCCTACGGCGAGCACGCCGTGCGGCTGGAGTCGCCGGTGTCGGGCTACATCATCGGGCTAAACCACATGCCGGTGGTGAACCAGGGCGACGCGCTGCTGCACGTGGGCCTCACCGACCCCAAGCCCGCGCGCGTAGAGCGCAGCCCGCCGTTTCAGGAGAAGCCCGGCGGCCCCCCGGAGGCTGACCTCGACGAGCAAGTGGAGGACGACGACCCGCAGCCGTAAGATATTGCACGCGGTAAAGACGCGAAGGGTCGCGTCTTTACCGCGTTCTGAGCAGTTTGCTGGGTCGGAACTATCCGCCTGCCAATAGGTAGGCATCCCTGAAAAAAGCAGGAAGGGTGCCTATCCAGTTAGGTAGGCACCCCTGGCAAAAGTAAGAGGACTGCCTACCTGTCGGGCTGAGTTCCTGCTGCGACGCGCGCCGTTCGGTGGGGCCTCTCGCTGCACGGTGTGGAGACGCATAGTTGCGTCTCGTCGTCCGCACCGTTCAATGGGTTCGTTCAACGACGAGACGCAACTATGCGTCTCTACCTCGTGCAATTGACCATTGCCTTAACTACCCCAGGCCATGCCCGAAACCTTCCTGATCGAAACGCCGCGGCTGCGGCTGCGCACGTTCCAGCTTGCCGATGTGGCAGCGTTTGCGGCGTACCGGGCCGCGCCGGAAGTAGCCCGGTTTCAGAGCTGGGAGCCGTACTCGTATGCCCAGGCCGCCGACTTCGTGGCGGCGCAGGCTGGCCAGCCTATTCCGGCCCCGCCGGGCACCTGGGTACAGATCGGCATTGCCCTGGCCGCTACCAACGAGCTGGTGGGCGACTGCGCCCTGTGCCTGGCCGCCGATGAGCCGCGGCAGGGCGAAATCGGCATCACGCTGGCCCCGGCCTGGCAGGGGAGGGGCTACGCGGCCGAAGCCTTGCGCGGGCTATTCGCTCACTGCTTCGAGACGCTGGGGCTGCATCGGCTAATAGCCGTTACTGATTGCGAGAATGTGGCCTCGGTGCGGCTGCTGGGCAGCGTGGGGATGCGGCGGGAGGCCCACTTTCGGCAGAATATCTGGTTTAAAGGTGCCTGGGGCGACGAATATGTGTATGCGCTGCTGCGCGAAGAATGGCCGATAAAATAGCGGCAAAACCACCGTGCCGGCCAATAGCCTGCCGCTTTTTGCGTTTCTTTGGCCCGCCCTTGCCGGGCGGTTTCTCTTTTCTCTCTTTTTCCTTCGAATGAACAATCCCCTGCGCCTGATCATCGACGCGGTACTCGTGGTGGCCGTGGCCGTCCTGTTTTACCTGCATTTTTCTTCCCGCCCCGCCGTTGCGCCCGCCGCCGTGGCGCGGCCCGTGGTGGTGAAAGCCGCCACCGACACCACCGAGGCCGAGCTGGCCGCTCCGGAAACCGCCGTAGCCGTGGCCGACACCGACAAAGTGGCTTACGTGGAATCGGGCAAGCTGCTGGATGGCTACAAGGGCATGCAGGCCGCCCGCCGCGCCTTCGAGGCCAAAGCCAAAGGTTGGGAGCAGCAGAACAACAACCTAGTGCGCAGCTTCCAGACGGCCGTGCAGCAGTACCAGAAGCAGGCCGAAAGCATGAGCCCCGAGCAGCGCGCCGCCACCGAGCAGAAGCTGCAGGCCCAGCAGCAGCAGTCGGGCCAGGCCCAGGAAAAGCTGCAGCGCCAGGCCCAGGAAGAAGAAGCCAAAATGACCCAGCAGGTGCTGGAGCGCATCAATAAGCAGGTGGAAGCCTACGGCAAAGCCAACGGCTACAAGCTGATTCTGATTGCTGCGCCCAGCGGCACCATCGCCTATGGCCGCAAGGATATCGACATCACCGGCCGGGTGCTGAAGCACCTGAACGACGAGTATAGTGCCAAAAAGTAAGCCTGCGGGCGCGTGAAAACCGGAAAGCCGGCCGTTTTGGAAAACGGTCGGCTTTTTTGTGGCCGGCCGGGCGGGAGCAGCCAACCTTTTCCGGAACTTGCGCCTCTTTAGAGGCGACATACCAAACCCCGGCCGGCCGGCGTTGGGGCATAGCTTTCAACTACTTCCCTGCCTGATTTCTCTCTCCAATTTCCCTTTATATGATTCGATGTTTCCGCGCTTTTTTATTCGGGAGTCTGCTGCTGGCGGCCTCGGCGGGCCGGGCCCAGCAGGCCGGTAAGTTCACCATCAGCGGCTACGTGCGCGACCAGGCCACCGGCGAAAACCTGATTGGCGTGGCCGTGGTGAACCCCGGCACGGGCCAGGGCACGGCCACCAACACCTACGGCTTCTACACCCTCACGCTGCCCGCTTCCGCCGATTCGGTGCGGCTGCTGGTGTCGTATCTGGGCTACGAGCGGGCCCGCCTCGCGGTGAAGGCGGAGCGCAACGTGAGCCACACATTCCAATTGCGGGCCAGCAGCAGTGAGCTGGGCAACGTGGAAATAGTGGGCAGCAAAGAGGAAAAAATTGCCCAGAGCACCCGCATGGGCACCATCAACGTGCCCATCACCCAGATAAAGCTGCTGCCCGCCCTGCTCGGCGAAACCGACGTGCTGAAGGTGCTGCAGCTGTTGCCCGGCGTGCAGAGCGGCGGCGAGGGCCAGAGCGGCCTCTACGTGCGCGGCGGCTCGCCCGACCAGAACCTGGTGCTGCTCGACGGCACGCCCGTGTACAACGCCGCCCACCTGTTCGGCTTCTTCTCGGTGTTCAATGCCGATGCCATCAACAACGTGGAGCTGATAAAAGGCGGCTTTCCGGCGCGGTACGGTGGGCGGCTGTCGTCGGTGCTGGATATTTCGATGAAGGAGGGCAACATGAAGGAATTTCACGGCGAGGGCGCCGTGGGCATTGTGGCCTCCAAGCTGACTTTGGAAGGTCCTATCAAGAAGGATACCGCCTCGTTCATCATCTCGGCCCGCCGCACCTACCTCGATATTCTGGCCCGCCCGCTGATTGCCGCCGCCGCCGCTTCGGAAGGGGCGGAGGCCACCATCGGCTACTTTTTTCATGACCTGAACGGTAAGCTGAACTGGAAGCTCGGCAGCCGCGACCGGCTCTACCTGAGCGCCTACACCGGCTACGACAAGTTCTACGCCCGCACCAAAGACAACTTCAACGATGACGAGTACAGCAAGCTGAACTCGGGCCTGGGCTGGGGCAACCTGACCTCGGCGCTGCGCTGGAACCACGTGGTGAACGACCAGCTGTTTATGAACACGCACTTCACCTACAGCAAGTACCAGTTCAACGTGGGCATCACGCAGGAAGACCGCCGCCGCGACGGCGGCCCCAACGGCCAGCTGCGCACGGATAAGTTTGACCTGCGCTACCTGTCCAACATCCGCGACCTGAGCCTGAAAACCGATCTGGACTACGTGCCCTCGCCCGACCACTACATCCGGTTTGGCGGCCAATACATTCTGCACTCGTTCCGGCCCGGTGCCTTGCAGGCCAAAGACAACAGCAACCCCGAAAACGACCTGAAATCGGGGGAGCAGAAGCTGGGCAGCGAGGCCGGGCTCTACGCCGAAGACGACTACCGTCTCACCGACCGCCTGAAGGTGAACGGCGGCCTGCGCCTGAACGGCTTCTTGGTCGATAATAAGCTGTATCCGTCGCTGGAGCCGCGGCTGGCGGCCCGCTACCTGCTCACGGAGGACTGGTCGCTGAAAGCCGCTTACGCCCGCACCACGCAGTATATTCACCTGCTCACCAATAGCGGCATCGGCCTGCCCACCGACCTGTGGGTGCCCGCCACGGCCAAGGTGAAGCCGCAGCGGGCCCAGCAGATCAGCATTGGGGCGGCCCGCAATCTGCGCTTCAAAGATGAGGACTATGAGCTGAGCTTCGAGAGCTACTACAAGCCCATGCAGAACCTGATTGAGTACCGCGAGGGCGCCAGCTTCCTGGGCACTACCGACAATAAGTGGGAAGACAAGGTGACCAGCGGCAAAGGCTGGGCCTACGGGGCCGAGCTGTTTTTGCAAAAGAAATCGGGTCGCACCACGGGCTGGGTGGGCTACACGCTGGCCTGGAGCAAGCGCCGCTTCCCCGAGCTGAATCAGGGCCGTATCTACCCCTACAAATACGACCGGCGCCACGATATGTCGGTGGTGGTCATTCACACCTTCACGCCCACCATCACGCTGTCGGGCACCTGGGTATACGGCACCGGCAATGCCACCACGCTTTCGGAAGGGCGCTTCAACCTGGGCCAGGGCGGCCAGTATGAGGACTACGGCCCGCGCAACAGCTACCGCATGCGCGCCTACCACCGCCTCGACCTCGACCTGAGCCACACCAAGAAAAAGCGCTGGGGCGAAGTGGTGAACAGCTTCAGCCTGTATAATGCCTACAGCCGCCGCAACCCCTACTACCTCTACTTCCAGCAGGGCTATCAGGACTCGAATGGCAACGTGCAGCAGAAACCCAGCTACCGGCAGGTGTCGCTGTTTCCGATTATCCCTTCGTTCAGCAAGAGCTTCAAATTCTAGCCTATGAAAACGCCTACATATCTGTACCCGAAGGTGAAAAGCCTGCTGGCCCTGCTGCCGGCGCTGGCGCTGCTGCCCGGCTGCGAAACCGTGGTAGACCTACCCGAGCCGCCCCACACGCCGCGCATTGCCCTGCAATACACGCTCAGCAACACGCCGCCACCGCCCGCCAACCCGAACCCCAACGGGTCGTCGTACTACTACGATATCACCACCAGCCGGCAGCTGTTTGTGAGCAACAGCCAGCGCATCTTTGATACCAAATATCTGGAGGGCCGCGACGATGCCACGGTGGAAATCCGGAATGAGCAGGGCGCGGTGGTGGAGCGCTTCAAGCCCGCCGACCGGAATCAGGTGCAATCCTACGGGCCCGGCTCGTACGTGCCCACCATGGGCCTGCTGGGCCAGCCGGGCAAAACCTACACCCTGCGGGCCGCGCTGCCGGGCTTCGAAACCGTGGAAAGCACTCTCACCATGCCCGCCGCCCCGGTGATAGAAAGCGCCACCTTCGCGCCCCGCACCAGCGGCAGCGGCCAGTCGAACCAGACGCGGGGCCGCCTGCTGGTGACGCTGACCGACAACCCCGCCACCACCGACTACTACCTGGCCTTCGCCCGCGTGCTCGACAAGCAGGGCCGGCCCGGCAACTGGTCGCCGGTGCAGCTGGACTACGAAAGCGAAACCAGCGACTTTGAGGTGGGTACGTTTCAACTCTCCAACACCGGCTCCTACCGCGGCTACGAAATTTACCCCTACGCCGACACAAACGTGAACGGGCAGCGCTTCTCGCTCAACTCCAACGTGAGCTTCTACGCGCAGTCTTATTGCCCGCCGAACCAGTCCAACTGCCCGGAGGTGGGTTACCTGGAAGTTTTCATCAGCGCCATCACTGCCGATGCGTACAACTTCTACCAGTCGCAGCGGCGCTACAACGATGCCGACGGCAACCCCTTCGCCGAGCCCGCGCCGCTGTCGTCCAACATCAAGCCCGGCTACGGTCTGTTTGGCGGGGCCACGGATGCCACGTACCGCATCAAGCTGTTTTAGGGGCAACGCGGCGCGTTGTCAGCTCTGCAAAAGTCTTTCTCACGGGTGCGTCCACGTATTCCAAGCAGACAAAGAAAAACCCGGCCAGTCGGCCGGGTTTTTCTTTGTTCGCCTCATACGGAGCCTACTCCCGCACTAGGCGTTTTACCACGGTGCCTTCTGCCGCCCGCACCCGCATGGAGTAGACGCCTACCGGCAGCTTGCTCATGTCAAGCTGCTGGCGGAGAACTCCCCGGCGTGGCCGGCCGCTCAGCTCCTGCACCGCCTGGCCCAGCGTATTGTGCACGGTGATCTGCACGGCTTCCTGCTCCCGTAGGCCCGTCAGCTCCAGCGTGGCCGTATGGGTGGTGGGGTTCGGATACAGCTTGGCCGCGGCATCCAGCGCACTGCCCGCGGTGGCCGTAGGGCGGCTCACAATTCGGAGGTAGAAGCGCTGGCCGGTGTAGCTGGGCACCATCTGGAAGGCGTAAACCGAATCCACCAGCAGATTCTGCTGCTGCCTCAGCACCCGGTCTTCCAGAAATACCTCCGTGCCGGCGGGCAGATTGAGCATCTGGCCCGCGTTGAGCGTGTGCTGCCCGGCTTTGCTCACACGCACTCCCAGCGGAATACTGGCTGCCGCCGCCAGGCTGGGCAGGCCGTTGATGCTCAGGCCATCGGCATCGGCAATGCTCCACAGCGAGGGAATGCCGCTGCCGTTGAGCTGCACCTTGTAGGCATCGTGGTTGGGGCGGAAGTCGAGGCCGGCGTTCGGGTCGAAGTACAGCACCGTCTCATCGCCCTGGCCGAGGTCGTTGCGCACGTGCAGCCGCACGATGGGCCGCACCGCCGCCGTTGCGCGACCATTGCTGCCCCGGTTGAAAACCGGGCTGATGTAGGTGGTGTGCCGTACGTCGTTGGTCATGCTCAGAGTGGCCGTGGGCGCAGTGGCGCGCAGGAAAAAGCCCTGCATGGGGGCCAGGTCCTTGGTGCCGCCGTTCTGCCCGATGCCGTCGATGTAGCTGCTGTAGGTGCCGGTATATTTGCCCGAGGGCACGAACACATACAGTGCCTTATCGACTCCCGCTGCCGCGGGCACCTTGTCCCAGTCGATGGGGGCGGGGTAGGGGTTGCCGGCCAGGTTCCAGCCCGAGCCGGTTTGCCCGCCCCTGGTCATGGCGAAGCTGACCGCGCCGTTGCCCAGCGTGCCGCTCACGTCCACCGTCGTGGTCGGCTCGGTCTGAACGGTGTAGCCCTGGCCCGGCACCAGATTGTCGGTGGCCAGCGGCACCATCCAGCCCTGGCTGAACAGGTTCGTTGCCGTCGAGTTCAGGCGGCTTTCGTCGTACTTGAAGAACGTGGGAAAGGGCGTCACGGTATTGCCCTGGGTGTTGTAGTCCGGGTTCAGGTTGAAGCCGGAAACATCATCGGCAAACTCCTGCACGGTGGCCGTGCCCAGCTGCATCGGCGACGAATAGTGCCGGTAGCCCTGCGTGCCGGCCCCGGTGATGAACCGCTCCATGGTGCTGCGGCCCGTCACGGTGCCGCCCCCGATGGGGTTCACCACCATGGCCGTGCCGGTCGCATCCGAGAGCAGCGTCAGGTTGCCGTTGGAAGCCAGATTGCCGCTGGTCAGCGTGAGCAGGTGCCGCAGGCGCAGCGGGGTCTGGAGCGTTACGCCGGCGGGGTTGCTCACCGTCAGATCGAAGAGGCGGAAGGATGAGCCGCTGACGGTTTGGGCCGTGCTGCCGGAGCAGAGCAGCGTGCCATTGTTGGCGTTCAGGGTGCCGTTGTTCACCAGGTTGCCCAGCAGCGTCAGCGAGCCATTCAGCGTGCAGGTTGCCCCGTTGGCTATGGTCAGGTGGAGGGCCGTGGGCACGGGGCCACCAACTCCGAGCACCGGATACGTCGTCATGCCGGCCGGAATCAGAATGCTGCTCGCGCTGGTCGGTACGGTGCCGCAGCTCCAGTTGGCGGGGTCAAACCAGCTGTTGTTTACAGCGCCGCTCCAGGTGAAGGTGCCGGCCGCCGTCAGCACCAGATCGGTCCCGTTGTCGGTTCCGATGGTAGCGGGCCCACTGCCCACCACCCGAATCCGGTAGCCGGTGCCGGCCGCGGTGCCGGCCGGAATAAGCGCCGCAATGGTGCCGGTGGTGGTGCCCGTAAGGGTGCCGATGCTGACCGGGCTGCCGCTAAACACGCCCGTGGCCGAGGAAAGCTGGGCCGTGAAGACGTTGCCGGCCGTGAAGCCGGTAGCGGTGAAGGGCACACTCAGCGCGGTGCCCGCGCAGTAGCTGCCCGCCAGGCTACCCGTCTGAATACTGGCCACCGTCACCGGCGGGTTCACCACTACTGTAGTAATGACCGTGGTAGTGCAGCCATTCAGCGTAATTGTTACCTGATAGTCGCCCGCGTTGGCCGCCGTGGCCCCGCTGATGGTCTGGTTCGGCCCGGTAGCCGAGTAGTTGTTCGGTCCGGTCCAGGCGTAGGTCGCGCCGCTGATGCCGGTGGCCGTCAGCGAGATGCTGGACCCCGTAGCAACGGGCGAGTTGGAGCCGGCGGAGGCCGTAGTCAGGTTCGTGACGACCAGAGCCCCGCTGCTGTTGCTTACCAGCACCGGATTGCTGCTCACCAGCTGAATGCGGTAGCCGCTGCCGGCCGGCGTGGTGGCCGGAATGGTTGCGCTCAGCGTGCCAGCAACCGCCGCCGTCACGCTGACAGAGCCGATGACGGGGCTGCCGGCCGAAAACGCGCCATTAGCATCCGAAAGCACCGCCGAAATGGTATTGCCCGCATTGAAGGCCGGGCCGGCCGCCGTGTAGCTGAGCTGGTAGCTGGTTCCCGCGCACAGCGGCCCGCTCACCGGACTCAAGTTCAGCGTCGTAACCGGGGCTACCGGCGTGACGAGCACCCGTACCGAGGCAGAATCCGTGCAGCCCGCCGCGTTGGTAATGAAGAGCCGGTAGCGGCCCGACTGCGTCGTTTGGGCGTTGGTCAGCTGGGGGTTCTGCTGGGTGCTGATGGTGCCGGTGAAGCCGCCCGGGGGCGTAAAGGTCCAGGCATAGCTGTTGCCGGCCACGGCCGGGCCGCCCTGCAGCTGAATGGTGCTGCCGGCCGTCACCGGCGAGTTGCTGCCTACCGTTACCGTAGGCAGGGCATTCACCGTCAGGTCGGAGCCGTTGTCGTTGCTGACGATGGTGGCCGGGTTGGAGCCTACCAGCCGGATGCGGTAGCCGGCTCCCACTGCCGTGGTGCGCGGCAAGGTAGCCGTTACGGCCCCGCTGCCCAGGCCGCTGAAGCTCGCCGTGCCCAATAGCTCAGGGCTGGCAAAGGAGCCGCTGGCATCCGAAAGCTGGGCGCTGATGACGTTGCCGGCCGGAAAAGCATTGCCCGATACGCTGAACGACAGCGACCGGGGCGTGGCCGGACACAGCGGCCCCGTCAGCGGCTGCAGCGTCAGCAGCGGGTCGGTCGAAGGCTGCACCGTAACGTCCACAAAGCTCGAATACGAGCAGCTGCCCAGCGTTACGGTCACGTTGAAGCGGTTCACGCCGGGGTTGGTGGCGCTGGCCAGGGTCGGGCTCTGCTGCGTCGAGCTGAAGCCGAGCGGCCCGCTCCAGCTATAGGTAGCTCTCGCGTAGATTGGTGCCACCGTCAGGTTAATCGGGCTGCCATTAGCCACCGTAGCCGGGCCGGTGGCCTGACTTACCGGGGTCGTGTTGATAGTCAGGTTCACGCCGTTGTCGGCTCCTGTTACGGCCGGGTTCGAGGCTACCACCCGCACCCGGTAGCCGGTGCCGGCCGGCGTATTGAGCGGAATAGTGCCGCTCAGCGTGCCGCCATTGGCAGTAGAGCCGCTCAGCGTGCCCAGCAAGGGGGCGTTGGCCGCAAAAACCCCGCTGGCATCCGAGAGCTGGAAGTTGAACACGTTGCCGGTGCCAAAGTCCGCTACCCGGGTGCTGAAGGGCACCGTCATGGTCTGGCCAGCGCAGATGGTGCTCTGCGCTACGGTGCCCGTGGCAATGGCCGACGGATAGTTGTAGCTCTGCGCCGAGCAGGCCGTGCCGCCGGGCGTCGTCACGCAGATCTGGCCCGACGAGCCCCCAGCCGGGGCCGCTACGGTCAGGCTGGTGGGTGTGTTGTTGGTAATGGCCCCCGCGGCCACGCCGTTGAAGCGCACCAGCGTCGCCCCGTTCAGATCGGTGCCCGTGATGGTGACTGCCGTGCCGGCCGGGCCGCCCGCGGGCGTGAAGCTGGTGATGGTGGGGCCCATGCAGTTGAAATAGAACACCCCGGCATTGGTCATCTGAATGCCCTGCGAAATGGTGGGCAGCCGCAGCCGAAGCCGGATGCCGCGCACGTTGTTCTGCACCGTGGCCAAGGTGCGGGTCACGAGCACCGGAGCCGTCTGGTTGGCTGCCAGCGTGGCCTGGAAGTTATCTATCCTGGTCCAGGTAGTCAGGTTGCCCGAGGTTTCAATCTCCAGCGTGTAGTTCACGGCCGTGCCGTTCACATTCCGCAGGTTGAGCTGCACTTCGGAGATGGGCAGCAGCGCCGACCCCAGATCGGCCTGGGCGTAGTAATTATCCAGGAAGGTGGAGGAGCCGCTGGTGCCCACCACGCCGCCGTTGAAAATAGCTTCCGACACGCCGCCGCCCAGGCCGCTGCCGGTGTATCTGGTGGCGGGCAGGCCGGCGGCCATATTGGTGGCGCTGGCGCAGCCGCTTTTCGTGAAGCTGCGGTTCAGCACCTGGCTCCAGCCCCCGGTTGCGCTGCGCACGCGAACAAACAGCCGGTGCGGACCATCCGTAAGGCCGCTCAGATCAGCCAGCATATTCAGGCTGGGCAGGCTGGTCGCCGGAGTCGCAATCGGAATGTCGGTGGCGCTGCCGTAGCCGGGGTCGGTATCCACGTAATACTCCGCCTTGTTCAGGTTCGGAATGGTTGCCACCGTCGGGTCGTCCACGTAGAAAATGCGGCTCTGGGTATGGCTCCACCGGCCATTCACGTCGCGGGAGCGGTAGAACAGCGTATGGAAGCCCACCGGCAACGAGCCCAGGCCTACGGCGAAGGTTACGCCCGTGGCATTGGTAACGCTGCCCCCGATTGCCACGCTGGTGCCATTGCCGTAGCCAGGGTCGGTATCGACGAAATATTCTACCGCGGCCAGGTTGGCGGGTGGGGTGATAGTCGTCGCGGCCGGTTCTACATAGAAAATCTGGCGGTAGGTATGGCTCCACCGCCCGTTCACGTCGCGGGAGCGAACGGAAAGGGTGTGAAACCCGGCGGGCACGCTGCCCAAATTTGCGGTGAAGGCCACGCCGGCGGCGTTGGTACTGCCCCCGGTGATGGCCACGGCCGTTCCGCCGCCGTAGCCGGGGTCCCCATCGATGAAGTATTCGGCCCCGGCCAGGGCCGGTACCGGCCCGGTCGTTGTCGCGGCCGGCTCCTTGTACAGAATCTGGCGGTAGGTATGGCTCCAGTTGTTGGCCCCCGCCCTGGAGCGGATGGAGATGGTGTGGAAGCCCGGCGTAAGCGGGTCCAGCGAAGCCGTGAAGGCCAGGCTGCTGAGCGTGGTGCCCGGCGTGGCCGACAGCGTCAGGGCCGTGCCCTGGCCGTAGCCGGGGTCAGCGTCGAAGAAATACTCCACCCGGTCGAAATTGGGTGGAACCTGGGCGTAGAGCGGCACGAGCGGTGCCGCCACGGCTGCTATCAGCATCACCAGCATAAGCCGGCAACGCTGCATTAGGCGCGGGAAGTCCATCAGAAAAAAGGAAGGAAGCCGGAGCCCACCCTAATTATTGGACCGGGTGCTGATGGTGGCGTTGAGCGTATTGCCCGACACCGACTGGTTGAACTGGTAAATGGTCGGCACGCTCGGAATGCCCGCAATGCGGTAAGGATTCGGCCCGCCAAAAGCTCCCAGGCTCGCGCCATTATCGCCGGTACCGATGGCCGGGTTCGGGGCCGCTTTCAGCTGGAAAGCCCCATCTGTGGAGGCCGTGCCGCCCACGAACATGGCGCTGGGCGAGATGTTCTGCTGGTTGCCGTTGGCAGTGCCAAATGCGGCATTGCCGCTGATGTTGTAGCTGTAGGAGTTGTTGCGCGGGTTGAAGTTGGCACCAGTGCTAGTGTAGGTCATTATATTGTTCTTGATAACGGCGTTATCAAGATTGATACCCGAGAAACTGTTGCCCGCCAAGTTGCCAATGACATTATGAGCGATGATGATGTCGCTCATACCAGTATACTGACCTGAAGAGCCAAGGCCACCGATAATGATGTTATTGGAGATGTTGACGTTGCTGACGGTATTGGGGCTGCTAGGGTAGATGTTCAGACTGGCTTCAAAATAGTTATGCCTGATTATGGTGTTGCTGATCGTAGCAGTAGCTCCCGTCTGACCATTATAGCCGATGTAGGTAGTCGATATTCTGTTACGCTCTACTATCACGTCATTCGCTACCACGGAAAGGGTGCTATTGATATAACAGCCCATAATGCGCGAGCTGGCGCTGCCGGTATTGAAGGTAACCACCCCTGTTATTGATTCCTTGTCGGTCAGCTGCAGCCCCGGATTCTGGTCCAGGAAATAGCCACTGCCGATAATAGTCAGCCGCTTGGTACAATTCAGGTTGCCATACGTAAGGTCCGTCGGCTCCAGGTAGATAAAGTCGCCGTTGCTGGCTGCATCGTGGGCAGCCTGCAGGGTGGTATAGATGTTGGCCCCGGTGATACCGGAATTGTTGCAGCGGCGGGTGGTCTGGGCCTGGGTGGTGAGGGCCGTAGCGCCCATGAGCAGCAGAGCGAGCAGGGAACAGAAGAGGTTTTTCATAGATGCTGGCAGAAAAGGTTGAAGAGGAAAGCCGAAAGAGTAGGGGGTAGGGCGCGCTATCAGCGCCGGCGCAGGCGGCGCAAACCATAAGCCGCGCCCGCCGCCAAAAGCAGCGAGACACCGCCATCGATGGGCACGTTTTCCGCGTTGGGGCCGGGGCCGCCGTCGCCGGGGGCCTGCGCCTGGGCCAGGCCGGCCGCACCCAGACACAGAGCGGCCAACACCACAGCTCGTCGGCACTGCCGAGCAAACTGCGGGAGCAGTAGATGATTTTTCATGCGTTGGGAGGGTTAGGTGAAAAAGCGGAACTCCGGCAGGCTCATTTCTTGGAGCAGGCAGGCTAAGCACAGTATAAAATATAACGATTGCAATATTAAATTTGACTATTATTAATAATGGTGCAAATTCAGTGGTAGCACTTAGTAGTTGGGCCGTTGCCATCCGTACTGGCCCGTAGTGGTGCATCCGTACCAGCACGGACGAAAAAAAGCCCGGCCGGAGCATCGCTCCAGCCGGGCCTAAGAAGAAGTAGTAAGGAAGTAGCCGGATAGTGGTCCGGCCAGAATGAAATTCGTTAGAACGTGAAGCGCAGGCTCACGGCAGCATCGTTGTAGAAGCCGGTGTAGCCGTTAAACACTTCGAAGAAAGGCTTGTAATCGACGCCTACCACGAAAGGCAGGTCCTGCAGCTTGTACTCCAGGCCCAGAATCAGGTCGGCCCCTACGGCAATGTAGGATTCCTCGTCGTAGCGGTAGTCGCGGATGACGTAGATGTCGCCCTTGCGGCCTTTGTAGTAGTAGCGCTGATCGGCGAAGTAGTAGCGGCCCTGATAGGAACCCGCGTGGAAGCCGGCCCCGTAGTAGAACTGCAGGCCTTTCACGTCGGCCACGCTCTTATGCTTCTCGCCCAGCAGGGTGAGGCGCACACCTTTGGCTTTGTACTCCGTCGTGACCAGGGCTTCCAGCGCCACGCCGTTTTTGCCGCTCAAAAAGTGCTTGATGGTAAGCCCCGAGGAGTAGCCGCCGCCGCGCAGACCAATGCCCGTGCCGTAGCCCGAACTGCTGCCACCGCCGCCACTGCTCTTCTTTTTAGATTGGGCGTTAGCCGCCAGGCCTGGCAGCAGGAGGAGCAAAAAGAGAAAAGGAAAACAAAAACGCTTCATAAGCCAACTGCTGGTAAGAGAAATGAGAAGTAGGACAAAAGTAAGCAACTCCCACTAAACCTTGCGCATCGGCGCGTGGGCCGCCGCTATTTCATCGGACAAATGCACGCGCACGCCGCCGCCATCGTCTTCGGCAGCCAGCAGCATGGCGCGGGCCACCGTGGCGGCCGGCACCGCCCGGTATTTGCGCAGCGGCCCCACCAGCACGGGGTTCAGCAGCCGCAGCAAAACGGCGGCAAACTGCTCGCCGCTCCGCTTTTCGCCCCGCTCGCCGAGCAGCAGCGACGGCCGAAAAATATGGATGGCCCGAAACGGTGTCTGGCGCACGGCCTTTTCCATCTCGCCCTTCACATGGTTGTAATAGATGCGCGAGTCCGAATCGGCCCCCATCGACGACACGACCATGAACTGCGCCGCGAAGTTGGCGGCCGTCACGGCGGCCAGCTTCACCACATATAAGTAATCGACCTTGTAAAAAGCCGTTTTGGAGCCCGCCTGCCGCATGGTAGTGCCCAGGCAGCAAAACACGTCGTCGGCAATCAAAGACAGGCGGTGCTCCTCCAGGCAGTCCAGCTCCAGCACGCGCTGCTCCAGCTTGGGGTGCACGTGCGGCACGGGGCGGCGGCCTACGGCAATGACTTTGGAATAGCGGTCGGAAGCCAGGAGCAGGGGCAGCAGCTGGCTGCCAATCAGGCCGCTGGCTCCGGCAATGAGAGCGGTTTTGTTGAGTTTCATAGGTGCGCTGGTGCGGAGTAGGCGGGCCGGCCGAAAAGCAGCCAGCCCGACAGTTGCATACGCAGGAATGCCGCCCAGGAATGAAACCGGAGCCCAAGAATTCAGTTTGGGCTATTCTCCGCTCAGCAGCCGCGTTTCGGTAGGCAGCAGCTGCACCAGACCGCGCTTGTAGAGCGTGCCCAAGGCCTTTTTGAACACTTTCTTGCTCATGCCCAGGCGGCGGTAAATATCGTCCGGCTCGCTTTTGTCAGAAAGCGGGAGCGTGCCGCCGCCGGTGCGCAGGGCCGCTAGCAGCGTGTCGGCGGCATCGAGAGCTTCGTCGTAGCCGGCCTTCTGCAGGCTGATGTCGAGCTTGCCATCGGGGCGCACCTGACGCACGTAGCCGGTGGGCGTGTCGCCCAGGCGCAGCGGCCGGAATACTTCGTTATGGTACAGCAAACCCTGGTACAGGCCATCCACAATCACCTTGTAGCCCAGGTCGGTTTCATCGGCCACAAACAGGGCCACCGCGTCGCCGGCCTGGCCGGGAAAGGGGGCATCGGGCAGATACCGCTCCCACTTGGCGCTGGCCACGATGCGGTCGGAGGTGTCGTCGAGATACACGAAAATCGTCACGCGCTGGCCGGGGCGCAGGTCGCGGTGCTGGTTGCGGTAGGGCAGCAGCAGGTCTTTTTCCAGCCCCCACTCCAGAAAAGCGCCCACCTGCGACACATCGCGCACGGTGAGGGCGGCAAACTGGTTTACGCGGGCCAGCGGCTCCAGGGTGGTGGCAATGAGGCGGTCTTCGGAATCACGGTACACGAACACGCGCAGCCGGTCGCCGATCTGGGTGCCTTCAGGCACGTATTTGCCCGGCAGCAGCAGGTCGCCGTCATCGGAGGTGAGGTAGAGGCCGAAGTCCACCGCGCGGGCTACTTCCAGTTCGTTAAAATCGCCGAGCGCAAGCATGAGGTGAAGTTGTGAGATTGTAAAATTGTGATTTGGGACAGGCAAAGGTAACCTTAAAGCCAGCCTGTCCTGCTACGCTCGGCGAAGGACCTCCTCCACTTCGTTGTCAACATAATTGCCATTGCAGTAGAGGTCCTTCGCTGAGCGCAGGAGTACAGCCAACTTCACCCTTCACAATTTCACCACCCTACTCATACCGCGCCGTGCCGGGCTGGTCGAAGCTGAAGTCGCTGAAATCATAGTAAGGGCGGGCGCTTTCGAAGATGCGGATGCCGTTGGGCGAGTTCTGGCCGCGCGGATAGAAGCCCAGCAGAATCTGCACCGTGCGGATGGCGGTGTACTCGTTGCGGAAGCGCAGGCCCAGGCCCACGCCGCTGTAGGGCGTTTGGCGGAAGGGCAGCTCGCGACCGGGCCTGGTGGCCAGCCAGGCCGCATCCAGAAAGCCCACGGCCGCCATGCGGAAGCCCAGCAGCGACACAGGCGTAAACACGGTGGCCTCGTAGTTAATCACAAACCGGCTGGTGCCGCGCAGGTCGGTTTCGGGCTGAAAGCCGCGCAGGCCCCGCTCGCCATCAATGGCCAGCAGCTGCTCGCCGGGGCGCCGGTTGAAGCCGATGACGGAGCGGTTCCAGAAGAAGTGCCGCCACTGCCAGTTGCCGGTGTGGTAGAGGCGGGTGAAGTAGAGCAGCTCGGTGCGCAGCAGGCCCTGCTGCCAGTCGTTGTCGCGGGTGCGCACGTAGCTGCCAAACTCGCCGCTGAGGTACAGGTAGCCGCTGCGCACGCTGTAGCCGGCCGTGGAGGCCCGCAGGGCGTAGTAGCGGCGGTTGTCTAAGGAGTTGCGCTCGTAGCCGGCCGTCAGGCTCAGGAGCGAGCCGGCGGGCACGTCTTCGGTGCGGCCGAAGCCGAACAAATATTTGTCTTTGTAGTAGCGGCGCACGCTGTAGCCCACGGTGCCCAGCATCAGCATATTATCGACAAAGCCCGGGTCGGGGCGCACCAGAAAATCGGTGTTGATGGTGCGGGCCGACACGATGAGGCGCCCGGGGTTTTCGTAGCCCAGGTCGTAGCTGCGCAGGTGCAGGGCGCGGCCCACCCACACATCCTGCACGTTGTAGCGCAGGGGCTCAAACACGTAGGGCTCGCCGGGGGCGGGCACGGCAATGGTTATGCCCCTATCAATCATGTTGAAGGAGGCCGCGCCGGCGTATTTGGTATTCACCGAATAAAACCCGCGTGCCGCCGACAGGCCGGTTTCGCGGTACTGGTACGTGTTGCGGTAGGTGGCCTGGGCATTCACGAAGTGGCGAAACGGCACCACGTAGCTGCCTTCGTAGCTCCAGCTCTGGGGCTCGGTGCGGCCGTATTCCAGGCGGTTGCGAAACTGGTGGCCCTGGCCCAGAAAGTTCACGTCGCGCAGGGCCACCACGCCGGCTCCCACATCGCGCAGCTGAATGGAGCCGCCGATGCTGAACAGGTCTTTGGTAATGATCTGAATATCGACGCTGTCCTGGTTGGTGGTGGCCTCGTTCACAAACACGCGGGCATCCAGAATCTCAGGCGTTTGGCGCAGCAGACGCTCCGACTCGGCCAGGGCCTGGGGCTGCAGCTCCTCGCCCAGCCGAAACAGCAGCACCTGCCGCACCCGCGTGCGCACGGTTTTGATGTGCAGGGCGTTGGCGCTCTTTTCCAGGATGTTTTTGGGCTGCCGTAGCGGGTCGCTGATGCTGTAGCCGAAAGCATCGAGCGTGCTGATGCTGATGGTTCGGATGACCTTGTAGTTGTGCTGGTCGAACTGCCGGTCGAGTAGCTGGGCATCGAGGCCGGCGCGGTCTTCGCTGCGGGCCGTGAAGTTGAAGATGGCCGAAGCGGCCTTGCCGGCAATGGTTTTGCGGCGGGTATAGTTTTTCAGGCCCAGCAGCACTTTTTCCTCATCGAAGCGGCGGCGCAGCGAGTCGCGGCGCGTTTCGGGCTGGGTGCGGGCCGAGTCGGTGATGACGGGCCGGGTAGGCTGCTGCGCCCGCGCCGCGCCGGCCATGCATAGCAGCGCGGCTACCAGCCGGCAGCAGCGTCGGAGCAACGAAGCAGGACCAAGGCGAAACATCATCAAAAATACCCAACACAACGGCCACGCGGCAAGTGCAACCACGGCGGCCGGAACGATAAGCCGCAAGGTACGATTTGCCGGCCCGCAGCCGCAAGCGCTGGTAGGGCGCTTGCCTGTCATCCTGAGCAGAGCGAAGGACCTTCCGCACAGTTTACTGCTCCTGTCTTTCAACGCACAAAGCCCTTTGCCACGCGAGATAGTAAAGGGCTCTGCTCATTTCAAAAGGTTTGTTACCTAACGGAGGAAGGTCCTTCGCTCTGCTCAGGATGACAGTTCTTTTGGCGACACCATTTTACGGCGACTCAACCAAATATCTCATCCGCACAAGAAACTTTTCCTAAAAAAATTAGCTTAACAATAGGTTGCTAAATCCAAACCAGGCAACTATTTTTAAGCCGTAAACAGCGCCAGATGAACGAGCGGATTCAGGAAAAGCTAAGTATATTAGCCGATGCGGCCAAGTACGACGTGTCGTGCTCGAGCAGCGGGGGCAAGCGCAAAAACGAGAACCGCGGCCTGGGCAATGCCGAGGGCATGGGCATCTGCCACAGCTACACCGAAGACGGCCGCTGCGTGAGTCTGCTCAAGATTCTGCTTACCAACCACTGCATCTTCGACTGCGCCTACTGCGTGTCGCGCCGCTCCAATGACGTGAAGCGCGCCGCCTTCACCGTGGACGAAGTAGTGGACCTGACCATGAACTTCTACCGCCGTAACTACATCGAGGGCCTGTTCCTGAGCAGCGGCATCTTCTCCTCGCCTGACTACACGATGGAGCGCCTGGTGCGCATTGTGAAAAAGCTGCGCACCGAGCACAAATTCAACGGCTACATTCACGTGAAAGCTATTCCGGGTGCTTCCGAGGAGCTGATTTCGGAGGCCGCGCTGTATGCCGACCGCCTGAGCGTGAACATTGAGCTGCCCTCGGAAATGGCGCTGCAGAACCTCGCGCCCGAGAAAAACTACCAGGAGATTCTGACCCCGATGGCCCAGATTCGAGACGGAATCCGGCAGAATAAGGAGGAAAAGGCATTGTTCAAGAAAGTGCCGCAGTTTGCCACCGCCGGCCAGAGCACCCAGCTGATTGTAGGCGCTTCGGCGGAAACTGACCACCAGATCATCCAGCTCACGGACTCGCTCTACAAAGGCTACGGACTGAAGCGTGTGTACTACTCCGGCTACATTCCCATCACCGACGATGCCCGCCTGCCCCAGCTCACGCAGCCGCCCATCATCCGGGAGCACCGCCTCTACCAGACCGATTGGCTCATGCGCTTCTACGGCTTCGAGGCCGACGAAATCCTGGACCCCGCGCATCCCTACCTCGACCTCGAAATTGACCCCAAGCTGGCCTGGGCCCTGCGCAACCGCCACGTTTTCCCGGTCGACGTGAATACTGCCGACTACGAGATGATTCTGCGTATTCCCGGCGTGGGGGCGCGGTCGGCCAAGCGCATTGTGGCGGCCCGGCGCTTCACCACGCTCACCCTGGATCATCTGCACAAGTTCGGGGTGGTGCTGAAACGGGCCAAGTTCTTCCTCACCTGCCGCGGTCAGGCCCTCGAAGCCCGTGACCTCGACGAGCAGGCCATCCGCCGCCAGATTCTGTTCGGCGCGGGCTCCGTCCGCTCCGCCCTCGTCACCCAGCAGCTCGATTTATTCGCCCAAGCGGGGTGATGTGCTGATGTGCTGGTGAGATGATGTGTCAATGGACACACCGCCGCTCTGAGATTGAACCAGAAGCCCACTAAAGCACCAGCCGAAAGCCAACAATAGCACATTACCCCATCAGCACATAAGCACATCAAAAAATCAACACATCGATCTTATGAACATCTCTCATCGCGCCGCCGACGCGCCGGCCGCTTCTGCTGAAACGAACAAATCCGGGAAGGTGGCCCGCATGGCATGCTGCTGCAAGCTGGCCGATCTGCTGCCGCTGGTGCAGCTGATGCATGCTGCCGCTCGCGCCGAAGCAGAAGCGCGGCAGCGGCGGGCGGCTTAGCGCCGCAGGTCGGGTAAAAGGGCCGGCCAGGAGCAGCGAGTTGCGTACCTAATGGCGCGCTTATTAGCGGGGCCTGTTGCTGCCGCGGAAGCGGGAGAAGGGCCGCCTTTTTTGGCGGGGGTGGGGTGGTGAAAGTGAGTGTAAGAAAAGTGGTTGCTCCTGCCGAATCGGTGGGTGAGCAACCACTTTTTTTTGCGCCTTTTCAGGCCGTGCCGAAGAGCAAAACAGGTGACCGGTGAGCGTACTGTCGGGCTCAAGAGCGGATTTACACTACTTTGTTTAGGGCATCAAATAGGCCACCCGGCTGGGCTGGCGCAGGTGTATACACTTACGGCACACGGTTTCAAAAAGGCTTCTGAGAGGTTACAAATCAATTAAATAAGCTTTGCTCTGCCGCTGAGATGTACTGGCTGCCGAATCGGCTATACGGTATGCACACAACAATCGGAGGCCGGAGCGGTGGCTTCCTGCTGCCGGGCCGGCTGCTTCGCTGACGGTGCAGCGAGAGAGCCGCGAGGCGGTGCCCGCTTTTTTTTCCTCGACCCAATTTTTTTTCTCACCCTTATTTTTTCCTCCCCAATCCATGAAAAAAAACAGCTACAATTTCCTGCCGTGCGCTGCCGCCGCCCGGGGCCTGTGGGCCCTGCTGGCGCTGCTGCTTTTCGGCAGCCCGCTGTGGGCTGCTGCCCCCGTCCGCCAGCTGCCGGCCGGCGTACTGGCCGACTACTGCTTCAACACGCCGAACTACTCCTTCAAGGCCGAAACCACCGGGCCCAATGTGACCTTCACCTTCAGTCCGGTGGGGGCGACAGCGGGCGGCAACCTGGCAATTATCTACATCCGCGAGGGCTCGGCCGGGGCTTACGCCGGCTACAATATGGTGAAGAATGCCGTCGGCGACTTCGTGCTCACCAGAGCCATTGCCACCGGAGTCGTGCTGAGCGTGTATTTTACGTATGAAGTAGGAGCCGGCGGGCCGCAGCAAAACTCGGCCGCTACTCCGCACAGCTACACGGTGGGCACCAACTGTCTGGTATCGGCCTCCAACGTGCCTCCCACGGTGAGCATGACCGCGCCGACGGCCAGCGGGGCAGTTTTCGCCGCGCCGGCCACCATCGTCCTCGCGGCCAATGCCGCCGACTCGGATGGCACGATTGCCAAAGTGGAATTTTTCCAGGGCACCACGCTGCTGGGGCAGGACCTCACGGCACCTTACACCTATACTTGGACGGGCGTGATAGGCGATACGTACTCGCTGACGGCCAAAGCCACCGACAATGGCAACGCCAACACCACCTCGACCCCGGTTTCGGTGCTGGTGCAGAGCGCCGACGGCTACTGCGCCACCCGCCCCGACTACGCCTATTCGGCCGTCACGACAGGCGCTAACGTGACCTTCACCTTTCACCCGATTGGCGCCACTGCCGGCGGCAATCTGGCCATTGTGTTCATTCGCGAAGGTTCCATTGGGGCTTATCCGGGCTACACGATGGTGAAAAACGCGGTGGGCGACTTCACGTTCACCAAAGCCATCGGCAGCGGCACCATCACGAGCGTGTATTTCACCTACGAGATTGGCCCCGGCGGACCGCAGCAAACCTCGGTGAGCAACCCGCACAGCTACACCGTGGGCACCAGCTGCCGCATTTCCGGCACCACTGCCACGGCCGGCCCCATGCTCACCACGCCGCTAAGCCTTGCGCCCAACCCCGGCCAAGACCGCACCCAGATCCGGTTTGCACCCACCATGGCCGGCCCTTATCAGGTCACGCTTTCCGATGTGAGGGGCCGTCAGGTTGCGGTTGTGGGAGCGGGCAAGGCCAGTGCGGGGCAGCAGCTTGTGCTCCCGCTGAGCCTGCAGCAGCTGGCCAACGGAATCTACCTCGTGCAGCTCCTGACCGGCCAGGGCGTAGCCACGCAGCGGCTGGTCGTTAATCGGTAAGATTACCGCAGCAAAACGCCGGCAGGGCTCCTGCCGGCGTTTTTGGGGTTCGGCTGCAGCCTGCGGGCCGGAGCGGGCAAAGCGTGCCCGAACTCCGACGGCGGCCGTGCGTATCGAATGGTTGTTTTGCTTCCGTATGAAACCAATTCGTCGCCCGGCCAGCTCCGTGGGTGCTGCTGCCCACCGCCCGGCTGCCCCGTTGCTCACCGCGCCCCCACTCGACTACACCTACGACGGCTCTTTTGAGGGGCTGCTGTCGGTGCTGTTTGCCGTGTACGACCGCCGGGCCGCGCCCAACAGTATTCAGCCAGTAGGCGCGGCGCAGGGTGGCTTGTTTGCGCAGCCCGTATTCATCGATACCCACGAAGCCACCGCCGCCCGCGTGTGGGAGGGCCTGCTGCGCCACCTCGACGAGGAAGCCCGTACGCGGCTGTTTCACACGTTTCTGAGTGAGGATGCCGACCGGGAAATGCTCATTTTCCGCTACGCCGATCTGGCCATGCGCTCGGCTCAGGATATTTCGGAAAACTACGCCGACGATACCGTGCGTCGCATTCAGCGCCTAGCCCAGCAGATGTACCGCGAAAAGCACCGCATGGAAGCCTTCGTGCGCTTCGAGAAAACCCAGGACGGCCTGTTTCACGCCACCATCGAGCCCGATTTCGACGTGCTGCCGCTTATCGCGCCGCACTTCACCAAGCGCTATGCTGACCAGCGCTGGCTGATCTTCGACAAGCGCCGCCGCTACGGCCTGTACTACGACCTGACGCGCACCGACGTAGTGCAGTTTGAAGCCAACACGCCGCAGCGCAATACCGATATATCCGCCACCGTGCTCGACGAGCGGGAGCCGCTGTTTCGGCTGCTCTGGCAGTCGTATTTCGACCACGTAAACATCCCGGAGCGCAAAAACATAAAGCTGCACCGTCGCCACATGCCGCTGCGCTATTGGAAGTATCTGAGCGAAAAGCAGCCCCGGGAGCAGCGGTTCGAGCCCATCAAAAACAAGCGGCCGGTGCGGCCGGAGGGGCCGCTGCTGCCGCCAGCCGGCGCGGCCGATGCGGAAACCGAAGCCGGAAATGGCTAATTTGCGGCCATACATTCCTCTTCCCTTTTCTGCTTTCTATGGGTACGACACTCGTTTTCGGTGGGGCCGGCCAGCTGGGCCAATGCCTGCAGCACGTTGCGCAGGAGCGCCAGCTTACCAGCCTCGTTTTTCTGCCCGAAGCGCAGGCCAATATCCTGAACGTAGACACGCTGACGGCCGTTTTTGCCCGGCACCAACCCACCTACGTTATCAACTGCGCCGCCTACACGGCCGTGGATAAGGCCGAAGACGAAGTGGACCTAGCCCGGGGCGTAAACCGCGACGGCGTGGAAAACCTAGCGCGGCTATGCGCCGCCCACGGCAGCACGCTCATCCATATTTCCACCGATTTCGTGTTTGCGGGCACCGGCAACCAGCCCCTGGTAGAAACCGACGAGGCCGCGCCCATCAGCATCTACGGCCTCACCAAGCTGGAAGGTGAACAGGTGATTCCGGCCCATACGAGCCGTTTTTTCATTCTGCGCACCAGCTGGCTGTATTCCGAATACGCCAACAACTTCGTGAAAACGATGCTCCGGTTTGGCAAGGAGCGAGAGGAACTGCGCGTCATCTGGGACCAGCTTGGTACGCCCACCTACGCCATCGACTTGGCCGGCTGTATCCTGACCATCATCGAAAGCCAGAATCAGGCATTTGGCCTCTATCACTATAGCAACGAAGGCGTTACGTCGTGGTACGATTTCGCCAAGGCCATCTTCGAGCTGAGCCATACGCCGGTACGCACGCTGCCCATCCGCACCGCCGAATATCCCACCAAAGCCACCCGCCCCGCCTTCTCGGTGATGGACAAAACCAAAGCTAAAACCAAGCTCCAGGTAGCCATTCCGCACTGGCGCGACAGTTTGCAGGTGTGCCTGGGGCGGTTGGAAGCGTAGTGCGCCTGCTTCCCTGGTTTAGGATAGCCGACAGCGCGCAGGCCTGCCTTTAGTTTTCAGGGCTGGGCTGGCGGGCCTCATTGCCGGGGGCCTGCTGGCCATCCGACGCCCGAAGCTCGTTGGGCTTATCGGCAGTATCGTTGGCTCCGCCAAGGCCAGCGGCATACTGGAACCCGATGACACTCTTCTCAGCGACTGGGTTTTCGGGGCTGTTGCCGGGCGCGGCGGGTGCCGGAACGCTGCTGGCGGGCTGGGCCAGAGGGTTAGCCGGTTGGAGCGGAGCACTGACGGATATTTCTATTGGAATAGATAACGTCAGCGTCGTTGGATTCTCAGGCGTGGTTGCAGCGGCCACGCTGCCGGGTTGCGCGTGGGTGGGTTGAATAGCGGCAGCGGTTGGCGCAGGCCCGGCGGCAGCAACGGGAATGGTGATGACGGCCGCAATCGGGGCTGCCTGGGCAGTCGGAAGCGGAGCGGCGGCGGCAACCGGAGCTGGCTGTGCGGCCGCAATGGGGGCGGGTGCAGCGGCTGCCGTGGGAGCCGGGTTAGCCTGCGCAGCCGGGATGGCACCAGCCTCAGCGGTTGGCGCAGGATTGGAGGCGGCAATCGGCTCCTGATTTGGATTTTGGTCCTGGGGAGCCTGATTGTCAGCCAGCGGCGTAGAAGAAGATTGCGTATTCATTGGGAAGGGGGGGGAAGGATGAAAAACAAACGGGCCAAGCCCGACCGTACTGTTCTCGATACATCAAGCGCAAACAGCTGTTGCTGTCTCTGGTAGCACGCACGAGGCATTTTCACCAACCCCGTTACCTTCTGGTCCTTATTCGGTCAACATTCCGCCAACACCCTCCAACACCCTCCCTTCGCCTACCGGGCAGAATATCTATTTAGTATATATAAAGATATATAAATCGGTTAATAAAAGTTTCTTTTTCAGATTTGGGTCAGTGTCAAAAACGGTTGAGCCGTTACGGCACCAAGCCAGCGTCTGCGTCACTATTGCGCCAACGCTTGTAATGGTCTGGCATGTGCTCGTGAGTCAGCGGTGGGCTCCGGGTGTCGGCACGAAGGGGCAAGCGTAGTGGAAAGAACGACAGTAGCGGGCCGCAATGGCCGGCTTCCGCCGCTGCTTTCAGCGAGGCAAGCTAATGGGGCCGCAGGCACTGCCGCCGCGCTACCCTGCCGCGTACTGCTTTTTATACAGTCCCGGCGTCACGCCTTCGTATTGCTTGAACAGCTTCTGAAAATAAGCCGTGTTGTTGAAGCCGGCCCGAAAACATACGTCGGCCACGGTGCTGAGCGGATGGCGCAGTAGGCGCTTGGCTTCCGTGAGGCGCTCCTGAATGATGTATTCGATGGGCGTGAGGCCCAGCTCGCGCTTGAAGACCCGGAAGAATGTGGCCTTGCTCATGCAGGCCAGCTCCGAGAGCTTTTCCACGGTGAGCTGCTCGGTGAGGTGCTGCTTGATGTAGTGCACCACGTGCGCGAAGCGGTGGGAGGTGAGGTGCTGCTGGTAGTTATGGAAAATGAGTTGTCGGGCCTGCGTCTGCATGAGGCGCACCAGCATTTCCTGAATGGTGAAGTTGGCCAGCACATCCTTCACGCGGCCCGTGTCGCGGGAGAGCTGCACGAGGCGCTCCAGCGTGCCGGTCAGCTCGGGTGTGTTCTGGAAGTGGGCGTGGTCGGTGGTGGTGTCCAGGTGCCAGGGCAGGTGCTCTTCGGCGCGGGGCTGCTGCTCGTTGAGCAGGTCAATGGTCTGGCGGATGGTATCGGTGGGAATGGCCACGGCCAGGCACTGCGTGGGGTTGGTGGCATCGGCCTCGGGGAAGTCGATAACCATCGTTTGGTCCTGCCCCACTATCACCGACTCGCCCGGCAGATATGCAAAGGCCGGGCGGCCGGGTAGGTGCATCACTTTTTTGCCGCGCAGCATGGTGGTCAGCACCAGATTGCCCATACTGAGCGGCACCTGATGGGCCATTTGGTGCGTTTCAAACACATTCAGCTCAAAGGCTTCTAGGCTGTATACCGTACGGTTTTCGACCAGCGTGGAAAGCTGGGCCGGAGCGTGCAGGGGCAGCGCAGTGGGCAGATGAGCGGCTGGCATGGGCGGTAGGTTTGGGCGGCGAGGATAGGCAGGGACGAAAAGCCTGTTCATAAGGTAGTAAGTACTCACCAAAGTTGCGACAATAGGCTGCTTTTGTGCGACGATAAGAGAGCTGTTGAACGTGGGAAGGAGCCTAGCTTGGGCTAGTCAAAACGTCTGTATTTCCCACCTTCAAACTACCCTTCATGGAAACCCTGGAAAGCACCTCTACGCTGGTAGCCCGGCCCAAATTCAAGTCGCACTACGACAACTTTATCGGGGGCAAGTGGGTGGCTCCGGTGAAGGGCCAGTACTTCGAAAACCCTTCACCTATTGATGGCAAGGCGTTTTGCAAAGTGGCCCGCAGTACCAAGGAAGACATTGAGCTGGCCCTCGATGCCGCCCACGAAGCCTTCAAAACCTGGGGCAAAGCCTCGGCCACCACGCGCAGCAACGTGCTGCTGAAAATTGCCGACATCATGGAGGCCAACCTGGCCCACTTGGCGGCCGTCGAAACGGTGGAAAACGGCAAAGCCATCCGCGAAACCATGGCCGCCGACCTGCCGCTGGCCATCGACCACTTCCGGTACTTCGCCGGCGTGATTCGGGCCGAGGAAGGCTCGGCCACCGAGCTGAACGAAACCACTTTATCCTTGGTGATTCAGGAGCCGCTGGGCGTGGTGGGGCAGATTATTCCGTGGAACTTCCCGCTGCTGATGGCCACCTGGAAAATGGCTCCCGCCTTGGCCGCCGGCTGCTGCATCGTGGTGAAGCCGGCCGAGCAAACGCCCGCCAGCATCATGGTTCTCATGGAGATGATTCAGGACATTGTGCCCGCCGGTGTGATTAACGTGGTGAATGGCTTCGGGCTGGAAGCCGGCAAGCCGCTGGCCAGCAACAAGCGCGTGCAGAAAGTGGCCTTCACCGGCGAAACCACCACCGGCCGCCTCATTCTGCAATACGCCGCCGAAAATATCATCCCCGTGACGATGGAGCTGGGCGGCAAATCGCCCAATATCTTCACCAAATCGGTGATGGACCACGACGACGATTTCCTGGATAAGTGTCTGGAAGGCGCAGCTATGTTTGCCCTGAACCAAGGCGAAATCTGCACCTGCCCCTCGCGCCTGCTCATTCATGAGGATATCTACGATGCCTTTATGCCCCGCCTGATTGAGCGGGTGAAAGCCATCAAGCTCGGCCACCCCCTCGACCCCAGCACCATGATGGGGGCGCAGGCCAGCAACGACCAGTACGAGAAAATTCTGAGCTACCTGGAAATCGGGAAGGCCGAAGGCGCCGAGGTGCTGACCGGCGGCGAAGCGCACCGCGACCATGAGCATGACGAGCTGACCGACGGCTACTACATTCAGCCTACCATCTTCCGGGGGCACAACAAAATGCGGATTTTCCAGGAGGAAATTTTCGGCCCGGTGCTGTCGGTCACTACGTTCAAAGACAACGAGGAGGCCATTGAGCTGGCCAATGACACGCTTTACGGCCTCGGGGCCGGCCTCTGGAGCCGCGACGCCCACGAGCTGTACACGATGCCTCGCGCCATTCAGGCCGGCCGCGTGTGGGTGAACTGCTACCACGACTACCCCGCCGGGGCTCCGTTCGGCGGCTACAAAGCCTCCGGCTTTGGCCGCGAAAACCACAAGATGATGCTGGCCCACTACCGCCAGACCAAAAACATGCTCATTAGCTACAGCCAGCAGAAACTGGGCTTTTTTTAGGCAAGTGGTGAAGTTGTAAAAAAACGCCTGTCATCCTGAGCTTGCGAAGGACCTTGTGCCAGCTGAACGACCATCGTTGTCACGACCCGTTCTTGCCTGATAAGGTCCTTCGCAAGCTCAGGATGACAGGCGTTTTTTTACAACTCCACAACCCCACAACCTCACAACTTCACCATCTCACCTATGCCCACTCCCCGCGTCCTCGCCACGCCCGCCGCCGAAGCCACCATCGACCTGCTGCGCGATGAAAACGGCCCGCTCATGTTCCATCAGAGCGGGGGCTGCTGCGACGGGTCGTCGCCGATGTGCTTTGCTAAGGGCGAGTTTCGTATTGGCGGCAACGACGTGTGGCTGGGCCAGATCCACGGCTGCGACTTTTTTATGAGCACCTCGCAGTTTGAGTACTGGCAGCACACCCAGCTCACCGTAGACGTAACCAAGGGTCGGGGAGCCAGCTTTTCGCTGGAAATCCCACTCGGCGTGCGGTTCCTGATTCGCTCCCGGCTCTTTACGGAGGCTGAATCCAAAGACATGGCACCGGTGATGCAGGGCGAGGAGTATCTGGAGCAGCAGGCGTAGCAGTATTTTAGGGCGTCCTGCTGAGCTTGTCGAAGCATCTCTCCCGCTTCGATAAGTTACCATTGCAACGAAGCGGGAGAGATGCTTCGACAAGCTCAGCAGGACATTCGTAATTAATTCAGACAGCTTCTAAGAGGCGCAGTATGCCGTGCCGCCTCGCCCCGTGTTTGGCCGTACTGCCTGCTATGCTCACTACTCCGCTACTACAAGTGAAAGACAGCTTCAGCCTGACCGGCCTGGGCGTGCTGTTGCTAGCCGAAGTAACCACGGCTGCCCTGGCACGGCTCGATTTGCATACCGTATGGCCCGTGCGGCTGGTATTGCCCGATGGCCGGCAGGAAAACGCCACGGCCAGCGTGGAGGAAATAACCCGGCCCACCGAGGTTGGCGCGGCTGATACCCCGGCGCGGGCGTTGCTGCTCACGCATGAGGGTGCGGCGCTGGTGCCGGCCGGCACCCAGGTGTTTCTAGTGCCACCAGCGGAAACGTAAAAGCCCGGCACGCGGGAGGCGCACCGGGCTTTTAGCAAGCAAAAGCAGCGTATCTGATTATCTCACCCGCACCGGTAGCCCTTCGAGCTGGGCGTAGCTGAGTTTCCAGACACCTTTGGGGTTTTTCTTCCAGAGTAAGATGAAGTTGCCTTCACCCTGGCCCATGGGCACGCCGGGCGAAGTCGGAATCACGTCCACGTTGTAGGTACCGCCTTCGTAGGCCGTCTGGGCATCGGTGGCGGAGCTGGCCACGTTCAGGCGCAGGTTGGAGATGGTGCCCATCGTTTCGCGCACCCAGCGGTTCGATACTTCCGAGCGGCCCTGAAAATGGGTGGCACCCTGCAGAAAATGCACGTCGTCGGCAAACATGGTATCGAGCTGGATGGCGTTTTTGCTGTTCCAGGCACTGATAAACTGCTGATTGAGCGCCTGCGCCGTCACCGTTGGAGTGGCCGGGTCGGCGGTCTTGGTGCAGGAAGTGGCAAGGGCGGCTGAAAGAGGCAAAATCCAGAGGAAGGACTTCATAGAACCAGGTTTTGGTGAACGATGGAAAAGAATTTCGCCGACCCCGGCGCAGGGCTGGAGTCGGCGAAAGTAAGAGAAATCCGGACTTACCAGCTTTTTCTACGCACTTCCGAAGTGCCGTAGGCACTGTTCCGGTCGCCATACGACTCGTTGGGCAGGTAGCCGGCGGCTACGGGGCCATTGCTGGCGGTCAGCATCATCGGGGTGGTGGTGGCGGCAAAGCCATTGGCCATCATTGGGTATTGTTGCTGCTGCTTGGCCTGGGCCAGCTCTGCTTTACGCTCGGCGGCCGCTACGCGGCGGGCCAAAGCAGCCCGCTCAGCCCGCTCATTCGCGGCCCGGTTGGCGGCAGCCCGCTCAATGGCCGCCAGACGGGCGGCTTCCTTGCGGCGGTTATCAGTGCGCTTGCCAATGGCATAGCCTACGCCCGCCCCAGCCACGCCGCCTACCACGCCACCCACGGCGCGGTTGCGCTTATGAATGAGGGCTCCGGCCGCCGCGCCGCCCAGGCCCCCAATCAGGGTGCCTTTGGCCTGCGGGCTCCACTTCTTTCTTTCCTGAGCCTGGGCCACATCACCGAAAACGGCGGTGAAAATCATAACCAACGCGAGAATCCAACTGAACTTTTTCATGGCTAAATCTTTAGGGTTTAAGCTACTGGATGGTCAGTGATACGGGGATATTGGCAAGCACCGTGCCAACCCAGCCCCACCGGCAGCGCGGTGTGGCCAGCATATACGGGTTTTGCTATGCAGAAAGTTCCGCGCTACGGGTAGCGCCCGGCTTTTGACAGGTGGTTCACTAACAGGTTTTTAGTGCTTTCAGCCAGGCCAGGCCAAGTTGGTTTGCCTTGGCCGACGTAGCGGCTGCGCGGGTTGCTGAAATAGCAAATACGCTGCTGGCACCCGCGTGGGCCGCTACAGCTCCGTTACTGTCACCCGCACATCGGTGTTGCGGCCGTGGTCGTCGGCGCAGGATATTTTGAGTTGGCCGGGTGGTGGCCGGAAGAAAATCCGCTCAGTAGCTGGTGCCACCCGCAGAAAACGGTCATTAACGTACCAATACACCTGGCGCACTTCGCCGTCGGTGGTGCAGCTGAGCAGGAGTTGCTGCTGCTCGCCCTTATTGAGCACGTATTCCGCATTAGCCAGCGGCGAAGTGATGCCTGGGGCCTGCTCCCGCCCGCCCCGCACCCGCTGGCACGCCGGATTGTGCGGTGGCCGCTGCCGATACGGAATCCCTTGCGCCGCCCTGAACGCCACTACCTCGGGCAGCAGCTCCGGGTACAGCGCCCGCCGAAACCCCGCGGCCGGCGCACAGGCCCGGCAAAACGCAAACTGCCCGTCGGCCGAAAGCAGCACCTCGCGCTGGTGCTGGCAGCGCTGGGCGGTAGAAATGCCGGGCAGGAAATAGTCGATGAGCTGATTGGGGCAGTTTTCGCCGGGCGGCAAGCCGGTTTCAGTGCACACCAGTCGGAAATCGAGGCTGGCCGGGGGCTGAAACCAGTTGTTGGGCGAGTTGTAGGCCAGCGTATTGAACAGGTCGAAGAGCAGGGGCGTAGCCACATCGGAGCCAGTGAGGGCGGGGCTGCCCTGCCCGCTGAAATTGCCCACCCACACGCCGATAGTGTACTCCTTATTATATCCGATGCTCCAGGCATCGCGGCGGCCATAGCTGGTGCCGGTTTTCCAGGCTATTTTGGGCAGCCGGATGCTGGTTTCGTAGCCCACCGGCAAATCGGGGCGGGTGAGTTGGGCCAGGATGTCGGTGATGAGAAAAGCGGAAGCCTCGGAAAATAGCTGTGAATCCTGAATTGATTCTACCGGCTGCTTTTGCTTCCGATTTTCAGAGCGGACTCCATTCTCACTTCTCAAGTCTTCATTTTTACCTGCGAAGCGCAGCGGCGCGTATTGGCCGCCAGCGGCCAGCGTCACATATAGGTTGGTCAGCTCTTCCAGCGTAGCCCCGCAGCCGCCCAGGATGGTGCTCAGGCCCAGACGGGGCGCGTCGCGGGCTACGCGCCGGAAGCCGGCCGCCCGCAGCTTATCCGTGAAGGTAGGCACGCCCAGCTCCGACAGCACCCGCACGGCCGGAATGTTGAGCGAATAGGCTAGGGCACGGTCCAGAGGCACTTCGCCGTGGCAGCGCTTGTCGAAATTTTCGGGTTGGTAGCCGGCAAAGTTGGTGGGCACATCGGGCAGCAGCCTCTTGGGCGTCACGAGGCCCTTATCCAGCGCCAGCGCGTAGAGCAGCGGCTTGAGCGTGCTGCCCGGCGAGCGTACGGCCCGGATGCCATCGTTCTGGCCCTTATTCAGCGCATCCCGGAAATCAGCGGAGCCCACGTACGCTTCCACGGCTCGGGTGCGGTTATTAATTACCAGCACGGCAGCGTTGCTGATGCCCAGCGGCTGCAGACGGCGCACGTAGTTGCGGGTCAGGTCTTCGGCCTTGGCCTGCTTGCCGCGCTGCAGCGTGGAGGCGATGATGGCCTGACCCGGAAACTGCCGCACCAGCCGCCGGGCCAGGTGCGGGGCCAGCGCGGGGGCCGCTTGGCGGCGCGCGGCCAGGGGCTCGAGCAGCGCATCGGCAATGGCCTGCCGCGAAAAAGCCCCCTGCTGCCCCAGCCGCCGCAGCCAGCGGTTCCGCTCGCGCACGATAGCCGCGTTGTGCTGCCCCAGCACCAGCCCCCGCGGCCGGTTCGGGATGATGGCCAGCGTCACGGTCTGGGCTAGGGATAGGTAATCGGGTGGCTGCTGGAAATACAGCAGCGCCGCCGACTTCACCCCTTCGATATTGCCTCCGTAAGGCACCAGATTCAGGTATAGCTGCAGAATCTCAGCTTTGCTGTAGTGGGCCTCCAATTGCACCGCTCGCAGCATTTCCAGCAGCTTATTGGGCCAGGTGCGCTCTTTGGGTTCCAGCAGCCGCGCCACCTGCATGGTAATAGTGCTGGCTCCGGTGGTGCGGCCCGCGCCAAAAGCATTGCGGCCCGCCGCCTTGAGAATAGCCAGCGGATTGATGCCGAAATGGTAGTAGAAGTAGCGGTCTTCCTTGGCAAGGATGATCTGGCGTAGTGCGGGCGTTATTTCGCGCAACTCCGTTTTCATCCGCCACTTCTGCGTCGGGTTCAGAAAAGTGTGCAGCACCGTGCCATCGGCCGCCAGCACGATAGGGGAGTAGCGCGGCGCGGGCGGCAGCGGAAAAAGCCGATCCAACAGGCCGCCCAAGCCACCAAGCAGCAATACCAGCCAGAGGAAAGGCGCAAGGCGACGCATGGCAGAAAGAGAAAGTCGGGACGCTGAGAAAGTCAGCTTGGGGGTGCCGCAAGGTACATATTCGGTACTGCCAGTTTTAGCATCCTCATGTTAGCTAATGTATCTCAATGACCGATGAGGCATAACGGCAGCGTTGTGACTCAGTTGCTGAGATGGCTCGTGGATACAGTGTTCAAGTAAGCAGAACGGTAATTATAGAACAACCTTTTGCTCACAAGGTGGTTGACATATATCGATTTAGGCTATTGCATTATAGCTCCTCAAAGCTCACGGCTATTTATATGTTGCATACTCATTTGTTAAAAATGTTTTAAAAAAAGACAGTTTTTTTGTTCTATCTGGTTTTATGAATAATACACCTCTTTGTTATAAATTGCCCTCAGACTTTCACCTTTTTCATTACCAACCCCATTCTGCATGAAAAAAATCGTACTCATGAGTTTCTTACTCATGCTCACTCTGCTGCAGCAGGTGACAGCCCAAAACCGGAACATCTCCGGGCGGGTAACAGACCGCCAGTCGGGCGATGGCCTGCCAGGGGTTACGGTCTTGTTGAAAGGCACAACTAATGGCGTGTCAACTAATTCGGACGGCAGCTTTACTTTGAGCGCCCCTGCCGAAGGCGGTACACTCGTGTTCAGCTCCGTAGGTTACTTGCCTTCAGAGCGGCAGATTGGCAACGAAACCCAGATTAATATTGGGTTGTCGACTGATTCCAAACAGCTTAGCGAAGTTGTCGTGACGGCTTTTGGTCGTGAGCAGGAGAAAAAAGCCTTGGGCTTCTCCGTGTCGGAAGTGAAATCGCAGGAGCTGACGCAGGCGCGCTCGACCAACGTGGTAAACTCGCTGACGGCGAAAGTGGCTGGCGTGCGCGTGCAGGGTTCTAGCGGTATGGTGGGTGCCTCGTCCAACATCTTCATCCGCGGCATGACGACTTTCACGGGCAGCAACCAGCCCTTGTTCGTGGTAGATGGTATTCCAATTGACAACGGTGGGGGCACCAATGCACTGCAACAAGGCGTCGCCAACTCCAACCGGGCCATCGACCTGAACCAGGATGACATTGAATCGGTGTCTATTCTGAAAGGCCCTGCCGCCGCCGTGCTGTATGGCTCGCGGGCTGCTTCGGGCGCTGTGGTTATCACCACCAAGAAGGGAGCTACCCTGGGGACCAAAAAACAGTCGATTACCTTCAGCTCCAACTATAACATCGTTAAAGTTGGTCGTACGCCGGACTATCAGAACGAATTTGCCCAGGGCAACTCGGGCGTATTCGGGCCGATAACCCAGATGTCGTGGGGACCCCGCGTAACGGGCCAGACGGTGAAAAACTTCCGTGGCGAGGATGAGGTGCTGAGCATCAATCCTGACAACGTAACCAGCATCTTCAAAACCGGCTCAAACTTCCAGAACAACGTGTCGCTGTCGGGCGCTACCGAGCGCACCCGTTACTATGCTTCCTATGGCAACCTGCACGAAGTTGGCATTCTGGACAACAACGACCTGAAGCGCAACACGGTTACCTTCAACGGCAACGCCCAACTGACCAACAAGCTGCGCACGGGCACCAACGTCATTTTTTCGAACAGCGTATCGAAGCGCACCATTCAGGGCAACTCGCTGGCAAACCCGTTCTTCCACTCGTGGGTGCTGCCCCGCTCGTTCGATGTATTCAAATATCCGTTTGAGCAGCCGAGCGGCGGCCAGCAGAACGCCCAGGTGGTTGGTACATTCACTACAAACAACACGTTCTTCGGGGCCAGCGACAACCCGTTGTGGTCGATCAAAAACAACACCTATGACGACGAGACAAACCGTATCGTAGGCAACGTCAGCATTGGCTACGACTTCACCGACTGGCTCTCGCTGGATTACAAGCTCGGCACGGATACCTATTCACAGCAGTTTAAGTATGTGAATGCCCGCGACAGCCGCGGCATCACCGTAACGTATGGCGGGGGCGGCTCCTTTGTAGGCAACATCCAGGATGAAACCTACAACCGCCGCGAAATCAGCTCCTACCTCACGCTGAATATCCGGCGCGATATTTCGGAAAACTTCAACGCGCGCCTGTTGCTGGGCAACGAAATCAACCAGCGCCGCACCGACGGGCTGGTAGTAGTGGGCTCCGATATTCAGGTACGCGGCTTCAACAACATTTCGAACACGAAAAACTACACGCCGTTCGCCGAAAAAACCTCCCGTCGCCTGATTGGGGTATATGGTGATCTGCAGCTGGGCTTCAAAAACTTCGCCTTCCTGAACCTGTCGGGTCGGAATGACTATTCCTCTACCTTCAGCAAAAACAAGCGCAGCTACTTCTACCCCGGTGCTTCGGCCAGCATCGTTCTTAGCGACGCTATTCCTATGCTGAAGGAAAACAGCGTGCTGGATCAGTTCAAAATTCGGGCAGCTGCTGCCCAGGTAGGCCGCGAAGCCCCAGTATATGGCACCAACACGACTTACCAGACCACGAGCGTGACCGATGGTTTCGGCCCGGCCATCAACTACCCGTTCCTGAACCAAGTCGGTCTGACCTACAACAACGTGGGGGGTAACATTGACCTCGGACCCGAATTTACGACCAGCTACGAAGCCGGCGCCGATCTGAATTTCTTCAAAGGCCGCTTGGGCATTGAGGCTACCTATTACGTTCAGAAGAGCAAGGATATCATTTTCGCCGTGCCCTTCTCGGCCACGTCGGGTTTCACCAGTGTGAACCGCAACATCGGTACTGCCGAAGCGCGCGGTATTGAGCTGATGATCAGCAGCACCCCCATCAAGGCGGGTAGCTTCACCTACAGCAACTCCTTCAACTACTCGCGCGTGCGCAACAAAGTGTTGGAGCTGGCTCCCGGTGTCACCTTCATTCAGCTCGGTGGCTTCACCACGCCCGGCACGCGCCTGATTGCCGGCCAGCCCTACGGTGTACTGTTCGGCTCGAAATTCCTGCGTCAGAACGGCGACTCCGGTCCCCTGCTGCTGAACGCACAGGGCCGTACGCAGCAACAGCCGGATAACGGCGTTATCGGGGATCCTAACCCGGACTGGACGGGTGGTATTACCAACAACTTTGCCTACAAAGGTTTGACGCTGAGCACGCTGCTGGATGTTCGCGTAGGCGGAGACATCGTATCGCGCAATGTGTTCGACTTGCGCCGCAACGGGGCAGCAAAGGAAACCGGCGACCGGACCCGTACCTACATCATTGATGGCGTAATCAAGCAGGCCGACGGCACCTTCGCTCCTAACAACGTGCAGGTGACGGCCGAAAACTACTTCACCGATCTGTGGGGCTCGGGCCCTTACGAATTCGCTGTGTTCGACGGCTCCTGGTTGCGTCTGCGCGAAGTGGCGCTGAACTACTCTTTGCCCAAGACGCTCACCGACAAAACTTTCTTCGGTGCCGTAGAATTGGGTCTGAATGCCCGCAACCTCTTCCTGTATGCCCCCAACATTCCGCACATCGATCCGGAAGTAAATACCACAGGCGTCAGCAACTCGCAAGGGTTTGAGTTCAACTCCCTGCCCCAGTCGAAGATGTACGGCGGCTCTATTCGCCTTACTTTCTAATACCTTTAGTTCTTTAACTGAATGAAGACTTTTCGTTTTGCAAAATACATCGTCCTGACCAGCGCCCTGGGCCTTCTAGGTTCCTGCGACAGCTTCCTGGACGTGAACGACAACCCTAACGCCGTGGTGTCGGCTCCTGCGAGCAATGCGCTGGTGGCCTCTCAAACGGCGCTGGGGTTCCTGTCCGGCTCCGACCTGCACCGCTATAGCTCCATCATCGTCCAGCAGTTTTCGGGGCAGGGCGGCAGCGCCAACCAGGTGGTGCAGTATGACCGCGGCGTGATTACGGGCACAGACGTGAACAACGTATTCCGTACCACCATCTACGCGGCGGCGTTGGCAGACATGCAGCAGCTGATCAACGTGAATCAGGCGAGTAGCCCGGTTTACGCCGGCATCGCCAAAATCATGCAGGGCTATCTGTATGGCATTACCGTAGACTGCTTCGGCGATATCCCTTATACCGAAGCGCTGAAGTTTGCCGCCAACGGCAGCCCGAAATATGACAAGTCGGAGGACGTGTACAAAAGCCTAATCGTGCTGATTGACGCTGGTATCGACGACCTGAAGAAGCCGAGTGCGCTGGTGCCCGGCGCCGATGACCTAATCTACGGTGGCAACTTGGCACGGTGGGAGCAGTTTGCCAACACGCTGAAAATGCGCCTGTATGTGCATTATTACCCCAAGTTTCCGCAGGAGGCTACCAAAGGCATTGGCGACCTGCTGACGGCCAAGGCGCCCGTTATGACGAGCATTGCCGACAACTTCCAGCTGCGTTTTGAGACGGTCGTGGGCAAAACCAATCCTATCGACCAATTCGAACGGTCGCGTCCCAACCAGATATTCCCAAGCGCTACGCTGGTAAGTATCATGAATACTAAGGTGGACCCTCGCCGGCCTTCCTACTTCACCGAGTTTGGGGGCGCCGGCCAATACACCGGTGCGGCCAGCGGAACCGGCGGAACCGGGGCTCCCAGCACGAGTTTCTCGCGCATGAATACCTATATCCGCGGGGCCCGCACAGGTACCGGTCTGCAGGATTACGACGGTTCGGCTCCCATCCGCATGGTTACCTATGCGGAATACCAGTTCATCCTAGCCGAGTATTATGGCCGCACCGGCAACCTGGCTAGTGCCAAGACCGCCTTCGAGGCCGGTATCACGGCTTCCATGGACATGGCAGGGGTAGCCGCCGCTGCCCGCACGGCCTACATCGCCGCCCGCCCCGCGCTGACGGCTTCCAACTACCTGCAGCAGATTATTGAGGAAAAATATGTAGCCAGCCTTGGCGTAGTTGCTGAGCCTTGGACGGACTATCGTCGCACCGGCTTCCCGCAGCTGCCCTTGCCCTCTACCAGTCAGGTATCGGCCATTTTGCGCATCCTACCCTATTCTGATGCCGACCGGGCCGCTAATCCTGCCAACACGCCCCTGCGTGCTGACCTGACCGTTCCATCCGTGTTCTGGGATCCGGGCAAGTAAGGTGTTTCATTCGCGGCAAGCAGCGCGTCATGCGGTGCCCTTGCCCGGTTTTCTCTTTGTTTTAACAATTCTCCATGAAAAAGACTCTTTCTCATTTCCTGCTACTTTTCGTCGTCGTGCTGCTGATGGCTGGCTGCAAGAAGGATGAGCCGGAATATACCGTAGCCCCAAAGTCATCAATCATCTTCGATGACAATATTGACAAGGTCACGGCTGACTACAAAAAGGCGGGTAATCTGGTGCTTAAAGTTGGCATCAATGGCCCGGCCACCAGTGTGCGCATCACCAGCTCATATAGCGTAGGCTCTACCCCCAAAACCAAGGATCTGAACTCTTTCCCAGTAGTAGATGGGGCTGCAACCGTAAACATTCCTGCGGTCAGCGTGCGCAACACGGCGGATGGCGAACTGGTGGGAGCTACCTCCAACGCTACTACGCGCCCTCCCAATACCTACGTTCTCATCGTTGACGCCGTGAACCCAGATGGCAGCACCGATCGGCGCTATTTCACGACTGTTATCGTGCAATAAGTGGTAAGTGCCCCCGAACCTGTTTCGGGAAAACGTAAAATATCCCGGCTGCTGTAGCAGCCGGGATATTTTTTTGTAATCTGAGCAGTGGCTTCTACTTCACTTGCTTCACCGCACCCGCACCACGCCGGCCCCCGAATACGAATGGTAATCCGCGTTATACATAGCATCCGCACTCACCGGGCCCAGGCGGAAGGTGCCTTTCGACACGGCCCGGGCCACGTAGTAGAACGACTTGGGCGCGATGGTGGCGGTGGTGAACAGGTTGAGACGGTCGTCGCGCAGGTCGAGGTAGTCGGGGGTGGCGGCGTCTTTGGCCCAGGTCAGGTCGCGGACGGCCCCGATGCGCGGGTTTTCGATTTCGAGGCCGGCGGGGAGCAGGTCGGTGATGGCCACGTTCTTTACGTCCCCGGCCGCGTCGGCGCTCTGGATAGTGATTTTGACCACTACCAGGTCGTTTTGGCGGAACGTGGGGGAGCCGACGGAGTTGCCGTTGCGGTTGAGAAACTGGCGGCGCACGCGCAGGAAGCTGTCTTCCTCGCGCACGGTGTTGACGGGCGAAACGCCCTCGGTTTCCCAGAAGTAGTAGAGGCTGCCGGTGCCGGCCGTACGCAGGGCTAGCCGGCGGTTGGCTACGTTGTTTACCGTGAGGTCTTTGCCTAAGAAGTCGCCGATTTTCTGCGCGTCGGCTATGATGCCGGCCGTGACGGTGCTGCCGGCATTCTGGCGGGCTACTTTGCCCAGGGCCAGGAGCGAAAAGGCCCGCTCCTGGGTGTTGAGCCAGCGGGCGGCTTTCACCTGACGGCTGAGCTGGCGGGCCATGCGGGGCACCAGGGGGCTAGCGGGGTCGGCTTCGAGCAGGGCGTTCAGCGCCAGGGCCAGGTCGCGGACGGGGGAGGAGAACGAGCCGTCGAAGGCGCGGCGAGCGGCGGTTTCGGTGAAGGTGGTGGGCAGCAGGTCGCGGAAGCCGCGCTGGTTGCCGCCCACGGCCTGGGCGGCGGCCAGCAGGAACCTAGAATCCTGGGCCAGCAGCTGGCGGTTGGCCTTGTAGTAGTTCAGGGCCACGGCATCCTGGCGGCCGGCCAGGGCCAGCACGTACACCGAGTAGGCAATTTCCTTCTTGGCAATGACCTTGCGGCGGGCCAGGTTATTCACGTCGAAGTAGTCGTATTCCTCGGTTTCGCGGCGGCGGGTGCGGGCCTGCAGGTATTGCAGGGTTTTGTCGAGGGTACTCTTGTTCACCTCGAAGCCGGCGCGTTGGGCTTCGAGCAGGAAGTGGGCGGCGTAGGCAGTGGCCCACCAGTTGTCGTAATCACCGCCGGGCCAGTAGCTCAGGCTGCCGTTGTAGAGCTGCTGGGCCTCGATTTTACGGATGGCCTCCTGCACGTTGTAGTTGGGGTTGTATCTGGTGCTTAGTGCCTGGTGCCTGGTGCCTGGACTTTTTTGCTGCAGGGTGAAAGCTAAATCACCGTAGTAGAGCTGGGGGAAGGCGGCCGATACGGTTTGCTCCAGGCAGCCGTAGGGGTACTGGAGCAGGTAGCGCAGATCTTTGGCAAACTCCGTCATCGGCGAGCGGCTCACCACCAGCTGGCTGCGCAGGGTGGCGGGCAGGAAGTCGGTTTTCAGGTTCAGGCTCTGGGCGCTTCCGCCTTTCACTACGCCCGAGCCGGTGACTTTTTGCAGGGGAGAGGCCGGGCGAACGGGTATCTCGATGGTTTCGGTGAAGACTTCAAAAGCCTGACTGCCTTCGTCTGCGGGATTAAAAGCAGCAACTTTGACATTGATAGTAGCATTCCCAATTTGCTGTTTGGCCTTGAACCGTAAACGAATTTGTCCTTCTGTATTCGGGCTAAGAGTTACTGTGGGAACAATTTCTGCAGTGTGGCCGCCCACTATAATTGTCTTGGCAATTGATTCTAATGATCCGTCAACCAAGGGCTTCACATCTAATCTTATCCTTTTCCCCGTTGTATTCGTCAGCGTCACAGGTACGTCAATCGTGTCGCCGGGGCTGAGGAAGCGAGGGAGGCTGGTGCTGATGACCACCGGGTCAGCCACGCGCATGGTTTGCTCAGCGCTGCCGAAAGCGTCGCCTTTGTAGGCCACAGCCATCACGCGCACGGCCCCGCTGAACTGCGGAATCCGCACCCGGTAGCGCACTTTGCCGTTGGCGTCGGCGCGGAGCACGCCGCTCCATTTGGCCAGCAGCTGCACCCGGCGCGAAGGCACGGGCGTGGTGCGGCGGGCGAGGTCGGCACCGTCGCCGCCGGAGGAGCTGGTGCCCAACTCGGGCAGCAGGAAAGGGTACACGTCGTAGGCCGTCACTTCCAGGGCGCGCTTCTGGTAGAAGTAGCCGTAGGGGTCGGGCGTGCGGTAGTCCTTCATCTGCAGAATGCCCTCATCTACCATAGCGAAGGTGACCGACGCGCCGGGCGCGGTGCTGGCCTCGATGGTCTGCCAGGTCTGGGAGCGGCTCTGAGCGGGCACCTTCAGCGCGAGGGGCAGGCGGGTGCCGGGCTTTTCCACCGTCAGCGGCACGAAGCCCCGCGCCACGGTGAGCGGCAGGCGGTTGTCGGTGATGGCGCGAATGGCGGTGGCCGTCACGTAGGTGGTGGGGACATGATTCCCGCGAATCGGAATGCTCACCCGCGCCGACTTCTGGTCAGTGGTCACATAGAAATGGTCGAGCACCTTATCCCGCTCCACCGTGATGAGCACGCGGCCGGGGAAGGGCGTTTTGAGCAGCAGGTGGGCCACGTCGCCGGGCTGGTACTTCGCCTTGTCGGCCTCAATGGTGACTTCGCCTTCGTTGTTCACCTCGAAGGCATTGCTTGGCGTGTCGCCGTAGCCGTAGGCGTAGAAGCGGCCGGCCACGTAGGTGGCCGCGCCCGGCCGGGCCACGCGCACCTCGTACTCGCCGGAGGAAGCGGGCGTGAAATCCAGGCTGGTTTCAGTACCGATGGTGCGGCGCTGGGTAAGAATCAGTTGCTCGCGCTTCTGCGAGTTGTACACGTAGCGGCCGCCCTGGCGCTCAATCACGGTTTCCCACAGCAGGCGTACCACCTTGATTTCGGCGCTGGCGCTGGTGGGCTGGCCGTTCGGGGTGAGGGCCACGACGCGCAGGGGCAGGGACTGACGGGTGCTCACCAGCTCGGGCAGGCGCTGTAGGCCGAACAGTACCGGCTGGGTTTGCACCTCAAAGGTGGCGAGGCGGTTTACGGGTCGGCCGCTTTCATCGAATACGGTGGCGAAGGCTGCACCTTCCAGCGTGCCCAGATCCTGGTAGTCGGGTACGGCGTAGGTGGCGGTGCCGCGGCCGGTGGCGTCGGTGGTGCCCTCGCGGGTGGTTTTCTCGAAGCGGTCGGCCAGGGAAGTAGCTTCTTCCGCGCCGTAGGTCCGGGGGCGGTTGTCGCCGCTGCTGATGCGAAAGTCGTAGCCGGGGTAGTTTTTGGGGTTGAAAGGCTTTTCCTTGAGCGAGAATTCCACCTCAAACTTCCGGTCGGCGGCGGGCGGGCCGAACAGGTTCAGGGCCGTGATAGTCGCGGAAACCACGCCGCCGGGGCGCACCACGGCGGGCGCGGCCTTCACCGTCACCTTCAGGCGGTCGGGGATAAACTCCTCCACCGAGATTTTGCGCGAAGTCAGCAGCACGTCGTTGCCGGTCAGCACTTCCAGGGTGTAGAGGCCAGTCATCACGGCGGGCGGCAGAATAAAGCGCGACTCAAACGCGCCTTCGGCGGAAAGCTGCCGACGCAGGCTGGCGTATTCCTTGCCGGTGGGCAGCAGCAGGCGGATTTTCACCGGCAGCCCGGCCGGCGGAGCCTGCCAGCTTTCGGTGCGCACCACGGTGTTGGTCCGGATCGTGTCGCCGGGGCGGTATAGGTCCCGGTCGCCGTAGAGGAAAGCCTGGTAGCGGGCGGCATTGCTCTGTAGCCCGCCCACGTCGAAGCGCGAGGTTTCGACCCGGCTGGTGGGCAGGTTCAGGAAGGTGAAGTCGGCTTCATGCTGGGCCGTGACCATACTCAGGCGGAAGCGGCTGGTGGCGGCGGTGCTGTCGAACACGGCCACGCCGGCGCGGTTGGTGGTGCCGCTGCTGATTACCTGGTTGTTAGCGCTGACGAAGCGCACGTTCACCCCGGCCAGCGGCTGAGCGGTGCGAATCGAGTTGGCAAATACCAGCGTGCGGCCGGCCTGGCCCTGCTTCACGATCAGGCCGATGTCAGACACCGCCACGAGCTTGCTCACCTGCAGCCACTGCCGCTCGGTGTCCTGCACTTTCACCACGTAAAGGCCCTTCATCGGGCCGGTGAACTCCAGGTCTTTCAAACTCAGGTTCAGCAGGCGCAGGCCGTTTTCCTTGGGCAAACCGGCCACGGAATACGTGCGCTCAGTCAGCACGCTGCCGAGCTGCTCCACATCGTAGTAGCGGTACGACTTGTCCTCGTACTCGCCCCCGTCGCCTTCGCCGCCTTCCTCACCGTCGGCATCGTAGCCGTACTGCTGGCCGCCGCGCAGCAGCTGCTGGATGTTGTTGGCGTAGACTTTGGCGATGGTGACCTGCACCTTTTCGACCTCGGCGATGCGCACGCCCAGGTTGCGGGTGCCCAGCGCGTCGAGGTACAGGGCCTTGTCGCCGTTGGCAAAGCTGATGGTGGGCCGCTCGTCCACGAAGGAGGCGGTCTGGGTGAAGGGCTCGGCCAGGCTGCCGCCCAAGGTGCCCCGCAGCCCGCCGCGCAAACTGATCTGGTATGTCTTGTCCACGTTGAAGCCGCCTTTAAGCACAAAGCCGCTTTCCAGGGCCTCCACCGCGTAGTCCACGGCCGGCGACACGGTGAGCAGGGCCGGAATTTCGGCAGCCGATACGGGCTGGTTGGTGAGCACCGTAATCACCGGGTTGCCCTCAACGATGGCGGCCACCACCTCGCGCACCAGCAGGGTCTGCTGGTCGGGCACGGCTACCTGGGCGGTAAGGGGGCGGGTGGTTGCCTGGCCGGAGCCGGCCGGGCGCAGGCCGGGAGCCAGCTCCAGCGTGATGGGGGAGCCGGGGCGCACGTCCTGGGTAAGGGCCACGCCCACGATACTGTCGGCTTCGGCCCCAACGACCTCAAAAGCTACGGGTCGGCCGTCCTGGGTTACGCGCAGCAGGGGCTGCACGTCGGCGGGCTTCACGGCGTAGTTGAACAGCAGGTTGGCCTGCAGCTCGGCCGAGCCCGCTACCCGCCGGCTCTGGCTCCAGAACAATTGCGGGTCATGCATCCGCAGGGCCGGGGTGTGAAACTTGGGTTTACTCAGCTTCGGCTCACTTTTCAGCTTCAGGGCGGCCAGTGCCACCGGCTGCCACTGTGCCCGAAACGCCGTGGCGGGCCGGAAGGGCTCGACCGGGGAGAAGGTCAGCTCCCGCTCACTGGTCCATTTAAACTTGCCACGCACGGCGGGCTCAAAGCGCACGTACTGCAGCGTATCCCAGCGGCTGACCCGGCCCGCGCCCACGGGCTCGTCGAAGGCAAACGTGATGTTCTGGTAGGGGCTGATTTCCTCGCCGTCCGCAGAGTCGGAGCCAGCGTTGTCGGACCGGGAGCAGGCGCCTAGCAGTGTCAGCAGCACCAGCAGGGGCAGGCGGGATAAGCGGAACGATATCATACAGCTAGGCAGGAAGAGGAGGTATTCCGGAAGGTATGGAAAAAGGGAATTGCCGCCGAACTCCGGCCGGTAGAACCGCTCGGCAGTAATCGGAACAATGTCGCGCCGGCATCGAATTAGCACCGCGCACCATTAAGGCTCCAGTTAATTCCCTTGCCAGGCTACCAGCAGATTTTTCGTGAGACTTGATGGTGTCCATTTCTACTGTTGAGCTACTGCGTATCCTACTACAGCAACGGAATAATGAAAGCGGCTGAAAATAAGCTGATTGACAAATAGTCATATTAAAAAAATTATAATCATAGAGTATTGAAAAATAGCAAGACGGTATAATGTTTATAAAAGAAAACAAGTATACTAAGGGTGTCTAATCTCGCTTCTATCGTCTTAAAATGGATATTTATCGAAAAAACTTGTAAAGCAGTAAGGAGCTGGCGTACTTTGCGGATAAGGTGTTTTCCTGATTTCTTAATATTTCCTATTCTTTGCTAACAGCATGAAAAAACTGCGACTTTTCTCTCTGCTTATTTTGCTGGTTTGCGGCTTTGCGCCTACCCAAAGTCGGGCGCAGACCAACGAGCTGGCGGCCGTTACCGGCACCATTCTGACGGAGCAAGGTACCCCGCTGGCGGGCGCTTCCATGGCGGCCATTCACCTGCCCACCGGTGTGCGCCGCATAGCCCTCACCGACGCCCTGGGGCACTTCGACCTCAATACTCTGCTCACGGGCGGGCCCTACGTGCTGCAGATCACGCAGGCCGGGTTTCGCTCCCAAGTCGTGAGCAACATGTTTTTGAAAGCCGGCCAGCCGGTGAACCTCAACTTCGCGCTGGTGCCCGACGTGGTGGCCGTAGGTACGCGCCGTGCCGACCGCACCGAGCAGGATGCCGTGGCTCCCGTGGATGTAATTGACATGCGCGAGCTGGCCCTCACGGCCCCGCGCACCGACAACACCCAGCTGCTGAACTACGTGGTGCCCTCCTTCAACTCGAACCGCGAAACCTCGGCCGACGGCGGCGACCATGTGGACGGCTTCAACCTGCGCGGCCTGGGCATCGACCAGGTGCTGGTGCTCGTGAATGGCCACCGCCGCCATGCCTCGGGGCTGATAAACCTGCTCGGTAGCCGCGGCCTGGGCAGCTCGCCCACCGATCTGAATACGATTTCTGCCAATGCCCTCGACCGGGCAGAGATTCTGCGCGACGGCGCGGCGGCCCAGTACGGCTCCGATGCCATTGCGGGCGTAATGAACTTCACCCTGAAAAACGACAACCACGGTGGCAACGTGCTGGTGAACAACGGGATTCATAGCTCGGGCCTGGGTTATAACACCACCCTAAGCCTGAACAAGGGCCTGAAGCTGGGCAAGCAGGGCTTCCTGAACCTGACCGGCGAGGCCGACTACCGCGGCTATACCACCAGCCCGCAGTATAGCCGCGACCTGAAATCGTGGCCCATATTTTCGGACGAGAAAGCCCGGGAGGATTCCTTTCTGCTCGCCAATCGCAAAACCAGCCTCGACTACCGCCAGCGCAACGGCGATGCCCGCATGCTGAACTACCGGGGCGTGTACAACGCCGGCGTGCAGCTGTCGGAAAAGACTCGGTTCTACTCCTTTGGTACTTATAATTTCCGGCGGGGCCAGGCGGTGGCTCCGTGGGTGCTGCCCTACTCCAATCCGGCCGACCTGAGCGACCGGGCGGGGTTCAGTCTGGGCTACCAGCCCAACATCAATACCCGCATCAATGATGGCTCTGCCGTGGCGGGCCTCGAGCTGAAGCTGGGCCAGTGGAGCCTCGACCTGAGCCAGAGCGCCGCCGCCAACCGCATGCTCTACGACCTGAGCAACACGCTGAACCCGTCGTTGGGCACGGCTTCGCCCACTACCTTTAAGGCCGGTGGCCAGCGGCTCACCCAGTTCGTGACCAACGCCACCTTCACGCGCCTGTTTGATAAGATGCTGGCGGGCACCAACGTGGCACTCGGCGGCGAATTTCGCACCGATGGCTACAAGATTATTGCGGGCGAAGACGCTTCGTGGAAAGACTACGAGCGGGGCGCGGCCGGCGCTTCGGGCGGCTCGCAGGGCTTTATCGGCTTCGACCCCACCTCGGCCGCTTCGGGCACCGGCAGCCGCCGCAATGTGGCCGGCTTCCTGGACGTAGAAGCCGACGTGACCAAGCGCTGGACCGTGGACGGGGCCGTGCGCTTCGAGAACTACTCCGACTTTGGCTCGGCCTTCATCTACAAAGCCAACACCCGCCTGCGCCTGGCCGACTGGCTGGCCCTGCGCGGCGGCTACAACACCGGCTTCCGGGCTCCGTCGCAGGCGCAGCAGGTGTATAGCCAGCTCACGCTGCTGCCTACGGCCAACGGCACCACGTACTCAGGCATTTTCAACAACCAGAGCAGCATTGCCAAAGTGGCGGGCATTGGCCGGCTCAAGGCCGAAACCTCACGCAACCTGAGCGCCGGCTTCGTGGTGAATCCTACGCAGGAGCTGTCGTTGGCCATTGATGCCTACCGCATTGATATTGATGACCGCATCAGCCTCACCAACACGTTTGCCGAAGGTATTTCGACCTCGCTCGATGCCGCGCTGCAGCAGGCCAACACAACCAGCGTGCAGTTTTTTGCCAACTCGGTAAACACCCGCACCCGCGGCCTGGACGTGGTGACCCGCTACAGCAAGCTGCTGGGCCGCGGTACCCTGCGCACGGCCCTGGCGGCCAACTTCAACGAAACCCGACTGCGCAGCCTGCAGGTGCCGGCGCTGTTTCAGGGCATTCAGAATGACAAGCTGGCCGGCAACGACTTTATTGGCCAGCGCGAGCTGTCGTTGCTGACTATGGGCAGCCCCCGCAGCAAAATGATAGCTACGCTGGGCTATGAGGGCAACAAGCTGGGCGGGCAGGTGCGCGCCACGCGCTTCGGGCAGGTATCGTTCTATGATTTCAACTTCAACGGTCTGGAAGAAGGCTCGTCGTACCTGATTTTCCGGCCCAAAACCTCCATTGATCTGCTGCTGACCTACAAGGCCACCAAGGGCCTGCTGCTGGCGGCCGGGGCCCAAAACGTGTTCAGCGTGCGCCCCGACGACATCAACACCGCCGCCGACAACGGCCACGCGCCCGATGGCGTGCCCGCGCCCCACAACCGCAGCCGCACTGCCGCCAACGCCTACCTCTCTGATAAGTACGGCTACAACATCAGCCTGCCCTATGACCATGATATTCTGCCCTACCAAATGGTGCAAACGGGTCTGAACGGGGCATTTTTCTACCTAAAGGCCTCCTACACGTTCGGGCTGTAGGGCTGCCGGTTCCGGCCGACTGACCCGCCTCAGCTCTCTCGCCTTTTGAGGCCGCCTCCGGGCAGATGGCACGCTGCCGTCTGCCCGTTGGTGGCTCTGGCCGGGCGGTTTCAGCGGAGCCAATTAGGTAACAAAACCCTGAAACACATTTTTTCTGGCGCTATTTCCTTCTACTTATGTACACCTCTACGCTTCGCCTGTTCCGCTTGCTGAGCGGTTTTGTTATCTGTTTGCTGCTAACCCCGGCCGCGGCCGCCGCCACGCCCTCTGCCGGGGAGGTGCCGCTGCCTTACCGCGCGGAAGAAGTCACGTTTACCAACCTCACCCTCAACGCCCGGCTGAGCGGAATGCTGACCGTGCCACCAGGGACGGGGCCGTTTCCGACGGTGCTGCTGCTCAGCGACAGCGGCCCGCAGGACCGCGACGGTACGGTGGGCGACTTTGCCCCGCTGGGCCTGCTGGCCGATTACCTCACCCGGCGCGGCATGGCCGTACTACGCTTCGACGACCGGGGCGCGGGCAAATCCGTTGGCCCGGCGGCTACTACCACCGCCGAGCTGGTCAGTGATGCCCAGGCGGCGCTGAACTACCTGCGCACCCGCCCCGAAACCGACCTGGCGCACCTGGGGCTGGTGGGGCACGGCGAGGGCGGCAACGTGGCGCTGCTGGCCGCCGCGCAGCCGTTGTCGCCGGTCTTCGTGGTGGCGCTGGCTGCCAGTGGCCTGCCGGGCCAGGAGCTGGTGCTGCAGCAGCAGGCCGCCACGCTGCGCCTCGTGGGCTCCGATGCGGCCCAGATTGAGGTGGCCACCAAGCGCCAGCAGGCGCTGCTCGAAATCATCCGGCAGACGCCCGACAATGCCCAGGCTCAGGCCATTGTGGCCAATATTCTGAAGCAGAACAACGCGGCCGTGGATGATGCCACGGCCCAGTCGAGCGCGGCTGAAATGACCTCTGCCCGCTACCGCTATTTTCTGGCTTTCAACCCCCTAGAGAAGCTGACGACCATCAATTGCCCGGTGCTGCTGCTCAACGGCACCGCCGACCTCACCATCGACGCGGACGCGAACCTGGGGGCGCTCAGCAGAGGGCTGAAGCTGAACAAGAATGTAACCGTGAAGAAGCTGGCCGGCGTAAATCACCTCTTCCAGGCCGACCCGGCCAAGTGGCCGGTGGTGGGCGGCCAGCCTCAGCCGACTTTCTCGCCCGAAGCCCAGGAAGCCATCCGGCAGTGGGTGATGGATCAGGTAAAGAAATAGGCAACCTTTATGGCGATGTCCAAACTCCTACTCCTGGCCTTGATCCTGGCGGCTCCCGGCCTCGCGGCGCAGCAGATACCGGCTGAAACCTCTGCTTACCGACCCTATAAAGCCTCGCTGGGTATCCTGGCCAATCCGCGCGTTATTGGCTTGCAGGTCGAGGCCCGGCTGCTGCGGCATTTCGGAGTGCGCGCGGCCGGCCTGCAGGTGTTCGATGCCAATCAGCGCCAGAACGAGTTCAGCGCCGGCGGCCTAGGCCTGCTCACGTTCTACATTCCGCTGAAAAATCAGCGCCTGGAGCCGGTGCTGGGCCTGGGCGGCGTGTATTCGCTCTACCACTGGGATGTGGGCCACCATCGCGGCAACCTGCACGACGTGAACCTGGGCGGCGGCGCGGGCCTGAACCTGCGCTTCAGCAACAACTTCCGGGCGGGCTTCAATGTGCTGGCCGCCAACGGCTTTCGGGCTGACTATGTGGAGGGCGCCATGCGCGTCGTTGGGCGGCGGCTGCTAATCATGCCCGCGCTGTCGCTGGACGTGCTGCTGTAGCATATCCTGAACCGAACCCCAAGAAAAAGCCCCGGCTACCGAAATAGCTGGGGCTTATCTTGTAGCGGTGGTCCCGAAACTAGGGGTTCACGTGCTTCAGCTTCAGGCGGCGACGCTCCTGCGCCTGCTTTACGCGGCGGTGCAGGGCTTCCTGGGCAGTTTCAACCCGCTCGGCGGCAGGGGCCGTCGTGTTGGCGGCAGTGGTGGTCTTGGTCGACATAGGAAAAAAAGTAAGTTCTGACCCAAAGATACGGTTCTCCGCCACATCCGGATACTGCGCGGCGGGCACTTGGCGGCTATTGTCCGGGCGAATACGTTCTTTCGGCGTGCTGGCGCACGTCTTCGGGGTAAAACAGCACCTCTTTAAAATTCTCCTCGCAGTAGAGCGCAGCCTGATCCAAGAAATGGGGCGAATCCGGATGGCTGCTCACGCCGCCCGTGAGTACCGAGCGCGCCCGCACGCGCGGCCCAAACTCGACCACGGCAATGAAGCTGTTGCCCACGTTGCCGTAGCGCTTTTTGGTGCCGGGATAGGTGCGCGAGCCGTAGGCCGCCAACGAGCCCCACGCCGACGACGCAAACGCCACCGGCAGGCTGGGCTGCCGGTCATCAAAGGTTTCCTGAATGCGACCCGTCAGGCGCTGGTAGCGGTTTATTTCGCCCCAGGGCAGGCGCCAAGTGCCAAAGTCGCGGGTCAGCTCGGCCAGCACGGCGGCTAGGGCCGTGCGCTTCTCCTGGGCGGTGGTGTGCTGCAGGGTGAAGGCATTGTAGCTGAGCTGGCTGAAAACCTGGTCGGGGGCGGCGCGGGGGCGGGCCAGCTGCTGGAGCTTTTCGGCCCAGTGAATGGCCAGCGTCTGAGCCACGGAGGCTTTGGCGTAGCATCGGTTCCAATTGCGCAGCAGCGCCACGGCTTCTGCCTCGTCCGGAGCCGGGGCGGGGGCGGCTTCGTAAGCGGCCAGCAGCGGCGGCAGCAGGTCGTCGAAGGCCGTGAGGTAGGGGTCTTTGGCGGCGGCAATGAGCGTGTCGAGGGTGAAGGCGGCTTTCTTCCGGGTGAGCACGCGCACGGCGTTCAGGCCGCGGTAGTTTTCGGCATCCGGGGCCATATAGGCGGGATATTTGGCCCGGTCGGGGCTGCTGCCGGGGCCGGCCACGGTGAAGGGCGTGGCGTTGCAGTTCTGCAGGAAGCTGCTGGCCGGGTTGCGCACCTGCACTATCTCGTCCACGTTGTGCAAGCCGCGCCACTCGGTGGCGGGGTTGCTGCCGTCCACGGGCTCGTCCCAGTTGAAGCGCGGGTCGCGGCGGGGCATAAAGTTGCCGTGCCAGTAGGCAATGGTGCCCTTACTATCGGCAAAAACCGTGTTGTTGGAGGCGTTGCCGTTGAGCTTCATCACTTCCCGAAAGCTGGCGTAATCAGTAGCCTTGGTGCGCAGATACGATTGCTCCAGCGCCTCCAGCGGCGTATCCATCATGCGCACCGTCACCCAATGGGCGTCGTCTTTCTGGCCCACCACCGGGCCGTGGTGGGTGCGGTAGGTGGTAAAGTCGCGGCGCAGCAACTGGCCGTCTTTGCGGTAGGCCAATGCAACCTTCCCCACCTGCACCGGCCGCCGCTGCTTGCCGTAGCGGTATACGAAGCCGGTTTTGGTCTTCTCAATGGTTTCCAGATACTCATCCATCGAGTCGGCGTAGCTGGAGGTGTGCATCCAGCCGCAGTGCTCATTGAAGCCCTGATAGATGAAAAACTGGCCCCAGGTGACGGCCCCGTAGGCGTTCAGGCCGGCGGCGCTGGTCATCTGCACCTCGGGCCGGAAGTAGAATGAGGTGTGCGGGTTGATGAGCAGCAGCGCGTGGCCACTGGCGCTACGCTGCGGGGCAATGGCGAAGCCGTTGGAGCCCGTCGGCTCGCGGTCCTGCTTCTCGAAGTCGGTATGGAGCCAGGAGCTGGACTTTTTCTGGCTGTAAAATGCCTTCAGCCGCTCCACCGACACCACGCTGATATTGCCCCCGATGCTGCCCTCGCTAAACATGAGCGGCATCCAGGGCCGGAAGCGGCGCAGCAGCCGGGGCTGCACGGTGGGGTGGGAGTAGAGGTAGAAGTTGGTGCCGGCAGCGAAGGCATCGAGCAGCTGCCGCATCCAGGCGGGGCTTTTTTGGTAGATACTGATAGCCTGGGTGCTATCCATGAACAGGCGGGCGCGCAGATCCTCATACAGCGCCGCCTCGCCCTCCACCTCCGCCCGCCGCCCGATGGCGGTAATGTAATTGTCCTCCACGCGGGCAAAGTCGTCTTCGCACTGGGCGTAGAGCAGGCCAAACACCGCGTCGGCGTCGGTTTTGCCGCTTACGTGCGGCACGCCCCAGGTGTCGCGCACGATGGTGACCTGCCGGGCCTGCTGCTGCCAGCCGGCTATTTCGGCCAGGGTGAAGGCCTGGGCGCGGGCACTGAAGCCAGCCGTGAGGGCGAGCAGAACGAGAAGGAGCCGCATCGGAGTGGGATAAGTCAGATTCAGGGCCTAATGTAGCGCACCGCCACGGCTTTGCCGCCATCGGAGGGGCGAGTGGCCGCCTGACTGCGTACACGGACCTGGGCCGGTTATTTTTACCGGCGCGGCCCCGGTTTTTTATCGTTTGTCATCCTGAGCCTGCGAAGGACCTTATGCCAGTTTAACGACATTCGTTGCAACGACTCGTGCTGTCGTAACAAGGTCCTTCGCAAGCTCAGGATGACAGACGAGGGGGAATTATTAAACAGCTTCTTTGCCTTATGCTTTCCCACCAGCACGAAATCTTCCTCGAAGTAGCCCGGCTGCTTAGCTTCACCAAGGCCAGCCAGGCGCTGTTCGTGAGCCAGTCGGCGGTGAGCAAGCAGGTAAAGGCGCTGGAGGAATACTACAAAACCGGCCTGTTTGAGCGCCTCGGCAACAGCATTCTGCTCACGCCGGCCGGCGAGTTGCTCTACCGCAAGCTGCTGCTGGCCAAGCAACTCCAGCACGAGCTGCACCAGGAGTTCACCACGCTCAGCCCCACGTTTTCGCCCCAGGTCCACATGATCATCGGGGCCAGCACCACCATTTCGCTCTACGTAATTCCGCCGGTGCTTTCGGCCTATCTGGGCAAGTTTCCCAACACCCAGCTCACGCTCAAAAACCGCAACAGCGAGAACATCCTCAAAGCCCTGCTCGACCACGAAATCGACCTGGGCATTATCGAGGGCATTCATAAAGTGAGCAACGTAACCTACACCCCGCTGCTCACCGACGAGGTGGTGGCCGTGTGTTCGGCCCGCAACCCGCTAAATAAGAAAGAGTTGCGGGCCCAAGAGCTACTGGAAGTGCCCGTGGCCCTGCGCGAAACCGGCTCGGGCACGCTGGCCGTGCTGGAAGAGGCGCTGGCCGAAAAGCACATCCGCCTCACCGATCTGCGGGTGAAAGTGCGGCTGGGCGGCACCGAGGCTCTCAAAAACTTCGTGCGTGTAGACACCTGCCTGGCCTTTTTGCCCCGGCAGGCCGTGATGAAGGAGCTGGCCTCCGGCGAGCTGGTCGAAGTGCCGCTGCCCGACCTGAACCTGGTGCGTCACTTCGATTTTGTGCAGCGCAAGGGCACCGAAAACAACATGCCCTACCGGGAGTTCGTCCAGTTTGCCCGTCGTCATTATGCCAAACCGGCATAGGCTATTCCGAATCACCATCTGATTTGGGAATAGGCTTGGCGCCGTTTCGCGTTCAAGCTACACTATGAACGCTATCCTCGAATCCGTATCCCGCCTGCAGGCCCTGCACTGCTCCGTGTGTGGCACGCCTCACTCTGCCTTCGCCCTGCAGCGGGTTTCCGCCTGCTGCCAGATGCCGCTGCTGGCCGACTACGACCTGCACGAGCCCCTGTCGCGCGCCGGCATTCGCGCCACCGATGGCACTATGTGGCGCTACCGGGCCGTGCTGCCCCTTTTCAACGACGAGAATCAAGTCAGCCTGGGCGAAGGCTTCACGCCCATTCTGGATCTGAAAAACCTGGCTGGCCGCTACAATCTGCAGGCGCTGGTGCTCAAAGACGAAGGCCAGAACCCCACCGGCTCCTTCAAGGCCCGCGGGCTGAGCATGGCTATTTCCAAAGCCAAAGAGCTGGGCGTGCAGGGCTGCATCATCCCGACGGCCGGCAATGCGGGCGTGGCGATGGCGGCCTACTGCGCCAAAGCCGGGATGCGGGCCGTGGTGGCCATGCCCCGGCACACGCCCCAGGCCTTCAAGGAGGAATGCTACTGGTACGGGGCCGAAGTGCAGCTCATCGACGGCCTGATCAACGACTGCGCCGCTTGGGTGCGCCAAGCCAATGCCGATGGTGAATTGCTCGACGTATCGACCCTGAAGGAGCCCTACCGCATTGAGGGCAAGAAAACCATGGGCTACGAAATTGCCGAGCAGCTGAACTGGCAGCTGCCCGATGTTATTCTGTATCCGGCCGGCGGCGGCACCGGCCTTATCGGCATCTGGAAAGCTTTTCGGGAGATGAAAGCGTTGGGTTGGCTGGCCGCCGATGTGAAGCTGCCCCGCATGGTGGCCGTGCAGGCCGCCAGCTGCTGCCCGCTGGTCGAAACCTACCGGGGCCGGCAGGCCAATGCCCACCAATATGTGGGCCGGCCCACCATTGCCAATGGCCTGGCCGTGCCCCGCCCGCTGGGCGAATTGCTGATGCTGGACGTGCTGCGCGAGTCCGAAGGCACCGCCATCAGCATCACCGATGCCGAGATGGTGGAGGGCATGCGCGAGCTGGCCCGCCTCGAAGGCTTGTTTGTGGCCCCCGAGGGCGCAGCCGTCTGGATGGCGGCCCGGCAGCTGCTGGCCGCCGGCTGGCTGCGGCCCGAGGAGCAGATTCTGCTGCTGAACACGGGCTCGGGGCAGAAATATATGGCGAACGTAGAGGGGCAGCACGGATAGCCGGGGGCGGTTGTTGCCCGTGTCCGGCACCGCGGCTATTCAGCCGGGCTTCCTTACTTTGCGCTTATGAACGTGTTAATTGTGGAAGATGACCGCGCCCTGGCCCGGGAGCTGGGGCTGTTTCTGTACGATGAGCACTACCACTGCGACTTTGCCCGCACGGGCCGCGAAGCCTCGGAAAAGCTTTTCGTGAACGAATACGACTTCGTGCTGCTCGATTTGAGTCTGCCCGACCAGGACGGACTGGCGCTGCTGGCCCAGGCCCGGCGCGAGCGGAATCAGCAGGCGTCCATCATCATTCTGAGCGCCCGCGGCTCCGTAGATGACCGCATCAACGGCCTCAACCTGGGCGCCGATGACTACCTGCCCAAACCGTATTCGCTGCTGGAGCTTAGCTCGCGGATGCTGGCCGTGACGCGGCGCAAGCACGGCGTGGTGCAGGATGTGCTGCCCTTCGGCGGCTTCACGCTGCACCTGGCCGACCGCAGCCTGCGCTACGGCGCGCAGCCGCTGGTGCTCACGCGCAAAGAATTCGACCTGCTGCACTACCTGCTGCTGCACCGCGGCAAGGTGCTCACGCGCCTGCAGCTGAGCGAGCATATCTGGGGCGGCTCGGTGAATGAAAGCGCCGACCACGACTCCAACTACATCGACGTGCACATCAAAAACGTGCGCAAGAAGCTCGCCGCCCACGATCCGGCCCACGAGTGGATCGAAACCGTGCGCGGCATCGGCTACCGGCTGCGGCCCGACCCCACACCCGAAACCGGGGCCGCGCCGGCCGCTACGTCCCCAGCGTGAAGCTCCAGCAAAAGCTGATTCTGCTCAGCGTACTTTCCAAGGCCCTGATGGCGGCCGTGCTGCTGCTGGCCCTGCCCTGGGTGGCGCAGGGACTGGTGCTGCGCCACACCGATGCCGCCCTGCGCGCCGAGCTGCGCCAGGTGCAGCGCCGCATCGGGCAGGTGGGCATCGAGGAGTTTCTGGACCGGCCGTCGCGGCAGGGCCGCACCCACTACGACTTGCTGCAGGACGAATTTATTGCCCTGCAGCCCAGCGCCGCGCTGGTGGCCGATACCATTGGCACGTTTCCGCGCCGGCAGCAGGGGCAGCTGGTCGATTTTCGGGTGCTGCGTCACGGCGGGTTCTATCAAGGGCGGCCCTACATCTACGAAATCGGCAAGAGCATTGCCTCGCTGGAGGAAGTGTATGAGCTGCTGCGCACGCTGGCGGCCTACGTGCTGGCGTTTGCGGTGCTGCCCACGCTGCTGTTTGAGCTGGGCGTGATTCGGCACCTGCTGCGGCCCGTCGACTACATTGTGGAGCGCCTGCGGGCCGTGCGCGGGCCCGTGCCGCCCGCACTGCCGCCGCTGCGCACTACCACTTCCGATTTTCAGTACCTCGATGCCAGCATCCAGCAGATGCTGCTCAAGATTCAGTCGGTGTTTGAGCAGGAGCGCCAGTTCATTGCCAATGCCTCGCACGAGCTGCTGACCCCGATTTCGGTGCTGCAAAACCGCTTCGAGAATATGCTGCGGGCCGAAATTCTGCCCGAAGAAGCCGAAGCCCAGCTCGTGGCTTCGCAGAAAACCCTGCACCGCCTCACGGCCACGCTGCGCACGCTGCTGCTCATTTCACGGGTCGAAAACCACCAGTTTGCGCTGGCGGAGCGCGTTCCGGTGGCCGAGGTGCTGGCCGAGGTAGTAGAGGAGCTGGAGGACCGCATCGGGGAGATGCTGCTGCGGGTGGAATGGCAGCTGGCCGGCGAGCCGGTGCTGGCGCCGGCCAACCGCCCGTTGGTATTCACGCTCTTTTCCAACCTGCTCAGCAACGCGGTGAAGTACAATGAGCTGGGCGGCCTGATTGCGCTGCACGGCCAGCCGCTGCCGGATGGGGCCTATGAGCTGCGCATCCGCAACACCGGCAAACCCATTGCCCCGGAGCATCTGGCCCACGTTTTCGAGCGGTTCCGCCGCTTCGACACCGACGCCGCCGAGGGCTACGGGCTGGGCTTGACGGTGGTACACAGCATTGCGCAGCTGCACGGCATTGGCTTCGGCATCAGCTCCGAGGCCGGGCGCGGCACGGAGTTCAGCCTGCGGCTGCCCGCGCCGGCCTAGCGCCGGCCGCTGCGCGCCGAAAGCACCCGACTGCGCCCCGCCAAATTGCCGGTATCTTTGCGGCCGGCCGCCTTTTTGCCGCCTCCCGACGTTCCTGCCGTATGCGTATTCTGCACGTTTTGTCTGCCAATTTCTTTGCCGGCTCGGTGAGCTACGCGGTGCATCTGGCCGAGGCCCACCGGGCCCAGGGCCACACAGTGACGATGGTATCGGATAGGGCCACGCTGCCTACGGGGGCGCGGTGCGTGCAGGCGCCCATCAGCAACCGGCGGCACGGGCAGCGGCTGCGCAACATCCGGCTGCTGCGCCAACTGGTGCGCCAGGAGCAGATTGATGTGGTGCACGCCCACTCGCGGGCGGCCAGCTGGGTGGCGTATTTTGCTCTAAAAGGCACCGGCGTGCCCCTGGTGAGCACCGTGCACGGCCGCCAGCATCTGCACGCCTCCACCAGCCTTTTCGATGTGTATGGCGACAAGGTAATTGCCATTTGCGCCAACCTGAAAACACATCTGGTGGAAGAGGTGAAGATGGCCGCGCCGAAAATCGTGCTGCTGCCCAACGGCATCGACTTCGGCGCGGAGCTGGCTACGAACCAGGCGAAAACGCCCAATGCCGAACCCGCGCCGCCGCGGATTTCCTTTATCGGCCGCTTCAATGGGGGCAAGGGCGAGCGGGCCGCACAGCTGCTGCAGCAGGTGTTTCCGGCGCTCCTTTCCGAATTTCCGGCGCTCCGGCTGGCTCTCATCGGCGGCGAGCTAGAGCACCTGCCCGAGGCCGGCAAAGCTGCCCTGCAAGCGCTGCAGGCGCAGTTTGGCAGCCGTATTGAAGTGGTGGGTTTCACGGAGGATATTCCCGGCTGGCTGCATAAATCGTCGCTGGTAATTGGGGCCGGGCGCGTGGCCATTGAGGCGCTGGGGGCCGGCGTACCGGTGCTGGCACTGGGCGAAGCTGCTTACGCGGGCCTCGTAACGCCGGAAACCTACGAAGCCGCCGCCGCTTCCAACTTCGGCGACATCTCCGCCCGGCTGCAGCCCACTTCCGAAGTAGACTACGCCGCCCTGCTAACCGAAGCCCGCGCCGCGCTGGCCGCGCCCCGGCCCGTGCCCGCCGCCCTGCAGCAGCAGGTGCGCACCGACTACAGCCTGAGCTACATTGCCGCCCAGGTGCTGAGCGTGTACCGCAGCGCCCGTATGCAGAAGGCCCGCCCCGGCTTCCTGCCGATTCTGATGTACCACAAAATCCCGACCGAGCCGCTGCAAACCAAGCATCGGATTTTCGTGACGGCCGAAAACTTCGAGAAGCACCTGCGCTATTTCCAAAGCCGGGGCTTCACGCCCATTACTTTCAAAGATTACCTCGCCTTTGCCAACGGCGACCAGCCCCTGCGCGACTTTCCCGCCCGCCCCATCATCCTCACCTTCGACGACGGCTACACCGACAACTACACCAACCTGCTGCCCCTGATGCAGCGCTACGGCTACCGCGGCGTCATCTACCTGCTCGGCGACGCGGCCGTGCGCTACAACTTCTGGGATGCCGACTCCGACCCCACCGAGCCGCGCTGCGAGATTATGTCGGAGGACGAAAAGCGGGCTTTCGTGACGGCGGGCTGGGAAATCGGGGCGCATACGCTCACGCACGTCAACCTCACCACGCTGCCCCCGGCCCAGGCCGCCCACGAAATCCGGGCGAGCAAAAATGCGCTGGAGCGCACGCTCGGCACCGAAGTCGTCTCCTTCGCCTACCCCTACGGCAGCGTCAATGAGCCGCTAAAAAAGCTGGTGCAGCAGGCCGGCTTCACCTTCGGCGTCGCCACCGACACGGGCGGTATGCACCTCGAAGACGACCATTTCCAGATCTTCCGCGTGAACATTTTCCCGGAAGAAACCCCCGGTACATTGTTCAAAAAAACCGCCCCCTGGTACCGAAAATACTACCGCTTCAAGCGGGGGAAATAGTGAGATAGTGAGATGGTGAAATAGTGAGTTTGATGTTCGATTTGCGCAACATGCGCCAGCTGCGCAAATCGAACATCAAACTCACTATTTCACCATCTCACTATCTCACTATTCGGTACTCGCTTGTTCATCACCTGGAACCAGAGTGGGGGCAGGGTGGCCAGGAGCATCATGCCGGGGTAGCCGGTGGGCATTTGGGGGCTTTGGGGCTGCAGGCGCAGGGTTTGGTAGGGGCGGCTGGCCTGGTAGTGGTGGTCGGAGTGGCGGGTGAGTTCGTAGAGCAGGATGCGGCCGAAGGCGTGCTCCGAGTTCCAGGAGTGCCAGGGCTGCACCCGCTCGTAGATGCCGGTAGCGGTGCGGCGGCGCAGCAGGCCGTAGTGCTCCACGTAGTTCACGAGCTGGAAGAGGATAATGCCCACGGCGCACGCGCCCAGCCACCCCAGCAGACCCGCCAGCCCAAATACCGCCCCCACGGCCAGCATCAGCAGCAATTGGTACAGCTGAAACCGCAGCATCTGGTTGTGCCCCGACCACCACGCCCGGCCCTGCTGACGTAGGCGGGCGGCCTCTAGGTGCCAGGCGCCGCGGTATTCGCCCGCCACAGCCCGGACCAGAAACCGGAAAAAGGGTTCGTTGAAGCGGGCGGTGGCGGGATCCAGCGGCGTGGCCACGTGCCGGTGGTGGCCGCGGTTGTGCTCGATGTAGAAATGCAGGTAGAGCGTGCTCAGCAGCAGCAGATGGGCCAGCGTGCGCTCGGTGGCAGAAACCCGGTGGCCCAGCTCGTGCGCCACATTAATGCCCAGCGCCCCGCAGCAGATACCCATGCTGAATACCATGCCCCCGTATTCCCAGTCGGTGCGTTCGGAGTGGGTGAAAACGTACAGGAAAATGCCCAGCAGGCCGTATTGCAGTCCTACGTTCAGGTATAGTAGCCCATCAAAAAAGCCGCGCCGCAGGCGCGGGGCCTCGTCCTCGGCAGAGGCAGGGCGAGGCGGGAAAAGCCACTCCAGCAGCGGAATCAGGCCGAACACGTAGGCGGGCGTGAGCCAGGCCCACGCGCCGCCCCACCAGAAGCCGGCTAGGGCCGTCAGCGGCACAGTATAGGCCAGAAGGTAGCGCAGATCACGCAGGACAGAGGCCATGAAAACGGGCAACAGCGTGGAAGTAAAATGCTTAAAGCAAGATACTCACTTCCGCAGCTTAATTCCAGCATTGGGTGACTACTCGGATAGCTGGATAGGAAGAGGATGGTGAACGTGAAGTTGGCTCATCATGAAAACGGCATCAATTATAAGGGTATGTTTGAAGGAATACTACTAAAGAATTAGAAATGGGCTTACAGAAATAGGGTATGTAAGTATAAAATGCACACGTTTTTCTATATTCACCCTAGATAACAAAAGGCATCACTATGAGCACAACGGAAACTTTACCGGCGCGTCGTTTCGGCTACAGTGCCTTCCTGCTGCTGGGTCTGGTTGGGTTGAGTCTGGCGGCCGCTTTCATAGAAATGCCGCATCCGGCCGCCGCCCCCGGCTCGCTGAATGCCGCCGATGTGGCCTGGATGCTCACCGCTACCGCCTTCGTGCTGATTATGACGCCCGGCCTGTCGTTTTTCTACGGCGGCATGGTGCGGCCCAAAAACGTCATCAGCACCATGCTGCAGAGCTTCGTGGCCCTGGGCGTTATCACGCTGGTGTGGTATTTCGTGGGCTTTTCGCTGGCCTACGGCACCAGCTGGCGCGGCCTGATTGGCAATCCGCTCACGTTTGGGCTGCTACGCAATGTGGGTACGGCTCCGCATCCGGTATTGTCGCCGGGCATCCCGTTCATTCTGTTCTTCGCGTTTCAGCTCAAATTTGCCGTTATCACGCCGGCGCTCATCACCGGCTCGTTTGCCGAGCGGGTGCGCTTTAAGGGCTATCTGGCCTTTATGGTGCTGTTTTGCCTGTTTATCTACTGCCCGCTGGCGCACTGGACCTGGCACCCCGACGGCTTTCTGCGGCGCTGGGGCGTGCTCGATTTTGCGGGCGGCACGGTGGTGCATATCTCGGCCGGCATTGCGGCGCTGGCGGGGGCGCTGGTGCTGGGGCCGCGCGTGGGTGGGGCCAGCCGGCAGCCCTTTGCAACCCCCAATGTGCCCTACGTGCTGCTGGGCACCGGCCTGCTCTGGTTTGGCTGGTTTGGGTTCAATGCCGGCTCGGCGCTGGGAGCCAATGCGCTGGCCGCCCAAGCCTTCGTGACCACCAACCTGGCCTCGGCGGCGGCCCTCATTGCCTGGATGCTGGTGGAGCTGGCCCGCGGCGGCAAGCCCACGGCCGTTGGTGCCTGCATCGGGGCCGTGGTAGGGCTGGTGGCCATCACGCCGGCCGCCGGCTACGTCTCGTATGGTCAGAGCATTCTAATTGGGGTGGTGGCGGCGCTTATCAGTCAGGCGGCTGTGCACTGGCAGACCAGCTACACCAACATCGACGACACGCTCGACGTGTTTCCCTGCCACGGGCTGGGCGGCATTGTGGGCATGCTGCTCACGGGCGTATTTGCCGAAAGCGGCGGCTTGATTCACGGTACGGCCACGCTGTTTGGCTACCACGTGCTGGGCCTGCTTATCGTGGTGGTTTATTCCTTTCTGGGCTCGTGGGCGCTGCTCAAAATCACGGATTCCTGCTTCGGTCTGCGCGTAAAGGCCACCGACGAGGAGCGCGGCCTCGACCTAAGCCAGCACGCCGAATCCACCTACCACACCGACGAAGAATTTGAGCACTCCTACCGCAAGGAGCCTACCCCGGCGCAGGGCTGAGCGGGAAGGTTTTTTGAAGCTGATGCAGGCCAAAGCGCTACGGGCAAAGCAATGCAAAGCCGCGTAGCGGTGACAGGTTTGTAGAAAATAGAGGAAGGAGAAGGAACAAGCCGCGTAGCGGCGACAGAACCGCCCGAACGACTCTGTCACCGCTACGCGGCTTTGTTTCTTTCTACGATTGGTCTCTACAAACCTGCCGCCGCGCTGCGGCTGTTCCGCCATCTACTCGCCCATCTTGCTCAGAAAAAACGAGGCCAGAAAGCCCAGCACCGTAATCAGGCCGGTGAAGTTGTGGGCAGTTTCGAAGGCTTCCGGAATCATCGTGTCGGCAATCATGGCCAGCACGGCTCCGGCGGCAATGGCGGTGGTGGCGGCCACTACCTGGGGCGAAAATTGGCTGAACACCGTGTAGCCCACCAACGACGACACGCCCGAAACAAGCGCAATGCCGCCCCAGAGCAGCAGTACATAGCGGGCCGAGCGGCCGGCCTTGCGCATACCGGCCGCGCTGGAAAGCCCCTCCGGCAGGTTCGACATAAAAATGGCCGTTACGGCCACCACGCTCACCGCCCCACCCGCCAGCATACTCAGGCCAATAACGATACTCTCCGGAATGCCGTCGAGCAGGGCCCCGATGGCCAGGGCCATGCCGTTGTCGTCGCCGGCCTCGGTGCCTTCCTTCTGGCCCTGCTGCACCTGCCCGCGCTCCACGCGCTGATGCTCGCCGGAGCGTTTGCGGTGCTTGGCCCCGGCGCGGGCCAGCAGCCAGTTGGCCAGCGTGTAGGCCACGGCCCCGCCCACAAAGCCCAGCGCCGTGGCATGGAGGCCGCCTTTGTGGTAGGCCTCCTCCATCAGCTCCAGGGAAAGCGTGGAAATAAGAACGCCACTGCCGAAGGCCATAATGGCCGCAATCAGGCGCTGCGGCACGTGGGCGAAGTAGCCCAGCGCGGCCCCCAGCAGCAGCGCCGAGCCCGAAACCAGGCCCCAGAAGCCCGCCAGGGCCCAGGTAGGAAATGTCATGCGGAAATAAAAAACGGGTGAAAAACCAGACTGCGCCCTTATACGTGGCCGCCGCCCGGGGTTGCGCCGTCGCGCGTCAGGGCAGGGGTTGGTGGCGGGCCAGCACGGCGTGCAGCGTGGCATCGTCTATGCCGGCCAGTGCCACTTTCTTGAAGGGGGCGGTGTGCCCGCTCAGCAGCGTCACGCTGGCTTTGCTTAGGCCAAACACCGCGGCCAGATAGGCCAGTAGGCAGGCGTTGGCCTTGCCATCGTGGGCGGGGGCTTGCAGGCGCACCGTCACGGTGCCGTCGGGCGCTACCAGCAGCTAGTTGGCGCGGGCGTTGGGTTTGGCTTTGAGGTGCAGTACGGCCACGCGGGCTTAGGCTGGGTCGTTGTAAGCATCATACACGTTCCAGGCCCAGATAACGAAGGGCACAACGAGCGTCCAAGCCAGCAGAAAGCCCACCACGCCGCCCACGGCCCAGATCAGAAACGCTTTGATAAATTGTCCTTTGATAAGCTGCCCCAGGCCGGGAATGAAAAAGGAAAGCAGTGCCGGTAATCCGTAGGTAGGTTTCATGCAGTGAATTAGTGGAGTTGTGAGGTGGTGGAGTTGTGAAGTGGTGAAGTTGCGGAGTGGTGAAGCCTGTCATTGCGAGGACGAAGGACGAAGCAATCCATCCTCTCAAATGTACCCAACTCCTTTTCACTGCAAAGCCCTGACGCAAGGCATACGTCAGGGCTTTTTGCTGAAATAAGGATTAGCTCATTGTCCAGGACGGATTGCTTCGCTTTGCTCGCAATGACAGGCTTCACCACTCCGCAACTTCACCACTTCACAACTTCACCACTCCTCCCAGCCGGGCCTGCCCGAACGGGCACTGGTCCAGCACCACGCAGCGGCCGCAGGCGGGCGTATGGAAGTAGCAGCACTTCTGACCGTGGTACATGAAGGCCTCGTGGTGGTCGTATACCTGCTGCGCGTCCCAGTCGGGTGGGAGCAGGGCTTCGAGCAGCTTATGGGCCGGTCCTTCGCCCACTTTGGGGCCGATGAGCCCCAGGCGCTGCGCCACGCGGTGGTGGTGGCTATCGACGGGCATGGCCGCGATGCGCAGGGTGCTGAACAGCAGCGTGGCGGCGCTGGTTTTAGGCCCCACGCCCGAAATGGATTCCAGCCAGGCCCGGGCCTCGGCCACGGGCATATCGGCCAGAAAATCGAGGGTGCAGGGGCCGCCGCACCGCTCACCGATTTCGCGCAGCACGGCCTGCAGGCGCGGCGCTTTCTGCTCGGGCCAAGTGCAGGGGCTGATGGCGGCCTCCACCTCGGCCGTGGGCGCGTCGCGCACCGCGTCCCAGGTGGGGAAGCGGGCGCGCAGCTGCTGGTAGGCGCGGTGCGAATCGGCGTTTTTGGTGCGGTGCGAAAGTAGAGAGCTAATCAGCTCACTCAACGCATCCAGCTCATTGAAAAACCGGAACGGGGCTCCGTACTGGGCGCAGAGGCGCTCGTGCACCAGCAGAGCCTTGGCCTGAAGCGTAGCAAAATCGGCTAGGGTAGGAGTGGGGGAGGCAGGCATGGTAGGCGCTTACGCAACTCCGCCCGCTCGGGGTTATGGCCGAAGCGGGGCAAAGAAAAGCGCCCAACCCACCAGCTACTTCAGCAGCTGCTCCAGCAGGCTGATGCTGTCCACCATATCGGTGCTGGTTTCAAAGTCCAGCGGCTTGAGAATGTAGCCGTGCACGCCCAGGTTCTGGGCGCTGAGCCGGTCCACATCCATGGCCGAGGTGGTGATAATGAACACCGGAATGTCGCGCAACGCCTCGTGGGCGCGGATTTCGGCCAGGAACTCGTGCCCGTTCATTTTGGGCATGTTCAGATCCAGCAGAATCACCTCGGGCAGCGGGCTGATGGGCTCCGCGCCGTTGCGGCCCAGCAGCAGATCCAGCGCCTCCAGGCCGTTGAAGGCGGTGTAGAGCTTGTGCGGAATACTGAATTTCTCGAAGGACTTCTGCACGGTCATCGTGTCAAAAAAGTCGTCTTCAACCAGCAGGGCAGAGCGCATAGAACGGGGAACGGAAGGTGGAGAGAACAGCAGCCGGGGCTAACACAAAGCGGGCCGCAAAGCCGGCGCTACGCCACTTTGTCATTGGCCGCCGCTTTAGGCCAGGTAAAGATAAAGGCCGCGCCTTGCCCCACGGCCGAGTTGACGCGCATGGAGCCCTTCTGCTCGTCGATGATCTTCTTGACGATGCTGAGCCCGATGCCGGTGCTTTCAGCCGTGTGCCGGTCGCGCAGGGTCTGAAACATCAGAAAAATCTTTTCGTGGTACTCCGGCGCGATGCCCGGCCCGTCGTCGGCTACGGTGAATTCATAGTCCTTCTTGCCTTCGTGGCAGCGCACCGTGATGGTGCCCGTGCCCAGGTGGTGGTACTTCACGGCATTGCTGAACAGGTTGGTGAACACCTGCTGCAAACTCAGCCGGTCGGTCAGCAGCGTGGGCAGCGGGTCGGCAATGGTGACCTGAAACGCGGCGGGTACCACCATTTCCGTCACCTCGCTCACCAGCTGCTGCACATCTACCTGCTCTATCTTCTGCCCGGTGCGCCCGATGCGGGCGTAGGCCAGCAGGCCGTTGATCAGGTCTTCGAGGCGGGCCAGGCGGCCCTTCATCATGTCGAGGTACTGGCGCAGCTGCGGGCTTATTTCGGCGCTCAGCTCATCATCAATCCACTTCACGATGGTCATCACGCCCCGTAGCGGCGCTTTCAGATCGTGCGAGGCCACGTAGGCAAACTGATCCAGCTCCTTATTGCGGTTTTCGAGGGCCCCGAAGCTTTCGTCCAGCCGCTGCGTCATGCGGTTGAGCAGGCCGGCCAGGTTGCCCAGGCTATCCTGCTCTTTGTCCTTGATCTTCACCTTGTAGTCGCCGGCCAGCACCTGCGCGGCCAGGTGCTCCACTATCTCAATGCGGCGGGCCGTTTCCTGGTTGGTGAGCACCAGCTGCGCCTGCAGCTGCTCATTGGCCGTCAGCTCGCGCGAAATCTTGAAAAACAGCCACAGCGTAATCAGAATAGCCAGCACCGCCGACACAATGATGGTGATGGGCGCAATGGTTTCGTAGAGCGTCTGCTGGCGGTTGCGCTCGGTTAGCAGCGCCATTTCATTGCTCTTGATGCGCTCAAACAACCCATTGATGGCTCGCATCGTCTGGCGGCCGGTATCCAGAATGGTGCGCATCGACGACGGCGTGAGGGCCTGGCGGGGCCGGATGAGCGTCTGCATATTGGCAAACTGCCGCAGCACGAGCACCTGCATCGAGTCCAGCCGCTCTATCTGGGCCGGATTGTCGGCCGTGAGCTGCGCGAGCCGGCGGAAGCTCTGCTCCACTTTCTGGCGCGAAGACCCGTAGTTCTGCAGATAATCCGCATCGTTGGTGAGCAGATAGCCGCGCACCCGCCACTCGGCTTCGCGCACCTGCGAGGTGAGATGCTCGGCCGCCTGCAGCACCTGGTAGGTGTGCTCCACCATTTTGGTATGCACGGTAAGCTGCCGGATGCTGCGGTATGAAACGATGGACGTGAGCAGCAGCACCGCCGCCGCCACGGCAAAGCCCAGCAGGATTTTCGTGTTGAGTTTTAGACGCATAGATGACAAACCTACGGGCTTGGCCGCACATACGCTAACCGGCGCACCGCCCGCCCGGTGCCCTGCGTATCTTCGTGCCCGTTCCAGCCTTCCCTCTGCCATGCCCGCCGCCCCCGACAGCATCACCAGTCCCCAGAATCCGCGCATCAAGAACCTGCTCAAGCTCCAGCAGAAGTCGTCGGAGCGCCGCCAGCAGAACCTCACCATCATTGAGGGGCACCGCGAGCTGACCATTGCGCACCAGGCCGGCGTGGCGGTGCAGGCGCTGTTCGTGTGCCCCGAGCTGGCCACCGATGCCCAGCTACGGGAGCTGGAAACCCTGTTTGGCGCGCTTCCGGAGCGGTTTTCGGTGTCGAAAGCCGTGTTTGAGAAAGTGGCCTACCGCGAAGGCTCCGACGGCGTGCTGGCCCTGGTGCGCCCCCCGCACCGCACGCTCTCCGACCTCGATTTGCCCCCAAACCCGCTGCTGCTGGTGCTGGAAGCCGTGGAGAAGCCCGGCAACCTGGGGGCCATCCTACGAACCGCCGACGCCGCCCAGGCCGATGCCGTCATCATCTGCGACCCGCGCACCGACCTCTACAACCCCAACGCCATCCGCTCCAGCATCGGCTGTATTTTCACGGTGCCCACCGTGGCCACCACCCGCCAGGAGCTGCTGGCCTGGTGCGCCGAAAAGGGCATCCGCACCTACGCCGCCGCTCTCACGCCCCAAGCCCGCCCCTACACCCAGCTCGACTTCCGCGGCCCCACGGCCTTCGTGATGGGCACCGAAGCCGACGGCCTCACGCCCGAGCTGCGCGAAGCCTGCTACCAGACCATCATCATCCCGATGGCCGGCTACATCGACTCGCTCAACGTGAGCACCGCCACGGCCATTCTCACGTTTGAGGCCGTGCGGCAGCGGGGCTAAAATCGCACCGTCGCCGACAGATTGATGACGCGCCCTTCCACCGGGGCCCAGAGCTGTGGGAAGTCGGGGTTGAGGCGCGAGCCCAGTACCACGGCTTCGCGGCGCGTCTGACGGTAGTCGATGAGGTTTTCGCCGTTGAGCACGAGCGTGAGCGGGCCCTGGGTATAGCGCGCCAGCCCGGCCAGAATGGGGTAGCCCGGCGTGCGGCGGCCATCAGAAAGATACTGCTGCCCCGTGTAGCTGGCCTCAATACCCAAGGCAAAATGCTCGGAAAACTCCTGCGTAGCCACGGCGGCCAGCTTGTGGCGCGCGGCCAGCTCCACGTTAGGATGCACGGCGTCGTAGCGGCGGCGGGCATAGGTGAAGACGTAGCCCAGGTACAGCTCGGTTTCGTCGGCGCGCAGGCGCACGTAGGTTTCAAAGCCCTGGCTGACTACCGGCCGGGCCGCGTTGTACCAGGCCAGCGGCACCATGCCGGGCGTGGCGGCGGCATCGGGCAGCACCAGCGGCGCGTTGAGGCGGGTGTAGAAAAACGACTGGTTCAGGTTCAGCGTGAGCGTAGGCGAGAAGCTGCGCTGGTAGTTTACGTCCCAGTTCAGCCCCGTAGAGCGCTCCGCTTTCAACCCTATCAGCGGCTGAATCTGCGGGTAGTCGCGCTCATCCAGCTCATTTACGAACGGCACCGGCACGCGGTAGCCCAGGCCGCCGTTCAGGCGCGAGGTCACGGTTTCGGAGAAGCGGTAGAGCAGCGCCAGGCGCGGCAGCAGAAACGTGCCGTACTGGTTGTGATGGTCGAGGCGCAGACCGCCCTGCACCGTCAGCTGGGCCACGGGCTGCCAGTCGTCCTGCACGAAGCCGCCCACGGTGGCGTAGGTATAGCGGCCGGCCGGCAGCGCCGAAGGGCCATCCTGGGGGCGCAGCTGCTCGCCGTTGAAGTTCAGCCCGGCCACCACCGTGTGCTGCCCGCCCAGCCGGTGCAGGTAGCTCAGCTCCGAGAAATACGACAGCTGCCGCGCCCGAAAATCCACGGTGTTAGTGCGCACGCGCCGCCCGAAGCTGCTAAGCGTGCCTTTCACCGTGAGGCCACCGCCCATCACGCTGTCCTGCGTGTACACCACATCGGCGGTGTGGCGCTGCATTTTGTTGGTCACGAAATACTGGTGCAGGGCATCGGAGCCTTCGCGCACCACGCGCTGGTCGCCACCCTGGCGGTCTTCCACAGTACCGGTATAGCCCACGGCCAGCTGCCCCAGCCGGTTGGGGTAGAAAAACAGGCGCGGGTGCACCGTGAGGCTACGCAGGCGCGGCACATCCGTGAAACCGTCGCCGTCCACGTCCACGTCCTGCTGGCGGGTGCCGCCCGCAAACAGCGTGTAGCCCGCTTTTTGAGTGCGGCCCGAGAAAAAGCCGTTGAGGTTGCTTTCGCGCAGCGTGCTTTGGTTGAGCGTGATGCTGTGCTCGGCGTGGCCCAGCCGGGGCTGCTTGCTCACCAGATTCACGAGGCCCGCAATGGCGCCGCCCCCGTACAGCGTGCTCGACGAGCCCTTGATCAGCTCAATCTGGCGCAGATCCAGGGGCGGCACCTGCAGAATCCCGAACGAGCCGGCGTAGCCCCCGAACAGCGGCAGCCCGTCGCGCAGCATCTGCGAGTAGCGCCCCTGCAAGCCCTGTATGCGCAGGTCGGCGTTGCCGGTAGTAGGTTGGGTGGGCTGAATCTGGGTGCCGGCAATGTCGCCGAGCAGGGAGGCAATGTTGCCGGGCTTGATGGCGTTTTCTTCCTGCAGCTCCTCCTCGCCCAGCACCTCCACCCGCGTGGGCAGGTCTTCGATGCGGGAGTTGGTGCGCGTGCTGGTCACTACCACCTCATCAAGCGCATTGGCCGACGGGGCCAGCAGTACCAGCAGCGGCCCACCCGTTTGGGGCAGCGCCACGCGCACTGTGGTGGCCCGGTAGCCCAGGTAGCTGAGAACCAGCTCCGCCGTAGGGCCCGCTACGTTGTCGATGGTGAGCAGGCCCTGGCCGTTGGTGGTGGCGCCCTGGGTGGTGCCCCGCACCACTCCGCTCACGCCCGGCAACGCTTGGCGGGTGGCGGAGTCGCGCACCACGGCCCGTAGCGTATGTTGCGCCCAGGCCGCCGGTGCGCAAATTAGAAAACCAAGCAGGAGCAGAAAACGCATACGCATAGGGTGTAAAGCAACGCCGACCCACATGAAGATATCTTGAAGTCGTGCCGGCCGCGTTGCTGCGGGACTTTGCTACGTACCACAGGCTGAAACATCTTTATTTCAGGCTAAAATACTTCTCATGATGAACTTCGAGCACCGTACTTTTCATATCCAAGGCCGCGTGCAGGGCGTGTTTTTCCGGCAGAGCGCCCGCCAGCAGGCCCAGGCGCTGGGCCTCACCGGCTACGCCCGCAACAACTCCGACGGCAGCGTAACCATCGAAGCGGAAGGTCCGCCCGAAGCGCTGGCGACCCTGGAAGCCTGGTGCTACCACGGCCCGCCCGCGGCCCGCGTAGAGCAGGTGGCGGTAGAAAAGGGGCCGGTGGTAGGCTTCTCAGGGTTTGAGGTGCGCCGCTGAGCCGGCAGCTGGCGCGGCATTCTGGGCTGGCACTGGCAGCGGCTCATCATCATTCAAAATGAAATATTGCGGCTATGAATAAAGGATTTCTGACCAACGTGCTCCGCCGGGCCGGCCTGATGCACGCCGCCGACCGGGCCCGCTACGCTCTGCTGCGCTTCCGCAACCGCCGGCCCAACCAGGCTTTCCGTGCCGCCAACCCCGCCGTGGCGCTGCCGCCGGACTATCTGATGTACGAGTCCTTCCAGCTCAACTACCGCAAATACTACGAAGGCGGCCGCGAAACCGCCCAGTGGGTGCGCGACCACCTGGCCCGCCATCTGCCGCTGCACGACCAGCATATCCTCGACTGGGGCTGCGGCCCGGCCCGCGTCATCCGCCACCTGCCCGCGGTAGTAGGCCACGGCTGCCGCTACACCGGCACCGACTACAACGCCCGCTCCATCGAATGGTGTCGGCAGCATCTGCCCGGTATCCAGTTCCTGCTCAACGGCATCGACCCGCCCCTGCAGGCCGCCGCCGACACGTTTGATGCCGTGTACGGTATTTCCATCTTCACCCACCTCTCGGCCCAGGGCCACCAACGCTGGTACGATGAGCTGCTGCGCGTGACGCGGCCCGGCGGCGTGCTGCTGTTCACCACCCACGGGGCCGCCTTCCGCGCCATCATGACCGCCGCGGAGCGGGCCGCTTTCGACGCCGACCAGCTCGTGATTCGCAGCAACGTGGACGAGGGCCACCGCGTGTTTGCCGCCTTCCAGCCCACGGAGTATCTGCAGACGCTATTCGGTCGGCACTGCGAGGTGCTGGAGCACCTTCCCGGCGAGCGGCAGGGCAGCGCCGCCAGCCAGGATGTATGGCTGCTGCGCAAGCGGTAGCGGCCTGCCGCGCCAAAAAAAGCCCCGGACCCAGGGCCGCCTTTGCTGCGCTCTGGGTCCGGGGCACGGGAATTTGTTTGTCAGGAAGCTAGCCGGCTTTCTTATAAACCACTTTCTCCAGGTTTTCGAGCCGCTGCCGCAGCTCCCGGACCTCGGTTTTCTGCGTGGTTTAGGCGGTTTGTACCCGGTCGTAGCGGTCCGTCTGCCGGTTCATGGCATCGAGCACGGCCGTGGTCATGTTGTTGAAGATACTGACTATCTGCTCATGCTGCATCTTCTGCGTCTGCTGCATCTGCTGTTGCGTTTGTAGCATCTGCTCCTGCGTCTGCTGTACTCTATCCAGCGTAATCAGAATATCAGCTACCACTTCGGGCAGGTCACGCTTGTTGCGATTTTCAGAATCCATAGGGGAGAAGACAACAGATTGGTAAGCGAAGATACGCAAACAGCTTCGCTGCCGATACTTCCACCAACGAACAAAGGGGCGCAGCTTTCGCCGCGCCCCTTTGTTCGTTGAAAAGCGAATTTCAAAGACTAGTCGATCTTCTTAGCATAGCGCAGACGCTCGTTTTCGTCGAGCAGAATTTTGCGCATCCGCACCGATTTCGGCGTTACTTCCAGGTACTCATCCTTCTGGATGTATTCCATGGCTTCTTCCAGCGAGAACTGGCGCTTGGGCACAATTTTCACGTTGTCATCCGTGCCCGAGGCGCGCATGTTCGTGAGCTTCTTGCCTTTCTGGATGTTGATGGTCAAATCGTTCGGGCGGGTGTGCTCGCCGATAACCTGGCCGGCGTATACTTCCTCACCCGGATCCACGAAGAACTCGCCGCGGTCCTGCATCTTATCGATGGTGTACGCGGTGCCGGCACCCGTATCCATCGAAATCAGCGAGCCGGAGATACGGCCGGGAATCACGCCCTTGTAGGGCTCGTACGAAGCGAAGCGGTGGTTCATGATGGCCTCACCAGCGGTAGCCGTCAGCACGTTGTTGCGCAGCCCGATCAAACCACGAGCGGGGATGTTGAACTCCAGGTGCTGCAGGTCGCCTTTCGGCTCCATAATGGTCAATTCACCCTTGCGCATCGTCACCAGCTCAATCACCTTGCCCGCGGTTTCCTCCGGTACGTCCACTACCAAGTGCTCGATGGGCTCGGTGCGGTTGCCGTTGTCGTCCTCACGGAACAGCACCTGCGGCTGACCAACCTGCAGCTCAAACCCTTCGCGACGCATCGTCTCGATGAGGACTGACAAGTGCAGAATACCGCGGCCGTATACGAGGAACGTATCTTCCTTATCGGTTTCCTTGACGCGCAGCGCCAGGTTTTTCTCGGTTTCCTTGAACAGCCGGTCGCGCAGGTGGCGCGAGGTAACGAACTTGCCTTCCTTGCCGAAGAACGGCGAGTTGTTGATGGTGAACAGCATGTTCATCGTCGGCTCGTCGATGCTGATAACGGCCAGTCCCTCGGGGTTTTCGGCATCGGCGATGGTGTCGCCAATGTCGAAGCCCTCGATGCCGGTCACGGCGCAGATTTCGCCCGAGCTAACTTCGGAGACCTTGTTGCGGCCCAGGCCTTCGAATACCTGCAGCTCCTTGATCTTCACCTTCTTAATGGTGCCGTCGCGCTTCACCAGGCTCATGTTGGCGCCTTCCTTCAGCGTGCCGCGGTGCACCCGGCCAATGGCGATACGGCCCACAAACGACGAGTAGTCAAGCGAGGTAACCTGCATCTGGGGCGTGCCGTCCAGGGTAGGAGCGGGCGGAATGGAAGCCACAACGGCATCCAGCAGCGGGATAATGTTATCGGTTTTGACTTTCCAGTCGGTGCTCATCCAGCCTTGCTTGCTGGAGCCATACAGGGTCACGAAGTCCAGCTGGTCTTCGTTGGCTCCGAGGTTGAACATGAGGTCGAAAACCTGCTCGTGCACCTCATCGGGGCGGCAGTTTTCCTTGTCCACTTTATTCACCACCACAATCGGCTTCAGGCCCAGATCGATGGCTTTGCCCAGCACGAAACGGGTCTGGGGCATGGCACCTTCGAAGGCATCCACGAGCAGCAGTACGCCGTCGGCCATCTTCAGTACGCGCTCCACCTCGCCGCCGAAGTCGGCGTGACCAGGCGTGTCGATGATGTTGATTTTAACGTCCTTATAGCGAACCGATACGTTCTTGGAGACGATGGTGATGCCTCGCTCACGCTCCAGGTCGTTGTTGTCCAGGATCAGGTCGTCGAAGTGCTGATGCTCATCGAACAGCTTCGAGGCGTGAATGATTTTGTCCACGAGCGTGGTCTTGCCGTGGTCAACGTGCGCAATGATTGCGATATTCCGAATGTTCTGCATACAAAGGTTTTTCCGGGCGCAAAGGTACGGAATGTTTGGCGCAATAGCCCGCGCGACCAAAATGATAACTTCCTGAAACTGAAACGCACCGGCGAAAAAGAACCGAACCCTGCGCCGGCCGCGTATGTTTGGGCAGCAACGCCGGCTGCTTTGCCGGCCCCGATTCCTGACCTAACCCGCTTCCCGCACATGCGCTCTTCCCTGCTGATTCTGCTTTTATCGACCCTGACCCTGGGTACGGCCTGCTCCCAGAAGCGCCAGGCCGTGGCTCAGGAAAAGCCCCAGGCCCCTACCAAGCCCACCGCCGCCGCAAAAGCTTACCCCAAGCCCCAGGTCGTGACCGGCCGGCCCGACGAGTTTCCGATCCGGAAAACCGATGCCCAGTGGAAAGCTCAGCTTACGCCGGCTCAGTATTTCATTCTGCGCCAGCAGGGCACCGAGCGGCCTTTCGCCAACAAATACCACGACAACCACGCCAAGGGCAACTACTACTGCGCCGCCGACCACAACCTACTGTTCTCGTCCGAAACCAAGTTTGAGTCGGGCACTGGCTGGCCCAGCTTCTGGGCTCCGGCCACCGACAGCAGCCTGAAAGTAACGGCCGATAATACGTTGGGTATGAGCCGCGACGAGATAGTGTGCGCCAAATGCGGCGGCCACCTCGGCCACGTCTTCGACGACGGCCCCAAGCCCACCGGTCAGCGCTACTGCATGGACTCGGATGCCATGATTTTCGAGAAAAAGTAGCCGGGTTTCCGCCCCCGGTGCGGGCCTGCCGACAGCAAGTTGTCGGCAGGCCCTTTTGTAAGCCCGCTGGTCACTGCCGAACTTTGTGGGGTCCTTTTGAGCTTGTATCTTCTCACCAACCGCGAACCGGCCGGTTCGCCCGCGCCCATGCCTTCCACCGACCCCATCCAGACCCTGCACGAACAGCTGGCCCCGGCCCGCGAACAGCTCATTTCGCACAGCGTATACCAGGGCCTGCACTCCCTGGCCGACCTGCGCCAGTTCATGGAGTACCACGTATTTGCCGTCTGGGACTTCATGTCCTTGCTCAAGTGCCTGCAGCGCGACCTGACCTGCGTGACGGTGCCGTGGGTGCCGCGCGGCAACCCGGCCACGCGCCGCCTCATCAACGAAATCGTGTTGGAAGAGGAAACCGATGTGGACCAGCACGGTCAGCCTGCCAGCCATTTCGAGCTGTATATCAGGGCAATGGAAGAATGCGGGGCCGATACGCAGCCCATCCATCGGTTGCTCGATGCGCTATCGGTGGGCGAGTCGGTGGAGCAGGCGCTGCTGAAGGCTGATGCGCCGTATGCCGTGCAGCAGTTTGTGCTCAGCACGTTCAGCATTATCAATTCGGGCAAGCCCCATGCCGTAGCTGCCGCCTTCACGTTTGGCCGCGAAGACGTAATTCCGGATATGTTCCGCCACCTCATTGCTGACCTGCGCCAGCGCTTTCCCGGCCAACTCGATACGTTCACCTACTACCTTGACCGCCACATTCAGCTGGACGAGGAAGTGCACACGCCGCTGGCCGAGCAGATGGTGCGCGAGCTGTGCGGCCAGGATGACCAGCGCTGGACCGACTGCCGCGACGTGGCCGCCCGCTGCATGCAGGCTCGTGTGGGTCTCTGGAACGGCATCCGCCAGACGCTGAGCGCGGCGGTGCCGACGGCGCGATAATCCAACTTCCGCCCGGCGATGCGCGTTGTACCAGGGCGGCCCCGGCTTTGGGGCTGCTTTGGTTCTCTACCGATGAAAAACCGTCTTTTTGCCCCCGTTTTGGGCTTGCTGCTGACCGCCTGCACCACCTCGCAGGAAACTACCGCTGAAGTAGACCGCGCCCCGGTGCCCAACACCATCCGCTCCGATGCCGACCGCCAGGCCGCTTACAATAGCAATGCCGGGGCCGGCGGCTCGGTGCCCGATGCCACGCCCGGCCGGGTAAGGCTGGGTGAGCAGGCCAGCGGCACCAACGCCCGCAAGCGCGTCGAAACCCTGAACACCAACGACCCCAACAACACCACGCCCGAAACCCGCCTGCGCCGCCTCAACAACGCCCCCGCCGATACGCTACGCCGGCCCTGAACGCACACGGCCCGCCCCTTCAGCAGAAGGAGCGGGCCGGTTTATTCGGGTAGTCAGGTACCGGTTTAGCTTACGTCGCTGGCGTTATTGGTGTCGGTGGCAGCAGTGCCGGCGGTGCCATTCACGGCTTTAGCCGGGGCCGGGCGCTTGCCGGCGGCAGTGGCAGCGGGCCGGCTGCGGTTGCGGCTGGCAGGAGCAGCCGAAGCCGCTGGTTTGGCGGCAGCGGCGGGCCGGGCTTTGCTGGCGGCACCATTGACCGTGGCAGCGGCGGGCTTGGCGGCGGGGCGCGGTGCTGGTCTTCTGGCCGGGGCCGGGGCAGCAGTGGTTTCCGTCGAGATGCTGTCGGAGGCGGCGGGGGTGCCGCTTTCGTAGTTGCGCACTATCGTGTGCAGCGCTTGCTCAAACATGCGCTCCGTGTCCACGTCCAAGCGGCGGGTGGCGTCTTTCACCACTTCCTTCAACTTGGCCTTGGTTTCTTTGCGAATGCGCTTCACTACTTCCGAGATGCGGCCGTCCAGCTCTTTCTGCAGCTGCTTGGCGGCGGCTTTGAGCGACTTCTTCTGATCCGACTTTTTATCGGCCTGCACGGAGGTCATCGTGTCGGAAGCGCGGGAAGCGGCTTTGGCGGCTTTGCGCTGGGCTTTCTGAGCCGGATCTTTTTTGGCCTTTTTTTCCGGCTTGTCCTGGGCGTCTTTTTTCATGGTATGGAAAGGTTGGGGAGAAAGGATCAGGAAAAGGAGGTTGATGGGCGCGCTTATATTCAAATATAGAGCAATTCATTCCTGAAACGATACCAACCATTTTTTGGCTGGGCATTTCCTGCTTTTTCGCCGTTTCTTTGCGGTTTAACTCCCGATTTTTTGCGCCGGAATTCGGTTTTTCCGCGCTATTTCTTCTGTTTTTTCTTCGCTCATGCAAGCTGTTCCTCAACGCTATACCGTCACGGCGGCGCTGCCCTACGCCAATGGCCCGGTGCATATCGGCCACCTGGCCGGCGTGTACCTGCCCGCCGATATTTATGTGCGCTACCTGCGGGCCCAGGGCCGCGACGTGAAATTTATCTGTGGCTCCGACGAGCACGGCGTGCCCATCACCATCCGGGCCCAGAAGGAAGGCATCACGCCCCAGCAGGTGGTGGATAAGTACCACGCCATCATCCGCGACTCGTTCCAGGATTTCGGCGTGTCGTTCGATATTTATTCGCGCACGTCCTCCCAAACGCACAGCGAAGTGGCCAGCGGCTTTTTCAAGAAGCTGTATGCGGAAGGCAAGTTCATTGAGCAGACCTCCAAGCAGTATTATGACGAGAAAGCCGACCAGTTTCTGGCCGACCGCTACATCGTGGGCACCTGTCCCAACTGCGGCAACGAGAATGCCTACGGCGACCAGTGCGAGAAATGCGGCTCCTCATTGAGCCCCACCGAGCTGATTTCGCCCCGCTCCATGCTTTCGGGCAACCAGCCCGTGCTGCGCGAAACCAAGCACTGGTATCTGCCCCTCGACCAATACGAGCCCTGGCTGCGCGAGTGGATTGTGGAAGGCCACAAAGCCGACTGGAAAGCCAACGTGTACGGGCAGTGCAAATCCTGGATCGACCAGGGCCTGCACCCGCGCGCCGTGACCCGCGACCTGGACTGGGGCGTGCCCGTGCCGGTGGCCGGGGCCGAGGGCAAAGTGCTCTACGTATGGTTTGATGCGCCCATCGGCTACATCTCGGCCACCAAAGACCTGCTGCCCGACACTTGGGAAACTTACTGGAAAGACGCCGGCACCAAGCTGGTGCACTTCATCGGCAAAGACAACATCGTGTTCCACTGCATCATCTTCCCCACGATGCTCAAGGCCCACGGCGACTACATCCTGCCCGACAACGTGCCCGCCAACGAGTTCCTGAACCTGGAAGGCGACAAGATTTCTACCTCGCGCAACTGGGCCGTGTGGCTGCACGAATACCTGCAGGATTTTCCCGGCAAGGCCGACGTGCTGCGCTACGTGCTCTGCGCCAACGCCCCCGAAAACAAGGACAACGACTTCACCTGGAAGGACTTTCAGGCCCGCAACAACAATGAGCTGGTGGCCAACCTGGGCAACTTCGTGAACCGCGCCGTGGTGCTTACCCACAAGTTTTACGATGGAAAAGTGCCGGCTGCGGCCGAGCTGCAGGACATTGACCGGGAAGTGCTGGCCCAGCTGGCCGAATTCCCCCAGCGCATCGGCGAGCTGATCGAAAACTACCGCTTCCGCGACGCGCTGAACGAGCTGATGAACCTGACCCGCGCCGGCAACAAGTACCTGGCCGAAACCGAGCCCTGGAAGCTCATCAAAACCGACGAGGCCCGCACTGCCACCGTCATGCACATTGCCCTGCAATTGGCCGCTGGCTTGGTCACGCTGCTGGAGCCCTTCCTGCCTACCGCCGCCGCCACGCTGGGCACCATGCTGCGCCTGGAAAAAGGCCCCTGGCAAGCTGCCGGCCGCCCCGACGCGCTGCCCGCCGGCCACGAAATAGGAGCCGCCGCACTGCTCTTCGACAAAATCGAGGATGCCACCGTGGAAGCCCAGGTGCAGAAGCTGCTCGATACGAAGAAAGCCAACGAAATGGCTGCTGCCGTAGCCGCGCCTGCCAAGGATGACGTGAGCTTCGAGCAGTTCCAGACCATGGACCTGCGCATCGGCACCATCGTGGCGGCCGAGAAAGTGGCCAAAACCAAGAAGCTACTCAAACTCTCCGTAGACCTCGGCTTCGACGAGCCGCGCACCATCGTGTCGGGCATCGCCGAGCACTTTTTGCCCGAAGCCCTCATCGGCCAGCAGGTGCAGGTACTGCTGAACTTGGCCCCCCGCGAAATCAAGGGGATTCAGAGCCAGGGGATGCTGCTGATGGCCGAAAACGCCGATGGCGTGCTGTCGCTGATGCAGCCCAGCAGCCCCGTACGGCCGGGTTCAGGCGTGGCGTAGCAATAGACCTGAGACTTTGAGACATACGAAGTGAGACTTTCGTGCTGGCGACCCATTGGCGTCGTCGGCACAGAAGTCTCACTTCTTTATTTCACGTTCACCACGTTCATGGCCCGCTCCACGCCCAGGGCGCCGAAGGCCAGCACGGCCTCGGCGGCCTTTTCCAGGCGGGCTTCCAGGTCAATCTTCTCATCAGCGGAGAAAGGACTGAGCACGTAGTCGACCTGCCGGCCCTTGCTGAAGCTGGAGTCGATGCCGAAGCGCAGGCGGGCGTATTCGTCGGTGCCCAGGGTTTCTTGGATGTGCTTGAGGCCGTTCTGGCCGCCGGCCGAGCCTTTGGCCTTCAGGCGTAGCTTGCCGTAGGGCAGGGCCAGGTCGTCGGTGACCACCAGCATATTTTCCTTGGTCAGCTTCAGGGCGCTCAGCCAGTGGGCGGCGGCCTTGCCGCTCAGGTTCATGTAGGTGGTGGGCTTCACCAGCACGTAGGTTTTGCCCTTGGCCTTGATTTCGGTGGTGAAGGCGTGGCGGCCCAGCTCCCAGGGCACCGCGTCATGCTTGCGGGCCAGGTAGTCGCCCACCATGAACCCCACGTTGTGGCGGGTATCGGCGTATTCGGGGCCAATGTTGCCCAGGCAGAGCACTAGAAACTTGCTCACGGATTTTTGGGATTAGACGGATTCCACGGATTTGGTAGCTGGCAAAGGCGCTTAGCGCACAGGCCGCAAAAAAGCCGCCCCAAAGTTGGGGCGGCTTTCGGTATAACGCAGGGGGTTCGTGCACAAAATCCGAAAAATCCGCGCGAATCCGTGGTCTTACTTGTCGGCGTTCAGGGTGCCTTTCAGCGCGCGTGGGATGGCCACGGTGGCAATTGGCGACGCGACGTTGGTCAGGATGGTATAGCCTTTTGGCTCTACTTGGCCCACTTTCACCGATTTGCCCAGCTCCAGACCACCAATGTTTACTTCAACGTAGTCGGGCAGGTTCTCGGGCAGCGCCTTCACCTTCACTTTGCGCAGCTTGCTTACCAGCTTGCCACCGGCCAGCACGCCCGGCGAAACGCCGATGTACTTCACGGGAATATCCATCTTCACTTCTTTGCCTTCTTCCAGCTGGAGGAAGTCAACGTGCAGCAGCATTTCATTCACGGGGTGGAACTGAGCGTCCTGCACGATAGCGCGGTACAGCGTGCCTTCCACGTTCAGATCAACGATGTGGGCTTCGGGCGTGTATAGCAGTTCGCGGAAGAGGATAGCGGGAGTCGAGAAGTGAACCTGCTCGGCACCACCGTACAATACGCACGGTACATACGAGTCAAGACGCAACGCTTTGGCATCCTTCTTACCGAGATTCGCTCTTTTAAACCCTACAATCTCGAGGCTTTTCATAAGCTTGTGTTTTTGAGAAAATGAAGATGTGAAATCCGCCCCGGCTGAAAATCAGCCCAAAACGGGCCGCAAAGATAGGGAACCCACGGTAGAGTTGCTAGCGCCGGCTGGTTATAAAGCCCGGCGGCTCTTTCTTTGGAGCAAAGAAACGTGCGCCCCGCAGCCGGCCAGGCTGGCCTGTTTCAGAGGCAAACCTCCTACATTTAAGCATCCTTCCCCTTAATCTGCCCCGCATGAAAAGATGTACGCCGCTTATCTGGCTGCTCACGCTCTGTAGCCTGTCGCTCTTTGCCCAAACGCCCGCCCCGCCCGCTACTTACCCCAAAGAGCACTACACCAAGCAGGAAATCTACATCACCATGCGCGACGGCGTGAAGCTGTTCACGGCCATTTACTCGCCCAAAGATGCCGGGGCCGGGAAGAAATATCCCATCATGATGCAGCGCACCTGCTATAGCGTGGCGCCCTACGGCGCGGGCAACTATCCCGCCCGCCTCGGCCCCTCCGAAACCATGATGAAGCAGGGCTACATCTTCGTGTATCAGGATGTGCGCGGGCGCTGGAAAAGCCAGGGCACCTGGACCAACATGACGCCCGTGCTGGACAAAAAACAGGGCAAAAAGGACGTGGACGAAGGCTCCGACACGTTTGATACTATCGACTGGCTGGTGAAAAAAGTGGCCCACAACAATGGCCGCGTGGGCCAGTGGGGTATTTCCTACCCCGGCTTCTACACCGCCGCTGGCATCCTCTCCAACCACCCCGCGCTGAAAGCCTCCTCGCCCCAGGCCCCGGTTTCCGACTTTTTCTTCGACGACTTCCACCACAACGGCGCCTTTCTGCAGTCCTACCTGTTTACCTACCCGGTGTTCGGGGTGCAGAAGCAGGATACTACCAGCAAGTCGTGGTATGATGCGAGCTTCATCAAGCCCGCCACCAAAGACGGCTACCAGTTTATGCTGGATATGGGCCCGCTGAAGAACGTGGACAAGTACTACGGCGACAATTTCTTCTGGCAGGAAACCGTCAATCACCCCAATTACGACGCGTTCTGGAAGCAGCGCGGCCTGCCTGAGCATTACAAAGCCGGCGTGAAGCCCGCCGTGATGACCGTAGGCGGCTGGTTTGATGCCGAAGACCTGCGCGGCCCGCTTTCCATTTACAAAACCATCGAGCAGAAAAGCCCCGGTACCTACAATACGCTCGTCATGGGCCCGTTCGGGCACGGCCGCTGGTCGCGCGAAACCGGCCACACGCTGCACAGCAACGTGTATTTCGGCGACAGCATCGCCACGTTCTACCAGCGCAACATCGAGGCGAAATTCTTCGCCCACTTCCTGAAAGGCAACGGCGATAAGAACTCCGGCCTGCCCGAAGCCTACCTGTTCGACACGGGCAACAAGCGCTGGGAAACCTTCCCGCAGTGGCCCGCCGCCACGGCCACGCACCAGAAGCTCTACCTCAGCGCCAACGGCAAGCTCGACGCCCAGCCCGCCGCCACGCCCGGCGCCCTGAGCTTCGTGAGCGACCCGCTCAAGCCCGTACCCTACACCGACGACCTGACCACCACCATGGGCTTCACGCCATTCAACTACATGAGCGAAGACCAGCGCTTCGCTGGCCGCCGCCCCGATGTGCTCGTGTACCAGACCGATATATTGGCCAATGACGTGACGCTTGGCGGCGAAATCATGGCCAAGCTGCAAGTAGCCACCACCGGCACCGATGCCGACTGGGTGGTGAAGCTCATCGACGTGTATCCGCCCGACGAGGCCAACCATGCCTACCTGCCCAACAAGAACATCATGCTCAGCAACTACTGGCAGATGGTGCGCTCCGAGGTGATGCCCGCCCGTTTCCGCCACAGCTTCGAGAAGCCCGAGCCGCTGGTCGCCAACGAGAAAACCGCCGTCGATTTCCGCTTGCAGGACGTGTTGCACACCTTCAAGAAAGGCCACCGCATTATGGTGCAGGTGCAAAGCACCTGGTTCCCCTTAATTGCCCGCAACCCCCAGACCTTCGTTGAAAACCCCTACAAAGCCAACGAAAGCGACTACGTGAAAGCCACCCACAGCGTCTTCGGCGACAGTTTCCTGGACGTGGAAGTGCTGCCGACTATTGTGAAATAACCGCTCTGCCTCGGCAGTAAAAAGGCCGCTCAACCATCCGGTTGAGCGGCCTTTTTACTGCTCAAATCATAACGACGACGCCAAAAATATGTAAGCTTATTGTCCAGTCATTCGACTAACATAGAGCCGGACAATAAACCGCATAATCAGTATAATCAACGTACTGCCGGCCAGTCCCAGCAGCAAGCGCATAAAGTTGGGCTTAAATGGGCCAGCTGGAAATGACCAGCTCAGGGTAGCAAAAAATAAAAAAACTATCAGAGCCCCGCCCGCAACGGCTGATATGGAATGTACAGGAGCAGGCAGGGTAGAAAAGTCCATGCGGCTCTATACAAACAGCGAGCTTATGCTCTCGTGCGACACCACATTGTGAATGGCGCGGGCAAACAAGCTAGCCAGTGATACTACTTTCACCTTTGGGTTTTCCTCACGTAGCGCAATTGTGTCGCACACAATCAACTCTTCCAGCACCGAGTTGCGGATTCGCTCGTGGGCCGGGCCACTGAGCACGGCGTGCGTAATCACGGCTCGCACCGACTTGGCCCCGCGCTCCATTAGCAGCTCGGCGGCCTTGCAGATGGTGCCGGCCGTGTCCACAATGTCATCCACCAGCACCACATTCATGCCCGTCACGTCGCCAATTACTTGCATGGAGGCAATTTCGTTGGCCCGCAGGCGCATCTTGTCGCACACCACTATTTCGGCCCCGAACTTCTTGGCAAAGGCCCGCGTGCGCACCACGCCGCCCACGTCGGGCGAGGCGAAGATGAGGTTGTCCAGGTTCAATGACTTGATGTATGGGGCCGTCACGGTGGCCCCATCCAGATGATCGACGGGAATATCGAAGAAGCCCTGAATCTGGCCTGCGTGCAGGTCGCAGGTCATCAGGCGGTCGGTGCCCACGCTCTGAATGAAGTCGGCCACTACTTTGGCCCCGATGCTCACGCGGGGCTTGTCTTTGCGGTCTTGGCGGGCGTAGCCGTAGTAGGGCATCACCACGGTCACGGAGGCGGCCGAGGCGCGCTTGGCGGCGTCCACCATCAGCATCAGCTCCATCAGGTTTTCGGCCGGCGGGTTGGTGCTTTGAATCAGGAACACGGCGCAGCCCCGCACGCTTTCGTTGAAGCTGGGGCCCAACTCCTTATCGGCAAAGCGCTGGATGCTCAGGTCGCCGAGGGGCTGGCCGTAGGCGGCCGCAATTTTTTCACCGAGTTCGTGAGAAGCATTTCCCGCGAAGATTTTAACACGCTGTGACATGGCAAAGGGGAGAAGGATGAATCACTGATGGATCACAGATGACGCAGAGCATGCGCTGATTCCGCTGATTGAGGGCGGGTTTTTTGAGCGGTTGGTGAAATCAGCGTAGAATCAGCGGCATTAGTGGTGCAAAAAGCGAAAGGCGCCGATTCTTCCGGGGAGGAAGCATCAGCGCCTTTCGCGTTACTCGAGAGTTGTCCGACCAGGGCTCGAACCTGGACTTTCTTGAATCAAAATCAAGCGTGTTGCCAGTTACACCATCGGACAAAAAACCAAACCAGTGTGCTGTTTGGGTGTGCAAATGTACTACCGGAATTATGGGAGGCAAATTTTCAGGCAAAAATTTTTCCAACATTTTTTCTGGTCCCAGATGAATAAAGCCCTTTAAACGGGCTTTAAGAGCTGATTTTCAGCCCGCGAGGTTGTTGGAAAACGTCGGCAAATCTTTCCCCCGAAGGAGCTTTGGCAAAGCGGGGATTAAGCCGTAGTTTTGCGCCCTGAAAACGTTGCACCATTTACTATAAAGACCCGCAATGGCGAATAACGGCAAAATCACCCAGGTAATCGGTCCCGTTGTGGACGTGAGCTTCGCTGGTGAAAACACCAAGCTTCCTAACATCCTCGACGCACTGCAGGTAACCAAAGACAATGGCCAGGTGGTCATTCTCGAGTGCCAGCAGCACCTGGGCGAAGACCGTGTGCGCACCATCGCCATGGACTCGACCGAGGGCCTGACCCGCGGCGCCGTGGTTATCGACCTGGGCTCGCCCATCTCGATGCCGACCGGCGACGGCGTAAAAGGTCGTCTGTTCAATGTAATCGGCCACGCCATCGACGGCATTCCGCAGCCTAAGAGCGCCGGGGCCATGTCGATTCACCGTCAGCCGCCACCCTTCGAGGATCTGGCCACGTCGTCGGAAATCCTGTACACGGGTATCAAAGTAATCGACCTGCTCGCTCCCTATGTAAAGGGTGGTAAGATCGGTCTGTTCGGTGGTGCCGGGGTGGGCAAAACCGTACTCATCATGGAGCTGGTAAACAACATCGCCAAGGCTTACGAAGGTCTGTCGGTGTTTGCCGGCGTGGGCGAGCGTACCCGCGAGGGCAACGACCTGCTGCGCGAATTCATCGAGTCGGACATCATCCGCTACGGCGCCGACTTCAAGCACTCGATGGAAGCTGGTGGCTGGGATTTGTCGAAAGTCGACGAAACTGAGCTGGCCAAGTCGCAGGCCACGCTGGTGTTCGGTCAGATGAACGAGCCTCCGGGAGCCCGCGCCCGCGTTGCCCTGTCGGGCCTCACCATTGCGGAGAACTTCCGCGACGGCGACGGCACCGGTGCCGGCCGCGACATCCTGTTCTTCATCGACAACATTTTCCGCTTCACTCAGGCGGGTTCAGAAGTATCAGCTCTGCTGGGCCGGATGCCGTCGGCCGTAGGTTACCAGCCCACGCTGGCCACCGAGATGGGTGCCATGCAGGAGCGGATTACCTCCACCAAGCGCGGTTCCATCACGTCGGTACAGGCCGTATATGTGCCTGCCGATGACTTGACGGACCCGGCTCCGGCCAACACCTTCGCTCACCTTGACGCCACGACCGTACTGTCGCGGAAGATTGCCGAGCTGGGTATCTACCCCGCCGTGGATCCGCTGGACTCCACCTCGCGCATTCTCTCCATTGAGGTGCTGGGGGCCGAGCACTACAACACCGCCCAGCGCGTGAAGGAGATTCTGCAGCGCTATAAAGAGCTGCAGGACATCATCGCCATCCTCGGTATGGACGAGTTGAGCGAAGAGGACAAGCAGGTTGTAAACCGCGCCCGCCGGGTGCAGCGCTTCCTGTCGCAGCCCTTCTTCGTGGCTGAGCAGTTCACCGGCCTGGCCGGCGTACTGGTTGATATCAAGGACACCATCAAAGGCTTCAACGCCATTATCGACGGTACCTACGACCACCTGCCCGAGTCGGCTTTCAACCTGGTCGGCACCATCGAGGATGCCGTAGCCAAAGGTGCCAAGCTGATGGCCGAAGCCAAATAAATTTGATGTGCTAATGTGTTGACTGGTTGATGTGCTGATTCGTAATTGCTCTTTGGGGCGATGATTAATCAGCACATCAGCACATCAACTCATCTAATAATCAACCCATGCATTTAGAAATCATCACGCCGGACCGGCAAGTGTTTGCGGGCGAGGTTACGTCGGCGCAGTTTCCCGGCACCGATGGGCTGTTTGAGGTGCTCAACAACCACGCGCCGCTCATCAGCGCCCTGAAAGCCGGTGATATTACGGTGATGGGTGCCGCAGGCCGGGAGGCGTTCCACATTGCCGGTGGCGTGGTGGAAGTGCTCCGCAACAACGTAATTGTACTGGCAGAAGGCGTTGTGGCCTAAACCATCTTTTTCTTCTTTGGAAAAGCCTTTCCTTTGCCGGGAAAGGCTTTTTTGCTTTTTCACGCAGGGTAGCGCCGTGGCTAATCGCAGGGTTTCGCGGTGGGCCATTGACCGACACTGCGCTACCCTGCGGTTTTACACTCCGAGACACTGCGCGAAATCTATCCATGACTATCAAGCCCAAAATCACCCCGATCTACCAGACTTCGGTTTTCAAATTCGACGACCTGAATGAGCTGGAGCAGTATTTCGGGGAGCCCGGCAGCCGCTACCTCTACTCGCGCAACGGCAACCCGAACTCCGATGAGCTGGCCGATAAGGTGAATGAGCTGGAAGGCGGCGCGGGCGCCATTGCTACCGGCTCGGGCATGGCCGCTATCTTCGCCGCCATTGCCGCCCTCTGCCAGGCTGGCGACCATGTCCTGTGCGCCGCCGATATCTACGGCGGCTCCTCGGCGCTGCTGAATGCCGAGCTGAGCCGCATGGGCATTGTGGTAACGTATGTTCCCTTCGAGCAGCTCTACGACTTAGCGCAGTTTGTGCAGCCTACCACACGGCTGCTGCTGGCCGAAACTATCAGCAACCCGCTGTTGCGCGTGGCCGACCTGCGCCGCCTGGCTGCTGAGTGCCACGTCCACGGCCTGAAGCTGGTGGTGGACAACACGTTTGCCTCGCCCGTTATCACGCGTCCCTTAGCGCTAGGCGCCGATATCGTGCTGCACAGCGTGACCAAGTACATCAGCGGCCACAGCGACGTGACGGCCGGCGTGGTAGTGGCGGCCGATGCGGAAGTGGCGGCCCGGCTTAAGCAGATTGGGGTGTTTTATGGGCTTACGTTGAGCCCGATGGAGAGCTGGCTGGCTGTGCGCGGGCTCAAAACATTGCGGATTCGGATGCGCGAGCACAGCTACAATGCGTTGGTCGTTGCTCAATTTCTGGCGGCCCACCCCAGGGTGCGGCAAGTGAATTATCCGGGGCTGGAGACGCACCCGCAGCACGCACTGGCGCTGGAGCAGGGCGCGGGGCAGTTCGGGGGTATGCTGTCGTTTCTGCTGGAGGATGACGCGGAGGTGGTGAACGGCTTCATGCGGCGCAGCCAGCGGTTCCCGTTTGCGCCCTCCCTGGCGGGTGTCGATTCGTCGCTGTCGTATCCGTTGGGCACGTCGCACCGCTCGCTCACGGTGGAGCAGCAGGCGGCGCTGGGTATCACGGTAGGGCTGGTGCGGCTGAGCGTGGGCATTGAGCCGGTGGAGGAGCTGCTGGCCGATCTGGCGCAGGCGCTGAGTTAACGCAGCTAGTAATATTATTAGTAGATTTATTGTACTTCCCAGTCAATCAGTGTGGCAGCTTTTTCTCTGCTAAAACAGCGCACCTCATTTAAATCCGTAAGCCCTGTGACTGAGTGAGGCTGATCTTGCTTTTCTGACAATATTTTCAGGCATTCACATGAATATGCTACCGTACAAGAAAATAAGAGGCAGCATCGCACTGATCTTATGCCTCAGTTGCGTGACTATAACGCAGCCAGCTAGCGCACAGGTCCCGCTACCCATTAGTTGGGTATCGGGCGCACGCAATACGCTGGGGCGCAGTGAGGCCCAGGGCGTCGGTATCGGCGATAGGCTTTATGTGATGGGGGGCTTCTACAATAGCAACTACGAGGTGACGCGACGTTGTGAGGTTTACCAGGCGACTACCGATTCCTGGAGCCCCATGGCCGATATGCCCGAGGGAATCACGCACTCGGGCACGGCCGAAGATGGGGTGAACCTATACTTTGCGGGCGGCTACGTAGGCCAGCATCCGGGCCCTATCACCGACCATGTGTGGCGGTATCATATTCCTACCAATACCTGGAATGCCTTTGTACCTCTGCCCGCGGCTCGTGGCGCGGGTATGGTAGTTCGCCTGGGGCGTGAGCTGCATTTTTTCGGCGGGGCCGTGCGCATTGGTGATGTAGTGCAGCGGGATGCCCCCGAGCACTGGGCCTTGAATCTTGATGCGGCGGCTCCCACCTGGATACTACGGGCTCCTATGCCCATCGCCACCAACCATCTGGGCGGCGTGGCCCTCAATGGAAAATTGTACGCTATGGGCGGGCAGCTGCTCGGCGACGAATCCTTTGGCAACCAGAGCACGCTGTTTGAGTATGACCCGGCTACTAATGCCTGGACGGCGCGGGCGAATATGCCCCGCGCCGTAGGGCATATCACCAATTCCGTTTTTACCCTCAACAATCGTATAGTGGTAGTGGGGGGGCGGCTAAATGGGGCAATACTGTCAGCCCATATGATGGAATACAATCCTGGCACCAACAGTTGGCGCGACCTCACCCCGCTTCCTACGGGCCTACTGTCGCCGGTAGCGGCCGTGGTAGCGGGGCGGCTGGTGGTAAACGGTGGCGATGACGGCACGTCGCCGGCCATTACTACTACCTGGCGCTCGGGTGCGGTGCTGGCGACTCGGGCAGCGCAGTATAATCCGGCGCGTTTAGAACTGTGGCCCAATCCAGTGGTTGGGCAAACGGTACAACTGCAGCTCGATACGCCGCTGGCTGGCCCATGCAAAGTGCAGATAGCTGATGCGCTGGGGCGCGTGCGGCAAACGCTGATGCTGACAAAAAGCCGGGGCGCCATTATTCATCCCGTGGCTTTAGGACTGCAATCAGGTGTATACACTGTGCTTGTAGAGCAACAGGAATATTACGCGGTGCGCAAGCTTGTAGTGCCGTAGCCCGTTCCCTCAAACTGTCTTTAATTATGTTTTCAGCCGGCCGATATCTGCTACTGAGTGTAGCTCTGCTTCTGGTAGGGTGCACTGAAAAAAATCCAGCCCCCGTTCCTGCTCCGGCGGTGCCACCAACCCCGGCTATATTGGTCTTTTATAAAACCGGTGGGTACTATCATCCCTCCATACCAGTGGGGTTGCGGGCCATTCAGCAACTGGGCCGGGACAATGGCTTTCGGGTAGACACAACCAATGCCGCGCCGCGCTTCCGACTTGATACGTTGCGCAAATACAAGGCGGTAGTGTTTCTCAGCACCACGCAGGAAGTGTTGAATCCTGCTCAGCAGTCCGCTTTTGAACAGTATATCCGTCTGGGTCGTGGCTTCGTCGGGGTGCATGCCGCCACCGATACTGAATACGACTGGCCCTGGTACAACGGCTTGGTGGGGGCCTATTTCAACGGGCACCCGGCCATTCAGCAGGCTACTGTGCAGGTGACTGATAATGTGCATGCCTCCACCAGCTTTCTGCCCGCCCGCTGGGTGCGCACCGACGAGTGGTACAATTTCCAGCGGTTGGCTCCCGACCTGCGCATATTGGCTACACTGGACGAAACGACCTACACGGGCGGTACTCACAGCCCCGGTACTCATCCCATTGCCTGGTATCACACCTATGAGGGCGGCCGAGCTTTTTATACGGCTGGCGGACACACGGATGACAGCTTCCGCGAACCGCTCTTCCTGCGTCATCTGCTGGGAGGTATCACCTATGCAATGGGCGAATAAATGGGCTACCTCACTTCATTAGCCCCTGCAGCTTCTCCCGCAAATCCTTATCGTCGGGATTGAGGCGCAGGGCGGTTTGGTAGGCCCCGATGGCGCGGGGCGTGTCGCCCTTCACCGCGTACAGGTCGCCCCAGCGGGCGTGCACTACGGCCGACTGCGGAAACTGCTCCAGCGCCAGGCCCAGCAAGCCCTCGATGGCGGGCCAGCCGGCGGCACCGCGCGGGTAGAGGTCGTAGGCCATGTAGGTGAGTTGGTACTCATTCAGCTTCATGGCGCGGTAGCCGGCCACGGCTTCGGGCACGCGGCCCAGGCGCAGCAACTCGTTGGGCAGCAGCTGCTCGGGGCGCAGGCGGGGCATGGCGGGCACCGGCCCCACGCCCAGCATCCGGAAGCCAGTTGTCTGCCCGGCTGCGTTTCGCTCAAACACGCCGGTCAGGGCGAAATCGGTGAAGGCGACGGTATCGGGGGCAATGGGGTAGGTGAGGATTGCGGGGCCGCCGTTGATGGATTCGACCAGATGACTGCCCTGCACCCGGAACTCTACCACCTCATCGGGGCCGCGCTGGTAGCGGCCGGCGTAGGCGGCCAGGGCTGGCGCGGGCGTAGCGGCGGGCTGAATGGCTGGGGGCAGAAAGTCGGGCCAGCCGTACACTTTCGCCACGGCCCGGCGCAACTCCTTGCCCAGCTCGGCCGCGCCGCCGTCGTTGTTCATCATAATTACCACGCCGTTGCCGCCCGTTACGCTGCCGAGGGCGTAGGCCAGGAAGCCCGCATTCACGCCGGTGTGCTCGAAGTAGCGGCTGGCCTCATCGGTTTTATCGGCCCGCTGCAGCAGAAACGGGCCCAAGGCCATTTGCTCGCGGTAGGTGCCGAGGGATACTTCGGCTTGGGGCGTGAGCATCTCGCGCGCCGTGGTCTGCGTCAGCACTTTGCCCTTGCCGCGGTAGGCCTGCTGCACCTCAATCAGGAAGCGGGCCACGTCGGTGGGGGTGGCGTAGAGGCCGGCCGGGGCCTGCTGCGGATACAGGTAGGGCATGCCTTTGAACCAAGCATTGGCCGAATACGCCCAGGCCGCCCGGGGCTGCAGAGCCGGGGGCAGAGGCTGGGCAAAGGTGGCCCCGGTCATCTTCAGGGGCCGGAACAGCAGGCTTTCCGTGAGGGGCACGAAGTCCTGGCCGGTGGCATCGGTGAGGGCCAGCTGGGCCACCAGGTAGCCGCCGCCGGAATACTGGAAGCCGGTGCCGGGCAGTCGGTTTACCACTACCGGGCGGGATTCGGCCCGGGGCTGGCCGCTGAGGATATCGACCACGGAGGGCAGCGGCCCCTTGCCCGGCACAAACCCCCAGTACGACGACTGGCTGGTGCCGCCCTGGTGGCTCAGCAGCAGCCGCAGCGTGACGGGCCGGGTGCGGGTAAAGTCATTCTCGGCCAGCTTCCAGGATTTCAGATATGTGTTGATGGGCGCATCCAGGCTGAGCCGGCCCTGCTGCACCAGCGCCATAGCCGCGCCGGCCGCCACGAGCTTGGAGATGGAGCCGGCCGAGAACAGCGTGGCCGGCGTGACGGGCGTGCGGGCCGTGGTATCGGCCCAGCCGTAGGCTTTCACCCATTCCACCTTGTAGTCATGAATCACGGCGATGCTCAAGCCGGGCACGCGGTGGTATTTCATGCGCTCGGCCAGGTTCCAGCCCGCCAGGCCCTGCACGGGCACGTAGGGCAGCAGGCTGTTTTCGACCTGCTGAATGCGGGCCGCCACGGTGCGGGGCAGGGGTGGCACTGGGGTTGAGGGTTGGGCGAGGGCGGGGCAGAGGCCGCCCAGCAGCAGCGAAAGGCAAAGGAACAGGCGCATGGGCTGAAGAGTTAGTGTGCCCCAAACCTAGCCGGGAGCCGCTACCGAGTCGTCCCAACGGGTAGGATGGTACTTCTTTTGGTACTCTTTGGGCGTGACGCCGGTCTTTTCCTTGAATACGCGGTTGAAAGTGGTCTTCGAGTTGAAGCCCGCTTCCAGGGCCAGGGCCAGTACCGTGAGCCGCCGGGCATCGTCGGTGAGCAGGCGGCGCTTCACTTCGGCCAGCCGGTAGCCGTTCACCAGGTCGTGAAACGACTGGCCCAGCCCGGCGTTCAGCAGCTGCGACACAGTGTTGGGGGTGAGACTCAGGTGCTGAGCCAGCGCGTCGAGGGTCAGCTCCGGATTGCGGAACAGCTCCTCCTGCTCCAGCGCCTGCACCACGCGAGCCAGCTGCGCCGCATCGGGGGGCAAGGCCGGCGCGGTAGCCACCGGCGGTGGTGGCGCCGGGGGGCCTTCGGCCGGCGCCGGCTCCGGCGCAGGAGTCGGCAGCAGCACCCGGCGGCTGCGGTCGTGGAGCCAGGCCAGCAGCGCCAGCCCATACACCAGCCCCGGCAGCACCAGGCTACTCAGATAGAACCGCGGAGCCCCGGCCGGCAGATACCAGGAGTTCACCAGCGGGTCGAGGGCCACCAGGCCGTAGAACCCGGCCAGCCCCAGCAGCAACCGACGCAGCCTGCGGGCCGGCGAACCCGCCCCGGCCAGCGTGCCCAGTGCCAGCCGCAGATACACCAGCATCGAGAGCACTGCCCCGTAGTGCTCCAGGTAGCGCGTCACGGGCTTATGCACTTCCAGCCAGAACCACGTTTTCGTATCGAAAGACTGCAGCGAGACGAGCACATAAAACAGCGCCTGTCCGGCCCCCGGCACGAGGTGCCGCCAGCCCACTGCCCGCTGCGGGGCGTAGCGGGCCCGCACGTAGGCCAGCAGCAGCGGGCCGAAGCTCCAGGAGAAAAACAGTGGCGTGAAGTACAGCCAGCGGTTGCGGTAATACACGCCCGAGCGGCTCAGAAAGTAGTCGATTACCTGCAGCGTGAGGCCCAGCAGCAGCAGGCCCAGCCACTTGCCGGCGGCCATGCGGGGCCGGGCCAACAGCAGATACGCCGCCGTGGTGAGGCCCTGCACAATGCAGAACAGCTGAAAGACAACGGCGAAATCGACGTGGACGAACATAGGCGGAAGCGGCCGGCGGCCGGGTTACCTAAAGGTACAAGTCGGTGGGCAAGTTGTTTGGGGCTGGCAGCTGGTGAGCCAGTACTGCTCTATTTTGTTTTAAAGTTGCCAAACTAACTGGTAACCCAACCACGTAGCGGCGGCAGAAACGCCCGAACGGTTTCTGTCACCGCTACGCGGCTTTGTTCTTCGTGCTCGCTGATTTTCTACAAACCTGTCATTGCTACGCGTCTATCGTGCACTTTGGATTAGCCACGCAACCCTTCGCGTACGGCCTCGGCCACGCGGCGCAGGTCGGCTTCCGTCATGGCGGTGCCGCTGGGCAGGCACAGGCCACGGGCGAAGAGGTCGGCGCAGACGTGGCCGCCGTACATGGGCGCCGTGGCAAACAGGGGCTGCAGGTGCAGGGGTTTCCAGAGCGGGCGGCTTTCGATGTTGCGAGTTTCGAGGTGCTGGCGCAAGGTTTCGGGGGTGGTGGCGGTTTCCTGCGGGTCGAGCAGGATGGTGGTGAGCCAGCGGTTCGAGCGGCTGCCGGCGGGCTCGTGGGCTAGGGCCACGCGCAGGCCGGGCAGCCCGGCCAGGTGCTCCCGATACCAGGCAAAAATCTCGCGGCGGCGCTTCACCCGCTCCTCCAGCAGCTCCATCTGCCCCCGGCCGATGCCGGCTAGTATGTTGCTCAGACGGTAGTTGTAGCCCACTTGCGAGTGCTGGTAGTGGGGCGCGTCGTCCTTGGCCTGGGTGGCCAGAAAGCGGGTGCGCTGGGCCAGCTCGGCGTCGTTGGTGACGAGGGCCCCGCCGCCGCTGGTGGTCAGAATCTTGTTGCCGTTGAAGGAAAATACGCCCACTTTGCCGAAGCTCCCCAGCGGCTGCTGCTGAAAGCGGGAGCCCAGCGCCTCGGCCGCGTCTTCGAGCACTAGTAGGCCATATTCCGTGGCAATGGCCAGGATTTCGTCCAGCCGGGCCGGCATTCCATACAGATGCACCAGCAGCAGCGCCTTAGGCTTGCGGCCCTGGGTGATTCGGTCCTCAATGGCCTCGCGCAGGCGCTCGGGGCACATATTCCAGGTGTCGGCCTCGCTATCTACGAAAACCGGCGTGGCTCCCAGGTAGAGAATGGGGTTGGCTGTGGCCACGAAGGTGAACGACGGGCACAGCACCTCGTCGCCGGGTCCCACGCCCAGCAGAATCAGCCCCAGGTGAATGGCGGCCGTGCCCGACGACAGCGCCACGCAGTGCGCCGCCGCCGTCGCCGCGCAGATATCGGCCTCGAAACCCGCCAGATTGGGCCCGGCCGGCGCCACCCAGTTGTCCTCCACGGCCTTGTGCACATAGTTCAACTCGTGCCGCCCCAAGTGAGGCGGCGAGAGGTAAAGACGGTCGTAATCCTGGCTACGCATTGGGGAATAATTAAAAATTGAGAATTGAGAATTAAAAATGAAGGCAGGGTGGCACGGGGCCATTCACATAGCGACCAGGAATTTTAATTCTTCATTTTTAATTCTTCATTTTTAATTGCTCTGGCCGGCACACCCACGGCAGTGCAGCCGGCAGGCAGGTCGCGCACGGCCACGGCCCCGGCCCCCACAATGGCGCCGGCCCCCACGCGCACCCGGTTGATAACGGTGGCATTGGTGCCCAGGTACACGGCCGGTTCCAGGTGGGCCTCGCCGCCCACGTTGGCGTGGGGCATCAGAGAGCAGAAATCTTCCAGCACGGCATCGTGGCCGATGGTGCAGCCCAGGTTCAGCAATACGTGGCGACCCAGGCGAATATCGGTGGTGAGAATGCAGCCCTGCGCGATGATGCAGCCGGCCCCGAAGTGCAGGTGCTGGTAGGGTGCGTGCGCCACCGTGGGGTGAATGAGGGTGGGAAAGGCCAGATGCGGCGAAGTGAGGCGGCCCACCACGGCGGCGCGGGCGCGGCTGCTGCCCACGGCCACCACCACGTACAGGCGCTCGGTGGTGGCGTTCAGGTCGGCTACGGTGCCCAAGTAGAGCAGGCTCGGGGGCGCGTCGGGGGCAGGGCGCTGGTCGTCGTAGCAGCCCAGCAGGTTCCAGGTGGGCTGGTGGTCGTTGAGCTGCTGCACCAGTACCCGCACCTCGCGGCCCAGGCCGCCGGCCCCTACAATCACTAATGGCTGGAGTGGCGTGTCGTCTTCGTCATGGTAGTCCGAAAAGAAAAGCTGGGTCATATAGGCGTATTCGGGGAGGAAAAAGGGGAAGAGCCGCGGAAGGCTTCGGTGGTGGCCTGGCCGGGCGCACTGATGCCCCGCGCACTGAGCACGCGCCGCACCGTGCGCCCCAGAATCCGCAGATCCAGGGCCAACGACAGGTTGTCGACGTACCATACGTCGTATATAAATTTCTGCTCCCAGGAAATGGCGTTGCGCCCGTTCACCTGCGCCCAGCCCGTGATGCCGGGCTTCACCAAGTGGCGGCGAGCCTGCTCGGGCGAGTAGAGTGGCAAGTATTGGGGCAGCAGCGGCCGCGGCCCCACTAGGCTGATATCGCCGCGCAGCACGTTCCAGAGCTGGGGCAGCTCGTCCACAGAGGTGGCCCGCAGCCAGCGGCCCAGGCGCGTGAGCCGGTCCGCGTCGGGGAGCAGCTGGCCGTGGGCATCGCGGGCATTGGTCATGGTCTGGAGCTTGTAGAGCGGAAAAAGTGCGCCGTGGTGGCCGGGCCGGAGCTGCCGAAACAGCACCGCGCCCCGGTTTTGCACGGCCAGCGCCCCGGCTGCCAGCAGCAGCAGCGGCAGCGTGAGCACGGCCAGCGGCAGGGCCAGCAGCACATCCAGCAGGCGCTTGCCCCAGGCGGCATACCAGTGGGCGGGGTGGGAGTTCGACATACGCTACAGACCGGGCCAGCAGATGGTGGCCAGCGTCAAAAATATCCTTTTTATGTGGTCAACGCCGTAGCTTGCGGCTTCGGTCGGCCGCGGCGCTGCTTTTGGCGGGTGGGCGGCCCGATTGTTTTTCGCCAGCTGCCGTCTATGCTCGTCTTTCCAAACGCCAAACTCAACCTGGGTCTTTACGTCACGGGCCAGCGCCCCGATGGGTTCCGCAACCTCGAATCGGTGTTTGTGCCGCTGCCCTGGTGCGATGCGCTGGAAATGCTGCCCGCCGCCGAAAACCAGCTTACCCTTACCGGCATCCCCATTCCCGGCGACCCGGCCACCAACCTCTGCTGGCGGGCCTACGAGCTGCTGAAAGCTGATTTCAACCTGCCGCCTATTCACATGCACCTGCACAAAGTGGTGCCCATCGGGGCCGGACTGGGCGGCGGCTCCGCCGATGCGGCCTTCGCCCTGCGGGCGCTGAATGAGCTTTTTGACCTGCAACTTGCCATGGAAACGCTAGAAAATTACGCCCGCCGCCTGGGCTCCGACTGCGCGTTTTTTATTAAGAATAAGCCCGTACTGGCCCACGAAAAAGGTGACGTTTTCCAGCCCATTGATTTGAACCTGACCGGCACGGCCTGCAAAGTCATCTACCCCGGCCTGCACATCGGCACCGCCGAAGCCTACGCCCGCGTGGTGCCCCGCCCGCCCCGCCACAACCTGCGCCAGAGCCTGGCCCAGCCTATGGAAACCTGGCGCGAAACCGTGAGTAATGACTTTGAAGAGGCCTTGAGCTCGGTGTATTCGGTACTGGCGGAGCTGAAGCAAGCGCTGTACGCGGCGGGCGCGGCCTATGCGAGCCTGTCGGGCTCGGGCTCGGCGGTGTACGGGCTGTTTCCGGGCCGGGAATTGCCGCCCACTATGCCGCTGGACGGGAAGTATCTGGTGTGGGACGGTCTGCTGTAGCCGCTGGCGCTATACCACCGCCTCGGCCGGCTCGGGCTTGCGGCGGCGGCGCTGCATCCATTGGTCGAGCACGGGGTGAATGAGCACGCTGAACAGAATCACGACCGTGCCCAGGTAGAAGCCCAGTGACATTTTCTCCTCGCTCCCGAAAATCAAAACGGCCAGCACGATGCCGTAGACGGGCTCTAGGTTGATGGTCAGGTTCACCACGAAAGCCGACAGGCGCTTCATCAGCTCCACCGACGAGGAAAACGCATACACCGTGCACACGCCCGCCAGCACGCTCAGCCACAGCCAGTCGTAGCTGTGCAGGGCGAGGTGCAGGCCCTGGCCGTTGGTGAAGTAGCGGCTATACACCGGGAAAAACAGCGCGATGCTGAGGCAGGCGCCGGCCATTTCGTACATCGAAAGCCGTAAGGGCGCGTGGCGCTTCACCAGCTGCGAGTTCAGCACGCTAAACAACGCCGACAGCCCCGCCGACAGAATGGCCACCAGCAGCCCCGCCAGCTGGTCCAGCTCCGCCCTCGATACCAGATACAGCCCTACCATCGTGAGCAGGCCCAGAAAAACCTCGTAGGCCCGCACCCGCCGCCACAGCAGCAGGGGCTCCAGCAGGGAGGTCCACAAAGCCAGCGTGGCCATGCCCGCCAAACACACGCTGACGGAGGAAAGCCGCGCCGCCAGAAAGAATGTAATCCAGTGTGCGGCCACCAACGCCCCCACGCCCAGCAGGCGCAGCGCATCGGCCGCCGGCACGCGCCAGCCCTGATTGCGCAGCGTGAGCAGCAAAGCTAGCCCCACGGAGGCCAGCAGCGTGCGCCAAAACACCAGCTCCACCGGCGGCACCGAAATCAGCTTCCCCAGAATGGCCGTGAAGCCCCAGAGCAGAACAATAAAGTGCAGGCGCAGATAGTCTTTGAGCATGGGGCAGTTGGTGATTTAGCGACTTAGTGATTTAGTGAGTTTGATGTTCGGTTTGCGCGTAATGTGCCACTTGCGCCAAACACACAACCCGAACATCAAACTCACTAAATCACTAAGTCACCAACTCACCATTATTGAGGCACGAAACGATACAGCGCCGCGCCGATGAAGGTGAACACGATGCTGGGCACCCAGGCGGCCAGCATCGGCGACATGTCGCCGACCTGGGCCAGGTTGCGGCTCAGAATCACGAAGATGATGAAGATGAAAGCTAGCACGAAGCCCAGCGCAATCTGCCCGCCCACGCCGGCCCGCGACTTGCGCGCGCTCAGCACCACGCCGATGGTGGTCAGAATAAAAATGGCGTACGGATAGGCGTAGCGCTCATATTTTTCGCTCAGATAAATCTGCGTGTCGTCGGCCCCGCGCTCTATTTTCTGCTTGATGTAGCGGTTCAGCTCGGGCAGCGTGAGGGTTTCGGAGAGGCGGTAGGTGCTGGCAAAGTCCTTCGGAAACAGATTCAGCGTGGTGTCGCGGGCGGGCACGGTTTGCAGGGTTTCCTGCGGGCCTTTGAAGGTGCGCACCAGCTGGGGCGTGAGGTGCCAGGCCCGGCGCGTAGAGTCCCAGCTTATGACATCGGCCGTCAGGCGGCGCCGGAGCTTGGTGCCTTCAATGGTTTCCAGCGCAAACTTGTAGCCGGTGTTGCTACTGTTGTCGTAGCTCTCCATGTACACGTAGCTCTTCGGCCCGATCTTGATGTGAATGTTGCGGGCATCGTAGCGAAACGGGTTTTTAATGTACTTCTTCTCAAAAGCCACCCGCGTTTTGTTGGCCTGCGGAATGCCCCAGCCCGTAAGGCCGAACGTGACGACGCTAATCACGGCCGCGCCCATCCAGTAGGGCAGCAGCAGCCGCTTAAAGCTCACGCCACTGGCCAGAATGGCCACGATTTCGGTGCGCGCCGCCAGCCGGGCCGTCACGAAAACCACGGAGATAAACACCGTAATCGGCGAAAGCAGATTGGCGTAGTACGGAAACAGATTGATGTAATACTCCGAAATAATCTGGCCCGCCGACAGGTTGTGCTGAATGAAGTCGTCGTTTTTCTCCGTGAAGTCAATCACGCAGATAACGGCCACCAGCACCACCACCACGAAGAAAAACGAGGTGAGGAATTTCTGGATAATGTATTTATCGAGCAGCTTCATGAATAATGTGTCATTGCGAGGAGGAACGACGAAGCAATCCGTCCTCTCAAATGTAGAAAGCCCTGTTAACCTATAAAGCTCTGGCTTGGCGCATACATCAGGGCTTTTTGCTTAATCAAGGCGCAGTTCATTGCTCAGGACGGATTGCTTCGTCGTTCCTCCTCGCAATGACAAGGCTACTTACAGCCTCGTCATCACCTGCTTCACCATCTTTTCCTTCCACTCCCGGAACGTGCCGGCTACGATTTGCTCGCGGGCCTGCTTCACCAGCCAGAGGTAAAACGACAGGTTGTGAATGGAGGCAATCTGCGGGCCCAGCATTTCCTGGCTCTGGAACAGGTGCCGCACGTAGGAGCGCGAGTAGAACGTGCTGACGTAGCCGCCCAGCGTGGCGTCAATCGGCTCGAAATCCAGTTGCCATTTCTTGTTGGTGATGTTGATGATGCCCTGCGTGGTAAACAGCATCCCGTTGCGGGCGTTGCGGGTCGGCATCACGCAGTCGAACATATCCACGCCCAACGCAATATTTTCCAGAATATTGGCTGGCGTGCCCACGCCCATCAGGTAGCGGGGCTTGTCTTTGGGCAGGATGTCGCACACCAACTCGGTCATCTCATACATCTGCTCGGCCGGCTCGCCCACGCTCAGGCCCCCAATGGCGTTGCCCTCGCGCCCCTGCTCGGCCACAAACTCCGCCGACTTCACCCGCAGATCCTTGAACGTACTGCCCTGCACAATCGGAAACAGCGTTTGCGCGTAGCCGTAGTGGCCCTCGGTGCTGTCGAAGCGCTGAATGCAGCGCTTCAGCCAGCGGTGCGTCATGTCCAAAGAGCGGCTGGCGTAGTCGTACTCGCAGGGCCAGGGCGTACACTCGTCAAACGCCATGATGATGTCGGCCCCGATGGTGCGCTGAATATCCATCACGCCCTCGGGCGAAAACAGGTGCGACGAGCCATCGATGTGGGAGCGAAACTTCACGCCTTCCTCCTTGATTTTGCGCGTGCCGCTGAGCGAATACACCTGATACCCGCCCGAATCGGTGAGGATGGGCCGGTCCCAGCCATTGAACTTGTGCAGGCCACCGGCGGCACGCAGCACGTCCAGGCCGGGGCGCAGGTAGAGGTGGTACGTGTTGCCAAGAATAATCTGGGCCTGCACGTCGTGGGTCAGGTCGCGCTGCTGCACAGCTTTCACGGTGCCGGCCGTGCCCACGGGCATGAAAATAGGCGTCTCGATGGCCCCGTGCGCGGTATGCACTACGCCGGCGCGGGCTTTGGTTTGCGGATCGTGAGCGACGAGGTCGAAGGTCATGCGGGAAGAAGCTAGGAGCTGGAAGCTAGGAGCCAGGAGGTGGAAGAAAAGCGGCTGCCTGTGCGCATTGCCTCCTAACTTCTAGCTCCTAGCTCCTGGCTCCTCAGAACAAAGGTACTCGCCCCATCCCGAATGCCTACTTTTGCTTGCCCAATCCTTCCCCGCGCGTGTTGCCGTTTCTGTTTTCTCCCCTTCTGTGGCTGCTTGCAGCGTGCGTGCTGGTGCAGCTGTTCTATGCGGGCTACTACTTTCTGCCCTTCGCCCGCCGCCCCCAGGAGCCGGATGCCGACCCGGAGGCCGCCGATGCCCAGCCCGTATCGGTGCTGGTGTGCGCCCACAACGAGCTGCCCAACCTGCGCCGCCTGCTGCCGCTGCTGCTTCAGCAGCAGTACGCGCCCGGCTTCGAGGTCATCCTCATCGACGACCGCTCCGGCGACGACACCTACCTCTACGTGCAGCAGCTCACCCAATATTATCCCAACGTGCGCCTCGTCTCCGTCGACCGCACGCCCGACGGACTTTCGCCCAAAAAATACGCCCTCACGCTCGGCATCAAAACCGCCCGCTACCCGCGCCTGCTCTTCACCGATGCCGACTGCATTCCGGCCACCGCGCACTGGATCAGCCAGATGCAGCAGGGCTTTGCCGCACCCGCCGCGCTGGTGCTGGGCTACTCGGCCTACGCCCCCGAACCGGGCTTTCTGAATAAGCTCATCCGGTTTGAAACCTTGCTGACCGCCATGCAGTATTTGTCGTTCGCGTGGCGCGGCCGGCCCTACATGGGCGTGGGCCGCAACCTGGCCTACACGCAGGCCTGCTTTCTGGCCACCAAAGGCTTCGCCTCGCACATCCGCAGCCTCGGCGGCGACGATGACTTGTTTGTGCAGGATGCCGTGCGCCACGGGCAGCGCGTGGCGGTGCGGGCCGAGCCCGCCGCCCACACTCTCAGCGAAGCCGCCCCGACGTGGAGCGCGTGGTGGCGGCAGAAACGTCGGCATCTGTCGGCTGGCAAAAGCTACCGCCTGGCCGACCGGCTGCGGATTGGAACCTTTGTTGGTGCTAATCTGCTTTTTTATTTCACTACGGCTGCGGTTCTGCTGTTTTCCCAACCCGATTGGGTATCTTTGGCCGTTTTGTGGGGCGTGCGAACGGTAATACTTTGTGCCACTTACGCAACGCTCGGCCGTCGGCTCGATGACCAGCTGCCGGTAGTTTGGTTACCCGTGCTCGACGTTGTTTATTTTTTTTACTATCTCGCTTTGGGAATTTCGCTGTTCCTTCACCGCAACCTCCGATGGAAGTAAACAATCAGGAAATTCAGAAACAGTTTTCGGCCAAGGCCAAGCACGATTTTAAGCTGATTCGGGCTGCTGTAGAGCACAACGACGAGAAGGCCTACGCCGAGCTGATGCACATCTACAAAAAGCCGGTGTATCATGTGGTGCTCAAGATGGTTCGCAACCAGGATGATGCAGAAGATCTGACCATTGAGGCCTTCGCCAAAGCGTTTCGGAACCTGCACAAGTTCAACCCGGAATATGCCTTCAGCACCTGGCTGTTCCGCATTGCCACCAACAATTGCATTGATTTTATTCGCAAGAATAAAATCAAGACGATGTCTATCGACTCGGCCATCAAGATTGACAACGGCGACGAAATCACCATCGATTTCCGTGACCATAATCTGAACCCGCAGGAGACGGCCATCAAAAACCAGAAGATCGAAATCATGCAGCACGTCGTGTCGCGGCTGCCGGATAAATACCAGCGCCTGGTCACGCTGCGCTACTTCGATGAGCTGAGCTACGAGGAAATTGCCACCGAGCTGAAAGCCCCCCTCGGCACCGTGAAAGCCCAGCTGCACCGCGCCCGCGAGTTGCTCTATGACATGGTGAAAAACAAGAAGCACATTATTTAATGTGCTGATTTGCTGATTGTTTGATTTGCTGATGAAAAAGCCCCGACGCGAGTCGGGGCTTTTTTTTGTGTTCGCCGGCCACCGGCTGGCCGGCTGGCGCAAGTCTGAAGCCGCAGGCGTGACTTGCAGCCGCCCGCACGAGGCAAGTCTCCAGACTTGCGGAGCCGGAGCAGGGCGAGCCGTGTGCGAAACAGCTGCAAAACCGCTCGTTCAACAGTCGTCAGTCTGGAGACTGACCTCGTGCGGGCGGCTGGAAGTCCATTGCGCTGCGCTCCATTTAAGACTTCCGCCAGTCGCGCTTTCGCCAGCCGCGGCCTACTATCTTTGCCCCAATGGATATTCTCGCCCGCTACTTCCCCGACCTCACCGACCAGCAGCAGCGCCACTTTCAGCGCCTCGAAACCGAGTTTCGCGGCTGGAATGAGCGCCTGAACCTGGTGGCCCGCACCGATGTAGACAACCTGACCGAGCGTCACTTTCTGCACTCGCTGGGCATTGCCAAAGTGGTGCAGTTTGCGCCCGGCACCGCGGTGCTCGATGTGGGCACGGGCGGCGGCCTGCCCGGCCTGCCACTGGCCATTCTGTTTCCGGAAGTGAAGTTTCACCTCGTCGACAGCATCGGCAAAAAGATTCATGCCGTGCAGGAAATGGCCGCCGCGCTGGGCCTGCACAACGTGACGGCCGAGCAGATCCGGGCCGAGCAGCTGCGCACCAAATACGACTACATCGTGAGCCGCGCCGTGGCCCGCCTGGCCACCTTCCACACCTGGATTGCGCACCGCTACAAGCCCCAAGCCACCGGCGGCCTCTACTACCTGAAAGGCGGCGACCTGACCGAAGAAATCGAGGAATCGGGTCTGAAAGCCACGATTTTCGATTTGAGCGACTACTTCGAAGAGGAGTTTTTCGAAACTAAGAAAGTAGTGTTCGTCCCTGTCACGCACTAAAAATAACCCTGTCATTGCGAGCAAAGCGAAGCAATCCGTCCTCTGAAATGTAGAAAGCTCTGTTGACCTAGGAAGCCCTGACGCAAGCATACGTCAGGGCTTTCTGTTTAATCAAGGCTTAGCTCATTGTCCAGGACGGATTGCTTCGTCGTCCCTGCTCGCAATGACAAGTTTTACGCCGGCACTTCCGCCGTCAGAAACTCTACGGCGCGGCGCTCGGAATAGTATTCGCCATCGGGTGTGCCCTCGGCGAAGCCGACGTGGCCGCCTTCGGGTGGGGTTTCCAGAAACACGAAGCTGCTTTGCGCCGCCAGATCCCGCGGGAAGCAGGAGGGCGGCAAAAACGGGTCGTTTTCGGCATTTACCAGCAACGTCGGGATGCGGATGTTGGCCAGGTACCGCCCCGAACTGGCATGTTCGTAGTAATCATCAGCCGATTTGAAGCCGTGCATGGGCGCGGTGAAACGGTCGTCGAACTGCGGAAAGTCGCTCAGCTCGTCCAGGTCCAGCACATCTACCTGGCCGGGCAGCAGCTCGGCCTTCTGCCGCATCTTCGCCCGCAGCGACTTCAAAAAACGGTACAGATAGATGCGGTTTTCGGGCCGGGAAATCTGGTGGGAGCTGGATTTCAGATCCGTTGGCACCGAAAACACAGCGGCCCGCTCTACCTGCTTCGGCACGCGGTCGGGGTTTTCGCCCAGGTACTTCAGCGTCACGTTGCCACCCGCGCTGAAGCCGGTGAGGTATACGTGCTGGTAGGGGCCGGTGCCCAGCGCGTGGCGCACCACAAAGTCGAGGTCGTCGGTGTCACCGAGGTGGTAGGAGCGAAGCAAGCGGTTCATTTCGCCGCTGCAGCTGCGGTAGTTCCAGGCTAGCGCATCGAAGCCGACCTTGTTCAGGGCCCGCACCATGCCGCGCACGTAGGGCCGGCCGGCATCACCCTCCAGCCCGTGCGACACGATAGCCAGCGTATCGGATTTGGTATGCGGCAGGCGCGACCAGTCGAGGTCGAGAAAGTCGCCATCCTCGGTTTCGACCCGCTCGCGCTGGTATTGCACGTCGGGCACGGAGCGCCACAGGCTGGGCACAATGGTTTGCACATGGCCGTTGAACATATAGAACGGCGGCTGATAAGCGGATTTAGCTACGAGTGGCATGGCTGAAAGAACAAGCGCGAAATCATGCTGAATATACCATACTCTCGGCTTGCATACTATTGTTTGGCAACCTCATTTTTCAGCGGCAAGTTTCCGGTAGAGCTTATTCCGGGGCCGCCTGCAGCCTGATAAGCGCCAAATACAGCGCCACGCCGGCCGCCACGCCTGCCGAAAGACCAAAGGCTACTGCCGGCCCAAACGTGTGCCACACGTAGCCGGTAAAAATGCTGGCTACCAGAGCGGCCAGGCTGCCCAGCCCGGCAAAGGTGCCCAGCGCCGCGCCCGTGTCCGCCTGCGCGCACAGGTTGCTGACCCAGGCCTTGCTCACACCTTCGGTGGCTGCCGCATACAGCCCATATAGCCCAAACAGCAGCCCAAATGCCCATATTTCCTGCGCGATGACCATGCCAGCATATACGGCACCAAACAGCAGCAACCCACCTGCCAGCAGCCGGCGCGGCCCCAGCCGGTCGGAGAGGGAGCCGGCCGGGAAAGCCGCCAGCGCATAAATCAGGTTGTAGAAGATGTAGAGCCCGATAACGGTAGCATCGGGCAGCCCGCGCTGCCGGGCCAGCAGCAGCAGAAAGGCATCGGAGCTATTGAACAGGGCAAACACCAGCAACCCGCCTACCACCTGCCGGTAGGCCGCCGGGGCCTGTTTCCAGTAGCCGAAAGAGGCCCAGAAAGGCAGTACGGGCCGGTTGGAAGCCATCCGCGGCTTTTCGCGCACCAGCAGCGTGACGAAAATAGCCGCTAGGCCGGGCAGAAAAGCCAGCACGAACAGCAGCCGATAGTCGCCGGGGCGCAGGGCCAGCCAGAGCAGGGCTACGGCTGGCCCCAGCACGGCCCCGAGCGTATCGAGGGAGCGGTGGAAGCCGAACACGCGGCCTTTGGTTGCGGGCGTGGTTTCGTCGGAGAGCAGCGCGTCGCGGGCCCCGGTGCGCAGACCCTTGCCCAGCCGGTCGGTGGTGCGGGCCAAGAACACCCACCACGGCGCGGCCAGCACGGCCAACATGGGTTTGGAAAGGGCGCTGAGCCCGTAGCCCCACTGCACAAACGGCAGCCGCCGCCCCAGCCGGTCCGACCATTGCCCGAAGTACCCTTTGCTCAACCCCGCCGTGGCTTCGGCCACGCCCTCCAGCACCCCAATAAGCACCACCGAAAAGCCGATGCTGCGCAGATACAGCGGCATCACCGGGTAGAGCATTTCGCTGGCCAGATCGGTGAACAGGCTGACCAGCGAGAGTAGCCAGATAGTGCGGGTGAGGTATTTCATGCGAAGGGGTGCCGGAAGGAAACGGGGAAATAACGCATTTCCAACCGGTAGTGCTTTCGCGCCATCTGTCATCCTGAGCCCAGCGAAGGACCTTATCAGGTCAGAACGAGTCGTTGTTACGCTTGTCGTTCTTACCCCATAAGGTCCTTCGCTGGGCTCAGGATGACAAGGAAGAGAGCCACAGGATTTTCGGGGTGAACCATTTGGTATTTCCAGTCAAAGCCTTACCTTTGCCACCCCAACTGAATACAAAACCGAGCAGAACGTCAATTTTACCATCCTCATGGCAAATCATAAGTCGGCCCTCAAGCGCATCCGTTCCAACGAAGCGAAGCGCGTGTTGAACCGTTACCAGGCTAAATCCACCCGCACCGCCATCAAAAAGCTGCGTGCTACCACCGATGCTACGGCTGCTCAGGAGCTGCTGAAGAAAGTGTCGTCGATGCTGGACCGTCTGGCTAAGAAGAACATCATCCACAAGAACAAAGCCGCCAACAACAAATCGAAGCTGGCTAAGTTCGTATCGTCGCTGGCTGCTTAGGCACCCATCTGACCGATCTGCTCTTTTATAGAAAAGGCTCCGTGCGCAAGCGCGGAGCCTTTTCACGTTTGCTTGGCGCGGCCAGATTATTTGCTACCTTTTCCCGGTCATATCCATTCATCCTTTCATTTTTCGTATGAAACAACTCTACCAATTCCTGCTAGTGTGCATTTGCCTAAGCAGCCTGCCCGCCCAGGCCCAAAACTGGCGGCCCTTCCGCCCCAACGGCGACGTGCACGCCTTTCGCAACGCCGCCGCCGACACCGTACTGACGCTCCGCCTGGATTCCGCCGCCGTACAGGGCACCGACTCGGTGTATTATTTCAACCGCATCATGCGGCGCAGCAACAGTTTCAGCTGGCGTAAGTCCGTCAACAACCAGTTTGGCCGACAGCTACGCTACAATGTGGCCCAACGCACCTACGTGCTGTTTTGGAACGGCGGAACCACTCCCGTCGGCACGCTGGACGTGGCGCTGGTGCTGAAGCCCTTCGTGCCCGTAGGCACCAGCTGGACCAGTGCCAATACCGATGTGGGCATGCCTACCACGCTGCTTTCGCGCGGCATCAGCCAAATTGATGGGGTCACGGACTCCATTGCTACGTTCCGCGTGGGCAGCAGCCTGACGGTAGTGCTGAGCAAAAACAACGGACTGGTATCGGCTCCGCAGGACCTGCGCATCGGGAGCCCCGCGCCCCGAATGCTAACCTTGGCCCGCCGCCCCGACGCGGCCGGCCGCAGCTACTACAACCCACTGACCTTGGTTGATTTGCAGGTGGGGGACGAACTGGGATATGAGTTTGAGCCGGTTAACCATTCTGGCCTGCCTTGTTACCGCGGTTGGCTGTTGCGTCGCGTGCTGAGCCGTCAGATCACGGCTGACAGCATCATTTATACTTTCCGCCAGCAAGAGCGAACAAATTACTTCAATCCCCCAGGCTGCTTTAATAGTGGCTCAACTATGTCTCCCGTGTCGGTAATTCGCATTTCGGCCTCGCGGCGCACAGGACAATGGGTCAGTAGCAGTAGCATTCTTAAGTTGAATTACACTACCCTGCTGGCCTATGAGTACCGGCAAGAGGCCCCAATCGGATCTGCTGTCACGATGGGCCAACCAGTTGTAACAAACCGGGTAGCAGGTCTCTGTGGTACCCCCGTAAAGCTGGTGCAAACGAGACTATACCGCAACGGTGGAACTGCGAATGAATACCGACCGGGGCTTGATATGCTTGCCTGGGGTAGCGCGACCGGTGAGGCAGTCGGTGTCATGGCACAATACGAGCATTACCTCACCTATTATCAGCGCACCGTCAACGGCACCCCGCAAACCTGCGGCAACCGCACCGAGTTTGCCACCCTGCTGCCGGTGAAGGCCGCGCGGGCCGCTGCCACCTTCCGGCTGCATCCCAACCCGGCCCCGGCCGCCGCTACGCTCACGCTGGCCCAGCCGGCCCGCGCCGCTACCACCGTACGCCTCATCGACGGGATGGGCCGCATCGTGCACACGCAGCCGCTGCCGGCCGGCCAAACCACCGCCACGCTGGCCCTGCAGGGCCTGGCAACGGGCCTCTACATTGTGGAAGTGCAGGCCCCCGGCGAAGCGGCGCAACACCTGCGCCTGGAGCATCAGCAATAGCCATACTACGACAAGCAGCTAAAGCAAAAAGGCCGTCTGATGATTCAGACGGCCTTTTTCTTGGCAGGAGCCTACGCGGTGCTAGGCTACGCTTACCTTCACCATATTGGCGTGGCCCTTATCGAGAATCGGCATGGAGCCGGTGTTGATGAACACGTCGCCGGGGGCGAGGTGGCCGGTGGTGGTGAGGATGTATTTGATGTCCGACACGGTATTGTCAGTGCTCACCAGGCGGTCGTAGTAGAAGCCGCGCACGCCCCATACCAGACTGAGGGCCGTGAGCAGGGCGCGGTTGTCGGTGAAGATGAATATGTTGGCCTTGGGGCGGTACTTGGCAATCTGGAAGGCCGTGTAGCCGCGGTGCGTGGTGCCGGTAATGGCTTTGGCCCCTGTGTTTTTGGCCAAGTGGCAGGCCGCCGACAGCAGACTGTCGACCATGAACGTGGGGGCAGTGGCATCAATCGGGAACCAATGGTGAAACAGGCTGCTGGTGCGCGTTTCCACGCTCAGAATGGTGCCCACCATCGAGCGGATAACCTCGGCCGGGTACGCGCCCACGGCGGTTTCGGCCGAAAGCATCAGCGCGTCAGCACCGTCCATCACGGCGTTGGCCACGTCGCTGGTTTCGGCGCGAGTGGGGCGGGGGGCCGTAATCATGCTTTCCATCATCTGGGTGGCCACAATCACGGGCTTGCCTACCTTGTTGCACTTCTCGATGATGAGCTTCTGGGCCATCGGCACTTCTTCCATCTTCACCTCCACGCCTAGGTCGCCGCGGGCCACCATTACGGCATCCGTAATGGCAATGATTTCGTCAAGGTTTTTGAGGCCTTCCGGCGTTTCGATCTTAGCGATGACGCGAGTGGTTTTGCCGGCCTCGGCAATGAGGCGCTTGATGAAGCGAATGTCATCGGCGCGGCGGGCAAACGACAGCGCCACCCAGTCCACATCGTGCTCCAGACCAAACTTGAGGTCCTCGATGTCCTTCTCCGTCATGGCCGGGGCCGAGACTTCCGAGTCGGGCAGGTTGATGCCTTTGCGGGGCTTCACGAGGCCACCATAAATCACTTCCACGTCCACTTCCTGGTCGCGGTCGGTGGCCAGTACTTTCAACTCAATCTTGCCGTCGTCGATGAGGATCATGTCGCCGGGCTTCACGTCGCGGGCCAAGCCCAGATAAATCGTGCTCAGGCGCGTGGCCGTGCTGATTTCCTTCTCGCCGCACACCAGCTTGATCTTGTCGCCGCGCTTGATTTCGACGCCGCCGCCTTCTACCTCACCGAGGCGAATCTTGGGGCCCTGCAAATCCTGGAGCAGGCCCACGTTGGTGCGCATGTCCTTATTCAGCCGCCGCACCGTGTTGATTACGGACAGGTGATCTTCGTAGGAGCCGTGCGAGAAGTTGAGCCGAAACACGTCTACGCCCTCGCGCATCAGCGTGCCTAGGCTTTCGTAGGTGTTGGAGGCCGGCCCGACGGTGGCCACGATTTTGGTTTTATTGAAGTGCGGACGAGGTTCCATAGGCGAGTAGCACCGAGGCTAGGCAGGGTGAAATGAGGAAAAATCAAAGTAAACCGGACGGGTTGTGCAATCGTTTCGCCTGTTTGGAGGCGGACGTTACAGTCCTCAAAAGAGCAAGTTTTCTTTGAATTTCAACGAATTCGGGTCGAATTGGCAGGCATACTGCACCTCCGGCAGCCGCGTCAGTTGCTCCAGCAGTTCCTCCGGGGCCAGCGCTCCGTAGCCGTTGCTGACCTGAATCAGGTAGTCGTATTCCTTGATGTCGGGGGCCAGAAAGGGCTTTTTGAGCGGCGAGGGGTCCACGGAGCGGTTGCGGAACAGGCGCAGCGACAGGTTCTCGGTGGCGTGCAGGTAGTTGCTGATAACCAGCCGCCCCTGGGCCAGCAGATCGTAGATCAGGTCTTGCTGCTTCACCAGGCGCAGGCGTAGCGTGCTGTTCAGCGTCCAGGCCAGCTTGTGCTCCCGGCTCGACGAGACGATGCCGAACAGGTCGAAGTCACAATCGTACTCTACGTCGAGCGTTAGCGTTTTCATAAGCGGGCTACCAAAGCGGGGAGGGCAAAACTACGCACACCGGCGGCCGGTTGAAACCCGGCGGCCCCAAATCTTATACCCGCAAGATTCGGGCGGCTCGGTTTGACAATGTTAGGGAAGTTAGTGTTATTTGTGCCTAGTTTTCCCCAAACCCCCACGGAAATGTCTGAAATTGCAGAAAAAGTAAAAGCCATTATCATTGATAAGCTTGGTGTTGAGGCTTCGGAAGTAACGCCGGAAGCATCGTTCACGAATGATCTGGGTGCTGATTCCCTGGATACCGTTGAGCTGATCATGGAATTCGAAAAGGAATTCAACGTATCCATTCCAGACGACCAGGCCGAGAACATCGCCACCGTGGGTCAGGCCATCAGCTACCTGGAAGAGCACGCTAAGTAAGCTTTTGCGTCTTTCTACCCCCATTTAGTGCTTACCGGCCGGCTCGCCGCCGGCCGTTTTGCTTTTCTATCAGTCTCCCAATCGCCTATGTCTCTTCGGAGAGTTGTTGTGACCGGCCTTGGTGCCATTACCCCGCTGGGCAAGACCGTCGCCGAATATTGGGACGGGCTGGCTGCCGGGGTGAGCGGTGCCGCGCCCATCACCCGTTTCGACGCCAGCAAGTTCAAAACCCGCTTTGCCTGCGAGGTCAAAAACTACAACCCGGACGATTACTTCCCCACCAAGGAAGGCCGGAAGATGGATTTGTTCACCCAGTTCGCCGTCATTGCCTCCGATGAGGCTATCAAAGACGCCGGCCTGCTGGAAGGCGTGAACAAGGACCGCGTCGGCGTCATCTGGGGCTCCGGTATCGGGGGGCTGAAAACCTTCCAGGACGAGTGCTTCAACTTCGCCAAAGGCGACGGCACGCCCCGCTACAACCCGTTCTTCATTCCGAAAATGATTGCCGACTCCTCGTCGGGCAACATTTCGATCAAGAACGGCTTCCGCGGCCCCAACTTCGTGACCACCTCGGCCTGCGCTTCATCGTCCGACGCCATCGTGGCGGCCTACAACTACATACGCTTGGGGATGGCCGATGTGGCCGTGACCGGCGGCTCGGAAGCAGCCATCACCGAGGCCGGCGTGGGCGGATTCAACGCCCTGAAGGCCATGAGTGAGCGTAACGGCGACCCCGAAGCAGGCTCGCGGCCCTACGACAAGGACCGGGATGGCTTCGTGCTGGGCGAAGGGGCCGGGGCGCTGGTGCTCGAAGACTACGAGCACGCCAAAGCCCGCGGCGCGAAGATCTACGCCGAAATTATCGGCGGCGGCCTCTCATCGGATGCTTACCACATCACCGCTCCCGACCCTACGGGTGAAGGCGTGGTGCTGGTGATGCAGAACGCGCTGCGCGATGCCGGCATCAGCCCCGAAGACGTGGACTACATCAACACCCACGGCACGAGCACGCCGCTGGGCGACGGGGCCGAAATCAAAGCCATTCAGAAGGTATTTGGTGAGCATGCCTACAACCTCAACATCAGCTCGACCAAAAGCATGACCGGGCACCTGCTCGGCGGCGCGGGCGGCATTGAGGCGGTGGCCAGCATTCTGGCCATTCAGCACGGCGTGGTGCCGCCCACCATCAACCACTTCACCGACGACCCCGAACTGGACGCGCGCCTGAACTTCACGTTCAATGAGGCCCAGAAGCGCGAGGTGAACGTGGCGATGAGCAACACCTTCGGGTTTGGCGGCCACAACACGTCGGTGGTCTTCCGCAAGTTCACCGAATAATGATTCGTCCGGGGCAGCCGTTGCCGCTTTTCGGCTTTTTCCGGCGGTTGCTGGGACACGACAGAGCGTTTCGGCAAGCCATTGCCACGGTAACCGGCCGCACGCCTGATAACGTGCGGCTTTACCATTTGGCGTTCACCCATTCGTCCATCGTGCGGCAGCAGGGCGACACGGGCCGGCACCAGAGCAATGAGCGGCTGGAGTTTCTGGGCGATGCCGTGCTGGGGGCCGTGGTGGCGGAGTATCTGTTTCGCAAGTTCCCCTACGAGCAGGAAGGCTTTCTCACGGAGCTGCGCTCCCGCATCGTGAACCGCGAGAGCCTGAATCATCTGGCCCTGAAAATCGGGCTGGACAAACTCGTGCAACTGGACCCCGCGCAGGGCCGCGCCGCCCGCTCGCGCTCCGTAAACGGCAACGCGCTGGAGGCGCTGGTGGGCGCCGTGTACCTCGATCAGGGCTACAAAGCTGCCCGCAAATTCGTGCTGGGCCGGCTGATCAAGCCCTTCGTGGATGTGAAATCCCTGACTGAAACCACCACCAACTTCAAGAGCAAGCTCATTGAGTGGGCGCAGCGCAACGGCAAAGCCATTCGCTACGACCTGACCGGCGAGGCGCGCTCGGGCGGGGTGATGGAGTTTTCGGCCACCGTGGTGCTGGATGAAGAAGCCATTGCCACAGGCATGGGCCTCAGTAAAAAACAAGCCGAACAGCTGGCCGCCGAGCGCGCCCTCACGGCCCTGGGAATATAAGAACACTGCGCCCTCTGCGTCTCTTCCGCGTCCTCTGCGGGCTAAAATCGTAACAACGACTTAGCCCGCAGAGGACGCGGAAGAGACGCAGAGGGCGCAGTGTTCGGACAACCCAAGTCGGGGAAATGGAGTTGTTTTGCAAAACCAATTCATCTCCGTGAATCATGCGAATAGCCGGCGCTGCCCTCAACCAGATACCGTTTGACTGGAACCACAACCTGCGCACCATCCGTGAGGCCATTGAGCAGGCCAAAGCGGCCGGCGTGGAGCTGCTGTGTCTGCCGGAGCTATGCCTGACGGGCTACGGGTGCGAGGATCTGTTTCTGAGCGACTGGCTGCCCGAGTCGGCGCTGGCGCATTTGCAGCAGATCCGGCCCTGGACCAACGGCATTCTGGTGTGCGTGGGCCTGCCCATCCGCTTGAACCACCGCACCTACAACACGGCCGCCGTGCTGCGCGACGGCGAAATTCTGGGCTTCGCGGCCAAGCAGTTTCTGGCTAATGACGGCGTACACTACGAGCCGCGCTGGTTTACCTCCTGGCGGGCCGGCGAAACGGGCACTGTGGCCTGGGAAGGGCAGCAGTGGCCCATCGGCGACCTGGTATTTGAACACCAGGGCGTCCGGTTCGGCTTTGAAATCTGTGAGGATGCGTGGCGGCCCGACGACGAGCGGCCCGCCTGCCGCCTCATGGGGCGGGTAGATTTGATTGTGAATCCGTCGGCCAGCCACTTTGCCATGAGCAAAACCGACGTGCGCTACAACCTGGTGCTGAATGCCTCGCGCAACTTCCGCTGCACCTACCTCTACGCCAACCTGCTCGGCAACGAGGCCGGCCGCATGATCTACGACGGCGAAATTCTGGTAGCCCGCAACGGCCATCTGCTGCTGCGCAACCAGCTGCTGAGCTTCAAGGAAGTGGACATGGAGTGCGTAGACGTTGATTTTCAAGCCGATCTGCCGCTGGTGGAAACCATTGCGCCGCTGCCCGTGCCCGACGAATACCGTGAGCTGAATCAGGCGCTGAGTCTGGCCTTGTTCGACTATCTGCGCAAGGCCCGCAGCCGGGGCTTCGTGCTGAGCCTGAGCGGCGGGGCTGACTCGTGCATGTGCGCCGTGGGCGTGGCCGAAATGGTGCGCTTGGGCGTGGCCGAGCTGGGCGTAGAGGAGTTTAAGCGGCGGAGTGGATGCTTTGAGGCTGCTAAAGACGTAGTGCAGCAAACCGGAGCCGGCGGCGCCGCTTTGCAAAAAACGGAAGCTGCTCCAGCGGCGCTCAGCTCCACTGGCCTCAGCGAAAACCAGCAGCTGGTACGCCACCTGCTCACCTGCGCGTACCAGGGCACCGTCAACTCGTCGGATGATACTTATACCTCGGCCAAAGAGTTGGCTGATTCGCTGGGGGCCGTGTTTTTCAACTGGGAAATTGACCAGGAAGTGACCGGCTACGTGGGCAAGATTGAGCACGCGCTGGGCCGGCCACTGACCTGGCAGACCGACGACCTGGCCCTGCAGAACATTCAGGCGCGGGTGAGGGCCCCCGGTATCTGGATGCTGGCCAACGTGCTCAACTGCCTGCTGCTGACGACCTCCAACCGCTCGGAAGCCTCCGTGGGCTACTGCACCATGGACGGCGACACGGCCGGCAGCATCTCGCCCATTGCGGGCGTGGATAAGGACTTCGTGAAAAAGTGGCTGCGCTGGGCCGAAACCGAGCTGGGCTACCCCGGCCTGCGCCACGTGAATGCCCTGCAGCCCACCGCCGAGCTGCGCCCCCTGGAAGACAAGCAGACCGACGAGCGGGACCTGATGCCTTACGTGCTGCTCAACCGCATCGAGCGGCTGGCCTTCTACAACCGCCTCAGCCCCGCGCAGGTGCTGGCTACGCTGGTGGCCGAGGAAAAGGGCTACGAACCCGAGCAGCTCAAAACGTACGTGCGACGCTTCTACACCCTCTGGAGCCGCAACCAGTGGAAGCGCGAGCGGTACGCCCCGGCCTTCCACCTCGACGACTACAATGTGGACCCGCGCTCCTGGCTGCGCTTCCCGATCCTGAGCGGCGGCTTTCAGCAGGAATTAAACGCGCTGTAGCGTCCCGCCTCCACCTACTACGCCGCGTCTGCAAACCGTTACCTTTACCGCTGCACCCGAAATAACTCCCTATGGTTTCTTTGCTTGCTTACATTACCTGGACCGCCGACCCGGTCATCGCCCACATTGGCCCGCTGACGCTGCGCTGGTACGGGCTGCTGTTCATGTCGGGCTTCGTGATTGGCACCTTCGTGCTGTCGCACATTTATAAGTCGGAGCGGGTGTCGCCGCGCTGGGTCGATGTGATTACCATTTATATGCTCATCGGCACGGTGGTGGGGGCGCGGCTGGGGCACTGCTTGTTCTATGATCCACAGTACTACCTGGCGCACCCGCTCGATATTCTCAAGATATGGGAAGGCGGGCTGGCCAGCCACGGCGCGACCATCGGTATTCTGCTGGCCTGCTGGCTGTTTGCCCGCAACAACAAGTTCGACTACCTCTGGGTGCTCGACCGGATTGTGATTGTGGTGGCCATTGGCGGGGCGCTGATCCGGACCGGCAACCTGTTCAACTCCGAGATTATCGGTAAGCAGACCGATGTGCCGTGGGCCTTCAAGTTTGCCCGCTACAATGAGATTCACCACGAGCTGACCAACATTCCGAACGAGCTGCGCCACCCCACGCAGGTGTATGAGGCGCTGTTTTGCGTGGTGCTGCTAATCCTTCTTTACACGCTCTGGAACCGCACCAAGGACCGCACGCCGCGCGGGCTGCTGTTTGGTTTGTTTGTAGTGCTGCTCTTCACGCAACGCTTTCTGGGCGAGTACCTGAAAGTAGACCAGGGCGAATGGGACCGGAAGATGCTGGAGCTTACGCACATGAACCTGGGTCAGCTGCTCAGCCTCCCGCTGATTCTGGTCGGAATCTGGGTGCTCTGGCAAGCCGGCAAGAACCCCGATAATCCCTACGGCTACGCGCCCCGGGACCTGGATGAGCCCGTGCCGCGGAAAGACTCTGTTGTCAAAGTGAAATAGAAAAAGGCCCGCTGTGCAGCGGGCCTTTTTTGTGGGGAACGGTGTAGAGACGCATACTTGCGTCTTGGCATTGAACGACAGGTGCAGTCTGAACAATATCAGCAATGCCGAGACGTAACTATGCGTCTCTACAGTCGTGCTTACTGTGGAATTTTATACTGATACAAAAAGCCTTCCTCGGTGCTGATCATCAGCGTCTGGTCGTCGAGAAAAACCGCGCCTTCGGTCTGGCCGGCACCTTTCAGGGAGAAGCGGCGGGGCGTGGCTTTTAGGGCTGAGGCCAGGTCGCTGCCGTCCAAAATAAACAGTTCTTCGCGGCCCAGCAGGGCCAGGCGCTGGCCGTTGGGGCTGAGGCTGGCATCGGTCACTTCGCCCGGAATGCTAAGGCTGGTGAGCAGGCGGGCGGTCTGGTCGCCGGGCTGATCGGGGAGGGTATACACCTTGCTGGTGCGCTGCTGAGCCCGGTCCTTGGTGAAGAGGTAGAGCTTGCCGGCGTGCCAGATAGAGGCTTCGCAGTCGAAGTTACGCTCCTTCTTACCCGGCGGGAAGGCCCGCTGGTCGGCGTAGGCGAACCTGATTTTGGTGGTTTCCGAGGTGCCGGGGTTGAGGCGGTAGATGGCCAGGTCGCGGCGGGAGCTGTTGTTGTTGCCCGCGTCGGTGATGAACAGCGTGCCTTTATCGTCCTGGGCCAGGCTTTCCCAGTCTACGTTGGTGAACGGGAGCTGGGAGCGTTCCAGCAGGCGGCCGGTCATGTCCACTTTATAGAGCAATGGCTCGTTACCGGCATCAGCGTGGGTGTAGAAAGTGCCGGCGGTGTTGGCGCGGGCCAGGCCGGAGCTTTCCGTCACTTTGCTCATCTCGCCTACTTTCTGCAGGCCGGGCACCAGCTCTTCGGTCAGGTCGTCGGCTTTATCCTTGTTTTTCTTGCCCTTTCCGGGTTTGTCGTCACTCTGGGCATCGGTGCAGCTGCCCAAAACGAGGACACTCAGAAGGGTGGTGGAAGCAAAAATATGGCGCATAAGGAGCGGCTATGGTGCAAAAAAAGCTGCCCCGGCCCGCGAGGCGGAGGCAGCAGCGAGAACTGGCGTGTACGCAAAAAACCGCCTTCAGGGTACGGGGTCGTAGCCGTGGCCGCCCCAGGGGTGGCAGCGCCCGATGCGGCGCAGGGCCAGCCAGCCGCCCCGCCACGGCCCGTATTTGTGCAGCGCCTGGGCCGCGTAGGCCGAGCACGTAGGCTGAAAACGGCAGCTGGGCGGCGTGAGCGGCGAAATCAGCTTCTGGTAAATCCAGATCAGGGCCAGAAAGAATTGCCGGAAGAGAAAGGACATTGGGGGAGGTAAAATAGAGGGATTGGAGCGACTGGCGGAAGTCTGAAGCCGCAGGCGCGACTTCCGGCCGGACGCACGAGGCAAGTTTCCAGACTTGCGGCACGGGAAGCGAACAGGTGATTTGCGAAATATAAGCGAGCTGCTCGTTCAACGGTCGTCAGTCTGGAGACTTGCCGCGTGTAGTTGGCTGGAAGTCGCATTGCGCTGCGCTCCATTTCAGACTTCCGTCAGCGGTGTTGCCAACAACTCGCGGCCAGTTCGTAAGTTTGATCTTTGAATCAGACAACAGCCGCTGGCTGCAAATCCTTTCCACTTACCCCCAAATTCCCATGCTAAAACTGAACTGGCTTACCCTGGCGCTGCTGGCCGTGCTGCTGCTGCCCGGCGCTGCCCGCGCCGACGAAGGAATGTGGCTGCCGCTCTACGTGAAGCGCCTCAACCACGCCGACATGCAGAAAAAAGGCCTCAAGCTGACGGCCGAAGAAATTTACGACGTTAACAACGCCTCGCTCAAAGATGCCATCGTGCAGCTGGGCGGCTTCTGCACCGGCGAGTTTGTGAGCAGCCGCGGGCTGATGCTCTCGAACCACCACTGCGGCTACGACGCGCTGCAAAGCCACAGCACCCCCGAAAAGAATATCCTCCAGGACGGATTTTTTGCCGCCACGCCCGCCGATGAAAAAACCAACCCCGGCCTGTTCGTGGATATTCTGGTGCGCATGGAAGACGTGGGCGCCAAAGTGCTGGAGGGCGTGACGCCCCAAATGAGTGAGCAGGAGCGCACGGCCCTGGTGCAGAAGCACCAGAAGGAAATAGCCGATGCCGCCAAGGAAAACGGCCAGTACGTGGCCTACGTGCGCGATTTTTTCGCCGGCAACGAATACTACCTCTTCGTGTACCAGCGCTTCGGCGACGTGCGCCTGGTGGGCGCGCCGCCGGAAGCGGTGGGTAAATTCGGCGGCGACACCGACAACTGGATGTGGCCCCGCCACACTGGCGACTTCTCCATGTTCCGCGTGTACGCTTCCAAAGACAACAAGCCCACCACCGGGCCGATGACCGATAACGTGCCCTACCAGCCCAAAAAGCACCTTTCGGTAAGCCTGCAGGGCGTGAGCGAGGGCGACTTCGCCATGGTGTTCGGCTTTCCGGGCCGCACCCAGCGCTTCCTGCCCGCCGCCGGCCTGCAGCTGACGCTGGACCAGAGCAACCCCGCCCGCGTGAAGCTGCGCGACAAGCGCCTCAAGCTGTGGAAGGAAGACATGGACCAGAGCCCCGACATCCGGTTGAAATACGCTTCTAAGTACGCCGGCATCGCCAACTACTGGAAGTACTACCTGGGTCAGAACGAGGGCATGAAGCGCCTGAAAACGGTGGAGGCCAAGCAAACCGAAGAGGCCGCCCTGGCCCAGTGGATTGCCGCTGACCCCGCCCGCACCCAGCTTTACGGCGCGGCCCTGAACGACATCAACCAGAGCTACACCGGCCTGCGCGAGTACAACCTGACCAGCGTGTACCTCAACGAGGCCGCCTTCGGCAACGAGCTGACGGCCTTCGCCGCCCGGATGCTGCCGCTCTACACGCTGCTGAAAGACCCCAAAGCCGACCCCGCCGCCGTGAAAAAAGCCACCGCCGACCTGAAAGAGCCGGTGGAAGAGTTCTTCAAAGACTACAATGTAGCCACCGATAAAAAGGTGTACGCGGCCCTCATGCAGATGTACTACACCGATGTGCCCAAGGCTCAGCACCCGGAGATTTTCCGCACCGTGGAGAAGCAGTACGGCGGCTCGCTGAAGAAGTACGCCGACTACGTGTTTGCCAACAGCTTCCTGACCTCGAAAGCCAAAGTGGAAGCCTTCCTGGCCAAGCCGACTTTGGCCCAGCTGGAAAAAGATCCGGCCTTCGCCACCATGAACTCGGTGTATACCAACTACACCCAGAACATTCTGCCCAAGCAGCAGGCTTTCCAGGCCCCACTGGGCCGCGCCAACCGCGCCTACGTGGCCGCGTTGCGGGCCAAGAATACCGACAAGGTGTACTCGCCCGACGCTAACTCCACGCTGCGCCTGAGCTACGGCACTGTGCGCCCCTACAACGGCCGCGACGCCATCCAGTACGACTACAAAACCACCGCTCAGGGCATTCTGGAGAAGGAAGATGCCACGAACCCCGAGTTTGCGGTGCCCGTCAAGGAGCTGGCCCTGCTCAAGGCCAAGGACTACGGCCGCTTCGCCGACAAGAACGGCCAGCTGCCCGTGGCCTTCATTACGGATAACGACATCACCGGCGGCAACTCCGGCTCGCCCGTCATCAACGGCCGCGGCGAGCTGATCGGCATTGCCTTCGACGGCAACTGGGAAGCCATGACCGGCGACCTGGCCTACGACCCGAACCTGAAGCGCTGCATCAACGTGGATATCCGCTACGTGCTCTGGTGCATCGAGAAGCTGGGCGGGGCCAAGAGCCTGGTCGATGAAATGACCATCGTGAATAACGGCCCGAACCCCGGCGTGGGCCCGGCCGGCAGCGGCGCGGCCATGCTCGGCGAGATGAGCGACGTGGAAAAGATGAAAGTGAAGTCGGCTGATGGCGGCAAAACCAAAGTCAAAAAGAAGAAAGAGAAAGAAGCAGCCGGCGCGGGCATGTAAGCCCCCGTTCCAGCACCACGCTACCAAAGCGCCCCGGTATCGGAAGATGCCGGGGCACTTTTTTGTGCAGAAGCATTGTGAGGAATAAAACAGCGGCTGGACCACTGTCCGCATTACCAATGTCACTGCCGCGAAAGGCAAAAATAGTCGTGGCTAAGCGCAACAAATTTTGGCGGTTGCAGTCCTGCATAAGACTAGTCGCACGTTTTTCTGCTCTCCCATGAAACACGGTTTACTCGCCCTCTTCAGCCTGCTGCTGGTTGGCCTGACTGCCCCGAGCCGGGCCCAGAATCCAGTTTCGCTCACTACCGTGGCCCCGGCCAGCGGCCCGGCGGGCACTACCATCACCCTGACGGGCAGTGGCTTTGCGGCTACGGCAGCGCAGAATGCGGTGTTTGTGGGGCGGGTGCGGGCTACGCTCACGGCGGCCAGCGCCACCCAGCTTAGCGCCACGGTGCCCGCCGGCGCTAGGTCGCCCAGCATCATCACCGTGATTAATACGGCCACGGGCCGGCAAGCCAGCACCGCCGCGTTCCGGCTCACGTTTGCCGGGGCGCTGAACACGGCCACTTACCAGCGCACCGACTACCCGGCCGCCAGCAACGTGAACGATGTGGCCGGGGCCGACGTGAATGCCGATGGCCTGGTGGATATTCTGACGGCCAGCGGGGCCGCGGCCACCGGCGGCAGCAGCGTGACGCTGCTGCTGAATGGCGCGGCCGGGCAGTTTCAGCCGCCTATTCAGCTGCTCGGAGGCTTTCTGCCCAGCCAGCTGGAGGTAGCCGACCTCAACAGCGACGGCCGGCCCGACCTGGTGGTGGGCAATGCTGGCAGCCTGGATATATCGGTGCTGCTGGGCAGCGCGGGCGGCGGGTTTGCCTCAGCACAGAATCCGGATTTGGGCGGACTGCGGTTGGCCGATGGCACCACCGGCCTGCGCACGCTGCGCGTGGCCGATGCCGACAACGACGGTCTGCCAGACATCGTTTTCATTTCCAAGGTCAACATTGCTTCCAACAGCGGGCCGCTGCAGTGGCTGCGCAACACGGGCAGCGGCTTCCAGCTGCAGCCCGCGCCCGGCGGCCCCAATACCAATGAGGCGCTGGCGGTGGGCGACTTCAACCAGGATGGACTGACTGACCTGCTGGGTATCAATAGCAGTGGCCTCACGGTGCTGCTGCGCAATGCGGCCAATACCGGCTTCAATGCCCCAGAAACCACCGCGCTGTCGCTGATTCAGTACCGGCTGGCGGTGGCCGACTTCGACGACGATGGCCGCACCGACGTGCTGATTCTGCGCTCCGCCAGCTCGTCGCAGGGCGGCTACGACTTGCTGCTGTACGAGCGGGCCGCCTCGGGCACGGCGTTTCAGGGCGTGCAGATATTCTCTTCGCAGCTGGCCACCAGCGGCTCCATCAACCGCTCCCTGACCGCGGCAGATGCCGACGGCGACGGCCGCCTGGACATTCTGGTGACGGATGGGGCGCGGCTGTCGGTGTGGCGCAACGTGGGCGGCAGCTTCAATCAGCCCGTGAGCTTTGCCAATCCCAGCGGCACGCGCCAGGCCCTGGCCGGCGACTTCGACGGCGACGGCCGCACCGATATCGTGACGACCACTGCCACTAATGATCTGCTTTCACTCTACCGCTACAACCCCGCCGCCAACCCCAACCAGAACAATCCGCCCACTCTCAATGCCCTCGCCGACCTGACGCTGAGCGAAGATGCCGGTCCGCAAACCGTGGCCCTGAGCGGCATCAGCAACGGCGGCGATGCCGGGCAGAGCGTCACGCTCACCGTCCGCAGCTCCGACCCCGCGCTGATTCCCCCGCCGACCATCAGCTACTTCAGCCCCACCACCACCGGCACGCTGCGCTTCCAGCCCGCCCCCGATGCGTTCGGCACCTGCACCATCACCGTAACGGCCTCCGACGGGCAGCCCCAGAACGGCACCATCAGCCGCACGTTCACCGTCAGCATCGCGCCCCTGAACGACGCGCCCACGCTGGACGCGGTGCCCGATGTCATCATCACCCAGGCTGCCACTAGCCAGATTGCGGTGGCTTTGTCGGGCATCACTTCGGGCGCAGCCAATGAAAATCAGACGCTGACGCTGGCCGCCTCGGTATCGTTGGCGGGCGGCGGGGCCATTTCCAACGGCAGCTTCACCTATACCAGCCCGGCCACTACCGGGCAGTACGTGCTGCCGGTCGCCGCATTGCAGCCCGGCCTCTACGCCACCGTCACGCTCACCGTGAACGACGGGCAGGCCATCAGCAACAGCTTCAGCCGCACCTTCCGGATATTCTACCAGCCCGGCAGCGCGGCCGGCCCGCCCACCCTCGACCCCATCGCTGACCGCACCGCCGACCGCAGCCTGACGAGCCAGCTGCCCGTGCCACTCACCGGCATTACCGACGGCGACCCTGGCCAGACGCTGCCGCTCACCGTCACGGCCGTCAGTTCCGATGCGGGCCTGGTGGCTGTGGGGCCGGTAAGCTACACCAGCCCCGCCAGCACCGGCAGCCTGCCCTACACCATCAGCGCCACGCGCGGCGGCACGGTCGTTATCAGCCTTACGGTAAGCAACGGCCAAAGCACGAATGGCACCATCACGCGCACGTTCCGCGTCACGGTGCCGCCGGTGCTCAGTACCGCCACGGCCGCCGGCCAGCTCCCGGCCACCTGGCTGCAGCTCTACCCGAACCCCGCGCCGGCGGGGCGGTTCTGGCTGGAAGCCCCGGCCGCCGGTCCCGCCGACGTGACCGTGGCTGACCTGGCCGGGCGCGTGGTGTGGCAGCAGTGGGTGGCTTCGCTGCAGAAGCCGCAGCTGCTGCAGCTGCCGGCCGGCCCCGCGGGCGTGTACGTGGTGAAAGTGCGAACCGCGGAGGGTGTAGCCATACGGCGCGTGCTGGTGGAGTAGCCGCCGGCTGCGCTGCCAATCATCCATGAAAAAAGCTCTTTCACTGCCCGTGAAAGAGCTTTTTTATGCACCACGGGAGAGGTGATAGGTAAAATAAATTGCTGACTTCGCGAAGAATATATTACAGTTTATTGCCGGGAAAATGCTAGCATTGTATTGGTGTCCTTATTCGCAAAATCTGCTCTGCTGCTTATGCTGAAACGCTACGTTATTCTGATTTCTTTATTCGCGCTTTCTTATTCGGCCCAAGCCCAGGGCAACGGCCCCGGCATTCGTGGGGCGCGGGCCGCGGCGCTGGGCAATGCCTCCGTGGCGCTGGCCGATGGCTGGGCCATGGGCAACAACGTGGCCGGCCTGGGCCAGCTCACCGAGGCTTTCGGGGGCGTGTATGCCGAAAACCGCTTCCTTATTCGGGCCCTGAGCAATGCTGTGCTGACTGCCGCGCTGCCGCTGGGCCGCCTGCCCAACAGCGGCAAGGCCCGCAACGGCGTGGTGGGCGTGGAAGTGCAGCGCTTCGGCGACAAGCTCTACTCCGAGCAGCGCATCGGTACGGGCTACGGCTACAAGGGCGGCCTGTTCAGCCTCGGGGCGCGGGTCGATGTGCTGCAGGTCAGCATTGAGGGGCTGGGCAGCCGCCGGGCGGTGGCCGCCTCGCTGGGCGGGCAGGCCGAAGTAGTGCCGCGCCGGCTGTTTTTCGGGGCGTACATCTACAATATCAACCAGGCGAAGCTGGCCCGCTACGACGACGAGCGGGTGCCCACGGTGCTAAAAGCCGGCCTCTCGTATCAGCCCGCCGAAAAGGTGCGGCTGAATGTGGAAACCGAGAAGGACGTGGACCAGGCCGCCGACTTCAAGGCCGGGCTCGAATACCAGGCCGTGGAGGCGCTGGCGGTGCGGGCCGGGTTTACGTCGCTAAGCCAGCAGACCAGCGGCGGCGTGGGCCTGCGGGCCGGCGTGTTCCGGCTCGACTACGCGGCCGTGTGGCAGAGCCGGCTGGGCCTGAGCCAGCACCTGAGCGTGAGCCTGCAACGCCCCAAAGCCCAATGAAGCGCCGCTATCTGCTGGCCCTGCCGCTGCTGTGGCTGCTGGCCGCGCCCCGCGCCCGCGCCCAGGAATACGTGCGCCCCGCGGCCGACCTCGACCGGCTGGTGCAGGAGCTGTTTGCCGAAATCCAGAGCGACCAGGTGCCCTACGAGGACCTCTACGAAACGCTGCTCCAGTACTACCAGACCCCGCTCAACCTGAACACGGCCAGCCGCGAGGAGCTGCGCGGCTTGCTGCTGCTCTCCGAAGCCCAGATTTCCAACCTGCTCGACCACCGGCAGCAGCGCGGCAGCCTCATTAGCCTGTATGAGCTGCAGAGCGTGGCCGGCTTCGATCTGCGCACCATCTACCGCGTGGCTCCTTTTGTGGCAGTGCAGACCAATGCCAGCGGCAGCCGGGGCTCCCTCTGGCAGCGCATTGCCCGCGAAGAAAACAACGCCCTGTTTGTGCGCTACGAGCGGGTGGTGCAGCAGCGCCAGGGCTACACGCCCACCGACAGCACCCGCAGCGGCGGCCTGAGCAGCCGCTACCTCGGCTCGCCCGATAAGTTGATGGTGCGCTACCGCGTCAGCCACGCCCGCGACTTCAGCCTGGGCCTCACGGCCGAAAAGGATGCCGGCGAGCAATTTGCCTGGAACCCCGCCCAGCGCCGCTACGGGGCCGACTTCTACTCCGCTCACTTTCTGCTGCAGGAGCGCGGCCGGCTTAAAACCCTGGCCCTCGGCGACTACCAATTGCAGTTCGGGCAGGGGCTGCTGCTCTCGTCGGGGCTGCAGGTGGGGAAGGGGGCCGAAACCATCACCACCATCCGGCGCAGCAGCCTGGGCGTGCGGGCCTACTCCTCCTTGCTCGAAAGCACGTTTTTTCGGGGCGCGGCGGCCACGGTGGCCCTCGCGCCCACCATCCGGGCCACGGCCTTCGTCTCGCGCAAGCGGGCCGATGCCAACGTGCAGTCGGCCACCGACTCGCTGGCGCAGTTCGATGAGTTTTCCTCGGGTGTGCTGCTCACCGGCTTCCACCGCACGGCCAGCGAGCTGGCCAACCGGCAGGTACTGCGCGAAACCATCGGGGGCGGCAACGTGAGCTACGTGAGCCGCAGCGGCCATTTCAGCGCGGGCCTCACGGCCGTCAATACGCATTTCGACAAGCCCCTGCAGCGGCAGCCGGAGCTGTACAACCGCTACGAGTTCCGGGGCCGCGACAACCTGGGCGTGGGGGCGCACTACAGCTACGTGGTGCGCAACCTACTGCTGTTTGGCGAAACCGCCCGCTCTACCGGCGGCGGCCTGGGCACGGTGAACGGCGTGTTGGCCAGCTTGGCCACCAACGTGGATGCCTCGCTGCTCTACCGCCACTATAGCCCCGATTTCCACACGCTCTACGGCAACGCCCTGAGCGAAAACACCCGCAACATCAACGAAAGCGGCCTGTATGCGGGGCTGAAAGTGCGTCCTATTGCCCGCTGGGAGCTGTCGGCCTACTACGACCAGTTCTGGTTTCCGTGGCTGAAGTACCAGGTGTCGGCCCCCTCGCAGGGCCACGACTGGCTGGTGCGGTTGGCCTTCACGCCGTCCAAAACCAGCCTGCTCTACGCCCAGTTGCGCACCCGCGTGAAGGAGTATGATGCCAGCCCCGCCGACCCCGGCCGCCTGGTGCCGCTGCCGGTGCCCACCACGCGTCAAAGCCTGCTGCTGTTTTATGATACCAGCCCCACGCTGGCCCTGAGCCTACGCACCCGCCTGCAGGGCACCCGCTACCGCGAAGACGGCGGCCCGCTGCGCACCGGCTACGTGCTGGCCCAGGATGCCAGCGTAGCGCTGGGCCGCGCCCTCAAGCTAAGCGGCCGCTACGCCCTCTTCGACACCGACGACTACGACACCCGCCAGTACGTGTTCGAGCAGGACGTGCTCTACGCCTTTTCCATTCCGGCCCTCTCCGGCCAGGGCACGCGCCTCTATGCCATTGCGGAGGTGAAATGCACCCGCCACCTCACGCTATGGCTGCGCTACGCCGAAACCCACTACCGCCACCAGCAAACCATCGGCTCCGGCCTAGAGGAAATTCAGGGCCCGCGCCGCGGCGAAGTGAAAGCGCAGGCGCGGTATCGGTTTTAGCGAGGGTGAATGGCGCGTAGGCCGACGTTGGCGCGCCGTCTTCTGTCATCCTGAGCTTGCGAAGGACCTTGTGCCAGTCGAACAAGTCGGTAGTATCACCTCGAACGTGATAAGGTCCTTCGCAAGCTCAGGATGACAGAGGGCGGACACATCACCCCAATCACCACTCTCCCAAGAAAAGCCACACAAAAAAAGGGCGGCTCCGCACGGAGCCGCCCTTTTCGGGTATAAGCGCGAAAGCCGCTTATTGCTTCATCAGGCGCGTTACGGCCGTGCCGTTGGGCAGGTCGAGGTGCAGCTGATAGACGCCGGTGTTCAGCTTGCTCAGGTCGAGCGAATGCTGAAGGGCGGCGGCACCTTTCACGAGGGTTTCGGTGGCTACCGTGCGGCCCAGCGCATCGGTCACGCGCAACGTAATGTTGCCGCGCTGACCGTTGTCCACGTTCACCTTGAAGATGCCCGTGCTGGGGTTCGGATACACTTCGATGCCTTTCAGCAATTCCGTGTTGCGGTTGCTCAGTACCGTGGCCTCAGTGGTGTAGGCCGAGCAGCCGATGGCGTTGCAGGCCCGCACGCGGTAGTAGTAGCGGCCGCTGGTGGTCACGCGGTCCACGGTGTTCGTCTCGTTGGCTCCCGTGGTGCTCACCAGCTGGAAGTTGGTGTTCGTGTTGAAGGAGCGCTCCAGCTGGAAGCTGGTTTCGTTGCCCGAGTTATCGGCCCACAGAATGACGTTCTCCGTGCCGCCGTTCGTGAACGTGCCGGGCAGAACCGACAGCGACGAAGGAGCCGCCGGTACATCGCCGATGGTGCACAGCTCCAGGCTCCAGCCCGTGAGCGTGCCGCCGTTGCCGGCCGTGTTGTCCGTGATGCGCAGCGTCCAGCTGCCGTTGGGCTGGTCCGTAATCAGCGCGGCCAGCGGGTTGGCGGGGCGGTAGGTGGTGCCGGTGGTGAGGGGGCAGGCCAGGGCCGCGGCGGCCGCGTCGTCGAAGCTCAGGCTCAGGTTGCTGGTGCCGGGGCAGGCCCGCGAAAACAGCACCACCGAGCGGCCGGCGGGGTTGGTCAGGCTGATTTCCAGCTCGCTTACGTCGGGATGGTTGATAGCCAGGTTGCGCAGACGCACTCCCACCACCCGGTCGGAGCTGGCTACGTTGATGATGGAAGTAACGCTCGCATTGGCGCTGGGCAGAATAACGCGCGGCACCTGCGTGGCCACAATGGTATTGCAAACCTCCAGACCAGTCTGGAACTGCGTGGCGGCCGAGAACGGTGTGGTGCCGCAGGGGCTCACGGCCCGCACGCGCCAGAAGTAGGTGGCATTGGCCGTCAGGGCGGTGGTAGGCGTGAAGCCCGTGCCGATGATGTTGGCCTGCGTCAATACGATGTTGGTGAAAGCGGCGTCAGTGGCTACCTGCACCTCGTAGCTGACGGCATCAGCCAGGGCATTCCAGGTGAAGCGGGGCCGGGTAGACGTGCGATTCGGACCAACCGGACCAACGGGCGCGGGGGCTACCGTAGAAGCCTGGCGCACCACAATCTGCATGGGCTGCGTCTGCGTAACGCTGCCGCTGGTGCCTACTAGGTTGATAACGTAGGTACCCGAAGCCGTGGCGGCGCTGGCCGTCACCGTCACCTGAGTGCTGCTGCCGGTGTTCACCGTAGCATTGGCGTAAGAAACCGTGAGGCCCGTAGGCAGGTTGGCCGCCGACAGCGCAACCGCGCCGCTGAAGCCCTGCAGCTGACCTACCGCTACGTTGAACGTAGTGGTGCTGCCGGCGCACACGTTGGGCAGCGCGGCATTGCCGGCCACGCTGGGCGTGAGGAAGAACGTGGGAGCCGTGGCGGCGCGGAGCGAGAAGTTCTGGTTCGAGATATCGAAGAAGATATTGCCCGAAGCCTGCACCTTGATGCGGGCCGTAGATGAGCTGGCCAGCGTGGCGGGCAGCGTCAGGGTCTGCACGCCGTCGTTGGGCGTGTTGGCCAGCAGCGTGGTAGGGTAGGTGCGGCCGCCGTCGGTAGAGAGCATAATGTCCACGTTGGCCGCGTTAACGGGGGCCGCGGTAGTATTGGCCACGTCCCAGCGCACTTCCTGCGGTGTACCGGCCAGCCACGAAATGATGGAGCCCGAAGTGTTCGGGTAGGTAGCCACAAACGGGCCGGCCGTCGAAACCACGGCCACGTTCATCGAGTCGTAGTCCACGCCGCCGCCGTTCACGCGGTTGTCGCGGGCCACGAGGCGGAAAATCAGCTTGCGGGCGTACGTGGGCAGTTGCTCCCCGATGGTGTCGGTATTGGTAATCAGGTTGTAGATCTTGGGGAAGGTGCGCGAAGGCGAAGCCGTGGGCGAGTACATCCGGAAAATCGGCGCATCACCTACTGGTACGCTAGGAGAACCGGCGGCCCCCAGGTTGTACTGCTCCCACGAGTAGGTCAGCGGATCGGTATCGGTGGCCGAGCCGGTGAGGGTGAACGGGGTGCGGTAGGGAATGGCGTAGTTGGCTCCGGCATTTACTACGGGTACCACGTTGTTGGTCGCCGTCACCACGCCGCAGTTGCCCGCGCCGGTGATGTGAGCCACGATCTGGTCGAAGCTGCGCGAATGGAAGTACGGAATGCTGTTGTTAGCTAGGTCCTGCGGGGCACAGATGCCGGCATAGGCCATGATGCTGACCCCGGAACCCGGCTCGTAGGCCGATGTGGCGGCGCGGTTGCCGCCGGCGCAGTTCCCGGTGCTGCTGTTGAAGGTATGGTCGCCGCCGAACTGGTGGCCGACCTCGTGGGCTACGTAGTCAATATCGAAGGCATCGCCGACGGGGTTGGGCAGGCCCGTTACGCCGCCAGCCTTGTTGGTGAGGCAGACCGAAGGCTTATAGGCCACGCCGCCGCCACCCGTGCTGAACACGTGGCCAATGTCGTAGTTGGAGAAGCCGATAATGGAGTTGACGGTGCTGATGTTCTGCGTCAGCATAGCCGAGCCGCTGTTGTTGGTGTAGGGGTCAGAGCTGCCGTTCAGGTAGATGAGCTGGTCGGTATTGGCTACCAATACCAGGCGTACGGCCACTTCCTGCTCATACACGCCATCCACGCGGTTCACGGAGGTCACCATTTTGGCCAGCGTGAGCGGCACGGTGGCGGCCGCCGGGGCGCACACGGCCGCGGCATACTCGCCGGTGCAGGCCAGGGCCATGCGGTAGGTGCGCAGCTGGGTGCCGTTGGGCACGCGCGGCAGCGTGGCCGGCTGGGGCACGCCCACGTCCTGGGCATCGGTATTAAGGCAGGTAAACCCTTTCTGGTTCATAGCCTGCTTATCGAACACTACATAGTGCTCGGTGTCGCCGTTGGCCGTAGGGTCGATGTAGACCGTGCGGCCGGCCTGCATAATCATGGCGTGGAAGCCGGCGGGCGTCACGTCGAGACGGGCAGTGGCGGCGGGGTTGTCGATGCCCTGCGCCGCGTAGGTTTTGATGCTGGGGTACTTGGCGGCCAGCGCCGGCGCCATCACGGGCACTTCCACCACGCGGAAGCGCTGGGAGGTGCCGTCGGGCATTGGCAGCGAAACTACCGTGGCCGAGTTGCGGGCCCCGGCTCCCTGCTCGGTGGGGGCCTGCGCCAGGGTGGCGCGCATAGCCTCCAGCTGCACCGAAATGGGGCGGTACTGACTGATACGGGCCATGGTCTGGCGGGCCGCGGGCGCGGTCTGCGCATCATCGGCCCACAGCACGCGCTGCGCGGTGGCGCTGTGCGGTGCTCCGGCCGCCGCGAACAACAGGCCGCCCAACAGGGCTGGCTGCCATGTACGCACTGCCTTCGTAAAGCTTGAAATCATACTGAGTGAGAAAAGGAGGAGGGTGGAAGGAAAATTCAAGTCAATTGCAGCCCTAAGATAAAAGCTTTTTCTCCTGCTTTTCGCTTTGGCAACAGGATTATTCGTTGGCTATTGGCTTGTACTCATCGCACTGGCCTGCCCGGCACCTCAAAGGGCTGTTTGCTGCCCGCCGGCAGCAGGGCCTTATCGAAGCAGATATAATGGCGCGTGTCGCCAGCCCGGTAAGGCTCAAGCAGATAGGTGCGGCCTGCGCATACCAACATAGCCCGCAGGCCGGCCGGCGTAGTCTCCAGGCGCACATAGTCGGCCGGGGCCGCTACCGCATGGCCGGCGTAGGTGCGCAGCTCGGGGTATTTGGCGGCCAGCGCCGGAGCCATTACACCACTGAGGCACAGCTGGAAAGCCGGCCAGGTGCCGTTGGGCAGCGGCAGCAGCACGGTGGGGCCGCTGCTGGCGTCGGCGCGGGCCAGCTCCTTTTGGAGGCCGGCCAAATCGAGCCGAAACACCCGGTAGCGCGTGGGAGCCAGCCGGGGCTTGCCCAGGCGGCGGGCCTCGGCGGCGGGCACCTCGCGCCAGAAGTTGAGCGTGGCCGGCTGGCTCAGCGCCGTGGCGAAAGCGGGCACCGAAGCCGAAACGGCGGGAGCAGAGGCGGGCAAAAAGCCGCTCAGCAGCGCGGCCAGGGCAGGAAGCAGGGAAGAAACCATAGTAGCAGAGGGTGAAGGCCCCGGCCGGCAGTGACCGGGGCAGGCGGGGAAGATGCGATTATCCGGCCAGAATTCCAGCTGGGCAAGCGCCTGTGGAGAGTAGCGCGAAAATCGGTTCCGCGCAGCGCGGTGCGCGCGTGGGTGGCCCTGCGCGACTTCGATACTCGCTTCGCTCGTCGCGAAACGGATTTTCGCGCTACTCTTTCGCTAGAAAGTGTGGACAGTCATCGGAGCCAATCGAGGACGGCCAGCAGGCGGGCGACGGCCAAAAAGGAGGAGGCGGTTTTCTCGTAGCGGGTGGCAAAGGCGCTTCCCGTGCTTCTTTGCCCAGTTAGTAGCGCAACCCCTTTATGTTATATATATAATAATTTGAATATAAATATTTATCTACTTATTTTCACCTATTCAAGACGTCTACTAGCGCGTGTTCGCCAGTTCAGCCCCTAACGCATGCCTGCCTGCCGCGCTCGTTGTTCGCACCTTTTCCAGTTGGGCCTGTTCCGGTGCCGCTTGCGCGTCGACGGCAAAGCCAAAACCCGGCAGCGGGCTGTTGCCCGGCAGGCCCCCCGGGCAGGCCCTTAGGGGCAATTCCACCCTTGCGTTTCGCGCGGCCGGGGCCCTTTGCCTGAACAAGAGCTTGCTGCGGTAGCCGACACGGCGCTGCCAACGCTTTTGTCGCAGTTGGTTTTCATCCACATTCTCAGTATTTCGCCATGGATTTCTTGTACTTGTTACGTTTTTTGGTTGGGCTGCTGGCCCCGGTTAGTCCTGGCCGGCTCGGCCGACGCGCGGCGCTGCTGTTGTTGCTGGCCAGCTTGGTCACCGGCACACAGGCGCAGCACCCAGCTTCTTTCTTCCAGGCCGACGCAGCCGCTCGCTCCGCCGCCTCGCCGCTGGCCCGCGCCCTGTTTCACTCCCGGGCCCTGACCCTGGACGTGGCCGGCCTGCGCGCCGCCTTGGCCACTGCCCCGCGCGAAACCCAGGCCAGCGCGGCGCCGTTGGTGCTGGCGCTGCCGCTGCCCGATGGCCGCACCGGCCGCTTTGCTATCCGCGAAGCACAGGTGATGGCGCCCGCGCTGGCGGCCCAGTTCCCGGCAATCAAAACCTACGCTGGCACCGGCCTCGACGACGCGTCGGCCTCGGTGCGGCTCGACCTCACGCCCCAGGGCTTCCACGCCCAGGTGCTGACGGCCGACGGCAAGAGCTTCTACATCGACCCGGTGACCCGGACCGATGCCGGGCAGTACCTCGCCTTTTACACCAACGACATGGACCGCGCGGCCGCGGGCCCGGCCATGACCTGCGGCTTCGCGCCCAGCGCCGCCGAACTCAAGGCCAGCGAGGCCCGGGTGGCCGCGTACGCCCGCTCGGCCGCGGCTCTGGCGAGCGGGCCCGTGCTGAAAACGTACCGCCTGGCCATGGCCGCCACCGGCGAGTACACGACCTTCCACGGGGGCACGGTGGCCTCGGCGCTGGCCGCCATCGTCACGAGCGTGAACCGCGTGGTGGGCGTGTACGAAAAGGAGCTGGCCGTGCGCCTCGTGTTAGTGGCCAACACTGACCTGTTGATATACACCAATGCGGCCACCGACCCGTACGCCAACACCAGCGGCGACCTGGCGGCCAACGTGGCCACCATCAACTCCGTCATCGGCTCGGCGAACTACGACATCGGCCACTTGTATGGGACGGGCGGCGGCGGCGTGGCCGGCCTGGGCGTGGTGTGCGGGGCCAGCAAGGCCCGCGGCCTGACCGGCTCGTCCAGCCCCGTGGGCGACGCGTTCGACATCGACTACGTGGCCCACGAGATAGGACACCAGTTCAGCGGCAACCACCCCTTCAACGGCAACGGCGGCAGCTGCTCCGGCGGCAACCGCAACGCCAGCACGGCGTGGGAGCCCGGTTCGGGCTCGACCATCATGGCCTACGCCGGCATCTGCGGCGCGGCCAACAACCTGCAGCCCAACTCCGACGCCACGTTTCACACGGGCAACTACCAGGAAATGCGCGCCTTTATCAGCGGTACCACCTGCGGAACGAGCACGGCCACCGGCAACACGGCGCCGGTGGTGGCGGCCCCGGCCAGCGGCCTGACGCTGCCCGGGGGCACGCCCTTCAAGCTCACGGCCACGGCCACCGACGCGGAGGGCGACGCGCTGACCTACTCGTGGGAAGAAATGGACCTGGGGCCGCAACAGTCGCCCACAGCGCCCCAAGTGGCGGGCCAGAACGTGCCCTTGTTTCGCTCCTTCAACCCCACGGCCAGTGGCACGCGCTACTTCCCGCGCCTGAACGAGCTGGTGAACAACACCACCCTGATTGGCGAGCGGCTGCCCACGGTGACGCGCACGCTGAAATTCCGCTGCACGGCCCGCGACGCGCACAGCGGCCCGGCCGGCGTGATTGGCGGCGTGGATTACTCGGCCTTCGTGAACCTGAACGTGAGCAGCGCCGCTGGGCCCTTCGTGGTGACGGCCCCCAACACGGCCGTGACCTGGACCGGAGGCACGTCCCAGACCGTGACTTGGGACGTGGCCGGCACAACGGCGGCCCCGGTAAGCTGCGCCCTGGTGAACCTGCGTCTGAGCCTCGACGGCGGCCTGACGTACCCCACGCTGCTGGCCGCCAACGAAGCCAACGACGGCTCGGCCGTGGTGGTAGCGCCCAGCTTTGCTGGCACCCAGACCCAGGTCCGCGTCATGGTGGAAGCGGCCGACAACTACTTCTTCGACATCTCGAACGCCAACTTCACCATCACCCCGGCTCCTCTCACCCTGAGCAGCCTCTCGCCCAACAGCGGCGTGGCGGGCACGGTCGTGACGCTGACGGGGACCGGCTTCACCGGGGCCACCGGCATTAGCTTCAACGGCACGGCCGCGGCTACTTTCTCGGTCACGAATGCCACCACGGCCACGGCCACCGTGCCGGCGGGCGCCACCACGGGCAACGTGACCCTCACCACGCCCGTCGGCACCTCCAACGGCGTCCTCTTCACGGTCTGCGCTCCGCAGGCCATTGCCCAGGATGCCACGGTGGCGCTTGATGGGACGGGCAACGTCAGCATCACGGCGGCCACGGTGAACAACGGCTCGACGGCCAACTGCGGCTTCGCGGCGGGCGGCGGGCTGAGCGTGTCGCCCAGCGCGTTTACCTGCGCCAACCTGGGTCCGAATTCCGTGACCCTGACGGTGACGGATGCCCAGGGCAATACCAGCTCGGCGACGGCGACGGTTACGGTGCTGGGCACCATTCCCACTCCGGGCATTGCCGTCACGCCCGCGACGAGCGTCTTCACCGGCGGCATCCCCACGAACCTATACCTGGGCTACGGGCCGCGAAGCGCCACGCTCACCGCGTCGGAACTCGGCAGTGCAGTCGGCGTGACCTATGCCTGGAGCCCGGCCACGAACCTGAGCAACGCGAACAGCGCCAACCCCGTGTTCACGCCTACTCTGCCCGGCACGTTCACCTTCACCGTCACGGCCACCAGCTCCTCGGGCTGCACGGCCACGGCCAGCGTCACGCTCAAGGTGGTTGACGTGCGCTGCGGCAGCAAAAACGATAAGGTGCTGGTGTGCCACAACGGCAACCAACTCTGCATCGCGCCCAATGGCGTGAGAGACCACCTGACCGACCACCCTAGCGACCGGCTCGGGGCCTGCCCCGGCTTGTCGGCTCGCGTGGCATCTTCGGCGGATGCCACGGGCAGCGCCAACGAGCTGGCCGTGTACCCAAACCCGACCGGGAGTCAAGCCACCGTGTCGTTCCGGGCCCCGCTTGATGGCCACGCCCAAGTCGTGGTCTACAACGCGCTGGGCCAGCGCGTGGCGGCCCTCTATGACGGAGAGGTAAGCGGCGGGCAGCAGTACGCATTCGTGCTCGACGGCCAGCCGCTGACCTCCGGTCTGTATTATTGCCGCCTTGTGGTGAACGGCAAAGCTGAGATGCAGCGCCTGATTATCGCACGGTAAAAGCCGGTGGCTCAACTTTTAAGTAAACCCGGCAGGCATTCCCTGCCGGGTTTTTGCCGTACCGTCCGTTTGAGTAAGCTCAACTACGTCCCCTAGAGCCGGTTGTGCACTGCTACGCCGAAACGCGGTTTATCAAAAGCATCCCAACGCATTAAAGCGTGTTTGAGAATTGCGCAAAACCCGTTTACGTCATGCTGAGCTTGTCAAAGCATCTCTACCCTTCGTTGCAATGCCAACCAAACGGCGTGGTAGAGATGCTTCGACTTCGCTCAGCATGACGTTCGGAATTAATTCAAACACGCTCTTAGAAGCTCGCTACGACACACAGGGCCGATTTTGGTACTGAGCTATCCTTGTTTCTGCTGTAACTAGTCACAAAAAAGGTCTCAGTTGCGCAAAAAGTGCATAGCTGACTCTCGTTTCACGCCACCCCGGCCACTCGCGGCTTCGGTAGGCCCCACACCAGATACCCCAGCGCCAGCAGCGTGCAGCCCGTGCTCAGGGCGTGCACATAAGGCAGATGGGCGGCCACGTTGCCGAAAATCCAGCCGGCCAGCAGGGCACCCAGCCCGATGCCGGCTTCGAGGGCAATGTACATGGTGGCCACGGCCCGGCCGCGCCGCTCGGGGTGGCTCAGGTCGATGGTCCAGGCGTAGAGCGTGGGCGAGTTCAGGCCCGAGGCAATGCCGAACAGCAGCGCCGCCCCCAGAAACACCGCCTTGGAGGCTGCCAGCGTGAGCAGCAGCAGCGACGTGGCCAGCAGCACCGTAGACACGCGCAATACCGGCACCCGGCCGTAGCGGTCGGAGGCGCGGCCGGCCACGAGGCGCACCAGCAGCGAGGCCAGCGTGAAGCAGGTGAAAAACAACCCTTTCTCGGCCGCCTTCAGCCCCAGCGCCTGGCTCTGGTCGGGTATCACGGTGAGGATGGCCCCGAACGGAAACAGGCACAGCAGCGTGACCAGCGCCGGTCCGAACACCTGCGGCTCCAGCACCTCGTGCCAGTTGAGGCGCAGCAGGTGCCAGCGAAAGCGCTGCCGCTGCCCGGCGGGTAGGGTTTCCGTCATGGTGCCCTGCACGGCCAGGCTTAGCAGCGCCAGGCCCGAGGAGGCATAGAATAGCGTATCGAGCGAGGTAGCGGCCGTGATGTAGGGCCCCAGCGCCGGCCCGGCGGCCATGCCCAAAGAGCCCGCCACGCCCAGCAGCCCCATGGCCTCGCCGCGGCGCTCATACGGAATGATATCGGCAATGAAGGCGGCCGTGCCGGTGGGCTTGAAGCCGGTGCTGAAGCCGTGCAGCAGCCGCAGCAGCAGAAACCCGCCCACCGTCGTGACCCAGGGGTAGAAAAAGCCGCACACGAAGCAGATCAGCGACCCGAACACCATCACCGGAATGCGCCCTACAGTATCGGCCAGCTTGCCGCTGAAAGGCCGCGAAAGGCCCGCCGTGAGCGTGAAGGAAGCAATGATGAAGCCCTTGTACTCGGCCCCGCCCAGCCGCGTGAGAAAGTCGGGCAGCTCGGGCAGGAGCATGTTGAAGCTCATAAAAAACAGGAACGAGCTCAGGCACATCAGCCAGAAGCCCGCCGTATAGACCTTGCTTTTGAAAAGGGGCATGGAAGCAGCAGCGCGGGTAAGCGCGGCAAAGGTCGGCAGAAATTGCGGGCAGCGGGAAGGGAGGTGGGCCAGTAACGCGAAACCGCCACGCTATAGGCCATACGCCCTAAATTCCTGCGCTTCTCCGGTTGGTGCCCAGGTCGTCAGGCTCCCCTCTCCCTAAGGAGAGGGGCCGGGGGTGAGGTCCCCCGAGGCCGCGCTAGGTACAGTTCTCTGCAAACCGGCCCGAGGGCTTACACGACCTGTTTCTCAACTGCCCCCAGCCGGGCCGCCCGCAGCCAGCTTTGCGCCTGCGCCATATCGCCGAACATGCGCATCTGCAGCCGCCCGCCGATGCCCAGGTGCATGGCCTCGGCGGAGTGGGCGGCCAGCGAGTCGGGGCTGGCGACGTGGGCGAAGTGGGTGAGGCCCTGCTCGGCGGCGCGGTTGGCCCAGTTGGTCACGATCCACTCCACGGCATGGTCCCAGGGGCCAATCACCCGGCGGTTGTCGTTGAGCAGGCAGGAGCAGGCGTGCTCGCGCAGCGGCAGCAGGCAGGCATCGGCCCCGGCAATGATGCCGGTGTAGGTCTGGTAACCGATCCAGTCGTTGTAGACCCACTGGTTGGCCGCATCGTAGTCGATGGTCAGGTAGACTTTGCCGAAACCGTTGGTTAGCTGTGTGGGCATGGTGGGGGGAAGGGAAGGTGAGGCTATCCGAAGCCGGCCAGACCATGAGTGGGCGTAGCAGCGCTGCCGATAAAGCTAACGAAGGTTAGGAGAAATACCAGAACATCTGCAGGAAGTGCCACGCCGCCGCTGCTGCCGGCGTGGCGTGGCGCATCTGGGCCAGCCGAAAAGCCCAAAAAAAGCCCCGCAACGGCAGCGCCGGCGGGGCTTTGTAGGAGAGGCTGTTGAGAAAGTCGATAAAAGGTCATTCTTCGGCGGCGCTCGGAAGGGGGAGCTGGCTCTGGCTTAGACGACTGCCCAACCAGCTTCACCGGACTGAGCCGCTGGCCTTACGCGGGCAGCGTGGCCCGGTGCGCCGCAATGCCGTCCTTAATGGCCGTGAGCGTGGCTACCTGGGCCTCCACCTGCGCCGCATCCACGTCGGCCAGGAAGCGAGCCAGGCCGGTGGCGAGGCGGTTGCGCTTGATGAGGCGGGTTTGCTGCACGAGCAGGGCTGCCCGCTCGTCGGTGGTGGTTTCGAGCAGCTCGGCATCGATGCCAGCGGTGGCCAGCAGGATATCGGCCGAGGCTATCTTGGAATTCACTTTGGCCAGCTGCGCGGCCGTGCTGGTTTTGGTGCGGGTGGCGCGCTGGTCGGCCACGTCGCCCACCACCTCGCGGGCATTGAAGGTGTTGAGCTCAAACTCAATTTCGGCAGTAGCTGCGTCGCAGGTAGCGCGGTCGGTAAGGGATGAAAAATCGAGGGCCATACGGGTTGAAAAAATAAGAGGTGGGAAAAAGGAATGTTCTGCCCCTGAACGCCACCTCCGGCGCCTTAGTATGTAGCGGCCCAAAGGTTTAGGCGCCCGCCCCACCGGTCGCTTCCGCCAGGGTGGCTAGCTCGGCGGTGAGGGCCGCCACCCGCGCCCGCAGCAGGTGCCAGCGCGTGCTGGCCTCGGGCGGCAGCGGCCGGGCCTGGCGCGTCAGCCAGCCGCTGAGCCAGGCCTGCCGCTCGGCCTCCGCCGCCGTGGCCGGGGCAGAAGCTGCCGCTTCTTGCTGCAAGGCCGGCAGCGCCTGCGCCCAGTGCCCGGCCACCCGGCCCCGCTCCTCCAGGGCCGCCAGCTCCCGGCCGAAACGGGCCAACTGCTGCTGGCACACGCGCCGCCGAAAATCCAGCTCCGCTGCCTCGGGGGCGGGCATTCCGGGCGGCAGCGGGGCGGCCGGCACATCGGCCGGCGGCAACTGCTGCATCAGTGGCAGTAGGGCCTGCAGTAGGTTGGTGGTGAGGGTCCGCCGGCCGGTTTCTATCGACCGGATAAGGGCGGGACTAGCCCCCAGATAAAGCGCCAACGCTTCCTGGTCGAGCCCAAACCATGTCCGCAGGCGGACTAACAGGTTGGTTGCGGTACGGGAGCGGCGCGGCATACGGGGTTGTACAAGTATTTCCGGTTTTGCGAGAATTCTTGTACAGTAACGTGGGGCGGGGTGTACAAGTATTTTTTGGATTTGGGGAATAGTTGTACAAGGTAGGGTGAGGAAGCGGCTGGGCACGAAGAAGCCCCAGCGGCGGGGGCGGCTGGGGCTTCTTTTGGTGGCGCTGTAGCTTATGTAGATATTTTCTCTGCTACCGTCTGAACAACTCGACATTGGTAGCTTGCTGAGCTCCTAGATTGTGTGGCCGGCTGGAATAAAGACAGACTTGGCTGCTGCGCGTGTAGTTGACTATAGGAATACCGGATGAGGCGCGCTCTTCCTTGGATGGCGCTGTGGGCGCGGCGGCTACCGAGTGTATCAGGTGCGGGTGACCGGCGAGGATAACCCGGCGTTACCGGCTGATTTCCGGCGGCAGCTGCTGGCTTTTCTAGAGGAGGAGTTGGCTGTGGTGGCCTGCTCGGCACAGGACGCACACGAGCAGGCCGGACTGGTACAGCAGCTACGCTTCAGCGGGCATATAGTGCGCTACTAATAGTGCGCTACTATGGGAACGGAGCAGAGCACTTTGATGAGCGGTTCTGACAAGGCTATTAAATGATAGTTGCTGTCTCCGCTTCACATTCTTTCTTCCACCTTTCATAGTGTTTTTGCATCTGTTCTGGTTTTCCCCCTTTGGGACTACCACCAGCATTGAGTTGGTTGATAATTTCCTGTGCTTCCTTTACCCGATCTGTCTTCCAGGCGAATTGGCTTGTCAAGTAAGCTCCAGCTGTGTCGGAATCAATAGGTGAATCATATTTGTGCAGCGTCATCAGGTAGGTAACTGTAACTGATTCGTTGCTATGGCTACGAAGGCTTTTATCCTTAGCTACAAATTCGTTCAGATCACTTAATGCATATTTGGTTATACAGGAGGGTTGGGGGTATGGAGTGACAGGTAGCGGATTGTTCCTTAGTTCCCGAGGATCCCATGTTTTGACCCATTTTTCTAGTTGGTGGGGAACCCAAGACACAGCAACAATCGCTACTACTGAACTGTACCCTTCAACCAGGAAAATTTCATCAGAGTCTAGCCCACAGGTAATAACAACTTCAGAAGATAAATTATTCCCACCACGATAGGTGGTAAGTGCTTCTGTCTTAATCAGTGGCTCAGAGGGATTGAATTTGAAACCGCCTTTGGTCGCAGACTTAATCTGATTAGGTGTAAATACTCCAACAAGTAGATCGTATATTTCCTTTTTAGGAGTTAGTAATACAATTTTCTTAATATCGGAATTGTCTTTGGCTATTATTAGTGCTGCTGCAACTGCTCTCTTGTATGCATCAGCATCGTTACCTGTGGCATTTAGATATAATCTGAGTTTGCTCATATTTCAGGTTATTACGGTTTGTTAAGGACTAGTTGTTGGAAACTTGGTCGTGCTGAATTTTAACTCTCAATTTATCTTTTAAGTCAGCAAAGCTCAGGTCTATAATGAGAATATCATTTACAATTTTATCTCCGTATGCCCCTATGGTTTTGAGTGTTATACGTGATTTGCTCTCACCGTAATAAGAAACATAGGCAATCGAGTCCAATGCAATTAGGGCAGGACGAAATTGGCTGGCAGGACCAGCATCGCTGGATTTGGTGGAGAATTCAATAAAGCCTTTCATGGTGGCGGTAGTTGGTGAAGAGTGAGTTTATTGCTCAATTGGCATTGATGCGCGCAAGTTAAGTATGTCTTCGAGGCGGCCGAAAGCAGTTGCTCTATATGGGGTGCTTACTCCTTCTACGATGCTGATAGCGCCCGGAATGGCACTGAACTGATCTGCTGTCGTGATGAACCTGCCTGAGTAGTTGATAAGTGATTCAATCTCTGTCGATGTAGGCTCGGTTAAAACAAACGTATTAACCAGCTCACTACACAGGCCCTGACTGGCTACTTGCTTGACTGGGAAAACGTAGTTATAAGCGGTAACACCATCTATTGTAGTATAATCGACCTTGGTAGAAGGGAACATAATGCCATCAACATCTTTGTTTTTAGTTACATACTGAAGTAGTAGCTGAGGAATTATGTACTCAGGCTTGAATGTGCCGTGTATCTCCTTTGTCCGAATTGAACAAGCTATGGTCAAAGGAAAAAGAAGTAGATATCTCAACATGTAGACGATATTCACAGATGGTACGAATTCAGCCGCTTCTAGGTCAGCTTGAAGATCGTCCAGCCGTTGGATCTTGACTACCCGTAATGGCCTTGTGGTTCTGAATTGACTGAAGTAGAGGTCTTTAATAGGGGCTTGATTAAATTCTTCCCAGCACACATAAACTGAGCTGCCTAAATATAAAGCCGGAAGTCCTGGTATACTATAGCGGCTGGTAGCTACCAAATGTCGGTTCTCAAAGGGATTATGAAACAGATCTTGGCGCTTCATTCTTCTGCCGTTACTCAAACGTGTGCGATAGAATCTGCTGGTTGCAGGAATGGTTGCGACAAGTGTTGTTTGAGTAAACCCGGCATGATCCAGTGACTGGTCGAATACTCTACTGGCTTCTCGCAGATCACCACGGTAGTAGCATTGAACAGCGGTCATTATACCAGTGGCAAGAAATTGAATCTTGTTATCGAGGGTGTATGACTCGTTTTTGCCAAAATCCAACGTGTTTAGAATATTATCAGTGTAATCTTTGAGGTGTGATGAATAGTATGCAAGATACTGGTTTATTCGTTTCTCTAGAAAGCATGGAAAATATATATCATTGGAATTTTGGCTGATGGGAATTTCGAATTCCGTATCTGATAGGAGGCCTATTATTTTTTTGTATTCTGTTGCGTTGAGATGCATATATTTGTTTGTTGTTTTGAATTATCTCCACACCTTCGCAGTGGATGCATTGTAAAAGTATACAGCCAGAGGTTTCTTGCGGTTCCTTTGGTCAGCAAGGCTTTTTGCTGCTCTCACAATTTCCTGATTTGTAGCATTATCTATATCACCGTAGATACTTATAAATAACTGCTTTACGTTGCTTTGTGGTATCATATTGAGAATATGGCTGTCATTGACAGCGAGAGAATGGCCATATATAAACAGCGAACCTCCTATGTTTGAGATGCTCCGAAGACCCCTAGAGAGATAATTACTGTGATTTATTTTAATAACCTTCTCTATGCTCTTTCCTTCGGAAACAAATAAGGGGAACAAATTATTATCTAATGCTGATCTGATCTGATCTATTAGTTTTATTCCTGTATTTATCCAAGTGTATTTTTTGAGTTTGTCTTCTGCATCAAAAAGATGCAACGCGCCGTGTAGATAATATGTGTTCTGACTATTTGTTTTATTAATGTCTCAAGTGACGTATTCCTCTTTGCCGCTATCATGTGTTCTGAATCCATCATCAGCAGTGGTTGTCTTTTTCGCTTCTGTATGCATCATAGTCCAATATAGTAGTAGATCATAATTCAGGGTATATATATTGTTGAAATGATTGATAAAATTCCTGCAATTTTCGTATTCCTCCTCTGTGATTTCGGAAGGTAGTGTAGGGTGAGTAGAAGCAATAGCATTGACGAGTATATTTTTTAATTCATTGGCATCATTATCGATTTGCTGTATTAATAACTTTTCTGAAGGTGCATATATCTTTAATACTTCACTTGCTTGGCGCAGATGCCGCATGACAATCTCAAAATCTTTTGTGTTCAAATGTGTGAACAAGCTTTGAGCATAAATGCTTAATGAGGTGAAATCTGCTTGTTTAAAGAGTGATTCGTATGTGAATATCTGACTTCGGCAAGCAATGCTAAATCCGTTTCCTGTCAATAGATGACGATTGCCGTTACCTGTTGATAGCCTGATAGCTTCTTGAAATGTAATGATTTCGTCGGCCATTGAAAATATTTTTGTAGTAAATTGTATGGCTGCGAAAAGCGTGTCGCAGCCTTAATACGTGAAAAATGGGTAATACAACTTCGTGAGAAGCCAAAATAGCATCTCAATGGGCAAATCAAGCTGTAATGAATAGGTAGTAGAGAGAGCGGGCGAGACAGAAGCTAGTCAAGACTGGCAACTCCGGAGCAAGCTAAATATTTCTTGGGATAGTATATACGACTTGGAAATATATTATTCCTATTACCCTTTAGCCGCCCCAGCATCGGCGGGGCCCATCGGGTGCTAAGTGTTCCGGCTGTCTATTGGCCTAGGCTTGTAGGAAGCCATCAGATTATCAGTCAAAACGTTTTTGGACTCTAAATTTTCACAGAGAATCGTTTTGGTCGATTTGATAACCTTTAACCCGGCCAAGATAAGCACATTCCCCAACTCCCCCTGCCAAAACGGCCACTCCCCAACTCCGGCCCGAAGTGTGCCGTAGCCCCGGCCTATGGCTCGTTCCGATTCCTTCTTTGCCGCGATGTCCGCTAAAAAGCCCCAGCCCGACGGCAAGCCCGCCGTTTCGGTGCGGGAGCGGTTTTCGGCGCTCAAAAACCTCCCGGAATTTCTGGGCCTGATCTGGCAAACCAGCCCGACCCTCACCCTCGGCAACGTGGCGCTGCGGCTGCTGCGGGCGGCGCTGCCGGTGGCTATGCTCTACGTGGGCCAACTCATTCTCGACACGGTGGTGCAGCTCAGCCGCCAGCCCGCCCAGGAGCGCCTGCTCACGCCGGTGTTCACGCTGGTAGCGCTGGAATTCGGCCTCGCCATTGCCTCCGATGCCCTGGGCCGCGGTGTGGCCCTGCTCGATTCGCTGCTCGGCGACCTGTTTGCCAACCGCACCTCCGTGCGCCTGATGGAGCACGCCGCCGAGCTGGATCTGGATCAGTTCGAGGACAGCACGTTCTACGACAAGCTCGAACGGGCCCGCCGCCAGACTCTCTCGCGCACCGTGCTCATGGCCCAGGTGCTCAGCCAGGCCCAGGATGCCATTACGATGGCTTTTCTGGCCGTGGGGCTGGTGGCCTTCAACCCCTGGCTGCTGCTGTTGCTGCTGGTGGCCGTCATTCCGGCGTTTCTGGGCGAGTCGCACTTCAATGAGCGCAGCTACTCGCTGGTGCACGGCTGGACGCCCGAGCGGCGCGAGCTGGACTACCTGCGCCAGACCGGCGCTTCCGACGAAACGGCCAAGGAAGTCAAGATTTTTGGCCTCTCGCCGTTTCTCATCGAGCGGTTTCGGCTGCTGTCGGATGAGTTTTACCGCAAGAACAAAGACCTCGTGATCCGGCGGGCGGGCTGGGGCACGTTCTTCGCCGGAGTGGGCGCTACGGGCTACTACGCGGCCTATGTCTACATCATCACGCAGGCCGTGCGCGGGCAGATTTCCATTGGCCAGCTCACGTTTCTGGCCGGCTCCTTCGCCCGGATGCGGGGCCTGCTCGAAGGCATCCTGAGCCGCTTCAGCTCCGTGGCCGATGGGGCGCTGTACCTCCAGGATTTCTTCGATTTCTTCCACCTCAAGCCCCGCATCATCCGCGACGAAACCCACGTGGTGCGCCCGTTTCCGCACCCGATCCGGGAAGGTTTCCGGTTCGAAAACGTGGGCTTCAAGTACCGCAACGCCGAAAAGTGGGCGCTGCGCAACCTGAATTTCGAGCTGCTGGCCGGCGAGAAGCTGGCGCTGGTGGGCGAAAACGGCGCCGGCAAAACCACGCTCGTCAAACTGCTCGCCCGCCTCTACGACCCCACCGAGGGCCGCATCCTGCTCGACGGCCACGACCTGCGCGAGTACGACCCGGCCGAGCTGCGCCAGGAAATCGGGGTCATCTTCCAGGATTTCGTGCGCTTCCAGCTTTCGGCGGGCCAAAACCTGGCCGTGGGCCGCATCGAGGAGAAGGACAACCAGGGCCGCATCGAATCGGCTGCCGCCCAGAGTCTGGCCGATACGGTGGTGCAGAAGCTGCCCAACGGCTACGACCAGATCATCGGCCGCCGCTTCGCCGGGGGCGTGGACCTGAGCGGGGGCGAGTGGCAGAAGATAGCCCTGGGCCGCGCCTACATGCGCGATGCCCAGCTGCTCATCCTCGACGAGCCCACCGCCGCCCTCGATGCCCGCGCCGAGCACCAGGTATTCCAACGCTTCGCCGAGCTGACCCAGGGCAAAACCGCCATTCTCATCTCGCACCGCTTCAGCACCGTGCGCATGGCCAACCGCATTCTGGTGATTGAGAACGGGCAGTTCGTGGAAATCGGCTCGCACGAGGAACTGCTGGCCAAGGGCGGGCGCTACGCCGAGCTGTTTGCCCTGCAGGCCGCCGGCTACCGGTAGCGTTCTGGCGAGGTCGGCCTCCGCGTGGGCCTCACCCCCTAGCCCCCTCTCCGAAAAGGAGAGGGGAAACTAGCTCTAAATTCTAGGGCAAGTAAATGTAGTTCAACGAAGTAGATTTGGATCTGGCGTCAGGCTCCCCCTCTCCTTTTCGGAGAGGGGCCGGGGGGTGAGGCCCACGCACAGAACGACCACCCAAGAACGTAACGGCTCCGGAGCCAGGAGGTGAGGCGCAACGAATACGCCAGTTGACGGCTGCTTATGGCTGACCACTTGGAGCCAGGGTCGGCGCTAAAAGAAGCTACTGCCAGCCCGAAAGGCCGCTAAGACAAAATTTTGCACAGATTTTGGGCTGACTATCAGGCGGTAGCGTACGAGTATGTTGTAACTTGAAAGGAAGGTTTCACTTACTGCGCCTCGTATGAAATTGTCCGTTACGCTCTGGTTATCGTTGGCGCTGGCCTTGTCCGGCTGCTTTGCCTCGCGCGAGGCCCGCATCGAGTCCGATTACAGCTACTCCGGCAACTTTCGCCGCTACCGAACCTACGAATTCGTGACCGGCAGTGGCCTGTCGGCCGACACGAGCAAAGTAGGCGAAATCACGCGCGACGCCATCCGCACCCGCATGAAGATTCAGGGCTACCGCGCCGCCCGCAACCGCCCCGATCTGCTGGTTATCTTCCGCCTGTTTGAGGGCGACATGGCTTTTCGGGGCTACGAGCAGGACGATATCACGCGCTGGGTAAACAACGGGCAGGTGGAAGACGAAGACACGCCCAAGGAAGAGCGCAAAGGCTACCAGCCCGTGCGCATGATCTTGGCCGAAGGCACGCTGCTCATCACGCTGGTCGACAACCGCACCAACCGCGCCGTCTGGAACGGCTACGCTTCCGGCGTCACGGTGCCGCCCGGCCCCCAGGGCGAGGTGGTCATTCGCCGCTCCGTGCGCTCCATCTTCGACCAGTACCGCGTGTTTACCGAAGGCTATCTGAACGGCACGGAAGGGCAGGGCACGCAGAACTAACGGCTCAGTTGGTCGCGCTCAGCAGCTGTTTGTGTGTAGAGACGCATACTTGCGTCTCATCGTTGAACGACAAGCGTTGAACAAACCCGTTGAACGACGCGGCCGACGAGACGCAAGTATGCGTCTCTACACCGTTCTAATGGTCTGAAAAATTATCCCCATTAGCTTCTCAGCCGGCGTTGCGCACCCCAATCAGCTCCGCGGCCACACTGATGGCAATTTCTTCCGGCGTGCGGCTGTTTATCGGCACGCCGATGGGGGCGTGTACCCGCGCCAGGGCTTCCTCCGCGCCGCCGGAATTTCGCAACGAATTCATCAGCTCCGCAATCTTGGCCCTGCTGCCCATCAGCCCCAGATATTTCACCCGGTGGTGCAGCAGCTGGCGTAGCGCCACCTCATCGGGCCGGTAGCCGAAGGTCATAATGACGATGTATTGGTTCGGGCCCTCCGGAATTTCCCGCGCCAGCGTGTCGTAGGGCACCGTGCGCTTGTGGTGAGCGTAGGGATTTTGGGCCAGCGTGTTCAGGTCGGGCCGGTCGTCGAGCACCGTTAGTTCAAAATCCAGCGTAGCCAGAATGCGCGACAGGGCCAGTGCCACATGCCCGCCCCCCACAATGGTCACCTGGTCGCGGAAGCCGAGACGCTCGGTGTAGCGCCAGTCGGGGCCTTCGTCGTAAGTGAAGCTGGGCGTTTCGGGCGTGGCCGGGCGCACTTGCAGACCCGCTTCGGAAAGCGTGAAGCAGGTGGCAGAAAGCTGCTCCAGCGCGGCAATACAGCCTTCCACGGCTGGCAAATCAGTTAGCTGCAGGGGAAAGAGCAGCACCACCTGTTCGCCGGAGCAAATCATACCGGAACGGTCGGTGGGTGCCTCGCGGCGGTGAATCTGGGGCCGCCGCACGATGCTGGTATCCGCCTCGCGCAGCCGGGCCCGGGCCAGGTCCACGAACTTATGCTCCATAATGCCGCCGCCGATGGAGCCGGCGGTGTCCTCATCCAGCCCCACGCTCATCTTGAACCCCTGCCGGCCGGGGCTGCTGCCGTGGCTGCTGAGCACGCACAGCAGCGCCACCGGCTGCCCGGCCCGCAGCCGGGCGGCGGCGTGCTGCCACACAAGCAGGTCGCGGGGGCGCGCAGCGGAAGAGGAAAGCGGATTTTGCACTGGAAAAAGGATGCTCAACGATAAAGAACAGTCAAAAAAAGAACGTCATGCTGAGCGCAGCCAAGGCATCTCGCGCGCTGATGTTGTTGGAAAAAGGGCGTCATGCTGAGCTTGTCGAAGCATCTCTACCGCTGACTTCAAAATGGTAACCTAAGTCCCTCCCTTTTGGGGAGGGGTTGGGGAGGGGTCCAACGTAGCGGGAGAGATGCTTCGGCCTCGTTCAGCATGATGTGCCTTTTCCAGCAACATCAGCACGCGAGATGCCTTGGCTGCGCTCGGCATGACGTTCTATCAAATCACGCTACGCCTCGGCCGAAACTGCTACCGGCACTGCCGCCGCCACCGCCGCCGGGTACAGATTCAGCAACACCTTCTCCGGCGTAATCGGGGCCGAAAAGTCTGCCAGGTGGCCGGGGCGGAAGGCCCGGATGGCGTCGCGCACTGCGAAGTAGGCCCCGATACCGTACATCAGCGGCGGCTCGCCCACGGCTTTGGAGCGCAGAATGGCCCGCGGATGGCCCGGCGTATCCAGAAAATGCACCGGCATGTGCTGCGGCACGGAATACAGGTCCGGGATTTTGTAGCTGTTGAGCGAGTTGGTGAGCAGGCGGCCTTCCTCGTTGAAAATCAGCTCCTCCAGCGTCATCCAGCCGATGCCCTGCACCGCGCCGCCCTCAATCTGGCCCTGGTCGATGGCCGGGTTCATGCTCTCGCCGAAATCGTGCACGATCTGCACCGCGTCGAAGGTGTAGGTGCCGCGCAGGCAGTCCACGGTCACGGTGGTGTAGGCCGTGCCGTACACGTGGTAGGCGAAAGGGTAGCCCTGGTTGGTGGTGGGGTCAAAATGCAGGTCGGGGGTGGCGTAGTGGGCGTTTTCGGTCAGACTCACGCGCTTCCAGTAGGCTGAGGAAACCAGCTTTTCCCAGTTCGTATCGGCCGCCACGCCGGCGGCCAGCACCTGCTCGTTGTGGATTTCGAGGCCTTCGTAGTTGAGCGTGTACTCGGTGCAGGCGTGGCGCAGCAGCCGCTCGCGCAGGGCGGCGCAGGCCAGCTGGGTGGCTTTGCCGTTGAGGTCGGCGGTGGCGCTGGCGGCGGAAGGGGAGGTGTTGGCCACCCGCGTGGTATTGGTGCTCTCCACCTTAATGCGGTTGGGCGAAATGCCCAAAGTCTGGGCCGCTACCTGGGCTATTTTGGTGTTCACACCCTGGCCCATTTCCACCGCGCCGGTGCTCACGCCCACGGTGCCATCGGTGTAGATGTGCACCAGGGCCCGGGCCTGGTTCATGGGCGTTTTGGTGAAGGAAATGCCAAAGCAGATCGGCATCACCGACAAGCCTTTTTTAAACTGCTCATTCCCGGCGTTGAAAGCCGCTACCTCGGCCCGGCTTTTCTCCAGGTCGTAAATCTTATCGGCCGTGTCCCAGCTCAGCTCGGCGTTGCACATCTCGGCCGGCTGCCGGTACGAGAACAGGTCGCCCTCGCGCAGCAGGTTCCGCCGCTGAATAGCACTGGCCGGCACGCCCAGTGCCTCGGCCGCCTTCACGATAGCCGACTCCATCACGAACATGCCCTGCGGCCCGCCGAAGCCCCGGAAGGCCGTATTGGGCGGCAGATTGGTGCGGCAGCTGTAGGCCGTGGCCGTCACATTGGGGATAAAATACGTGTTGGTCGCGTGGAAAAGCGTGCGCTCCAGCACGGCCGGCGACAGGTCGGCGGCGGCCCCGGCGTTCTGGTAAAACGTGACTTCGTAGGCCAGAATGCGCAGGTCGGCAGCGAGGCCGATGCGGAAATCAGAAGAGTAGGGGTGGCGCTTGCCGGTCATGCGCATGTCGGCCATGCGGTCCAGCACCAGCTTCACGGGCCGGCGCACCACGTAGGCGCCCAGCGCGGCCAATGCGCCCCAAGTCGTGGCCTGGTCTTCCTTGCCGCCAAAGCCGCCGCCGAGGCGCGTCACATCTACCTCAATCTGGTGCATGCCGATGCCCAGCACGTGTGCCGTGTGGCGTTGCACGGCCGTCGGGCCCTGGGTAGAGGAAATGATGCGCACGCCGCCCATCTCCGTCGGGTAGGCATAGGCGCCCTGGGTTTCGATGTACAGATGCTCCTGCCCGCCCGATTCGGCTACACCCTCAAAAACGTGCGCACATTGGCTCCAGGTCGCCGCCGAGTCGCCCATGCGGAAGGTGCGCGGCGGCACGATCAGCTCGCCTTGTGCCGCCGCCACCCGCGGATCGGTGATGATGGGCAGCGGCTCGATTTCGGCCTTGATGAACGCCAGCGCGGCCAGCGCCTGATGCTCGGTTTCGGCCAGCACCAGCGCCACCGGCTGCCCCCGGAAATGCACGTGTTCCTCGGCCAGCAGCGGCTCATCGGGCACGATGCCGCCAATCTGGTTTTCGCCGGGAATATCCTGGGCCGTGAGGATGCGCACCACGCCGGGCTGCGCCAGCGCCGCCTCAAAGTCGAGACTCAGCAGCCGGCCGTGCGCCACCGGCGACTCAAACACGGCCGCGTGCAGCGTGCCCCGCTGGGTCGGAATGTCGTCTACGTACTGGGATTCGCCGCGCACGTGGCGCACCGGGTCGAGGTGGTTCATGGTGGGGGTATTCGGAGAGAGAGGAGGATGGGCTTGGGGTGGCCGCTATTCTCAATGTTATTTCACAACTGGGCTTGTGGTTTTTCGTCGGTCATTTGCCGTTTGTCATCCTGAGCCTGCGAAGGACCTTATGGGATGAGAACGAGTCGTTATTAAGCAGGTCGTTCTATTGTGATAAGGTCCTTCGCAAGCTCAGGATGACAGACGGCAAATGACCGACGACGAAAAAACTACACCAGCTCCCGCAGCGCAATTCGCTCGGGGAAAAACCGCAGAAAATGCGCGAACAGCAGCTGCCGCAACAGCAGCCGCTTGTACTCCGCCGTGCCTCGGGCATCACTGATCGGGCTGATTTCCGTCTGCATCACGGCATTGGCCGCCGCCAACGTTTCGGCGCTGATTTCCTTGCCGGCCAGAAAAGCCGAGGTGTTGGTCAGGAATAGCGGAATGGGCCCCACACCGCCCGCTGAGAGTCGGGCTTCCTGGACAAAGCCATTCTCAGCCCGCACCCAGGCGGCCGAGTTCACGCTGGCAATATCCAGGTGGGTGCGCTTGCTGACTTTCTCAAAATTGAAAAAATCGGTCGACGCGGGAGCCGGAAAGGTGATTTCCACCAGCTGCTCGTCGGCTTCCTTGGTGAGGGTTTTGTAGCCCCGGTACAGCTCGCGCAATGGCAATTCGCGGCGCTGCTTCGCCGCCGTTTCCAGCGTGATGCTAGCATCGAGGGCCAGGAAGAAAATGGTCAAATCGCCGATAGGGGAAGCGTTGACGAAGTTGCCGGCCACGGTGCCCATGTTGCGGATCGGCGTGCTCGATACCAGCTTCAGGTAGTCCGGCAGGCGCGGAAACAGCTGCTGCATGAGTGGTGAGTCGCGCAGGTTTTCGGCGGTGGCAGCGGCGCCCAGCACCACGCGGCCGTCGGCTTCCTGGCGGATGCCGCGCAGGTGGGCCTGGTCGTACACCAGCTGCACCGGCACAGCGCGGATGTGTTCCGGGCGCTGCACCAGCAGGTCGGTGCCGCCGCCCAGAATTTGGTTTCGGGCTTCTGGTTTCTGGTTGTTGGCTTCGTTCTCGGCCTGCAACTCGGTTTGTAACGCTTGGAGCCTGGTCGGAATATCCTTGAAATAAGCGGGCACAAACTGCTGCTCGCTGAGCCAGCTCACCACGTTTTCGGCGGGGCGGGCGGCCAGCTGATCCGTGAGCAGCGCCGTGGCCCGCTCCAACGATTTGTAGCCCGTGCAGCGACAGATATTGCCATCAATGGCGGCCAGGCCGCTTTCCGACGTGGCCGGCTTGTGGCTCAGCGCGTGCCCCGTGAGCGACATTACGAAGCCTACGGTGCAGAAGCCGCACTGCGAGCCGCCTTCCTGCACAATGGCCTGCTGCACCGGCGTGAGCGTGCCCGCGGCGGCATTAATGCCTTCCACCGTCACGATGTGCTTGCCGTGGGCATTGCCCAGCGGCGTGAGGCAGGAAGTCATGGACTGGTAGCGAATACCCTGGCCATCGGGCTGCAGCTCGCCGACCAGCACGGTGCAGGCCCCGCAGTCGCCCTCGCGGCAACCGATTTTGGTGCCGGTCAGGTGCTGGTTGTAGCGCACGAAGTCAAGCAGGGTGCTGCCGGCCGGCTGGTCAGTACGGATGCGTTGGTTGTTGAGGTAAAAGTGAAGCATGCGGCGGGTGGAATTTCAAAGCAGGGCGTTCAAGTTAACAAAAAAGTAACATTGCCTTGCGCCGCTACCTCTGACTGGGCATTGATTTATGGGCAAATTCAGCTCGTATAGCTGTTTTGCCCTGCTATTTCATCGACCAACGCCCACAAAAAGCCCGGCCATCCTTGAGCGGACAGCCGGGCCGGAACGAGCGGGCAAAACCTGCTTATTTCTTGAGGTTGGGAATGCGGAACTGCAGGCCGATGGATGGAATAAATGTGAAGCCTTTCAGCTTGGCTGTCTGGTTGTTGAGCAGCTGATACGTGCCGTAGTTTTGATAATACATAGCAAACGCTGGAATAACGTAGGCGTAGCGGTAGCCAATCTTGACGTTGGCAAAGGCCCCGTATGAGGAAAAGTCGCGCTTCTGCTCGGGCAGCGTGGGCAACAGCTCCGTATTGGAACCGGATTTATAAATATTGCGCGGGTCAAAGCCGTAGCGCAAGAACGTGTGGGTATACACCGCGCCGAAGGAAATGGCCCCGACTTCCTCTTCCTGCCCAAAGGAGCGGCTGAATACCACCGGCACCAGCACGTCCTGGCGGTTGGCGCGAAAGCGCAGCAGCCCATCAATATCATCCAGGTAGGGGATGCTCGGCAGCTTGGCTCTTTGGGTAGCAAACTGCAGCCCGATGCTACCGTACAGGCTGCCAGCGGCCCCGCCGGGGCTTTCGGGCGTGCCGGTAGTGCCCATAAATTGGTACATGGCATCGAAAACGTGGGAGCCGAAGGCGTACTTGTAGCCCACGTCGAGGCGCGGCAAAGCGCCGTAGCGCACGTACAGGTCGGCGGCGGGCTGCACCGGGTCGATAACGTAGGCCAGCGCGGCCACCTGGAGCTTGTCCACCAGTTCGCTGTACTGCACTTTGTCCTGGCTGCTGAGCTGCGAGGCGGCTTCCTTCACCGCCGCACCGGTTTTGCCGATGGTTTCCGTCGGGATATTAAAGGCCTGATTGCCGCCCACCCGAAACTCGCCCCGCGGCGTGACTTTGCCCGAGCTGGTGATGGCGCGCGGGGCCATGCAGCTGGTAGTGAACAGCGTAGCCACGGCGGCCAGTACGGAAGCGGAAGAAAAAGAAGGGAGCCGTTTCATGGGAGAAAAGCGGAAAGAAGCCAGGAATAGAAGAGCCGGAGTGCGCGGCCCAAACACTAAAATCAGGCCGAAAGTACGGTGCCCGGCCGTAGAAGCTGCCGGCGCGGCCGCAAAACGGGCGCTGGTCGGCGCCGCCCGCCGCGGCACCGGAAAGCAGCTACGGTTGTGCTAATACCCGGCCTCGTCTTGCGTCTTTTCCGTTACTTGCATCAGCATTGCGCTTAGTACTCCCCTCATGATCAGCAGCGAACGAAACAAGGTACTTGTCGATGGAAGTGTCTTCTATCAGACCCGCTACCATATTACCCAGCTGCTGGAGCTGGCCGAAATGTATCTGCTGGTGGAAGTATCGCCCCTGGGTATTCTGTATAACGACAACGTGACGGCCATTTCGCCCGCTGGCGAGCTGCTGTGGAAGGCGCAGGTGCTGCCCTCGGTTTCCGGGGCCGTAGATAACCCGTATATGAGTGTGCGCGAAACCGAGGGGCAGCTGTGGGCCAGCAACTGGCTGGGCTGGGCCGTGCAGCTGGACCCGGCCAACGGCCATATTCTCCAAAAAGTCTGGACCAAATGAACATTCTGTATGGCGTGCCCGGCGAAGGGCTGGGCCACGCGACGCGCAGCAAAGTCGTTATCGGGCATTTGCTGAGCCAGGGCCACCATGTATGCGTGGTGAGCAGCGCCCGCGCCTATCAGATGCTGGCGGCCAACTTTCCGGGCCGCGTGCACGAAATTCGGGGCTTCCATCTGGCCTATAAAAACCTCACCGTGTCGAAATCGCGCACGGCGGCCCTCACGCTACGCACGGCCCCCGAGAACCTGCGCGTCAACTTCGCCAAGTACCGCGAGCTGCTCTGCGACTTCACTCCCGAACTGGTCATTTCCGACTTCGAGTCGTTCAGCTACCTGTTTGCCAAATGGCGCCGGCTGCCCGTTGTTAGCATCGATAACATGCAGATTATCAGCCGCACGGCGCTGGATGTGGCAGTGCCGCGGCAGGAGCGGGGCAACCTGAATCTGGCCCGCCAGATTGTGCGGGCCAAGCTGCCGCGCAGCCGCCATTATCTTATTAGCACCTTCTTTGCGCTGCCCGTCACCCGGCCCGCTACAACGCTGGTGCCGCCCATCATCCGGCCCGAAATTCTGGCCGCCAGGCCCACTACTGGCGGGCATGTGCTGGTGTACCAATCGGCTACCAACCAGAAGGACCTGGTGCCGATGCTGCAAAGCCTGCCGGGGCAGGAATTCCGGGTGTATGGCTTTAATAAGGAAGAAAGCCACGGCAACGTGCAGTTGCGGACTTTCAGCGAGCAGGGCTTCATTGACGACCTGGCCAGCGCCCGCGCCGTGGTTACGAACGGCGGCTTTTCCCTCATCAGCGAAGCCGTGTACCTGCACAAGCCCATCTGTGCCATCCCGATTCCGGCCCAGTTCGAGCAATTCCTCAACGCCGCCGAAGTGGAGAAGCTAGGCTACGGCCGCCATTTCGAGGCCCTCACCGCCGACAACCTCAAAGCCTTCCTCTACGACCTGAGCGGCTTCGAAAAAGCCCTTAGTACCTATACCCAGCAAGGCAACGACGAGCTATTCGCCCAGCTGGACAAGCTGCTCATTTGTTAGTTGACAGTTGCTAGTTGTCAGTGTTGAATTGCCCCTGAACGAACTGACAACTAACAACTAGCAACTGTCAACTAACGACTGAATACTGGCAACTTCCTATCTTGGCTCACCCATGAGCCAACTCGCCTTCCGCCGTTTTGCCGTTGCCGCCGCCGCAGGCTGCCTGAGTTCCGTCGTTGTTTCCTGCGCCTCGCGGCCCACCGCCAGCACCCTGGCCTCAACCAATAAGTTTGCTGACGCTACGCTGCGCCAGATTGCCACGGCCCAGGATGAGCGCGCCACCGCCGCGCTGCTGCCCTTTCTGGAGCGCCCCGAGGCTGGCTACCGCCGCGAAGCCGCCCTGGCCTTCGCCTCGGTGCAGGACAAAGCCGCTACCGCCGCCCTCAGCGCCCGTCTCGCCGACGCCGACATACTGGTGCGCCGGGCCGCCGCCTATGCCCTCGGCCAAACCACCGACTCGACCGCCGAAAACGCCCTGCGTCAGCGCATCAGCATCGAAGCCGATGCTACTACCCGCCGCTACGTGCTGGAAGCGCTGGGCAAATGCACCTCCCGCGCCGGCCTGAGCACGCTCACCAAGCTGCCCGCCGCCCTGGCCACCGATACCGCCGCGGTGGCCGGGCAGGCCTGGGGCCTGTACCGCGCCGGGCTGCGCGGCCTCACCTCCGAGGCCGCCGTGGCCCGCGTGGTGCAGCTGCTGGGCAAAAGCAATCCGTATAGTGCCCGCTTGGCCGCCGCCAATGCGCTGGCCCGCACCCGCGGCCTCAACCTGACGCCCTACGCCGCCGCCATCGGCACCGCTGCCCAGACCGATACCCGCTACGAGGTGCGCAGTGCCGCGGCTGCTTCCCTGAGCAAGGCCGCGCAGGCCGCCACCGTGCCCGCCACGTTGGTCACTCTCATCCGCCGCGACCCCGACTACCGGGTGCGGCTCAGTGCGCTGCGGGCCGTGTCGGCGGCCCAGTATGCGCCGCTGAAAGAAGCCGCCTGGGAGGCCCTCACCGATGCCCACGAGCAGGTGGCCCTCACGGCCGCCGAGTTTTTTCTGGCCCATGCCAAGGGCGAGCCGGGCGCGGGGCTGCTGGAAAAAGCCAATAAGCTCACGCCCTGGCGGGTGCGGGCCACGCTGCTGGCCGCCGCCCTCCGGCAGGGCGGCGAGCAGCAGGCCGCCATCCGCACGGCCGTGCAGCAGCGGTACTTAGCCGCCGCCGACCCGTATGAAAAAGGCTATCTGCTAAAAGCGCTGGGCGAAGATCCGGCCGCTTACGACTTCGTTTCCCAGGCCACGTTTCTGGCCGGGCAGCCCGTCGTCATTGGCACATATGGCATAGAGGCGCTGGTGTCCATGCGCAGCCATCCGGCGTTTCCAGCGGAGCTGCAGCCGGCCTTTGCCCTGCTGCTCCAGCGCGCCATCGGCACCGGCGACGTGGCGCTGATGGGCACGGCCGCCGAAGCCCTGCGCAACCCCAAGCTGGATATGCGCCGCCTGTTTGCCAACACCGTGTTTCTGCGCCAGGCCCGCGACAAGCTCCTGCTGCCCCGCGACCTGGAAGCGTGGCAGTCGCTGCAGCAAACCATTGATTTTATGGAGAATATTCCGGCCGTGCCGCTGCCGGTGGCCAAAGCCGCCACGCACCCCATAGACTGGGGCGTGGTGCAGGGCATTCCGGCCGGGCAGCGCGCCATTGTGCACACCGGTAAGGGCGATATCACCTTCCGGCTGCTGGTGGAAGAAGCGCCCGGCTCGGTGGTCAGCTTCGTGCAGCTGGTGCGCCAGGGCTTCTATAATGGCAAGAATTTCCACCGCGTGGTGCCCAACTTCGTGGCCCAGGGCGGCTGTCCCCGCGGCGACGGTTGGGGCAGCTCCGACTACAATCTGCGCTCCGAATTCGCTGATCTGCACTACGGCGCGGGAGCCGTGGGCCTGGCTTCGGCCGGCAAAGACACTGAAAGCTGCCAGTGGTTCATCACCCACGCCCCCACGCCCCACCTCGACGGCCGCTACACCATTTTCGCCCAGGTCGTCAGCGGGATGGACGTAGTGAGTCGCCTCGAAATCGGCGACCGAATTGAGCGGATTGAGTTGGTGCGGTAATAGCCGCCTGCTGGTCCGATAAATGAAAAAGGTCAACTCTCCGATGAGAGCTGACCTTTTCACGTTTCATAGCTTACGCCTTACGCGTCTTCGCGGCCATGTACCTGCGCGGGGGGCGAGGTGGCTTCCACGGCGCTGAAGGCTTCCAGAATCTTGTAGGTGTGCGAGGCGTTCTTCGGCACCACCCACGAGTTGCCGGCTTCGAGCAACACCATCTGGCCTTCGCTGTGAAACTCGGCCCGGCCGCTGAGCACGTAGCCCACGGTTTCATAAGGCCGGGTAACGGCCGGTTTGGCTTCGCCAGGCTGCTCGTTTTCCCACAGGCGCATGGCCACATGAATGCCGGAGGCCAGGTATTTTTCGCCGTCTTTACCCTTGGGCGAATGTTTGGAATCTACTTTGGTGATGGTGGTATCGGCCATTGGAAAGGTAATTTGGAAGTGGAAAAAGGAGCGGTGTCGTACTGAGTTCTGACTTCCTAACGCAAGGCAGCGCCGGCCGGTTGTGCTTGGGCGCCATCCAAACCTTCGGGCCGGCGACGGGTTGCTGAATACTGTGCCACTGCTATCTTGCCGGCGCAAGGCGAGGCATTGCCCGCAGTTTCTCTGACCCCCAGTTTCATGCAAGCTGCTTTCATTCAGGCCCTGGCCCAGGCCCACCAGCAGGCCCCAGCCCCGCTGCCGGCCCCGGCCTTCTGCCAGCTCGCCGATCAGCTGCTGGCACTACTTTTCCCGGAGCGCAGCACCCGGCCGCTGACCAGCGCTCCCGAAATAGAGGCCCAGCTAAGCGCCTGGCAGGCCGAATTTGCCAGCTTACTCCGCGCTGTGCTGCCGCCGCCGCAAGCCGATGCCGTGGCCGCTACCTGCCTGGAGCGCCTGCCGCGGCTGCGCGAAGCTCTGCTGCAGGATGCCGCCGCCATCGTGGCCGCCGACCCGGCCGCGCAGGGCCTCACGGAAGTCATCAGCACGTATCCGGGTTTCTACGCCATTGCCCTGCACCGGCTGGCGCACGCGCTGGGGCAGCAGCAGGTGCCGCGCGTGCCCCGCCTGCTCAGCGAATACGCTCACACCCGTACCGGCATCGACATTCACCCTGGTGCCCGTATCGGCCCCTCGTTCTGCATCGACCACGGCACGGGCCTCGTCATCGGCGAAACGGCCATCATCGGGGCCTACGTGCAGATTTTTCAGGGCGTCACGCTGGGGGCGCTGAGCGTGGCCAAGCACTTGGCCAACCAGAAGCGCCACCCCACCATCGAAGACCACGTGGTCATTTATGCCGGAGCCACCATCCTGGGCGGCAGCACGGTGGTAGGCAGCCACAGCATCATCGGGGGAAATGTCTGGCTCACCGAAAGCGTGCCGTCCCATTCCCGCGTCTACCACCGCGCCCAGATCCACGTAACCCGCACCGAAGACCCCACCGCCGACTTTGCCTTTTCCATTTGACAAATGGTGAGTTAGTGAATTAGCGAGTTGGTGAGTGTGATGTTCGGCCCGCGCCACCTGCGTAAGTCGCACGTAAAACTTCCTAACTCAAAAACTCACCAATTCACTAAGTCACTAATTCACCATTATGAAAGCCAACACCATCCTCGATACCATTGGCAACACGCCGCTGCTACGTATCAACCGCCTCTTTGCCCAACGCCCCGACGTGGAAGTATGGGTGAAGATGGAGCGCGCCAACCCCGGCGGCAGCATCAAAGACCGCATTGCCCTGGCCATGATTGAGCAGGCCGAAAAAGACGGCTTGCTAACGCCCGACAGCCTGATTGTGGAGCCCACCTCCGGCAACACCGGCGTGGGCCTGGCGATGGTGGCCGCCGTGAAAGGCTACAAGCTCACGCTGGTTATGCCCGAATCCATGTCGATTGAGCGCCGCCGCCTGATGGCTGCCTACGGGGCCAACCTGGAGCTAACGCCCCGCGAAAAAGGCATGAAGGGTGCCATTGAAAAAGCCCACGAAATAGTGCGCGATACGCCCGGCGCTTGGCTGCCCATGCAGTTCGAGAATCCCGCCAACATCCGCATTCATGCCGAAACCACCGCCCAGGAAATCCTGCGCGACGCGCCCGGGGGCTTCGATTTTCACATTACCGGCGTGGGCACCGGCGGCCATATCACGGCCGTGACGGAAGTGCTCAAGCCGCATTTTCCGGCCATGAAAACCTTTGCCGTGGAGCCCGAGCTGTCGCCCGTCATCAGCGGCGGCGCGCCCGGACCGCACCCCATTCAGGGCATCGGCGCGGGCTTTATTCCCGTCAACCTGCACACCAACATCCTGGATGGCACCATCCACATCAGCCAGCAGGAAGCCTTCGATATGGCCCGCCGCGCTGCCCGCGAGGAAGGTATGTTCGTGGGCGTGTCGTCGGGGGCTTCGCTGGCTGCCATCGCCAAAAAGCTGCCCGAAATGCCCCAGGGCAGCCGTGTGCTCACCTTCTGCTACGACACCGGCGAACGATACCTATCGGTAGAAGGCCTGTTCGTCTAAAACCATGGATTCGTCCGGATTTTTTGGATTTCACGGATTTTGTGGACGGCGTGAATTTCTGTTCAGTCAGCAATTAACAAGAAAGGCCACCCAGATGGGTGGCCTTTCTTGCTTCCGGACTCTGTTAGAAAAAGGTTGCGCCGTCCACAAAATCCGTGAAATCCGAAAAATCCGCGCTAATCCGTGGTCCAAAAAAAAGCCTGACCGGTGGGTCAGGCTTTTTGAAACGGGAGTGGAGAATATCGGAGTCGAACCGATGACCTCTTGCATGCCATGCAAGCGCTCTAGCCAGCTGAGCTAATCCCCCGTTTGGTGTAGTACCATCCGCCGGTTGCGTTTGGTTTGACAAAAGTACGGCGCGATTTCGTTTTGGCAAGCCCCAGCGTGAAATTTTTCATAACCCCTTCATAGCTAACCCAAAAAAATATCGAGGCAGATTAACTTTTCGTTACGGAATGGCTGTTGGTAAGGACCTGCTCGGGATAAAATGAATTAACCCCTTATATTTGAACCACCATTCTTCCTCTCAACATGAAACACACGTTCCTCACTTTACTGGTCGGCTTGGCACTTGCCTCATGCTCAGAAATCAATACGGATCCTGCTCCCGTGCGGGCCACTCGTACGGTGCAGACGGCGACGCTTACGTACAGCCTTTCGGCCAAGCCAACTGCGGCTACCGACACGGCGTTGGTGAATCCTAAACTGGAGATTTACACGTATCCGGTCACGACGAACGAAGACGGTTCAACCACTACTCCAAACGTAACCGGCACGTTGCTCAGAACCATTACCGACTTTTCGTCGCCCCAACCTATCACACTCATCACCGCTCCTGTAACCGTGACCGATGGCGTTGCTAGTCCGTTGGGTCTGCGTATGGTGTTCAGCAGCAGCAACCGGCCGGGCCGCCGGTCAGGTGCTTTGTCGCAGCGCATGTCTGCATCGCTGTTGGTAAATGGCACGCAGCGGGCTACGTTCACGTTTCAGGGCACCAACTTCGCCCGCACATTTACGCCCGCCAACGGCGGCCCATTCGTTTCCACTTTCAGCACAAACATCGGCGGCTATTCCTTCTAGACTACCGCTGCCACGTAGCTTTTCTTATTCGCAAAACGCCGGCCTACAGAAGTAGGCCGGCGTTTTTGTTTGTGCAAAATCCGGGGTTAGCTAACCGTGTGATACTGCCCGATAGACTTCCGGGTGGTGCTTTAGAAGTGCTACCGATATTCTATTGATTCCCGGGCTTGTGGTGCAGCATCTGAGTTTGAACAAGGCAGCAAGTACTCTGATGCGTCAGCGCTTTCCAATAAGAGGGCCGGTTGCGGCAAGCTGTTACCATCATTGGCTCTGATGAATTACCCCAACGATGACCAGCGCGACGGGTAGAAAGCGTCGTCGGACTGACGGATGCGCTGGCCATGAATCCGTTGCGCCCTTACCCGGCCTACCGGGTGGGCGAGCCAGGATGCAAGGCATCTGATAGAAAGGCTTTTCAATAAAAAAGGGTGCAGGAGAAACCTCCCGCACCCTTTTCGATAATTCCGCTCGGCTGCTCTAGTTGAACAAGTAACGCAGGCCAAGCTGGATGCGCCAGCGTGAGCCTTCTCCCGTGTTGTAGCGGTCGGTGGCCGTCAGCGGTACCCCCGGCGTTACCGTTACCGTGCCGTCGGAGTTTACCACGCGCTGCGGATCGGTGAGGTAGTTGTAGTTGAACTCCGGGCGGCCATCGGCAGCGAAAGTGAAGTTCTGCCCCGTGGCGGCTAGCAGTGCCTGCCGGTTAGGAGCCTGCGAAACACCCCAGTTTTTGTTGAGCAGGTTGCCGATGTTGAAGACATCGACGCTGAACTGCAAGGTGTTGCGATTTTCACCCAGGTCAGTGAAGATATCCTGCAACAGACGGGCATCTACGAAAGCAGCCCAAGGCGTTACGGCCCCGTTGCGCTCTGCGTACTCACCCCGACGCTTGCTCAGGTACTTGTCCTGGCTGATGTAGGCATCTAGGTCAGCCCACTGCTGGGCGGCGGTGTATACCACTTGCTGCGGCGTGCCAGCCAGATACGTCCGGTCGCGCAGTATAATGTCGGCCTGGGTGCGGGGCACGAAGAGCAGGTCGTTGGTATTGTTGAAGTCGCCGTTCAGGTCGTTGTTGTAGGTATACGAGTAGCGGAAGCCGGGACCCGCATCGAAGAAGGCCGAAACGGTAGTGCCCAGGTGGTTCAGATACTCCTTACGGTACGAGAACGAGCCGATTATGCGGTGCTGCTGCAGGAAGTTGGAGTAGCTGAGAATCTCCTCGTTGGGGTCAGCGCTGATCTGCCGGTCACGCCAGATGGAGTTGGCAATCGAGCCGCCGTCGTTTACTGAGCGGGCATCGGCATAGTTGTAGGCCAGGCTGGCCGAAATACCGCTGGCGAAGGTCTTCTGCAGCTGAGTAGTCAGCGTGTACGAGTAGCCTTTGTTGGTATTCTTCATCACAATGGCACCACCGGTAGCCACGTTCGAGTTGATCTGGGCCAGGCGCGTAGTCAGCGAGGTAGGGCTGCGGTAGATGAGGCGGTTATCGGCTCCACTCAAGCGCAGCTGCGACTCCGGCAGGTTGGCGTTTACGTGGTATACCGCGTTGATGTCCTTCGTGTAGATACCTTCCAGAGTCAGCACCACATCACCGGGCAGACGCTGGTCGAGCGCCAGGTTGGTGCGCCATACCTGCGGGAATTTGAAATCACGCTCCGTTACGGCAATGTCGTAGCTGCCACCTACTGGCAGGCCAGCTGGTACGTTGCGGTAGGCATCAACATTGGAAGTGAAAGGAATTGGAACACCCAACGCCGGGTTGGTAGCCGCAACATCGGAAGAAGGCTGCACGGTGTAGCCACCGAACAATACACCGTTGTTGGAAGCCTGGTTGGAAATCCACACGTAAGGCACACGACCCGTGAAGACACCCGTACCACCGCGCAGCTGCGTCTTCTGGTCGTTGTTCACGTCCCAGTTGAAGCCCACCCGCGGCGACCACAGCAGCTGGCTTTTCTGCAGCTGATCCGTGAAGATCTTCTCGCCGCCACGGAACGTCTGCTCAGCAACCGTTGTGTTGCGGGCAATGTCGGTATTCACCACCGGCACATCCACGCGCACGCCGCCGGTCAGCTTCAGGTTCGTCAGCACGTTGAATTCGTCCTGCGCATAGAAGCCCAGCTGGTAAGCCTTGATATCAGCGAAGTTGAAATCGGTGACAGGCTTACCATCACGCAGCGAGTACTGCACCTGATAGGTAGAAGCCGCGCGACCATCGGGAGCGAAGGCATTCGGCGTAAGAGCGCCGGTGTTGGGGTTGTAATCGGCCCCAGCCCCGCGGTAGAAGTCGGCCAGCGAAGCATAGCGGTAGCGGCCGTAGTAGTTCGGGGCGAAACCGTTGCGGAACTTGTAGAATTCGTTGTAAGTACCCAGCGTTATTACGTGCTTACCTACGCCATACGTCAGGTTGTCGGAAAACTGCCACGTGTCGGTGTTCAGAACGTTGTTGGCCGAGAAAGGCTCGTAGCCGAACGACGTGAAAGCCTGACCGGCGCCGTTTTCAATATCAACCAGCGGGAAAATACCGCCGCTGCTCTCGCGGAAGTCGCGACCCCGGGTGTAGCCCACCTGCAGGCTGTTCGACAAGCTGCTGGTGATGGACGAGTTCAGCTCGCCGATGTACGAATCCAGGTTGTTGTTGATGCGGTAGTAAGCAGCCAGGAAAGGCAGGTTGGTATTTGTCGGGCCACGGCCGTTGGCTGGGGCACCCGAGGTGCTTGGCGGTACGTCGCGGTAAGAGCGGAAGTACGAATACTTCAGGTTGAAGGTGTTTTTCTGGTTGATGTTCCAGTCCAGCTTACCCGAAAGCTTGTTGCTGAAGGTTTTTAGCTGGTAGCCTTCGAAAGGACCAGTTTCGTAGTTGTAGTTGGTACGCAGAAAGTCGGACAGCTGCGTGAGCTGGGCGGCACCAGCGGCCGACGTGTTGGAGCCAGCACCGGGGGCTGGGGTTTCGCCGGGGCGGTTGGCCACGAATACCGTTCCGCCGGTGCCGGCCGGCGGATCGTCGCGCCGCTCACCCTCTAGGCTCACAAAGAAGAAGAGCTTGTCTTTAATGATCGGGCCACCCAAGCGGCCACCGATTTGCCACAGGCTGAAATCCTGAAACTTCTGATCCAGGTCGCGCACTTTGCTGCCTACCAAGTCGTTGTTGCGACGGAAAGCATAAGCCGAACCCGAGAATTTGTTGGTGCCGGAGCGCGTAATGGCGTTGATGCCCGCACCGGTGAAAGCGCCTTGGCGCACATCGTAAGGAGCCAAGTTTACCTGAATTTCCTGGATAGCATCCAGCGAAATCGGCTGCGAGTTGGCTTGACCGCCAATGGTAGACGACAGACCGAACGAGTTGTTGAACACCGCCCCGTCGATAGTTACGTTGTTGAAGTTGCCGTTGCGGCCCCCGAAGCTCTGACCGCCGTTGCTCTGGGGCGTGAGACGGGTGAAGTCGTTGAACGAGCGGCTCAGCGTGGGCAAACGCTCAATCTGCTCGCGCTGAATGTTAGTAGCAGCACCCGTCCGGTCGGAGTTGATAACTGGGTCGCGCCGGCCCGAGATGGTTACCCCCGACAGTTCCGTAGTAGCCTCACTCAGGTTGATATCCAGCCGCAGATTCTGCCCCAGCGTCAGGAAAATGCCTTCGCGGGCAGCATCCTTGTAGCCAATGAATGTAATGCGCACGGTGTAAGGACCACCTACGCGCATGTTCTGGATGTTGAAACGGCCTTCCGAATTGGTAGGTGCCACATACTGCGTGTTCGTCGGGGTATGCACGGCAATTACCGTAGCCCCCGGCAGCCCGGCACCAGCCTTGTCGGTGATGATACCGTTCATGGCTGATGTGGTTACCTGGCTCCATGCTACCTGCGCCGACAGCAGCGTCAGCACCAGTAGCAAGAAATGGCGTAAACGTAAGTGTTTCATAAGTGGGAAAAATGGTGAGAAAAGAGGGTGCTCTGCTTTAAGCGCCGCGAAATTAAGGACGAGTTCGGGGACGCTCATTACCGAATCGTTACTATTGACGGCAGCCCTTAGGATGAGGCGTGCCATGCCGCTTTCTACCCCCCAAAGGTAGTAGGTAAATTCACAATAGGGGCCGTACCGCCTTGATAAAGCGGCTTAAGTAATAATCACTTTCCAGACTATTTTCCACTACTCCCAACGAGCTGGAAGAGTGGATGAACTGCACGCTTTCGGGGCCGGCTTCCGTCACAAGTCCCACGTGCGTGATGGCACTGCTACCCGGCGAGGCCCCGAAAAATACCAAATCCCCGGCCTGCAGATTCTGCGGCTTCACGGGCGTGCCCCACACGGCCTGTTCGTTGGAAGAGCGCGGAATCTGGACGTTGATGGCAGCGAAAGAGTTGAAAAGCAGCCCCGAGCAATCCATGCCCAGGCGCGTGGTGCCGCCATACCGGTAAGGGGTGCCCTGAAAGGAGCGGGCCGTCTGAATGACCGTGGCCAGATCCTGCCGGATGGTGGCCGGGCTGGAGCGGCGCTTCACCACGATTTTCGATTTGCCGGCGGGCACTTTGGCTTTGGCCTTCGCTTTGCCGGCCCCGCCGCGGCGGCGCTCAGCCGCCTTCATGCGCGCTATGTCGCGGGCCGAATAATAGCGGCCATTGCGCTGGTTGAGCTTTTTAGAGCCGTTGCAGCTGCCCAGCCACACCAGCATACCCAGCAGTAGCAGCGGCAGCCAACGCCGCCACTGCCCCGAATGCCGTACCTTCGTTATGTGTTCCCGCATCGGCACAAAGATACGTTCCCTGTTCATTCTGACCCGCTATATATGGATTTCCAAGCCCTGACTCCCGAACTGGTCATTGCCTTCGAGGCCATTGTAGGCCCCGAGCATGTGCTCACAGCCCAGCGCACTGAGGCCACCGCCTACGCCGACTTTGGCCGCGACCATACCGAAGATTTTCACTTCGCTCCCGATGTGGTGCTGCGCCCAGCCAACGCCGACGAGATAAGCCGTATTGTGCGTCTGTGTCACGAAAACCACCTGCCCATCACGCCCCGCGGGGCCGGCACCGGCCTGAGCGGCGGGGCTTTGCCAGTCCACCACGGCGTGGTGCTCAGCACCGAGCGTCTGAATAAGATTATCGAAATAGACGAGCGCAACCTGCAGGCCACCGTAGAGCCGGGGGTTGTCAACGAGGTGTTTCAGAATGCGGTGAAGGAAGTGGGGCTTTTTTATCCGCCCGATCCGGCCAGCAAGGGCAGCTGCTTTCTGGGCGGCAACTTGGCGCACAGCAGCGGCGGCCCCAAAGCCGTGAAATACGGCACCACCCGCGACTACGTACTGAACCTGCAAGTGGTGCTGCCCACCGGCGACATCATCTGGACGGCCGCCAATACGCTCAAAAACTCCACCGGCTACAACCTCACCCAACTCATGGTGGGCTCCGAGGGCACGCTGGGCATTATCACGAAGGTGGTTTTCCGACTGCTGCCCTACCCGCAACACAATATTCTAATGCTGGTGCCCTTTCGGCAGGAAGAACAGGCCGCCGAAGCCGTATCGGCCGTGTTCCGGGCCGGCATCATTCCTTCCGGCATGGAGTTCATGGAGCGCGAAGCCATTGCCTGGTCCTCCGACTATCTGAAAATCCCGCTCACGCTACCCGCCGATATCCGAGCCCACCTGCTCATCGAACTCGACGGCCAGGATCTGGATCAGCTTTATAAGGAGGCCGAGCAGGTGTATGGTGTGTTGGAGAAGTACGATGTGGACGAAATCCTGCTGGCCGACAACGCCACGCAGAAAGACGAGTTGTGGAAAATCCGCCGCAACATCGGCAACTCCGTGCGCTACAATTCAGTGTATAAAGAGGAGGACACCGTGGTGCCTCGCGCCGAGTTGCCCACCTTGTTAAAGGGCGTAAAAGAAATCGGGCAGCGCTACGGCTTCAAAAGCGTCTGCTACGGCCACGCCGGCGACGGCAACCTGCACGTCAACATCATCCGCGGCAACCTTGACGACGACATGTGGAACGTGGGCCTGCGCCAGCCCATTGCAGAAATCTTTGAGCTGTGCGTGAAGCTGGGCGGCACCATTAGCGGGGAGCACGGCATCGGGCTGGTGCAGAAGGGTTATATCGGCATTGCCCTCAAAGAAGCCAACCTGAACCTGATGCGCGGCATTAAGCAAGTGTTCGACCCGCACGGAATTATGAATCCGGGCAAGATCTTCTAAACCACGGATTGACGCGGATTCTTCGGATTTCACGGATTTTGTAGACGGCGCTAACAGCAGCTCAGTAGCCCGATAAGACGCGAATACAAAAAGGCCACCCAACAGGGTGGCCTTTTTTGGTCTGGAGAGCCGTCCACAAAATCCGTGAAATCCGGAGAATCCGCGCCAATCCGTGGTTATTGCTCTCCCTTCAGCTTATCCTCCCCACCGTACGGTGTACCGGCCGTAATATCGCCGCGCAAACCGCCCTGCGATACGCCGGGGCCGCTGCTAGGCTGCTGCGAAGTCGTTGTGTTAGTGTCAGGATTCTGGTTTGCGGTGCTGCCGGTAGCAGGCTGACCGTTACCAGTAATAACGCTGGCCTGCTCGCCCACCGGGCCAGCCAACTCGCTTACTTTGGCTACGTACTGGCGCTTGGCCTCTTCTTCGCTCACGCCTTTAAACTTGCTCCACGAGTCCCACTGCGCTTGCGACATGCCGGGCGTGCCGCTTGGGTTGTCGGGCGAGTCGTCGCCTACGGTTTCGCCTTTGGTGTCGTGGTCGCCTTCGGTGGCTTGCTTATAAAGGCCGTAAAGTTCGGTCATGTGGGCGGCGGCCTTGTCGCCGGGCAGGCCATCGACGCGCGATACGGCCATTTCAAATTGCTGCTGTAAGTCCATTTGCTGCTGAAGGTCCATCGTCGGAAGCTGATTAAACGTGAAAAACGAAAGGGATTCCCTCGGGTGTACTATCGTGGCACGGCTTTGGTTGCGGGGGCGGCCCGCTACTTTTTTGGGACGATAGTCCGTAGAGTTCGTACTTTTGCCCGCTAATTATGTGTGGAATCACCGGAATATTCGCCTTCACCGACGCTGGCCGCAGTTCGCTCGCCGCGTTGCAAGCCTCTACCGACGCCATTGTCAGCCGCGGACCCGATTCGCAGGGGCACTTCGTGTACGATAATTGTGGCTTGGGCTTCCGCCGTCTGGCTATCCTCGACCTCTCGGCCGACGGCAACCAGCCGATGACCGACGAGTCGGGACGCTACACCATCGTTTTCAACGGCGAGATTTTCAACTTCCGCGAGCTGCGCCAGAAGCTGGTCAAAAAAGGCCACACGTTCCGCTCCCAGACCGATACCGAGGTCATTTTGAAGCTGTATATCAGCGAAGGCCGGGGCTTTTTGAAGAAGCTCAACGGCTTTTTCGGACTGGCTATCTATGATAAGGAGGAGGACTCGCTGTTTATCGCCCGCGACCGGATGGGGGAGAAGCCCCTGCTCGTGTACCGCGACGAGGACAAGATGTTCTTCGCCTCCGAGATGAAGTCACTGCTGGCGCTGGGCGTGCCCCGCAAGCTCGACTACGTGGCCCTGAGCCAGTATCTGCAACTCAACTACATTCCCGGCCCCGCCACCATTTTCAAGGGCGTGAAGAAATTGCTGCCCGGCCACTACCTCTATGTGAAGGGCGGCAAAGTGGTGGGCAAGCGCTGGTACAAGATTCCGTACGACGCGAAGAAGACCGATAAAAACAAGCTTAGCTACGAGCAGCAGCAGAAAAAGCTGGTCGAGCTGCTCGACGATGCCACCGCCCGCCGCCTCGTGGCCGATGTGCCCGTGGGCGCGTTTCTGAGCGGCGGCATCGATAGCAGCGTTATTGTGGCCTTGGCCTCGCGCCACACCCAGCACCTGAACACGTTCAGCATTGGCTACCGCGACGAGCCGTTCTTCGACGAAACCAAGTACGCCAAGCTGGTAGCTGAGCGCTACAACACCAACCACACGGTTTTCTCGCTCACCAACCAGGATCTGTACGACCACATCTTTGACGTGCTCGACTACATCGACGAGCCTTTTGCTGATTCTTCGGCGCTGGCCGTTTACATCCTTAGCAAGCGCACCCGCGAAAAGGCCACGGTAGCGCTTTCCGGCGACGGGGCCGACGAAATGTTTGCCGGCTACAACAAGCACATGGGCGAGTTTCAGGTGCGGCAGGGCGGTTTCAAGGCCGAAGCCGTAACGGGCCTGAACCTGCTCTGGGACGTGCTGCCCAAGTCGCGCAATTCCTTCCTGGGCAACAAAGTGCGGCAGTTTCAGCGCTTTTCGCGCGGCATGCTCAGTGGCCCCAAAGACCGCTACTGGGACTGGGCCAGCTTTGTGAGCGAGAAAGATGCCCGCAACCTGCTCAGCCCCGCCTCACGCCGCAAAATCGGCAAGAAGCTGGCCGACAAGCGCCGCCGCGATATTCTGGAAAACCTGCACACCGACGGCGACCTAAACGAAGTGCTGCTCACCGACATGAACCTGGTGCTGCCCTACGACATGCTCACCAAGGTCGACTTGATGAGCATGGCCAACTCCCTGGAGGTGCGCCCCCCGTTCCTGGACCCCAACGTGGTCAACTTCGCTTTCTCTATTCCCGTTACCAGTAAAATCGACGCGAATATGAAGAAGCGCATCGTGCAGGATGCCTTCCGTCCCATGCTGCCCGAAGAGCTTTACAAGCGCCCTAAGCACGGTTTCGAGGTGCCCCTGTTGAAGTGGTTCCGCAACGAGCTGCGCCCGCTCATTGAAGACGACCTACTTTCCGATGCCTTCATCGAAGCGCAGGGAGTATTCAGCGTCGATGCCATCCGGGCCCTCAAAGCCCAGCTTTTCTCCCGCAACCCCGGCGACGTGCATGCCCGCATCTGGGCGCTCATCGTGTTTCAGTGGTGGTGGAAAAAGTATATGCTGCACGCCTAACCTAAGCGTGTTACACTCCTTCATCCCTTGTTTCCTTTCCTTGATGGCTTCCCCTGCTAGCTCTTCCGCCCCAAACGTTCAATTTCGGACTCTTTCCATCGTTATTCCGGTTTACAACGAAGCTCGCACAATCCACCAGATTTTGGACTTGCTGCGCGATTTAAAGCTGACCAATGACATTCAAAAGGAAATTATTCTGGTTAATGACTGTTCCTCCGATAATTCTTCGGAAGTAATAAATAATTACATAGCTCAGAATCCGGCAATGGGGCTGCGTTTGCTGCAGCACACCGTCAACCAGGGAAAAGGAGCGGCTTTGCATACCGGTATCCGTGAGGCTACCGGCGACTACGTTATCATTCAGGATGCCGACCTGGAATATGATCCGGAGGAGTACAACCTTCTCATCAAGCCAATCCTCAAGGGCTTTGCCGACGTCGTGTTCGGCTCGCGCTTCATGGGCGGAAATCCCCACCGCATCCTCTTCTTTTGGCACAGCCTGGGCAACCAGATGCTTACTTTTCTAAGCAATATGTGCACCGACCTGAATCTGACGGACATGGAAACATGCTACAAATTGTTTCGGCGCGACATTATTCAGGGACTGAAACTGGAGGAAAACCGATTTGGATTTGAGCCCGAAGTCACGGCTAAGGTGTCGCGCGTAAAAGACGTGCGCATTTACGAGGTGGGCATCAGCTACTACGGCCGCACCTACGCCGAAGGCAAGAAGATCGGCTGGCGCGATGGATTCCGGGCCATTTACTGCATTGTGAAGTACGGTCTGTTGGGCCGTTAGACCGGGACAATTCCATCCTATTGCGCTGACTGGTTGGCGTGCCTCCTGTATGAAATTCGTCAAATACCTAATCTGTATTCTGTTTCTCGTAACCCTGGTCGGTGGTATTGGCTTTACGCTCATTTCGCGGGCGGCGCTCCTGGAGCTGCTGATCCAGCGGGGTGGCCTAGCGGCATACGCCGACAAACTCAACGGGCTGCTGACCGACAGCCTGTTGTTCAAAGCAAAGTTAGGCGTGGGTGTTGTGCTGGTAGGGCTAGGGCTGATGACCGCCGCCGTGTGGCGCTTTTGGTCCCGCATCGAGCTATACCTGCGCACCGTGGGCCAGCAAGCGGTGGGCCTGAGCACCTACTTGACCAGCGTGCTCCAGACCTGGACGTTTGGGCAGCGCTTGGTGGTGTTCGGGCTCTTTTTCGCCCTTACCTTTTTGCTGTTCTACTGCGCCTCGACCATTCCCTTCATCTACGACGAGCTCTACACATACATTGCTTTCAGCTCCCGCGGGCCGGCTATTGCCTTGGTGTTTTATCCGTTTCCCAACAACCACGTGCTGGTTTCGGTGCTGGCTGGGGTTATGCTCAAGCTTGTCGGCTCGGTGGCTTTCGGCATGCGGGCCGTTACCATCCTGGCCAGCATGCTGCTGTATTGGGTGCTGTTTGTGGGCCTGCAGCGCGTGAGCCGGCCGGCGGTGGTCCTCACGGCGCTGGTGTTCTTCTTCGGCCTCGATATGGTGGTGCTCTACAGCTTTATGGCCCGGGGCTACACCATTATTCTACTCTGCACGGCCGTCAGCTTCTGCCTGATTCCCGAGCTGCTCAAAGCCCGGAGCCGCTACCGGGAGCTGAGCTGGCTGCTGCTGGGTTTGGTTTCCGTCATCGGTATGGCCGCCATTCCCACCTACGTGTATTGCTTTGCCAGCATCATGGCCACGCTGGGGATTTACTCGCTGCTCACGCGCCAGCCCAAGCAGCCCAAGATGCTGCACTTGGTGGCGCTGGGTTTGCTGGTGGTCGTCGGCGTAGTGGCCTTCTATACCCCGCTGATTGCCGTTTCGGGCTTGTCGGCCCTTATCAAGAATAAGTACGTGCTGCCGATTTCCCGGGGCGAGGTGCTGCACAAGATGCTGCCCGCTATGGGCGACCTGACCTACGCTTTCTTCACTTTCAAGGCGCTGGGCTGGTTCTGGCTGCTGGCCTTGGCGCTGGGCGCGGTGGCCTTTTGGCGCCGCCGCACCGCCGGGCAGCTGCCCCGGCCGCTGGTGGTGCTCAGCCTGCTGATGCTGGTGCTGCCCATGTTCTTTATGCTGGCGCAGTCGGTGGTGCCGTATGAGCGGTGCTGGCAATACCTGGCCGTGCCGCTGGCCTATTTGCTGGCCATAGCCCTGGAATCGGGGCTGGCTGGTTTCGGTCAGGCGGTGGGCTTCCGCCGCTTAGCGGGGCCCGTGCTGGTGCTCTTCGCGCTGGGACTCACGGTGCTCAGCGTCCGGGGCTTTTACCAGAAGCTCTACATCAACGAAAGCCATTCTTTTTCTTACCGCCGCGTTGGGGAGCTGCTCACCGAGCAGGGCTTCCGCCTGAACCTGGCCCAGCCGCCGGTGTACTTGGTCGACAGCTTCCTGGCCGATGGCAACGTAGAATACGACTTTACCACCCAGCACCGGCCCACCAAGCGCCTGCGCCTGGACGTAACGCCCACGCTGCTCGACTCCCTCACCGGCCCCGCGTTGGTAGTCCACGACAAGCATTTCGGCACCGACCCCGCCGGCTATCTGAAGAACCACCCGGCGCAGACGCTCTACGATGATGCGCACGCGACGGTATTTTTAGTAAACTCGGCGGCAGTTAAACCCTAGCTGCTTGCTTTTGCCGGGCCCTGTGCCCGTTTTTCCTCAGTCTCCCATTGAAATATATTTCAAACTCTCTCCGCATATGAAAATCGCAGTAGTAGGTACCGGCTATGTAGGGCTGGTAACCGGCACGTGCTTCGCCGAGGTCGGAATTGATGTAACCTGCATTGATATTGACCAGAAAAAGATTGACAACCTGCACAAGGGGATTCTGCCAATCTATGAGCCCGGTCTGGAAGAAATGGTGAGCCGCAACGTCGAGAAAGGACGCCTGCACTTCTCTACCAACCTGGCCGAGGGCATCAAGGACGCCGACGTGGCCTTTATTGCCGTAGGCACGCCTCCCGGCGAAGATGGCTCGGCCGATTTGAAATACGTGCTGGCCGTAGCCCGGGGCATCGGCGAAAACATGAACAACTACGGCGTTATCGTAACCAAGAGCACGGTGCCGGTGGGCACGGCCGCCAAGGTGCGCACCGAAATCGAGCAGGCCCTGGCCAAGCGCGGCGTCAACATCGAGTTCGACGTAGCTTCCAACCCCGAGTTCCTCAAGGAAGGCGCCGCCATCGACGACTTCCTCAAGCCCGACCGTATCGTGGTGGGTGTGGCTTCGGCCCGCGCCGAGGAGGTAATGAGCAAGCTCTACAAGCCCTTTTTGCTCAACGGCCACCCGATTATCTTCATGGATATTCCGTCGGCTGAGATGACGAAATACGCCGCCAACTCCATGCTGGCGACCAAGATTTCGTTTATGAACGACATTGCCAACCTCTGCGAAATCATGGGCGCCGACGTGAACATGGTGCGCAAAGGCATCGGCTCCGACGCCCGCATCGGCACCAAGTTCATTTACCCCGGCATCGGCTACGGCGGCTCCTGCTTCCCCAAAGACGTGAAGGCCCTGATTAAGACGGCCGCCGAAAACGGCTACCAGATGCAGGTGCTCAAGGCCGTGGAAAGCGTGAACGAAGCCCAGAAGGAAGTGTTGTTCGACAAAGTATACAAGCACTTCGGCGGCGATTTGAAAGGCAAGAAGATGGCCGTATGGGGGCTGTCGTTCAAGCCCAAAACCGACGACATGCGCGAGGCGCCCTCGGTGGTTATCATCGACAAGCTGCTCGACGCGGGCTGCATCGTTTCGGCCTACGACCCGGTGGCCATGGAAGAAGCCAAGCACCAGTTGCAGGACCGTATCACCTACGCCAAGGACGAATTCGCGGCCATCATCGATGCCGACGCCCTGCTGGTTGTAACCGAGTGGCCCGACTTCCGCTCGCCCAACTTCGAGGTGGTAGCCCGCCTGATGAAGCAGAAAGCCATTTTCGACGGCCGTAACATCTACGATGCCAAGGAGTTGCACGAGGCTGGCTTCACCTACCACTGCATCGGTATCCGTACCGACCACAAGGAACCAGTGGCTTAGTTGCTGGTTGTTGGTTGCTAGTTGTTGGCTGTCAGTTGTTAGGTTTTTAATAACGCTAACAGCTGACAGCCAACAGCTAACAACCAACAACTAATAACTGACAACCAACAACTAACGACAACGAACATGTCTGATAAAAAACGAATTCTGATTACCGGCGGTGCGGGCTTTCTGGGCTCCCACCTCTGCGACCGGTTCCTGAAGGAAGGCTACCATGTCATTGCCATGGACAACCTGATTACCGGCGACCTGGCCAACATCGAGCACCTGTTTGGCCGGGAGGACTTCGAGTTCCACCACGCCGACGTGTCGAAGTTTGTGTTCGTGCCCGGCAAGCTGGACTATATCCTGCACTTCGCCTCGCCCGCTTCGCCTATCGACTATCTGAAGATTCCGATTCAGACGTTGAAAGTTGGCTCGCTCGGCACCCACAACCTGCTGGGCCTGGCCCGCGTGAAAGGCGCCCGCATGCTGATTGCTAGCACCTCGGAAGTGTACGGCGACCCCGAGATTCACCCCCAGGTGGAGGAGTACTTCGGCAACGTAAACCCCGTGGGTCCGCGCGGCTGCTACGACGAGGCCAAGCGCTTCCAGGAAGCCATTACGATGGCCTACCACAACCACCACGGCCTGGAGACGCGCATCGTGCGCATCTTCAACACCTACGGCCCGCGTATGCGCCTCAACGACGGCCGCGTGTTGCCGGCATTCCTGAGCCAGGCCCTGCGCGGCGAGAACCTGACCGTATTCGGCGACGGCAGCCAGACCCGCTCGTTCTGCTACGTGGATGATCTGATTGAGGGCATCTACCGCCTGCTGCTGAGCGACTACGCTTTGCCCGTGAACATCGGCAACCCCGACGAAATCACCATCAAGGAGTTCGGTGAGGAAATTGCCAAGCTCATGAACGTGGAGTTCAAGCCCACCTACCAGGAGCTGCCCCAGAACGACCCGATGAAGCGCAAGCCGGACATCACCAAGGCCAAGGAAATCCTGGGCTGGGAGCCGCAGGTAGACCGCGCCGAAGGTCTGCGTCGCACCCTGGAGTACTTCAAGGAGCATGTGCAAGTAGCCGCCGCCGGGCAGGTCAACAACACTCCTCGCTCGTTCTAAGCTGGTTTCGCCGCGTATGCAAAAGCCGCACTTAATTGAGTTTCCCAAGCTGGGCGCTTCCGACATCGGCTACATTTCCGTGGGCGAGGCCAACGGGCTGATTCCGTTCACGGTGGAGCGGACGTTCTGGACGTATTTCACGCCGGAAAGCATCGTGCGGGGCCGGCACGCGCATCACGCCACCGAGCAGGTGCTGATTGCCGTGGCCGGCCGCATCATCGTGACCACCGAAATGCCCGACGGCGAAATCAGCACTTTCGTGCTGGAGTCGCCGCACGTGGGCGTGTACGTGCCGCCCAATGCGTGGCACACCATGCAGTACTCGCACACGGCCGTGCAGCTGGTGTTTGCCTCCACGCGCTACAACGAGCAGGACTATATCCGGCAGTACGAAAACTTCCGCCAGGTATGGGGCCACAAGTAAACGCCGAGCTGGTAGCGGCCCGGGCCGAAAAGCTGTTTTTCTATTCGCCCTACAACTTCCTGCGCCAGCTCGACGCGGCCACCCAGCAACGCCTGTTCGGCACCGGGCTGGCCGCCGGCTACGCCGCCGACCCAAACCATCGGGTGTTCGAGTTTGCGCAGAAAGGCGCTACCGTTCAGTTTTTGTACGCCTTTCTGCCCTGGGATACTGATTTTTTCCAGGCTCCGGTGTACAAAGTGTTTACCGCTCTCTTCGCTAATGACACCCCGGCTTCCGTGCTGGCGGCGGCCGGTGCCGCTTTCCGTCGGCAGCTGGGGCAGGAGGGAGCCGCCTACTGCTTTGCCGAGCTGCCCGCCGAAGACACCCGCGTGGCCCAGGCCCTGGGCGACGCGGGCTGGCGGCTGGTGGAAACCCGCCTGACGTATTTCCACGATGCCGTAGCCACGTTTGAGCAGCCCGAATACGCGGTGCGCTCGGCCCGCCCGGACGAAGCCGCCGCTGTTGGCAGCATCTCGGCGGCGGCCCGCAACGAGTACGACCGGTTTCACGCCGACCAGTGGTTCAGCGGCGACAAAGGGGACCAGTTTCTGGACCGCTACGCCTCGGCGGCCGTGGAAGGCTACTGCGACGACGTACTGGTGCCCGCCGAGCCCGGCTTGCCCGTTGACTCGTTTCTGGCCATCAGCGACCTGAAGGCACACGGCGTTAGTTTGGGTTCCGGCTTTTCGCGCGTGGTGCTCACGGCCGTGGGGCCGCTCAATCGGGGCTGGCACCTGAAGCTGGTGTCGGAAACCGTGCGGCGGGCCCGGCGCCAGGGCGCTGAGTACGTGCTGATGACCACCCAGGCGACCAACCGGGCCGTATTTCGGACCTGCGAAAAATTGAATTTTAAAGTCGGCGGGTGCGGCCACGTGCTGGCGTGCTCCCATTTCAACTAGTTCGTTATGAAAGTTCCTTTTCTTTCCTTTACTCCCCAAAATCAGGCGGTTCGCACCCAGGTGCTGGACGCTATGAGCCAGGTGTTTGACTCGCAGTGGTACGTGCTGGGCGAGGCCGTTAAGCAGTTTGAAGCTGAGTACGCCCGCTTTTCTACCACTACCGAGTGCATTGGGGTTGCCAACGGGCTGGACGCGCTGCACCTGGCCCTCAAAGCCCTCGAAGTGAAGGAAGGAGACGAGGTAATCGTGCCCTCCAACACCTACATTGCTACCTGGCTGGCTATTTCCTTCGTGGGCGCCACGCCCATTCCGGTGGAGCCCAACCCGACGACCTACAACCTGGACCCGGCCCTGCTGGAGGCGGCCATTACGCCCCGCACCCGCGCCATCATGCCAGTGCATCTGTACGGCCAGGCCTGCGAGATGGGCGCCATCATGGAAATTGCCCAGCGCCACAACCTGTACGTCATTGAAGACAATGCCCAGTCGCAGGGCGCGGCCTACGCCGGCGGCATCACCGGCAGCTTCGGCCACCTGAACGCTACGAGCTTTTACCCCGGCAAAAACCTGGGTGCCCTCGGCGACGCCGGGGCCGTGACCACCAACGACGCCGAGTTGGCCAAGAAGGTGCGGACCCTGCGCAACTACGGCTCCCAGCAGAAATACTACAACGAAGTTATCGGCCACAACTCCCGCCTCGACGAATTGCAGGCCGCCGTGCTGAGCGCCAAGCTGCCCAAGCTGATGGAGTGGACCGGGCAGCGCCAGGAAGTGGCCGCGCTGTACAACGAGCAGCTGGCCGGTATTCCCGACCTGCACCTGCCGGCCGTAGCGCCGGGTGCTACCCACGTGTATCACCTGTATGTGGTGCGCACCAGCCAGCGCGACGAGCTGCAGAAGTACCTCACCGAACAGGGCATCGGCACGCTGATTCACTACCCGATTCCGCCCCATCTGCAGGAAGCCTACCGCTTCATGAATTTCAAGGCCGGCGACTTCCCCATTGCCGAAGAGCTGGCTACTACCTGCCTGAGCTTGCCCATGTGGCCCGGCATGACGCCCGAGCACGTGACGCAGGTCAGCAGTCATATCCGCACTTTCCTCCGCCGCTAATTCTTTCCTTCGGGCTCCTTTATCCTCTTTTATGCAAGTTTCTGACCCCGTTGTCAGCTCTCCCGCGGTTGACTCGCGCGTGCGGGGCGGATGGCTGCTGGCGCTGGCCGCGGCTATTCTGCCCTTCCTGCTGCTGGCTTACTACAATTACCCCAGCATCCACGACGACTACGCCAACTCCAACCGGATTATTCGCCTGGGCCGCATGCAGTTCATCCGCGACCTGTATGCCAACTGGACGGGGCGCTACACGGAGCTTGCCTTAAAGGCGTATCTGGACCCGTTGTCGTACCAGCAAACCGAGCTGCTGGCCCGGATTCAGCCTATTGCCATCATTTCCCTGCTGGCGCTGGGTGCTTTCACGTTCTTCCGGGTGCTGCTGCGCGGGGCCCGTACCTCGGTGGTGCTGGCCTGCGCGCTGCTCCTGACGGTGCTGTACCTGAACGGCTTCGAAATGGCCGGGGCCGCTTTCTACTGGTTCGGGGGCTACACCTCCTACACGGCCGGGGTTATTGCCAGCCTGTTTGCCTTTGCCGGCTTGGTGGGCCTGCACCGCTACCAGGGCCGCCCGGCCGCGCAGCTGGTTTGCCTGCTGGGCGGCGTCCTGTTTAGTGTAATAGCCATTGGCGCCTATGATGTGTCGATGATGGCCATCTGCTGGGTGCTGGGCAGCGCCGCAGCCCTGGCTTTGCTGATGAAGCACCCGGGCAAGTGGTGGTTTGTGGCGTTGTTTGCGCTGGCAATGATTGGCGCTTTCTTCGCCGTTACCGCGCCCGGCAACCAGGTGCGCGCCACTATGGAAGGTCGTAACCTGGGCCAGATTATCAAAAGCCCTCAGGTTGTCGTTATCCTTGTCAAAAGCTTCTACTTCGCCCTCACGCAAAGCATTTCCTGGGCCAATAGCCTGCTGCTGCTGCTGGGCAGCGTGCTGCTGGCCGGCCTGCTGACCCGGGTGCGTAGCGCCGTAATCTTCGACCTGAGCCGTCTGCACCCCGCGCTGCTGGCCCTGTGGCTGCTGGGGGGCATGGCAGCCATGATTTTCCCGTCGACGCTGGTTTACCAAACGGTGTGGCCTCACAGCTGGCAGTGCGTGTACTTCTACTTTATGGTCGGCTGGGTGTGGCTGCTGGCCACGGTTTTTGCCCGCTACGCTGCCCAGTCGGAAGTGCTGCGGGCCCTGAGCAGCCCCACCGGCTGGCGCCTGACGGCTTTGGCCTTTTTCGGGCTGTGCTTTTTGTCCAGCGCCAGCAACACCCACATGGCTTTCCTGGACGTGGCCACCAAAGCCCCCGAGCACTACGCCCGCGTGCGGCAGCGGGAGCGGTTTCTGAAAAATGAAGCTGCCCGCCAGGCCCAGGTTACCGAAATGCGGCCCCTATACAGCAACGAGGACGCCTACCGGGCCCCTGGTGTGCTCTACACCTACGACTTTAACAACGACGACGCCTCGCAGTACGCCATTTACTACGGGGTCGACAGCGTGGTTGTAAAACCCAACCCCTACCATCCGTAGCCCCGATTTCAGTTTGGCGGCCCCCGAAGTCTGGGGCCGCCGCGCGGCTTTAATCAATTCCCACCCTACCTTTGCCGAACAAGCAGCTGATTGCTCCCTGTTCTGCCGTTTCTATGCCCAAGCTCTCCGTTATCATTCCCTGTTACTACAACGAAGGCAACATTCCGGTTACGGCCCAGGCCCTGATTGAGAATGAAGCCGGCTTTCCCGCCGATGTCACCTTCGAATACGTGATGGTCGATGACGGCTCCGGCGACAATACGATGCGGGAGCTGCTGCGCTTCCGCAGCCAGTATCCTGATAAGGTGCAGGTGGTGGAGTTGGTGAGCAACGTGGGCTCCTACAACGCCATTGCCGCCGGTATGACCCACGCCACCGGCGACTGTATGGCTATCATCACGGCCGACATGCAGGACCCGCCCGAGCTGATGGTGCAGATGTACGAGTACTGGCTTAAAGGCTTCAAGCTCGTTATCGGCAACCGGCAGGACCGCGAAGAAACCGGTCTGCAGAAGTGGTTTGCCCAGCTTTTTCATAAGATTATGAAGAAGGTGGCGTTGTCCAATATCCCGGACGGCGGCTTCGACTTCGTGTTTTTCGACCGGCAGGTGTGCGACGAAGTGGTGCGGCTGAAGGAGCGCAACAGCAACATTTTCTACCTGATGGTGTGGCTGGGCTTCACCTACGTCAACATTCCGTACGTGCGCCGCAAGCGCGAAATCGGCAAGTCGCGCTGGACGCTGTCGAAGAAGATCAAGCTCTTCATCGACTCCATTCTGTCCTTCTCGTTTTTCCCCATCCGCCTGATTTCAATTCTGGGCATGATGCTGGGCGGCATAGCCATGGTGTACGGCCTCTACATCCTGATCATGAAGGCTCTGGGCCACATCAACGCCGCCGGCTGGACTACGCTGATGGTCGTCGTGCTCTTCGTGTCGGCTTTCCAGATGGTGGCGCTGGGCATCATTGGCGAGTACGTGTGGCGCGGCCTCGACGCGGCCCGGCAACGGCCGCTCTACGTGGTGAAAAACGTGCATCAGTAGCCATAGTTAGGCAATACCCTGACTGATACTAAGTTACTTACGGACTGAACTGCTTATAGAGAAATTTTACGAACGCCAAGTAAGCGTGTAGGGGTGCTTCGATGCTGCTAAAGTATCTTAACATCCATATGTTTGCACTGACATTCTGAGATTTTGTCTATTCAGCCCGCGTATTCTTCTGCCGCAATCCGCTTTAGTCCCCATCTGGAGGCTATGCGCGGTTTTGCCGCCCTGCTGGTCGTTTGGCATCATTACGTCAGCTTTCCTAAAACGCTCGATCCGAACTATACGCCCACGGGTTTCTGGGCGTATCTGGCGCCGTCGCACTTCAGCGTCCTGATTTTCTTCGTGCTGTCGGGCTACGTAATCGGGCTCACCAACCAGCCGCCGCTCACGGCCCAAACCATCCGGGGCTACGTGCGCAAGCGGTTTGTGCGGCTCTACCCAATTTATGTCGTTTGCATGCTGCTGGCCGTACTGGTGGGGTGGGGCGTGGGCTATTCCTGGGCAGTTATCCTGGGTAATCTGGCCCTGCTGCAAATTCTGCTGGTGCCCGTTATTGCCGAAAACGCGCCGTCCTGGTCATTGCACTTCGAGGTGCTGTACTATGCCCTCTTCATCCCGATTTCGTTTTTCCGGATTCACCCGGTAGTGGCGGCGCTGGCGGCCTTTGCGGTAGCAATTGCCAACGTGCTGCTGTTTCCCGCGCATCCGCTGCTGTCCTCCTACGGGTTCGGCTTTACGTTCTGGCTGACCGGGCTCATCCTGGCCCGCTACGCTGGCCGCCTACCCCACCGGCAGCACTCGTATCAGCTGCTGCTGGCAGTGCTGCTGATATTTACCAGCTTTCAGGCCTTCAACGCGCCGACGGCCATCCTGCAGCGCCTCACGGCGGTGGTAGCCGGCAACCGGCTGGAGTTCCTGCCCGGCGGCGACACGTTTACCACCATTCTCTCGTTTTACGACTTGGCCTGGCTGCCCTACGCCGTGCTGGGCATCATCGTATTTGCGCACAAGGGCTTCCGGCACCAGAAAGTGGTGCTGGGCCTGCTGCTGCTGGTGCCGGCCTTTACCGCGCGGCACATACTTGCCGCCTGGCCGTCGTTCGACGTGGCCGCCTACGGCCTACCAAGCCTGTGCTACGGGCTGGGCCTGCTGCTGCTGCTGCACGACTTTGCCTGGGTCGAGCGGCTGGCAAAACCCGTAATCGGGGGGCTGGCCCGCATCGGCACCCTTTCCTACGGCCTCTACATCGTTCACTTCCCATTTATGCTGCTGGCCATGCGCCTGAGCTTTTTTTCCGGGTCGGCCTTCACGTTCTGGGTGCGGTTTGCAGTGGCCGTGGGCGCGTCGCTGCTGACGGCGTATGTGCTGGAAAAGAAATTCCAGCCCTGGGTAAAAGCCCGCTTGCTGTAGCTCAGTACTTTGCCCCACCGCTAGGCAAACCCGAACGGAAATTCCTACCTTTGCGCCCTCCGGCCGGACCGTATTTCCCTGAAAAGTACAGTCCCATCAGGCTTATTTCTTGCCTGCCAACGGCGGCGGCAGTACCGGGCTAGGTGTAGAGGCCCGGCGTCACTCTTTCAAAGAAACGAATGAAAATCAAGGGTATAGAGTACGATAATGTGGTGGCTAACTTCGCCCAGGAAACCTGGGAGGATGATTCCAACTTCGAGCAGGAGTACATGGGCAACATCATTGCCAACCTCCATACCCTGCTCGGGGCCGAGGCGAAAGACTATATCATTCTGATTTACTCGCACCTGTGGATTGCGAAGGATAACCGCTACGACTTCATCGCCCAGCACGGCGACACCAAGAAGATCGTGGTTCTCTACCTCTCCGACGAAGACCCCAGCAGCCCGCTGCCGGATGAGCTGATGTCGAAGAAGGTTTTTGCCGTGTTCAAGACCTCCCTGGTGAAGGATGGTCCTTACCCAAACCTGTATAAGTTTCCGCTGGGCTACGCGGCGTCTACCAAGCACCGGCCCGTTACGGAAATCAATACCCGGAAGACAAACGTGTACTTCTCCGGCGCTCTGCACAATACCCGCCTGCCGCTGTTCAAGAACTTTACCTTTTTCCGGGCCCTGCCGCAGTGGTACTGGATTCGGGTATTTCACCAATTCAAGAAGTACGTTCCGCACAACTACAACGGGCATTACCCCGATTCCCACATTCAGTTCAACAAGGGCGGCTTCCGCTCGGGTATGACGCCCGATAAATATACGGAGCTGCTCTACAACTCCAAAATCGTACTGTGCCCCACCGGCATTCTGAGCCAAGAAACCCTGCGGCACTACGAAGCCATGCGGGCGGGCTGCATCGTTATCTCCGACCCGCTGCCCGATACGTTCTACTACACCGGCTCGCCCATGATTATCATGCACGACTGGAGCAAGCTGGATGCGCTGGTTAAGGATTTGCTAGGCAACCCGCAGAGAATGTCCGAAATTCAGCAAAAAACCCTGGCTTGGTGGAAGGATGTGTGCTCGGAAGAAGCCGTGGCCCAGTACATGCTCGACACGCTACGGCGGCAGCCGAAGCCAAGGGCCGCGGCCACTGCTCAGTAGCCTTACGCCTCGCTTTTCGCGTCTGGAGCTAGGTTGGTAAAGCACTGAACGTCTGAATGTACCGCCGCCGCGCTTGCCTTGGAAGCAGGCGCGGCGGTGTGCGGTAGGGTAGGAGCCCAAAACCGGCTTAAGGGATAATTGTGTACCTTTGTGGCTTCGTCGCGTTTCAGGCAAGGTGCGACTGTCGGACTTCAGAACAGGTGTTGCTGAAGACAATTGATTTGCATGAATACTGGAATAATTAAATATAGCCTGTCAAGTATTATATACTACCTGACTGCGGCCGAGCGGCAGAAGGTGGTTTGGATGTTCTTGCTGCTGATATTGTCTTCCCTGCTGGATGTCGTGGGTTTGGCTGCTTTGGTACCCGTGATGATGCTGGCCGCCGAGCCCGGCGGTATTCATAAGAACAAGTACATCGACTGGCTGTACCAGGCGCTCAACTTCCAGTCGGAAAAGTCGTTCCTGCTGTTCCTGATCATCGCCATTATGGCCTTTTTCCTGCTGAAAAACGCTTTTTCAGTTTGGATAAACTATCTGCAGACCAAGTTTACGGCTGCCGTGGGCCTGTCTATCATCCGCACCCAGCTGGATAAGTACCTGAACTTCCCCTTCTGGCACTTCACCGACCTGGGCTCGGCCAGCCTGATCAACAGCTCTCTGCAGGTGCCGAGCACCTACGTGAACATGATTATCCGGCCCCTGTTTATCTTCTTTTCGGAGCTGACGGTGGTGCTGGTTATCGTCGTCGGCATACTGGTGTATCAGCCCATGCTGCTCGGTATTCTGCTATTTGTGCTGCTGCCTACCACTTTGCTCACGTACCGGGCGCTGCGGGTTCGTTCTCAGAGTATCGGCAACCGCATTAATGAGCTGAATCCAATTTCCATTTCCACCATCACCGACCTGTTTACCGGCTTTGTGGAGCTGCGCCTGGCTGATAAGCAAACCCGGTTTCGCAACAAGCTGCTCGATAGCCAGAAGGAAATTCGCAAGTTGGATGCTGAAGCGTACTTATATACGCTGCTGCCGCTGCGCATTATTGAGATGGTCGCCATTTTCGGGGTGCTGACCATCTTTTTGTACGCCCTCTTTATTGCCAACGACTCCACCAGCCTGGTGGCCCTGGTGGGCTTGTTTGCCGCTGCCGCCTACCGCCTGATGCCGTCGGTGAACCGGATGTTGATGTCGATGGTGCAGCTCAAGCAAAGCCAGTACACCATTGAGAACCTGGAAAACTTCCGCACCGAGGAATACGACCAGAAGCTGAGCGCCAACCAGCAGCCGCTGCCGTTCACCGAATCCATTGCCTTCCATAACGTGTCCTTCACGTTCCCCAACGACGATGAGCCGGTGCTGCGCGGCATTTCGCTGACGGTCAAGAAGGGTGAGAAAATCGGCTTTATCGGCAGCTCGGGCTCGGGCAAAACCACGCTGATGAACATTCTGCTGCGCTTCTATACCGAGCAGCAGGGCAATATCCTCGTGGACGGCCAGCCCCTGACGCCCGACCACATCAAGGCCTGGCACAGCATCATCGGCTACGTCAAGCAGGACACGTTCCTGATGCAGGCTTCCATCCGGGACAACATCACGCTGGGCGAAACCCAGGTGGATGAGGAGCGGCTACGCTACGCCGTGGAGCAAGCCTCTTTGCAGGCATTTGTGCAAGGCCTGCCCGAGGGGCTCGATACTTTCATTGGGGAGCGTGGCTCCAAGCTCTCGGGTGGGCAGCGCCAGCGTATCGGCATTGCCCGCGCCCTGTATAAGCGCACCGAAATCCTGGTGCTGGACGAGGCCACCAGTGCCCTCGACAACGAAACGGAGCGGGAAGTAAACGAGGCTATCAACAAGCTCTCGAAAACCGACATTACCATTCTCATCATTGCCCACCGCATCACCACGCTGCGTGAGTGCGACCGAATCTACGAGTTGGGCAAAGGCCAGATCGTGGCGCAACACCAGTACGCCGAATTAGCGCAAAGCATCGTATAAGCGTTTCCTGCCTGCTGCTCGCTACCCTCGTTTTCTAACCTGATTTACATGAATATCAACGTCACGAAGTCCTTTTTGCCACCGCTGGAAGACTATGTTGAATATCTGACCGGCATTTGGGACCGAGTACACCTGACCAACGCCGGGCCGCTGGTAGTGGAGCTGGAAAAGCAGCTGCGGGAGTACCTGGGAGTCAAGCACCTGTTTTTCGTCAACAACGGCACCATCGCGCTGCAGATTGCCATTAAGGCGCTGGAGCTGAAAGGGGAAGTCCTGACGACGCCGTTTTCCTACGTGGCCACCACTTCCAGCCTGGTGTGGGAAGGCTGCAAGCCGGTCTTCGTCGATATTGACCCCGAGACGCTGTGCATTGATCCGGCCTTGCTAGAAGCCGCTATTACGCCCCGCACGGTGGCTATTATGGCTACCCACGTGTATGGCAACCCCTGCGACGTGGAGGCCATTGAGGAAATTGCCAAGCGCCACAACCTGCGGGTGATTTATGACGCGGCCCACGCTTTCGGCGTGACCTACAAGGAGAATTCGGTGCTGAACTACGGCGACATCTCGACGCTGAGCTTTCACGCCACCAAGCTGTTTCATACCGTGGAAGGCGGCGCTATCGTTACCGATAACGATGAGTTGGCCCACAAGATCAGCTACATGCGCAACTTCGGCCACAACGGCCCGGAGGCGTTCTGGGGCGTGGGCGTGAACGGAAAAAGCTCGGAGTTTCACGCCGCCATGGGTTTGTGCGTGCTGCCCCGGGTCGATGACCTGATCCGGCGGCGCCGCGAAATCAGTGAGCGGTACGACCGGCTCCTGGCCGATACGCCCCTAGTGCGGCCCCGTATTCACGACCACACGCGCTACAACTACTCGTACTACCCCACGCTGCTGCCGTCGGAAGAAGTGCTGTTGCAGGTGCGCGACGCCCTCAACGCCGAGGACATCACGCCCCGCCGCTATTTCTACCCCTCGCTGAACACGCTCGACTACACCGACAAGCAGCCCGCGCCGGTGTCGGAGAGTGCCTCGGTGCGCGCCCTGTGCCTGCCGCTGTACTACGACCTGAGCGACGAGGACGTCGACCGGGTGTGCGCGGTTATCCGCGGGGTATTTGCCCCAACCACGTCCACCACAGCCCGGGTATAATGGTTATCGTCGGCGCAAAAGGCTTTGCCAAAGAGGTACTGGAGATTTTCAGCCAGCAACAGGATCTGGAAGGCATCTACTTCTACGATGATGTCTCCCAGGATTTGCCCGAGGCGCTGTATGGTCGGTTTCCGGTGCTGAAAACCCCCGCCGACGCGGCCCGGATATTCGCCCAGGACCCGCGCTTCGTGCTGGGTGTGGGCAATCCGAAAGTGCGCCGTAAGCTGGCCCAGAAGATGACCGAGTTGGGCGGGCAGCTCTGCTCGTCGGTGTCGCCCCACGCCTTTATCGGCGCCTTCAACAACACGATTGGCACCGGTGTGAACATCATGACCGGCTCGATTCTGACCAACGACGTGGTGGTAGGCGAGGGCGTGCTGATCAACCTGAACTGCACCGTGGGCCACGACAACGTGCTGGGTGACTACTGCGAGCTGTCGCCGGGCGTGCATTTGTCGGGCAACGTAACCATCGGCAAGGAAGTCGTTATCGGGACCGGGGCCGTGCTGCTGCCCGGCGTCAGCATCGGCGACAACTCCATTATCGGGGCCGGCTCGGTGGTAAACCGCGACGTGGAAAGCAACGTCATAGCCGTGGGCATTCCGGCCAAAGTCATCAAAACGCTGAGCTAGCCTGACCGGGCTACGCCGCCGCCAGCCTGCTGATTCCGGGTTCTTCTCGCCTCCGCTACCCAAGCAGCGCCGGCCATTTACTGGTTTTTCTTACCTCTTCCCCGCATGCCTAAAGTAAGCGTCTGCTGCCTCACGTACAACCACGAGCGTTTTTTGCGGCAAGCCATTGAGTCGGTGCTCATGCAGGAAACCGACTTCGAGGTGGAGATGGTAATCGGGGAAGACTGCTCGACCGACGGCACCCGGGCCATTGTGGAAGAGTACCAGCGGCGCTACCCCAAGCAGATCAAGGGCTTGCTACCCACCAAAAACCTGGGCGTGATGCCCAACCTGGTCGAAACGCTCAAGGCCTGCACGGGCGAGTACATTGCCCTGCTCGACGGCGACGACTACTGGACCGACCCCCAAAAGCTGGCCCTGCAGGTGCAGATCCTGGACAGCCGCCCCGACATTGCCCTGTGCATTCACGACGCGGAATCCTTTTCCGATGACGCTTCTTACCGCGGGCAGCTCTACAGCCAGGAATTTCCCGACGTGCTGTCGGCCGACCGGCCCGTGATGTACCAGCAGGAAGTAGTGGAAAAAGGCTGGGGCATCCCGACCGCCTCCATGCTGTTTCGCAGCTCGGCTTTGCAGATTCCCGACTGGTTTGTGGGCGTATACAGCGGCGACTATACCATGCAGCTGCTCGTAACCCAGCACGGCAATATTTACTACCTGCCGCGGGTCATGTCGCGCTACCGGGTGCACGCGGGCGGCATCTCGCAGATTGCCAACCGCACCAAAAGCGTTGCCTTTATCAGCAAGCGGATCTTTGAGCTGACCCACTTCCAGAAGCTGCTGCCCAAGTATGCCGAGCGCTACGACGGCTACCTGCAGTACTGGTATTTTGAGCGCAGCCTGGCGTTGCGACAGAATAAAGAGGCCGCCAAAGGCTGGCTGGATTACGTGCGCGCCATTACCATCAGTCCCCAGCTGTTTCGCAAATGGCTGTTTCGCACTCCCGCCAAGTAGGGTAACAACTGCCCGGCGCGCCTACCTTTATCTTACCTGCTTTCGGCCAATCATCCTGCTATGCCCCCTGCTGACCTTGCCCAACCCGGTGTAACGCTGCTCATCTGCACCCACAACGGTGCCGCCCGCCTGGCCGAAGTGCTGCGCTACGTGGCTGCCCAGCAGGTAAGCGCCGGAGTAGCCTGGGAAGTGCTGCTCATCAGCAATGCCTCGCAGGACGACACGCTGGCCGTGGCCCACCGCCTGGGGCAGGAGCTGCTGCCGGCCGGCGTGGCCTACCGCGTGCTAGACGAGCCCAAGCCCGGCAAGGAAAACGCCCTGGTGCGGGGCCTGAACGAAGCCCGCTACGAAGCCGTGGCCATCGTGGACGACGACAACCTGCTGGCCCCCGACTACACCCAGATTGCGCACGAAGTAATGCAGGCCCATCCCGAAATCGGGGTGCTGGGGGCCTGCGCCGAAGGTGGCTTCGAAGTGCCGCCGCCCGCCTGGTTTAAGGAGGTGCAGGGCGTGTATGCCATCGGCCCGCAGAACGGCGGCGTGAGCGGGCCGTATCCCGACAAGCAAGGCTTCGTGTATGGCGCGGGCTCGGTGGTGCGCCGCTCGGGCTGGCTGAAGCTGCGGCAGCACGGCTTTCACTTTCTGACCCAGGTGCAGCGCGGCAAAGTGCTGGCCGGCGGCGAGGATATCGAGTTGGGCGAGGCCCTGCGCCTGGCCGGCTACCAGCTCTGGTACGACGAGCGGCTGCGCTTCCGGCACTTCATGTACCGCAACCGCCTGACCTGGGACTACCTGCTGCGCATTGGCCCCGGCGCGCCCTCGGCTTTGCTGATTCATACCGTGTACTTCTTCGTGTCCCGCTATCCTGATTTGAGTGCCGCCGGTTTCCGCCTGCGCTATGCCAAGCACCTGGTGTGGCTGGCCACCGAGCTGGCCCGGCAGGCCGGTACCGTGGCCACGGTGTGGCAACAGGCGCCGGGCGAGGGAGAAATGGCTAAATTTAAGGCTCTGCGTCAGCTGCATAACTTTCGGGTTTCACTTGCCGGCGTGGGAGAGGCCCAGCGGCTTTTCGGCGAAGTTCGGGCCCTGCAGCAGCGCCTGGCGCAATCATCTACCTCACCCAGCGGTTTATAGCGTATGTCACTTCTTAGTCGGGTCCGTAATAAAGTCAGCGAGGAGCTCTACCAGCGCCGCCGCCGCCGCGAGCAGCAGCAGCTGCAAAACCGCGACTTCACCGTTATTTCCAACGACTGCTGGGGGGCCGAGGTCTACAAGCATTTCGAGCTGCCGTTTAACACGCCTTTTATCGGGCTGATGCTGATGGCGCCCGACTACATTGAGCTGCTGCGCAACCCCAGGCACTACCTGAGCCAGCCGCTGGTGTTCCAGGAAAGGTCGCGCTACGACACCATCAACGAGCTGCAGAAAACCCACAAGCACCCGTTTCCCGTGGCCACGCTCGGCGACAAGGTGGAGCTGCAGTTTCTGCACTACCACACCCAGGAAGAAGCCGCCGAGAAGTGGCCCCGCCGGGTGGCCCGCATCAACTGGGACAACCTGCGGGTGAAGTTCGACGGCAGCAAGGATTTTGCCACGCCCGAGTTGGTGCGCGAGTTTGCCGCGCTGCCGTATCAGCAGCTGCTGCTGCTGGAAAAGCCCTTGGCCGGCGTGCCCCAGGGCGTGGTCGTGCCCGACTACACCACCAACGGTATGGAGCTGTTCCGCCGCTCGTTGTCCCATTTCGATTTGCTGGGCTGGATTGAGCCTAAAACCGCTTAGTTTCCCGCTTTCACCTGAACTATCTGCCTATGTCGCCCCGCGTTTCGGTTTTGGTGCCGGTGTATAATGTCGAAGCCTACATTCAGGAAACCCTGCGCAGCCTGCTCAACCAAACGTTCCAGGATTTCGAAATCGTGGTCATCAACGACCGGTCGACGGACCGGACGGCCGAGCGGGTACAGGCTCTGAACGACCCGCGCATTCGCCTCTTTACCAATGCCGTTAACCTGGGCCGGGCCGGCACCGACAACTACGGCATGACCCTGGTGCAGGGCGAGCTGGTGGCCAAGATGGATGGCGACGACCTCTGCCACCCCGAGCGCCTGGCCCGGCAGGTTGCCTACCTGGACGCTCACCCCGAAGTAGACGTGGTGGGCAGCTGGGTGCAGTGCTTCGGGGCGGGCCAGATGCTGTTCGAGTACCCGGCCCAGCCCGCCGACACCCGGGCCCAGATGGTGTTCAACATGACCATCGGCAACCCCTCGGTGATGCTGCGCGCCAGCTTGTGGCGCGAAGAGGGCCTGCGTTACGACGATCAGCTGCGCCAAACCGAGGACTACGACTTCTTCGGCCGCTACCTGCCCCAGCTCACCATTGCCAACCTGCCCGAGGCCCTGATTCAGTACCGCGTGCTGGCCCATAGCGTGCGGCCCGCCGTGTATGAGGAGCGCCTGCGCGTGGCTCACCAGATTCGGGAGCGGCTGCTCACTACGTTTGGCGTGCCGCACTCCGAGCGCGAGCTGCACGTGCACAACACCATTTCCCACCATCCCTTTCAGCTCGGCGACATTACCCTGGCTGAGGTGCACGACTGGCTCTGGAAAATTCACGTCAGCAATGAGCAGAGCGGCTTTGCCGAGCCGGCGGCCATGCTGCGGGCCGTGGCCGAGCGGTGGTTTCTGACCTGCTACCTCAACCCCGACCGGACCCACAACTCCTGGCGCGAGTACTACCGCCAGCCCCTGGCCCGGCACTACAAGCCCTCGACCCGCTTATTCGCTAAATTTGCGGTCAAAAATTTCGTGCTGTGCCATATCCAGCGCCGCTAGCTTCGCCTTTCCTGCATGAGTTCTTCCCCGCGCAAAAATATCCTGTTGCTAATTCCCCAGCTCACCTACGGCGGGGCCGAGCGGGTTTTTCACGACCACGGCCAGGAGCTGGCCAAGCACCACCGGGTAATCGAGTGCGTGTTCGACAGCGGCACCGAAGTAGCTTTCCCGACCCAGAATACCCTGGTGGCTCTCGACGTGCCGGCCGGCGCCGGTATCGTGGGCAAGCTGGGCACGTTTATCAAGCGGATTCAGCGGGTAAAGCAGCTCAAGCGCGAGTACAGCGTTGACGTCTGCATCAGCCATTTGGAAGGGGCCGACTACCTGAACCTGCTCAGCAAGGGCCCCGAGCAGGTGCTGCTGTGCATTCACAACTCCAAGCGCCACGACCCCAATATCCGCGGGGCCCTGGGCTGGCTGCGCCGCTGGGTGCTGATGCCTTGGCTTTACCGCTCGGCCAGCTACATCGTGCCCGTGAGCCGCGACTTGCGTCAGGAGCTGATTGATACCTTCGGCCTGGCTCCCGATAAAGTGGTAACCATCAATAACTTCTTTGACGTGGAAGGTATTCGGCGGCGCAGTCAGGAGCCGCTGCCGGCGGCTACCGAGGCGCTGTTTGCCGACCACCCCGTGCTGATTACGGCCGGCCGCCTGGCCCGCGAGAAAAACCAGAAAGCCCTCATCGACGTGCTGCACGCCCTGCGCGCCCAGGGCCAAACGGCACCTAAGCTGGCCTTGCTCGGCGACGGCCCGCTGCGCGCCGACGTAATTCAGCGCTGCCAGGAGCTGGGCTTGCGCAGCTGGCAGGTGTGGGACGAGCAGCCCCTCAGCCCCGACTTCGACGTGTACTTCTTCGGCTTTCAGGCCAACCCCTTCCAGTACATTGCCCGGGCCCGGGTGTCGCTTTTGTGCTCGGCCACCGAGGGCTTCCCGATGGCGCTGTGCGAGGCCATGGCGTGCGGCGTGCCGGTAGCTTCTACCGACTGCCCTACCGGCCCCCGCGAAATTCTGGCGCCCCAAACGCCCGCCGCGCAGTATGCCGCCACGCCCGAGTGGGCCGAGTTCGGCGTGCTGCTGCCGCTGCTGGCCGAAGGCACGCTGGCGCAGGTAGCGCCCGTGTGGGCGGCCACGCTGACCGCGCTGCTGGCTGACCCCGCCAGGACCCAGCACTACCGCACCCAGGCCCTGACTCGGGTGCAGAGCTTTGGCCCCGCGCCCATTATGCAGCAGTGGCAATCCTTACTCCAACAAGCCTAATATGCCTACGCGCCACGTTATCATCTACGTTTACAATAGCTGTGACGACCCACTGTTCAAGGGCAACCTGCTGCTGCTGCTAGAGCACGTAGGCCGGCAGCAGTCCGATCTGCGCCTGCACCTGATTACGTACGAGCAGGTGGAATACACCCTCACGCCCGCCCAGCAGGAGCAGCGCCGCCAGGACTTCGCCCGCTTCAACATGTTATGGTACCCGCTAACTTGGCATTCGGGCAGCTTCAAACTGCTCAAGAAAGCCTACGATCTGCTGGTCGGAATCTTTCTGGTGCTGAAGCTCAAGCTCAAGTTCGGGGCCCGCTCGGTGGTGTCGCTCGGCACGGTCAGCGGCAGCTTCGCCTTTCTGATTGCCAAGCTCTTCGGCCTGCGCTACTACGGTTACCAATACGAGCCGCACAGCGAGTTTATGCTCGACTGCCACATCTGGCCCGCCAGTAGCCCGGCCTACCGGGGCCTTAACTATCTGGAGCGTCTCAGCGGCATGCACGCCACTATTCTCTCCACCGGCACGGTGCACATGATGCGCCGCCTAGAGCAGTGGGGCAGCAAAGCCAAAATATATAAGCTGCCCAGTTGCGTAGATGAAACCAAAATCTACTATCGGCCGCAGGGGCGGGAGCGGGTGCGCACCAAATACCGCATTCCCGCCGCCCAGCAGGTAATTCTCTACCTGGGCAAGTTTGGCGGTATCTATTACGATCGGGAAATTGCCGAACTGTTCGTTACCTTTCATCAGCGCAACCCGGCGCTGTTTTTCCTGATTGTGTCGCCCGACCCGGCCGAGCATATTACCGGCCTGATGCAGGCTGCCGGCCTGCCCGCCGACCGCTACACCGTCACGCGCAGCCCCTACGAGCAGGTGCAGGACTACATTGCCGCCGCCGACTTCGGCATCGTGGCCGTACCGTCGTTACCGTCCCAGCGGTTCCGCTCCCCAATTAAGGTGGGCGAATACCTGTGCTGCGGGCTGCCGTACCTAGTGTGCGCGGGCGTATCGGAAGACGACTTGGTAGCCGAGAAGAACGGTGTGGGCGTCGTGATACAGGAGTTCAGCCCGGCGGAGGCTAACCGGGTGTTTCCGCAAGTGGAGCGGCTGCTGGCCGAAGAAAAAACCGTCCTGCGGGCACGCTGTCGCGCTGCCGGCATTGCCTACCGCGGCATGAGCCAGTATTTGCCCACGGCCGACGAAATATTTACTCAGTTGTAGAATCTGTTTGTGCTACCAGCTAGGCTGCTAAGCCCGGCTGGGGGCTAGTTGCCGGCGTAGCCAGTCCCAGCTTTTTACCAGCGGCACCCCGGCCAGGCATAGAATAACGGTATCGGCCTGCAATAGGTAGCGGATTTCGAGGTGGCGCACCAAGAAGCACAGAAACAGGTACAGGAAGGCGAAAAAGAAGGTGATGGGCCAGGTAGCGCGGCGGTGGCGCAGCAGAAAGGCCCCAGCCACGCCTAGCAGCAGCAGCACGCTGCGGTAGCCAAAAAGTAGGGCGGCCAGCTGGCCCGTGCTGCCTTCGCGCTGCAGCCGGCTCTTGAAGAAAGCCCGCTGCAGATTCAGCAATGGCACGCGGGTGTGGTACTGCACCGGAAACCGCCGCCGATATGAGCTTCTAAGGGCATCGAAGCCGGCGGCCACTTCCGCGTTGCAGTTGGTAGGCAGCGCATAGCGCCGCTCGTGGTGCCAGTTGTAGAAACCGGTGCCGCACTGCTGTGCCTGCCGGATAAGTGCTTGCAGCTGCCTGGCTTCGGCGCTGTCGGCCAGCACGCCGGCGGGCAGGGGCGGTAGCGGGGTGCGGCCGGCAATGCCGTTGAGGTAAGGGTCGGAGTCGGTGGTCCAGGCATAAATCCACTGCCGGGCGCTGATGACATCTTCCGCGTACCGCTCGTAGCCCGCGTTCAGCGTTTTGACCGGAATAAAGCGGTGCTGCCCAACGTAGTTGCGCAGCGGCCAGCCGAGGTAGATCATCATAAAGCCGGCGGTAACTACCACGCTCAGGCGTACAGAGTGCCAGCTCAGGCCCTTGGTGGCATACACCCAGAAAAAGGCGCCCAGAATAAGAATGCCCAGGTATTCGCGCACCATAAACGAGATGCCCACCAGCACGCCTGCCGCCAGCGCCGAGCGGGGTGCCGAGGGCTGGGTGGCCAGCCACCAGAACACGAGGATGGTCATGAACGTGGCCAAGGCTTCGGAGCCGGAGATGGTGAGCCACACGATGATGAACGGGTAGCCCGCGTAGAGCAGGCCCGAAACCCAGGCTGCCCGGATATCCTGCGTAATGGCGCGTGTGGTGGCATACACGAGGTAGATAGCCGCCGTATCGAGCAGAATCTGGGTGAAGGCTACGGCCTGGTACACGTAGTGCTTGCCAAACAGCAGATAATGCCCGCCCCAGAAAAAGGGAAAGCCCGGCAGCCGGCCGAAGGCCGCATCCGGCGTGTTGGGGTCGAAGGTGTAAGTTCCCAGCTCCAGCAGGTTGACGAAACTCTGGGTAAACGAGTGGGAGTCGTTGTTGGTAAATGGGCTTTTGCCCTGGTAATACAGCGCCGCGCCCACCCACAGAAACAGCAGCCGCAACGCCAGGCCGCCCAGCAGCAGCGCCGGCAGCACGTAAGGGGCAAAGCAGCGGTAGGCAGACGGCGCGGCAACCTGGGGTTGAACGGGTTTATTCACCGGAAACGGGGAGGTTGGCCGCGGGAAAAACGGCCGGGGACTTTTGCGTATCCTGGTAAAAGCCCAGAATGAGCTGATTCACGAAGTCCTGGTCCTCATCCTTCAGCTCGTAGTACAGCGGTAGGCGCAGTAGGCAGTCGGTGTAGTGGTCGGAGTGGGGCAGGGGGCGGCCGTCGTGCTTATCGGCGTAGAAAGAGCTGGTATGCAGCGAGAGGTAGTGAAAAACCGGCTGCACGTTTTCCGTTCGCATCAGCTCAATCAGTGCCGTGCGCTCGGCCAGGCTCCGGCATACCAAGTAAAACATGTGCCCGTTGTTGGTGGCGTAGTCGGGTATCGCGGGCAGCTGCACACCCACGGCCAGCAAAGGGCTCAGGGCCTGGTAGTACCGCTCCCAAATATGAGTGCGCTTGCTTTGAATGTCGGCCATATTCTCAAGCTGCGCCCAGAGGAAGGCCGCAATGATATCGGACGGCAGGAAGGAGGAGCCGTAATCAACCCAGCCGTACTTATCGATTTCACCGCGGAAGAACGAGCTGCGGTTGGTGCCTTTCTCCCGGATAATCTCGGCCCGGGTAAAGAAGCGCAAGTCGTTGATAGCCAGCATGCCGCCTTCCCCGGAAATGATGTTCTTGGTTTCGTGGAAGGAAAACGCCGCCAGGTGCCCGATGGTACCCAGCTGCCGGCCCTTGTAGAAGCTGTCGATAGCCTGGGCGGCGTCCTCAATCACGAAAAGGTTGTGCCGGTTGGCAATTTCCATGATGGGGTCCAGGTCGCAGGCAATGCCGGCGTAGTGCACCGGCACGATGGCCCGGGTGCGCGGCGTAATCAGGGCCTCTATCTGGGCCGGGTCCATATTGGGGTTCAGAGCGGTGCTGTCGGCAAAGACGATGGTGGCACCCCGCAGCACAAACGCGTTGGGCGTCGAGACAAACGTATACGAGGGCATGATGACCTCGTCGCCGGGCACGATATCGAGCAGCATCGCCGCCATTTCCAGCGCATCGGTGCAGGAAGTAGTCAGCAGCACTTTCTTGAAGCCCAGTTCCTGCTCAAAGAACCGGTGGCAGCGCTTGGTAAACATTCCATCCCCTGATATTTTGCCCGAGCGCACCGCTTCCTCAATGTAGCGCGTCTCGTTGCCAGACAGATATGGTTTGTTGAAGGGAATATGAGTGGGATACATACAATCGGAAAAGCTGCTGGGTGTGGCAACAAGCTAAGGTAAGAGGTTCTGGAATGGTAAGCGGGGCGGCAGCTCTACTGATTGGTACTTATTCCAACCAGATGTGGTAAGTGTGGTACAGAAATTCCCGGTGAAATCCGCACCGCTCATACATCCGGCAGGCGGCCTCATTGTCGAGCTGGGTAACCACCTCCAGCTCCCGGAAGCCCCAGGCGTGAGTGCGCTGCCGAGCGGCCTGAATGAGTTTGGCCCCGATGCCCAGGCCGCGCATCGGCGCATCCACGGCCAGCAGGTCGATATTAACCCGGTTGTGCTTGATGCCCAGCGTAGCCAGGCCGGTGGCTTCCGCGTCGGGCTGGGGCTGGTATACCAGCACTTCGCGCGCCCGGGCTCCGCTCACCGAGTTTTCGATCCAGCGCGAATACAGCCGCTCATACACGTCGGGCGCGAAGCCGGGGTCGAGCCGGTAGCGGGAAAAGCAGCCGCTCTGAATGGCCAGCGAGTAAAGCTGCGGGGTAAGCCGGCTGGTGCTGCTAACCCCGGCGGGTACGTCCGGCGCCGTGGGCACGGCCATCAGGTAGGTTACCTTGCGGTCGACGAGCAGGGCGCCCACGGCCGCGGCCACGGCCAGGGCTTGCTCGTTGTGCGGCTCAATAAACCAGTAGAGCAGCCGCACCTGCTGCTGCCGGGCCTCGGCTATCAGGCGCCGCACTGCCGCCAGCTCCGCCGACGCTGGCCGTAGCTCGGCCACTTTGTAGCCGAAAAGATCAGTATCCCAGGGTAACAGTTCCAGCCCTGTACTCATAATAGCGGCGGTATTTTCTTTAATGAACCCATCCGGGCGCCGGACGCAATTTTGACATTCTCCGCTGTCAAAATAATCTCAAAGTTAGAAGTAATTGCACTAGCAATGGCTACGATTCCTGGCCAAAAGTCGTTCGGCAGGGGCGTGGCCCGGCGGTTAGACTGGCATCTAGTACCTTTGCCAGCCAAAACGCACCAGTCTCATTCTGCGTTAGTGTCGGCGTATGCACATCTTATTTCTGGTTCCTTACCCTCCCGGCAAAGCGCCCTCCCAGCGGTTCCGGTTCGAGCAGTATCTTCATTTCCTCCCCGAAGCCGATCATACTTACCAGTTAGAGTCCTTTATTTCCGAGGAAATTTGGGCTATTCTCTACAAGCCCGGCCACGGCCTGACCAAGGCTCTGGGCATCATTGGCGGCTTTTTGCGCCGCTTGCTGCTGCTGGCTGCCGTGCCCAAGGCCGACTTCGTCTTCATTCACCGCGAGGCCTCGCCCATTGGGCCGCCCGTCTTCGAGTGGATTATTGCCAAGCTCTTCGGTAAGCGCATCGTCTACGATTTCGACGACGCCATCTGGATTCCCAACACCTCGGCGGCCAACAGCATCGTGGCTGGCGTGAAGTGGCACCACAAGGTGGGCAGCATCTGCCGCTGGGCCTATAAAATCAGCTGCGGCAACAGCTACCTGCGCGACTATGCCCGGCAGTTCAACCCCAACGCCGTGGTCAACCCGACGACCATCGACACGGTGAACCTGCACAACCAGGTTAAGGACCAGCGCACCGATAAGCTCGTTATCGGCTGGACGGGCACGCACTCCACCATGAAGTACCTGGAGCAGGTGGTGCCGGTGCTGGCCCGCCTGGAGCAGCACTACGACTTCGAGTTTCGGGTGATTTCCAACCAGGAGCCCCAGCTGCCGCTCCGCTCCCTGGGCTTCCGGCCCTGGCGCAAAGACACCGAAATAGCCGATCTGCTGACGTTCAACGTGGGCCTGATGCCCTTGGAAGACGACCCCTGGGCCAAGGGCAAGTGCGCCTTCAAGGCCCTGCAGTACATGGCCTTAGGCGTGCCCGCCCTGGTGTCGCCGGTGGGCATGAACAGCGAAGTGGTAACCGAAGGCGTAGATGGCTACATCTGCGCCACGCCCGAGCAGTGGTACAACGGGCTCGAAAAGCTGCTGCGCGACCATGAGTTGCGCACCCGCTTCGGTCAGGCGGCCCGCGCTACCATCGAGGCCCGCTTCTCGGTGCTGGCAAACCGGGACAATTTCTTGGCATTGTTTGCCTGAAACTGCATGATGTAGAGCGCCGCCAGATAAAACGGCATCAGCGGAATCTTGTAGCGCACCAGCGTGCCGAAGTTGCCGCTGTTGGTGCCCACACCGATGGCAAAGACAATGGCGAAGAGAAAGCAGAACGACACCAGCGGCGTGCCGGCAATCTGCTTGAAGCTCTTGAAAATCCCGGTTCGGTAGAACATCATCACCGTGAGGTAGATAAACATCGTGGCCTCAATGGCGGAAAGCAGCATTACCGGGTTGCGGGCCTCAAACAGGAACGGGCGGAACAGGGATACGGCCACGGCCTGCGGCGCTACGGTTACAATGCTACCCAAGCTACCGTCGATGGTGCCTATGTTATAGGCAGAGCCCTGGTCTTTGGTCAGACCATATAGGTATTCCTGGTTGATTTTAGTACGCTCTCCAATCTTATCAACCGCAAAACGCTCGTCTTCAGAGGTCAGATTGGTAGCCCCCAGGTATCCTGCCCCCACGCCAAGCAGCAAGAAGAATGGCTTCAGAATGGTACGTAGAGTGGCGCTTTTGATGCGGCGATTGTTTTCAATAACCACCCACAGCAAAGCCGGCGGCATGAAGGACAACAGGATGTAAACCTTCACTGTAATCAGCACATAAGCTCCCAATAAGCCCACAGTAGCCGAAAATAGGATGTTGCGCTTCAACACGGCCGCGTGGTAAAAGCCGTAAAATACCCACCCCAGAGCCCCGATACACAGGGAGTCTTTCATAATTCCGGAGCCCCAGAAAAACACCGACGGCAGAAAGAAAACCGCTATTGCCAAGCGTTTGTACAGTAGCGGATAAGCTCGGATAAAGGTGAGATACATGGCCCACATACCACTAAAGCTGAGACCCGCAAAAACCAGCGCAATGACCGAATAGGTGTTAAAGCTCAACAACGATGCCACGGCCGCTATCCGAATGACAAAGTACTCGGTAGTAGATTTGTACCAGTACATCGTGCCAGTGTAGGGGGCCGTTATCGGATCAAACTCGCCATGGGCGAAGATCAGTTTGATAGCTGCTGTCGGCGACTCACCGAAGGCACGGTAGATAATGTCCACGTGCCGGGTGTAGTTGAACGTGTCGCCGCCACCGTAATAAAACTGATAGACGAGGCCTAAAGCAATGGCTCCTAAGAACTTAACTGATAGGGCCGGGATAAAATATTTGCGAGTGAAGATATTGGTCACCCGCGGGCGCACAGCATAAGCAATAGCATAGAAAAAGGCCAGGTATATCGGGGTCAAAAATAAGTCCTTCAGCTCCATAAATTCCGCGCGTAAAGGCTGCTACCTCTTATTTTTCTTCAGATACGCCTTGGCCTCGCGGTAGTATTCCGACTTCTTCTCCGACTTGTCTTCTACTACTGCGTAATAGCGCCGGGCATTTTTTATGTCTTTCTCCTTGTCGGCAATGCGGGCCAGGTTGAAGTGAGAATATACGTAGAATCCGCCGTTTATCTCGTTCGTGCTTTCGGCGAAGACAATGCTGCGCAGATAGTAATCTTTGGCTTTGGCCAAATCCTTATACTTGTATTGCATCAGCCAGCCCAGAAAATAGGTGGCGTAGCGGCCGCTAATGGCTTCGTAGCCCGGCATTCCGCGGTTGAGCTTTTCCAGAATGTCGCGGCTGGTGCGCTCACACTCGGGAAACAGTCCCTCGTTGAAGCAGAGCAGGGCATAGAACCGCTGAAAATAGCCGTTGTCGGGGTAGGTGGTGGCCATGTAGCGGGCCACGGGCATAGAAGCAGCCGGATTGTTTTCCTCGTTGTTGAGGATGCGCATCAGGAAGAACTTGGCTTCCGGACCCGTATAGAAGCCATTGTCAGCCACGCTTTTGAGCTGTTGCAGCCCTAGCTGCTTGTTGCCACGCGGAAAAAACAGCATCACCGGTCGTAGCAGCGGGTAGTTATCCGCAATCCAGACCTGGTAGTAGTTGAACAGAGCCTGGCCGAACAGAAACTCCGGGCTCAAGCCGTTAGCTTCCTTGCTCTTATCGAGGTAATCGAGGGCGCGCTTGCTGCTCACGGTGGCTTTGCGCCAGTTGTGGCGCTCGGCGTTCAGGCGAGCATCGAAGCCGTAGGCGGCTGAAAGGAAAAAACAGGCTTCGTAGTTTTTATTGTCGGCTTCGTAGAGACGTTCCCCTTTGGTGATGGCCGTGTCCATGTAGGCGAAGAAAATCTTATCGTACTCCTTCGTCTGTACGTTGGTAGGGGCTATTTTCCACCAGTTGCTCAGCCCCAGCAGAAAGTAGGGCAAAGGGTGAGTGGGGTAGCGGCGGCGCAGAGAACGAAATTGCCGCTCCGCTTTGTCATACTTGAAATTGTACAGATTCTGCACTGCCCCATCAAGCTCTGTCTGAATGTCTTTATCGAGCAGCAGCCAGCCTTTGGTATCCACCGCGTTGGGCGCTACATCCACGTTCTGCAAATCAATATTGCGGATGGGCGAGGTTTTTCGGGCCGTATCGGGCTGTTGCGCCCGCACCAGGATTGGCAGACAGGCAAGCAACAGGACAAAACAGAGTTTTCGGATCATGTGAGCATCTGATTGCGGCAAGGTGGGCAGTGTTAGCCGCGCACAAGCCACCCAATGGGAAAGCTAAAGTATGACTTTTATCCTAGATTTGGACCGATCAACAAGCCAATATGGACCTGCTGCGCACCTTATGCCACTTGGCGGCCCCGGCCGGCAATGAGGCTCCAATGACCGAATTTCTGCTAAACTACATTCGGCAGCAGCAGGACAGCTGGCAGGTGCAGCCGCGGGTGCTGGCCGGAGAGCAGTTTCAGGATTGTATTATTCTTGTTTTTGGTACGCCGCGTACGGCGGTATTTGCTCACATCGACAGCATTGGATTTACGGTACGCTACGGCCGGCAGTTGGTTCGCATCGGCGGCCCCCGCGCCGAAACCGGCTACCGTCTGGTGGGGCAGGATGCGCAAGGCGAAATCGACTGCACGCTGCTGGTTGACGAAGAAACCGGCGAACTGAGCTATGAGTTCAGCCGCGACATTGAGCGCGGCACAGAGCTTACTTTTCGCTGCGACTTCCGCGAAACCGCCGACACTGTGCAATCGTGCTACCTCGATAACCGCTTGGGCGTGTGGAATGCCCTGCGCCTGGCTGAAACCCTCGAAAATGGCATTATCGCCTTTAGCTGCTGGGAAGAGCACGGCGGCGGCTCAGTGGCGTATCTGGCCAAATATATCTACGAGCAGTACGGCGTGCGGCAGGCCCTGATTTCGGACATCACCTGGGTGACGGAGGGCGTACGGGCCGGCGCGGGCGTGGCCATCTCACTGCGCGACTCGCTTATTCCGCGCCGCTCCTATATAGAGCGCATCCGAGCCATTGCGCGTGCCGCCGGCATTCCGCACCAGCTGGAGGTGGAAGGCAGTGGCGGCTCCGATGCCAAAGAACTGCAGCACGGTGCCCAGCCCTGGGATTGGTGCTTCATTGGGGCCCCCGAAGACCACGTGCACTCGCCTAATGAGCTGGTAGCCAAAGTAGATATCGACAGCATGCTGACCTTGTACCAGGTACTGCTGCGGGAGCTGTAAAGCTGAACAGGAAGCCGTTGGTAAGCTGTCGGTACAGGGTTGCTACTACTGAAGTGGAAAATGGGTCGTAAGTTTGACCTTCCAAATTCTTCAGCCGTGAAATCAATTCTAATAACCGGTGGGGCTGGGTTTGTAGGTTCGGCCTTAGCCCTGCAGTTCAAACAGGCGTATCCCGACTGCCACATCATTGCCTTCGACAACCTGAAGCGGCGTGGTTCTGAGCTGAACCTGCCCCGTCTGCGGGAGGCCGGCATCGAGTTCGTGCATGGTGATATCCGCACCAAAGAGGATTTTGCCGTGCTGCCCGCCGTTGAGGCCGTTATTGAGGCTTCTGCCGAGCCTTCGGTATTGGCCGGCCTCACGTCCGCTCCCGATTATCTGATCAATACCAACCTTGGGGGGACGGTGAATTGTCTCAACTATGCCCGGCAGCACGACGCAGCTTTTGTATTCCTCTCGACCAGCCGTATTTACCCCATCAACCAAATAGACCGCATCCAGCTGGAGGAGGCCGAAACCCGGTTTGAGGTAAGCGCTGAGCAGCCTTTCGGGGGCATTTCGCCCAAAGGACTCGCCGAAGAGTTTCCGCTGGAAGGCTACCGCTCCCTGTACGGTGCTACCAAACTTTGCTCGGAGTATCTGATTCAAGAATATCACCATTTCTACAACATGCGCACGGTAATCAACCGTTGCGGCGTGCTCACCGGGCCCTGGCAGATGGGCAAAGTCGATCAGGGCGTGATTGTCCTGTGGGTGGCGCGGCACTTCTGGCAGCAGCAACTGGGCTACTTCGGCTTCGGGGGCACGGGCAAGCAGGTGCGCGACATTCTGCACGTCGACGACCTGTTTGACTTGGTGAACTACCAGCTGCAGAACTTGGCGCAGGTGAACGGCAAAACGCTGAACGTGGGGGGAGGGTACGACATCAGCGTGAGCCTGCAGGAGCTGACGGCCATTTGTCAGCGCGTGACAGGCAATGTGGTGCCCATCGTGTCGCAGGCCGAAAACCGCCAGGCCGATATTGCTTTATACTTAACCGATAATACCCGCGTTACGGAGCTTACCGGCTGGTCGCCGAAACGCTCGGTAGAGCAGATCGTGACCGATGTATACCACTGGCTGCGGGAAAACGAAACTCAACTAAAGCCGATTCTGGGCTGAAATCAAAATCTGTAGCGTATGAAAGTAGCACTCATCACCGGGGCGGGGGGCCTGATTGGTAGTGAAGCCGTCGAGTTTTTCGCCGACAAGTTTGACATTGTGGTCGGTATCGACAACAACATGCGCAGCTATTTCTTCGGCGAGCAGGCCTCGACCGACTGGAACCGGGCCCGGCTGCAGGAGCATTTTGCCAACTACCGGCATTATACCGCCGATATTCGGGACCTGAGCGCCCTAGAGGCAATCTTCCGCGAATACGGTGCCGATATTGCCCTCATCGTGCACACAGCTGCCCAGCCCAGTCACGATTGGGCCGCCCGGGAGCCATTCACTGATTTCTCCGTGAATGCCACCGGCACGCTTAATATGTTGGAACTCACGCGCCAGCACGCGCCGGAAGCGGTGTTTATCTTCACCTCTACCAACAAGGTATATGGCGACAATCCGAATTTTCTGCCGCTGGTAGAGTTAGAAACCCGTTGGGAAATCGACCAGAACCACCCTTATTTCGAGCGCGGCATTGATGAGAAGATGAGCATCGACCACACCACGCACTCACTGTTTGGCGCATCTAAAGTGGCCGCCGACGTGCTGGTGCAGGAATACGGGCGGTATTTTGGTATGAAAACCGCCGTGTTCCGCGGAGGGTGCCTCACCGGCCCGCGCCATTCGGGGGCCCAGCTCCATGGCTTTCTCTCCTATTTGATGAAGTGCGCCATCACGGGCCAGCATTATACCGTGTTTGGCTACAAGGGCAAGCAGGTACGCGACAATATTCACTCCCACGACCTGGTGAACATGTTCTGGCACTTCTACCAGCAGCCCCGCACGGGTGGTGAGGTGTACAACGCCGGGGGCGGCCGCTTTGCCAACTGCTCGATGCAGGAGGCCATTGTGCTGTGTGAGAAAATCACGGAGAACAAAATGAACTACTCGTACTCAGAGCAGAACCGCATCGGCGACCATATCTGGTACGTGTCCGATGTGAGCCGCTTTGAGCAGCACTATCCAGGCTGGCAGTTTAAATATGATCTTACGAGCACGCTGACGCAGATTTTCAACGAATTGCGCGAGCGTCAACCAGTATGAAGCTGAGCGTTGTTATTCCGGCTTATAATGAAGAGGAAAGCATCGGAGAAACCCTGCGTACCCTCTACACCAAGCTGGTGCAGGAGCAGATCGACCACGAAATAGTGGTGACTAACGATAACTCGAAGGATAATACCCTGGGCCAGCTGCAGCTGCTGGCCCAGGAAATTCCGACCCTGAGCTATTATACCAACCCCGGCCCCAACGGCTTTGGCTATGCCGTGCGCTATGGCTTGGAGCGCTACCAGGGCGACTGCGTGGCCGTGATGATGGCCGACCTCTCCGATGACCCTGACGACTTGGTGCGCTACTATCATAAGCTGCAGGAAGGCTACGACTGCGTATTTGGCAGCCGCTGGGTGAAAGGCGGTCGGGTGGTTGATTACCCAGTACATAAAAAGTACATCAACCGCCTTGCCAACGGCATAGTCAAGACGCTGTTCCAGTTGAAATATAATGATTGCACCAACGCTTTCAAGCTCTACAGTCGGCACACGATAGAAGGGCTAAAGCCTTTTCTGGCCCCGCACTTCAACCTGACGCTGGAACTACCACTAAAGGCCATCGTGCGCGGCTATAGCTACGCGGTGGTACCCAACTCCTGGACGAACAGGAAGTACGGCGAGTCGAAGCTGAAAATCAAGGAGATGGGTAGCCGATACTTCTTCATTATGATGTACTGCCTGATCGAGAAATACTTCTCCCGGGGCGATTTCCATAAGGCGCGGCTGACGGCGCACAAGAGCTAATGACCATCATACAAGCGCGTGAGCGCTGGTTGGCTTGGCTGGCCAGCGCTCGTTTGTTTCGGGTGCTACTGGTCCTTAATCTCTTAGCTACGGTAGTAGTCGTAATGGCTACGTTTCATACTATCACCGGTGACCAAAATACCTACCTGGGCTATGCCGAAGGGCTGCTGCATGGCCGCTATTCTTACTGGTATTTTCTGCCGGAATATGTGCCCGATACCTTCCGCAACCCTGGGTACCCACTGTTTTTGTTTCTGCTGCGGCTGGTAGGAGCCCAGGACATGGGCGTGCGGTTGGTGCAGATTGGTTTATACCTGCTCACGGTGGGTATTATGCTCAAGCTGGCCGCCCGCTGCGAGCCACGGAGCCAGTCGTGGCTGGTGCGCAACCTGCTGCTGCTGCTGCTGCTGCCCAACGTGCAGCTGGCCTATTTCGCGGCCGTCATTTTTCCCGAAGTGCTGGTTGCCTTTCTACTGGCAGTATACGGGTACGTAGCGCTTGCTTGGCCCATCGGCACATGGCGGCGCACGCTAGTGCTGGCGCTGCTGGCGGCCTTAATCTTTCAAACTCGGCCCATCTTTATCCTTTTTCCGGGCGTGCAGTTGGCGCTAGATTTCTGGCAAACCTGGCGCAAATCCGCATTTCCGTGGCTGCAGGCACTGGCGCTGCTCGGGCTATTTGTAGCCAGCATGCTGCCTTACGCTCTATGGAACTACCGGCACCACGGCGTGCTGAAGCCAACTTCGCTGGAGGGTGGAGCCGGGGTGATGCAAATTGGCTTCTGGGCCTTACGGATGCCTGGCTACCACGAGCAACGCTATTGGGGCAACACAATGGGAGAGGAGCTGATGTCTTTCACGGACCCAGCCGCCGTGCCCGGCCATATTGCTGCTTTCAACCATGAATGGGACGTAATTGATGCGCAGATCAAACCTTTGCTGACTGATCGTGACCGACGTAACCTACGCTTAATGGCGGAAAACAAGGATAATCTGTTTCTTACATACAGCACAGCTTACACACTAAAACGCGAGAAACTGCTGATGCAGGCTAACCTAGCCAATATCCGGCGGGAGCCTGGCTACTATCTCAAGACTCGTCTTTATACATTGGTTAGGCTTTGGGTCACGGGTGTGCAGTTGAATGCGTGGAGAAAAGCAGCTACGCCAGTAGCTAAGATTAAAGTAGTATATCCGGCATTGGTCAGCGCTACTACTTTTCTATTGGCACTCGTGAGCATTACATGGACTCTGATGCGGCGTTCAATCCTTTTTAGGAGTAATATTTGGTACTTTTCATTAGCTCTGGTAATATATTTTGGCTTGGTTCATCTGCCATTCGCAATCCAAGCCCGATACACAGTTCCTGTGCGCCTATGGTTATTTCTAGCAACGGCTATTTCATGCTCAGCTTGGCTAATAAAATATAATACGATGAAGACAAATAGGCAGCTTGGATAAAGCTCTGCTAAGCCAGACCGAGCCCACTGATTCGTTTCGGCAGGCCCGGTTGCGTTAGGATGCGCGGGCCGGTGGGAAGAAGAAGATAAAGGAAAGACTATGTTTTGCTTTAAGAAGTTGGGGATTAGCGAAGAAGCTCTATTTTACCGACCTGAACGCTCTTTCTCCTCACTCCAAAACCCTCATTTCCCACCGCTTCTATGATGAATATTCTTTACGTAGCACCCGGGCTGGGCATTCTGGCTCTCGTTTACACGTGGCTGCGCTCCGGATGGGTTTCCCGTCAGGATGCCGGCGACGACCGCATGAAAACCATTGCCGGCTACATTGCCGATGGGGCCATTGCCTTCCTGAAGGCGGAGTACAAAGTATTGGTGTTTTTCGCCCTCATTGCCAGCGCTTTTCTGTTTTACCTTGGCAGCACGGGTGAAAATTCCAGCCCCGTCATCGTCATTGCCTTTCTAATCGGGGCGGTTTTCTCGGCTTTGGCCGGGTATATCGGGATGAAGATTGCCACCAAAGCCAACGTGCGCACCGCCCAGGCGGCCCGCACCAGCCTGAGCCAAGCCCTGAACGTGTCGTTTTCGGGCGGCTCGGTGATGGGTATGGGCGTGGCCGGGCTGGCGGTATTGGGACTTGGCTCGCTGTTCATCGTGTTCTACCAAATGTTTGTGGTGAGCAAGGGCGGCACGGCCAACGGCGCGGATATGGAAAAGGCGCTGGAGGTGCTCACCGGCTTCTCGCTGGGGGCCGAAAGCATTGCCCTGTTTGCCCGCGTGGGTGGCGGCATCTACACCAAAGCCGCCGACGTGGGGGCCGACCTGGTGGGCAAAGTAGAAGCCGGAATCCCCGAGGATGACCCCCGCAACCCCGCAACCATCGCCGATAATGTGGGCGACAACGTGGGCGACGTGGCCGGCATGGGTGCCGACTTATTTGGCTCGTATGTAGCTACCATTCTGGCTACTATGGTGCTGGGCCGCGAAGTGTCAACTCCCACCGATCAGTTCAACGGCCTTTCGCCCATTCTGCTGCCTATGGTCATTGCCGGCGTGGGCATCGTGGCCTCGCTCATCGGCATTCTGATGGTGCGCGTGAAGGAGGGCGGCAACGTGCAGGCGGCCCTCAACTTCGGCAACTACGTGTCGGTAGCCGTGTCGGCGGTAGCGTCCTACTTCATTATCCGCTGGATGCTGCCCCCCGGCGACCTGGTCATCGGGCGGGCCGGGGCGGTGGCCTTCACTGCGATGGATGTGTTCTACGCCGTGGTCGTGGGCTTGGTGGTGGGCACCTTGATGAGCATCATCACCGAGTACTATACGGCTATGGGCAAGCGGCCCGTGCTCAGCATTGTGAAGCAGAGTAGCACCGGCCACGCCACCACAGTTATCGGCGGCTTGTCGGTGGGCATGGAATCTACGGTGCTGCCCATTCTGGTGCTGGCGGCCGGCATTGTGCTGTCGTTCCGGTTTGCGGGCCTCTACGGCGTGGCCATTGCCGCCGCCGGCATGATGGCTACCACCGCCATGCAGCTGGCCATCGATGCCTTCGGCCCCATTGCCGACAACGCCGGCGGCATAGCCGAAATGAGCGAGCTGCCAAAAGAAGTGCGCGAGCGGACCGACATTCTGGATGCCGTGGGCAACACCACGGCCGCCACCGGCAAAGGCTTTGCCATTGCCTCGGCGGCCCTCACCTCGCTGGCTCTGTTTGCCGCCTTCATGGGTACGGCCAATATCAGCGTCATCGACATCAGCCACGCCGATGTGCTGGCGGGGCTGTTCGTGGGGGCCATGATTCCGTTCATCTTCTCCGGGCTGGCCATTGCGGCCGTGGGGCGGGCAGCTATGGCGATGGTGCAGGAAGTGCGCCGGCAGTTCCGCGAAATCCCCGGCATCATGGAAGGCACCGGCCGGCCCGAGTACGAGAAGTGCGTAGCCATTTCCACCCAGGCCGCCATCCGCGAAATGATGCTGCCGGGGGCCATTGCCCTCATCGTGCCCATCATTGTGGGCTTCACGATGGGGCCCGAAGTGCTGGGCGGCGTGCTGGCCGGCGTCACGGTTTCGGGGGTGCTGATGGCCATTTTCCAGAGCAACGCCGGCGGGGCCTGGGACAACGCCAAGAAGAGCTTCGAGAAAGGCGTGATAATTGACGGGACCATGCACTACAAGGGCTCCGACGCCCACAAAGCTTCCGTGACCGGCGACACCGTGGGCGACCCGTTCAAGGATACGTCCGGCCCGAGCATGAACATTCTCATTAAGCTCATGTCCATCGTGTCGTTGGTGATTGCGCCCCACATTGCGGCTCCCGAGCGTGGCCTGGCCCAGACCGAAGCCCCGCGCCGCGAGCTGGCACTGCGGCCCGTGGTACAGGAAGCACCCGCCGCTGCCCCCGCCCGCACCGTGCTGCTGCCGGCTACCGCCCGGCGCTAGTCCGGGCCGCTGTTGGCTGGCAAAGAGCTGCCTCTCCGCGCCGGAGGGGCAGCTTTTTTGTACTACCTTTGAGCCACCCATTCGCTTAGCGGACCAACCTCAACTGGATGCCTCAAGCCACTATTTCCCTGCACGACAAGCAGTTTGCCCCGTATCTGCCGGCCCGGCAAATCGCGGACTCCATTCGGGAGCTGGCCGTGCGCCTCAACCAGGATTATGCCGGCCGGCAGCCCCTGTTCGTGGCTGTGCTCAATGGCTCGTTCATGTTTGCCTCCGACCTGCTGAAGGAGCTAAGCATTCCCTGCGAAGTGGCATTTATCCGCGTGAGCTCCTACCAGGGCACCAGCAGCACGGGTCAGGTGCAGGAGATTATGGGCCTGACGGAAGACGTGCAGGGCCGCGACCTGATCATTGTGGAAGACATCGTGGATACGGGCCACACCATGCAGGCGCTGCTGGCCACGCTGAACGCCCGAAATCCGGCTTCCCTGGCCGTTGCTACGCTGTTTCTGAAGCCCGAATGCCTGCAGCACGAGCTGGATATCCGCTACGTGGGTATGGAAATTCCCAACGACTTTATCGTGGGTTTCGGGCTCGATTATGATGGACTGGGCCGCAACTACCCGGATGTGTACAAAGCTGTTTAACCGCCATCGGCAGCCCAAGTAAGCTGTTCACCGTAAGGGGTGGTTTGGTGCCGATTTGTTATCTTTCCCAACTTCCCCTGCACTTTTCTTCTCCGCGAAACGCCTCGCTCTATGCTCAATATCGTGCTCTTCGGCCCGCCCGGCGCCGGCAAAGGAACGCAAAGCCAGAAACTCATTGCCCGCTACAATCTGGTGCACCTCTCTACCGGCGACCTGCTGCGCTCCCAGATTACGCAGGGAACGGAGCTGGGCCTGCGGGCCAAAAAACTCATGGATGAAGGCCTGCTGGTGCCCGACGAGGTCGTCATTGGCATGATTGAGAGCCAGCTGGCCAACAATACTACCGCCGCCGGCTTCATCTTCGACGGCTTTCCGCGCACCGTGCCCCAGGCCCAGAGCCTCGATGCCCTCACCCAGCGCTACGACACCGGCGTGAGTTGCATGATTGCGCTGGAAGTGGCCGAGGAAGAGTTGGTGAAGCGCCTGCTGGAGCGCGGCAAAACCAGCGGCCGCCCCGACGACCAGAACGAGGAAAAAATCCGCAAGCGCGTGAAGGTGTACAACACCGAAACCGCGCAGGTGGCTGGCTATTATGCTGAGCAGCAGAAGTTTCACTCTCTGAATGGCATCGGTGTGATTGACGACATCTTCGGCCAGATCTGCGGCATCATCGACCGGCACCAGCCCGCTTCGTCGGTAGCCAGCAATCCCGCCGCCGCTACCGACGAAGTAAAAGCGTAACTTTGCGGCTGCTACCCCTTGAGGTAGTGGCAGAAACACCCTCTGTCATCCTGACGAAGGAAGGACCTTATCACGGCAGAACGACCCTCGTACACACGACTCGTTCTCACAGGATAAGGTCCTTCCTTCGTCAGGATGACAGTCCTTTTTCAGACAACTCAGTTAAGAAAGCCGAATTCTGAACCCCAATTCTTAATTCCTAATTCTTAATTCTTAATTCCTTCCCGTGGCTTCCAATAACTTCATCGACTACGTCAAAATCAACTGCCGCTCCGGCAACGGGGGCGCGGGCTCGGCTCACTTCTTCCGCGCCAAAGGCCTGCCCAACGGCGGCCCCGACGGCGGCGACGGCGGGCGCGGCGGCCACATCATCCTGGAAGGCAACTCTCAGCTCTGGACCTTGCTGCACCTGCAATACCAGAAGCACCAGTTTGCCGAAAACGGCACCAACGGCGGCGAGGCCCTCTGCACCGGGGCCCAGGGCAAGGATATTATCATCCAGGTGCCGCTGGGCACCATTGCCCGCAATGCCGAAACGGGGGAGAAGAAGGTCGAGATAACCGAGCACGGCCAACGCATCATTCTCACGCCCGGCGGGCGCGGCGGCCTGGGCAACGACCACTTCAAATCGGCCACCAACCAAGCCCCCACCTACGCCCAGCCCGGCGAGCCCGGCATCGACGAGCTGGTGATTCTGGAGCTGAAGCTGCTGGCTGATGTGGGCCTGGTGGGCTTCCCGAACGCGGGCAAAAGTACGCTGCTGTCGGTGGTTTCGGCGGCCAAGCCTAAGATTGCCGACTACGCTTTTACCACGCTGACGCCCAACCTGGGTGTGGTGGCCTACCGCGACTACAAGTCGTTCGTGATGGCCGATATTCCCGGCATCATCGAGGGTGCGGCCGAAGGGCGGGGGCTGGGTATTCGCTTCTTGAAGCACATTGAGCGCAACTCCATCCTGCTGTTCCTGATTTCGGTGGACAGCAATGACATTGCCGACGAGTACGAGATTCTGCTCAGCGAATTGCGCCAGTTCAACCCCGAGCTGCTGGAGAAAAAGCGCTTGCTGGCCATCACCAAGGCCGATTTGATTGACGACGAGCTGGAAGCCGAGATGCGCGCCACGCTGCCCACGGATCTGCCTACCGTCTTCATTTCCAGCCTGACCAACAAGAATATCATGCCGTTGAAGGACATGATCTGGCAGGCGCTGAATGCGAAAGATTAGGGAGCTGTCATTGCGAGCAAAGCGAAGCAATCCGTCCTGGACAATGTGCTCAGCTTTATTTCAGCAGAAAGCCCTGACGTATACATTGCGTTAGGGCTTTGTGGATTGACAGGGCTTTTTACACTTCAGAGGACGGATTGCTTCGCTTTGCTCGCAATGACAGGGGTTTCGCCTCGTGCTCTTCGTGCCAAACTGACAGCCAAACCTCCTTTGGCAAACTCCTTGCGCCCGTGGGGTAGCCCAACGGCAACTCCCGTGAAAAACCCATTCCGACGAATATTTACGAAAATGGCTGACGATACCACTCTGCCCCAGGACGACAATCTGTCCGTTGACCCCACGCACTCGGCTGGCGAATTGCCGGAAGACCCCAACGCGCCCGACATGGGTACGCCCGAGGGCCTCGATGGCGGCGCTCCGAAAACGGAAGCCACCAAAACCGATGCTGAGCTGGCGGAGTTGAAAGACAAGTACCTGCGCCTGGCTGCCGAGTTCGACAACTACAAGCGCCGCACCACCAAGGAGCGCACCGACCTGTTCAAAACCGCCAACCAGGAGTTGATGGTGGCCCTGCTGCCCGTGCTCGACGACTTTGAGCGGGCCCGCAATGCCACCCAGGCTACTAACGATGCTGATGCTGTGCGCGAAAGCATCGAAATAATTCAGACCAAGCTGAACAAAACGCTGCAGCAGAAAGGTTTGACCCCCATGGAAGCCAAGGGCGGGGCCTTCGATGCAGACTTGCACGAGGCCATCACCCAGATTCCGGCCCCTTCGGAAGAGTTGAAAGGTAAAATCGTGGATGAGGTGGAGAAAGGATACTACCTCGGCGACAGAGTAATCCGGCACGCGAAAGTGGTGCTGGGACAGTAGAGAAAAAAGTTTGTCATCCTGAGCAGAGCGAAGGACCTTATCACGCCAGAACAAGTCGTTGGTACAACGGTCGTTCAACTGGCATAAGGTCCTTCGCAAGCTCAGGATGACAGTTAGTAACCATACGAATGGCAACGAAGCGAGATTATTACGAGGTGTTGGGCGTGGCCAAAACCGCGTCGGGGGAAGAAATTAAGAAGGCGTACCGCAAGGTGGCCATCAAGTTTCACCCCGATAAAAACCCCGACGACCCTACGGCCGAGGACAAGTTCAAGGAAGCCGCCGAGGCCTACGAAATCCTGTCCAACGACGACAAGCGGGCCCGCTACGACCGGTTTGGGCACCAGAGCGGCAACGGCGGCGGGGCGCAGAACATGGAGGACATCTTCTCGCAGTTCGGCGACATCTTCGGCGGCGGCGGCTTCGAGGGCTTCTTCGGGGGCCAGGGCCGCGGCGGTCAGGGCGGCCGGCGCGTGAAAAAGGGCTCCAACCTGCGCATCAAGCTCAAGCTCGACTTAGAGGAAGTAGCCAACGGCGTGGAGAAGAAAATTAAGGTGAAGCGCTACGTGGCCTGCCAGCCCTGCTCGGGCACCGGCGCCAAAAACGGCACCGACCTGAAAGACTGCGGCACCTGCCACGGCCAGGGCCAGGTGAAGCGCGTGGTGAACACCATGCTGGGCCAGATGGTGAGCGCCAGCACCTGCCCCACCTGCCACGGCGAAGGCAAAATAGTGAGTAGCAAGTGCGACACCTGCCACGGCGAAGGCCGGCAGCTGCACGAGGAGGTTATTCCGATCAACATTCCGGCCGGCGTGGCCGAGGGAATGCAGCTGAGCATGAACGGCAAAGGCAACTACCCCGAGCGCGGCGGCATGCCCGGCGACCTGCTCATCCAGATTGAGGAGGAGCCGCACGAGCTGCTGAAGCGCGACGGCAACAACATCATGTTCGAGCAGTACATCTCATTCGTGGATGCCGCTTTGGGAGCCAGCATTGAGGTGCCAACTATTGAGGGCAAAGTGAAGATTAAAGTAGATCCTGGCACCCAGCCGGGCAAAATCCTGCGCCTGCGCGGCAAGGGCATCAAAGACCTGAACGGCTACGGCCGCGGCGACCAGCTCATCCACCTCAGCGTCTGGACGCCGAAGAACGTGAGCAGTGAGGAGCGGGAGTTGCTCGAAAAGCTGCGCAATGCTCAGAACTTCACGCCTAACCCCGGTAAAAATGAGAAGGGCTTCTTCGAGAAAGTGAAGGAGTATTTCCAGTAAAAACCACGGATTCGTCCGGATTTATCGGATTACACGGATTTTGTGAACAGATACAGAGCCCGCTTTCCTTTGGGAGAGCGGGCTTTTTTGTGTTTTGGTCAGCACATGAAAAAGCCCGCCTTTTCAAAGAAAAGCGGGCTTTTGGAGATTTAGCCTCGGGTCTTTTGGGCTAGTTTTTCACCACGCGCTTGGCAATGGTGCCTTCGGCGGCGTGCAGGCGCACGGTGTAGAGGCCGGCGGGCAGCGCGCTCAGGTTCAGCTCGTGCCGGATGGTGCCCTGGCGGGGCTGCAGAGTCAGGGTTTGCACTACCTGGCCCAGCGTGTTCAGCACTTCGGTGCGCACGGTGCCTTGCTCGCGCAGCCCGGCGATGCTAAGCGTGGCGGCGCTGAGCGTTGGGTTAGGGTAGAGGGCCGCCGCGGCTTCCAGCTCCGTAGCCCGCCGGGTGGCCAGCGTGATGAAGTTGGAGTAGGTAGTCAAACGGTCGTTGACGTAAGCATTGCGTTGCGTATCGTACTCCTGCTCCACTCTGCGGCGCACCTGGTTGCCAGCGGTATAGGAGAGCAGAGCGCGGCTGGCGTGGTCGATAACCCAGGCATTGTTGGTCCATATCTCACCTTGGTGTAGGATTTCATTCCCAAGGTTGTCATACGTGTAGGTGTGGCGGTCGTCGTTGAGCCACACGTTTGGCGCCACCAACTCCTGGCCTATGCTCACGTAGCTGCCGTTGGGCTGGTAGGTGAAGGTGGTTCGGTAGTCTTCGCCCCAGGTGCTGGTAGCCGGATCCCATTGCTGCTGCTCATAATAAGCGGGCAGCAGCTTGGCCCAGTTGTACCAAACTACATTACGAACCCGGTAGTCATTCACGTAAACTCCATTATCCCACTCCTGCCCGGTGAACTCCGTCCACTGATTGCTGGCATTGACGGTGTAGGTAGTGCGGTAGTCAGGCTCCCAGATGCTGGTAGTGGTATTCAGCGTTTCGCTCACCTCGGTGAGGATTGCGCCGGCCGGATTGTAGGTTCTGGTACTGCGGTAGCCGTAGCGCGTCAGCCAGGCGTTATTACGCCATTCCTGATCCAAGTACAGCGTTTCGCGCCCGTTGGCATCGTAGGCTTGTTGAATGCGGTAGCTGTTCACGTAGGCCGAGCCGTTCCAGTTCTGTTCCAGCTCCTCGGTTACCAGTCCCTGCGTGTTGTAAGTCAGCAGCGTCTTTCCGTAAGGAGTGTTCGTAGCCGAATCGGTGCTGATGATTTGGGTAACGCGACCCTGGACATTGTAAGTATTGGTCAGCGTAGTGGCACCGCCCCAACGAGCAGATGCTAGATCCCAATAATACTCGATGCTACGGCCGGGCACAGTGACCGATGCAATGCCCGCCGCGCGGGCAGCCTGCTCAAGGCCGGAACCAGCGTGGTGGTGGGCCTGATCGAACAGGGCTTTGGTGGCGTGGGCCGGCTTGTGGCTTTGCGCGGTGCCGCTCAGGGCAGCCGTGAGCAGTGCGGCCGTGAGGGTCAGAGGTAAAAAGTGTTTCATAAAAACAGCAAATGATAAGGTGAAAGCCAAATGTATTCAAAAAAACAGGTATCGTTATGTGGTTTATAGGAATATTTAAAAGATAACAGCCTTTGTAATCAAGGCTGCCTGAGCGTCTGCTTCCTTCAGGAAGGCAGACTTCTTTTTGTGGGGTATTTCTCCAAATTTGGGGAAATACCCCACAAGCCTAGTGGCGGGCCGTGGGCTAGCGGGTGCTGGCGGCGGTGGGGCGGGCTTGTCTGGCGGCGCGGTCGGCTCTGGATTTCAAGAAGATGAACACCAGGGAAAGCAACAGCAGCACGCCAGCTGCCCAGATAGCCCAACGGCGGCGCTGGGCCTGGCCGAGCAGCCACATGGCGGCGCTCAGGCAGCCCCAGAGGCCCGCTGCCAGGTAGTTTTGAGAAAACAGCTTGAGCAATGCCAGCAGCAGGAAGATGCCCGGCAACAGGAGGGCTCCGGCATCGCGGGGCTTGAGAGACTGGGGATTGAAGAAGGCGGCCATGTTGAACTCAGAATGAGAAAAGAGAAATGCTGCCGCAAAATGGCAGCAGTTGCCCGTACTTGGTGCTGCGCACGGGGCCGGCGGCAGAAAAAAAGCCGCCAGACTGTAATGCAGCCGGCCGGCGGCCGATATATGTAGAGAACTTGCCGCCTTTATGAGCCCTGCTGCCGCGCCCGCCCCCGATTTTCTTGCCGTCATCAATGCCAACCAGGGCATTCTGCACCGCATCTGCCGGCTCTACTGCCCAGATGCCGATGACCGGCAGGATCTGTATCAGGAAATTGTGCTGCAGCTCTGGCAGTCCTGGCCGCGCTACCAGCCCACGGCTAAAGTCAGTACCTGGCTCTACCGCGTGGCGCTGAACGTGGCCATCAGCAACTTGCGCCAGCGCACCCGGCGGCCGGTGCCCGAGCGGTTTGGCGCGGTGCCGCCCGAGGTGGCCCCGCCACCCGACCCCGGCCCCGATGCCGACGACCTGGCCCAACTCTACCAGGCCATCGGGCGGCTTTCCGACGTGGAAAAGGCCTTTGTGCTGCTGTATCTGGAAGAGCGCACCTACGAGGAAATGGCCGATATCCTCGGCATTACGCAGAACAATGTGCGGGTGAAAATGCACCGCGCGCAGGACAAGCTTCGTCAACTCTTAACCCAAGCCGCCTGATGGAACTCGATGACTTTCGCCGCCAGTGGCAGCAGCAGCCCGCCCCAGGTGGCGCGCCGCACAACGAAGACGCCTTGCGGGCTTTGCTGGCCCAATGCTCCGGTACGCCGGTGGCCCGGATGCTCCACAATGCCCGAACCGAAATCATTGCCACCGCCGTGAGCCTGGGTATCGGGGCGACCTTGGTGCTGCTGGTGGGTATCCAGCGGCTCCAGCCGTTTGGGCTGCTGCTGCTGGGTACGGCGGTGTTGACGGGCTACGACTACTACCACAAGCGGCGGCTCCTGCGCGAGCTGCCCGCGGCTACCGGCGGCCTGCGCAGCCACATAGCGCGGCAGCTACAAAGCCTGCGCGGCGTGCTGCGCCTCAATTATCGTTTCACGATGGCCACGCTCCTCATCACGATAGGCTTCCTGCTGACTTTCGCCTACACGCAGCTGCCGCAGCTGTTTCTGGGCGATGCCCGGACGCTGGGGCAGCGCGGCCTGTGGCTGGTGCTCACGGTGCTGGCCTCCGGGCTCATCACGCACTGGCTGATTCGGTGGACGCTGCAGCAGCAGTATGGCCGGCACCTCGACCAGCTGGAAACTGCCCTGCGCGAGCTGGAAGAAACTCCCTAGGCCCATTCGGTGGCCTTTTTCGCTCATCCAATCCCGGTAATTCGCCGGTTGGGTAAGATTTCCGTGCCTTGTTTAACTGGTTCCTGTAATATTACACCCCACGACCAATTCTTTCCGCTGTGAGCAACATTCTACAAGCCATTGATGTGCACAAGGCCTACGCCGCGCACGTCGCCCTCAACGGCGTCAGCCTGGACATTCCGGAGGGCAGCATTTTCGGGCTGCTCGGTCCCAATGGAGCCGGCAAAACGTCGCTGATTCGCATCATCACCCAGATTACGGCCGCCGACTCAGGCGAAATCCGCTTCCGGGGCGAGCGGCTCAATCCCTCGCACATTGGCCAGATCGGCTACTTGCCCGAGGAGCGGGGGCTGTATAAGAAGATGAAGGTGGGCGAGCAGCTGCTGTATTTGGCCCAGCTCAAGGGCCTGAGCAAGGCCGATGCCACCCAGCGCATCAAGGGCTGGATCGATCGGCTGGACCTGCGCCCGTGGGTGAGCAAGAACGTGGAAGACCTCTCGAAGGGGATGCAGCAGAAGGTGCAGTTCATTGCTACCGTGCTGCACGAGCCCAGCCTGATTATCCTCGACGAGCCGTTTTCGGGCTTCGACCCCATCAACGCCAACCTTATCAAAGATGAGATTCTGGAGCTGCGCCAGCGCGGGGCCACCATCATCTTTAGCACCCACCGCATGGAATCGGTGGAGGAGATGTGCGACAACATTGCCCTGATCAACCGCTCCCGCAAGGTGCTCGACGGCTCGGTGCGCGACATCAAGGACGCCTTCAAAACCCGCACCTACGAGGTGGAAGGCAAAGGCAGGCTGATGGTCATTCACCCCGATTTTGAGGTGCTGGAGCACAAAGAGCGCGAAAACGACCATTTCTACAACCGCATCCGGCTTCACCATGGCACCACCCCCAACGACCTGCTGCGCTACCTGATCGGCAATGTGGAAATCCACGCTTTCCGCGAGCAGATACCGAGCATCAATGACATCTTCATCAGAAGAGTGCAGGAAACAATGCCAGAAACCCTGACCGAGCAGGAGCTGGCCGTGAAAAGCTAAAGAAGCTAAGAGGCTAGAAAGCTAGGAAGCTAGCTCCCCTCCTTTTTTCAAGGAGGGGTAGGGGGTGGTTCAATCGTTGAACGGTGACTAGCTCTAATTTTCTAGCTCTAGCTGACCACCCCGCCCTTCGGGCACCCCTCCTTGAAAAAAGGAGGGGAACTAGGAAATAGCCCTAGCCTAAGAAATAACAAAGACCCCAAGTCCTCACCAACCATGGATAAAATCTGGCTTATCATTCAGCGCGAATACCTCACGCGGGTGCGCAAAAAGAGCTTTCTGGTCATTTCATTGCTGGCCCCGCTGCTGCTGGCCGGCACCACGCTGGGCATTGCCAAGCTGAGTATGCCGTCGTCGGCCGATGAGGTGGCCGTGTACGATGCCAGCGGGCTGAACCTGCTGACCCAGCTGGTAGCTACCGACGAGGTGCGCTTCGTGCCGGCCGTGGGGGCCTCGCCGGCGGCTGCCACGGCGGCGTTCAAAAAGGCCAAGCCCAAGCAGGCCGCGCTGCTGGTATTTCCCGCCGACTTCTCGCTCGATGCCAACCAGGGCGTGCAGCTGCTGGCCGACGGCAACGTGAGCCTGAACCGGCAGCAAAACATTCGCAAAGCCGTGAACAAGGCCATTAGTGAGCTGAAGCTGACCCGCTCCGGCCTCACCCGCGCCACCATCGACAACCTGAAGGCCGACGTGGAGCTGTCGGCCGTGGACCTGACCCAAAAAGGGGGCCAGAAAAATAACGTGGGCGCTACCACGGCGGCGGCTTATTTCCTGTCCATTCTGGTGTATATGTTCATTTTCATCTACGGCGTGCAGGTGATGCGCGGCGTGGCGGAGGAAAAAACCAACCGCATCATGGAAGTGATGATGTCGTCGGTGAAGCCGTTTCAGCTGATGATGGGCAAGATTCTGGGCATTGCGGCGGTGGTGCTCACGCAGTTCGGCATCTGGCTGATTCTCTCCTACAGCATCACCACGCTGGTGGCACCGCTGCTGATGAAGCCCGCCAAAACACCCGTGACTACCGCCGCGGCCGCGGCCAACACCACCAATGCGGAGGTAGCAGCGGCTCCGGCCGCCGATGCGCCGGCCGTGGCAGCCCCGCGGCCCGGCACCGCGCCCAACCTGTGGAGCGTGCTGGACGGCCTGCCCATCGGGAGCATCATCGGGGGCTTCCTGTTCTTCTTTTTGGGTGGCTACTTGCTCTACTCGTCCATGTTTGCCGCCATCGGCGCGGCCGTCGATGACCAGACCGATGCGCAGCAGTTCATGTTCCCGGTCACCATTCCGCTGATTCTGAGCTACATTGTGAGCATCAACGTCATCATCAACGGCGACCCGAACGGCCCGCTGGCTTTCTGGCTGTCCATGATACCGTTCACGTCGCCCATTGCCATGGTGATGCGCCTGCCGTTTGGGGTGCCGGCCTGGCAGCTGCTGCTGTCGGGGGCGCTGCTGGTGGGTGGGTTTATTTTCACCACCTGGGTAGCCAGCCGCATCTACCGCGTGGGCGTGCTGATGTACGGCAAGAAAGTGACCTACGCCGAGCTGTCGCGCTGGATGTTTTATAAGGGCTGAAACCCGCGCAAACCCTATCCCGAAAGCCCCGATGCCGTCCGGCGTCGGGGCTTTTGGCGTTAAAGCGGTTGCTTTCTTTGTTGTCCGAAACGAATTGCGTCGCCTTGCTTGCCATGACCAAAAAACACCTGCTGCCGCTGCTGCTCCTGCTGCTCGGCTTCCGCGCCGACGACCGGCCGGCTTACCGCCTCTTCAGCGCCGCCGGCCGGCCCGTGCGCTACGAAAAAATGCTCAACGTGCTGGCCAAGGCCGATGTGGTGTTTTTCGGCGAGCAGCACAACGACCCCATCGCGCACTGGCTGGCGCTGCAGCTCACCGAAGACCTGCTGCGCCTGCGGCAGGGCCAGTTGGTACTGGGCCTGGAAATGTTTGAGCGCGACGTGCAGCCCCTCGTCGATCAGTACACCACCGGCGAGCTGGCGGCCCCGGCGTTTGAGGCCCAAAGCCGCCCCTGGCCCAACTACGCCACCGACTACAAGCCGCTGCTGGAGCTGGCCCGGCAGCAGAAGTTTCGGGTGGTGGGCACCAATGTGCCGCGCCGCTACGCCGCGCTGGTAGCCAAGGGCAGCCTCGCGGCCCTCGATACGCTGGCGGCCCCCGCCAAAGCCTGGCTGGCCCCGCTGCCTCTCACCGTCGATTATGACCTGCCCGGCTACCGCAACATGGCCAGGATGTTCGGCTCTGATGCCACCCACGCGGCCAGCGTGCGGCAGATTATTCAGGCCCAGGCCCTCAAAGATGCCACGATGGCCCACTTCCTGAATCAGGCCCGGCCCGCCGGCCACCTGCTGCTGCACCTCAACGGCAGCTACCACTCCGACAACCACGACGGCATTCTGGACTATCTGCGCCAAGTCAATCCATCGTTGAAGGTGCTGACCATCAGCGTGGTTTTGCAGGAGCAGCTGAACCAACTGGATGAAGAGAACCGGCCGAAAGCTGACTTCGTGCTGGTAGTGCCCTCGGACATGACCAAAACTTACTGACCGACTGCCAGGCCCGACGTGCTTCTGCGTGCCGGGTGCAGTTGGTGCCCGAGGTGCGCTAGTAGCTCACAAACGGCATTTTGTGCACAAACTCCCGGCTTTCTACCTGCTGCAGAATGAAGTTGGCCAAATCGGCGCGGCCGATGCTGGTGCTGGCATTCACGCCTACCCAGCCTACGCGGTATTGCCCGCGCGCCGGTTCGTTGGTGAGGCGCGGACCGCGCACTACTTGCCAGTCGAGGCCGCTGGCCCGCAGCACGTCGGCGTGGCCCTGGGCGTCGTGCAGCACCTGGGGCACAGCCAGCCGCATGATGCCGCGAATGAGTTTATCGGCCAGCTTGGGGTGGTCTTCGGCGTAGGGCAGGCCCCCGCCCGACAGGCTGATGATACGGCGCAGCCCGTAATGCTGCATGGCCTTCACAATGTTGGCCGTGCCGCGCGTCTGCACGTCGGGCGGTGAGCCTTTGACCTGTCCAAACAGGCTTACGACCAGATCGGTGTCGCGGATGGTGTTTTCAACGGCGTTCAGGTCGAGCACATCACCCGGCACGATGGTGAGCTGGGGGGAGCGTTGCGGAATCTTGGCCGCATCGCGCGCCAGGGCCTGCACGTGGTAGCCCTTAGCCAGCGCCAGGGTAAGAAATTTTTGGCCGGTCTGGCCGGAGGCACCGAAAAGGGCAATGCGTTTCATCAGCAGAACAGAAGCATGAGGGGAAATCCGGACAAAGAACGCTAGCTTCGAAGGGTAGAGTTGCCCGCCGGGCACTAACCTGCACGTAAGTTATGGACGCCAATCATCTGACGATAACGCCGCGCTGCCCCATTCGCACCACTCTGGAGCTGGTGGGCGGCAAGTGGCGCCTGCTGGTGCTGCACCAGCTGCACCCGGTCCCGTGCCGCTTCAGCGCGCTGAAAAGCCGGCTGCCCGACATTAGCGAGAAGGTGCTGGTGCAGGAGCTGCGGCAGCTCGCGCAGGCGGGCCTGGTAGTGCGCCGCGCCTACGGCGAAGTGCCGCCCCGAGTCGAGTATGCGCTTACGCCGCTGGGCGAGCAGGCGCTGCCGCTGATCGGAGCCATTGCGAGTTTCGGCCAGCACTATCTTTCCGCGTTGCTGATGGAAACCGAGGCCGCCCCAGCCGCGTCGTAACCCGGCCAGTTGATTCCATTTCTTGCGGCCGGCCGCCGGCCGCCATTTCTTTCTTCGTGCTTCGTATGCTTTCCACCCAAAACCTGACCGCCCTGCCCGATGAGCTGGCCTTGCAGCGTATCTGCAAAGCCCTGGCCGTGCTCGATGCCATCATCTCGCCCGAGGAAGAATACCGCTACCACACCTACGATGCGCATTGGGGAGAAGGGGAGGAGGTATTTGAGCTGAACGATGGGGAGGGCGACCAGATGCTGGTGCTGTTCGCGCCCGAGGGAGCAGTCATCAATGGCTATGCCGACGGCCTCGACGAGGTAGATAAAGCCGAGCTGACGCCCGCCCTGCCCCGGCCCTTCCACGAGTTTATGCTCGGGGAGCCCGTCAGCTCCATCGGCACCACCTTCTGCCTCTGGACGCTGGGGGCCGGCCCCTGGCAGCCGGGGCCGGGCGCTTCAATCGAGGATGGCTCCGATGAGCTGCTATACATTCTGGACGGCCATCCGCGCACGTATGTGGCGTGGGCGCAGGAATACTTCGAGGCCGAAACTTTCCATCCGGCGGGACTGCCGCTCACCACCGTGGCGCAGCTGTACTACGGCGAAACCCTGACCAAACCGATGGTGCTGGCCCTGGTGAAGCACATTGCCGACTGGGAGCAGCTGCGCCGCGACCTGGACGAAATCAACTACCCCTACGACTTTGACTAGCGCCCTGCCATGCGTCCTGCCGCCCCGGTTTTTATGCTCCTGCTACTCCTGCTGCTGCCGTGGGCGCGGGCGCAGGAAGCCCGGCAGTTTGCGTTCAGCGTGGTGCCGCTGGGCGTGAAGGGCGGACTGGCGGAAGGCAACCTGTCGGCGTATCTGGTAGCCCCGGCGGGCGCGGCTGCCTACGTCTGCCTGGACGCGGGCAGCCTGCGCCAGGGCGTAGAAAAGGCCATTGGGTATGGTGCGCTGGCCGGGCCGGCCAGCGCGGTGCTCCGCACCGGCATCAAGGCCTACCTCATTTCCCACGCCCACCTCGACCACGTGGCCGGCCTGCTCCTGAATGCCCCCGACGACCTGCCCAAGCCCATTTTCGGCCTCGTCGATTGTCTGCAAACCATTCAGCGCGACTACTTCAACGGGCGGGCCTGGCCCAACTTCGGCAGCAGTGGCAACCCGCCTGTGCTGGGCAAATACGCGTTTCGTCCTCTGTCGCCCGGCCTGGAAACTGCCATCGACCATACGGGCTTGAGCGTGCGGGCCTTTCCGCTTAGCCACGGCCGCCCCTACCAGAGCGCCGCCTTTCTGCTGCGCAGCCGACAAAGCTACCTGCTTTACCTCGGCGACACCGGAGCCGATGCTGTGGAGCAGGGCCACCACCTGCGGGCCGTGTGGCAGCAGGTGGCCCCGCTGGTGCGGGCCGGCCAGTTGAAGGCTATTTTTATCGAAGCATCTTACCCCAATGCTCAACCCACCACGCAGCTCTTTGGCCACCTCACGCCCGCGTTGCTACTGAGCGAGCTGGCCGCTCTGAGCCAGCTTACGGGCGTGGCGGCCCTGCGCGGCCTGCCGGTGGTCGTCACGCACGGCAAGCCCGCACCCGGCAGCGAAGCCGCCATCAAACGGCAGCTGATGGCAGCCAATACGCTTGGTTTGCGGCTTATTTTCCCTGAACAGGGCCGGCTGCTGCAGTTTTAGCTGCCTCCGTGCTCACCCTAAAAATGTCCTGCCTTTGCCGGCCCGCTAACGGGTTAGCGCTGGCTGACTACTGGAGCCGACCAGCAGCATCGTTGGCAATGAAGCATGAAAGCGGAGCTGAGTTCGATATAAGCGCTTGAAAAAGAGGTGAACAACTTCCAGAATTGTGGTCAATGGGAGAGGCCCAAGTGGTGAAACTAGCCATTCAGGGAGCGGAAAGCATGGTTGACCTAAATAAGCAGCAGCCGCAGCTTGGCTTCGATAGTTTTGAGCTTCCAACTCTTCCGCTCCTAACACCCTATTTGCCATGCCCGTTGCTTCGTCCCGCTTCTGCTACTGCCTATGTTCTTCGCTACTGCTGCTACTGCTCGCGCTGCCTCCGCTTTCGGTCCGGGCCCAACAGCCCGCCACCAGCCCGGCTGTCCGGGCCACGGCCTACACGCGCTACCTCACGCAGGTCTTGCGCCTGCAGCCGCACCAATACGCGCCGCTGTATCGCTGCACGCTGCGCAGCTTTGCCGCGCAGGATTCGCTCGCGGCTCAGGGTTCGTTGCCCGCGTTTCTGACTGGGGCTGAGCAGTACTATGCCGCGGCCGTGCAGCCTTTGCTGACGCCCGGCCAATACAGCGCCTTTGTCCTGCTCCGCGAGCGGCAGCCAGCCGACTCGTCACGCCAGCCGATGGCGGTGCGGCGTTAGCTGCTTGGCCCGCTCAGGCTGATTGCTATGGCTCCTGCATCAGCCCCAGCCCCGGCCTTCCTAGCCAAGGCCGCGTATCTTGCCAGCGCTATTACTCCGCTGCCATGCGCTACCGCCAGTCCACCGTCGCCGATATTCCCCAGCTCATGCAGGTGCGCCTGGCCGTGCGCGAAAACGTGCTTTCTGACCCCACGCGCGTGCCGGCTACCGCCTACACCGACTACCTCACCCGCCGCGGCCTGGGCTGGGTGGCCGAAGAGGCCGGACGCATCGTCGGTTTCGCCATCGCCGACCTCGTGGACCACAGCATCTGGGCCCTGTTCGTGCATCCCGACTTCGCCGGGCAGGGCCTTGGCAAAAGGCTGCACGACCTGCTGCTGGACTGGTATTTCCGGCAAACTCTGCACCCGATCTGGCTCAGCACCGCGCCTGGCACCCGCGCCGAAGAATTTTATCGCCGCCAGGGCTGGCAGGAAACGGGGCGGACGGAAAGCGGAGAGGTGCGGTTTGAGCGAGCTATATGAGCTAGCGGCGACAGAAACAGCTACGTGCGGCTAATAAAATGCACTTTTGGTCTTTCTCCTGCTTGTGTGCGTTTAGGTCATTATTCTGCTCCGGACCATTGCCAAATTGCTGTATGTATAAACTGCTGTTTTTGCTCGTTGTAGCGGGTTTACCCCAGGCCCACGCCCAAACCGTCCATTCTCCGAGCAATAAGCTCACGCTGAATTTCCGCCTGAGCGCGGCCGGGGAACCCACCTACCAGCTGCAATACGGCACCAAAACCGTAGTAAAGCCCAGCCGGCTTGGTGTATTGCTCCAAGGCCAGCCCAGCCTCGATGCCGGCTTCACCATCGCCCAAATTGATTCCAGCCGGCACGACGATACCTGGCAGCCGGTGTGGGGCGAGGTCAAAAGCATCCGCAACCACTACCAGGAGCTGGCCGTCACGCTGACGCAGGCTGCCAGCCAGGGCCGCCGGCTGGTGCTGCGCTTCCGGCTGTATGACGACGGCCTGGGCTTCCGCTACGAGTTTCCCGAGCAGCCCGGCCTCACCTATTTCACGGTGCAAAACGAGCGCACGGAGTTCAACCTGCCCGCCGACCACCAGGCCTTCTGGATTCCCGGCGACTACGACTCCAACGAGTACACCTACAGCACCACCCGCCTGAGCGCGGTGAACAGCGCCAACATCGAGGCCATTCAGCTCAAATCGGCCCCGCAGCGGGTGCAGACGCCGCTCATGCTCAAGTCCGACGACGGGCTATACGTGAACATCCACGAGGCAGCGCTGGTGAATTATCCGGCCATGATGCTGAACGTGAACCCGCAAACCTTCGGCCTCAGCAGCCAGCTCGTGCCCGATGCCGTGGGCAACAAAGCCTACCTGCAAACGCCCGAGCATACGCCCTGGCGCACCATTGTAGTGAGCGACAAGGCCGCCGACGTGCTGGCCAGTAAGCTTATTCTTAACCTCAACGAACCCACCAAGCTCACCGAAACCAGCTGGATAAAGCCCCAGAAGTTCGTGGGCGTGTGGTGGGAGATGCACGTGAACAAGGCCAGCTGGAACTACTCGGATGCCAGCAACATCAAGCTCGCCGGCACCGACTGGAATGCGCTGAAACCCAACGGCCACCACGGGGCCAACACCGCCAACGTGAAGCGCTACATCGACTTTGCCGCCAAATATGGCCTGCAAAGCGTGCTAGTGGAGGGCTGGAACGTGGGCTGGGAAGACTGGTTCGGCAACTGGAAAGAGGAAGTATTCGACTTCGTGACGCCCTACCCGGATTTCGCCGTGGCCGAGCTGCAGCAGTACGCCGCCGCCAAGGGTGTGAAGCTGATGATGCACCACGAAACCAGCTCCTCCGTGACCAACTACGAGCGCCGCCAGGACGAAGCCTACCGCTTCATGAAAGCGCACGACTACGAGTCCGTGAAAACCGGCTACGTGGGCCGCATCATCCCGCGCGGCGAGCACCACGACGGCCAGTGGATGGTGAATCACTACAACCGCACGGCCCAGAAAACCGCCGAAAGCCGCCTGATGGTGGATATGCACGAGGCCGTGCGCCCCACCGGCCTGCATCGCACCTACCCCAACTGGCTGGCTTCAGAAGCCGCCCGCGGCAATGAGTTCAACGCCTGGAGCAGCGGCAATCCGCCCGAGCACGAAACCATTCTGCCCTTCACCCGCCTCATGGGCGGCCCCATGGACTACACCCCCGGCATCTTCCAGATCAAGCTTGAGGACTGGAACCCCGAGCGCAACAAGGGCAAGCAGGTGCACACCACGCTGGCCAAGCAGCTGGCCCTCTACGTGACCATGTACAGCCCGCTACAAATGGCCGCCGACCTGCCCGAAGCCTACGAAAAGCACCTCGATGCCTTCCGCTTCATCCAGGACGTGCCCGTGGACTGGGACGACACCCGCATTCTGCTGGCCGAGCCCGGCGACTACATCACCACTGCCCGCAAGGCCAAGGGCAAGGACGAATGGTATCTGGGCAGCATCACCGACGAAAACGCCCGCCCGCAAACCGTGAAGCTGGATTTTCTAACCCCCGGCCAGCTATACGAAGCCATAATTTACGCCGATGCCAAAGGAGCCAGCTGGGACAAGAATCCGATGGCTTACCAGATTCGGAAGCAGAAAGTGACCAGTAAGTCGGTACTGAAGCTGCAGCTGGCGGCTGGAGGCGGAGCAGCGGTGAGTTTTAAGCCGGAGAATCGGTAAACCTCTAGGAATAGTGTCATGCTGAGCTTGTCGAAGCATCTCTACTGCTTCGTTGGATTACCATTGCAACAAAACAGTAGAGATGCTTCGGCAAGCTCAGCATGACGCCCCCAAACAAAAAAGCTCTGGTCTCGCGACCAGAGCTTTTTTGTTTCACAAAGTATCTTTCAGAAACCGCGCGGAAAACTCGGTATTCACGCCCAGCCTAATTTCCGCATCACACTTTCCCGCAAGACTTTCGGACTGCCTTGAGCTTCTTTCATCAGCAAGCCCATACCCAAATCTTCCTTTTCGTCCTCCGAAAGCACTTTAGCCACAATGTTCATCTTCTTGAGCATTGCCGTAAGCAGTTGTAATTCGGATTCAGAGGCCGGAGTAATCAGCAGAGAATTCATGGGCTAATTGTTAGCTCTGAGTCAGCAGAATCTGCGAAAAATCAGCGGAATCAGTGATTTACGCCGAAAACGACGTGCCGCAGCCGCAGGTGCTCTTGGCCTGGGGGTTGTTGAAGACGAAGCCGCGGGCATTCAGGCCGTCCTGAAAGTCGACTTCCATGCCCAGCACGTACATGGCGTGCTTCTTATCCATGATGAGCTTCAGGCCGTCGAGGTCGTATACCTCGTCGTTGTCCTTGGCTTTGTCGAAGCCGAGGAGGTAGCTCATGCCCGAGCAGCCGCCGCCCTGCACGCCGATGCGCAGGCCGTAGTCCTGGGGTACTTTCTTGTCTTCGATGATATTTCTGACCTCTACCAGAGCGCCCGGCGTGAGGGTGATGGGAGCGGTTTTAGTCGAAACGGCGGTGGCCATAGTGCTTTCGGAGTTAGAAGAGTAGAGGGGCAAAGATACGAAGCCGGGGGCACACGCCGTTTGCTCCGACCCGTACACAACAGCGCGGCCGGCCCGGCGGTTCACCGATTATTTCCCGCCATATTTCCCGACCTTCGCTTCGCCCAAATGCCCTTTTTAGCCCGCATGGATACTACCGCCTACGTTTTCGACCTGCTCAAAATCATTCTGCCCGCCCTTATCGTGGCCGGCTCCATCTTCTACCTCATCCAGCAATATCTGGAGAAGGAGCAGCAGCGCCGCCTGATCGAAATGCGGCTGCAAACCTCGAAGGAAACGCTGCCCCTGCGCCTGCAGGCCTACGAGCGGGTGACGCTGCTGCTGGAGCGCATCACCCCCAACAACCTGCTGGTGCGCCTGAGCAGTGCCGGCCTCACCGCCCCCGACTACCACCGCATGCTGGTTTCCGAAATCCGGGCCGAGTTTGAGCACAACCTCAGCCAGCAGCTCTACATGAGCCCCGATGTTTGGGACCAGGTGAAATCGGCCAAGGAAACCATTCTGACGATGGTGAACAAGGCCTACCACACCCTGCCCACGCCCCAGCAGGCCCGCGGCACCGAGCTGGCCAAGCGCATTCTGGAAAACCTGATGACCGACGAAGCCGACCCCACCGCGCGGGCGCTGAACGCCGTGAAGCGCGAAGCTGCGGGGTTGTTTTAGACCTGTCATTGCGAGCGAAGTGAAGCAATCCGTCTTGGACAATGCGCTAAGCTTTGTAAACAGAAAAGCCCTGACGTATGCATACGTCAGGGCTTTGTGGTGAAAAGGAGCTTTTTACATTTCAGAGGACGGATTGCTTCGCGTTGCTCGCAATGACAGTTAAGCCGTGGTCAAAACCGCATCGATGGCGCGCTGGTAGCAGGCCTCGTACAGCGGCAGAATCTTACCTACTTCAAACTCCTCGGCGCGGGCGCGGGCGGCTTCCTTGAAGCGGGGCAGGTTCTCCTCTTCCAGCACGTAGAGGGCGTTTTTAACCATATCAGTTACGTCGCCGATTTCGCTGATCATGCCCGTCACGCCGTGTAGGTTCAACTCCGGAATGCCGCCGGCGTTGGTGCTGATAACCGGCACTTCGCAAGCCATGGCTTCCAGCGCAGCCAGGCCGAAGCTTTCCTTTTCCGAAGGCATCAGAAACAGGTCGGCGATGCTGAGGACTTCCTCCACGGCTTCGAGCTTGCCCAGAAAGCGGATATCGTCGCAGAAGCCGATGTCGCGGCAGAGCTTCTCGATGCGGGGCCGGTCGGGGCCGTCGCCCACGAGCAGGAGCTTGGCCGGAATCTGGCGGCGCACGCCGGCGAAGATGTTCACCACATCGTCCACGCGCTTCACTGAGCGGAAGTTGCTGGTGTGCACCAGCAACTTCTCGCCGTTGGGCGCAATGGCAGCCTTGAAGTGGCCCTTGTTCTGCTTTTTGAAGCGCTCCAGGTTGATGAAGTTTGGAATCACCTCAATGTCCTTCTCAATGGCGAAGTACTCGTAGGTTTCCTTGCGCAGATCCGCCGAAACGGCCGTCACGCCGTCCGATTGGTTGATGCTGAACGTGACCACCGGCTCGTAGCTGGCATCTTTGCCCACTAGCGTAATATCGGTGCCGTGCAGGGTGGTGATGACCGGAATGGTGAGGCCTTTGGTGCGCAGAATCTGCTTGGCCATGTAGGCCGCCGAGGCGTGCGGAATGGCGTAGTGCACGTGCAGCACGTCGAGCTTCTCGTTCTGCACGATATCCACCATTTTCGAGGCCAACGCCAGCTCGTAGGGCGGAAACTGGAACAGCGGATAGGGAGGAATATAGACCTCGTGGTAGAACAGGTTCTCGTTGAAGAAATCGAGCCGGACGGGCTGGCTGTAGGTGATGAAATGGACCCGGTGGCCCTTCAGCGCCAGCGCTTTACCTAGCTCGGTGGCCACCACACCGGAGCCGCCAAAGGTGGGATAACAGACAATTCCGATGTTCATGGCAGGGGGGTGGGCGAGGGGCACGGGCAGGGGAGAGGGGAAAACAAAAATTGGCGGTAAGTCATCTGGTCCAGATGCCTCACCGCCAATTGCAGGTCAGGAGAAAACGAGGGCGAAACAACAGATCATGACTTGACCAAAGACTTGTAGATAACGTCGTGGATGCGCGTACGGATGTTGTACTGGCGCAGTTTGTTGTTGCCACCGTCGGGGTACACCCGATTGGAAAGAAAGATATAGAGGATTTTGTTTTCCGGGTCCATCCACACGCAGGTGCCCGTGAAGCCGGTGTGCCCAAAGGTACTGGCCGGCGACAGATTCGAAGTCGGGCCCTCGGGCTTTTCGGGGTTGCCGTGGTCCCAGCCCAGGCCGCGGCGGTTGCCAGCCACCTGGGTGCGGGCAAACTCCGTAACGACCGGCGTCTGGAAGTAGCGGTGGCCACCGTAGCGGCCGTTCTGCAGATCCATCTGCATCAGGATGGCCAGGTCGTTGGCATTGGCAAACAAGCCCGCGTGGCCGGCCACACCGCCCATCAAGGCAGCCGTCTGGTCATGCACGGTGCCCTGGAGCTGGGCTTTGCGGTAGTAGGTGTCGTTTTCGGTGGGCGCGATGCAGTCTTTGGAGAAGCATTCCAGCGGGTTATACTTCATCGAAGCCAGGCCCAGCGGGGCATAAAACGTCTTCTGCAGAAACTGGTCGATGGGCTGGTTGAGCAGCTTTTCGCTCACCCGCTTCAGAATCATGAAGCTCAGGTCGCTGTATTCGATGGGGTATTTGCCCTTTATTTTGGGCAGCAGGCTGGAGCGCACAATCCAGGTCCAGACCGAGTCGTTCACGGCCTTGGTGCTGAACGTGCCGGGCACTACCTCGTTGGGGAATTCGTCGGAGCGGGTGCTGGCGTAGAACGTGGGCTTGAGGCCGTTGCGGGTCACGGTCCGCTCCCAGGTCGGGATGCCGGGCTTGAGGCCGGCCTGGTGCAGCAGCACGTCGCGCACGGTCATGTCGCGCTTGTTGGAGGTGCGCAGCTCGGGCAGGTAGTCGGCTACTTTCGCATCGAGGCTGAGCTTGCCCTGGTCCTTCAGGTACATCACTGCCTGCAGCGTACCGGCCACTTTGGTCACCGAAGCCAGGTCGTAAATCGTGCTGCTCGACACCTGCTGCGACTTATCGTAGGTGGAGTAGCCGTAGCTTTTATCAAACACCACGGCCCCGTCTTTGGCCACCAGCACCTGGCAGCCCGGCGCCGCCGCATATGCCACCGATTCCAGCGCAATGTTGTCGATCTGGGCCAGCACTTTCGAGTCCAGGCCCTCGCTTTCCGGCGTAGCGTAGCGCAGGCGGCGGAAATCCGGGGTGGGCAGGCCCGTGCCGGCCTTCAGCGTCGGCGACACCGTGACGGGCAGCTGGCCCTTGGCCGGCAGCGCCCCAAACAGCACTTGCGGCACCACCAGCTGCGAGGCGTAGTTGTCTTCGTAGCCGCACACCAGCGTGCGGGCATCTTCCAGGTATTTCAGCGCGTAAGCATTGCCCATGGCCACCACCACGGTTTTCAGCTTCGGGTTGGCCTGCAATTGCTTGATGAATTTCAGCGTACCGTCGCCGAGGCCGTAGTTGTGGGCCGGCGTGTTGTTCATGCCGTGCAGGCTCACCACCACCACGTTATAAGGCGTCAGCCGGCTTTCTATGCGCTGAAAAGTAGAGTCCGGCGCGTAGCGGTTAGCCACCGAATACACCGGCCCGCTCTGATACTTGTTCATGATGGTGGCATAGGTGCCACCGGCCGGCGTGCCCACCGTAACGGAGGCAATGCGCAGGGTATCAAGGCGGTGGAAGGGCAGAATGTCGTCCTGGTTTTTCACCACCGTCACGGCGTGCTCATAAATCTGCTGTTGCACGGTGCGGCTCAGCGGCCGGTTCAGGTTTTCCACCAGGTTGGGCACATCCACGGGCTGGTAGCGGTTGAGGCCGGCCCAGTACTTGGCCCGCAGAATCTTACGCACGCGGGCATCGATGTCTTCCTGCGTGATTTTGCCCGCCGCCACCGCTTCCCGAATACGCTGCAGGCCCAACGGCACATCTTCCGAAAACAGCAGTACATCGTTGCCCGCAATCAGGGCCAGCGCGTCCAGCTCGCCGGGCTTATACAGGTTCGATACGCTCTTCATGTTCAGCGCATCGGTGAAAACCAGCCCTTTATAGCTCATCTTCTCCTTCAGCAGTCCCGTCACGAGGCTGCGCGAGAGGGTCGTGGTCTGGGTCTTGATGGTATCGAACAGCGGCATGTAGAGGTGGGCCACCATCACGCCCATCACCCCGGCCTCAAACGACTTTTGAAACGGATACAGGTCCACGTTGGTCAAGCGGGCCATGTCGGTGTTCACCACCGGCAGCGCCACGTGCGAGTCCACATCCGTGTCGCCATGACCGGGAAAGTGCTTAGCTACGGCCATAATGCCATGATCCTGCAGCCCCCGGATGTAGGCCACGCCGCGCTTGGAAACCTGCTCCTTGTTCTCGCCAAACGAGCGGTTGCCAATCACCGGATTGTCGGGGTTAGAATTGACGTCGATAACCGGCGAAAAGCTCACGTGCACGCCCAACGTCTTGAGCTTGAGGGCAATTTCGCGGCCCATCTGGTACACGTACTGCTCATCGTCCATGGCCCCGAGGGTCATGGCTTTGGCGAAGTGCATGCTGGAGTCGAGGCGCATATCGAGGCCCCATTCGGCGTCCATGGCCACCAGCAGCGGTACTTTAGCCAGGGCCTGGTAGCGGTTGGCCAGCACGGCCTGGCGCTTGGGGCCGCCCTGCAGAAACATCACGCCGCCCACGCCATAGGTGCGCACCATCTCGTCGATGTGTTGGGCGTGTTTTTTATCCTTATTGGAATACGCGGCCACCATAAACAGCTGGCCCAGACGCTGGTCGGGCGTGAGGGAGCTGAATACGCTGTCGACCCAGGTTTGCTCGGCCACCGACATCGGCCGTCCGCCCCGGTCGCGGGGAGCTGCCGAGGTGATGACCAGGCCCGTTACGGCCAGCAGAAGCAATAAAAGTCTAATCCGAAAATCCTTGAGCATCGGCTCTTATGGTAGCGTCGTGAGGTTGAATCAGAGCGGAAATAGCCCTACTTTTGCATGCCTTGGAAGGGAGGTTTTCAGCCGGGTTGGCCGCCTGTATTGCGGGCCTTGCGCCCCTCGCCTCTGCCTCCTATAACGCGCCGGATTGGAATTTCGTCCGTTGCTAAGCACACTAAAGTTGGCCGCAAACTTACGGAGAAATTCCCGGCACGGCACCCCAGTTGGCGTTGGCGGGTCAATTTTTCGGCGGCTAACCTCTTCATAATCAACTTCAGTAACGTGCCCGATGGCGGATGTGATTCAGTTGCTGCCCGAGTACCTGGCCAATCAGATTGCGGCGGGCGAGGTGGTGCAGCGCCCGGCCTCGGTGGTGAAAGAGCTGCTCGAAAACGCCGTGGACGCGGGCGCTACCCAGGTGCAGCTCATCGTGAAGGACGCCGGCAAGCAGCTCGTGCAGATTGTGGACAACGGCACGGGCATGAGCCCTACCGACGCCCGGATGAGTCTGGAGCGACACGCTACCAGCAAGATTCGTTCCACCGAAGATTTGTTCCGCATCCGCACGCTGGGCTTCCGCGGCGAGGCGCTGGCCTCCATTGCGGCCGTGGCCCAGGTAGAGCTGCGCACCAAAAAGCGCGACCAGGACACCGGTACGCTGCTGCTCGTTGAAGGCTCGCAGATTACCAGCCAGCAGCCCGTGGCCTGCCCCGACGGCACCAGCATTGCGGTAAAAAATCTGTTCTTCAACGTGCCGGCCCGGCGCAATTTTCTGAAAACCAACGCTGTGGAGATGCGCCACATCCTGGACGAGTTCCAGCATGTAGCCTTAGCCAATCCGCAGATCACCTTCTCGCTCTACCAAAACGACCTGGAGGTGTTCAACCTGCCGGCCGGCCGGCTCAGCCAGCGCATCGTGGCGCTGCTGGGCAATGGCTATAAGGAGCAGCTGGCCGCCTGCGAAGAAGTAACGCCGTTTATCACCGTAAAGGGCTTTATCGGAAAGCCGGAGTCGGCCAAGAAGAGTAGGGGCGACCAGTTTTTCTTCGTCAACAACCGCTTCATCCGCTCGGCTTACCTCAACCACGCCGTGCTGGCCGCCTACGAGGGCCTGCTGCCCCGCGACACGCACCCGTTCTACGTGCTGTTTCTGGAGCTGGACCCCAAGGCCATCGACATCAACGTGCACCCCACGAAGACGGAAATCAAGTTCGAGGACGAGAAAACCGTGTACGCCATCGTGCGGGCCGCTGTGAAGCAGAGCCTGGGCATTCACAACATGGCCCCGTCGCTGGACTTTGAGGGCGACGTGAACTTCGCGCCCATTCAGCCGCTGCGCTCCTCGGCCGGGGCCAACTCCTTCACCGACGACTTCCGGCCCGATGCGCTGGCTTCGGCTGCCGCCCGCGCCGCCGCGCCCAAAGGCAAGGACGAGCCCGCGCACCCGCGTAGCGCCGCCGGCAATGCGCCCGCCCGCCCCACCGAGCAGGCCAAGCGCGACCTGGAAGAGTTTTACCGCTCCCTGGGCCAGACCGTGGTGCCCGACCTGCCCGCCACGGCGCCGCAGATTCCGGATTTTGGCGAAGAAAAAACTACGCTGCCCGCCGCCGTGCCGCCAACTCCGGCCGCGCCGGAGCTGCCGTTGCGCGAGGCCACCGGCGGCCCCGGCAGCCGCGTGATTCAGGTAAACCAGCAGTATCTATTAGTGCCGGTAAAGTCGGGGGTGATGCTGATTGACCAGGTGGCGGCCCGCGAAAGAATCCTGTACGAGCAGTACGTGCAGGGCCTGGAGCGCGAAAGCGTCGGGGCCCAGACGCTGCTGTTTCCGCGCACCGTCACCTTCACGCCCCAGGATTTTGCAGTGCTGCGCGAAGTGGCCGACGATCTGCACGCGCTGGGCTTCCGCTTCGCTGAGTTTGGGCCTAATACCATTGCCGTGGAAGGCCTGCCCGCCGATGTGCCCAACCGCGACGAAAAAGAGCTGCTGGAAGGTCTCATCGAGCAATTCCGGACCCACGCCGGCCCCGTGCGCCTGGAGCGGCGCGAAAAAGTGGCCCGCGCCCTGGCCCGCCGCGTGGCCGGCACCAGCGACAGCGCCCGCCTCTCCGATCAGGAAATGGCCGCGCTGGTGGATCGGCTTTTTGCCTGTGCCGTGCCCGGCTACACCCCCGACGGCCGCCGCACGCTGGTGCTGCTGGAGCTTAGCCAGCTCCAGGACTTTTTCCGTAAGCCCTAGCGCCCGCGCCGCTTTTGCGTAGACCCAGCGGCGGCGGCCGCTCCTTTCTTCCCGCGTACTTTCCCTCGCGCTACTCTGCCCTTCATGTTCAATCTGACCCCCACGGTTCGTACGCTGCTTTTTATCAACATCGGCGTTTTTATTCTGCAGACGCAACTGGCCAGCCGGATGAATTTTCTGGCCCTGTTTCCCGTCGAGTCGGCCTTTTTTCAGCCCTGGCAGTTCGTCACGTACATGTTTATGCACGGCGGGCTGGGCCACATCTTCTCCAATATGTTCGGCCTGATTTCCTTCGGCCCGCTGCTGGAGCAGCGCTGGGGCGCCAACCGCTTTCTGGCCTTCTGGTTGATTTGTGGCGTGGGGGCGGGCGTGCTGTATTCGGGGGTACGGTATTATGAAATCAACCGCATGCGGCAGGATATCGAGGTGTTCCGGCAAGATCCTTCCGATGTACACCTGCAGGATTTTGTGGAGAATAATATGAAGGAGTACGCCGATGCCTTCGCGCCCGTCGTGCGCCAGCTCCACGCCACCCCCGACGACCAGCAGCTCGTTCAGGGCGCCCTCACCTCGTTGGAGGATATGTACGCCCGCGGCCTCAACTCGCCCATGCTGGGTGCTTCCGGGGCCTTGTTCGGTATTCTGTTCGCCTTCGCCTACCTGTTTCCGAATACCGAATTGATGCTCCTATTCTTTCCGTTTCCCATCAAGGCCAAGTACTTTGTGGCCATGTATGCGTTGTATGAGCTGTACAGCGGCGTACACCGCACGCCCGGCGACAATGTGGCGCACTTCGCCCACTTGGGCGGAATGTTGATCGGGTTTATCCTGTTGAAAATCTGGGAGCGAGGCCGCGCCCGGTTCTACTGAGTTTCTGCCCCATGAGTATCGTAAACGACATCCGCACCGCCTTCAGCCGCCGCGACAACGCGCTGAACCAGCTGCTGCTGATCAACGTCCTGGTGTTTGTCTTTCTGGTGCTGGTGAAAGCCGTTTTGTGGCTTTCCGGCTTCCAGCCCTACTTCGCCAACGTGCTGCGGCAGTTCGTGCTGCCCTCCGATCTGCCCGCGCTGCTGCGCCACCCCTGGACGCTGCTCACCTACGCCTTCACCCACGAGGGCTTCTTCCACATCTTTTTCAACCTGCTGAACCTGTACTGGTTCGGGGCGCTGGTGCGCGAATACCTCGGCGACCGGCGGCTGGTGAGCCTCTACATTCTGGGCGCGCTGGTGGGCGGAGTCGTGTTCGTGCTGGCCTTTAATTTGCTGCCGGTGCTGCGGCCGGCCGTGGGCACGCCGCTGCTGGGCGCCTCGGCCGGAGTCACGGCCATCGTAATGGCCGCCGCCACGCTGCTGCCCGAATATACGTTCAGCCTGTTTCTGATCGGGCCGGTGCGCATCAAGTATATCGCCGCCTTCGTCATTCTGATTTCGGTCATTGCCATCAATCAGGGCAATCCGGGCGGCGGCATTGCCCACATCGGCGGGGCGCTGCTGGGCTTCTTATTCATCCGGCAGCTGCAGGCGGGCCGCGACCTGGGCCGCCCCGTGCTGGCCATCGGCGACTGGGTGGGCAACCTGGTTTCGGGCCGCCCCAACCTGCGCGTATCGCACCGCAGCCGCCCCGCCGAAGCCCCCACCGCCACCCGCAAAACCGCCCCCATCAAACCCGAACAGGAAGAAATCGACGGCATCCTAGACAAGATTTCCCGCTCCGGCTACGAGAGTCTGTCGAAAGAAGAAAAGCAGAAGCTGTTCAAAGCCAGCCAGAAGTAAAAGAGGGCGGGTTGGCCCATAAGAAGAACGTCATTCCGAGCGAAGCCGAGGAATCTCGCGTGCAGTCGTTGCCAAAGTAACTGTCATCCTGAGCTTGCGAAGGACCTTATGCCAGTTGAACGAATATCGTAACAACGATTTGCTCAGCCGTGATAAGGTCTTTCGCAAGCGTACGCCAGATGAAGGATGACAAAATAGAAAAGGGCCGCCCTGCGTAGCAGAGCGGCCCTTTTCTGTGGGATGAAGTGCTGATTTAAACAGCAGCCGTCATTTTATCCAGTGCATCCATTACTTCCTTCACGTGGCCGCGCGACGTTTCCAGCAGCGCCTTCTCGTCGTCGTTCAGCTGCAGCTCAATTACTTTTTCAATACCGTTGCGGCCCAGAATCACCGGAGCGCCGAGGTACACGTTGTCCATGCCGTACTCGCCTTCCAGCTTGATGCACACGGGGAACACGCGGCGCTGGTCGCGCACGATGGCTTCCACCATCTGCGCAGCGGCCGCGCCAGGCGCATACCAGGCCGAGGTACCCATCAGCTTCACCAGCTCGCCACCACCGTTGGTGGTGCGCAGCACGATGGCATCCAGGGTTGCTTTGTCAATCAGCTCCGTAACGGGGATGCCGCCCACGGTGGTGTAGCGGGGCAGGGGCACCATCGTGTCGCCGTGGCCGCCCATGAGCACAGCCTGAATGTCTTTCGGGCTCACGTTCAGGGCCTCGGCCAAAAAGGCGCGGTAGCGGGCCGTATCGAGGATGCCGGCCATGCCGAATACCTTCTCGCGAGGCAGGCCGGAGGTGAGGTGGGCCTGGTAGGTCATCACGTCGAGCGGGTTGCTGACAATGATAATAATGGCGTTGGGCGAGTATTTCACCACCTGCTCCGTCACCGATTTCACGATGCCGGCATTGGTCGAAATCAGGTCGTCGCGGGTCATGCCGGGCTTGCGGGGCAGGCCGGAGGTAATCACCACCACGTCGGAGTTGGCGGTGCGGCTGTAGTCGTTGGTGACGCCCACGGTGCGGGAGTCGTAGCCGATAATGGGGGCTTTCTGCCAGATATCCAGAGCTTTGCCTTCGGCGAATCCTTCCTTGATATCAACGAGGACGATTTCGTTGGCAATTTCGCGGGTGGCCAATACATCGGCGCAGGTAGCGCCCACATTGCCAGCTCCAACAACGGTTACTTTCATCGGGTGGAAAATTGAGTTTGAAGAGTTAGAATCGGAGCCGTAAAGCTAAGGAGAAGCGAGGAGTTAGGAGCCAGAAGTTAGGAGAAGTGAATGGCCCCAGCAGGAAACTTTACTTCTAGCTCCTAACTCCTAGCTCCTAGCTCCTCAAAAACAGCTACATCCGCTTCACCACCAGCACCCGCTGGGTTTCCTCCGTCACTTTAAACCGCTCATCGGGCCGGAAGCCGACGACCCAGGCAATCTTACCATCACCCGAAACCAGCACCCACACGCTGCTTTTGAGGTTGAGCGGCACCTTCTGGTCGATGAGGAAGTCGGAGAGGAGCTTTTTGCCCTTCATGCCGATGGGCATAAACCAGTCGCCTTCCTGCCAGGGGCGTACCGTGAGCGGGAATTTGAGCTTATCGGCATCCAGCGCGGCCACGGCTTTGCCCTTGGGCACGTCGAAGCCGGCGGCCTCGGCCAGATCCAGGCGCAGGTGCAACCCGTCGATTTTGAGCACTTCCTGCCCGGCCATTATCTGGTGGGTGCCGAACTTGGTGAGGTTGCGGCGGGTGATGACCAGCTGCTCCCGGTCCTTTACCAGCAGGTGCGTCGGCGACTCGAAGCGGCGGCCCGAGGGCGCATGGAACGCGGCCACAATGTCCTTCACTACTAAATAGGAGAAGCCGAACGGCCGCAACATCTCGTGCAGCACCAGCGCCGTGGCGGCCGTAGCCTGCAGGGTGGCAATGTTCAGGTACGTCACTTCAGCCTCCTCGTGCTGGGCGGCGCGGGCCGTATCGGCCACGTAGCGGCGCACGATTTCCTCGGCCCCGCCCACGCGCTCGGCGGTGATTTGCAGGGTGTGGTCGAGGTTGGGATTTATTTCGCGCAGCACGGGCAGCACGTCGTGGCGGAGGCGGTTGCGCTGGTAGAGGGTGCTGTCGTTGGAGGCATCTTCGCGCCAGATCAGGTGGTTTTCTACCAGGTAGTCGTACAGGTCGCCTTTGGCCATGCCCAGCAGGGGGCGCACCACGCGGCCGTTTTTGGGCCGGATGCCGTGCAGGCCGGCCAAGCCGGTGCCGTGGGTGAGGTTGAGCAGCATCGTTTCGGCCGCGTCGCGCTGGTGGTGAGCGGTGGCAATGTAGTCGAGCCCTTGGGTCTGGCGCAGACGCTCAAACCACTCGTAGCGCAGCGTGCGGGCCGCCATCTGCGTCGAAATGCCTTCCTGCTCGGCAAAAGCCTTAGTCTGGAAAAACTCGGCGAAGTAGGGCACCTCGTACTTCTTGGCCAGCTTGCGCACGAATTCCTCGTCGGCATCGGCCTCCTGGCCCCGCAGGCCGAAATGGCAGTGGGCAATGGCAAAGGGCACCGCCAGCCGGTGCAGCACATCGGCCAGCACCACCGAGTCCATGCCGCCGCTCACGGCCACCAATAGCTGATCGGTAGGGGCGAAAAGCTCGTTTTCCTGAATGTATTGGCGGACGCGGTCAAGCATGGGAGTTGGGAGCTAGGAGTTGAGAGCTAGGAGGTAGAAGCTAAGGCTAGGTCTAAGCTCCCCTCCTTTTTTCAAGGAGGGGTTGGGGGTGGTTCCGTCGTTGAACGGTTTTTTTAGAGCTAATTAATCGTTCAACGACTTCCTAGCTCTAGCTGACCACCCCGCCCTTCGGGCACCCCTCCTTGAAAAAAGGAGGGGAACTAACTCCTGACTCCTAGCTCCTAACTTCTAGCTCCTCAAAAAATGCACTACAATGCAAAGATGGGCGTTACCGGCGGGCCTTCCGTACCTTTGCTGTGAAATGCCGTCGATAAAGTCACTTTTTCTGTTTCTGGCCGCGCTGCTGCCCCTGGTTTCCGTGGCGCAGCAACGGCCCCGGCCCACGTCGGCCGCCCCGCAAAAAGGCCAGCGCATCCAGCTGCTGCCCGGCACCCGCGAGCTGGTGGGGGGCACCTTCAATGGAGTTGAAATCCGCAAGCTGCTAGGCAACGTGAGCTTCAAGCAGGAAAACACTTTCCTCTACTGCGACTCGGCCTACCAGTACCTCGACCGCAATGCCATTGAGGCCTTCAGCAACGTGCGCATCGTCGACAACGATACCGTGACCATCACCGGCGACCGGGGCACCTACGACGGCGACACCCGCAAGGCCCGCATGACCGGCAACGTGACCATGCGCGACCCCCGCATGACCCTCACCACCCAGGTGCTCGACTACGACCTGAGCAAAAATCTGGCGTACTACAGCACCGGCGGCCACCTCGTAGACCCCGAAAACACGCTCGACAGCCAGTACGGCTACTACAATACCACCAGCAAGGTGTTCAGCTTCAAGCGCGACGTGCACCTGGTGACCAAGGAAAACGACATCACCACCGACACGCTGCAGTATAACACGCTGAGCAAGATTGCCTATTTCTTCGGCCCCACGCGCATCAAGGGTAAGCAGGGCAGCATCTACGCCGAAAATGGGTCATACAACACCGTGACCAAGGTTTCCAACTTCCAGCGCAACGCCAAGATTGAAACGCCGAGCTACCTGCTGGGCGGCGACAAGCTGGTGTATGACGAGGTGCGGCAGTACGGCGTGGCTACCGGCCACGTCTCGATGACTTCCAAGAAGGACAACATTGTGCTGCGCGGCGACGTGGGCCGGTACTGGCGGGCGCTGGGCCGCACCAAAGTGTACGGCAGCAGCCCCGTGATGCGCAACATCTCCGACGGCGATACGCTCTACCTGGCCGCCGACACGCTGGTGAGCGTGGAAGGCCGCCCGCCCCGCAACACGGCCGGCGTGCTGTATGCCTACCCGCGGGTGAAGATTTTCCGCAAAGACCTGCAGGGCCGCTGCGACTCGCTGACCTACGACCGCCAGGATTCCATCATCTACCTCAACAAGCAGCCGATGCTGTGGGCCGATAAAAACCAGCTCACCGCCGACAGCATGGACCTGCGCCAGCGCAAGGGTAAGATTGACCAGATGCGCCTGTACGCCAACTCGTTCATCATTGGCGAAGACACGCTGCTGAACTACAACCAGGTGAAAGGCCGCAACATGGTGGCCTACTTTGTAGATAGTAAAATAAAAAAAGTGAACGTGCTTGGCAACGCCGAGAGCCTCTACTTTGCTCTTGATGGCGACACGGCCCTGACGGGCATGAATCGCGCCGTGAGTGCCAACATGGCCCTGCGCTTTGCCGACAATAAGCTCGAATCCATTACCTACCTCACCAACGCCGATGCCAGCTTCATTCCACCGCACGAGCTGAAGGACCCCGACCGCCGGCTGAAGGACTTCCGCTGGCGGCCCACGGAACGGCCCACGCGCCGTCTGGTGTTGGGCAAGCACTTCGCCCTACCCACCAAAGCCAAAAAGCCGAAGGCCCGCCCCAGATCGAAACCCAAAACCACGACGACCAGACCAAAGGCTGTGAAACGGGCCGCTCCGGCCAAAGCTGCCCCCGCAACGCCCCGGCCTAAGGCCCGCTAGCCCCACCCGGCCCCACCTTTGATTCGGCTTCGCAATCCGCTACCTTTGCGCCCCTTATGCTGCACTTTCGCCCTGCCTTTTTTATTCTATTCCTGAGCACGTTGCTGCTGGCGTCGTGCACGGGCTACCAGAAGCTGCTCAAAAGCAGCGACGTGACCAAGAAGTACGAAGCCGCGGTGCAGTACTACGACAAAGGCGACTTTTTCAAAGCTGGTACCCTGCTCGAAGACTTGGTGCCCTTGCTTAAAGGCCGCCCCGAGGCCGAAAAAGCCCAGTTCTACTTCGCCAACACCAACTACCAGCAGCGCAACTACGTGCTGAGCGCCTACTACTTCAAGGCCTTTGCCGACACGTATCCGAACTCCATCTACACGGAGGAGGCAGGGTTTCTGTACGCCAAATCCCTGTTCCGCGACTCGCCCGAGTTTGAGCTGGACCAGACTAACACCTACACCGCCATCGAGGCCATTCAGGATTTTCTGAACCGCTACGCGGAAAGCAAGTTCCGGCCCGAGGCGGAAAGTATGTCGCTGGAGCTGCAGAAAAAGCTGGAAAACAAGGCATTTGAAAGCGCCCGTCTGTATTATCAGGTGCGCTACTACCAGTCGGCCGTCACGGCGTTTACCTCGTTTCAGCAACAGTTTCCGTCCTCGGCCTACAACGAGCAGGCCGCGTTTCTGAAGCTAAGTGCGCAGTATAGCCTGGCCAAGGAAAGCGTGCCCGAAAAGCAGCTGGAACGCTACCGCGAGGTGATTCCGTTCTACCAGTTCCTGCTCGACACGTATCCGCAGAGCAAGAACCTGAAGGAAGCCGAAACCATGTACGTGGCCGCCCAGGCCGAAATTGCCAAGCTAAAGCCCGCCGGCACGGCCGCTAATTAATGTGCTGATTTTTTGATGTGCTGATGTGCTGATTTTTCAATGTGAGAATGTCCTGAGTGAAAAAAGGAACGTCAGCACATTAACACATAAGCACATTAGCACATTAAAGAATCAGCACATCAGCACATTAACAAATCAGCACATCAACATCATGAAAACTCCGAACAACGTATCCGCCTCCATCGTGACCCGCAACATGTCGGATTTTGCCGCTACAACCGGCAATGTGTACGAGTCGCTGGCTATCATCTCGAAGCGGGCCAACCAGATTTCCGTGAAGCTGAAGGAAGAGCTGAACGGCAAGCTGGCCGAGTTTGCCACCACCGTGGACAACCTGGAGGAAGTATTTGAAAACCGCGAGCAGATCGAAATCAGCAAGCACTACGAGCGCCTGCCCAAGCCTACCAACCTCGCCATCGAGGAGTTTCTGGAAGGCAAAGTCTACTTCAGCACGCCGTCGGAGTTCGACGAGAACGGCAACCTGCGCGTAGTCGAGTAAGCTGCTGATGCCGCTACAGGGCCGCCGGATTTTGCTGGGAGTATGCGGCAGCATTGCCGCATACAAAGCCGCCATGCTGGTGCGTCTGTTGGTGAAGGCCGGGGCCGAGGTGCAAGTCATTCTGACGGCCTCGGCCTCGGCCTTTGTTACGCCCCTCACGCTGGGCACGCTGTCGAAAAAGCCGGTCCTGACGGGCTTTCTGAAAGACGAAACCGCTGGCGAGTGGCACAACCACGTGCAGCTGGGCCTGTGGGCCGATGCGCTGCTGATTGCGCCGGCCAGCGCCAACACGGTGGCCCAGTTGGCCAACGGCCATTGCCCCAACCTGCTGGCGGCCGTGTACCTCTCGGCCCGCTGCCCGGTATTTTTGGCCCCCGCCATGGACCTGGATATGTACGCGCACCCGGCCGTGACGGAAAACTTCGCGCGCCTGCGCCGCTTCGGCAACCACGTCCTCGACTCGCCGGCCGGCGAGTTGGCCAGCGGCCTCTCCGGCCCCGGTCGGATGCTGGAGCCGGAAGACATTGTGGCCGAACTGGAGCGGTTCTTTACCAACGGCAAATAATGGTGTGTCATGCTGAGCTTGTCGAAGCATCTCTACCGCTTCGTCTGAATAGTATTGCAACGAAGCGGTAGAGATGCTTCGACAAGCTCAGCATGACCCGTTCTGCTATTACTTATTCTGCTTATGCGCGTCCTAATCACCGCCGGCCCCACCTACGAACCGCTGGACCCCGTGCGGTTTATTGGCAACCACAGCACCGGCAAAATGGGCTACGCGCTGGCCGAAGCCTTTGCCGAGCAGGGCGCCGAGGTAACGCTCATCAGCGGCCCCACTAACCTGCCCGACCCGGCGAGTCCGCGCATCCGCACCACCCGCGTGGAAACGGCCGACCAGATGTATGCCGCCGCCGCCGCTGTTGCTCATGAGGCGGATGTGTGGATTTTTGCGGCGGCCGTGGCCGATTATAAGCCGCGGGAAGCAGCCCTGAATAAGATTAAGAAGGACGGTGATACGCTTACGCTGGAGCTGGTAAAGAACGTGGACATTGCCGCCACGCTGGGCCGTACGAAGCGGGCTGAACAATTTTCCGTGGGTTTTGCGTTGGAGACAAACAACGAGGAAGCCCACGCTCTGGACAAGCTGCGCCGCAAGAATTTCGACCTGGTGGTGCTCAACTCCCTGCGCGACCCCGGCGCGGGCTTCCGCCACGATACCAACAAAGTGACCCTGCTGGAAGCCGGCGGCCAAACGACTATCTTTGAGTTGAAGCCGAAAGCCGAAGTGGCCCACGATATTGTCCGAACCGTATTTGCCCGCCTGCCTTACCGAGATGCGTAAACTTCTGACTCCGCTGCTGTTTCTGCTCGCGCTGGCTGCCCGGCCGGCCCGCGCGCAGGAGCTTGATGCCCAGGTGGTGGTGACCACCGAAAACGTGACCGTATCGGACCGCCAGCTCATTCAGCAGATGCAGAATGACATGCAGACGTTTCTCAACAACCGGCCCTTTACCAGTCAGACCTACCGGCCCGATGAGCGCATCAACTGCCGCCTGTTTGTGGGCATCAACCGCATTCCGGAGAATGGGTTGTACGAGGCCACGGCCCGCATCGTAACCACGCGGCCGGTGTATGGCACGGGCTACGAGACGAATATGCTGTCGTTTGTGGACCGCAGCTGGGTGTTCCGCTACAACCCGCAAACCCCGATTGACTACTCCGAAAACGCCTTTGTGGGCAATCTGTCGTCGCTGCTGAGCTTCTACGCCTACCTCATTATCGGCATGGATCAGGACAGCTTCGCACGGCTGGGCGGCTCGCCGTACTACGACCGGGCGCGGAACATTCTCAACAACGCCGCCTCGCAGAGCACCACCAACGAAGTAGACAAGGGCTGGAAAGACACGGAGGCCAGCAACCGCTACTGGCTGCTCAACAACCTGCAGGACCCGCAGCTGGAAGGGCTGCGTTCGGGCAGCTACGCCTACTACCGCCAGGGGCTGGATATCTTCATCGAGAAGCCCGACGAGGCCCGGACCAGCATTTTCACGGCCCTGCAGGGCGTGCAGCAGGCGGCCGTGCGCCGGCCCGGCACGCTGCTGGCCCGCTCGTTTTTCACGGCCAAAGCCGACGAAATAGCCAACATCTTCCGCACCACCCAGGATGTGCAGCAGAAGCAACAGGTGGTGACAATGATGAGCGAGGTGGACCCGACAAACTCGGCCAAGTACCAGGGCATGCTGAAATAGGCAGCGCCCCGGCCGGCCCGCTCACAAACGAAAGCCCCGACTGAAGATCTTCGGTTGGGGCTTTCATTTGTGAGCGGGCCAGCGCAAGGAGGGCGCTACGCGGTGGCAGTTGCTGGCTTGGCGCGCTTTTTCGCGGCGGCCGGGGCTTGCAGCAGGGCCGTGCGGAAGTAGGCCTGGCAGCGGGCCTCGTCGCGCGGAAACTGGGCGGCCACCAGCTTCGCTGCGTCGGTGAGGCGCAGGGTGAGGTCCTGGCGGTGGGTGGTGGCGGCGGCGCGGGCCTTGTCGTGCTGCTCGTCGCCGGAGCCGGTACCGGCGCGCCCGGCCTTAAAGGCCTGGTAGAAGCCGGCGTAGCGGGCTAGGGCTTTGGCGTGGGTAGTGGCGGCCTGGGCGGCGCGGGCAAAGAGCAGATCGGCGGTGAGCAAGGTGGCCTGGGTGTACTCCTTGCGGCCGTTGGGGAAGAAGTCGGTGCGGATGGCGGGCGTCTTCTGGCTTTTGTAGTCGAGCAGAGCTTTGTCGGCTTCAAGCTGGTGCTGCAAATCGGCCAGGGCGCCCCACATCTGCTGGGCGCCGGTGCGGCGCTGGCTGGTGCCGGCATCGGCCTGCGTGATGGCCCCGAACAGGGCGGTATAGTAAGTAGTCAGGTCGGCGATGACCGCGGCGAAGACCCCGTCGGGGTTGTCGAGGGTGAGGCGCTGGAGTACGTCGAGCGCGAATTTCTGCAGGCGCGGCAGCGTCACGTCGCGGGTAGCGAAATAGTCGGGGGCGAAAAACGGGGTAGGATCTAACATGGATAGGGGGTAGGCCAGGGAAGAGTGGGAGCAGGTAAGCAGCTGGCGTACCGTAACGGTACGGATTTTCACACCGGAAAAAAACTCTCGGCCAGTTCGGTCCCCGGCGGTAGGGCAGTGGGCGGTTGTGCCGCCTGGCCCGCTGAGCTGGGTAGGGCGGCTTTCCTTGCCGCCGCCGCCTTATGGCGCAACTGCTCACGCTAGGCCCGTAGCCAGCGCGTCAGGCGCGGAAAGGTTTCGGGCGTGGTCAGGCCCATCCAGACCAGCAAGGGCAGGCCTATGAAGCAGTTTTGGCGGTAGTTATCCAGAATCCAGGCACTCTGGCCGTGGTAGCCCGAGGGGTGAAAGACCACTTCGGGCGGCAGATTCAGGGCCTGGCAGGCGGCATACGACCAGAGCATGACGGCCATCTCGTCGCCTTCGCGCTCGGGCTGCGACTCGACTACGTTGCCATGCAAGGCGGCCCGCTCGGCGGCGGGAGTCAGGGCCAGATGGCCGGCTTCGTGGAGCACGTCGCCGGGGTACTGCAGGCGGGCGGGGTCGATGAGCAGCCGGCCGCCGTCGATGCGCAGGCCGGGCAGAAAGCAGGCGCCGTGCAGGCGGACTTGCTCCGTTTCAATCCCAATGCCGGTCAGAAAGGCCCGCATAGGGGCCAGCAGGGGCGAAGCGGGGCGGGCACGGAACAGGCGCGGCGGCGTCGCGGCGCGGGTAGCGAGGTAGTTGGGGGCGAAAACGGGGATAGGGTCTAACACAGATAGGGGTAGGCCAGGGAAGAACAGAGCGAAGGTAAGCAGCTGGTGTACCATAACGGTACAGGTTTTCACGCCGGAAAAAACTTTCGGCCGGTCCGCTCCCCGGCGGTAGGGCAGCGGGCAGCTGCGCTGCCTGGCTCCTTCACCCGGTTAGGCATGCTTGCAACGTAGCTGCAGAGCACCCTAACCCGGTTAGGCACGCTTGCAAGCCAGCTGCCTGGCACCCTACCAGTGGTAGGCACGCTCGCCGCTCGTCCGCAAAGCACCCTAACTCGGGTAGGCACGCTTGCAGCGCAGCCGCAGGGCCCCCTAACTCAGGTAGGCTGACTTTCGGCCCCGGCGCGGGGCCGCCTACCGCCGGTAGCCGCCGCCAGCAGGCGGCCAGCTGGCAGCAGTGCCAGGGGTAAGTTTTGCTGCGCTGCGGGCTCTTGTGCAGGGAGCAAAATGGGCAACCTGGTCGGGTATAATTTCAAGTAACATTGTGAAATAGAAGTTTATTCCTCAATTTTGTCCTATGCTGTAGCAGAACGCTACTCCCTGCCCTGCCTCACCCATCCTATTGCTTACTGTGTTTTAATTCAGGCCACCTAGTCTTGGTTACCTGCTGTTCTATCCTGTCCTTTTATCGCCCTTTGCTCAAACGTAGCTACCACCTTTATCCGGTTGTACCAAGTCCTAATTGTTGCCTGTCTCTGACTGGCTTGTTCCCGGGCTTGCTGCCACGAATAGACCAGAAGGGGTAGCCATGCAGCCCGTTAGCTGTCGGGCTGCATGGCTACCCCTTCTGCGCTTGCTCTCATCCACAGCAGCCCGCTGACCAGTCTTTTTTGCCACTTATCTCTTTGCCCCACTCATTTTCTGCATGGAACAACCCTCTACTCAACCCTTGTCTGCTGCCGCTCAGCCCCGCCTGGCCTCGCGGCGGCATTGGCTCAAAGGCCTGGGCGCCCTGATGGGCACCGGCCTGCTGACGGCCCCTGCCACCCTGCTGGCCGCTCCGGTGGCCCCGGCAGCCGCCTCGGCCCTGGTGGGCGGCGATGAATACATTGGTATGGTCAAGATGCTGGCCACGGCCACCCTGCCCCAGGGCTGGGCCCACTGCGACGGGCGCCACTTGCCCACCGGCCAATACCCGGCACTGTTTGCCATGCTGGGCACGCTCTACGGCGGCGACGGCGAAAACACCTTTGCCCTGCCCAAGCTGGCCGGACCGGACCGGCTGCCGGACGGCAGAGTCTTCGCCATTAAGATAGCTAACGCGCCGGCTACGACTGGCGACGGTATCACCCTGCGCCTGGCCCATCACCGCCGTCCCCGAACCGCCCGCGCCGTCTGAGCGGCTGATTCCGGCCACCTCCGGGCGCTTTTCCTGACCTAAGCTTTCTTTCTTCTCTCTTCTTCTCCCACTTTTTTTCCTCCTCACTATGGATGAGTACATCGGTGTCGTTAAACTGTTTGCAGGCACCTTCGCGCCCCAGGGCTGGGCTTTCTGCAACGGCCAGATTCTACCCATTGCCCAATATTCCGCGCTGTTTTCTCTTCTGGGCACCACCTACGGCGGCAACGGCGTGCAGACGTTCGCCCTGCCCAACCTGCAGGGCCGCGTGGCGGTAGGGCAAGGCACCGGACCCAGTCTGCCGCAGGTAGCCCTGGGCCAAACGGGTGGAGCCAACAGCGTGACGCTGACCACCGCGCAGCTGCCCGCCCACACCCACACCCAGCAATTCTCGACCGGCACGGCCAATACGACGACGCCGGGCTCCGGCGTGATGCTGGCCAAGCCCAGCGCCGCGGTCGACAACTCCGGTGACAGCGTAACGGCCAACATCTACGGTCCGGCTACTACCGTCACGCCGGGTTCCCCATCGGCCATTGGCATCACGGGCAACAACCAGCCCGTGAGCGTGCTGCAGCCCTACCTGGGGTTGAGCTACATCATCTGCCTGGAAGGCCTCTACCCGGCGCGCAGCTAATTCCTGCGCGGGAGAGCAGCCCCACGCCTCACCCACCGGGGCGCGGGGCTGCTCTCCCGCGTTGCTGCTGCCCCCTGGGGCAGCCTTATCCGCCTATCAGCTAGTTAGCTCCGGTTGCGCAGCCGCCCAGCCCAGAGCCCGCTACTAGTCACCCCGCTCTTCCGGGCGGGCCCTGGCCCTGCTTACTGGTTGTCGCCACTCCGCAGCTTGCCTTAGTCAATTCCCCTTCACCAGTCATACTTCACCCTTCCTCTTTCCACTTTATGGAAAATAGTTATTCAGTAGCATCCCCTCCGGCTGCTCTGCTCACGGATGTGGGCAAATCCTGGAACCGGCTGCGGACCCGCCTGCTGGTCCTGCTGCTGGTTCTGCTCGGCCCCGTGGGCAGTCAGGCCCAGGTCAGCCAGCCAGCCCGGCGCGGGCAGGCCGCCGTCACCTACAGCCTGCAGGGCGACCGGGGCCTGGCGGCGCTCACCTTCGGCTCCCGTCGCCTGTTTGTGGACCTCGACAAAGACGGCGACAAAGACGTCTTTTACCAGACCGGCAACACGTCCGGCTCGGGCTTCCGGGTTCAGCTCAACAGCGCCGGCACCTTTGGGGCGGCCATTGTCGCCAACGATGCCACGGGCACCTTCAGCAGCGGCCCGCTCAGCGGCATCACCTTCACCCAGCTTTCCCCTCCCGGCATTGAGGTAGTGGACCTGGACAACGATGGCGACGAAGACCTGGTGGAATACCAGAACAGCACTACTCCGCGCCTGCTTCGCAACAATGGCGATGCCACCTTCACGGCGGTAGACATCACCAGCTTACCAGCCATCAGCTTTGGCGTCCGCCACCTGTTCGTGGACCTGAACAACGACGGGGCCCCGGACATTCTGTACCAGACCGGCAACACGTCCGGCTCGGGCTTCCGGGTGCAGCTCAACAACGGCAACGGCACCTTCGCGGCCGTCATTGCGGCCAACGATGCCACGGGCACCTTCAGCAGCGGCCCGCTCAGCGGCATTGCCTTCACCCAGCTCCTGCAACCTTCGCTGACGACTTCCGACCTGGACGACGACGGCGACGAGGACCTGGTGGATTATCAGAGCAACACCGCGCCCCGCCTGCTGCGCAACAACGGCAACAGCACGTATACTGCCAGCACCATCAGCAGCCTGCCCTCCATCACGTTTGGCGCGCGCTTCCTGCTGCTTGACATTGAGTCGGATGGAGACCAGGACATTCTCTATCAGACGGGCAATACGGCCAACACCGGTATCCGCCTGCAGCTCAACAACGGCGACGGCACCTTCGCGGCCGTCATTGCCGCCAACGATGGCACCGGCACCTTTAGCAGCGGCCCGCTCAGCGGCCAGTCGTTCAGCCAGATTACGGTCACGGCCATCGTTCCGGTCGACTACGACGTGGATGGCGATGCTGACCTGGTGGAATTCCTCAACGCCACCACCCCCCGCTCCCTGCGCCAGGACGCTACCCGGCCGCAGCTGGCCAGCACCGCCCCGGCCGACAACGCTACGGGCGTAAGCCCGAGCACCAACCTCGTGCTGACCTTCGACCGCAGCGTGGTGAAGGGCAACGGCAACCTGTATCTGGTGCGTACCTCCGACAACGTGGTAGTGGAAACGGTGGCCGTAGGGGCCGGCAACATTACCGGCTCGGGCACCACCTGGACCTACGACCCCACCATTACGCTGGCCAACACGACCAGCTACGCCGTGCGGGCCGACGAGGAAATCTTTATCGACGCCGATGGACGGACGTTTGTCGGCATCTTCGACAACACGACCTATAACTTCACCACCGGGGTACTGGCCGTAGCGCCTACGGTGACCACGGCGGCCGCCACTACCATCGCCCCCACCAGCGCCACGCTGGGCGGTAACGTGACCGCCGACGGCGGCGCGACGGTCACGGAGCGCGGCGTGGTGTACGTAGCCGGCACCGGCACGCCCACCACCAGCAACACTAAGGTGCAGATCGGGACGGGCACAGGCAGCTTCTCGCAAACCATTACGGGCCTGACCGCCAGCACCCAGTACACGGTGCGGGCTTACGCCATCAACTCGGCGGGCACCAGCTACGGCAGCAATATCACCTTCACCACGTCGGCGGTACTGGCTATTACCCCAGCCAGCCAGACGAACGTTTCCTGTTTCGGCGGCAGTAACGGGGCCGCCAGCGTCAACACGGCCACTGGCGGCGTAGCGCCCTACACCTACAACTGGACGCCCGGCAACCCCACCGGCGACGGCACCACCTCGGTCACCGGCCTCACGGCCGGAACCTGGACCGTGACCGTGACCGACGCCACGAACGCCACGGCTACGCAGTCCTTCACCATCACCCAGCCCCCGGCACTGGCTGTTACCCCAGCCAGCCAGACGAACATTTCCTGCTTCGGCGGCAGCAACGGGGCCGCCAGCATTAATCTTCCCACTGGCGGCGTGGGCGGCTACACCTACAACTGGACGCCCGGCAACCCCACCGGCGACGGCACCCGCTCGGTTACCGGCCTCACGGCCGGCACCTGGACCGTGACCGTGACCGATGCCAATAGCTGCACGGCCACGCAGTCCTTCACCATCACCCAGCCGGCTTCGGCCGTGAACGGCACGACGGTGGTAACCAACGTAGCCTGCTTCGGCGGCAGCAACGGCGCCATCAACCTGACGCCCACCGGCGGCGTGGGCGGCTACACCTTCCTGTGGAACAACGGGGCGACCACCGAAGACCGTACCGGCCTGACGGCGGGCACCTACTCGGTGACCATCACCGACGCCAACAGCTGTACCCGCACCATCAGCGGCATCACCATCACCCAGCCGGCCTCGCCCCTGGCCACCACCGGCTCGCAGACTAACGTGACGACCAATGGCGGCAGCGACGGCACGGCCACCGTGAGTGTGAGCGGCGGCACTTCGCCCTACACCTACTCCTGGAGCCCGAGCGGCGGCACCGGAGCCACGGCCTCGGGCCTGACAGCCGGCACCTACACCGTGACCGTGACCGACGCCAACGGCTGCACCACCACGCGCAGCTTCACCATCACCCAGCCCACCACGGCCACGGTGGTGTCGGTCACGCGCCTGAATCCTTCGCCCACGGCGACGGCCCAGGTGAGCTACCGGGTCGTCTTTTCGGGCAGCGTGAGCGGCGTAACGGTGAGCAATTTCTCGCTGACGACGACTGGCATTAGCGGGGCTGCGGTGAGCAGCGCGAGCGGCTCGGGCACCACCTACACGGTGGTAGTGAACACCGGCACCGGCGATGGCACCCTGCGCCTGAACGTGGACAACAGCACGGGCGTTTCGCCTACGGTAACCGGCTTGCCCTACACCAGCGGTGAGCAATACACCATCACCAAGAGCTTCGCGGCGGCTCCCACCCTGCGCATTCAGGCCGCGGGCAGTGCCAGCGGCAACGGCGACGTGACGGCCTTCGTGGACGTGGTGCAGGTGCTGCAAAGCGGCACCAGTACCGTGGTGGCCAACGGCCTGCAAAACGGCAGCTTCGAAAGCAACAACGTGGCGCCTAGCGGCTTCAAGAAGACGGCCGACGGCGTAGTGGCCGCGCCCTGGAGCTTCACCGGCACGTCCGGCGTGGCGCGCTACGGCAGCCCCTTCGACTCCCAAGTCGCTGGCAAGCCCCAGCCCCTGCCGCCTAACGGCGACGCGGTGGCCCTGATACAGAGCGCCGGCGACAACAACGCCAGCGTCTCGCAGAACCTGGCCGTGCCCACGGGCAGCTACCAGGTGAGCTTCCAGACCATCCAGCGCTACTACACCGCAGTCGACCAGCGGCTGAACGTGTTCGTGAACGACGTATTCGTGGGAAATATTCAGCCCAACAATACCCCCACCTACGAGTCCTTCACCTCAGCCCCGTTCAGCGTGACGGCCCCGGCCCTGACGGCCACCGTGAGTACCACCTCGGCCAGCCCCACCAGCACGTCGCCCATTCCCTTCACGGTGAGCTTCTCGCAAAGCGTGGGCACCACCTTCACGGCTTCGGACGTGACGGTAGCGGGCGGCACGCTGACCAGCGGCAGCTTCGCGGGTAGCGGCAGCGGCCCCTATTCCTTCACCGTGACGCCTACCGGCGCGGGTAGCGTATCGGTAAGCCTGGCCGCCAATGTGGCCCTGGATGCCAACAACACCGGCAACGCGGCCAGCAACGCGGTGAGCGTGCAGTACGTAGCGCCCACCATTGTGGTGAACCCAGCCTCGCTGCCCAACGGCACGGTAGCCGCGGCCTACAGCCAAACCCTGAGCGCCTCGGGCGGTACGGCACCCTATAGCTTTGCCATCACGGCCGGTACCTTGCCCACGGGCCTGACGCTGGCTGCCAACGGGACGCTCTCGGGCACGCCTGCGGCCAGTGGCACGTTCAACTTCACCGTGACGGCCACCGACGCCTCGGGCACCCCGGGTCCGTTCAGTGGGTCGCGCGCCTATTCGCTCACCATCGGCGCCCAGCCGGTGACGGCAGCCCCGGTGGTTACCACGCCGGCCAACGGCCAGCCCCTCAACACCACCACGCCGACCTACTCGGGCACGGCTCCGGCCAACAGCATCGTGACGGTGTATGTAGACGGCAGCAGCATCGGCACGACCACGGCCAATGCCAGCGGCAACTTCAGCCTGACCCAGCCCACGGCCCTGAGCCAAGGTAGCCACACAGTGTACGCCACGGCCCAGACCAGCGGCTCGACCGTCAGTGCCAACTCGAACACGAACACCTTCACCGTGGATACGGTGCGGCCCAGCGTGGCTATCAGTTCTTCGGCGGGTGCCAGCAGCGGCAGCACCGCCACTTCGCCGATTCCCTTCACGGTGACCTTCTCGGAGAACGTAACGGGATTTGTTGCCGGTGATGTGACCGTAACCAACGGCACGATTACCGGTAGCATCGTTAACGGCACCAGCCCCGGCTCCATTTATACTTTCACCGTGACACCGGCCGGCAACGGCATAGTAACGGTGAGCGTGCCGGCTAACGTGGCCCAGGATGCAGCCAGCAACTTCAACACGGCTGCTTCGTCCTTCTCCATCACCTACACCGCTGTAGTGACGGCCACGAGCTGGACGGGCGCGGTGAGCTCCGACTGGTTTACGGCCGCCAACTGGAGCAGCGGCGTGCCCACCACCACGGTGGACGCCACCATCCCGGCCGCGGCCCCGAACATGCCCGGCATCTCGGCCAGCACGGCCACGGCCAAGGCGCTGACGTTGAACCCGGGCTCGACGCTCACGCAGACCGGCGGCACCCTAAACATTACCGCCAACCTGACCAACAGCGGCACCTTCCAGCCCACGGGCGGCACGGTGTCGCTGGGTTCGACTACGCTGGCCAGCATTCTGGGCAGCGGCAACACCCGCTTCTGGAACCTGACGGTAGGGGCCAGCGGCGCGCAGTTGAGCACCTCGGCCAACACCTCGGTGCAGCGCTTGCTCACGCTCAACGGCAACTTCGTTACCAACGGCAACCCATTCACGCTCGAGTCGAATGCCTCGGCCACGGCGATGGTCGTGAACAGCGGTGGCAGCGTGGTCGGCACGGCCACTATGCAGCGTTACATTGATCCGAGCCTGAACGCGGGCCTGGGCTACCGCCACTACAGCTCGCCGGTGCAGAGTACCACCGTTAGTGACCTGGCCACCGCCGGCTTCTCGCCCGTGGTCAACAGCGCCTACAACACGCAGGGCAATACCGTCACCCCGTTCCCGACCGTGTATGGCTACGACGAGGCCCGCATCACGGGTGCCTCGGCCGCTACGCAGACCTTCGAGCAGGGTTACTTCTCGCCCACGGCCCTCACCGATGCCCTGGCCGTAGGCCGCGGCTACACGGTTAATATTGGGGCCAGCGAGAAGGTGGACCTGACTGGTACGCTCAACACCGGTGCCGTATCCGTCGGAGCCCTGTCGCGCGGCCCTGAGGCCAACGCGGGCTGGCAGTTGCTGGGCAACCCCTATCCGGCCCCGCTGGACTGGAGTGTGGCCCGTGCCGGCCTACCCACGGGCGTGCAGGATGCCATTTACGTGTACAAGTCTGCGGACCAGTACAACGGCACCTACCAGACCTATGTGAACGGCGTGGGCTCGCTGCCTAGCGGGCTGGTGCCCGCCATGCAGGGCTTCTTCCTGCGCGTGAGCCAGAACGTGCCCGCGTTCAGCTTCCAGAATGCCTGGCGCGCGACTACCTACCAGAACCCGACCTTTAACCGCAGTACGGCCGATACTCGCCCGCTGGTGCAGCTGGATCTGGTTTCGGCCCAGGGCACGCACGAGCCGGCCTTCGTCTACTTTGAGCAAGGCGCTACCGCTGGCTTCGACGCCCGCTTCGACGCCGAGAAGCTGGCCAACCCGACGGGCCTGAACCTGTCCTCGTCAGCCGCTGGCCTCAACCTGGCCGTCAACGGACTGCCGGCGCAGAATGCCGCCACGGTGGTGCCGCTGGCCGTAGGCGTGCCCACGACGGGCACCTACTCGCTGCAGGCGGCCAGCCTAGCCAACCTGGGCACCACCAGCGTGTACCTGCACGACGCGGTGACGGGCCAGCAGATCGACCTGCGCCAGCAGCCGAGCTACGCCTTCTCCGCCTCCAACGCGGCGCTGATTACCAGCCGCTTCTCGCTGCGCTTCGGGGCCCTGGCCCCCACGGCCACCAAGGGCAGCCTGACGGCGGCCAGCGTGAGCTTGTATCCAAACCCGGCTCATCGCAGCTTCACGTTGAGCCTGCCGGCCGTAGCGGGTGCTTCTCAGGCCACGCTCACGCTTTATAACGTGCTGGGCCAGCCCGTGCGTACCACTAGCGTAGCACTGCCCGCCGCCGGCGTGCAAACCATCATGGACGTGCAGGGCCTGCCCCTGGGCGTGTATGTGTTGCGCATCCAGGCCGGTAGCAGCACCATCACCAAGTCGGTGGTGGTGGACTAGTCCGCTGGAGCCCAGGCCGGGCGACGACGACGCGTTGTCGTTGTCGCCCGGCCTTCCGGCGCGGCTTTTCCCTTCTTTCTTATGAATACTGATATGAACCGACTTCTCCTTTTGCTTTTTCTGATTGGCCTGGGCCTGCTGACGACCCCAGCAGCCCGGGCGCAGGGCCCCGGCCTGGGCGGTCCCGCGCCAGCGGCCACCAATGTTCCCCTCGACGGCGGGGCCTCCCTGCTGCTAGCCGGCGGCTTGGCTTTGGGCCTGCGCCGGCTCCGCCGGAAATAATATCCTAACCACCAGCACTTGGTGGTTGGCATGTACTTGTATGCCTGCGGTAAGTCCCCCTGTCAGTTGACAGGGGGACTTTTTTGTGGGTAGCTGTTCAGAAAGTCACTAGAACGGCATTCTGGATTTGAGTCAGAAGACTTCCTGACCAGCACTATATAAGTGCCCTGCTATTCAAAAGGCAAAGCCCCTCCTAATTTGGAGGAGTGCTTTTTGCTAAATGGCTTGGATGCTGGTTGTGGTTTAAAGGGGAATGACTAATTTTATTAGTCGAAATGCCTCTGGAAGCATTGAAAGGGCAAAATCAGCTGTTTTAACAGCTTTTGCCTGTTTATCAGACGTATGATTTCCGCTAACTGACGCGCCATGCTGGTTGATCTTCGCATAAATAATTACGCCCTTATTGAGCAGCTGGAGCTTCGGCCCTCGGCGCTGCTGAACATCATCACCGGCGAAACCGGGGCCGGCAAATCCATCATGCTCGGGGCCATTGGGCTGCTGCTGGGCAACCGCGCCGACTCGAAGATGCTGTTTGACACGCAGCGCAAGTGCGTGATTGAGGGCCAGTTCGATATTTCGACTTATCACCTCCAGGACATTTTCGAGTCGGAGGACCTGGACTATGACGCGCAGTGCATTCTGCGCCGCGAAATAAGCCCCACGGGCAAATCCAGAGCCTTTGTGAACGATACGCCCGTAACGCTGGACGCGCTGCGGAAGATCGGGGCCAACCTGATGGACATTCACTCCCAGCACGATACGCTGCTGCTGGGCGATGCCGTATTTCAGCTCAATCTGCTTGATCTGTACGCGGGGCTGGTGCCGGCGCGGGCGCAGTACAGCAATGCCTATCGGCAGTACCGGAAGCTGGAAGCCGACCTGAAAGGGCTGGAAAACCAGGTGGTGCAGGCTAACAAGGAGCTGGACTACCAGAGCTTTCTGCTGAGCGAATTGGAAGAAGCCCGCCTCGACGATGAGGACCAGGACGCGCTGGAGCAGGAGGTGAAGCAGCTGGAGCACGCGGAGGAAATCAAATACAAGCTGACCCAGGCGTTCCAGAGCCTGAGCGAGAGTGAGTATTGCGCCACCGGCAGCATGAAGGAGGCCGCCACCATGCTGGGCCAGATTTCGAGCTACGCCGATCAGTTTAAAACCCTGAAAGCCCGCCTCGACAGCTGCCTGATTGAGCTGCACGACATTGCCGACGAAGTGGAAGCCGCCGAGCGCCGTACCGAAGGCGACCCGGCCCGCATCGACGAGCTGCAGGGCCGCCTGAATGTGCTCTACAACCTGCAGCGCAAGCACCAGGTGCGCGACACGGCCGACCTGATAGAAGTGCGCGACGAGCTGCGGCAGAAAGTGGGTTCGGTGCTGAACCTGGATAAGGAGATAACGCGGCTGCGCAAAGATGCCGAAGGAGCCTTGGCTACGGTGCGGCGGCAGGGCGGCAAGCTGTCGGAGAGCCGGCAGAAGTCGTTTCCGAAGTTTGAGAAAGAGCTGGGCGGGTTGCTGGCCGAGCTGGGCATGCCGCACGCCCGCATTGTGGTGCAGCACACGGTAGGCGAGCCCACCGCCAGCGGACTTGATGTTATCAGCATCCTGTTTACGGCCAATAAAGGAGCCCAGCCCCAGACGCTGAGCAAGGCCGCGTCGGGCGGCGAATTCTCGCGCCTGATGCTGTGCATCAAGTACATGCTGGCCGACAAAACCGCGCTGCCCACCATCGTATTCGATGAAATAGACACCGGTATTTCGGGGGAAATTGCGGTGAAAGTAGGCCGCATGATGCAGCAGATGGCTAAAAAGCACCAGCTTATCGCCATTTCGCACTTGCCCCAGATGGCCGCCGCCGGCGACGTGCACTACTTCGTGTATAAGGAAGACCGCGCCGACCGCACCGTGAGCCGCATCCGGGAGCTGAGCACGGAGGAGCGCATCCGCGAAATTGCCCACATGATTGCGGGAGCCAAACCCAGCGAAAACGCCCTGCAAAGCGCCCGCGAGCTGCTGGCTTTGCGCGGGGAAGAGGTGGCGGCGTAGGGCAAGCAGAACGGGTCATGCTGAGCTTGTCGAAGCATCTCTACCACTTTGTCTGAATAGCATTGCAACGGAAGCGGTAGAGATGCTTCGACAAGCTCAGCATGACCCGTTCTTGTTTTTTTTGCTCTTTTGTAGCTCGAACTCCAAACTCACCAACTTACCATATGTCCAATAACCTACTCGCTGGCAAAGTCGGCATCATCTCCGGGGCGCTCGATGAAAAGTCCATTGCCTGGAAAGTGGCTCTGAAAGCCCACGCCGAGGGGGCGCGCTTCGTGCTGACCAATGCCCCGCTGGCCATGCGCATGGGCGAAATCAACAAGCTCGCCGAACAGTGCGAGGCCCTTATCATTCCGGCCGATGCTACGTCGATGGAAGACCTGGAAAAGCTGTTTTCGGGCGCGCAGGAGCACTTGGGCGGCAAGCTCGACTTCGTGCTGCACAGCATTGGCATGAGCACCAACATCCGGAAGGGCAAGCACTACGGCGAGCTGAACTACGAGTGGTTCCAGAAGACGCTGGACGTGTCGGCGCTGTCGTTTCATAAGATGCTGGCCGTGGCCGAGAAGCTGGACGCTATGAACGAGTGGGGCTCGGTGGTGGCCTTGTCGTACATCGCCGCCCAGCGCGTATTCCCCGACTACACGGACATGTCGCAGGCCAAAGCGGTGCTCGAAAGCATTGCCCGCAACTACGGCTACCGCTTCGGCAAGCTGAAAAAGGTGCGCGTGAACACCATCTCGCAGTCGCCGACCAAAACCACGGCCGGCACCGGCGTGGGCGGCTTCGACGCTTTCTACGACTACGCCGACAAGATGTCGCCGCTGGGCAACGCGCCAGCCGAAGCCTGCGCCGACTACTGCATCAGCCTCTTTTCGGACCTGACGCGCTACGTGACCATGCAAAACCTGCTGCACGACGGCGGCTTCAGCAGCACCGGCATCTCGGAAGATATCGTGGAGACGATGACTAAGCTGCACTCGTAGAGCGACTCTTTGTGCCTATCCAAAAACACGAAGCCTGCCCAAAATTGGGCAGGCTTCGTGTTTTTGGATAACTCAGGCTGCGGACTGTGCGGTCAAGCCCCGGAGGGGCGGTATATCGGTAGTAAAACCGCTTAGCTTCTGTTCTCGAAGCCCCGGCGGGGCGACACCAATCGTTGAACTGGTTGTGTCGCCCCGCTGGGGCTTTTCCGGTTTCTAAACACTGCTTTTGCTATCGATATTTCGCCCCACTGGGGCTTAACCGTGTAACCTGCCGCTTAGGCTAGGTAGACAATGATTCCACTCACCGCCCCTTCACCCCCGGATACAGCTCCGGCACCGGGTCGCTCTGCACAAACTCTTTGGTGCGCACGTTCAGCATAGTCAGCCGGCCGCCGTAGCCTGCGCCCTGGTCGATATTCCACACATTGGCCTGCTGGCGCGGCACGGCGCTTTCGGGCCAGGTGGGCGTGTGGCCGATGTAGCATTCGGTGTAGCCCAGCGCCTCCCAGCCATTGAGCCACAGCTCCCGCGTCCAGAGCAGCTCGGCGGGCTTTTGCTGGCTGATGGGCTGGGTGGGGTCGTAGCCGGCGTGGAGGTAAAGGTTGTTGGCCTCGTCTTCGAAATAGAGTAGCTGCCGGCCGAAAAAGGCGCTTTGGTGGCGGCTAAGCTGCTCCTGAGGGCCACGCTGGTAGGCCTCGTAGGTGGCTTGGCCGCCCTGGCTGAGCCAAGTTGGGCTTAGCTTCGCCGGAGGGAGGCGTGAGGTCAGCCATTCGGCCGTCCACCAGTCGTGGTTGCCCTGCACCCAAATGCTGTTCGGAATGCTGAGCAGGCGCTCGACGCACTCGGGCGTATCGGGCCAGCCGTCGGCTACGTCGCCGAGCTGGATGAGGCGGTCGAGGCCGGGGCGGAAGGGGCTGCGCGCCAGCACCTGCTCCAGCGCCCGAAAAGCACCATGAATATCGCCGAGAACGTACGTTTCCATACAATGCTTACGAAATAAAACCGCTTCGGAGCCGGGGCTGCGAAGCGGTTTTGTGGGATTTAATGCTGGCGGGCCGGGTTGCTACTCCGCTTCGGCTGCCACTTCTTCGGTCTGGGTGGTAGCCTCGTAGGTATCGGCATACTTGAAATCATCGAGCCAATAGGCCGAGCTGACGACTTCAAACACCAGCACGTTTGCTTTCCGGCTCACCTCACGGAGCTGCCAGATGATGTCTTTGGCTTCGGGGAAGCTGGTGCCGGCCAGCTGCTCGCCGAACAGGCGTTTGAGCAGCGTATTGTCGGGCATTCCCTGGGCCAGCAAGCGCAGCAGCGGGGCTTCGGGCTGAGTGCTGAACATGGTCAGATCGTCGGGCGCTTCGGCCGTGAGCTGCACCTGAAACCGTACGGCTTCGGCACGCGGAAATTTGCCGTTATAAGCTTCGTAGAGCAGCTGCGTGGCCTTGAAAAAGCCCTGATGCTGACTCAACTCGGGGTTTTCTTCCCACAACTTTTCGGTTAACATGTTGTGCGCCAGGTTCTGGATTTGGCCGGCATTGAGCTGCTCGGCAAACAGATACTCCAGCACCAGCTCGGCGGCTTCGGTGGGTTCCAGGTCGGTGAGGGCCATCTGGCACATGGCTTTCAGCTCAGTCGGGTCGAGGGCCTCGGGGTTGTCGAAGCTCATTTTGTGCAGTAGCGCCACATAATCCTGGTTTTGCCAGGAGTCGGGCAGCTCGCTGAGCGAATCGAAGGAAAGGCGTTCTACGGTGAATTTGGTCATGACTGGGGTTCTACTGGTTTTTGGGCGTTGCTGGAGCCCGCGAAAACACGGCGGAAGTGCACCGCGCGGACCTGTTTACGGTGGCGATGCTTCAACGCGCACAAACAGTCCAACATTATTGAAGAAAGGCCGCCGGCCGCGCCGCTCACCAGCGCCGGAACAGCTCACCGCAGCAGCTGATACACGGTGATGAGGGCAATGACAGCCATCAGGCCAGTGTAAATCACTTTGGTATACCGGGCCAGCCAGTTGGGCAGGTAAATGGCGAAGTTGTCCTGACGGGCGGCGGTGTACTTGCGGGCCAGGAGCGTGAGCGGGCACACGAAGCGGAAAAGCAGCAGCGTGAGTCCTTCCAGCGCCACCAGCCCGAAGCCCAGCCATAGCCGCCAGTCGAGCCGGCCCGTAAGCGCCGCGTAGAGCATGTAGAAAATCACGCCGTTGAAAAATAGCCAAATCAGCGTGTGCAGGGCTTTTATCAGCCGCAAAGTGGTAGCGCGGGTCACGGCAGTGAGGGTTGCGTCTTGCAAAATTATACTACGAGCCAGCCGCCGCGCCAAGCAAAAATTTAGGCCTTGCCGTGTATTTTTGAGCGGTATCAACAGCTACTCACGCCCTTCCTTCTCGCTTTTCTCCTTATCGTATGCCCCTATTTCGCCCCGCCATCTCCCCGCTGCTCCGCGCCACGCCCGTGGCTATGGGCATACTGCTCACGGTAGGCACGGCCCACGCCCAGCTCACGCTGGACATCACCATTCCCGCCAATACGCCGGCCTCCGATGGCGTATACGTGGCCGGCACGTTCAACAACTGGCAGCACGGCGTGAGCGGCTACTGGCTTGCTAAGCAGCCCAACGGCCACTACACCCTCACGCTGCCCACCACGGTGCGGGGCCCGGTGGAGTTCAAATTCACCCGTGGCGATTGGACCAGGGTAGAAGCCGAGCAGAATAATAACAGCACGCCTAACCGCAGCTTCACCATTTCGGCTACCGGCGCAGCCACGTATTCCGGCAGCATTCCGCGCTGGGTCGATTTGCCCATGCCCACCGCCACCGCTGCCGTCCGACAAGCGGCCCCGACTTTTGACGTCTTTCCCAACCCAGCCTCGGCCCGGCAGCCGCTCACCGTGCGACTCACGGCGGGCCGCCCCGCTGCCGGGGCTGCCGTAGAGCTGCTCGACGCCACCGGGCGCCGCGTTCTGCAGGCCCCGCTCCAAAACGGCACCGCCCACCTCAATACGCACGCCCTGCCCGCCGGCCTGTACCGGGTACGGCTGGGAGCCGCTTCGCGCGCCTGGCTGAAGCTGTAGTGTGTGTTTAGGATTTCGGCAGGATGGCTAGAACGTCTCGTCGTTGAACCAGCCCGCCCGAGCCGCGCGGACGACGAGACGCAACTATGCGTCTCTACGCCGTTCTGCCAATTTTCTGAATAGCTTCATAAGAAAGGCAGGCTGCGCAGAGCTGAAGCAGATTTTCTCGTCGGCGAACTTCTGCCCGAGCTGGCCGAAGGGATTGACGAGTTTCTTGCGCAGCAGCACAGCGCCCTGTGCGAAGGCCGCGTAGGACAGCTGTTACGTCGGCTGGCGGGGCCGCCGAAGCCAGTAAGAGTCGTTTAATTATTACCGGCCAGCTTGCGCACAATGCTTTTGGGCATCGCCAGTGAGAACGTCAGCACCGGACTGGTGGTGCGGCGTTTGCGGCGCTCATCCAGGTTTTTCAGCTTGTCCTGGTCTTTCGAGAGGAGGATGGCGGCGTAGTCTTTGGCGGCATTCAGGGCGGCGGGCAGCGTCACGCGCACCGTCAGTTCCGAGCTTTCGGAGCCGCCCGATTCGGCTGCCAGTCGGGTTTGGGCGTGTCCGGTGCGGATAAGCAGCAGCGCGGCCAGCAGAATAGTAGATTTTAGGCGCGATAAAGGCATTGAATGCATAATTAACGCCTAAAGATGCTACTATAAAACAGCTTCCCCTAGCGCTGAGTCAAACAAACCACTGCCCGCCGGCCAATTTGAGCATACTACGGCGGCCGTGCGCACCCGCGTGTCGGCGCGGCAGCTGGTGCCGGGCCGCTTTTTGGTAGTGGTAAAAGAATGTAGTTCAGGAATAGTGAATTAAATGTGGAAGCGCATGACAACGGGCCGGTCAGGCTTGTATATTTTTGCGCATGAAGCAAGTTTATCCTGTTTTACTTCTATTCACCATCCTCTTCGGAACTACTGCAGCGCCGGCCCAAAGTCCGCAGACTGCCGGCCTGAAGCAGGCGCTGGCCCGCGCCACCACCGATACCACCCGCGTACTGCTGCTGGCCGATATCAGCGCCTCCTACCGCTACTCCCGCTTCGACTCGGTGATGCATTACGCCTGGCGCGGGCTGAACCTGGCCCAGCGCATCAAATACCGGAAAGGGGAGGGGCGCTGCCTGTCGCGCATCGGCATTCTGATGAGCGAGCGGGGCAATCTGCCCCAGGCCCTGCGCATCGACCTCGACGCGCTGCAGCTCAACCAGGCCAGCCGCGACTGGGAAGGCACGGCCCGCACGCTAAATCAGACCGGCCTGCTCTACCATGCTTTGGAGGACTACCGCCCCGCGCTGGGCTATTTTTTCCGGGCCAAAAAAATATATGAAACCCACCGGGTGCCCGACGACTCGCAGATCATCAGCGTGCTCACCAACATCGGTGCGGGCTACGAAGGCCTGCACCAGCTCGATTCGGCCGCTTATTTCCTGAACCGAGCCTGGGAGCTTACCAGCCGCTCGCGCAACGTGCACCAGAGCCCGTGGGGAAATCCGGCTCCTTATGTGCTGCGTGAATTAGGACTGTTGCAGGCTAAGCTGGGCCACAACGAGGAAGCCCTGCGCTACTACCGGCGCAGCGCCCAGGCCGCCGTGCCCGAAAACGACCTGCGCAGCGCCTGCCGCGCCTACCAGTATATGGCGGAGCTGTTCCGCACGCGCCAGCAGTCCGATTCGAGCATCTACTACGCCCGCAAAGCCTTGGTGCTGGGGCAGCAGCTGCCTTTTGTGATTGGGGTGGTGCGCACCAGCAGCCTGCTGAACGATGCCTTTCAGGCGCGGCAGCAGCCCGACAGCGCCCTGAAATACATGCGCATCATGCTCACGGCCCAGGATAGCCTCTATAATCCGCAGCGCATCAAGCAGCTCGATGCCATTGGCTTTGCCGAGCAGCAGCGGCTGCGGCAGCTGGAAGAGGCTCAGCTTCAGTATGCTACTCAGGTGCGTACTTACGCGCTGCTGGCGGGCACGGCCTTTCTGCTGCTGGCGGCGCTGCTGCTCTGGCGCAACAACCGGCAGAAGCGCACAGCTAACCGGCACCTACAGGAGCTGAATGAGCAGATTATGCTGCAAAAGGCCGAGCTGACTACCCAGCGCGACAACCTGGCCCGCACGCTGCTGGAGTTGAAAGCCACCCAGAGCCAGCTGGTGCTGCGCGAGAAAATGGCCTCGCTGGGCGAGCTGATGGCGGGTGTGGCCCACGAGATACAAATGCCCACACACGCCATTAAAGATTTGGCGGGCATCAGCGTCAGTCTTTGTCAGGAACTGAGCGAGGAGCTGGCGAAAGGCACTTTCTCCATCGACGACCTGGAACTCATGGACGAGATGCTGCGCAACTTGAGCCAGTATCAGGCGAAGATCGGGCAGCACAGTCAGCGGGCCGAATCCATTGTGCGCGGCATGCTGGAATATTCCGGCAACAGCCCCGGCCCCCGGCAGCCCACCGATCTGAATACGCTGGCCGAAGACTACCTGCGCCTCACCTACCACGACCTAAGGGCCAAAAGCCGCCATTTCAACGCCGCCCTGCTGCCCCAGCTCGATCCGGCCGTGGGCCTGGTCGATGTGGTGCGTCAGGATCTGGGCCGGGCGCTGGTCAGCCTGTTTGCCAATGCCATGCAGGCCGTGCAGCAGCGGCAGCGCCTGGGCGAAGAAGACTACGTGCCCCAGGTAATGCTCAGCACGAAGCGCGCCGCGCAGCACATCGAAATAAGAGTGCGCAACAACGGGCTTAGCCTGACGGAAGAAGCCCGCGCCAACGTCTTCCAGCGCGTTTTTACCCCGCAGCCCGAGGGAGAAACCAACAGCCTCAGCCTAGCCCTGAGCTACGACATCATCAAAGGCCACGGCGGCACGCTCACCCTGGAGCCTTCCACCGACGGCTTCACCGAGTTCCTGATTACGCTGCCGGTGCGCGGCTAGTGCGGGCACTCTTGCCGGGCCGGGTTGCCTACCCTAGCTTCTGCTTAAAGAGCTTCAATGTCCGGTCCCAGGCCAGTTTGGCCACTTCCGCGTTGTAGCGGGCGGGCGAGGTATCGTTGTTGAAAGCGTGGTTGGCTCCCTCGTATATATACAGCTCATAGGGTTTGCGGGCGGCTTGCAGGGCGGCTTCGTAGGCCGGAATGCCAGCATTCACCCGCTCATCGAGGCCGCCGTAGTGCAGCAGCAGCGCCGCTTTGATGCGGGGCACGTCTTCGGCTTTGGGCTGGCGGCCATAGTAGGCCACGGCCGCATCGAGCTGCGGATCGTGTACGGCCAGCTCGTTGGCCAGGGCCCCGCCCCAGCAGAAGCCCACGCAGCCGGTGCGGCCGTTGCAGTCGGGGCGCTGGCGCAGATAGGTGAGGGCGGCGAGGTAGCTGTTCAGGTTTTTTACCATATCCAGCTTGCCGATCAGCTCGCGGCCCTCGTCCTCATTGGCCGGCGTGCCGCCCGCGCCGGAAAGCGCATCCACGCCCAGAGCCAGGTAGCCCGCCTGCGCCACCCGCCGCGTCACATCTTTGATGTGGGGCGTGAGGCCGCGGTTTTCGTGAATGACAACCACCGCGCCGCGCTTTTTCCGGCCTTTCGGATGCGCCAGATACCCCTTCATCGTCAGGCCGTCGCCGGGCCAGGTCACTTCTTCGGTCAGCAGGTTGTTGCTCTTCTCATCGGTAGTGGTGGCCTGGGCATAGCCGGGTTCCAGCACCGCCAGCGCCGTGAGGGCCAGGGTCAGGCCGCCGGTCAGCTTTACCAACTGCTCCATAAATTCCTTGCGGGAAAGCGGGCGGTGGGTGTACTCGTCGAAAAGATTGATGATGCGCTGATCCATAGGGCGAAAGCTGGGCTGGGAACAAAAGCAGGATTGAAAGATAGCACGAAAAGCCGCGCTGCTAGGCCAGGCCGGGGCTCACGCCAAAAGCGGCTCAGTGCGCAGTCGTTGGCTGGTCGTCTTCCCCAATGTACAGTTCTTCTTTGGGCGGAAACAGATTGCGCACCAGCTTTTCGAGGCGGTGGCGGGTGTTTTTGAGTCGCTTCTTCACCGGCACGGCCCGAAAGTCGAACTGCGCCAAGGCGGCTACATCCTGCGCCACGGTGCGCCGCGTGAGGTGCGACTCCAGCAAAAACGCCCCAATGTGCTCGTTCCATTCGTCCTTATTGCTCCAGTAGTGCCCGATATAGGGCCGCGCCGCCTGCAGCCCGAAGGTTTCGGCCAGCGCCACCGACAGCGCAAACTGCTCGATCAGGCGCGGGGTCACCTGCTGCCGGCTCAGCTCGTCGCAGATGCGCAGGGCCAGCGCAATGGCCTCCGGTCCGCGCTGCGCCGGAATGCCCACCACGCCCGCATTCCACATCAGGTGTTGGGCCGTGAGGGCCACGCCGCCGTAGGTTTTGCCTTGGGTCTGGGCCCACATCAGCTTTTCCGTTTTGCTGCCCAGAGCCGAAAGCGCCCCTTCTGGCTCGTGCATAAGGGCCGTGCCCTGCCGCAACGTGTCGTGCAGGGCGCTGAACGAGCCGTGCAGAAACGTATCGGAATCCAGGTACAGAATAGGGGTGGCGGGAAACTGCCGGGCCACGTATTCCAGCGCTTTTAGCTTGATGCGCCAGAAAAAGTTGTACTCGCCCTTCCATTCCTGCAGGGTTTTCTCGTCCACCGGCAGCACCGTCACGGAGTCGGCCAGGTGGCGGTAGAAGGCCGGCGCGTCCGTCACGACGGTGATGCTGGTGAGGCCGGCGCGGTGCTCCAGAAAGGTTAGAATGGAGAAATTGGCCTGGAAGTGGTTCTTGATGTTGGAGCCAAATACCAGATACAGCAGATTCATGGGCGCGGAGTAAGGCGGAAAAGGGCAGGAGCGGAGGCTAGGCCGAGGATTATTCGGCTTCGCGGTTCACCGCATCCATCGTGAAGGCCGGTACGCAGATCGACCAGTATTCCACCTCCGCGTCGAACGGGTTGGAGTAGCGCACCCGCGCCCCGGCCTTGATCAGCAGCGACTCGCCCGGCCCCAGCTCAATAACGTCGCCATCAACTTCGAACCGCTTCCGACCCCGCACCACAATGGTGATTTCGTCGAATTCCGGCTGCTGATGCGGCTCGCTCCAGTGCGCAGGAGCCACCATGTGCGCCACGCTGTACTGCTCGGTCTGGGTACTGGCCCAGCCAATGTGCTCCTCAATGAGCTTGCCATCGGTGGTGGGCACGCGGAAGGGATTCTGCTGGCGGAAGTAGCGTTTTTCGGACATCGGTAGCTGGAAAAGTTAGTTGGTTTTGGAATCCGGGCACAGGCCTTGGCTGAAGGACGTGACCCCGGCGTTGGTGGCCACGCAGGCATTGGCGTAGGTCTTGCCGTCGCAGCCGCACACGGGCGTGTAGTCCATCGTGCACAGCGCATCCTTCCGGATTTTGCCGGCATCGATGCACGAAACCCCGGCGGCGGGAGCCGGGCCCGATGCGCAGCTCGCGAGCAGCAAAGGCAGCAGCAGCAGCGCCGCGAAGATGGATTTTGGCATGGCAGAAAGCAGTGAGTGTGCCCCTAACAACGTAAAGGTAGCAGCGTCGGGTTAGGCCGCGGCACGTCATATCTTGTTCCAGCTATTTTTTAGCTTGCTGCCATAACCCCGGCCGCCCCGCTTCGTATAGGCAGGCAGATCTGGCAACCTGACGGCCCAGCTTCGGCCTACCTAAGGCCCGGCTGCCCGCCCCGCGGTGCCGCTCTACCCTCACCCCGTTTTATCATTCACCCTTCTCTCCCTCAACACCATGTCCTATCACGAAGAAGACAACTCCGGTAAAATCCTTCTTGCTGTTCTTGCTGGCGCTGGTGCCGGTATCATTGCCGGTATGCTCATGGCTCCCGACAAAGGAGCTGCTACCCGCGAAAACCTGAAAAACGCCGCCACCAAATACAGCGGCACGCTCGGCGACCAGCTGTCGAAGTATGGCGAAGAGCTGGACTCGAAGTTCAAAGGCTACATGAGCAAGCTCGAAGATATGGGCATCACCGGTGCCGGTAGCAGCCTGAACATGAAAGGCGACTGGAACGAAGGCAAAGGCAAGCTGAAGCAGCAGTTCGCGCAGCTCACCGACGAAGACCTCGACTACACCGAAGGCAAAGGCGACGAGCTGGTAGGCCGCCTGCAGCAGAAGCTGGGCAAAGCCAAAAGCGAAGTCGTGAAAATGCTCAACGACCTGTAAGCCAATTCGCTTGCTAACGCAAAAAGCGGCCTTCTTTCTCCGGAAAGAAGGCCGCTTTTTGCGTATAACATTCGTCCGCGCAAAGCCGTTAGCATCAGAAGTCCGACACCGCGTCGGCGGTTTGCCACCTTTTCATCTACCTCACTTCTATGAAAGACGACAACGGTAAAGTCATTCTGTCTTTGTTGGCCGGGGCTACCGCCGGCATCGTAGCCGGCCTGCTGCTGGCTCCCGAAACCGGCGACCAGACGCGGGCCGGGCTCAAAAAATCGGCGTCTAAGTGGGGCGATGACCTCAGCAAGCTGCTCAAAGCCAATCTGGGCAAACTCAACGACCTGACGGGCGCGACGACTAGCAGCACCGACCAGCAGCAGTCCCGCTCCGCCGCCGACGACCTGCTCACCTCCATGACCAGCCAGGACCGCCCCAACCCCGCCACCAGTCCCGACCGTGACGACAACGACTCGGACTACGACGGCATGGCTGGCGACACGCGCCACACCGGTGCCAAAGGGTATGGCCGCTCACTTTGAAAAAAGCTTGAAAAAAGTTGCTGCGCGCTGTAACTTTCTCGCCGTCTTGGCGTTAGTCATTATACATCGCGCTTGAAAGAAAGTCGGAGATGCCGTTAAAGTAAAATTGCCGACAGTAGGAGCTTCTGGTTGAAAAGGTTTTTTTGTTTCAGTCAGTAAAATCAGACTCGTCCATCGCACACTTCTTTAGCGTCCCCCGATTGGAAGGGTAAGCGCGCTGTAAAAAAGAAAAGCCTCTCACGACTTCCGTGGGAGGCTTTTCGATTTTCAGGGCCATCAAAGCCCCAATGCATACTGGTTACGCTTCCGGCTTGGGTGCATTCTCCGACTTGGTGAACTCCGGCTTCATCTGCGGGAAGAACAGCACGTCCTGAATCGAGTTGGAATTGGTCATAATCATGCTCAGGCGGTCAATACCGATGCCCAGGCCGGCCGTGGGCGGCATGCCGTACTCCAGGGCTCGCAGGAAGTCCTCGTCGAGCACCATCGCCTCGGTGTCGCCGCGCTTGCCCAGCTCCAGCTGGTCCTCGAAGCGCTGGCGCTGGTCAATTGGGTCGTTCAGCTCGGAGAAGGCATTGCAGATTTCCTTGCCGTTGCAAATCGCCTCAAACCGCTCCACCAGGCCCGGCTTCGAGCGGTGCTTCTTGGCCAGCGGCGACATCTCCACCGGATAATCGGTGATGAACGTGGGCTGAATCAGCTTTGGCTCCACATGCTCGCCGAATATCTCGTCGATGATCTTGGCTTTGCCCATGCTAGGGTCCAGTCCGACGTGCAACTGTTTAGCGGCCTCGCGCAGGCCGGCTTCGTCGAGGTCCGAAATATCCACGCCGGTGAAGTGCTGAATGGATTCGGCCATCGTGAAGCGCTTCCAGGGGCGCTGGAAGTTGATGAGGTTTTCGCCCACCTGCACCTCGGTCTGGCCGTGCAGAGCCATGGCCACGCGCTCCACCATTTCCTCCACCAGGTCCATCATCCAGTAGTAGTCTTTGTAGGCTACGTACAGCTCCATTTGGGTGAACTCGGGGTTGTGAAACCGCGACATGCCCTCGTTGCGGAAGTCCTTCGAGAATTCGTACACGCCATCGAAGCCGCCCACGATGAGGCGCTTGAGGTACAGCTCGTTGGCAATGCGCAGATACAGCGTCATGTCCAGCGTGTTGTGGTGCGTGGTGAAGGGGCGGGCCGCCGCGCCGCCGTAGAGCGGCTGCAGAATCGGGGTTTCTACTTCCAGGTAGCCTTTGTCGTTCAGGTAATTGCGCATGGCCTGCACCAGCTGCGTGCGCTTCACAAACGTGTCGCGCACGTGCGGGTTCACCACTAAGTCCACGTAGCGCTGGCGGTAGCGGGCCTCGGGGTCGGTGAAGGCATCGTAGGTTTTCTTCTCGCCGGTAGCCTCATCCACGGCCTCGCGCACCACGGGCAGCGGGTGTAGGGCTTTGCTCAAAAGCACCAATTCCTTTACGTGAATGGATGTTTCGCCTACCTGCGTTTTGAACACGTAGCCTTTCACCCCGATAAAGTCGCCCAGATCGAGCAGCTTCTTGAACACGGCGTTATACAGCGTCTTGTCCTCACCGGGGCAGATTTCGTCGCGGTTCACGTATAGCTGAATGCGGCCCGAGGCGTCCATCAACTCCGCAAACGACGCCTTGCCCATCACCCGCACCGACATCAGCCGGCCCGCCAGGCTTACTTCCTGGAAGTTGTTCAGCTCCGGGTGGTAGTTGTCCTGAATCTCCTTGGCATAGAAGTTCACGTCGAACAGCTCGGAAGGGTAGGGGTCGATGCCAAGCTTACGAAGCTCATCAAGCTTGCTACGACGTATTTGCTCCTGTTCGCTGAGGTGCTGCATGGGAATGGGCTTAGAAAAGGCCGCGGTGGCCGGGAAAGTCAAGCCGCAAAAATAGTCTGATTCGGGCAGTGTAGCCCCACCCGCACTGTAAAAACACAAAAAGCGCTGCTCCAATGGAGCAGCGCTTAGGTCTATAGGCAGTAGTGCGTTAGAAAGAAGCGGCGGCGGGCCGCGTTAAGCCGCAATGCTCATCTGCTGCGGCGGCTCTTGGCCCGTGAGCTGCGGCGCTACGCGGGTGCGCAGGCGCTCAGCCACGAAAGTGTGCTGCAGGTGCTTCGGCAGCTCATCTACCAGCTGCTGGTAGCGCTCCAGCCCCAGGGCTTTGGCAATGTAGGTTTCGTGAATGCCGTTGAGGTAACTCACAATGTTGAGCAGCGACTGATGGAACAGCTTGAAGTCAATCTCGGCCTCCACGTAGCGCTCAATCTCGCGGCTGGTCTGCGAGATGCGCAGGCGGCCCAGCAAGTCGAAGATGGTGGTGTAGCCTAGCCGCCACGTAATCTGCTGCCAGTGCGAGGCCGTCCACTTGTCCAGCACCTTGCCGGTTTTCTGGCTGCGCAGGGCGGTGTTGGGGTTGCCCTGCACCTGCTGGCGCGTCCACTGGGCCTTCATCTTGCGCGTGGTGCGCAGAAACTGGCCAATCTGGGCCTGGGCCTCAATCTCCTTGCCGGCAATGTGCAGCCCCGCCTTATAGCCCGCCAGCGGCAGCCGATGAATGCTGAAGTCGCCGTAGGCCCCGGCCGCGTAGAACGATACCGGCCGCGGATAGGCGTTGCGCACCACCAGCCGCCCCACTTCGCGCCGCACCAGCGACGGATTGTTGGAGCGCACACCCGTGGTATACAGGAAGCCCTGCAACCCCGACAAGATGCTGTGGTACGCCTGCGGAAACGTCCAGTGCAAGGCGTTGCGCAGGTACTCCTCGTCGCCCAGCTCGGCCGTGGCCCGCAGCGCGTACTCGGTACTCCAGCACGAGTGCAGCAGCTTGGTAATGGCCTGCACGTCGGTGTCGGTCAGCTCGGCCTGGTGCGCCCGGAAAAAGGGCAGGTGCTGCAGGCCGCCGGTCGCGTCATCATTCTCCTGAATGTGGTAGTTGATGGCAAAGAAATAGTTGAGAAAAACCTGGGCGGGAATGGATTTGCGCCACGTTTCCTCAGCTTGCTTCTGCTCGTCCGTCACGAGCGGGAAGATGTTGTTCTCAGTTGTCGTTGTCATGCTAAGTAAACAGCGCAAGACTAATTAGAGTTGCACTGTTTGCTAAAAATATTCGCCATATTTATGCGTATTTAATGGACTGAAAATGAGAAATTTATAAAAATTAAATCGATTTTAATTTCGCCCGTTTAGCACGGCTGTTTACTAAAATGGTTGGGTGCCGGGAATAGAACAAAAGAAAAGCCCCTGCGCCAGCGCGGCGCAGGGGCTTTCCGGAAGCCTCGTTGTCTAAATCAGCTGCTACAGCTGGTCTTTGATAACCGAAATGGCTTCGTGCAGCGTGATATCCTTTTTCAGGTTTTTGGTGAAGCGTGAGGCCCGGTTGACCTGCACCGTATCGGTGCCCAGCTGCCGCACATCGGCCATAAGGGGCGCAATGTCTAGAGGCGTGGTGGCTTTCTGCACGGCTTCATACTTAGCCGATTCGGCTTTAGCCTGCTCCTGCTCCACCCGGAACTTCGCCAGGTTCAACGATACCATTGTATCGTCTTTGCGCTTGCGCATGCGCTGCACCATCTCGTTCATCAGCTTAAAGCTGGGGCTGCTGGCTACGCGGCTCTGGCTGGCGGTGCGGAGCTTATCGTAGCCGGGCGAGTTGTTCCAGGCACGGTAGCGGGCGGGCGTAATCTCATCCCACTTCAGCGGGTAATCCGACTCTCTTTCGCCCTGGTCGAGGTAGCTGTATGCATCGGGCAAGATGATGTCCGGCACCACGCCTTTGAACTGCGTAGAGCCGCCGTTGATGCGGTAGAATTTCTGCGTGGTCAGCTTCAGCGAGCCAAAGGGCTTCAGCGAACCAAAGTCGCTCAGCATATCGTCCAGATCAACGACGCGCTGCACGGTGCCTTTGCCGTAAGTGCTGGCCGAGCCCACAATCACGCCGCGCTTGTAGTCCTGAATAGCGGCGGCCAGAATCTCGGAAGCCGAGGCGCTGTACTTATTTACCAACACCACCAGCGGGCCGGAGTACTGCACGCGTGGGTCACGGTCGTTGAGGATGCTGGGCGAGCCCTGGCCCGAGCGCACCTGAACCACCGGGCCGCTATCCACAAACAAACCGGTCATATCTACCGCATCCTGCAGAGAACCACCGCCGTTAAAGCGCAGGTCGAGCACTACACCCTGCACATTTTCCTTGGTCAGCTTCTCCAATTCTTTCTTCACGTCGTCTGCCGAGCTACGACCGCCGTTGTCGTTAAAGTCGGCGTAGAAGCTGGGTAGCCGCAGGTAACCGATTTTTTTGCCGCCCTCGTTCACGATGGCAGACTTAGCAAATGTTTCCTCAATCACGACCACATCGCGAATAATCGGGATAATCTTCGTGCTGGCATCGGGCTTCTTCACCGTAAGGCGTACCTCCGTGCCTTTCTTGCCCCGAATCAAAACGATGGCCTTGTCTAGGCGCCAGCCTTCTACTGATACCGGCTCCTCAGCTCCTTGAGCTACGCGCAGAATAATATCGCCGGCTTTCAGCTCGCCCTGACGGTACGAAGCGCTGCCCGGCACAATATCCGCTACCTTGATCTGGCCGTCCTTCTCCTGCAAAGTGGCACCGATGCCCTCGAAGCGGCCCGTCATGGCTTGGTCAAATGCTTCTTTATCGCGGGGAGCGAAATATTGAGTGTGCGGGTCGTATGTGTTGGCAATCACATCGGCATATGTTGCCAGCCGCTCATTGGCATCGGTCTGCTTGAGGTCTTTGAACTGGTCATCGAAATACTTCAGCACGCGCTTGCGGGCCTCAGCTTCTATCTCAGTGGGGGTAAGGACGGAGGCGCTAATCACGGATGCCGAAGGCTTGGCCGATACTGAGGCCAGCGGTTTATCCTTCTTCTTGGCCTGCTCATCCATTATCTCCGACATGCGGATGAGGGTCTGATACTTCAGGTATTTGCGCCAGTCTTCCCGTTGTGCGGCAGCATTGGCCGCAAAAACCATTTTATCGGGCTCGGTTTCAAACGACTCCTGCACGGAGAAGTCAAAGGGCTTGGAAAGAAGGTCGCGGTAGAGCGCCTGTACATCATCGGTGCGCTGCAGAATGAGCTTGGTGCTCAAGTCCAGCAACTCGTGAGTACCACGCCTTACCTGGTCGTCTACGTCGAACTGGTATTTGCGCAGCTGCTCCACATCCGACTGAAGCAGAAATTTCTTGTTGTAATCCAGGCGCTTTAGGCCCAGATCAAACACGCGCTTAGAGAAATTGTCGTCAATTTTTTCGGGTTGGTAATGCGCGGCGCTCAACCCCTGGAGCATTGCCTTGATGAGCACCTCATCTTTCTGAGGAGAGCCGCTGCTATCGTTGCGCCGATACAGCTTATAGGATGCCAGTACGAATACTACCAACACCAACGAGGCATACAGGCCTATTTTCAGGCGGGGAGAAGACATGGAATCGGAATGAAATGGAGGAAAATCAAATGTAAGCAAAAGCCGCACTCAGGCTACGCATCTGCCTGCAAGACGGTTTTTTCAGAAACATACAGCGACCTAAAATAAGTCCCCGCCGAATATTTCTGTTGCTATAAGGCGCAAACAAACCCGCGAAGGTTGCACGTGCAAAGCGCCGGCCAGCCGCTTAGTTTCCTAAGCGCCTCTGCCAGCGCCAACGCTCAACCGCATCCGGCTCGAAACAGCTGCGGGAAACTATAGAACCGAAAAATAAAAAGGCCTCCTCAATGAAGAGAAGGCCTTTTTGGGAAGCTACTTAAAGCTTAAATCGACTAGTAGCGACGAACCCGGTCACCATTGCTGGCGCGGAACTCATCTTCGAAGTACTTAGCGTCTTCGGCGTTGCGGGGCTTCACGCCCATCACGATGCCACCGTTTTTGATGTCGTTTTCGTACTCAGCAGCATGCTCCTCGGGGATGCCCGAGCCTACCAGAGCGCCTACCAGGCCACCCGTGAGGCCACCGGCACCAGCGCCAGCCAGAGCGGCTGCGATAGGGCCAGCGATAATCAGGCCCAGGCCGGGCAGAGCTACCGAAGTACCGATGGCAGCAATGGCACCGATGATAGCACCAGCCGTGCCACCAATGGCCGAGCCTACGCCGGCACCTTCCATAGCTTTGTCGCCCAGGTCGGTATCAGGCGTGTTGTCGCCGAAATGCGTTTTGCGCGTCTCGTCCGACATGAGCAGGTTTACGTCGTCTTTGCCATAGCCACGCGAAGAGAGCGACTGGTAAGCGCGCTCAGCGCTCTGACGGTCACGGAACGAACTGGTCAGCATGCCCGAACCGGAAGCATTGCGGTAGGGCTCACCCGTTACAGCGTGAGCAGCTTCGTCGGCAGCATTCTGCACGGCATCAATGCCGCGGCCTACTACTGCACCAGCGGTGCCAGCTACAGCAGCTCCTTTAGCAGTAGCGCTGAAGTCGTCGCCGTCTTTGTTTACGCCCGTACCAGCATTGTAGCTAGTGCCCTGGTTGCTGGAGCTAGAGCTGTTGCCCATACCAGTACCGGTGTTGGAAGTGCCGTAGTTAGAGCCTGCGCCAGTACCGGTGTTCTGCGGGTTGTTCGGATCGTTGGTGTTCATAGGAGGAATTGGTTGAGTGGGGAAAGAGAAGTTGAGGGTAAGAAGCGAAGCAGGAGCCGGTCTAAACCAGAGTGCTTCAGCTTCGAGGTCCTTAACGTGTCCTTCCGAATGGGGTTACAAAAAATCCCCGGACCAACCAAATTTTAATCCTGCCTATTTCCCTTGAATTATGCCAACCTACTCATTCAGAACGCTGAGCGAATTGCTGATAATTCTGCTCATCCTGCCAGAACGCCCGACACTCGCGCCGTAGCGTTTTGAGAAACTCGGGATCTTGCTTGAGCGTGCGCCATTCGCCCAGGCCGAGCCGCTCGCACATTTTGTAGAAGTTGTCGCCCTGGCCTTTCGAGCCTTCTACTTTCACCAAGCAGCTCAAAATAGGCCGGCCGGCCCAGTACTCGCTTTCCGACAGCTCCGCCAGCAATTCATTGAGGCGGGATTTTTCGTGGGAGATTTCCAGATTGAGGCCTAGTTCGGCTTCCTGCACCAGATTCAGGTAGCTGGTAGTGCCCACCTGATGGCGGGCAAAGCGGATAAGATGGTTGCGGACTCGTCCGTTCATTGAGCAGGCGGCGTGGGAAATGGAGGCGGAAATTAGCAAAAAAAAAGCCCACTGCCCCGGATGGAGGTTCCGAAGCAGCGGGCCGCAGCTAGCCAAAATTATGCCGGGGCTGTAAAACGCTATTTCTGAGCCTTTCGGCGAGCCATTTCTTTTTGGATGAGCAGGAATTCGCGGCTGCTCTGGCCGGCAATGGCGGTGTTCTCATCGGCGCGGCGCAACAGGTAGGGCATCACGGCCTCTACAGGGCCGTAGGGCACGTATTTGGCCGTGTTGTAGCCCGCGTTGGCGAGGTTGTAGCTCAGGTTGTCACTCATGCCGTAGAGCTGGGCAAACCAGATGCGCGGGTCGCCGGGGCGCAGGTGAAACTCCTGCATCAACTCGGTAAGCAGCAGGGAACTATCCTCGTTGTGGGTGCCGGCGCAGATGCTGATGCGGTCGGCGTGGGCCACGCAATAGCGCAGAGACTCGTTATAGAGGTCGTCGGTGGCCTGCTTGCTGGGGTTGATGGGGTTTTGGTAGCCGCGCTGGGTGGCGGTGCGGGCTTCCTTCTCCATATACGCGCCGCGCACCAGCTTGCCGCCGAGGAAATACTGGCCTTTCACGGCATCATCGTAGGCCTGCTTGATGGCATCGAGACGGTCGTGGCGGTAGAGCTGGTAGGTGTTCCAGACGATGGCCGCTTCCTTATTATACTTGGCCATCATCTCGTAGGCCAGGGTGTCGATGGTTTCCTGAAACCAGCTTTCCTCCGCATCTACAAATACGCGCACGCCATACTGGTGGGCGCGGGCGCAAATAGCTTCCACGCGGGCGCGGGCGCGGTCGTAGCTGACCTGCTCGGCGGCGCTGAGGGGCTTGCCGGCCTGCACTTTTTCCAGCAGGGCGCTGTCGGCTACGCCAGTCACTTTAAACACGGAAAAGGGGATGTGCGTGGAGCGGTGGGCCATATCGATGGTGGCCAGAATCTCGTCGCGGGTGTGGTCGAAGCTTTGCTCGCTGCCTTCGCCTTCCACCGAATAGTCGAGAATAGTGCCGATCTGGTAGCGGCCCAGCTCCTCAATGACGGGTAGGCATTCCTGAATGGTTTCACCGCCGCAGAACTGCTCGAAGATGGTTTTCTTAATCAGGAACTTGACCGGCAGCTTCCATTTCAGAGCCGTCTTCATCAGGCCGCCGCCCATCTTTACCAAGCCATTGTTGTTCATGGCGGCGAACAAGGCGTACATCTGGCGCAGCTCCGCATCCGATTTGGAGGCGAAGGCTACGGCCGTGTCGTTGAAGGAAATGGGTCGAGCTTGGGTTAATGCCATGCGGGTGGGTAGCTTTGGGCGGCTGTTTGGGTGGGCGAAGATAAAGGTTAAACATCGTTTTGACCGGCGTAGTTACTCTGCCGGCCGGCTTTCTTGCGCTGCCTGGCTTGCCTGTTGTGCGGGCGTTTGGCCAAGCTCTCTTCCTTCCTCTGTTTCTTCTACTTCCCACATGGAAATTCCGTTGGCTATCGATACGTTTTTCACCCGCCTACTGGCCGTCAAAGGCCAGCCGCTGCTTATTGCCGGGCCCTGCAGCGCCGAAACCGAAGAGCAGCTGCTGGCCACTGCCGCCGGGGTGAAGGCGCTGGGGAAAATTGACCTGTTCCGGGCCGGCATTTGGAAGCCGCGCACCCGGCCCGGCTCCTTCGAGGGCGTGGGCGCGGTGGGGCTGAAATGGCTGCAGCGGGTGCGCACCGAAGTGGGCCTGCCGGTGGCGGTGGAAGTGGCCACACCGCGCCACGTAGAAGAGGCGCTGGCTCACGGCGTGGACGTCCTCTGGATTGGGGCCCGCACCACCGTAAACCCCTTCGCGGTGCAGGATTTGGCCGATGCGCTGGCCGGGACCGGCGTGCCGGTGATGGTGAAAAACCCCGTGAATCCCGACGTGGCGCTATGGGCTGGCGCGCTGGAACGAATGGAGCGGGCCGGCATTCACGATCTGGCCGCTATTCACCGGGGTTTCAGCACGTTTGCGCCCTCGCGCTACCGCAATGCGCCCACCTGGCAGCTGGCCATTGAGTTGAAAACCCGCTTTCCGCACATTCCGCTCATCTGCGACCCCAGCCATATCGGCGGCCGCCGCGACCTGCTGCTGCCCATCGCCCAGAAAGCCCTCGATCTGGACTACGATGGCCTGATGATCGAAACCCACCCCGACCCCGACCACGCCCTCAGCGACGCTGAGCAGCAAGTGACCCCGCCGCGCCTGGGTGAGATTCTGAGCGAGCTGAAGTATCGCCGCCGCTCCTCCGACGATGCCGACTACCTGAACAAAGCTGAAGAGCTGCGCCAGAAAATGGACGTGGCCGACCGCGAAATTCTGGAAGCCCTGGCCCGCCGCATGGCCCTGGTGGAGGAGCTGGCCGGCTATAAGAAGGCCAACGACGTGAAAATATTGCAGCTGGACCGCTGGAACGAGATTTTCGCCTCGCGGCAGCAATGGGCCGGCCAGTTGCGCGTGAATGAGAAATTCGTGGCCGAACTGTATAAGCTGATTCACTTGGAAAGCATCCGCAAGCAAACCGAGATAATGCAGCGGCCGGCGTAAGCCCGGCGCTACTTCCCCGCAAGCCTTACCTTCGCGTATGTCTGATTCCAACCTGTTTATTGGGCCGCCAAGCCTGCCGGCGCTGGCCGAGCTGCTGCGGCAGCCCGCCGTGAGCTACGTGCTGGTGGTGGCCGATGCCAACACCGCCCGGCTGTGCTACCCATTGCTGAAACCCTATTTGCCTGAAGCGCACGGGCTGGTCGAAATTCCGGCCGGTGAGGAATACAAAACCCTGGCGACCTGCGACACCATCTGGTGCCACCTCACCGAGAAGCGGGCCGACCGGTTTGCGGTGGTTGTGAACCTAGGCGGGGGCGTAGTTACGGATCTGGGCGGCTTCAGCGCGGCCGTGTACAAGCGCGGGCTGCGCTTCGTGCAGGTGCCCACCACGCTGCTGGCGCAAGTCGATGCCAGCGTGGGCGGCAAAACCGGCGTCGATTTTATGGGCTTTAAGAATCAGCTGGGCGTGTTTCAGGAACCGGCCGGCGTATTCATTGAGCCGCAGTTTCTGACCACGCTTGACGCGCGCCAGCTCAAATCCGGCTACGCCGAAATCGTGAAGCACTGGCTGATTGCCGATGCCGCCGCCTTCGAAACCCAGCGCCACCAGGGGCTGTTCGTGGAGGACTGGACGCCGGTCATCCGCGAATCGGTAGCAACCAAGCAGCGAATTGTGGCCGCCGACCCCTTGGAAAGCGGACTGCGCAAAGTGCTCAACTTCGGCCACACCGTGGGCCATGCCCTGGAAAGCTACTTGTTGCTGCAGCCCGGCCGCGAAGTGCTGCATGGCGAGGCCATAGCGGCCGGTATGGTGTGCGAAAGCTGGATTTCACGCCAGCGCGGCCTGCTTTCTGACTTGGAGCTGGACCGCATCGAAACATTCCTGTTTTCGATTTACGACAAAATTCAGTTCGTAACCCTCGAAACCGACGGCATTGCCGAACTGGCGTTGCAGGATAAAAAGAACAGCGGCACCACCATCAACTGCACGCTGCTTGAAGGCATCGGCCACGCCATCTATGACCAGCCCGTGACCTTGGCCGAACTGGCTGATTCGCTGCGCTACTATCACCGGCTTTAGTCAGAGGGTAATACCAACTGTCATTGCGAGGACGCAGGACGAAGCAATCCGTCCTCTGAAATGTACACAGCCCTTTTTCAGTAGAAAACCCCGGCACAAGGACTACATCAGGGCTTTACAGGTTAACAAGGCTTTCTGCGTTTATCAAGACGGATTGCTTCGTCCTCCGTCCTCGCAATGACAGGCTCTTGTTGCCCCCAGTATTCACGCTTAACCCTTCCGCTTATCAACGCTTCCTCCGCTTCTCTGCTAGTACGCTGGCCCGGTGGGCCGCTTCGGGGCATTGCCCAGCTGCCCGCTTCCAAAAGTGAAAGCAACCGCGCCCTCATCATTCAGGCGTTGGCCGGGGGCGGCGAGTTGGAAAACCTGTCGGATGCTAACGACACCCAGCTAATGCAACGCTTATTGGCTGACCAGCAGGCTGCAGTGTTTGATGCCGAAGATGCCGGCACTGTGATGCGGTTTCTGACGGCCTACCTGGCCGTGATGGGCCGGCCGGCGCAGCTAGTCGGGACGGCCCGCATGTACCAGCGGCCCATTGGCGTTTTGGTGGATGCATTGCGCCAGTTGGGGGCCAGCATTGAGTACGTGGGTGAAGAAGGCTACCCGCCGCTGAAGCTGAACGGCTGGGCTCCGGCCCTCAGCTCCGATGAGCCCGACGAGCTGACCGTGCGCGGCGACATCAGCAGCCAGTATATCTCCGCTTTGCTGATGATCGGGCCGGTGCTGCCCGCCGGCCTGCGCCTGTGGCTGACCGGTAAAGTGGGTTCGCGCCCCTACATTCGGATGACACAGAGCCTGATGCAGCACTTCGGGGCCACCTGCCGCGACCTGGGCACGGTGCTGGAAGTGCGCCCCGGTGCCTATCAGCCCGCCGATTATACGATTGAGTCGGATTGGTCGGCGGCGAGCTACTGGTATGCCATGGTGGCGCTGGGGCCGGCGGGCTCCACTATCATTCTGCCCGGCCTGCGCGAGCAGTCCTGGCAGGGCGACCAGGCCATTGTGGGCATCATGGACCAGCTGGGCGTCGCCACCGAATTCTTCCCCGATGGCGTGCAGCTCACCCAAAAACTGCCTGCCGCAGCCGTAGAGCAGGATTTCTCCGACTGCCCCGACCTGGCCCAAACCGTGGCCGTAGTAGCCGCCGCCCTCGGCGTACCCGTTGTCATGACGGGGCTGGAAAGCCTGCGCATCAAGGAAACCGACCGGATTCTGGCCCTGCAAACCGAGTTGGCTAAGTTCGGCGGCAGCATGACGGAGGAAGGGGAGGAGCGGTTTGTGGTGCGGTCCGCCGATTTTCAGGTGAGCGGCCAGACCGTCGAAACCTACCACGACCACCGCATGGCCATGGCCTTCGCGCCGCTGGCGCTGCGCGGCCCGCTCACAGTGCAGGCCCCGGAAGTGGTGCGCAAGTCGTACCCGCGGTTTTGGAAGGAATTGGAGCGAGCCGGCTTCGCCATCGAAAATCAGTAGAAGCTACGGCTGCAGCGTGCGGAAGTAAGCCGCCGAATGCTGCAGTCGGCTACCGTACCAGCTAAATAGCTCCCCATCCACAATCTGAATGCGGGCCTGGGGGCAAAGAGCTTGAAATTCGGCCACGTGCTTTTCGGCAAATGGGTACGGCTCCGACGACAGCAAAATGACTTCGGGCGCGGCGGCGGCGAGCTGCTCCGCCGTGATTTCAGGGTAGCGCGTTTGGTTAGCAAAGGCATTGGCAAAACCCGCCCGGCGTAATAAATCATCGATAAAAGTACCGCTAGCGGCGACCATGTAGGGCTTGTGCCAGATGAAATAAGCGGCTGAGCGGAGCGGCAAAATCGATGGCAGCTTCGCGAAGGAGGCGTCGATGCTGGCCGCCAACTGGCGGGCCTTCTCGGGCTCACCCACCACCATGCCCACCTGCCGGATCATGCGCAGGGCGTCATCCAGCGTGGCAATGTCGCTCATCCAGACCGGATACTTCGCCGCCAACTGCTCGATTCCATCCTGGTAGTTTTCCTCCTTGTTGCCCAGAATCAAATCGGGCTTCAGCTCGTCGATCTTGTCGAAAAGAAAATTTTTCGTGCCCCCAATAACAACTGCTTTTTCCCGCGCCTGTGCCGGATGGATGCAAAATTTGGTGACGCCCACCACCCGCTCCCCCAGGCCCAGATCAAACAGTAGCTCCGTCTGGGAAGGCACCAGCGACACAATGCGCCGCGGCGGATACGGCACCGCCACGCGCCGCCCCATCTGGTCGGTGACGGTGAGGGGCGGGAAAACGGGAGGGAGGTTCATGCGATTTTTTTATAGCTGTCATCCTGAGCAAAGCGAAGGACCTTGTCAGGGTTGAGCGCGTCGTTAGTACGATAGACGTTCAACCCTGACAAGGTCCTTCGCTTTGCTCAGGATGACAGTTGACTTTGGTTACTTAAAATACCGGAAATCGTGGCCGTCCTCAATGCGCAGCAAGGCTTCGTAGATCAGCTTGGTCACGTTCTCTACGTCGTCCCGGTGCACGGTTTCAACGGTGGTGTGCATGTATTTCAGTGGCAAGGAAATGAGCGCCGCGGCCACGCCGGAACCGGAATAAGCGAAGGCGTCGGTATCGGTGCCGGTGGCGCGGGTGGCGGCGGCGCGCTGAAACGGAATGGCCGATAGCTCTGCCGTTTCGATGATCAGGTCGCGCAGGTTGTTTTGCACGGCCGGGCCGTAGGTAATCACGGGGCCTTTGCCGCAGGCAATGTCGCCGGCCGTTTTTTTCTCATACATCGGCGACTGGCTGTCGTGCGTCACGTCGGTGATGATGGCCACGTCGGGGTTTATGCGGTGGGCAATCATCTCGGCCCCGCGCAGCCCGATTTCTTCCTGCACCGCATTCACGATGTAGAGCCCAAAAGGCAGCTTCTTATCGTTTTCCTTCAGCATCCGGGCCACTTCGGCAATCATGAAGCCGCCGATACGGTTGTCCAGCGCCCGGCCCACGTAAAACTTGTCGTTGAGCACCATAAACTCGTCCTCAAACGTGACGACGGAGCCGACGTGAATGCCCATTTCCTCCACTTCCTCCTTCGAGGCCGCACCACAGTCCAGATAAATCGTTTCGATGGTGGGTGCTTTATCCAGCTCCACTTTCCGAACGTGAATGGCAGGCCAGCCGAACACGGCCTTCACCACGCCCTTCGCGGTGTGGATATTCACCCGCTTGGACGGGGCCACCAGTGCATCGGAGCCGCCGTTGCGGCGCAGGTACAGGTAGCCTTCCTTCGTGATATAATTAACGAAGTAGCTGATTTCGTCGGCGTGAGCCTCAATGACCACTTTGTACTTGGCCTCCGGGTTGATAACGCCCACCACCGTGCCATACGTATCCACAAAATACTCGTCGATATACGGCTTCAGGTAGTCGAGCCACAGTTTCTGGCCCTCTTTCTCGAAGCCGGTCGGGGAGGGGTTGTTGAGGTACTTCTGGAGGAAGTCGAAGCTTTCAGGGCGCATTCGGGTCAGGATTAACTAAGCGGCAATCTGCCAGTTCACAATTTCAACTTGGACTCCACGCTGCTCGGCGTTTTTAGCTTCCTGCAGCAGTTGATCGGTTACGTCTAGGCTAAGCGAATAATCCCCACAACAGTCGCACACCAACGCCGGAACCTGGCGAAAGATCGTTACCCGGTCATTTTTGGTAAAGGTGACCGTAGTATGCCCGGCAACCATGTCGCCGGCCCGGCAAGTCAGGCATTTGCTCATAGAGAAGACAGCTTTTTAGTGAAATCGTCGGACCAAATTTTTGGATCTGGTTGATAAACGGTAATCAACGCGCAATGGTGCGTACTGGCATCGTGCCCAACCAGTAAGTGAATGGGGCGGCCGTGCGGAAATGCCAGCAACAAAAAGCTCGGCAGTGGCTCATCATTAAGATACTCAATTATAACTTGTCCGTTGAGTAAGACAAATTCTACTTCGGCCCTTGAAATGTCCCGCTCATACATGCGTTGCGCCGCGTGGGCTTTCACCTCTACGCTCCGACAGTTGAACATAGAAGCCTACAGCGGAATATTGCCGTGCTTCTTGCGCGGCAGCACGTCCACTTTATTTTCGAGCATTTTGAAAGCCCGAATCAGCTTCTGCCGGGTCTGCGAGGGCAGAATCACCTCGTCCACGAAGCCGCGGTGAGCGGCGCGGTATGGCGTGGCGAATTTCTTTTGGTACTCATCCACTTTCTCCGCCAGCTTCGCCTCGGGGTCTTCGGCGGTGGCTATTTCGCGCTTAAAGATGATTTCAGCCGCACCCTTAGCCCCCATCACGGCAATTTCGGCCGTGGGCCAAGCGTAGTTCATATCGGCCCCGATGTGCTTGGAGTTCATCACGTCATACGCTCCGCCGTAGGCTTTGCGCGTAATAACGGTGATACGCGGCACAGTGGCTTCGCAAAAGGCGTAGAGCAGCTTGGCCCCGTTGGTGATGATGCCGCGCCATTCCTGGTCGGTGCCGGGCAGGAAGCCGGGCACGTCTTCCAGCACCAGCAGCGGGATGTTGAATGAGTCGCAGAATCGCACGAAACGGGCCGCTTTGGTGCTGGCATTAATATCAAGCACGCCCGCCAGCACCGCCGGCTGGTTGCCTACAATACCGATGCTACGGCCGCCGAGGCGGGCAAAACCTACCACGATATTCTCGCCGAAATTCTTGTGGACTTCCAGGAACGTGTCGGTGTCGATGATGCCGTCAATCACCTCGCGGATGTCGTAGGGCTGGTTCGGGTTTTCGGGAATGATGGTATCCAGAGCTGGCCGCGATTCGTCGCCCGCGGCCTCGTAGGGCAGCATAGGGGCTGTTTCCTCGCAGTTCTGGGGCATGTAGCTCAGCAGCTGCTTCACGTTGGTGATGCAGGCCACTTCATTGGCACACGAAAAGTGCGTCACGCCGCTCTTGGTGGAGTGGGTGCTGGCCCCACCCAACTCCTCGCTGGTTACGTTTTCGTGGGTCACGGTTTTCACCACGTTCGGCCCCGTCACGAACATATAGCTCGTGTTTTCCACCATCAGTACGAAGTCCGTGATGGCCGGCGAATACACCGCGCCGCCCGCGCACGGCCCCATGATGGCCGAAAGCTGCGGCACAACGCCCGAAGCCAGCGTATTCTTATAAAAGATATCGGCATAGCCGCCCAGGCTTACCACGCCTTCCTGGATCCGGGCCCCGCCCGAATCATTCAGCCCAATCACCGGGGCCCCGTTCTTCATGGCCAGGTCCATGATCTTGACGATTTTCTCGGCGTGCGTTTCGCTCAAAGAGCCGCCAAAAACCGTGAAATCCTGGGAGAAAACGTACACTAAGCGGCCATTCACGGTGCCGTAGCCTGTCACCACGCCGTCGCCGAGGTAGTACTCCTTGTCGAGCCCGAAATCCTTGGAACGGTGCATCACAAACTTGCCGATTTCCTCAAACGAGCCTTCGTCCATCAGCAGGTCAATCCGCTCGCGGGCCGTGAGCTTGCCTTTTTTGTGCTGCGCCTCAATACGGCTCTGGCCGCCGCCGAGCAGGGCCTCCTGGTTTTTACGGTCGAGAATTTCGGTTTTGCTCAGTTGGGCGTCAGCGTGCGGATCGGACATTGGGTGGGCTTAAGGAAGTCAGGTTAGCTACTTAAAGTCAGGGTGTCAAAGGTAACGTACCAGTAAAGAAAAGCCGCACCGAAATTTCGGGGCGGCATAAGCGGGTTCGGGGGCTCCCGACCGATCAGAAACTCACGTCTTCGTACAGTTCCGGCATGGCCAGCTCAGTGCTCACGCTGGGCAGCGTTACGGTGCCGGCCGGATCCAGAATCTCCGTAAAGGTCCACTGGCCGGTTGCGGTGCGCGAATACAGTTCGGCCCGGATGCTGCGCGAGTCGATTAGCAGGTAGTCCCGAACCGATTCGATGCTGCGGTAGCGCATAAACTTGCCGCTCCGGTCGTAGTCGGAAGTTGAGTCGGAAAGTACTTCAATGATAACTACCGGATTAAGCAGCAGATCCATTTTGCCATTCTTCAGGATTTCCGGCTGCCCGCAAACCACTAGTACGTCGGGGTAAAGGTAAGTCCCGGTGAGGGGTATATGCACCCGCATGTCACTGTTATGCGGCCGGCAGCCCTTGCCCCGTAGCGCGTTTCGGAGCAGGCCGAAAGCGTTGCCCGCAATGGTATTATGCGGCAGCGAGGCGCCCGACATAGCCTGCACGTCATACATGCCCAACATATCGGGGTGGCCCCACGGATAAATCTGGCCGTCTACGAATTCGTGCTTGAACTCGGAAGCGAATTCCATGGCCAGATATTCCTCTTCCGTATAGCGGCGTTTGCGCGGTGATTCCATAGAAAACGGGCGTTTCCCAAAAATACAAAAAAGGCCGGCTCCTTTGCGGAACCGGCCTTTTTACTTGTTAAAAAACGATTTATTCGCCTTTCTTCTTATTGTCTGTTGGCTCGTCGTCCGTCGGCTCGGGAGCTTCTTCGGGCCGCTCATCGCTGGCCAGATTCTGCTTTTCGCCGCTTTTCGAAACAGCGAAGGTTAATTCCTCAGCTCCTTCAGCAAAATCGGCAGTGATAACGTCACCCTGCACGATTTCGGCTTTCAGAATTTCCTCGGCAATCGGGTCTTCGATATACTTCTGGATGGCCCGGTTCAGCGGACGCGCGCCGTATTTGGGGTCGTAGCCTTTCTCGGCCACGAAATCCTTGGCGGCTTCTGTCAGCTCCACCTTGTAGCCCAGCGTCTGAATGCGCGAGAGCAGCTTGGCCAGCGAAATGTCGATGATCTTGTGAATATCCTTCTTCTCCAATGAGTTGAAGACAATCACGTCGTCCAAACGGTTGAGGAACTCGGGCGAGAAGGTCTTTTTCAGGGCATTGGTGATGGTGCCCTTCATCATATCATCCATGTTATCGACGCGAGTTTTGGTCCCGAAGCCGATACCAGCGCCGAAGTCCTGCAAGTCACGGGCTCCGATATTGGAGGTCATGATGATGATGGTGTTGCGGAAGTCCACCTTGCGGCCCAGGCCATCAGTCAGAATACCGTCGTCGAGCACTTGCAAAAGCAGGTTGTATACGTCGGGGTGGGCCTTTTCAATCTCGTCGAGCAGGATGACCGAGTAGGGCTTGCGGCGGATTTTCTCCGTCAGCTGGCCGCCCTCTTCGTAGCCCACGTAGCCGGGAGGTGCGCCCACCAGGCGCGATACGCTGAATTTCTCCATGTACTCGCTCATATCGATGCGGACGAGCGAGTCTTCCTTATCGAACAAGTAAGTAGCCAGCACCTTAGCCAGCTCCGTCTTGCCCACACCCGTCGGGCCCAGGAACACGAACGAGCCGATGGGCTTTTTCGGGTCTTTCAGGCCCACGCGGGTACGCTGGATGGCTTTCACCAGCTGCTTGATGGCTTTGTCCTGCCCGATTACGCGGCCCTGTAGCTCTTCGCCCATGTTGAGCAGCTTCTGGCTTTCGTTCTGGGCTACGCGTACCACCGGAATGCCGGTCATCATGGCAATAACCTCGGCCACGTTTTCCTCTTTCACCGTGTAGCGCTTCTTCTTGGTCTCATCCTCCCAATTTTTCTTGGCGGTGTCGAGCTGCTCCAACAGCTTCTTTTCCTTATCGCGAAGCTGGGCGGCTTCCTCGTATTTCTGCGATTTTACCACCCGGTTTTTCTCCGTCTTGATGTTCTCAATGCTCTCTTCGAGCTTGAGGATATCCTCGGGCACCACGATGTTGTTGATGTGCACGCGGGCTCCGGCCTCATCGAGAATATCGATGGCCTTATCGGGCAGGAACCGGTCCGACATGTAGCGGTCCGACAGCTTCACGCAGGCTTCAATAGCCTTGTCGGTGTACACTACGTGGTGGTGGTCCTGGTATTTGTCCTTGATGTTGTGCAGGATTTCGATGGTTTCCTCCGGCGTAGTGGGGTCCACCATCACCATCTGGAACCGGCGAGCCAGGGCACCGTCTTTCTCGATATACTGCCGGTACTCATCCAGCGTAGTAGCGCCAATGCATTGAATCTCGCCGCGGGCCAGTGCCGGCTTGAACATGTTGGATGCATCGAGCGAGCCCGAAGCGCCGCCGGCACCCACAATCGTGTGCAGCTCATCAATGAACAGAATCACGTCGGGCGACTTTTCCAGCTCGTTCATCACGGCCTTCATGCGCTCCTCAAACTGCCCGCGGTACTTAGTACCCGCCACCAGCGAGGCCAAATCCAGCGTAACCACGCGCTTGCCGAACAGCACCCGCGAAACCTTCTTCTGGATGATGCGCAGGGCGAGGCCTTCGGCAATGGCCGTTTTACCAACGCCGGGCTCCCCAATCAGAATCGGGTTGTTTTTCTTGCGGCGGCTCAGGATCTGAGCTACGCGCTCAATCTCCTTTTCGCGACCCACGATGGGGTCGAGCTTGTCGTCCTCAGCCAGCTTGGTCAGGTCGCGGCCAAAGTTGTCGAGCACGGGCGTGCGCGACTTTTCGCCGGGCTTTTTCGGGGCCGAGGAACTGCCAGCGCCGCTTTTGCCAGCGCCGCCGCCAAAGAGGCGGTCGTTATCATCGTCGTCGGTGTCGGGGGCGCGGTCGGTGGGGGCAGTGTTGCCGTGGTAGTCCAGCGAGTCGCGAACGGCTTCGTAGTTCACGTTGAATTTGCTGAGAATTTGGGACGAAATGTTGTCTTCATCGCGCAAAATCGAGAGCAGCAGATGTTCGGTGCCGATGATTTCGCTTTTAAAGATTTTAGCCTCCAGGTAGGTGATCTTGAGGACTTTCTCGGTCTGTTTGGTCAGCGGGATGGAGCCAGTGATGCTCGTGCCTTGCGTGGCCGTGTTGCGGGTGGCTTGCTCAAGGGCGTATTTCAGCTCTTCTACCGATACGCCCAGCTTTTTGAGCAAACCAATAGCAGTGCCTTCCCCTTCGCGAATCATGCCCAGCAACAGATGTTCGGTACCGATATAGTCGTGTCCGAGCCGGATGGCCTCTTCCCGGCTCAGGGAGATGACCTCCTTGACTCGATTTGAGAATTTAGCTTCCATGCAGATAAGGTAGTGAAGAAAAATGGAACCCCGCAAAGGCCATTTGGGGCGGTTTGGCGGGTTGGGCCGATGTAGACTGAAAACAGGCTGAGTCGGGCGAAGGTTCGAGGCTACCGTAGTGCTACGTAAGAAAACTGCCGGCGGCCGGACCCTGCATAAAAAGCAGGTCTAAGATGCTGAGGCCCGGTACAAAATCTTTACCAAACGTCTGCGGATAGGGCTGGAGGCGACCAAGGCCGGACGTAGTGTCAGGTTCGGGGACGACCGGGGCTTTCGGAGTCAGCCAATTGCGCCGGTCTTGGAGGGGGAGCGGGTAAGAAGCGTGGTATTCGGTGGTGAACTCTACGGGAATGGCCAGGCGCAGGCAGCGCAAATAAAAGTGCAGCAGCGTCAGGTTCAGGTCGAAAAGCAGCGGCGGCTTCTGCAGGTAGATATCGTGCAGATAGTCGGCGTAATACTCAAAGTACGGCGTGCCGCCGTAGGCGGTTTGCAGGCTGCGCCAATGCGTGTGCACCCAGTTCTGGCGGTAGTCGATTTCGAGGGCGGCGGTCAGCACTTTGTCGCTCCGGTTGCCATTTACCACGGGCACCGTGAGCGGCTTCACGCCCTGGGCCGTCAGGATCAGGCAGCGGTTGCGGTAGGTTTGCTTGTGGTAGTGCTCTTGGCGCTCCAGCCACAGCGCATCGGCTCCGGCCAGCGCGGCAAAGAACGTGGTGGGCGGATTGTATTGGGACTCAAATAGAACAGGCATTGGAAGGCGAAAAAGGCGGAAGCGCCGCTGCGGGGGCTCCCGACGGCGGAGCGTGATGTTAGCGGAATCCGGTGGGATAATCGCAAAAAAGCCCCGCTACCGCTCCGCCTGCCCATCACCAGACCTTTTGGCAAGAACAAGGCGAGTGAGTTTGCACTTTATTGTATAAAATAGGTTAAAATCGAATGTTTCTTGCGGTAGAAACGGCGTTTGCTGAACCAAATGCCAGCAGAGCCGGCTTTGCCTGGTAGGTCCCATTTAACTCTTTCTGCTACCCACCGATGCGTTTACTTACTGCCTTTTTCGGGCTCTTGCTGAGCCTGGTTGCTCTTACCGTGGAAGCTGCCACGCCGCCGCTACTGGTGCTCGACGTAGCGCGCTTCCGCAACGAAGATCAGTCGGTGAAGGGCGGAATACTGGAGATTTATGCCACCGTGCCGGGGCAGGGACTCACGTACAAGCGTCGCGGACCCAAAGTATTTCAGGCCGCCGCCACGCTCACGCTGGAAGTGCTGTATCCGGATGGGACGGCCGCGTATCAGGAAGTAGTTACGCTGAAGCCGCCGGTGCTCAGCGACACGAGCAACCTGAAAAACCCGATCAGCTTTCAGAAGCGCATTGCCCTGCCCGATGGCACCTACACGCTGCGTGGCCAGGTGCGCGACCAGTACCGCGCCGGCCGCGTGGTAGTAGTGGACATGCCGCTGGTGCTCGAATCGAAGTCGAAAGCGCCCGTGATCAGCAACATTGTGCTGCTGGCGCGCCCGGCTTCCAAAACGCTGGATCAAAGCAACTTTATCCGAGGCAGCTATAGCCTGACGCGGGCCCCCGGCGGCCTGTACGCCCGCGGAGCCGACCGGCTTTTTTTCTACGCCGAACTCTACAATGCCGCTCCTGACCAGCCGGTGCAGCTGCGCTACAAAGTGCGGCCGGTAGCGGGCACGAAGGATATTCTGAGCACTACGGCCACCGCCACCGGCCTGACGGGCCGCAGCACGCCGCTCATCGGCGACTTGGACATCAGCAAGCTGCCGGCGGGCGAGTATACGCTGACGGTGGAAGCCCGCGATGCGAAAAATAAGCTACTTTCGGCCCAAACGACCCGCCTGCGCCGTAATCCGGCTGAGTATGCCCCGGCCGGCGCGGCGCTGCCCCGATGAGTTCACCCCGTAAGTATCCCTGGTTTTATCGTCCGCTGGAATGGCTGCTGCTGGGTCTGGCGCACCTGCCTTTCAGCGTGTTGTATTTGCTGGCCGATGGCATATATCTGCTGCTGGCCTACGTTATCCGGTATCGGGAGCGGGTGGTGCTGGAAAACCTGCGAAACTCGTTTCCGGAGAAGGCCGAGGCAGAGATTCGGCAGATAGCCCGGAAGTTTTACCGCCATTTTGCCGAGGTGATGGTGGAAACGCTGAAGCTGGCCGTGCTGACTCCGGCCGAGCTGAAGCGGCGGGTGCTGTTTCGCAACCCTGAGGTGATGGAGCGCTGGTTTGCGCAGGGCCGCGCGGTGCTGGGCCTCAGCTCGCACGCCGGCAACTGGGAATGGGTGCTCACCTCGGGGGCCGCGTGGCTCTCAGCCCAGGCCGATGGCGTGTATAAGCCGCTGTCGAACCCGTTTTTTGAGGATTTCATGTACCGGCTGCGCACCCGCACCGGGGCCGGCCTGATTCCGATGCGCGAAACGTTGCGCAATCTGCTGCGCCACCGCGGCCAGCCCCGCGTGGTCAGCCTGCTTTCCGACCAGGCCGCTGGTCCCGAGGACCAGCCGTACTGGACAAACTTCCTGCACCAGGATTCGGGCTTCTACACCAGCGCCGACCGGCTGGCTCCGCAGTTTCACTTCCCGGTTATCTACGTCAGCATCCGGCGGCAGCGGCGGGGCTACTACGAAATCGTGCTAACGGAGCTATACAATGGCGACGCGCCGCTGGAGCCCGGCAAATTCGCCATCACCGAATCCTTCGTGCGCCACCTGGAGCACGACATCCGCCTCTTCCCTAGCGACTACCTCTGGACGCATCGGCGCTGGAAGCATAAACGGTGAGATAGGGAGATAGTGAAATGGTGAGTTAGTGAGTTTGATGTTCGGCTTGCGCAAATGGCGCATTTAGCGCAGATCGAACATCAAACTCACTAACTCACCATTTCACTATCTCCCTATCTCCCTATCTCACTGCCTACAGATACTGCTCAATATCGCCGGCACCCTGACGGATTAGCTCGAAGTCGTCGTTGGTGCAGTCGATGACGGTGCTGGCGATGTTATGGCCGTAGCCGCCGTCGATAACTAGATCGACTAAGGGGCGGTATTTCTCGAAAATCAGGTCGGGGTCGGTGGTGTACTCGAGCAGTTCGTCGTCGTCGCGGATGGAGGTAGTGATGATGGGATTGCCCAGTTCGCGGACCAGGCCCAGGCAGATATTGTGGTCGGGCACGCGGATGCCGACGGTTTTGCGCTTCACGCCGCCGTAGCGCGGGGCTTTGGGGCTGGCCTCAAAAATGAAGGTGAAGGGGCCAGGCAGGGCTTTTTTCAGCACCTTATACACCGGCGTAGTAATGCCGTGGGCGTAGTCGGAGATGTGCGACAGATCGGAGCAGATGAAGGACAGATTAGCCTTGTCGGGGTGCACGCCTTTGATGCGGCAGAGCTTTTCCACGGCCTTGGCATTGTGAATGTCGCAGCCCAGGCCATAAATCGTATCGGTCGGATAGATGATGACCCCGCCTTTGCGCAGCACTTCCACCGCTTGCAGCAAACGATTCTGGGGCGGATTTTCGGGGTGAATACGGAGCAGCGTAGCAGACATAGGCACAGGCAGATGGAGGGTGAAACAAGACCGCCGCGGGCGGCAACGAGGCAAGGTAACAAGCCCGTCATACAACTGCCACTCATTCGCGGATTTTGCCCGTGGGGTTACGAATTGATTTGCGCCGGACCAATAAAAAAGCTCTGACTATACAGTCAGAGCTTTTTTTGAGAAGGTTGGAATACTTTATTTTTTCACGAAAGCCCGCGTTACCGAACCCGCTTTGGTGGTGAAGCGCACGGCATAAACGCCGGCTTTCAGCGAAGCCACGTTCAGTGCCACGGTTTCCTGCGTGGCCGTCAGCTGCTGCACGCGCTGGCCCAGCATGTTCATGATTTCGATGCTCGCGCCCCGGCCCTCGGCCCCTACGCGCAGTGTGAGGGTGGTAGCGGCGGGGTTAGGGTAGAGGCTGATGCCCTGGGCAAAAGCCGGCTCGTGGGCGGCCGTGACGACGGCAATGTCGCTGGCGCGGCGCACGACCAGCTGGTAGCCTTCGGTGAAGGGCGTGGTGCCGTCGAACTGGCCGCCGAGGCCGGTGGCCGAGAACGGGCCGGTGGGCGCGGGCATGTTGTAGGCCGTGGTGCCGCGGTTGATGCGCAGCTGATACGTAGTGCCGGCAGCGGTGCGCACGTCCACGTTGTAGCCGGCGGCGGTGGAGGTGGTGGTCCATTGCGTAGGATCAACGGAGGTGAGGGGGCCGGCCACGCGCACCAGCTCCGACTCATCGTTTTCGGTCAGAGGGCCGGTGAGGAGACGGGGCTGATACATGCGGCGGGCGGTGCCGGCCGGCGTGATGCTGGTGAGCGTGAGCTGGGTGAGGCCGTTGAACTGGCTCACGGTGCCCGTCACCTGCACCGAGTCGCCCTCGGTCAGCACGATGGCGGGGGTGCCGATATTAGCCGAAGCAAAGATGCCTACGCCGCCCGTAGGGTCAATAATCGACATCTGGTAGCCGGCGGTGCGCAGGTTGGTGCCATAAATGGTGCCCCGCACCGTAACGGCGGTGCCCAGGCGCGTTGGTACGCCAGTCGCATCATTGACGGTAACGGCCGCAATAGTCGAAATCGTCGGGTTGTTCGGCGTGTCGTTGTCCTGAATGGTGAGCGTGTAGGTGCCTGTGGAGGCCGTGGCGCTACCGGCCGGCAGCACGTTCTGCAGCTTCAGAATCACGGTTTCGTCGGCTTCAGCCACCGCGTCGTCTGCAATGGTCACGGTCACGTTGCGGGTGGTGGTGGAGTTGGCGGGGAATGTGACGGTCTGGGTGGTATAGGTGTAGTCGGCGGGCGAAGTGGCGGTGCCAGCCGGCGTGGCCAGCACTACATCTACGCTGATGGCTTGGGCACTGCTGTTGCTGATGGTAACAGGAACGGTGGCCGTGCCGGCGTTTTCGAGCACCGAGCCACTGGCCGCGCCGAAGGCCACGGTAGGCGTAGAGCCGCCCGTGGCGGCGCTCACCACGCCGAAAGTGCGCACATTATCTATGCGCCAACTGCCGGTGGCGGCCTCCGCGTTGTAGCCGTAGAGGCGAAACTCTACCGGCGTGGTGACGTTGCCGAAGGCCGGCGGCAGGTCAATGCGCTTGTTGACGCGCGTGTCGGGGTTATCGGGCACGGTCACGGTGGCTAGGTTGGCCGCGAAGTTGTCGAGGCTGGAGCGCAGGGCCCAGGTGATGATGCCGGTGTTGGAGCGGCGCTCATCCAGCACCACGCTGTCGAGGCGCATTTTGAAGCCGGCTCCGGGCTGCACCGAGAAGCTGAAATAATCGGTGGCATCGAGGGCGGCCATGCTCCAGTCGGTGGCGGCAAACGTGCCGGCACCCGCCGAGGCCGTAACGCCCGCGCCGCGCGCCATGGGGCTGAACGTAGCGTTGGCCGGCTGCGCATCAACGGGGAAAGTGACTTCGTTGCCCGCGGCATTGGCAAACGAATAGGTGGCCAGCGGGGCCTGCGCCTGCGCGACCGTTGCGCTCAGCCCGAGGCCAAGGGCCACGGCCAGCCGGCGCAGGAGGGGAGTAGCGTAAGATTTTGACATGAGCTAAAAAAGAATGGGTGAAAGACAGAGAGAAATAGTTTACTACCCGCGAAAAACGGTGCGCGGGTGAGCCGGCCACCTGGTCACGGCTGGGTAAAACTAAGCAAACCCTGTCGTCTGCCCAACCCGGCGCAGCTGGCGCGCGGGCTGCGCCAGTCGCTGCCAGGTGGGCGGGGCGGCGGCGCAGCAATTGAAAAAAGCAGGTGAGAGGCAGAACGTGTACTTTTGACGCCGGTTCGGGCTTTCCGGGCCGGTGGCGGGCCTGTTTGGGCAGCCTACTGTTATCTTTTCGCTACTTCTTTCTCCTGCTCTTTTCGCAATGTCCAAACCGTATCGTCCCGAGGCCAAGGCCAAAGCTGTCCGTCGGCGCAACCGTTTCGCGGCCGTCACGGCTGTGCTGGGGGTCATGTTTGTCAGCTTCTCCTACTATTTCTACCAGGTTTTCTTCACGCCCAACGTCGAAACCAAAGGCCGCCCCACCTACGTGCTCATCCGCAAAGGCCAGAGCTACAAGGCCGTGATGGACTCCATTGATGCCACCAACGTCATCGTAGACCGGCTTTCGTTCCGCTTCGTGGCCAAGCTCATGAAGTATAATAAGTTGGTGAAGCCGGGCCGCTACGAGCTGAAGGATGGCTACACCAACCGCCAGCTCATCACCGATCTGCGGGCCGGCCGCCAGTCGCCGCTCAAGCTCACGTTTCAGAACATCCGCCTGCGCGACGAACTGGCCCGTAAGCTCAGCACCGCCATTGATACCCGCCCCGGCCAGTTCGACAGCCTGCTGAGCAGCCCCGCGTACACCAAAAGCCTGGGCTTCGATACCACGAACATCATGACGATGTTCATTCCGAATACCTATGAGCTGTACTGGAACTCCTCGGCCGACAACCTCATGCAGCGCATGAAAAAGGAGTACGAAAAATTCTGGACCCCCGCCCGCGATGCCAAGCGCAAAGCCCTGAACCTGAGCCGCGCCGAGGTCAGCACGCTGGCCAGCATCGTGGAGGCCGAGCAGCAGCAGCACGCCGACGAGCGGCCCCGCGTGGCGGGCGTGTACCTCAACCGCATCCGGCGTGGCATGAAGCTGCAGGCCGACCCCACGGTGGTGTATGCCAACAACGACTTCACCATCAAGCGCGTGCTGAACGTACACCTGCAGAAAGATTCGCCCTACAACACGTATAAGTATGCCGGCCTGCCGCCCGGCCCCATCAACCTGCCCAGCATTGCCAGCATTGACGCGGTGCTGAACCCCGAGCAGCATCAGTACCTCTACTTCTGCGCCAAAGAAGATTTCAGCGGCTACCACGCCTTCGCCCGCAACGAGCAGGAGCACCTGGTGAATGCGCGGCGCTACCAGGCAGCGCTGAGCCGGGCCGGCATTATGAAGTAATTATGGCGTGCAACTATGCAACTACAAACAATTAAGAGAATTGAAAAAATACACACGGCACTGTTGCTCCTGTTGAGTGTCTTTAGTGTGTATTGCTGGATGTATTGCTTTTATCAGTCAGAATATTATCATGGTGATGGGTTTGGGAACTTGCCTGCAGATGCCCCCAACTTTATGCACATCATCAAAAATTATTCTTGTTTGGCGGTATTCGCGTCAGTGTTGATAGCGACAGTGTGGATGCCTTTTGCGGGCCTTACTATCTGGTATGCCCCGACTATACGCCGCCGCTTATTGTTTGGTGGAATAATGCTTATCACCGCATTGTTTTACGCGGTTAGCTTTTTCTTCTTTGGATTTGGATACATCTGCTAGTGAGTCGCAGCCCAAATTTTTCTGCTTTCTAACTGTACCATCTTCCATGTACTCCCACGACACCCAGATCCGCGTGCGCTACGCCGAAACCGACCAGATGGGCTACGTCTATCATGGCAACTATGCGGCGTTTTTTGAAGTGGCCCGCACCGAGGCCTTCCGCCAGCTCGGCATCCGCTACAAAGACCTGGAAGCGGATGGCGTAGGCATGCCGGTGGGCGAAATCCGCACCCGTTTCCGCCGCCCCGCCCGCTACGACGACCTGCTTACGGTGCGCCTGCTGCTGAAGCAGCCCGCCGACGGCTCGCGGGTGCTGTTTGAGTACGAAATCTACAACGAGGCGCAGGAATTGCTCACCGAAGGCCACACCTTGATGGTGTTCGTGAGCACCGCTACCGGCCGCCCCGTGCCCATTCCCACCGATATTCAGGCCAAGCTGGCCCCGTATTTTTCCGAGGAGGAAATCACCAGCCCGCTCACACCGCCCGCCCCCAAGCCTTCCGATGACTCGCCCGCGCCGGCCGCGTTTATCAAGGGCGGTGAGTGATTTTAAATTCATCTGTCATCCTGAGCTTGCGAAGGACCTTATCACGGCAGAACGAGTCTTTGTTTCGCTTGTCGTTCTACCCTGATAAGGTCCTTCGCAAGCTCAGGATGACAGGAAAAAAACAATATTAAAAAATGCACCTGCCCGTTCGCCGCTACCATCTGCCCGATGTGCGCCGCCGGCGCTCCTACCGCAAGTTCATCGTGTGGCTGAAGCAGCTGCGCTTTGCCGGCGGCCGGGCCTCGGTGTACGACGTGGTGGACCGCATGATTCAGGAGCTGAAGCTGGACAGCATCACCAAGCGGGCCAGCTACATGTCGTTCAATCTGACGGTGGCCCTGTTTCCGACCATCATCTTCCTCTTCACCCTGATTCCCTACATTCCGATACCCAACCTGAACATAGATATCCTGCAGTTCCTGAGCGACTTGATGCCGCGGGAGCTGTACGTGGCCACCGCATCTACCATTGAGGATATCGTGAACATTCCGCACGGCGGGCTGCTCTCGTTCGGTTTCGGTACGGCGCTGGTGCTCAGCTCCAACGGCATCATGGCTCTGCTCGATGCCTTTGAGAAAAAGTACCCGTGGTTCAAGCACCGCACGTATTTCCGCAAGCGCGTCATTGCCACGGTGCTCACCATTGTGCTGTCATTGGTGCTGCTGTTTGCCATTGCGGGCATCTTTTTCGGCACCTATATCATCGATGCGCTGGTGTATTATGAAATCGTGCCCGAGTCGCTCACGGCTCAGTTGATCAGCATCCTGAAATACGGCTCAGTGGTGGGCCTGTTTCTGCTCACCACCTGCCTGATTTACTACTACGTGCCGCCGGTGCATGACAAGTGGCCGTTTGTATCGGCCGGGGCCATTGTGGCCACGCTGCTCATCTTCCTGGTTTCCTTCCTGTTTATCCTCTACGTCAAGATTTTCGACTCCTACAACCACTTCTATGGCTCCATCGGAGCGCTGGTGGGCTTCATGGTCTGGCTCGATTTCGTGTGCATGACGCTGATTTTGGGCTTCGAAGTAAACGTGAGCATCGATGCCGTGACGGGGCGGCTGAAAAAGTCGGTAAGGGCATAAGCATGAAGCCCTAACGGCGGCCCCAGCCACCCGCAAAGCAGCCGGCCGGCCGAGAAAGTTGAAAAATTTGCGGCCATCGGCTTGCGCCACCCGAAAAGCCCTGCTACTTTTGCCGTCCCTAAACCACTCAGTTTAGTACCCAGAGAGGTGGCAGAGTGGTCGAATGCGACGGATTCGAAATCCGTTATACCTGCAAGGGTATCGGGGGTTCGAATCCCCCCCTCTCTACAGCCGGCTTCTTCTTTCGCGGGAAGAAGCTGGTTTTTAGTTTTACGCGAGCCGAGTCAGAGAGCTGGCAGAGTGGTCGATTGCGGCGGTCTTGAAAACCGTTGAGGGTTAAACCTCCGGGGGTTCGAATCCCTCGCTCTCTACAAGAAAAAGCCCCGTTTGCACATCGCAAACGGGGCTTTTTCGTTACGGCCGGCCGCTAGCCGCCGCGTGCTGCTGCCTACCTGATCTGCTGGCCAGCTCCCGGCCGCTGAAGCAGCCCGCGGCTGAGCTTCCTGCTTTTGTTTGCCTAAATTGGGTACTCTATGACACGGTGTCCCGAATTTCTTGCTCCGCAGTGCAGCCAGCCGGTGCCTGCGCGTGCCTGCCTGCTCAGCGCCTTGTTTTGGCTGCTGGGCGTGGTGGCCGGTCTGGCGGCTCCTACCGAGGATACGCTGCGCATCCGGCCAAACGTAAATGAGCTGTACGTTTCCACGGCTTCCTACAGCGTGCTGGAAGATCCCTCGGGTCGCCTGACGCTGCGCGATATTCTTCAGCCGCGCTACAATGCCGGCTTTCTGCCGGGCAATCTGACTTCGGGCGGTAAGCCCTCCGGCAACATTGAGCACACCCGCTCGGCCTACTGGCTGCGGATTCGGGTGCGCAACGAGGCTCCGGATCAGAATCACTGGTTTCTGGAGATGTTCGACTCGCACATCAACGACCTGACCTTTTACCGGGCCGATGCGCAGGGCACCTACCACGGCGTGCGCACCGGAGCCGACCTGCCCTTCGCATCGCGGCCCTTTGCCTACAAAAACTTCCTGTTCAGCCTGCAAGTGCGGCCCGGCCAGACGCATACCTACTATCTGCGGCTGAAGTCGGACTCCAAAACCAGCTTTCTGGGGCGGCTGCGCAATGAATCCATGCTGGCCGCGCACTTTCAGAGCGAATACGGGCTGCTGGGCGGCTTCTATGGCGTGCTGCTGATTATGGTGGTGTACAACCTGTTCATCTTTCTCTTCATTGGCGAGCGAACCTACCTGCGCTACGTGCTGTACGTGCTCAGCTGCAGCCTCTTGTTCCTGTCGGAAGACGGGCTGGGCTTTGAATACCTGTGGCCCCGGCTGCCCTGGCTGAATCAGGTGGTGAATGCGGGAGCCCCCATTCTGCTGCTGGTCACGTTCAGCTACTACGCCCGTCATTTTCTGGATGCCCCGCAGCGCCTGCCCCACTTCGACCCGTGGGTGCGGGCCGTGGTGCTGCTGAGCGCGGGCCTGCTATTGCTGGACACGCTGTTCGTTAAATCCGGCTTCAGCTTCTGGCTGTATCTGCTGCCCTACGGGATGCTGTATTATGCCGCCTTGCTGGTGTACCGGCAGGGCTTTCGGGCGGCCCGCTTCTTCCTGATTGCGCAGGCACTGGTAGCGGTGAGCTTGTTATTTCTGATTACCAGAAAGTTAGGGGTTGACTTTATCAATACGCCGTTCACGGTGTACAGCATGAACGTGGCGTTTGTAGTGGAAGTGGCGGTACTTTCCTACGCGCTGGGGGAGAAGATCAAGGCCATCAAGGATGCCACCATCCGGACGCAGGAGCGGCTGGTGAAGCAGCTCCACAAAAAGCACCAGGCCCAGGACCGGCTGGTAGAGCAGCTGCGGCAAAACCAGGAGCTGAAGGACCAGCTCAACTCGGAGCTGGAGGAACAGGTGGCGCGGCGCACCGAGAAGCTGCGGCTGCAGAGCGAAACCATTGCGGCCCAGAACCGCGAGTTGCAGCAGGCCAACGGGCTGCTGGCCCTGCAGTCGGCCGCCATCAGCAAGCTCAATGGCGAGCTGCAGCACGATTTGCAGCAGGTGCAGACGGCGCGGGTGCTGTCCAAGGAAGTGGATTTTGGCGAGTTCAGCCAGATTTACCCCGACAAGGATGCCTGCCTGCGCTACCTGGCCGATCTGAAGTGGGCCGCCGGCTACCGCTGCCGCAAGTGCGGCCACGAGAAATACTGCGATGCCCGCGAGCCGCACGCCCGCCGCTGCACCAAGTGCCGCTACGTAGAGTCGGCGACGGCCTATACGATGCTGCAGAAGTGCAAGTTCTCCATCATCAAGGCCTTTTATGCGGTGTTCCTGATTTACACCCACAAGGGCAGCTACTCGTCACAGGAACTCTCGCGGGTGCTGGAGCTGCGGCAGGGCACCTGCTGGAGTTTCAGCCAGAAAGTGACCGAAGCCATGCGCCGCCGCCGGCAGGCCGCCGGCTACGACGAGCACGAAGGCTGGACCCACATTCTGCTGGATGCCACCGGCACCTCGGAAGAAGACCAGCCCATCCTGCAGACCGAACATTCGTGAGAAGGGAAGGTTGGCTCTGCTGGTATCAGTTTATTTGAAAAAAAAGCGTCTGTCCAGACGCTTTTTTTGATTGTTTTTTAGCCGTTGGCTCAACGGCGATGGGAGCGGAGTAAATATGCCGATTTCAGTATAAATGCCCCATTTGTGCGTGTGATGTAAGTGTGTAGGCGAAATGTGAAGTATGTGAAAAAATGGCTCTAATGGCCTGATAGGATGGTTTTTGTGGTTGCGTTTCCCGTAGAAGGATTGATACATTTGGGTCTCAACCTCCGCTCCATGGCCCCATCCAATCCCACCCTCCGCGCTTTGATGCGCGTACCTGGCTTCCGCGTATCCAACTCTGCGCCCTGCTCCGTGCGGGTAGTGCGGACGCTGCTCGTAGCTGCCGCCCTGGGATGCTGGAGCAGCTGCCAGCGCCCCGCCAGTACCGGCGTGGCGACGGCCCCCACGGCGCTGTCCATACCGGCTGCAACCGGTGCGGCTGGTCGCGCCGCACTGCCGCCGGCAGTAGTGAGTGAGCGGGTGGCCGCGTTGCTGGCCCAGATGACGCTGGAGGAGAAGATCGGGCAGATGACGCAACTGGCCAACACGGTCATCAACCCCAGCGGCGTGCAGCGCGACGTAGCTCTGGACTCGGCCAAGCTGGTGCCGCTGATCCGGGATTTTCATGTCGGCTCTTTCCTGAACGGGGAAGCCGTGCCCGCCGCACAGTGGGTGAAATACTCGGCGGCGCTGCAGCGCATTGCCATGCGCGAGTCGCGCCTGCACATCCCCATCATCTATGGCATCGACCATATGCACGGGGCCAGCTACGTGGCCGGCACGGCCATTTTTCCGCACAATATCAACCTGGGGGCCACCTTCAACCCCGACTTTGCCCGCCAGATGGCCCGCGCCACGGTGCTCGAATCGGCGGACCTGGGGCACCACTGGGTGTTTGCACCGGTGCTAGACCTAGGCGTGAATGCCTACTGGCCCCGCTTCTACGAAACCTACGGCGAAGACCCGCTGGTAGCCGCCACCATGGGCGCGGCCTTCGTGCACGAGCTGCAGGAAAACAAGGAAATTCTGCCCTACAAGGTGGCCGGCTGCGGCAAGCATTTCATCGGCTACTCCGACCCGCGCAACGGCTGGGACCGGACCAATGCCATGATTTCGGACCAGCGGCTGGAGGAGTTTTTCCGGCCCTCGTTTCAGGCCGCCATCGATGCGGGCCTGCAGACGATGATGATCAACAGCGGGGAAATCAACGGGGAACCGGTGCATACCTCCCGCCGCATTCTGACCGATCTGCTGCGCACCAAGATGGGTTTCAAGGGCGTGGCCGTTACCGACTGGGAAGACATTATCCGCCTCGTGCGCATCCAAAAAACGGCCCCCAACGAGAAGGAAGCCACGTTTATGGCCATTGATGCCGGCGTGGACATGGCCATGACGCCCTACACGACCACCTTTTGCCGCTACGTGAAAGAGCTGGTGCAGGAAGGCCGCCTCAGCGAGGAGCGCATCAACCTGTCGGCGGGCCGGGTGCTGCAGCTAAAGGTGGATCTGGGCTTGTTTGAGAACCCCATGCCGCGCACCGACCGCCTCAGCCGCGTGGGCGACCCGGCGCTGAAACAGCAAACCGTGGAAGCGGCCCGCGAGTCCATTGTGCTGCTGAAAAATGAGGCCAACGTGCTGCCTCTGGCTCCCGGCAAAGTCCGGCGGCTTCTGGTGGTGGGCCCCTCGGCCGACTCCCGCGCCAACCTGGCCGGCGGCTGGACCCTGGCCTGGCAGGGCCGCCCCGAAGCCGAATACCCGAAAGAAGTACTGACCCTGTACGCCGCCCTGCGGCGCGAATACCCCAATGCTCAGGTGGAAACGCTGCCCTACCGCGACGCGGCCGGCAAGCCGCTGCTGAGCAGCATTTCGGCCGCCGCCCGCCGGGCCGATGCCGTGGTGCTGGCCTTGGGTGAGCGGCCCTACACCGAAGGCCTGGGCAACACCAGCGACCTGACCCTGCCCGAAGACCAGCAGCAACTGGTGCGCGCGGCCCAGGCCAGCGGTAAGCCCACGGTGCTGGTCGTGATTGGCGGCCGGCCCAGCATTATTCGGTCGGTGGCCGAGAAGTCGGCGGCGGTGCTGTGGGCGGGGCTGCCGGGCTTCGGCGGCGGGCAAGCCCTGGCCGAAATCATCAGTGGCAAGGTAAATCCGAGCGGGAAGCTGCCGTTCACGTACCCGCAGTTTGCCGGCCATATCTCGCCCTATCATCATGATAACAACGAGAACAGTCTGGAGCTGAGCGACTTCGGGGCGGGCTTTGAAAACCGCGGCCCGAAATACAAGAGTACCATGCTCACCGACTTCGGCCAGGGCCTGAGCTACACCACCTACCGCTACGCCACGCTCCAGCTCAGCGACTCCGTGGTGAATAACAACGGCCGGGTGCGGGCCACCGTGCGCGTGACCAACACCGGAACCCGCGCTGGCAAAGAGGCCGTGCTGTGGTTTCTGACCGATGAGGTCGGCCGCATTACTCGTCCCGTGCGCCTGCTCAAGCACTTCGAGAAGCGCGAGCTGCAGGCCGGCGAAAGCCGCGAAATGGTCTTTGAAATCAACCCTGCCCAGCACCTGAGCTACCCCAACGCCGAGGGCCAGGCCCAACTGGAAGACGGCTACTTCACCCTGCGCGTGGGCGACCAGTCGGCGCGGTTCCGCTACGTGGGCGCTACGGCTTCCACCGCGCCCGCGTCTGGCCAGAGCGCCGCCGGCTCCCGATAAAATTAGCTGGCAACCAGTATCTTACCGTTGGTCGGGCGCTGCGCTGCTTTCCCCTCATCTGCCCCACATTTCCAAATTCCTACCCATGACCCCAACTAATTACTCGCGCGGCGTGCTGCGGCACGCCTGGCTGCTGGCCGCCTGTAGTCTGCCCGCGCTGGCCGCGCCGGCGCTGGCGGGCGGGTCGGTGCCGCCGCTGGCGGTGGCTGGCCTCCGTGTAGTAGCCGATGTGCCCGTTTCCGGGCGCGTGACCCAGGCCAACGGCGAGGGCCTGCCCGGCGTGACCATCATCGTGAAAGGCACCACCATTGGTACTTCTTCCAATGCGGATGGCGGCTTTTCGCTGTCGGTGCCCGAAGGTAGTACGCTGGTATTCAGCTACGTGGGCTACGTGCGCAAAGAGGTAGCCCTGACCGGCGCCACCAGCAGCCTGACCGTGATGCTGCAGGAAGATGCCAAGGCGCTGAGCGAAGTGGTGGTGGTGGGCTACGGCACCCAGGAGCGCACCAGCGTGACCGGGGCCGTGTCGTCGGTATCGGGCAAGGACATTGCCTCGCAGCCGGTTTCGGACCCCACGCAGGCCCTGCAAGGCCGGGCAGCGGGCGTAACGGTGACCCAGAACTCGGGCGCGCCGGGCGGTGCGGGCGGCACCTCGGTGCGGGTGCGCGGCATCACCTCGGCCGGCAACAACTCGCCGCTGTACGTGATTGACGGCTACCCGCTGCCTTCGAGCGATGCTAACGGCAACGGCGTGGAAAACCAGCTGAACGCCATCAACCCCAGCGACATCGAGAGCATTGATGTGCTGAAGGATGCTTCGGCCACGGCCATCTATGGTCTGCGGGCTGCCAACGGCGTGGTTATCATCACCACGAAGCGCGGCAAGGCGGGCACGGCTACGGTCAATCTGGATGCGTACATGGGCATTCAGAGGGTGTGGCGCAAGCTGAGTCTGCTGAACGCTGAGGAATACGCGGTAATCAATAACGAAAGCCGCATTGCCAAAGGCGACGCGCTGCTGCCCCAGCTCCGCGACCCCAAAGCCCTGGGCGAGGGCACTAACTGGCAGGATCAGGTATTCCGGCAGGCCTCCATTCAGAGCTACAATCTGTCGGCCACGGGCGGCAGCGATAAGGCCCGCTATGCCGTGTCGGGCGGCTATTTCAAGCAGGACGGCACCATCATCGGCTCGACCTTCGAGCGGTTTACACTGCGGGCCAACGGCGACGTGCAGCTGAACAAGATCCTGAAAATCGGCAACAGCATCTCGCTCACCCACCTCACCGACCGGCAGGTGGATACCGGCGGCAGCGAGTTTGGGGTGCTCAGCAACGTGCTCCAGATTCCGGCCACGCTGCCCGTGTACAACTTCGACGGCACTTGGTATGAGCCCGGTCTGGGCGACGGCTACGTGGAGCCGAACCCCGTGCTGCAGGCGCTCATCACCAACTCCAAATTCACCCGCAACCGCGCCCTGACCACGTTTTTTGCCGAGCTGGAGCCGCTCAAAGGCCTCCGCTTCCGCACCAACGTGGGCGCCGACCTGATTTTCGACAATGGCAACGCCTTCACGCCCTCGCTGGGGCCCAACTCGCCGCGCAATGCGCCGGGCACGGCCAGCGCCACGGCCTTCAACAACTACAACCCCAGCTACCTGATTGAGAATACGCTGAGCTACGACCGCACCATCGGCGAGCAGCACCAGCTCACGCTGCTGGTGGGGCAATCGGCGCAGCAGTTTACATACAGCACCATCTTCGCGGGCCGAGCCGGTTATTCAAGCAACACGCTGCAGCAGATTGATAACGGCCCCATCAATGCGCTGCTCGGCAACGGCGGCTTCGTGAGTGCGCCCGACCGGCTGGCCAGCTACTTCGGCCGCGCCAACTACGAGTTCGGGGGCAAATACCTGTTTGCTGCCACCGCCCGCTACGATGGCAGTTCGGCTTTCGCGCCGGGCCGCAAGTTCGGCTTCTTCCCCGGCGTATCGGCGGGCTGGCGGCTGAGCGAGGAAAGTTTCATCAAGGATATCAGCCTGATTAGCAACCTGAAGGTGCGAGCCGGCTGGGGCCGCGTGGGCAACCCGCTCAACGCGGGTCGCTTCGCCTACCTGGCCAATATCAACTCCGGCATCACTTATCCATTTGGCCCCACCAGCGCGCAGGGCACCCAGAACATCGTGACGGGGGCCGCGCCCACCAAGCTGCAAAACCCGGATCTGCAGTGGGAAATCAACGAGCAGACCAACGTGGGCATTGATGTGGGCATTCTGCAGAACCGCGTGGAAGCCACGCTGGACCTGTATAACCGCCGCTCGCCCAACCTGATCAGCCTGGTGCCGCCGGCCAAAACCTCGGGCACCTACGAGCCGGTGAATACCAACGCCATCGACTCGTATAACCGCGGCCTGGACCTCTCGGTGACCACGCGCAACCTGACCGGGGCCAACAACGGCCCGACCTGGACGACTTCGCTGGTGTTTTCCACCTACAAGAGCCAGATCGACAAGCTCGGCGTGGCCGTGCCCTTCAACGGGCTGGCCGACCGCAACGGCAACGCCATTGTGCGCTACGACCAGGGCCAGCCCTTCGGCTCGTTCTACGGCTACGTGGCCGATGGCCTGTTTCAGACTGCGGAAGACGTGGCCGGCCACGCCAGCCAGCCCGGCGCGGCTCCCGGCGATATTCGCTTCCGGGACCTGAACGGCGACAACGTCATCAACGACTTGGACCGCGACTTCATCGGCGACCCCAACCCGAGCTTCAACTACGGCATCACCAATACGGTGGCCTGGCGCGGCTTCGATTTGAGCGTGTTTCTGCAGGGCTCGCAGGGCAACGACGTGTATAACCTGAACCGCTTCTACACCGAAGGCGGCCTGACCACCAACGGCAACTCCAGCACCCGCGTGCTGAAGCGCTGGACCGGCCCCGGCACCAGCAACGACGTGCCCCGCGCCATTGCCGGCGACCCGAACCTGAACCTGCGCATCTCCAGCTACTTCGTGGAAGACGGCTCCTACATGCGCATCAAGCTGCTCACCGTGGGCTACACCATTCCCAAAACCATCCTTAGCCGCGTGGCCGCCCAGAGCCTGCGCCTGTATGTGAGCAGCCAGAATCTGCTGACCCTGACCGAGTACATGGGCTTCGACCCCGAAGTAGGCCCCGGTGGGGTTGATCGGGGCGTGTACCCACAGTCGCGCGTGTTTCTGGCGGGCCTGAACATCGGTTTCTAAGCCGGCTGCGCCCGTTTCGCTGCTTTTTCCCACCCCAGCTTTTTCTTCCCACCATGCCCTCGACTACCCACAAAGCCGCCGGTACTCTGCTGGCCCTGAGCCTGCTGCTCAGCGGCTGCGGCAAAGATTTCCTCGACGTGAGCCCTACCAACTCCGTGACGGATGAGAACTTCTACCAGAATGAAACCGACGCCATTCAGGCCGTGAATGCCGCGTATGCCGAGCTGAGCCGCGGCGGCCAGTACAACTACGCCCTGTGGGGCATCGGCGACATCATGTCGGACAACTCGACCACCGGCGGCGGGGGCGGGGGCGACGGCATTGAGGAGCAGCAGCTCGACTTCTTCAACATTCCGGCCAGCAACCCCATGACCACGCGCCTGTGGAATGGCTGCTACGTGGGCATTGGCCGCGCCAACTTGGTGCTGGCCCGCGTGCCGGGCATCGTAAACATGCGGGCTGACATTCGGAAGCGCTGCCTGGGCGAGGCGCAGTTTCTGCGCGCCAAGTACTACTTCGACCTGGTGCGGGCCTACGGCGACGTGCCGCTCATCATCACGCCTCCCACCAAAACCGAGGACTCGCAGGCCCCGCGCACGCCCGCCGACCAGGTATATGCCCAGATCATAACGGACCTGAAGGCCGCCGCCGACGCGCTGGACGACGCCTACTCCGGCGACGACCTGGGCCGGGCCACCAAATGGGCTGCCAAGGGCCTGCTGGCCAAAGTGTATCTCACCCAGGGCAACCTGCCCGAAGCCGCCGCCCAGGCCCGCGCCGTAATTGCGGGCAGCGGCAAAAGCCTGTGGGCCGACTACGGCGACAACTTCAAGCTGGCCAACGAAAACGGCAAGGAGTCGCTGTTTGAGGTGCAGTATATAAATGGTAAGAACGAATACATCTTCGACGGGCTGGGCTTCGTGGGCAACGAGTTTTTCGGCCCGCGCGGCCAGAAGCTAACCCCCCAGGGCGGCTACGGCTTCAACGTACCCGAGCAGGAGTTTGTGCAGGGCTACGAAAACGGCGACAAGCGCCGCGACGTGACCATCTGGAAGCCCGGCGACGTGTATCCGGCCGGCTCCGCCACCGACGCGCAGCCGGCTTCGCTGCAGGGCTCACCCTTCGGCTACAACTGCAAGAAGTGGTTTGTGGGCAAAACCAACACCCGCGTGTGGGACTCGCCCCTGAACTTTCCGGTGCTGCGCCTGGCCGAAGTGTACCTGATTCTGGCCGAGGCGGCCGGCCCCACGGTGGGGCCGGACGGCGGCCTCGAAGCCATCAACAAAGTGCGCCGCCGCGCCTTCGGGCTGCCCATCGATGCGCCTTCCACCCGCGACCTGACGGTCAATACGCCCAACTTCAAGCAGGCCGTGATTCGGGAGCGGCGCTACGAGCTGGCCTTCGAGGACGACCGGTGGTTTGACCTGAAGCGCACCGGCGACCTGCTGACGCTGCCCGCGCTGCAGGCCAAGGGCGTGAAAAGCTTCAACCTGCTGCTGCCCATTCCGCAGACCGAGCGCGACGCCAACCCCAACCTGACGCAGAACCCCGGCTACTAACGCCGCCGCTCATTTCTCCGCTGCTTTTAACGACCAAGGATATGAAGGTTTTTTTGCGCAATGCCGCCGGGCTGCTCCTGCTGGGCCCGCTGCTGTTTGCTTCCTGTAAGAAAGAAGACGATTTCAATACGCTGAGCGGGGAGGTGCCCACGTCCGACTTCACGGTGGAGCTGAATACCAGCCAGTTTCCGATAGTGGCCACCTTCACCAGCACCACGCCCAACGCCTTTCTCTACCAGTGGAACTTCGGCGACTCGCCGGAGCTGGGCAGGGGCGAGAAAGTGACGCACACCTACAAAGTGGCTGGGGCCGTGACCGTGCGCCTGACCACCGCCGGTGCGGGCGGCACGGGCACCACGGCCGCCAAGGAAATCAATATCCCCTCGGCCTGCCCCAACGCCGCCTATGCCGTGCTGACGGCCTGCGCGGGCTCGGGCGCCACCACCTGGACGCTCTCCACTCAGCCCCGCGCCATCGTGCGGTTGGCGGCCAATGGCACGGAGCTGTCGGCTTCGGCCGCGCCGCTGCCGGCCTGCCAGGCCGATGACCAGTTTTCCTTCGCCAGCACCTTTAGCTACAGCTACGACGCGGGGCCCGGGACCTACGCCAACGGCGCGTGCGGCCCGGCCCGCACCGCCAACTCCGACTTCATCTATCGGCCCAACGGAGCGCTGGGCCAGATTGTGCTCCAGGGCAAAGGCAGCTTCATTGGCCTGCCCGACTCGGTGGTGAACAAAACCTATGACATTCTGGAAGCCACGCCCACCCGGCTGCGCCTGCAGGGCACCCACCCCGATGGCACCAAGACCATTACCACCTACATGCCCCAGCTCTCGCAGCTCGACCGCGCCAAGCAGTTGCTCACCGGCGGCTCGTCGCGCACCTGGGTGCTCGATAATACCAAGGCCGCGACCATCGTGGTAGGCCCCAGCGATGCCGACCCAACCGGCTACTACGCCGGCGGGGCCCTCGGCTCATTGCCGCCCTGCCAGGCCGACGACGAGTACACCTTCACCACGGCCAACGTCTTCACCTACGATGCCAAGGGCCAGACTTTCGTGGCCGGTAATCCGGGCTCGTGCCAGGCACCGCAGTCGGGCACTTCGTCCTTCACTTTCACCGCCGCTTCGGGCGCGGGCATTGCCCAGATCGAGCTGACGCCTCCCGCGTTTATCGGCATCACCGACCACGCCAACAACAAGTACCGCATTCTGGAAATCAATGACCAGACCATGCTGCTGCGCGTGGGCCCACCCACGGGCGGCGTGGTGCACACCATGAAGCTGCGGGTGAAGTAAGCCCGCCGCTGTTTTCTCTACTCTGTTTTCCCCTCTTCTGCATGAAAAATTTCCTGTCATTTCCCCGCTTCCGGCTCAGGCCCGTGCTGGGCCTGGCCCTGACGCTGGGCTTGCTCAACTGCACCAAAGACCCGGAAAAGGTGCTGCCGCCCGCCCCGGCCCCGTCGGCCCCCGTGACCGGCAACGAGGAAGCCCGCGACTACAGCGCCTACACTGACCTGGCCTGGAGCGACGAGTTCAACGGCGCGCTGCTCGACGACACCAAATGGACCTATGAGATAAAGGATGTCTGGTTCAACGACGAGCTGCAGGCGACCACCAACTCGGCCAAAAACCTGTTCCTCAGCAACGGCCTGCTCAACATTCAGGCCCAGAAGGAGCGCTACAACAACCGCGACTACACCTCGGCCCGCATCATTACGAAGGGCAAGAAGGACTTCGGCTTTGGCCGGCTCGATGTGCGCGCCAAGCTGCCCAAGGGCAAAGGCATCTGGCCCGCCATCTGGATGCTGGGCTCGAACGACGGCGTGGTAAGCTGGCCGGCCTGCGGCGAAATCGACATTATGGAGCTGCGCGGCAGCCAGCCCAACGTCAACATCAGCACCCTGCACTTCGGCACTTCGGTGGCTGACCACCGCGAGAAAACCACCACCAAAGCTCTGGCCAGCGGCGACTTCTCCGACGACTTTCACACCTTCACCCTGATCCGGAGCAAGGACAAGATGCGCTTCTATCTGGACGGCGAGCTGTACTTCACCGTCACGCCCAGCGACGTGTCGCCTTATCCCTTCAACAACCTGTTCTACGTGATTCTGAACGTGGCCGTGGGCGGCAAGTTTGATGGTGACCCCGACGCCAGCACCGTATTCCCGCAGCGGATGCAGGTGGAGTCGGTGAAGTTCTACAACTACAAATAGCCGAAAAATCAGGCCCTGACACCGGCCCGGCAGTGGGAAAAGGCCGGGCCGGTGGGAGGGCCACCAACGCGGAAAAGTCGCGCTGGGGTGGGTGCGGGCCGGGCTGCCGTGTGGGTGGCTGCCCGGCCGCGCCCGCCGAGCGCAACGGGCCGCCGGGCCCGGTTACACGCCCGGTTTTCGCTCCCGCAACCGACGTTTCTCCCATTTCTTTCCCATCAGTTCCCACCTTTTAATCCTTTTTAGTATGCACAACTTTACCCGGAAGCTTATCCTGCTCGGGGCCCTGGCGGCCTTTGGTCAGACGGCCGTAGCGCAGGTGCTCTACGAAAACTTTGAAACCGTACGGCGCGTTTCGTACCCCTTCGTGAGTGGCGTATTCACGCAGAACCAGGCCAACCCGGCCAGCAATGCCGTGAACAGCAGCCCCACCGTGGGCAAATACGTGCGGGCCGCCTCGCAGCCGTTCGATGTCATCGTAATTAATCCGCTGGCTCCGCGGCTGGCCGATGCCACGCCTTACCTGAACGGCACGAAGAAGATTACCATGAAAATGTACAGCCCCGCCGCTGGCCGGGCCGTGCAGATTGTGGTGCAGGACAAAACCAAATCGGCCACGGGCTACCCCAACGGCAACTTGGGCGGCACCTTCGATGCCGTAACGACCGTAGCCAACGCCTGGGAGACGCTCACCTTCACCTATACGGCCGGGGCCGGCGGCACCTTCGACCCCACCGTGCGGCCCACCGATGCTGACCAGCTGGTAATGCTCATTGAGCCCAACACGGCCAGCGGCGCTACCTACCACTTCGACGACCTGATGGGCCCCGAGCTGGTAGCCGCCGCGCCGGTGGTAGATCAGCTCTATGACAACTTCGAAAACGTGCGGCAGCTGAACTACGTGCGCAGCAAAACCAGCGGCGGCTTCAACTCCGATACGGTGAACAATGCCCCTTCGGCGGCCAACAACAGCGCCCGCGTGGGCCGCTACACCCGTAGCACCGCCCAGTTCGACGTGCTGGTGGCGCGCCCCAAGCAGCGCCCCGCCGATGTTTCGGCCTACCTGACCAATGCCAAGCAGATGACCATGAAGGTGTTCAGCCCGGCGGCCGGCATTCAGTTTCAGATTACGATGCAGGACTCGACCCGTGCCGGCGCCACCAACTACCCGCTGGGCCGCCACTCCGAGTACATTGCCGTTACTTCGGCCGTTAATGCCTGGGAAACGCTGGTGTTCAACAACATCAGCCGCCCCGACGCTACCATTTCCTCGACTTCGGTGAATGAGCTGGTGCTGCTTATCGCGCCCAACACTTTCGACAAGCGCCGCGTGTACCTCGACGACTGGTACGGCCCCACGCTGCTGAACACCACGGCCACCACGGCGGCCCGCCTGGCCGGGGCCGAGCTGGCTCCGTGCTGGCCCAACCCCGCCACCAACCACACCAGCCTGAGCTTCTCGCTGAGCAAGCCCGCCGCCGTCACGCTGGCCGTGTACGATGCCCAGGGCCGTCGCGTGGCTGTGCCGCTGGAGCAGCAGCTCCGGCAGGCCGGCACCCACACGGTTTCGCTGCCTACCGCTGCGCTGGCGGCCGGTCTGTATCATTGTCGGCTGGAGCTGAACGGCCGTGCCGTGAGCCAGGCGCTGAGCATTGTGCGCTAAAAAGCCCGCTGCCTAAGCTCTTATAGTACCCGTGCCGGCCGATCATGCAGCGGCTGCCGGGGTTTTGAGGCCGGTTTCGTGACCCCAGTGGCCAACGAACCGGCCTCTTTTCGTAGTATAGCACTTACAAATCGGCTTTCCGCCCTCATCTTCCTCAACTTATGGCGCTCATAACCTCCCAGCCCCGTAGCGGCTCTGCCCCAGCCCCGGCCGAAGCCCCCGGTGCTTCGCCTTCCTATACCTCCGCGCTGGCCTCGCTCACGGTGCTGTTCTTCATGATGGGCTTCATCACCTGTCTGAACGACATTCTGATTCCGTACCTAAAGGGCTTGTTCACGCTGAGCTACGCCAAGGTGAACCTGGTGAACTTCTGCTTTTTCGGGGCCTACTTCGTGATGGGCGTGCCGGCCGGGCAGGTGGTGAAGCGGCTGGGCTACAAAAAAGGCATGCTGCTGGGCTTTCTGATTGCGGCTGTGGGCTGCTTTCTGTTTTATCCGGCCGCTGAAAGTCGCACGTTCGAGCTGTTTCTGGGGGCGTTGTTTGTGCTGGCTACCGGCATCGTAACGCTACAGGTGGCCGGCAACCCCTACGTATCCATCCTGGGCCCGCCCGAAACGGCTTCGTCGCGCCTCACCCTCACCCAGGCATTCAACTCGCTGGCTACGTTTATCGCGCCCATTCTGGGCTCCTGGCTTATTCTGTCGCACCTGCCCGACCTGAAAACGCTCACCCCGGCCCAAACCGCCAATCTCGACGTGACGGCCGTGCAGAACCTGTACCTGGGAATCGGGGTCGTGCTGGTCCTCATCAGCCTGGTGCTGAGCTTTCTGAAGCTGCCTCACATTGCCCACGAGCCCGCCCCGGCCGGCGACACCACCAAGGCCTGGCACTACCGCCACCTGCTGCTGGGCCTGGTAGGAATTTTCTGCTACGTTGGGGCTGAAGTGGCCATCGGCTCCCACATTGTGAGCTACCTGGGCCAGTCGGAGGTGATGAACATGGCTGCCCGCGACGCGGGCGTGCAGGTAGCCTTCTACTGGGGCGGGGCCATGGTGGGCCGCTTTCTGGGCATCGGGGTACTGCGCAACTTCAAGCCCGGCCGGGTACTGGCTTTCAATGCTCTCGTGTCCATTCTGCTGGTGCTGATTTCGGTGAATACCACCGGCGTGGTGGCCATGTGGAGTCTGCTGGCCGTGGGGCTGATGAACTCGATTATGTTCCCGGTCATCTTCACGCTGGCCGTGGCCGGACTGGGCCGGCATACCGAAGATGCGTCGGGGCTGCTGTCGGCGGCCATTGTGGGCGGGGCCATCATTCCGCCGCTGTTCGGCCTCATTGCCGATAGCCAGAGCGGTGGGGGCGGGGTGCATGCGCTGCGGCTGGCCTTTGTGCTGCCCATGCTGTGCTACGCCTACATTGTGTGGTATGGCCTGCGCGGCAGCCGCCGCCAGGCATAGACGCTCAACCTGCTCGTAGCGCGCAAATCCGTTGCGCGACGAGCGAAGCGAGTATCCGGGGCCGCGCGGTTCCGCCCACTCGCTTCGCTCGTCGCGCAACGGATTTTCGCGCTATGGGCCATCTCCGTCGTGCTGCCGCTTACAACTCCGGTTCAGCTTTCGGCGTACATCAACGGCCTTCGCCACCCGACACCGTAGTCCCGCCCGCAGGCGCTATCAGTACATGCTCAAATGGTTTCTGTGCGGCGTGGCGGCTCTGCTGCTCTTCCCGCTGTCTTCTTCCGGCTACTCGGTGCTCACGCATCAAGCCAATATTGACTCGACCTGGAAAAAGTGCCTGCTGCCGCTGCTGCAAAGCCGCTACCCCGGCGCTACGCCCGAGCAGCTCCGCGAGGCCAAAAGCTACGCCTACGGCGGCGCTATCATCCAGGATATGGGCTTCTACCCGTTCGGCTCCACGCTCTTCACCAACCTGACTCACTACGTACGCAGCGGCGACTTCGTGCGCAATCTGCTGGAAGAAGCCCAGGACCGTAACGAGTTTGCTTTCGCCCTGGGGGCGCTGGGCCACTACGCCGCCGATATCAGTGGGCACCCTGAAGGCACCAACAAGGCTATGGCCTCGGTGTATCCGGAGCTGGCGGCTAAGTTCGGTAAGGTCATTACCTACGATGAGGCCCCCAAGCAGCACACCCAACTGGAGTTTGCCTTCGATGTGGTGCAGGTGGCGGCCGGCCGCTACCGCACCGAGGACTACCACAGCTACATTGGCTTTCAGGTGAGCAAGCCGGTGCTGGAGCGGGCCTTCGAGAAAACCTACGGCCTGAAGCTGGGCCAGGTAATCGTGAATGTGGACCTGAGCATCAGCAGCTACCGCTTCGCCGTGAGCCAGCTGATTCCGACGGCCACCCGCGCCGCATGGCAGAGCCAGCGCAAGGAAATCCGGGCGCTGAGCCCCCAGGTGCGGCGGCGCGAGTTTGTGTATGCCCAAAGCCCACGCAAGTACCGCAAGGAGTTCGGCAGCAGCTACGACCGGCCCGGCTTCGGGGCCCGCATCCTGTCGCTGGCCGTGCGGGTGCTGCCCAAAATCGGGCTGCTCAAGCCCTTCGCCTTCAAGCTGCCCACCCCCGAAGCGCAGGCCTTGTTCAAGGCCAGCTTCAAGCAGGTGCTCACGAGCTACTGCACCCTGCTCGAACAGGTGAAGCCCGGCACAACCCCGCGCCTGGCCAACACGGACTTCGACACGGGCCACCAAACGAAAGCCGGTGAATACCCGCTGGCCGATAGAACCTACGGTGAGTGGCTGCGCAAGCTCTCCAAAGCAAAGTTTGAGGGCATCAGCGCCCCTTTAAAGCAGAATATACTCGCCTTTTACAGCGATGCTCCGAAGCAGCCGCTGGATGAGGAGGAGAAGGAAGCCAGCACGATAAAGGAAACCCAGCAGGCCCTGGCCGAGCTAAAGGCGCTGCCGGTGCGGTAGGCAGACCTCACCCCCGGCCCCTCTCCTTGGGGAGAGGGGAGCCTAATGGCGCAGATGCCGTGAAGCCGTCGGATTTCGTTTCTATTCCTGACCCCTGACAATGAATGTATCAGAACAAAAAAGCCCTTTGCTGCAAAGCAAAGGGCTTTTTTTGTCGCTGCCGTCAGGCTCCCCTCTCCCCAAGGAGAGGGGCCGGGGGTGAGGCCCGCTACCGCACCAGCCCGCCGCTCAGCCGGCGCAGCGCGGTTTCGGCCTGCTTGGCCTGAAAGCGGATGTCGAGCAGGCGGGTTTCGGCATCGAGCTGGGTGCGTTGGGCCTCGCGCAGCACCAGGGGCGTGAGCAGGCCCAGGCGGTAGCGCTCCAGGGCAATGGCCACATTCTGGCGGGCCAGCAAGATGTTGGCCTCTTCCAGCTCCAGCAGCCGCAGCCGGTTCTGGTAGCGGGCGTAGGCCTGCTCGGCGTCGGCTGCGAGCTGCAGTTGGGTCTGGCTGAGCTGAAGCTGGCTCTGCTCTTCGCCCACGCGGGCGTTTTGCTCCAGGCGGCGGCGGTTGAAGCCGTCGAAAATGGGCACGGAGGCCACCACGCCGTAGTTCAGGCCGTAGGTGCGGCCGGTGTTGGTCACGAGCTGAGTGCCGAAGAAGGCCGCGCCGTTCACGTTGCGGTTCAGGCCGTAGCCCGAGGTGAGGCCCACCTGCGGCAGGCGCGAGGCCCGCACCAGCCGGCGGTCGAGAGTAGCTACTTCGGTGGCGGCTTTGGCCTGCTGCAGGCGCGGGTTGTTCTGCAGGATGGCCTGGGTGATGGTGGCCTGGTCCAGGTCGCGGGCCACCACGATGGAGTCGGCGGGGCGGAAGTCGAGGCGGGGGCTGCGGCCGAGCAGGGTGTTGAGGTTGATTTTGGCCGTGGTCAGGGCTTCCTGCTGCTGAATCAGGGCCGACTGGTCGGCGTTGTAGTCTACGCGGGCGGTCAGCACTTCCACCTTGGCGCTCACGCCCACGTCCACGCGGGCCTGGGTCAGGTCGATGCGGGCCTGCCCGATCTTGAGGGCTTCCTCGATAGACTGAATCCGGCCCGCCTCGCGCACTACGGCAAAGTAGGCGTCGGTGATGCTGGCCACGGTTTCTTCCAGCGTAGCGCGGGTCAGCAGGCGCTGGCTCTCGCTGAGCGCCTGGAGCCGGTCGTAGGCAATGAACATTCCCAGGCCGTCGAAGATGGTCCAGGTGGCGGCCACGTTGGCATTCAGAAAGTTGGATTGGGCCCCGCTGGCCGTGCTGGGCTCGGGCCGCGCCGACGACTCCTGACGCACGTTGTTCAGGGTGAAGGAGCGGGTCAGGTTGCCGTTCACGGTGGGCAGCTGGCCGGCGTTGCCGCGGGTCACGTTGTTGCCGGCAATCTGCTCATCGGTGCGGGCCAGGCGGATATTGTAGTTGTTTTCCAGCCCGATGCGGATAGCTTCGGCCAGCGTGAGCGGCGCGGCCGGGGTTACCGTGGCCGGCCGCGCTGGCTGGGGCTTGGCCTGGGGCTGCTGGGCCAACGCTGGTAGGGGTAGGGCCAGCAGCGCGGCACTCGAAAAACGAAGGAGATAAGCTGAAAACTGCATTCGGGAATTAAATCGGAACGTCATGCTGAGCTTGCCGACGCATCTCTACTGCCAAAGTAAAATCAATTACTACTGCAGTAGAGATGCTTCGGCAAGCTCAGCATGACGTTCCATTTATAGTTGTTTTTACGCCGTTACGGCCTCTTGTGGCTCAGCTTCATCCTGCTTTTTACCGTGCTTTTTTGCCGTAGCGAAATACGAGTACATCACCGGCACTACGTAGAGCGTGAGCCCCGTGGCGAAGAACAGCCCGCCCACCACGCCGATGCCCATGGCGCGGCGGCTCAAGGCACCCACGCCGGTAGCAATGGCAATGGGCAGAATGCCCAGGATGGCGCACAGGCTCGTCATCAGGATGGGGCGGAAGCGGGCGGTGGCCCCCTCCACCAGGCCGGTCATGTAGTCCACGCCCTGCTCCACGCGCTGGTTGGCGAATTCCACGATGAGGATGCCGTTCTTGGTCACCAGCCCCACCAGCATGATGATACCGATCTGCGAAAACAGGTTCAGCGTCTGGTTGAAATACCACAAACTCAGCAGTGCCCCGCTCAGGGCCAGCGGCACCGTTACCATAATAATGATGGGGTCGCGGAAGCTCTCGAACTGCGCGGCCAGCACCAGATAAATCAGCACCAGGGCCAGGCCGAAGGCGAAAACCAGCGAGGAGGAGCTTTCCTGGAAGTCGCGGGAGGCCCCGGCCAACTCGGTGGAAAAGGTGTCGTCCAGGCTCTTATCGGCAATGCTTTGCATGGCTGCGATGCCGTCGCCAAGGGTTTTGCCGGGAGCCAGGGAGGCCGAGAACGTGGCCGAGTTGTAGCGGTTGAAGCGGTAGAGCTGGGGCGGGGTGCTGCTTTCCGTGAGCCGGATTACGTTGTCGAGCTGCACGAGCTGGCCCAGGTTATTCTTCACCGACAGCAGGCGCACGTCCAGGGGCTGGTTGCGGTCTTCGCGGGCCACCTGCCCGATAATCTGGTACTGCTTACCATCCCGAATAAAGTAGCCGAAGCGTTGCCCGCTCAGGCCCGACTGCAGCGTCTGGCTGATGCTCTGCACGCTCACGCCCAGGCTCTGGGCCTTCTCCCGGTCGATGTTGACGCGCAGCTCGGGCTTGTTGAATTTCAGGTTCACGTCCACGAACTGGAAGGTAGGATCCTGGCGTGCGGCATCCAGAAATTTGGGTACGGCCTCGCGCAGCTTCTCAAAGTCCTGGGTCTGCACCACGAACTGCACGGGCAGGCCACCCCCGCCCGAGCCGATGCTCTGATCCTGCGAAATGGAGGTGCGGGCCGCCGTGAGGCGCTTCACGCCCGCGCTCAGCGCATCCGAAACCTGCTGCTGGGAGCGGGGGCGCTGGTCGGCTTCCACCAGCAGCACGCGGGCAATGCCGGAGTTGGAGCCGCCGCCAAAGCCCGGCGAGGTGACCGTGAACACGCTGCTCAGGTTATCGGGGCCGGTCGAGTCGACAGCCAGCTTGGTAATCTGGGCCATGTAGGCGTCCATGAACTCAAACGACGCGCCCTCGGGGCCAGTGGCATTCACGTTCACGCGGCTGCGGTCTTCCACCGGGGCCAGCTCCGAGGGCAGGGTTTTCATGAAAAACCAGATGCCCACGCCCGTGCCCGCCACCACCAGCCAGGCCAGCCAGCGGTTGCGCAGAAAGGTCTGCAAACTGTCCTGATAGCCCCCGATCAGGCGCTCAAAAAACGGCTCCGTCTTGCGGTAAAACCAGTTGTGCTTCTCCTGCCGCTTCAGCAGAACCGAGCACATCATCGGCGTCAACGTCAGCGACACAAACGCCGAAATCAGCACCGAGCCGGCCACCACAATGCCGAACTCGCGGAACAGCCGGCCCGTGATGCCGGTGAGAAACACCACCGGCAGAAACACCGCCGCCAGCACCACCGTGGTGCTGATAACGGCCATCAGAATTTCCTCCGAGCCCTTAATGGCGGCCGTTTTGGGGTCTTCGCCTTCCTCGATGCGCGAATAGATGTTCTCCAGCACCACAATGGCATCGTCCACCACCAGCCCGATAGCCAGCACGATGGCCAGCAGCGTCAGCACGTTGATGGAGAAGTCGAGCAGGTACATCACGAAGAAAATACCAACCAGGGACACTGGAATGGCCACCACCGGAATGAGCGTGGAGCGCCAGTCGCGCAAAAACAGGAAGATGATGACCACCACCAGCACGAAGGCCTCGATGATGGTGTGCTCCACCTCCGTGATGGAGCTGCGGATGAACACCGAGTTGTCGAGGGCGGGGCGCAGCTCCAGGTCTTTGGGCAAGTCCTTGCCGTAGAGCTTGATGCGCTTGTTGAACTCGTCGGCAATGTCGATCTGGTTGGAGCCGGGCTGCGGAATCACGGCTAGGGCCACGCCCGGCACGCCGTTCACCCGGAAGATGGTCTGGTCGTTTTCCGGGTACAGCTCGGCGTAGCCGATGTCGGAGAGGCGCACCAGGGAGGCAGCATCCTTGCGGATAATCAGGTTGTTGAAGTCGGCCACCGAAGTGAGGCGGCCCATGGTGCGCAGGGTGAGCTGGGTGTTCTGTCCCTGCACCGAGCCGCTGGGCAGCTCCACGTTTTCGCGGGTGAGGGCGGCCTGCACGTCCACGGGACTCACGCCCAGGGCCGCGAGCTTCACGGGGTCCATCCACAGGCGCATGGAGTACTTCCGCTCGCCGAACACCCGGATTTCCGACACGCCCGGAATGGTCTGCAGGCGCTCCTTGAGCACGTTGTTGGCGTAGTCGGTCAGCTCCAGCAGGGTACGCTTGTTCGAGCCGAGGTAGGTGATGACAATAGGCTGGGAGTCGGCGTTGGCCTTGCTCACGATGGGCGGGTCGATGTCGCGCGGCAGGCGGCCCTGGGCTCCGGATACCTTGTCGCGCACGTCGTTGGCGGCGGTTTCCAGGTCGGCGTCGAGGTCAAACTCTACCGTAATCTGGGTGCGGCCGTCGCGGGAGTTGGAGGTCAGGTTCTTGATGCCGGCAATGCCGTTCAGGGCTTCCTCCAGCGGCTCTGTCACCTGCCCCTGCATGACGTCGGCCGAGGCCCCCGTGTAGCTGGCCGACACGGTAATGATAGGCGGGTCCACGCTCGGGTATTCGCGGATGCTGAGGTAGCGAAACCCAATCACGCCGAAAATGACGATAACCAAGCTCATCACAATGGCGAGGACCGGGCGGTTTATGCTGGTGCTGGATAAGCTCATATGGTTGGTTGTCAGAACGAAGCTCCCCTCCTCAGAGGAGGAGGGGACGCCGTGCCGAAGGCGCGGCTGGGGTGGTTGACTCGTTGCTGATGTTGTTTATCGTGGATGATAGCGGGTTGACTAGAAAGAAAGCAGCTGGCGCGGGCAGGACTTTTTGCGGTTATTAATGTCTTGTTCAACCAAACAACATCAGCAACGAGTCAACCACCCCAGCGTCGGCTGCGCCGCCGCGTCCCCTCCTCCTCTGAGGAGGGGAGCTTCGTTCTGGCTTACTTGGTGGCCTTAACAGCGTCGCCCGGCTTCACCTGCAGAATACCGGTCCGAATGACGGAATCCCCCACGGCCAGGCCGTCGATAATCTGAATCACCTTATCGGAGCGCACCCCAATCTTCACTTTCTTCGGCACCATTTTGCCGCCTTTCACGGTGTACACGCTGTAGCCGCTGGCCTCCGGAATCACGGCCTCGGTGGGCACCTGCAGGGCATCCGCCGATTCGCCGAGCTGCAGGTTTACTTTTACGAACGCGCCGGGGCGCAGCTCATTGTTGGTATTGGCGAAGCGGGCCCGCACCGGCTGGGTGCGGCTCACCGGGTCGATGCGCGGGTCGAGGGCGTACACTTTGGCTTCGTACTTCTTGCTGGTGCCCTCGTCGGTGATGACTACTACGTCGCCCACGCGCACTTTGGCGGCGAAGCGGCCGGGCACGGCAAAGTCAATTTTCACCGGCCGCACGCGGGAGAGGGTGGTTATCTCGGTGCCGGGGCTCACGTAGGTGCCCACCGTGGCGGTGGTCAGGCCCAGCACGCCATCAAACGGGGCCCGCACGTAGGCCTTGTCCAGCGAGGCCTGCAGCGCCCGCAGATCCGACTGCGCCGTGAGCAGCTGGTTGTTGGCCTGCTCGTATTCCTGGGCGCTGATGTATTCCTTGGCCAGCAGAGTGCGCTGGCGCTTTTCCTGGTCGCGGAACAGCTTTATATTATACTGCTGCTTGCTGATGGCGGCCTGGGCCTCGTCGGCATTAATGCTCAGCAGCAGCTGCCCCCTGCGCACCGGCTGGCCTTCCCGAATGCTGAGGCTGGTGATTTTGCCCGACAGCTCGCTCTTGATTACTACCGACTCCTCAGCCAGCACCGAGCCAGTAGCGGCTACTTCATCGGCGAGGCTGGTGGGCTTCACCACGTATACCTGCACGGCCAGCTTGGGCCCGCCACCCTTGCCGCCGGGGCCACCAGGGCCCCCTTTGCCGCCGCCCGCCCCGCCCTTGCCGCCCCCTTTGGCGTCCGCATTGGGAGAAGGAAAATACTTCATCTTCACAAACACCAGCCCGGCCAAAACGGCCAGCGTGAGGACTATCCATAGGATGCGGCGGCTGGTGCTGGTCGGAGTTTCTGTCACTTCTATTGCTTCTCGCTCTTGTTCCTGGGTGTGCATACGTTGAGGATATTTCGACCTAAAGCCGCCGCTCGGTAGGGGTAGGGTAACGAGTAACAACGCCGATCAGGCGCTTTGAGTTTACGTCGGCCCGATGGGTGCGGGTCGGCATGGGGGTAAGACACCAAAAAAGCCCATGGGTTGCAACTTCGCCGGCCGCGCAAAAAGCCCGGCCGGCCAGTTGGCCAACCGGGCTTCGGTATGATGGCGGTGCCTGGGCACGGCCGAGCAATCTACAGGGCTTTCTGGTTGATGTAGCCTTTCGCCAGGTTGTTGAGCTTGGTATCGGCGGCCTGCTCCTCGCTCAGCGACTCGTGCAGCAGCTTGGCGGCCTCGGCCTGGCCCACGCGCTGGGCGTAGTGCGCCGCCGTGCCGTAGCCCGAAATTTCGTAGTGCTCCACGCGCTGGGCCGAGGCAATGAGGCCTGCGTCCTTCACTTCGTCGGTAGCATCCTCATGAATCATGTCGGTGCCTTCCTTCAACAGGCCCTTCATAGCCTGGCACTCGTGGCCGGTGAGGCTGATGTCGAGCAGCTTGCCGATTTTCTCCAGCCGGGCTACCTGGTTTTTGGTTTCCTCCAGATGGCTTTGGAAGGCTTTTTTCAGGCCCGCGTCCTTGGCTTTGTCGGCCATATCGGGCAGTACTTTCAGTAGCTGGTTTTCAGCGCTGTACAGGTCCTTTAGCTGTTCGTGAAACAGGTCGTCGAGGGTGGTGAGTTTATCCGAGAAAATGCCCATGATGCGGATGAGGTTAAGGATGGAAATGACAGAACCTCGATACGTGCCCGCCGGTGCGGGCGTTGCGGCCGGGCTTGGCCCGCGCCGGCCAGATGCCTACCTTTCCCGCGCCTTTTCCCGCCTCTTTTGCCCATGAGCCTGCCCCGCAACCCCACCGAAGCCCACCGCAATTTTTTCGCGGAAGTCCATGAAGTAGTGCGCCTGGTGCCGGCCGGCCGCGTGACCACCTACGGGGCCATTGCCCACTACCTCGGCGCGCGGCACGGCGCCCGCATGGTGGGCTGGGCCATGATGGCGGCCCACACCGCCGACGCCTACGTGCCCGCTCACCGCGTCATCAACCGCCTGGGCCTGCTCACCGGCCGCCACCACTTCGCCACGCCCACCGCCATGCAGCAGGCCCTCGAAGCCGAAGGCGTACAGGTAGTGGACGACGAAGTGCAGGACTTCAAAAAGCGGTTCTGGGACCCGGCCACGGAGCTGGAGTAGCAGCAACTATTTGCACTACTCTGCGGGCATGAAAAACGGTCATGCTGAGCTTGCCGAAGCATCTCTACCGCTTCGTTGTAATGCTAATCAAGCGGCATGGTAGAGATGCTTCGACAAGCTCAGCATGACCGTTCTTGTTCCAACAACGTCAGTACGCGAGATGCCTCGGCTTCGCTCGGCATGACGTTCCAACGAAGCACATGCCCTTTACGGCTTGCGGCGCATCTTTTTCACGTAAAACTCGCCTTCCTTGCCTGGCACTACCGACAGCACTGGCTTAGCGGCCTCGGTCTTGGCTTCCAGGTCCACGTAGGTATTCAGGCCGAAGACCGGAATGAAGCTGAGGCACGCCGCCTCACCGCCCGGCAGGCACAGGGAAATTTCGCGGGTCTTGCTGGTCCACGGAATCGACACGAAGTCGTTGGGCGGCAGCGCGGCCAGCTCCCGGCCGTCCAGCTGCACGCTCACGGGCGCTTTCAGGCCGCCCGGTCGCCGGTATACTACCACGGTAGCCGTATCGTGCTGGGCCAGGTGGTCGAGGTAAGCAAAATCTGACACTCGTCCCGTGGCCATATCTAGGGTGTACTGCTGCCGCTCGCCGCTGGTCGAAACCGAAGCAATGACTGCCCCTGCTGCCCCGCCCAGCACGGCCGCTGTGCTCACCGCGCCGGGGTCAGCTACGGCGCGGGCATCGAAGGTAAAATCCTGGCCGGCGAGCTGGAGCGGGTAGAAGTGGCGCTGCCGCAGAATGTAGGCCTGCTCGCCGTCGGAAAAGCCCCACACGTCGCGTAGCGGCTCCCGTGCCGTGCCCACGGGCGTGTAGGCTTCCACCTCGTAGGTGCCCTGCCAGCCGGCGGCGGTGCGGGGCTTTTTTTCCACTACCAGCGCGGGCGCGGCCACGGGTTTGTTGTTGCGAAAGTCGAGGAAAGTGCGGTAGATGCCCTTCGGCGGCGGGGTGGCCGCCAAAATGGCGTACGTGTAGGGAGCCGGTTTGCGGCCCCCGCGGTTGCGCATCTGCTCCTCGGTAAGCACAGTAGCGGTTTTCAGCCGCTGGCTCCAGTCCAGCGCATTGAGCTGGGCGCAGGCCCGCTGCACGCAGGCCACAATGTGGTCGTCGTGACGGGCTGTGGTTTCCAGGCCCTTGCTTTCCTCGTGCTCAATGAAGCGCTGCACCACGTAGTAGCTGCCGTCGGCCTGCTGTTGCACAAAATCAACATCTACATCAGCCGTGGCTTTCTCCGAGGTGGCTTTGGTCTGCTCATCAATGCGCAGCTCGTGCACCCGCATGATAACCGGGCGGCTGCTTGGCCGGGGCGGCAGCTGCACCTGCAGCCAGCCGCCCAGCCCTTCGCGCACGCCGCCCGCCAGGTTGGCCGGCACCCGGATGTTGCCCATACCCACCTGCACCCACCCAATACCCAAGTGCTGTGCCCGCAGATCCACCACTTCCGTGACGTGAAACGTGGGCTTGTCGAGCACCAGCTTCTGCTCGCGCAGGTCTACCTGATGAATGGCCATCTGGGCGTGGGCCGGCGGGGCCGCGAACAACAACAGCAGAAGTAAGGAGCGTAGCGTCATGAGGGAAGCGGATAACAAGCGGTAAAAACGCGGAAAAGGGCTCTGGCCAGAGCTGGCAGCAACCGGTAGCCGGGCCAGAGCCCGCCCGGCAGCCAATCTCAAAGATACGTGCCCTGCCCGCCCCGCACAAACCCGCCGGCCGGGCTTTCCGGCTATTTGCCAATGTCCTATCTTTGCTTAGCGCAAACGCTGCAATCCTCATTGTACCGCATGAAACACACCTTACTCACCTTTTTGCTTACCTGTCTGGTCGTGCTGAGCGCGACGGCCCAGGGCACATTCTCCATCAAAGGCCGGGTGCTCGATAAGCTCAGCGGCGAAACCCTGCCCGGCGCCACGGTGCAAGTGACTGGCAACGGCGTGAACACCGGAGCCGGCGCCGACGGCAACGGCACCTACGTGGTGCCCAACCTGCAGCCCGGCACCTACTCGGTGAAGGCCTCCTTCATTGGCTATAAGCTCACCGAGCAGCGCGTCACCATCGGCACCCAGAATGCCACCGCTACCTTCTCGCTGGCCGCCGACAATGCCACCCTGAACGAAGTGCAGGTGGTAGGCTCGCTGGGCATTGCCGTGGAGCGCGAAACACCCGTGGCCTACTCGGCCGTGAACGAGGTGAAGCTGCGCGAAACTCTCTCCAACCGCGACCTGCCCCTGATTCTGAACGAAACCCCCGGCGTGTATGCCACCCAGCAGGGCGGCGGCAGCGGCGACTCCCGCATCAGCATCCGCGGCTTCGACCAGCGCAATGTGGCCGTGATGGTGAACGGCGTGCCCGTGAACGACATGGAAAACGGCAACGTGTTCTGGTCCAACTGGGACCTGGGCGACGTGACCAAATCCATGCAGGTGCAGCGCGGCCTGTCGGCCTCGCGTATTGCGGTGCCCTCGGTAGGCGGCACCATCAACGTGCTGACCCGCGGCATCGACGACAAGAAAAGCGTGCTGGGCCGCATCGAAGGCGGTTCCAATGGCTTCCGCAAAGCTTCGCTCATGCTCAGCAGCGGCACGCTGAAGGGCGACTGGGCTTTCGTGGGCTACGGCTCGCGCCGTGTATCCGATGGCTGGGTAGATCAGGCGTTTGACGATGCCTGGACGTATTTTGGCAACGTGAGCAAGAAAATGGGTGCGCACCGCTTCTCCCTCACCGCTATGGGCTCGCCGCAGAGCCACGGTCAGCGCAGCTTCGCCAGCAAGATTGGGGTGTATAGCAATAAAAAAGCGCGGGAAATGGGGGCTGACCCCGTATCCAACGGTGACCGGGGCTTCCAGTACAACCCGAACTGGGGCTACCTGCGCCGCTACCGCCTCGAAGGCACGGAGCGCGTGTATGAAACCGCAGAAAGCGAAGTGGTGAATGACCGGCTGAACTACTACCATAAGCCGCAGATCAACTTGAACCACTACTGGAATGCTTCCGACCGGCTGTTCTTTTCCACGGTGGTATATGCTTCTTTCGGCTCAGGGGGCGGGGCGTCGCCTTTCAGCACCATTAACCCGGACCCCAACACTGGCCAGTCCAACATCCAGGCGGTGTTCGACCTGAACAGCAACGCCGTTGCCGCTTCGCCCAACCCGACCCGCCAGTCGACCAACTTCCTGCGCAACAACGTGAACAACCACCGCTGGTATGGTTTTATCACCGGGGCCGACTACAAGCTGACCGACAAGCTGACGCTGGCCGCCGGCATTGATGGCCGCACGTACTACGGCGAGCATTACTCCGAAATCCGGGACCTGCTGGGCGGCGAGTATGCCTTGAACACGAGTGCCACCACCCGCAACTTCAACCGGGATGTGAATACCCGCCTGAAAGTAGGCGACAAGCTTAGCTTCAACTACGACGGCAAAACCAACTGGGTGGGCGGCTACGGCCAGCTTGAGTACAAAACTCCGGTCATATCGGCTGTGCTCAGCGGCACCGTATCGCAGATTGCCTACAAGCGCATCGACCACTTCAAGGCCCGCGAGGTAGACGTGGACGGCCAGATCCGGCCCATTGCCTTTGGCCAGGTATACAAAGCCGCCGATGGCCGCGAATACACCAACGCCGATGGCAAACGGGTGGAAACCGACTGGGCCCGCCTGACGGGCTACAGCCTCAAAGGCGGCCTCAACTACAACCTGACGGAGCACAACAACCTGTTCGCCAATGTGGGCTACATCAGCAAGGTGCCGTTCTTTAACTTCGTTTTCGATCAGAATACGGGTCGCAAGCTGAAGGACATCCGCAACGAGGGCATTGCCTCGCTGGAGCTGGGCTACGGCGTTTCGTACTCTTCGCTGAAAGCCAACCTGAACGGCTACATCACCAACTGGACCAACAAAAGCAGCTCCAGCACGGGTATCGTTGATGGAACTCCCGTGTACAACAACGTGCGCAATGTGAATGCCCGCCACATGGGCATCGAGCTGGATGTGGCCCAGGAAATCAGCCGCCGTGTGCAGCTGAATGCGGCCATCTCCATTGGCGACTGGCGCTGGAGCTCTACCGGCAGCCTCACGCAGGTGAATGAAAACAACGACGTGCTGATTGACGATAAACCCATTTACATCAAAGGCGTGCACGTGGGCGACGCGGCCCAGAATCAGTTCCAGATGGGCCTGCGTTACGAGCCCTTCACGGGCTTCTATGTGCGCCCATCGTTCCTGCTGTTCTCCAAGTACTACGCGGGCTTCGACCCAACCACGCTGCTCTCGGAAGAAAACCGCACCGACTCCTACCGCATTCCTACCAGCCGCAACCTCGACCTGCACTTCGGCTACGATGCCCGGCCCATCCGCGACCGGTATCGGATTTCCTTCAAAGCCTCGGTGCTGAATGTGTTTGACCAGTACTTCATCACCGATGTACCGGCCCGTAGTGTAGTTGACCCCACCAAAGTCAACTCGCTGGAGGCTTTCTTCAACCGCGGCCGCACGTTCACCATGGGCATGTCGCTGGCGCTGTAAGCCGCCCGGCCTCTGCAAAATCCCCCACGCAAAAGCGCCGGCCTCCCGAGGGAAGCCGGCGCTTTTGCGTGGGGACGAGCGTCACCTCAATTACTAACATATTACCCTGCCGGGGCCACTATGCCATAGTTTACAACTTACTATGGTTTTAAGGTTGATGAAAAGATCGTCTGGCTCCCCTCTCCCCAAGGAGAGGGGCCGGGGGTGAGGTCAGGCAGCAGCGACTGGTACAACCGGAGAATGGCCCTGGTTATTTAAAGCGAAGCTACTTTGGCGCTTGGCGCGGCGGCCATGATGGCTCCGCGGACTTCTTCGGGGTTGGCGTTTTTGAGCAGGTAGCCGTGGGCTCCTTCCGTGTGCAGGCTGTCAATCAGCTCGGGCTCATCGTGCATGGAGATGATGACCACGCGCACGCTGGGGTACTGCGCCCGCAGCAGGCGTACGGTTTGCAGGCCGTCGAGCACGGGCATCTGCAGGTCCATTAGTATCACGTCGGGCACGGTGCCCTGGTCGAGGTGTTCGAGCAGTTCCTGCCCGTCGCCAGCCTCGAAAAGCACTTCCATGCCCGCGAAGCCGCTGATAAGCGCCCGTAGGCCCTTGCGGAACAAAATGTGGTCATCAACCACGGCCAGACGGATAGTTGGGTTACTCATAAGGCGGAAACTGAGGTAGGAGCCTGATCGGCAGGAATATACGGAATTGGGAAAGAAATCCAGATGCGGCTGCCGGCCCCTGGGGCCGACTCGTGGCGGAGCGTGCCGCGCAGCACGGCCACGCGGCTGCGCAGGTTGGTGAGGCCCAGCCCGGTGCGGCCGCCCGGCGCGGGCTGCACGTCGCTGGTTTCGGGGTCGAAGCCCACGCCGTTGTCGAGGTAGTGCAGCGAAAGGTAGTCGGGGCCAAAATCGACGCTGACGTTGATGGTTTCGGCGTGGGCGTGGCGCAGGCCGTTGCCCAGCAGCTCCTGCACTACGCGGTACACAATCAGCTCCCGCTTGGGGTCGAGGCGGCGGGGGTGGCCGTGCTGCTCAATGAGCACCTGCGTGGGGCCATCGGCGGGCACGGTGCGGGCCAGCGCATCCAGCGCGAAGGGCAGCCCGAATTTCTGCAGGGCCGCCGGTAGCAGATTGCGCGAGATGCGCCGCACCTCACTGATGGCCTGATCGAGCAGGGCGGTGGCTTCCTGGGTGAGGGCGGGCTGGTTGAGCGTGCTCAGGTGCAGCTTCACAATGGCCAGGGTGGTGCCCACGCCATCGTGCAGGTCGGCGGCAATGCGGCGGCGCTCTTCTTCCTGGGCCAGCAGCGCGGCTTCCAGGGCCTGCTGCTGGGAAGCATCGCGCACCTGCCGCAGCTGTTCCTGCTGGCGCAGCAGCCGGCGCTGGTAGCGCAGCACGAAGGCCACAATGCCCAGAGCCAGCAAGAGCAGAACCGGCGTGGCCAGCATCACGGGAAGGAGCCAGCCGCTCATATCCGCGGCGAAACCTGGGGCGTGCGGCCGGTATACCAGAAAGCCAGCGCGAAAAGGAAATACTTAATCAGATTGACCACGGCATTAAGCGTATTAATCACTTGCTGGCTGGCCTGATCGGCGGGGGTAGCAAGCTTATTCATAAACACGTACAACAAGACGGTACCCGAAAAATACAACACTACCGCGGCACTTACCAAAAAAAGTGGGTCGCGCTCCAGGCGCGTCACGTGCAAATCGTTGAGCAGCTGCTCGAAATACAAAAGCGCCAGGCCAATCAGCAAGGCGCTCTGGGCTACGTGGGTGTACGAATTCACCTGGTGCAGCCCCTCCAGGTACAGCGAATCGAGCAGGGCGAAGGCCGTGAAGGCCACGGCGACGGCCACAATGCCGCGGCGGATGGCCCGCGAGCTGAGCGTGAGGTAGTAGAGGCGAAAGAACAGCAGCGTCTGTACTATGGTGAAAAAGTGCCACAGGCCATACATCCAGCCGGGCCGGTAGAGGCTGATCAGGCTGGAAGTCAGCAGTACCAGCTCCGTGAAAATCAGCGAGGCCGCCAGCACCCGCAGCGGGGCCGACAGCCAGCGCCAGCGCCAGAAAGCCAGCCCCAATGGCAGCAGCACTACCAGGCTGGCCAGGTGTTCCATGTAAGCACAGATCGTAATGAGCCACGAAGGGATGTGCATAGCGGAGTGGTGGCGAGGGCGCGGGACAGAGCAGAATTCGGATGCGAGTGAATGATACGAATTTAACGCGAAACGCGGGGCGGCCTTCGGTTGTCTTGCGCGCCGGCGCACTCCGAAAACCCGACCGGCAGCTGGTGGGCGCGACTCCCGCGCCGGCTCAGCCCAAGGCCCTACAGCGCTGCTCACGAAGCCGGCCTGGCAGGCCGGTTCGCATTCCAGAGAGCCAGCGTGAGGAAGCCGTTGAAAACCATAAGCAGCACGGCTTGAATAATATACATCGTCCAGATTTCATCTATCTGGTGGAGGCGCTGCATACTGTTTTCCAGCAGAAAGATCATCAGCGTGCCGGCGTAGTACAGCATCACGCCCACGCTGATGAGAAACATCGGGTCGTGCTCCAGCCGGATGGTGTGCAGCTCGCGCAGCAGGTGCTCAAAATACAGCAGTGCAAAGCTCAGCAGCACAAAGGTTTGAACGGTATGCGCGTAGGCGTTTTCGCCCCGCCAGAAGCCGTGCCAGTACACCGACTCGGCCACGAACACGAGCCCGAATACGCCCAGCGCCCCCAGCAGAAACAGGCGCGTACGCGGCGAATCCAGCGCGTACCAATAGGCCCAGCCCAGCACCAGGGTTTCGGCCAGCACGGTGAGGCGTAGGGGCGCAATGTTGTTGCGAAACACATAGCGGCCTATTTCGGAGGCCAGGCCCAGCACGCAGCCCGGCCCCAGGGCAAACCACACCAGCGGCCGGTGCGCTACCGCCAGCCGCCGCCACCGCCAGAGTCCCACGGCCAGCGGCACCAGAAACGTGAGCAGCGCCAGAATATTCAGCTTCTTCGCCAAATTCGCCCACCACACGATGTCGGCTGCTGGCATAAAATAGGAGGGAGGGAAAACAAAATAAGCCGGCCTGGCCCCACATGCTGAGGCGGCCGACATGAAAAGTGACGAACGAAACGAAAACTACAAAATAGTCGGCTCAGTAGGTTGCCGAGCGTATCACGGGATTTTCCTTCTTGCTGGCCCGATATAAGGCCAGCGCCAGCAGCGCGTTGAAACCAATAAGCAAAACCGACTGGATCATGTACATCGTCCAGATCTGATTGGTCTGTTGGTGCTTGTGCATAGAATCCTCCATGACAAAAACCATGAGTGTGCCGGAATAGTAAAGCGTAACTCCGACGCTAACCAGAAACATGGGGTCACGTTCCAGCCGGATGTTGCGCAATTCTTGTAGCACTTGCTCGAAGTACATCAGAGCAGCTCCTAAAAGTAAGATGCTCTGCGCTATGCGAGTGTATGTTTTGGTCCAGTATAAACCACTCCAATTTAAAAACTCGACCAAAGCTATAAGGACAAAAAGTAGAACAGCTGCGATAATTATCCGTTGGCTGCGTCGATTATGAAAAGCTTTAAAGTAAGTATAAACGAGAAAAAGCGTTTCTGTCCATATAATAAGATAATTATATACAAGGTTGTTGTGCCATACCTGCCGTCCTACTTCTGATAATGTATTGAGTAACAAAGTAGTGGAAAGCGCAAAAAGGAGGAGCGTACGGTAAGGGGAGGAAAGAAAATGCCAACGCCAGATGCACGCTAGTACTGGAACACTATAGGAAACAACTGAAATAGTATTCAATTGCTTCGCTATACTGACCAGACTCGCGCTATCTAGTGTTGGCATATCCAAGAGAGTGGCTATTATTCGTTCAATGGGCTGTTTGCTGCACAGCACGTAGGGCAATCTGGCCCATTGGCCAGCAGCTTCCCTTCATACAGGTCACTCTCATCGGCCACGGCACCCACGAGGATGAAGCCTTTGTTGCCGTCGGCATCAACGGAGTTGTAAATGCGCACCCCCAGGCAGTCGGGGTCTTCGTTGAATATCGCCTGGATGTTGTCTTTGCCGAAAAACTGGGCTTTGAAGGCCATAGCGCCGGGCTCGGCGCGGTAGCGGGCCGTGTCTGCCTTGGCGGTTTCGAGGTCGATGAATTCTCCGTCGGTAGCGTGTAGTGGCATGTAATGGGTGTGAGAGAGTTGGAAAAGAAAGAAGAAAGAATTGGACAAATCTACCTCATTATTGAGGCATTCAAATATAGCGCAATCAGTTCCGGATGCAAGCATCCTGGTTGAGCATATGCTTAAAAGGAGTGTCCGGGGGCAAAATCGGAAGTGGCCCCGCGGCCGCCCCAATCGGGCTACTAAGTCACGTTTTCCTCAAATTCATCTGTCTCCTCATCGTCCTCCAGGCTTTCAAATACCTGGTCAATAGTGGCTTCCGCGTTGCGCAGCTTCTGGCGGCACAGCCGGATCAGCTCGGCGGAGCGCTGCACGCGGGCCGTCAGGTCGTCCACGTCCACGGTGTCGGTTTCGAGGGCGCGCAGAATGGTTTCCAGCTCTTCAATGGCCTGGCGGTAGGTGGTGTCGTTGGTGGTCATGCGGGGAAAAGGGGAGAAGCGGGAGCGGAAAGCGGGGAAACCGGCACACTGGCCGTAATCTGAGCCGTGAGGGTGGTAGCGGGCAGCACCAGGCGCACCGTGTCGCCGGGGCGCGGCACGGCGGTATGGGAAGGCGTGAGCAGCTGCACGTAGCCGTGGCGGGCCAGCGTGGCGGACTCGGGCAGGGCGCGGGCATCCAGCGTGAGCAGGTGCAGCTGGGCGCGGTGCAGGCGGCGCTCAGTGGCCAGCTGCAGCTGGTAGCGCTGGCGCAGCAGCTGCTCGCGCCGCCGCCGGTGCAGCCGCCGAAACCGCTGGCTGAGCCCTTGCCCCAGCGTGCGTAGCCGCGTCTGATGGCCTAGCAGCTGGCGGCGGGCGGCGCGAGGCAGCGCGTGGGCCAGGCGGGCCAGCTGCCGCTGCTGCTCGCGCACGCGCTGCCGGGGCACCACGGCCGCGGCCCGCAGCTGCTGCCGTAGCGCGGACTGGTGAGCGGCCAGCTGAGTCTCGGCGGCCTGCCGGGTGAAGCGGCCCAGGCGGCTGAGCTGCCCGGCACGGTCCGCCAGCTGTTGCGCGGCCACTTCCCGGATGCGTTCGGCGTAGCCGCCGAATACGGCGTCGAGGCGGCCCAGGCGCTCGGCCAGGAAAGCGGCCACGGCCGTGGGCGTTTTCAGGGCCGTGTGAGCGGCCAGGTCGAGCACGGCCTCGTCGCGCTCGTGCCCGATACCGGTGATGACGGGCAGCGGAAACGCGCCCACGGCCGCGGCCAGGCCGTAGTCGTCGAAGGCGAGCAGGTCGGTTTTGGAGCCGCCGCCGCGGATGATGATAACGGCATCGAAGGCGCGGCGGCGGGGCCGGATCTGGTCGAGGGCGGCGCGGATGCTGGCCGGCGACTCGGTGCCCTGCATGGCGGCCGGAAACAGGCTCACGGCAAAATCATAGGCCGACTCGCTGAGCTGCTGCACGAAATCCTGGAACCCGGCCGCCGTGGGCGACGAAACGACCGCCAGCCGCTGCGGACCCAGCGCCAGGGCCAGCTTTTTCTGCCGCTCCAGCAAGCCCTGCGCTTCCAGTCGGCGCACCGTTTCGAGGCGCTGCCGGGCCAGCTCGCCCACGGTGTAGGTGGGGTCGATGGTGAGTACATCCAGGCTCAGGCCGTACTGCTCGTGAAACTTGACCTGCACGCGCAGCATCAGCTTGAGGCCCACGCGCAGCTCTTGGCCAGTTTGCTCGGCGAAGGCCGGAGCCAGCTGCTGGTAGCGCTGGCTCCAGATGGTGGCCCGCGCCTGGGCCTTGAGCTGCGCCCCGCGCCCGGTGGTGTGCTGATCGGTAAGCACGAGGTAGCAGTGGGCACCGTCGAAGCGGGGCAGGGTGAGGTCGGCAATTTCGGCCAATACCCAGTAGGAGTCGGCGAAGCGGGTTTCCAGGGTCTGGCGCACGCGCACCAGCAGCTCGGCCAGCGGCAGCGCTACCGGGGGCAGCGACGAAGGCAGGCCCGGCTCGGGGCGACGATTGAACAGCGGCGGCATGGGCGGCAAGGTACGGAATTCGGGGGGGCAGCGCCAGCAAAGCGGGTGGCGGTGGTCGAACAACCCGCGGCGCGGCGCCTTGTTCAGCTTCGGGTGCTGCGCTCCGGATTTTCCCGGTGGGCAGCACGGAACAGCCATTTTCGCTTACCTTTCCGGCCGAAAACCTTCCCATTCAACCTGCTTCCTATGAAAAACCGAAACCAGCTGACGCTGGCCACGCTGGCCGCCGCGGGGCTCACGCTGGCGGGCTGCGCTTCCAGTAAAACGCCCGCCGCCACCACCGATGCTCCGGCCGCCATGACTACCGCCGCCGTGTCTGCCCCGGAGCAGTCCACCCCGAAAGGTATCGGGCTGGACGTAGCCCACATCGACCAGTCGGTGCAGCCCTGCGACAACTTCTTTCAGTATGCCTCGGGCAACTGGCTGAAAAACAACCCGATTCCGGCCTCGGAAGCCAGCTGGGGGAGCTTCAACGAGCTGATCAATAAGAACCAGGCCGTGCAGCGCCAGATTCTGGAAGAAACCGCCGCCAACACCGGCGCCGCCAAGGGCTCCAACGCCCAGAAAGTAGGCGACTACTACGCCTCGGCCATGGACTCGATGGCCATTGAGAAGGCCGGAATTGAGCCGTTGCGACCGGAACTGGCCCGCATTGAGGCCATCAAGGACCTGAAGGGCCTGCAGCTGGCGCTGGCGCATCAGCAGAATATTGGCACCGGCTCGGTATTCAGTATGGGCGTGGGGCAGGATGAGAAAAACAGCTCCCAATACGCGGTTCAGATTTATCAGGGCGGCCTGCGCCTGCCCAACCGCGACTATTACCTGAAGGACGACGCCCGCTCGAAAACCATTCAGGCGGCCTACGTGACGTACATCACGAACATGTTTAAGCTGATGGGCGACGCGCCGGCCGTGGCGGCCAAAAACGCGGCGGCCGTCATGCGCATCGAAACGCGGCTGGCCCGGGCCTCCAAGAGCCCCGTGGACCTGCGCGACCCGTACGCCAACTACAACAAGATGACCACGGCGGACCTGCAGAAGCAGTATCCGAACCTGGGCATTCCGGTTATTCTGGCCCAAAACCAGCTGGGCGCGGCCAAATCGGTGATTGTGGGGCAGCCGGCCTTTCTGAAGGAAGCCAACACGATGCTGAAAGCCGAGCCGCTCGGCGACTGGAAAACCTATTTGCGCTGGCACCTGGTGTCGTCGGTGGCGGGGGCGTTGCCGAAGGCGTACGTGGAGGAAAACTTCCGCTTTTCGCAGGTGCTCAGCGGGGCCAAGCAGATGCAGCCGCGCTGGAAGCGCATGCTGCGCTCGACGGACGGCGCGCTGGGCGAAGCCTTCGGCCAAGTGTACGTAGACAAGGCTTTCACGCCGGAGGCCAAGCGGAAGGCGCTGGAACTGGTGAACAACTTGAAAGCGGCCTTTGCCGAGCACATTCAGCAGAACACTTGGATGAGCGCTGCCACCAAGCAGGAAGCCCTGAAAAAGCTGAACGCCTTCGTGGTGAAAATCGGCTACCCGAATAAGTGGAAAGACTATTCAGCCTTGAGCATCTCGCGCGAGTCGTACCTGAAAAACGTGCTGGCGGCCCGCGAATGGGCTTCCGCCGACGAAAACAAGAAATTCGGCAAGCCGATTGACCGCAACGAATGGGGCATGACGCCGCCCACGGTGAATGCCTACTACAACCCGCCGATGAACGAAATCGTCTTCCCGGCCGGCATTCTGCAGCCGCCCTTCTACGACCCCAAGGCCGATGATGCGGTAAACTACGGCGGCATCGGGGCCGTTATCGGTCACGAAATGACCCACGGCTTCGACGACGAGGGCCGGCAGTACGACTCCGAAGGCAACCTGCGCGACTGGTGGACTAAGGAAGACGCGGCCAACTTCACCAAGCGCGCCGACGTGGTGGGTGCCCAGTATTCGGCCTTCGCGCCCCTGGATTCGGTGTATGTGAACGGCAAGCTCACGATGGGCGAAAACCTGGCCGACCTCGGCGGCCTCACCATTGCCTACACGGCCCTGCAAAAGACGCTGGCCGGCAAGCCGAAGACCAAAATCGACGGTTTCACGCCCGAGCAACGCTTTTTCCTGTCGTATGCGCAGGTGTGGCGCACCAATTCCCGGCCCGAATTCCTGCGTCAGCAGGTGCTCTCCGACCCGCACTCCCCGGCCCAGTTCCGCACCAACGGCCCGCTGATGAACATGCCCGAGTTCTTCGAGGCCTTCGGCTGTAAGGACGACGCCAAGATGGTGCGCGCCCAGGAGTCCCGCGCCAAGATCTGGTAGCCGCCTGTCATTGCGAGCAACGCGAAGCAATCCGTCCTCTGAAATGTAAAAAGCTCCTTTTCAGCAGAAAGCCCTGACGCAAGCATACGTCAGGGCTTTTTTGTTTACAAAGCTTGGCTCATTGTCCAGGACGGATTGCTTCGCTTCGCTCGCAATGACAAACGTACCTTTGCCACGAACTATACGCCTGACTTATGCGCCACCTGCTTCCTCTTTCCTCCGCTCTGTTTCTGCTGCTGGCCGCAGGCTGCAATAAGTCGAAGCCCGACGGCGGGCAGGAGCAGGCTGCCCCGGCTTCCGCCGCCGCTCCCGACTCGGCGGCGGCCTTGCGGGCGCAGGTGGCCGCGCCCCAGGCCGGCGACGTGTACGTAGTGCAGTTTCAGCCGCCGGGCGCGGCGCAACGGCGGTATTTCTTCTACCACGTGTTCCGCGTCACGCCCGACAGTGCCTACCTGCACCCGGCCCGCAAAGACGCGGCCGACGCAGCAGCCGACCTAGCCCAGCCGGACTTTCAGGCTTCCGCCAACACCATGGCCTACTCGCGGGCCGAGCTGGCCGAGCTGCTGCAGGAGCAGCCCGGCGACGTGAACAAGGCGCGGCTGGTGCAAGTGCGTCGGGCGCAGTAAGCGTGCTTGCGGCTTCAGACTTCCGCCAAGGCTTTATTTCAGCACCTCCACTTTTATCTCAACATCCTTTTTCGGCCATTTGTCGGTGCCGACGGGCTCGGCGGCAATCTTGTCGATAACGTCGAGGCCTTCCACCACTTCGCCGAACACGGTGTATTTGCCATCCAAGGAAGGCGCGCCGCCCTGGGTGGCATACACCTGCTGCTGCGCCGGCGTGAGCGGTCGGCCCGCCATCGCCGCCGACTGCGCGGGCGTGAGCTTTTCGCCCTGCACGATATAGAAATCGGAGTTGGAGGAGAGCTTGCCGGGGTTCTGGTCGTCGTCGTAGCGGGCCATGCCCAGGGCGCCGCGCTTGTGGAAGTGCTGGGGCACGATTTCGGGCGGCAGGTGGTAGCGGTTGATGCGAATGGTGCGGTGGTCGGAGCGGCCGCCCTGAATGGCGAAGCCTTTCACCACGCGGTTGAACACGGTTTCATCGAACACGCCTTTACGGGCCAGCAGCAGGAAGTTGGCTTTGTGCACCGGCACGTCGTCGTAGAGCTTCACGCGCATATCGCCCAGGCGGGTGTGCACGATGACTTCGGAAGCCGGAAACTCCCGGCCGTACTGCGTGAGCAGGGCCGTGGCGTTGGTATCGGTGAGGGCCGAAAGGCTGGGGCCGGGTACGGGCGGTGGGGGCGCGGGGGCAGTAGCCGCCGGCTTTTCGGGCTGGCCACAGCTGGCCAACAGTCCGGCCAGTAGGAGCGAAAACAACAAGGACGCTTTCATACCGCAAAAAACAAGGAAAAAAGCGGAGTTGTGCAGCATAACCTTTATGCCTAACCAACTCAAGGTGCGGAGTATCGAACAACAGCCCCAGCGGGGCGAAATATTGGTAGTCATAACCGGCACAATGCAGCCGGAGCCCCAGCGGGGCGGCACCAATCGTTGAACAAGGTGTCGCCCCGCTGGGGCTGTGGTGCTACTTGCAGCTCGTTTTGCTACCGATATTTCGCCCCGCTGGGGCTGCTGGGCCGTCTTGGGTTTGTATACCCTTACCACTGCTCCTTCAAATGGGCCGAACAGCCGCAACGCGGCGACAGGTTTGTAGCATGAAAGGTAACGGCACGAAAAAGCCGCGTAGCGGTGGCAGAAACGCTCGAACGGCTCTGTCACCGCTACGCGGCTTGTTGTTCTTCGGGACGTTGATGCTACAAACCTGACGCCGCGCTGCGGCTAGTCAAGGCCGTTAGTTCCAGCCATCGTTTTCCTTCTTCTCCTCCTTCTTCTTCTTCTCCTTGCGCTTGCTGGTGCCTTCCTCGGTTTTGGTTTTCACCTTCACTTTCTCCGGGCTGGCGGCCGGCGCGGCGGGCGTAGCGGCGGGGGCAGGGGTGGGTGCCGGAGCGGCGGCGGCTTCTTCCACTACGGGGGCCATATCCTTGGCCGAGTTGATCTGGTCGGCTTTTTCTACTCTTTTCTCCTTATGCGAGGCCAGGAGCAGATCCTGGGTAATCAGCTCGTTTTTGTCCCAGGCTTTCAGCTCGGCGGCCAGCTTTTCCTTTTCCTCCTTGCTGGGTTTGCGGCCCAGCAGCGCGTCCAGGTCGGGCTTGCCGGCATCTTGCCAGGCCGTGAGCCACAAAGAGGCCACCATGGTGGGGGCCTGCTTGAGGCGATAGGCTACCTGCGCGCCCACTTCCTTGTTGTAGGCATCGGCGAAGGCGTCGGAGTAGGAGCGGCGGGTTTTGCCGTATTTGTGCGAGAAAACGTACTTGGTTTCCGGCGTGAAGGTGCGGGTCACTTTCTCCTCCATATCGAAGGTGGCGCCCAAAAAGCCGTATGACTCCTGCACCACCTGCCAGATGGCGCGCTGCGGGTCTTTTAGGTAGTCGCCCTTCTCTGAGTCCAGCTTCCACTCAGCCATATGGCGCTCCGGAATCTTCGATTCCCAGAGGCTGTGCAGGCCCTGCTGGTTGGTGAGCTGCCCATCGTAGTTGATGGTGGTGTGCAAGGGCACATAAGCATCGGCCATGTAGTGGCCCAGGTCGGCGGAGAGGGTGATGATGGCCGTGGAGTCGCGCTGGCGGAAGGCTTCGGTGAGCTTTTCCTTCACGTCCATAATCACCCACGGCACGGTGCCGTACTTGCGCAGCGTGTCGGCCGAGTATTTGGCCTGGGCCTTTTCCCACAGCTTGGGCATCATCCCGAAGGGGTCGTCGCCGTAGTGGTCCATGTCGATGAAGTGCTTGTTGGCTTCCGTGGGGTCGTCTTCGCGGCGCTCATCGGGGGCAGTGGCCAGGCGTACTATCTCGGGCATGTGCCGAAAGTAGAAGCCCTGCATGGCTTTGGGCAAAGCATACACCGCTACCTGATTGATGGTGCGGTGCGCCAGAAAGCCCCAGCCGGGCGACATAATGGGGCACAAAAGCACCAAAGCCAGTAGAATTACCTGTTTTTTCATGACGAAGAGATAAGCAGCCGTTTGTGGCCCCGCGAAGTTCGGGATTTTTTTCGCTGCTTGGTAGCGCCCGTTTGTTATGCGCCAGCTGTCACCCTGCGCCACCTGTCATCCTGAGCAGAGCGAAGGACCTTATTCCGAAAGAACGACAAGCGTAGCAATGACTCGTTTCCATCCTACAAGGTCCTTCGCTCTGCTCAGGATGACAGAAGATTTAACACCCAATACCTTGATGATATCCAAAAAGAAGCTGCACTACCCCATTCAACCGCCCTTGCGCGACTACCTGCGGCACTACGACCGCGAAACACCGCTGCCGGTCAGCTACCGCGACCTGCGCCAGATCAGCGGCGCGTTTCCGCTCATCGACCGGCAGGGGCGCGATACGCTCTGGGAAACCGTGTTTTATGAGCCCCAGGCCCTGCGCGAGCTGAGCGCGGGCCTCACGCAGGTGTACGCGCTGCTCAAAACCGGCAGCGACCTGTCCTTTACCGACCACCTGCAGGCCGACCGCATTGACTACTGCCGCTTCGGCAACTCCAACCCGTTTCGGGTGCGCATCGTGAACCTGCTCAACGACAACTACGACTACTTCTACGTGAAGCAGGCCGATGCCTCGCGGGTGTACGGCCTGGAGCTGGAGCACCTGCTTTCGCCCAATCGCCTGAGCTACCTAGTGAGCGGCGACACGCTGGTGGAAGAGCACATTGCCGGCATCCCCGGCGACGATTTTATCCGCACGCGCATGCCCCAGCAGCACTTCAACCAGGTGCGCATTGCCAAGGAGTTCGTCAAGTTCAATGAGCGCTGCTTTGCCCGCCTGCTCGGCGATATGCGCTCCTATAACTACGTCATTGTCGTCACGCCCGACTTCGAGGACGACCAGTACCGCGTGCGGGCCATCGACTTCGACCAGCAGAGCTACGAGGGCCGCAAAACGATGTACCTGCCGCAGTATTTCAAGGACAATCTGCCCGTGATTGAGATGTGCAGCAAGTTTCTGAAGCCCGAGGCCATCCGCCAGTACCAGACCGAGGAGCGCGTGCTGATGATGCGCCGCGTGCGCCTGGAGCGCTACCGCCTCAAGGCCCTGCTCGACTGCATGCGCCGCGACGAGCTGGCTCCCGCCGCCAAAACCGACCAGCTAAAGGCCGAGCTGAACCAGCACCACTGCACCACCGCCTTCAGCCGCTGCCACAGCATGGGCGACGTGGTGCGCCTGAACCTGCGCCTGATGCTGGGCCCGCCCCCGCGCTAGTAGGCCGCGCGGCAGCTGGCCCGGGCTCAGGCTTTGGCGGTAGAAAGCGGGGTGTTCAGCGCTAGCTCCTGGCGCTGCCGGAGCAGGTGCGCGAGCTGGCCGTAGATGAAATCGGCAGCCAGGGCGCCGAATTTTTCGGGGCTGCCCTTCAGCTCCTCGCGGTATTCGTGGGCGCGGCCCTCGAAGAGAATGGTGACGAAAATGGTGCCCACGGGCTTCTGCTGCTGCTCCGAGGCGCCCGCCCCAAACAGCCCCGTCACGGCCACGCACACATCGGCGGTGGGCAGCAGCCGGTGCAGGCCCTGCACCATCTCGTTGGTGGTCTGCTGGCTTTCGGCCGAGTATTCGAGCAGGGTTTTCTTCTTCACGCCCAGCAGCCGCTGCTTGGCTTCGGCCTGATACGTGACCACCGAGCCCAGCAGCACTTCGCCGATGCCCTCGGTGGGGGCCAGCTGGGCCGCTACCAGCCCGCAGGTGCAGCTTTCGGCCAGGGCCAGGGAAAGTTTCTGCTGAAGAAATTGCTTGATCAGCGCGTTCAGATCCGTTGTTTTCATAGCGTAGCACCGAACAGGAGAAAGAAAAACAGCCTTTCCATACGCCGGAGCGCTAGGCCCGGGTTGCAGTCGAGCTGCGCGGGCAGTGGCGCGGGGCCCTATTTTGGTAGGGACCGGGCAGCCTGATTTCTATCCGCATCAACTGCCGCTACTCCTGCCGGTATACCACGCCCTGCTTCATCACGAAGCGCACCCGCTGCATGATTTTGATGTCCTGGAGCGGGTCGCCGTCTACGGCCACCAGGTCGGCCAGCTTGCCGGGCTCCAGCGTGCCCAGGTTCTCCGATTCGCCCAGCAGCTCGGCGGCCGATACGGTGGCCGCCCGCAAGGCTTCGTAAGCGGGCATTCCGGCCTCCACCATGTACTGAAACTCCAGCGCATTCACGCCGTGCCGGTACACGGCCGCATCGGTGCCGAAGGCAATGCGGACGCCCGCCTTGTAGGCCCGCCCGAAATTGGCCTGCAGCTTGGGACCAATGGCCAGGGCCTTGGGCGTAACCAGTGGCGGGTAGTAGCCCGGAATCCGGGCTGAGTCGGCCACCGATTTGCCGGCCGTGATGGTGGGCACGTACCAGGTGCCGTATTTTTTCATCAGCTGCATAGTTTCATCATCCATCAGCGTACCGTGCTCGATGCTCTGCACGCCAGCCCGGATGGCGCGCTTCATGCCCTCGGCCCCGTGGGCGTGGCAGGCCACGCGCAGGCCCAGGTCGCGGGCGGTTTCCACCACGGCCCTTATTTCCACCTCCGTCATCTGGGCGCTGCTGCCGTCTTTGGCCACGCTCAGCACGCCGCCGGTGCTGGCAATCTTGATCAGATCCACGCCGCGCTTGTACTGCTCGCGCACGGCCTGCCGACACTGGTCGGGGCCGTTGGCCACGCCCTCGGCCGGGCCGGGCACGCCCATCAGGTCCTCGCGGTAGCCGTTGGTGGGGTCCATGTGGCCGCCGGTGCCCGATATGGCCTTGCCCGCCGTGAAGATGCGCGGCCCCACTACCTGCCCGGCATTCACAGCGTTGCGCAGGGCTACGTTCACGCCCGAGCCGCCCAGGTCGCGCACGGTGGTGAAGCCCGCCAGCAGGGTTTTGCGGGCGTAGCCCAGGGCACTGAAGGCTACGTCGGCGGGGTTCTGGGTGAACTCCTGCAGGAACGCGGCCTTGCTGGTTTCATGCTCCAGGTGCACGTGGCAGTCAATCAGGCCGGGCAGCACGGTGCGGCTTTGCAGGTCGATAACTTTATCGGCGGCGGTGCCGGTGGTGTAGCCCGGCTGCACGGCCGTCACGCGGCCTTTTTCCAGCACCAGCGTCACTTCGGTCTGGGCTTTGGCTGAGCGCATATCCAGCAGGCGGCCGCATTGCACGTACGTTTTCTGAGCCACGGCCAGCGGGGCCGTAAGCAGGGTAGCGGCCAGCAAGGCCAGCGTGGGTAGCGGTTTGATCATGAGGGGAAAGTGGGAGCGTGGGCGCTCAAGATACAACATAGCGGCGCGCGCCCCGCGCGGGCGTATCGGCCGGAATATGTACCTTCCCGCGCTGGCCGGGCCTGTTTCGGCCGGCATTCCATACTCTTCTCACCCCAAACTACTCCTTCTTTCGCATGGCTACCCCCGAAGAATTTGAAGCTGCCGCCGTTCGCGCTCAGCAATTGCCCTCCAAGCCCAGCAACATGGTGCTGCTCCAGATGTACGCCCTCTACAAGCAAGCCTCCGAAGGCGACGTAACCGGCGACCGGCCCGGCGGCTTCGACTTCAAAGGCATTGCCAAATACGATGCCTGGGCCAGCCTGAGCGGCAAAAGCCAGGAAGCCGCCCGCCAGGAATACGTCGACCTGATCAGCTCCCTGTTCGAAAGCGCGTAGCTGAACAAACTGTCATTGCGAGCAACGCGAAGCAATCCGTCCTCTGAGATGTAGAAACCTCCTTTTCAGCAGAAAGCCCTGACGCAAGCATACGTCAGGGCTTTTCTGTTTACAAAGCTTAGCGCATTGTCCAGGACGGATTGCTTTGCTTCGCTCGCAATGACAGCTTGCGCTATACTTTCGGGGCCGGCAGGTCGAAGGCTTCGGCGTTGTGCTCGAAGTGGCCTTTGTGCGAGCCGTCGCAGAAGGGCTTGTTTTTGGAAAGGCCACAGCGGCAGATGCTGATTCGCTCGCGGCCGGCCAGGCCGTAGGGCTGGCCCTGGGCATCCACGAGTTCGAAATCACCCTCTACGCGGAGGGACCCGTTGCTGAGCACGGTAAGTTTGGTAGCAGCCATGGAAAGGGGGTTTGGGAAGATGAGGGTTAGTTGAAGTGGGGCGTCATGCTGAGCGAAGTCGCATGCAATATGCTTGTCATCCTGAGCAGAGCGAAGGACCTTATGGGATAAGAACGATAATCGTAACAACGACTCGTTCTACCGTAACAAGGTCCTCCGCTCTGCTCAGGATGACAGGTCGGAGAGCCTACCGGCACGAATTGCCCGAGCAGGACATGGGCGTGTAAATGGCCGAAAACATCAGCCAGGCGTTGTTTTCGTATTTCCACATCAGCCAGTATTTGCCGATGACGCGGTTTTTGGTCTGGTCCTGGGTGTCGGTCCAAGCTTCGGCCCACTCGCCAGTTTCGTAGGCCACGTTGCCCAGGCTGCTGACTTCGGTGGTCAGGCCGCGGTTCATCCAGGTAATATCGGGGCGCTGGCGAAACAGCTGGCGGAAGCTCTGGCGCACGGCGGCGGCCCCGCTCTGGCTGCCCTGGGTCTGGCTGAGCGTGAAGCCGGGGTGCAGCAGGCCGCCCAGCGCCGTGGTGTCGCGGCTGTTGAAGGCCTTGTTCCAGGTGGCGCTGCGGGCCTGAATCAGCTCCAGATGCTTTTGCTTCATAATTTGCCCGAAGCTGAGCTGGCTCAGCAGCAGCAGGGCCACCGCGCCCACGCGGGCCACGGCAAAAGGAGTAGAGAAACGCATACGCGGGAAAATCAGGGAAAAAGGAGGCGCGGCGAACCAACCGCTCCGCAATTACGCGAGTTCTTTGCGCATCACGTAATCATTCATCCAGTAGGGGCCAATGGCAATGTCGACTTCCTGGTGGCGCTGGAAGCCCAGGCGCTCATAAAATGCCAGGGCGGGGTTGTGGCGGTTCACGTTCAGCTCCAGCACGGTGCCGCCGGCTTCGCGCACGGCGCTTTCCACGGCTTCCAGCAGGTGCTGGCCCAGCCCCTGGCCCTGGTGCGAGGGCAGCAGGTAGATCTTGTTCAGGTGGTAGGTGCCGGCGGGCTCTTTGGCCGAGTAGGAGGCAAACCCGCAGGCGTGGCCCTCGGCCGAGAGCAGCAGAAACCGGTGGCCGTTGTCCACCATCTGCCGCCGCAGCGAGGCCGGCGTGTAGATGACGCGGTACATATACTCCAGCTGCTCCCGCGAGATGATGAAGCGGTAGGTAGGCTCCCAGGTAGCCTCGGCCAGGGCCACGATGGTCGGAATATCGGCCAGGGTGGCGGGCTGAACGGCAATGGGGGCGGTAGCAGAGGAAGGCGGCATAAGCTACAAAAGTGCGGTTTTTTGGCTATAAAACGAACCCTGCCGGCCAGTGGCTACGTTTTGGGCCATAATTTGCCAGGCTGCCGCCATACGCCCGGCACCGGGCCCGGCGTTGTCTGCTCATCCCTCTCGCCCCAAACCCATGAAAAACCTCCTGCTTCCCCTGAGTTTTGTGGCTTTCAGCCTGCTGAACACCCCGCTGGCGGCTACCGCCCAGATGGCTCCGGCCCCCAAAGCGCCGGTCAAAACGCCCACGCCCGCTGCGAAGGCCCCGGCCGCCAAAACCCCGCCGGCCCGTTCGCAGGAGCCCATCCTGACTACGCCCAAATCCTTGGAGCGCGACCTGGACGTGTTCAGCAGCTGGGTCAATGAAAGAATCAGCCAGGCCGAAAGCACCGTGCGCCGCGAGCTGCCGCGGATCAAAGAGGACTTCGACCGCCAGAGCAAGCGCATCGATGCGGCCGTGGACAGCCTTTCGGGCCAGAGCAAGCGCGAGTACACCACCCAGAAAGTGCGCTACGAAAAGTGGGCTTCCAAGCAGGATAGCCTCGATGCCGTGGCCCGCCGCCCCGAAACGGCCGCCGAAACCCAGCGCCGCCTGCTGAACGAAACCGTGGTGATAAGCACCGCCCGCGCCACCGAGCTGCCCGACCTCTACGGCCGCCTGCTGGAGCACACCCGCGACAACCGCCGCCAGTGGAGCCAGGCCGACTGGAGCGCCGCCAGCGCCGTGCTCGAGCGCCTGAATGCCCGCTACGAAGTGGTGCGCGAGCAGCTCAGCCTCGACGACCGGATTCGGGTACGCTCGCTGCAAACCGAGTTTCGCACACTGGAAAAAGCCCGCGATGTGAAGGACCTAGTGAACGACAAGTAGCCTCTCGGGCCTGCTTTCCTCATCTGCGCCGCCAGCCCGCCGCTCGCTCAGGCGGCGGCGTGCTGGCGGCGCAGCCATTCCCAGGCCGTGCTCACGTCATAAAACAGCTGGATGGGAAGCTGCTTGCTCACGCGCTCCGCAAATTCCAGGCTGATAATCTGGTTCTGCATATCGGGCGAAAACACGTAGGCAAATGCCCGCAGCCCTTCTGCCAGCGCCTGCGGCAGCCACTCATACTCCAGCCACGGCAGCGCCTCCGACCAGTCGCCGGTGGCATCGGTCTTGTCGTTGAGCAGCAGCGGGCAGTGCAGCTCCTGCTGAATGGCTCCGCCCGCCATGGCCACCCGAATCACCTCTTTGCCGGTCAGGTTGCCGCTCCAGCGAATGTAGAGCAGCTGCTCGTTGGGGTAGTGGCGGAACGACGCAATCAGGCGGCCGTGCTCATCCAGCACGGTTTGCAGGTCGGTGTAGGAAGTAGACAGGGCAGCCATCAGCAGCAAAAAATGCCCGCCGCGGCACCAATGGCCGGCTTCAGGCTTGAAAAAAGCAATAAGCTGCTAAAGCCGGGAAGAAGGAAATCTGCCGGGGGAAGAAGCCTGATTGTAACATACAAATTAACGAATATACCGTGCCGAGTCAATTTATTGTTGACCTTATTTTGCTGGTAGCGCCCCAGCTGCCGCGCGGCGGGGCGCGGGCATTTTAGCGGCCGAGGTTCCGCTGGTTTCCCTTACTTTTGCGGGCACTTTTTTCGTATCGTCCCTTCCCGCACCTCACTCATGCATATTGCAATCGTCGGCAACATTGGTGCTGGCAAAACCACGCTGGCCAACAAGCTGGCCCATCATTTCAACTGGGAAGTTTTTCTGGAAGACGTGGACCACAATCCGTATCTGAAGGATTTCTACGACGACATGCCCCGCTGGTCGTTTCATTTGCAGGTGTATTTCCTGAACAGCCGCTTCCGCCAGACCCAGCACATCAAAAAGCTGCAGCAGGCCAGCAAAGGCGTTATTCAGGACCGCACGATCTACGAAGATGCCCACATCTTCGCCGCCAACCTGCACGACTCGGGCCTGATGACCGAGCGTGACCACCAGAACTACCTGAACCTGTTCGAGTCGATGATCAGCATGGTGGATGCGCCCGACCTGCTGCTCTACCTGCGCGCCGACCTGCCCAAGCTCATCCAGCAAATCGACAAGCGCAACCGCGACTACGAGAACAACATCAAGATTGAGTACCTCAAAAATCTCAACGAAAACTACGAGCGCTGGATCAGCAACTACAAATCCGGCAAGCTGCTCATCGTGGACGTGAACAATCTCGACTACGTGAACAACCCGGAAGACCTGGGCATCATCATCGAAAAGATTAATAGCACGCTTTTCGGCCTGTTTTAAGGAAATGCGGCCCTGTCATTGCGAGGACGAAGGACGAAGCAATCCGTCCCGGACAATGAGCTGAGCCTTGATTAAGCACAAAGCCCTGACGTAGCGCATACGTCAGGGCTTTTCTGTTTACAAAGTTTGGCGCATTGTCCAGGACGGATTGCTTCGTCCTTCGTCCTCGCAATGACAGGCGTTACTCCTCCATTGCTTCATTCAGAAACCGCACAAACGGCTGCGCGGCCTGAAACGTCTCGGTGACGCGGGCCACGAAATCTGCGTGCCGCACCTCGGCATCGGTGAAGGATTTGGTGACCACGAAGTCCTTGAATTTGAGCAGCTCGATGTCCGGGTCATCCTTTTCGTAGCCTTTCGGTGGGCGCAGCAGCCGGTCGCCCTCTAGGCCGGCGGGGAAGTGGCGGCGGAAGTCGTCGGTGGCGCGCAGGGCGTGGAAAGCCGGGCCGCTGTAATGAATTTCCTGGCGGATGCGGGCCAGCGCGGCGGGCTCGGGGTGCCATTTGCCGGCGCCCACCCAGGTTTCACCGCCGGGCTGCACGGCCAAGAAGTAGCCAGCCCGCGGCGCGTGCCGGCCGCCCTGCGTGAGGCTGGCCCCCATGTGGCGCTTGTAGGGCTCCTGGCTCTGCTGAAAACGGTCGTTTTTGTTGATGCGAAACATGGTTTCGGGCACCGTGAGGCCCAGCAGCGCGGGCTCGAAGCGCTGGGTGCCTTCGAGCACGGCCTGCACCAGCCCGCTGAAAACGGCGCGGGCACGGTGGTAGTCGGCGCGGTGCTCATCCATCCATGCTTTGTGATTGTTGGCGGCGAGGTCGCGCAGAAAATCCAGCAGAAATTTAGAATCCATAAGAGAGTTAGCGGCGAAGAAAAAGGCCGGGCCCGACCCAAGCGGGCACGAAAAAGCCCCGGCTGCTACTAACAGCGCCGGGGCCGATTTGATGCCCGCCAAAGGTGAAAGCCTAACGCAGCGCCTGGTTTTCGGCCTGCCGCGAACGGTCGTTCAGGGCCCAGTCGAAGGGCAGAAAGTCTACTTTGGCCGTGGGCGCAATCTTGACGGTGGCGTAGCGGTTTAGCCAGGCAATCAGGGCGTTGCCTTCGCCAAACTCGGCCGAGTACCAGTCGAATACGCTGGAAAGCCGCACGTGGTCGGGAGCCAGCTGGTTGAACCGGACGGTATTGAGAAAGCGCCGCGCCTGATCGTCGAGCTGCTGGTTGAGGCGGGCCCCGTCGTAGGCCTCGTTGAGCAGGGGCGGACAGGTTTCGGCGGCGCACACCAGGGCAAAATGCACCCGCGGGTCCTGAAACTTAGTGCGTAGCACCTCGCGCTCAATCTGGTTGAGCGAGTACTGGCGGGTGCCCACCGTCACGCTGGGCGCTTCCCACGCCGACTTGCTGCCTTTCAGGGTTTTAACCTTGATTTCGTTCATGCTCGTCACCGGGTAGTATTGCAATACCATGTACACGGTGGCGGCATTGTACACGTTCAGCCAGTAGGCCTGCTGGTCGTTGCGGCTCCAGGCTTGCTCATCGGGCGGCGTTTTGCGGATGGTTTGCAGGTAGGCATCCAGCTTGTCCTCGTCGTCCAGGAAACCAGCGTAGTCTACGTGACCATCGTTGGTTATATGCTTGGCCAGAAGCTCATTCCAGGTATGGTGCAGCTGCCGGCTGCTGACATTGGCGGCCCGGAGCCGTTGCGGTACAAGCAGCCCCAGACAAACTATCAGCAACAGCCAACGCAAAGGAGAGAACAGACGCATGAGCAACAGGTAGGGAGGGCGGGATGAGAATAAGAGCAGAAAACCAGGCTGCTGCCAGGCAAGAATCCGGGAAGCAGATAAAGAGAGATTTGTACTATTTGTGTTTAAATTTATTTTTCAAATCTACTATAAATTTACGGTGTGAGCAAAATGCAACATGCCGGATTCGTTAGTAACGGCTGCGGCGCAGATGGTATAATCAGGCGACGGGTAACCCGGTTCTAGCTTCGGCTCAAAACCGTCACTGCGTCGCCTACGCGCACTATTCCCCGGCCCGGCCCGGTCACGTTCTGGCCGAACATGACCTTGTTGCCGCTGGTGCGGTAGGTGGCCAGCGTGCGCAGCGGCTCGGCACTCTTCTGGGCCGTGTGCTGGTCGATGGTGGTGACCACGCACCGGCCGCAGGGGCGCACACCCACGAAAGGCTGCCCGGCCACGGCAAAATCGCGCCATGTTTCTTCCTCATAAGGAGTGCCGCCGCTGAAGACCAGATTGGGCCGGAAGCGGTTCATGGGCACGGGCTCAGCCAGGCGCGTATTCAGATCATCGAGCGAGGCCTGGCCGATAACCAAAAAAGGGTAGGCATCAGCGAAACTCACGTCACCGTCGGCCGCGCCGCCGTCGGTGGCCCGCATCACCATATCCGACATATATACCAGCCGGCAGACGCGGCCCAGCGCCTCACTCAGCCACTCGTCGGCGGCGGGGGTGCCGCGCCAGGCAAACACCATATCGTCCCAGACGGTGACGAACAGCGTGCGCTCGGGCGTGGCCTCGAAGGGCACGTAGAGCGGCAGCAGCTCGGGGCGGGCAGCGTGGCTGAGCAGGAAGCCATTGTAGGCGGGCGCTACTTTCAGATGGGCCATCTCGGCGGTCTGCCGCTGGGTCATGAACTGGTTGCGCTCATCCACAATCAGCCAGCGGCGGTCGTGGCGCAGGCCGCGGGGCTCCACCACGGCCTCCGTCACGCGGATGCCGCCCAGAGACTTGACGGGGTAAATGTAGAGGTCGGTGAGAAGGAGAGGTGCAGCCATGTGGCAAAGATACTCGGCGGCGAGGGTGAATCGGCCCGCCCGCGCCTCGTTCACTTCTTTACCGCAATTTCCTGTGAATAAAATACCTGGTCGTATTCGCCCTTGAGCTGGGCCGTGACCAGCAGCCGGCCCCGCTGCTCGCGGAAGCGGAACAGGCCGTAGTGCTTCTCATTCACGAGCGGCCCCACGCGCAGGTCGTTGGGCTCGCCGCTATTTTGGGAGGACGGGTGCGTGAGGCCGCTCGACGTGACCTCGTAGACCGGATACGGCACGCCCGGCACGCTGGCCCGGGAAATCTCGCCGATGTGCCGGTCGCCGCTGATGAGCAGCACACCTTTGGCGTGGGTGGCGGCCAGCAGCCGGAGCAGGCGCCGGCGGGCGGCCGGAAAGTTGCTCCACTTCTCGTAGGCGTGCTGCTGGGGCAAAAACTGAATGCCCGAGGCAATGATGTGGGCATCGGCGCGGCTGGTGCGCAGCTGCTGCTCCAGCCACTGCCACTGGGCCTCGCCGAGCAGGTCGCCACTCAGGTTAGGCTGATACACTTTCTGCGCGTCGCGGTAGAGCGAATCCTGAAAATACCGGTCGTCGAGCAGCAGCACCTTCACTGTTTTGGTGTTCACGGCATAGTCGTAGGCGGCGTAGATGCCCTCCTGGCGGCGGCGCGGGCTGTCGGCGGGCTCCTGCAGAAAGTCGAGGGCCGCCTGCTGGCTCTGACGCTTGAAGGGGTAGGATTTGTTGCCGTCGTTGCGGCCGTAGTCGTGGTCGTCCCAGGTGCCGATGATGGCGGGCACCTGCTGGCGGAACTGGCGGTAGTCGGGCTGGTTGAGCTGGTCGTCGTACTTCTGGCGCAGCACCGTCATATCGTTCGTGTCGCCGTAGATATTGTCGCCGAGCCAGATCCAGACATCGGGCCGTTGGGCCGCAATGTCGTCCCAGAGCGGCTGGGCCATATCCTGACGGTTGCAGGAGCCGAAGGCAATGGTCAGCTCCCGGTCGGATGCCTCGTGAATCACGGTGGCCGGGTGACACTGCTGCAGCCCTAGGGCCAGCGCGCAAAGCAGATACTTGTTCATGGGGGTGAAGGTAGCGGATGGGCGCGGGCAGGCTGGCATTAAATGTGTCTGGCGCACCGAGCCGTCTGTCACTTTAAGCCGTCTGTCATCCTGAGCAAAGCGAAGGACCTTATGGGATGAGAACGAGTCGTTGGTACGATAGTCGTTCGGCCGTAATAAGGTCCTTCGCAAGCTCAGGATGACAGATGGCGTAAGAGGACAGCTACCCCGCCGCACTTCCAATTTGGCTATTTTTGCGGCGCGTATATCCTCCGGCGGCTTCGCGCCGTTATCCGGCTTTGCTCGACCGCTCACTTCACGTTCTACTGCTTTGGCTTTTCCGACCTTCTTTTCCGCCCGCTTCCGCCGCCCGGCCGGCCTGCTGCTGCTGCTGGCGCTGCTCACGCTTTCGGCCCGGGCTCAGGTGCAGCTGCGCGGCACCGTCATCGACAAAGACACGAAGGAAGTGCTGCCGTTTGCCAGCGTTTCGGTAAACAAAACCACCATCGGCACCACTACCAACGTGGAGGGCGAGTTCACGCTGAGCGTGCCTAAGCTGCCCGTCACGCTGATTTTGTCGGAGCTGGGGCACCTGCGCGACACGCTGCGCGTGACCAGCAACGCCGAGCTGCTGCGCATTCCGCTGGCCGCCGCCGTGGTGGCCCTGCCCGAGGTGAAAGTGGGCAGCTACCCGTTTCAGCTGGTGGGGCAGGCTTACCGGCAAATGGAGCGCAACTACGGCCATAAATACTACGGCAAGGCTTTTTACCGCCAGATTACGCGCATTGCCAACGAGCCCACGGAGCTGCAGGAAGTGGTCTGGAACGTGAAATCCAGCAATGCCCGCATCGAGGGCACCACCATGGCGCAGGGCCGCTACGCCGCCAAAACCAGCCTGACCAGCTTCGCCAACTTCTCCCTCTACACCAAATCCTACGGTCTGTATGATGCCAATGGCGACACCACCAAATCGTTGGCGCTGCTGAGCCCGAGCGTGGTGAAAAACTACCTGCTGGAGCTGAAAGGCGTGCTTTCCGGGGCCGACTCGACCAAGGGCGGCATTGCCGAAATTGCCTTCGAAACCCGCCCCGAGCTGACCAAGTACCGCGCCGAGGGCACCATCTGGATTGACATCGACTCGTACCGTGTGGTGCGCTACCACATGAGCACGCCCAACTTCACGGCCTCCACCAACAACGTGAACCAAAAATTCCGCAACACGAAGCTGGCCATCGAAATGGCGTTTCAGAGCACCGAGGCCCCGGTGGCGCCGCTCGAATACGTGAAGGTGAGCCTGAACGCGGAGCTGCTCACGCCGGGCAAGCCCGTGGCCCCGCTCAGCGTGTCGTCGTTCACGTTCTTCTACGACACCAGCACCACGCCTACCAACCTGCCCTACGCCCGCGTGAGCGTGCGCGACCGGGACTTGGAGGCCATTAAAAGCGTGAAGTACGACCCCGAATTCTGGGCCAATAACCCCGTGGTGAAGCGCACGCCGGTGGAAGACGAGGTGATTCAGTCCTTCGAGAAAAAAGGCGCTTTTGGCACTATGGTGAAGCCTGCGGAGAAAAAGCCTGCCCAGCGGCGGCGGTAGCGCGGGCCCGCCGCCGCTGGCCAAATGGGCTGGGAGCCTTGGTCAGGATATCGTATATTGACTATGATATCCCGAGCGGCGGGATGTGCAGATCGTGCGGCCGGCCCTCCGGATCGGCTTTTCGGGGCCCGGAGGGTGAAGTGGTGCCGGCAGGCCTGCCGGCTTCGGGTGGCATCGGTGGTCTGCTCACGAATGCGGAAGCCCCAGCCATGACGAAGCACGCGCCTCAAGACCCCGCCTGGTACAGCCTTAGCCCCCAGGAATGCCTGCAGCGGCTGGCCACCACTGCCGAGCAGGGCCTGAGCCCGGCCGAGGCGGCGCGCCGACTGCGCGAATACGGCCCCAACCAACTGACCGCCCGGCCGCCGCGCCCGGTGTGGCGGAAGTTTCTGGATCAGTTCAAAAATGTGCTGGTGCTGGTGCTGCTGGCCACCACGGTCCTGGCCGCCGCCGTCGGCGACGTGAAAGACGTGGTGGTAATTCTGGTGGTGGTTGTGTTCAATGCTACGCTGGGCTTCTACCAGGAGCACCGCGCCGAGGCCACGCTGGCCGCCCTCAGCAAAATGCTGGCCCAGCACGCCCGCGTACGGCGTGAGGGCCGGCCCCAGGAAATAGCGGCCGAGCAGCTGGTGCCGGGCGATGTGGTGCTGCTGGAAGCCGGCGACCGGGTGCCGGCCGATGGGCGCGTGCTGGTAGCGCACAACGCGGAAGTGGCTGAGGCGGCCCTCACCGGCGAGTCGCAGGCGGTGGGCAAGCAGGTCGGGACGCTGCCGCCCGGCACGCCCGCGCTGGCCGAGCGCGTAAACATGGCCTTCATGAACACGGTGGTGACGCGGGGCCGCCTGGAGCTGGTGGTCACGGCCACGGGCATGACCACCGAGATGGGCCGCATCAGTGGGCTGCTGGCCGCGGCCCCCGAGCACCCCACGCCCCTGCAGGCGCAGCTCGACGGGCTGGGCAAGCGCCTGGCCCTCATTGCGGGCGTGGTAGTGGCCCTGATTTTCGGGCTGGGCATATTGCGCGGCGCGCCGCTGCTCCAAACCGTTATGACCTCCATTGCCCTGGCCGTGGCCGCCATCCCGGAGGGGCTGCCAGCGGTGGTGACGGTAATTCTGGCCATCGGCATGAAGCGCATTATGAAGAACCGAGCCATTGTGAAGAAGCTCTCGGCAGTCGAGACGCTGGGCTCCACTACGGTCATCTGCTCCGACAAAACCGGCACGCTTACCCTGAACCAGATGACGGCCTGCCGGCTGTTTTACCAGGGCCGGCACTTTGCCGTGAGCGGCGAAGGCTACTCCGGCCAGGGAGCTATCCATGCCGAAAACAACGCCGCGCTGCCTGATTTTCAGCCCCTGCTGTTGCCCGCCGCCCTTTGTGCCGACTCCCGCATTCACGAAGGCCAGCTGCTGGGCGACCCCACCGAGGGCGCTTTGCTGGCGCTGGCGGCCAAGGGCGGCATAGCCCAGGATGCCGCCACCGCGCAGCACCCGCGCCGAGCCGAAATTCCCTTCGACTCGGCCCACAAGTTTATGGCCACCTTTCACCCCGCTGGCGGGCAGGTGCACATGCTGGTGAAAGGGGCTCCCGATGTGCTGCTGGCCCGAGCCGGCAGCGTGCTGGGCGCTACGGGCGAGGTAGTGCTGGATGAAGCGGCCCGCGCCGGTTTCGAGGCCGCCAACACGGCGTTTGCCGGGCAGGCGCTGCGCGTGCTGGCCGTGGCCCGGCGCACCATTCCGGCCGCCGAATTCGACCCCGCCGCCCCGCTTATGCCCTGGGCCGATAGCCTGTGCCTGGTCGGGCTGGTCGGCCTCATCGACCCGCCCCGGCCCGAGGCCCGGGAGGCCATCCGGCAGTGCCGCGAGGCCGGCGTTCAGGTCAAGATGATTACCGGCGACCATAGCGCCACCGCCACCGCCATTGCCCGCGAGCTGGGCCTGACCGGGGCCATGCTCACCGGAGCCGACCTGGACCGCCTCGGCGTAGAGGAGCTGGCCGGGCGCATCGAGCAAACGGGCGTTTTTGCCCGCGTCGCGCCCGAGCACAAGGTAAAGATCGTGCAGGCCCTCAAGGCCCGCGGCCACATCGTGGCCATGACCGGCGACGGTGTGAACGACGCGCCGGCGCTGAAAAACGCCGATATCGGGGTAGCAATGGGCATCACCGGCACCGAAGTGACCCGCGAGGCCGCCACCATGGTGCTCACCGACGACAACTTCGCCACTATCGTGGGGGCCGTGCGGGAGGGCCGCACCATCTACGACAACATCGTCAAGTTCGTGCGCTTTCAGCTTTCCACCAACATCGGGGCCATTCTCACGGTGCTGGGGGCGCAGCTGCTGGGGTTGCCCACGCCGTTCACGGCCATTCAGCTGCTCTGGATCAACATTATTATGGATGGCCCGCCGGCCATGACGCTGGGTCTGGAAGCGGCGCGGCCGGGCATCATGCAGGAGCCGCCGCGCCGCGCCGGGGCCCGCATTCTGTCCCTGAGCCGCTTCTGGCGGCTGCTGCTGTATGGGCTGATCATGGCTGCTGGCACGCTGGGCGTGTTTCACTACGCTCAGCCGTACGGCGAGGTGTACGCCCTCACGCTGGCCTTTACCACCTTCGTGCTGTTCCAGTTTTTCAACGTGTTCAATGCCCGCGCCGAGCACGGCTCCACCTTCAACAGGCTGTTTTTCAGTAATGGCCGGCTGTGGCTGGCGCTGGCGGCTGTGGCCGGCTTGCAGGTGCTGGTGGTGCAGTGGCCCGCGGCCCAGCTCATCTTCCACACCACCGCCCTCACAGCCCAGGACTGGGCCCTGGCGCTGGCCGTGGCTTTTTCCATTCTGCTGCTCGATGAAGGATGTAAGCTGATGCTGAGACTGTTATAAAGTCCGGCTGCAACTGCACCCACTTGCGCAGCCCTGGCTGTTATTTTTTTCGATTCCTGAGTCGCGCCGCCCCGCCGCCGCAGCCATCCACGGCCTTTTCGTGCTGGCGGGTAGCCTGTTGCGCTGCGCCGCTCCGGCGGTTTCTACGCCGTTGGGTTAGGGTTGGTACTGGCTGAAAGGAGCGGTAGGCTACTGCCGGGCTGGCGTGGGAATGTCCTAAATCGATATAATGTATTTCGGATAATGTATCATTTTTATTGTATGCATTTTCAAATTATACCTATATATTCGGATGGTAGGATCCTGTTCATCATCCGTTGGCCGGTTGTAAGGCAAAGATGGTCGGCTCCCGGGGAGGCTGTGGCCCCGGCAGCACTGTGTTGTGAGCGTGTGTTTGTGTCGTGGGTACGTGTTTAGCGCCATTGCGAGCGTGGTAGTGCACATTTTCTTTCCAATCCATTCATCTTCCTTTCCTCCAACTTTTATGAAAGCATTCTTTTCTTTGCTCATCTTGACTTTTATTGCTACCAGCAGCCTGGCACAATCCGCGTGGCAGGGGGCTCAGCAGACGGCGTTTACCTTCAATGGGTTAGCCACCGACGCAACGGGCAACGTGTACGCCACCGGCAGCTTCAGCGGCACCGTTGGGATGGGCGGCACTTCGCTCACCAGCCGGGGCAGCACCGATTTGTGCATTGCCAAATTTCGGCCCGACGGTACGCTGCTGTGGGCCAAGCAGGTAGCCGGTGCCGGCGCTACGGCCTACGGTGCCGCGCTGGCCCTGGATGCCGCCGGCAACTGCTACGTCACGGGCAGTTTCACGGGTACGCTCGACTATAATACCGGCGGCAGCCCGCTGGTTAACTCTTCCTTCTGGCCCCAGATACTGGTGCTCAAGTGCGGGCCCGATGGCGCGGTGCGCTGGTCGCGCCAGGGCGGCGGCAGCGGCTACGCCAACGAGGCCCGCGCTATTGCGGCCGATGCCGCCGGCAACTGCGTGGTGACCGGCAACCTGAGCGGCACCACCGTCACGTTCGGACACCTCACCTTCCCGTTTTCGCTACGCCGCCAGCTGTTTGTGGTGCGGTATAATGCCGTCGGCACGCCCCAGTGGGTCAAAACCACCGAGTCGTCGCTGTTCACCGCCGGCAACGGCATTGGCCTCGACGCGACCGGGGACTGCTACGTAACCGGCATGGCCAATGGCCCCATGACCATTGACGGGGTAACGTATTCCGGACCCAGCACCAGCCCCATCAGCACGTCGCCGTCCGATATCATCGTGGCCAAATTCGGCCGCGGCCAGGGCGAAACCCGCTGGGTGCGCATTGCCGGGGGCGTCGGCAACGATTCGGGCTCCAGCCTGAGCGTAGATGCCAGCGGCAACTGCTTCGTGAGCGGCTACAATACCGGTGCCGCTACGCTGGGTGCTGTTGCGCTGCCCGGCAGTGCCGAGCAGCAGGCGTTTGTGGCCCGCTACACCAGCGGTGGCGCGGTGGTGTGGGCCCAGCAGCTGCACGCGGCCGAAGCCCGCAGCCAAATCCGCCTCTCGCCCGATGCCCGCCAGCTGGTGGTGATGACTACGCCGCTGATGACGACCCAGGCGCGGGTTGCGGCCATGAAAGTGAACGGCACGGACCTGTGGCGGGCCGCGGCCGGTGGCTCTGGCCAGAGCTGGGGGCAAAGCCTGGCCTATGGTCCCGGCCAGCGCGTGTACCTCACCGGCTCCCTGATGAACACCTGCGAGTTTGGCGCTTATAGCCTCACGGGTACGCCCGGCGGCTCCTTCTTGGCACACCTGGGCCCCGATGCCCGCCGCGCCGCACCCCTGGCTTCCACCGCGCCGGCTGCGTCGTTGGAGCTATACCCGAATCCGGCCCACGAGCGGGTTACGCTCAGCCTGCCAGACGACCTGACGGGGCAGCCAGTGCAGGCCACACTTTATAACCGCTACGGCCGCATCGTGCTGGAGCGCCGCCTGGCCGCCAGCGCGCCCCGGCAGGCCATCAATTTTGAGCTGCTGGGCCTGCCCGCCGGCCTTTATACTTTGCAGCTAACCTCGCCGGAGCATACCATCAGCCACCGGGTGGCTATTGAGTAATTATCGGCACGATGTAGAGACGCATACTTGCGTCTCGTCGTTGAACGAACCCGTTGAACGGCGCGGACGACGAGACGCAAGTATGCGTCTCTACATTGGGCTTTACAAGTATAAAAGGCCTTCTACAAACTGTAGAAGGCCTTTTTCTAACCTTTGGTGAATGAAAAGTACGTCAGGCAACCTGGGCCTGAAAGCCTGCTTCTTCAACCAGCGCCACCACCTGGGCCTCGCTCAGCTCGCCGCTGATGGTGAGAATCTTGTCGGGGCTGGCGGTATCGACCTGCCAGGAATGGATGGCTTTTTCGCCGTTCAGGGCGGGAGTTACGGCTTTGATGCAGCCGCCGCAATTGATGTTGGTCTTGAAGCGCAGGGTTTTCATAAGCGAAGAGTTGAAGCCGCCCGGAAGGGGGCGGAGTTGAGAAAGCAACGCGCAAAAGTAGCGCCGCGTGCGCCGGAAGTAGTACAGAATTGCGCCGCCGACCAGCATGATTTATGCCCTGCTCATCTTCAGAAAGCGCAAGTGGCGCAAGGTCGGATACTCGCTTCGCTCGTCGCGAAACGGATTTTCGCGCTACGGGCCAGCCGGCTCCGCCGGGTGCTCATCGAGGCTGACTTCATGGTGGCCGCGGCGGTACTGGGCCAGGGCTTTTTCGCCCAGCAGCCAGAAGGCTACGGGCGTTACGATGATGTCGAGGAAGGTGGAGGAAAGCAGGCCGCCGAGGATGACGGTGGCCACCGGGTAGAGGATTTCCTTGCCCGGCGCGTCCTTAGCCAGCGTGAGCGGCACCAGGGCCAGGGCAGCCACCAGGGCCGTCATCAGTACCGGCACCAGGCGCTCCAGTGAGCCGCGGATAATCATGGCCGGCCCGAACTTCTCGCCCTCGTGCTCCACCAGATGAATGTAGTGCGAAATCATCATGATGCCGTTGCGCGAGGCAATGCCGGTGAGGGTGATGAAGCCCACCAGCGAGGCAATGCTGAATGTGCCGCCCGTGAGCAGCACCGCCACCACCGAGCCGATGAGGGCCAGCGGAATGTTGAGCATGATCTGCGCCACCAGCCAGCCCGACCGGAAGTGGGAAAACAGCACCAGGAAAATGCCGGTTAGGGAGAACAAGCTCAGCCACAGAATCTTGCGCGAGGCCGCCTGCTGGCTCTCAAACTGCCCGCCGTAGGTGAGGTAGTAGCCCGCCGGCAGCTTCACCTGCTGCCCGACTTTGGCCTGAATCTCCCTGACGGTGCTGCCCAGGTCGCGGCCGGCCACGTTCAGCGAGAGGATGATGCGGCGCTGGCTGTTTTCGTGGTTGATGGTGTTCGGGCCGGGCTCGTAGCGCACGTCGGCCACCTGGCTCACCGGAATCAGGGCCCCGGCGGGCGTTTCGATGCGGGTCTGGGCGATGGTGGCAATGTCGTTGCGCTGATTTTCGGGCAGCTTCACCAGCAGGTCGAAGCGCTGCTGCCCGTCGAGCATCTGCGACACGACTTCGCCCTGAAACAGCGTTTGCAGCGTGGCCACCACGCGGCCGCGGTCGAGGCCGTAGGCCTGCAGGGCCGCGTCGCGGGGGCGCACCAGCAGCTGCGGAATCTGCACCTGCTTTTCCACCTGCAAATCGACCACGCCCGGCACCCCGGCCGCGGCGGCCCTGATTTCACCCGCGTAGCGGCGCAGCGCCAGCAAATCGTTGCCGAATACCTTAATGGCCACCTGCGCCCGCACGCCGCTCAGCAGGTGGTCGAGGCGGTGGGAAATGGGCTGGCCGATGTTCACGTTCACGCCCGTAATCAGGCTGAGCTTCTGGCGCAGGTCGGTCAGTATTTCGTCGCGGCTGCGCATTTTCAGGCCCTGCTTTTCCAGCTCATCTTCGGTTTTGAAGGCCACTTCGATTTCGGAGTTGTTCACCGATTCGGCGTGCTCGTCCAGCTCGGCGCGGCCGGTGCGGCGGGCAGTGTAGGCCACCTCGGGCAGCTTCAGCATCTGCTGCTCGCCCAGCGTGCCCAGCTTGTTGCTTTCGGCGAGGGAAGTGCCGGCCGGGGCCGAAAAGTTGACGGTGAGCGAGCCTTCGTTGAAGGGCGGCAGAAACTCGGTTCCGAAAAACGGCACCAGCGCCACCGCCAGCCCAAAAAGCGCTGCCGCCGTGCCCAGCACCAGCCGGGGCCGGGCCAGGCCCCAATGCAGCAGCCGCGTATCCTGGCGCTTCAGCCAGCGCACCAGCCCGCCATCCTGCCCAGCCTGCCGGATCTGCTTCATGCCGGGCAGCAGATAGTAGCACAGCACCGGCGTGATAGTGAGCGACACAAACAGCGAGGCCACGATGCTGGTGATGTAGGCAATGCCCAGGGGCGCGAAAATGCGGCCTTCCATGCCCTCCAGCGCAAACAGCGGCAAAAACACCAGCACCACGATGATGGTGGCGTACACAATAGAGTTGCGCACCTCCGAGGAGGCCGCGTAAATCACCTGCAAGGCGGGCCGGGGCCGGGCCAGCTGCTGATTTTCGCGCAGCCGCCGGAACACGTTTTCCACGTCCACGATGGCATCATCCACCAGCTCGCCGATGGCAATGGCCAGCCCGCCCAGCGTCATGGTGTTGATAGAAATGCCCGCAAAGCGAAACACCAGCGCCGTGACGAGCAATGACAACGGAATGGCCACCAGGGAGATAAACGTGGTGCGCACGTTCAGAAGAAACGCAAACAGCACGATGACCACCAGAATGGCCCCGTCGCGCAGGGCTTCTTCCACGTTGGTAATGCTCGACTCGATGAAGTCCGATTGCTTGAACAGGCGCGTATTTACCTGCACATCCGGGGGCAGGGCGGGCTTCAGCTCGGCCAGGGCTTTTTCCACGGCTTCTGTGAGGCCCACGGTAGCCGCGCCCGGCTGCTTCTCGATGCTCAGAATCACGGCCGGGCGGCCGTTCACGCTGCCGTCGCCGCGCTTGAAGCGGGCCCCGAACGCCACCGTAGCCACCTGCTTCACCGTAACGGGCGAGGCCTCGCGGTAGCCCACGATGATGTTCTCAATGTCCTCGACCGAGCGCAGCCGGCCCAGGTTACGAATGAGCACTTCGGAACCGTTGCGGTCGAAGAAATTGCCGGTGGTGTTCAGGTTGGAGCGGCGCAGCGCGTCTTCCACCTGCGTGATGGTGAGGCCCACCGCGTTCAGGCGGGGCATATCGAGCAGCACCTGATACTGCAGGTTTTCGCCGCCGATGGGGATGACCTGGGCCACGCCCGGAATGCTGAGCAGGCGCTGGCGCACGGTGTAGTTGGCCAGCGTGCGCAGGCCCGCGGCCGTGGTAACCTCACGGGACCCCTCCGGGGCCGGTCCCCTCTCCATAGGAGAGGGGGAGCCTGACGATTTGGGGGGGCTCAGCGAGTCATTTTTAATTTTTAACTCTTCATTCTCAATTGACAAGCCCACCAGCATAATCTGGCCCATGACGGAGGAAATGGGGCCCAGCACGGGCGTGATGCCGGCGGGGAGCTGCTCGCCCACGGTTTGCAGCTTCTCGGCCACTATCTGGCGGGCCGTGAAAATGTCGGTGCCGTAGTCGAACTCCACGAACACCATGCCCAGGCCGATGGCGGAGTTGGAGCGCACGGCGGATACGCCGGTGGCGCCGTTCAGGGCGGTTTCCACGGGCAGCGTCACCAGGGCTTCCACTTCCTCGGGAGCCATGCCGGCGGCCTCCAGAAACACCGTCACGCGGGGCCGGTCCAGGTCGGGCAGCACATCAACGGGCAGCTGGCGGGCCGTATAGGCGCCGGCCACCAGCAGCGCCGCCGCAAAAGCCAGCATCAGCAGCCGGTTCTGCAAAGCGAAACGAATGATTTTATCGAGCATGGTGGGGAGATAGTGAAATAGTGAGATGGTGAAATAGTGAGTTTTCTGTTCGGCTTGCGCAATCCGCGCAAATGGCGCATTAGGCGCAAACCGAACAGAAAACTCACCATTTCACCATTTCACCATCTCACTGATTGAGGTAGATGGATTTGAGCTGGTAGGTGCCCACGGTTACTACCCGGTCGTTTTCGTGCACGTCGCCGCCGAGCAGCACGGTTTGCTGGCCGTTGGCGGGGCCGGGCTGCACGTAGCGGATTTTGAACTCTTCGGGCGTGGTGTGCACGAACACCACCGGCTTGCCGCTCAGGTCGGTGAGGGCGGCGGTGGGCACCACCAGCTGCCGGGGGCCGCCGCCGGGCTGGCCCAGCACCTGCACGCTCACGGCCTGCCCGGCCCGAAACTGCGGTTTAGCCGCCGCATCCAGCTCCAGAATGAGCTGCCGGGCCTGGTTCACGGGGTTCACCACGTTGGAAAACACCACCAGCCGGGCCGGCACGCCCTCGGCCTGGCCCTGCAGCCCCTCCACCCAAAACGCCGCGCCGGGCGTGATTTTGGCCAGATCCGGGGCAAAAACCTGGGCCTCCACCCGCAGCTTGCCGGGGTTGATAACCCGAAACAGCTCGTCGCCCTGGCTCACCTGCTGCCCCACGGCCAGGCTGAACACATCCACGGTGCCGCTGATGGGAGACGTGATGCTGACGCGCCGCTGGCTGGCCTGGCCGTTCAGGATGGCCGCGTTCTGCCGGGCCTGGCGCAGGCGCAGCTCGGCGGCCACCACATCTTTGCGGGCGGCTATGTCGGCAATGGTTTGCAGCCGGGCGTAGTCCTGCTGGGCGGCGCGCAGCTCGGCCTGAGCGTTGGCCCGCTCGGTGCTAAGGCCGATTTGCTGGGTCGCGTCCAGCGTCTGATCGACCACGGCCAGCACCTGTCCAGCCCGCACCGGCTGGCCCACCTGCGCCGCCAGCCGCACGATGCGCCCGGTCTGGGGCACCACTACGCGCCCCTCGCCCCCCGCCGCCGCCGACACGGTGCCGTAGAGCGTGAGGCGATTATACGTATCGGAGTAGCTAGCCAGGGCCGTGCGGACGCCAAACAGGAACTGGCTTTCCTTGGGCAGATCCACGGCATCGGTTTTGGCGAGGCCTGTGCCGGGCTGGGCGGCCGCGCCGTGGTCTTCGCCGCCGTGGGCCAGCAGCGCCGTGGGCGGGGGCAGCAGCCCACTCAGCAGCAGGCCGGCGGCAGCGGTGGCGGCCAGTAGTTTATGCCTGGTTTTCATACGCGGAAGCAGCAGAAGTGGAAGAAGCGCCCCCCGCCAACCGGCGGCGACGCAGAAAAAAGGCCGTGAGGGCCATGCCCAGGCCAAAAGCGCCGACCAGCGGCAGCAGCGTTTTCCAGGAAGAGAATATCGATGGGTTTTCCGCAGCGGGCGCGGCGGCCACGGGCAGCTTTTTGCCCACCGCAATGCCCTGGAGCAGCAGCAGATCAGCCCGCTTGCCTTCCACAATGTTCACGGCAAAGCTGTAAGTGCGGTTGGCCGGAAAAGCCCCTTCTACCAGATACGCGCCCGAATCCTGCGGCGCTACCGTCCATTTCAGGCTCTTGTCTTCAGGCGAGGTAATAGTAATGGTGCCCCGCACCGGCGCGTTGGTCACGTAGTCGGCCACAAACAGGCGCAGGTGGGCGGGGCGGCCCTTTTCCAGCGGCTCGTAGCGCAGCAGCAGCTCGAATTTCTCCGACAGCGCCGCCACCGAAAACGTGGTAGCGGCCGGCCCCGCGGTTGCCGCCGCCGCGCCGTGGTCTTCGCCGCCGTGGGCCCAGGAGGTCGCGGCCGCCAATAGCAGCCACAGCAGCAGGAGGAGGGTTTTTCTCCGCAAAGTCAGCATCATGGTCTTCTGCTTTATGCTCATTGGCCGCGCAAGTAGGTAAGCTCCACGAGGGCCTGCCGGTAGTCGCGGATGGTGGTCAGGTAGGTGCTCTGAATGGTAAAGGCCTGGTTCAGGCTCTGAATCAGCACCAGGTAGCTGATTTCGCCGGCTCGGAACAGCCGCTGCGACTGGCTGATGATGGCCGTAGCCTGGGGTAGGCCGGTTTGCTCATAATACGTGAGTGAAGCCGCAAACTTGCGCGTGTCGGCCAGGGCCTGCTGATACTGAGTGCCCAGCTCCAGGCGCTGGTCCTGCAGGCGGGCCTGGGCGGCCTGCCCGCGGGCCGTGGCCGCCTGCAGCTGCGAGCGGTAGGTCCAGAACCAGATGGGCACCGACACCCCAAACTGCAGCCGATACCGCAGCGCCGAATTAGCAAACGCCTGATTCTGATAGCCCACCGTGAGAGCCGGCGTGCGCCGCGCCCGCACCAGACTGATACCCGACTGGCTCAAGGCGACATTCTGGGTGTAGTAGGCCAGCGTGGGGCTTTCGGCCACGGCGGCGCTGTCCTGGGTCGGCAGGGCCGCCAGCAGCTCGGCTCCGGCGCGGGCCAGCGCGGGGCCGGTCTGGCGCAGGTCGTCGGCGGTGGTCAGGTCGGTTTCGGGGCGGCCCAGCAGCAGGCCCAGGCGGCGCTGGCCCGCCCGCCGGTCCAGCAGGGCTTGCTCGCGCTGGTTGCGCACCTGCCGGGCCTCGGCCTCGGTGCTGATGCGCTGCAGCGATGTGACTTCGCCGGCGGCAAACAGCCGGTCGGTTGTGGTTTGAAGTACCCGAAACAGGCTGTCCTGGTACGTGAGCTGGCGCACCTGGACCTCCGCGAACTGCAGCGCAAGGTAGGCCAGGCGCACGTCGCGGCGCACGGTGGCGCGGCTCACGGCCAGGCCGCGCTCGGCCAGCACCACGCCGGCCTGTGCCGCCTGGGCCTGCCGGCGGTACACGTTGGGCAAATCCAGGGTTTGCACCACGCCGGGCGCCCACCGTTCGCCGGTGGGCGCTGAGACCAGAAAGTCGGGGTTGGCGGGGGCAAAGCTGCCGCGCTTCAGGGCCCGCTGCTCTTCAATGTCGGCTCCCGCCTGCCGCAGCCGCGGGTGCCGACGCAGCACCTGGGCCTCGGCGCTATCCAGCCGCACCACCTGCTGGGCGCGGATGTAGCCCGGCAGCAGCACCAGCAGTAGCCCCGCCAGCCGCTTGTGCCCGAGGCGGAAAGGAGGCACGAGAAAAGCGGGCTTGGTCATGATAAGAGACAAGAGAAATGGGCTTCGGCCATTTTCAGGGGCGTATTCATAATGTTTTGTAGCGTGTATTTCGGGTCGACGGCTTCACTAGCCGCCGGGCCAACTTTGCTACGCCTTTTTCACCAGATCCATCCCGCACTTGGGGCATTGGCCGGGCTTGGCGCCCTGGCTGCCCTCGCAGCCCATGGGGCACTCATACACGGCCGCGGCAGGTTTCGCCTTGCCGCCGTTTTTGGCCTGCCAGGCTTTGAATTGCTGGATTTCCTGCTGCTGGGCCGCTATCATCTGGCGGGCCATTTCCTTCAGCTTGGTGTCGCGGCCGTGGGTCAGCTCGGCCTGGGCCATGTCGATGGCGCTCTGGTGGTGCGGAATCATCAGGGCGGCGTAGTCCTGGTCCACGTTGCCGCTGGCAGGGGCCATGTCCTTCATCATGCCGTCCATCGAAGCTTGCATTTTGGCGGTGAAGGGGTCGTTGGCATCCTGGGGCTTGTAGTTGGTGGGGGCCGCGTCGAGGCGGGTGGCAATGGCCTCCAGCGCCTGCATTTCCTGCTGCTGATCGGTGCTGATTTTCTCCGCCATGGCCCGCAACGTGGCATCCTTGCCCTCCTTCAGCAGCAGCGCCGACATAGCCACCGCGCCCTGGTGGTGGGCCATCATCATGTGGGCAAAGTCGTGGTCGGTGTTGCCCATCGGCTTAAAATTCTCCATCTGCTGCATCATTGTGTGCATCAGGCCCATCATGCCGGGCGCGGCGGCGCTGCCGGTGTGGCCGGCATGGTCGGCGTGGGCCGGGTCCTTGACCGAGGCAGTGCCGGCCGAATCGGCGGCAGCTTCGGTGGCTTCGGTGGTCGTGGCGTTGTCAGTGGTGGTGCTGTTGCAGCTGCCGAGCAGCAGGGAGCCGGCGCACAGGGCGGCGAGGAAGAAAGCGGGCTTTTTCATGGGAATGGGGTAGAGAAAATGAGGGCGCAAACCGGGGCTGCGCCCGTTAATCAGGCTTTTACGTTGATGGTGAAGTCGCTGGTATGAATGCGGCCGGCGTGGTTGAACTGCAAAAACACGCGGTACAGGCCGGGCTTTTCGAAGCTCGTATTGAAGCCGATGGCGGGGCCTTTATCGGCCTGCGCGGTGGGGTGCACGTGCAGATACTGCTCCGTGTCTTCGCTGATGACCACTACGTGACCCAGCGCCCCGAGGTAGTTTTCGAGGTCAGTGACGGGCTGGCCGCTTTTGGTAATGTTGATTTTCATGGCCAGCGGCTGGCCCACGGCCGGGGCTTTGTCGAAGGCCAGCGTGGCCGCGTAGCCGTCCTTTTTCCAGGTCATATTGTCGGTGCGGAACTTCACCGGCGCGTAGGCCGGGCCCTGCACCGTGAGCGGCTGGCGGCCCAGCTGGTGGCCGGCCCCGGTGGGCGTGTAGTCCTGAAACAGCACGTACTCGCCGCCCTTGGCAAAGGTGTACTGTGCCTCATAGCTGCCCTGGGCCGTGTATTCGGGGTGCTCGTGGTAGAACTGCGAAAGGTCTTTAGAGACGATAATCAGGTGGATTTTCTTCTCGTGCACCACATCCAGCGGCACGGGCACGGCCGCATCATCGGCCTGCTGGGGCGTGAAGGCGAGCCGTGTCGGCTGGCCGGCTCGGGGCTGCCGGGGCGCGGCCTCAAACTGCATCCGGTAGGATTTGCCATTGGCCACCTGGTCGGTGTGCTCCAGCTTCATGCCGCACTTGGGGCACGTTTCACCGTCCTTGGTGCTGGTCACTTCGGGGTGCATGGGGCAGGAATACGTGTGGCCCCCGGCGTGCTCAGCGGTGCCGGCGGCCGGGCCGGCGGTGGGCGTAGTGACGGCGGCGGTAGTGTCGGAAGCAGAATCAGAAGAGCAGCTACTGGCGGCCAACAAGCTGGCAGCGGCCAGCAGCGGAAGGGAAAATCGGAACATGGCAGAATGGAAATGGGAGGGGAAAGCGCGGACTGCGCAGCGGCCCGCAGGGCCGGCCTATCAGGCCCGGAACACGCTTTTTATCAGCAGGAAAAATGCCTGATCAAAGCCAGGCGCGGGCCGAAACGCCAACGAAAAGGCCCGCCCCGGACATAGCACAGCTATGCCGGCGCGAGCCTGGGCGCTACCATCCAATCAGACCGTGAGGGACTGAATGAAGATGCGGATATCGGGGATTTTAGGCGGCAGATACCGCGGCGGCACCAGGCACACGGGGCCGGTGCGGCTCCAGCGGCCGGCCGTGGGCCGGGGCTGAAGGGTGAAATTGGTGGGCAGCAGGGCCGGCGCGGGTACGAGTAGCTGCTTCTGCGCCGGCGCGCTGAGCGCGGAGAGTAGCGAGGCCGACTTTTCGCGGCAGCAGCTGTGCTTGCCCGACTTGTGCGCGCCGGCTTTGGCCTTCAGCGCCCTGGCGGTGGCTCCGCCTTTGCTTTTGCAGCAGCCGTGCGCCGATTTAGCGGCCAGAGCGGCGCGGGGTGGCACGGCCGCCTTCGGCAGCGTCGCGCACCAGCACTGCCCCACAAACACGTTGACGAAGACGACCAGGAAGGTCGTCGCCAGCAAGCGGCGGAAAGGGAACAGGCTACGGATCATAAACTGCGGAAAGCAACGGCAAAAGTAACAGGCTTTCGTCGGACCTACGCCGCGGCGGTACTACTGTGGCGGCGGGCTCAGGGTGGTGGCCGGGCCGGGCAGCGGCCCGAAGCGGCGGCGCTAAGCCCGCCGGAAAGCGCCGCGTGGCCCATTTGCGGCCGGTTTTGTTCCTGCGCCTCCGCCCCGCGGCGGGCCGAATTATGCAACCGGGCGGCGGGATTTTATGCGCAGCGCCGGGACAGCTGAGTTGGGCGCAACACCTGTCTGAGACAAATTCTGAAGGTTTTGGTGCGGATTTCGCACCACCGCCGGCCGGCAATGTGCGTTCCTTTGCAGGGCGCGGGCCGCTCCGGCCATCAGGGCCTACCGGCTCCGCCTCACTTATTCTGCCTCATTTTCCGTATGGAACCCACCACGAAAACCGAAACCCTCGACATCGAAGGCATGACGTGCGCCTCGTGCGCCGCCGCCGTCGAGAAGTCGCTTAGCCGCACACCCGGCGTGCAGCGGGCCGTGGTCAACTTCGCCACCGAAAAGGCCACCATCGACTACGTGCCCACCCAAGCCACGCCGGCCACGCTGACGGCCGCCGTGGTGCAGGCCGGCTACGGCGTGCTGGCCCGCGCCCCCGATACCAGCGCCGCCGAGCGCAGCGCCGAGCTGGACCGCCAGAAAGCCCTGGCCTACCGCCAGCTCAAGCGCCGCTTCGGGGTAGCCGCCGGGCTGGCCGCCATCATTATGCCTCTGAGTATGCTCATGCTCTGGCCGGCGCTGATGGCCCGAATTAACATGCAGGTGCTCAACTACATTCTGCTGCTGCTCACGCTGCCCGTGCTGCTCTACAGCGGCCGCGAGTTCTACACCTCGGCCTGGAATGGCTTACGCCACCGCGCCGCCAACATGGATACGCTCATTGCCGTGGGCACTGGCGCGGCCTTTCTGTATAGCCTGGCCGCCACCGTGGCCCCCGGCTTTTTCACCCGTCGCGGGCTCATGCCGGAGGTATATTACGATACCACGGCCACCATCATTGCCCTGATTTTGCTGGGCAAAGTGTTGGAAATGCGGGCCAAAACCCAGACCTCGGCTGCCATTCGCACCCTGATGGGCCTGCAGGCCAAAACCGCCCGCGTGCTGCGCCCCGACGACCAGGAAGCAGACGTGCCCATCGAACAGGTGCAGCTCGACGACGTGGTAGTGGTGCGCCCCGGCGAGAAGGTAGCCACCGATGGGATTATTCTGGTGGGCCAGTCGGCGCTGGATGAGGCCATGCTGACGGGCGAAAGCCTGCCCGTGGAGAAGCGCCCCGGCGACGCGGTGTTCGGGGCCACGCTGAATAAAACCGGCTCCTTCCGCTTCCGCGTGACCAAAGTAGGGGCCGATACCATGCTTTCCCAGATTGTGAAGCTGGTGGAAGATGCCCAAGGCAGCCGCGCCCCCATTCAGCGACTGGCCGATAAGGTCAGCACCGTTTTCGTGCCCACGGTGGTTGTTATCGCCATTCTCACCTTCGTGCTCTGGTTCGATTTTGCCCCGCCGGCCACCCGCCTGCCGCTGGCGCTGGTCAATTTCGTGGCCGTGCTCATCATTGCCTGTCCCTGCGCCCTGGGGCTGGCCACGCCCACGGCCATCATGGTGAGTACCGGCAAAGGAGCCGAGCATGGCGTGCTCATTCGCAATGCCGAGGCGCTGGAAAAAGCGTATCAGGTGAACACCGTTTTATTGGATAAAACCGGCACCATCACCCGCGGCGAGCCGGCCGTGACGGACTTCCGGCCCGCCGCTGGCCAAGATGCCCCGGCGCTGCTGGCGCTGGTGGCGGCTGTGGAGCGGCAGAGTGAGCACCCGCTGGCCGCGGCCGTGGTGCGCCACGCCGAAGCGCAGGGCGCGGCAACCGTGCCGGCCACCGATTTTCGGGCTGTGGAAGGCAAAGGGGCCACCGCCACCGTGGCGGGCCAGGTCGTGCTGATCGGCAACCAGCGCCTGCTCGCTGAGGCTGGTATTAGTCTGCCAGCCGACCTCACGGCCCAGGCCGGCCAGCTGCTAGCGCAGGCCAAAACCGTGCTCTATGTGGCCGTGGCGGGCCAGGCGGCCGGCCTCGTCGGCGTGGCCGATACCGTGCGCGACACGTCGGCGGCGGCTATCCGGCAGCTGCAGGGCCTGGGCCTGGAGGTGGTGATGATGACCGGCGACAACCCCCAGACGGCCGCTCAGGTGGCCGGGCAGGTGGGCATCACACGCTACTTTGCCGAGGTGCTGCCCGCCGACAAAGCCGGCCAAGTGAAGGTCCTGCAGGCCGAAGGCCGGGTGGTGGCCATGGTGGGCGACGGCATAAACGACGCGCCCGCGCTGGCCCAGGCCGACATCGGGCTGGCCATGGGTGCGGGCACCGACGTGGCGATGGAAGCCGCCGGCATCACCCTGATGCGCTCCGACCTGCAGGGCGTGGTCACGGCCATTGCGCTGTCGCGGCAGACCATTCGCACCATCCGGCAAAACTTGTTTTTCGCGTTTTTCTACAACGTGCTGGGCATTCCGGTGGCGGCTGGGCTGTTGTATCCGTTCTTCGGCATTCTGCTTTCGCCCATGCTGGCCGCCGCCGCTATGGCGCTCAGCTCCGTGTCGGTGCTTACTAACTCGCTGCGGCTAAAGGGCTTTGCGGTAGGGGAAAAGTAGCGCCGTGGCAGTAGCACAGACCTGTGACGTTCAGGATAGCAGCAGCGCGGCGGCGGGTTTGTAGCAAACGGTCGTGAAGAACGTCAAAGCCGCGTAGCGTTGACAGGGTCGTGCGGGCGTTCCTGTCGCCGCTATGCGGCTTTTGATTCACTTCTGCGTGATTCTCTACAAACCTGTCGCCGCTACGCGGCTGCTTTGGGTGGGCTTTCGGCAAGCGCGGCATGAGCGTTTTTAGCAACTCAAAAAAATTTCTTGTACAAATGGACTTCATCGAAATCATTGTTACGCTGAGCGGGCTGGGCCTGGCGGCATTCGTTATCTGGTATTTCTTCTTTTCGGCCCGCCGGATGGTCAGCGCGGTATCGTCGTCCGGGGGCGTGCAGCAGGTCAGCATTACCGTGAAGGGCGGCTACTCGCCGGATGTGGTGGAGGTGGAGCGCGGCAAGCCCGTGCAGCTGAGCTTCTACCGCGACGAGGAAAACAGCTGCTCCGAGGAGCTGCTCTTTCCCGATTTCAGCATCCGCCGCGCGCTGCCGGCCTTCCAGACCACGCTCGTGGAGCTGCTGCCCCAGCAGGCCGGCACGTTTGCCTTCACCTGCGGTATGGGCATGCTGCGCGGCCGCCTGGTGGTGCGCTAAGGGCGCCGCCCAATGTTTCTACCACGGTTGAGTTTGTTGGGTAGCGCCTGCGTCCATCCAGCTGCGTGCAATGCCCGGCATCCGGTGTCTATCGGGCTGCAAGTGGGAAGCTGCGCCCGCCGATTCTTCAGGTCATCGGAACGGCGTAGGGCCGTGCTACTTCGCGTCTCGTCGTTGAACGATAGATGCTAATCTGAATAAACAACGAAACAACGTCAGCAACGCCGAGACGCGAAGTAGCGCATTTCACACCTTTTCAGCGGGTTGATTTTCCACCGCCGCCGGGCCTTCCGTGGCCCGCGCCCGCTGGTTTTCCTGGGCAAATACATGCAGCAGCACGCCCATATAGGAGAGCAGCAGCGGACCGATAACCAGTCCCAGAATGCCGAACAGGATGATGCCCAGCGTGGCCCCGGCCAGCGTCACGAGCGGATGAATGTTGCCCATGCGTCGGGCCAGCAGGATGCGCAGCAGGTTGTCCACGTTCATCACTACTAGGCCGCCCACCAGCAGAATGCCCGCGCCCTGCCCGATGGCCCCGTGCGCAAACTGGTAGAGCGCCGCCGGCCCCCACACCAGCGGCGTGCCCAGCACCGGAATGAAGGCCACGAAAAAGCCAATTGCGCCCCAGAAAAACGGATCGGGCACCCCGAACACCCACAGCAGCAACCCCGTAAGCACGCCCTGCACGATGGAAATGAGCACCTGGGCCACCACGTTGGCCCGCACGTTGTTCTGCAGGGCCTCGCGCAGCTTGTCGAGCGTATCGGGGCGGAAGGGCAGGTAGCGGCGCAGGTTGTGCAGAAAGGCTTCTTCCTGCACAAACAGATAGTAGAGCGTGAACAGCAGCAGCGCCATCACAAAAACCAAATGCAGCACGCCACCGGCCAGCGTGGGCAGCCACCGGCTGATGGCGCTGGCCAGCTGCCCGAGCAGCGTGCGCACGGTTTGCTCGCTGGTAAGCGAATAGCCGGTGAGGCGCTCCAGCCGCCGCACCACGGCCAGCGCCTGATCGGTGTATTGCCCGATGTTGCGCAGCCGCTCAAACAGCATGGTGCTCAGGGCATAAAACGGCACCATGAGCGTCACCACCGTGAACAGCAGCAGCAGCCCCGCCACCAGCTGCCGGTTCCAGCCGCGCCGATGCACCAGCGCGGCATACCACGGCCGCAGCGCCACATACAGAATGCCCGCCCCCAGAAACGCCGAAAGGTAGCTGCCCAGCCCGTACAGAATAAGGCTGCCCAGCGCCACCAGCACCACAATCAGCAGCACATGGCGCTGGTAGGGCGTGTAGATGGTATGGGTGGGGTGCGACATGGCCGACGGGAGGGCAGAAAGGAAGCCTAGGGGCGCCGCGTTGCCAGAAAGAAACGCTGGGGCTGGCTTCGGTGCGCCACGGGGAAATTCGGAAAGTCAGCCGAATAACCGGCAAGAGCCGGCCTGATTTCGAGAAAAAATGCCGGCTACCAGTGTGCCCGCCGCAGCTTTTCGGGCTGCAATACGCGAATGTTCTTGGGCGTCAGCTCGATCAGGCCATCATGCTTGAACTCGCTCAGGGTGCGAATCAGCGACTCGGGCGCGGTGCCTACCACGGCGGCCATATCGTCGCGCGAGAGCTGAATGCTGCCATCCGGGGCCGCGCCGGCCTGCTCGTGCAGGCGCAGCAGCGTGTCGGCCACGCGCCGCCGGATGGAGCTGTAGGCCATGGCCAGCAGCTGCTGCTCCCGCTCGCTCACGCGGCCCGCCAGCAGCCGGATAAACTGCTGGCCCACCTCGGGGTTGCGCAGCAGCTGGGCAAAATCATCCCGCGGAATGTACACCAGCTCCGAGTCGTCGACGGCCACGCCCGAGTCGCTGTGCGAGGCGTGCTCCAGCAGGGGCAGGTAGCCGAAAAACTCGCCCGGCCCGTAGAGGCCCGTAATCAATTCTTTGCCGGCGGCGGTGGTCTTCACCGTTTTCACCCGCCCCGATTTCACAAAGTACAGCCGCGTGGGCTCGTCGCCTTCGAGGTACACATCCTGCTTTTTGCGCACCAGGTGCACTTTGCGGTCCAGGGTAAGGCTTTCCAGATTGGCAGCCACGCGGGCATCGCTCAAAAACTCGTGCAGGCCATCGGCGTGCAGGTCGTAGTCGGGCCGCAGGTGCTGGAAGCGGTGGAGGCGGCCGCTGACGGCGCTCAGCAGCTCGCTTTCCTCGAAGGGCTTGGTTAGGTAGCTGCCGGCCTCCAGGGCCATGCCGCGGCGCAGGTCGGTGCGCTCGGTATCGGCTGTCAGAAAGATGAACGGCACGCCCGTAAGCTGTGGGTTCTGGTTGAAGATCTGCCGCACGCCGTAGCCATCGAGCACGGGCATCATAATGTCGCACACCACCAGGTCGGGCTTGGTGGTCAGGGCCAGGCTCACGCCCATTTTGCCGTTTTCGGCCGTGAGCACAGTGTAGCCGGCCAGCATGAGAATCTCGGCCGTGTTTTCGCGGATCGTCTCGTTGTCTTCAATCAGCAGAATCGTTTTCATAGCGCAGGTGCGGGTAGTAACGAGCGGGCGGCGGGCAGGCGGGCGGGGGTAAAAGCAATTTCCGCAAAAATCGGGGAATGAGTAGCGTCAGGCTTTCCCGCTGATGTTCGTCATGCCGCCGCGCGGGGCGGGGGCGTAGCTGTGGCTTCCACTGCTTTTTTCCTGCCATGTCTGGTCTGCTGTCTTTGGCCTCCGAAGCGTTATCGGGCGGAGCCGTGCTGCTGGCGCCAGGGCCTAGGTGAGCCGGCAGCCGGGCTGGCCCGCGGCCGAGGAAACAACGGCCGCCCTGCGCGCCCAGGCAACGGCCGGCTAGCGGCGATGAGCCGTTAGATGCTGCAAAATCCAGGGGCCGCTGCGCGTTGTTTCAGTCTCAATTCTTTGCTGCCTCATTGCCTGCCTGGGCAACTTGAGGGCTCAGGCTGCACAGGTCGTAGCTATTCTCCTCTCGCAGTATTACTTAATGCGGCAGCTTTTCGCGCAGGGCGCTGTAGGTCCAGGTGCCGGCCAGAGCAGCCAGAATCAGCACGGCCGCCGCGCCCACGCCGCTGCCCAGCTGCGCGAACATCGGGCCGGGGCAGGCCCCCGTGAGTGCCCAGCCCAGCCCGAAAATAATGCCCCCGATCCAGACGCCGTGGCTGAACCGCTTATCGGCCAACACAATCGGCTGCCCGCTTAGGCTGCGCAGGTGGCGGCGCTTGATGAGTTGAATAGACAGCATCCCGACCAGCATAGCCGAGCCGATAACGCCGTACATGTGAAACGCCTGAAACCGGAACATCTCCTGGATCCGGAACCAGCTGACGACTTCACTTTTGGTCAGAACAATGCCGAAAAGTGTCCCAAGTAGCAGGTATTTGAGGCCTTTCATGGTAAAGCGGAGTTTAAAACAGCAACGGATAGATAATCCACGTCATGAGCAGGCCACCGGCGAAAAAGCCGATGACGGCCACCAGCGACACCCATTGCAGGTTGGAAAGGCCCGAAATAGCATGACCCGAAGTGCAGCCCCCGGCGTAGCGTGTGCCAAAGCCCACCAGAAAGCCGCCCAGCACCAGAAATACCCAGCCCCGCCAGTTAGCCAAGTTTTCCAGCGCAAACAGCTCACGCGGCAGCAGCCCCGTGAAGTCCGTCAGGTGCAGCTGGGCCCGCAGGTCGCGCACCGTTTCAGCTGATATGGCAATGGTTTCGGGGTGGCCCAGCACGCGGTAGCCCACAAAGCCGCCCACTACAATACCCAGCACAAACCACAGATTCCAGCTTTCGGACCGCCAGTTATACTGCAGAAAAGGAATGCCCGCCGGCACGCAGGCCGCGCATATCTGCCGTAGCGCACTGCTAATACCCAGTGCTTTGTTGTCGAGAAGCAACAGCGCTGGCACCATCAGCCCGATGAGCGGGCCGGCTACGTACCAGGGCCAGGGTTGTCGGAGGAGTTCAAGCATACGATTCAGAAAAAGTAGGTTGCACTACGCAGCGAAAAGCGGGCTGGAAAGTTCTGAGAAATACGGAAAAGGAAGCTATTGTTCCACTGGCGGCCTTTAGCAGAATTCATCATTACCAGCCAGCCTACGGCTACATAGCTCCAGCCTAACTCGGCATGCAGGCCGCTGGGCCCGCGGGTTGTGGCTGATAGCCTACGCTAGAGGATTGGCGCTGGCCTAAAACAAAAAAAGGCCTTCAACACTGCTGCTGAAGGCCTTTTTTGTACCCGGAGCCGGAATCGAACCGGCATATCTCTCGATATCGGTGTTTGAGACCGACGCGTCTACCAGTTCCGCCATCCGGGCAAAACTCGTTCCCACAACTCAGGAACGGGCTGCAAACTTAGCCAGACTTTCGCGAATGCGCAACAGGTAGCGCCGTTTCAGGTAGTAAGTTCTTACCTGGTGCAGGGCCTGCGGGCGCACGTCGGCGGGCAGGCCGGCGTAGCCGGCCAGCACGGGCTCAATGCCCGCATCCAGCCCCTCCGATAGGCTATCGACCTCATGCTCAACGCGGGCCACAATAGCCGGGTCGGGCTCAAACTCCAGCTCCATCAGTTGCTCGTTCAGATCCATTACCTCCATCAGAAAATCGGCGGGCAACTCCTGCTTGCCTTCTTCCAGCAGCCCATGCTGGCCCAGAATGTAGGCCATGCGCTGCTCGGGGTGGGAGAGGGTGCGGTAGGCGTTGGTATTGAGCGTGGCCAGCTGCAGAATCTCCTGCTGCCGCTCGGGCGGGGCCGTAGCATGAAAATCAGGATGATATTCGCGGCTAAGAGCGTAGTACTTGCTTTTCAGCGCGGCCTCATCGGGTCGGAAGGTTTCGGGTAGCTCGTAGAACTCGAAGTAGTTGGTGGTCATGGCAGGGCGCTGGGGAGGGGAACCGTATTACGGCTGGCTAATGGGGAGACTGACCTGGTGTACGGAGAAAGCCTGCGCCGGAACGGCAAACAGCGCCTTAGTGGCCGGCCACACCTGCCCGAACAGCGCCGAGCGGCGGTAGGCATTCAGCGCCTCGGCCGAGGCCCAATGGCTGTGGGTGCAGTAAATATTTGGCTGGTCGGCATCCTGCCAAAGCTCCAACCGCAGGCAGCCGGGCATCTGCCGGATCAGAGCGTCGGAGTCCTGAAATATTCGCAGAAATTCGGCGGTGCGCTCCGGCTGGAAAGTCATGCGCACAATTCGGATCAGCATAGGAAAGAAGAGAAGTTTTGGTGCGGAAAATACTAGCCTGACAAGTTGGCTATTTTACTTAACATAATATAAAAATAAATAAAAAACTGCTTCAACAGGCTAGAATCAGGCTTTTTGGCGAGTGGGAATAGGTTGTGGCAACCGCCGTTTCGCTAGCCGGCAAACCGAATATCAACCTGCGAGTCGAAGTGCAGGCCCAGCAGCTCGGAGGCATTGCCCTGGTTGACTCCGATGCAGAGGCGGTCCTGACTGTTGAAAATACAGACCGCCTCGCCGGGGTCGGCGGCCTGGAAATGGGGCACAATGTCGCGCACGGTTTCGCGGGCAAAGTGAATAGTGCCGGGCCGGCCCCGCGCAATGACCTCCATAGCCGTGCGGCTGATGTTGGTGACGAGGTTGCCGTAATGATCGACGTGGATAATGTGGCCGGTGATGCGGTTATCCTGCAGGCGCAGCTGGCGGTTCATGAGCTGATACAGCTCCGTGGTGGGTTGGCCCAGCTCGGCGAGTGGTGCGCCCTGGGCCAGCTGCACGGCAGCGGGGGCCAGCACGTCGCGGGTGGGGGAGGCGGTGGCTTCGGCTGCCAGCCGGACCATGGCTTCGGGCTGCCCGTCGGTGAGCAGGGCTAGCAGGCCATTGTCGGCGGCCACGAAGAAGTGCCCGGCAAACTGCAGCGCGTGCCAGCTGCCCTTGGTGCCATGGTCGCTCACGCCCACCAGATGCACCGTGCCGAGGGGAAAATCGCGGAATACGGCGTCGAGCACGTGCACGGCGTGGGCAATGTTGAAGGGCTCGATGCCGTGGCTGAGGTCGAGCACGGATTGAGTGGGAGCCAGCTGCATGATCCGGGCTTTCACCGCCGCCACGTAATGGTCTCGGTAGCCAAAATCGGAGAGAAACGTAATCAGCCCCATGCCGGAAATCCTCAGTTCTTCGTACTATTGTTTACCCCGTGTGGGGGCGGCAAAAGTAGGCTATTTGGCCGGATGGAACCAATGCCGGCCCTCCTGGTTACCATTTAAAACTTCCCTTCGCTTAAACCCACCCACAGTTTGGTCGAGAAAATCATCACGCTCGAAAACGTTTCTCTTGTCGACTTCCTCGGACCCGACAACCAGAACATCCGCCAGCTGGCCGCGGCCTTTCCCGGCAGCAAAATCATTTCGCGAGGCAACGAGATTAAGATTCAGGGACAAACGCCCATTATTGCCAGGATCAATGAAATCCTGTCGTCTCTGATCGAGCATTATCATCAATTCGGGCAAATCACCGACCGCACCGTGGCCGAGCACATTGCCGCCGCCGACGATGAGCAGGAAGAGCGGGTAATTGCCAGCACGCCACCTTCCGATGTTATTATTTTCGGGGCCAAAGGCGGCGTAATCAAGGCCAAAACTCCCAACCAGCAGAAGCTGGTGGATGCCGTGATGAAGCACGACCTGGTGTTTGCGCTGGGGCCGGCCGGCACGGGCAAAACCTACGTTTCGGTGGCGCTGGCCGTGCGGGCGCTCAAAAACAAGGAGGTCAAGAAGATCATCATTTCGCGGCCCGTGGTGGAAGCGGGCGAGAATCTGGGCTTCTTGCCCGGCGACATGAAGGAGAAGGTAGACCCGTATCTGCGTCCGATTTATGATGCCCTGGAAGACATGATTCCGGCCGAAAAGCTGAAATTCTACCAGGAAAATAAGATCATCGAAATTGCCCCGCTGGCCTACATGCGCGGCCGTACCCTCAACAACGCCTTCGTGCTGCTCGATGAGGCCCAGAACACCACGCCCTCGCAGCTGAAGATGTTTCTGACCCGCATGGGCCCGATGGCGAAGGTGATGGTGAACGGCGACCGGAGCCAGATTGACCTGCCCACCAAGCAGAAGTCCGGCCTGATTCAGGCGCTGGACATCCTGAAGGATGTGCGCGGCATTGGCTTCGTGGAAATGACAGCCGAGGACGTGGTGCGCCACCGCCTGGTGAAGGAAATTGTGGTAGCCTACGACCGGTTCGACGAGCAGCAGCAGCGCGACCAGGCCAGTCGGCCCGTGCGCCCGGCCCGCCCGTATCAGCCCAACTCCACGGCCAAGCCCGATGCCAGCCACCACCCCGATGCCCGCCCCGAAGACGACGGCATGCGGGAGCTGCCGGTGAATAACGAAAACTTGTAACGGCTTTTGAGGTCGTTGTTTTTAAGGCAAAAGGCCCGTTCCCGCCCCGGAAAGGGCCTTTTGCTTTGCCGAACGGCGGCAAAGTCAATTGGAACCTGAATCTGTCAGAAATTTGAGTCTATGCTAACCATTCAATCCGTATCCGCGCCCCAGGAGCTGGCGGCCGCGCTGGCCATTCGGCACAAAGTATTCGTGGAGGGCCAGGGCGTGCCCGCCGACGCTGAAAACGACGAGCACGACCACACCGATGCCCGCCACTACCTGGCCCGCACCACCGACGGCACGCCCTGCGGCGCCGCCCGCTGGCGGCGCACCGAAGGCGGGGTGAAGCTGGAGCGCTTCGCCGTGCTGGAAGAATACCGCAACCAAGCTGTGGGCGCGGCCCTGCTCCGGCGCGTGCTGGCCGATGTAGCCGCCGCTTACCCCGGCCAGCCGGTGTACCTGAACGCCCAGCTGCGGGCCATTCCATTCTATGAGCGTCACGGCTTTGCGAAGGTGGGCGAGCAGTTCACGGAGTGCGACATTGAGCACTTCAAGATGAAGTTACATAAGGCAGAATGAGGCGGCGCGCTGTTGGAGCTATCTGTCATCCTGAGCCCTGCGAAGGACCTTCCTCGTAGTTTAATGCCGCCTTAGCCCAACGTACAAAGCCCTTTACCGCGCTAACGGTAAGGGGCTTTGCTCATTCCAAATGGCTTCTTACTTTACCGAGGAAGGTCCTTCGCAGGGCTCAGGATGACAAATGATTGGAATTCAGCAGCAAACTATGCCGGATTTTTAGCAGCTTACCCGCTCGATTATTTCCGGCGCTACCTATTTCTATTCCGCTATGATTCACTGGGCTCCGGTTGCCTTTGTCCGGCTGTTTCTGGCCCTGGCGGCTGGCATTCTGTCTTACCTTTATTTTGGTGCGATGCTGCCGGATCTGCGCTGGGCGCTGGCCGGCAGCATGGCTCTATATATTCTGCTGCAGCAATGGGCCCGCCGCCGGCCTACGCCCGGCGCTACCGACGGCACCGGGCTGCTGGCTATGACTTGCCTGTATCTGGCCGGCCTCACGCTCACCCAGCAGGCCACCGAAAGCCGTCGGGCCGGGCACCTGAGCCGCTTGCGCGGCCCCGTCGAGTTTTACCGCGCTGTGGTGGACGACTACACCGTGACGCGCCCGGCCACTTTCGCTACCACCGTGCGCGTGTCGGCGGTGCGGATAGCGGGGCGGTGGCAGCCGGCGCTGGGCGGCATCCGGGTATCCATTCCGCGCGATTCGGGCGTGGCCGCGCCCCGCTACGGCGACGTGTGGCTGGTGCGCGGCGGCCCGGCCCCGAGCAAAGCCCCGCTCAATCCCGGCGAGTTCGACTACCGCCGCTACCTGCAGTACCATCAGGTGTATCATCAGCAGTTCATTCACGCCGACCAGTACCGCCGCATCGGCTTCCGGCCGCCCAACTACCTGAAGGCCGTGAGTATGCGCGCCGCACGGGTGCTCGATGGCGTATTCCGGCACTATGTGAAGGCAAAGCGCGAGTATGCGCTGGCCTCGGCGCTGGTGCTGGGCATTAAAGATGATGTGGATCAGGACACCAAGCAGGCCTACGCCAACACGGGCACCACCCACATCATGGCCGTGTCGGGGCTGCAGGTGGGGCTGCTGTTTGGGGCCGTTACGTGGCTGCTGGGGCTGCTGCCGGGGCGGCGCGGCTGGCTGTTCCGGCTGGTAGCGGCGGCGCTGGGGCTGGCCACCATCTGGGCCTACGCCTTCCTGACGGGCCTTTCGGCCTCGGTGCTGCGGGCGGCGGTCATGTTCACGTTCATCATTGTGGCCCGCGCCACTGGCCGCCAGAGCACCATGTACAACACGCTGGCCGTGGCCGCCTTCGCGCTGCTTTGCTACGACCCCTATTTGCTGGCCGACGTCGGGTTTCAACTCTCGTTTCTGGCCGTGCTCAGCATCGTATACCTGCAGCCGCGCATTGCCGCCTGGCTCGATTTTCGGGACCTGGCCGCCGCCCGCCGCCGGCCCTGGCAGCCCCGGCCCGTGCGCGGCCTCTGGACGGCGGCAGGCTGGACGCTGGACAAAATCTGGCAGGCCACGGCGCTTTCCCTCGCTGCCCAGGTAGCCACGTTTCCGCTGGGGCTGTTCTATTTTCATCAGTTTCCGCTCAGCTTTTTGGCTTCCAATCTGGTAGCCGTGCCCATTTCCTCGGGCGCCGTGTATGTGGGGTTGGGGCTGCTGCTGGCCAAAGGGCTAGTGGCCCTGGCCGGACTGGTGGTGCCCGCGCCGGTATTAGCCGGCCTCGATTATTTGCCCCAGGGCATTGCTTTGGTGTTTGAAACCCTGATCCGCTGGTTTAATCAGTACATCTTCTGGATTGGCCGCCAGCTGCCTGGAGCCCTCATTTCCGGCATCCACGTCACCACGCTGCAGGTGTGGCTGATTGGGGGCATTATTCTGGCCCTGCTCACGCTGGTGGCGGCCCGCCGGCTGGTGTGGCTGGGCGTGGCGTGCGGGCTGGCGGCCGGCTACGGCGGCAGCCGCGTGTGGGCCGCCCGCGCCCTCACTACTGACGAACAGCTCCTTATCTACAGCATTCCGCGCCGCTCGGTGGTGGGCTTCTGGCAGGGCGCGGCGGCCCATATCGTCACCCCCGATTCATTGCCGCTCTCCGAAACCGAGCGTACCTACCGCATCGTGCCGGGCATTATTCAGCGCGAAGCCCGCCTGGTGCGCTACCACGTGGGCTGGCAGCAGGCACCCGTGCCCACGGCCCGGCCCGCGCCGGGCGTGGTGCTGGCCGTGTGGCGCGGGCAGCGGCTGGGTTTCGTCTCGGGCCGGCTCGATGGCGCGCGGCAGCCGCAGCCCGTCGATCTGGTAGTGCTGCGGCGCAACGCACGGGTATATCCGGAGGATCTGGCGGCCGTGTTCGGGCCCCGGCCGCTGATTATTTTCGATTCTTCCTGCAAATCCTGGTACGTGGCGCGACAGGATTCGGCGCTGCAAAAAGCTGGTTTTCAAACCTATGATGTAACCGCGCGGGGTGCCTTCAGCGTGCGGCCGCGGCCGTAGAGCGAGGGCCGGCCTGTGCTCATCGAAACCGAACACATCGGGGATACGCTATATACTTTCTTTAGCGCATCATTTTTGTTAGGTTTGGTCAGCGCCCTATCCTAAGCTTTTGCACCGGCCCGGGGCCTTGCCGCCCGCTGCCGCCCGAGAGCCTCACCGCCTTTTGCCCTACTCTCATGGATAATATGCCCACTCAGGAGCTGGAAGCCCTTCGCTACATCCGCTACGAGGCCCACGAGGCCATCGGCTACATCACTCTGAACCGCCCCGACAAGCGCAATGCGCTCAGCTTCGACATGGTTTCGGAGCTGAAGCAAGCCTTCGAGTTTGCCGAAGACGACGAAGCCTGCAAGGTCATCGTGCTGCGCGCCGAAGGGGCCGCGTTCTGCGCCGGGGCCGATCTGGCCTACATTCAGGAGCTGCAGGGCTTCGGCTACACCGATAACCTGGCCGACTCGACCCACCTGATGCAGCTCTTCCACCAGATCTATACCCTCAAAAAAGTGGTCATCGGGCAGGTGCAGGGCCACGCGCTGGCTGGCGGCTGCGGCCTGGCTACCGTCTGCGACTTTGCCTTTGCCGTGCCGGAAGCCAAATTCGGCTACACGGAAGTGAAAATCGGCTTTCTGCCCGCCATCGTGAGCGTGTTTTTGCTGCGCAAGATCGGGGAGGCCCGCACCAAGCAGCTGCTGCTCACCGGCGAAATCATCTCGGCGCAGGCCGCCGCCGATTTCGGCCTGGTCAATTTCCTGGTTCCCAAAGAGGAGCTGGCCGCGAAGGTATACGAGTTTGCCCGCCGCCTCTGCGTCGAAAATTCCGGCCAGAGCATGGAGCTGACGAAGGAAATGCTGGCCCGCATTCCGGAAATGCCCCTGGAAGACAGCCTGCGCTACGCCGCCCAGATGAACGCGGCGGCCCGCGGCTCCGCCGACTGCCGTCGTGGTATCGCGGCGTTTCTCAACAAGGAAAAAATAGTCTGGAACTAGCCGGAAAGCACGGCTGTATGTCGGGAGGGCCAAAAGTAGAGGCAGAGCGGTAGCTTTGTTTCGGCTTTTGGCCTTCCCGCTTTTTTAACTTTCCCCGTCCAATTCGGTTTGGCTCCTATGACAACGCTAGCTGCCGTAGGCATCACTACGGCCACTTTTCTGGGAATGGAGTTCGTGGCGTGGTTCATGCACAAATTTGTGCTGCACGGGGCGCTGTGGTTTCTGCACCGCTCGCACCACGTGCGCCACCCGCACCACTTCGAGCGCAACGACTTCTTTTTTCTGTTCTACGGGGCGCTGTCCATGCTGTGCATTATTTACGGCTCGCCCACCAAAGACTGGCGCTTCTGGGTCGGCATTGGCATTGCGGCCTACGGCAGCGTGTATTTCTTCGTGCACGATGTGCTGATTCATGGCCGGCTGCGCTTCTGGCGCAAATCGGGCAATGCGTATCTGCGGGCGCTGAACATGGCCCACAAGATGCACCACAAAACCACCGGCCGCGACGGCTCCCAGGAGTTTGGGATGCTGTGGGTATCGCCGCGCTATTTTGCGCTGGCCTGGCGCAAACCGGCCCCCAAAGTGCGGGGCCGCATATCATCACATCAGTAGGGGGGCGGCATTTTGGGACAATTTTCGATCAGCGACCTGGAAAACCTCTCCGGAATCAAGGCGCACACCATCCGTATCTGGGAGCAGCGCTACGGCATTCTGCGGCCCGAGCGCACCCCCACCAACATTCGCCTCTACCGCGACGACGACCTGCGCCGCCTGCTGAATGTGGCCACGCTCTGCGGTCAGGGCCACCGCATCTCGAAAGTGGCCCGCCTCAGCGACCAGGAAATAGCCGCCGCCGTCATTTCCTGCTCCGACGACGCGCACGACTACGCCCGGCAGGTAAACTCGCTGCTGGCTGCTATGCTGGAGCTGGATGAGCCCCGGCTGTACCAGCTGCTCAGCGAGGCTGTGCGGCAGCTGGGCTTTGAGGCGGCCATTTTGCACGTGGCCTACCCATTTTTACAGCGCATTGGCATTCTGTGGCAAACGGGCAGTGTGAACCCCGCCCAGGAGCACCTGGTGGCCAATATTCTGCGGCAGAAAATGCTGGCTGCCACCGATGCGCTGCCGCCCGTGGCACCGGCCGCGGCGCGGCGCTGGGTGCTGTTTTTGCCCGAAGGCGAAATGCACGAGCTGGCGCTGCTGTTTATGAACCATGCGCTGCGGGCGCGCGGGCACCACGTGCTCTACCTGGGGCAGAATCTGCCCGCGGCCGAGCTGGCAGCCGTGTGCCGCGCCTATCAGCCCTACGCCGTGTGCACCGTGCTGACGGCTGTGCCCGAGCGCGACCAGGTGCAGGATTTTGTGAACCAGCTGGCCCGCAACTGCCCGGATGTGGCACTGATCCTGTATGGGCCATTGGTGCAGGCCCAAACCAGCCTGACGCTGCCGCCCAAAGCTATTCGGCCCGCGCTGATGACCGAATTCCTGGCCCTGGCCGATCAGTTGGACGCACGTTCCAACCAGTAGCACGCTCGTTCCATAAAGTTGCCCATTTCATCTGGCGGCTGCAATAGCGGCCGGGAAGCCGGGCCGGTAGTAGCGGCGGCTTGATAGGGAAGCAAAATTACGCGCTGCTGTTCGTCGTGCAGAAACCCTGTTTCGTCTCCCCGAATAGGATGCAAGCCGAATAAGTGGGGCTAATGAAGGCGCCAAGTTGTGCGGTTCGTACCTTGTCGCCGTATTCATGTACCAACATACGAGCCGGCCGGGAGCGAGGAATATTTTCCCTCTTTTGCTAGTTGATATCTAAACCGTCTCGTATATTTGTTTAACCTTCTGCCACGAAACGCTAAACAGTATGACCTCTTTGGAATTCACCGATCAAGTACAGAAGATTTCCTACTCCCTGAAGCCCGTGGCGATGAACCTGACGCGCGATGCCGACGATGCCAAGGATTTGGTGCAGGAAACACTGCTGAAAGCCATGCTGAACCAGGACAAGTTCAAGGCAGGGACCAATTTGAAGGCGTGGTTGTACACCATCATGCGCAACACCTTCATCAACAACTACAACAAAATCACCAAGCGCAATAGCAATATTGACAGCACGGAGTACTTCCAGTACTTCAACACCGACGAAAACTACATTACGCACAACGGTGCCACTTCCGATTTCGTAGTAACCGATATCAACGAAGCCATTGCCAGCCTCTCGGCCGACTACCGGACTCCGTTTATGATGTACTACATCGGCTACAAGTACCTCGAAATAGCCGAGAAGCTGCAGATTCCAATTGGTACTGTCAAGAACCGTATCCACATTGCCCGCAAGGAGCTGAAGGATGCGCTGAAGGTCTATGCCCCCGGCGTGTAGGGAATAGGGAGAGAGTACAACTTGCGCCCTGGGTGTAGAGCGGGCCGCGAATGACACAGCCGAAAGGTGGTGCCGCTCGCGGCCCGTTTTTTTGAGCATAATCTGGGCCGCCGCCCGCCAGTTGGCGCTAATTGCGCCGCCGGTGGTAGCTTGCAGGCTTCACAACACAACTGTTCTTTTGGCTATTTCCACTTCCAAACAAGTTCTTGTTATCGGGGCCGGCTTTGCCGGGCTTTCGGCGGCCACCGCGCTGGCCCAGCGCGGCTACCGCGTCACGGTGCTGGAAAAAAACGAGGGGCCGGGCGGCCGGGCGCGGGTGTTCCGGGCGGCGGGCTTCACGTTCGATATGGGTCCAAGCTGGTACTGGATGCCGGGCGTGTTTGAGCAGTATTTCGCCCGTTTCGGCAAAAAAGTGGCCGACTACTACGACTTGGTGCGCCTGGACCCGTCGTACCAGGTGGTTTTTCCCGGCGACGACGCGGTGGATATTCCGGCCCGGATGGCGGATATCCGGCAGCTGTTTGAAAGCATTGAGCCCGGCAGCGCGGCCCAGTTGGACGAGTTTCTGCGGCAGGCGCAGTATAAGTACGAAGTCGGCATCAATAAATTCGTGCACATGCCCGGTCGCTCCGTACTGGAGTTTGCCGATCCGCGCCTGCTGGTAGATGCCGTGCGGCTGGATATTCTGCAGAGTATGCACAAGCACGTCCGGCGCTTTTTCCGCCACCCGAAGCTGCTACAGCTGGTCGAGTTTCCGATTCTGTTTCTGGGGGCTACTTCTCAGAATACGCCCGCGCTGTATTCTTTGATGAACTACGCTGATCTGGCGCTGGGCACCTGGTACCCGAAGGGTGGGATGCACAAGATAGTAGAGGGCATGGTGCAGCTGGCCCAGGAGCAGGGCGTAACGCTGGAATACAACCAGGAAGTGCAGGAAATCCGGGTCGAGAAGGGCCGCGCCACCGGCGTGCAGACCGCCGCCGGCTTCCGCCCCGCCGATGTAGTAATTGCCGGGGCCGACTACCACCACGCCGAGCAGCAGCTGCTGAAGCCCGAGTGGCGGCACTACGATGAGGCCTACTGGAACTCGCGCACGATGGCCCCGTCGTCGCTGCTGTTTTATCTGGGCGTGAGCAAGCGCCTGCCCAAGCTGCGCCACCACAACCTGTTTTTCGATGAGGACTTTGAGCAGCACGCCCACGAGATATACGAGGAGCCGCAGTGGCCCAGCAAGCCGCTGTTCTACGTGTCGGCCCCTTCCCAAACCGACCCCACAGTAGCACCCGCCGGCCACGAAAACCTGTTCCTGCTCATGCCCGTGGCCCCCGACCTAGCCGACCCGGAAGAAACCCGTGAGCGGTATTACCACCAGATGATGGACCGTCTGGAGCGCCACGTGGGCGAGAATATCCGCGACTTCGTAGTGTTCAAGCGCAGTTACGCCCACCAGGATTTCGGGGCCGACTACCACAGCTACAAGGGCAACGCCTATGGCCTGGCCAACACCTTGCGCCAGACGGCCATCCTGAAGCCCACGCTCAAAAGCAAGAAAGTGAGCAACTTGTACTTCACGGGCCAGCTCACTGTGCCCGGCCCCGGCGTGCCACCCTCGCTCATCTCGGGTCAGGTAGTGGCGAAGGAAGTGGAAAAGGAGTTTTCAATTAAAAATTGAGAATTAAGAATTGAAAATTGCGGGCGTTTGGAATCTGGAAAGAAGAATTGGCGGCAGCAGCCAATTTTTAATTCTTAGTTCTCAATTTTTTAATTGACTCAAAGTGGACCACGTTGCTCTTTTTGACCAGACCAGTCTGGCCTGCAGTAAGCTGATTACCAAACGGTATAGCACTTCTTTCACGCTGGGTATCCGCACGCTCGACCGGCGGTTTCACCTGCCGGTGTATGCCGTGTATGGCTTTGTGCGCTGGGCCGATGAAATCGTGGATACCTTCCACGACCGCGACAAGGCGGCGCTGTTTGCCGATTTCCGCCGCCAGACCTACGAGGCCCTCGAAACTGGCTTCAGCCTGAATCCGGTGCTGCACTCGTTTCAGCTGATGGTGCGCCGGTACGGCATCGACACCGAGTTTATCGAGGCCTTTCTGAAGAGCATGGAAATGGACCTGGAAGACCGCAGCTACCACCAGGGCATGTACGAGGAATACATCTACGGTTCGGCCGAAGTGGTGGGGCTTATGTGCCTGCGCATCTTCTGCGAGGGCGACGCGGCCCTGTTTGAGCACCTGCGCGAGCCGGCCCGGCGGCTGGGCTCGGCCTTCCAAAAGGTCAATTTCCTGCGCGACATCCGCTCCGACTACGAGGAGCGGGGCCGCGTGTACTTTCCCGGCGTGCGCTACGAGCAGTTCGATGATGCCGTGAAGCGCGAAATTGAGGCCGATATCCGGGCTGATTTTGAGGCCGGCTACGCGGGCATCGTGCAGCTGCCGCGGGCGGCACGGCTTGGCGTGTATCTGGCCTACGTGTATTATCTGAAGCTTTTTCACAAGATCCGGCAGCTGCCGGCGGCACGAATATTGGGTGAGCGGGTGCGCGTGCCCGACAATACCAAGCTGCTTTTATTGATGGGTTCGTACTTTCGCTACCGCCTGCGGGCCATTTGATCCACGAACTTTTGCCGCGTGAAGCTGCCCTTTCGCTGTTGCCTTTTCGTTTTAACTGGCTGCCTGACCGTTGCCGATCCGCAAGCTGGTTCGGCGTCCGCCCGTCAATTCAAGATTCAAGATTCAAAATTCAGAACTCCCAAAGTGTCCTACGCCGTTTCCAACCTGCGCCGCCAGTACCAGCAAGCCGCCACCGACAAGCAGGCCGGCGAGAAGTTTTACCAGTTGATGGCCGCCTACACCGAGCAGGATGCCGTGGTACTGGCCTACAAAGCCGCCGCCGAAGCTATTCGGGCCCGCGACGCTTCTATGTTCAACAAGCTGACCTACGTGCAGAATGCCAGCAAGCAGTTTGACCAGGCCGTGAAGCTGGATGCCGACAACGCCGAAATCCGCTTTCTGCGCCTGAGCGTGGAAAGCAACCTGCCCGCCTTTCTGGGCCTGAGCCAGCACGTGGACGAAGACCGGCAATTCCTGGTAAAAACCCTGCTGACGCACCCCAAGTCGGGCCTCGATGCCGAATCGTTTGCCCTGGTGCGCTCCTTTATGGTAGAACGCGGCCATGTGAGCGAGGCCGATGCCCGCAAGCTGGAAGGGATGGCGGGCTAGCTGGCCAGCCGCATTTCAGTTGTGCCAAAAAGCCGCGCTGGTTAGCTACGCGGCTTTTTTGGGTGGGTTTTTGGGCGTGGCGGCGAAACAAAGTAAGCGCCGGGGAGTATTGCCAGGGCACGGCCGTAAGCTTGGCATTAGTTCGGCACTAGACAGACGGAGCACAGGTTTCGCGCCTGCCGGCGGGAATCCTGCCGGGCTGCCCGGAACCGCATCTGCTGCGCATGGCGTATCTTCTGCAGCCGTGGAGCCCAACCATAACTTTCTGCCCGCTTCCTTGGTTTCCGAGACATGCCGCACCACCTGAGCGTCCGCATCGACCCCAACTCCGGCTTCTGTTTCGGTGTCATCTATGCCATTCAGATGGCGGAGGACATTCTCGACGAGCAGGGCTACCTGTATTGCCTCGGCGACATTGTGCACAATGACGAGGAAGTGCAGCGCCTGGAACAGCGCGGTCTGCGCATCATCGGCCACGACGAGTTTGTGCAGCTGCGCGGCGAGGCCGTGCTGATTCGGGCCCACGGCGAACCGCCCAGCACCTATCAAACGGCGCTGCAAAACAACCTGACGCTGATTGATGCTTCGTGCCCGGTGGTGCTCAAGCTCCAGAACCGCATCAAAACCAGCTACGACAAGCAGGACAAGATCTTTATTTATGGTAAGCACGGCCACGCCGAAGTGCTGGGTCTGCTGGGCCAGACTGGTGGTGATGCCGTGGTGTTTGAGAACCTGGCTGAGCTGCTGAGCCACGAGCTGCCCCCGAACATCACGCTCTACAGCCAGACCACCAAGAGCACCGACAGCTTCTACCGCATCAAGGGCGAGCTGGAGCAGCGCGGCTACCAGATAAACGCCAACGACACTATCTGTCGGCAGGTAAGCAACCGTGATAAGGATCTGCGCCGCTTCGCCGCCCAGTTCGACCAGATTGTGTTCGTGTCGGGCACCAAAAGCTCCAATGGCAAAGTGCTGTACCAGGTCTGCAAAGACACCAACGCCAGCACGCACTTCATCTCCAAAGTGGAAGAGCTGCGGGCCGAGTGGTTTCAGCCGGGCCAGTCGGTAGGCATCTGCGGGGCCACCAGCACGCCGCTGTGGCTGATGGAAAACGTGCGCGACGCGCTGCTGGCCTTGTGAGGAGCGGGGGCTGAGTTGGTAAAATTGTGAAATTTTGCGGCCGGCCACGCTGTTGGCCTGGCTCTGTAGCTCTTCGTATGCCTCTTGCCCAAACTTATACTTCCGTCCCTGCTGCGCTTGCCCGCCGCGTGCAGCCCGCGCCGCTGGGCCACCGGGGCGTAGCTATGGCGCTGCTGATTATCGGCAGCTGGGCGGCGCTGCTCACGTTTCTGCTGGCTTTCTACCGTCCCGACTGGGCCACGCCCTGGCCCTACCTGTTGGTGCTGGCTCAAACCCACCTCTACACTGGCCTGTTCATCACCGCCCACGATGCCATGCACGGCGTGGTGAGCCCCAGAAAATGGCTGAATAATGCTCTGGGGATGGTCACGGCGCTGCTTTTTGCCTTCAACTGGTTCCCACGGATGCTGCCCAAGCACCACCAGCACCACCGCCACGTAGGCACCGCCGCCGACCCCGACTTTCACAACGGCCGTCACCCCGGCTTCCTGTTCTGGTTTGCCCGCTTCGCCTGGAACTACGTGACGTGGTGGCAGATAGCCTTGATGGCCCTGACTTACAACCTGCTCAAGCTGGCTTTCCCGATGGCCAATGTCATTGCCTTCTGGATGGTGCCGGCCGTGCTGGCCACGCTGCAGCTGTTCTTTTTTGGCACCTACCTGCCCCACCGCGGCGAGCATGCCCCCGACAACGCGCACAAGTCGCGGAGCCAGCTGCGCCAGCACGTCTGGGCCTTCGTGAGCTGCTACTTTTTCGGGTATCATTACGAGCACCACGACCAGCCCTACCTGCCCTGGTGGCGGCTGTGGCAGGCCAAAGAAGCGGGGTAGTGCTTCGGGTTGACTATAAAAATAACCAGTTGGAACAGGATCTTATATCAGCTGTTTTTTCGGCGCGCGAGTCAAAAAATCGGTTCAGGCTTGCCTTATTTTATAATAGAGAATTTATATATTACGCAGAATAAGGAAAGTCTTTGTTGAAACCTGACTATGGTAGGTCGGGTGGTGCGAGTCCTGTTGGTACACTGGCCATGAAGTTATTTTCGTCGGCGCGTACAGGGCTTGCTTGGCGGACGGTGGTGCCGTGGCGAGCTGTGTGGGTGTTATTTGCAGCCAGCATAAGGCCCTCTTTGGCGGCTGATATGCCGTTTTTGGCAGCTTCCGGCATTCTGGCAACTGTATTTTCTGCCGCGCTTTCAGGTTCACAAAGCTCGGTGCCCCTGGCAGCCATTGGGCTGCAAAGCCCACTGCTACGGGCCCAGCAGACCCTGCGGCAGGCCCGGCTGCACGGCCAGCCATCGGCCATAGCTGCCGCCCACTTGGCGCTGGCGTACGCCCAGCAGCGCTTGCACAACTACGACCAGGCGCTGCGCCACTTCCGGGCGGCGCGGCGGCTCTACCAAAGCCGGCACCGTTATTTGCGCAGCACCGAAGTCCTGCGCCAGATTGGCTACGTGCAACACACCCAGGGCGACACCGGGCAGGCCCGCCTCAGCTACCAGGGGGCGCTGGCGGGCTTCACACGCCTGCACAGCTCTGCCGGCACGGCCTTGGTTTACCAAAACATGGGGCGGCTCTACGGCCAGCAGCAAAAGTGGCCCCAGGCCCTGCGCAGCTACGAGCGGGCTCTGGTGGCCTGGCAGCAGCTGGGCCGCCGGTCGGAAACGGCCGGTGCCCTGGCGGCTATTGGCTTGGTGCATAAGCAGCAGCAGCAATACAGCCGGGCGCTGTACTATCTGCGGCGGGCCCTAGGCCAGGGGCAGCAGGGCCCGGATAGTATGCGGGTAGGGGAGGCGCTGGGGGGCATTGCCGAAGTATATCAGGCCCTGGGCAATCAGGAGCTGACGGATCAGTTTTATACCCAGGCACTGCAAAACCTGCCCCGTGCTACTTCGCCCGAAACCCAGGCCCGGATGCTGCAGGCGCAGGCTCTGGCGAAGGAAGCCCTGGGCCAACGCGGAGCCGCGGAGTTGCTGCTGCGCCGGGCGTTGCCGCTGGCTGACTCCTCCAAGCTGCTGCTTAGCGGCCTCTATCAGCATTTGGCCGCGCTGTATCGGCGCGCCGGCAACTATCCGCAGGCGCTGGCTGCCCTCACGCGCTATGCCGGCCTGCAGGACACCGCGTTTGCCGAGGAGCGCCGCGCGCAGGTGGCTGAGCTGCAGACGCGCTACGAAACCGAGCGCAAGGAGCGGGCCATTCAGCTGCTCACCAAAGACCAGCTTATTCAGCAGGCCAACCTGCGGCGGCAGCTGCTGCTGCGCAACGGGCTGGCGGCCGGTGCGCTGGTGCTGCTGGGGCTGGCCGTGGTGCTCTACCGAAGCCGGCGGCAGCAAGCCCGCGCCAATCTGCTACTGGAGCGCAAGAATGCCGCCATCAGCCGGCAGAAGGAGGAGCTAAGCCGCTTGAACACAACCAAAGACACGCTCTTTTCCATCATCTCGCACGACCTGCGCAGCCCGCTCAGCTCGCTGTATTCGCTGTTGTCGTTGCTGAATATGGGGAATCTGCCGCCCGCGCGGCTGGCCGCGCATTCTGAGCGGCTTTCCCGCACCCTCGACAGCACGTTGCGCCTGCTCGATAATCTGCTCAACTGGTCGGCGGCGCAGATGCAGGGCCGTGGCGTACGGCCCGAGCCCATCCGCCTCGATGCGCTGGTGGAAGAGGGTCTGACCTTGCTGCTGGGCGATGCGGAACGCAAGAAAATACTGCTGCTGAACCAAATGCCCAGCCCAGCCCTGGCGCGGGCCGACCTGAACATGACGCGCCTGGTGATACGCAATCTGCTCAGCAATGCCATCAAATTCACGCCCGAAAACGGCACCGTCACGGTATCGGCGGCCCGGGTTGGCACGTGGTGGGAGGTGTCGGTGGCCGATACCGGCATCGGCATTGCGGCCGCCGACTATGAGAAAGTTTTCGGCGCGGGCGGGCTGCACTCCACGCCCGGCACGGCCCGCGAAAAGGGCACCGGCCTGGGCCTGCTGCTCTGCAAAGATTTTGTGGAGCGCAATGGCGGCCGGATTTCGTTTGAAAGCCAGCCCGGCGCGGGCACCACATTCCGCTTCACGCTGCTCACCGCCCGCACCAAGCCCGCCCGGCCCGAAAATCAGCTTACAAGTGCTGCCGCCGAATCAGTGAGTGATTCACGATTCGCTCCGTGACCCGCTCGCGGTAGGTCTGGCCCAGGGGCAGCGCGTGGCCGCCCACCCGCACTTCCTGGGTGCTGACGGCTTCAATCTGGGCCGCATTGACCAGATAGGAGCGGTGCGTGCGCACAAACAGGCCCGGCGGCAGCTGCTCTTCCAGGTTTTTCAGGTTCACCAGCGTGAGGTGGGTCCGGCCGTCGGCCGTGTTTATTTTGGTGAAATCCTTCAGGGCTTCAATGTAGAGCACTTCGCGGTAGTGCAGGCGCACGAACTGCGCATCGGTGCGAATAAAAAAGGAGCCCCAACCCGCCAGCGCCTCCTGGCTGTCATCGCCGTTGGGATGGGCGGTCCGTAGGATGCTCGAAACCTTGTTGACGGCTTTTAGGAACCGGTCGAGGGATATAGGCTTGAGTAAAAAGTCGATGACATCCAGATTGAAGCCTTCCATGGCATACTGCGGATAGGAGGTCATGAGCACTACCAGCGGGGGCTGCTGCAGCGAGCGGACCAGATCCAGGCCGCTGAGGTGGGGCATGGTCACATCGGAGAAGAGTACCTGCACGTCGTTGTTCAACAGATAGCTGTGGGCTTCGAGCGGGTCGCTGAACACTGCCTTCACATCCAGCACGCCGGTCATGGCCACGTAAGCCTGCAGCAGGTCCAGCACCAGCGGATCGTCGTCGAGTAGAAGGCAAGTAATCTTCATAGCGGAAAATAGGGCAGATGACCGGGGGTGAATATAAAGAAAGTCAAATTGATTCGTGCTATTGTTTAGAATAAGAAAGCGGCTGTGGTCCAGCTTGGGGGTGGTGCTGGTATACTTCTGACGGGGGTTGCTATACTTTATCAGATGATTGTCAAGGGCTTTGAGTATATTAAAACTGGTATATATGCTAGGCGAGCTCAGAGCCGTCATCAGGCATTTTGCGCCTTTTGCCCGGTTTTCCGCCTGGCGCAGCATCAGAGCAGGCTCACTTTTCGCGGCCATGAATACGAATACTTACTCCAGAACTTCGCTCACGGCCGTGCCACCCGTCATACTAGGGGTCGACCTTACTATTGCCAATCAGGAGAGCGTGCGGCGGTCGTTGCGCTCGGCTTTTGGCCTGAGTGCGCGGGCCATCAACCTGCGCATTGATCCCAGCATGGAGCTTATTTATCTGTGCGAAACCACTTTGCCCAACACGCTGCCCTGCCTAGCCACACTCACCGGCCCCGGCGTGACGGCCGTGACCCTGCGCACCGCCCGCCTGGAATGGCAGCCCGATGCGGATCATGCCATCGGGCGCGGCACCTCCACGCTGGCGGCGCTGGAAACCGGCACCTGCTTTCTGACCGCCAGCAGCCGTAAAATCGCCGTGGCCTCGTTCACCAGCCCCATGGTGCACGCCACGCACATCGACATGGACGTGCTGGGCCACCCTAATCTGCTGGAATATCTGCGTACGGAGTGGTTTACGCTGGAGCTTTCCGGCACCAACCGCCGCCGCCTCAGCCGGCCGCTGGCCTTCAAAACCGTGCTGGAGTTTGACGTGCAAATGGCCCGCGCCGCGCAGGCCTGAGAGTCGGCTTTTCACAAAAAGAGCCCCGTACGGTTGGTACGGGGCTCTTTTTATTGGGAACAAACCGGTTTACTCGGTGCCGGTATGAATGGCGTTGGTTTTCTTGCAGCAGTCGGGCAGGCGGTCGTAGGCGCGGGGCTCGGCGGGCTGGTCGTCGGCATCGTAGCCGGTGCGCTGCACGGCGGTGCGCAGCGCGGCGGGCGAGGTTTTGTCGGGGCGGTAAGCCACCGTGAGCATCTGGGTGGGCACGTCGAGGGTGGCCTGCTGCACGCCTTTTTCGTAGGCCAACGCTTTTTCCAGGCGGGCTTTGCACATGTCGCACACGGCCGAGGTTTTTAGCTGCAGCTGCTCGGTGGCGGGGCCTTTGGCTTTCACTTTTACTTTGGCCTGCGCCTGGGCGGCCTGGGCCGTGCAGAGCAGCAGCAGGGCAGCAAAAAGGCTTTTGAGAGAAGAAGACATATCGTTGGGAAAAGAGGAGAAAAATGAAGGCATAAGGCCGGATGAAAGCCTAACAACGCCGCAGCCGGAAGATTCCCGCTGCTCAGTCAAGTTTGAAGCGCAGGCCGGCGTAGGTAAGGCGGCCGAAAACCGGCCCCCACACCATCGCCGCATCGAAACCCGGCCCGAACGGCGTACTGGCCCCCAGGATAGGGTCGCGCTGGCGGTAGTTGGTGAAGTTTTCGGCCCCCAGATACACCTCAAAGCGCTTGAAGGCGCGGGTGGCCTGGGCATTGAACAGCGCGTAGCGGGGCGTGTAGGGCAGGGTGGTTTCGCCGGTGCCGTGCTGGTGGCCACCACTGCCGGGCGGGTGGGCCATGGGGCGGCGACCAAACCACTGGCCCGTCAGGTCGAAGCGCCATTTGTCGAACGCCGTGGCGTAGCCCAGGTTGGCGAACAGGCGGTGGCGCGGCGTTAAGGGCTTGGGCAGCAGCTGGCCGTCGTAGGTGGTGCGCACGTCGAGCAGCTTGTAGGCCGCCTTGGCCTGCAGTCCTTTCAGGGGCTCCACCTGCACTTCGGCCTGAAAGCTGCGCGAAAAAGAGCGCCCGCCGGGCTCCAGATTGTCGATAAGCAGCGCCGTGGGGGCCGTGTAGGGGTCGGCTACTACCTGGTTTTGGAACTCGGTGTGGTAGTAGTCGGCCACGAGGGTGGCGGAGCGGCCGGCTACGGTGAAGTACTGCGTGAAGCTGCCGCCCACGTTCCAGGCCCGCTCGGGCCGCAGCTGGTCGGAAACTACAAAGTCGCGGGCGCTGACCAGCATTCCGGTATTTTCGGCCAGGGGGTTGGCCGTGCGGAACCCGCGGCCGGCGGCCAGCCGCACGATGCTGGTGGGCGTGACGTCATACTTCACGTTGAGGCGCGGGGTCAGAAACCAGCCGTAGAGATTGTGGCGGTCGAGGCGCAGGCCGGCTACTACGGTCAGGTTGCGGGCATTCTGGTAGGTGTACTCGCCAAATGTGCCCGGCACCCGCTCGAAGCGGCGGCGGTTTTCGCGCCGATACCGCTCTTCAGGCGTTTCTATAGGGTAAATAAATCCATCCTGGTACAGCTCGCGGTAGTCGTCGTGCAGGTAGCTCAGGCCGGCGCGGTAGGTGTGGGCGGTAGTCCCGATGATGCTCTGAAACAGCAGCGTGGCCAGCCCGGTGCGCTGCGTGCCGTCGTAGGTGCGCCTGCCGTAGGCCGACTCGAAGGCGTGGCTGGTGCCGCTCAGCAGCAGCCCCAGGCTCTGGTAGGGGCGCCCGGGCCAGGTGTAAGAGGTTTTGGCGAAGCCGGTGTAGCGGTTGGTGGCCAGCGTGGTGCCGTAGCCGGAACCCGGTGTACGCTCGCGGAACGAAACCTGCCCGCCCTGCCGGGTTTCGCGCAGCGCTCCGAGCCCTGCTTCGCTCACCAGCCCCGAGCCCGACTTATATTTCCACTTGTTGAACAGATTGTACTGCGTGGCCAGCGGCAAATCCAGAAAGTTGTCGTCGTTGCGGTCGGCGCGGCGGCCCAGGTGGTCGGAGTGGAGCAGCAGGGCGGTGCTGATCTTTTTGCTGAGCGGCGTGGCCAGGTTCAGATTCAGGTCAAATTTGCCAAGGTCGTTGCCGTAGGCATTGAAGAGCAGCCGCTCGGTTTTGTCGGGCTCCTTCAGGCGCACGTTCACCTGGCCCGAAATGCTTTCGTAGCCATTCACCACCGAGCCCATGCCCTTGATGATGTCGATACTCTCAATCCAGGTGCCCGAGAGGTAGCTCAGGCGGTAGAGCGTGCTCAGGCCGCGCAGGGCCGGCAGGTTGTCTACGGTGAGCAGAGAATAGGCCCCATCGAGCCCCAGCAGCTGAATCTGCTTGGCCCCGGACACGGCATCGGTGGTCGAAACCTCCACGGAGGCGTTGGTTTCAAAGCTCTCGGCTAAGTTGCAGCACGCCGATTTGGTCAGGTCGCGGCTGCTGATGACCTGCGAATTGGTGGGCGTGAGAGCGGAATAGGCGAGGGCGCGGCCTTCTATCTGCACCCCGCCCAGCTCCTGCGAGCGGCGCAGCCGCACGCGCACGTAGGCATTGCCGGCGGCCAGAGCCAGCGTATCGGCGCGGTAGCCCAGGGCACTGACCACCAGGCGGGCTCCGGCCTGCGCGGGCCGCACCAGCGAAAACGTACCCGCATTGTCGGTGGTGGCGGCGGCGGCGGGAAGGGCGGCAGTGGCCGATAGCCAGCGCACCACCGCGCCAGGCACCGGAGTGGCCGCTGCCGCGTCGGTCACCTGGCCGCGCACGGGCGCGGCCAGCTCGGCCTGCGCCCACGCCACCGACGGGCCCAGCGCGCCCAGGCTGAGCAGGCAGAAAAAGCGGCGGCGGAGGCAGAGAGTCATAGCATCGGCAAAGATACGCCGCTGCCGCTCAGGTGCGAACGGGCTTAGGCGTTTACCGGGGCAAACGCTCAGGCAAGGGAGAAGGAAGGCTAAGACTGCCATTTTGGCAAACTGTACTTTCCACCTGCTCATCTGCGGCCCCCGGCACGCTGAGAAAGCAATTCAGAAGCTAAAAAATGCTGTTTCCAGCCTTTAAAAGCACTATTGGCGTAGTGGTAGAAAATGGTAAATCGTGGTTGCCTTTTCAGAGGTATTGTGTACTTTTGCTATCATCCGTTACCTGAGCTTCGCTCGCAGCCCTTGTCCATGCACCTTCTCTCCGGCGAATATGAATGCAAGCTGGACCCGAAAGGGCGGCTGGTGCTGCCGGCCAAGGTGAAGGCTAACCTGCCGGAAGCTTCCGGCAACCAGCTGGTGCTGGTGCGCGGCTTCGAGCCCTGCCTGGTGCTCTATCCGCGCGAGTCGTGGCGCGTGATTCATGACAAGGTGATGGCGCTGGACGAGTTCAACGAGGAGTACCGGCAGTTTCAGCGCAACTTTTTCCGGGGCATGACGGAGGTGGAACTGGACAACATCGGCCGCTTTATGCTGCCGCGCACCATGCTGCGCTACTCGGGCATCGAGAAGGAGGCCATCATCGTGGGGCTGGGCAACCGCTGCGAAATCTGGGAGCCGGAGAAGTATGAGGAGTACCTCATTAAGGATCAGCAGAGCTTCTCGAAGCTGGCTCAGAAATTTTTGACCCATGAAACCCCGCCCCTCGGCGGCACCCTGGCCGCATGAGTGAGCTTGAAAACGATACCGCCTACCACCGGCCCGTGATGCTGGCCGAGTGCCTCGAAGCACTGGCCATGCGCCCCGACGGCCGCTACGTAGACGTGACCTTCGGCGGCGGCGGCCACTCGGCCCGGATGCTGGAGCGCCTGAGCACCGGCCACCTCTACAGCTTCGACCAGGATGCCGATGCGGAAGCCGAGGCGGCGCAGCTGGCCCGGCCGCAGTTTACCTTCATCCGCGCCAATTTCCGCGACCTGCACGCCGAGCTGGCCCGCCACGGCGCGCTGCCCGTCGATGGGCTGCTGGCCGACCTGGGCGTGTCGTCGCACCAGTTCGATACGCCGGCACGCGGCTTCAGCACCCGCTTCGACGGCCCATTGGACATGCGCATGGACCCCGAGGGCCCGCGCACCGCCGCCGACATCGTGAACGACTACCCGGCCGCCGACCTGCACCGCATCTTCGGCATGTATGGCGAGGTGACCAACGCCCGCACCCTGGCCAACACCCTGGCCACGGCCCGGCGCGGCAACGCCATTCAGACCATTGGCGAGCTGAAAAAAGCCATCCAGAGCTGCATGCCCAGGGGTAAGGAAAACAAATACCTGGCCCAGGTTTTTCAGGCGCTGCGCATCGAGGTGAACGACGAAATGACGGCTTTGCAGCAGATGCTGGAGCAAACGGCACAAGTATTGCGCCCCGGCGGCCGGCTGGTGGTCATGTCGTATCACTCGCTGGAAGACCGGCTGGTGAAGAACTTTATGGCGAAGGGCAAATTCTTTGGTGAGGCTGAAAAAGACTTCTACGGCCACACGCATACGCCCTTCGAGGTGCTCACGCGCAAGCCGGTGGAGGCCTCGGCCGAAGAAGTAGCCCTGAACAGCCGCGCCCGGAGTGCGAAGCTCCGCGTCGCAATTAAAAATTGAGAAGTAAGAATTAAAAATGAATCGTTGGAACGCTCCTTTTCTTGGCTGCTATGCCCCGGCAACTCTTGGCGGCGTGCCAGCTGCTTTTTAATTTTTAATTCCTAATTCTTACTTGAGTCATGGCTACCAACACCATCAAACCCACCGCTGCCACGCCGCCCCGGCAGAATGTGCCCCGGGAAGCAGCGCCGCCGCTGCCGGTGGCTGAGCCGGTGGCCATGCCGGAGCCCGCGCCGGAACCCCGGCCCCGCGCCCCCAAGGCCGAAAAGGCGGCTCCGCGCAGCGCCTGGAGCGTATTTACGGTGCTGGAGCGCTTCACCCGGATGGACGACCTGTTTCGGGAGGGGCTGCCGGTGCGCTACCTGCCGCACGTGCTGTTCATTATGGGGCTCACGCTGGTGTACATCGGCAATACGCACTGGGGCAACCGCATGAACCGCAGCATTCAGAAGCTGCGCCTCGAAACCGAAGACCTGCGCGCCGACTACACCACCCTGAAATCGGACTACATGGAGGCCAGCAAGCAGAGCGAGGTGGCCCGCAAAGTGGCGGCCTACGGACTGGTGGAAAGCTCGTCGCCGCCATTCCGCATCAGCGTGCCCGCCGGCCGCCTCGATGAGGCCGAGCTGGACCGGATGCCCGTCATCAACGCCGACTCGCTGGCCGTGCTGGCCGCCCGCGACTCGGCCGCCACCGCCGATTCGGCGCGGGCACTGCTGCCCGCCCGCCGGGCCCGCACGGTGGAAGCGCCGCACACGGCCCCTAAAAAAGCAGCCAAGAAAGCCCCGGCCCGTTCGGCGGCAAAAACCCAAACCACTTCCAATCGGCCCCGCTAATGAAAGGAAGCGTTAAGAAATCCATTGTTACCCGCGTTCGGCTGGCCTTTTTGGGCGTGTGCCTGTTCTCGTGCGCCATTGTCTGGAAGGTGTCACGCATCCAGTTTAATGAGGGCGCGCGGTGGAAGGCGCTGGAGCAGGAGCGGCGCGTGGTGTACCAGCCCGTGTTTGCCACCCGCGGCATGCTGCTCTCCGACAACGGCAGTATCATGGCCACCTCGCTGCCCTTCTACCGCGTGGCCTGGGACCCAAGCGTGGTGGACGACAAGACCTTCCGCGCTGGCAGCGACTCGCTGGCGCTGATGCTTTCGCGCTTCTTCGGCGACCGGAGCCCGCAGGAATACCTGCGCAAGCTCAAGAATGCCCACAACCCCAAAGCCCCGGTGCGCTACGTGCGCCTGAACTCGCGGCAGATTAATTACCAGGAGAAAAAGCAGCTGGCGCAGTGGCCCATTTTCCGGGGCGGCAAAAACAAGGGCGGCGTCATTTTCGAGAAGGTGGACAAGCGCTTCCGGCCATTTGGCGGGCTGGCCCAGCGCACCATCGGCTTCCTGAACGAAGACAAAAACGGCGCGGGCCTGGAATTTACCTACAACCGCCACCTGGCCGGCAAAGACGGCGAGGCGCTATTTGAGCGCCTGCCCGGCGGCAACAAGCCCATCTACGACGGCACCGAAATCAAGCCCCAGCCCGGCTTCGACGTGAAAACCACGCTCGACATCAACCTGCAGGACGTGGCCGAAAACGCGCTGCTTAAGTCGCTGGTCGAGAACCGGGCGGCCTACGGCTGCGTGATTCTGATGGAAGTGCAGACCGGCGAAATCAAAGCCGTAGCCAACCTGGGCAAGGTAGCCGACGGCGTGTACCGCGAGGACTACAACTACGCCATTGCCGACCAGGGCCGCACCGAGCCGGGTTCCACCTTCAAGCTGGCCTCGATGATGGCGCTGCTGGAAGAGTTTCCGGAAATCTCGCTCGATGATACCGTGAATACCGGCCGCACCGGCTCCATGCGCATCGCGGGGGCCGTGAAAACCGACACCCACGCCTACGGGCGGCTGTCGGTGAAGCAGGTAATTGAGAATTCTTCCAACATCGGGGTGGCCAAGCTTATCAACGACCACTTCAGCACCAAGCCCGACAAATACACCGACTACCTGAAGAAGTTCGGGCTCGACAAGCCGCTGGGCTTCCAGATGGCGGGCGAGGCGCGGCCCTACGTGAAGGACCCCACGGACCGCTCCTGGAGCCGCACTTCGCTCAGCACCATGTGCATCGGCTACGAATTGAAGCTGGCTCCGCTCCAGACGCTGGCCTTCTACAACGCCATTGCCAACAACGGCGTGAAGGTGCAGCCCATGATTGTGAAGGAAATCCGGCAGGCCGACAAGGTGGTGGAGCAGTTTGAGCCGCAGGTGCTCATTCCCAAAATCTGCTCGGATGCCACGCTGGGCAAGCTGCGCCAGATGCTGGAAGGCGTGGTGCTGGAAGGCACCGCTAAGGCCATTAAAACGACGGATTTTTCCATTGCGGGTAAAACCGGCACGGCTTGGAAATTCAAGAACGGCCGCTACACGAAGATGTATTCGACCAGCTTCTGCGGCTATTTTCCGGCCGATAAGCCCAAGTACAGCTGCATTGTGGTGGTCGATTCACCGATTGGGGCCAACTGGTCGGGGGCGCAGACGGCCGCGCCGATTTTCCGCGAAGTGGCCGACAAGGCCATGGCCCGCGATAATGCCAGCCAGCGCCCGCTGCTGGCCCGCGCCCCGCTGAACAAGTCGCGCGTGCCCTCGGTGCGCGCCGGCCTGCAGGATGAGCTGACGCTGGTATGCCAGAAAATGGGCGTGTCGAGCCAGAGCCAAGCTTCCGGCGACGACTGGGTACGCGCCGCCACCACCACCGACTCCAACGCCAAGGCCGTGGAATGGCAGCCCGTGGCCGTGCGCCCCGGCCGCGTGCCCGACGTGACGGGCCTGACCCTGCGCGACGCGCTGTTTCTGCTCGAAAACCGCGGACTGCGCGTGCGGGCCGTAGGCAACGGCCGCGTGCGGCAGCAATCGGTGGAGGCAGGCAGCGCCATCCGGCGCGGGGCGGTGGTGGTGCTGGCCCTGGAAGCCATTGGCACCAAGCCCGCGGCCCCGGCCCCGGTGGCCATGCCGGCCTCGACCAAGCTGGCCGAAAACCGCCTGCTGCTGCCCGTGGAGGCTGATCCGACCCAGGCTAAGCCTAAGCCAGCCGTAAAGCCCAAGCCCAAACAGCTCACTCAGCAAGCCGGCCGACCGGCCGAGCCGCGGCCCCGGGCCTAGCCTTAGTACCCGATTTCCTTTTTTTTGACTGACTCCGCTTTGACCAACGCCGCTTCCCCTACGCATCCTCTTTCCGCCCTGCTGGCCGATGTGGCCGTGCGCCGGCAGCACGGCGCCACCAACCCGATTATCCAGGCCCTCACGCTGGATTCGCGGCAGGCTGGCCCCGGCACGGTGTTTTTTGCCCTGCGCGGCGCCCAGACGGACGGCCACCAGTTCATCGGCAAAGCCGTGGCGCTGGGCGCGGCGGCCGTGGTGTGCGAGGAAATGCCGGCCGAACAGCAGGCCGACACCTTATATATAGAGGTGGCCGACAGCGCTACGGCTATGGCCCGCATGGCGGCCACGTTCTACGGGCACCCGTCGCGGCAGCTCAAGCTGGTCGGCATCACGGGCACCAATGGCAAAACCACCTGCGCCACGCTGCTGCACAAGCTGTTTCGGGAGCTGGGCTACCATGTGGGGTTGCTGAGCACGGTGCAGAACCAGATTGATGAGGAAGTTATTCCGGCCACCCACACCACACCCGACGCCATCCGGCTGAACGAGCTGCTGGCCCGGATGGTGCGGGCCGGCTGCACCCACACCTTTATGGAGGTCAGCTCGCACGCCGTGGTGCAGCACCGCGTGACGGGGCTGCGCTTCGCGGGTGGGATTTTTACCAACCTGAGCCACGACCACCTCGACTACCACGGCACCTTCGACAACTACCTGAGGGCCAAAAAGGGCTTTTTCGACGCGCTGGATAAGAACGCCTTTGCCCTCACCAACGCCGACGACAAGCGCGGTCCGGTGATGCTGCAGAACACAGCCGCCGCCCGCGAAACCTACTCCCTGCGCGGCCCCGCCACCTTCCGCGCCCGCCTGATCGAAAACGCCGTGCATGGCCTGCACCTCGATGTGGATGGCCGCGACGCGCAGTTTCGCCTCATTGGGGTGTTCAATGCTTACAACCTGCTGGCCGTGTATGGCGCGGCAGTGCTGCTGGGCGAAGATGCTACCGAGGTGCTCACCGTGCTTTCGGGCCTCACTTCAGCCCCAGGCCGCTTCGAGCCGCTGCTGGCCCCCAAGTCGCGCATCACCGGTATCGTGGACTATGCCCACACGCCCGACGCGCTGGAAAACGTGCTTTCGACCATCGCCGACATTCGCCAGCCCAGCCAGCAGGTCATTACCGTGGTGGGCTGCGGCGGCAACCGCGACGCGGCCAAGCGCCCCGTGATGGCCAATCTGGCCTGTCAGGGCTCCGCCCGCGTGGTGCTGACTTCGGACAATCCGCGCTTCGAAGACCCTAATGAGATTCTGCGGCAGATGCAGGCCGGCGTGCAAGCGCCGGACCTGGGCAAGGTGCTCACCATTCCGGACCGCCGCGAGGCCATCAAAACCGCCGTAGCCCTGGCCCAGCCCGGCGATATTGTGCTGGTAGCCGGCAAGGGCCATGAAACGTACCAGGAAATTCAGGGTGTGCGCGCCGAGTTTGACGACCGGAAAGTATTGGCAGAAATGTTTGATCTATTGGGAAAATGAAATGGAAACGTCATTCCGAGCGCAGCCGAGGAATCTTGCGTGCTGACGGCTGAGTAGTAATTCAACGAAGCGGGCGAGATTCCTCGGCTGCGCTCGGAATGACGTTCTAGTGTCCTACGCCAAAATCCGCACAAACGCAACGCTTGCCGAAACCTGAAAAACCCGAACCTTTGCAGCTTGCCGAAATTCTGACCGCTCGCCGCTGAACCCCGCGCCAATGCTTTATTACCTCTTCGACTACCTCGACAAACACTACCACCTGCCCGGCGCGGGCGTGTTCCAGTTTATCTCGTTCCGAGCCGCCATGGCGGTTATCACCTCGCTCATCATCGCGCAGCTGTTTGGTGCGCGGCTCATTCGGCTGCTGCAGAAAAAGCAGGTGGGCGAAAGTATCCGCGACCTGGGTTTGCAGGGCCAGATGGAGAAAAAAGGTACGCCGACTATGGGCGGGCTGATTATTCTGCTGGCCATTCTGGTGCCCGTGCTGCTGTTTGCCAAGCTCCACAACATCTACATCGTGCTCATGCTGCTGAGCACGGTCTGGCTGGGGCTGATTGGCTTTATTGACGACTACATCAAGGTTTTTCAGAAGAACAAGGAGGGCCTGAGCGGACGCTTCAAGGTGCTGGGCCAGATTGGGTTGGGCATCACCGTGGGCTGGGTGCTGTTTTTCTCCGACGACGTGACCGTGCGCCAGTACCTGCTGCCCAACGGCGAAACCTCGGCCGTAGATGCCAGCAGCGTGTATCAGGACGTGAAGCTGATGATTACGACCATTCCCTTCGCCAAAAACAACGAGCTGAACTACGGCAACCTGTTCAGCTACGCCGGCCCGTTTTTCAACGGCCTGTACAGCTTCCTCTACATTCCCATCGTCATCGTCATCATCACGGCCGTCAGCAACGGGGCCAACATCACCGATGGCCTCGACGGGCTGGCGGCCGGCACCTCGGCCATCATCGGCATCACGCTGGCTATTTTCTGCTTCGTAAGCGGCAACGCTTTCCTGGCCGATTACCTCGACATCATGTTCATTCCGAACTCCGGCGAGCTGGTGATTTTCTGCACCGCCTTCGTGGGGGCCTGCGTGGGCTTTCTGTGGTATAATTCGTATCCGGCCCAGGTATTCATGGGCGACACGGGCTCCCTGGCCATCGGCGGCATCATTGCCGTGCTGGCCCTCATCGTGCGCAAAGAGCTGCTGATTCCGGTGCTCTGCGGCGTGTTTCTGATTGAGAACCTTTCGGTGATGGTGCAAGTGGGCTACTTTAAATACACCCGCAAAAAGTACGGCGAAGGCCGCCGGCTGCTGCGCATGTCGCCGCTGCACCACCACTACCAGAAGCTGGGCTACCACGAATCCAAAATCGTGTCGCGGTTCTGGATTGTGGGCATTATGCTGGCGATATTGACTTTGGTTACTTTGAAATTGCGCTAATGAAATTTCACGCAGTGTCTCGCAGTGGCCGGCGCAGTGTCTCGCAGTGAACGACCACCCCGAAACACTGCGCCGACCACTGCGAGACACTGCGTGAAAATTAAGCTGAACAACTATGAAAATCGTCATTCTCGGAGCAGCGGAAAGTGGGGTAGGGGCGGCGTTGCTGGCCCAGGCCAAAGGCCATGAAGTATTCGTGTCCGACAAAAGCCCGATTCAGCCTATCTATAAGGAGAAGCTCGCGCAGGCCGGCATCCGTTTCGAGGAAAACCAGCACACGCTGGACGAGATTCTGACCGCCGATGAGGTCGTCAAGAGCCCCGGCATTCCGGAAAAGGCCCCCGTCATTCAGGCACTGCGCGAGAAGAAGATTCCGGTGGTTTCGGAAATTGAGTTTGCCGGCCGCTACACCAAGGCCCGCAGCATCTGCATCACGGGCACCAACGGCAAAACCACCACCACGCTGCTCACCTACCACTTGCTTAAGGCAGCGGGCTACAGCGTGGGCCTGGCCGGCAATGTGGGTTTCAGCTTCGCCGAGCAGATAATTGAGGATAAGTTCGACTACTACGTCATCGAGCTGAGCAGCTTCCAGCTCGACGATACGTACTCGTTTCAGCCCTGGGTGGCGGTGCTGCTCAACATCACTCCCGACCACCTCGACCGCTACGACTACTCGCTGGAGAAATACGCCCAAGCTAAGTTGCGCATCACCCGCAGCCTCGACAGCAGCGACTGGTTCGTTTACAATGCCGACGACGAGGTGATTCAGCGCGAGTTTCAGGCCGTATTCTGCGAGGCCAACCAGCTGCCCTTCAGCCTGCACCACCGCCCCGACTACCACTTGGCCGCCTACTACACCGCCGAAGACCGGGTGTGCACCAATCTGGCGCCGGGCCTAGACGAGGGCGGCAACGAAATCAGCGTGGCCAGCTCGTCGCTCATCGGGCAGCACAACCGCCAGAATACGATGGCCGCCGTGCTCTGCGCCCGCGTGGCCGGCTTGTCGGAGGAGCAGATTGAGGCCGGGCTGGGCACGTTCCGCAACGCCGACCACCGCCTGCAGCTGGTGGGCGAGCTGAACGGCGTGCGCTTCATCAACGACAGCAAGGCCACCAACGTGGAAGCCGCCTGGTACGCCCTCGACGGCATCAAGCAGCCCATCATCTGGATTGCCGGCGGCACCGACAAGGGCAACGACTACACCTCCCTGATTCCGCTGGCCCGCCACCGCGCCAAGGCCCTCATCTGCCTTGGCGTAGACAACGAGAAGCTGAAAACGACTTTTGGCGGCGTGGTGCCGCATCTGGAAGAAGCCCAGAGCATGACCGAGGCTGTGCGCCGCGCCGCCGCCCTGGCCCAGCCCGGCGACGTGGTGCTGCTCTCCCCGGCCTGCGCCAGCTTCGACCTGTTCAAAAACTACGAAGACCGCGGCCGGCAGTTCGTGGCCGCAGTAGGTGATTTAGTGAGTTAGTGACTTAGCGAGTTGGATGTTCGGCTTGCGCCATTTGCACCAAATACGCTACATGCGCCAACTGCGCAAACCGAATATCCAACTCGCTAAGTTACTAACTCACTAAATCACCATCTCCCTACCACTATGGAAATCATCAAAAACTGGCTGCAGCGCAATCTGAAGGGTGACCCGATTCTGTGGGCCATTGTGATTCTGTTTTCGCTCATCAGCATTGCCGTGGTGTATTCGGCCACCGGCACGCTGGCGTATAAGAAAATGAGCGGCAACACCGAGTATTTTCTCTTCAAGCACACCAGCCTGATTGTGGTGGGGCTGGCCTTTATGTGGCTGGCGCACCGCATTGATTACCGCTACTATTCGCGCCTGTCGTTGTATGCGCTGCTGCTGTCGGTGCCGCTGCTGCTGTTCACGTTCTTTCTGGGCGGCACCACGCTGAACGAAGCTTCGCGCTGGCTCACCATCCCGGTCATCAACCAGACCTTCCAGCCCTCCGATCTGGCCAAGCTGGCCCTCATTGCCCACGTGGCCTCCATGCTGAGCCGCCGCCAGCAAAACGTGCAGGACTTTCGCACCACGCTGCTGCCCGTAATGCTGTGGGTGGGTTTGATCTGCGGCATCATCATTATGAGTAATGCCTCCACGGCCCTGCTGCTGTTCGGCACCTGCCTGCTGCTGATGTTCATTGGCCGGGTGCCGCTGAAGCAGATGGCGGTGATGGTGGCCATTGGGGCCGTGGTGGGCGGCATCGGCCTTTCCACCGGCCAACGCCTCAAAACGGTACAGTCGCGCCTGGAGAGCTTCACCGATAAGAGCAAGCCCGTGCCGTTTCAGCTGGAACACAGCTACATAGCCATTGCCACCGGCGGCATCACCGGCAAAGGCCCCGGCCAGAGTACCGAACGCAACATCTTGCCTCACCCGTATTCCGACTTCATCTACGCCGTCATCATCGAGGAATATGGTCTGATGGGCGGCGTAGTGGTGCTGTTTCTGTACCTGGCATTTCTGTATCGGGGGCTGAAGACGGTGATGAATAGCTACGGAGCCTTCGGCGGCCTGCTGTCGGCGGGGCTCAGCTTTAGTCTGGTGCTGCAGGCTATGGTAAATATGGGCGTAGCCGTGGGCCTGGGCCCCATCACGGGCCTGCCGCTGCCGCTGCTGAGCATGGGCGGCACCTCCCTGATTTTCACCGGCATCAGCATCGGCATTATCCTGAGCGTGAGCCGCGGCGAACGGGAAGTGCGCCCCATGACCGGCGAACCCGCCGAAACCATGCGTATTCCCAAGAAAACCGCATACGCGTAGGCTGCGCCAATTCTGAATTATGAATGTTGAATTCTGAATTGATTCTCCCGTTCGTCATTCCTTTAAGCAGTCGTTTCCAGCCTTCAGCATCCAACCCTCAAAATTCAAGATCCAGTATTCATGGCCAATTCAGAATTCAGCATTCATAATTCAGAATTGGCGCAGCCGCAGCCGCGGCCTTACCGCATCATCATCAGCGGTGGGGGCACGGGGGGGCACATCTTTCCTGCGGTAGCCATTGCCAACGAGTTGCGCCGCCGCCAGCCCGACGCTGAAATCCTGTTTGTGGGCGCCAACGGCCGCATGGAAATGACCCGCGTGCCCGAGGCCGGCTACCGCATTGTGGGGCTCGATATTGCCGGGCTGCAGCGTCGCCTCACGCCCCAGAACCTGCTGTTTCCGATGAAGGTATTTCGCTCGGTGCGCAAGGCGGGCAAGCTGCTGGAAGAGTTTCGGCCCGATGCCGTGGTGGGCGTGGGCGGCTACGCCTCCGCGCCGGTGCTGCTGGCCGCCACCTCGCGCAATATTCCCTGCCTGATTCAGGAGCAGAACTCCTACGCCGGCTTGGTCAATAAGCTGCTTAGCCGCCGCGTCGACCGCATCTGCGTGGCCTACGAGGGCATGAGTAAGTTTTTTCCCGCCGATAAGCTGGTCGTGACCGGCAACCCCGTGCGCACCGAAATTGCCAGCGGCAGCCGCGCCGAGGCCCTGCAGTTTTTCGGCCTGAACCCCGCCAAAAAGGTGCTGCTCGTGATAGGCGGCAGCTTGGGGGCCCGCACCCTGAACGAGGCTACCGCCGCCGCGCTGCCCCTGCTGCGGGCGGCCGGGGTGCAGTTGCTCTGGCAAACCGGCAAGCTCTACTATTCGCAGGCTGCCCAGCAAGCTGCGCCCTTCCGCGCCGACAACCTGCAAGCCCTGGAGTTTGTGCAGCGCATGGATCTGGCCTACGCCGCCGCCGATGTGGTGGTGTCGCGGGCCGGGGCGCTGTCGGTGTCGGAGCTGTGCCTCACGGGCAAGCCCAGCATCTTGGTGCCCTCGCCTAATGTGGCCGAAGACCATCAGACCAAGAATGCGCAGGCGCTGGTGAATAACGATGCCGCCCTGTTGATTTCGGACGCCGAGGCTCCCGCCCGGCTCTACGACGAAGCCCTGCGCCTGCTCGCCGACGAGGCCCGCCAGCAGCAGCTGCGGGAGCATATTCGCACGCTCGCCCACCCCAATGCCACCACGACCATCGTAGACGAGTTGCTCAAACTCATTAAATAGTCTCAGTCTTCAACGCCCCGTAACTGCCCGCCGCCGGTCCATTTTTTAATTTTTCATTCTCAATTCTTAATTGAAAAAGATCGTCTATTTCCTCGGTATCGGCGGCATTGGTATGTCGGCGCTGGCCCGCTGGTTTCAGGCCAACGGCCACAGCGTGAGCGGCTACGACAAAACCGCCACGCCCCTGACCCAGGCGCTGGAAGCCGAAGGCATCCGGGTGCACTACGACGATGCGGTGGCCAGCATTCCGGCCGAAGTGCGCGCGCACAAAGACCAGACGCTGGTCGTGCTCACGCCCGCCATTCCGCCGGACCATCAGGAATGGGCCTGGCTGCGCGGGCAGGGCTACGACATTCGCAAGCGCAGCCAAGTGCTGGGCGTGCTGACGGCGGGCCGACGCACGCTTGCCGTGGCCGGCACCCACGGCAAAACCACCACCAGCAGCATGGTGGCCCACCTGCTGCACCACGCCGGTGTGCCCTGCGCCGCGTTTCTGGGCGGCATCAGCGTCAATCTGGGCTCCAACTTACTCCTGCCGGAGTCAATCAAGAACGGGCTGACGGACTCTGAAATCCAGTCACTAACAACCGAAGATATTCCGGTAGTAGTGGAGGCCGATGAATACGACCGGTCTTTCCTCACGCTGTACCCCGACATTGCCATCGTGACCAGCACCGATGCCGACCACCTCGATATTTATGGGGACAAGGAGTCGTTGGTGGAATCGTTCCGGCAGTTTGTGGGCCAGATCAAGCCCGGCGGCACGCTCATTCTCAACCATACCGCCGACCAGAGCGTGGCTGCGGCCGTGCCGGCCGGCGTGCGCGTCATCCGCTACGGCCTCTCGCCCGAGCAGGGCCCCGAGCTGTATGCCGACCAAATCAGCGCCCACGGCCACCAGTTCCGCTTTCATCTGCACGGGCCCCAGGGCACGGTAGCGGGGCTGGAGCTGGCCGTGCCGGGCTTTCACAACGTGGAAAACATGCTGGCCGCCTGCTGTGTAGCGCAGCTGGAAGGCGTGGGCGAAGAGGCCCTGAAAGCCGCCGTGGCGGCCTACCGGGGCGTAAAGCGGCGGTTTGAGTTTGTGCTGACGGCCGGGGAGAAGGTGTACGTAGACGATTATGCTCACCATCCACGTGAAATTGAAGCCTTCCTGCGTTCCATGCGGGCGCTGTATCCGGGCAAGCGGCTGCGGGTGGTGTTTCAGCCCCATCTTTTTTCCCGCACCCGCGACTTTGCCGAAGGCTTTGCCCAGAGCCTGAGTCTGGCCGATGAGGTGGTACTGCTTGATATCTATCCGGCGCGGGAGCTGCCCATGCCGGGCGTGACGTCCGAAATGATTTTGTCGCGGATTACGGCCCCGAAAAAGTCGTTGCAGACCAAAGCCCAGGTATTGGCTGCGGCCGAAACCGACCTGGATTTCGATGTGCTGGCCACCGTGGGGGCCGGCGACATCGACCAGCTGGTGCCGCGTTTAAAGAATATTCTAGATATTCGTTGGAATGGAGTTGAAGCGTAAAGTAAACAACCTGATTTTTGCCACCGGCTGTCTGGTGCTGCTGTCGGCGCTGGCCGTGTTTGCCGGCGTGCGCCAGGCCAGCCGCCCCGTGGGCAGCGTCATCGTCGACATTAGCAACGAGTTCAACAACTTCTTCATCAGTGAGCGGGAAGTGACGCAGCTGCTTACCCGCAACGGCAGCCAGCGCCTGGAAGGCGCGCACCCCGACGACCTGAACCTGAAGGCCCTGGAGGCCCGTCTCAAAGCCCACAGCTTCGTAAAAGAAGCCCAGGTGTACCGCGACTTGGCCGGGAATCTGCACGCCGACGTGCGCCAGAACCGCCCCATCGCCCGCCTCACCCACCCCGATACCCGCCTCGACTGCTACTTGGATGCCGAGGGCAAAAAGTTGCCGCTCTCACCGTTGTTCACGGCCCGCGTGGTGCCGGTTTCGCGCCTGAGCGGCCAGCCGCTGCCAGCCCAGTTCTTCCAGGATTCTACGGGCCGCCGCTACCTCGAAATGTTGCGTTACATTGATGAGCACCCGTTCTGGCGGGCCCAGGTAGCGGAGGTATTTGTGGGGCCGAATGGCAAAGTTTCCTTCACCCAGCAGGTAGGAGACCAACGAATAGAATTTGGACTTCCGGAGAACATTTCAGAAAAATTTGCGAAACTAATGGTATTTTACCGTCAAATACCACCTGCGCTGGGTTGGGACACGTATCACCGCGTCAATGTTGAGTTTAAGGATCAGATTATCTGTGAATAGCCCAACCCTTGTTTAAACGCTTAAAAACAGCGTTTTTTGCCTTTACATCACCTTGCTCCAACCGCATCCTCGCCCTTCCTTTCCCATGCAAAACGATAAGATTGTAGTCGGCCTCGACATTGGTACCACCAAAATTTGCGTGCTGGTTGGGCGCAAAAATGAATTTGGCAAGCTCGAAATTCTGGGCTTAGGCAAAGCCGTGTCGGAAGGCGTGGTGCGCGGTATCGTGTCGAACATCGACAAAACCGTGGATGCCATCAAGAAGGCCATCCGCATGGCCGAGGAGCAGTCCGGCATCAACATCGGCGTGGTGAACGTGGGCATTGCCGGGCAGCACATTAAGAGCCTGCAGCACAACGGCAGCATCACCCGCAACTCGGCCGAAACGGAAATCACCGTCGACGACGTGAATCGCCTTACCAACGATATGTACCGGCTGGTAACTCCGCCCGGCTCCGAAATCATCCACGTAATGCCCCAGGACTACAAGGTGGATTACGAGGAAGGTATCTTGGACCCCGTGGGAATGTCGGGCGTGCGCCTGGAGGGCAACTTCCACATCATCACGGCTCAGAGCACGGCCATCAACAACATCAACAAGTGCGTCACGAAGGCGGGCCTGGAAATCGATAACCTGATTCTGGAGCCGCTGGCGTCGAGCATGTCGGTGCTGAGCGAAGAGGAGAAGGAAGCCGGCGTGGCCCTCATCGACATCGGCGGCGGCACCACCGACCTAGCCATCTTCAAGGACGGCATCATCCGGCACGCGGCCGTGCTGCCCTTCGGCGGCAATATCGTCACGTCCGACATCAAGCAGGGCTGCCTAGTGATGCAGAACCAGGCCGAGCAGCTGAAAGTGAAGTTCGGCAAAGCCATTTCCGAGGAAGCCTCCGACTACGAAATCGTGAGCATCCCCGGCCTGCGCGACCGGGCCCCGAAGGAGATTTCGCTCAAAAACTTGGCCCACATCATTGAGGCCCGGATGGAGGAAATCATCGAGCTGGTGTATGCCGAAATCCAGCGCACCGGCCACGCCGACAAGCTGGCCGCCGGCATCGTGCTGACGGGTGGCGGCTCGCAACTGCAGAATCTGGTGCAGCTCACGGAGTACGTTACGGGCCTCGATACCCGCATCGGCTACCCCAACGAGCACCTCGGCAAGAGCCGCATCGAGGCCGTGAAGTCGCCGATGTACGCTACCACTGTGGGTCTCGTGCTGGCCGGCTACCGCTCCATCGATGAGCGCATCAACCGGCCGTACGAGGAGGAAGAGGAAACCGCGAAGCCCGTGGCCGCCTACTACCAGGCTCCCGCGCACGTGCCAGCCGCCAAAGCTGAAGCGCCCAAGAGCGCGGAGCCCAAAAAGCCCTCCGCCACCAGCGACTTTTTCCGCAACATCATCAGCCGCACGAAAGGGCTGCTGATTGATGATTTCGACGATAAGCAGTACTAAATGGTAATGTTGAGTTTTAAATGTTGGATGTTGAATTGACGCAACGCAAACCAGCTTTCCAATCCTCATTTAACATTCAACCTTCAACATTTAACATTTCTGAAATGAATTATAAGTTTGATATTCCGGCCCAGTCCAACTCCATCATCAAGGTGATTGGGGTAGGCGGCGGGGGCTCCAATGCCGTGAACCACATGTTCAGTCAGGGCATTAAGGACGTGGAATTCGTCATTTGCAACACCGATAAGCAGGCCCTGCACAGCAGCACCGTGCCCAACAAGCTGCAGATCGGCGTGGACCTGACCGAGGGCCTCGGAGCCGGCGCGAACCCCGAGCGGGGCAAGCAGGCCGCCATCGAGAGCCGCGAGCAGATCCGCGAGCTGCTCAGCAACGGCACCAAGATGGTGTTCATCACGGCCGGTATGGGCGGCGGCACGGGCACGGGCGCAGCCCCGGTCATTGCCAAAGTGGCCAAGGAATTGGGCATTCTCACCGTGGGCATTGTCACGGCACCGTTCCTGTTTGAGGGCAAAAAGAAGCGCCAGCAGGCCGAGCAGGGCATCAAGGAGCTGAGCGAGAACTGCGACACGGTCCTGGTGATTCTCAACGATAAGCTGCGCGAAATTTTCGGCAATCTGCCCATTCGCGCGGCCTTTGCCAAGGCCGACAACGTGCTGAGCACGGCCGCCAAATCTATTGCCGAAATCATTACTGTAACGAGTGAAGTCAACGTGGACTTTGAAGACGTGAAAACGGTGATGAAGGACTCGGGTGCGGCCGTGATGGGCAGCAGCATTACCGAAGGCGAAAACCGCGCCCGCCGCTCAGCGGAAGAAGCGTTGTCGTCGCCGCTGCTGAACAACACCGACATTCACGGAGCGCAGAAAATCCTGCTCTCCATTATGTCGGGCGACCAGGCCGAGCTGGAAATGGACGAGCTGACCGAGATTACGGAGTATATCCAGAACAAGGCCGGCCAGGACGCGGAGGTTATCTTCGGCCACGGCATCGACTCGACGCTGGGCCAGAGCATCCGCGTAACGGTTATTGCCACCGGCTTCGCCCGCGACGCGCACAACATCAGCACGGCGTATGGGGTGGAGAAATCAGAGCCCGAGCCGGTGATGCCCGATCCGCAGATCAACATCTTCGACAAAGAGCGGCAGGATTCAGCCCCTTCGTTTGTGCCCACTTTCGGCACTCCCGTACCCGCCGCGCCCGAGCCGCCGAAGGTTACCTACGGTCTCGATGATCCGGCATACGTAGCGCCCGCGCTGCCCGTGACGGCCCCGATGGCCGCCGCGCCCGAGCCGGTGATGGTGCAGCAGGCCCAGCCCGCCGCCCCCATTGCCCCGCGCCCCACGCTGGATGCCCGGGCCGAGGAGCGCCGCCGCCGCCTGGAGTCGCTGAGCAACGGCCTGACCAACGATGCCATCAAGGACCAGCTGGAAACGCCCGCCTATCTGCGCCGGCAGGTGAAGCTGGAAAACGTGGTGCCTTCCAGCGAGCGGAACATCTCGCGCTTCAACCTCTCCGACGATAACGAGCTGCTGGGCGACAACCGCTTCCTGCACGATAACGTGGACTAATCCGTCATTCAGCCCCCAAAGAAAAAGCCGCTCAGATACTCTGAGCGGCTTTTTCTTTGGGGTATATTTTCAACTAGGCTGAAGATGAGGCTTGATTACTGCTGAGGTATGGCAACTGAATCACTGGCTTCGGCCCGGTGCCGGGGGGCGGCTTGTTCCCGGTCGGGACTGAGCGCGCGGGGCGAGGAGGCCGTGGTGCAAGCGGTAGCTGCCAGTAGTAGAAGCCAGGAAAGCAGGTATTTCATACGGGTTGAGCGGAATGTAGGGATGCTGGGGTGAAGGCGGGCCGTTGGCGCAGGAAGTTGTTGAGCGGCTGCTCTACCAGATAGTGGAGGGCAATGGCTAGCAGATTCAGAAGCAAAAATACCACTAGGAAGCTCAGCAAATCATTGTCAAGTACAACGAGGCGGCGCATAAACTGCTGGATTGGACCTAGATGGATCAGATAGAAAACATAAGAGCTTCTGCCCAGCACCTGCACAATACGGTGGGAAAGCAGCTGCCGTAACTAGGTGGGCTCCGTGAGCAGTCCGGCGAAGAGCAGCACAATGGCACCGGGCAGGGCTACATTGTTCAGGGCCACGCCAAACGGGTGTTCCTGACCATATTCATATACACCTCGCGTCCAGACCATACCTATGATAACAGCCGCAATCAGCAGAATACCAATGCTGGTGAGCAGGCCGGGCACAGTATAGCGCCGCAGCCGCCCCTCACGATACCACAAGGCCAGCTGCAGACCCGCGAAAAACTCGAAGCAGCGCCCAAAAAAGGTGAACAGCAGCATGAATTTGAAATTGGCAAACAGGCCGTATAGCGTCAGTGGTCCAAAAACCAGCACCAGCCCGCAGCCTACTGCCAGCAACACGAAAGGCATGACCCAGAGCCGCATCTGCCGACGAGCCAGAAGCCAGAAAGCTGCCGGAGCCGCCAGATAGAAGCATTCCTCCACCGTGAGCGTCCAGCCCTGGGCGATGCCCGAATAAGCGATGCTTTCGAAGAAACCGCGCAGAAAAAGAACATTTGCCAGCCAGATTCCTGCATTGAACGTGCCTTCAATCTGGTATTGCCAGGCAAAGTAGAGGCACGTCAGCAGGAAATACATGGGATAGATGCGGGCTAGCCGGTTGCGCAGGTAGCTGCGCCACCAACGGCCGGTCCACTCAGTGCTGTGGGCGTAGCGCAGCGTAATCAGAAAGCCGCTTAGCACGAAAAAGATAGGCACGCCTACATGGAATTCCAGCAGCAGACTATGTAGGTGCCGGGTGACGCCGTCTTTATGAAACGGATTGAAGTGATGCAGAAAAACTAGGTAAGCCGCCACGGCGCGTATGCCGGTCAGGGCGGGTAGATAGGCAGCGGCTGCGGTGGTCGAGGCAGGGAGTGGCCGCATAGAATAAGAGCATACAAACCTGGCCAGCGGGCAGCTAGCCGTGGCTTCAATAGATTAGAAGAATTGATTTTTCTGACCGGCCACCACTCAGAACGGGTTGGAAAACCGCTTATCCTGGATAAAAGTCGAATCAGTAAGCGTGTGCAGGAAGGCAATGAGCTGCTGCTTCTGGAGCGCCGTCAGGTCAAGCTGGGTGCCGTTGTGGGTGTTGCTGGCCCCGAGCATGTTGATGTCGAGATTGGGGCTGCTTAGCTGCACATGGTCACTGTAGTGGTCGAGCACCTGCTGGAGCGTCTGGAAGCGGCCGTCGTGCATGTAGGGGGCCGTGAGGGCAATGTTGCGCAGGGTAGGGGCGCGGAACTTGCCGCGGTCGGCGGCCAGGCCCGTTACGCCGCCGCGGCCGGCATCGGCGGGGCTGGCATCGAGGCCGTTGTTGAAAAAGCTCGCTGCCGCACCGCGCGTATAATCGGTGGAGCTGAACAGCAGATTGCCTTCGTTGTGGCAGTGGAAGCAGTTGGCTCCCGCAAGGTTATCGGCCGGCGTGGGGTGAATCAGGAATAACTGCCGCCCGGCTTCTTCGGTGGGCGAAAGGCGGCTGATTTCGCGCCGCTTGAGCTTGTCGTACTTGGAGTTGGCCGAAATCAGGGTGCGCTCAAACTGGGCCAGCGCTTTCAGCACGTTTTCCTCCGTAATGGTCGAGGTGCCGAAGGCCTTGCGGAACAGCGGTGGGTACAGCTCCGTCTGCTGCAGCTTGCGCACTCCCTCGGCCAGCGGCTGGTGCATTTCCACAGGGTTCTCAATCGGCTTGCGAGCCTGCTTTTCGAGGCCGTCGGCGGCGCCGTCCCAGTTTAGGCTGGGCTCCCAGAGCATATTGGCCAATGACATGGAGCCGCGGCTGTGTGTTGCCCCATCCGCACCGATTGCCCGTGCTCGGCCATCGGTGAAGGCCTTGCTCTGCACGTGGCAGCTGCCGCAAGAAAGGGCATTGTTACGCGAGAGGCGCACTTCATAAAACAGGCTCCGCCCCAGCGCTACGCCTTCCTCCGTCAGCGGATTGTCGGCCGGCAGCCGAACGGCCTGCGGAAACCCGGCGGGCAAGGTCAGCTGGTAGGGCGTGGTTACTACGGGCTCTTCCTGGGGCTGCTCTTCAGGGCCAGACTGGCAACCGGCCGCCAGTAGAAGCAGCGCCGCCGGGGCTAAAAGCAACGAACGCAGACGGATAGAAAGGAGCACGGGCAGAAGTGCAAATAACGGTGAACGGTCAAGTTATGGATTTCAGGACAGAAAGGCTACACCGGCCGGCTTGGTTCCTCCGGGCTGCTGCAACATTCGTCATCTGCCTGATTGCCGCGTCTCAAGCTTATTTAAGCAGATATTTGCTTTGCTTGAAGCTGTAGCCCAGGGCCACCACCATACGTCCCGCCCCGGCCGGATGGTTGGTAGCTGCCGTGTATACCGGGAGCTGAAAGCTGGTGTTCAGCGAGAGGTTTTTGTAGTATATATCCAGGCCAGGACCCAGCAGGGCATCTTGCAGAGCGTGCTCCTGGATGAGCTGGCCGTCCAGCATCTCGCCTTTAGTATGCTCATAATACAGCTGCGCCGACGGGTACACTTGCCAGTTGGCTCCCAGCGGCACGCGGTAAAACAGATTGGCGAAAGTGCTGGTGCTGGGGGCCAGGCTGCTGCCGAAAGCATTGCGGGAGGTGCGCCGATAGCTGCTGTTCAGGCTCAGGCCCACGCTATGCAAGCTGCCGATGTAGTTGGCGTACAAGAAGCCATCGGTGGTGCCGGTGCCGGGCTGATTGAGCATGGGGTAGCGCCGCCCCTCTGCGTTGGTGCGCCGGTAGTCGCCGGTGGGTAGCTTCACGCCACCTCCCACTATTAACCGGCTCTGCACGCCGGCCGTCTCGATGGCCCGAATGAGGTGGTAGCCCGCAAATACCGTCACGTCGCCCAGGCCGGCCGTATTCAGCTGCTGGCCGCTGCTTTGCGCCGTGTTCATCACATAGGGCAGAAAAGCATTCAGTTCCAGGCGCTTGGCCAGGAAGTACTTCGCCCGGAATTCCGCAACGCGGTAGGCCTCATAGTCGGTTGGGTCACTCTGGTGGTTGTGCCGGTAGCCCGTATCCTGATTGGGCCGGGAGGGAAGAAACGGCTGCACGCCCTTAGGGAAAAAACGGTGACGCTGCCCCAGCTGCTGGTAGCCATTGAACACCCGGTAGCGGTGCATGAGCGAAATACCGCTTTGGTTGTCGTAGGGGGTGATGCCCATGAAGCACCCGCAGATGTCGCAGGCGCTGCCAACCGCGGGCAGCAGTAGAAAGGCCAGCAAGAAGGCTGAATATGGCTTTTTCATAAAGTTGAGTTTGATTCGAAACCAGCTCGGCAAGGCGCTGTGAGGGCGCTCAGCGCTGTTCGGCCAGGCGCTTGTCGGTCAGGAAGGCCGCATCGGTGAGCGTATTGAGGAAGGCAAGCAGGTCGTTCTTTTCCTGCGGCGTAAGCGGGAGGCCCAGTCTGCCACCCGGCTGGCGCAAAATCGGGTCGAGCGTGGCCGATTCAACTACGCCGTGGTCGTAGTGGTCGAGCACCTGCCGCAGCGTCTGGAAGCGGCCATCGTGCATGTAGGGAGCCGTGAGGGCCACATTGCGCAGTGAAGGCACTTTGAATTTGCCCTGGTCGGCGGCCAGTCCGGTGATGTGCGCCCGGCCCGAATCGGCGGCAAACGACCGATCCAGGCCGTTGTTGCGGAACGACTCATCGGTGAACAGATCCGTGGCGTGGCAGCTGGCGCACTGCTGCACCAGCACTGCCCTTCCGCGCAGCTCGGGTTCCGTGAGCGTGCCGCCAGCCTCGCCGCGCACGAAATGGTCGTAGCGCGAATTGGCCGAAGTCAGGGCCGCCATGAACTGCGCCAGCGCCTTCAGTAGCTGATAAGAGTCGATGGGCTGCTTGCTGAAAACCACCTGAAAGCGCTGCTGGTAACTGAGGTCGGCGTTGAGCTTGCGCAGCACGTTGTCGAGCGTCTCATCCATTTCCAGCGGATTGGTGAGCGGGGCCAGCGGGATCACCTCCAGGTGGTTGGGGCCGCCGTCCCACATGAAGCCCCGCCGCCAGCGCAGATTTTGCAGCGGCGGGGCATTGCGCGTGCCCAGCCGGCCCTCAATACCATGACTAACGGTGTGGCCTGCGTGGGCAAACGCCACAAACTGCTGGTGGCAGCTGCCGCACGAAATGGTGCCGTCGCGCGACAGGCGCGGGTCGTAGAACAGGCTGCGGCCCAGCTCGAAGGCTTCTTTGGTCGGTGGGTTCTGCTCCGGGCCATATACCGGGGCCGGGAAATTGACCGGCAGGACCGCGCCGGGCACCGCCTGCTCCGGTGCCATATCGGCATCGGGTGCGCAGCCCGTCATCCATACGGCCGCCAGCCCGAAGGCCAGCGGCAGTAGTAGCGTGCGTCTCATGGGTGGGCAGCGGCTAATTGGCGTGCACGTGGTCTATTTCAAACATGCCGGCCGCATAGTTATCGGCAATTTTCATGGCATTGGCCCCTGGCATGTGCGGAATAGCGAAGCTGCCGAATTTCACCGTGGTTGGTCCCACAAACAGCTTCATCAGATCAGCCTTCATGTGAATTTCGGGCGCGTGGTCGGGGCGCACCAGCAGCTTCACGCCGCTGGGGAGGGCCGGCGAGATGGTGCGCAACGCATTATTAGGATCCTCAAAGCCACCAATGTGGAACTGGAGCACCTTGCTGCCGGGAGCCGCCGGCGAATAGCCTTCCATCTTCAGGAAGATGTAGCCGCTCTTCCAGCTCCAGAACATGTCGCCGGGCGCTAACACACCTTCCTGGGCTCCGGTCGTGTTGCGGGGTGCGTCGACGCCCACCAGAAAGCTCAGGCCGGTGTAGTCGCCTGCGGGCACGTCCTTCAGCTCCAGAACCTTCGTGGCCGGCATGGCCGCATCAACCAAGTAGTAGCTGTTTGGCTGGGCATACTCGGTGCCGTCGGCTCGCCGGAGCTTGATGTTGGAAACGTAGTAGCGGAATGTCGTCACGTTGAACCACTCGTCGCTGGGCGTGCGGTAGTCGAAAGCTGTCGTAGAGCTATTCAGCTTTAGGGCACTAGAGCCCACAACGTGCTCCATCTCAATGGATAGGCTGCCCGTTTCGGGAACAGGGTCGGCTTTTTTATTCTCGCAGCTGCTCAGGCCCAGAGCCAGCACGGCCAGGGCCAGAAATACGGATTGAATTTTCATCGTCTTAAACTTCGGGGTAAGCTGAATTGCACGGCTGCATGAAGCGCAACCGCCCAACGGAAAACAAACAGTACTACCCGCAGGCTATGCGGGCAGCCGGTCAGTAGTCAGACCCGAGGCGTCGGTGGATGAAAAACGCTATGCACCGGCGTAAAAGCGTAGTGCAGCTTTCTGAAGTGGGGGAAGCGGCCCGGTCTGGCCGGTTCGGCGGCGGGCCGGACAAAGACGGGCCGCAGCGGGAGCAGGGCTTCGTATTTAATTTTGGCAAAGCCCGCCGCCGGGGCTTTGCTTTGTGCATCAGCGGCTTTGCGCAGCTGCTTGCCCAAATGACACTGGCCGTTGCAGCGCAGTTGCGGGCGGGCCTTGTTCACGCAGAAAAGTCGGGTTATCCGCTCCTTGTGCACCTGGTAGTCCAGCACGACCAGCTCCCGGCTGAACGTCTGGAGCAGCAGGAGCACGGTAAGCAGATAAGCCAGGAAGCGGGCCACGGCAAGCAGGTGAAAGAAACAGGCGGGTAAATATAGCTTACTCGGCCCCAAAAGCGCTTGGGTTGCCTGCGTGGTGTGCCTGCTACGCTGCCAGCAACTGCGCAGCTTGCTCTTTCAGCAGTTGCAGATACAGCGAGTTGGTCAGCTCGCCGCTGCTGTTTAGGTGCTGGTCGATGGTGGGCAGGCGCACACGGGCCGGCACCACAGTAGTACCCAGATACATCAGAATATCGGTGAGGTGCGACAGGGCCAGCAGTCCGCCCTGCGTGCCCGAGGAGAGGCCCACCAGCGCCGCCTTCTTGCCCCGCACACCGCCGGGGTAGGGTAGGCCGTCGATGAAGCCCTTGAGCACGCCCGGCAGCGAGTTGTTGTATTCGGGCACAATGAAAACCAGCTTGTCGGCAGCCTCGGCCTGCTGCACCAGCTGGTTGAAATCCTCGTGCTTGCCTACGTTGTGGTAGAGGGCACTACTGCTGAAGTCGGCGGGCAAATCGGCCAGATCCAGGATCTGGTGCGGGGCATCTAGCCCTTCCAGCAGTTCCGCGTAGATGTTGGCAATGAGGCGGGCGCGGGAATGAGGGCGGTTGGTGCCGGCAATGATGGTAATCATGGTTTCGATGAGCGATGAGCAATGAAGAATGAGCAATGGCTGGCCGGGGACAGTGCCGCGCGAAGTCAGATGCCCGCGCGGCGCTGCCCCGCACACCACGAGCCGACAACTGCGAAAGGGCCATAAAAAAAGCGAAACGAGGACCGTTTCGCTTTTTTTGCGGATTCGCTTGCTGCAAACCAGCCGCTACGACAGATTGTTCGACGAGGCTTTGGCCGTCAGAAACTCGCGGTTCAGCAGGGCAATGTTTTCCAGCGAGATGCCCACCGGACACTCCGCCGCGCACGAGCCGATATTGGTGCAGGCCCCGAATCCTTCAATATCCATCTGCGCCACCATGTTTTCGACGCGGGTAGCACGCTCTACATGGCCCTGCGGCAATAGTGCCAGCTGCGACACCTTCGCCGACACGAACAGCATGGCCGAGGCATTTTTGCAGGCCGCCACGCACGCCCCGCACCCGATACAGGTAGCAGCCTCGAAAGCCCGGTCAGCAATTTCCTTCGGAATTGGAATTTCGTTGCCGTCGGGCGCGCCGCCGGTGTTCACGCTCACGTAGCCGCCGGCCTGAATGATGCGGTCGAAAGCGGAGCGGTCCACGCTCAGGTCTTTATTGACCGGAAACGAGTTGGCCCGCCACGGCTCGATGACGATGGTGTCGCCATCCGAAAACTTGCGCATGTGCAGCTGGCAGGTCGTGGTGCCCGACTCAGGGCCGTGGGCGCGGCCGTTGATAAACAGGTTGCACGAGCCGCAGATGCCTTCGCGGCAGTCGTGGTCGAAGGCTACCGGATCATCGCCCTTGCGCAGCAAATCCTCGTTGAGGACATCCAGCATTTCCAGAAACGACATATCGGGTGAAATGTCGCGCACATTATAATCTACCACCTGACCCGCGGCGGCGCGGTTTTTCTGCCGCCACACTTTCAGCGTCAGGTTCATTGGTTTGGCGTTGGGATTGGAGCCGGCCATATCTGGGAATTTTGAATTTTGAGTTTTAAATGTTGAATGGGTTTAGGAATATCGAATTGGCAGAGAAACGAGCCTCTGCCAATTCAACACCCAACATTCAAAATTCAACATTACTTATAGCTGCGCTGCGTAAGCTTGACGTTTTCGAACTGCAGCGGCTCCTTGTTCAGGATTTCCGGCTGGTTGTCGCCCGTATATTGCCAGGCGGCTACGTAGGCGAAGTTCTCGTCGTCGCGCAGGGCCTCGCCTTCGGGGGTCTGATACTCCTCGCGGAAGTGGCCGCCGCAGCTTTCGTTGCGGGCCAGGGCATCATCCACCATCAGCTCGCCCAGCTCGATGAAGTCGGCCACGCGGCCGGCTTTTTCGAGGGCCTGGTTCAACTCATCGTTCGAGCCGGTCAGCTTCAGGTCGCTCCAGAACTCGCGGCGCAGCTTCTGAATCTCGGCTTTGGCAAACTTCAGCCCTTCGGCGGTACGGGCCATACCGCAGTACTCCCACATCAGGTTGCCCAGGTGCTTGTGGAAGTCGTCGGGGGTGCGGGTGCCGTTGATGCTCATCAGCTTCTGCACGCGCCCACGCACGTCGGCCTCGGCCGTGGCAAAAGCCGCGTCATCAGTCGATACGGGCTTCGGTGGCGTCTGGGCCAGGTAGTCACCGATGGTGTAGGGAATCACGAAGTAGCCGTCGGCCAGGCCCTGCATCAGGGCAGAAGCGCCGAGGCGGTTGGCGCCGTGGTCGGAGAAGTTGCACTCGCCGGTGGCGTACAGGCCGGGCACCGTAGTTTGCAGGTTGTAGTCGACCCAGAGGCCGCCCATGGTATAGTGCACAGCCGGATAGATGCGCATCGGCTGCTTGTACGGGTCCTCGTCGGTGATTTTCTCGTACATGGCAAACAGGTTACCGTACTTCTGGCTCACCGCCTCCGCGCCAGTGCGCTTGATGATTTCCGAGAAATCGAGGTAGACGGCCAGACCGGTAGAGCCTACGCCACGGCCTTCGTCGCACATCTGCTTGGCATTGCGCGAAGCTACGTCGCGAGGCACCAAGTTACCGAAGGCGGGGTATTTGCGCTCCAGGAAGTAATCCCGGTCGTCTTCGGCAATATCCTGGGGCTTGATCTGGCCCTGGCGCACGCGCTCGGCCATTTCCACCGTCTTAGGCACCCACACGCGCCCGTCGTTGCGCAACGATTCCGACATCAGCGTCAGCTTCGACTGGTAGTCGCCCGATACGGGAATGCAGGTGGGGTGAATCTGGGTGAAGCAGGGGTTGGCGAAATACGCGCCCTTCTTGTGGGCCCGCCACGCGGCCGTGGCGTTGCAGTACATGGCGTTGGTGCTCAGGTAGAACACGTTGCCGTAGCCGCCGGTGGCCAGCACCACGGCGTGGGCCGCGTGCTTCTCAATCTCGCCCGTAATCAAGTTGCGGGTGATGATGCCCCGGGCCTGCCCGTCCACAATCACCACGTCCAGCATCTCGGAGCGGGTGTACATCTTCACCTTGCCGTAGGCAATCTGGCGCGAGAGGGCCGAGTAGGCTCCCAACAGCAGCTGCTGTCCGGTCTGGCCGCGGGCATAAAACGTGCGGCTTACCTGAGCCCCGCCAAAGGAGCGGTTAGCCAGCAGGCCGCCGTATTCGCGGGCGAAAGGCACGCCCTGCGCCACGCACTGGTCAATGATATTCACCGACACCTGGGCCAGACGATACACGTTGGCTTCGCGGGCGCGGTAGTCGCCACCCTTGATGGTGTCATAGAACAGCCGGAACACCGAGTCGCCGTCGTTCTGGTAGTTTTTAGCCGCGTTGATACCGCCCTGCGCCGCAATGGAGTGCGCCCGGCGCGGCGAATCATGGTAAGTAAAGGCTTTTACGTTGTAGCCCAACTCGGCCAGCGAGGCGGCGGCAGCGCCGCCGGCCAGGCCGGTTCCGACCACGATTACGTCGTATTTCCGCTTGTTGGCGGGGTTTACGAGCTTGACGTTAAACTTATGCTTCTCCCACTTCTCGGCCAAGGGCCCCTCGGGAATTTTGGAATCCAGAATCATCGGAATGAACGAGGTTAGGATTTATTTGAAAAAGTAGAAGTACAGCGGCATCGCGGCGAAGCCGGCGCACACCACCACCGAGAAAACGTAGCCGAAAATCTTGATGGCCGGCGTGTATTTGCGGTGGTTCAGGCCCACCGTCTGGAAGGCGCTGCGGAAGCCGTGGATGAGGTGATAGCAGAGCGCCACCTGCGCCAGCACGTAGAGCAGCACGTACCACCACTGATGGAACGAGCTAACGACCAGCGTGTACAGGTCGTCGTTGTTGTTGATGTCCGGGTCGAGGTCGCCGAAGCGGGCGCGCCAGAAGAAGTTGTAGAGGTGTACCAGCAGGAAAACCAGGATGATGGTGCCCAGCAGGCCCATGTTGCGCGACTGCCAGGAGCTGTTCTGGCTGGGGCGACTTTCCACGTAGCCAATGCCGCGGGCTGCCTGGTTGCGGCGGGTGAGGATCAGGGCCTCGTAGATGTGAAACCCAAACCCGAGCACCAAGCCCCATTCCAGGGTCCGGATAAGCGGGTTGGTGCCCATGAAATGGGAGTAAATGTTGAATGCCGCGCCGCCATCGTCCTTGAAAAGCTGCAGATTGCCGATGAGGTGAACAACCAGAAACGAGCAGAGAAACAGGCCAGTGAGGGCCATGATTATCTTGCGGCCGATGCTACTGGAAAACGTCTTACTAATCCAACTCATAGGAGCGATTGGTGGGTTTGAAGGGGTCGGTTATGTCGATCAAAGGTACATGCCAACTCCGTACTAAACAACGCAGCCGGGGCGTTTAGCCAGATGGTGAATCAATCTTCGGCCAGTCCCGTTCGGATTGCGTAGGGAAATGGTAACCCGCCCGATGGGATTTTTGTTAGGATTCCGGCTGGTTTTTACCGACCTTCTTTAGTTCTTGGTTCTGTACCTTAAATAAGTCAGTTTATGAATCTTTCGTTACTGTCCCGGTCCGGTAATGCGCTGCTGGTGCTGGTGCTGAGTATGGTGGTCCTGCTGGGGGTTAGCCCGGCAGCCTGGGCCACGCACATTCGCGCCGGCGACATTCAGGCCACCAGCGACCCCAACGATCCGCGCCGGTTCACCTTCAAGCTGGTGCTCTATACCGATGTGAACTCGCCGGCCGATACGCCGGAAGCCGACATTTTCTTCGGCGACGGCACCTACGCCAAAGTGCCCCGCCGCGACAAGACCCTGCTGACCGGAGCCGCCTCCGATAGCTACCTCAACACGTACTTTTTCGAGCACACCTACAACGCGCCGAAACCACTGTACGTCGTCAGCTTCATTGGCGAAAACCGGAAAACCGATCTGGTGAACATTCCCAATGCCCGGGACCAGACATTTTATATCTACACGTCAGTCACGGTCGATCCGGCCATTGCCTTCAACCAGTCGCCAATTCTGAACAACCCGGCGCTGAACAAAGCCTCGCGCCAGCAGGTGTTCGTGCACAACCCCGGCGCCTCTGATGCCGATGGCGACTCGTTGGCGTATGAGCTGCGTCCGAGCCAGCAGGCTAATCTGCAGGAAGCCATTCGCAACGGCAACAACCCCAATCCGACCAATTGCACTGGGTTCGTGTATCCGCATCTGGCGGCCGGTGGTGCGCAGGTGGCCTATAATGGGCCACCGGTGGGGGTGCCGGGCGCTCCGCCCATTTTCGTGCAGGACGGCCGCGGCACCATCGTCTGGAACTCGCCCGAGGCGCTGGGCGACTACAACGTGGCCTTTGTGGTGCGCGAATACCGGCGCACCGGCACGCGGATGCGGCTAATAGGTGAAGTGGTGCGCGACATGCAGATTACGGTGCGCAACGCTAACAACCTGCGCCCCATCCTGACAGTGCCCAAAGACATCTGCGTGGTGGCTGGCACGTCCATCACTAAAAGCATTACCGCCACCGACCCCAATAACGACCCCATCACGCTGACGGCGTTTGGCGGCATTCTGCCACCCGCCACGTTCACCATCACACCCTTCAGCCCGCCGCGCAACCCGCCGGTGACCCGCGGTATCTTCCGCTGGACTCCGACGTGCGCCAATATCGCGGCGCAGCCCTACCAGGTAGTGTTCAAAGCCACGGACGTACCGCCGTCGTCGGGCGCTACGCCGCTGGCCGACGAGCTTTCGTGGCGAATCAGGGTAGTGGGGCCGGCCCCGCAAAATGTGCGGGCCACGCAGGTGGGCACTACGGCGGTGCTGAATTGGGATGCGTATGCGTGCCAGAACCCAGGAGCCCGGCTGCACATTTACCGCAAGGAAGGCTGCACCATAACGCCGGTTGATACCTGCCAGACCGGCATTGTCGCGGGTTCAGGCTTCGTGAAAATCATTGATTTGCCCGTGGGCACCCGCACCTTCACCGACGACCGGAACGGGCTGGGGCTGGAGCGGGGCAAAACCTACTCGTACCGCCTGTATGTGGAGTTTGCGCTGCCAACGGGCGGGGCCAGCCTTGCCTCGCGCGAGGCCTGCCTAACGCTGGATGGCAAGCCGGCCCTGTTTACCAACGTAACCGTGGACCGCACCAGCCCTACCAACGGCCAGCTGACCGTGCGCTGGACGAAGCCCGTTGCCGGGGCCAGCGCCACCTTCAACTCGCCGCGCTACGACCTGTTCCGCTCGTCGGTTCGGCCGAATCCGGTGTTCCGCAAGATTACGGCCACGCCGCTGGCTTACCTCGATACCACCTTCATCGACCAGGGCCGCAACACGCAGGATAGCGCCTATGTGTACCGACTGGACTTTCTGAGCAATTCGCTGCCTACGCCCGGCTCGCCGGTGACGACGGAGGTAACCGGCCCGGCCTCCAGCGTGCGCCTGGAAGCCGTACCTGATCCGGCCACCTTGAGCATAAGCCTGAGCTGGACCCACAACGTGCCCTGGGACAACTCGACGCGCCCGGTCATCATCTATCGGCGCGACGGGACCGGCAGCTTCGTGCAGATAGCCACGGCGGCTACCACGCGCACCGGCGGCACCTATGTGGACCGCGGCACGACGGCCGCGCCGCTGCGCATCGGGGGCAATTATTGCTACTACATCCGCACCGATGGCACGTATGGCAGCCCCGATCAGCACCTGATCAACCTGAGCCAAGAACGGTGCGTGCGGCTGGTGGCGGTGCCCTGCACGCCGGTGCTCTCGCTGAAGCAGGTGAACTGTGACAGTCTGCAAACCCGGCTGTTTGACCTGGAGACTACCCCGACCAACGTAACGTACAGCAATTTCCTGTCGTGGACGCTGGGGAGTCTGCCGGCCAACTGCAGCCGCGGAATCCGGAATTACAACCTGTATTATAGCCCGAATGCCAATCCGGAAGCCAGCCTGGCCGATTACAGGCTGCTGGCCACCGTGAACGGGCAGCGCTACACGCACAACATCCCGGATCAGACCATCGGCGCGGCGGGCTGCTACTATGTGGTGGCCGTCGATTCGGCGGGAACGGCCAGTGCGCCGAGCAACATTGCCTGCAAAGACAATTGCCAGCTGTTCCTGATGCCGAACATCTTCACGCCGAACGCCGACGGCAAAAACGACAAGCTGCGGCCCAAGATCTACAGCCCGATCCGGAGCACGAAGTTTCAGGTGTTCAACCGCTGGGGTGTGAAAATCTACGAAAGCAGCGCCGACCCGCTCATCAACTGGGACGGCGGCGGCCCGACGGGCGAGAGCAGCAAAGGCCCCAAGGTGACGGAAGGCGTGTATTACTACCTGGCCGAGGTGGAGTTTGCCGATCTGGCGGGCACGAAGCGCACGTATAAAGGCTGGGTGGAAATAACCCGGTAGGCCACCGAGATTTTAAAGTCGTCTGTCATCCTGAGCTTGCGAAGGACCTTATGCCAGTTGGACAAGTCGTTGTTACGACAATCGTTCAACTGGCAAAAGGTCCTTCGCAAGCTCAGGATGACAGATGGTACATGAATAAAAACCCGCCTCCGGCCCCGGAAGCGGGTTTTTTAATTCCTGTATCTTGCCGCCCCAACTAATTCATCTTCCTCCCGCCACGTATGAAAGCAGTTATTTTTCCCGGTCAGGGCAGCCAGTTCAGCGGCATGGGCCGCGAGCTGTATGAGCAGCAGCCCGTTGCGCGCCAGCTGATGGAGCAGGCCAACGAAATCCTCGGTTTCCGCCTCACCGATGTCATGTTCACCGGCTCCGACGACGATTTGCGCCAGACCAACGTCACGCAGCCCGCCATTTTCCTGCACTCCGTGGCCCTGGCCGCCACCCTGCCCGACCTGCGCCCCGACATGGTGGCCGGCCACTCGCTGGGCGAATTCTCGGCGCTGGTAGCGGCCAACGTGCTCCGCTTCGATGATGCCCTGCGGCTGGTGGCCCAGCGCGCCCAGGCCATGCAGGCCGCCTGCCAGGAGCAGCCCGGCACCATGGCCGCCATCCTCGGCCTCGACGACGATACCACCGTGCGCATCTGCCAGGAAATAACCCAGGCTGGTAACGTGGTGGTGGCCGCTAACTTCAACTGTCCCGGCCAACTAGTCATTTCCGGCTCGCAGCGCGGCGTTGAGCTGGCCTGTGAGCAGCTGAAGACTGCCGGAGCCAAGCGCGCCCTGCCGCTGCCGGTGGGTGGCGCGTTTCACTCCCCGCTGATGCAGTCGGCGGAGGCGGCGCTGGCCGAGGCCATCGGGCGCACGCAGTTTGCGGCCGGCCGCTGCGCCGTGTACCAGAACGTGGATGCCGCCCCGCACCGCGACCCGGACGAAATTCGGCAGAACCTGGTGCGCCAGCTCACCGCTCCCGTGCGCTGGACCCAGAGCGTGCAGCGCATGGTGCAGGATGGTGCCACGGAATTTGTGGAGTGCGGTCCGGGCAAGGTATTGCAGGGTTTGGTGAAGAAGATTGCGCCGGAAGTGGCAGGCAGTTCGGCGGTTTAGCTGCCTTTAGTTTTAGTGGAAGCGCCCCGCCGGATATTTCCGGCGGGGCGCTTTTTTTGATTGATACGTATCTTCTTTGTTCGGGCGTTTGTCAATTAAAACATGTCCATGAAAAAATAAATGCCGATTGTCTTTTTAATTATGGTTAGCTAAAATTTAAAAAAAGTTTGTTTCTCGCAATGTATGTACTGAGTCCTTCAGATGCTAAAGCAAGCGACTTCATTTCTTCTATCATGATCTTGTTATTGTTTGAGCTCCTATAGGTATAGATTTTAGAGTTATTGAACTCAACTTTTATAAAATCTTTACCTATCTCATAAGCTGTAACACCCGATTTTTTGCCGCTTGCACTAACGTAGTCTGTCAAAATGATGGTCCTTAGAGAGTGATTTATGAGAATGTTTGCTTTTTCGAAAGTACTATAATTTGGTATTATTTCCTCGCACTCTGCTAGAGTAGAGTGCGAGGAAATACTACTTCCCAACCCGCCTAACCGCCAACTCATCCGCACACACCGCTAGCAACTCCGCCACGGTCTTACCCAATCCTGGGTGCATTACGTCGGCGGCAATTTCGGCCAGTGGCACCAGCGCAAACCGCCGCTCGGGCAGGCGCGGGTGGGGCACTTGCAGCTGCGGCGAATCAATGATTAAATCGTCGTAGAGCAGGATGTCTACGTCGAGGGTGCGGGCGTCCCAGCGGATGCGGCGGGTGCGGCCGGCCTGCTGCTCGGTGGCGAGGCAGGCGGCCAGGAGCTGCTCGGGGCTAAGGGCGGTTTGGAGTTGCACGGCCTGGTTGAGGTAGGCGGGCTGGTCGGGGAGGCCCCAGGCGGCGGTTTCGTAGCGGGCCGAAACGGCCTGGATGGGGCCGGCGGTAGCGGCCAGGGTTTGGATGGCGGCGTGCAGGATGGCAGCCCGGTCGCCGAGGTTGGAGCCGAGCAGGAGGTAAGCGGTTTTCAATTAAAAATTGAGAATTAAAAATGAAAAATCAGGATGGGCAGAGCGTGTCATGCTGAGCTTGTCGAAGCATCTCTACCGCTTCGTTGGACCCCTCCCCAACCCCTCCCCAAAAGGGAGGGGCTCAGATTGCTTTGGCAACATCAGCACGCGAGATGCTTCGACTTCACTCAGCATGACAATACCGTTGCACGCGTCAGCACGCGAGATTCCTCGGCTGCGCTCGGAATGACGTTCTAGTGAGCCCAGCGCTACGTCGAAAACACCCGCCGCAAAAACTCCACCGTGGCTTCGGCTGCCTGCTCCGACTCGGCGGGTAACTCTTCGGATTGCCAGGGGTGGGCACCGCCGAAATTGTGGGTGACGCCGGGCAGAATGAGCAGCTCGGCGTCGGGCTTGTGCTTTTTCAGCTCGTGGGCGCGGGCCAGGGGCACGGTTTCGTCCTGGTCGCCGTGGGCGATGAGTAGGGGCTGGCGCAGCTTGCGGCGCACGTTGTGCGGAATATCGAGGCGCAGGCGGTTGCGGTGGTAGTCTTCCACAATCTGGAAATAGAGCGGCAGCTGCTGGCCGGTGCGCGTATTTTCGACGTGAAACACGCCCTGCTGCTGCCAGTGCTGCATTAGCGCCTCGGGCCAGCCGGGGTTCACGTTACCAATGGCGGCCCACGTCACCACGGCCTTCACGCGCTTGTCTTCGGCGGCCTTGAGCAGCGCCAGGCCCCCGCCGCGGCTGTGCCCGATGAGGGCCAAGCAGTCGAGGCTCAGCTCGGCGGCGGGCAGCTCGGGGCGGCCCCGAAACAGCGCGTCGAGCAGGGCCCCGATGTCGTCCAGCTCCAGGCTGAAGTTGTTTTGGCCGAAGGCTTCCAGATCTTCCAAATCGCCGGTGCCGCCCACCACGAGGCCATTGTGCGACAGGTTCAGCTTTACGAACACGAAGCCCTGGCGGGCAAACCAGTCAGCCATGACGTTGAAATGACCCCAGTCTTTGAAGCCCTTAAAGCCGTGAATAAACACCAGCACGGGCTTGGGCCGACCGTTGGGCACGTAGCGGGCATCGATGGCGAAGGGCCGGTTGTGGTGTGGGGCAGTTAGCAGAAACTCAACCTTGGTAAGCGGGGCGGAGGCAGACATCGGCAGCAGGATGAGAAGGTGAAACGACCGAAGGTAAAAGTACATTGCAAAAACCGGCGGGGCGGCCTGCTGGTTAGGAAACGGCCGGACAGGCGCGTATCATTGCAGCGCTTTGAGCTGCCCGGCGCGGCCCCGAGGCCACTTTGAGTCGCGCAAGCCCCCGCATGAAAAGTACCCTGGATGTAATACAGGCCCCGATAGCGGCCGAAATGGAGGAATTTGAGCGCAAGTTCCGCGCCTCCATGCAAACCAAGGTGCTGCTGCTCGATAAGATAATGGGCTACATCGTGAAGCGCAAGGGCAAGCAGATTCGGCCCATGTTTGTGTTCTTCACGGCCAAAATCAGCGGCGGCGACCCGCTGCCGGAAGCTACGTTTCGCGGCGCGGCCCTCATCGAGTTGCTGCACACGGCCACGCTGGTGCACGACGATGTGGTGGACGAAAGCAACTACCGGCGCGGCTTTTTTTCCATCAATGCGCTCTGGAAAAACAAGATTGCCGTGCTCGTGGGCGACTATCTGCTCAGCAAGGGCCTGCTGCTGAGCCTGGAGCACGACGACTACGACCTGCTCAAGATAGTGAGCAACGCCGTGCGCGAGCTGAGCGAAGGCGAGCTGCTGCAGATCGAAAAAGCCCGCCGCCTCGACATCACCGAGGACGTGTATTTCGACATTATCCGCCAGAAAACGGCCTCCCTTATTGCCTCCTGCTGCGCCGTGGGCGCGGCCTCGGCCGGGGCCGACAAAGAAACCATTGAACGGGCGCGGCTTTTTGGCGAGAAGGTGGGCATGGCCTTCCAGATCAAAGACGACCTATTCGACTTCGGCACCGACGAAATCGGCAAGCCCGTGGGCATCGATATCAAGGAGAAAAAAATGACGCTGCCGCTGATTTATGCCCTGCAGCAGGCCGACTGGCTCACCAAGCGCCGCATCATCTACAACGTGAAAAACAACGACGGCCGCAAGGACCGCGTGCAAGCCGTGATTGAGTTCGTGAAGCAGTCCGGCGGGCTGGATTATGCCATCCGGACCATGAAAAACTACCGCGACGAGGCCCTCACGCTGCTACGCACGTTCCCGGAGTCGCCCTCGCGCCAGTCATTGGAGCAGCTGATTAACTACACGATAGAGCGGGAGAAGTAAGCTGGGGAGGCAGAGCGTTACGCCAAGTTCAGAAGCGGATATTCTGGTGGCGGGGCTTGTTGAAAAGGAGGGACGTGAGCAAAGGCACCAGGAAAACGGCCACGGTGATGCCCGTGAGGCCGACTTCGGCGGCATGGCTGCTCAGGAAGTGGCTGAACGGGTGATTTGGCAAGTAGTGCTCAAACAGCGAGAGCAGCAGCTTCAGCCCCAGAATGCCGATGACGATGAAGGCGGCCACTTCCAGGAACGGGTAGCGGGCCATGAGCAGCACGAAGCCCTGCGCCACCAGGCGCATGGCCAGAATACCGATAAACACGCCCACGCAGATCAGAATCATGTTGTCGGTGAAGGCGACGACGGCAAACACGTTGTCGATGGAGAAGGCCAGGTCCATCAGCTCGATGAGGGCCACGGTGGCCCAGAACTGCCCGAACAAACCCAGCGTGTGGCGGTAAATCCAGCTTTTTTCCTTGTTGATGTCGTCGGGCTCCGGGGCTTTGTGGGCTTTGAAATGGCTGTAAACCAGATACAGCAGATACAGGCCGCCCAGGGGCTTCAAAAACCAGAACTCGATGAGGAACGAGGCAAACAGGATGCAGAGGCCGCGAAACACGTAGGCCCCGATGATGCCGTAGCGCAGGGCTTTCTGGCGCTGCTCGCGGGGCAGGTCGCCCACCATGGTGGCCAGCACGGCCGCATTGTCCACGGAAAGCAGGCTTTCGATAATGATAAGGTTGCCCACGATGGCCAGCGAGGCGGCCGGGTTGTCGATGATCTGCTGAAGCGCTGGGTACATAGGGTGGGCCGGGAAACGAGGCTGCTGGCGAGCAGAAAAAAATGGGGTCAGTATGTGCTACCGACCCCAAAGATTACGAAGCAGTTCCGGACAATCTAATTTTCCTGTCCGGCAATCTGATACGCCACGCTGCCCTGCTTCACCTCCGATACCTTGAACGTAACGCCATCAAAGGTGCTGTCCACGGTGATTTCGTGGGTCATGTCGCAGCCGGGGCATTTCACTTCTTCGGTTTCGTACTGCTTGGTATGGTCCAGCGAGTCGGCCATCGGGTCGGGGGCCGGCACGCCGATCAGGTCCGTAAATACCTCGGTCTGGCACTTGTTGCACTCAAACTTCAGGCCGACGGTGCGGCCCTGCAACTCATCGAGGGGTGCGGGGGAGCTGGGTTGCTGCTGAATCCACATAGGAAAGAGGGGTTTTGGGGGTTGGAAGATGGCGGAACGAAAGGCGGCTGAGGCCGGAGCCCCAACCGCTTTACGAGGTGGTTTTGAAAAAAGATGAGCCCGGCCGTCGGGCAGGTTGGTGCGGTGGGCGTTACTTTTGAAGGCCGCCCCTCGCTACGCGCTTTTCCTATGGCTGATTCTTTTTCCAATCCCACTCCGGCCCGTCTGCCACAGGTGCCGCGCTGGCAGTCGGTGCTGCGCTCCTTTGCCCTGGCCAAAGACCCGCTGCCGGTGCTGGCCGCTACCTTGGCCCGCTTCGGCCCCACAGTACAGCTCTACATTGGTGGCGTGCAGAAATCCATCCTGACCCAAGACCCCGGCCTGATGCAGCACATTCTGCAAAAAAACCACCGCAACTACGCCAAGTCGAAGTTCACCCAAGGCTTTGCCCGCTACGTGGGCCACGGCCTGCTCACCAACGACGGCCCCGACTGGCTGCGGCAGCGCCGCCTCATTCAGCCCGGCTTCCACCGCCAACGCGTGGCCGGCCTCACGGGGCTGATGCAGGAAATAATAGCCGACACGCTGGCCCCGCTGACCACCCATGCCGCTAAAAATGGGGGCGAGGTGACCATTCAGACGCATGAGCTGATGACGCAGCTCACGTTCCACATCATTGCCCGCTCGGTGTTCAGCACCAATTTTGCCGCCGCCGAGCTGGACCGCGTGGCCGCGCTGATTACCGAGATTCAGTCGTTCTACGTACGCACCATTCGCCAGCCCTACCTCACGCCGTGGTTCCGGCTGCGGGGCCGCTTCCGCTACCACGACCAGCTCACAGCCGAGTTGCGCACGCTGCTGGGCGGCTACATCGCGCAGCGCCGCCAAGCCAACGCCGCCCCCAACGCCCCCGCCCCGCCCGACGACCTGCTCCAGATGCTGCTCGACGTGCGCTACGAGGACACCGGCCAGCCCATGACCACCGCCCAGGTGCTCGATGAAGCTCTAATCCTGCTCATCGCCGGCCACGAAACCAGCGCCAACGCCCTGACCTGGCTTTTGTATCTGCTGGCCCAAAACCCCGAGGAAGCCGCCGCCATCCGCGCCGAAACCGCCGCCGTGCGGGCCAGCCGCGCCCCAGGGCAGGCCGCTGCGCCGTTTGCTTTCGAGGAGCTGCCGCGCCTGCCCCGCGCCCTGTATGCCGTGCAGGAAGCCATGCGCCTCTACCCGCCCGCCTGGATGGTGGACCGCGTTTCCCTCGCCGATGACGAGTACCAGGGCCTGAAAATCCCGGCCGGCACGCTGTTTTCGCTCTATATCTACGGCCTGCATCACGCCCCCGCCTACTGGGAAGCGCCCACCGAGTTTCGGCCGCTACGCTTCGCGCCGGGCCAGGGGCCGCTGGTGCCGGCCGCCTATTTGCCTTTCGGCGGCGGCCCGCGCCTGTGCATCGGCATGCAGTTCGCCCTCACCGAAATGCAGCTCGTGACGCTGGAGCTGCTGCGGCAGTTCGACGTGGCGCTAGTGTCCGGCCAGCCGCCCGTGCCCACGCAGCCGCTCATTACATTGCGCCCAAAGGGGGATTTTGCGGTGATGCTGCGGCTCCGGGGGTGAGGCCCGCTACTCTTTCAGCAGCATATCCACCGTCTTGTTGAAGTCGGCTATTTCTTCCTGATAATACTTGCCGGTGCCGGGGCCCGAGAAGCCCGTGTGAATCTTGCGGACCTCGCCTTTTTTATCCAGGAAGATGGTGGTGGGGAAGGCCAGCACCTTCGCCAGCTGGGGCAATGATTTGGCGGCGGCATCCTTGTCGGCAATGCCGGCCACGGCCAGGTCGTAGCCAATATCCATGCGCTGCTTCATTTTGAGCAGCTTCTGCGCGGCTACTTTCTGGTCGGCGGTGCGCTCGTAGCCCAGGCCGATGATTTCTACGCCCCGGCTCTTGTTCTTTTCGTACCACGGGGCCAGAAAATTGGTCTCGTCCATGCAGTTGGGGCACCACGAGCCCAGAATCTGCAGTACTACTACTTTGCCTTTGTACTTGGGGTCGGTGGGGGAGATGCTGCCGCCCTCGTAGATACTCGGAAATTTAAAATCGAGCCGTTTCTGGCCGGGTTTCATGCCGGTGAGAGAATTAGCGTCGGGCAGCTTGGCGTTGGGGTCGGGGGTGGCAATCCAGGTTTCGTGGCCTTTCTTGCCGGAGTAGAAGTCGCCGAACAAGGTATTGGGGGCGTATTCCTTGGTAATATCGATAGGCTCTTTCGGGCCGTTGTGGGCCGTGAAGAGGAAGCCGTGGCTGCCATCGAACGTGCTGACTTTCAGCTCGGCGCCATCCACTTGGCCGGCCAGGTAGCGGTAGTCGCCGGTGGTGGTCAGAAACGTGCCGGTTACGTCGTTGCCGGTCTGCTTGAAGATGCCAACGGCCGGATAGGTTTCGCCATCGTCGCCCCGGAAAGTTACTTTCCAGGTGCCATCGAAGGAAACCGGCTTCTGGTTCGCAGTCACCTTAAACAGCTTCTGCTCGCCCCGCGTGGCCGCAAACGGCACCCGGTACGGCTCCTTGCCGTCGTATTTCACCCAGGCACCTTTAACTTTATCGGCCCCATCGGCCCGCACCACCAGCGCGGCATCGAACACGCCCAGCCGGATGGTGGTAGAGTCGCCGGCCGTGGTGATTTCGTCGAGTTTCAGGCGCTCCTCGCCGTTGCGCAACGTCACCGTGGGCTTACCATCGGCGTCGGCTACGTCGAACAAAAACGGGATTTCCTGGCCCTGGGCCGATAACACGCCGCGCCAGGGGCCCGCCGTCAGCACCATGTCAGCAGCGGCGGCGGCGGGGTTGCCGGTGGCGGCGGTTTCGGCTTTTTTATCAGACTGACAAGCGCCAACGGCCAGCGAAAGGCTAAGGCCAGCCAGCAGGGGGCGCACGGAAAGAGCGTGTTTCATACGGAAAGGAAAATGTAATTCGGGGCTAAACTACCACCACCGGCGCTTAGTTTAATCTGCAGGGGCCCGCAAGATAATTTTGGGTCGGGCAACGACTGCCGCCTATATTTGCGTACCTGCTCGCAAGAGCTTTCCTACTTCACTTTTTCCCTCCTGACTATGGCGTTTGACTTAGAAATGATTCAGGCCGTGTACGCCGGTATGGGCCAGCGGATTGAAGCTGCCCGCACCGCCGTTGGCCGCCCGCTCACGCTGACCGAGAAAATCCTGTACGCCCACCTCTACGGTGGCAACGTGACTCAGTCCTTCGAGCGGGGCGTTTCCTACGTCGATTTTGCCCCCGACCGGGTGGCCATGCAGGATGCCACCGCTCAGATGGCCCTGCTCCAGTTTATGCAGGCCGGCAAAACCCAGGCGGCCGTGCCCAGCACCGTGCACTGCGACCACCTCATTCAGGCCCGCGATGGTGCCACCGAAGACTTGGCCGTGGCCAACGACGAAAACCGCGAGGTATACGACTTCCTGGCCTCGGTTTCCAATAAATACGGCATCGGCTTCTGGAAGCCCGGCGCGGGTATCATTCACCAGGTGGTGCTCGAAAACTACGCCTTCCCCGGCGGCATGATGATCGGTACCGACTCGCACACGCCCAACGCCGGCGGCCTGGGCATGATTGCCATCGGCGTCGGTGGCGCCGATGCCGTGGACGTGATGGCCGGCATGGCCTGGGAGCTGAAATTCCCGAAAGTGATTGGCGTGAAGCTCACCGGCAAGCTCTCGGGCTGGACTTCGGCCAAAGACGTGATTCTGAAAGTGGCCGGTATCCTGACCGTGAAAGGCGGCACCGGCGCTATTGTAGAGTACTTCGGCGAAGGGGCCAACAGCCTCTCGGCCACCGGCAAAGGCACCATCTGCAACATGGGCGCGGAAATCGGGGCAACCACCTCGGTGTTCAGCTACGATGAGAAAATGGGCGATTACCTGCGCGGGACCAACCGCGCCGACATTGCCACCGCCGCCGCCGCCGTAGCCCAGCACCTGCGCGCCGACGATGAGGTATACGCCAACCCCGCCAACTTCTACGATCAGCTGATCGAAATCAACCTCTCCGAGCTGGAGCCCTACGTGAACGGCCCGTTTACGCCGGACGCGGCCTGGCCGATTTCGCAGTTTGCCGCCGCCGTAAAAGAGCACGGCTGGCCCGAGAAGCTGGAAGTAGGCCTGATCGGCTCCTGCACCAACTCGTCGTACGAGGACATCACCCGCGCCGCCTCCATCGCCGACCAGGCCGTGAAGAAAGGCCTGACCGTGAATGCTGAATTCACCGTGACGCCCGGCTCGGAGCTGGTGCGCTACACCGTGGAGCGCGACGGCCTGCTCGACACCTTCGCCCAGATGGGCGGCGTAGTGCTGGCCAACGCCTGCGGCCCCTGCATCGGCCAGTGGGCCCGCCACACCGACGACCCCAAGCGCAAGAACTCCATCATCACCTCGTTCAACCGCAACTTCGCCAAGCGCAACGACGGCAACCCGAACACCCACGCCTTCGTGGCCTCGCCCGAAATCGTGACGGCCTTCGCCATTGCCGGCAACCTGTCGTTCAACCCCCTCACTGATACGCTGACCGACAAAAACGGCCAGCAGGTGAAATTTGATGAGCCCCAGGGCGTGGAGATGCCGCCCCGCGGCTTTGCCGTGGAAGATGCCGGCTACCAAGCCCCGGCCGAAGACAGCAGCGCCGTGCAGGTGCTGGTGGCCGAAACCTCGGACCGCCTGCAGCTGCTGGACCCCTTCAAGCCGTGGGAAGGCACCGACCTGACGGGCTTGCGCCTGCTCATCAAGGCCCAGGGCAAATGCACCACCGACCACATTTCGATGGCCGGCCCGTGGCTGAAATACCGCGGCCACCTGGATAATATATCCAACAACATGCTCATCGGGGCCACCAATGCTTTTAATGGTGAGGCCAACTCGGTGAAGGATGGCATGACCCAGGGCACGCCCTACAGCACTGTGCCGCAGGTAGCCCGCAACTACAAGGCTCAGGGCATCGGCTCGGTGGTGGTAGGCGATGAGAACTACGGCGAGGGCTCGTCGCGGGAGCACGCTGCCATGGAGCCGCGCCACCTCGGCGTGCGCGCCATCATCGTGAAGAGCTTCGCCCGCATCCACGAAACCAACCTCAAGAAGCAGGGGATGCTCGGCCTCACGTTCGCCAACAAAAACGACTACGACCTGATCGAGGAGGACGACATCATCGACATCATCGGCCTGACCACGTTTGCCCCCGGCGTCCCGTTGCAGGCCCGCCTGCGCCACGCCGACGGCGACACGGACCTCATCACGCTCAACCACACCTACAACGAAGGTCAGATTGAGTGGTTTAAGGCCGGCTCGGCCCTGAATCTGATCCGGCTGAAGGAAGCTGGGCAGATGGTGTAGGTGCTGATTTGAACTTTAGCCTAAATAAAAACGGCCGCTCCAGTTTCTGGGGCGGCCGTTTTACTTAGGCTGAATACTTGCGAATTACTTACGGCGCAATTACTACGCGCTGTTGCACGGGGCCTTGGGTTGTGGTGGTACGGAGCACGTAAATGCCCGCCGTCACAGCATCAGTTGGGAAAGTGGCTTCCACCTGGCGGGCTGGCAGCGTCCAGCGGCGCACGATGCGGCCCTGCAGGTCGAGCAGTTCCACGGGCCGGGCCAGGGGCTGAGCGGCCGTGGCCGGCAGGCGAAGGGTGATTTGCTGATGCGCCGGGTTGGGAAATACGGCCAGTTCCGACACGGCGTGGGGCAGCCCGGTGGCCAGCAGCGTATTGGTGAAGCGGACCATGCTCATGCGCGGCTGCCCGTTAATGTAAACGAATTTACCCCACAACAGAAGATTTCCACTGTTGGGAAGCTGTGACAAACGTGGCCACGGCTCTGAGCTAATAAATTGGTGAGCAACAGAAATGTCACGTATCACAAAGGATGGGTCAGGGCTGCCATCGGCATTGAGCCGTCCCATATTGTAAAAGAAAGGGCGGGAACCCGACTCACCAATGATGAAGCGCCCATCCGTTTGCACCATATGTACGTTCGGGTTAGTGAGTGCAAATCCGGTATCTACGCTGCCATTCGGATTGAGGCGGACTATGCCGTTTGCAGAGTGTCCATTGAAGCTTATGAAGCTACCCTGAATAATAAGTTGCCCGTTGGACTGCATGAATACCGTGTAAAGATCCTGGGGAGAAGGGCCGCTGCCAATGGAGAAGGAGCCATCCACAGAACCATCGGTATTGAGGCGGACAAGGTAGGTCTGAATAAGGGTAGGGGAAGTGGAATACGTGTAATGGTGTTGGACGACAAGCTTGCCATTGGGCTGTGCCAGGCATCCATCAAGCGAATTGTCGTTGGGCACAACCGTAGATGCTACCGAAAAGGTGGGGTCTACACCTCCCGTGGGCAGTAGCCGGACCAAGTTCAGGTGGTTGGCAGTCTGCGCTACGCCATTGATGGAGATGAAATATCCACCTAATACAAAACGCCCGCTGCCGACGGGCAGGAACTCGTTTAGATACATACTGCTAGTAGCAATATATTCCGTGGAATAGCCCAGTGTAACGGGCGTGAAACTGCTGTCGTCGGCACCGGTGGGTAGCAGGCGGCTGAATACGTTGGTGGCCGTGCCGCTGGGGTGCCAGAGCACATAAATGCTGCCATCCGGCTGGGGGTGGTATGTCCCCGTCCTGGCCGTCGCAATGCGGGTATCGTAGTTGCCATCCGCGTGAAGGCGATGCACCCCGGCAGAGGTAGGGACTGCCTGGCCGTTGAACTCGGTGAAGCTCCCCTGAACCAGGAAGTTGCCCGAGGTCAGAGCCGTTACATTTTCCAGAATCCCCTGAAACTCCAGCTTTGGTGCGAAGGCCGGATCGAGGACACCGGCACTGCTAAGGCGAGCCAACCCGGTGCGGGGCGTAGTGACGAAGCTTTTGAACAGCCCACCGGCCAGCAACTGCCCATTCGGTAAATCAACCAGATTGTACACGATGTTATCGGCACCAGCGCCCGTCCCGAAACCGGCATTCAGACTGCCGGTGGCCGAAACGTGCGCAATCCGGCCGCGCGCAACCCCGTTGTACTGGGTGAAGGCTCCCATCACCAACAGGCTGCCGTCGGGGCGCAGGCGGATGCGCATTACCGCTTCATTTGCCCCCGAACCGGGCTGGAAGGTGTTGTCCAGCGTTCCACTGGGCTGCAGCCGCACCAAACGATTAGCAGTTTGCCCATTCAGCTGAGTGAAGTAGCCACCAACCAGAAGCCTGCCATCGGGCTGCTGCACTATCGTCCGAACGGTGTTATTGGCCCCCGTCCCAATGGCGAAAGTGGCATCGGTGCTGCCATCCGCGTTTAACCGAATGAGGTTGCTGGCCGGGGCCCCGTTGCTGAAGCCAAACGTACCCCCTACTACTATCTTGCCATCTGCTTGCAGGCAGATTGTCTCCACGATGCCGGCACCGGTAGAAGTCGAGTTTGCATAGATGTTGCCAGCAAAGCTGGGGTCGTAGCCACCATTGGGATTGAGACGCACGATACTGCTACGGGTGAAACCACTCTGGTCATGGAACTCTCCGCCGACCAGGATCTTACCGTCGGGCTGTAGGGCGAGGGCGCGGATGCGGGCAAGGATAGCTAGTGGGGGCGTCTGGAAAGTAGGATCCAGGCCACCACCTGCATTCAGGCGCGTCAGAGTGTTGATATAGGTCCCGTTGAAGCTATAGAGCGTGTTCTCGCCCCCGACTATGATTTTGCTGTCCGGCTGAACGGCTATGGCCGTGATGATACCGTCTGGTCCTGTGCCGTTGGCCGACGAAAAAGCTGCGTCGCGGGTGCCGTCGGCATTGAGGCGCATCAGCTTGCGGCACAGCATGCCGTCGACGAAGTCAAAATCGCCACCTACCAGGATTTTGCCATCAGGCTGGGATTCCAGTGCTCGCACTAGGAAGTTATTAGCGGCAGCGTTTTTCAGCACCGTAGGCGCAAAGTTGGGGTCCGGCGTTTGGCCGAGGACGGGAGACGTAAAAGTGATACAGCCAAAAAGGATGCAGGTAAGCCAAGCGTAAAAACGATGCATAGAGTGTTGTTAAAAAAGAAACTGCAATAAGAAAAAGCTCTTATACGCCGCAAGTTACCATACAAATGCGTGTTTGTTGCGGGCCACAAGACTGGCGTTATTTATTCAAATTATGCTTCGTAAACTAGAGCGTGAGGACAATTACCTTTCGGTAAACTACAAGGAGAAGATGCATCGTCATGAAATCACGGACCGGCAATGGGGGTTGGTCGCGCCGCT
>NZ_FQYN01000008.1 GCF_900141805.1 Hymenobacter daecheongensis DSM 21074 | reverse complement strand
TGGCCGAGCTGAGCCGTACTAATGACTCGAACACTTCTAAGGACTGTGCTTGACCGCACTTTCTTCTTACCCGTTTTTACTACGTCAACGATTTTGACAGTTTTCACAATCAACATGTGATACTGCGCACCAGTAATGGTGGCTTTAGCACGGGTGTTCACCTCTTCCCATTCCGAACAGAGCAGTTAAGCCCCGTTGCGCCTATGGTACTGCCTTCACCGGCGGGAGAGTCGGTCGCCGCCAACCTTACTACCCGCCCGCCCCGGTCCGCGCCTCGCGCTGCAGACCGGGGCGGGCTGCGTTTATAGCCTACCCCAAAGCCCAGCCACCCGCCCGCCCAATGGCATTACGCAGTCTTGTACTGAATGGGGGCGGTGTCTATAGGACACGGTCGAGTCGGCAGGGATGGGTTTTCACAAAGCATAGCTTGGATTTCTATCGTGGTATAAAAAAGTTCATCGTGCATCTTTAAGTGGGTTATTTTGTTTCTTTAGCGGAGGCATAAGCCTCGTAAGGGTATGTGTGTCTTGTATACTTGTTTTCTCCACTCGAGTGATATTGTATTACAAGAAAAAGTGGTTTTTCGCGTTTCTACTGCGTACGGAAAGCCGTCATATCTTTACGTTACGTATTCATAACTAAGGAATGACATTCACTTATCCGTGGTTCTTGTGGGGGTTGCTGGCTGTGGTGATTCCTATTGCTATTCATTTGTTTGAACTGCGACGGCCGCAACGGTTGGTTTTTACCAACGTGGGCTTTATCCGTGAAATCAAGATCGTGACAGCGCGGCAACGTAAGGTGAAGCAATGGCTGATTCTGCTAGCTCGCATTTTCTTTTTGATTTTTTTGGTATTGATGTTTTGCCAGCCGTTTATTCCGGCTCGCAAAAGCACGGCGGTTGCGGGTGAGGTTGTCGCTGTGGTCGATGCTTCCCCTAGTATGCAGGTATTGGGTAATACGGATCAGCCCATATTCGAGCGGGCGCTCAGTGAAGCACGGGACCTGCCGAATGCTTATGCTGCCGGCACTAGATTCATCTTGCCAGGGCACTCAGAGAAGCTAGCTGCAGGGGCTTTTCAAACCGAGATTGACAAATTGGCTATTTCCGGGAATGCTGTTTCGGCTTTGGGTGCGGTGCAACGGGTAAAGGCTGGTAATGACAAGGTTGGTCAGTTGTTTATCTTTTCTGATTTTCAGAAGAATAGCTTCGATGCTCGAATGCTACCCGGAGATTCTACCAATCAGGTGTTTCTGGTGCCATTGGCTGGTAAACCGACTCAAAATGTGTTTGTAGACAGCGTTATGCTGGATGATGCCTTCGTGCGGGCGGGCGCGGATATTCCGTTGCGTATCCGTTTGCGCAACGGAGGGAGTTTGGCTGCGCCCGATTGTCAGGTGAAAGTGTTTGTAGGAAAGCGGCAGGTCGCGGCTTACAGAACTACTGTGCAGGCACAAAGCACGGCCGTTTCGGTGATTAGAGTGCGACTGGAGGGGAATAATATTCAGCAGTGTCGGATAGAACTGGAGGATTTTCCAGTGACGTTTGATAACACGTACTTCTTTACGCTGCAGCCTTCAGCCCAAATCAAGGTGTTGGATATTTCCAATTCGGAGACTGCCAATACGAGCCGTGTGTATAGCAATGAGCCGTTGTTTGACTACGCAAGCAGTTCGGCGCAGAATTCGGATTACAGGCGTTTGGCAACGGCTAATCTGACGCTGGTGCAGGAGTTGCCGCAAGTGGGCACGGGTCTGCGGGAGGCTTTGCGGGCAAATTTGCAAAAGGGCGGCACAGTAGTAATTGTACCACCAGCCAGCAGCGGTGGACGCAGCTCTTACGACCAACTGTTTCGTGCCTTGGGCCTGGGGGCGCTCCAATGGGAACCTGTGCCGCAGGGCCCGCCGGTGTTGCAGGATGTGGCTGAGCCAAGCGTTCAGAATCCATTTTTTCGGGAGGTCTTCGCAGGGCAGCGGCGGCAGGCGGTGATGCCGAAGGCAGCTCCGGTAATACGCTGGTCGCGCTCCACGACGGATGTGCTGCGGCTGCGCGGAGGGGACGGCTACCTGGCGGGTTTTGCTAGCGGGCGGGGCATGGTGTATCTGTTTGCGGCCCCATTTGGCGGCGGCTATTCTGATTTCTCCAGCCATGCGCTGTTCGTGCCTGTGCTGTATCGGCTGGCGATGCAGAGCTACCGGGCTAACCAGGGGCTGGCATATCGGCTTAATCAGGGGAGTATCGCGGTGGAACTGGGTAAGGGGACGGGCGCGGCAGCCGGCGAATCGGTAGTGAAGCTGGTGAAAGACAGCCTTACTTTCATCCCCAGCCAACGTCTGCAGGCTGGCACTTTGCGTTTCGAGATACCGCCGAGCATGCGGGCTCCGGGATTTTATACGTTGATGCGTAGTGGAACGCCACTGACAACACTTGCTTTCAATTTTGATAAGCGCGAATCGAATTTGACCAGCTATTCGGCGGCGGAGCTACGGCAGCTTATAGGGCCAAATCGGCCGAACGTGCAGGTATACGAAGCGGGCGTGGGACAGTCGGTGGCGGCGCAGTACAAGGCGGAGCGAGTGGGTATGCCGCTGTGGCGCTACTGTTTGTGGCTGGCGCTAGCGAGTCTGCTGGCGGAAGTGCTGCTGCTGCGCCTTTTGGGCCGCACGCGCCGGGCCCAACCGGCGGCGGTGGCCGCGTGAAATGGGCGGGGGAGTAGTTTGCCCAAACTCTTCTATCTTGCCGCCTTACTCTGAAAATACCCGTGAATTCTTCTGTTGCGCCCGATAAACCGGTAACTCGTACGGCCCTGCGCTTTGGGCTGGCGGCCGGAATTCTGAGCGGGCTATGGGTGGTGGGCCTGTATCTCACGCACAACGACCCTTTCGGCCCCAAAAAAGTAATGGCGATGGTGCTATTGCCGCTAGCCGTGCTGGTGGGGCAATGGAGCCAGCGGGCCTACTTCCAACCCGATGGGCCCGGTATAAAGCGCGCTATCGGCGTTGGTATGCTGATTACGCTGCTGACGGCCACGCTTTCGGCAGCTAGCGTGTATGGCCTGGCCCAGGCCGCCGGACCGGCGCAGCTGGCCCGCAGCAAGGCCGAAATGATTAAGATAGCCGAAGGCACCAAGCCGCTGTATCTGCGCCAGAAAGGCGGTAAAGAGCAGTATGAGCGCACCATTCAGGGTTTGCAGCAACTGGACGCGCAAAGCCTGATGACGGATGATTTTATAAAAAAGCTGCTGGTTGGCTTGTTGTTGAGTGTGCCGGGGGGGATTTTCTTTCGCAAATAGTACCACGCATTCTTTCATCATACACCCCACAGAAATGGAAAACACGACTACCCCCGTTACCCCAACCTCCGTTGCGCTGCGCTATGGCGTGCTGACTGGCCTGGCCTCCATCATTTTCTCCTTCATTCTGCTGGTTACGGGCCAGGAAGGCAACGTGCCGCTGAGCATGTTGGGGTTCATCATCTGGATTGGCGGCGTGGTATTGGCGCACAAATTCTTCAAAGCCAACAACGGCGGCTTCATGTCCTATAGCCAGGGCTTGGGCATCGGCACGTTGCTTTCGGCAGTTTCCGGCACCATGGGAGCCATTTTCCGGTACATCTACATGGAGTTCATTGACCCCTCGGCCGCACAGCGGGGCATTGAGGCGATGCGCGTGAAGTTGGAAACCCAGGGCCTGGATGACGAGCAGATTGAGCAGAGCATTGCCATGTCGCAGAAGTTCAGTGCCGGTCCGGTGGGTCTTGTTTTTGCCATTGTCATGTCCATTGTGCTGGGTTTTATTCTGTGCCTGATCATTTCGGCCATCACCAAGCGTAACCGTCCTGAGTTTGAGTAAGCGTTTGTCGCAGCATTTTCCCGTTGAGATTTCCGTTGTTATTCCGCTGCTCAACGAAGCCGAGTCTTTGCCGGAACTCACGCGCTGGATTCACCGCGTACTGAGCCAGCATGGGCTTACCTACGAGGTGATTCTGGTGGATGATGGCTCGACGGATGCTTCCTGGGACGTGATTGAGCAGCTGGCTCAGACCGATACGCACCTGCGCGGCATCCGCTTCAACCGCAACTACGGCAAGTCGGCGGCGCTGAACATGGCCTTCCGCGAAACGCAGGGCCGGGTGGTATGCACGATGGATGCCGATTTGCAGGACTCGCCGGAGGAGCTGCCCGAACTATACCGCCTGATTGTGGAGGAGCGCTACGATCTGGTAAGCGGCTGGAAGAAAAAGCGCTTCGACCCGCTCAGCAAAACCATTCCGACCAAGCTCTTCAACGGCGTGACACGCTGGATTTCGGGCATTCAGCTTCACGACTTCAACTGCGGCCTGAAAGCCTACGACCAGCGCGTGGTGAAGGGCATTGAGGTGTACGGCGAGATGCACCGCTACATTCCGGTCATTGCCAAGTGGAACGGTTTCGGGCGCATCGGGGAGAAGGCCGTGCAGCACCAGGAGCGCAAGTATGGCGTCACCAAATTCGGGCTGGAGCGCTTCGTCTACGGCTTTCTGGACCTGCTCAGCATCACGTTCGTAAGCCGGTTCCGGCGGCGGCCAATGCACTTTTTCGGCACCATGGGCACGATTTCCTTCCTGCTGGGTATGCTGATTACGCTGTGGCTGGTGGGCGAGAAAGTGTACCTGGCTTTTCGCAACCTGCACGCCCGCAACGTGACCGACCAGCCGCTGTTTTTTCTGGCGCTGGTGGCCGTTATTGTGGGCGTACAATTGTTTCTGGCTGGTTTTCTGGCCGAGATGATTCAGCTGAACGGGCCCCGGAAGAACCAGTATCTGGTGCGGGAGAAGCTGAATATTGATTGACGTTTTTACCCTGTCATCCTGAGCTTGCGAAGGACCTTATGGGATAAGCACAACATCGTAACAATGACTCGTTCTTATACCATAAGGTCCTTCGCAAGCTCAGGATGACAGGTGATTTTAGTGTCTAACTGTTCCACCTATGAAAGTCGTCATCATCGGGCCGGCGTATCCGTTGCGGGGCGGGCTGGCTACGTATAACGAGCGGCTGGCGCGGGCTTTCCGCCAGGCCGGCGACGAGGTGCGGCTGGTCACGTTCAGTCTGCAATACCCCGACTTCCTGTTTCCGGGCCAGACGCAGTTCAGCACCGAAGCCGGCCCCACCGACCTCGACATAGAAGTCAGCATCAACTCCGTGAACCCGCTGACGTGGTGGAAGGTGGGGGAGAAGCTGCGTCGCGAAAAGCCTGATCTGGTGATTTTTCGGTTCTGGCTGCCTTTTATGGGGCCCGCGCTGGGCTACATTGCCCGGCGCATTCGCCGCAACCGCCACACCCGCGTCGTGGCCATTACGGATAACGTAATTCCGCACGAGAAGCGCCCCGGCGACCGGCCGCTCACGCGCTATTTCCTCTCGGCCTGCCACGGCTTCGTGACCATGAGCCGCGCCGTGCTGACCGACCTGCGCCGCCTGCATTTCCGGCAGCCCGCCCAATACCAGCCCCACCCGCTCTACGACAATTTCGGCCCGCTAAAGCCCAAGAGTGTGGCCCTGCAGGCGCTGGGTCTCGATCCGACGTTCGGCTATCTACTGTTCTTCGGCTTCATTCGGGCCTATAAGGGCCTCGATATTCTGCTTGAAGCCTTTGCCGATGAGCGCCTGCGCCAGCTGCCCATCAAGCTGATAATTGCCGGCGAGTATTACGAAGATGCCGCGCCCTACGAGGTATTGATTCAGCAATACGACCTCGAAAGCCGCCTCATCCGGGCCACCGATTTTATCCCGAACGAGAAAGTGGTGGACTATTTCTGCGCCGCCGACCTAGTAGTACAACCCTACAAAAACGCCACCCAGAGCGGCGTATCGCAGATTGCCTACCACTTCGAGCGGCCCATGCTGGTGACGGATGTGGGCGGCTTGGCCGAGCTAATTCCCGACGGCGAAGTGGGCTACGTGGTGAAGCCCACGCCCAAAGCCATTGCCGACGCGCTGGTGGATTTTTATGAGCATCAGCGTGAAGCCGAGTTTACGGCCGGCGTGTGGACGAAGAAAAAGGAGTTTTCGTGGAGCGAGATGGTAGGGGCGCTGAAGGCGGTGGCGCAAGCGCAGTAGAAAAAGGGTAAAAATCGTCTGGCATCCTGAGCAGCGCGAAGGACCTGCCTCGTAGTTTTGTGCACTGGTGGTTTACTGCACAAAGCCTTTTGCCGCACGTCGGTAAAGGGCTTTGCTCGTTTAAAAAGGCTTATCACTTAACGTAGGAAGGTCCTTCGCCTTGCTCAGGATGACAGACTTGGAGCATGCACACTCGACCGCACCGCCTCGAACACCTTCTCGGCCGGTAATTCCTCCATGCAGCTGGTGCCCAGCTGGCAGCTGCCGCGGTAGAAGCACACGCAGGCGCGGTCGGGCTGCACGAGCTGGCCGCGGCCGTAGAGGTCGAATTCGTAGGGGTTGAAGATGTTGTTCATCAGAATCGTGGGCTTTTGCAGGGCGATGCTGATGTGCATGGCCATGGTCACCTGCGTCACGATGCCGTCCATCTGGTACATCAGGTTGATGAACTGCTCCAGGGGGAACGTGCCCAGGTAGGCCGCGCCGGTGGCGGCGTGCAGGCGCTGGTTACGCTCATCTTCGGCGGTGCCGCCCAGCAAAACGGGCGCGTAGCCGGCGTTTTGTAGCTTGTCGATCAGCGCAATCCACTTTTCGTCGCTCCACAGGCGGGTGGTCCATCGGTCGCCGCAGCCGGTGTTCAGGCCGATGCGGGGGCGGCCCGCGGGCAGCGCGGCCCAGTCGTAGCCCTTGTCCTGGTGGGTATCGAACACATACTCTTCGTGGCGGAACTCGTAGCCGCACAGCTCGAAGATTTCCTGCACGTAGGGCTTCTGATTCTGCTGGCTCAGCTCGTCGAATACGCCGGTCAGGAACTTGTGGTTGGCCAGCTGGTTGCCGGGCCAGGCCACACCGTTGGGGTGCAGCGTGTAGCCGAATTTCTGGGTAGCCCGGATGGAATCGTGCAGGGCGCAGGCTTCCTTGTCCTTATCGAGGTTGAAGAGCAGATCGAACTCGCGGGCCTGCAGGTGCAGCACGCTGGGCAAATCCAGCCGCAGAATCTCATCAATAGCCCCGGCGGGCAGGATGGCGGGCGTGAGCGTGAGCCAGGTGATTTTACTATTCGGATACTCCTGCCGCAGCCGGCGCAGCAGCGGCGTGGTCCGAATCACGTCGCCGATGGCCCCGAGCTTGATGATGAGAATGCGCTGCTGCACGGGCGCATACACGGGGCAGCCGGCGCACTGGTAGCCGTGCTCCTTGTTGGGGCGGCACGGGATATCGCCGCGGAAATGGCGGCAGTCGGGATGAACGAGGGTGCCGTTGAGGACGGACATAGAAGCGCGATTAGGGGCACGAAGATAAAGAGCCCGCCGCAGGTTGAGCGCGGAAAATCTGCCTTCGCCGCAACGGCGGCCGCCTGGCGGCTGCGTTACAAAGAGCTGCGTTACAATTTAGTTTGTAACGCAGCTCTTTGTAACGCATTATCTTGCCTGAAAATCAACCCGCTTTTCTTATGCGCAGCTTCTCCCGCTACCGCCTGCCTACTCCGTCGCACAGCATGCTACAGGCCGTGCAGGCCGGGTATGGTCTTACCCAACAGCAGGTGGCCACGCTAGTGGGTGCCTCCCGGGCCATGCTGGCTATGCAGGGTCGCGACAACCGGCTGGTGGGCAGCGTACGGGTTTTACCGCTGGAAGCCGCGCTACGTTTGGTGCAGCTATTCCAGACCCTGCCGGCTCCCTACGGGCGGGCTCCGATGCTGCCCGTCGCGCCGGATCTGCCCCTGCCCGCCGTCGAGCGCAAAACCCTGGGGTGGCGGCAGCGGGCAATTGGCCCGGAAGAATATACGCAGCAGCAGCAGCTGGAACGCTGCCAGACCCAGCTGACTCAGGCCCGCATCCGGCTGCAGGCCCTGCCGGCGCTACGGGCAGCGTTGCCCGATGAGCGGGCGCAGAGCGAGCTGGACCTATGGGAAAGTGAGGCCCATCGAATGCGGGAAACCAATGCCGGTCGGCACGCCCTGCTGGCGCTACGCCTGCGCGTGCTGGCCTTCGAGGCCGCCGAAATAGCAAAGCTGCTGGCTGAGCCCGCGGCGGAATAGAGGACGCAAAAAGCCCCGGATTCCGCTGGCGGGAAACCGGGGCCGAAGTATAGGGTAAGTCCGTTTTACTCGACTATCAGCCGGCCGGCGACTGCTCCGCAGCGCACGATATACAGGCCCGCAGCCAGGCCGGCCACATCGAGCACCGCAGAGCCGGCGTGGGCTGGTACTACCTGCTGGCGCACCGGGCGGCCCTGCGCGTCCAGCACCAGCAGCGTGCGGGGGGTGGTTTCGGCGGGCAGGGTAAGCCGGGCCGTCAGGCGGGCCGGGTTGGGGGAGAGCAGCAGGGGCAGAGTTGCCATGGGCGCACGGCGACCCAGCGTCAGACCGTTGGTGCGGGCTACGAAGCTGGCATTGTCGGTTACAGTGGTCGAGTTTAGCACCGTGGCACCGATGGTGGTAGTTACCAGGTAGAGCCCGGCAATGGTGGCTTCACCCGAGGAAGTCAGCGCCAGATCTACCACGGCTTCGTCGCTGCCGCTGCCCGCCCGCACCGCCTGGGTCCAGGCCGAGCCCTCACCGTTGAGGCGGGCCACAAACAGATCATTGGAGAAGCCGTTGGCATCGGCATTGCTGAGCGACAAGTTGCCAAACAGGGCGGTTGGGCTGGCAAACAACCCGCCGACCGTCGCCTGCCCATTTGCGCTTACTGCTACGGCTAGGGCATGGTCTGCGCCGGAGCCGCCGGCGCGCACGGCCTGACTCCAGGTGCCGGCCGGCGTGAAGCGGGCCGCGAAGATGTCGGACGTGCTGCCGGATGCATCAGCGTTGGCTAGCGTGACAGCCCCAAAGCTGATGGCCGAACTCCGGAAGCTCCCCACCACGGTGGCCTGGCCTGCGGCATCAAGGGCCAGGCGGCGGGCTTGGTCGGCGGCAGCTCCCCCGGCCCGACTGGCCTGAAGCCAGGTGCCAGCCGAGCCCAGTCGGGCCACAAATACATCCGTCGTTTGCCCGCTGCCGTCGGCATTGGGAAGTGAGAATGTGCCCAGGCCCATCGTCGGGCCCTGGAAAGAGCCCGCTACAACCACCGTACCGTCCGCCGCCAGGGCCACGCCTTCGGCCCGGTCGTCGCCGCTGCCTCCGCCGCGGGCCGCCTGGGTCCAGGCCCCGGCGCTGCTCAGGCGCGCTACAAATATATCCGCATTGGTGGTAGAGGGGTTGATGTTAGTCAGGGTAGTAGCGCCGAAGCTGGTGATGGTGCCATAGAAGAAGCCCGTCACCACGGCCTCACCGGCGGCATTTAGCGCCAGTGCTGCGGGAAAGTTGGCCCCGTTGCTTCCGCCTTGCACCGCCCGCGTCCAGGTGCCCGCGCTGCTGAACTGGGCCACGAAAACTTCTGCCCCCCCGATAACGCCAACCTTGTTCAGCACCGTAGGGCCAAACTCGGCGGAGGTACTGTAAAAGCCGCCCAGCACGGTCGCCGTGCCATTCGCATCGAGGGCCACGTCGATGGCGTAGTCCTCCGAAGGCCCACCGGCCCGAACGGCCTGGGTAAAGCTCCCGGAAGGAGTGAGGCGGGCCACGAACACGTCGCGGTTGCCGGCACTGGTGAGCGTGGTGCCGCCCAGCGTGATGGTGCCGGTGAAATCACCGGCTACAACGGTGCCGCCGGTGGTGCCGTCGGTGGCAGTCGCCAGGATGCGGGCATTGCCGGTACCAGTGGCGGCGGCCACCCATTGCCAGCTTTGGGCCTGGGTAAGGCCGGGCCCCGCCAGCAGCGCGGCCAGCAGTAGAAATTTTTTCATAGAAAGTAGAAAGAGAATAGTAAGAAAAGAAAATGGTGTTGCGGGGGGGCAGCCGCTAAAGACCCACGTAATTGTGTGGGGTAATGGCGCGCAGCTCTGCCTTCACGGCCTCGCTCACGGCCAGCCCATCCACAAACTCCCGGATGCTGGCCTGGGAAATGGCTTCGCCGGTGCGGGTGAGGGCTTTGAGGGCGTTGTAAGGGTCGGGGTAGGCTTCGCGGCGCAGAATGGTTTGCAGGGCTTCGGCTACCACAGCCCAGTTCGCGTCCAGGTCGCGGGCGAGGGCGGCTTCGTCGAGGGCCAGCTTGTCGAGGCCGCGCTGCAGCGAGGTGAGGGCAATGAGGGTGTGGCCCAGCGGCACGCCCAGGTTGCGCAGCACCGTGGAGTCGGTCAGGTCGCGCTGCAGGCGGCTGATGGGCAGCTTGGCCGCCAGGTGCTCCAGCAGGGCGTTGGCCACGCCCAGGTTGCCCTCGGCATTCTCAAAATCGATGGGGTTCACCTTGTGCGGCATGGCCGAGGAGCCCACCTCGCCGGCCCGGATGGTCTGGCGGAAGTAGCCCAGCGAAATGTACTGCCATACGTCGCGGGCCAGGTCGATGAGGATGGTGTTCAAGCGCTTGAGGCCGTCGCAGGTGGCGGCCAGGTGGTCGTAGTGCTCAATCTGGGTGGTGGGCTGGCTGCGGTGCAGGCCCAGGCGGTTCTGCACAAATACATCGGCAAACTGCTTCCAATCGACTTGCGGATAGGCCACCTGATGAGCGTTGAAATTGCCGGTGGCCCCGCCGAATTTGGCCCCGAACGGCACCTGCGCCAGCAGCTCCACCTGCGCATCAAGCCGGGCCACAAACACCTGGATTTCCTTGCCCAAGCGGGTAGGGGAGGCGGGCTGCCCGTGGGTGCGGGCCAGCATCGGAATGGCTTCCCAGTCCTGGGAGCGGGTGGCCAGCTGGTTGCGCACCTGCGCGTAGGCCGGCAGCAGCACCCGCAGCAGCGCCTGCTGCAGGCTCAGTGGAATAGCCGTGTTGTTGATGTCCTGGGAAGTGAGGCCAAAGTGAATGAACTCCAGGTACTGCTCCAGGCTGAGAGCCGTGAATTGGTCGCGTAGGAAGTATTCGATGGCCTTCACGTCGTGGTTGGTCACCCGCTCGTGGGCTTTCACGGCCTCGGCATCTTCCAAAGAAAAGTGCTGGTAGAGGCCGCGCAGGTCGCCAAATACGCCGGGGTCTACCGCCGTCAGCTGGGGCAGGGGCAATTCGCAGAGCGCAATGAAGTACTCGACCTCGATGAGGATGCGGTAGCGCATCAGGGCCAGCTCGGAGAAGTAGGGGGCCAGCGGAATGGTCTGGCGGCGGTAGCGGCCGTCGAGGGGCGAAACGGCGGTGAGGGGGGAGAGCAGGGCGAAGTCGGCAGCGGCAGTCATGCGCAGGGGAACAAAGTTGGCCAGAGTGCGTCAAAGGTAGCGAATGAGGGGGCGCGGCCCGCCCTCGCAAGGGCCTTTTTCGTTACCTTTGACCCCCGAGCGGCGGCGGGTTCGGCACGAATCTGGCTAGCCCGGCCGCACTTTTCTCCCCCTCTTCTGGCTCGCGTGACTTCAGCTACAAAACGAAATATAGGCATTGGCCTGGGCATCCTGGTGGTGCTGCTGGGCGTGGCCCTGGGCGTATTCTTACTCAAGCGGCAGGAGCTGCTCACCTATGCCCTGGGGCAGGTGAAAACCAAGGTAGAGCGCAAATACCCCGTGACCCTCACCCTGGGCGCGGCCCGCTTCACCGACCTGAATACGGTGCAGATTGACGGCATGAGCCTGGTGCCCCGCGCCCAGCCCACCGATACGCTGCTGCAGGCCCGCCTGATGACGGTGTCGCTCAGTGTACGCTCGCTGTTTGCGGGCCGGCCGGTGTTCAGCAACCTCGAAATTAGTGATGCCCGCCTCACGGCCCGCAAAACCCGCAGCTCCGACAACTATTCCTTTCTGCTGAAAAAGAAGGGCGCCCAGCCCGCCGTGCCCCGCGACACCACGCAGGGCACCAACTACGGCCTGCTGGCCAATCAGCTGCTCGAAGCCGGGTTCGGCAATGTGCCCGGTCAGGCCGATTTTCGCAACTTCCTGGTCACCTACGACAGCCCCCGCCACCGCGCCCGCATCACCATGCCGCGCCTGGCCATCGAGGATGGCGACATCTCGGGCCAACTCACGGCCGTGGTCGACTCGGTGGAGAACCGCGTGGGCGTGCAGGGCCACATCGAGCCCGGCGACTACGCCCTGAGCGCCGAAGTATTCGGCCTGAACCGCCGCCCCGTAACGCTGCCCTACGTGCTGCGCCGCTACGGCGCCCGCGTGCAGTTCGACACGCTGCGCTTCAGCCTGGCCGATAAAGATTTGAACGACAACGAGCTGACTGTGCGCGGCACGGCCTCGGCGGCCAACTTCATTGTAAATCACCCCAAGCTCTCCGACCGCGACGTGCGGTTTCCGCGCGGGGGTATCGAGTTTGTGGCCCGGCTGGGGCAGGCCTTCGCCGCGCTGGACAAGGGCACGAAAGTGACGCTGAACCGCATGGAGTTCTTTCCGGTGGTGAGCGTGCGTAAGCTGCCGCTGAACCAGCGCGTGGTGGGCCGCCGCATCAACGGCGTGCGCAACCGCCGCGAAGCGCTGGCGGGCCTGCAGGTGAAAGCTGATATTCTATCGGCCGAAACGGCGGCTAATACCTTCTTCGCGGCCTTGCCCGAGGGTATGTTTAACACCCTGGAAGGGATGCAGGGCGAAGGCACGCTCACCTACAAGATGCACCTGGCGCTGGATATGAACCAGGTCGACAGCCTGGAGTTCCGCTCGGGCCTGACGCCGAAAAACTTCCGCATCACCCGCTTCGGCCGCGAAAACCTGAACAAGCTCAACGAGGACTTCCCCTACACGGCCTACAACGACAAGGGCGACTCCATCAAGACGTTCACGGTAGGCCCCTCGAACCCCGAATTCGTGTCTTATAACCAGGTTTCGCCTTACCTGAAGGCGGCCATCATGACGGCCGAGGACCCGCGCTTTCTCACCCACAAGGGCTTCATGGAAAAGGCCTTTGTGAAGTCGGCCATTCAGAACATCAAAGAAAAGCGCTTTGCCCGCGGCGGCAGCACCATTTCGATGCAGCTGGTGAAGAATGTGTTTCTGACCCGACAGAAAACCGTGACCCGCAAGATTGAGGAAGCCCTGATTGTGTGGCTGCTCGAAAATACGCGCCTGGTGCCTAAAGAGCGCATGTTTGAGGTGTACCTGAACATCATTGAGTGGGGGCCGAAAATCTACGGTGCCACCGAGGCGGCGCGCTTCTACTTCAACAAGCCGCCCGCCGACCTGAACCTGTCGGAAAGCCTGTACCTGGCCAGCATCATTCCGCGGCCCAAGTACTACCAGCGCTCCTTCAACCAGTATGGCGAGATGCGCGGCAGTGCGCGCTATTTTCACCGTCTCATTGCCGACCTGATGGTGCGCAAGGGCCTGATCGGGCAGAACGACCGCGAAAGCCTGACCTACAACCTGAGTTTCCCCGGCCGCGCCCACGGCTCCATCTTCCGCGCCGTGCGCCCCGATACCACGCGCACCGTACTGGCCGCCGACTCGTCGCAGTTTGAGCCCCTGAACCTGATTGACCTACTGGGCGGCCAAGCGCCCGATGAAGGCGTGAACACCAACACAGCCCCGCCGGCCGAAGAGCCTAAGCCTAAGCAGTAAGTAGCCGGTGGAAGGCAGCTGGCGGAAGTCTGAAGCCGCAGGCGCGACTTCCAGCCGCACGCACGCGGCAAGTCTCTTGACTTGCAGAACGGGAGCGAATGAGTCGTTCAACGGTCGTCAGTCTGGAGACTGACCGCGTGCGACTGGAAGTCGCGCCTGCGGCTTCAGACTTCCGCCAGGGCTACCAACTCACTCAGCCGGCGCCTGCGGCTTCGGGAACCACAGCGACACCACCACCGACACGACCAGAATCAGCCCGACTACGCCCAGCGAAATGCTCATGGGCAGCACGTAGATTTCGGCGATGAGCAACTTGCCGCCGATAAAAATCAGGATGAGCGAGAGGCCGTAGTGCAGGTAGTGAAACAGCTTCATGAGGCCGGCCAGGGCGAAATACAGCGCCCGCAGGCCCAGCAGCGCAAACACGTTGGAGGTGTACACGATAAACGTGTCGCGCGAGATGGCCAAGATGGCGGGAATGGAGTCGGCGGCGAAGACCACGTCGGTGGTTTCCACCATTACCAGCACCACGAACAGCGGCGTGGCAAACAACAGCTTCTCCTTGCGCACGAAGAACTTGCCGTTATCCAGCTTGCTGGTGATGGGCAGGTGTCGGCTCAGAAACTTCACCACGGGGTTGTTGTCGGGGTCAATTTCCGGCTCACTGCCGCTGGAGGCCATCTTGATGCCCGTGTACACCAGAAACGCACCCAGCACATACACTAGAAAGTGAAACTCGGCCAGCAGGGCCGCGCCCGCCAGAATAAAGATGCCGCGCAGTACCAGCGCCCCGATGATGCCCCAAAACAGGATTTTGTGCTGATACTGCTGTGGAACCTGGAAATAGCTGAAAATGAGCAGGAAAACGAACAGGTTGTCGACGCTCAGCGACTTCTCAATCAGGTAGCCGGTCAGGAATTCGAGGCCCGCCTGCGGGCCCATGGTGCGGTAGACCAAGTAGTTGAACGTGAGCGACAGCGCAATCCAGAACGCGCTCCAGCCCAGCGCCTCGCGGATCGACACGACGTGCGCCCGGCGGTTGAACACGAGCAGGTCGAGCATCAGCATCGCCAGCACAAAGGCGTTGAAGCCGACCCAGAAGACGGGGGTATTTTCCATGCGTAGCCACAAGGTAGTGCGCCGGCGCGTAGCGAAGCCGGGCCGTACAGGGGCTTACCGGGATTCGGGGGCCGGGGTTACGGGAGCCGCCGGGCGCTGGTCGGCGGGCGTACTCACATCGGGGCTGTGGCGCTCAAACTTGCGGAACCAGCTGCCCACCTTCATCTGCACCACGCCAAACAGCGCTTCCTGAAAAATGCCCTTGGTCATTTTCGACGCGCCACGGGTGCGGTCGGTGAAGATGATGGGCACTTCGCTGATGCGGAAGCCGTACTTGTAGGCCAGCCATTTCATCTCAATCTGGAAGGCATAGCCCACGAACCGGATGTGGTCGCGGATGATGACGCGCAGCACGCGGGCCGTGTAGCACTTGAAGCCGGCCGTAGCATCGGCAATGGGCATCCCGGTAATCAGGCGCACGTAGGCCGAGGCAAACCACGACATCAGCACCCGGTCCATGGGCCAGTTTACCACGTTCACGCCCTGAATGTAGCGCGAGCCGATGGCCATGTCGTAGCCCTCCACGGCGCAGGCGTGGTAGAGGCGCATTAAGTCCTCAGGGTTGTGCGAGAAGTCGGCATCCATCTCGAAAATGTACTCGTAGCCGCGGTCCAGCGCCCAGCGGAAGCCGTGCAGATAGGCCGTGCCCAGGCCCAGCTTGCCGGTGCGCTCCTCCAGAAAAAGCCGGTCGGGAAACTCGCGCTGCAGCTCCCGCACAATGGCGGCGGTGCCATCGGGCGAGCCATCGTCGATGATGAGCACATCAAACGCCTGCGGCAGCGAAAATACTTTGCGAATAATCAGCTCCGCATTTTCGCGCTCATTATAGGTTGGTATCAGGACGAGCCCATCGTTCATAAGTGCACCAAAGATAGGTAATCAGCCCGGGAGGCCGGAAATTTTTTCGGCCAGCGCGCGGGCCTGCCGGATGCAGTCGGGCACGCCCACGCCCGCCCGCCAGTTGGCGGCGGCATACACTCCCTGGCTTTCAAGCGCATCCACGGCCGCGTGGGCCCCGATGATGCGCTTATCGAACTGCGGAATAGCCCGCTCCCAAGAGTACCGGTATTGCCACACAGGTTGCACCGCCCGAATACCGTAGAAGCGGATCAGCTCGGCGTGCACGGCGCTTTTCTGCGCGTCCGGACTTTGCCGGGCCTGCTCCTCATACTGCGTGCCGCCCACGAAGGTGGTAAACAGCACCTGCCCGGCCGGCACGCGGTTAGGATAGATAGAGCTGGTCCAGATGCTGCCGGCGGCGTAGGGTTGCTCCGCTTTGGGGTGCAGCGCCCCGAAGCCATCCAGCGGGTGGGCCACATCAGCCCGATTATAGGCGGTGAAAACGGCCGTCATGGGCGGATAATACACTTCCGCTAATGCGGCGGCGGCTTCGGCGAAAAGCGGCTTGAGCAGCGGCGCCGCCGCGTAGGTGGGCAGCGCCAGCACCAGGGCCGTGTAGGTTTCGGAGAATGTTCCGGCCGCGGTTTGCACCTGATACTGACCCACCGCAGGCCGCGAAATACCTGTAATGGCCTGGCCGCCGTGGTAGCTGGTTAATTGAGCCGCCAGCGTGTCGGTGATGGTTTGGAGGCCGTTTTGTAGGGAGATGATGCGCCGCCGAGTGCCCGCGCCGCCGCTTTTCATCAGCCCGCGCAGCACCGAGCCGTAGGTTTGCTCCAGGGCGGCCAGTTTGGGAAACGTCTTGTGCAGCAGCAGTTTTTCCGGGTCGCCGGCGTAGATGCCGGAGATGAACGGGTTCAGGGCGTAGTCCACGATTTCGGGGCCGAAACGGCGGCGGAAGAAATGGGCCAGGGTTTCGAGCGGGTCGGGGGCGGCGGTGGGGCGGGTCAGCTCGCGCAGCAGGTTCCACTTGGCTTTCAGGCTGAAAAACGGGCTGGCCAGCAGGGCCGGGGGCGAGCCGGGGAGCCTCTGGTAGCGGCCGTCGCGCAGCACGTAGCGGTTCTGGCTCACGGCAGCGGTATCCTGAATCTGGTCGGAGAGGCCGAGGTCGGTGAGCAGCTGCTCCAGCTCGGGGCTGAGCTGCAGGGAGTTGGGGCCGGTTTCGAGCAGGTAGCCATCCAGGTGCTGGCTGCGGATGTTGCCGCCAGGCTGGCCAGCCTCAAACAGATCATAGGCTATGCCGGCTTTCTGCAGGTAAAACGCCAGCGTCAGGCCCGAAATGCCGCCGCCCAGAATGGCTACTCTCATTACACTAAATCTTGGTAGGCTGCAAAGGTAACGCCGATTTCGAGGCCGCCGTGGCCCACCGGAATCCGTAGCTTTGCGGGGTATGAACAACCCGACTCCTGCTCTTGTTGCCCCCGCCAAAGCCGTTTTTCTGGACCGCGACGGGGTATTGAACCACGAAATAGGCGACTACGTGTGGCGGCCCGAAGACTTCCACTTCATTGACGGCGTGCCCGAGGCTCTAGCCCGCCTCAAAGCCGCCGGCTACCGCCTGATTGTGGTTACCAACCAGGCCGGCATTGCCAAAGGCCTCTACACTGCCGCCGATGTGCAGGCCTGCCACCAAAAGCTGCAGCAAGCCTGCGGCGGCATCATCGACGCGTTCTACTTCGCCCCCGGCCACCCCAGCGTCTCCGAGTCGCTTTCGCGCAAGCCCGATTCGCTAATGTTGGAAAAAGGCCTGGCTCGCTTCCACCTCGACCCGGCGCAGTGCTGGATGCTCGGCGACCGGGCCCGCGACCTGGAAGCCGGTGCCCGGGCCGGTGTGCGCGGGTTATTCATCGGCAGCACGGAAACGCTGGATTTTGAGCCCCGGGCGGCGGATCTAAGCGGAGCGGTAGATATTATTCTGAGTATATAAGTGTGCGGTGCGCGGCTACGGGGACCTCACCCCCGGCCCCTCTCCATAGGAGAGGGGAGCCTGACGGACCTGTACTTTGATCCAAGACGGTATAACTGGCTGTAATAGAAAGCGCTAAAGTCGTAATAGGAAAGCCCCAGCGGGGCGATATATCGGTAGAAAACGTATCATCAAAATGCTAAAGCCCCAGCGGGGCGACACAAACAGTTCAACGATTTGTGTCGCCCCGCTGGGGCTTTAGTGACAAATAAGAAGTTGACTGCTACCGATATGCCGCCCCGCTGGGGCTTGCCGCCCTTGATGGCGCTACACGCAAAAAGCCCGCTTCCAGAACTGGACAGCGGGCTTTTGTGGTCTTAAAGAAGACCAAATTTCTATCAACTACTACTGGCGGGCAGCCGGGGCAGTTTCCGTCGAGGCCATGATGGGCGACGACATGCGGTTGGCGGCTTTCGTGCTGGTGTAGGCCGGGCACTTAACCTTGTTGCAGGACCCGAGGCCCAGAACGGCCACGGAGGCCAGCAGGAGTAGCTTTTTCATGTAAGTCGAAACGAGAGGTTTAGTAAAGGTTGCCAACATCAAAAGTACAACTTCCGGCTGGCCCCGCCAAGTATGCCGGCCGGAAGTTTTTTTGCGCCGCCGCTACTTGCTGTAGCCCAGAATCCGCATCATCGACTCGCCGTTCTGCTCCTCGGCAAACACGCAGTCGGTGAGGGTGCCATCTTCGGCGCGGTCCAGAATTACCATTTTCGGGGCCGGGATGAGGCAGTGCTTCACGCCGCCGTAGCCTGAAAGGCTTTCCTGATAAGCCCCGGTGTGGAAAAAGCCCACGTAGAGCGGCTGGGCATCCTGGGGTTTGCGCTCGGGCAGAAACACCTGGTAGATGTGCTTTTCGGCGTTGTAGTAGTCCTGCGAATCGCAGGTGAGGCCGCCGAGCTGAATTTTCTTGTATTTCTTCTCCCAGCCATTGAGGGCCAGCATGATAAAGCGCTGGTTCAGGGCCCAGGTATCGGGTAGGTTGGTGATGAACGAGCCGTCAATCATGTACCAGAGCTCCTTATCGTTCTGCAGCTTTTCGTCCAGAATGCTGTAGATCGTCGCGCCCGACTCGCCGACGGTGAAGATGCCGAATTCAGTGAAAATATGGGGTTCCGGCACGCCTTCCTCGCCGCAGATGCGCTGGATGGTCCGCAGAATCTCCTCAATCATGTACTTATAATCGTACTCCTTCTGGATGGAAGTCTGGATGGGCAGGCCGCCGCCGATGTCGATGGTGGTGAGGGTGGGGCACACCTTGCGCAGCTCGCAGTACTTGTGTACGAACCGGCTCAGCTCCGACCAGTAATACGACGTGTCCTTGATGCCGGTGTTGATGAAATAGTGCAACATCGTCAGCTCGAAGCGCGGGTCGTCTTTGATGCGCTGCTCGTAGAGCGGAATGGCGTCGGCGTAGCGGATGCCCAGGCGGGAGGTGTAGAACTGGAAGCGCGGCTCCTCATCGGAGGCCAGGCGCATGCCCACGTTGCACTTTTCGCGCACGTTGTCGTGGTAGTATTCCACCTCGTTGGGCGAGTCCAGAATGGGCATGCAGTTCACGAAGCCGTCGTTGATGAGGGCCGTGATTTCGCGCTTGTATTCTTCGGTTTTGAAGCCGTTGCAGATAATGTATGTATCCTTCGTGACCTTGCCCTTGGCATGCATGGCCCGGATGATGTTGGTGTCAAACCACGACGAGGTTTCGATGTGCACGTCGTTTTTCAGGGCCTCCTCTACCACAAAGCTGAAGTGCGAGGCCTTGGTGCAATAGGCGTAGGAATAGCGGCCCGTGTAGCCCGTCTTCTCGATGCCCAGGCGGAATAATTCTTTAGCCCGCTGAATCTGGGAGCTGATTTTGGGCAGGTAGGTGAGGCGCAGCGGCGTACCGTGCTTCGCCACCAACGCCATCAGGTCGATGTCGTTGAAGCGCAACTCGTTCTGCTCTACGCGGAACTCCTCGGTGGGAAAATCGAACGTCTGGGCAATCAGGTCGTGGTAGGTATCCATCTGGGAAGAAGAGGAAGGAATGGAAAGCGAAAAAGAACGTCATGCTGAGCTTGCCGAAGCATCTCGCGTGCTGACGGTTGGTTAGTAATCCGACATCAGCACGCGAGATGCTTCGGCAAGCTCAGCATGACGTTCTGTTTGTCGTTCAATTGGAAGGCAATTTTTCCGAACTTAGAGCCCGCAAAGATACCCCGTGCGCGGGGTTTTGGTTGTGCTTTGTTCGTTGGTCGCGGCGGAAGGTCCGTGCGCGTCAAGCCTGAGGGGAATTCCCACCCGCTCAATCGGCAAGCATCAAACCCTTTTAACTTTTTTTTGCCCATGTAATTGTATGCGTCGCATTAAGCTCATTGAAGTCCGCTCCGAGCTCGGGGCCGGAACTCGTGGAGCCAGTCTGGGGGTCGATGCCCTCCGGATTGCCTGTCTGAACAAAGGCTCCGATTATTTCCGCCGCTTCAACGCCGTGGCCGTGCCGGATCTGAACCACGTGCTGTTCGACAAAAACCATTTCCCCTTCGCCAAGCACATCGATTCCATCTATACGGTGCAGAAGGGTATTGCCAATACCGTGGAGCAGACGCTCCGGTTTGGCGAGTTTCCGCTGGTGCTGGCCGGCGACCACAGCAGCGCCGCCGCCACCATCGCCGGCATCAAGGCCGCGTATCCGCACAAGACGCTCGGTGTCGTCTGGATCGACGCCCACGCCGACATCCACTCGCCCTACACCACGCCCTCCGGCAACGTGCACGGCATGCCCATCGCGCTGGCCCTGAACGAGGACAACCTGCCCGAGCAGCGCAACGTGGTGGAGCCGGAAACCGAGTTTTTCTGGCGGCGGCTGAAAAACCTGGGCGAGGAAGGTCCCAAGGTCAAGCCCGAGCACCTGGTGTACGTCGTAGTCCGCGACACTGAGCATGAGGAAGATGCCGTGATTGAGCGCCTGGGTATCCGCAACTTCAAGCTGCCCGAGTTCAAAGTCAAAGGCCCGCGCCAGGTGGCCCGCGAAATCTACGAGCAGCTGCGCTTCTGCGACTTAGTCTATATTTCTTTCGATGTGGACTCGCTGGATTCGCGCTTCAGCAAAGGCACCGGCACGCCGGTAGTCGATGGCCTGAACGTGCAGGAAGCCATGCAGCTCTGCCGTGCTTTGCTAGATAACGACCGGGTCGTCTGCTTCGAGATGGTCGAAATTAACCCTACCCTTGACAGCGAAAACACGATGGCCCGCAACGCCTTCGACATCCTGGAAGCCGCTACCGATGCCATCCAGGAGCACCTGCGCGTGCAGGACGTGACGGCGGGCCGGGGCGGGACTTCGTAGGAAGAACGTCATGCTGAACTTGTCGAAGCATCTCGCCTGCTGACGTAATCAAACTACCTGTCATCCTGAGCAGCGCGAAGGACCTTATGCCAGTTGAACTGTCGCAACAACGACTTGTTCGACTGGCGTAAGGTCCTTCGCGCTGCTCAGGATGACAGGTAGTTTGATTACGTCAGCAGTTCCAGTTGGACCCCGCCGCGGCTTGCGCTACTTTTGCGCATCCTTTTCCCGCCGGGCAATCCGGATTCGGCGGCGCTTCGCTTTATATTCCGCACCCCGTGCAAGAACTCGAACAAGACATCAAAACGGCCCTCAGCGCCGCCATCCAGCAGGTTTTCGGCGCGGAAGTTCCGGCTGCGCAGCTCACCATCCAGCCCACCCGCAAGGAATTTGCGGGCTCCTTCACACTCGTCACCTTCCCGCTGACCAAGGCCCTGGGCAAGGGCCCCGAGCAGATCGGGCAGGCCCTGGGTGAGTGGCTGACGGCCAATGAGCCCAAGGTGAGTGGCTACAACGTGGTAAAGGGCTTCCTGAACCTGGAAATTGCCGATGCCGAGTGGCTGCGCCGGTTCGCGCAGCTCGTGCAGCGCCCCGACGGCGCGCCCATGCCCACTGGCGGCCCCCAGGACGTGGTGGTGGAGTATTCCTCGCCGAACACCAACAAGCCCCTGCACCTGGGCCATTTGCGCAACAACTTCCTGGGCTACTCGGTGGCCGAGATTCTGAAAGCCACCGGCGCCACCGTCACGAAGGCCAACCTGGTCAATGACCGGGGCATCCACATCTGCAAGTCCATGCTGGCCTATCAGCACTACGGCCACGGCGAAACCCCGCAGAGCGCCGGCATCAAGGGCGACCACCTGGCGGGCAAGTACTACGTGCTGTTTGAGAAGCACTACCGCGAGCAGGTGCGCCAGCTCGAAGCTGAGGGCGTGGCCCCGGAAATTGCCAAAAAGCAGGCCCCGCTGATGCTGGAGGCCCAGACCATGCTGCAGCAGTGGGAGCAGGGCGACGACGCGGTTATCACGCTCTGGAAGCAGATGAACGGCTGGGTGTACGAGGGTTTCGACGAAACCTACAAGACCATCGGTGTCGATTTTGACAAGTTTTATTACGAGTCGGGCACCTACCTGCTGGGCAAGGAGCGGGTGGAGGAAGGCCTGCAGAAGGGCGTATTCTTCCGGAAAGAGGACGGTTCGGTGTGGGTCGACCTGAAGGAGGAGGGCCTCGACGAGAAGCTGCTGCTCCGCGCCGACGGTACCTCGGTCTATATCACCCAGGATCTGGGCACGGCCGAGCTGAAGTACCAGGATTTCGGCTACGACCTGAGTGTGTACGTCATTGCCGACGAGCAGAACTACCACATGCAGGTGCTCAAGGCCGTGCTCAAAAAGTTGGGTAAGCCCTACGCCGACGCCATCTACCACCTCAGCTACGGCATGGTGGATCTGCCCTCGGGCAAGATGAAATCCCGCGAAGGCACCGTGGTGGACGCCGACGAACTGGTGCGCGAAGTGGTGGAAGCCGCTAAAACGGCCACGCTGGAAAAGGGCAAAATCGAGGGCCTGAGCGACGACGAGCAGGCGCAACTGTTCCACACCCTGGGCCTGGGCGCGCTGAAATACTACCTGCTGAAGGTGGACCCCAAGAAGCGCATGCTGTTCAACCCCGAGGAATCGGTGCAGCTGGAAGGCCACACGGGGCCGTTCATTCAGTACTCGCATGCCCGCATCGCCCAGCTCCGCCGCAAGGCCCAGCAAATGGGCATTGCCGAAACGGCCGACTTCAGCACCCTGCTCGCGCTGGAAAAAACCGAGCGCGAAATGGTAGAGGAGCTGGCCCGCTACGGCAGCGTAGTGGCCGAGGCCGCCCGCTCCTTCTCGCCCGCCGTGGTGGCCCAGTACGCCTACGATCTGGCCAAAGCCTACAACCGCTTCTATGCCGAAGTGCCCGTGCTCCAGGAAGCCGACGAAACCCGCCGTGCCTTCCGCGTGGCCCTCTCCGCCCAGACGGCCCGCGCCATCAAAGCCAGCATGAGCCTGCTCGGCATCGAGGTGCCCGAGCGGATGTAGCAAGCAATTAAAAGCTAAGGCTAAAAGCTAGTTCCCCTCCTTTTTCAAGGAGGGGTTAGGGGTGGTTCCGTCGTTGAACGACTTTTTAAAACTAGATATTCGTCCAGCAGCATCTAGCTCTAATTTTCTAGCCTTAGCAACCACCCCCAACCCCTCCTTGAAAAAAGGAGGGGAGTTGTACTTCTAACTTCTAACTTCTAGCTCCCAGCTCCTCCTGATGAAAAGCGTTGCCGTCTACTGCGGGGCCAGCCCCGGCTTCAACGAAACCTACCGCCAACAGGCCGACCTGATGGGCCAGACGCTGGCCCAGCGCAGCATCACGCTGGTGTACGGCGGCGGCCGCGTGGGCCTGATGGGCGCCGTGGCCGACAGCGTGATGCGCCACGGCGGCCAGGCCATCGGCGTCATCCCTGATTTCCTAGCCAATAAGGAGCTGGCGCATGTGGGCCTCACGGAGCTGCACATCGTGAAAAGTATGCACGAGCGGAAGCTGCTGATGGCCGACCTGGCGGAGGGCTTCATTGCCATGCCCGGCGGCTTCGGCACGCTCGAAGAGCTGTTTGAAGTGCTCACCTGGGGCCAGCTGGGGCTGCACAAAAAGCCCAGCGGCGTGTTCAACGTGCTCGGCTTCTACGACCACCAGCTGCAGTTCCTGGATAAGATGGTGACCGAAGGCTTTCTGCGCCCCGAAAACCGCGCCCAGCTCCAGCAGGACGACACGCCCAACGGCCTGCTGGACAAGATGCTGGCCTACGTGCCCACCGACCTGGAAAAGTGGCTCACGGTGCCCCGCACGTAGCCCATATACTGACCCGTGCTGCTCAAATGGCCAGGTATTCGGCAGGGTAGGTGCTATAGCCGGTGCGGTTGCCCCCGCGCAACGGGCAAAAAGCTACCTTGACGGCCACAAACACTACCCGCCGCCCGGCGGTTTGCTCACTGCCGGCCGGGTACTTTGCTCCGCCGGCCTGATTTTCCCTTCGCATGAAAATATCCGTTGCCCTGCTGCTGGGCGCTTTGCTGGCCGGCAGCTGCTCATCCAATTCCACCACCGCCACTTCTTCTCCTTCTTCGGCCATGTCTACTCCCGAAACTGCCGCCGCTGCCGGCTCCGTGTACGATTTCACCGTCAAGAATATTGATGGGCAGGATGTGAAGCTGAGCCAGTACAAAGGCAAAAAGCTGCTCATCGTGAACGTGGCCTCGGAGTGCGGCTACACGCCTCAATACAAGGAGTTGGAAGAGCTAAGCAAGAAGCACGGCGACCGGGTGGCCGTGCTGGGCTTTCCGGCCAATAACTTCGGCGGCCAAGAACCAGGCTCCAATGCTCAGATTGCCACTTTCTGCGAGAAAAACTTCGGCGTGACTTTTCCCATGTTCGCCAAGATTTCGGTGAAAGGCGACGACACGGCCCCGCTCTACCAGTTTCTCTCCGATAAAAGCAAGAACGGCACCGTGAGCGACGCGCCTACCTGGAATTTCTGCAAATACCTGGTGGACGAGCAGGGCCACGTTATCGGCTTCTACAAGTCGGACGTGAAGCCGATGAGCGACGAGCTGGTAGCGGCCATTCTGAAGTAGGCTTTTCGTTCCCCGTCTTTGACTCGAGCGTCATGCTGAGCGAAGCCGAAGCATCTCGCGTGCCATGCTAATTCTTTTGTTTGACGATTGAATTACTATTGCACACGAGATGCTTCGGCTTCGCTCAGCATGACGTTTCTTCGCTTTCTATGTCCACCATTCCTCCTACAGCTTCTCCCGCCACCAGCCCGGCTCAAGCCTGGATTTCGGCTTTTCGGCCCCGCACGCTGCCGCTGGCGCTGGCCAGCATCCTTACGGGAGGCTTCCTGGCGGCCAGCCACGGGCAGTTCCGCCCGGTCGTGGTAGGGCTGGCGGCTCTCACCACCATCCTGCTCCAGATTCTGAGCAACCTCGCCAACGACTACGGCGACTCCCAGAACGGCGCCGACAGCGTGCACCGCGAAGGGCCCCAACGGGCCGTGCAGAGCGGAGCCATCAGCCCAGCCCAGATGAAGCGCGGCATGAGCCTGTTTGGGCTGCTGTCGCTGCTGAGTGGGCTGGGGCTGCTGTGGGTGGCGCTGGGCACGGCCGGCACCTGGATTTTTCTCACGTTTTTGGTGCTGGGCCTGAGCGCCATCTGGGCAGCCGTCAACTACACGGCTGGTGCCAAGCCCTACGGCTATGCCGGCCTCGGCGACCTATCGGTATTCACTTTCTTTGGTTTGGTGGGCGTGTGCGGCACGTATTATCTGCAAACCCGCATGCTGCCGCTCACGGTGCTGCTGCCCGCCGCCGCGCTGGGCTGCTTCGCTACGGCCGTACTGAACGTGAACAACATCCGCGACATTCGCTCCGACGAGCTGGCTGGCAAAATCACCATTCCGGTGCGGCTGGGGCCGGTGCGGGCCCGCCGCTACCACTGGCTGCTGCTGCTGCTGGGCTTCGGCTGCGCCGTGGTCTACGTCACGCTCACGTATCACTCGCCCTGGCAATGGCTGTTTGTGCTGGCCGCTCCGCTGCTGGTGCGCAACGCCCGCGCCGTGGGGCAGCGCCAGGAAAGCATGCAGCTCGACCCGCTGCTAAAGCAGATGGCCCTGACGACATTGGTGTTTACGTTGCTGTTTGGGGTGGGGCAGGTGCTATGATACAGCCTCATGCCAGCCGTGACTATATCAGGGGGATGAATTTCGCCCGTCTATCTACTTATTCATTCAATAGATATCCTGACCAAGCCAGTCAACTAGGAGTATTCTTAACTGATAGGAAAGGTGACCTGGATCCAAGTAGTGTCATCATCAAAAGACTGAGTGAGGATGATCTGCTGACTCGGGAACTCGTGGCTATTCTAGAGTCTCCGCTAATTGATGATGACCGTTGGATGTGTAGTCCGGTTTATCGGGATGCTCTAATGTTTTTTGACCGGGACAACCGAGTTGTTTCAATCCTGAATATCTGTTTAGAGTGTGACAATCTGATGACTGATCGTGGTCTGGACATTAGCCTTGATAATAATGCTTATCCAAAGCTGAAGGCTTGGTTGAAAAAATTAGGGCACCCAGTTGAAGAATTGAATATGAGAACGGACAACAATTAGCAGCTAAATCAACCCTGCTGCTTAACCAATTCGGAAGTGTTGGAGAGAGGTGGTTTCTTGCTTGCCAAGGTCTGAGGATAGGTACTGAGAGAAGAATGACACGTGCGAAACTCCAAAGCCACTGCCCACTGCTTCTACCGCTTGCCCAAGCACAAAAAAGCCCCGCAACTTTCGTAGCGGGGCTCTTTTGCGTTCTTACGCCTTACTCAGCACTCGGAGCCGCGGGCACCGGGGCTGAGGCCTCAGCCGTAGCCACTCCACCTTCCGGACGTGGGCCCCGGCCACCCCGATTGCGGCCACCACGCTTGCGGCGCGTCTTGCTTTCCCCGGCTTCGCCTTCGGCCCGTGGCTCCCGCGGCGGGCGGTCTTCCCCTTCTAGGCGCGGAGCGCGAGGCTCCCGCGCAGGGCGAGCTTCTCCATCCGGACGGGGGGCGCGGGGTGGGCGGGCTTCGCCTTCGGGGCGGGGCGGGCGCTGGTAGGGCACGGCCGGAGCCTGGCCGGCATCCAGCGCCGCTAGGGCAGCTTGGGCTTTGGCAATGCGCTCCTTGTGCTTGGGGTCTTTCGGGTCGGCATCGCGGCGTGGGCGGCTGCCGTCGCGGCCGTTTTCGCCGCGGGGGGCACCGCCTTCGGGGCGCGGGCCGCGGCTGCTGCCGCCGCCGCCGCTCCGGCCACCACGCTCGGGGCGGCCGCCTATTTTGCCGCCCAGGCCGCTGAAGCGCTTGGGGTCAAACTCCGGGGCGGGGCCCAGGCCAAGGCTTTCGGTGATGTCCTGCTTCTCCACTTCGCGCTCAATGAGCTTCTCAATCTTGAGCACGCGGTCCTGGTCCTGGTCGGCAATGAAGGTGATGGCCGTGCCTTTGGTGGCGGCGCGGGCTGTGCGGCCGATGCGGTGCACGTAGTCTTCCGCGGCGCGGGGAATGTCGTAGTTCACCACGTGGCTCAGCGAGTCGATGTCGATGCCGCGGCTGAGCACGTCGGTGGCCACCAGAATCGGGAACGACTTGTTTTTGAAGTCGCGCATGATCTGCTCGCGCTCCTCCTGGGTGCGGTCGGAGCTGATGCCCTGGGCCACGTAGCCCAGCTTGTTGATGGCCCGCACGATGCCCGCTACGGCCGCTTTCTGGCTCGTAAACAGCACCATGCTCTGCACCTCCTGGGTTTTGATGATGTGCTCCAGCAGGTGAATCTTCTGGCGGTCGAAGGCCATGTAGAACTGCTGGTCGATGCCGGCGGCGGGCTTCGACACGGCCAGCCGGATTTCCTCGGGCTCGTGCAGAATCTGCTTCGAGAAGTCGCGGATTTTGGTGGGCATGGTGGCCGAAAACAGCAGCGTCTGCCGCTGCTTGGGCAACTGACGCACGATGTTCAGAATGTCGTCCGAAAAGCCCATGTCCATCATCTTATCGGCCTCATCCAGCACCAAGTACTTGATCTGGTCGAACTTAACGTAGCCCATCTGCAGGTGGGCGATGAGGCGGCCGGGCGTGGCCACAATGATATCGGCCCCCGAGGTGAGGGCGCGTTTCTGCTGCTCCCAGTTCTCGCTTTTGCCGCCGCCATAAATGGCAATGCTGCTGGCTTCCACGAAATAGCCGAAGCCCGTCACCTGCTCGTCGATCTGGGTGGCCAGTTCGCGGGTGGGCACCAGGATGAGCGTGGAGGTGTGGCCGTGCTTGGCGTGCGAAATCTTGTCGAGCAGCGGCAGCAGGTAGGCGGCGGTTTTGCCGGTGCCGGTCTGGGCGCAGGCAATCAGGTCTTTGCCTTCGATAATTCGGGGAATAGCCTGCTCCTGAATGGGCGTGGCATTCTGATAGTTCATGGCATCCACACCGGCCAGCAGGTCGTCGTGCAGATTGAAATCGGTAAACTTCAAGGTTCAGCGAAATGAAGTGAAAGTATGCGCTGACCCTGTTTTTCGGTCAGCAAACCGCTTGATTTGTGGTAAAGATAAGGGAATTCGGGTGGGCAGGGTTCAGGTAAGCCGGGGGCGGGCAGGCCGGTATAGGGCATTCCGTTGTTTCTTTACCCGCATGAAATCTGCCCCCGCCCCGCCCTTCGCCGACCTCGTCATTCTGGAACTCGCCACCGTGCTGGCCGGCCCGCAGGTGGGCCAGTTTTTTGCCGAGCTGGGAGCCTTCGTGCTGAAAGTGGAGCCCCCGGCCGGCGACGTGACCCGCACCTGGAAAACCGCCGCCGAGCCCGCCGAAACCGATATTTCCGCCTATTTCAGCTCCTCCAACTGGGGCAAAAAGTCTATCGTGCTGGATTTGCGTACGCCCGCTGGGCTGGCCGCCGTGTACCGCCTCGCCGCCCGCGCCGATGTGGTGCTGGCCAGCTACAAGCCCGGCGATGCCGAAAAGCTGGGCGTGGACTACGACACCCTGCGCCAGCACAACCCAGAGCTGATTTATGGCCACCTCAGCGGCTACGGCCCCGCCAGCCCCCGCGCCGGCTACGATGCCGTGCTGCAGGCCGAAGCCGGCTTCATGCACCTGAACGCGCTGCCCGGCCACGCGCCCCAAAAGATGCCCGTGGCCCTCATCGACCTGCTGGCCGCGCATCAGCTCAAGGAAGGCCTGCTCACGGCCCTCTACCGCCGCGCCTGCACCGGCGAAGGGGCGTTGGTGCAGGTGTCCTTACTGGATAGCGCCCTGGCCTCTCTGGCCAACCAGGCCGCCACCTTCCTCGTGGCGGGCCACGACCCACAGCCGCTGGGCTCGGGCCACCCCAGCATCGTGCCCTACGGCACCGTATACCGCGCTGCCGATGGCGTACAACTCATTCTGGCCGTGGGCACCGACCGGCAGTTTCAGCAGCTCTGCGCGGCGCTGAGCCGGGCGGAGTGGGCCGCCGAACCGCGCTTCGCCACCAATGAAGCCCGCGTGGCGCACCGGGCGGAGCTGGAGGCCTTGCTGCACGCCCGCATAGGGGAGGTAAATGGTGCCGAGCTGCTCCGGCAGCTAGAGGGCCTGGGCGTGCCGGCTGGGGCCGTGCGCACGGTGGGGGAGGCGCTAACGCACGAATCGGCGGGGGCGATGCTGCTGCCCGCTCCGGCCGATTTTGCGCATCAGGGCGTACGCACGGTGGCGTTCCGGAGCCCGGCGTGGCCGGAAGTGGCGGCGCTGTCGGCACCACCGCTGCTGGGGCAGCATACGGCGGCGGAGTTGCCCGAGCTGCTGCGCTAAAGCCTGGCGAAACTGTTGCCCCAATTATTTCCGTATTTACCAGTGCCGCCAGCGGCTTTCGTCACTCGCTTTTTTCTCCGCAATGCCTCATACCACCCCGCCCACCAACCTGATTCCGCTGGCTGCTGAAACCCTGGCCGCCGCCGCGCCCGAGGCCCGGCCGGCCCCCGAAAGCCAGACCGGGGCCACCGCCACCAACGGCGAGCCCACCGCCGCGCCCGGCTCGCCCACTGAAGCTCCCGCCGACCGCCTCGACCAGATTTTTGAGGGCCTCAAGCAGAAATCCATTGCCAAGCAGGCCATTTTCCGCAATACCGGGGCGGCGTTCGATATGCTGCGCATGGTGACGCAGGAGCTGGTGGTGGAGCTGAGCCGCAAACTCTCGCCCGTCGACAGCAGCGTGCTGGTGGAGTACCGGCCGGTAAACGACATGGAGTTTCACATTAAGTTCTCCGGCGATTTGCTCGTGTTCGTGATGCACTCGAACATCATCACCTTCCCCGAAGACTACGGCCCCATGGCCTCCAAATACGTGGAAGAGGATTTCCGGCGGCGGTTTTTCGGCCACATTATGGCCTACAACTTCATGGCCGACAGCATCAAGTACCAGCGCCTGAACGACCCCGGCTACCTGATCGGACGCCTGCTCATCAACATCGAAAATCACTACTTCCTGGAAGGAGTGCAGCAGCTGGAGCTACCCGACAACGACATGGCCGACAACTTCCTGACCCCTGATATGCTGCGCCTGTTCGTGGAAAGCGCCATGATTGCCTCCGTCAACAACGACCTGATTGCCCCGCCGATGCAGGACATTCAGAAAATAACGGTGAAGCAAAAGCTCGAAAACCAGCAGGTCAGCCGCGGCAGCAAAGTTGGCTTCAGCTTCTCCAACGAACAAAAACACCCCACCAGCGTGGACGGGCTGGCTTATTAGTGGTGAGATAGTGAGATGGTAAAATGGTGAGTTTTTCGTTCTATCTGCGCCACATGCGCCGCCAGAACAAAAAAACTCGCCATCTCACTATATCACCATATACCCCACTTTCTCCCGCACTTTGTTCAGCACTTCGCTGCCGTAGGCCTGGGCTTTGCGGGCGCCTTCGGCCAGCTTGGCGTCCAGCTCGGGCAGGTTGTTCATGTAGAAATCGAACTGCTGGCGCTCGGTGGCGAAGCGGCGCAGAATCAGCTCGTACAGCTCCTTTTTGGCGTGGCCGTAGCCATAGCCGCCGGCCCGGTAGTTCTGGCGCATCGTGTCGGTTTCGGCGGGCGTGGCCAGCAGCGAGTAGAGCTTGAAGGTCACGTCCGCGTCCGGGTTTTTGGGCGCTTCCAGCGGCGTGCTGTCCGAAATGATGGTTTTGATGGCTTTGAGCAGCTCTTTTTCGGGGGCGAAGATGTCGATGATGTTGCCGTAGCTCTTGCTCATCTTCGCGCCGTCGGTGCCGGGAATGGTCATCAGCTCGGCATCCACGCGGGCCTGGGGCAGCGTCAGGGTTTCGCCGTAGCGGCTGTTGAAGGCGGCGGCAATGTCGCGGGCAATTTCGAGGTGCTGGATCTGGTCTTTGCCGACGGGCACAATCTCAGCATCGTAGAGCAGAATATCGGCTGCCATGAGCACCGGATATGTGAACAGGCCCGCATTCACATCCGAAAGCCTATCGGACTTATCCTTGAACGAGTGGGCGTTGGCCAGCATCGGAAACGGCGTGAAGCACGACAGATACCACGTCAGCTCCGTCACCTGCGGCACATCCGACTGGCGGTAGAACAGGTTTTTCTCCGTATCGAAGCCGCAGGCCAGCCACGCGGCGGCCACGGCGTAGGTGTTCTGGCGCAGCAGCTCCGCGTCGCGCACGGTAGTGAGCGAGTGCAGATCGGCAATGAAGTAGAGCGAGTCGTGGGCCGGGTTTTTCGACAGCTCGATGGCGGGCAGAATGGCCCCGAGCAGGTTGCCCAGGTGCGGGCGGCCAGTGCTCTGAATGCCGGTGAGAATGCGGGACATTTAGGGAAATGTTGAATTTTGAGGGTTGAATGCTGAATGAGAAAAGCCGGAGAAATCTGGTTGAAATTCAACACTCAACCTTGGAAACGCAGCATTTCTCAAACGCTAACATCAGCCGCCGCTTCCTGCTGCAGCTCGGCCGTTTCCTCTTTGCCCAAATACCGGTCAATGAGAAAATGGGCCAGGTACAGCACCGGCGTGAGCACAATGGCGGCGGCGAATTTATACCAATAGTTGGTGTTGGCTACGCTCAACACCTGGTCGAAGCTCCAGTTGCCGAACAGGTAAAACGCCACGTAGAGCACCACAAAGCTATCCACAAGCTGCGAGACGAGCGTGGAGCCGGTGGCCCGCAGCCAGATGTAGCGGCCTTTGGTAGCCCGGCGCAGCAATTGAAACACCGTGGCATCGAGCACCTGCCCGATGGCGAAGGCCGTGAGTGAGCCGGCAATAATGCCCATGCCCTGCCGGAAAATCATCTGGTAGGCAAAGTCGATGTTGATGGGCTGGCCCAGCGGGTCTTTGCCATTCACTTCCAGCCAGAAAGCCGCCGGGGGCAGCTTGGTGGTGGCATAAATGATGAGGAACGCAAACAGAATCAGGCCCGCCGTGAGGTAGCTCACGCGCAGCACGCCCTCCTTGCCAAAATACTCGTTGATGATGTCCGTCGTGACGAACACCACGGGCCAGATCAGCACACCCGCCGTCAGGTTGTCGGGCCGCCCGATGAGGGGTTCCAGCGAGAAGATCTTCACCCCAATTATTTCGGCCAGCAGCGCATTCACGATGAAAATGCCGCTGAGCACGAGGTAAAGCTGGGTCTTTTTGTGTTCGAATGTTTTCAAGAGGAGGGAAGGCAAATTCAGGCTGTCATGCTGAGCTTGTCGAAGCATCTCTACCGCTTCGTTGCAACAGTAATTACCATTGCAGTAGAGATGCTTCGACTTCGCTCGGTATGACGTGCTGGGAAGAACTGAAAACTTACTCTGCCACGCTCACCACCAAGCCCTCCACGGCCAGTGCTACCGGCTCAAAAACGGCCTGGGCTTCGCGCAGCAGCGGTTCCAGGTCGCGGTAGCGGGAGGAGAAGTGGCCGATGAGCAGCTGTTTCGCTTGGGCCTTGCGGGCCAGCAGGCCGGCCTGGCGGGCGGTGGAGTGGTGCGTGGTGAGGGCCCGCTCGCGCATGTCGTCCAGGAAAGTGGCTTCGTGGTAGAGCAGATCCACGCCTTGTACCAGCGCGGACAGGCTTTCGGTGTAGAGCGTATCGGAGCAGAAGGCGTAGCTGCGCGAGGGCTTGGGCGCGGTGGTCACGTCGAGGTTGCGCACCAGCAGCTGGCCGTGCGCGTCCAGCACATCGTCGCCCTGCACCAGGGCCTGGTACTGGGCGGGGGTGAGGCCGGTGGGCAGGCGGGCCTTGTCGAGGTGGCGGCGCTTGGGCTGCTCCCGAAACAGGTAGCCGCAGCACGGAATGCGGTGGCGCATGGGCAGCGTGTGCACCGTCACGTAGCGGTCCTGATACACCAAAGCGTGCTGCTCGGGGTCGACGGCCGTGAATTCGAGCGGGAAGGAAAGCTGGGTATGGGAGTGGCGAAACTGGGTGGTCAGCACCTCATCGAGCCCGGCGGGGCCAAACAGGTGTACCGGCTCGGTGCGGCCCTGCAGGTGCATGGTGCCCAGCAGCCCAAACAGGCCGAAGAAATGGTCGCCGTGCAGGTGCGAGATAAACATGGTGCTGAGCCGCTGGTGGCGCACCTTGTGCTCCATCAGGCGCCGCTGGGTGCCCTCGCCGCAGTCGATGAGGTACGAATGCGTGCCCACCGTGAGCACCTGCGCCGTTTGGTGGCGGTTCAGAAACGGGGTGGCCGAGGCGCTGCCCAGGATTTTCAGCTCAAACTCCATAGGATGGAAAAAGCCCCAAGCCTTAAGCTGCAAGCCGCAAGCAGTTGTTCTGAGGACCAGCCGACAGAACAAAAGAGCTTGCAGCTTGCAGCTTAAGGCTTGGGGCTAAAGAAAAAGCTATTCTTTGCTGGTCAGGTCCCGCTCGATGGCGTGCAGGAAGATGCGGTCGATGCCTTCTTCTACGGTAGGCAGAATGTGCAGCACCGACTCCAGCTTGGAGATGGTGATAAGCTTCATTACATGATCCTGCAGGCCGGTGAGCACCAGCAGGCCGCCGGTAGAGTTGCACAAACGGTTGGCAATGAGGATAGAGCTCAGACCCGACGAGTCCGTGTACTTTACGTTCTGCAAATCCAGGATCAGGTTATTGATGCCTTCGGCGTTCAACTTCACGAATTCCGACTTCAGATCAGGCGCTACGGTCGTGTCGAGCTTCTTCTCGTCAATGGTGATTATCGTGTAAGTTTCCTTTTTATCAATCGAGTACTTCATACCGTCAGTGGTGTCGGAGTTTTTAAGAGAGTTGCGAAGGTAGGAAAAAAATATTCGGGTGCGGAAGGCAAGATGTAACGACCAAGTTAGGAGAAAATCCGCTGATTTCAGCGCCCCGAAATACCGGGCCCGCCAAAGGTAAGCGTGGCCCACGTACTCTGCCAGTCAGCGGTTTTGGCATCCGGGGCCGGCACCATGCGCACGGTGCTCACCAGGTAGCTGCTGGCTCCTGCCAATCGAAACAGCACTCGGCCGTTTTGGTTACTGCGCGCCCTGATTACTTGCATGGGCTGGCCGGGTGGGCGCTGCCACAACTGCACCAGCGCCCCGCGCACGGGCTGCCCCGCGGCCAGTACGCGCAGCGTGAGCGAGGCCCCGGGCTTGAGGGTGTAGGGGTTCTGCTCGGGCACCAATTCCAGCGGCAGGCCGGCCACGCGGGCGTAGATGCGGGCCGTATCGGCGCTGGCGGCGCCCACCTGCAGCAGGGTTTTGGCGCAGCGGCGGTAGGCTTCGCGGCCGGGCTGGGCCAGTTCCTGGCGCTGCCGACGCAGGGCCAGCGCCTCCTCGAGGCCCGCGGCCTGCAGATAGGCGTTGAACTTGCCGGCCTCCATCACCGTCACGGCCGCGCTGGTGCTAAAGGCCAATAGGTGCAGGCCGGGCTGGCTGAAGGTGACAGCGGTGTTGAGCGTGTCGGTTTGGCGGGCAGTGGGGGTGAGGTCGGTGCTGTCGGTGGGTGTGTAGTGCACAAACCGGGTGAGGCGGCTGCTCTGGCCCGCCCAGCGCGTGCCGCTGAAATTGTCGCCCACCAGCACGCGGATGTGCAGCCGGGTACCCGGGGCCACCACGAAGCGCGCGGGCAGCAGCCAGAATTCGCTGGCCAGCCCAGTTGAAACCCCAATTGTGGCGCACAGCAACAGGAGAAGGCAGCGAAATAGTGGAGGCATAAACCAGACAGGTGGCAGCAGGTAATTGGCAGGCTGCAAAGCTACGCGCCACGGCGGCTTGTCTGACGCCGAAGCAGGAGCAAAACCGTGGGAACAGAATAAAACAGACAGATAATCAGCAGTAAGCAAAGATAGGTTGCCGCTAGCTCAGCATTGTCCTGAAACCGTGAACCTGGGAAGGTTTTCCGGGTGGGGTATTTGGCGCGGCCTCGGGGGACCTCACCCCCGGCCCCTCTCCTCAGGGAGAGGTGAGCCTGACGACCTGTGTACACCAGCCGGAACCGGAGAACCGCACCGCAGTAGGAAAGGCGGCAGGCCAGTGTAGCCCGAACAAAATTTGGCAGCCTCAAAACAATAATTCAGTTATCAGGATGTTAATATATTAAATTGTTGAATGTTTCACCATTAAAACTTCCACAAAATGAAAAAGGTCTTTCTTTTTCGCCTCTTTCCGCCACTGCGCATTTTGTGGCTGCTGGTGCTGGGTGCCACGCTCAGCTTAGGCACTGCGTCCTGCGACGACGACGATGATGATACGCCTACCACGCCGGCGGCGCAGAACGTGGTGCAGGTAGCGCAGAGCAACCCTGATTTCAGCACGCTGGTGGCTGCTGTGGTCAAGGCAGACCTGGCCACCACGCTTAGCGGAGCCGGCCCGTTCACGGTCTTTGCCCCTAACAATGCTGCCTTTGCGAAGCTGGCCGGCGGGCCGCTGGATGCCTTCAGTACGGCCGCCAAAATCAACGCCGTGACGGATGCCAGCCAGATTGCCGCGCTGCGCGGCGTGCTGCTCTACCACGTGGTAGGGGCCAATATCAAGGCAGCCGACATTGCAGCCGGGGCCAGCTCCCGCACTACAGCCCGGCCGGCCAGTGCGGGCGGCGTTAATGACAACACGCTCTACCTCACCAAAGCGGGCACCAGCGTCTTTCTCAACGGCAGCACCCGCGTGCTCACGGCCGACCTGGGGGCCAGCAACGGCACCATTCACGCCATCGACAACGTGCTGCTGCCCCCAAGCCAGAGCATAGCGGCCATTGTAGCGGCCAGCGCCGCCGCCAATCCGCCGCAGTTTTCGCTGCTGCTACAGGCCCTAAGCCGGCCCGCCGCCGCGTCTTTGTTGACGGCGGCCAGCGCCAATACTTCCAATATCACCGTTTTTGCGCCCACCAATGCCGCGTTTCAGGCAGCCCTCACGGCCCTTAATCTGCAAAACGTCAGTCAGATACCGGATGCCACGCTGGTGGGTATTCTGCAGAAGCACATCATTGGTACGGGCCGGGTGTTTTCCTCCGATCTGGCTCCGGGCACGGCCACCACGCTCAACGGCAACGTAACGATAGCCGCGGCGGGAAGCGGCTTTACAGTACGCGGCGGCACGGGCACGGCGGCCAATATTACTACCGCTAACATTCTGGCTACCAACGGCGTGATTCACGTCATTGACCAAGTGCTGCTGCCGTAGTGACAATGGCTGCCACACTACCAAAACGGGCCCGGCTACAGTAGCCGGGCCCGTTTTGGTAGTGTGGCGTATGAAGGAATTAACGTTGGCAACGCTATTCCCGCTCCAGAGCCAGAGCGTAGGCACGGTCGTAGTACACGCGCAGCTTTTTCCAGTCATACAGCTCAGCCGAGCTTTCCACATTGTTGCGCTGCATGATTCGCTCGCGGCGGTTGAGCTGCACGAAGTTCCAGAGCATATCGGTCAGCTCCTCGGCCGATTCGTCGAAAGTTTTTTCCTGGCGCTTCACCACGTAGATGCCCTTGTCCTCGTGGTCAGGCACGGTCTGCATCACGTAGTCGCCGAAGCCGGAAAGGTCGGAGGTGATGGCCGGAACGCCGCGAGCCACGCATTCGAGCGGGGTGTAGCCCCAGGGCTCGTAGTAGCTGGGGAAAATGCCCAAGTGGCAGCCGCGCACGAACTGCCCGTACTCCATGGCAAACAGCGGCGAGGTAGGCGACACGAAATCCGGGTGATACACGATTTTTACCCGGTCATGTTGGTTGTTCACCAGGTTGGCGCGGCGCAGAAAGTTCAGGATGTCGTCGTTGGCATCGTCCACCAGGTTGTGGGTGATGACGGGCGGCAGATTGGTGGTTTTCCAGCTTTGCAGCGTGCGCCGGAAGCGCAGCTTCCAGTAGTCATCTACCATGCTGCTCAGGTCGGGCAGGCGGTGGTCGGAGCCGGCGGCGGCGGCGTAGAACAGCCGCTCGCCCACCTGCCGCTCAATGGCCTCGCAGGTTTCCTGCACCTCGTCCAGGATGGCGCGGCTCTGCAGCACCTGCGGATTGATGCTGTGAAACGGCCGTTTCGTAATGAAAAACATGACCACCTGGCCTTCCATGCCGCTTTGCTGAATGCGGTAGTTCAGGCGCGCCAGCGCCTCCAGGGTCAGGTCGAAGCCTTTGTTATGGTATTCGTAGCGGCCCGAGGTGAACAGGTACAGCGTCTGATCCAAGTCGAAGGAATACGACTGGAAGAAGTGCGCCATCACAAACTCGTGAATCTTGGCCTTGTACTGCTGGTGCAGATTCTGAAACTCGTGCAGGGCTACAAACCGCTCGATGTTGAGGCCGTTGGGCAGCACCGCGTCCGGAATCCGGTCGAGTAGATAGATGCACTCGCGCACGGTCAGCTCGCTCACAGTGGTGAAAACGTGGCTGCCGTGCGCTGCCGCCCGCTCGATGCGCACGGCGGTTTCGATGTTGAAATGCACCGCCTCGGCCGCCCAGTTCACCTGCATCAGGTGGTCGTAGAAGTTGGGGTCATTCATGGCCAGGTAGCGGCCCAGCAGCGTGGCGTGGGTGGTGAACACCAAGTGCACCGGCACCTGCTCGCGGCGCAGCGCCGGAATGGCCACGCCCGTCATCCACTCGTGGAAATGCCCGATAACGCGCTGCGGCGGCACCGTTTCGGTGGTCAGGATCTGCAGAAAAATCTTGGCCAGCAGCCCAAACGCCTCCACTTGGTGCAGCAGGTCGTCGTGGTCGGGCGTAGGGATGCCGTGGTGCTCCCACAGGTCGGTTTTGATGCTGCCGAGCCGGTCGTAGACCTGAAACGGGCTGATGAGCACCACGCGCGGCTTGCCCGTGACTAGCCAGTGCCCGTACTGCACCTCGTAGCCCTGAGCGCGCATCTGGCGCACGGCCCCGGCAAACGGGTCGTCCCGGCGCAGCTGCTCCAGCTCGTACTCATCAATGGGCTCAAACTCGCCCTGGGCCTGGTGCGGAAAATAAGGGCCGAGCAGGCAGTACCGCTCGTCCCAGACCTGCACCGTGGCGGGCACCTTGGAGCGAATAACGGTGTAGATGCCGCCCACCTGATTGCAGACTTCCCAGGCCACTTCGACCAGCAGCGCATCGGGGGCAATAGGGTTGGGAGCGGAAGCGGGAACTTGCATGCGGCGGGTTTTGGCGTGGATTGGCAAGATATGCGCCCTGACGGTATTTCCCGCAGAGGAGCGCAGAGGTTTCGCGGAGGTTCGCAGAAGAACGACCTCTGCGAACCTCCGCGAAACCTCTGCGCTCCTCTGCGGGAAACGACTCTAGGAAGCGTCCTGCGAAATAATCAGCACGGAATAGGGTGCCAGGCCGAAGGAAGCGTGAAAGGGCTGCCCGTCGTAGTCGCCTTCCTCGGCCTCGGCCGTCACACTCTCGAAGTTGCCGAACTCCTGGTCGTAGCCCTGCCAGTCGGAGTTGAAGCGCACGTGCCAGCGGCCGGCGGCGGGCAGCCCGATGGTGTAGGCCTCGTGCGAAACATCGGCAAAATTGGCCAGGATGATGGTTTCGTCGGCGGGGCCGCCCTCGTCCCAGCGCCGGAAGGCCAGGATTTTGTCGTCGTCGTTGAGATGAAAAACCTCGGTGTGCTGCCCCGTGAGGCCGCGGGTGAGGCCGGCCAAGTTGCGGCGCAGGCCTATCAAATCCCGGTACAGATGCACCAGGCCGCGCAGGTCGTCGGCGCGCTGCCACTGCAGGGGCTGGTCGTCGGAGAAGAAGCCATCAGCCAGAAACTCTTGGCCCTGAAACAGCATGGGCACGCCGGGCGCGGTGAACACCAGCGCGGCCCCGAGAATGGCCCGCTTCTTCGGAAACCACGAATGCGCCTCGCCCGGCATGATTTCCTCCGGCACCCGCGACTTGCCATTGGCCACCTCATCGTGCGACTCGGTATAGATGACGCGCTGAAACGCCTCGCCGTTGTAGCTGGCCTGTAGCACCTGCGCCACGGCGCTCAGGTCGCGGTCCGCGTCGGCGGGCGTGGTCAGCGCGTCGCGGATGATGTTCACAAAAGCCGCATCCCACTGGGAGCCAAAGCCCTGGCCTTCCTCGGCGAGGGCGCGGGTGATGAACTCGTTGCCCTGCAGATCCTCGGCAATGGTGATTTTCCAGGGCATGCGGGCCTGAATCTCCTCGTTGATCCACTTCATCAGGCTCCAGCCGTCGGGCAGGTCGCGGCTGGGGTCAGAGCTGCCGTCCACGTTGCGGATGTGGGAGATGGAGTCGCAGCGCAGGCCGTCTACGCGGTAGTCTTCGAGCCACATCAGGGCGTTGTCGCGGATGTAGCGGCGCACTTCGGGGCGGCTGTAGTCGGGGCGGTTGTGGCCCCAGGGCGTTTCGGCCCGCCAGTCGTTGTAGAAATAGATGCCGCCGCCGTCGTTTTCCTGCCAGCCATCAAACTGCCACAGGTCCAGGTCGCCGGGGCCGAAGTGGTTGTATACCACGTCCAAAATAATGGCGATGCCGTGGCGGTGGGCCTGCTTCACCAACTCCTTAAAGGCCTGCGGGCCGCCGTAATCAGTTTCCAGCGCGAAAGGGTGGGAGGGGTTGTAGCCCCAGCTGCGCCCGCCCGGAAACTCGGTGGGCGGCATCACCTCAATGGCATTGATGCCCAAATCGCGCAGGTAGCCCAACTTTTCCACCACGTCGAGGAAGGTGCCGGGGCGCTCGGGGGTGGTGGGGTTGAAGGTGCCCACGTGCAGCTCGTAGATGACCAGCGTGTTCCAGGCGGGCATCTCGAAGTGGTCGTTTTCCCAGTCAAAATCGAGCGTGGGCACCACCGAGCTGCCGGCCGAGTGCGTGACTTCGCGGGCGTAAGGGTCGTTGCGGGTCAGCTCGGTTTTGCCATTGCAGAGCCAGAATTTGTACTCGGTGCCGGGCTTGAGGCCGAGCACGTCGGCGGCCCAGTAGCCATCAGCTTCGTGGGTGAGCGGGTGGGTTTGGTGGTTCCAGTCGTTGAAGGGGCCAACGACGGCAACCTCGTCGGCATTAGGAGCCCACACGCGGAAGGTGGTGCCCGCGGCGTGCGGAATGGCCCCCATGCCGGCCTGCGGCGCGGTAGGGGAAGGAGAAGAAATTTTAGGCATCGGAATCAGAAAAAGGACGGCGCGCGCAAGCGACGGCGCAGCGGTTTAACCGAATAAATAGCGCCGGGGTTATATTCGTAGGGCTAAACCGGTGAGCCTGAATAGTCAAAAAAAATCCTGGTTCCGATTAGCGAGCAGCACGAAATGCCAAAAAAATACGTGCTTCGGGCTATGCATCCTCTTTCTGCTTCCGGCCCTACCACGCTCTATCACAAAAATCGGGTTCGTATCGAGCGGGTCCGGGGCTTCTCGCACCTCGTGCCCGCCCTGATTCTGCTCGGCGGCCTCAGCGGCCTGCTGGGTGGCACCGAATCGTTGACCCCGCTCCTGGGGCTGGAGCTGGCAGTAGGGGCAGCCTACGTTTTGCTGCTGCTGCGGGAGCTGCGGCAGCTGCGCCAACACGGCCCCGGCCACCATGAGCGGGTGGCGTGGCTGGAGCTGGCCGCGGCCGGCATTCTGGCCCTGGAGGGCTACCACATCTGGCACCGCCACCACGAAACGGCCCTGCGCACCGGCGAGCACCGCCTGCACGTATTGCCCTGGCTGTATTGGGCGGTGGCCGTGTGGTACGGCTTTATGGCCTTTGGTATGGCCCAGCTGCACAAGCGGCGCCATCTGCACCTGCACGCCGGGGGCTTCAGCGGGCGGCTGCACCCATTTTGGCGCGGGTTTGCCTTTCGCTGGGACGAGGTGGCCCGGGTAGAGCCCGCGGGCGAAACCGACGTGGTAGTGCACCGCACCGATGGCAGCCAGCAGCGGCTGTCTTTTGGCAGCGTGCATGAGGGGGCCGCGCACCGCAACCGGCTGCTGGCGCACGCGGCAGGCATGGGTGGCGGTACAGAGAGTTAAACCGTGGGCAACTTTCGGGCACGAATACGGGTTTTTAGCGGACCTTTGCCCGCACTATTCGTTGCTATGCCCCGACCCAAACCCGTTGTCTTCGGCCTCTATGCCTGGACGCCCGACTATGGCTTCCGCTACATTCACCCCGCCAACCGCCGCACCTTTGAGTGGCTCGAGCCTACGGGCAAGCTCTTCGAGAAAATAGACGAAACCGACGACTGGATTCTGCTGCGCTACGATGAGCAGCAGTTCAAAGTCAGCGCGGAGCTGTTTACGGAGCTGCCCGACAAGCCCGCTTTCAGCTTCGGCGACTTGGTGGAGGAAGCACAGCCCGAACCCGGCCGCAAACCGCATCAGGGCCTTATTTCCGACGTATTCTGGGATGAAGCCCGCCACCAGGCCCGCTTCCAGATTGTAGAGAAAAAGCGCAAGCTGAAACGGATTTTTGAGGCGACCGAGCTGCGCCTGGTGTAGCCGTCAGGACGAGCGAACAGGCTTTGTCATTGCGAGCAAAGCGAAGCAATCCGTCCCGGACAGTAAGCCAAGCCTTGATTAAATAGAAAGCCCCGACGCACGCATACGTCAGGGCTTTCTGTTGAAAAGGAGCTTTTTACATTTCAGAGGACGGATGCCTTCGGCTTGCGCCTCGCAATGACAGTTATTTCAACCCCACCGCAATACCGATAATGACGGCTGTGATGCCCACGGCCAGCAGCGCCAGATAGAGCGGGAACACGAATTTCCACCATTGGTCGAAGCGCACGCCGCAGGCTACGAGCATGGCCATCAGGGCCCCGTTGGTGGGCGTGAGCAATTCGCACAGGCCCGCGCCGTACTGGTAGGCCAGCACCGTAACCTGGCGCGGCAGCCCGATCAGGTCGGAGAGGGGCACCAGCAGAGGCATGGTGAGCACGGCCTGCCCGCTCACGCTGGGCACGGGCAGGTGCAGGGCCGTGTGCAGCCCCATCATGCCCAGCGCCGAGAGCGTAACGGGCAGATGCGCCAGCGGCGCGGACAGGCTCTGCACGATGGTATCCACGATATGGCCCTGCTCCAGCACCACAAAGATGGCGCGGGCAAAGCCGATCAGCAGGGCCGAAAAGGCAATGTCGCGGAAGCCGGCGATGAAGCCCTCGGCGGTGCCGGTGAGGCCCAGGCCACCCACGAGGCCAGCCACCACGCCCAGCGTGAAAAACAGCGCCGCCATCTGCTCAAAGTCCCAGCCCAGCTTCAGCACGCCGTAGGTGAAGTAGCTGAACGTGAGCAGCAGCAGTAGCAGTACCAGGCCGTGCCGGCCCGCGCCGGCTGTGTCTACGGTGGCATCGGCGGCCTCGGGCAGTACGCGGTTTTTTTGGGCGAAGCGCAGCAGGCCGGCAATCCAGATGGCCAGCGCTAGGGCCAGAAACGCCAGCCGGAACCCACCGCCCGAGAGCAGCGGCAATTGGGCCAGCTTCTGGGCAATGCCGACCTGAAACGGGTTCAAAGGGCTGAAGGCCGCGCCCACCGCCGCCGAGCCCAGGCTCACGGCCACCGCCGTGAGCGGCGGGTAGCCGATGCGGCGCATCAGAATGAGCAGCACCGGCACCAGCGGAATGATTTCTTCCTGCATGTTTTCCAGCGCCCCCATCGTGGCAAACAGCAGGGCAATGATGGGAATCACGGCCGCCTCGCGCCCCCGGAACTTGCCCAGCAGCCAATCCACGCCGCGGCGCAGGGCTCCGGTCTGGTCGACCACGGTGAAGGCGCCGCCGGCCAGAAACACCAGGAAAATAACGCTGGCGGCCTCGGCCATGCCTTTCGGAATGGCCACCAGCGCCTGCAATGGGCTCACGGGCGTGGGCGCCACGCGGTGGTAAGAGCCGGCCACCACCACGTCGCGGCCGGTGGCGGCATCGGGGTGGCGGGCAAACTCGCCGGCGGGCAGCACGTAGCTCAGCAGCATGGCCAGCATGATGAAGCCCACGAGCAGCACGAGCGGGTGGGGGAAGCGAATGGTTCTCATGCCGCGAAGGTAAACGAGCGGCGGCAGTATTGATATAGCGGGTCGGTTTAGGCCGTAATGTTCAGTAAAGCAGGATTAAATAGTAAATACCAAATATGTTGTACTGAATTTGGAACCAGACCGCTAAGGGTTCCGGTTCTGGAAGCCGCCTATGAATCTACGTGTTTTTAAAAAGCTGCCGATGGGTCAGCAAGCCGATTATCTCGCCTGCCACGGCGACTTCCTGGCCGAGCGCACGGAGGACAGCTTCAGCCTGCGCCTGTTTGCCTGGGGCGACTTTTACGCCGAAGTGTGGCGCATTCAGGACGAGGAGCAGATCCTGTTCATTCACCTGTTTCAGCAGCCCGCGGGCCTGGTGGCCTACCTCGATTCCATCCGGCTGCCGGAGGTGTTTTAGCGCCGCCGGGCGGCAAGTATAGCCTTATTGCACTATTTTGGCCGGATCTAATCCCTTCCGGCATGAAACGCCTTGTTCCGCTCCTGTTCGCCGCGCTCAAATTTGCCCTCGGCTTTCTACTAGCCAGCCGCGTGTATGAGCTGCACCGCGACGAATATCTTTACCTCGACTACGGCCGGCACCTGGCCTGGGGCTACCTGGAGCTACCGCCCCTGATGGCGCTGCAAAGCTGGCTCACGCTGGCGCTGGGCGGTGGATACTTCTGGGTGAAACTCTGGCCGTTTTTGTGGGGTGCCGCCACCATCTACGTGGTGGGCCGGGCCGCCCAGCGGCTGGGCGGCGGCAGCTGGGCCGTGGCTCTGGCCAGCCTGTGCTACCTGGTCACGGCTTTTGCGCACATCAACGCCCTGTTTCAGCCCAACTCCTTTGAAATCCTAACCTTCACCCTGGGCGGCTACTGGCTGATCTGCTACGCCCAGCAGCCCCGGGCCGGCTACCTCTACGCCCTGGGGCTCACGCTGGGTTTGAGCCTGCTCAACAAGTACACCGCCCTGTTCTTTATTGCCGCGCTGGTGGGGGCCGTGCTGCTCTCGCCCCAGCGCCGCCTGCTGCTGCGCCCGGCCACCTGGGGCGCGGCCGCGCTGGCCCTGCTGCTGTGGGCCCCCAACCTGGCCTGGCAGCTCACCCACGGCATTCCGTTCCGCCACCACATGGCGCTGCTCCACGACACCCAGCTGGTCAACGTGTCGACGGCCGACTTCTTCAAGGATCTGCTGCTGATGTTTTTCCCGGCCCTGCTGGTGTGGAGCGCGGGGCTGCTGGCCCTGCTGGGGCACGCGCCCTTCCGGCGCTACCGGGCCGTGGGGCTGCTGGCGGTGCTGGGCGTGGGCCTGCTGGCGGCCCTGCACGGCAAAAACTACTACGCCATGGGCTACTTCCCCCTGCTGTTTGCCGCCGGCGCGGTGTGGTGGCAGCAGCAGTTGGCGTCCCGGCCCCGGCTGGGCCCGGTGCTGCGCCTGGGGCTGCTGCTGGTGCTGCTGGTGCTGGCCGTCCCCGCGCTGCCCTACGCCTTCTCGGTGCTGCCCCCGGCCCGCATGGCCGCCCTGGGCCGTCACTACGTCGGCACCGGGGCCAACCGCTGGGAAGATGGCCAGCTGCACCCGCTGCCCCAGGATTTCGCCGATATGCTGGGCTGGCAGGAGTTGGCCGACAAAACCTGGCAGGTGTACCAAAGCCTGCCCGACTCCACCCGCGCCCGCACCCTGATCCTGTGCGACAACTACGGCGAGGCCGGGGCCATCAACTACTACAACCGCCGCCGCGCCCTGCCCGCGGCCCTGAGCTTCAACGGCAGCTACCTCCACTGGTGGCCCGCCCGCCCGGCCCGGCCCTACCGCCACGTCATCCGGGTGCAGGAGCAGGAGCGCGACAACGCCGCCCGCTACGCCCGCTGGCAGCGCCTGGCCACCGTACTGAATCCCTACGCCCGGGAGCAGAGCACCGTGGTCATGCTCGGCACCGTCCCCCTGCCCAGCGCTATCGACTCGCTCTACCTCGACCACCGGCAGGCGCTGGCGGAATGGGAAAGGTAGCCCCACTGGCCTCACCCCCCCCGACCCGCTCTCCCGAGGAGAGAGGGAGCCACGGCGGCGCGGCCGTGAGAGCTTTTCGGCTCTTGCCTCAAAGCCCCACCGCCTGCCAATTGCTGGAAACCCAAAACGGCCGGCCGCTGAGAAGCGGCCGGCCGTTGTCGTTAGGAGTCGTCCGGCTCCCCCTCTCCCGCAGGATTCCGCGCATCAAGCGGCGAAGGGGCCGGGGGGTGGGGCTGAACAATTACACCATTCCCCGTTCCAGCTTCCCCAGCAGCCGCTCGATCTGGGCGGCATACACGTCTACCTGGTCGAGGCCGGCGCGGGACTCCTCGATCTGGCCGCGCTGGTACTGGCGCACCAGCTTCTGGCCGGCATCGAGCATATTCTGAATGGCGCGCTCAATCTCCCGCACCTCGGGATACGCGCCGTATTTGGGTTTCACAATTGTTTGCAGCCACTGGCCCAGCGGGTTTTCGCTGAGGCGGAACAGGGCCGGGTCGGCCTCGCGCACGCCGTAGAGCACGGAGCGCAGGCGCGACTTAAACAGGACCTGTTTGATCCGGGCTTGCTGGAAGTCCAGCGTGGTTATGTCCATCGGGAGAGAGGCGGCCGGGGGCCGAAAGGCGTGAAGAACAGGACCACTTACTTATTGGGAGGGCGCAGTGCCTTGGTCGCGCAGGTTTTCCAGGGCTTGGCGGGCCTCCACCAGGTCGGTTATCTCGTAGGCAAACACCGTGATACCGGCTTTCTGGTCGCCTTCGCGGAAGAGCTGGTAGGTGAAATTCAGGTAGCTGGGCTGCAGCTGGCCGCTGCCATCCCGGTCGAGCATGATGCGGATTTCGTTGCCGTGGAAGGTTTCACCGGTCTGGTACACCTTGTCGAGCAGACCGATAAAGCCCTGCTCCACCACTTCCGGCAGCGCCTCCGTCACGGGCAGGCCCACCAGCTGGCGGTGCGGAAACAGCTGCTGATACTGCGGATTGACGAAATCGAACGTGTGCTCGGGGCCGCGCAGGATGCAGATCAGGGCCGGGGCCTGCTGAAACAGATTGTAGAAGGTTTCGCGCTGGCTCTGGGCCTGCTTCTGGGCGTGGTAGGCCTGCTCGGCCATATCGGCCTGCTGCTCATTGGCTTCTAATAGCTCCTGCACCATCTGCTTCTGGTCCTGAATGTCGAAACCGCAGCCTACCCACATCGTAATCTGCCCGTCGGCATCGTGGCGGGGCAGGCCGCGCACCAGCACCCAGCGGTACTGGCCGTCGGCGCGGCGCAGGCGGTATTCTACCTGATACACCGTGCCCTGCTTCACCGATTCCTGCCAGGTACTCTGGGTGCGGGCCACGTCGTCGGGGTGAATGTCGGCCAGCCACTGCGAGCCGGTCAGGTCTTCCAGCGCCTTGCCCGTGAAGGCGAGCCAGCGCTGGTTGAAAAAGTCGCGGTAGCCGTCGGGCCGGGCCGTCCAGATCAGGGCCGGCAACGACTGCAGGATGAACTCGGTGCGGTTCTGGTTTTCGGCCAGCTCGCGCTGCATCTGCTCGTTGCGCTGCTCGGCCAGGTATTTCTCCGTAATATTTTCGGTCTTCTGCAGAATGTAGAGCAGCTCGCCCCGCGCATCCAGAATAGGAAAGTGCGTGGCCTGCCAGTACATCGGCTCGAAGCCGCCGCCGCGCTCGGCGGGCACCTGCAGGTCGTAGCGAATCACGGGCATAGCGTGCGGCTCGCGGTGCTGCCGCACATGTTCCTGCGACTGGAAAATGATGTCGCCCTGGTTCTGATCGACGGAAGGAAAGGCCTCAAACATGGAGCGGCCCAGCACTTCCTCGCGCTTTTTGAGCGACACGGCCACGTGCGCGTCCGAGTTATCGACGATGATGGCCTCCGGGGTGAGCAGCATGAAAGCATCGGGCAGCTGGCGGAATAGCTTTTGATAGTCAACCGGAATCATGGCAACGGCAGGGCAGAAGGTGAGACAGGAAAGAGAGAAGCGGATAGTAAAAGCCGGAAATCAGGCGCAGGCAAAGCGCAAAATTACGCACGCAACCGGCTCCTTTCCTAACCGGGTTGGCCGCATGTTGCTAAAAGCACTAGTCGCCGCCGCTCAGGTGGTTTTATACAGATACCAGCCCTGGCCCAGCGGCCGGATGACGATGATGTGCGCCGGACTCATGGCTGGCACCGCGGCGGCATCGGGCTGGTAGAGCAGGCCCATAGAGTTGTGCAGCGTGCCGCCGATGATGAACTCCAGGCAGGTGCCGCAACCCGTGTCGTGCCGGCCCACGCGGCTGATAAACAGCGTGCGCAGCAGCTGCCGCACCGCCGGATCGGCGTTGGCGGCCTGCTCGCCGGCGGCGGCGCTGTCGGCGGTGGCGCTAGGAGCAAAATAGGGCCGCGCCTGCACCAGCCGCACCACCTGCTGAAAGTCGCGGCGGCGGCGGCTGAAGTGGCGGGCAATGTCGGCATCGGCGCTCATCCAGAGCCGCAGGTTGCCCACGGTGAAGGCATGGTCGGCGGCGGGGTGGGCCTGGTTGTAGCGGGCTATTTCGGCCGGGGGCATCTGGGTAAGCAGGCGCAGCATGGGCGTGCTCAGGCCCGAGGCGGCCAACGACCGGACGGCCTGCAGCTTCCAGCCGGCCGCCGGCTCGCGGCGGAAGTGCAAATAAAAATCGTTGCGCGTGGTGGAGTCGCGCAGCTCCACGGCCACCACGGCGCGGGCCGAATCCTGGCGCAGCAGCTGGCAGCGCCGCCGCAGGGCCCGCGGGATCTGCTGGCCCAGGGTCTGGCGGCGGGCCTGGTCGGCGGCTTCACAGCAGAGGTAACTTTTCATGTCGGGCCAGCCCTCGGGCGCTACAAACTGCTCGGCAATCTGCAGGGGCTCGATGGGCGGCTGCGGCTGCGCCGTGGGGGGCGCGAGCAGGAACAGCAGAAAGTAGGTAAGCGAAATAAAACTCATAAAAAGCCGCGCCGCCCACCCAAGGCCAGCAGTATGAATCAGCAAGTTACGCAGAAGCGGCAGCTTTCAGAGCTAAAAAAAGGGGCGGCCGCCCCGCTACGGCTGGGCAGTGGGCTGAGCAGCCGGCTCCAACCCCAGCACCGCCGAGGTGTGCGCCCGCACCTGCGCTACCAGCGCCGCATCCTGCCCCAGCGCCTGCCCATACGACGGAATCATCTGGCGCAGCTTGGCCTGCCAGGCAGCGGTGCCGAGCTGTTGCGGGAAGCAGCGGCCCAGCAGATCGAGCATGATGGCCACAGCCGTGGAAGCGCCCGGCGAGGCCCCCAGCAGCGCCGCGATGCTGCCATCGGCGGCACTCACCACTTCGGTGCCGAATTCGAGCACGCCGCCGCCGTTTTCGCCCTTCTTAATCACCTGCACGCGCTGCCCGGCCACTTCCAGGTCCCAGTCCTGAATTTCGGCCGCGGGCAGGTACTCGCGCAGGGCCGCCAGCCGGTCTTCCGGCGACTGCCGCACCTGGTCGATGAGGTATTTGGTGAGCGAGAGGTTGTGCAGGCCCGCCGAAATCATGGGGCGGATGTTGTTGGCCTGAATGGAGGCGGGCAGGTCGAAGAAGGAGCCGTTCTTCAGAAATTTGGTCGAGAAGCCCGCGTAGGGGCCAAAGAGCAATTCGCGGCGGCCCTCAATCATGCGCGTATCGAGGTGGGGCACCGACATGGGCGGCGCGCCTACCGAGGCTTTGCCATATACCTTGGCCTGGTGGCGCTCAATCACGGCGGGGTTGGTGCACTTCAGCCATTGCCCGCTCACGGGGAAGCCCCCAAAGCCGTGACCTTCCGGAATATCCGCCTTTTCGAGCAGCGGCAGCGAGCCGCCACCGGCCCCGATGAACACGAACGGCGTGCGCACTTTGTGGGTGGCATCGGTGCTCAGGTCGTGCACTTTCACCACCCAGCGGCCGTCGTCGGCTTTGCGCAGCTTGCTCACCTCATGGTGGAAGTGCAGCTGCACGCCGGGCAGCTGCTGCAGGTGCTGAAACATGGCCCGCGTGAGGGAGCCAAAGTTCACGTCGGTGCCCAGATCCATGCGGGTGGCGGCTACTTTCTCCTGCGGGTCGCGGCCCTCCATCACCAGCGGAATCCAGTGGCGCAGCTGGGCCGAGTCTTCAGAATACTGCATGCCGGCAAACAGATGGCACTCCGTGAGGGCGGCGTGGCGCTTGCGCAGGTACTCCACGTTTTCGGGTCCCCACACAAAGCTCATGTGCGGAATGCTCTGGATAAACGAGCCAGCCGCGGGCAGCAGGCCCTGCTCCACCAGGAAGCTCCAGAACTGCTTCGACACCTCAAACTGCTCGGCAATTTTGACCGCCTTCTTGGTCTCGATGGAGCCATCGGGCAGCTGGGGCGTGTAGTTCAGCTCGCAGAAGGCCGAGTGGCCGGTGCCGGCGTTGTTCCAGGCATCGGAGCTTTCGGCGGCGGCGCTGTCGAGGCGCTCAAATATTTCGATGGTGAGCGTGGGGTCCAGCTGCTTGAGCAGCACGCCCAGCGTGGCACTCATGATGCCAGCCCCGATCAGAACAACATCGGGGGCGGGGGCGGCGGAAGTATCGGAAGGGGTCATGGCGGCGGTTTTGGATCAGCTGACAGTCCTTTACCGGCCGGGCCGCCCGCAGGTTTTAAAATTACGCCGGGAAGCGCGGTAAAGGAGATTTTTCTGCTCGTTTTAGTAGCGGAACAGCCGCAGCGCGGCGACAGGTTTGTAGACACCAATCGTAGAAAGAAACAAAGCCGCGTAGCGGTGACAGAGTCGTTCGGGCGGTTCTGTCACCGCTACGCGGCTTTTGCGTTCTACCTATCCAGATACTACAAACCTGCCGCCGCGCTGCGGCTGTGCTGCCGCTTGGGCTGACGAGCTATAAATCTGTGGCCGCGCTACGGCTGTTCGGGTGCGCTAACTCGTAAGCAGGCGCAGCCGTTTAAGGAGTTTCGTGGAGCGTTTTCCGGTCCGCGCATTCGCATTGTAAATCCTGTTTCACCTTTCTAACCAGTCGATTATCATGAGCGTCAAACTGAAAAAACTCTCCGATCAGGTAATGGTCATCACCGGCGCTTCGTCGGGCATTGGGCTCGTAACGGCCCGCCAGGCGGCCAAAGCCGGCGCCCGCCTGGTGCTGGCCGCCCGTAGCGAAGCGGCCCTGCAGCAGCTGGCCGCCGAAATAAACCAGGCCGGCGGGCGGGCCGTGTACGTGGTGGCCGATGTGCGCGAGCAGGCCGATGTGCGCCGCATTGCGCAGGTGGCCGTGCAGGAGTTCGGCCATTTTGATACGTGGGTGAACGATGCCGGCGTTTCCATCTACGGTAAGCTGGAAGAAATTCCGATTGAGGATATGCGCCAGCTGTTTGAAACCAACGTGTGGGGGCTGATTTACGGCTCTTTGGAAGCGGCCAAGCACCTCAAGAAGCGCGGCGGCGCCATCATCAACGTGGGCAGCATTCTGTCGGAGAGCACGGCCATTCTGCAGAGCATCTACAGCGCCAGCAAGCACGCCGTAAAGGGCTTTACTGATGGCCTGCGCATGGAACTGCAGATGGATGAGGCCCCGGTTTCGGTCACGCTCATCAAGCCCGCCGCCATCGATACGCCCTACCCGCAGCACGCCAAAAACTACATGGACCGCGAGCCGCAGCACGCCCCGCCCGCCTACGCCCCCGAAACCGTGGCCAACGCCATTCTGCACTGCGCCGAAAACCCCGAGCGCGAAATAACGGTGGGCGGCGGCGGCCGCATGATGGTGGCCATGGCGCACCTAGCCCCGCGTTTGCTCGATTCGTTCATGGAAAACGTGTTTTCCAAGCAGGAAAAATCGGACCGCCGACCGCGGCCGCGCCGCGAAAACGGCCTCGACCACGCCGCCGGCACCCTGCAGGAGCGTGGCAACTACCCCGGCCACACCCGCGAAACCAGCGCCTACACCGCCGCCACCCTGAACCCGCTGCTCACGGTGGCGCTGGTGGGCTCGGGCGTGGCGGTGGCCACGGCCCTGCTACGCAAGCCCCAGAACGGCTACAACGGCGCGGCGAAAAGCAAGTAAGCCACTTGCCCCGGCAGTCAGGCAATCCAAAGAAAAACCCCGCGGCTCCGGCTGCGGGGTTTTTCTTTGGGCTTTTTTTATGGCAAGGGGCGGCGGTTGAATCCCGCCTGGAGGCCTTATATAGGGTTTATTTTATCCTTTCTCATCCTCAGCCCGATACGGCGGCGGCGGGCCATAGCCGAACTTAAACGAATTCGCAGGATATTCACGGCCGCAATGTGCCCGGCCGCGAAATTCTCCCGATAAGGGTTTGGTGGTCAGGTTGCCGCGCTGCTCACCACACCTGTTTCATGCTTTTCCGGTTTTCCGCCTGCCTCTTTGGGCTGTTATTTCTGAGCTTCGGCCTCGCTGCCCCTGCCGGGCGGGCCCAAAGCCCGACCCTCGATATGCTGCGCCAGCAGCTGCACCAGCCCCAGCCCGACACCAGCCGCGTGCTGCTGCTCTGCAAGATGAGTGACCAATACTGGGCGTTGCGCACCGATTCGGCCGAGGCCTATGCCCAGCGCGGGCTGACCCTGGCCCGGCGCATCGGCTACCGGCACGGCGAGTGCGCGGCGCTGAACCGGCAGGGCGCGGCCCTGCGCGAAAGCAACCTGGCCCGCGCCCTGGAGCTGTTTCAGGAGTCGTTGCGGCTGGCCCGCGCCACTCACGACCGCTCGATGCAGGCCCAGAATCTGCGCAGCATCGGCATTATCTACGTGTATCTGCGCGACCGGCGGCAGGGCCTCGCGTACTACTTTCAGGCCCTGCGCCTGGGCCAGCAGCTGCGCGATAATAACCGCGTGGTCATCGACCTGAGCAACATCGGCCTGGCCTACGACCTCTACAACGAAACCGACTCGGCCGCCCATTTTCAGGAGCAGGCCTACGCGCTGGCCCGGCGCATTCAGTCGCCCACCAACTACATTCTGTATGGGCTGGGCAACGTGGCCCGCAAGCGCGGCAACATTCCGCAGGCCCTGCGCTACTACCGGCGCAGCATCAGCGAGTCGGCGCGGATGCATCATTTGCGCAGCAGCAATTTTTCCTACGTGGGGCTGGCCACGCTCTACCAGCAGCAGGGCCAGCCCGATTCGAGCATTTACTACGCCCGCCTGGGCTGCCGGGCCGCGCAGGCCAACGGCTTTCTTAGGGGCGTGCTCAATGCCAGCACGCTGCTAACCCAGGACTTTAAGGCCCGCGGCCCCATCGATAGTGCTTTTAAGTACCAGAGCCTGATGCTGGCCATGAAGGACACGCTGTTTGGGCAGGAGAAAGTGATGCGCGTGCAAAGCATCAACTACACCGAGCGGCAGCGCGCCCAGCTGGCCGCCGCCGACCAGCAGGCCCTAAAGGCCCGCTACCGCCTGTATGGGGTGCTGGCCGGGCTGGTGGTGCTGCTGGTGTTTGTGGGGCTGCTGGTGCGCAACCACCTGCAGCAGCAGCGGGCCAACCGCGCCCTGCAGGCTTCGCTGGCCGAGCTGAAAACGGCCCAGGACCAGCTGGTGCAGCGCGAGAAAATGGCCTTTCTGGGCGAGCTGACGGCCGGCGTGGCCCACGAGCTGCAAAATCCGCTGGGCTTCGTGAAGAAATTCGCGGAGGTGAGCACCGACCTGGTAGACGAGATAAACGGGGCCCAGCGCCTGGCCCGCGACGGGCGGCTGGAGCGCGAGATTCTGGACGGGCTGAAGCAGAATCTGGCCAACATCAGCCAGCACGGGCAGCGGGCCACGGCCATCATCAAAGGAATGCTGGAGCACGCCCGCACCGGCAGCGGCCCGCGCGAGCTGACCAACCTGAACGCGCTGGCCGGCGAAAACCTGCGCCTGGCCTACCAGGGCACCCGCCACCGACACCCCGAGTTCAGCGCCACGCTCACCGCCAATCTCGACCCCGACCTGCCGCTGGTATCCGTCATTGCCCTGGACCTGGGCCGGGTGCTGCTGAACCTGTGCACCAACGCCTTCTACGCCGTGCGCCAGCACCAGCTGCTGAGCCCCGGCCCTCGCTACCGCCCCGAAGTGACCGTGACGACCCGGCGGCTGCCGGCCGGCATCGAAATCCGGGTGCGCGACAATGGCAGCGGCATTCCGGAGAACGTGCGGCAGAAGATCTTCCAGCCCTTTTTCACCACCAAGCCCGTGGGCGAAGGCACCGGCCTGGGCCTGTCGCTCAGCCACGACATCATCAGCACCGGCCACGGCGGCACGCTGCAGGTGGTTTCAGCCGAAGGCCAGGGCACGGAGTTCATCATCACGCTGCCGGGGTAGGGGGTTGGGGGCTAATGCGTACCAAAGCGGCTGTCATCCTGAGCCTGCGAAGGACCTTATCAGGCTTGAGCAAGTCGTCGTTACGAGCACCGTTCTCATCCCATAAGGTCCTTCGCAAGCTCAGGATGACAGACGCTTTGATGTGCATCAGCCCGCAAACCACTCAGTCGCGCAGCATGTGAATGTGCTCAATATCGTCTTCCAGATACATTTCTCCCTGCTGCCGGAAGCCGAAGCTCTCATAGAAATCCTTCAGATACAGCTGCGCGCCAATCTGGATGGGCTGCGGCCCGAACAGGGATTCCGTGGCCCCTATGGCCTCGCGTAGCAGCGCCCGCCCCAGCCCGTAGCGCCGATACCGCGGGCTCACCGCCACCCGCCCGATACTGGCCTCGGGGTAGCTGATGCCGGCCGCAAACAGGCGCGCGTAGGCGGCCAGCTCGCCGCTTTCGGTGTGGCCCAGCAGATGATAGGCGGCCTGGTCCTGGCCGTCAATATCCTGAAAGGCGCAGGTCTGCTCCACCACAAATACCTCGGAGCGCAGCTGCAGTAGCGCATATAGCTCGGGGAGGGTGAGGGCAGAAAAGGGTTTGGTGGTCCAGGTGAGGGGCGACATAGGAGAGGGGGGAAGGGGGCGCAAAGATGGCGGATGTTGGGAGGATTTTGCCGCGAGCGAGGTCGCCGCGCGCCGGAAGGTGCCAGCACTCACATGGTGGGTTACTCAACTATTTACCCCATCTTTCCGCACACGCTACTGCTTCTCTATTACGCCCTGTTCAGGCACACCGAACGAGGTGAAGTGCGCTTATCGCTTTTTACTTTTTTTCCACCTTCTTCCTTTTTTATGACCAACCGTATTGCCGTTGTCATCCCGGCCGCCGTCCAGCAGAAAGTAGCCGACGCGCTGCTGCTCATCCGCCAGGAGCTGAATCCCTATATGTATCCGCTCACGCCCGAGCAGCGGCAGAGCATCGTGAAGATGGGCGACCGGTCCGTCGCCTTCATGGAGCAGATTGAAGAGTACGGCACCGCCACGCCGGGCTTTGTGCCCTCCTTTATCGACTTTGAGGCGCTGAAAGAAGACGTGAAGGCTACCGCCGACCTGGATGCCATCCTGCGCCCCCTGCTTCAGCTGGTGGCGGATGTGGAAAGTACCCAGATGCAAACCGGGGGCGAAGGCTACACCGACGCCCTGGTGGTCTACCGCAACATTCAGAGTGCGGCCAAAGCCAACATCCCTGGGGCCCAGGCCGCCTACGATGAGCTGAAAAAACGCTTCGCCGGCCAAGGCAAGCTCAAAGTGGTTCCCGCCAAGCCCGCGCCCGGCGTCTGAACTGGCACTGCTTCACCGCCAACGGCCCCACCCGGTACTACCGGGTGGGGCCGTTGTGCTGCCAAGCCAACCGGGTGTCCTCCCAGGACAACCGGTTGGGTTCGCCGGATACCTGGTTGTCCTCGGAGGACACCCGGTTGGGTTCGCCGGACACCTGGTTGTCCTCGGAGGACAACGGGTTGGGTCCGCCGGACAACTGGTTGTCCTCCGAGGACAGCGGGTTGGGTCCGCCGGACAACCGGTTGGGTTCAGAGGGTGGCGGGGCTGGTCTTTAGCTAAGAAGCCGTTTGGGGTCAATGAAAGAGTAGTCAGAACGGTGTAGAGACGCATACTTGCGTCTCGTCGTTGAACGGCAATCGTTGGGCCGGCGCGGCCGACGAGACGCAAGTATGCGTCTCTACACGGTTCAACGGCCTGAAAAATCAACGCAAACAGCAGCTTAGGAAAGGGGCCGGCGCTGCGCTTCATCCCCCTCATCCGACGCTTCGGCAACCTTTAGTTTCCCCGGCCCCGGCCGCGCTTCACCTTTGGGCATCACTTCACCGCGCTGCCCATGAAACGCCTGTTCCTCCCGCTGCTTGTTCTGCTGACCCTGTTGGCCCGGCCCCTGGCCGCCCAGACGCCCGCCACCACCCTCAGCGGCACCGTGCGCGACGCCGCCGGCCACCCGCTGCCGGGCGTAAACGTGTTTCTGAAAACCACCTTCGACGGCACCAGCACCGACTCCGTGGGCCGCTTCCGCTTCCGCACCCGCGCCACGGGCACCCTGCCGCTGGTGGTCACTACACTGGGCTACCTGCCCCAGGAGCGGGCCGTGACGCTTGATGGCAAAGCCCAGACCTTCACCTTTGCTTTGAAGGAAGTGCGCAACCAGCTCGGCGACGTGGTGATTACCTCGGGCACCTTCGAGGCTGGCGAAACCCGGCGCAGCACCCTGTTTACGGCCCGCGACGTGTATACCACCGCCGGGGCCAGCGCCGACGTAGCCGGGGCCTTCAACACCATGCCCGGCACCACCCGCAACGGGGAGGAAGGCAAGCTGTTTGTGCGCGGCGGGGCCGCCGGCGAAACCAAGCAGTATTTGGATGGGATGTTGCTGCAAAGCCCCTACAATGCCAGCCTGGGCGGCGTGCCGGCCCGGGGGCGGTTTTCGCCCCAGCTCTTCAAGGGCATGGCCTTCAGCACCGGCGGCTACTCGGCCGAGTACGGGCAGGCGCTGTCGGCGGTGGTGGCGCTCACTACCGAAGACCTGGCCCCGGAAACGCAGACCGGCATCTCGCTCTTCTCGCTGGGCGGGCTGAGCCTCTCGCACCAGCACCGGGCCGAGCGGTCGTCGGTGGCGGTGAGCGGCGACTACATGAACATGCGTCCCTACTTCGGGCTGGTGCCCCAGCAGATGCTGACGGCCTTCGAGTCGGGGGGCGGCTCGGTGGCGCTGCGCCATAAAGTAGGCGAGCTGGGCATGGCCAAGGTGTACGGGCAGTTTACGAAGCAGAACATGGGCGTGCGTCTGCCCGACGCCGACTGGGCCGGGGGCCGCCCCGCCGGCCTGCAGTCCGACAACACCTACCTGAACGCCACCTTCCGCAACGTCCTCACCCGCGGCTGGTCCGTCCAGACGGGCCTGGCCGCTACCCGCGACCAGCAGAGCCAGCGCATCAGCCTGCGCGATGCCGGCACGGGGGCCGAAAGCCAGCAGGCCGGGCGCGAGCTGGAGCACTCCCTGGTGGGCCGGCTGGTGCTCACCAACGACTCGGCCAGCGCCTACTGGAACCTGAAAGTGGGCCTCGAAGGCTTGGTGCAGCGCGACCAGCAGCGCTTCCAGGCCGGGCCCCGCGACATGCTCTTTGGGTTTGATGAGCGCCGGGCCGCGGGCTTCGCCGAAACCAACTTTACCCTGAGCAACAAGCTGGTGGGAAGGGTAGGGGCCCGGGCCGAGTACTCCGGCATCCTGAGCCGCTGGAATGCCGCGCCCCGGGTGGCCCTGGCCTACCAGCTGAACGAGAAAACCCAGCTTTCCGGGGCCTGGGGCTACTTCTACCAGACTCCCGCCAACGACCTGCTGCGCGGAGCCGCCCGGCCCCGGCAGTTGCGCTTCGAGCAGGCCCGGCACTGGCAGCTCACCTACCTGCGCACCCATCAGAACCGCACCCTGCGCGTGGAGGCCTACTCGAAAGCCTACGCCCATCTGGTGCGCTACGACCAAAGCCCGCCCTTCAGCTTCCTCACGCCCCCCGACCCGGCCACCTACCGCAGCACCGGCACCGGCTACGCCCGCGGCCTCGACGTGCTGCTGCGCGACAAGAAAACCATCAAGAACGGCGACTATTGGATCAGCTACGGCTTTCTGGACACCCGCCGCCAGCAGCGCCAGGACCCCGTATCGGCCGTGCCTACCTTCGCCGCCCGCCACAACCTGAGCGTGGTGGGCAAGTACTGGGTGGGCAAACTCCACACGCTGGTGGGGGCCACCTACACCTACAACAGCCCCCGCGCCTACTACAACCCCAACGACCGGACCGGCTATAACGCCGGCCGCCTGCCCAGCTTCCAGGATTTCAGCCTGAACGCCAGCTACGTGACCAAGCTGTGGCAAAACTTCACCATCGTGCACGTAAGCTGCTCCAACGTGCTGGGCCGCCCGAACGTGTTCGGCTACCGCTACGGCACCACCCGCGACGACAGCGGCCAGTTTGCCCGCGTAGCCGTGGAGCCTTCGGCCCCGCGCATGGTGTTCGTGGCCCTGCTGATTTCCATCAACAAAAAGCGCCCGGCCGATACGAATACGGCGCCGGAGTAGGGGCCTCACCCCCGGCCCCGCGCGCCTCACCCCCGGCCCCTCTCCTAAGGGAGAGGGGAGCCTGACGACGCAGCTTCGGAGGCGCGAGCCTCCGAAGCTGCCCCAAATGAGTGGCATGCTGGTACAAGCACACCAGAACACGCGGGCCGCCGCTGAGAAGCGGCGGCCCGCGTCCGTCCGCGCCTCCGTGGCTCCCCTCTCCCTTAGGAGAGGGGCCGGGGGTGAGGCCCGCGGGGCCGGGGGTGAGGCCCGCTGCGCTTCATCCCGCCAATCCGACACTTCGGCAACATAAAGTTTCAAACGGCCCGCTCTGCGCCCACCTTTGACCCACTCTTCCACCACTTCTCCTTCTTCCCTTTTCGCCATGAAAAAAAACCTGCTGATGCTCGCCCTGGCCGCTGCCTCCTTCACCGCCGCCGCCCAACAGAAACCCGCCGCCCCGGCTGCCGCCAAAGCCGTAGCCGCCCCGGCCGGCTACACCGAGATGATGGCCGCTACCATTACGGAGCTGATGAGCACCGGCGACCCGGCCCAGCTGAAAGAAACCGTGAGCAAGCTGGAGCGGGCCGCCGCCGCCGCCCCCACCGACTGGCTGCCCCGCTACTACCAGGCTTACGGCAACGTCGTCACGGCCTTCGTAAGCAAGGAAGACGGCGACGTGAAAGACAAATACCTCGACCAGGCCGAGGCCCAAATTGCCCAGGCCCGCAAGCTGGGCGGGGAGGAGTCGGAGCTGCTGGTGCTGCAGGCCTACGTGTACCAGGCCCGCCTGGGCATTGCCCCCATGACGCGCTCCATGAAGTACTCGGGCATGGTGGGGGAAGCCCTCACTCAGGCCAAGGCGCTGAACCCCGCCAACCCGCGCATCTACCTCGTGCAGGGCAACAACCTGCACTTCACGCCCAAGATGTTCGGCGGCGGGCCCGAGGCGGCGAAGCCCGTGTTTGAGGAAGCCAAAGCCCGCTACGCTGCCTTCCGGCCCGCCACGCCGCTGGCTCCGAGCTGGGGCGAGCGGCAGGTGCTGGGCCGCCTGAAAAGCTACGAGCAGCCCGCCGCCGCCGCACCGGCCCAGGCCGCCAAGTAGCCCCTAGCCGAAACGCCCGGTCCGGAAAAGGGCCGGGCGTTTTGGCGCGTCCGCGGCTTTGCGCTCAGCGCTTATCTTGCCATGCTTTTTGCCCCGCTACCACCCGCCACTGCCTGCGCCATGTCCGAATATGCTCCTGCCACGTCGCCGCTGCGTGCCCCGCGCCCGTGGCTGCGGCTGATGGTGGTGCTGCTGCTGGTTTCGGCCATCATCAGCTTCTTCACCTGCCTGCACTGCTTCGACAACCCGCAGCTGCTGCTGATCAACTTCACGCTGACGTTCTTATACACCGCGGGCCTGTGGCTGGCCAACGGCTACTCCGTCGATTGGCTCGATAAGTATGTGGGCTGGAAGCAGGCCCCGGCCCGGCGCATGGTGCTCACGCTGCTGGTGTCGCTGGTGGGGTCGTTGGCGGTAATTATGATGGTGCGGCTGGGCTACATCCTGTACCGGCACCAGGATCCGGCCCGGCTGTTTTCGGCCCAATACGTCGATGGCTACGTGTTTCCACTGGTCATCACGGTTATCTGCTCGCTGTTTATGCACAGCCGCTCGTTTTTGCTGGGCTGGCGCGAGGCGCTGGTGCGCAACGAGCGCCTGCAGAAGGAAATGGCCCAGGCCGAGGCCGAAAGCCTGCGCCAGCAGCTCGACCCGCACTTCATGTTCAACGCCCTGAACGCGCTGACCTCGTTGGTGGAGGAGGAGCCCAAAGTGGCGGTGCGCTTCATCCGCCAGCTCTCGCAGGTGTACCGCTACGTGCTCGATGCCCGCCAGCGCGAGGTGGTGCCCCTGGCCGACGAGCTGGAATTTGCCCAATCCTACCTGTTTCTGCAAAACATCCGCTACGGCGACGCCCTGCACGTAACCATGCCCCGCCCCGCTGAGGTGCCGCCGCACGCCGTGGTGCCGCCGTTGAGCCTGCAGCTGCTGCTCGAAAACGCCCTCAAGCACAACGCCGCCAGCAGTAGCCAGCCCCTGCACCTGCACATCACCCTGGACGAGGCCGCCCGCACCCTGACCGTGCGCAACTCCCTGCGCCCGCGCCGCCTGGGCCCCGAAGAGTCGCTGGGCATCGGCCTGCCCAACCTGACGGCCCGCTACGCCCACCTTACCGCCGCGCCCGTGGTGGTGGAGCACACGGAGCAGGAGTTCGTGGTGACGCTGCCGGTGCTGAGCTTGGTGTGAGGGATGGGCTGGGAATTAGGTAGTAGGCTAAGTATAACCACCGTTTTTGTGAACTTTATGGCCGCTTTTATGGCTGCGGGGAGGGTGGGGCTTCGGTCAGCCCTTTTGTAGGCAATGTCTTCATAAGGTGCACGAGAAGTTGGTGCCTGTCCTTGATACTTCCTTAACGAACGACGCAAAAAAGGCGAGCACTTGGGCCCGCCTTTTTTGCGTCGTTCCGCATCATGCCGTGAGCTTATTCCACTGTGAGGCGCAGGGTGCGACCACCGGCGCGCATCACGTACACGCCCGCCGGCAGCCCGGCTGGCAGCGCCAGCGCGGCCGTGCCCGCTACGTCAGCCGTGGCGCTCGCCACGGCGCGGCCCAGCGCGTCGTACACCGCGACCCGGGCACCGGGTGCCGCGCCCGTGAGCATGGTCCTGCGGGTGGCCGGGTTGGGGTACAGGGCCAGGTCTGCCGCACCACTCATAGCCACGGTGCGCACTGGCGAGTAGCTGAACGTGCTGTCGGCGTCCACCTGCTTGAGGCGGTAGTAGAGCGTGGCCGCGCCGCCGGGCAGCTGGCTGTCCAGCAGTTCGTAGCTTCGGGCACTGCCGCTGCTGCCGGCCGCGCCCACCGTGCCAATGCGCTCGAAGCGGGTGCCGTCCCGGCTGCGCTCGACGTCAAACGCGCGGCTGTTCTTTTCCGAGGCCGTGGCCCAGGCCAGGCGCACGGCCCGGTTGCCCGCAGCCGTGGCCGTGAAGGCGCTCAACTCCACCGGCAGCGGGTTGGCGCTGTTGCCCAACGTCCAGACCGAGAAATCGGCGATGCCCGTTTTAATGATGGCGTTGCCCGCGGCCGTGGTGCCGCGTTGCGGAATCCAAGGGGTGCCGCCGCTCACCGACTTAAAAAGGGCCAGGTTAGCCGCCGGAATGCCGTTGCGCTCGTGGTCAAAGTAGGCAAAGTCCATCGTCACGTCCAACCCCGTGTTCACGGCCGGTTGGATGTCGAAAAAGCGCAGGATGCTCTGGCTGGTGCCGGCCCCGGTCCGGGCCGTGCCCGTGGTGCGCGTCACCAGCGTAGCGCCGGGGGCGGTCGAGCCGGCAGCCGGGGTCAGCGCCAGCCCCAACCCGCCAAAGGTCTCGGCCGTGCCGGGGGCTAGCGGGCGGGTGGCGGCCACCTGGCCCAGCACGTAGCTGGTTTCGCTTTCGCTCAGCGTGGCCGAACCGCCCAGGTTCACTTGGTAGGCACCCGTGGTTGTCAGCGTGCCGCTGGTCAGGGTCAGGGCCTGATTGATGGTCACGTTTTGGGCCAGCTGCACGGTGCCGCTGGGCTTATTTATTGCCAGCGTTGTGAAGTCGCTGCCGTTGCTCAGAGTCTGGGTGGCGGCGCTGCCGACCAACGCAACGGTGCCGCTCAGCGTGGCCGTGCCGCTGTTGGCGAAGTTGCCGCTCAATTGGAGCGTGCCCCCGCTGCCGATGGTCATCGACGCGCCGTTGGCGACCGTGAGGTTGGTGGCGCTGGCCGCCGTGGTGAGCACCGGAAAGTTGGCCGCACCCGCCGGAATGCTCACGTCGTCGGTGGCGGTGGGCACTACCCCGTTGCTCCAGTTACCGGCCACGTTCCAAGCGTTGCCCGCGGCGCCGGTCCACACGTTGCCGGGCACAAAGGTGTACGTCTGGCCGGTCAGGGGGCAGGGTAGGTTGTTGTTTGACACGTTACGAACACTGGTAGCCGTGTTGGTGGGGTTGCTTAGGGTCTGGAAATCCTCCCCCAGGCCCTTCATCCCAATGGTACCCGTCACAGCCGCAGAAGAGGCTTCGCGACGGTATACATACTCAATACGCCCCGACGTTTCGTGAAGCTTTACCTGAAACGAAATAACGTTGCTAGTAGTAGGGTTCGGGTTCACAAAGGCGCCAAAACGCAGCCATTCCATTGTCAGCACGCGGTTGGGGGCCGTTCCGGTCACGGCGTACTGGGCCGATGCTCCTGGTCCTCCGCCGTCTAGGTCGTCCCAAAATGGCGCGAGGGCCGGCAGGCTGCTGCCCGACACGCTGTTGATGCTGAAGTTATTGGTTAGCGAGGTACTCAGCGTACTACCGAAACCCAGCAGGCCATTCGATGAAACCCGAAACGAAGTGTAGTTCACACCTTCAAAAGGAAAGCTGAACGAAATGGCAATAGGACCCGACACCACGTCGTCGGCCAGAATGCTGTTTACCGGCGTGCCCCCGCTGACGGGCGTGTACGTGCCCGACGAAGGCGTGAGCCGATAAGTTGAAGCTGTTTGGGCTCGCACACCGGTTGCGGCACACCAGCACACGCCCGCTATAACACCCATGCGCCGCAGGCTACGGCCAGATAACGGAGCGAGTGTCTTGAAAAACAGGTAGTGTCGTACTGGATTCTGCATGAAGCATTTAAAAATTGGAGTTTCAATGCAAGATAAGATTAATCAAGTGCACCTGATACAATTGCTGAGGCTTTAGCCAGCCCCTCAAGAATAGAGGTACGCTTCAGCCCTCCTTTCACTGAACACTAACAACTGCTCTACAACAGGGCGCAACGTGCCCACTGCGGGGTGGCCTGGGTTCAAAAAACTGGTTCACCAAATCAAAGTTCACGGAACCCAGTTAGGGATGAGTTTCGTGAACTCCCCTGCCACGCATTACCTAATACCAGAGAGTAGCTCATCAGCATATTTCCCACATTTGCCCCCACGCCCTACCTTTCCCATAAAAAAGCATGAACGCCTTCGTAATCGAAGATGAGCCGCTGGCCGCCGCCTCACCGATTTGCTGCGCCGCCAAAGCCCGCCCGTGGCAGTGCGCGGCACCGCCGACTCGGTAGAAGCCGCCGTGGCGCTGCTCCAGGCCGCGCCCTTCGGCAAGTGGGCAAACCCGCCGGAAGCCTGGCGTGCCGGCCGGCGCTAGTCCGCTCCGCTGTCCGGGGCTGCGCCCAGCGCGGCGGCCCGCTGCTGGAGCCGGGCCCGCAGCTGCGCTTTGAATTCTTCGCGCAGCTGCACCTGGTTCAGGTTGGCGGCCGGCCGGGCGGCGCGGGCAATGAGGTAGGTTTGCTGCTGATAGCGGCGGCAGAGCACGCACAGGCGCAGATGCACGCGCATAGCCAGGAGCGTCCCCCAGCTCAGGGGCTGCTCGGCCTTGATTTCCAGCAGACGGGTTACCTGGTAGCAGTTGAGCATGTAGAAGTTTGGGGTGGAACGGCCACGACGGGCAATGGATAAACGGCGGGCACCGTCGGGCGAGAGGCCCTGGCAGCCAGCGGCCCGGCCCACCCCCGCGCCGAAGTCGGCCGGCCGCTGGGCGTCAGGATCTGCGCCCGAAGCGTACCGGCCAGCCGGGCCCAAAGAAATAACGGCGGATGGTGAGGGGCCATGACGAAGGTAGTTCTGGTTTCCGGACCGGTAGATGCCTGCCTTGCCGCGTCCTTACCACGCCGCCCGGATTCTGTCGGCCACCGCGCCGCTGCCTACCATTCCCAGGCCACCCCCACTGTATACTGGCTGCCCGAGTACACGTTGCGCAGCTTGCCGAAGCCCGTCGCCCAGTCGGCCGTGACTGACAGCTTTTTGGTGAGGGCATAGCTGGCCCCCAGGCTGGCCGTGGAATAGGCCACGCCCTCGCCCAGGCCAATGGTGCCGAACTTGGTCAGGTCCGGGGGGCGCACGTTGTCGAGGGTGCGGGCGGTGGCCGTGAGCCAGAGCTTGCCCAGGAACTGGTAGCCCACCTGCGCCCCGTAGCTGTACTGGCTGGTGAAGCCGCCGGTGCGCTTATTATAGCCCGCGCTCAGGGTGAAAAAGGCGGGCACCTTGCGCAGGCTGTGCGACAGCGCGGCCCGGGTCCACACGTTCCACTCGCCGTCGCCGGTGGGCAGGCGCAGGTACACATCGGGGTTGGTGCGGCTGCGGCCGAAGGTGTTGGGGTTGCCCAGCGGCGCTTCCACGGCTACGCCCACGGCCAGCGGCCAGCGCCCCGTGAGCACGCCGTAGCGCATCCCTATTTCGGGGTCGCCCACGCCCTGGCCCGCCGAGAGGTCGGGGAAGGTGGCGCGCCGAAATACCGGGAAGCTGAGCGTGGCCTCCAGCCGGTCGGTCAGGCCGTACTCGCCGTAGAGGCTGTATACCTGCTGGCGGAAGCGGGCCGTGCTGATGGTGCCGCCCGGCAGCGGGTGGTAGCGGTCGGTGCTGACGGTGGTCAGGCCGGCCTTCACGTAGCCCTTCTTCTTTTTGCGGGTCCAGCCGCCGCCGGCCAGTGCGTTGGTAGTCAGCAGCCAGCCGGCCAGCGCCAGCAGCAGCCCGCGGCGGAAACAGGTGCCGCGGGCGAAAGTGAGGGCAGTGCGCATGGACTATTGCAGCAGGGCGGCTCCGAAGTTGTACTGAGCCGGGTCGCAGTGAATGATGACGTGGGTGAAGCCCGTGCTGCTGCCGGGGATGGCCAGCGTCTGGGCCCCGTCGCGGGTGATGGTGCCCACGCGCAGCACGTTGGCGGCACTGGCGGCGCGCTGCACCCGCACCAGCTCATCGGACTTAGCCAGGTACACGCCCAGCGAGCCGGTATGAAAATCGGTGCGGAAGCTGGCATCGAAGCGCACGTACTCGGTGCCCGACGCGTCGCGCTCCAGGGCCAGCGTGCCGCTGCTCGGCACGCCGCCCTGCGGCCGCATGGTGCCGGTGCGTACGGTTGCCGGCCCGGCTGGCACCACCACCACGCCCGCGCCCGGCGGATCAACGATGTCTTTGTTGCAGGCGCTCAAGACCGTAGCAACGGCCACAAGTACCAGAAAAATCAGGCGGGGGAAGGCAAGCATGGGCTGAAGTAGTATAGGGTGAACAAACCACAAAGCCGTGCCCGCCAGAGCGGTGCGCGGCGTGATTACAGCACGCCGGCCAGGCCGCTGATGCTCACGGCCACCACGGCCGTGTTGAAGGCAAACGAGAGCACGCCGTGCAGTAGGGCCGCGTGGCGTAGCGGCCGGCCGTAGATGCTCACGTCGGAGGTCTGGGCCGTCATGCCGAGGCCGAAGGCAAAGTAGGCGAAGTCGAGGTAGTCGGGGCGGGGCGAGCCGGGCGGAAACTCCAGGCCGCCGGGCGCGGGGCCGGCGTTGTAGTAGAGGTGGGCGTAGCGGAGCGCGAATACCGTGTGCAGCAGCCCCCAGGCCGCCGCCACGCCCGCCCCGGCCAGCCCCACGTGGGTCAGGCGCACGGCGGGTGGCAGCGTGGGCATCATGCCCGTGCTCAGCAGCAAGCCCACCGCCGAGAGGCTGCAGGCCACGGCCACCGGCACCAGCCCAAACGCCACCACCCGCCCCGGGGATTCCCGCGCCGCCACGGTCCGGGTATGGCCCGCGTCGGCGGTCAGCAGCAGGCACCAGATCAGGGCCAGTGAGGTGAGGGCGAAGGCATCCCAGGCTACCACGGCGCGGCCGGCCGGCGGCAGCTCCACGGGGGCCAGCGCGTAGCCGGCCAGCCCCAGGGCCAGGGCCGCCCCAAACCGCCCGCCCACCGGCCAGCTGCCCGCCCGCCGCAGCAGGCGGAAGGCGAGGGGCCGGGCGGCGCGGGTTCGGGTGGTGGGCACGGCCGGGGCTAGTTGCGCGAGGTAAGGGCCGCGCGGCTCAGCGGCAGGCTGGCCACGCCCACGATGTGGCGCGACTTTTTTTCCTGCACCAGCACCACGGCCCGCAGGTTCGTTACTTTCCAGGTGGCGGCCAGCGGCAGCGGGGCCGTGGCGGTAAAGGTGCCGTCGGCGGCTACCGGGCCCAGGGTGCGCAGCTCCCGCACCACGGCGGCGTGGCGCAGCAGGCGGCCCGAGTTTTCGCCCCGGCCCACCTGCGTCGACAGGTTGCTTTCGGTGAGGGCCAGCGCTACTTCGGCGGCGGCCGTGCCGGCCGGCAGATCCGCCACGCGCACCGTGAGGCCGCCGGCTGCCGTGCGGGCCAGCTGCACCGTGGCGCGGGGGGCCTTGGCGGCCTTCACGATGGTGGCGGCCAGCTCCTGGCGGCGGCTGCCCACGAACTCGTACTGCCCGTTCACGACGGCCTGCGGGGTGTAGGAGCCCGAGCCGAAGCCCGCGGCGTAGTCGCGCTGGCGCTGGGTGAGGGCTGCCGACGCGTACGGGTCTTTCCAGCCCAGCCGGTTCCAGTAGTCCACGTGCTGGCCCAGCGCAAGTACCTCAATGCCCGGCAACGACTGCTCGTTTTCCAGCGCCCGCAGCGCGGCATCGGCGGCCGGGCAGCTGGAGCAGCCTTCGGAAGTGAACAGCTCCACCACCACCGGCACCGGCGGGGTGGCGGCGTTGGGCGCGTCCGGCATCAGCATCGGGCGGGCACTCATCAGCACGGCGGCCGTGGCTACCGTGATAAAAGGGGTGAGGGCAAGGGCAATCCGTTTCATGGCAAGAGCAGGTGTAGAGGAAACAGCGGTGTTTCGAGGGGCTAGACGAGCTGGCTCGTCACTCCTTACAAGTGGTCGGAAAAAAGCCGCCCGCCGCTCCCGCGCGGCGGGGAGCCTGCTCGTTGGGCCACAGCCGGGCCGGCAAGGAATAGCGCAGCTGGTGCCGAGCTGAGCGGAACGGCAGCGGGACCTTCCCAGACCGGGGCAAACGGGCCGGCGGCGTCGCGGAGTGAAACATGCACGTAGCGTACGTCGCCCAAATCGTCGTAAGTGCTGATGCCGGGCTGCGCCGTAGTGCCGAGCACGGCCAGCGAGCCGGGAGCGTGGGCGAGCAGGGCGTGGCTGAGCAGCACATACTCGTGGGAGGGAATGTCGTTTTTGAGCAGGCGGTGCAGCACCACCACGGCCTCCCCGAAGGGCTTGCGCTGCTGCCGCACCGTGGTGAAGCCCAGCGGGCCGGCGTGCGCCACCACCTTCAGCGTGAGCCTGCGCACCGACTGGCAGGCCGCGCAGCCGCAGGGGCAGGTGCTGACGAATTCCTGCACCCAGCCGTGAAACGCCCGGAACATGCGCCGCGCCTGCGCCACGATCTGGGCGGGTGTCGGCACGCTTTCTTCCCGGTAGAACAGCACGGCGTCGCCCTCGATTTCGGCCACCGTCAGGTTCAGCTCGTTGGCGCTGATGAGCGTTTCGAGCAGCTCTGAGATGATGTGCTGACTGTGCTCCAGCTCCGTTTCGTGGACGAAAGTCGTGAAGCCGCTGATGTCGGGCATGAGCAGGAGGGAGGCGGAAGGCAGCATGGTACGGGGCGTTAGGAAGGTGAAACGGCGGCGGTAAGCTGCCAGCGTTCCGGTAGACGCCCCACGCGGCCGACCCTTACGCGGGAGCCGCAAATACATCCGGCTCCGCCCCGAAATCCCCGCGCCACCGGCCCTAAATCCGGGAGATAAAAAAAAGTTGCCATTGCGTGTAAGGTTCTTCGAAAGGGCGCGTCTTCCGAAGCAGCGCGGCTTGTTCTCCGGGCTGCCCCGCCATGCTGTCGGCTTCCCGACTCTGACCATATCCTGCCGTCTCTTCACAAGCCTCCCATGAAAAAGATTGTCGAAAAGCATTCCCTAGCCATCCGGTGGTTTCACTGGGTCAACTTTCCGGTTCTCTCGCTCATGATCTGGAGCGGCCTCTGGATCTACTGGGCCAACGACGTGTACCGCCTCGGCTGGGGCGATACCACGCTGCTCAAGTTCTTCCCCGACTCGTTCAACAAGGCCCTGAGCCTGGACCACAAGCTGGGCCAGGGCATGAGCTGGCACTTCGTGCTGATGTGGGCGTTTTTCCTCAACGGCCTGCTCTACGTGCTCTACACCGCGTTTTCGGGCGAGTGGCGCTACTTGCTGCCCAACCGGCATTCGTTCCGCGAAGCCATCCAGGTCACGCTCTACGACCTGGGCATCAGCAAGCAGCACCCGACCATCCGTAAGTTCAACGGGGCCCAGCAGATTGCCTACACTTCCGTCATCGTCATGGGGCTGGGCTCATTGCTCACGGGGCTGGCCATTTATAAGCCCACGCAGTTCGGCTGGCTCACCCAGCTGCTCGGCGGCTACGAGTTTGCCCACATCCTGCATTTCGCCCTTACCATCGGCTACGTGCTGTTCTTCCTGGTGCATATCGCGCAGGTGGTGCGGGCCGGCTGGAACAACTTCCGGGCCATGGTGGCCGGCTTTGAGGTGGAAGAAGTGAACCCGCGCACCCATGAAATTGTGGCCGGCCCCACTGCGCTGCCCGCCGCCGATGCCTCGTTCGCCCCTACTGCGCCCCAGGCCTGATCTTCCGTCTCTTCGCCTTCCTTCCTATGACCGACGAAACCCAATCCGCGCCCGAGTACACGCCCACGCCCGCCGAGGCCGCCGAAGAAGCCGCGGCCCTACGCACGGCCGCCCACCGCTCCCGCCGCTCGTTTATCGGGCTGGGGCTGGCCGGAGCCGCCGGCGTATTCGGCTGGGGCTGGCTGATTTCCAGGCCCCAGGAGCAGGGCATTCCGCGGCCCCTGCGGCAGGTGCTGGAGTTCAACGACAACCTGACCAGCGCCTATTACCGCAACACCCGCTTGGCCCCGGAATTCGCCAGGAGCCGGGCCCGGAAAATCCGCACCAACGGCGACGTGGGCCTGGGCGGGGAGTTTGACCCGATGGCCTGGCGGCTGCGGGTGCAGGGCTTCGCACCGGCCGGCACCGCGCCCCGCGCGCAGGAGTTCACCTTCGCCCAGCTCCGGGCGCTGCCCCGCACCGAGATGACCACCGAGTTTAAGTGCGTGGAAGGCTGGAGCACCATCGTGACCTGGGCCGGCGTGCGCCTCTCCGACTTTCTGGCCAAGTATCCGCTGGCCACCCGCTCCGGCCGGGCCTTCGACCCCAACCACCCGCCCGCCGACGCGGCCCCCTTCGTGAGCCTGACCACTCCCGACCAGGAATACTACGTGGGCCTGGAAATCGAAAGTGCCCTGCACCCCCAAACGCTGCTCTGCTACGAGATGAACGGCGAGCCGCTGAGCCTGGAGCACGGGGCCCCGCTGCGGCTGGTGACGCCGCTCAAGTACGGCATCAAGCAGATCAAGCGCATCGGCACCATTGCCTTCGTGGAGAAGCGCCCGGCCGACTACTGGGCCGCCCGCGGCTACGACTGGCACGCCGGCCACTAGGGCCGAGGCTTTGCTCGTGGGTTCCGCCTTCTATCAAGAACAGGCCGCGCCAAAGCGGCAAATGGCGTCGGCGCGGAGGCTGCTGAGCGTCGCGGCCGTGCTCCTGACGCTGCTGGGTGCCATAACCGGACTTTCTGGTTGCCAATCCGAATCATCTTCCACCGACCAGCCTCAGCAACCTATGCCTCCTCACCTGACCCTTGCGGCCGGCTTCGCCAGCGCCTACACCCGCCGGGAAGTTATTTACGCCCGCTCGTTCGGCACCGCTCTGACGATGGACGTGTTTTCTCCCGAAAAGAAAGCCAATGGGGCAGGTGTTATTCTGTTTATCAGCGAAGGCTGGTACTCCGACCACGCCAAGATCGAGGAGCATATTCCGCGCTACATCGAGCCGCTGCTGGTTAAGGGGTACACCGTATTTGCCGTGGTGCATGGCAGCAACCCCAAGTTTACCCTGCCTGAAAACATCGAGGACGCGCACCGGGCGGTGCGCTTCATCCGGCACCACGCCCAGGCGTACGGTATCGACCCGAACCGTATCGGCAGCACCGGCGACTCGGCCGGTGGTCACTTGTCCTTAATGGTGGGCTGTGCGGGTCGTGCGGGCCAGCCGCAGGCACCGGACCCGGTCGACACGGAATCCAGCCAGGTGCAGGCCGTGGTGGCTTTTTACCCCCCGACTGACTTTCTCAATTGGGGCAAGCCCGGCAAGCACATGCTCGGGCAGCACCCGTTGGTTTCCCTCGAAGGGGCGTTTGACTTCGCCCGCCTCAACCCCGAAACCAACGCCTTTCAGCGCATTACTGCCCCCAAAGAGCGGGAAGCCATTGGGCGGCATGTATCACCCATCTCCCATGTCGGGCCGAATAATGCCCCCACGCTGCTGGTGGTAGGCGACGCGGATACGTTTATTCCGCCCCAACAGTCCGAAAGTATGGCTGCTAAGCTGAAGGCGGCAGGGGTGGCATCTGAGCTGGTGGTGATGCCCGGGGGTGGGCACGACGAAACGACTATTACGCGGCATTTGCCCCAGGCCCTGGCGTGGTTTGACCGGCACTTGGCGGCCCGAACTGCGGTGGCCGACCAGCCCTGAAGGTTCTCGGCTTGCCTACCAGAAAGCCCGCCTTACGAGCCGTGACGCTTCGTTGGGCGGGCTTTCTGATAATGGCTGTGGCCGTTACGGCATGGGTTTCATCATGCCCTTGGTCACATGCTTGTTGGCCCGCGACATACGGCGCGCCGTTGGCATGGGGGCGGGCACCACCATGCCGCTGGTGGTCACCTGTTCGCCTTCCCGCAGGGGCATGGTCTGGCCGGTGGGCAGGCGCATCACCCCGGCCGGACTTACGGTAGCGCCGTTGGCTAGGGTCAGGTCAGCCGTCAGCGGCGTCAGCTGGCCGTTTTTCAGGGCCAGCATCCGGCCGTCTTTCATCTGGGCGGCCGCGGCGGCAGGGGCCGGGGCGGCGGGCGTCTGGGCGCGGCTGGCGGTGGCGGCGAGCAGCAACAGTAGTAGGGGCAGGAGTATTCGTTTCATACGCAGGTAGTTAGCGGTTGGGTGGTAAGGTAGGCAGTCGTCGGCAGTATCCAAGCCGGAAAGTGCGTGTAAGGAGTGGGGTGCCGGCGCGTCTACCCGGGCAACTAAGCTTCTCCTGTTATGCGTCCGTCTCCTGCTTTCCGCCTTATTGCCTCCCTGCCCGCGCTGCCCCGGCCCCGCTTCGCGGACAGCTCGCGCTGGCCGGCCGGACTGCGTACCTCGCTGGCGTTGCTGGCGGTGGCGGCCTTCGTGGCGCTGACGTGGGTGCGGGCCGAGTCGCTGGCGCGCATGATGCCGCACCTGCTGGACCTGGGGCTGGGCGTCTTGGCCGGGCTCATCGGCAACACGCTGGGGCACTGGTTCCGGCTGCTGGGCGCGGGCCCGGCCACGGCCCATACGGCCTCTTTAGCGCTGAAAATGGCGCAGGTTGTGGGCGTGCCGGTTGGCTACCTACTGCTGGGCGGCCACATGGTGCTCATGCCGGTAGCAGGGGCCTGCGTGGCGGCCGCGCTGGTGGTGCTGAGCCGGTGGCTGGGCTCCCCGGCGGGCCGGTTTGCCGGCGTGCTCCGCCGCAGCCGGCAGGGGAATAGCGCCGGGTAAACGCGGCCTGCGCCCCCCGCCGGTTGCCCACTCGGCCGGTGCGTCGTAAGGGTTTGCTGACGAACCGGGTAGCGTGCGTTGGGTATCTGCACTAAGCAGAATGATCAGCAAAAGGATGCTTCACCGCCTTATTGTCAATACCTTGATCTGTCAACCGGATTATGCTGCTGTAACTCCCGGTGTTATCCCCCTTTTTGCCCATGTCAATTGCCCTGATCAAACCTGAGCCGACGCTGTGGGTAGCGCGCTTCGGCGATGAGCTGTATCGTTTCGCGCTGGGCCGGGTGTCGGATGAGGCGTGCGCCGAGGAGCTGGTGCAGGACACGCTGCTCAGCGCCCTGGACGCGCTGGCCTCGTTCCGGGGCGAGGCCTCGGAGCGCACCTGGCTGTTTCTGATTCTGCGCCGCAAGATCATCGACCACTACCGCCGTCAGGCCCGCCACCCCGAAGTATCGCTCGCAGTCGTCACGCCCGATGGGCCCACGGAGGCCGATTTTTTTCAGGAGGACAACGGGCACTGGCGGCGCGAGCAATACCCCACCAGCTGGCAGAGTGCCGACGGCGCGCTGGAGCAGCAGGAGCTGCAACAGACGCTCCGCACCTGCCAGGATAAGCTGCCCAGTCAGCACGCCGCCGTATTTGTGCTGCGCTTCGTGGAAGAGCTGACGGCGGAGGAGATTTGTAAGGAACTCAGTCTGACGTCGTCTAACTACTGGGTAATTATCCATCGGGCCAAGCTGCAGCTGCGCCGCTGCCTGGAAAAGCACGGCCTGGGCCGGGCCGCCTGAGTTTCTTTTTTTTCTGGTCGGCTACTGACCACCCCCCTTCATGCTTCGAATCATTTCCTGCCGCCAGGCCACCCTATTTGTCGAACAGCAGGCGGATGGGGCGTTGGCCCCCCTCGCCCGCAACAGCCTCTGGCTGCACCTGCGCTATTGCCCCTACTGCAGCCGCTACGCCAAGCAAACCGTTTTGGTGAGCGAGCTGGCCCGGAACGCGGTGCGTGCTGCTGCCAGTGCTGCCCAGCCCGGCCTGTCGAACGAGGCGAAGGAGCGGCTTCAGCAACTGCTGGAGGAGGGAGAGAGAAGATGAGTTTTTTTCGGGAACGGCTGTAAGGTTCAGCTGCCGGCAGCGTCCATCCCGCTGAAACCACTTCTCAATCTCACTTTTCTCTTTTTCCCTCCCCCATGAAAAATTCACCCGCTTCCACCTCCGCCCTGTTCGCGTTCCTGCTGTTTGCCGGCTCCTGTCTGGCGGCTCCGCTCACCAACCCGGCTTTCGCCCAGGGCACCCAAAAGCCCCCCGCCAAATCAGATAAAATGTCGAATGGCAAGATGACCGACAGCAAAATGTCGGACGGGAAAATGTCGGATGGTAAGATGGCCGATGGCAAAATGACCGACGGTAAGATGTCGGACGGTAAGATGTCGGATAGTAAGATGGCCGACGGAAAAATGTCGGATGGCAAGATGACGGACGGGAAAATGACGGCTCCTGCCAGAAAAGCCAAGAAAGGCAAAATGACCGATGACAAAATGAGTCATTAGTAAAAGGCCACCCGCAGCTGGTCAGAAGCAGTCCGAAAGGCGCTTCCGGCCGGCGCGGGTGGCCTGGTTGCGCCGCGGATGGCGCTTGTAGGTGCCGAAAGCACCAAGCATACCTACCCGGCAATAGCGGTTGATACCGTTGTTGCCGGGTAGTTGCGTTCTGGGGAGCCGTAGTGCCGGACTAAAGCGGCGGGAGCGGTTGGACCAAGCCGTTTCCAGGGGGCGGAAATAATCCGGAAAAACTCTGTAAGGCCCCGGTGCCGGCCGCGTCTGTCGGGGCAACTCAACCCCATTACACCCCTTCGCCATGCCTTCTTCCCTGCTCGTAGACCGGCCCGCCGCCGCCATTGATTCTCTTACCGGCCCCCGGGGGCCGGTAGCTCCGCCGGAGCCCACCGCACTCGAAAGCGCCGGCACGCTGCTGCTGCGCTACAGCCTGGTGCTGGTGCTGCTGTGGTTTGGCGTGTTCAAGTTCACGCCCACCGAGGCCGCGGCCATCCAGCCCTTGTTTGCTCGTAGCCCGCTGTTTGCCTGGCTCTACCAGGTGCTGAGCGTGCGGGCCGTGTCCAACGGGGTGGGGGCCGTGGAAATCGGGGTGGCCGTGCTGCTGGCCCTGCGGCCGGTGGCGGCGCGCTGGTCGTTTGTCGGCAGCCTGGGCGCGGTGCTGATATTTGCCGTCACGGTATCGTTTCTGTTCACCACGCCGGGTGCCCTGGCGAAGGTGGATGGGCTGTGGGTGCCGGGCGGCGCGGGCAGCTTCCTCATCAAAGACCTGACCTTGCTGGGCGCGGCCCTCTACACCGCCGCCGAGGCCCGCCGGGCCTGGAAAACCGCCTAACGAGTCTTGCCTTCTTCGCCTGCTTTTTTCTGCTGCCTCATGGAAACCCGCAATTTCTTTCTGTCCCTGCTGCTGGTTGGCGGGGGCCTGGCCTCCCTGGCCTTTGTTCCGATGTCGTCTGATGCGCCGGCCGCGCCCACCCGCTCCACCGCCGGCCCCGCGCCCCGCAACCTGACCGGCCTGGCCGTGGCCACCTTCGCGGGCGGCTGCTTCTGGAGCCACGAAGAAACCTTTGAGGAAGTGCGCGGCGTGGTGGCTGCCGTGCCGGGCTACGCCGGCGGCACCACCCCCAACCCCACCTACGAAGCCGTGGCCAGCGAGGAAACCGGCCACGCCGAAGCGGTGCAGGTGTATTACAACGCCCGCCAAGTGAGCTACCAGCAGCTGCTCGACGTGTTTTTTCTGGGGGTCCACAACCCCACGGAACTGAACCGCCAGGGCCCCGACACCGGCACCGAGTACCGCTCGGTGGCCTTCTACCGCACACCCCAGGAAAAGCAGCTCATTGCGGCCACCATCCGGCGGCTCGACGCGGCGCATCACTACCCCGCGCCCATCGTGACGCAGGTGGTGCCGCTCACGCAGTTCTGGGTCGCCGAGGCCTACCACCAGGGCTACTACCGCCTGCACCCCACCCAGGGTTACATTGCCCACGTTTCGCAGCCCAAAGTGGAGAAATTCCGCAAAGCTTTCCCCCAACTGCTCAAGCCCGCCGACGCGCTGTAGAATCCGGCGGCCTTCCCCATCATCCACGATTAGAATTTCACCATTATGAAGGCCTACCACACCGCCTTCAGCGTGGACGAGGCCACGGCGCATAAGTACAAGGGCTTCGGCCTGGACCTGAAGCAGGCCAACGGCTCCGACCAGAGCGTGTTGCCCGTGCCGGCCGCCTACGTCATCGGGCAGAATGGCAAGATCAGGTTCGTCTATTTCAACCCCGACTACCGCCGGCGCGCCACAGTGAAGCAGGTGCTACAGGCGCTGTAGGCGGCCAAAGGCCGGCATTCGCATTGTCATGAAGCTTTCCTCTCCTTTGAGTAAACAGCAAGCAGTTGCGCGTTATTAGGGGGCGGCGTGCCCACAGTGGGGCAGTTCGGGTTCAAAAAATTGGCTCCCCAAATCAGGATACCCGCAACCCAACCAGGTAGGAGCTTCGTGAATTCCGTTGCAGCGCCAGCTTCAGACCAGTGATTAGCTTACCGGCATATTTTCCACCTTTGTTCCCTGAGCCCCACTGTTCCCAGTAGAAAAGTATGATTGCCTTCGTCATCGAGGATGAGCCGCTGGCCGCCCGCCGCCTCACCGATTTGCTGCGCCGCCAAAGCCCGCCCGTGGACGTGCGCGGCACCGCCGACTCGGTAGAAGCCGCCGTGGTGCTGCTCCAGACCGCCCCCGTGCCGCCCGACGTGCTGTTCCTGGACATTCACCTCTCCGACGGCCTGAGCTTCGAGCTGTTCGAGCGGCTGGACGTGCGTTGCCCCGTCATCTTCACCACGGCGTATGATGCGTATGCGCTGCGGGCCTTCAAAGTCAACAGCATCGACTACCTGCTCAAGCCCATCGACGAGGAAGAACTGCAGGCGGCCCTGGCCAAGCTGCACCACCTGCGCGGCCGCGCCACGCCCGCCCCGGCCCTCGATCCGGCCCTGCTGGCGCAGGTATTGCAGCAGCTGCAGCCCCAGCAAAGTCAGTACAAAAAGCAGTTTGTGGTGAAGGTAGGCGAGCATCTGAAGGTGATTCCGGTGGAAAACATCAGCTACTTCTTCAGCCTGGAAAAAGCCACCTTCGTGCAGACCCGCGAAAACCGCCGCTTCGTCATCGATCAGACCCTGGAGCAGCTCGAAAAGCTGCTCGACCCGCGCCAATTCTTCCGCCTCAACCGCGCCTACTTCGCCCACCAGGACGCCATCCACGACATCATCCACTACACCAACTCCCGCCTGAAAACCGTGCTCGTCCCCGCCGCCCCCGACGGCGACGTGCTCGTCAGCCGCGAGCGGGTATCGGCGTTTCGGGCGTGGCTGGAGCGGTGAGAGGCCAAACTGTCATTGCGAGGCGGCACGACGAAGCAATCCGTCCTGAACAATGAGCTAAGCTTCATAAATAGAAAAGCCCTGATGTACGTGCTACGTCAGGGCTTCTTAGTGAAAAAGAGCTTTCTACATTTCAGGGGACGGATTGCTTCGTCGTCCCTCCTCGCAATGACAGCTGACATTACCCTTCCAGCCAGCTTTTAAACGCGCCGGCCTTTTCCCGGCTCACCAGCACCTCCTCACTCGGGGCGGGCTGCAGGTCGAGCTTGAGCTTGCCATTGAAGTGCGGGTGCAGGCGCTGCACGGCCTGCAGGTGGGTGAGGAGCTGGCGGTTGAGGCGGAAGAAGTGCTGGGGGTCCAGGAGCTTTTCGAGCTGCTCCAGGGTGTAGTCCACCACGTAGCGGCGGCCGTCGGCGGCGACCAGGGTGGTGGTTTCGTGGCGGCTCTGGAACCAGGCCACGGCGGCGGCGGGCAGGGGCAAGAGCTGCTCGCCGCTGCGCACCAGGAAGCGGGTTTTGTAGGCGTGGGCCGGGCGCGGCAGACTGTCGCGCAGGGTTTCGAGCTGGCGGGCCGGGGCGTGCGGCTGCCACTCGCGCAGCTTGGCCAGCGCCGCCTGCAGCTCGGCCAGCTTGATGGGCTTGAGCAGGTAATCGATGCTGTTGGCCTTGAACGCCCGCAGCGCATACGCATCATACGCCGTGGCGAAGATGACCGGGCTGCGCACGAGCACCTGATCGAACACGTCGAGGCTGAGGCCGTCGGCGAGCTGGATATCGGACAGGATCAGGTCGGGGGCGGGGTTTTGGGTGAGCCAGGCCACGGCGTCGGCCACGCTGTCGAGCACGGCCAGCACGCGGGCGTCGGGGGCGGCCTGAAGCAGCAGGCGCTGGAGCCGCTCGGCAGCGGGGTACTCGTCTTCGAGCAGCAAAACGGTCATGGCAGACGGAGCAGAATCAGTTAGTGGGGCGGGGCAAGAAAGGGCCGTAGCAGCGCCTGCACCAGCGGCAGGCCCAGGGCGAAATACCACGTCCAGGCAATGAAGAAAAGCTGCAGCGGAATCCGGAACCAGAGGTAAGGCGGGCCGGGGCCGTCGGGCTGGCCGGTCTGGTAGTTGAGATGATGACGGGCGGCCTGGATGTTGGCGGGCAAGATCAGGACGAAAAAAGCAATGAGCAGCCAGGCCGTAGGGGCACGCAATGCCGGAACCAGTAGTCCGATGGCTGCCGCTATTTCCAGCCCGCCCGTAGCCAGCACCCAGGCTTCCGGGGCCGGCAGAAAGGACGGCACCATTCGGGCCATACCCTGGCGGAAGGCAAAGTGCCCGGCCCCCGTAAATAGCAGCATGGCCGCCATAGCGCCGGTCCCGGCCAGCACATAGTTGGGGCCATCCGCCACCAGATACGAGCCCAGCGCCAGCACCACAAATACAGTCAGCAATACCAGCAAAGGCTTCATAGGCTACGGAAAAATAAGCAGCTGAAAAGAAAATCAGTGCGGCGGCAGCAAGGGAAGCCGCACGGTGAAGGTAGCCGGCGTGGGCTCGATGCGGACTGGGTGCGGGGCCTGGAGCAGCTCATAGCGGTGCACGGTATTTTGCAGACCCAGGCCGGTGCCGGGGCCCAGGCCGGCGGCGCGCGGCCGCCGCGCGTTCTGCACCCGCAGGTAGCCGGTGCCGGCATCGGCCGCGATGCTGATTTCGAGCGGATGCTCCCGGCTCACCACGTTGTGCTTCAGCGCGTTTTCGACCAGCAGCTGCACGCTCAGCGGAGCCACGCGGTGGTCGAGCAGGACGGGCGGAATCTGCCGCGACACCCGCAGGTTGGTGCGGAAGCGGGTTTGCTGCAGCGCCACGTACGTATCCACGAAGGCCAGCTCTTCGCGTAGCGGCACCGTGGCTTTGTCGCGGGCCAGCAGCACGTAGCGGTACACGTCGGCCAGCTGCTCCACGAAGTTCTGGGCGGGTGCGTTGTCGTCGTCGATGAGGGCGGACAGGGTGTTGAGCGAGTTGAACAGGAAGTGCGGGTCGAGCTGGTTTTGCAGGGCTTCGAGCTGGCTCTGCACGCCGGCCCGGCTGAGCTGCTCGGCGCGGCGCACGTTCAGCTCCCACTGCCCGAAAAAGTGCAGGCTTTCGTAGAGCAGCAGCACCCCGGCCCCCGGAATCAGGTTGAACAGGATCTGGGTGAGCAGGGGCCGGGGTGCGAGCGAAAAGTAGGGCGGCAGCAGCTGGTGCAGCAGCGCCATCAGGGCTGTGGTAGCCACCGCCGTGTAGAGCAGGCTGGCTCCGGCCAGCAGCCAGAGCCGCCGCTGGGTTTGTCCCACGGCCGGGTAGCGCCGCAGCAGCCAGCCCCAGATGCTGAGCGTGCCCACCCACAGCGTGGCGGTAAACAGCAGCGAAATGCTCAGGTGCAGCACCACCAGGCCCCAGGAAAACCGCAGGGGTAGGTCGTCCAGGGTGAGCAGCGAAATAAGAATAGCCAGCGCGGGAATGCCCAGCAGGCGCAGGCGACGGTCGTTCATGGGCAGGGCGCGGCAGGCAAAGGAGTCGAAATCAGCTCAGGCGGCAGGCGCGGCCCGTAGCGCGTGCCGCAGCAGGGCCTTCACCACCAGGTGATGAAACGGCCGGATCAGGGCGAAATATACGCGCCCCAGGCGGTTGTGAAACCGCACCGCCGTGCTCAGCACCGCCCGGCGCGGCTCTGCCCCGGCCGGCACCCACACCGACACCCGAAAGTCGAGGTGGTGGTCGTCCTGGCCCAGTACTACTTCTTGGGGCTCCACGCTGAACACCCGGAACGGCCCCAGCTGCCCGCCGGCCACCAGCGGCGGCTCGGGCGCGGGGGCCGCCTGGGTCGGAAAGGTGGCCAGGCCCAGGGGGCGCACCAGCCAGTCGCGCAGGCGCAGCAGGCGGCGCACCCAGTTTGGCCCCTGCCCCAGTAGCAGCCGGGCCACGGCCGGGGCCTGCGCCGGGTGGTGGGCCGCCAGGGGCACGGCGTAAGCATCGGCATACCGCTCTTCAGGAAAATACTGGCTGAGCCGGCTGTCCGCGGGCACGCCCACGGCCACGATAAGGGGTTGATTCATAATGGTAAGGAAGGAAAGACTACGGAATCTCTGGCGCCGTCGCCCGGCGGTGCCGGGCAACGGCGGGGAGTGGCTTGCCATCCTGCCGCGCAAGAGTCACGCAATCAAAAAAAAATAAATCGAATCCGTGACTTCGTCGATGGCGGCACGCGCCGTCGCTCAGCAGAGCCGGGCGACGGCGCGGGGTCAGGCTCAGGCCAAGCTCACATCAGCAGCAGCTTTCGGCTAGGAGTTGCGGGGCAGCTTCTGCACAAAGCTGACCACGGCCCGGCGGAAAGTGGCCGGCTGCTCCACGAAGGAGTAATGCTTGCCCGGCACTACCACCACCTGCTGGCGCGGAAACCGGAACGTGTGCGCCTCGGCCCCGGTAGTGCGGTCGTCCTGCCCCACGATGGTGAGCACGGGCATCGTGAGGGTGGCGGAGGCGGGCACGTAGTCGTGGCCGTAGTCGGGCAGCCGGCCGCCGAATACCTGGGCGGCGAAGTCGTGGTTGGGGCCGCTGCCCCGGCTGGCGCGGCCGGTGCGGGCCGCCAGCGAATCGGAAGAAAACTGCAGCCGGGAGCCCAGCTGGCGCTGCTGGAGTGCGCCCATCACCAGGCCGAAGCGCTGCATGGGGGACAGGGCTGCGTCGGGCCGGGCCTCGGCCGGTAACAGCGCGGTGCCGTAGCTGAGCATGGCTTCCAGCGAAGCCGGCGGGTTCAGCACCCCATTCACCAAGATCAGGGCCTGCACCCGCTGCGGATACTGCGCCGCGTAGGCCGTGGCAATGGCTCCGCCGAAGGAGTGGGCCATCACCACCCAGCGCTCCAGGCCCAGCTGCCGGCGCAGCTCCTCCAGATCCTGCACCATGCGCGGCATCGAGTATGCATTGCCCGCCGGGCTGGCTGAGCGGCCGCTGCCGCGCTGGTCGAAGTAAATCATGTGCAGCTGCTGCTCGAGCGGCCGGCCACCCAGCTGCTCGAAGGCGTAGCTGCCCGCGCCCGGTCCGCCGTGAACGAACACGCAGGGCGTGCCCTGCCCGGCCACCCGCACATACAGCCGCACCGAATCGGAGGTGAGCAGGGTGGTGGGGCCGTTGGTGAGGGTATGCTTGGGAAGGTGCCGGGCCTGGCCCAAAGTGAAAACCAGCAGCAGGGACAACAGCAGCAAAGCAAACGGCAGGCGGGAAAGAGCGGAGCGGAGCATGGCGTACGGGAAAGAGAAAGATTTGAAGGAAAGGTAGCGGGGCGAAGTAGAAAGTCGCCGCGCCGTCAACCGGCCCCGCCGAGCGACGGCGGTAGTATAGTTACTGGAGTTTCCAGAAAGGCAGCCCCTGCATAGCGTGCCAATACAGCCAGGCCACGGCCCCGCAATACAGCAGCGTGAAGGCCAGCAGCCCCGCTACCTGCCCACGCACCTTCAGCTTTGGCGCGGAGCGGCTGAGCAGCCAGCCCACCAGCGGCAGGGCCTGCAGGGCGTGCAGGCCCAGGAAGTGGGCCGCCCGCAGGTCGCCGGCGCGGGTGCTCCAGCCCAGCACCGGCAGCCCCGGCCCGCCGTCGGCCGCGCCGACGGTGTGGCCCAGATGCTGAATCATGGCCCCGCCCAAGGCGCTGCCCACCAGAAACAGCAGCAGCCCCAGGCGCATGCCCCACACATAGGCCGCCGGGCCGAAGGGCCGGTGGCGCAGCGTGAGTATCAGGGCCCAGACCACCAAGGTGGTATTGACCATGATGAAAAAGCCCATCAGCCCGAACAATGCCCCATCCAGCGCCGAGCCCACGTTGTAGTGCGAGGTGGTGCCCCGGGCCGCCTGCAGGTAGATAATCAGGATTTCGATCGTCAGGCTCAGGGCCACGCCCGCGCTGAGGCGGCGCACGGCCCGCTGGGCGGGGGCAGGCAGGTCGGCCAGCAGCCAGGCCAGCGTCCAGAGGTAAAGGAGGCCGGAAAGAGCAAATTTGAGGGGCTTAAACCACACGTTCAGACCCGTTACCGTGCGCTCGTCGAAGGGCAGCAGGAGCAGGGCCAGGGCAATGAGCGGCACGTTCAGCCACCCGGCCCCCGAGAGCAGCGGGTTCACGCCGTGCAGCACCCGCAGGAAGTGGCGCACCCCGGAACCGGGCCGGGCGGGCGTGGGGGCAGAATTAGCCGGTGGGGCAAAAAAAGAAGGCAGGGCAAGAGCTTTCATCGGAATCAGCTAAAAAAGACCAAAGGAAAACGCACGAAATCAGTCTGCTACCGGTGTAGGGGCAGGGTAGAAGCGCCGCAGCGCGTGGTAGAGCAGCAGCCCCACCGGCCCCAGCAGAAACGTGAGCAGCAGGCAGGGCAGCAGCAGCCAGTGCGGCAGGCCGCGCCGCCGGGCATCGCGCGCCTGCCAGGCCCCAATGGTCAGGTCGAAGCAGAGGTAGTGCACCCAGCCGGCCAGCAGCGCCCACGGATCCTGAAACAGCGCCGCTACCTGGGCCAGGGAGCCAAACCCGCCCGTGCCGGCGTGCGGCCCCAGGTAGTGCCCGCCGATCAGCAGCGCATACGCCCCGGCCAGCCCCAGCGGCAGCGCCCCCGAATGCACTACTGCCTGGGTGCCGCGCCAGCGCGGCGCCACCCCCAGCAGTAGCCAGCCCAGCAAGGCTGCAGCATTGGCCAACGAAAACAACAGGTCGGGCGTGAGCATCGGAAGCGGGACGTTTGATGGTAGGAACAGATCAAAGCTACCCGGCCCGGCCCCCGCAAAAAAGCCGCAAGCCGGTGAACCCGCCGCCGCGCCGGGTGAAGCGGCGAATCGGTGGGGGTGAAGCTCCGGTTCGGTCCTGGCGGTGGCCCAATGGGGGCAAATTCAGCCCAAAAACGACCAGTTACCGGCCGGGTACGTACCTTTGGGCCGTGAATAAGGCGGCTAAAAAGATTCTGGTGGGGAGCCTGGGCGGCGTGTTGCTGGCCGGCCCGGCCGTGGCCCAAAGTGCCGACTACGCCACCGACAGCGCCCAGCTGCACCGCCGCCCGGTGTTTCAGCTCGATGTGCGCAACTCCATCCTCAACCGCCGCTACGTGACGCTGCTGGGCCTCAAGCTGGGCGTGGAGTGGCGCGGCCGCGTGCGCACGGGCATCGGCGTGTACTTGCTTAGTAGCCCTATTCCCTCGCGCCAGCCCCTGCCCGCCGAGCTGCCCGCCACCACCCGCTCCGAGCTGCGCTTTCGCTACGTGGCCGGCTACGGCGAGTACGTGCTCATCCGGACCCGGCGCTGGGAAATGAGCAGCCAGCTGCAGCTGGGCGTGGGCAAATCCTACTCCCGCTTTTTCGTGCCCGACGGCACCATTCTGCGCTCCCCCAAAGAAACCATCTGGCTGGCCGAGCCTACCGTGGCAGGGCAGATGCGGGTGTTTCGCTGGTTTTCGGTGGGCACGGGCCTAGGCTGGCGGCAGCCGGTGTTCGTGCCGCGCAATCTGCAGCGCGAGCTGAACGGCCCCGTGTTTTACGGCCGCGCCAAAGTCTCGCTCGGCGACCTGTATAAGACCCTGCGCTTCAAGCGCCGCCTTTTCAGCCAGACCGGCCTGCGCGCCGACGATTAAACTAGGCGTCAGCGTAGCCGCAGCGCGGCGGCAGGTTTGTAGATAAGGAGCAAAGTACGCAAGACAAAGCCGCGTAGCGGTGACAGAGTCGTTCGGGCGGTTCTGTCACCGCTACGCGGCTTGGTTCTATTTGCTCGATGACTTACTACAAACCTGCCGCCGCGCTGCGGCTGTGCGGCAACTTGGTTGATAAACCAAAAAAAGCCGGCTTCCTGCGCAGGAAGCCGGCTTTTTTGCCCAGAAAATCACCAATTTACTTTGGCCCCGAAGCCGTGGTGAGGCGGCGCAACAGCATGTGCGTTGACTGCTGGTTTTTCTGCCCGTTGGGCAATGAATACACCTGCACCAGCTCCCAGCCCAGCTTACCCATGTAGTTGAGCGTGCTTAGCGGGGTCGAAAGTACTTCCATCTTGCCTACCTCGCGCTTGGCGAAATCACTCTCGCCCAGCTTCTCGTAGCCAAAGCCGAAGTCCACGAAAATGTCGCTGCCTTTGGTCTTGCGGGGCGTGGTCAGAAAGTCGGTTTTCAGCAGCTCGCAATACTCGTAGCGGGCCGCGTTGGCGTTGGTGGTCTGGGCCTGCGAGGGCGCGGTGGCGCTCAGAAACAGCAGCAGCGTGAGCGTGGCAAGGAAAAAGTGTTTCATGAAGGCAGGAAGTGTTGATTCAGGAAAACAGAAGAGAAAAGAACGGGTCAGGCGTCATCTGGCGTCCGCTGGTCGAAGCATCTCGCCCGCTTCATCCGACTCCCCTCTCTTTTGGAGAGGGGTTGGGGGTGAGGTTGCAACGAAGCACGCGAGATGCTTCGGCTTCGCTCAGCAGGACCCGTTCTTCAGAGTCTGAACAAGTTAATTGTAGTTCGGCAGAAACTTGTACTTGCGGCTGTAGTCCAGCATCTGCTGGGCGAAGTCGGCGGGGTATTCCACCTTCACATCCGTGATTTTGCCGCCCACTTCCACCGGCACCAGGCGCGGCTGAATGAAGCCCGCGTAGGGCGCGATGTTGAGCCTGGCGTAGCGCTCCAGCACTTCCTTGTGCAGGGTGGGATCCACTTTCACGCCGTAGGTCTCAATCAGGTTTTTGGCCGCCGCGTAGTCGCCTTCGCTGGTCAGGCGCTGCAGCTCGCGCAACAGCTGCCCAAACAGGCCCCGCAGCTTCTGGTAGTCGTTGATCCTGAAGTACGTCTTGCCGTCGCGGGTCACCTTCTCGATTACGTTGTCCTTTTTGCCCTTTTCGAAGGCCCATTTGGCCACCATCTGGCGGTTGCACATGTGGGCTTCCTCCACGGTTTCGCCCAGGGGCAGGCGCACCAGCTGGCCCATCAGGCCGTTGCGGATGTAGTTGTCGTACTCGGCCTTGCCCACTTCCAGGCTCGGCACCACGCCCAGCTGGACCAGCTTCTCGTCCATCAGGTAATACAGCGCTACCAGGTCGGCGCGGCCCTCCTCAATGGCGGAGGCATAGCTTTTCAGGGTTTCCTTGGGCGTGCCCACATTGGCGTTGATCTGCCCCGAGGCGTGCCCGATTACCTCGTGCATATCGGTGTGGAGCTTGCCGGCCAGGCCCGCGTACTGCCGCGCCCGGGCCTTTTCCTCGGCCGAGTAAGCAAACTCATCCAGCGTGCCGCCGGCATCAGCCAGCGCGTAGGCGTCCACGATATTGCCCAGGTTCACCGACTTGGAGCCGTGCTCCTTGCGGATCCAGTTGGCGTTGGGCAGGTTGATGCCGATGGGCGTGGCCGGGGCCGCGTCGCCGCTTTCCACCACCACCGTAATCACCTTGGCCGTAATGCCCACCACGTTTTTCTTTTTGTGCTGGGGCAAAATCGGCGAGTTGTCCTCGAACCACTGGGCCTCGTCGCCGATGGCCTTGATGCGCTTGCTGGCCTCCAGATCCTTAAACGACACCACCGACTCGTAGGTGGCGCGGTAGCCCAGCGGGTCGCCGTACACCTCGATGAAGCCATTCACCAAGTCGGTGCGGCTCTTCGTGTCGCGTACCCAGGCAATGTTGTAGTCGTCCCAGGTTTTCAGGTCGCCGGTGCGGTAATACTGGATCAGGCGCTGCAGAGCCAGCTTCTGCTCGGGCGTATCGGCTACGTCCACGGCTTTGCCCAGCCAGTAAATCACCTGGGTGAGGGCCGCGCCGTACATGCCGCCCACTTTCCAGGGCAGCTCAAACACGCGGCCCTGCTTGTCCTTCACCAGCTTGGAATTCAGGCCGTAGGAAATGGGCGTTTTGCTCTTCTTATCAATCTTTTTGGCGTAGTAAGCCTCCGCTTCCTTCTGCGTCACGTTCTCGTAGAAGTTGGTGGCCGAGGTAGTCAGCAGATCTTTGCCGGCCTCCTGATTCACGCGCTTCGGGGCCACGTTCGGGTCGAAGATGATGGGCGTGATGGCAGCCAGAAACTGGTCCACGGTTTCGCCCTTTTCCAGCGGCAGCGTACCGGCATCCACGCTTTTCACCAGGCCGGCGAAATAAGCAGGCGTGCATTCGGGCACGAACTTGCGGGTGGAGTAGTGGTGGTGAATGCCATTGCTGAACCATACCCGCTTGGTGTAGATGTTCAGCTTGTTGGCCTGATCCACGTTGTTCGTGTTCGAGGTGTTGGCAATGCGCTCCTGGTTGGCGGCCCACAGCGCTTCCAGCGTGCGGCGCACCCGCAGGTTGTGCTTATAGTTCTGGTCGTAGGTGATTTCGCGCCCGCTCAGCGCGGCCTCGTACATGTAGTAGAGCAGCTCCTTCTGGCGCGGCTCCAGCGTCTCGAAGCCCGGCACCTGGTAGCGCAGCAAGCGCAGGTCGGCCACCTGCTCGGTCACGGTCTGGAAGGCGGGCTGCTGGTCGGTGGCCGGCGTGGCTGGCTGGGTGGATTTGGGGGCGCCCAGGTCCGTTATGGCCTCCGCCGTGGCCGCCGCTACGGCTGTTTCCGTGGGAGTGGTGGTTGTGGCCGTGGTGCCGGCGCAACCGCCGCCAAACTGAGCCGCCAGCAGCAACGCCGCCGCCGAAATTGTGTTACGCTTCATTGCGAAAAAGGCAGAATGGGAAAGTAGTACAAAGCAAAGGCTTTTTTCACATAGTTAAGAAGCGGAAGTGGCGGGGTGAGTTTGGTATCGAAGACCACCCTGATATCGTCTGTCATCCTGAGCAAAGCGAAGGACCTTCCTCTTCAGCTACTAGAAAACGTTTTTCAACGCCCAACGCCCTTTCCTGCGCTAACGGGAAAGGGCGTTGCTCATTTCAAAAGGCTTGTCACTTAACGGAGGAAGGTCCTTCGCTTTGCTTCGCGCCGCTCAGGATGACAGATGGTTGAAATGACAGCCGACAACTCACGAAGACAGATTGCGCGGTGCCGTAGCAATGCTGCGCACCGTGCCCAGCCGATCCAGCTTGCCGGAGGCCGTGGTGCGAAACTGCGGCACGTACACCAGCTCGCGGGGCCGCTCATAGCGCTCCAGCCGCTCCGTTAGCAGCGCCAGCAGCTTCTTGGCCTGGGCCTCCGGCAGCGGCTGGCCTTCCAGGAAGGCCGTCACCTGCTCGCCCAGCCGGGCATCGGGGCGGCCGGCCACGAAGGCGCGGTGGGGCAGGCCCAGCTCGGCCAGGGCCACTTCCAGCACCTGCTCCACCTTTTCGGCCTGCACCTTCACGCCTCCAGAGTTTATCACGAAGTCGGCGCGGCCCAGCCACTCGAAGCTGTGATCTTCGAGTAGGCGCACCCGGTCGTTGGTGGTCACCAGGCGGTCGTCGGTCACGTCGGCGCGCACCGTCAGGCAGCCGCGCTCATCCTGGCCGATGTGGATGCCGGGCAGCACCTTGTAGAAGGGCGTGGCGGTGGGGCCGTTGAGGCGGCGCAGGGCAATGTGGGAGGCCGTTTCCGTCATGCCATAGGTGAGGTACACGGGCACTTTCAGCGGCTGCAATTGCTTTTCCAGGCTGCTTTCCACCGTGGCCCCGCCCACCAATATGGCTTTCAGCCGGTTGAGCCGGGCGGCGTAGTTGTGGGCCAGCACCTCGCGCAGCTGCAGGGGCACGAAGGAGGCGAAGTCGAACCGCGCGGTGGCGGGCACCAGGGCCAGCGGGTCGGCCTGGGGCTCCACGATGGTCATATGCAGGTTTAGCTCCAGGCCGCGCACCAGCATCATCAGGCCGCCCACAAACTCGCAGTTCAGACACACCAGCATCCGGTCGCCGGGGCCCAGGCCGAAGTACTCGCCGGTGCGGCGGGCGGAGGCGGCCAGCTGCCGGCGGCGCATGGTCACGAGTTGGGGCTTGCCGGTGGAGCCGGAGGTGCGCAGCCCGAATTCCTGGGCCCCGTTCAGCCACTGACGGCAGAAGTCGAGCACCTTGGCCTCGTAGCCGTTCAGGTCGGTGGGGCTGTTGGCGGGGTATTGGCGGATGTCGTCGTAGCGGAATTCGCGGCCGTTGAGCAGCAGGGAATCGGGCAGGAGCGGAGTAGCAGACATAAGCGAAGCGGGAAAAGCCGGCGACAAAGATGAACGGAATTACAACCTTCCCGGCCTACGAAGCTCCCGCCTGAAAGCCGGCCCCGCCCGCTTCGGCCTGGCTTTCAGGCGAATAAAGTAGTGTCTCAGGCCGTTTCGCCTGGCCGCTCTGGTAGCCAAAGCCGCCCGCCGCTTGCGTTGAAACTTCGGGGAACGAGAAGCGCCACCTGATTCGGGTGGCGCTTTTTTGGTTTTTTTGGGGGTTTGGGCTGGGCGTGTTTTTTTAGAACAAATGTCCATGCGGAGGAATTAATTATATTTAACCACAAAGCTTTTTGCAGAGCACGAAACACTGCCTATTGCAAATCTGATGTTATAGGCGTTTCTCTATTCTTTAATGTCTTCAAATATTAGTTCGTTTTCTGTCTTGCTTATTGAAATTCTTCTAAATGTCGGCGCGTAACCTCTTCGCCCACTTGGCTGAAAATACTCTCTGATATATGAATTTTCAGTTTCGTAATTTTGAATAACTCTTGGGCCGAAATACCTTTCTTGTTGTTGATGAAGCAAGCTTTCTATTGAAGCATTGTTTATTTTAAAGTTGTCAGAGTCTTTAATCTTTAAAATTGCATTGTTTTTGTCACGCTCTGAAATTTTTAAAGTAAATGTGTGGTAATAATCACCGATGCCAGACATTGATTTATTTTCTTTCAAATCAAATTTGTCTGTCAACAAAACTTCATATTCTTCCACAAGTTCTTTTGCATTGTTATTTGTGAAAAGTTGGTCTTCAAAAACAGCTGATAAAATAGCCGCCAAAATAAATAGTCCAAAGATTATAGTTAGATACTTTCCTGTCTTTGGATAGCCAAGTTTCTTTGGGGCAAAATAAATCAAACAACCAATTGCAATTGGAAGGCCAACGAATACAAGTATGTAAAGACCTATTAGTAAAAATGCGTCCAATTGTCTATGTATCTGTCTGTTTGGTTGTCGTCTTAAAATACCCTGTAACATCCGGCTCAACGCAACCCGCAGCCACTGCAAGTTGCGTCAACCCGTCCTCAGTACGCCAGCAAGTTAAGGATACCCACCAAAACAGCTTGCTTAACGCAACTCGCCCGGGAGCCGCCGCCACTACCCGGCGTCCCCCGTCACCACCTCCCGCGCATCCGCCAAAAACGGCGTCAGTTCGCCCGAATACGTGAGCGTGAGCTGGTGCATGGCCCGGGTGCAGGCCACGTAGAGCATACTCCGGTCTACCTCGGTCTGGTAGCTGCGGGCCGAGACGAAGGGCACGATGACCTCATCGAACTCCAGGCCCTTGGCCAGGTGCGCCGTGGTGAGGATGACGCCTTCCTTGAACGTGGCCGATTCCGCCGTGAGCAGGTGGATGCTGCCCAGGTCGTGGAGCGCTTGGTGCGCGTGCGTGGCCTGCCGGAGCGTTTTGCAGATGATGCCCAGCGACTGCCGGCCCGAGTCCCGGAACTCCGCCACCAGCGTCCGGATGGCGGCCAGCTCTTCGGCGTTGCCGGCGCAGGGCAGGATCAGCGGCTCCCGGCCGTGCCGCTCCATCGGGATGATGGCGGGGTTGGGGGTGATGCGCTGGGCGAAGGCCGTGATTTCGAGCGTGGAGCGGTAGCTGCGCAGCAGCTTCACCACGTCGGCCTGCGGAAACACCCGCTCGATGGATTCGGCCGACGACGCGCTGTACGGATTCACCGTCTGGCTCACGTCGCCCAGGATGGTTTTGCGGCACGGAAACAGCCGCGCCAGCACCGCATACTGCACCGGGGTGTAGTCCTGCATCTCATCCACTAGCAGGTGCTTCACGTGGTCGTAGGCGCTGATGCCCTCCAGGCGCAGGCGCAGGTAGATGAGCGGAAACACGTCGGCGTATTCCAGGCCCGCGCGGTGGTCGTGCCGGAACAAGCCGGGTTGGCCCAGCCAGCGGTAAAAGTCGCGGTACAGGTCCAGCACGTTGTGGAAGCGGAACATGCGCGGAATGGCCTCCCCGATGGTGGCTTTCTCGGTCCCGGTCAGCTTGCGGCGGGCCGCGTCGCGCACGTGAGCCCGCACGGCCTCGGCCACCAGCGCAAACCGCTTCAGCAGCGGCACCCGGTGCAGGGTCCGGAACTTCTCCTGAATCAGGGCCCGGGGCACCACGGTGCTGCCTACCCGTAGGTCGGTCAGGGTGAAGTAGGTATTCTCGACGTGCAGCAGGTACTGGTTCAGCCGGCTCAGAAACTCCGTCGATGACTTAAACTGAATCCGCTCAATAAACGCCGGGTCGGGCCGCTCCAGCAGCGTGGCTACCTGGTCGAAAAAGGTCTGGAAAGGGTAGCGGTTCTCGAGCAGGTCGGCGGCCAGCTCCTCCATCACCATCTCCGGAATGTACTCCTCGCCCAGCTCGGGCAGCACGTTGGAGATGTAGTCGGCGAAGACCTTGTTGGGCGAAATAATGAGCACGTCCTTGGCGCGGATGGTTTCGCGGTGGGGGTAGAGCAGGAAGGCAATGCGGTGCAGGGCAATGCTGGTCTTGCCCGACCCGGCCACGCCCTGGATAATCATCACCGGGGCCGTTTCGTTGCGAATCACCGCGTTCTGGTCGCGCTGAATGGTGGCCACGATGTTCTTCATCTTGTCGTCCGAGGACTTGGCCAGCTCGCGCTGCAGCACGTCGTCGTGGATGCTCACGGCGCTGTCGAGCACGAACTCCAGGCGGCCGTCGCGGATCTTGTACTGGCGCTTGAGCGCAATGCGGCCCCGCACGAGCCCCCCCGATGGCGTGGTGTAAGCAGCGTCGCCCAGCTCGAAGTCGTAGAACAGGGAGGAAACGGGCGCGCGCCAGTCGTAAATGAGGCCGTGGCGCCGCTGCTCGTCCACGAATGAGTGCACGCCGATGTACACCGGCGTGGTTACCCCGTTGGGAGTGGTAAAGTCGACGCGGCCGAAGTAGGGCGACTGCATCAATTTGAGCAGGCGGCGCTTGCGGGCCACGCTGGCCTCGCCTGTAAAAGCCATGCGGTCGATGGACTGGCCGGCGGCCACCATGTCGGCGTCGTCCATGCCGGACTGGTGCTCGTGGAGGTATTCCTTCTTCTGCCGCAGCTCGCTGGAAAACTGCTTCACGGCCTCATCCACGCGGCGGATGGCCAGGGTCAGCTGCTCCTTTATCTGCTCCAGGTATTCCCGCTCTTCTTGTTCGGTTGCGTTTATCACGTGCTGCTCGGCTGCTGAAAAATGATCCTTTCGGGCCCCTTATCGCGCGGGGCCCGGATGGATGTGCAAAGAACGGCACTCTTTGCTTGCGCAGGGTTTCGGCAGACCGGAAAGGACAAGCTTCCCAATGCGGGAGCCTAACAGGAACAGGCGCAAAATACGACCCCGGCAGGCCAAGCCGGCCGCGGAAGAGCCCGCGGGCATGGCACCCAAGTAACCGCCTGCCAAGTTCGTTGCCAGCCCTTGGCATAGAGGCGATTAAAGTCGTATCTTAAGCATCCGTATCAACCTCTCCGCGCCATGAATGCTCCCGCTTCCAGCCCCTTTACCCTGGCCCGCACCTGCGTGTTCCGGCGCTACCTCATGTTGCGCCACTATACCGCCGCGCCGCTGGCCGTCCTGGTCGCCAAGGCCATCCGCCGCGCCGCCCGCAAGCGACAAAAGCAAGAAGCCAAAAGTGAGCGGCTGCGCGACTTCTACGGCTGGTGCGCCGGGTGCGAGGCGTACGGGTCGATATTTTGAGTTGAAATTTCAGGCAATAAAAAGCGCCACCTGACTTGGGTGGCGCTTTTTGGTTTTCGAAAGTTTGGGCCCACGTTTGAATTGCCGCAGCTCACCGGTCATAGATTTATCACTCACTTCTCTTTTTTCACCTCCGGCAGCAGCCGGAAATACGTGGCCTTAAATCGATTATCTACCACCGCGCCCTGCACTTCGGCCTGCCGGATGGCGCTGCAGAAGCCGTCCTTCGCGTGGGCGTCGCCGTGGGAGTCGATGGTGGTGCCGTCCACGAAGTAGGCCTGGCCGTTCAGGCGGATGGCCAGGTCGCAGCTTTTGCCGGGCAGGCCTAGGCGGCACTGGCCGCAGGAGGCTTCCACTATTATTGTTTTCTGGGTGGCGGCCGGCAGAGCCGAAGCAACGGGCGTGGTCTGGGCGACGGATCCGGTGGCCAAGGCCAGCAGGGTGAATAGTAGCGGGAATTTCATGGCGCAGCGAAAAAATATGCCGGGGAAGGTAGCAGGTTTAGGTTAAAACGTGAAACTGGTTCAGCAGGCTCTGAGTGAATAGCGCGGAACGGATTTCCGCGCTACCGGCCCTCCAGCAGCTGGAGCGTGCGGGCATCAGGTGCGCCGCCAAAGAACTTATCGAGCACGGCCTGGAAGACGGGGCTGCGGTTCAGGGCCGCAAATAAGGTCATGGACGAGCGTAGCTTCAGGTCGTCGGGCTGGCCCAAAACCTGGGTGGCATTGCTGGAGCTGAGGGCCAGCAGTGCCTCGCTGATGCGCAGCAGGCGCGGGCCCAGCACCGGATGCGCCAGATACGCCTCCGCCTCGGCCCGACCCTGGATGGCGTAAAACCGCGACGTTTCGCTGAAGCCCAGCCCCTGAATCTGGGGGAAGATGTACCATATCCAATGGCTAAGCTTGCGCCCAGCCTGAATTTCGGCCAGGGCCGTGGCGTAGTCGTGTTCTTGGGCGTCGAGGAAGCGTTGCAGGGAAGCAGGCATGGGTTGGGTCAGTTTACACGAATTTGGCAGTCATCAAAACGGCGTAGAGACGCATCCTTGCGTCTCAATCATTGCTGAGGTCGAGTTAATGATGCCGCTCCGGATGTTCAGCAAGGAGACGCAAATAGGCTGCTTTACCTAAAAGCGTCCAAAGAAATGCTAACGTACTGCCGCAAAGCCGGTTTGCCCACCCCGGATTGCCGGCCCAAAAAAAGACCCGCACGGCGTGGTGCGGGTCTTTTTTCAAAATGCCGAAGTCATTTCCTCACGGGAACTTCGGGTACTTCGAAAAGTCGGGGGTGCGCTTCTCGATGAAGGCGTTGCGGCCCTCCTTGGCTTCCTCACTCAGGTAGTAGAGCAGCGTGGCGTTGCCGGCCAGCTCCTGAATACCCGCCTGCCCGTCCAGCTCAGCGTTGAAGGCCGACTTGAGCATCCGCAGCGCCAGCGGGCTTTTCTCCTGAATCTTTTTGCACCAGGCCACGGTGGTTTCTTCCAGCTTATCGAGCGGCACTACCTTGTTTACCAGGCCCATGTCGAGGGCCTCCTGAGCGTCGTACTGGTCGCAGAGGAACCAGATTTCGCGGGCCTTTTTCTGCCCCACCACGCGGGCCAGGTACGAGGCCCCAAAGCCGCCATCGAAGGAGCCGACTTTGGGGCCGGTCTGGCCGAAGCGGGCATTTTCGGCAGCAATGCTCAGGTCGCAGACCACGTGCAGCACGTGGCCGCCGCCGATGGCCCAGCCGGCCACCATCGCAATGACGGGCTTCGGGATGGAGCGAATCTGCTTCTGCAGGTCCAGCACGTTCAGGCGGGGCACGGTGTCTTCGCCCACGTAGCCGCCGTGGCCCCGCACGCTCTGGTCGCCACCCGAGCAGAAGGCTTTGCCGCCCTCGCCGGTGAGGATGACCACGCCGATATCGGTGCGCATGCGGCAGATGTCCATTGCCTCAATCATTTCCTGCACCGTGAGGGGCGTGAAGGCATTGTGCACCTGCGGGCGGTTGATGCTGATTTTGGCGATGCCCTCGTGGAAGGTGAAGAGGATTTCGCGGAATTCCTTAATTGGAGTCCAGGTAATTGACATGAGGAGGAAAGTTGAGCTCTGCGTCCTCTGCGGCTCTTCTGCGTCCTCTGCGGGCTCAAATCGTAACAACGACTTAGCCCGCAGAGGACGCAGAGGATTGCGCAGAGGACGCAGATCGTTCAGGAAAAAGATGTGCGGACCGTGGCCCGGTAGTGTTCGAAGAAAGCGGCGTTGGTGGCGCTGTCGGTGGTGATTTCCAAGAGCGCCGCGCTGCTTCCGGGTGCAAAGAAAACCGATAAAGCCGTTTTGAGTTCAGCGAAGTTGGCGGCCGTGAAGTAGCGCAGGCCAAAATCGCGGGCCGTGTGCTCGGCCGTAAGCGGCTGGCGGGTTTCAAAAAACTCTGCCAGCTCGGGCTGCTGGCGCGGGCCATCAATGAGGCGGAAGATGCCGCCGCCGTGGTTGTTGAACAGCACCACGCGCAGGTTGGGCGTGGGGTAGTTCTGCCAGAAAGCGTTGCGGTCATAAAAGAACGCCACGTCGCCGGTGAGCAGCACTACGCGGCGCTCCGGCTGGGCCAGGGCCGCGCCCACGGCCGTGCTGGTGCAGCCATCGATGCCGCTGGTGCCGCGGTTGGCAAATACCTCGATGCTTTTGGTATCGGGTATGCCCAGAATATTGGCGTAGCGCACGGCCATGCTGTTGGCTAGGTGCAGTGCGGTGCCGTCGGTAAGGTGACGCAGCGTGTGGTGGAAGGCCGTGAATTCGTTGAACGGCTGGTCGTGCTGCGCCAGGAAATCGGTCAGGAAGCCTTTGGCCCAGCGGTCGGCTTTGCGCCAGGGCGTGGCGAAGTCGGCTTTGGCGGCAGCATCCTTTTCGGGCAAAGCCCAGCCGGCTTTCGGCCAGGTGAGGCGTTCGGTGGTTTCGCTAGGAATCGAACCAGCGGCTGTCGTAGCAGCCGGAGATTCCACGGAATCAGGCGCGATGCCTTGGGCCTCGGCTGTGTCCTCGGCCGACACCAGCCCGCCGAACATCGAGTAATCCGTAGCCACCAGCTGCCGGAAAAAATCGACCGGCTCCAGCCGAATGATGCGTGTGAGCGACTTGAACGTATCGGCCACCGGGCCGGCGGCCTGGATGTGCCAGTGCTCCGCCGGGGCCGACTCGCGCAGGTACAGCTTCAGCGCTTTGGAGATGAGCGACTGGCCGAAGGTGATGAGCAGATCGGGCCGCAAAGCCGCCTTCAACCCCGGCTCCGGTACGGCCAGAAACACGTCCTGGTGGCTGATGGGGGCCGTGCGCAGGTCGTAGTTGGCCCCCACGGGCTGGTGCAGATTGGCAATAACGTCGCCCACCACCGGTACCTGGTACGCACCCTGAAACTGGCGCAGCGCCAGCAGCAGCGCGGTATCGGGGTGGTGCTGGCCGGCTACCACCAGCACCCGCGGCGTGGTGCGGATGGTGCGGCGCAGCGCCACGAACTCGGGGCCGGGCAGGCGCGGCGGGCCGGTTATTTCCCGGATGATGCGGACTTTCTCGAACCGAATTTCCTCGCCTTGCTTCGGATAAAACGGCTCCCGCAGCGGCACATTCACCTGCACCGGCCCGGCCGGAAACTGCTGCGCCAGATTGATGGCCTCCGACACTAACCGGGCCGCGTGCCACTTGGCGTCGGTGTGGCTGGTGTCGGCAGGAAACGTGAACGTGCCTTTGGCGTGGGCGCCGTAGAGGTCGGTTTGGCGGATGGTCTGGCCGTCTAGCTGGTCAATCCATTCCGGGGGGCGGTCGGCGGTAAAAATGACGAGCGGAATCTGCTGGAAAAAGGCCTCGGCCACGGCCGGCGCGTAGTTCAGGCCCGCCGTGCCGGAGGTGCACACCAGCGCCACCGCCCGCCGCTGGCTCTGCGCCAGTCCCAGCCCGATGAAGGCCGCCGCCCGCTCATCGGGCACCGTGCGCACCGTAATATGCGGGTGCCGGGCAAAGGCAATAGTCAGCGGCGCGCACCGGCTCCCCGGCGACAGCACCACATCCGTAATGCCATGCTGAGCGCAGATTTCGGCGATATTGTGGATGGCTTGCATTGGTGAAACGTGTCATTGCGAGGAGGAACGACGAAGCAATCCGTCCTCTGAAATGTGAAAAGCTTTGTTAACCCACAAAAAACCTACTGGTGATGCATACGGAAGGGATTCCAGGTTAATAAGGCGTTGCTCGTTGTCCGGGACGGATTGCTTCGTCCTTCGTCCTCGCAATGACAGCTCACCGCAGCGCAGCGGCCACCGTGCTCAGCTTCATTTCCGTTTCGCTCCATTCGCGGGCCGGATCAGAGTCGGCGGTGAGGCCGGTGCCGGCGTACAGAACGGCTTCCGGGGGGCGAAGTTGCAGGCAGCGCAGGTTCACGAACAGACGGGCCACGCCGCGCTGGGGCAAGTTCACGGGGCCCAGGAAGCCACTGTAGTAGGCCCGGTCATAGCCTTCGTGGCGGTGCAGAAACTCCAGCGCCGCCTGCCGGGGCATGCCGCCCACGGCCGAAGTGGGGTGCAGCAGGCGCAGCATATCAGTGCCCAGCGTGGGGAAGGGCACCGTGCGCAGGTTCACGGCGAAATCGGTGCGCAGGTGCAGCAGCTCGCCCGCCACGGCGGTGCGCGGCCCGGTTTCGTCGTATTCGCGCAGCCGCAATTGCTTGAAGCAACTCACGATGTAGCGCGATACCAGGGCCTGCTCCTCAATCTCCTTCTGCCGCCAGATGGCCTGGCTCGGCAGCATGCCGGGCGTCAGCGGTTGGGTGCCGGCCAGCGCCATCGTGCGGAAAATACCGGCCTCGTCAATCGTGACCAGCACCTCCGGCGACGCGCCCAGCCAGGTGCCCGCGCCCGGCGCACTCACCAATGATACAAACGCCTGCGGATACCGCTGACACAGGCTCTCAAACGCCCGCAACGCATCAAACCCCGCCGGCAACGGCCGTCGCGCCGCCCTACTCGATACCACTTTCAGCACCTCGCCGCTCCGGATAGCTTCCACCCCAGTTTCGACCAGCGCCGCATATTCCGACTGGGTGGCCGTGTGCGGCAATGGCTGCGAACTTAGGTGCCAGGGCAGTTGACCGTCAGCCAGCTCCTCCGGGCTGGCCAGAAAAGCCCGCAGTGCCACCGCGCTGCTGGCGGTGGTACTTAGTTGCAGCTCCGTGGGCCGGTCGGCATCCCAAAAAACGTCGGCGGGCAGGAACAGGGCCGGGTTGTGGTCGGAGTCGCGGAAGGGGAAAAAGGCGAAGCCGGCCGGGGCCTCGGGCGTGAGGGCCGGGGGCAGGCCGGTGAGGGCCGCCTCGGCCGAAAAGCTCAGGCACAGCTGCGGCCGCTCGGTGCCGGGCAGCCGCCACAGCGCCACGGGCAGCTTGTGCAGCAGCGCAAACGTGAGCAGCTGCCGCGCCTGCTCCGAGGCGCTTTCAGGCGCATTCGGCCAAGCTACACTTTCCACTTCCGGCCGGCTCATGCGGGCTGGGCAGGCGTGGGCGGCAGGTCGATTACGGCCATCGTGATGCGGCTGATGCAGACCAGCGCCCCGGTTTCTTCGTGCGTAATGCGGATTTCCCACACCTGCGTGGTGCGCCCCACATGCACGGCCGTGGCGCGGCCCACCACGTAGCCCGAACGAACTCCTTTGATATGATTTGCGTTGATTTCCAGCCCCACGCAGGCTTTTTTGCGTAGGTCAACCTGAAGGGCCGCGCCGATGCTCCCCAGCGTTTCGGCCAGGGCCACCGAGGCACCGCCGTGCAGCAGTCCCATGGGCTGATGCGTGCGATGATCCACGGGCATGCGACCCACCAGGAGCTTATCCCCGACTTCGATTATTTCCATCCCCAGGTGCGCCCCGAGCGTGTTGCGGCACCAGGCGTTCAGCTGGTCGAGGTCGGCGGTAGGTTGTTCCATGCGAATAGCCAGAATAAAAAGGGTTTTTAGGGGCCGAAACTCCTACTTTTGGGCCTGAAACGACAAAGCTAGCGGGAAAGTGAGCGTCAAAAAAATATACCTCATCCGGCACGGCCAGACCGACTTCAACGTGGCCGGCATCGTGCAGGGCAGCGGCGTCGATTCGAGCCTGAACGAGGCCGGCCACCGGCAGGCGGCCCGCTTCTTCGCGGCCTACCGCCACCTGCCCTTCGATAAAGTCTATACCTCCACGCTGCAGCGCACCCGGCAGTCGGTGCAGGGCTTTCTGGATCTGGGCCTGCCCCACGAGCAACACGCCGGACTGAATGAAATCAGCTGGGGCGTGCGCGAAGGCACCCGCATCACGCCCGAAGAAGACGAAGAATACTACGGCGTGCTACGCCAGTGGCACCAGGGCAACACCACAGCCCGCCTGCCCGGCGGCGAAAGCCCGGAGGAAGTAGCCGCCCGCCAGCGCCCCTTCCTCGACCTGATTACGACCCGCCCCGAGGAAGAAAACATCCTGGTGTGCATGCACGGCCGCGCCATGCGCGTACTGCTCTGTCAGCTGCTCCACTACCCGCTCAGCCACATGGATGCCTTCGAGCACCGCAACCTGTGCCTGTATAAAGTGCACTACACCGGCTCCTTGTTCTCCGTGCGCAGCTTCCTGGACACACAGCACCTGCAGGAGCCGGCCTAGCCCGTAGCGCGAAAATCCGTTTCGCGACGAGCAGCGCGAGTATGTGGCCCCGCGCAGTTGGTGCCTACGTGAACTACCCGCCCTGCTCGTTGCGAAACGGATTTTCGCGCTACGGCCACCGGCAGCCAAATCAGGTGCTTCAGCGCCGCGCTGACTGCCGGCTTCTACAAGGCGAATTTTCGCTGGCCAAGCGGCGGCGGCCGGAAGGTCCCGGATAGTTTGCGCCCCCGGATTTTCGGGCTAATTTTGACCCTACACAATACAAGCGAGACACAGATGGCCGAAATCATAAGAATGCCCAAAATGAGCGACACGATGACCGAAGGGGTCATTGCCTCGTGGCTCAAGAAGGTGGGTGATAAAGTCAAATCCGGCGATATCCTGGCCGAAGTCGAGACCGACAAAGCCACCATGGAGCTGGAAAACTATGAGGACGGCACGCTGCTGCACATCGGCCCCAAGCAGGGCGACGCCGTGCCCGTGGATGGCGTATTGGCGATTGTGGGCAAGGAAGGCGAAGATATTTCTGCTTTGCTGAGCGGTGCGCAGGGTGCCCCCGCACCCGCCGCGGCTCCGGCGCCGGCTGCCGAAGCCGCCCCCGCACCTGCCGCAGTTGCTCCCGCACCTGAAGCTGCTCCCGCCGCGGCACCAACGCCCGCGCCCGTAGCAGCCGCGCCGGCCGGCAATGGCAAGAAAGCCACCGTCATCCGGATGCCCAAAATGAGCGACACGATGACGGAAGGCACCATTGCCTCCTGGCTTAAAAAAGTGGGCGATAAAGTGAAATCCGGCGACGTGCTGGCCGAAGTCGAAACCGATAAGGCCACGATGGAGCTGGAAAACTACGAAGACGGCACGCTGCTCTACATCGGACCCAAAGACGGCGAGGCCGTGGCCGTGGATGGCATTCTAGCCATCATCGGCGAAGAAGGAGCCGACGTGCAGGCGCTGCTCGGCGGGCAATCGGGCGGCAGCGCGGCCGCGCCGGCTCCGGCCGCTGAAGTGGCTCCGGCTGCTGCTCCCGCCGCTGCCGCTGCTACTCCCGCCGCCGCGCCAGCCGTGGCCGGTGCGCCGCAGTCGGCTACGGTTTCGCAGCCGGGCGGGCGCATTTTCGCTTCGCCACTGGCCAAGAGCATTGCCAAAGACAAAGGCATTGATCTGAGCAGCATCAAAGGCTCGGGCGAAAACGGCCGCATTGTATCCCGCGACCTGGAAACGGCCCAGCCCGGCACCGCGCCGGCCGCGCAGCCTGCTGCCGCTCCGGCTCCGGTAGCTGCCCCGGCCGCCACGCCGCAGGCCGCTACTGCCGCCCCCGCCGCTGCTCCGGAAGCCAAGACCTCAAGTCCCCAGGACTCAAAGTCCCCGGCCGACGGCACCTACACCGACACGCCGGTGTCGCAGATGCGCAAGGTCATTGCCCGCCGCCTTTCCGAAAGCCTGTTCACGGCCCCGCATTTCTATCTGACGATGGAAATCAACATGGACCGGGCCATGGAAGTGCGCACCCAGCTCAACACCCTCTCGCCGGTGAAGCTCAGCTTCAACGACCTGGTTATCAAGGCCGCCGCCGTGGCCCTGAAGCAGCACCCAGTGGTGAATTCCTCGTGGCTCGGCGACAAAATCCGCCAGAACCATGTGGTGAACATCGGTGTGGCCGTGGCCGTGGACGAAGGCCTGCTGGTGCCCGTGGTGCGCAACGCCGACGGCAAGGGCCTTTCTACCATTGCCACCGAGGTGAAGGCGCTGGCCGAAAAGGCCAAAACCAAGAAGCTGCAGCCCGCCGAGTGGGAGGGCAGCACCTTCACCATCTCCAACCTGGGCATGTTCGGTATAGAGGAGTTCACCGCCATCATCAACCCGCCGGATGCCTGCATTCTGGCCGTAGGCGGCATCAAGCAAACGGCCGTGGTGAAGGATGGCCAACTGGCTGTGGGCAATATTATGAAAGTGACGCTGAGCTGCGACCACCGCGTGGTGGACGGCGCGACGGGTGCCGCCTTCCTGCAGACTCTGAAAGCGCTGCTGGAAGACCCGATGCGCATGCTGATATGATAACGGAAGCAGGGAGCGAAGCATCGAGCAAAAGCCCCAGCGGGGCGAAATATCGGTAGTCGCAACCGGCACACAGCAACCAAAGCCCCAGCGGGGCGGCACCGCTCGTCGAACGAGGTGTCGCCCCGCTGGGGCTTTGGTATTGCTTCTGGTTTTTCTTGCCACCGACATTTCGCCCCGCTGGGGCTACGGCTTCTATTCCGCAGCTTGGCTTAGCAATCATCCTGAAAAACAACAAAAAAGCCAGCCCATTCGGGCTGGCTTTTTTGTTGTCGCCCGGCTCGAATATCGTGTGAAATGAATGATACTGGGCGGTGATTTTATTGCAAAACCTCTATACTTACCGGAAATGGGCGCTGGGTTGGCACCCGTGTGAAATGGTTAAACCACGTAATCAGGTGAGAGTATGAAGCAAAATTTACTGGCAATAACGCTTTGTGTGGCGAGCGTGGCGGCCTTCGGGCAGGGGCAAGCCCTGATGGGGCAGGTGCTGGATGCCAACGGCAAACCCGTAATCGGGGCCACGGTGGTGGAAAAGGGCACCAACAACGGCACCGCCACCAACAACGACGGCCGCTTCACGCTGTCGGCGCGCACGGCCAGCCCGCGGCTGGTCGTCAGCTCCATCGGGTTTGCGGTCCAGGAAGTGAGCGGCGGCAGCGGGCTGCGCGTGCAGTTGGCCGAATCGAGCACCAGCCTGAGCGACGTGCAGGTGGTGGGCTCGCGCAGCCAGAACCGCTCCGTCACCGACTCGCCCTCGCCCGTTGATATCATCGACCTGCGCGAGGTAACCACCAAAACCGGCCAGCTCGACGTGAACCAGCTGCTGCAGTTCGTGGCGCCCTCGTTCAACTCGAACCGGCAGACCGGCTCCGACGGGGCCGACCACGTGGACCCGGCCTCGCTGCGCGGCCTGGGCCCCGACCAGACGCTGGTGCTGGTGAACGGCAAGCGCCAGCACCAGTCGGCGCTGGTGAACCTATTTGGCTCGCGGGGCCGGGGCAACACCGGCACCGACCTGAACGTGCTGCCGGCCGCCAGCATCGAGCGGATTGAAATTCTGCGCGACGGCGCGGCGGCGCAGTACGGCTCCGATGCCATTGCCGGCGTGATTAACATCGTGCTCAAAACCAGCGTGAAGGAACTGACGGCCAGCGCCAATTACGGGGCTTACGATGCCAAATACCGCCGCGACAGCGAGAAATTCGACGGCGGCAACTTCAACGCCAACGTAAACTACGGCGTGGGGCTGGGCGAGAAGGGCAGCTTCATCAACGGCACCCTGGACTTCAACCAGCGCCAGCACACCCAGCGCGCGGCAGTGCCGGTGGGCCCCGACGGTCTGGCCCGCCGCGAGTACGGCGACCCGAAAGTGTCGAACCTCGCGGCCTACGTCAACTCCAAGTTTGCCCTCAGCGACAAGGCGCACGTGTACGTATTTGGCGGGGCCAACAAGCGCCGCGGCGATGCCTACGCCTGGACGCGCTTCGCCGACGACGACCGCAACGTGCCCGCCATTTACCCCAACGGTTTCGACCCCATTATCACCAGCGACATCGTGGACGTGTCGGTGGTGGCAGGCGTGCGCACCAAGCTGGGCGAGTGGGACCTGGACGTGAGCAACAACTTCGGCTCCAACCGCTTCGAGTACGGCGTGAAAAACTCGCTGAACGCCACGCTGGGTGCCAGCTCACCTACTTCCTTCGATGCAGGCGGCTTTCAGCTGCAGCAGGACGTAGTGAGCCTGGGACTGACGCGCAATTACAAAACCGTGCTGCAGGGCCTCAACCTGGCGGCCGGGGCCGAGTTTCGGCGCGAGTGGTATTCGCTGTTTGCCGGCGAGCGCAACTCCTGGGATACATTCGGCGTGAACCCCGACGCGACGCCCGGCTCCCAGGGCTTTCCCGGCTATCAGCCCAAGGATGAAATCAAGGCTCAGCGCGACAATTTCGGGGCTTACGCGGATGCCGAGCTGAGCGTGACGACCCCGTGGCTGGTGGCCGCGGCCCTGCGCTACGAGCACTACACCGACTTCGGCAGCACGCTCAACTACAAGGTTTCGACGCGCTACAACCTGACCGAGTTTCTGACGCTGCGCGGCACCTACAGCACCGGCTTCCGGGCCCCATCCCTGGCCCAGATCAACTTCAACTCCACCTTCACCAACTTCATCAACGGGCAGGCGGTGGAAGTGCTGCTGGCCCGCAACAACAACCCCATCACGCAGAAGCTGGGCATTCCGGCGCTGCGGCAGGAAACCTCCAACAGCGCCAATGTGGGCCTGACCAGCCGCATCGGATCCTCGCTGAGCTTGACCGTGGATGGCTACTACATCAAGGTGAAGGACCGGGTGGTGCTCACCAGCCCTTTCAAAGCCCGCAACCCGGACCCCAACGACGAGGATAACACCATTCTGGACCCCGTCATCGGGGCTGAGCTGGAAGCCGCGGGGGTGGGGCAGGCGCAGTTTTTCGCCAACGCCGCCGACACCCGCTCACTGGGCCTGGATGTGGTGCTGAACCACACGGCCACGGTAGGCACGGGGCGGCTTACCTCGTCGGTAGCCGCGAATTTCAACCATCTGAAAATTGACCGGGTGAAAACCAGCGGCCGCCTCACCGGCCGCGAAGATGATTTCTTTGGCCCCCGCGAGCAGGCCTTCGTGAAAGCTTCCGCGCCGCCGTCCAAAATCAACCTCACCCTCGACTACCAGGTGGGCCGCTTCAGCACGCTGCTGCGCCTGGTGCGCTTCGATAAGGTGAAGCTGATCGGCTACGACGACAAGCCCATGAACTACGCCGCCCGCGTCACCACCGACCTGACGCTGAGCTACGCCCTCACCGAGCACCTGCAGCTCTCGGTGGGCAGCACCAACCTCTTCAACCGCTACCCCACGCTGTTCGATCCGCAGGTGACGGAAACCGGCGGCGCCTGGGACCCGGTGCAGATGGGTTCGAACGGGCGGTTTTACTTTGCTAAATTGCAGGCCCGATTCTGATACGAGTTGTCAGCTGTCAGTTGCTCGTTGTCAGCTGATGCCTGTTTGAGAGTACGAAATTGGGAGTCAGCCGTAGGTGTTTAGCGCACCAGCGGCTGACTTCTTTGTTATCCGCGCTTCTGACAACTGACAACCAGCAACTGACAACTACCTCATGAAAATCCGCTCCACAACCGTGCTCGGCGTGCGCCACAACGGCCAGATTGCCCTGGGAGCCGACGGCCAGGCCACCATGGACAAGCACGTAGCCAAAAGCAATGTGCGCAAGGTGCGCAAGCTTCACGACGGCAAAGTCGTCACCGGCTTCGCCGGCTCCACTGCCGACGCGTTTATGCTGCTCGACAAGTTTGAGGAAAAGCTCGGCGGCTACGGCGGGCAGCTGCGCCGCGCCGCCATCGAGCTGGCCAAGGAGTGGCGCAAGGACCAGTACCTGCGCAAGCTCGAAGCCATGATGGTGGTCTGCGACAAGGACGAGCTACTCATCATCGCCGGCACCGGCGACGTGCTGGAGCCCGACTCCGACGTGGCCGCCATCGGCTCGGGGGCTATGTACGCCCAAGCCGCCGCCCTGGCCCTGAAAAAGCACGCACCCCACCTCACCGCCCGCCAGATGGTAGAAGAGGCCCTGCACATCGCCGCCGACATCTGCATCTACACCAACCACAACCTCATGATTGAGGAGCCGGTATAGGTTTGTGGGCAGTAAACCAAAAAGAACGTCATGCTGAGCTTGTCGAAGCATCTCGCGTGCTGATGTCTGAATACTAATCAGGCGACACCACGCGAGATGCTTCGACTTCGCTCAGCATGACGGTCAGTAAAAGCAACAAACAACCCCCCAACTCATGCAAATCACCAACTTCCTCAAGCACCACTACCGCCACTTCAACGCCGCTGCCCTGATTGATGCCGCCGAAGGCTACAACAAGCACCTGGCCGAAGGTGGCAAGATGATGATTACGCTGGCCGGCGCCATGAGCACCGCCGAAATGGGCATCCAGCTGGCCGAATTGATCCGCCAGGACAAGGTGCAGATCATCAGCTGCACGGGGGCCAACCTGGAGGAAGACATCTTCAACCTCGTGGCCCACGACTTCTACGAGCGGGTGCCCAACTACCGCGACCTGACCCCCGCCGACGAGCAGGCCCTGCTGGAGCGCCACATGAACCGCGTGACGGATACCTGTATCCCGGAGGAAGAGGCCATGCGCCGATTGGAGCACTCGGTGCTCAAGTTCTGGGAGAAAGCCGATAAGGCCGGCGAGCAGTACTTCCCCCACGAGTTCTTCTACCAGATCCTGAAATCGGGCGAGCTGGAGCAGTACTACCAGATTGACCCCAAGAACAGCTGGATGCTGGCCGCCGCCGAGAAAAACCTGCCCATCATCTGCCCCGGCTGGGAAGACTCCACACTGGGCAACATCTTCGCCGGCCACGTCATCTCGGGCGACATCAAGAACGTGCACACCGTGCGCACCGGCATCGAGTACATGATTTATCTGGCCGACTGGTACACCCAGCAGGCCACCGACGAGAGCAAAGTCGGCTTCTTCCAGATTGGCGGCGGCATTGCCGGCGACTTCCCCATCTGCGTGGTGCCCATGCTGCACCAGGACCTGGGCCGCACCTCGGTGCCGCTGTGGGGCTACTTCTGCCAGATTTCGGATTCCACCACCAGCTACGGCAGCTACTCGGGTGCCGTGCCCAACGAGAAAATCACCTGGGGCAAGCTGGGCCAGGACACGCCCAAGTTCATCATCGAATCGGACGCCACGATTGTCGCCCCGCTGATTTTCGCCATCGTGCTCGGGCAGTAAGTGTTGCCTAACGCTTAAAAAAAAGCCCGCCGCTGAAGCTTCAGCGGCGGGCTTTTGATTTGTAGCCGCCGGCGAGCGGCGCGGCCCCGGTGGGCAAGCGGCGGCTACCGCCTCGCGGGGGCTGGGGCGCTGCGGGCCTGCTGCTTCCGTAGCTGATCCTCCTGCTTCATGGCGGCCTTGAACGTCGACCAGTTCAGGGCGTACATGAGCGTGGTGAAAAGCACAATGGAAACCACGTAGCCCAACATGTAGGTCATGAAGCCGCACCACAGCCGGCGGGCCAGACCGAAGGTAGTGGGCGCGAGCAGGCTGCCGTAGGCCCAGGTGGCATAAGCGACGACTGGCACCATAAACCACAGGCTGACGGTACCAATCTGGGGCGTGCCGCTGAATTTGTACAGAACCGGTAGGTACAGCACAGCGAAGAAGTTGCAGATAGCCGTAATGAAGGCCGCAACAATCAGGCACTCGGCGTAGTTGTAGCCGCCGCGCCGCAAAAACCAGCGTGCAAACAGCGCCCACACCGGTACCGTAGCCACGTAGAACCAGCTCAGGTACTTCATCATAAAGCGCATGGAGATTACCTGCATCTGCCACACGGCCTCGGGTATGTTGGGTTCCCGGGGTGGCGTGATGTCGATGTGTAGGAGCGAGTGCAGCAAAGCGTACAACCCCGTGATAAGAAACAGCAAGGACAGCGGCCGGAAATGGTCGACGCGCTGGCCGGCCAGGTAGGCTCGGATGGTGGGGCCGGGCCGGAAGACCATCGTTTTCAGTGTATACAGAATGCCCTTATCGACGTGCCAGATGGAGTGCATCACGTCGTGGGGCATGTCCCTTAGCGTGAGGCGGTGCGTGTGGTGGGCATTTTGCCCGCACCGTCCGCAGAACCGGTCGGGCACGGCGTGGCCGCAGTTCAGGCACGCCGCCGCCGCGGGGTGAGCCGGCGTTAGCGCCGGCGTAGGCGTATCGTGCGGGGCGGGAGCCGGCACCGAAGCAGGGGGAGTGAGGGTAGAGGCAGATTGCATATAGGCGTGCGTCAGGGGGAGAGACCAGGTGAAGAAGCCGGCTTTAAAATAGTAAATACCGGCCAAAAGTCTACTGCTTAGCGCGTGCCGCTTGCTGACCCTGACACCCGGCGGGCAGCGGCGGCCACTACCGCGGCGCGGGCAGCCCCAGCTGCTCGGCCAGCCAGTCGGTGCGGTCGTAGCGGATGATGGGCAGCGCCATGGCGTGCCGGGCGGGGTAGGTGGCAATGCGCTTGGGGGAAGGCGCGGCCTGGTACAGCGCCAGAAAATCGGGCCGTGGCGTGTAGCCGTCCAGCTCGCCAAACTGGAAGAACAGGGCCGCTTTCGTGTGCTTCAGCGCCTGAATCGGGTCGAGCGGGGCCAGCTGACTTTTGAAGGCGGGCAGGGCCGCGCCGGTAGGCCTGCCGCTGGCCGAGCCGAACAGATACCAGTCGGCGAAGCGGGCGGTGCCGGCAATGAACACACCAGCCTTGATGCGCGGGTCGGCCCCCGCCACCAGGGCCCCAAACATGGCCCCGTAGTCGTGGCCCACGTAGCCAATGCGCTTGGCATCTACCTGGGGCTGGGCCAGCAGCACGTCGAGGGCCCGGCGCAAATCCTGGCCCTGGCGGATGGTGTTCCGGTAGTCGTCCTGCCAGCGACGGCTGCGGTAGCGCACCGTATCGGACCAGAACGTGGACACCAGCACCGCTACCGTGCCCCGTCGGGCCAGCGCCCGCGCCTCGTCCAGAAACTGGGTGCGGTTCGAGGTCGGCGACGAGGGCTCGAACCAATGCACGAACAGCACGCCGGCCAATGGCCCGGCGCTGGTATCGGGCCGCACCACGTAGGCCGCAATGGGCGGATTGCCGGCCACGCTGGCAAAACGGATGTCCTCGACGACGACCCCGCCTTCCCGCTGCCGGCTCAGCCGGGTAACGCCCAGCGGCGCGGCCGCATTGTAGGCCAGCAGCTGCGCCGGTATTTTCGCGGGCGGCTGCGGAGTTTGGGCCCCGGCCATATTCAGGCGCAGGCCCGCCAGCAGCAGCGCCAGCAGGAATTGACGGCAGCGAGTCATGGGAAAGAGAGCTAAAAGTGCTTCGGAAATATACCTTAAAAACGATATGCTGCCGGGGCTGGCGGGTACAAAAAAACTGACCGCAGCCGGAGATTATGGGGCCATGATGAACTATCGGGGTAGATGCGCTATTTTTCAAGTATGAAAAACACGGTTGAATACATTGCCAACGAAGCCGGGCAGCGTACGGCGGTAGTGGTGTCTTATGCGGAGTGGGAGAAGATGCGACAGAAGCTGAGCCGCCTGCAACAGAAGGTGCGGGTGCTGCAAGGGATTCGCAATGGCCTGCGCGAAGTGAAGGCCGCCGGGGAGCGAAACGAGCCGCTGCAGTCGTTGCAGGCGTTTTTGGATGAGAGCTAGGTTTGTGCCAGCATTGATTCACATCTACGATAAGTCCGATACTGCCAGTATTTCAGACAAAGAACTGGCCGCCTTGATTGAGCAAGTGTAACACAAACAGGCCCGCCGCTGATAGTCAGCGGCGGGCCTGTTTGTGTATGATAGATGCGTTTATATGGCTTCAGCTAGCAGTTCCACGAGGTCTTCGCGCACTGCCGCTTTCAGAATCTGCGGCTCAATCGGAAATTCTCGCAACGCGTTCCAGGCTGCTTCGTCCTCAGCTGTAACAGGAGCGTCAAAGTCAAAATTTATTAGAGCTTCTTGAGCAGCGGCAGTAGCAGCTTCTTGTGTGTCGTAAAAATGGGTTATGATGCTGCGGAAGAAAGCAGCGTTGATGGATACCTCATCAGCATCCATGTAGGTGTCCGAATATGTCAGGCTGTACTGCAATATCTGTTTGCCATGTCGGAATACTTCCAGTTCAATAGAGCTTTTCTCCATCTGCGTATCATCTCCCGTAGCAGAAGACTGGACACCGGGGCCAGTCAGGATATGCGAGTGAAGGGAGATATTCGGGTTTTTTTCGGCAACACTAACTGCCAACGGGACAAATACGTCTTCGTACACTTCAGCTAAAATGATTTCGAAAGCATCGGTTCGTTCAAATGTATACATGAGTGATTTGGGTTAGATGATTAGTGCGACAAGGTAGCCAACTTACTGCACGCCGCTTACTTTTCTTCCTGTAGTCGCTCGACTGTGTCGAGCGGTAGCATGGACTCTTCCAGCCCTTCAGCCAGCAGTTCAGCCTCGCACCGAAGCCCGGCCAAACGCGCTTCCAGCAGCCGTTTCGCGGTGGCTCCGCAGGTGGTGCGTAGCTGCTTGCGGGCTTCCCGCTCAAACAGCGTAAGCCAGTTCTGCTCGTCCTCCGGATTTTCGACGGGGCCGGGGTAGGCCCGCAGAGCCGGCGCGGCCGCCAGCCGCGCCGCGTACGGAGTCGCCCGGCGGCGCAGCGTTTCCAGCTGCAGCTCCAGGCCCAGAATCCGGCCCTGGCATATGCGCAGGTGGAACCCCAGCTCCTCCGCGTCGGGTGAGGGCTCGGGCAGCGGCGGCGGGGCCGGGAAAGTGCCGCCCGCGCCGTCGTACACCAGCCCTTTAGCCGCCAGCTCTAGGCGCGCTTGCTGCACCCCCGTAGCCGGTGCCGTCGATTGGTAGCCCCGCTCCGTCAGGGCCAGGCTCGACCGGGCCACGCCCAGCCATTCAGCCATCATTTCCTGACTAAGCCCGAAGTGAGTGCGGAGGTCGCGGGTATCCATGCTGTTTGAGTAAGGCGGTTTAGGAAAGCTAAACAGTTTCGGCCTAAACAATTTCAAATTGTTTAGGCCGAAACTGTTTAGCGACCTAGTGACTGCCCCGCGCAGTCGCTCGGCTAGGCCGAGTGACGACTACGCTTTGAGCAGCTATGCTGCGAATTGCACCACGCTGCCAGAACAGCTACTCGGCGCGGGAAACTCGCGACACAGCCGCTCCGGCGTAGAGGTCACTCGGCATAGCCGAGCGACTGGGGAGATTCCATACCTGATGGCGTAAGTTAGAAATGCGTGCCAGCAGGGAAACTATTTGAAAATTGAGTCAACTTCTTTTTGGGCAGATTTGCCCTCCAAAATTTTAAGAAAATTGTTCATTTCATCATAAGAATTGAATTCTAAAAAGTTAGAAACCATTACCGATCCTTCGATTTTGATGAGACAAGAACTTGTGCCGTCAGTACGACCAGTAAAGATAAGTTTAGCTGTGTTAGCGAATTGTTGCATGTAGCCATGAAATTGGAAAGTGCTTTTATCCATAACCCAGAAACGGACAATTTCCTTTCGGAATTCTTTTTTGTATTGTTGATTAATGGCACTCCATTCTTTTGCCTTTTTCATGCCTTTAATGAGCTGTGTGGCAGCTGTTGGCCCTAATCTAAAAGATATGTCATTGCCATAGTATTCGGTTTCTATAAACATGCCTTTTGAGGAACGGGCGACTGTAACATCTGTGTCTTGACTAAAGCAGAGTGATATGGATGTGAAAGACCATGCTAAAGTTAAAAGCAAAATTTTCATAAATTATTAAAGAAATGTGGGAAATAAGATTGTGGTCGATTTGCTTGTACGATGAATTGAAGGAGAAAATTTAATAGACGAAAGGGCTTGTAAATTAAATAATATCTACGCCATTTCCGGCTGCCGCTTCTCCTTCACCATCCCTACCGCCTCAAATGCCTGCCCCAGATCCAGCATCAGATCCTGTGGGTCTTCCACGCCGATGCTCAGGCGCACCATTTGGGGCGTGATGCCCATTTCGCGCTGGTCTTCCACGGTGATGTCGGAGTGGGTCATGGTGCCGGGGTGCTCGGCCAGGCTTTCGGTGCCGCCCAGGCTTACGGCCAGCTTTATTAGCTTGAGGGCGTTGAGGAAGCGGAAGGCTTCGGCCTCGCCGCCCTTGATGTCGAACGAAATCATGGAGCCGGGCGAGAGGCAGTGGCGGCGGTAGATGTCCTGCTGGGCGGGGGAGTGCTCCAGGTGGGTGAGGTAGTAAGTGCGCGCCACCAGCGGGTGCGCCCGCAGCCAGTCGGCAATGATCTGGGCTGAGTGGGCGGCGCGCTCCATGCGCAGCTTCAGGGTTTCGAGGCTGCGCATCAGCATCCAGCCGGTGTTGGGGTCGCACATGGTGCCCATGAAGGTGCGCATGGCCTTGATTTCCTTCATCAGCGGCTTGCTGGCCAGGGCCGCGCCCGCAATCAGGTCGGAGTGGCCGCCCAGAAACTTGGTGGCCGAGTACAGCACCACATCGGCACCGTGCTTGAGCGGGTGCTGGAACACGGGGCCCAGGAAGGTATTGTCGACCACCAGGCGCACGGGCTTGTCGGCGGTGCCGTACTGGCGGGCCAGGGCGGCGCAGGCTTCCAGATCCACGAGGTGGTTGGTGGGGTTGGCGGGCGTTTCCACAAAAATCATAGCCAGGCGGCCGGGCTCGATGGCCGCGGCCTGGGCCTGCAGCTCCGCGGGCGTGGCGGTGGGCAAAAAGCCCCGAGCCTCGATGCCGAACTTGCGCAGCACGTTTTTCAGGAAGAAATCGGAGCCGCCGTACACGGGCTCGGAGTGCAGCACCACGTCGCCGGGCTGCAGCAGGGCCAGCAGCGTGGTACTGATGGCGGCCATGCCCGAGGCGAAGCTGGCGGCTTCCTCGGCCCCATCCCAAAGGGTGAGGCGGTGCTCCAGAATTTCGAGGCTGGGGTTGTTGAGGCGGGAGTAGATCAGGCCCATTTCCTCGTCGGGGTTGGCCTGGCGCAGCCCGTAGGCCAGCTCGAAGAACGCCTTGCCTTCCTCAGCATTCTTAAACACGAAGGTGGAGGTCTGAAAAATCGGGGGCTTGATGGCGCCCTCGCTCCAGGCGGGGGTGTAGCCGTAGCTCATCATCAGGCTTTCGGGCTGCAGCGGCTGGCCGCCAATGTGGGCGTGGTCGTGCGGATTCGTCATGGGAAAAGGGGGTTGGGTGGGAGAGGAGAACAGTGTTACGAAGGTAGCTTTTCCCGGCGAGCAGTTTTCGGTGCCAAACCCGGCGGGCGTAAATTCCCGGTCCGCATCCCCAACTATTCCCGGGCTTTCTGCTTATTTACCCGATGCCAACGACGCCCATTCCCAAGAAAATCCTGGCCCGCCAGCACGAAATTACCGCCGACTTCCTGCGGCTCGTCAGCGAGCATCTGGCCGATATCGTGGCCGGCCGCGCTACCGAAATGCTCGAAATCCGGGATTTTGCCGACCAACTGCATATCCATCCCACGCACCTGAGCAACACGCTCAAGCTCACCACCGGACACTCGCCCTGCTATTTCTTCGAGGCCCGCATCATGGAGGTGGCCCGCGAGCAGCTGCGCGACTCCACCCAGCCCGTGGCGGCCATTGCCGCCGGCCTCACCTTCGACCCCTCCAACTTCACCAAGTTCTTCAAGCGCTTTGCCGGCTGCACCCCCAAGCAGTACCGGGAGCAGGAGTGGGAAACCCGCCGACTGCAAAAAACGGAAACTGTCACCATTTAAACTGAACCAGTCACCATACGCCGGCCCGCCCAAACGGGCACCTTTGTGTCATCCATTTCACTTTCTGAAAACTATGACCACAAACAAGATAGCCCTCGTGACGGGCGGCAGCCGCGGACTGGGCAAAAACAGCGCCCTGCACCTGGCCCAGGCCGGCCACGACCTCATCATCACCTACCGCCAGCAGGAGGCCGAAGCCCGGGCCGTCGTTGCCCAGATCGAAGCCCTGGGGCGCAAAGCGGTGGCCCTGCCGCTGGATGTGGGCCGCAGCGCGTCGTTCCCCGCCTTCGCCGAAACCCTGGCCCAGCACCTAGAGCAGCACTGGAACCGCGCCTCCTTCGACTTCCTGATCAACAACGCCGGAATTGATGCGCCCTCGCCCTTCGCCCAGACCACCGAGGAGGACTTCGACAACCTGCTGAACGTGCATTTCAAGGGCGTATACTTCCTCACCCAGAAGCTGCTGCCCCTGCTGGCCGACGGCGGCGGCATCGTGAACTTCTCTACCGGCTTGGCCCGCTTCACCACGCCCGGCTACGCGGCCTACGCCAGCATGAAGGGAGCCGTGGAAACCCTGACCAAGTACATGGCCAAGGAGCTGGGCGGCCGCGGCATCCGGGCCAACGTGGTGGCGCCGGGCATCATCAAAACCGACTTTACCGCCGCGGCCCGCACGGCGCACCCGCAGCTGGAGCAGTACATGGCGGGCAATACGGCCCTGGGCCGCATCGGCGAGCCCGACGATATTGGGGGTGTGGTGGCCTTTCTGTGCTCCGAGGCCGCCCGCTGGGTGAATGCCCAACGCATCGAGGCCTCGGGCGGCTACTCGCTGTAGCCGGGCACTGCCACTCAAAACGCCGACTGCCGGCCCCACGCGGGGCCGGCAGTCGGAAAAGGCGGGCGGCAGGGCCGGCTCAGGCCATTTTGCGGGTTTGCTTGTACGTATCAAGGTTTTGGCGGATGGCGGCCAGCACGGCGGCGTAGCGCCGCTTGGCCTCGGTATGGGTTTCCAATTGGTGCAGGCGCGCATCAATCAGCTCACAGAACTCTTCCCTGGAGAAGCGCGGTTTGGCTAGCGGTTTGGACACGTTGCGAAAAGGTGAGGGCGGGTGAAAAGGCAGTTCGGGGGGCTAATACTACGCAGGTTTTGGCGAAAAAGCGACGCATCCCGCCGCGCGTCCGCGCGTTGCTCCGCAAATGCCGCCCCCACAGCCGGCAGGCGGCCCTGGCCTCCCCTTATTATGTGAGGACCAGGGCCGCCGCCCGGCGGCCAGCTGCGCTAGAAACGGAAAAGCGGCCGGGCCGGGTTCCAGATGCCCCACGGAATCATGAGCAGCACCAGCACCAGGGCCACCACGAACCAGGTGAAGGCCTTTTTGTGCTTCAACACTGGGTCGGTGGCCTTCTTGGAGAGCGTGCGGCCTACCTGCGCGGCCACCACGGCCAGCACCATCATGGCAATATGCTCTACGCCCCAGAAGCGCCCGATGGGGTCCTTCATCACCGCGGCGCCGGCCGTCTCGAAGGCTTTCACGCCAAAGGGACTCAGCCCAAAATACAAAATCAGGCCCAGCAGCAACTGCAGGTGCATGGAGCCCACGAAGGAGGCACCCATGCCATTATCGGCCCCCACGAAGGGCTTGCGGCCCTGCCAGCCGCTGAAGGCGCGGAAAACGGCAATGAGCCCGAAAATCAGCACCAGCCAGCGCGACCAGGAATGCAGAGCGAGTACGATGGAATACATAAGCAGAAAAGAGGTTGGTGGTTGAGGCGCAAAGGTCGGAGGCGGCCGCCACATTGCCGCACGGCCCGCAAAATAGGGGTGGCCCGCCGCTACACCGGCCCCGCTACGCCCTGGAAGGCGAATACTTCCTCGCGCAGAAACAGGTCGCCCTGCTGGCGCAGAATGGTGAGGTTGTCCACGGGCAGCTTTAGGTTGAAGGTCTGTTGATTCAGGTATTGCAGCACCGGCCCCAGCAGCGCGGGCGTGGTGTCGTGCAGGGCCAGCGAAATGTGCGGCAGCCAGCACTCGGGCCCGCTGAACCGGTCGGTGCGCAGAGCCAGTGGGGCCGTGGCGGCCAGAATGCGTTGATGCAGCTGGTTCAGTTCATTAGTGCGCAGCACCGGAATATAGATGGTCGGATTAGGACCCGGAAACACGCCCAGGCCGGTAGTATGCACCGCAAACGGCGGGGTAGCCGCCGCCACCTGGCGCAGCGCCGCGTGCAGGGCCGAAAGCTTGCGCACCCCCGCCAGCTGGTAGGTGATGTGCGGCTCGGGCGTGGCCTGCACGTCGTTGAGCCCGAACTTCGTTTCCAGGCTCTTGATTAGGCGGTTGATGCGAGCCGCGTAGTGCGGGCTGAGCACGGAGGTAATGGCGAGCATAGTTGCCTAAACTACGGAACCGGGCGCAGGGTTGGAGCAATTTTGCTCCCGCTGCCCCCGACGAAGGTTTAGCGGCCCCGCGCGCCGCTTTACTGATCAAAATCCACCTTCACCTTCTCCGTCACGGGGCGGGCCTGGCAGGTCAGCACGTAGCCTTTGGCCACTTCGGCATCGGAGAGAGAGTAGTTCACGTCCATTTCCGCCTGGCCATCGGTCACGCGGGCGCGGCAGGTGCTGCACATGCCGTTTTTGCACGAATAGGGCGCATCCACGCCGGTTTCCAGCAGCGCATCCAGAATCGTATTGCCATAATACGACATCTCCAGCAGGCGCGTGGTGCCGTCCAGCTGCACCGTCACCTGGCTGTGCTTGTCGTCTTCGCCGATTACGTGGGTTTTGGCCGGGCCGGCCGGCTTGGCCCCGCTGCCGGCCGAGGTGAACATCTCGAAGTGAATCTTTTCCGGGGCCACGCCGGCGCTGGTTAGGGCCGATTTCACGCCGTTTATCATCTCCTCCGGCCCGCAGATAAAGCACTCGTCAATCTGGCTGGCGGGCAAAAGCTTATCCAGGAAAAGGCGGGTTTTCTGCTCATCAATGCGGCCGAAAAGCAAATCGGTGTCGCCCTGCTCGCGGCTCAGAATGTGGTACACGCTCAGGCGGTCCAGAAACTTATTCTTGAGCGCCTCCAAGCCTTCCTTGAAAATGATGGAATTGCGGCCCCGGTTGCCATAAATCAGCGTTACCTGGCTGTGCGGCTCGGTCATGAGCACCGTTTTGATGATGCTGAACACTGGCGTGATGCCGCTGCCCGCCGCGAAAGCCACGTAGTGCTTGGCGTGGGCGGGGTCGAGCGGCGTGAAGAAGCGGCCGGCCGGCGGCATCACGTCCAGCTCTTCGCCCACGCGCAGCCGGTCCACCGCCAGGCTCGAGAATCGCCCTTCCGGCACCTTCTTGATGGCTACCTGCCACTCATTATCTAAAGGGCTGCTGCAGATGGAATAGGAGCGGCGCAGCTCCTCGCCATCATGCTCGCGCCGAAATGTAAGGTATTGCCCCTGCGTGAACCGGAACGTGTCGCGCAGCGCCTCCGGCACCTCCAGCGATACGACCACCGCATCGGGCGTCTCGCGCTGAATACGCTTGATTTTGACTTTATGAAATCTCATGGTTTTTAGTTGTCGGTTGTTCGTTGGCAGTTGTTAGTCGGCTGTTGGCTATTTTATCAATGAATGAAAAAACTGACAACTGACAACGAACAACTGATAACTCACTTAGCCAGGCCATTCAGAAGTAAGGTGATGATGTTTTCTTCCAGCTCCTCGGCCGTGATGCCCCGGCCCGGCCGATACCACAGCTCCACCCACCGCACCGCCGACAAGATGGTGAACAGCGCCACGGAGGCATTCACGGGCTGCAATTCGCCGGCCGCAATGCCCTGCTCAATCAGGGCCGCAAAGCCCTTTTCGTAGTTTTTGCGGGCCTGCTTAAAGGCTTCGAGCTTGTCGTTGGTCAGGTATTTCCAGTCGTTGTTGGCTACCGATACGGCCGCCCCATCCTCAATCATGAGCCGGATGTGCAGCCGGATCAGGGCTTTGATTTTCTCCACGTAGCTCGTAGCCGTCTGCTCAATCTCAGCCAGTTGCGAAATGTAGGTGTCCGAAATCTGAAAGCAGATTATTTCCAGAATCTCGTCTTTGGAGTTGATGTGGTTGTACATGCTGGCCGCTTCCATGCCCACCTGCGCGCCCAAATCGCGCATGGAGGTGCCACCAAATCCTCTGGCCTTAAATAGCTTAGCTGCTTCCTCCAGAATCAGCTGCCGCTTGTTGCTCTTTGTTTTTTTAGCCATGAATGCGCCGGGTAGCCGAAAGTAAGTAGGGCCAAGGGCTGGATGAACAGGTTAAATATACTAACAAATGTTAGTTTACCTGCGTATCCGACTCCAGATCCAAGACACTAAAGGCAGGCGTATTCCATGACGGCTTCAATTTATTTTTGCTGGCTTTAGTTGGTAATATTTTGATAACATGGAAGTTGAATGGTATTGGTGAGCGTACACTTACTAAAAGTTAGCTAACACTTACCAGTCTCTGCGAATCTTTTGGTAATTTTGACCTGCCCCGGCAAAAAGCCCCCCGGTTTTGCCCCAGGCCAATTCCCACGATCTACTCTGCCGGGTGTTGCTCCCACCCCAGCCGGCAGAATCAGGCGAAAACTGCGAGGTTTCCGACTGCAAAAGCCCGCCCCGCCGATCTGCTCGGTGGGGCGGGCTTTTGCGTTGGGCGGCCAGCAAACGGCCTGTCAGGATTGCTGCCGGTACTTGGTTTTGATGAAGTCGCGCATCTCCGGGGTGTACTCAGGGCGCAGGTTGGCCAGGCCTTTCCAGAGTGCATCTACTAAGCCCAGCAGGAAGCGCGTTTCCATTTCCGGCTGCGCGTAGCCCAACTGGCGAAAGGACTCGATGAGCAGGCCGGGCATGGGCTGCAGGAACTGCTCGTGCTGCTTGCGGGCCGTTTCCACGTCAATCAGCCGCGACTGCAGCTTCCAGAAGTGCGGCTCCTCGCGCACCAGCTCGTAGGGCAGGTCAATGATTTTGTAGACCAACTCCAGTGGTGAGCTGTTCAGCAGCCGGCCCCGGTTTTGCTCAATTACGCGCTTGTAGCCGCTTTTGATGATATGATCGAGCAGGCGTTCCTTGCTGCCGAAATACTTGAAGATAAGGGCCTCCGAAACTTCGGCTTCTTTGGCAATGAGTTGGGTGGAGGTATTTTCAAAGCCTTTCTCAGCAAAAAGCTGCAAGGCAGTAAGCGCGATGTGCGGTTTGCGGTTCATGGGCTAAAGGTACTGATTGACGCAACTAATTGAGCGCAATAAGCTTGTTCTGACGCCGCTAAAGCTATAATCACGACAAAAAATAATACAGCAAAGCGCGCCGCAACAGCTGCTGTGAGGCTGTTGCGGCGCGCTTTGTTGGGGTAAGTCTGAACGGTGTAGAGACGCATACTTGCGTCTCAATCGTGGGAACCGTGACAACGATTGCTGTTCAACGACGAGACGCGAAGACGCGTCTCTACACCGTTCCGGCGGCAAACTCAAGTCAATACGCTATGCTTTCTGCTTGCGGCGGCCTTCCAGAATGCGGAAGAACGAGCGGCTCTGGATTTCGTCCTGCGTGAGGCCAGTAGCCAGCACTTCTTCTTCGGTGATGGCACCGCAGTTCAGGGCTTTGAGGAAGAAGTTGAGCAGGCCCTGGCCGGTGGCGGCGTCGTCGAAGATGTCGCCGGTGAGGGTGCTGATGGCGGCGCGCTCCACGAAGGTTTTCAGACGGAACAGGGCGTCGTCGTAGCTGCTTAGGAAGAAGCTGTAGGTGGCCGCGTAGCGCATCGGCAGCTGGGCCGGGTTCAGGTCCCAGCCCTGGTAGAGGCCGTTGATGAGCGAGTGGGTGGTGTGGTGGAAGCCCTGCCGCCAGGCGTTGTGCACCGACTCGCGGTTTTCGCGCAGCTGCTCAAACGTGAGGTTGTCGCCGCGGTGGGGGCCGATGGGCATTACGTTGGTGGCACCATCCGAAAGAAATATGCCGGTGCCACCGAGGGCCACTTTGGTCATGTGGTGGGCGAAGTCGCAGACGGGGTGGGCCATGGTCTGATACTTGGCCGTGATGCCAGCAGAGGCGGTGTAGTCGTAGGTGCCGAAGTGGGCGGCCACGCAACGGCCCTCGCTGGCGCGGATGATGCGCATCAAGGGGTTGCGGCCGTCCTCGTCCATAATGATCTGGGTGGCTTCCACCATCGTTTCCATCTTGAGCGTGCCGGGGGCCAGGTTGTTGGCCTTTTCCAGCAACTCAAACAGGCGCACCATTGTGGTCATTTGCTCCGGGATGGTCACTTTGGGCAGCATCACCACGAAGTTTTCGGGCAGCCGGCCGCCGGTTTTTTCCAGCAGGGCCGTCAGGAAGATGTCGAGGGTGCGTACGCCGCGGGCTTTCAGATCCTCGGTGAAAGGCTTGATGCGGATGCCGATGAAGGGCGAGATGGTGCCGGCGGCCATGCCCTTGGCCAGCTCGTGGGCGGCCTGTACGGCGGTGGCGTCCTCCTCGTCGTTGGGGCGGTTGCCGAAGCCGTCTTCGAAGTCGATGCGGAAGTCTTCCACGGCCTCGCGCTCCAGCTTTTTGATAATCTTATTATAGACCGAGTAGGCCAGCCAGGCGTGTTCCTGCTTGCGCTCCTGGGGGCTCATGGCGTCGAGGCGGGCGGTGAGGTCGGCAATGTCCTTTTCGGTGGTGGGCAGGTGCTCGTGGCCTTTGAGCTGGAGCACGCGGGCCAGCTCCACGAAGTTGGGGGCGTAGGTGCGCAGGTTGTTCAGGGCAATGTCGCCCATGCGTACGCAGGTATCGGCCTTGAATAGGTTGGCCCCGCCGTACACGGTGTGCACCGGCTGGCGGTCGGGCTTGTCGCCGGGGTAGGTGTGCTGAAATTTGAGGTTGGCCGCGCCGAGCTGGTCGAGCAGGGCGGTTTTGTCGGCGTCCTGAATGCTGAGTTTCATCGAGAAAGGTAAGGAGGAGGCGGGATTTGAGAGGGGAAAGGCGAACAAGCTACTGGAAAGCAGGCTGCGAAACTAAAACTAGCTCCCCTCCTTTTTTCAAGGAGGGGTAGGGGTGGTAGCTAGAACTAGTTGTCGTTGGACGATTTTCTAGCTCTAGTAACCACCCCTAACCCCTCCTTGAAAAAAGGAGGGGAGCTAGTTTTCTAATCTTGGTTTTTTAGCCGTAGCTGTTTTACGAGCCCCGATAGGTACTGTAGCCGAAGGGGTTCAGCAGCAGCGGCACATGGTAATGCGCGGTAGTAGCCACGTCGAATACGATTTCCACGAAGGGGTAGAAATTGGGCGTGCTCTGCTGCTCGAAGTATTCTTTGGTAAAGAATTTCATCTTGTAGATGCCCAGCGGCAGCGGCTCGTCGGTGGGCAGCAGGTTGGCAATGCGGCCGTCGGCGTTGGTGACGCCGCGGGCCAGCTCCGTCCAGTTTTCGCCCTGCTGGGCGGAAAGCACGATGGTGACGCCGGCGGCGGGTTTGCCCAGGGTGGTATCGAGAATGTGGGTCGTGATTTGGCTCATGCGGTGGGGGACAGCAGCTTTTCCAGGCGGATGCGGGTGATTTTACTTTGCTCGGCGGCGGCCAGCTTGATTTCGTCCTCGGGGGTATTATGGAGGCGGGCTTCGAGCAAGGCCAGCATCTGCTCGGCGGTTTTGCCGGTGGCAAACACGATGAAAATGTTGCCGAATTTCCGCTCGTAGGTCTCGTTGCCGTCGGAAAGGGCCTGGAGCACGGCTTCCGACGTGTCGCGCACGCCGGCTTGCTCGCCCTCGGCCCAGGCACTGGTGCTGGCGAACTTCTCGCGCAGCGCCGCCACGTTGCCCCCGATTTTGGGGTGGTGGGTGAAGGCTTCCTTCCAATCAGCTTCCGAGAGCTGGTTCCAGATGGTGTCGGCCTGATCCAGCAGCGTTTCCACGTCCGTGACGGGAAAGACTTCGTTCAGGCCGGCCACCCAGGCGCTGGCGCCGCAGCATTTGCGCAGCTCCTCGGCGCGGGCGGCGGGCGGGAGGTGGTTGAGTTCGTCGAGGGTCATGGGGAATCAAAAAAACGCCTGTCATCCTGAGCAAAGCGAAGGACCTTATGGGATGAGAACCATACTCGTCCCAACGATCCGTTCAACCGGCATAAGGTCCTTCGCAAGCTCAGGATGACAGGTGATTAAATCGCCGTCGGGAAGCGGTTGACGTTTTTGTAGTAGATGTACACCGAGTTTTCCTGGCCCATGGCGGTGGCCCACTGCTGGCAGTAGGGCGCCATCCAGATGGAGTCGCCCTGCTTGACGGGGTACCACTCGTTATCGAGCATGTAGATGGCCTGGCCCTGCAGATACATCAGGCCGTGCTCCATGATGTGGGTCTCGACCATCGGCAGGTGGCCGCCGGTGCTGTAGGTGAAGATGTTGACGGCCATATCGAAGCCCAACTCATTGGGCAGCAGCTCCTGAATGCGCAGGGCCTCGTCGTTCATGTACACGGGCGCTTTGGCAAGGTCCCGCTCCCCGAAAATGACGTTGGGCACCGCCTGGCCGGCCAGCGGCTCATACACCTTGTGGAAGGTCAGGATGCGGGTGCCCTCGAAATGGTTGCGGAACTGATATTCCTGCTCGATGGGCACGTACACGAACTGACCCTGGGTGAGCAGTTTCTGCTGCACTCCGCCGATGGTGACTTCGCACTCGCCTTCCACTACGTAAAAAAAGATCTGGGAGGCCTGGGTGCGGCCTTCCAGCCGGCCGCCGGCCCGCAGCGTCACGAGCGTCTGGCACAGGCGCGCACCCATCTGCTCGTTGATAATGACGTTGACCGTGCAGTTGGTCCAGCCCGGCACGTTGCTGTTGATATAGCCATCGGGGGCAATGATGGCGTGGTTGCGCTTGACGACAGAGCGGGTAAGGGCAGATATTTCCATGAAGCTACGGGCGGGAGAGAGAAGATTGGTACTGGTTGAAAAGAAGGCTCAGAAAGCACTCGGACACCTGCAGCGCGGCGGCAATGTCGGGCAGCTCCGCGTTTTCCAAGGGGTTGTGACTGATGCCTTTAAAGCAGCGCACAAACAGCATAGTGGCCGGTGCCACCGTCGAAACGGGCACCGCATCGTGGCCCGCGCCGCTCACCAGCGGCACCACCGGGTAGCCGCAGTCGGCAATGGCGGTAGTGAGCAGCGCGTTCAGGCCCGCGTCGCAGAGCACGGGCGCGGTGTGCTGCACCAGGTGCCAGTGCAGGCTGAGCTGGCGGCGGGTGGCAATGGCATCGGCCTGGGCGTAGAGGGCTTCGTAGGCTGCGTCGAGGCGGGTGGCGTCGGCGCTGCGCAGGTCGAGGCTGCAGGTTACTTCGCCGGCAATGACGTTGCTGGCCGCGTGGCGCACGTCGAGCTTGCCCACAGTGGCCACGAGCCCGGCCTTGTGCGTCAGGCCGAATTTTTCCACGGCCAGCACCAGTTCGGCGGCCCCGGCCAGCGCATCCTGGCGCATGTCCATCGGCACGGTGCCGGCGTGGCCGGCCATGCCTTTGAACGTCAGTTCGACCCGGCGCTGCCCGGCAATGGCCGTGACCAGGGCCACCGGAATATTCTGCTCCCACAGCACCGGCCCCTGCTCAATGTGGGCCTCAAAGTAGCCCAGCCACTGGTCGGCGGGAATAGCATCGTCGGCCAGCGTGGCGGGGTTGCCGCCCATCGTCTTTATGGCCTCAGCGAGGGAAATACCGGCGGCATCGGTTTTGGGCAGCAGGTCGGGGTCGAAGGAGCCGGCCACGACTTTGCTGCCCAGGTACGTGGTATGAAACCGCACGCCTTCCTCGTCGCTGAACGCAATCAGCTCGACGTGAAACGGCAGCACGGCCTGGTCTTCGCGCAGGTTTTCCAGCAGGTCCAGCCCCAGCAGCACGCCCAGCGGCCCGTCGAAGCGGCCGGCATTCACCACCGTATCGATGTGGGAGGCAATGACGAAGGTTTTGGCCGCCGGATTGGGGCTCACCAGTCGGCCGCGCACGTTGCCGATGCTGTCGAGGCGGGTGCTGAGGCCGGCCTGCTCGAACCAGCCGCGCACCAAGGCGCTGCCGCGCAGAAAAGCCGGCGTGCCGAAGGTGCGCGTGATACCGTCGGCATCTTCGCTGATGGCGGCTAATTCGTGAATGCGGGCCAGAGTTTTTTCGGCGCGGGCAATGTAGTTTTCCACCCAGTTAGCGGGTTAAAAGTTGGCCTTGATTGAGTTGGACGAATTCCGGGCGCTGATACACCAGCTGGCCGCCGAGGAAGGTCTGCTCCACCACGCCCCGCAATTCGAGCCCAAGATAAGGCGACACTTTGTGTTTGTGGTGCAGCAGGCTTTCCGTGACGCGAAAACTGTTTTCCGGATCCAGCACCAGCAAATCGGCATCGTAGCCCTTGGCAATGCGGCCTTTGCGGTGGCTTTGGCCGGCCAGCTTCGCCGGGTTTTCGCTCAGCCATCTGGCCAAATCATTCAGCGTAGCGCCGCGCTTTTCGGCGGCCGTCCAGAGCACGGGCAGGGCCAGCTGCAGCGAGGCAATGCCGCCCCAGGCGGTGGTGAAGTCGCCGCTTTCAATCTGCTTGAGCGCGGGCGGGGCGGGGGAGTGGTCGGTGGCCACGAAGTCGATGAGGCCGGATTGCAGCGCCGCCCAGAGCTGGTCGTTGTTGGTCTTCTCACGGATGGGCGGGGCGCACTTGAACTGCGTCTGGCCATCTCGAATATCCTCAGCATTGAAGAACAGATAGTGCTGGCCGGTTTCCACCGTCAGCGGCAGGCCTTGGGCCTTGGCGGCGGCAATCTGGGCCAGCGAGTCGGCGGAGGAAAGGTGCACGATATGGGTGCGGCACTTGGTTTCGGCGCAGAGCCGGATCATCAGCGCCACCGCGTCGTCTTCCCAGCGTTTGGGGCGCGAGGCCAAATAGTTTTGGTAAGAGCGGTGGTCGCGCTGCTTCCACTCGGCGTCGTCGGTGGTCAGTTCGCAATGCACCAGCAGCGGCAGGCCGTGGCGGGCCAGAATGGGCATTATTTGCCGCAGGTCGGCCTCCGTGGCGTTGGGAAAATCGTCGATGCCGGAGTGGGTCAGAAAGGCTTTGAAGCCCAGCACGCCGCGCCCAATCAGGCCCTCCACTTCGGCCGCGTTGCCGGGCACGATGCCGCCCCAGAAGCCCACGTTGGTGTGCAGCTGGCCTTTGGTGGCCGCCAGCTTCTGCTCAAAATTCGCCACCGAAGTTGTCACGGGGGCCGAGTTCAGGGGCATGTCCACGAGGGTGGTGAGGCCGCCGGCCAGCGCGGCGCGGGTGGCCGTGTCGAAGCCTTCCCAGTTGGTGCGGCCGGGCTCGTTGATGTGCACGTGCGGGTCGATGACGCCGGGCAGCAAGGCCTTATTTCCCAGGTCGGTAACCGGGCACTCCACGGCCGCGTCGATGGGGCGCAGGTCGGTGATTTGGCCGTTTTCGATGAGCACGAGGGCGGGGCGGGTGCCGTCGGGCGTCACAACGCGCTGACTTTTTAGGGCGAAGTCTGTCATTTTTCTCTGTAAATTGGGGGCTGATTCGGGTGGTTGCCGCCCGGATTTTTTCCTCAACGGAAGCTCGTTGCCGCGGGCTGACCGGGCAAAGTGGAAAGCCGCCCCGCGCCGATGCGCCCGGCGACCTTCCGGCGGTAAGGTGGATAAATTGCGGCAAACCCACTTTCTTCCAACCCGGAGTCCGCGCTGGTTAGCGCCGCTCTTTTGCCCGCGTTCCGCATGATTCGACTGCTTACCATTGGTGCCGCTTTTCTGGTATTCCTGTTCCTGCTCGGCATTATCTATGCCCTGCAGCACGTGGCCAAAACCCGCGAAGGGGGCGGCAAAGTAGGCGAAAACGGCCTCACCCTGCAAGGCTTTTCCTACGCCCTGATCTTGCTGGCCGTGGCCTACCTGCTGGGCCTGACGTACGTGCTGGTGCGCGGCACGCCCTGGGAAGGCCATCTGCTGGAGTGGATGAACATTGTGGTGCGCCTGATGCACATCACCTTCGGCATCGCCTGGATCGGGGCCTCGTTCTACTTCGTGTTTCTCGAAAATGCCCTGAACCGCACCCACAACGTGCGCGAGGAGCTGGCCGGCAACCTCTGGGCCGTGCACGGCGGCGGCTTCTATTACCTCGAAAAGTATAAGTTGGCCCCCCAGCAGATTCCCCGCGACCTGCACTGGTTCAAGTACGAGGCCTATTTCACCTGGCTATCGGGCTTCAGCCTGCTGTTCGTGGTGTACTACTTCAACGCGGGCTCCATGCTGATTGACCCGCAGATTCTGGACCTCAGTCCGCTGGCCGGCGTGGCCCTGGGTATCGGCTCGTTCGTAGCCGCCTGGCTGGTGTACGACGGACTGTGCAAAACCCCGCTCGTGACCAAAATGCGGTGGTTTATGGTGGTAGGCGCTTTGCTGCTGACGGCTTTTGCGTTCTTCTACTGCCACGTGTTCAGCGCGCGGGCGGCCTACATTCATTTCGGGGCCATGTTGGGTACCATCATGGTGGCCAACGTGTTTTTCGTCATCATCCCGGCCCAGAAGGCCATGGTGAAGGCCGCCACCGAAGGCCAGCCGCTGAATCCGCAGCTGGCCAAAAACGCCCTGAACCGCTCCCTGCACAACAACTACTTTACTTTGCCGGTGCTGTTCGTGATGGTCAGCAACCACTTTCCCAGCACCTTCGGCCACGCCTATCCGTGGCTGGTGCTGGTGGCTATTTCGGTGGGCACGGCCGGGGTGAAGCACTGGATGAACCTGCGCGAAAAGAAGCAGGCCACCGCGCTGGTGCTACCCGCCTCGGCGCTGTTTCTGCTGGCCGTCGCCTTCGTAACGGCTCCGAAAAACGAAGCCGCCGGCGCGGCCGCCTGCCAGCCCGTGAGCATCGCCCAGGTGCAGGGCATCGTGCAAAGCCGGTGCGTGCAGTGCCACTCTTCCAGCCCCACCGACGACGTGTTCAAAGTAGCGCCCAACGGCGTGAAGTATGACACGCCCGAAGACATCATTCGCCTCAAAGACAAGATCATGCAGCGCGTGGTGGTGACCAAAACGATGCCCCAGAACAACAAAACCAACATGACCCAGGAGGAGCGGGACTTGATCCGCTGCTGGATTGAGCAGGGCGCGCAGAATAAGTAGAGAGGGCGAACCTAACCGTCTGTCATCCTCCATCTGTCATCCTGAGCAAAGCGAAGGACCTTCCTCCAATAAGTGACAAGCCTTTTGAAATGAGCAAAGCCCTTTACCATCCGCTTGGTAAAGGGCTTTGTGCATTGAAAGGCGTTTTTCAGTGGCGAAGAGGAAGGTCCTTCGCAAGCTCAGGATGACAGACGGAACGCGTTGCCGCCGTTTACTTTACCACGCCACCCGCCGCGCGCAGCCGCTGAATCTTGGCTTCAATCTCCGCCAGCCCCAGGTTGTGCACGCTGCCCAAATGCGTGGTGTAAAACTCGCGGTGAGGCACGTAGGAGCCATTTTCCACCGCCTTCCCGACTACCACATACGCCGTGCGAAACGGCGTGCCGGTCTGGATGAGCTGGTTGATATTCTCCACCGAAAACACCGCGTCGTACTTGGCCTGGTTGAGCAGATCGGGCTTGATGCGCAGCTGGGGCAGGGCGAAAAGCAGCATGTCCAGAATGTCGAGAAACTGGGCCAGGGGCTCGAAGAGCATCTCCTTCAGAATCTGAAAGTCGCGGTGGTAGCCGCTGGGCAGGTTGCTGGTAGCCAAGATGAGCGTGTTGGGCAGCGCCTGGAGCGTGTTGCAGCGGGCCCGGATCAGCTCAAATACGTCGGGGTTTTTCTTGTGGGGCATAATGCTGGAGCCGGTGGTAAACCCCTTGGGCAGCTCCACGAAGGCCATATCCTGGGAGTTGTACATCACCAGGTCGTAGGCCATTTTGCCCAGCGTACCGGCGGCCCCGGCCAGGGCGAAGGCCACGGTTTTTTCGGTTTTGCCGCGCAGCATCTGGGCCCCCACGCTGCTCACGGCCAGGCTGCCGAACCCCATTTCCCGGGTCGTCATCTGCCTGTCAATGGGGAAGGACGAGCCGAAGCCTGCGCCCGAGCCCAGCGGATTCTGGTCGGCCACGGTGTGGGCGGCGTCGAACAGGGCCAGGTCCAGCAGCAGGTGCTCGGCGTAGGCCGAAAACCACAGGCCGAAGGAGCTCGGCATGGCCGCCTGAAAGTGGGTGTAGCCCGGCATCAGGTCAGTTTTATGGGCTTCGGCTTTCTGCAGCAGCACTTCGGCCAAAGCCAGCATTTTGGCGGCGGCCCGCTCGGTGTAATCTTTCAAAAACAGCTGAATGGCCGTCAACACCTGGTCGTTGCGGGAGCGGGCGGTGTGGATTTTCTTACCCGCGTCGCCGAATTTCTCCGTCAGGTAGGCCTCGATTTTGGAATGCACATCCTCAAACTGCGACTCGATGGTGAAGGTGCCGCCCTCGATCTGCGCGGCCAGCTCCGCGAGGCCCTGCTGCAGCTGCTGGTTTTCCTGGCCGGAAATCAGGCCCGCCGCGGCCAGCATATTGGCCTGCGCTTTCGAAGCCTGCACGTCGAACTGCGCCAGGTACAAGTCCAGCTCCCGGTCTTTACCGACGGTGAACTGCTCGATTTTTTGGTCAACGGCAATGCCCTTATCCCAGATTTTCATACGTGCGGAGTGTGGTTTTTCGATGTACGGCAAATGCGCCACGGGACTAGAAATCTAGCTCCCCTCCTTTTTTCAAGGAGGGGTTGGGGGTGGTTCAATCGTTGAACGACTACTAGCTTTAGCCGATGTTCAACGACTTTCTAGCTCTAGCAACCACCCCGCCCTTCGGGCACCCCTCCTTGAAAAAAGGAGGGGAACTAGCTTCTAGCCTCTAATCTTCTGGTTTCCAAGCTTTAGCCCTTCCAGCAGGTTAATGTATCCGTCAATGCCCGCCCGCACCTCGCTGAGCAGAATGTACTCGTCCGGAGTGTGGGAGCGGGCCGAGTCGCCGGGCCCGATTTTGACCGTGTCGAACGGCATCATGCTCTGGTCGGAGAGCGTGGCCGAGCCGAAGGGGCGGTGCCCCAGCGCCACGGCTCTGCGTACCAGCGGGTGCTCGGGGCTGATGCGCGACGAGTTCAGGTGGGTGGAGCGCGGCGTGACCTCGGCCTGTACGTGCGCCTGCACAATCCGGACCACCTCAGCATTGGAATACAGCTCATTGGTGCGCACATCCACCACAAACTGGCAGCGGTCCGGCACCACGTTGTGCTGGTTACCGGCCTGAATCTGCGTCACCGTCAGCTTCACCGGCCCCAGCAGCTCCGATACGGCCGGAAACTGGTATTGCTGCAGCCACTGAATGTCAGCCACGGCTTTGTAGAGGGCGTTTTCGCCCTCGTCGCGGGCGGCGTGGCCGGTGCGGCCGTGGGCTACGCAGTCGAGCACCACCAGGCCTTTTTCGGCAATGGCGAGGTCCATCTGCGTCGGCTCGCCCATGATGCCCAGCGCCACTTCGGGCAGCAGCGGCAGCAGGCGACGAATACCATCGGCTCCCGACACTTCCTCCTCGGCCGTGATGGCGCAGATCAGGTTGTAGGCCAGGTCCGTACGCTCGTGAAAGTACAGGAACGTGGCCAACAGACTCACGGCCGAAGCCCCCGCATCGTTGCTGCCCAGACCGGTGAGCTTGTCGCCTTCCACCACCGCCCCGAACGGGTCATACGTCCAGGTCGCGCCGGGCTGCACGGTGTCGTGGTGGGAGTTGAGCAGGATGGTGGGCTTGCGGGCATCGAAGTGCCGATTCTGCGCCCACACGTTGTTTTTATCGCGCCGGGGCTGGGCGCCGTGGAAGGTCAGAAACCGGAAAATCAGCTCTGCCGTCTGGTCTTCGGCCCGCGAAAACGAGGGCGTCTGAATCAGCTCCGTGAGCAGCTGAATAGCGTCGGCGGTCAGCTTGTCGATTAGCTCCGGCATAGCACAGTTTTCACGGGTTCGTTGAGGCGCAGCGCGTTTTCAATCACCACTTTTTCGACCCCGGCGGCCAGGGCGGCAAAGGCGTTATCGAGCTTGGGCACCATGCCGGCGGCAATGGCCCCGCTGGCTTTCAGGCGCTGGTACAACTCGGGCGTAATCTGCGGAATGACGGAGGTTTCATCGTTCACATCGGCCAGCACGCCGTCCTTTTCGAAGCAGAAATGCAGCTCCACCGCGTAGGCCGCCGCTAGGGCCCGGGCCAGCACGCTGGCAATGGTGTCGGCGTTGGTGTTGAGCAGTTGGCCCTGCCCGTCGTGGGTGATGGCGCAAAACACGGGCGTGAGGCCGCTTTGCAGAAACTGGCCGAGCAGCGCGGCATTTACGCCCGCCTCGCTCACATCCCCCACAAAGCCGTAGTCGATGTCCTGCACCGGCCGCCGCGTGGCCCGGATTACGTTGCCGTCGGCCCCGCTCAGGCCCAGCGCATTCACGCCGAGTTGCTGCAGCAGCGCTACGATCTGCTTGTTGGTTTTGCCGGCGTAAAACATAGTCACAATGCCCAGCGTGGCCGCGTCGGTGATGCGGCGGCCCTGCACCAGTTGCGGCTTAATACCCAGATTTTGCAGCATCTGGCTGGCACCTTTGCCGCCGCCGTGCACCAAGATTTTGGCCCCCGAAACCCGCGCCAGCTCCGTGAGGAAGCGACCCAGCTGGGCGGCATCGTCGATGATGGCACCGCCGATTTTGAAAATTTTCAGGACTTCGCTCATACCAGCAGAGGAGGGGAAAATGGAGGGCGCAGAGGTCAAACAGGGCCGATTTTGCCAAAAGGGACAGCGCCAACGGCCGGAGCCCCGGCCAATGTTGCGGCATTTTTTTAGCGCCGACGCGGCAAAGTTTCCGAAAAAATTACTCTAGTTTTGCAACGATTTAGCGGTTTAAACGATTTAAAGCGCGAAACACTCCCTTTGCCGCCCCGCGGCCCTTGTCATGATTCGTCTCTCCTCTATTGCGCTTCTGCGACGACCACTGCTGGTTGTGCGAATTATGCCAGCGTAAGCGCTGGCTGCAATACTTCGCCGGCTTGCTCCTCTGAAAACCGGCGCGGGGTTCCCCAATAACCAACCCCACTGAAGAGAACTTTTACGAATAACTGGCCCGAGTCCGAGTGTAATTCTTATCGTGTGACTTTGCCGGCCCCCGCGCCGGCTTGATCCGCCAAGCCCGCTTTTTTCTGGGTTTCCCTTCCCCAAACCGGCCCGTCGTGCGCCGGTTGCCGCGCTGCTTCGCCCACCCGCGGCGCTCCCTGCCCTTCGTCTTTCCGAGTCCGTTGCCGCATCTGCAGGCAGCTAACCCCGCTTTGACCATGCTATTACGAGTCGCTACGGTTGCCGATGTGCAGTACGTGGAAACCCTTTGTCAGTGGTACGAGGAATCGGCCAAATCGCGCGGCGTCGGCATTGCCAAGCGCGACCCTAACTATCTGAAAAAGAAGATGGAGCGCGGCGACGCCATTATTGCTTTTGTTGATGAGCAGCTGGCCGGCTTCTGCTATATCGAAACCTTCGAAGACGCCAAGTTTGTGGTGAATTCGGGGCTGGTTGTGAATACCGAGCTGCGCAAGGAAGGGCTGGGCCGCGCCATCAAGCACCGCGTGTTTGAGCTGTCGCGCACGAAGTATCCGGCGGCCAAAATATTCGGTATCACCACCAGCGGGGCTGTCATGAAGATCAACAGCGAGCTGGGCTACCGGCCAGTTGCCTTCCCCGATTTGACGCAATCCGACGACTTCTGGAAGGGCTGCATGGGCTGCAAGAACTACCCGATTCTGCAGGAAAACCAGCGCAAGATGTGCCTGTGCACCGGCATGGTCTACGACAAGCTCGATGACCAGTTCAGCCAGCAAACCATTGAAATACTGAGCCAGGAGCATTCTTAGTATCTGGCACGAAAAAACCAGAACGTCGGTAGAACGTCATTCCGAGCGCAGCCGAGGAATCTCGCGTGCTGACGCAGGATTGGTAAGCTAACGGAGCGGGCGAGATTCCTCGGCTGCGCTCGGAATGACGTGCTGCTAACGTCCTGACGACGTTCTAATATCCCCTCAAACCATGAAAAAGAAGGTAGTTTTAGCGTACAGCGGCGGATTGGATACGTCCTTCTGCGCGGTGTACCTGACCCGCGAGCTGGGTCTGGAAGTACACACGGTTATCGTCAACTCCGGCGGCTTTTCCGAGGAAGAGCTGGCCGCCATCGAGCAGCGGGCCTACGAGCTGGGCTCGACCCGCCACGAAGTGATTGACGTGACCGAGCGTTTCTACCAGCAGTGCCTGCGCTACCTCATTTTCGGCAATATCCTCAAAAACGACACGTATCCGCTGAGTGTCAGCGCGGAGCGCATGTTCCAGAGCCTGGCGCTGGCCGAGTACGCCCGCGAGCACCGGGCCGACTACATTGCCCACGGCAGCACCGGCGCCGGCAACGACCAGGTGCGCTTCGACGTGGCTTTCTCAGTCATTGCCCCCAACACGGAAATCATCACGCCCATTCGTGACCTGAAGCTTTCCCGCCAGGCCGAAATCGACTTCCTCAACCAGCATGGCTTCGAGATGAGCTGGGAAAAGGCCAAATACTCCATCAACAAGGGCATCTGGGGCACCAGCGTGGGCGGCGTCGAAACGCTGACTTCGCACCAAGCCCTGCCCGAATCGGCGTACCCGACCCAGCTCAGCGCCACGGAGCCGGTGAGTATCGAAATTACCTTCGAAAAAGGCGAGCCAGTAGCGCTGAATGGCGAAACCATGAACCCGGTGGCGCTGATTCAGGCCCTCAACGAGCTGGCCGGCCAGTACGCCATTGGCCGCGACACGCACGTGGGCGACACGATTCTGGGCATCAAGGGCCGCGTGGGTTTCGAGGCCCCGGCCCCGCTGATTCTGCTCAAGGCCCACCATCTGCTGGAAAAGCATACGTCGAGCCGCTGGCAGCTGCTGCACAAGGACTACGTGGCCAACTGGTACGGCACGCTGCTGCACGAGGCCCAGTACCTCGACCCGGTGATGCGCGACTTCGAGGCCTTCCTGGAGTCGTCGCAGGAGCGGGTGTCGGGCACGGTGTTCGTGACCCTGAAATCGTATCAGTTTGAGCTGCTGGGCGTGGAGTCGCCGTTCGATATGATGCAGTCGAAGGTGGCTACCTACGGCGAGGAAAACGACGCCTGGGACGGCCGCGACGCGAAGGGCTTCATCAAGATTTTCAGCAACCAGTTGAAGATTCATTCTTCCTTTAACCCCTCCCCAACTCCTCCCCAAAAGGGAGGGGCTTAGGTTACCACGCAACGTATGACTACAAACGAAAATACGTCTGGCACCCCTCCCTTTTGGGGAGGGGCCGGGGGAGGGGTGAAGGCCGGCATCGTCGGCGGGGCCGGCTACACGGCCGGGGAGCTGCTGCGCATTCTGCTGCACCACGAATTTGTGGAGCTGGGCGGTATTGTGAGTTCTTCCAATGCCGGCAACCCGATTTACAAGGTGCACGACGACCTGGTGGGGGAGACGGAGCTGCGATTTTCGTCAGATTTGGCCGGGGATGAAGACGTGGTGTTTCTGTGCCTGGGCCACGGCAATTCCCGGGCGTGGCTGAAGAAAAACCCGCTGCCCGAAACCACCCACGTTATTGACCTGAGCAATGACTTCCGCTTGGCCGCCGATGCGGAGTTTACGGGCCGCGAGTTCGTGTACGGTCTGCCGGAGCTGAACAAAAGCCGCATCGAGCAGGCGCAGAGCATTGCCAATCCGGGCTGCTTCGCCACGGCCATTCAACTGGCCCTGCTACCGCTGGCCCAGGCCGGCAAGCTCACGGATGACGTGCACGTTTCGGCCATTACGGGCAGCACGGGCGCGGGGCAGAGCCTGTCGGAAACGGTGCATTTCTCCTGGCGCACGAATAATGTGTCCATCTACAAACCTTTTACGCACCAGCATTTGGGCGAAATCGGGGAGAGCCTGGCCCAGCTACAAACGCCGCTGGACGTGGACATTCATTTCATCCCGTACCGAGGCAATTTCGCGCGGGGCATCTTCGCCAGCGTCTACACGCCCTCGGATTTGACGCAGGACGAGGCGCGGGCGCTGTACTGGAAGTTCTATGCTAATGCGCCATTTACCACGGTGTCGGAATCGGAAATCCACTTGAAGCAGGTCGTCAACACCAACAAGTGCCTGCTGCACGTCCAGAAACAGGGCAAGCAGCTGCTCATCACTTCGGTAATTGATAACCTGGTGAAAGGCGCTTCCGGTCAGGCCGTGCAGAATATGAACCTCCTTTTTGGCCTGCCGGAAACGACGGGACTCAACCTCAAATCGGTGCTTTTCTAATGGAGCTTTTCAACGTTTATCCCCTCGTCAACATCACGCCCGTGCGGGCGCTCGGCGCGAAGCTGTGGGACGACCAGGGCCAGGAATACCTGGATTTCTACGGCGGCCACGCCGTTATTTCCATCGGCCACAGCCACCCGCACTACGTGCAGCGCCTCACCGAGCAGCTGCAGAACATCGGCTTCTACTCCAACTCGGTGCAGATTCCGATTCAGACGCAGCTGGCGCACAAGCTGGGCCAGGTGTCGGGCTACGACGATTACGCGCTGTTTCTGTGCAACTCCGGGGCCGAGGCCAACGAGAATGCCCTGAAGCTGGCCTCCTTCCACACCGGCAAAACCCGCGTGGTGGCGTTCAAAGGCGCGTTTCACGGCCGTACCTCGGGCGCGGTGGCAGCGACCGACAACCCCAAAATCGTGGCCCCCTTCAACGCAGGCCACGCCATTAGCTTCTTGGAATACGACCTGGCAGCAGTAGAAACCACGCTACAAGGAGGTGACGTGTGCGCCGTAATCATCGAGCCGATTCAGGGCGTGGGCGGCATCATCATGCCTTCCGACGAGTTCCTGCAAGGCCTGGCGGCGCTGTGCCAGCAGTACGGCGCTATCCTAATTGCCGACGAGGTGCAGAGCGGCTACGGCCGCAGCGGGAGGTTTTTCGCGCACCAGCACGCCGGCATCCGGCCCGACATCATTTCTGTGGCCAAGGGCATGGGCAATGGCTTTCCCATCGGCGGCATCCTGATTGCGCCGGAGCTGAAAGCTTCCTACGGCTTACTGGGCACCACTTTCGGCGGCAACCACCTGGCCTGCGCCGCCGCCCTGGCCGTGCTCGAAGTCATCGAAGACGAAAACCTGCTGGCCCACGCCACCGAGCTGGGCAACTACCTCCGCACCGAACTGCTGGCCCACGCCGGGGCCGAAGAAATCCGCGGCCGCGGCCTGATGGTGGGCATCAAGTACGACTTCCCCATCAAGGACGTGCGCGACAAGCTGCTCGCCGAACACCACATTTTCGTGGGCAACGCCTCTGACCCCACGGTACTGCGGCTGCTGCCGCCGCTGAATATCACGAAGGCGGAAGTTGACCGGTTTTTGGGGGCGTTGTATGCGCTGACGGTCGCCTCACCCCCTAGCCCCCTCTCCGGGGGGGAGGGGGAACTAGTTCTAAAAAAGTAGTTTCTAGCTCACCTCTTTACGCCTCACCACCAGCCAAACTTTCTAGCCTTAAAACTAGGAACTAGTCTCCCCTCTCCTCCGGAGAGGGGGCTAGGGGGTGAGGCCAATAGTATGAATCAAACAGTAACCCTAACCCTCGAAGACGGCACCTCCATCCAGGGCGAATCCTTCGGCGCCTTTACCTCCGCTGCGGGCGAAGTGGTGTTCAGCACGGCCATGACCGGCTACCCCGAAAACCTCACCGACCCGTCCTTCGCCGGCCAGATTCTGGTGCTCACCTACCCCATGGTGGGCAACTACGGCGTGCCCGGTGAGGAGCTGTACGAGTCGATTTCGAAGATTTTCGAGTCCGACAAAATTCACATTGCCGGGCTGGTGGTGAACTACTACTCCGAGGAGCACAGCCACTGGAACGCCGCCAAAAGCCTCGGCGACTGGCTCAAGGAGTATAACATCCCCGGCATTTTCGGCGTCGACACCCGCATGCTCACCAAGAAGCTGCGTGAGAAAGGCGCCATGCTGGGCAAAATCGTGGCCGAAACCGACGTGCCCCTGCACGACCCCAACCTCGACAACCTGGTGGCCCAGGTGAGCCCGGCCGGCGTGCAGCACTACGGCCACGGCCAGCACAAAATCGTGCTCGTGGACTGCGGCACCAAAACCAACATCATCCGCTGCTTCCTGGAGCGCGACGTGGAGTTGATTCGGGTACCCTGGGACTACGATTTCACGACCCTCGACTACGACGGCCTGTTCCTGAGCAACGGCCCCGGCGACCCCAAAATGTGCGAGCCGACCATCGCACATCTGAAAAAAGCCCTGCAACAGGACAAGCCGATTTTCGGCATCTGCCTGGGCAGCCAGCTCATGGGCCTTGCCTGCGGCGGCGACACCTTCAAGCTGAAATACGGCCACCGCAGCCACAACCAGCCCGTGAAGCTCACCGGCACCCAGCATTGCTACATCACCAGCCAAAACCACGGCTTCGCAGTCGACACCGAAACGCTACCGGCTGATTGGACAATGTTGTTTGAAAATTTGAACGACGGCACTTGTGAAGGCATCAAGCACAAAACCAAGCCGTTTTTTTCAACGCAGTTTCACCCCGAAGCTGCTGGCGGCCCGCAGGATACAGAGTTTCTGTTTGATGATTTTTTGAAAGCGGTGGTGGAGTATAAAGCGGCTAAATAGAACGATTGGAAAAGAACGTCATGCAGAGCGCAGCGAAGCATCTTGCTCGCTTCGTTAAACGAGTTTGAATTCGGACGCGCACATGAAAACACAGTTATGTCAGCTGCTCGCTTACTGCGAAACTTCGGGCGCACCCGTTGGCATTTGCTCACTAACAGAGGCTAATGCTTGGCGTGGTACAGAATATGAGCAAACGCTTTATTGGGACGTAGTCCAAAGCATTGGTCATACGCTGCTATTCGAGTTTGATGCTGCACACCGATTCTTCAACACTGAAACCGGCAACTTCGCCTTTTACCGGTCTGTGGATGGAGCAGAATTAGTATTAGCAGAAATTATATCCATAGAGCAAGAGGCTGAAATTCCTTGGAATGGAATTGCCTTTACATGCGATGATGACACTAAAGCTCCATTGAAACTGAAGGGACTGACTTGTTTTTTTGATTCTGCCATTACGTTACCCAGCGCCCTATTGCCTTACACGTCGCTTTATGCTGTAGGCCAAACTACCCCTTGGAATGTTGCCGTGCTCGACTGTGACTACGACGCGACCTGTGAAGTTGTATTCAAGTCTGACACTTTACACCTTCAGGGTATTTGCTTCCGCAAGCAACGTTCTTGACTTACTGATTTTGCAACGAAGCAGTAGAGATGTTTCGACTTCGCTGCGCTCCGCTCAGCATGACGTTCTGTTTGCACACACACGACCTAATGAACAAACCCAACAAAGTTCTCATCCTCGGTTCCGGTGCCCTCAAAATCGGCGAGGCCGGGGAGTTCGATTATTCCGGCTCGCAGGCCCTCAAGGCGCTGAAGGAGGAAGGCATCCGCACCATCCTCATCAACCCCAACATTGCCACCGTGCAAACGTCGGACCACATGGCCGACGACGTGTACTTCCTGCCCGTGACGCCCTTTTTTGTGGAAGAAGTCATCAAAAAGGAGCAGCCCGATGGCATTCTGGTAGCCTTTGGCGGCCAGACGGCGCTGAATTGCGCCGTGGCCCTGTACCGCGCCGGCGTGTTCGAGAAGTACCACGTGCAGGTGCTGGGCACGCCCGTGCAGAGCATCATCGACACCGAGGACCGGGACATCTTCAAGGAGAAGCTGGAGCAGATTGGCGTGCTCTCGGCCCGCAGCGTGGCCGTAACCAACATGGATGATGCGTTGGCCGCAGCCGAGAAAATCGGCTTTCCCATCATCGTGCGGGCGGCGTTTGCGCTGGGCGGGCTGGGCAGCGGCTTCGCGGGCAACCTGGACGAGCTGCGGACGTTGGCCCAAAAATCCTTCACTACGTCCGACCAGATTCTGGTGGAAGAATCGCTGAAGGGCTGGAAGGAAGTGGAGTACGAAGTGGTGCGCGATGCCTATGATAACTGCATCACGGTCTGCAACATGGAGAACTTCGACCCCATCGGCATTCACACCGGTGAGAGCATCGTGGTGGCTCCGTCGCAGACGCTCAGCAACCGCGAGTACCACAAGCTGCGCAGCATCGGCATCAAGACCATTCGCCACCTGGGCATCGTGGGCGAGTGCAACATTCAGTACGCGCTGGACCCTGTTTCGGAGGATTACCGCGTGATTGAGGTGAACGCGCGCCTGTCGCGCTCCTCGGCGCTGGCCTCCAAGGCGACGGGATATCCGCTGGCCTTCGTGGCCGCCAAGCTGAGCCTGGGCTATTCGCTGGCCGAGCTGAAAAACAGCGTAACGCAGACCACCTCGGCCTTCTTCGAGCCGGCCCTCGACTACGTGGTGGTGAAGCTGCCGCGCTGGGACCTGGGCAAGTTTGCGGGCGTGAACCGCCAGATTGGCAGCGCCATGAAGAGCGTGGGCGAGGTCATGGCCATCGGCAAATCCTTCGAGGAAGCCATTCAGAAAGGCCTGCGGATGCTGGACACCGGCAAGCGCGGCTTCGTGGCCAACCGCCCCGAGGACGACCTCGACCACGCCGAAATCGACCAGCTCCTGAGCGAGCCCAACGAGGAGCGCATCTTCGCCATCAATAGCGCGTTTGAGGCCGGCTACACGCTGGAGCAGGTGCACGAGTTGACCAAGATTGACCACTGGTTTTTACAGCGTTTGTCCACCATTTTCGAGTTGGGCAAACAGCTAGCCGCCGGCCGTAGCGTGGGCGTGGACGGACTGGAAACCAAGCTGCTGCGCGACGTGAAGAAAGCCGGTTTCTCCGATCAGCAGATTGCCGTGCAGCTGCTGGGCGAAGGCGACGTGAAGGCCGACGAGCTGCGGGTGCGCGCCCGCCGCAAGGCCCTGGGCGTGTTGCCCGTGGTGAAGCAGATTGATACGCTGGCGGCCGAGTTCCCGGCCAAAACCAACTACCTCTACACCACTTACCACGGCACCGAAAACGACCTGGCGCGCGAAACCGCGCAGTCGGTGGTGGTGCTGGGCTCGGGCGTGTACCGCATCGGCTCGTCGGTGGAGTTTGACTGGTGCGGCGTGCAGGCCGTGCAAACGGCGGCGGCCGAGGGCTACAAAACCATCATCATCAACTACAACCCCGAAACCGTTTCGACCGACTACGACGTGTCGGACCGGCTCTACTTCGAGGAGCTGAGCTTCGAGCGGGTGATGGACATCCTGGACTTTGAGCAGCCCGGCGGCGTGATTCTGAGCACCGGCGGCCAGATTCCGAACAACCTCGCCACCCGCCTGGCCGACGCCCACGCGCCCATTCTGGGCACCGCGCCGGCCCGCATCGACGAGGCCGAGAACCGCCACAAGTTCAGCAGCATCATGGACGAGCTGGGCATCGGCCAGCCGCGCTGGAAGGAGCTGACCTCGCTGGCCGCCATGCAGGAATTCGTGCGCGAAGTCGGTTTCCCGGTGCTCATCCGGCCGAGCTACGTGCTGTCGGGCGCGGCCATGAACGTGGTGTCCAACAACTTCGAGCTGGAAGAATTTCTGAAAACGGCCGTCGAGGTGAGCGCCGAATACCCGGTGGTGGTGTCGGAATTCATCCAGGAAGCCAAGGAAATTGAGCTGGATGCGGTGGCCGACCACGGCGACATCGTGAGCTACGCCATTTCCGAGCACGTGGAGTTTGCGGGCGTGCACTCCGGCGACGCGACGATGTACTACCCGCCGCAGCAGGTGTACGTGGGCACCATCCGCAAGCTCAAAATCATCGCTGAGAAAATTGCCCGGCGCTACGAAATCAGCGGCCCCTTCAACATCCAATTCTTGGAAAAAGACGGGGCCATCCGCGTAATTGAGTGCAACCTGCGCGCCTCGCGCAGCTTTCCCTTCGTGTCGAAAATCTCGGGCAACAACCTCATCAAAAAGGCCACGCAAATCCTACTGGGCCGCCCCGTGGAGCGCGACGAAAGCGAGCGAGTCTATGACCTTCCCTTCGTGGGCGTGAAGGCCCCGCAGTTCTCCTTCACACGCCTGCCCGGCGCCGACCCGGTGATGCGCGTGGACATGGTGAGCACCGGCGAAGTGGGCTGCCTGGGCGACACCGCCGAGGAAGCCCTGCTGAAATCGATGCTGAGCGTGGGTTACAAAATCCCCCAGAAATCGGTGCTCATTTCCGGCGGCCCCATCCTGTCGAAAGTGGCCCTGCTTTCTGCCACCCAGCTGCTCGTGAAACGCGGCTACCAGATTTACGCCACCCAGGGCACGCACCGTTTCTTCGCCGAAAACGGCGTGCCCTCGAGCCTGCTCTACTGGCCCGATGAGATGCAGGAGCCCAACGTGCTGACGTATCTGAAGGAGAAGAAAATCGACCTGGTCATCAACATCCCCAAAAACCTGTCGAAAGGCGAATTGGATAACGACTACAAAATCCGCCGCACGGCTGTGGATTTCGGGGTTGGTTTGCTGACGAATGCGCGGCTGGCGAAGGCGTTTATCCAAGCCTTCTGTACGTTGGATATGAAGGATTTAAAGATTAAGAGCTGGAACGAGTATAAGGCGATGTAATCGTTGATTGACAAGCAGAATGGCCTCATATCCTTCGCCTCAGGAATTGATTGCACGTGTTCATCTTGGAAAGGAAGTTGAACAATGGCTTTCCCATTACAATGAAGCTGATTACACAGTCATTAGGTGGATATCTGTAGCGAAAGAAGAAGGTCAATTTGGCGTAACTTATTTCGAGTCATTCGATGAAGGCGACGAGGAGTTTCACGACGTCCACGAATTCAGTGTAATTGACCCAGAGAATGAGCCGTGTGGTACCACGCATCTTTTCGACTCTATAGAAGCTGTAGTTGCTTTTGCTATTGAGAATTATGGCGCTTCTGCGGAGAAGTTTGTCGCTAGTGGAATGATTTATCAGGAATACGCAAAGCACCTGCTAAAGAAGAAATAGATTTCTTAATCATGGGCTACAAGAACGTTTGTCTGAGTTGCCGCAAAGCCTTTAACGTACCTTATGAAGGCATTCGTGAAGTAATATGCACGATGTGTGGAGTTCCCATGATTCAATTGCCGCACAGGTTCCGTCCGCCCAAGAAGAACGAATCCGCTAAATGGGAGACGGTAGAATTCTTGATTAAAAATGGATTTCCATACCAGCACTTAGTTGAGCGTAACACAACGCCCGGTCACTTAAACCGCATTGAGCAATATGTTGAGTATCCAGAAAATCTGAGGGACGCTCAAGAGTTTGTTATCAAGTATAAATCACAGGCAAAATCGCCTACAAAATGAAAAACTTCACCTCCTTCGCCGATGCGGGCGACTACAAAGCCCTGTTGCAGCAAGCCCTGGAAATCAAGGCCAACCCCTACGGCTACCAGCACATCGGGCGCAACACAACCGTCGGGCTGATATTCTTCAACCCCAGCCTGCGCACCCGGCTCAGTTCGGTGAAGGCGGCCTACAACCTGGGCGCGCAAGCCTGGGTGCTCAACGCCGGGGCCGACTCCTGGACCCTGGAAATGGCAGATGGCGCGGTAATGAACGGCGGCACCCAGGAGCACATCAAGGACGCCATCGCGGTGATGAGCCAGTACTGCGACGTGCTGGGCGTGCGCACCTTCCCCACCCTCAAGGACAAGGCCGAGGACTACGGCGAAGTCGTATTCAACAAGATTCTGCAATACGCTACAGTACCAGTCATCAGCTTGGAAAGCGCCACCCTGCACCCGCTGCAAAGCTTCGCCGACCTGATTACGGTGGCCGAGTACAAGCAAGCCGAGCGGGTGAAAGTGGTGCTCACCTGGGCCCCGCACGTACGGGCATTGCCGCAATGCGTGCCCAATTCCTTCGCCGATTGGTTTTCGGAAGTCAGCTGGGTCGATTTCGTCATCACCCACCCTAAGGGCTACGAGCTGAACGAGCGGTTTACCAAAGGAGCCCGCATCGAATACGATCAGCAGAAAGCCTTCGAGGGCGCCGACTTCATCTACGCCAAAAACTGGAGCAGCTACCACGACTATGGCCAGGTGCTGAGCCAAGACCCCGCTTGGATGGTGGACACCGCCCACATGGCCCGCACCAACAACGCCCGGCTGCTGCACTGCCTGCCCATCCGCCGCAACGTGGAAGTATCGGATGCCGTGCTAGACTCGCCCAACTCGCTCATTATTCCCGAGGCCGGCAACCGTGTATTTTCGATGCAAACCGTGCTGCACGAGTTGCTGAGCTAGAACTATGGAAGCTAAAGAATTAGCTCCCCTCCTTTTTTCAAGGAGGGGTTGGGGGTGGTTCAATCGTTGAACGACGGCTAGGGCTAGAAAATCATCAGGCGACTTTTTAGCCCTAGCCAACCACCCCCAACCCCTCCTTGAAAAAAGGAGGGGAGCTAGTCTTGTAGTTTTCTAGAAATTGTAGGAAGCGCCACCGGAAATGGCGGTGGACTTGCCCAGGTTGCGGCCGGCTACGTAAGCGCTGGCCCCGGCTACCACGCCAAAGCCCTGCGCGATAGGTCGGTACAGATTCAGCCCGATGCGGGTGTAGTTTACGCGGGTGGCGGGGAAGAAGAAGTCGAAGCCCTCCTGCACGATGTCGGTGCCTTTCTTGCTCGACTGCTGGAAAGCCACGTAGCCATCGGCGTAGAGCTTGCGGCCCGCGTAGCCTATTTTGCTTTCGGCCACGAAGGCATTGGGCACTCGGCCCGAGCGCAGGCTGTAGCCGGCCTGGTTGGTGAAAAACACGCCGGAGGGCGTTTTGAGCTGCGCGATACCCATGGTCGTCACCTTGGTGGCGCGGTTGCCGATGGCAATGATATATTCGGCACCCTGGCCGGTCTGGTAGTTGCTGGCCGGTGTGCTCACGCCCACAGCCCCGAGCAAATCCAGGATGTTGTTGCCGACTTCCCGCGAATACGGTTTGAACTTCAGGTAGCCCGATACGTCCTGCAGGCCGCCGCGGGCGTTGGTGAAATCCTTGCCGGCGTTGTTCTGACGTAGGTCGGCCAGCACCAGCTCATCGGCGCTGCCTTCCGAGTGAATGTAGGGCACCGTCACCACTAGGTCTATTTTATCGCTGATGCCGTAGTTTACATACACGCTCAGCGAGCTGATCTGCGCGCGCCGGAACAGCGGCACCGACGACACTTTGCGGTCGGGGATAAATACGCTCTGATACTTTTCAGCGGTGCCACTCAGCACCACCGAGCCATTGCCTTTACCGGCCATAAAGCCGCTGAGCAGGCTCTGGGCCTGGGTGGGGGCGGCGGCCAGCGTGGCCAATGCGAAAAAAAATGGGAAACGGTAAGCGTGTTGCATAGGGGCGTGGAGTGAGGCAAAATCAAGCTGCTGCTACTTGCGGAGTGGGGCAAAAACCTAACGACCCCGGAATTGTTCAGCTTTGCGTGCGATGGCACCTACGAAGCCGACACCGACAGCGGATTGCAGCCGGCCGCAATCCGGCCGGGTTTTTCTTTCGTAGGTGGCCGCAGCCATCCGTGGCTTCGCTTTTTGCCCGCTCTGAGTTTTTCCGCCCTATTACCCTATTGCACATGAAATACCTCGTACCCAAGTGGTTCGCCGGCCTTGCCGTGACCTCCCTGCTGCTCGCTGGCTGCGAAAAAAGCCAGGAGCCCGATCAGTCCATTGCCGGTATTACCGTGGCCAACCCCGATTTTCAGCAGCTGGAAGATGCCGCTATCCGCGGCGGCGTGGTAGCGGTGCTCTCAAATAAAAACCCGAGCGACCCGCAGGGCAACTACACGGTTTTTGCCCCCAACAATGCCGCTTTCGCCCGCCTGGGCCTGCGCACTGCCCTCGATCTGACGGCTCTCTACCAGCCTTTCCTCACCCAAACGCTGCTCTACCACGTGGCCGGCGGCACCCTGGCGGGCTCGGCGCTGCAGCCGGGCACCGTGTCGGCTTCGGCTTTCGGGCCCACGCGGCGCTTCGTAAGCCGCGGCGGCAATCAGTACGTAAACGGCTCCCGCATCATCGCCACCGACGTGCGGGCCTCCAACGGCACCATTCACGCCGTGGATAAAGTGCTGCTGGCCACCGGGGCCGATGTGGTGCAGTCGGCCGTGGCGCTGAGCACGGCCAAGGTGTTTGTGCAGCCCGAGCTGACGTATCTGGTGGCCGCTCTGCAGCTGTGCGGCCTCACCGGGGCCCTCACCAAAAGCCCCGGTAGCCCGCAGTTCACCGTCTTTGCGCCCACCGATCAGGCATTCCGCAACCTAGGCCAGCAGCTGGGCCTCCAGCTCGATAAGCCCGCCGACGTGAGCAAGATTGCCGACAAAATCGGCCTGAGCACCCTCAGCGCTGTGCTGACCAACCACGTACTGATCGGCGACAAATTCACCTCCGAGCTGCCGGAAAAAACCGCGCTGCCGTCGTTCGGCGGGGCCCCCGCCACCACCGGCCCCTTCACCGACGGCCTGCTGACCGTGAAAGGCAACGGCAACGCTACCCCCGCCAACATGGTGATACCGGACGTGCAATGCACCAACGGCATCGTGCACGTCATCGATCAGGTGCTGCTGCCCTAGGCGGGTCGGGCATCAGTCAAGTTGAATTTCCCCAATTTCGGTGGCCGGCCGGGGGCGCGAATAGTGGAATACTGGCTTTATAGAAGTATTTTACCCCCGCCATAGCCGCCACCCCGGCCGGGTGCTGGCAGATGGCGGAGGGTTTAACTACTTTTAAGCATGAAAAAAGTTTTTACTGGCTTTATAAGCGGCTGGTTCATGTTATTGTGTCTGCCGCTGCTGGTGGTGGCGCAGGAGCAGCCGGCGGGCAAAATCAATCTGGAAGGCCAATGGAAAGGTGCCCTGACGGTGCCTGGCGGTAGTTTGCCCATCGTTATTTCCGTTACGGAGCTGGCCGGCGGCAATCGGTTTGCCACCCTCGATGTGCCCATGCAGCGCATCGTCCGCTCGCCCATGGAGGTGCAGCAGCGCGGCGATACGCTGATTTTTGATGCCCAGCAGGTGGGCTGCCAGTTTGTGGGCCAGCGCTCCGCCGATGGCAAAGAGCTGCAGGGCATCTGGCAGCAGCCGGGCTACAAAACGCCCGTCACGCTCGCCTTTTTTGTAGCGCCCAAGGTTGACCCGAAGAACTTCAAATTTCCGCCGCCCTACCGCGTTGAGGAAGTCACGATGTCAAATTTGCAGGACAATACTCGCCTGAACGGTACGCTGAGCATTCCGGCCGGGGCCGGCCCGTTTCCGGCCGTGGTGCTGCTCTCCGACATCGGCCCGCAGGACCGCGACGCTACCTTCGGCTCCTACCGCATGTTCGGCGAGCTGGCCGACTACCTCACCCGTCAGGGCACCGCCGTGCTGCGCCTCGACGACCGCGGCGTGGGCCAGTCGGGCGGCGACCCCACCAGCACTACCACCGCCGACCTGGTGAAAGATGCCCAGGCTGGCCTGAACTTCCTGCGCACCCGCCCGCTCATCGACTTTAGCCGCCTCGGTCTCATCGGGCACGGCGAAGGGGGCAATGTGGCCTTGCTGGCCGCCGCGCAGCCCCTGCCGCCCGCTTTCGTTATTGCGCTGGCCGCCTCCGGGGTGGTGGGCCGCGAGCAGTTGGTGCAGCGCCAGGCCGAAGCCGGCCTCGCCACGGCTGCCGACACGACTAAGGGCGCGGTGGCTGGTGCCCAGCAGCAGCTCTCGGCCGATGTGCGCCGCGAGGCCGCCAAAATGCGGGCCGACGGGGCCAACGTGGCTCAGGTCGAAACCTTTCTGGCCCAGCAGCGCATGCAGCAGCGGGCTGAAGAGAAAAAGCAGATGGAGCAGCTGATGAAGCAGCAGCGAGCCATGCTCGAAATCATTCGCCAGACCGCCGACAATTCCCAGGCGCAGGCCATTGTGGCCAATATGCTCCAGCAATACACCCCCGGCCTCGATCAGGCCGTAGCCCGCACCAGCGCCGCCCAGATGACCACGCCTTGGTATCGGTACTTCCTGGAGTTTGACCCGCAGCCGGCCCTGCTGAAAGTGCAGTGCCCCGTGCTGCTGCTCAATGGCACCCTGGACGCGCAGGTGGGCCTGCCCAACCTGGCCCTGCTGGAAAAAGGCCTGCGCACGAACAAGCGCGTGCTGGTTCGTAAGCTGGTTGGGGTCAATCATTTGTTTCAGGCCCCGGCGCAGGAGTGGCCCCTTGTGGGCGGCCAGCCCAAGCCCAACTTTTCGCCCCTGGCCCAGGAAGCCATCCGCGACTTTATTCGTCAGCAGGTAGCCAACTAGCCAGGTAGCCTGCATAGGTAAAGCCGCCGGTCAGGGGCGGCAGGAGCGTTCCAGTGCTTCTGCCGCCCCTGACCGGCCGCTTTGCTTTTGGCGCGGGCAGCCACCGCAGCTCCTCAGTCTTCGCTTTGTACCCTGCTCTGGGCTGGAAGGGTAGGGGCCGCTTTCAGGCTGAGTCTCAGCGAAAAATATGACCATAAGTGAAGATTTTTTTGAGGCGAAATAGTACCTTGCCTCTATGAAGAGCCTCGCTGCCATCCTGTTGCTTGTTCTATCCGCCCTGGCCAGCCAGGCAGATCCGCATACTGGCACGAATGGCCGGCCAGGGCTGGCCCCGTCCATCCGCATTCTGGACAAGAAAAACGGCTTCCGGGAAACCACGCTGGGCGCTGATATTCATAGCTTCCGCCACCTGGTGCTGGAGCGCACCGATGCCAGCACCCAAACCACGTACTACACGCGCTCCACCGAGAACCTGAAAGTAGGCAGCTTCCGGGTAACGGGCATTAGCTACGGCTTCTATAAGGATAAGCTCTGCTCGATTGAGGTGCGCACCATGGGCGATACCAACTGCCGGGCCATTCATCAGTTTCTGCTCGATGAGTACGGGCAGGGGCAGCGGCTGGCCTCCACCAAAAGCGAGTACTGGATTGGCCGGCAGGTGAGCCTGCGCTACACTGAGGTGCCCCAGGGCTACGCCACCGTGATGCTCTCCAGCAAGGCCCTGATGGACCAGCGAATGGCTGAGCGGAAAATGCCGGCCTTCGGAACTGCCTGACCACATATGGGTTAGCCGATAGCGCCCGTACCGAGCCGGCGGGTGCTCCGCCCCTCAGGCAGCCGGCTCTGCTTCCTGACAAAATCACTGAAAGCCATTGCCGGGCATCTGCTCCGCAATGGCTTTCTGCTTTGGGGCAGTTGTCTGGAAGTTGTTCCCGGTTTGTCTGCCGTTGAAGCGGTATAACGCTGACAGCTACTGCCAGCAGGTTTCACTGCACCTGTCAAATAGCGCTTGCCGCTCGCTATAAGTGGCCCGGAGCCGGAAGCAGGTATAGGCTATGATCTCCCTTCACTGCCTCAATGGTGTTGCTGCTGTACTACTGCTACCGGTTATGGGCCAGCTGCTTACCCCATTAGAAGTCTGGGGATAGGAAGAAAGTCTCAATTATGCTCGTAACTGACTGATTTTTAGTTTGTATTTTATTTTTATAAATAAAAGTTATATTAAATATTGTTTAAAGCATAAAAAACAGTTTCTTTGTTCTATAGTCAGTCAGTAGATAACAATCTACTGCTGTGCTCATTCCCAGTTGGTTGTGCTGCCTACCCCTGAACCCGTATGGAACGCTACAGACACTACTCCGACGCTTCCGGCTTTATTCTGCCCGCAATTGATGTGCTGCTGATTTTTGCCTCCTTTCGCGTGGCGGGCTGGCTGATTATGGGCTCCTGGAAGTTTGGGGGCTATTATCCGTTCTTCTTCGCCATTTTCGCGCTGCTCTGGTGGATTCTGTCGGGGCAGCTGGCCAATATCTACCGGGTCGATAAGCTGATTACGTACCCGGAGAAGCTGCTGTATCTGATGCGGGCGTTTCTGCTGCATGCCAGCATTGTGCTGGTGGTGGTGCTGGTGCTGCACATGTATTGGCTGCCGCTGCGCTACTTGTTTGCGGTATATACGCTGGCCGTTACCAGCGTGGTATGCGGGCGCTTTCTGCTCACTTTCAGCTACCGCGCCTACCACCGCCACATTGCCCGGCCCCACAGCCGCTTCATTATAGTAGGAGCGGGCGAAAGTGCGCAGGAGCTTTATCGGTTTCTGGGCTCGCACGACCCGGTTGGCAACCAGTTTGAGGGTTTCTTTGCCGATGAGCCCGTGGCCGCCGGTCTGCGCAACCTCGTGCGCGGCCCGCTGGCCGAGATGAAAGCCTACTGCCTGCGCACGCAGATTGACGAGATATACTTCACGCTGCCGCTGGACCAGCACAGCCTGATTGAGGACCTGTCGCAATTCGCCGACGACCATTTTCTGTCGTTCCGCATCGTGCCCGATTTCCGGGGCACTGTGCGCAAAGACGTGAATGTGTACTACTACGACCACCTGCCTATTCTCACCATCCGGCACGAGCCGCTGCACATCCGCACCAATCAGCTGCTCAAGCGCCTCTTCGACATTAGTTTCTCCCTGACAGTCATCTGCGGCATCTTCCCATTCATTCTGCCCGTGCTGGCCTTGATCATCAAGCTGGATTCGCCGGGGCCGGTGTTTTTCAAGCAGATGCGCCCCGGCAAGCGCAACCACCTGTTTCCGTGCTACAAGCTGCGCACCATGAGCGCCGGCCACGGGCAGGCCGAGCTGCAAGCCACCAAAGCCGACCCGCGCATCACGCGCGTGGGCCGCTACCTGCGCAAGTACAACCTCGACGAGCTGCCCCAGTTTTTCAACGTGCTGCTCGGGCACATGTCGGTGGTAGGGCCGCGGCCCAACATGGTGTCGCAGCTGGAAGAGTACTCCAAGCACATTCGCACCTACCAGATGCGGCACGGCGTGACGCCCGGCATCACGGGCTACGCGCAGGTGAACGGTTACCGGGGCGAAACCCGCGCCCCGCAGGCTATGCGCAAGCGGGTAGAATATGACCTGAAGTATATGGAAACCTGGACCTTTGGCCTGGATATGAAAATCATCGGGCAAACCGTCTGGAATATGATTCGGGGCGAGAAAAACGCCTATTAGAAGCGCCGGGCGGCTTTTTGCTCGCCTCGGTCGTGGCCCTTCGCTACACCCAAAAAAGGGAGGGGGAGGGAGCAGCTCCGGTAGCCAGGGTCGGCCAGACCCGGCGGCCGGGCTGCTCCCAACCCCTTCCAATTTTTTATCCGTCTGTCCTTGTCTTTTCACCTCATCGGCTTGCTATGCTACCCAAACGCCTCGTGCTGGACTCGTGGATTTCGACCGGCACCTTCGCCGAGTTCGTCGGCACCATTCTGGACATGGGGGCGGCCCGGTCGTCGGCGTACGTGTGCTGCGCCAATGTGCACATGCTGGTTGAGGCGCACCAGCACCCCGAGTTTCGGCGCATTCTGGACGAGGCCAGCCTGGTAGTGCCCGATGGCAGCCCCGTAGCGGCGGCCGTGGGCCTGTTTCATGGGCAGCGGCAGTCGCGCGTGGCCGGCATGGACCTGCTGCCCGCGCTGCTCGCGGAAGCCGCCAGCCGTGAGCAATCGGTTTATTTCTACGGCACCACCGAGCCCGTGCTGGCGGCCATGGTCGCCCGCGCCCGCCGCGAGCACCCCGGTTTGCGCGTTGTGGGGGCCTATTCGCCGCCTTTCCGGCCGCTCACGGCCGAGGAAGATGCCGCCGAAACCGCCGCCATCAATGCCGCCGACCCCGATCTGCTGTTTGTGGCGCTGGGCTGCCCGCGGCAGGAGCGCTGGATGGCCGAGCACCAGGGCCGCATCCGCAGTTGTATGCTGGGGGTGGGGCAGGCCTTTCCGGTATATGCTGGCTTGGAGCCGCGCCTGCCCCGCTGGGCCCGGCAGCTCTGGCTCGAATGGGCCTACCGGCTGTGGCTGGAGCCGCGCCGCCTGTGGCGGCGATACCTGCATACCAACACAAAATTCGTGTATCTGGTGGGGCGGCGGGCGTTGAGCCACCTAGCCGGCCGGCCGCACGTGCCGGCCTGAGGCCGGCGGCGGCGGGCGTGCTGCCTACGGCCCGGCTGTTCGGTGGTGCGGGCGGTAGCAATGTGTTAGAATTCAAGAATATACATACCAAGGCGGCGTAGCGACGACAGAGGCATTCAGACGCTTGTGGCGACGCTACGCCTCTTTTATGGTCAGCCAGTGGCCGGCCGGCAAACCTGACGCGGCTACGCGGAAACTGCTTGCTTCGGCAACGGCAGTAGGAGCGAAGTGCCAGCCAATCGTGCTGCCAGCCGACTTCCGGTGGCCTGCCCGACTCCCGGCTCTTCGGCTAGAAGTCCTTGTCATTCCTGAAAGAACTGCTGCTGAAGCCCCGCTGAAGGCCTGGGTGCGTGCTTAAATCATTCATGTGGATAATAGCAATGTATTTTTGATCTTTATAAAAATATTTTAACAATTTTTATTGATAATATTATAATATACTCTATATTTCAGCAACCAAATACTAGCGCGTTATCAGTAGCGGGCTGGCTGATTCGTCCTCTCTCCTTTCTTCCTTCTCTCTTCTGACCAAACCAATACGCGCACGTATGAAAGCAGTTATTCTGGCGGGGGGCTACGGCACCCGCATCAGCGAAGAAAGTGGCGTACGGCCCAAACCAATGGTAGAAGTGGGTGGGCGGCCCATTCTGTGGCACATCATGAAAATATATGCCCATCACGGCATCCGCGACTTTGTGATTTGCTGCGGCTATAAAGGCCACATGATAAAGCAGTACTTCTCCGATTACTTTCTGCACAATTCCGATGTCACGTTTCGGATGGACCGCAATGAGATGCAGATTCATCGGAGCAACGCCGAGCCCTGGACGGTGACACTGGTGGACACGGGCCAGGAAACCATGACCGGCGGCCGCCTGCGCCGCGTGCGCGAGCATCTGGCTGACGATGAGCCATTTTGCCTGACCTATGGCGACGGCGTGGGCGACGTGGATATTCGGGCCGCCATTCGCTACCACCAGGAGCAGGGGGCGCTGGCCACGCTCACGGCGGTGCGCCAGCCGGGCCGCTTCGGCGTGTTTTCGCTTGCCGATGAGGCCAGCCGCATCGGCAGCTTCACCGAAAAGCCCGAAGGCGGCGAAACGCCCTGGATAAACGGCGGCTTCTTCGTGCTGGAGCCGCAGGTGTTCGACTACATTGCCGATGACAGCACGGTATGGGAAAAAGCCCCGCTGGAGCGCCTGGCCGCCGAAGGCAAGCTGGCCGCCTTCCGCCACACCGGCTTCTGGCAGCCCATGGACACGCTGCGCGACCGGAACATGCTGGAGGAAATGTGGAGCGCCGGCAAAGCCCGCTGGAAAGTGTGGGACAATGCCCCCGCCGATGCCGCGGCCAGCCCCGACACCGACCCCGTGCTGACCCAGATAATGACCTCGGCCGTGACGGCCCCGGCCGGGCAGCGCGTGGCTGCCGCCACGGTGCTGCCCCAGAGCTGAGCCATTTCCGCCAACCGGCTCCATTTCCTACTTCTCTCTCCCTTCTGATTTTCAAGTATATGCAGCGCATTCTTATCACCGGCAACATGGGCTACGTGGGGCCGGGCGTAGTGCGGCACCTGCGCCAGCAGTTTCCGCAGGCCGAGCTGATCGGCTACGACATGGCCTACTTTGCTCATTGCCTCACCGGCGGGCAGCGCCTGCCCGAAGCCCGCCTCGATTGCCAGCACTTTGGCGACGTGCGCCAGTTGCCGGCCGCCCTGCTGCAGGGCGTAGACGCGGTAGTGCATCTGGCCGCCATTTCCAACGACCCCATGGGCCAGACTTATGAGGAAGTGACGCTGGAAATCAACCATCGGGCCGGCATCCGGCTGGCCCGCCTGGCCCGGGAGGCCGGGGTGAAAGCCTTCGTGTTTGCCAGCTCGTGCAGTATGTACGGGGCCGGGGGCGAGGGGGCCAAAACCGAAGACTCGGCGCTGAACCCGCTGACGGCCTACGCCCGCTCGAAGGTGCTGAGCGAGCAGGACCTGGCCCCGCTGGCCGATGACAGCTTCCGCATCACGTGCCTGCGCTTCGCCACGGCCTGCGGCTGGAGCGACCGGCTGCGGCTGGACCTGGTGGTGAATGACTTCGTGGCCGGGGCCGTGGCCACGGGCCGCATCAGCATTCTGAGCGACGGCTCGCCCTGGCGGCCTCTTATTCATGTGCAGGATATGGCCCGCGCCATCGAGTGGGCCATTGGCCGGCCGGCTGACTGCGGTGGGGCTTTTCTGGCCATCAATGCCGGCTCGGAGCAGTGGAACTACCAGGTGCGGGAGCTGGCCGCTGCCATTGCCCACATCATTCCGGGCACCGAGGTGGAGCTGAACCCCAGCGCCCCGCCCGACAAGCGCTCCTACCGCGTCGATTTCAGCCTGTTCCGGCAGCTGGCCCCGCACCACCAGCCCCGCCGCACCCTCGCCGACACCATCACGGAGTTGCACGCGGGCCTGCTGAGCATGAATTTCCGCGACCCGGAGTTCCGCTCCTCGCAGCTCATGCGCCTGCGGGTGCTCACGGCCCTGCGCGACACCGGCCAGCTCGATGCCCGCCTTGGCTGGCACGAGCCGCGGCCCGCCGCCGCCGCGCCCGAGCCCGCCCCCAGCCCGACCGAAATGGCCCTTTCCTGACCGCCAACCACCATTGCTGCCCTTCCTTTTCCACCAAAGCCCATTCTTTCGCTATGATCTTCACCGAAACCGAATTATCCGGAGCCTTCATTATTGATGTAGACCGCATGGCCGACGAGCGGGGCTTTTTCGCCCGCTCTTGGTGCGAGGATGAGTTTGCGGCCCACGGCATTCTGATGCCGCCGCTGCAGGCCAACGTCTCGTCGAACCCGAAGCGTGGCACGCTGCGCGGCATGCACTACCAGCTGGCCCCCTACGAGGAAACCAAGCTGATTCGCTGCACCCACGGGGCCATTTATGATGTGATTGTGGACCTGCGCGAAGAGTCCGCGACCTACGGGCAATGGCTGGGCGTGGAACTGACGGCTTCCAGCTTCCGGATGCTGTTTGTGCCGGCCCGCTTCGCCCACGGCTTCCTCACCCTCACCGACAACACCGATGTCTGCTACCAGGTGTCGGCCAAGTATGCGCCCGGCTCGGAGCGGGGCCTGCGCTGGAACGACCCGGCCATCCGGATTCAGTGGCCGTTTGAACCGGTGCTGGTGTCGGAAAAGGACCGGCATCACCCTGATTTTCGGCTGATGATACCTTCCGCCGAAGCGCAGCTCAGCGAATAAGCCGCCCCGCCCGCTCTTTTTTTCTTCACCCGATTTTTGCCTCGATATGCTCATCATTGATACTGCACTGGCCCAACGACAACGCCTCGGCCAACCCATCCGGGTGGCGATGGTAGGAGCCGGCTTTATGGGCCGCGGGGTGGCGCTTCAGATTTGCCGCTACGTGCCCGGCATGGAGCTGGTGGCCATTGCCAACCGCACCCTTTCCCAGGCCCGCCGCGCCTACGAAGAAGCCGGCGAGCCGGGAGCCCGCGAAGTGGACTCGGTGCTGGCGCTGGAAACTTGCATTCAGCGGGGCCAGCCCGCCATTACGGAAGATGCGCTGCTGCTGAGCCGCGCCGCCGGCATCGATGCCATCATTGAGGTGACCGGGGCCGTGGAGCACGGCGCGCATGTGGTGCTGGAAGCCATCCGGCACGGCAAGCATGTGGTGCTGCTCAATGCCGAGCTGGACGGTACGGTGGGTGCTATTCTGAAAGTATACGCCGACCGCGCCGGCGTGGTGTACACCGTTTCGGACGGCGACCAGCCCGGCGTGACGCTGAACCTGGCCCGCTTCGTGAAAGGCCTGGGCGTGAAGCCCGTGCTGTGCGGCAACATCAAAGGCCTGCACGACCCCTACCGCAACCCCACCACCCAGGAGGCATTTGCCCGGCAGTGGGGGCAGAATCCGAGCATGGTCACCAGCTTCGCCGATGGCAGCAAAATCAGCTTCGAGCAGGCCGTCATTGCCAATGCCCTGGGCATGGAAGTGGCGCAGCGCGGTATGCTGGGGCCTACCGTCGCGCCCGGCACGCCCATCAGCAAGGCGGCGGAGTGGTACCCCACGGAGCGACTGCTCAGCGGCGGCCCCGGCATCGTAGACTACGTGGTGGGGGCCGAGCCTGGTCCCGGCGTGTTCATCCTGGGCACCCACGACGACCCCATTCAGCAGCACTACCTCAAGCTGTATAAGCTGGGGCCGGGGCCGCTCTACTGCTTCTATACGCCCTACCACCTGTGCCACTTCGAAACGCCCACCTCGGTGGCGCGGGCCGTGCTGTTTCAGGATGCCGCGCTGGCGCCGCAGGGCGCGCCGTGCGTGGAGGTTATCACGGCGGCCAAGATCGGGCTGCGGGCTGGCGACACGCTCGACGGTATCGGGCACTACATGACCTACGGGCTGGCCGAAAACTACGCCGTGGCCCGCGCCCAGAACCTGCTGCCGCTGGGCGTGGCCGAAGGCTGCCGCCTGCTGCGCGACATACCCAAAGACCAGGCCCTGACCTACGACGACGTGCTGCTGCCCGAAGGCCGCCTCGTGGACCAGTTGCGCCAAGAGCAGGAAGCCTACTTCGGGCTGGCCGCCCAACCGAGCCCGCTGGCGGTGTCGGAAGCCAGTCTGAGCGTTGGCTAGGTGAAGTTCTGTAATACAAGTGTCTATCAAGATTTTCTTCTCTCTGCTTCATGAACTCCGACCAGGTTGATCTACTCGAATATGCCGGTGCCGACGGGCATATTCCCCTCCTTCAGACTCCGCGCCCTGGTCTGCTGAACGAAGAGGCGGTGCTACGCCGGGCTGCGTCTGGTGCGGCGCGGCCCGGCCCGGCCGGGCCCGCCACGGTGGTGGTGCTGGAAAGCAACTACCGTCTCACCGGGGCCGTGTTGTTTTGCCTGAGCCGGCAGAAAGGCCTCGTTATTGAGCTGCTTTCCCGCGACCCGGCCAGCCCCTACCGCTTTTCGCGCTACGTGCGGGCCTATCATTACCTGCCCAAAGAGAAGACCGACGCGGAATTTGTGGCCTTTGCCCGGCAGGTAGTCGAAACCACCGGGGCCGAGGTGTTTTTCCCCATCGATGTGGCCGGAATGCGCTTTGCCATTGCCCACCGCGCGGCGCTGGCCGCCTTTGTGCGGGTGCTGCCGCTGCCGGAGTCGGCGGCCTACGAAATAGCCACCGACAAGAGCAAGCTCGGCGCCTTCATGCAGCAGCGCGGCATTCCGGCCCCGGATACCATTCTGAACGTGCGCCGCAACCTGGCGGCCCAGCTGGAAAATTTTCAGTTCCCGGTGCTGCTCAAGCCGGTAGACGGCATTGGCGGGGGCGGCATCGAGCTGTTTGAAGACCGCACGGCCGTGCTGCGGGCCGTAGAAAAGCTGCCCGCCGATAGCAGCTACATCATTCAGAACTGCATTGAGGGCTACGACATCGACTGCAACGTGCTGTATGACAACGGCAAGCTGGTGGCGTACTCCATTCAGAAGGGCCTGCTGCCCGCCGCTTCCAAATACGCGCCCACCGAGGCCATCGAGTTTGTGCGCAATGAGGCCGTGCTCGAGGTGGTGCAGCAGGTGATGGGGGCGCTGCGCTGGCACGGCGTGGCCCACCTCGACCTGCGCTACGATGCCCGCGCCCGGCAGATGAAGGTCATCGAAATCAATACCCGGTTCTGGCTCACGGTGGTGGGCTCGGCGGTGCGGGCCAATATGAATTTTCCGGTGCTGGCCTGCCGCGTCGCGCTGGGGCAGCGGCTTGCGCCTTCGTCCTTCGCGCTGGGCCGCTACATTCCCTTCACCAACTTCATCCGCTATAAGCTGCTGGGGCGCGGGCCCGGCAAAACCTACTTCTCTCTGCGCGATACCACCGTGCGGGGCTGGCTGGGCGACCCGCTTCCCAAGCTCTATCATCTGCTCACTTCCCACTCTTCTTAATGTCTGACCATCTGCGTACGCCACAACCTGCCAGCTCCCGCTGGAACCCGCCCCCTTTGCTGCTCTCGCTCGCGCTATTGTCTTGTCGGATGGGGTAACCCAGCTGGCCGATGAATGGTGGGGGCAGGGCTGAAACATGCCTTTTTCACCCCCTTAACCCCCACCGAACATGAGACTTACTTCCGCTTTTTTGCTCTTGCTGCTGGCCCTGGCCGCCCGGCAGCCGGCGCACGCCCAGGTCACCACTTCCGCCGTCACCAGCTTCACGCTGGTGAATGCGGATACGGACGAGGATATCAAAACTTTGGGCAGTGTGGATAGCGTCAATCTGGCGCTGCTGCCCACGCGCAACCTGAACATTCGGGCCAACACCAGCCCCGCCACGGTGGGCAGCGTGGTATTCGTTCTAAGCGGGGCCGACTCCCAGCTCCAGACCGAGTCGGTGCCGCCCTACGCGCTGTTTTCGGATGTAGCGGGTAACTACAATCCCTGGACTCCGCCTGTTGGCACGTATTCGCTCACGGCCACGCCTTATTCTGAGGCCGGTGGAGCAGGTTCTGCCGGGGCCGCCCTCACTATTGGCTTCCGCGTTTTCAGTCGGGTGAGTACGCCCACGGCCCAGCGGGGGCCGGCCGAACGCCTGGCGCTGCAGGCCTACCCGAACCCTTCGGCCGACGGCCGCTACCGGATAGTGCTGTCGGAGCCCGTGCAGGGCTCCATTGCCTACGCGCTCTGCACGGGCGTAGGTGCCCAGCTGGCGGCCGGCACCCTGGCCGGCGGGCCAGCCACCACCGTGCTGGCGCTGGATCTGGCCCGCCAGCTGCCCGCCGGGGGCATCTACTATCTGCATTTGCGGGGCAAGAAGCTGAACGCGCAGGTAAAAGTTGTGCGTCTGTAGCTCCCTCACGAATACCGGCGCATTGGCTGCGCTCAAGTGCCAAGGCCCCGCCAAAGCTTCTGGATGGAGCTTCGGCGGGGCCTTTTCTAGGTTTAGGGCAAAATTGTATTATAGAGGCTTTGCGAAGTTGATCAGCAAGAAAGCCCGACAAAGTATTTTATTAGAAAAATCAATATATTAATTGAAATAATATTATCTTGCATTGTAAACGCTGATGACCACTGGTGTGGTAGGTTGAAATAGAGCCGAATACGGCCATTGCTTTTCTGCTGTTTTAGGGCGTCTCTGGGGCTTAGAAAGTCTTTTCGGTGGCTGCATTAAAGGATCGGGCAGCAGGCCAGGTTTCGGGTAGGAGAGGGGGAAGACATAGGGCCAGCTGGCTGGGGGCCGGGGCGGTGGCTTGGTAAGCCAGCACGTCTCAGGGCCGGACCGCGCAATTAGGCGGCAGGACCGTAGCCGGCGGATACGCGGCGCAGGCAGAGCAACACAATCATTTTGAGTAGTACAATCATGGAAATCTTAACGAACAAAACAATGCGGAGTAAGCCAACAATTATTGCCTGGGCGCTACTGCTGCTTGCAGTCGTTTTTAGCCGGCCGCTGCTGGCGCAGGCTCCACCCGCGGGGTTCACTTCCTCAGTTGTCTCGTCGGGGTGGAATGAGGCGGTGGGCCTTGCCTTTAATAAGACCGGCACAAAGATGTTTGTGTGGGAGCGGCCCGGCCAGGTGTGGGTGGTGGAAAGCGGCCAGAAGCGCCTGCTACTCGATATAGGCCCCGAAGTTGGGGCTTGGGAAGACCATGGCCTGCTGGGCTTCGCCCTCGACCCCAACTTTGACACCAACGGCTACCTGTACCTGCTCTATGTAGTAGACCGGCACCACCTGATGAAATTTGGCACGCCGGCCTACAGCGCCACCACCGACGAATACTTCAGCGCCACCATCGGCCGGCTCACCCGCTACACGGCCACCAGCCCTACTACCAGCTGCACAGTGGACCCAAGCAGCCGCAAAATTCTGCTGGGGGCCACCAAATCGACGGGTATTCCGTCTACCTTCAACGGGCACGTAACCAACGCCCTGGTGTTCGGCACCGATGGCACGCTGCTGATTTCGACCGGCGACGGGGCCCACCCTTTCCCGGACTACGGGGCCTACAACGCCACCTACGCCGCCCAGGCCCTGGCCGACGGCATCATTACCAGCAAGGAAGACGTAGGCTCGTTTCGGGCGCAAATGGTGAACTGTCTGAGCGGCAAGATTCTGCGCATCAACGCGGCCACCGGGGCCGGCATTCCCAGCAACCCTTTCTATGACGCGGCCAACCCCAATGCCCCGCGCTCGAAAGTGTGGGCGGTGGGCACCCGCAACCCTTTCCGGATGACGCTGAAGCCCGGCACCGGCAGCACCGACCCCGCCGCCGCCAACCCCGGCGTGCTGTATGTGGGCGACGTGGGAGCCACGCTCTGGGAGGAGATTCATGTGGTAGACAAGCCCAAGCAAAACCTGGGCTGGCCCCTGTTCGAGGGCCTGACTACCTACCCCTCCTTTATGACGCAGAACACGCCTAACCTCGACGCGCCCAACCCGCAATACAACATCGGGGGCTGCACGCAGCAGTATTTCTACTTCCGCGACCTGGTGAAGCAGACCACGCCGACCGGCACGGCCACGTTCACTAACCCCTGCGACAACACCAAAACCATTCCGGCCACGGTGCCCACCTTCGTGCACAACCGTCCGCTCATCGACTGGGGCCACGGCGCGGGGCCTTCGCGCACGGGTATTTTCAGCGGCCAGACGGCAGCCACCATTGATATTGGCGCGCCGGGCTCGCCGGTCAGCGGGTCGCAGTTTGGCGGCAACGCGGCCACGGGCGGCGTGTTTTATCCGTACAGCGACTTCCCGGCCGGGTATCAGAATACGTACTTTTTCGGCGACTACGTGGGTGGCTGGATCCGCAACCTGGTGGTGGATGGCAGCAACAAGCCCACCGCCGTGCGCGACTTCGTGAACACCGGGGCCGTGCCAGTAGCCTTTGCCGTGAGCCCGGCCGAAACCGGCTTGTTCTACGTGAATTTCTACCCTTCTGAAATCCGCAAAATCACCTACGGCACCAGCGGCAATACGCCCCCGGTCGCCGTAGCTTCCTCCGATAAAAAGTTCGGAACCAGCCCGTTAATGGTGCAGTTCACGGGCAGCGCCTCCTCCGACCCGGATGGGCAGGCCCTGACCTACCTGTGGAACTTCGGCGACGGCACCACCAGCACGGTCGCCAATCCGACCCACACCTTCACCACCGCTACCTCGGCCCCCACCAAGTACACCGTGACGCTCACGGTAAAAGATCCGCAGAACAACACGAACCAGACTTCGCTGGTGATATCGGCCAACAACACGCCGCCCCAGGTTACCATCACCAGCCCGGCCCCGAACACGCTGTATCCGCTGACCGGCAACACCACCTACAACCTGCGGGCCACCGTGACCGATGCCGAGCATAGCGCCGCGCAGCTCTCGTACCAGTGGCAGACGATTCTGCACCACAGCACCCACCAGCACCCCGACCCCATCAATACCAACGTGCAGCCCACGACCACCATTGCTCCCTACGGCTGCGGGGCCGAGACGTACTATTACCGCATCACCCTGACCGTGACCGATGCCGCCGGCCTGGCCACCACGAAGGAGGTGCGGCTCGATCCGGACTGCACCACGACCAGCTTCACGCTGGTGGATGCCGACACCAACGAGGATATTCAGGCCGTGATAAACGGCACCGTGCTGAACCTGGCCACGCTGCCCACGCGCAACCTGAACATTCGGGCCAATGCTAATCCGGCCACCACGGGCAGCGTATTGTTTAGCCTGAGCGGCACCGAAACCCGCTCGCAGCTGGAGAATGTGACTCCGTACGCCCTGTTTTCCGACGTGGGCGGCGACTACAATTCCTGGACCCCGGCCGTGGGCTCCTATTCGCTCACTGCCACGCCGTATTCGGCCAGCGGGGGTGGGGGCACGGCCGCCCCGGCCCTCACGGCCAATTTCACCGTGACCGACCAGGCCGCGCCGGTTTCCTACACCCTCACGGCCAATACCAGCGGTACGGGCACGGTGAGCAAAAGCCCGAACCAGGCAACGTACCTGAGCGGCACCAACGTCACGCTGACGGCCACGCCTGGCGCGGGGCAGCAGTTTACGGGCTGGAGCGGCGATGCTACCGGCACCACTAATCCGCTGACGGTGAGCATGACTGCCAATAAAATCATTACGGCCACTTTCGCTCCCATCCCGGTCAGCTACACGCTCACGGCCACGGCCAGCGGCAGCGGCACGGTGAGCAAAAGTCCGGATCAGGCTAGCTATGGCAGCGGCACCGTCGTTACAGTCACGGCCACGCCGGCGGCAGGCTTCACCTTCGCGGGTTGGAGCGGCGCCGCTACCGGCACCGCCAACCCGCTGAGCGTGACTATGGATGCCAACAAGAGCCTCACGGCCACCTTCACCGCCACCACCGTGAGCTACACCCTCACCACCACCACGAGCGGCACGGGCGCGGTAAGCAGAAGCCCCGACCAGGCGACGTACCTAAGTGGCACCAACGTCACACTCACGGCCACGCCGGGCGCGGGGCAGCAGTTTACGGGCTGGAGTGGCGGGGCTACCGGCACCACCAACCCGCTGACTGTGAGCATGACCAGCAACAAGACCATCACCGCCACTTTCGCTCCCATCCCAGCCAGCTACACCCTCACGGTGACTACCAGCGGTACGGGCACAGTGAGCAAAAATCCGAACCAGGCGACGTATGTGAGCGGCACCAACGTCACGCTCACGGCGACACCGGGCGCGGGGCAGCAGTTTACGGGCTGGAGCGGCGGGGCTACGGGTACTACTAACCCGCTGACCGTGAGCATGACTGCCAACAGAACCATTACGGCCACTTTCGCCCCTATCCCGGCCGGTCAGTCTCTGGCAAGCTTCACGCTGGTGAATGCCGATACGGACCAGGATATTCAGACGCTGACTACGGGGGCCACCCTGAACCTGGCCGCGCTGCCCACGCGCAACCTAAACGTGCGGGCCAACACGAGCCCCGCCACGGTGGGCAGCGTGGTGTTTGCCCTGAGCGGGGCGCAAGTGAAAAACCAAACCGAGGGCTTGGCACCGTATGCGCTGTTTTCTGACGCGGGCGGCGACTACAACCCTTGGACTCCATCCGTGGGCTCCTACTCGCTCACCGCTACGCCCTACTCGGCCAGCGGCGGCACGGGCACGGCCGGCACCCCGCTCACTATCAGCTTCACTGTGCAGGACGTGGCCGCGCCGGGGCCGTTCACCCTCACCGTCACCACGAGCGGCACGGGCACAGTGAGCAAAAACCCCGACCAGGCAACGTACCCGAGCGGCACCAATGTTACGCTCACGGCGACACCGGGCGCGGGGCAGCAGTTTACGGGCTGGAGCGGCGGGGCCACCGGCACCACTAATCCGCTGACCGTGAGCATGACTGCCAACAGAGCCATTACGGCCACCTTCGCCACCGTAAACACTGTGGCAAGCTTCACGCTGGTAAATGCCGCCACCGACCAGGACATTCAGCCCCTGACCACGGGCGCGACCCTGAACCTGGCCACGCTGCCCTCGCAAAGCCTGAATATTCGGGCCAATACCAGCCCGGCCACGGTGGGCAGCGTGGTGTTTGCCCTGAGCGGGGCAGAGGTGAAAAATCAGACTGAAAGTGTGGCCCCCTACGCGCTATTTTCTGATGCGGGCGGCGACTACAACCCCTGGACTCCGCCCGTAGGCTCCTACTCGCTCACCGCTACGCCGTATTCGGCCGGTAGCGGCGCGGGCACGGCCGGTATCCCGCTCACGGTCAGCTTCACCGTCATCAGCCAGGTGGCGCCGGCCGCGCCGCTGGCCAGCGGGCTGCAGGCGCGGGCCGCAAGCCGGCCGGCGCAGGTTTTCCCAAATCCTTCGGCCAGCGGGCGCTTCGTGGTGCGGGTAGCGGAGCCGTTGGCGGGCGAGGTGGCCTATACGCTGCTCTCATCAGTGGGGGCGGTGGTAGCTACCGGCCGGCAGCAGCTTGAGCAGCCGCAGTCGGCGCTGTCCTTTGATTTTGCCCAACAAATGCCGGCCGCCGGCCTCTATTATCTGCTATTGCAAAACGGCGGGCACACCATTCAGCTCAAGGTGGTGCGCAACTAGCCCGGCCGCGCAACGCGCGGTGAATACCCCGGCAGCCTCATCAAGCAATTGGTGAGGCTGCTGCTATTATGAGCGGGCCGGAAACGAACTGCCCCAGCATCGCGGCACGGCTGCCCGATATGAGCGAATCATTTACCTGAACAGCAGCAGTCTGGCTACAGAACTGATTAGCTGGGTTCGCAAATGCCATTCTATTGCCTGATAAGGCAATAATTTAGATTTTTAATAAAAAAATGATATAAAACTAGACATTCTCGTATAGATACTGTTTACCTTAACAGACAGATTATCTGCGCATAGCGAGGTAATTCGGGTTTATGGAAGTCCGGGTTCGGAAATAATGCCCGGAACGGGGAAGTATGCCAGAGCAGCAGGAGAGGAGCTACTGGTTCTTGATTAGATTTTGTTTGGACACGCCTAAATGCCATACATATGCACACCATCTTGCCTCCCGCTCCACCTTTTGTTTTTCGCCTGCTCCGCTGGCCGATTATCGTGCTGGCCCTGGTACTCTTTGCGCCGCTCCTCGGCCAAGCTCAGGTAAAAATAATGCCGTTCGGAGCATCTACCACCCAGGGTGATGCCAACTACAACTCCTACCGCCGGGCACTGTGGCAGAAGCTACAGGCGGGCAACTACAGCGTCGATTTTGTGGGCTCCCAAAAAGGCAACTACAACGCCCCCACGCCCAACCCGGACTTCGACCTCGACCACGAAGGCCACTGGGGCTGGCTGGCGGGCCAGCTACTGGTAGATGCCCAAAGCTGGGCCGCCACCTACCAGCCCGATATTGTGCTGATGCACGTTGGCACGAACGACATGATGATAGACAACGGCATTGAGGATACCAAAGTGGAGATAGGGGAAATAATCGACCGGCTGCGGCTGGGCCAGCCCAACGTGACGGTGCTGCTGGCCCAGCTGCTGCCGGTAGCGCCTAGTGGCCCAAATAGCAATATCACGGCGCTGAATGCCCTGCTGCCGCAGCTGGCGCAGCAAAAATCCACGGCCCAGTCGCGCATCCTCATAGTAGACCAGAACACGGGCTTCAACCCCACCACCGATACCTATGATGGCATTCATCTGCTGGCTGCCGGCGAGGCCGAAATGGCCAGCCGCTGGTACGCGGCCCTGCAGCCGCTGCTCGGCCCGCCGCCCGCCCCCGCGCACACGCTCCTGGTGAACGTGAGCGGCAGCGGTACGGTGAGCCGCAGCCCCGATCAGGCCAGCTACGCCAGCGGCAGCACGGTCACGCTCACGGCCACGCCCGCGGCGGGGCAGCAGTTTCTGGGCTGGAGCGGGGCGGCCAGCGGAACGACCAATCCGCTGAGCGTCACGCTCACCAGCGATAAGGTCGTCACGGCTACGTTTGGTCCGCTGCCCGCCGCTCCGGCTTTTGCCGTTGTGAGCTTCACGCTGGTGAATGCCGATACGGATCAGGATATCAAGACCTTGACTGCCGGCGACACGCTCACGCTAAGTTCGCTGCCCACGCGCAACCTGAACCTTCGGGCCAACACCAGCCCCGCTACGGTGGGCAGCGTGGTATTCAGCCTGAGCGGCGCGCAGGCCCGCAGCCACACCGAGAGCATGGCCCCCTATGCACTGTTCAGCGATTCGCAGGGCGATTATTTTGCCTGGACTCCCACCGGGGGCTCCTATAGCCTCACGGCCACACCGTATGCCGAGGGCGCTGGCGGCGGCGCGGCCGGCACGCCGCTCACCCTGGGCTTTTTCGTGCGCGACCAGCCGAATCCGGTGTTCTACGCCCTGATGGTGAACGTGAGCGGAAGCGGCACAGTGAGCCGCAGCCCCGATCAGGCTACTTACGCCAGCGGTAGCGTGGTTACGCTTACGGCCACCCCCGCGGCCGGGCAGCAGTTCACGGGCTGGAGCAGCGACTCCGTTTCGCTTGGCACCGCCAATCCATTAAATGTCACGGTGACCAGCAGCCGGGTCATCACGGCCAGGTTTGGCATGCTGGCCGCCGCCCCGGCTTTTGCCGTTGCGAGCTTCACGCTAGTGAATGCCGATACAGATCAGGATATCAAGGTTCTGAGTGCTGGCACGCGGTTGAATCTGGCCGCGCTGCCTACCCGTAACCTGAACGTGCGGGCCAATACCAGCCCGGCCACCGTGGGCAGCGTGGTGTTCAGCCTGAGCGGTGCCCAGGCCCGCAGCCAGACGGAGTCGGTGGCCCCTTACGCGCTGTTTTCCGATGCCAGCGGCGACTACAACCCCTGGACCCCGGCCGTCGGCGCGTACTCGCTCACGGCCACGCCCTACAGCGGCGCGGGCGGAGCCGGGGCCGCAGGCACGGCTCTCACGCTGAGCTTCAGCGTTATCGATTCAACGGCGCAGACTCCTGCCGTGACGGGCTTGATGCTGGTGAATGCCGACACGGACGCGGATATTCAGCCCATGACGGACGGCATGACGCTGGAGCTGGCCGCGCTGCCCACCCGCAACCTGAACATTCGGGCCGTCACCAGCTCGGCTACCGTGGGTAGTGTGGTGTTTGCCCTGAGTGGGGCGCAGGTTCGCGGCCATTCAGAATCAGTGGCCCCGTATGCCCTTTTCAGTGATGTGCAGGGCGATTATTCGGCCTGGACCCCGGCCCTGGGCTCCTATTCGCTCACGGCTACTCCGTATGCCGGCGCTGCCGGTGCCGGCGCCGCTGGTCAACCGCTAGCATTAAGCTTCCTGGTACTGGAGCAGAAAGCCGCCAAAGCGTCGGCTGCCGTTCCCGAAACGGCCCAGGTTTACCCCAATCCGTCTTCCGATGGCCGCTTCACCGTGCGCTTGCCCCGGCAGCGGGCCGCGGTAGCCTACACCGTCGTATCGGCCTACGGAAAAGTGATGACCACCGGCAAGTGGTCGGTGAGCCAGCAGGACGCCCCGCTCACGCTGGACCTGGCGCGGCAGCTGCCGGAGCGCGGCCTGTACTACCTGCTACTGGAAAGCCCCGGCCTGCATGCCCGCCTCAAGCTGCTGCGGCACTAAGCAACAAAAGCAAGCAGCGCTGACACATTGCCCCGGTTAGGTGCTGTTGGTTGCTAACAGTTCGTTCAGCTATAATTGGTTACAAAACACCCCGGAAACTCTGGCCATCCAGCGCCAGACTCCGGGGTATTTTTTGGTTATGCAGGTGGGAGGGCTCTAGCTGCCGATACTTCTGGCTCTCCCTCAACCTCACCCCCTAGCCCCCTCTCCATGGGAGAGGGGGAACTAGCCTTTAGCTTCTAGAGTGCTGATAAACAGGTCTGAAAACTAGAGCTAGTCCCCCCTCTCCTATGGAGAGGGGGCTAGGGGGTGAGGTCAACGGCGCAAGATTTCCGCCGCACTCAGGGGACTACAAACCGCTTAGTGAAGCTGCCATTAGCTGAAGTGAAGCGCAGCAGGTACGTGCCCGGCGGCAGCCCTTTGGTAGAAACGGTGCCGAAGTCGGCCATCGGGGCTGGGTACTGCGCCAGACGACGGCCTTGCACCGTGAACAGCTCCAATTGGCCGGCCGCGGAGCTGCCGCCCGCCACCACATAGTGCAGCCGCCCATCCTGAACGACCGTGGGATACACGTCGAGCCCTTTCGCACTGGTTTTGACGGCCACGGTTCGCACGGGCGAAAAGCTTGCCTCACCGCTGTAGTCCAGCTGGTAGAGGCGGTAGTAGAGCAGGTGGGGGGCGGCGGGAAGCTCGGTATCCAGGTAGCTGTACTGGTGGGCCGTGGTGGTAGTGCCATGGCCGGGAATGGTAAGCAAGTCGGTGAACACCCGCCCGTTTATGCTGCGTTGCAACACGAATTCCCGGTTGTTCAACTCGCTGGCGGTAGTCCAGCGCACCTGCACGGCCGCGCCCTGGGCCTGCGCCGTAAAGGTGGTGAGCGTAACGGGTAGCGGGCCTGCCTGGTCTACCACCGAAAAGCTGAGGCTGAGAGCATCGCCGGCCGTGCCGCCCGCATCGGCCGCCGGATAGGGTGTGGCCGTGAGCGAATAGGAGCCCACGGCCGGGGTCCAGGGCGAGTAGTTGCCGCCGGCATCGGAAAACAGCGCGTACGGCTCCACATTCTCCAGATCGTCTACCACTTGCTGCCCCCGTAGGGCAAACACTACGCTGCCCACCGTGGTCGGGGCCGTATTGGCCCGAATGTTCAGGTTGCGGGTGGGCAACGTGGCCAGATTCAGCCTCATACCGGCCGTCATGGTCTGAATATCCGTGTCCAAGTCGGCATTCACCAGCGTAAAAGTCGTCACGGTGCCGGTGGGGTCAGTCACGTTGAAGCTGACGGTGAGCGGCGTGCCGGCCGTGCCCCCGCCGCCGGCCCCGCTGTAGGGCGTGGCCGTGAGCGAATAGGAGCCGACGGCCGGGGTCCAGGGGTTGTAGTTGCCGGCCACATCCGAAAACAGCGCGTAGGGCGCACCCGTCTCAATCTGGTTGCGGGTTTGGGTTCCGGTCAGGTCAAATACCACGCTGCCCACCGTGGTGGGGCTCGTGTTGGCCCGAATGTTCAGGTTGCGCGTGGGCAGCGTAGAGAGGTTAAGCGTCGCGCCCGTCGTCAGGGTCTGAATGGCCTGGTCCGTGTCGGCATCGATCAGCGTGAAGCTCGTGACGGTGGTAGGGTCGATGACGGTGAAGCTGATGGTGAGCGGAGTACCGGCCGTGCCTGTGCCGCCGCTGGCCGAGTAGGGTGTAGCCGTGAGCGTATAGGAGCCCACGGGCGGGGTCCAGACGAAGTAACTACCCAGAAAATCGCTGAACAGCGCGTAGGGGAACACACTCTCCGTAATGTTCTGCGTTTGCGTGCCGCTCAGGCTGAACACGACGCTACCCACCGTGGCCGGGTCGGTATTGGCCCGCACGTTCACGTTGCGGGTGGCCAGCGTGGCTAGGTTTATCACCGCGCCGTCCGTCAGGGGCTGAATGTCCGTGTTCATATCGGCATTCACCAGGGTGTAGCTCGCCACGGCCTGGGGCGCTACGGTCACGCTCACCTCATCGGCCGGGCTGGCCGCACCCAGGTTGTCGGTCACGATGAGGCTGAAGACGTATGTGCCCGCCACCAGCCCCGTGAGCACAGGAGCCGCCACGGAAACGCTGCTGAACGCGGCCGTATTCGGCCCGCTCACTTGGCTCCAGGCATACGCGCTGATCGTGCCATCCGCATCGGTGCCTGCCCCGCTCAGCGTAGTGGTGCTGCCTGCGGGCAGAAACACCGCCTGGTCGGGCCCCGCGTTGGCTACCGGTGCCTGGTTGGCACCCTGTATGCCAGGCCAAGCGGCGGCTCCCATATCAGGCCTAACTGCCAGAGCCGACAAGCTCAGCAGTAGAAATACTGCGCAAACCGTAGTTGAACGCAGGTAAGAGAGAAGAGTAGCAGAAGTTTTCATATCCCGGCTTTATAAAGTCCAACAAAACAGCTCTCTCACCAAATCTAATGATATAAAACATTATTGCAAAATTTTTATTTTAATTTGTATTGATAATGGCGAAACGCAACTGTAAAGCGGTAAATTCGCATAAAATAAGGACGGTTGAGCCAGCAATTCAGGAGCATTTTCCACAAACTCTTGTACGCGGGACTGTAGCCGTGCTGCTTCAAAAGGCGCTCCGTTCGTTCTAGTAGTCAGAATGGTAGAGGCCAGGCCTTACATGGCTGAGGCCGCTTATTATACACGGCTGAGGCCGCTTATTATGCGCGGTACAGGCCGTGCCGGTTCACTGCCATACGTGCAAGGCCGCGCTTCCGCATCATCCGCCAGCAACAGGCTGGTTGTGGGCAATGGGTCAGCTGCAGCCATTGCGGCTAGCCATTGCGGCTCCGGCGCTTGGGATGCGCACATGCTATGATGATGGATGGCCCTGCCGCGTTGCGTGCTTTATCAGTTGGGCCTATCACACTATGAGAAGCCCAATCAAGTATTCTGACGGGTCAGCGGCTGCTGGCTTGCACGGCATATGGCCCACAATTGGATACGAAGCACCTGAACGTGCCGGTCAGGCCAGATCGGTGGTAAGGGCGGCGGGCTGCCGGCTGCTGGTAGGCTGGCTGGGGGCCGCCGGGCCGAAGCCGTGCGCTGCCCGCTCCCGCACCCGGCTCTGAATCAGCTGCCGGGCCTGCCAGATGCTGCCCCAGTGCTGCCACACGTAGCGGTAGGCCCGCAGCGAGGGCCGCTCCAGCAGCACACAATAGAGCAGAATGCCCAGCTGCCGGGGCAGCGCCCGCAGCCAAATGCCGGGCAACTCGCGGCGGGCCGGGTTTTTGAGCAGCAGCAGCCACTGGTTTTTCACGGCATCGGCCTTGATGTTGCCGCTCAGGCGTAGGCGTACTCGCAGGTTGGCCGGCCGGAACTCGCGGGGGTGCAGGGCGCGGCAGGCAGGGTCAAATACCGTGCGCCAGCCAAACAGCCTCCCGCGCCAGGCAATGTCCCAGTCTTCCTTGTGGGCAAAAAACCGCTCGTCGAAAAACTGTCCTTCTACTCGCAAATCATCAATAAAAGCCCGCCGGTAGAGCGGCAGGGCCCCATCGGCCCCGTCTACGGGGCCGGTGGTGAGCGGGGTGTCGTGGAGCGGCTGGGCGTGGTGGCGCAGCCGGAAGCGCCCATCGGGCAGGGCCTCCATGCCGGTACTGTCGATGCGCGGATTGGCCTCGCGGCTTTGTAGCAGCAGTCCGCACACGGTTCCCGTGCGCTCATCGGCGCGGAGCGTGGCAAGGGCGCGGGCCAGGTAGTCGGGCTCCATCTCAATGTCGGGGTTCACCAGCAGCACGGCTTCCGAGTGGGTGCGGTCGAGGGCGTAGTTGTGGCCGCCGCAGAAGCCGGTGTTGCGCGCCAGGCTGTGCAGCCGCACCCGCGCATCGCGGGCCGCTATGGCCGCTACCTTGTCGCGCGTGTCGTCGGCCGAAGCATTATCGACCACCCACACCTCAAAGTCGGTGTACGTCTGGGCCAGCACCGATTTCAGGCATTCCTCAATAACAGCAGCGCTGTTCCAGGTGACGATAGAGAGCAGGACGGAAGGCATAGCGGAGAGGGCTGAAAAGGAAGTGAAGGGGGGCAGAGCACAGTGGCCGCCCGGCACTCAGGCTGTTTGCAGCGTGCGCTGGGGCATAGCTTGGTGCAGGGCCTGCCGCAGCGCAGCAAGGTCCACAGTTAAGTCATCCTGCCGGTCGGCGGAGGCCTTCTGGCCCGAGGCCTCGTCGGCGCGGCTAATGAGCGGGTAGTGCGGCATCTGCAGGCGGGTGGTCAGGTCCAGATAGTCGCCTACCACGAGGTTGCGCGGCAGAAACTCGACCAGCGAAGTGCCCGGCGCACAGAACAGAATATTGGCCAGGCCGGCCCCTACGGGCCCTACCACCGTGCGGGCCCCGGCAAACAGGGCTGCCTTCTCGCGCAGACTCAACTCGCTGAGGGCATAGCTCTCGAAGCCATACTGGGCCAGCAGGGCTTCTACCTCCGCCTCGTTGCGCACCCGCCGGAAGGCCGCATCACGCCGGCTCACATACACGAATGGGCTGAACTGCCGCGGCTGCCGGCCCCGCGTGGCGAGCGGCAGGTAGGCCTGCTGCATAAACTGGCCTACCCACGGCGGCGCGTGGTGCCCTCCGCCCCGTACCGGCGAGGTAACCACCAACTGCTCGGCTACCAGATGTGTATGCTGCTGCACATCAATGATCTGCTCATCACGAATGCCTAGCTCCAGCAGCGAATCGACGGCAAACTGGTGACGGCGGTCATAGATCAGGAAGTAGTCGATGGAATCCCAGAGGCCGGCTTCCTGCACCAGGTGCAGGCGCGGCAATGAGTCGAGCAACCAATGATAATAATTGCCGATGGCGGCCCCACCGCCCGACAGCAGGCTGCACACCGTGCCCGGCACCCGCACCGGCGGCTGAAAGTAGCGCTGACGCAGCACCGGGTTTTGGCTAGCCGGGGCCATGCCATAGGTAGTGGGCGAGAATTGCAGCGACACATCGGCCAGCAGCTGGTTGTCGGCCGTGATAACGGCCAGGCTACTGCGATTATCCACGTTGATGCGGCCACCCGGCAGGCTAAGCACGAAGGCCGCGGGCACCTGCTCGCGCGTGGGCACCGGAGTGTAGTAGCAGGGGCGCAGCACGTCAAATACTTCCGGCACCCTCAGTTCCGAAACGTAGGGCTCGTACACTTCGGCATAGCTGGCGCCGCTACCCGGCTGGTCTGCTAGGGCTTTGCTGCTGGCCTGAATGCCGGTGGGGCGGTAGTGCACGTTGTGGGGAAGCAGCTCGCGCGCCACCTGGCCGGCGCGGCGCTGAACTCGGGACAAGAGCGTGTGGGCAGACATGGGAGAGACGGTGAAATATCAGATGGAAGGCAAAGCTGAATAGCGGCGCGGCGGCGAATAGGCTTCGGGAGCGGCGGGCTGCGCCTGCCGCAGGCAGTGCGCCAGCGCGGCCAGGTCCACGGTCAGGTCTTCGCGCCAGCCGTCGTGGCGGGCGTGCAGCGGGCCGGCAGCGGCCTCGGCCACCAGAAACTGGTGGGACAGGCCCAGCCGGTAGCACAGCTCCGGGTATTCAATAACCGTGAAGTGCTTGGGAAACAGCTCGATGACCGGCGTGCCGGGCGGGGCAAAAACCAGGTTGGCCAGCCCCGCGCCGGTGGGCGCTACAATGAGCCGGGCCCCGGCGAAAAGAGCTATCTGCTGGGCAAGGGTGTAGTGGCCCAACACGTGAGTCTGGAAGCCGTAGGGGCGGAGCAGGTCCTCCACGGCCGCCTCGTTCAGCACGTGCCGGGCGGGCGCGTCGCGGCGGCTCAGGTACACGTAGGGGCTAAAGGCCCGAGGCGCGGCGGCCGGCAGCAGCGCCTGCCGCAGGAAAGTGCCGGCCCACTCGGGCGTGTGCGTGCCCTGCCCGCGCACCGCCGAGGTCACCACCAGCCGGTCGGCTACCAAATGGCGGTGGGTGCGCACATCAATTATCTGCTCGTCGCGGATGCCCAGGGCCAGTAATGAATCGACTACGAAGCGGCGGCGGCGGTCATAGATCAGGAAATAGTCGATGGAATCCCAGAGGCCGGCTTCCTGCACCAGGTGCAGCCGCGGCAGCGAGTCAATGAGCCAGTGGTAGTAGTTGCCTACGGCCGCCCCGCCGCCCGACAGCAGGCTGCACACCGTGCCCGACACCTGCACCGGGGCCGAAAACCAGCGCAGCCGAAACACATTGTTGGCCTCGGGCCGGGCCAGGTCGGCGCGCTGGCCGTCATACTGAAACGACGCATCGCCCACCAGCCGGTTATCGGCCGCCATGATGGCTACGCTCTGGCTGTTATCGGCCAGCAGCCGGCCCCGGTCCAGGGTAAGCACAAAGGCCGCGGGTGTGTGCTCGGTGCGGTTGGGCTTGGCGTGCAGGCCTCCGTAGTCGGTGATGTGCTCGTGCAGGGCCTCACTCACTTCCAGGTGGGTGGTTTGGGCCGGATACAGCTCCGCGTAAGTAGCTCCGCTGCCGGGCCGGGCCGCCAGGGCCTGGCTGCTGGCATGCACGCCCACCGGACGGTAGCGGCCGTGGTGCGGCACCAGCTCGCGCAGGCGGCGGCTGGCCCAGCGGTGGGCTTTGTTCACCAAATCAGACATGGCGTAGCAGACTAGCTAGAGAAGAGAAGGAGACAGAGCAGATAACCGCGGGGCTACCCGGCCGACTGCGGCACCAGCGAGCGGCGCGGTACGGCGGCCCGCCACTCTTCCGAGGCCAGCACGGCCCGCAGCCCGGCTTCCAGCCCGATGCGGTGGTGCCAGCCCAGCGCGTGCAGCCGGCTCACATCCAGTACCTTGCGCATGGTGCCGTCGGGCCGCGAAAAGTCGAATTCGATGTCCCCCGTGAAATCCACCAGCTCGGCAATCAGCTCGGCCAGCTCCCGAATGGTCAGATCCTCGCCGGGGCCTACGTTCATGGGCTCGGGGTCATTGTAGTGCTGCATCAGGTGCAGGCAGGCCTCGGCCAGATCATCGACGTGCAGAAACTCGCGGCGCGGCGTGCCCGTGCCCCACACCTGCACCCGGTCGTGGCCGCCGGCCACGGCCTCGCTGAACTTGCGCAGCAGCGCGGGCAGCGCGTGCGAGTTGTGTAGGTCGTAGTTGTCGCCGGGGCCGTAGAGGTTGGCGGGCATCACCGAGATGAAATTGCTGCCGTACTGTGCCCGGTAGGCTTCGCACATCTTCAGGCCCGCTATTTTGGCCACGGCATATGGCTCGTTGGTGTGTTCCAGCGGGCCGGTCAGCACGTATTCTTCCCTGATGGGCTGCGGGGCCAGCTTCGGGTAGATGCACGACGAACCCAGAAACAGCAGCTTTTTCACGCCCTGCACATGGCTCTGATGAATGACGTTGGTCTGAATCATCAGATTCTCATAGATGAAATCGGCGCGGTAGGTATTGTTGGCCACAATGCCGCCCACCTTGGCGGCGGCCAGCAGCACGTAGTCGGGCTTTTCGCGGGCAAAAAAATCGGCCACGGCGGCCTGCTCGCGCAGGTCCAGCTCGCCCGAGGTGCGCACCAGCAGGTTGTGGTAGCCCGCGTGGGTCAGCCGGCGCACCAGGGCCGCGCCCACCATTCCCCGATGACCAGCCACGTAGATTTTGGCATTTTTTTCCATAAAAAGCAGAAGGTAAGCGGCGGGCAGCCGGGGTGGTTTCCGGGGCCGCGGCCGGAGCCCGCCCCGCCGGCCAGAGTCAGCCCGATAGTGGTAAGAGGTTGGAAGAAATTCAGGCGCGGGCCTGGCTGGCGAAAGTAGGCAGGCCGGGCTTACTCGTCGTGGTAGTGCAGCACGGTGTGGCCGGCCTCCACCAGCACGGCATCGCGCTGAAACAGGCGCAGGTCGTGCTGCACCATGTCGCTGACTAGCGCGGGCAGGTCGTAAGTAGGGTGCCAGTCCAGCTCGGTCTGGGCGCGGGTTGGGTCGCCGATGAGCAGCTCCACCTCCGTGGGCCGGAAGTAGGCGGGGTCCACGGCCACCACTACTTTGCCGGTGGCTATCTGAAACTCGGGGTTGTGGCAGGCCACCACGTGGCCCACTTCGGCCGCGCCTTCACCGCTGAAGGTCAGCTCAATGCCCAGTTCGGCAAACGCCAGCCGCACAAACTCGCGCACCCGCGTGGTAACGCCGGTGGCAATGACGTAGTCGCGGGGCTGCTCCTGCTGCAGCATGCGCCACATGGCCTCCACATAGTCTTTGGCGTGGCCCCAGTCGCGCTTGGCATCCAGGTTGCCCAGATACAGCTTGTCTTGCAGGCCCAGGGCAATGCGGGCCGCGGCCCGGGTGATTTTGCGCGTCACGAAGGTTTCGCCCCGGCGTGGGCTTTCGTGGTTGAACAGGATGCCGTTGCAGGCATACAGGCCGTAGGCTTCGCGGTAGTTCACCGTAATCCAGTAGGCATAGAGTTTGGCCACGGCATAGGGCGAGCGGGGGTAGAAGGGCGTGGTTTCGCGCTGGGGCACTTCCTGCACGAGCCCATACAGCTCGGAAGTGCTGGCCTGGTAAATGCGCGTTTTCTTCGCCAAGCCCAGAATGCGCACGGCTTCCAGCAGCCGTAGCGTGCCCACGCCATCTACATCAGCCGTGTACTCGGGCATATCAAACGACACCTTCACGTGCGACATGGCCCCCAGGTTGTAAATCTCGTCGGGCTGCACTTCCTGCACAATGCGGATCAGGTTGGTGGCATCCGACAGGTCGCCGTAGTGCAGGCGGAACCGGACGTGCGCCTCGTGCAGATCCTGGTAGAGATGGTCGATGCGGTCGGTGTTGAACAGCGACGAGCGGCGCTTGATGCCGTGAACTTCGTAGCCTTTGGCCAGGAGCAGCTCGGCCAGGTAGGCTCCGTCTTGTCCCGTGATACCAGTGATGAGGGCGCGCTTCATACAAACAAGAGTTGAGTAGACTGTTTACGGATCGGCTTTCAAGTTCATCAGTTGAACTTTATTGACAAATTATTGTATTAATATTTACAATAACAACAAGTCAGGAATATTTATTTACTTATTTAAATAATGAATTGCATAACAAAGGCGCTGGACCGGATTTGAGGCTGCCACTGTTGCGCCCATGATATGCCCCGCCCCAACGAGCAGCCCAACGCCGGAAAACCAGCAGGCCGCCGGCCGGCCCAAACGACAAAAGCCTGCCCCTTTGCAGGAGCAGGCTTTGGCCGGCAGACCAGACCCGAGGACCTTAGTCGTTGAGTAGTAAAAGGATAGTGGGTGGGGCGACGCTCCGGATGAGCGTCAGGCCTGGATTACTTCTTCCAAACCTCCACACCCGACAGGTTGGCGTAGCCACCCGAGCTGGTGATGGTGATGGTGCCGGCCGTCACGTTGGCGGCGTAGGGGCCCATCTTCTTCCAGCTACCCGCCGAGCCACTGTTGAAGTTGCTCACAGCCGGCTGGCCGTTCACCGAGAGGCTGTAGGTTTCGGCGTTGTTGTCTTCCCAAACATACATGTACACATCGTACGAGCCATTTGGTACGGCAGTCATCTTGAAGTTGAGCGCCGGGCCGAACACCGAGGAGCGGATCATCGAAGCGCGGGAGGCATCCGTGGCCGGCGTCAGCGCCACGTTCTGGTTGGCAAATGCTCCGCCGTTCACCGTGTAGTTGGCGGCCGTGCTACCCTGCCAGGCGTTGCCGTCCAGCGTCATGGCCGAGCCATTGATGTTGATAGCGCGGTAGAACGTGCCGGCTCCGGCCGGAGGAGGCGTAGCAACACCGGCTACGGTTACGCTTTTGGCGGCCGAGGTAGTAGCGGCACCGGCATTGTCGGTGGCGCGGGCCGTCAGGCTCAGCGTGCCGGCCGCAGTCGGCGTGAAGCTCAGGGCGTAAGGCGAGGTCAGGTCTTCACCCAGCTTGGTGGTGCCGTTGAAGAACTCCACTTTGCTCACGGTGCCATCGGCATCGGCAGCGGTGGCCGTCAGCGAAAGGGCCTGGCCCACAGTGCCGGTGGCCGGAGCCGTCAGCGTAACGGTTGGGGCGGCGTTGGTTGGCGTGGTCGAGGTGCCCGCTTTCCAGATTTCGATGCCCGACAGGTTCGCATTGCCACCGTTGGCAGCGGCCAGGTTGATGCTGATGTTGCCGTCCGTTACGTTAGCCGTGAACGGGCCGAGTCGGTCCCAACGGCCACCGTTGCCGCTGCTGTAGTTGCTCTGTACCGTCTGGCCTTCCACGCTGATGTTGAAGGTAACCGGGTTGTTATCTTCCCATACATACAGGTACACCTGGTACGTGGCGTTGGCTACCCCGCCCACCGTGGCGGTAATGTTACCGTTGAACACCGACGAGCGGATCATGTGGGCCCGAGCAGCGTCGGTAGCAGGGTTCAGCGCTATGCCCTGGTTTTCAAAGGACATGCCATTCACCTGGAAGTTAGCTGCGCCGTTGCCGGCTTCCCAGCTGAGGCCGTCGATGGTAGCGGCGGGGCCGTTCAGGTTCAGAGCCCGTACGAAAGTGGCGTTGGTAGGAGTACCCGTGCCACCCGTGCCGCCGCCCGTGGTGGGGGCCGAGATGGTAACCGAAGTAGCAGCCGTAGAAGTGGCGGCACCGGCGTTGTCGGTAGCGCGGGCCGTCAGGCTCAGGGTCGAAGCCGCCGTGGGCGTGTAGCTCAAGGAGTAAGGAGCCGAAGTGTCTTCGCCCAGCTTGGTAGCACCGTTGAAGAATTCTACTTTGGTTACCGTGCCGTTGGCATCGGCGGCCGTAGCGCTCAGCGTGAGGGCCGTGCCCACGGTGCCGGTCGATGGTACGCTCAAGCTAACCGTAGGAGGCGTGTTGGTAGGAGTGGGGGGAGGCGTAGTGCCGCCACCAACACCAATCGTGAGGCCGTTCTGCTGCACTTTCTGCTGCCACGAAGTCCATTCCGACTGCTCCTGCTGGAGCGTTACGGGGTTCGGCATGTGGTTGGTGTTGTAGCAAGGGCCGCAGGCACCAGGGCTCAAGTCCCGACGGTCTTTGAAGGGCTCATTGCCACCCCAGGCCACGAAACCGATGGTGTTGTTGTCGAACTTGTTGTTGTAGAACACGTTGCTGGGCTGGCCATAGGCATTCCACAGGCCGGCACCGGCGTAGTTGGCCTGCAGCTTGCGGCCGTCGGGCAGGTAGCCGCTGGTCACAAAGCGGTTGTCGTGGAAGATGTTGTCGTGGCCGCCGGCAATGTTCATGGCAGCGCAGGTGCTCACAAGCTGGTTGTTGTAGCCGTCTACGTGGGCCGTTACGCCGCCGGGGCCGGCGTTGTCGCCGTCGAGCGTGATGCCCGAACCCGTGTAGTTAGGGCTGGTAGCGGGGAAAGGATAGGCACCCTGGATGTAGTTATCGTGCATCCGGATCGGGCTGCCGGCTACCCCCGACGAGTTGTACAGGTTGATGTTGTCTTCCACCAGCGAGTTGTCGGGGTCGTTGATCACCTGGTTCCAGGCAATTTCGGAGCCTACCAGACCCAGCACACCGTTCATGCCCAGGAAGTTGGCGAAGGTGCCACCGCCGTTGCGGTAGCGGCCGTCGATGTTTTTCGCCTGGTTGTAGCGGATGGTCAGCGTCTGCTGCGCCGTGCCGTTGCCACCCCACAGGTAGATGAGAATACCAATGGTATGCTCGAAGTAGTTGTGCTCAATGACCACCGACTTACCCGAGTTCACCTCCACGAATACGCCGTGGCGGGTGTTGTCTTTGCTCTGGGTGAGGCCGTAGCCGCGGTTGTTGCGGATGATGAGGTTAGAACCCCCATTCTTCGCGTCGATCAGGTCGCCGGCACCAGCCAGGATGCAGTTCTCGATGATAACGGGCTCCGTGGTTTCCAGCTTGATAACCGGCACATCCGAGTTGGTGCTGCGGTAGTTGCCCGAGTACGTACCACCTTTCGTGATGGTGATCGGGCCTTGGTAGGTCACATTTGGGGCCTGCCCCTGCGCCCGGCTCAAACCAGGAAACAGCAGCAGCAGGATGAACATCATCGCCGACAAGGGCAAAAAGCAAGCACCGGAGCGGTTGCTGAACGCGAGAGAAAAACGGTTTTCAGTGCCTTTTTGCATTCTGTGTGCTTTTGAAGGAAAAAAACTATATATGGATGATTGGCTAAACCAGGGTGAAAGCCAATTTGTTCCGGAAGGCAGAATCAAATTTGTTATATTCATCAAAAAGCGGCTCCTGATTGCTGGCTTGCGCATTTTGGAGTCTTATTATTTTTTCATCCGGCGCCAGATGAAAGAATGATAGACTCAGATTCTGCGCTGTTCTGCCAATCTGGTTTTCAAGAATCCTCTTTCTGATTCTATTTGAGGCTTTTTAGCTTTCCGCACATCTCATCCCGGTCTGCTGGCAGCCGTGCTGGCCAGCGCAATTTGACTTGTCTTTTAGGTCCTATTCAAAACGCCGAATCCGCGTTCTGTAAGCGCCTTTTGAAAAGTCCGACTGTTTCTTAACTTGTTAAAGTTATAAAACAGCTGAAGAGGTTCAATGCAAATGTACTAAAGATGTCGAATCGGCAAGCGGTTGTGGCAGGCTCAAATAATAGTATTTTAATAATATATAGTTTGAATTACAGCTTGGTTTACTGCGTTTTTGGCTCATTTTGCCGGTTTTTGCCTGCGCCCCTCCCGGCCCAACAGTTGGTCACAAAGCCAAAATTTTGTTACTGGTCTGGTAATTAGCAGGATGGCACACCCTGATAGCCCGCTACTGGACTGCCGAAAGGGCCACTAGCTGCAGAAAAGCGCCGGACTAGCATGCGCACACTACTGTTTTGGTGGCAAAGGCCAAATCATCGCGCACGTTTTAGCGCGGCTTCCAGCTTGTTGCTCAAGAAATGGTGTGGCAAACCGCTCCGCCACGAGCAGCGCGAGCTTCTGGGTGTTGCAGTTGCCACCCAACCACCGCAAAACGGCTTTAGATACCCCAAATCATCAGAAGCTTCGATTTCAGCGCGAGCCGTAGCGTAGCCGCCTTGTTCTGACCGCGCTGCTAGCTCCGCTTATATAATAGGTGTGCAGCCGTGGCGGCCTCACACTCCGCCCAGATGGACTGGCTAGGCAGTAAATGTGCTGTGGGGTTTGGATAAGAAAAGAGGCGCCACTGGTGAATATGATTATTAAAATTTTTTATATTAAATAAATAATGTTAATTCGGCACGTGTACTGCTCCCTGGTTGGTTGAAGATTATGGCGCAGACTGGTTTTTCGTTCCTGTTCCCCTTTCCTTTTGTGCTATGATGAACCACACTACTCATTCGTCGGTGGCCGCTCCACCGGATCAACTTGTGGCCCCGCCTATTGCCATGTTCACTACGTTTGTGCACCCTGAGGCCGCGCAGCGCGTGCAGGCGGTGCTGCAAAGCACTTTTCTGAGTGAGGGCAAGCTGGTAAAGGAGTTTGAAGCGCGCCTGAGCGCCGAGCTGGGCATGGTGCATCCGGCCGCCCTGAACAGCGGCACCAGTGCCCTGCATCTGGCCCTGGAAGTGGCCGGCATCGGTCCCGGCGACGAGGTGATTCTGGCGCCCCAGACGTTCATTGCCTCCGCTATTGTGGTGGTGCAGGTGGGCGCTACGCCCGTTTTTGCCGACATTCAGTACGAAACCGGCAACCTCGACCCCGCCGACATCGAGCACCGCATCACGGCCCGCACCAAAGCCATTATGGCGGTGCACTGGGGCGGCTACCCCTGCGACCTGGACGAAATTCACGCCATTGCCCGCCGCCACGGCCTGTTCGTGATTGAGGATGCCGCCCACGCGCCCGGCGCTACTTACAAAGGCCGCGCTATTGGCTCCATCTCCGATTTTACGTGCTTTTCCTTCCAGGCCATCAAGCACCTGACCACCGGCGACGGTGGGGCCCTGTGCGCCCTGGACCCCGAGCGGGCGCGGCAGGTGTTCCGGCGGCGCTGGTTCGGCATTGACCGGGCCAACTCGCCCATCTCCGAAATCGGGGAGCGGGAATACGACCTGACCGATGTGGGCTACAAATATCACCTCAGCGACTACGCCGCCGCCCTGGGCCTGGCCAACATGGAGGGGTTTCAGGAGCGCATGAGCCGCCGCCGCGCCCTGGTGCGCCAATACCAGACCGGCCTGGCCGGCGTGCCCGGCCTGCAGCTGCTGCGGCACCAGCCCGACCGCGAAAGCGCGCACTGGCTGTTCGGGATGCACGTCGAAAACCGGCTGGACTTTATTCGGGCCCTGAAAGCCCGGGGCGTGGCGGCCTCCGTGGTGCACGATGGCATCGACCACAACACGCTTTTCGGGGGCAAGCGCCCGGAACTGGTGCAGCAGCGGCGCTTCGACGAAACCCAGATCCATACTCCGCTCCACGACGATTTGAGCGCGGAGCAGGTCAGCTACATTATTGAGGTCATCACCCAAGGCTGGTAATCGGAACGCATGAAAGTAGTTCTCTTCGGGGCCACGGGGTTTGCCGGCCGCAATGTGGCCCAGGTGCTGCGCCAGCACGGCGTAGTGCCCATCGAGTCGTCGTTGAGCCGGGGGCTGGACCTGCGCGATACGGCCGCCACGGCCGCGTTTCTGCACGCGCAGAAGCCCGAGTTTATCATTAACTGCGCCGCCCACGTGGGCAGCCTGAACTACGTGACGGAGAAAGCTGCCACCGTGGTAGCCGACAATGCCCGCATGATTCTGGGCATGTATGAGGCCGTGGCGCAGGCGTGTCCGCAGGCCATCGTCATCAACCCCATTGCGAACTGCGCTTATCCGGCGGCGGCCGATATCTTTCGGGAAGATGAGTGGTGGAACGGGCACCTGCACCGCTCGGTGCTCAGCTATGGCACCAGCCGCCGCATGCTCTGGGCCGTAGCCGAGTGCTTCCAGATGCAGTATGGCGTGCGCAGCATTCATCTGCTCACGCCCAACATGTATGGCCCCTACGATTCCACTGATCCGAACAAGGCTCATGCGCTTAACGCTCTGATTTCCAAGTTTGTGAAGGCCGAGTGCAGCGCCCAGCCCGAACTGTCGGTGTGGGGCACGGGCAGCGTGGTGCGCGAGTGGCTCTACGCCCCCGATTTTGGCCGCCTGATCTGGGAAGTGCTCCAAAACCCCGACCGCGAAGGTCTGTGCCAGCCGCTGAACCTGGCTCAGAACGACGGCCTGAGCGTGAAAGCACTGGTCGATATCATTCAGAGCAAGTTTGACTACCGCGGCCAGGTGGTGTGGGACCACAGCAAGCCCGATGGAGCCCCGAAAAAGGTGATGGACGATACCCGCTTCCGGCAGGTGCTGCCCGAATTCGAGTTCACCGATTTCAACGAGGGCATCCGCGAAACGGTGAAGTATTATCAATCGGTGTATCCGTATTGAGTTGTGAGTCTGGGAAATCGTCTGTCATCCTGAGCAAAGCGAAGGACCTTATGGGATGGGAACGACAAGCGTCACAACGACTCGTTCTGCCGTGATAAGGTCCTTCGCAAGCTCAGGATGACAGACGACCACGACTCCACCTAATGCGCTAGGCCCGCGCCTACGCCGGCGCGGCCTGCCAGCGGGCGGGCCGGACCCACGGCCACGCCGGCGCGCCGCAGCTTCTGTTGCCAGCGTGTTTCTTCGGCCTGCTCTGTCTGCAGCGTAATGGGGTTGGGCAAATGGATGGTGCCGGTGCAGGGCGAGCACGCGCCCACGCTCAGGTCCTGGCGGTCGGCGAAGGGCGTTTCGCCGCCCCAGTGCACGAAGCCGATGGTGTTGTTGGTGAAGCGGTTGGCGTAGAAAACGGAGTCCGGCTGCTTGTACTCGTTCCAGAGGCCGATGGCGGCGTAGTTGGCCGTCAGGCGCAGGCCCTGGGGGAGCAGGCCGCTGGTAACGAGGCGGTTGTGGTGAAAGTGGTTGTCGTGGCCCGCGGCAATGTTCAGGGCGGCGCAGGTGCTCACCACCTGGTTGTCGTAGCCCTCCACGAAGGCGGTAGTGGCGCGGGCCGAGCTGGCGTCGCCATCCAGGGTAATGCCCGAGCCGCTGTAGCTCGCACTGGTAGCCGGAAAAGGATACGCGCCCTGAATGTAGTTGTCGTGCAGGCGGGCGGGGCTGGCCGCGGTGCCGCCCGAGTTGAAGAAGTTGATGTTGTCCTCAACCAAGGAGTTGTTGGGCTCATTCACCACTTGGTTCCAAGCCACTTCCAGGTTAGCCAGGCCGCGCACGCCGTTCAGATCCAAGAAGTTGGCGAAGGTGCCGCCGCCGTTGCGGAAGCGGCCGTCGATGTTCTTGGCCTCGTTGTAACGCACGGTCAGCGTCTGATCGGGGGAGCCATTGCCCGCCCACAGATACACGCTGATGCCCGAGGTGTGCTCGAAATACGAATGCTCTACGCGCACCGACTGCGCGGAATTCACCTCCAGAAACCGCCCGTGCCGCTCCTGATCCAGGGAGGGCCGCGTGCCGTAGCCCTGGCAGCCTTCCACCGTGAGCTGGGCCCCGCCCGCCGTAGCCCGAATCAGGTCGCCGGGGCCGGCCAGCAGGCAGCCCCGCAGCAGCACCGGCTCGGTGGTTTCGATGCTGATGCAGGGCACGCGCGAATCGGTGCTGCGGTAGGTACCCGAGTAGGTGCCGCCCTGCCGGATGATGAGCACAGCTTTGGGCAAGGCCGCCGGTGCCTGCGAAGGCCCCAGCAGCAGGCCAACGCCCGCCAGCACCGGCACCCAGCGCAGCCAGCCCGGCAGGGCAAGTCGCTTGGCACCTAGCCCGAATGGCCGCGCGGTATGTACCGGGCCGCGCCGGAGCGTGTACTGCTCATAAGACTTGCGCAGGTCAGGGTTTTGCATTCTTCAGATTAAGCCTGAAAACAGGCAGACGAGTCTGGAGCGCACCTACGCCAGGCTGGATTCCCACCGTACGCTGGGCTGGTCTTCAAATACCATAAATTCCCGGAGCGAAGCAATAGGCTGATCGGGGCGGTGCAGGTGGCACAGCGGCACACGGCCGTAGAAGGAAGCCCACATCGAATACGTGCTCAGCGGGCCGATAATGTAGTCGCAGCCCGCCATGGCGTACAGGTCTTCCACGGCGTGGTTGGTGGAACGGCCCGTATCGAAGGCCGCAAAATCGGCATCGGCGATGGTTTCGTTGGAGAAAAGCAGGAACCGCACCCGCGTGGTGGCCGGAAACAGCGCCTGCATCTGCTGCATGGCCCGCACGAACGTGGCGTTGTCGTAGAGGTAGGCTCCGCCATGCCAGCCCGCGTAGTCGCCCCGCCGGATGTGCACGCCTACCAGCACGTCGGCCGCTTGCCGGTTGGCGGTCAGCACATGCTCCACGGCGCGGCGATGCGCGGCAATGGGCCGGAAGATCCGGCGCAGCAGGTCGCCGTTTTGGGCAAAGTGCCGCTTATCACGAAACTGCCAGCCGTGCACCAGCAGATCCTCCGTGTGCGCGGCCGTGAGGTAAGCCGAGCTGTTGAGGTCCACATCATTGGCCCCGTGGTCGGTGAGCACCCGCACGCCCAGCAGGCGCTGCAGCCAGGGCGCTCTTTGAGCCACCGCGCCCCCCCAGCGCAGGCGCAGCGCCCGGAAAAACACCCGAAACCTGCGCGGCCCCGGTTGGAGGCGCACCGGCAGCCCGTCGAAATCCTGCCGGACAGTGCCCTCGAAAAAGGGGGCGTAGCGCTCAAAGGAAGGAATGGCCAGCTCGTAGCGGTGCTCGGCCACATTGACCAGAAAATGGGAAGTGAGCAGCAGATGATTGCCGAAGCCGTCGAGGTCCTGAGTGAGAATAACCATGTAGTGAGGGCCTCCGCCGGACCCGGGGGCGGGCGCGGCATCCAGAAACGAGGCGGGCTGGAAGTGAAAGGGAGAGAGGAAGGAAAGCGCGGGCGGCTCAGTGCATGAAGTAGCCCACCAGCCGGCGGGCATAGCCATTGAGCAGGTAGTAGGGCAGGTATTGGGGCGGACAGTTTTTGAGCGAGAAATGCGTGAAGTTGCGCAGGTTGCCGCCCCCCCGGATACCGAACAGGTGCTGATAATAGCCGCGCAGGCTGCGGAAGCGCCGGGTTTGCTCCTGCCCGCTTTCCTCGGGGTAGGTGCTCAGGCGCGCATCGTAGTTGCAATACACCGGAAAGCCATGCCGGCGGGCCACGCTGGTGTAGTCGAAATCGGCCAGGTAGTGAGGCAGGCGCTTCTCATCGAACAGCCCGATTTTTTCGATGACGACCAGCGGAATGAGCAGCCCCCGGCCCGGCAGATACGTGACCGGGTGCAGGCCGTGGCGCTGGCTGGCGGGCAGCTCGGCCAGCAGGTCGTGGCGGGTGTTGGTGCGCCAGTTCAGCCGCTCACCGCCGTATACAGGCTGGCCGGTGGCCACATCCAGCTCCAGCGCGCCCAGCACGGCCGTGGGGTGCTGATCGGCCCAATACAGCATCCGGTCCACGAAATCGGGCAGCACCAGCAGGTCGTTGTTGAGCGTCATGATGCGGCTGGCCCCCAGCGCCAGCGCCCGCCGGATGCCCAGGTTCACGCCGGCCGTCCAGAACAGGTTGCCGTCGCCGGTGACCACTTCCACCTCCCCAAATTCGCGAGCCAGCATCTGGTCGGTGCCGTCGGTCGAGCCATCATCGACCACCACGACGCGGAAGTCCTGGCGCGTCTGCTGCCGCAAGGACAGCAGGCAGTCGCGGGTGTATTTCAGGCGGTTGAATACAGGAATGACGATGAAAAGCATGGGTGAAACGCGCTTGGTAAAGTGAACAAGGCAAGGCAAAAGGCGGGCTACTGCGCCAGCACCGGCGCAACGGGCCGGCGGTGCTCCGGCAGCAGCCCTGGATCCGGGGCATGGCTGGCGGCCGGCGCGGTATCCAGGCCCAGCTCCCGGAGCATGGTCAGCAGGCGGTCCATGCGCTGGGGCCAGGTCTGGGCCATGGCGAAGTCGTAGCCGGCGCGGCCCATGGCCAGCCGCTCGGCCGGGTGGTCATACACGTATTCCACGGCCCGCGCCATGGCGGCGGTGGCTTCGTCGGGCTGCTCGGCGGGAACTTTGATAGCGGCAGCATTCGGAATGAAAGTGCGGGCCCCCTGGTGGTTGAGCGTGATGATGGGCAGTCCGGTGGCCATGGCCTCCATGAACTGCGAGGCGAAGGAGTCGCGCAGCGAGCCGAACAGGAACACGTCGTGGCTGAGCATGGCGGCGTGCACCTGCACCCAGGGCACGCTGCCGCGCCACGTCACGCGGTCCTGCAGGCCATACTGCGCAATCCAGCCCGGCACCAGGTCGCGCATGGGCCCGTCGCCAAGCACGGTGAGGTGAAACTGCACCCGCGGATCGGTTTGCGAGAGGGCATCGAGCACCAGCGGCAAGGCTTTGTTGGGGAAAAGGCGGCCCACCCACAGCAGCTTCAGTACCGGCTGCGGCACCCGCTCGGGGAAGGTGGCGGCCTGAAACGCCTCGGGCAGGCCCGTATCCAGGAAAAGCTCGACCCGCCGGGCCCCCAGCCGCCGCGCCAGCGCCGCCGACTCGTCGTTGGAGGCCAGCACCAGCGTGGCGTGGCGCAGGTTCTGGTGCAGGTTGATGTCGAGCGTGGTGAGTACCCAAGTGAAAGCCGAGCGAAGCGTTTCGGTGCGGAACCAGTCGGGCAGATAGCGGCGGAAGGCAATGGGGGCTTTCTGGGCCCCGCCCACCGGCCCGTACACCAGCGGCTTGCCCAGTCGCCACAGCCACGAGCCCATTTTCAGGCTGCTATAGGTGGCATGATGCACCAGATCGAACCCAATGGCGCGGTCCATTTTCTGGGCCGTGCGCCAGGCCGTATACTGCCACACCATATAATGCAGATACACGCCAAACTGCCAGCGGTACAGAAACCGCACCCAAGGCGGGCCATCGAGATACGTGAAATGTACGCGCCGCGCGGCCGGGTCTTCGGCGTGCTTCGCCAGAAAAGCCGTGATGCCGGCCAGGCCGTAGGGCGTGGTCAGGCACCAGACGTGGTGGCCGCGCCGGGCCATTTCCCAGGTCCAGTGAAACCCGTTGCCGCATTCCCCGCCCTGGGCCGGGTTGCAGGCATAAGCAGAAAGCAGGACGTTCATGACGGAAGCGGCTGGGGCAGTGGAAAATTGGGAGAAGCCGCCGGAGTGGGCGGGGCGGCCGGGGCGGCAGCTGGCCGCAGTCGGCGCAGCAGGCGCTGAGCTTTGGCCAGGAGCCGTTGCGTAAGATGCTCGCGGAAATAGCGCTGGTCGCGCGGCCAGTCGCGCAGCACCGTGGGCGGGTGCCGCAGCGGAAATGCCAGCTCGCCGGTGGCCAGGCCCGCGAGCCGGTCATCGGCATGGAGCGTGTGGGTGGCATCGGTGCCGAAGCCGATGTTGGTCACCAGGTTCACGGCGGGCACAATGGTCAGGCCTGAGTGCGCCGCCACGGTGAAGTGCCACTGATAATCCCAGATGTGGGCCGGCTGCGGCCCCGTACGCACCGCCTCAAACTTGGGCAGCCAATAGGCCCGCTCCAACCAGCCGGGGTACATGCCCCGCAGCAGCCCGCGCTGCCGCAGCTCCGGCAGCAGCTGGTATTCAAAGTTAAAGTGCTGCCAGGCCCGCCGCCAGGTGGCCCAGCCCCAGCTGTTTACCTGCCCGGAAAAGTGGTACGAGTCGGCGCCGGCCGCCACGGGCTGCTGCGCCTCATGGGAGAGGTTGTTGCCGCCGATGTGCATCACGCGCGTATCGTGGCGGTAGCGGGCCAGCAGCTCCTGGCAGAAGCGGAAGAAGCCGGGCGCGGGCACGCAGTCGTCTTCCAGAATGATGCCCTCGGCTTCGTGCGCAAAAAACCAGGTAATGGCCGACGCCGGGCCCAGCCCGCAGCCCAGGTTTTCGTCGCGGAACAGCGTGCGCACCTGGCAGGGCCAGTCGATGGCACTGGTGACTGCGGCGCGGGTTTCGGCGCACAGGGCCGCCTCGGCGGGGCGGTTGGGACGCGGGCCGTCGGCGGCCACGTAGAGCCGGGTGGGCCGCGCCTGCCGGATAGCCGCCAGCACCTGCCGCGCCGACTGTGGCCGGTTGAAGACAATAAGCAGTACCGGCGCGGCGGGCTCAGCGGCGGGCGGTGGCGGCAGTGGGGTGCGCATAGCTGGGAGCAGGAGCAGAGGCGGAAGAAGATCGGAGCAAAGGCGCGGGCAGTGCGGCCACGCTTCGCGGAGCCGCGGCTACCGGCACCGGGCGGCGGAAAGGCACAGTAGCGGCGGCCAGCGCCAAGCCCCACACCCCGAAAAAGTACAGGGGCCAGTCATAAGAAATGCTATAGATGAAGGTGCTGAGGCAGAACAGGACCAGCGCCGCCGTGGGAGCCGGCAGCGGCTCCGGCTGCCGGATGCGCCGCGCCAGCACCACCAGCGGGGCCAGCACCGTGAGCAGCAGCCCCAGAATGCCGAAGTAGAACAGGCGGTCCACGTAGAAGCTGTGGAAGTGGTGCCCGGTCATGTCGCTCCAGGTCTTCGCGTCGCTGGCACCATCGTCGCCGATGGTGTAGAACTGTACAGGCAGCTCAAAGCCCTTCAAGCGCATCCCGGCGATGGGATATTCCAGCAGAAAGGGCTTGTAGGACTCAAATTGCTGAAGCCGCCAGCCGCCCGTGCCGCCTTTTTCGGGGTGCAGAATATTATTCACGCTGTTCTCCAGCTTGCGGCTGATCTTGGGGTCGGTGAGGACGACCATGCCGCCCGAAACCAGCACGATGAACGGCAGGAGCACCATTGGCAGCAGCCGCTGAGTGCTGAGGCGGGCACCTTCGAGGCGGTCGAAAGCCACCAGCAGCACGTTCAGCGCCAGCGCCATGCCTAGGGCCAGCCACACCGAGCGGTGCTGCAGAAAGATGATGAAGGCCATGCCCCCAAACGCCAGCAGCAGCCGCACCAGCCCGCCGCGCGTCAGGTATTGGTTGAAATAGTAAAGCGTGGGCAGCAGCAGCAGCATGGCCGAGTTGGAGCCAAAGCCGCGCTCATTGGCCAGAAAGCCCGATAAGCTCAGCGCCTCCGGATGATACAGCACCAAATTGGCCCCCAGCCCTAGCAGCAGCACCGCCATCAGCAGGCCAAAGGGCGGCAGCCCAAAGCGGCGGTAGAAGGCGTAGAGCGCGAAGACGTGCAGCAGCACCAGTAGCTTGGAAAACACGTGGTTATAGACCATCCAGGTGCCCCAGCCCGCATACGATTCCAGCGCCAGCCCGCCCAGCGCGGCCAGCAGCAGCAGCAGCCAGCGCCGCATCAGCGGCTCCATGGAGCGGTGCAGCAGCACCGCGCCGGCCAGCGAGCAGCCCAGCAGGCCCAGGGTATATTTCACGGCCAGGGGGTTGCCTTCCTCCGGGAAAAGAAACTCCGTGAAAGCGCGGTCTGTGAACAGAATGCTTAGAATCGGAATGGCATACAGAAAGCGCAGACTGATTTTCATGGCGTACTATATTATAAGGAGTAGGCGGGCACCGTCTGCCGGGCCTCCTCATACACCTGCCGGGTACGGGTAGCGGCCCGCGGCCAGGTGAAGTCGGCCACGCGGGCCACGCCGCGCTGCACCAGCGTGTGGCGCAGCTCCTGGTCGCGCAGCAGGCGTTCCAGTTGGTTCTGCAGCTCGGCCGGGTCGTTGGGGTCGAAATAGAGGCCGGCATCCTGGGCTATTTCCGGGAAGCACGAGGTGTCGCTCAGCAGCACCGGGCACCGCTGCCCGAAGGCCTCCAGAATCGGGAAGCCGAAGCCTTCGTAGCGCGAGGGAAACACGAAGGCCTGCGCCCCGCGGTAGAGCCCGGCCAGCTGCGCATCCGACACGGCGCTGAACTGCTGGGTGCGCTGCCCGATGCCGGCCCCGTGCAGCAGCTCCTGCTCTTCCGGCGTGAAGGGCCCGCCGCCGGCACATACCAGCCGCAGCTCGCCAAACCCGTGCCGCACCAGCTGCCCGAAGGCCTCCACCAGGCAGGCAAAGTTCTTGTAGGCCCGGCGGTTGCCCACGAAAAGCACGTAGTGCGCCGGCACCCGCAGCGCCGGCCCCGCCGGGTAGTCGCGCACGCTGTGGCCATGATGCACCACCGATACCCGCTCGGCCGGCACATCCAGCAGCCGCAGCACGTCGGCGCGGGTGTTTTCCGATACCGTGATGATGCGGTCGGCGCGGCGGGCCAGCACTTCCAGGGCCGTGGCGGGCTGCTGATAATGCTGCCCGAACAGGGCCGGAATCATGTCGTGAATGGTGATAACCAGCGGCTTGTCGCCGAGCAGGTCGAGGAAGTACGTCTGGTCGTTGGTGGTGGGGTGCAGCACGTCGAAGTTCTGCCGGCGCAGGGCTTGCAGCGTGGCGCGGCGGTTCAGATGATACATCAGCCGCCAGCTGCCCGGAATGGCTAGCCGGGGGAAAAACTCGAAGTGGTCGGTGTGCTGCCGGTCGCGCAGATACAAGTTGTTGCTCAGCACCACCGGCAGCTGGCAGCTCAGGCCAGGACCAGCATGGTTGAGCAGCTCATGAAAATAGCGCGAGACTCCACCAAAATCCTGAATGGAGAAGGTGGTAGGTTCGTAGAGTACTTTCATAATTATGGGAGAGAAGAGGACCGATAGAAAAAAAGCCTACACCACTTCGGCCGCGGAGCCGGAAAAAACGGCGGCCTTGCCTGGGCTGCCCGGCGGTACGGGCTGCAGGTCGGGCGTGGCGTCGGGCTGCAATGGGTTGGGGCTGAGCCCCGCCGGTAGCGGCGACACCAGCGTTTCGCCGTCGAGGCGGGCGAGGCGCGCCGCCACCAGGCGCAGCACGCGCACCACCGGGCTGGCCGGCACCGTACCCGGCGAGCCCGTGAGGCGGGCCAGCAGGCGGCGCAGCACGTCGCGCAGCTGCGCGGGCGGATAGAGCAGCCCTAGGCTGCCCAGCACCACGGCCCCCACCAGCATTTCGAGCCCCAGTAGCACCACCGTCGGCACGCCCAGAGGCTGCAGACTGTGGCGCACGGCGGCTATGCCGAGGGCCGCAAGCAGCCCGGCCAGCACACCAGGACCGTAGGCCCGCAGCAGGCTCAGGGGCGGGGCGGCCAGCACGCGGCGCATCAGCACGGTGTAGAGCAGGGTACGCACCAGCTCGCCTGCTACCAGGGCCCAGGCCACGCCCAGCAGCCCGTAGCGGCTGCAGAAAAACATCAGCCCGGCCAGCAGCAGCACATAAAACACGTTCAGATTGAGCTTCCAGGTGAGGACGGCCGTGGCATCGCACACCACCCCGGCAAACATCGTGACGGCGCTCAGCGCATAGGTGGCACAGATAACGCGCAGAATCGGAATGGCCTCCAGCCAGTGGGGTCCCAGCATTACCAGCACGATTTCGGGGGCGGCTACCATCACGCCGGCGCACACCGGCGTTATCACCATGGCAATGAGCGTGATACTGCTCAGGTACACGTCGCGCAGCTTGGCGCGGTCGGCCTGCACTTTGCTGAAGGAGGGGAAAATGACCTTGGCCACGTTGCTGGACAGCAGATGCACCGGCAGGGCAATCAGCATGGAGCCCCTGGTGTAGATGCCCAGCGCCGCCGGCCCCAGCAGCCGCCCGATAAGCAGCGTATCCAGGGACATGCTCACAAACTCGACGAAGCTGATGACCGACATGCGGCTGCCATAGGCCAGCAGCGGACGATAGGCGGCCCAGCTGAAGAGCAGCCGCACCGAGTGGCGCACCGCGCTATACGAGAACACCGTGATAATCAGCCCCTGACCCAGCGAAGCCCCTACCAGCGCCCACACCCCGAAGCCCTGCCAGGCCAGCAGCATACCCAGCCCGAGGTAGCTGAGCAGAAACGAGAGCATCTCCATGATGGCCAGCGCCCGGAAGCGCATGGCGCGGTGCAGCAGGCTCATAGCCGTGCCGTTCAGCCCGCTCAGGAAAATGCCGATGGCCAGCGCCCGCACCACGGGAATCACCTCGGGCTGGTGCACAATGCGCGCGGCCAGCGGCGCGCCCAGCACCAGCAGCCCCGCAAACAGCAGTCCCAGCAGTACCGACGAGGTGAAGGCCACGCGCACGTCCTGCTCGGTCAGGTCGGGCTTCTGCACGATGGCCCGCTCCATGCCCATCTTAGCAAAATACACCCCGAAGCGCAGGATAACGCCCGCCAGCGCCACCAGCCCGAAGGCCGCCGGGCTGAGTAGCCGCGCCATCACGGCCGTGTAGCCAATCTGCAGTACCGAGTTGACTATCGTGGCCACCATCGTCCACTTCACGCCATTGACGGTGGCAACGGTCAGGTTTTTTTGTTCGCGGGCCATGAGGAAGATAGTTGCGCAGCCAGTGAGAAGAAATGCCGACCCGGCCTAGTAGCCGTAGGCGTACGCCTTTTCCTTGTAGCGGTACTCGTAGGTTTTGGTGAAGTGCATATCGTTGATAATCATGTAGATCTGTTTGATTTTCTGCTCCTGGTGCAGCTCGTTGATCTGACTGATCAGGCCCTTGTCGGTGTAGTTCTGGCGCACCACGTAGATGTTGGCCTCCAGGTAGCGCAGCAGCACGAAGAACTCGGCCACGTAGCCCACCGGGGGCGTGTCGACCAGTACATAGTCGTAGTCGGCCCGCAGCTGGGCCAGCAGGTTTTCCATGCGCTCGGTTTCCAGCAGCTCGGTGGGATTGGGCGGCACGGGGCCGCAGCACATCACCTGCAGGTTCGGCACGCCGCTGTCGTGCACGCACTCGGCCAGGGTGCTTTCGCCGGTGAGGTAAGTGCTCAGGCCGTGCGTGGCGCAGGAATCGAGGCCAAAATACCCGGCCACGGTGGGCCGGCGCAGGTCGCACTCCAGCAGCAGCACGCGCCGTCCGCTCTGGGCTATTTCCGCGGCCAGGTTCACGGCGCAGAAGGTTTTGCCCTCGCCCGGCACCGACGACGTAACCCCGATAACCTTCTTATCGAGCCCCGCCGAGAGGTATTGCAGGTTCACGCGGATGGAGCGAAACGACTCCGCAATGGGCCCTTTCGGTGCGCGCAGCATCTGCTCCTTGTCGGCGCTGGTGCCGTGGGCCACCACGCCCAGCAGCGGAATACCCGTGATGCGGGCCAGATCTTCCTTGCTCTGAATGCGGCGATTGGCCTTGTCCAGGAGCAGCGTGAGGCCCAGCGGCACGCCCAGGCCGGCCAGCACGGCCAGCAGCATCACCAGGCCCGGCTTGGGGGCCGAGGGCACGCCGCTGCTCATTTTGGCCCGGTCAATCACCTTCTTGTCGGTGGCGTTGGTAGCCAGCGAAATAGCGGCCTCCGAGCGCTTCTCCACCAGGAAGTTGTAGTTCTTGTCGTTGAAGTCGCTCTTATTTTTCAGCGAGGCCAGCTGCCGCTCGTTTTCGGGCATGGCATTGATGCTGCCCCGCACCCGGCCCAGCTGCTGATCCAGGTCGCGCAGCGTGATATCGGTGGCGCGGGTCATGTTGGTCAGCGTCTGCATCAACGACTGCTTGGCCGTGCGGATGCGCTCATCGAGCACCGTCACCAAGGGGTTGTTGCTGCTGGCATTCACGCCCAGCGCGGCCCGCTGACTGTTCAGGTCCGTGAGCTGCAGAATCAGGTTATTCACCACCGGGTCTTCGATGCCCACGCTGCTCGGCGACACCATCTGGGTGGCGCCCTGGTTGGCCCGCAGGTAGCTGAGCATGTTCTGGTAATACTTGCGGTTGGTGGCGGCGCGGGCCCGCATCATACCCAAGTCGCTGAGCTGCCGGATGCCCTCGGAGGACTGCGCCCCCACATCGACCACGCCGCGGGCCGAGCGGAACGAGCTGAGCGCCGCCGCCGAGTGCCGGAGCGAGTCGGAGAGCTTGGCAATCTCGTGGTCCAGAAAATCCACAGTTTTGTAGCCCGTTATGTTTTTTTCCCGCAGGTCATCCTCAATGTACACGGCCATCAGCGTATCCAGAAACTGGGTGGCTTTGGCCGGCACCACGTCTTTCAGCGTCAGCTCCACAATGCGCGACTCGTGCTCGATGGGGCGCACGGCGAGGTTGCCCTGGTAAGAGCCGGTGAGACTGCCTAAGTCGTTGAAGGTGAAAAAGTAGCGCTCGTTGGTACCGGTGGCGGGGTAGCCCGGCTCGGGCTTAATCACGGCCGTGAGCAGGGGCGAGCGGAGCGTGTCGCCGGCCGCCACGGTCTGGTCCAGGGTCACATCGAGCACTTCGCGGGCCATCTCGCCGGTGCTCAGATGAAAGAGTTGCCCGCGCTTGGCCTGGGCCTGCACCCGAAAGCGGCCGTCGGGCAGCGGCTCTACGGAAATGCGCGTGCCGGTCAGCTGGGGCATTTTCGGGGCCGGAATCACCCGGAAGGGCACCTCGCCCGCCGCCCGCTCGCGCACCTGCACGTCTTTCACCGAGTTCAGCCAGGAGCCCGGCACGGCGTAGTACGATACCGCGAAGGGCAGGCGCGTGATGGCTCGCCGCACCACGTCGGCCGAGCGCAGCAGCCCGATTTCGTCTTCCATTTTCACCCCTTTTTCCTTCACTTCCAGCATCTGCAGCAGCTCCTGCGCCTGCTTCGAGCCCGAGCTTTGATTGCCCAGCAGCATCGAAGCCCGGAAATCGTACACGGGGGCCTTCACCTGCAGGTAGAGAAAGGCTACCGTGGCCGTGAGCAGCAGCCCGCCCACAAACAGCGGCCAGCGGTTGCGCAGCTTGAAAAACAACTCGTGCAGATCAATTTCGTCAGCGGAAGAAGTAGCGCGTTGTTCCATGCCAGAAAAGGGTTAAAGAGTGAGTTGCCGGCTAACGGGATAATCAGAAGGTTTTCAGATAGCTAAGCAGTAATACCAGCGCCGAGATGCCGCCGAACACGATGCCCAGGTTGTTGGCATTGCCGCGTTTGGTGCGGGCCGCCACGGGCTCCACGTAGAGCGCGTCGTTGGGCAGCAGGTAGTAGTATTTGGAGCGCAGCAGGTTGGGGTCGGTCAGGTTCAGGAGCACCACCTCCGAGCCGGTCGGGGTTTGCCGGATCAGCTTCACGTTCTGACGGTTGCCGAACTCGGTCAGGTCGCCGGCCAGGCCCAGGCCTTCGAGCAGCGTGGCCTGGGCGTTGTAGATGAAGTAGCGGCCGGGGCTGGCCACCTCGCCCAGCACCGTTATTTTGAAGCTGAGCAGCTTCACCAGCACATTGGCATCGCGCACGAATTTGCCCACCTGCTGCTGCAGCTGGGCCTGGGCCTCTTCGAGCGTCATGCCCGTCACCTTCACCTTGCCCACCGTAGGCAGGTTGATAAAGCCGTCCACATCGACAGAATAGCCGGCTAGGAACAGCGTACTGGGGTCGCCGCCAGCCATTATGCTGCGGGTGTCGGTGATGTTGAACATGTCGTTGAGCACGGGCTGTACGCTCTGTACCCGAATGCTGAGCACGTCGCTGGGCTGAATGCGGTAGGGCAGCGGCTCATTCGGGACCGATACCGGGCTTTGCGTCGAATAGTCGGGGCCTTGCAGGTAGGGCAGGGTGCGCTGGGCCACGCAGCCGCTAAGCCAGACGGCCGCAGCGAAAAACAGCAGATACAGGCAAAAACGGTGGGTCGGGCGCATGGAATTCAGGCTTTGGCAGACGGAGGCATCGGCTGAATCGGAGGAGTTTAAGCAACTCAAAAACAGACAATGAACGCGGAAAGAGAGAAAATACCCTGTAATAGAATATTTTCATAAACGTATTGGATAGAGTCGGTAATGTCAAGTTATTTTTAAATTATTCTTTTAAATTATTGTACTGCATGATGATGTGATGGGGCCGCCCAAACGGGCCTGCCGGGCCAATTGGCCGGTCTGGGTGGCTGCTTGCCGGTCGAACTGCCTACCTTCGGGGTTACTTGTCACCACCAAAGCATCCGCGCATGAAAATTCTGCTGGTCGAGGATGAGCCCAAAGTGGCCTCGTTCCTGCAAAAAGGTCTCACCGAGCAAGACCACAGCGTCGATACGGCCGCCGATGGCCTCACGGGAATGCGCCTGGCCCTGAGCAACAGCTACGACCTGATCATTCTTGACAACCTGCTGCCCGGCCTGAACGGGCTGGAAGTGTGCCGGCAGGTGCGGGCCCAGAACACCAAGGTGCCCATTCTGATGCTGACGGCCCTGGGCGAAACCGACGACAAAATCCGTGGCCTCGATGCCGGGGCCGACGATTATCTGGTGAAGCCTTTCGCCTTTCAGGAGCTGCTGGCCCGCATCCGGGCGCTGGCCCGCCGCCGGCACGAGGTCCCCACGCCCGGCACCGTGCTGCAGCTGGCCGACCTCACTCTGGACCCCGCCCGCAAGCTGGTGCAGCGGGCCGGCCACGCCATTCAGCTCACCGCCCGCGAGTTTGCCCTGCTCGAATACTTGCTCCGCAACCAAAACCGCGTAGTGTCCAGGGTCGATATTTTGGAGCAGGTCTGGGAAACCAGCTTCGACACCGGCTCCAACGTCATCGACGTGTACATCAACTTCCTGCGCAAAAAAGTGGACAAAGATTTCACCCCCAAGCTCATCCATACGCTGGTGGGCATGGGCTACGTGATGAAGGAGGAGGGTTTTTAATGTGAGGAATGTGATAAATGTGCTGATGTGGAGAATGTGGGAAATGAATTATCCGCGAACCTGCACTCGTAGCTTTTTTGCTCACATCAGCACATTTTCCACAGTCCTCACATTTCCACATCCCCTACATTTCTCACATTCTCCACATCCTCCACATTAAAAAATGACCATCCGCACCCGACTGGCGTGGCAGTTTGCGGCTATTCTGGCCATTACGCTGCTGCTGTTTTCGCTGGTAATCTACTTTTTCACCTACCAGTCGCGGCGTAGTGCCTTCACCGATAGCCTGTTTGCGCGGGCGCGGGTAGTGGCGCACGTATATCTGGATGGCGAGAACCGGGGCAGCAAGGAAAGTCAGATTTCGTACCGGCGCTACCTGCGGCAATTCTACCGCACGCTGCCCGAGGAAGAAGTGCGCGTGTTCGACCGCCACAACCGGCAGGTGTTTCACGAGGGGCAGGGCTCGGGGCGGCCGGTGCCGCTGGCGCTGCTCGCGGAAGTGCGGCGCGTGGGCCGCCACATCGAAGCCCAGCAGGATTACCACCAGATCATCGGCCTGCTCTACCGCGACGCCCGCCGCGGCGACTTCGTGGTGGTGGCCGCCTCCCTGGATGCCGACAGCCGCTCGAACCTGCGCACGCTGCGGCAGGTGCTGGCCGGTGGCCTGTTTATCTCGCTGATTATCGTGGGTATCGGGGGATGGTTTTTTGCCCGGCAGGCCCTGCAGCCCATGCAGCGCATTGTGCGCGAGGTAGATGCCATTTCGGCCTCCGATCTGCACCGCCGTCTTTCCCAGGCCGATGGGCAGGACGAGGTGTCGCACCTGGCCCAGCGCTTCAATAGCTTGCTCAACCGCCTCGAAACGGCCTTTGCCGGCCAGCGCACCTTCGTGCGCGATGCTTCGCACGAGCTACGCACGCCGCTCACAGTGCTCATCGGCGAGCTGGAAGTGGCGCTGCTGCAGCAGGAGCGCAGCCCGGCCGAATACCGGCGCGTGCTGCAAAGCACTCTGGATGCTGCCCGCCTGCTCAAAGACCTCACCAACGGCCTGCTCCAGATTGCCCGCGCCTCCGACGACCCCTCGCAGGTGCCGCTGCGGCCCGTGCCGCTGGATGAGCTGCTGCTGCAGGCCCACGAGGAAGTGCAGCGCCGCCAGCCCACCTGCCGCATCGACCTGGAGTTTGGCGAGCCGCCGGTGGGGCAAGAGCGCCAGCCGTTTGTGGTGAGCGGCAACGAACCGCTGCTGCTGGCGGCTTTTCTCAACGTCATCGAAAATGCCTGCAAGTTTTCCCGCGGCACCGATGCGCCCATCCTGGCCATACTGTCGGCGGGGCAGGGGCGGGTGCGGCTGGAAGTGCGCGACCAGGGCGTGGGCATGAGCGAAGCCGACCGCCAGCAGGTGTTCGTGCCATTTTTTCGGGCCGAAACCGTGCGCAACGTGCCCGGCCACGGTATTGGCCTGCCGCTCACGGCCAAAATAATGGAGCTGCACGGCGGCGTGGTGCGCATTGCCAGCCAGCTCGGCGAGGGCACCCAGGTGACGCTGGAACTGCCCGCCGCCCGGTCCTGAACCGGCCCGCGGCCCCAAAAAAACTGTCCGCCCGCCGACCTCTCGGGCTCCGCACGTCTTCCTTCATCGGCTCAAACAGGCTTATAGGAGACTTGAAGCGGCTTTAATGAGTTTTAATTTCCTTTTAACGCTGTTTTAACCCGGTCTTAACCCCCCGCGCGTACACTTGTAGGGTAGTGCGGCCTGCGGCCTCCGTCGGTTGATGGGAGGCGCAGGCCTGTTTCCCTTTCTTATGGTAAAAACCGCTCCGGCTCCCGAAACCCCAACGGCTTCGGGTTCTTCCCTGAATTATCTGCAGCATCTGGCCAAGGATGCGCCGGCCGGGCTGGTCGTGTTTCTGGTGGCGCTGCCGCTGTGCCTGGGCATCTCGCTGGCCTCGGGGGCCCCGCTGCTTTCCGGCGTGATTACGGGTATCGTGGGGGGCGTGCTGGTTTCGTGGGTGAGCGGCTCGCAGCTAAGCGTGAGCGGGCCGGCGGCGGGCCTCACGGCTATTATGCTATCGGCGCTGGCCACGCTGGGCACGTTTGAGGCCGTGCTGGCCGCCACCGTGGTGGCGGGCGTGCTGCAGCTGGTGCTGGGCTATCTGAAAGCCGGAATCATCGGCATGTATTTCCCCTCGTCGGTGATTCGCGGAATGCTGGCGGCCATTGGTCTGATTCTGATTCTGAAGCAGATTCCCCACTTTTTCGGGGCCGATACGGACTACTTCGAGGACATGGACTTCCTGCAGTTCAACGGCCAGAATACATTTTCCGCCATTGTGGCGGCCACCCAAGCCATCAGCTGGGGCTCGGCACTTATCGGGCTGGTTTCGCTGGTGGTGCTCTTGATCTGGGACAGCAAGCCCGTGAAAAGCAACCGCGCCCTGCGGCTCGTGCCCGGCGCTCTGATTGTGGTGGTGGTATCTATTCTGCTCAACCTGCTGCTCAAAAGCATTGCCCCGGAGCTGCAGGTGCGCCCCGAGCACCTGGTGAAGCTGCCCGCCATCGGCTCTTTCGCCGACCTGACCCGCGAGCTGCGCTTCCCCGACTGGTCGGCGCTGACCCGCAGCAACACCTACGTGGTGGCCATCACCATTGCCATCGTGGCCTCGTTGGAAACGCTGCTCAGCGTGGAGGCCGTAGACAAGCTGGACCCGCACAAGCGCCACACGCCCCAAAACCGCGAGCTGAAGGCTCAGGGCGTGGGCAACATTGTGAGCGGGCTCATCGGCGGGCTGCCGCTCACGGCCGTTATCGTGCGCAGCTCGGCCAACATTGATGCCGGCGCTCAGACCAAGGTATCGGCTTTCCTGCATGGCCTGCTGCTGCTCACCAGCCTGTTGGTGCTCTCGTCAATACTAAACCTGATTCCGCTGTCGGCGCTGGCGGCTGTGCTGCTGCTGATCGGCTTCAAGCTTACCAAGCCGGCCCTCTACCGCTCGCAGTGGCGGCTGGGCTGGGAGCAGTTCCTGCCGTTTTTCATTACGGTGGTGGCCATCCTGTTCACCGATCTGCTCAAGGGCGTGTGCGTGGGCCTGGCCATTGGCATCTTCTACATTCTGAAGGCCAACCTGAACTCGGCTTATTACTTCCACAACGAGCCCAGCGACCAGCCCAATGTCATTCACGTCAAGCTCAGTGAGCACGTCTCCTTTCTGAACAAGGCCAGCATCGTCACCACGTTCGAAAAATTCGCGCCCGGCTCCCACGTCATCATCGACGGCACCGATTCGGCCGTAATTGACTACGACGTGCTGGAGGCCATTGAAAACTTCCGAATCACGGCTCCCGAGCGCGGCATCGAGCTGGAACTGCGCGGCATCCGCCACGTAGATGCCCTGAGCCACTAGCCGGAGCGGGCCGCCAGCAGCCGAAAACCTGTCGCTCCTCTGTCCGGTTTATCCTTCCCAAACCATTCAAATTCTCCCTCAGAACTGAATTTTAGCCTGCCGCACATGCAGAAGATACTTGACAACAACCGCGAATGGGTGAAGCAAAAGCTGACCAAGGACAGCGAATATTTCCACCGCCTGGCTAAGGGCCAGAAACCCCGGTACCTCTTCATCGGCTGCTCCGACTCGCGGGTGCCAGCCTCCGCCATCACCGGCACCGGCCCCGGCGAAATGTTCGTGCACCGCAACATTGCCAACCTGGTAGTGCATTCCGATATGAACCTGCTTTCTGTGCTTCAATATGCGGTGGAAGTGCTTGAGGTAGAAATAATTATGGTGGTAGGTCACTACGGTTGCGGCGGCGTGGCAGCAGCGGCGGCCAACAAGCAGTATGGCCTGATCGACAACTGGCTGGCCCACATCCGCGACGTGGTGCGCCTGCACGAAACCGAATTTCTGCGCATCAAAGACGAGGAACAGCGCCTGCGCCGCCTCGTCGAGCTGAACGTCATTGAGCAGGTGCGCAACATCGCCAGCACCAACATATATCAGAATGCGCTGAAAGGCCCCAAGCCGCCCCAGCTGCACGGCCTGGTCTACGACATTCACGACGGCCTGCTGCACGACCTGGAAGTGGAAACCGGTGCGCTCAACGAGTTCAAGCACATCTACGGCGTGGAGGCCGTGGAACATGCCGAAGAGGTGGCGGAAGATGCACAAGACGGCAAGCTTGCCAAGCCCAAGTCGTCGGAAACCAAGTCGGCCCCCGGCACCGCGAAGGACGACAAGCCTTCGCTGGTGCACAAGGCCGGCTAACCCCACAGGCTCGGGCAACCGGGCTTGTATTTGTCTCTAAGTGTGGTTGAAACCGCCGTAGCCCTTGGCTGCGGCGGTTTTTTTTTTGCTGCTAGGTAGTGAGGGGCGGCCGCCAGCATCAGCTTTTTGCTGCGTTTCTTACGTATGCCAGTGCCACCATCATCAGGTAACTCAGCTGCCATGAACGCCATTTACTATACCCAGTACGGCGCTGCCGATGTGCTCCACTACGGCGAGCAGCCCACGCCCACGCCCCAGGCCGACCAGATTCTGGTGCGCGTGCGGGCCAGCAGCGTCAATCCCGTCGATTGGAAGATTCGCAGCGGCAGCCTGAAGCTGCTCACGGGCCAGAACTTTCCCAAAATACCGGGCCGCGATGTGGCCGGCGAGGTAGCCGCCGTGGGTTCTTCCGTGACGCGCTGCAAAGCCGGCGACCGGGTGTATGGCATGGCCGAAGGCATTGGCGGGGCCAACGCCGAATATGCCCTGCTCGATGAGCGCACCTTCGCATTCATTCCCGAAAAGCTGGATTTTGCCGCCGCGGCGGCCGTGCCGCTGGGGGCTCTCACGGCCTTGCAGGCGCTGTATCATCATGGCCAGCAGCTTTCCGGCGACCGGGTGCTCATCAACGGGGCTTCGGGTGGCGTGGGTACTTTCGCGGTGCAGATTGCCAAAGCCCTCGGCGCGGGCGAAATCACCGGCGTATGCGGGCCCGACAACGCGGAGCTGGTGCGCAGCCTCGGCGCCGACCGAATCCTGAACCACCACGAGTATGACTTCACCCGCGACCTGAGCCGCTACGACCTCATTTTCGATGCCGTGGGCAAGAGCAGCTACCTGGCTGCCCGGCCCGCCCTGCGCCGCAACGGCCGCTACGTAACCACCGCCCCCGAACCCAAAGATGCCCTGACCGGCACCTTCGCTGCCGTCTTCTCCGATAAGAAAATGAGCGTGTTCCTGGCCGCCAACCGCGGCATGGACCTGGCCCTGATTTCGGCCTGGCTGCAGGCCGGCACCCTGCGTCCCATCATCGCCCATACCTTCCCGCTGGCCGAAACCGCCGCCGCGCACCGCCTCAGCGAAGAAGGCCGGGCGGCGGGGAAGATTGTGCTGCTGGTGGAGTAGGGGAGCAGGGTTTGCTATCAGAATCCGCCTCAGTTGGTTGCAGGCTAATTGGAGTGCTAAAACGGGGTAAAAGCACGGTGTTACGTGTTTTTACCCCGTTTTAGCAATGCCGGAAACGACCTTTTCCCACCGTATCTTTGTTGATTCCTGGCTGGCTCACCCCAGCCGGAATAGTATCCCAATCAGCGAGAAATAACGATTTTGAAAGTCTGCATTGCCGAAAAGCCCAGCGTAGCCCGCGAAATTGCCCACGTACTCGGGGCCAGCCGCAAGATGGACGGCTACTTCGAGGGCAACGGTTACCAGGTCACCTGGACGTTTGGGCACTTCTGCCAGCTGCGCGAGCCCGAAGACTACCGCCCCGAGTGGAAGCGCTGGAGCATTCACGACCTGCCCATGATGCCCGACAACTTCGGCATCAAGCTCATGCGCCGCGACGATGGCGTGGTGCGGCAGTTCACAGTCATTAAAAACCTGCTGGCCAACGCTGAGGAAGTGATAAACTGCGGCGACGCCGGGCAGGAAGGGGAGGTGATTCAGCGCTGGGTGTTGATGGAGGCCAAGTACCGCAAGCCCTTCAAGCGCCTCTGGATTTCGTCGCTGACGGAAGAGGCTATCCGCCAGGGGTTTGCCAACCTGCGCGAGGGCTCGGAGTTCGACAACCTCTACCAGGCCGGCAAGAGCCGCGCCGCCGGTGATTGGCTGCTGGGCCTGAACGCCACGCGCCTGTTCACGCTCAAATACGCCGCCGGCCAGAAGCAGGTGCTCAGCATCGGGCGGGTGCAAACGCCCACGCTGGCCCTGCTCGTGGACCGCTACCACGAAATTCAGAACTTCAAACCGGAGCCCTATTGGGTGCTGCGCACCGAGTACCGGGGCACCATGTTCAGCCACGTAGCCCCCGTGAAAAAGGGTAAGGACGACGACGAGCCCGACGAAAAAGCCCGCCTGAAAGCCCGTGGCTACTTCGTGAGCCAGGAAGAAGCCGATGCCGCTATGGCCGCCGTGAAAGATGCTCCGCTGACCGTGACGGGCGTCGAAATCAAGAAGGCGCTGGAGTCGCCGCCGTCGCTGTTCGACCTGACCTCTTTGCAAGTGCAGTGCAACAACCAGTTGGGTCTTTCGGCCGAGGACACGCTTAAAACCGTGCAGGCGCTCTACGAGAAAAAAGTGGTGAGCTACCCGCGCGTCGATACCACCTTCCTGCCCGACGACCAGTACCCCAAGATTGCCGGCATCATGCAGGGCCTGAGCGCCTACCACAGCCTCACCCAGCCGCTGTTGGCCGCCAAAATCAAGAAAAGTCCGAAGGTTTTCAATAACAACAAAGTCACCGACCACCACGCCATTATCCCCACCGGGGCCAGCGCGGGCGGGCTGGGCGGCACCGAAAGCAGCGTGTATGACATCATCGTGCGCCGCTTTCTGGCCGCCTTTTATCCCGACTGCGAGGTAAGCAACACCACCGTGACGGCTGAGGCCGCAGGTCACCCGTTTCGGGTGCGGGGCCGCCAGATACTGAACCCTGGCTGGCGCATCGTGTATGGCGACCCAGCCGCCCAGCAGGCCCCCAGCACCGCCAAGCCCGGCGAGGGCGACGACGACGTGGTGAGCACCGTGCTGCCCTCGTTCGAGAAGGGCGAAAGCGGCCCCCACAAGCCCCGCCTCGATCAGAAAGTAACCCAGCCCCCGCGCGACTACACCGAGGCCATGCTGCTGCGCGGCATGGAAACCGCCGGCCGCAGCATCGACGACGAGGAAATGCGGCAGGCCATGAAGGAAAACGGCATCGGTCGGCCCAGTACCCGCGCCGCCATCATCGAAACGCTGTTTAAGCGCGGCTACATCCGGCGCGAGAAAAAGCGCATCCTGCCCACGCCCACCGGCGTCGAGCTGATCGGCCTGATTCGCAACCCCACGCTGAAATCGGCGGAGCTGACGGGGCAGTGGGAGCGGAAGCTGCGCCAGATCGAAAGCGGCAATCTGGACTCGGGCCTGTTTCTGGACGAGCTGAAAATGCTGGTGCGCGAGATGGTGGACGAGGTGAAGCAGGACGGCTCGCGGCGCTACATTACCATGGCCGGCCAGGCTTCGGAGGCTACGGCCGCCAAGCCAGGCGTAGCCCCCAAGCCTGCGGTAGCGGCCACGCCGGCCATTGCCGGCAGCCTGGGCGCGTGTCCGGCGTGCAAGACGGGGCATATTCTGAAGGGCAAAACGGCGTTCGGCTGCTCCCGCTTCCGCGAAAACTGCCAGTTCCGGCTGCCTGCGCAGTTCGAGAGTAAGAATCTGACGGACAAGCAGGTGTCGGCGCTGCTGGCGAAAGGCCGCACGCCCGTTATAAAAGGCTACGTGAGCGACGACGGCACCAAGTTCGATGCCGCCGTGCGCCTCACGCCCCAGCACACGCTGGAGCTGGTGCGGGCCGCCGAAAGCAAGCCCACCACCGCCCAGGACCCCGGCCAGATTCCGTGTCCTGTGTGCCGGCTGGGCACCATGCTGCGCGGCACAAGCGCCTGGGGCTGCTCCCGCTTCCGCGAAGACTGCCAGTTCCGGGCCCCCTTCGAGTGGGGCGGCAAAACCCTGAGCGACACCCAGATGAACCAGCTGTTGCGCAAAGGCAAAACCGGCGTGATTCGCGGGTTCGTCTCGGCCAAAACCGGCAACCGCTACGAGGCGGTATTGCAGGTGAATGCGGAAGGTCGGATTGAGCCGGTGTTTGAGAAAGGGTAATGAGAGTAGTCTGGTTTACCATTGAGTGAATATACTCTCATGGGGATAAATCAGGGTATTCATATTCCTGATAACCAGTTTAAATAACTTGCATTTTACATATGGTTTGCTAACCTCCGCTCTGCGATTTAATAACTATTTTACTTGAGTTAGGGTCCCTTTTTATTACGTAGCGTCGACCAGGTCTTAGTTTATATACTATACAAGTTTCTGTTTGTTCATCGTCGCAGACTCGAACAAAAAAATAGGCGTATTCATCTTCTAAAGAAATTTCGAGTGTGGAATGATATCGGATAATTCTGTTTGTCCATTGGCTTCTGTCAATAGAACACTCTACGGCATATCTTGGATTGACTGTGTTCGCCAGTAGTAATTCTTTTTTAGATAGTGTTGAAGATATGCCCTCTGTTTGATCATCACTGTCAATGATGCGAACTTGGTATTGGCCAATACATGTAGTATGGGATGTGATGATAATCAAAAATAACAGTAATAGTGGTTTCATGCTGGTTTGTTAGTTTCTGATTTTCCGAAAATATAGCCAAGTGTTGCACCAAGTAGGCCAAAGACAGGAGCAATTGTTCTGTCATCGTATCCAGCAGCAACTAGAAAAAGCCCGCTAAATATGACGATTGTTGTTAGTAATAATTTTACGGATGAGTCAGCATTTATATTCATTTTTTTAACCACAATAACATTTATAATTAATACAATAATAAGTGTTGTCAATATTATTAACCCTAATAAAACTTCTTTATTCGAGAGAAATTGTATCGAGCCTATATCCTCATCTGGGACGATGGTTTCTGTAATAGGTAATGTTTTTTTAGTAATAACACTGTCAATAGGTGCCAAAATATTGGCATAGAAGTCTATGTTGAAAACGTACTTGAACAAAGGAGGTGCCATTGAGTGATATTTTGAGTTTTATTATTGAAATGATAGTTTATTTTACTTATGGCTCAACTTCATCTTCATTTTCCGGGTCTGGAATAGATAAGACGTATTTTCTTCCTAGCGTTATAGCTCGGCTCAACGTGAATCGATAGCCTTCTCTCATGGCATCGTTGTATCCTTCTGCCAAGGCGGCTGTTCGTTGTTCGGGTGTTCCATGATGGTCAAGACTACCGAAATCAGTGTCGCCCATTTCCTCGAAAGATTCTTGCACTGCATCAATGTTAAGACCACCTCGTATCAGTAAATATGCACCTGCTAAATAATCAGCGAAGAGTTCTTTTTTCATTATAGATATATGGCTAAATCCTCCATATTTGAATTGAACAATATGCCCAAATTCATGAGCAATTATAATAGGGATAGATGGCCCGCCTGGATAACGTATATATTCCCGATTGAACAGTTGAAAGCCAAAAGCCACTGTGCCATCAGGGCCGTTTGGAGATAATTGATCTTTAGAAGCAAAAGCATTTTCGCCATCGTAGAAATATAGGACTGGATATACCAAAAATCTTGAGCTCATAAAGGATAATTCTTGTATCGTGATTTGATCAACCTGATAGTTGCCTGAGGTACTATATAGCTTTAAATCTCTTATGGAATGTTTGCCTTGTTCAGCTCCATAACAATAATCATCTTGTGCCGAAGCCACGTTAGTCTGAAAAGAGAAGAGGAGTAATGCTATGTAAATTTTCATATACTATATGACTTTCGCAGGCAATCAATTGCTGCTGCCTGCGTTGATTTAGTCTAATTTAATAACAAATATTTACTATGTCAATATTGCGATGATATTATTAGATTTTTATCATCGAAGCAATATATTTATATATGGGGCATATTGGAGCAGTGTTTGGTAAGAGGAAGTAGTTACCTTATATTGGCTTCTAAAGTATTAGTAATATTCATGGCCAAAAATTCACATAAACCCCAATCCAAACTCCAGTTACCACTTGCCAGGGCGCGATTCAAGGCACGCTTACTAGGGTACACTATTGGGCTGCTGCCGATCGTGGGGATGCTGCTGCTGTTCCGGCAGACCGTGCCGCAATGGGCGGCACTGGGGCTCACGGCCGGCGGCCTGTACTTCTTCATGCTGATGTAGCAAAAGGCCCAGAAGCGGTTTCCTTACGACTTCCAAGACCGGGGCGAGTGGCTCGCCCTGGGCGTGTACGTGGGGCTGGTGGTACTGCTGGTGGTCGGGGTTTAGCTCTGGTGGTAACGACCTGACGACCCGCTTATGACTCCCCAATTTGGAAAAATGCTGCTGCTGCTGGGCCTGGGGTTGCTGGCTCTCGGGGCCTTCGTGTGGCTGGGTGGCGGTAGTCTGCTGGGCTGGTTCGGCCGCCTGCCCGGCGATATTCGCATCGAGCGGCCCGGCTTCCGGCTCTATGCACCGCTGGTGTCGATGCTGCTGTTGAGCGTGGTGCTGAGCCTGATTCTGTGGCTGGTACGGCGGCTGGGTTAGCGGTTCTTGCCAGACAGGCGGTAGCTGGTCTGGACGGAGAACTGGTACACGTCGTCGAAATTGGTAGCCAGAAAGGGTTTCAGCTGCCAGCGCTGGGCTGCTTGGAAGGAAGCTTGCACGAAACCCAGACCGAACGCCGTGCCGGTATCTGCTCCTTTGACACCCTTCAGCTTGCTGTTGGGCACCGCTACGCCAACCAGCAGCCGAATATTGTCACGCCCGAAACCAGTGCCTGCTCCCAGCGTAGCCGTGCCGTTGCCCAAGCCCTGCAGGCCGTAGTAAGCGCTGCTGTGAAAGTACAGCGTAGAAAGCTTGCCGACTTCTATCAGAAGCTGCGGCGTGGCCTGCGTGATGGTCCCGGGTTTATAGGGGTAGTCGTAGGCCAGGCTACCGACATGAAAGCCGAGCCCCACCCGCAAATTCTTCGCGTCGGAGTACTCAACGTATGGGCTGAATGCGTACAGACGGGCCGTGTTTTGTTCAAGAAGCGCCGTGCTGGGGGCGTAATTTCTATTGTGGTTGATCAATATGATGGTATCCTGCAACGGGCGGAAATGGGTGCCGCCCAGCGCCGCGTGTACCTCGAACGTAATAGTGCCGTCGTTGTGCAGGGGTAGGGTACGGGAAATGCCCAGCGAAGCCGTTGCGTACCGCTGCTGATAGGTGCTAATGGGGAATGTGGTGCCCGAGCAGCCATACTCGGGCGCTTCGAAATACTGCTCGGCTTGGCCACCAGTGCCTCCAAAGTGGACGGAAGTATATGCTCGGGAGGTCCGTGAAGCACTGGAATCGGGGGGAGCCGGTGCCTGACTGGTCAGCAGCCCACACAACAGAATCAGGCCGGCGGGTGCTACCTGGTAACGGCGGCTTTGGGCCGAGCCCCATAGCCAGCAGCCTACTTCCAGCCCGATAACCGGCAGCAGCAAACTTTTCACTACCCATTGCTCCGGCAGCACCAGCCACTCCGGCCCCAGCACAGCAGTGAAGCCCAGCAGGGCCGCCGCGCCGGCTAGTGTGCGCCCCGGCCGGCTGGCTGGCGCGATGGCCGCCCTACCCGGTCCGGCCTTGGAGTATCTTACGAGATAGAGAAAGTAGGCACCCAGCCCCAGCGCAGCCAGCCCCAAGCCTAGCTGTACGGGCTTCAGTTGCTGCCATTCGCCGGCTCCGAGTACATCGCCAAGTGGGTCGCGCCAATTTTCCAGCACACAGCGCCCGGCCACATACAGCGCAAAAGCCAGCACTAGCCGGCTCTTGGCGGGCCACTGCCGATAGCGCGTCAGCCCCAAAGCGGCCCCAATGCTCAGGCATAATCCAATCTGGTAGAGCTGCGCCGCATGCACTGGCAGAGAGTGGGCCGCTGCGGCCGCAAGTTGCCCTTTGGCTACCTGCGTCAAAAACGGCAGCGTGCCAGGCGCATAGCACACCCCCCAAGGCCACGACTCGGCCGCGCGAATGCCAAAGCAGCACCCGGTGAGCAGGCAGCCCAGGCCCTGCACGGCCAGCCCCAGCAGGAAAGGCAGGGCAAAGGCATCGTAGGCATCGCGCCCAAACCCCAGCCAGCGCCGTAGCAGCGCCACGCCCAGCGTGGCCCCCAGCATACCGCCCAGCACTGAGCGTTGCCCGGTACTTAGCTCAAACCTGTGCTGCCACCCATCGAGCCAGGAAATAGTAATAAGCTTGGTTCCTAAAATCAGTAGCAACAGGGTGCCGGCCACCAGCAGCAGCCAGGAGCGTAGCGGATAGCGACGGTGCAGCCCTTCCCACAGCAGCAGCGCTCCAGCCGCCCCAAAGCCCAGCAGATAGAACAGCGAATAGTAGTCGTGGGCCAGAGGCGAGGGTAATAGGAGGCTAAAGATCATGCGACAATAGAAAGTTGAAGCCGGAGAAATAATGCGTAGGATTATGTTGCGCATGAACCGCACGCTACCAACCAGGAGCAATGCCGTGGCGGCTCTCCGGTGGTGGCCGAGCTAGCAGCAGTACCGGTTGCTAACGTGTTTTGAGGCGGTACTGCAGCCGCACCGAGCCTTGCCGGTGGCGGCCGAAATTGGTAGCGCCGTAGGGTTCGAGCCACAGCCCGGAGCGCCCCAGCGGGAAGCTGGCGCTCAGAAAGCCCATCGTCGGCTCCGATTCATGGTCGGCCAGGGCCACGCCGCCCAGCACGCAGCGGGTCCAGTCGGAGCCCAGGCCCGAACCCAGGGCCAGCCGGCCGGTGGGATTGCCCAGAGCCAACGGGCCGTTGCCAAAATCGGCCTGCGCAAACAGCGTGCGGCGCACTCCCAGCCAGATTTTCGCGTCGGGCTGGGCACTTACTTTGCGCAACTCGGGGCCTGCGTTTTTGGCGCTCAGATGACCTAGTTCGCCCACATGCAGGCCCAGCCGCACGCCGTAGCCGAAGCCGTTGGCCCGCAGCCGGTCGCGCTCCACATACGGATTCACATCGAGCAGCGGGAAGTGCCGGCCGTCTTTGGGGTCGGCGGTCAGAAACGGGCCGCCGGGCGTCAGCGACTGCGCATTCACGTACTCATTGCCGGCCCGCACGCCGATGCCGTAGGTGGTGCGGCCGGGGCGGCGGGAGCTGGGTCGGGTGTAGGAAAAATCGCCGCCCACGGTCTGGTAGCTGTGGTAGTAGCCGGTGCGCGTGGGCGTGCCGCCGCCGCCGGAGCAGCCGCCGCTGGGCGTATACGTCACGTCCTCATCGTAGCGCCCGGTGGCAATGCCGGGGGTGAAGGAGAAGTAAGCCGCTTCGGTGGCGGTGGCCGAGTCGGCGGGCAGCTGCTGGCTGGTGAGCACCAGCACCACGCCGGCCAGAGCAAGCGGCAGCGCCACGCGGGCGGGCGGCAGAGCCGTAGCCGCGCCCAGCAGCAAGGCCCCGCCTTCCAGCGTCAGCACGGTCAGCAGCAGGGCTTTCACCACCAGTACTTCGGGTAGTGTGAGGGCATGCGCCCCCAGCCAGGCCGTGAGGGCCAGCAGCGCCGCCACAGCCAGCAGATTGCGCACCGGGTTCTGGTTCGGAATAACCTCGGGCTGCATTGGCACCCGACGGGCGCGGCGCAGCAGCCACAGCCACCCGCCCAGCGCCAACGGAGCCAGCAGCAACAGCGCCCATTGCACCTGTTTCAGGGCCAGGCCGCCGTGCGTGTGCAGGGCCGCGCCCACCTGCTCCCCGGCTGGGTCGCGCCAAAACTCGACCAGGAAGCGCCCGGCCAGCAGCAGGCCCAGGTGCAGCAGCCGGCGGCTGCCGCCGGGCCAGGCGCGGTGGCGCGTGAGCACCAGCACCGTGCCCACTGCCGCGCACAGCACCAGCGAGTACAGCTGCGTAGGGTGCACCGGCAGCGACTGCGCGGCATCAGCCGGAATCAGGCCCCGCGAGAGCTGCCACACGTAGGGCAAGGTGTGGGGTGCGTAAGTGAGGCCCCAGCTGCCGCTGGTAAGCTCGCCGAAGCAGCAGCCCGTGAGCACGCAGCCCACGCACTGCACCACCAGCGCCGCGCACATAGGCAGCGTGAAGGCATCGAATACGTGCCAGCTGAAGCCAAAGGGTCGGCGCAGGGCCAGCAGCGTGAGCGTTCCCGCCAATGCCCCACCCAGCACCGTGCGGGCCCCGGACGTGGGCCAATTGCCGGTGTGCAGTAACTGCTGCCACTCGGCCGGGGAGAAGGCCAATAGCTTGGTGCCCAGAATGAAAGCCAGCGTGGTGCAGACCAGCAGCACCAGCCACGTCCGCATCGGGTAGCCGCGCCGGTGACCTTCCCAGACCAGCAAAACCAGGTTCAGGGCGAAGGCCAGCACGTAGAAAAGCGCGTAATAATCATAGCTCGCCGAGGAAGGAATGACTAGGTGGAAAGTAGAGATAAGGAGCATAAAATTCTGCGTTTAGAGTGGAGCGCCGGCGTACGCCCGCATTGGCCTGCCAACGGTTGGCAGGGGTAGCTCAAACGTAAGCCAATAACTGACCCCAAGCGCAACCATTTTTTGCAATGATTAGATTGGTTTTTGCTGTCGACATGGTTGTAATGAATTAATGGACAGCGTGTTGCCATGATTTAAGCAGACTTCCGCCAGGGGCCAGCAGCCTGCCGCTCAAGGGCGCACCACCCGGAGCGTGACGCTGGCTCCTTCGCTCTGTACCCGCACCAGATACAAGCCCGCGGCGCGGCCGGCCAACGACAACTCAGCCTGCTGACCAGGGCCGTGGGCAGTAAGCGCCAGGGTTTGCAGCTCCCGCCCCCGCGCATCGAGCAGGGTGGCGGTGGCGGGGTGGGCTGAGGCCAGGCGCAGGTGCAGCCGGTCGGCGGTGGGGTTGGGCCAAGCCTGCAGACCAGCGGCGAGGCGGCCGGCGGCCCTGGTGCTGGTCAGAATATTCTGGAGGCGGCTGATGAAGATGTCGCGGACGTTGCTGGGCTGCGTGAACAGCGGCAGGGTGCCGTCGGCGGTGAAGGGGCCGCCGGTGAAGTAGCCGGTCAGCAGCAGATTGCCGGCATTGTCGGGGGCCAGGCCATAGCCCAGGTCATCGAGCGGGCCACCCAGGCGGCGCAGCCAGCGCAACACCCCGCCGGCCGTGTAGGAGGCCACCACGGCATCGGCGCTGCCCGCCGACGTGACTGTCTGGCCCGGCACGCCGGGGGCCGACGTGCCGGGCGGGAAGGTCATGGTCTGCTGGAAGTAGCTGAGGGCGTAGATGTTGTTCTGGCCGTCGGCGGCAATGTTGATGCCTGTATCGAGAGCAGGGCCGCCGGCGGGGCGCGTCCATTGAATGGTGCCCTGGGGCGAGTATTTCACCACCACCACGTCGCGGTTGCCGGGCGTGGTGGTCAGCTGCACCGAGTCGGTGGGCGTGCTGGTCAGGATGAGGCCGTCGTTGAAGTAGGTCATCAGGTAAATGTCCTTGCGCCGGTCGGTGCAGATGCCGCGCCCGATCTTAACCCCCGAGCCGTAGCCCACGCGGCCCCAAAGCGGCGTGCCGCCAGCATCATATTTCACCACAAACACGTCGGCCGAGCCGGAGCGGGCCCGCAGGGTGACGGCCGGGCTGCCCGCGCCGCCCTCAAACGTAGCTGTGCCCCGAAACGAGCCCGTGACCACGCAGGCCCCGGCGCGGTCCACGGCAATGGCGCGGCCCACGTCGGCATCGGCGGCCCCGCCGCGCCGCGCCCAGAGCAGCGTGCCAGCGGGGCTGTATTTGGCAATGAGCACGTCGGTATTACCAGCGCTGCTGACGGTGGCCGTGCCGCCGCCCAGCACCGGCGTATCGCGAAACTCGCCGGTGAGGTAGGCGTTGCCCACCGAGTCGGTGGCTATGGCGTAGCCGCTTTCGGCTGAGGCATTGGCACTGCCCAAGGCGCGGCTCCAGAGCAGAGTGCCGGCCGCGTCGTACTTCACCAGAAACAGGTCGTCGGCCCCGGCGCTGGTAAGCACCGGCATGGTGCCCGGCAGGCCCGAGTCGAACGTGGCCGACCCCGAGAAGGAGCCGATGACGTAGGCCCCGCCGCTGAGCGGATCGAGGGCCACGCCGCCGGTTTCTTCGGTGCCGGGGCCGCCGCCGCGCCGGGCCCAGAGCAACGCCCCGGAAGGCGCATACTTGGCCAGCACCGCATCGGCGGTGGGCGTGGTGCCGACGAGCGGCGGCGTGCTGTTGAGCGTGACCTGGGCCGCACCGGTGCCGAAGGTGGCCGCACCCCGAAACAGGCCCGCCACGTAGGCGTTGCCCTGGCCATCCACGGCCACGCCGCGGCCCTCATCGGCCGCCGCGCCGCCGGCTTGCTGGTTCCACTGAAACGCCTGGGCCTGAGCCGTAAGCAGCACGGCGCTGGCCAGGAAAGTAGCGAGTAGGTGTTTTTTCATGGGGCGAAAGAGAAGGTTGAAACGGAAGTTCATCAGACTCTTCAAGGTACGCAACCCGCCCGAAAAGGGCAGCGGCGCTGCGGCAGTCTTGGGGGACCTCACCCCCGACCCCTCTCCTTGGGGAGAGGGGAGCCTGACGGCCTGTGTGCCAATTGGAGAACCGCAGTGATATTCCCGCCAGCGGTCTTGGATGTTAGCGGGCCGGGGCGGCCAGCGGCACCGCAGCCTCATACTGCACGATATTCTCAACCATGCCCTTGAAAATAACGGCGTGAAACGGCACCAGCGAATACCAGTACAGCCGGCCCGCCAGGCCGCGGGGGCGGAAGGCGGCCAGCTGCTCCAGCGTGTGGGTGCCGTCGGCGTTGGGTAGAATGCGAAACTGCAGCCAGGCTTCGCCGGGGAGCTTCATTTCGGCGTAGAGCAGCAGGCGGCGGCCGGCGCGGTCGGCCACGAGCACGCGCCAGAAGTCGAGTGGGTCACCGGCGCGGAGGTCGGTGGGGGAGCGGCGGCCCCGGCGCAGGCCCACGCCACCCACGGCCTTGTCCATAAGCCCGCGCAGCCGCCAGAGCCAGTCCACCTTGTACCAGCCGCGCTGCCCACCGATGCGCCACACGTTCTGTAGCACCTCCTCGGGCGGACGGCGGAACGGGAGCGTCTGGCGGTCGGTGAGCATGCCGTTTTGCGGAATCTGCACGAAATCCATGTAGTTCTGCTCCATCACGCCGCTGCTCACCGCGTCGCTCCAGCTGCTGATAACCTCGTTCTGCTCGATGCGGCTGAAGGCCAGCGCCAGGGCCTCGGCATACGTCATGCACTGGTGGCGCAGCACCTGCTCGATGCTGCGCCGGGTGCTCACCACGGTATCGTTGCGCAGGCTTTCGACCAGGCTTTGGGCCAGGGAAAAGGTGGTGCGCGTGACCAGAAACAGCCACCACGACGACAGCCGCGGGGTGAGCACCGGCACCGTGAGAATGTAGCGCCGGTAGCCGCGCTCCTTCGCCAGACCTTCCAGCATCTGCTTGTAGGTCAGCACGTCGGGGCCGCCGATGTCAAAGGTTTCGTTCAGGCAGTCGGGGTTGTCGAGCACGGCCAGTAGGTAGTGCATCACGTCGCGCACGCCGATGGGCTGGCAGCGCGAGTTCAGCCAGCGCGGCGTAATCATCACAGGCAGCTTCTCCACCAAATCCCGGATAATCTCAAACGACGCCGAGCCCGAGCCGATGATGATGCTGGCCCGCAGCACCGTGAGCTGGGCGCGTTGGGCTTTGCGCAGCACCTTCTCCACCGATTTGCGCGAGCGAAGGTGGGCCGACAGCGCCTTATCGTTGGCAATGCCGCTGAGGTAAATGACCTGCCGGGCCGTGGTGCGGTCGAGGTAATCGGTAAAATTCTGCGCCGACTGCTGCTCAGCCCGGAAAAAATCCAGGTCGTGGCCGCTCATGGAATGCACCAGGTAGTAAGCCGCGTCGATATCGAGGGGCAGTGCGGCCAGGGTTTCGGGCTGCAATAAGTCGCCCTGCACCACTTGCACCTGCTCGCGCAGCCGCTCGGGCAACTCGAAGCGGCGCGGGTCGCGCACGAGGCACGTCACGGCGTGGCCGGCCTCGACCAGCAGCGGCAGCAGGCGGCGGCCAATGTAGCCATTGGCCCCGGTGAGCAGGATTTTCATAAGCGAGCGGGAAAAGCGGCGGGAAGTCGGCAGACAATCGGAAATAGAACCCGCGCCGCCCGGTTTGGTTACGAATAGCCCCGGCGGGCCTTTCTGGCTAACTTTGGGGCGCCTTCCCTTCGTATTGCTATCCGTATGCCCGCTTCCCTGTCGTCCCGCACCTGGCTCTGGTTGTTTGTTATGGTATTGGGAATGAGCCTGTTTGTGGGGCTGGGCAGCTGGGGCGTGTTGGAAAGCAGCGAGGCCCGCTACGCCGAAATCGGCCGCGAGATGCTCACGGGCCACGACTGGCTGCACCCGCGCCTGCTGGGCATTCAACATTTTCATAAGCCCCCGCTCACGTACTGGCTCACGGCGGCCGGGCTGGCGCTGGCCGGCCCTACGGCCTTCGGGGTGCGGCTGCTGCCGGTGCTGGCGGTGCTGTTGCAGGTGGCACTCGTGTATGGCCTGGGCCTGCTGCTTTTTGCGAATGACCGCGCCCGCGCTCTGGCCGCCGCCATCGTGTATGGCACGCTGCCCGTGGTGCTGATTTCGGCCCTGAACGTGACCACCGACGCCTACCTGCAAACGCTGGAGCTGGCCGCTACCTACGGCATTTTGCGCCACTACGCGGGCGGCGGGCGGCGCTGGCTCTACCTGTTTTGGGTGGGACTGGGGCTGGCTTTTCTCACCAAAGGCCCCGTCGGCTTCGTGCTGCCCCTGATGGCCGTTATCGGGTTTTACTTCCGCCAGCAGCAAACGCGCCGGTCTTTCACGGTGCATCATCTGCTCGGCCTGGGCCTGTTTGGGCTGGTGGGGCTGAGCTGGTATCTGTATCTGATGGCCGAAGACTCGGCCTTCGTGCGCTATTTCCTGTTTCAGCACACCGTGGAGCGGTTTGCCAATCCGGAGACGTTTGGCCGCTCGAAGCCGTGGTGGTTTTACCTAGTGTTGGCCCCGGCCACCAGCCTGCCGTGGTCGGCGGCGCTCATCACGCAGGCCATTCGCACGCGCTGGGCCGAGGTGCCGCAGCAGTGGCGCAATGTGCTTGTTTTCTGGGTGCTGGTGCCGCTGGGGTTCTTCTCGCTGTCCGGCTCCAAGCTGCTGCTGTATGTGCTGCCCATTTTCCCCGGCGTGGCGCTGCTCACGGTGTATTATCTAGGCCGGCTGAGCGATGCCGCGCTGCACCGCTGGTACGCGGGCATCGGCTTTTTCCTCGGGCTGCTGCTGGCCGCGCTGTGCCTGCTGCCGCTATTTGTAGAGGCGCTGCCGGTGCCACTGGAAATAAGCCCGGCCACGGCGCTGTGGCCCGCGGCCGGCATTGTGCTGCTGGTGCTGCAGCATGCGCTGTGGGAGCAAGTGCGCGTGGCCCCGCGCCTGCTGCTGATTGCCGTTATTTTCACCGCCGCGCTGCTGCTCACCGCCAAACCTATTCTGCACCAGAATCAGCTAGCATTCAACGGTAGCCGCCCGCTGGCCGACTTCATCCGCAGCCACCACCTCGAAAACCGCCCGATTTTGGTCTATGACCAACTGCTGCCATCACTGGCCTTCGAGCTGGGCCGCCTGCCCGTGTCGCTCCACGACGGCAACCACAATCTGACCCGCGAAACTCAGTTTGAGCCCGGCCAAAGCTGGCAGCAAAACCTGCTTTACCTCACTGATACCACCCAGGAGCGCACCCTGCGCCGCCTGCTGCCCCAGCATCCCGTATTGCTGGTGAAAGGCGAAGTGAAGCCCGAGCGCCAATGGCTGGTGCAGGCATTTTCGATGCAGGAAAAAGTAGGCGAGTGGACGGTGTATTCGGGGGGCTGGTAGAACCGCGCCTCACCCCCGGCCCCTCTCCCCTCGGAGAGGGGCCGGGGGTGAGGCCTCGCGGCGCTACGATATATACACCGCTTCCGCCTTCTCGCGCAGATTGTAATTCGAGGCCATCACCTCACCATACGCTCCGGTAGAGCGAATTACCACCAAGTCGCCGCGGCGGGTTTCGGGCAGCGCCACCTCGCGGCCAAACGTATCCGACGACTCGCAAATCGGCCCCACCACGTCGTAGAGCTGCTTGGAGCCCTGGCTGCTCACGTTCTGAATCAGGTGAAAGCTGTCGTAAAGCGCGGGGCGGATTAGCTCGGTCATGCCGGCATCCAGAATGGCGAAATTGGTTTGCTGGCTGCGCTTCACGTAGAGCACGCGGCTCACCAGCGCCCCGCACTGCGCCACGATGGCGCGGCCCAACTCGACGTGTACCTGCTGGCCGGGCCGCCGCACGAGGTGCTTCTCAAACACCTGGAAATACGCCTCAAAGTCCGGAATCGGGTGCTGGTCGGGGTTGTGATAGTCGATGCCCAAACCGCCGCCCACGTTGAGGTGGGGCAGGTGATGGCCGCGGCTTTCGAGCCAGGTTTGCAGCTCATTCAACTTGCGGCTCAGCTCGGCAAACACGCCCAGATCGGTAATCTGCGAGCCGATGTGGGCGTGCAGGCCCACCAGCTCCAGGTTTGGCAGCGTGCCCAGCTGCTCAATTACAGCCCCCAAATCCTGCAGGCTGATGCCGAACTTGTTGGCTTCCAGGCCCGTGGTGATGTAGTGGTGCGTGTGCGCGTCCACGTTGGGGTTGATGCGCAGCGCCACGCGGGCCGTGCGGCCCTGCGCCCCGGCTAGCTCGCTGAGCACCGCCAGTTCCTGCGCCGATTCGGCATTGAAGCACCAGATATCGGCGGCCAGCGCCCGGTTTATTTCCGCATCCGACTTACCCACGCCCGCAAATACGATGTGCTGGGGCGCAAACCCCATATCCAGGGCCCGCTGCACTTCGGCCCCGCTCACGCAGTCGGCCCCGAGGCCGTGCTGACGGATGTGGTTGATAATGGGCGCGTTGGCATTGGCTTTCAAAGCATAATGCACCTGAATATGGCGCGGGCGGGCAGCCTGCTGCACGGCCGCGAGCGTGCGTTCCAGCAGGCCGAGGTCGTAGAGGTAAAAAGGCGTGGCGCGGGTAGCCGCGTCGGCGGGAAGCGGGAAGGACATCTATTAGGGAGTATTTACCATTGAACAGCACCGCGCACCACTGCGCCGGCCACTGCGAGACACTGCGCGAAAAACCGTTACGCTTCGGCTTCCACTGCTTGCTGGCGCTGCTGAAACAAGCCGTCGTTCAGCACTTTCAAGGCGCGGGCTTTATCGGCAGTGTTAATCAGGATGCTGATATTGTTGGGCGAGCCGCCGTAGGAAATCATGCGCAGCGGAATGTCCCGCAAGGCGTTGAACACCAAGCGAGCTGAGCCGTGGTCGGCCTGAATCAGGTTGCCCACCAGGCACACGATGGTCTGATTTTCATCGACTTCCACCGTGCCGAAGCCACGCAGCTCCTCCAGGATTTCGGGCAGATGCGTGGCATCATCAATGGTGAGCGACACGGCCACTTCCGAGGTTGTCACCATGTCGATGGAGGTGCGGTGCCGCTCGAATACCTCGAACAGATTGCGCAGAAAGCCGTGGGCCAGCAGCATCCGGCTCGACTTCACCTTGATGGCCACCAGCCCATCCTTGGCCGCCACGGCCTTGATGGCATCGGTGCCGGTTTTGTCAGAAATCAGCGTGCCGGGCGCTGCGGGCTGCATCGTGTTCAGCAGCCGCACCGGAATGCCGTGCTTAGCGGCGGGCAGAATGGAGCTGGGGTGCAGAATCTTGGCCCCGAAATACGCCAACTCGGCGGCCTCATCAAACGACAGCTCCCGGATCGGGTAAGTGCCCTGCACCACCCGCGGGTCGTTGTTGTGCAGCCCGTCGATGTCGGTCCAGATCTGGATTTCCTCAGCGTGGGCGGCGGCCCCGATCAGCGACGCGGAGTAGTCGGAGCCGCCGCGCTTCAGGTTGTCGATATCGCCGTTGGCATTGCGGCAGATGTAGCCCTGGGTGATGAATAGCTGCTCATCAGGGTATTGCGCCAGCGCGGCGGCCAGGTGCTGCTCAATGTAGTCGATGTCGGGCTCATCGTTTTTATCCAGGCGCATAAAGTCCAGCGCGGGCAGCAGCGTGGCTTGCTGGCCCAGCATGCCGGTGTAGTAGCGGTGAAAAAGCAGGGTGCTCAGCAGCTCGCCCTGGGCCAGAATCAGCCGCTCGCCCGCGGCCGACAACGGGTTGCGCGTCAGGCCAAAAATGCTCTTAAAGGAGTTGTCGAGGTGCTGAATGGCTTCCTGGGCTACGGCTGGCTCGGTGAGCAGCTCGCGGGCCACAATGAGGTAGTGCTGGCGCAGAATCTCAATCTGGTAGTTGGCGGCCGTCTGGTCGCCCTCGTAGAGCAGCCGCGCGATGCTGACCAGCGCATTGGTAGTGCCAGACATGGCCGACAGCACCACGATGCGGCGCTCGGGGCCTTGAATAAGCGCGGGCAGGGCCCGCATCCGCGCGGCACTGCCGACGGACGTGCCGCCGAACTTTAAAACTTTCATAGGGCAAAAAACTGGAGTTGCACAGCAGGTAAACGAGGGAAAATGGCGGGCGGGTAAAAAAATAGCGCCGGTCTGGAAAGACCGGCGCTCAATGCTCAAAGGAAGATGGCACGAAGAGTTGCGACGGTCAGGTCGAGGCTCGTTTCCAGCACTTCTTGCGCAGCATCGGCATAGCGGTTCGGCCAGCCGAAGCCACCGAAAACGCGAAAGTCGAAGCGAAGGAAATGCGAGTCATGCCGGGGCAAAGATGGGGCAGCGGGAGCCGCTGAAACGGATTTGCGGCTGCAAGTTGGGGCTTCAGGAGGAAATTATTGCAAAGGGCGGCTGTTTTTCTGAGGATGATTGCGCTACACATTGTAACCCAGCCGCTGGGCTGCCACAATCCGGCAGCAGGTCTACCTTATATTTATCACAGTTGTATCATTGTACAGTATTCGCCGGGTCTGCTGCGTGTACGTGTAATCCTGGAAGATATGGTTCCCGTTGCTCGTCCGAACTTGGTTGAATGTATATTTTCTGAAAGTGTAATCACGATTTGGTAATACTTTTATAGTGCGCGTGAAGACAATCATTTGCTTGGAACTAACGGTGTCAGAAAAGATAAAGCCGCCAAAATTGTCTGTATCTACTGTTGAAAAAAAATCAAAGCTGATATTGCTCTTGCCTCTTTTATTTGTGTTGATATTTACAGTGACAATTTTATAAGGTGTCACGCTAAAATCAATCCTATTATTGCTTCCTGCCGTTGCCTTTGCCCCATACCAGCCATACGATAGGTCGTGTAATGTCTGTGAATTGTTCATCTTAATGTAGTAGTTGTTGCCGCTGCTAGCATTAAATGAATGGCTATATGTTCCAGCTGCATTAGTATAAGCCACTGTGAGCGAATCTCGATTGACCCCCGAGAAATGACCAGCGGAGGATTCTTTAATCACAACAATTGGGATTCCCGCTACGGGTTGGTTAGTGAATTTATTCATCACCGTGCCCTCAACAACAGTAGGCTGATCTTCTTTTTTAGTGCAGGCAGCTAATGATAACAGGGAAATGCCAAAGAGTAATTGAACCAGCTGACCTTTCATAGCATGTGGATTTAAAATTGTATGAATTTACAAAAAGACAGAGTTGAAATTGCTTGTTTGGATACTCATTCCTAAACTCACTGCGCCTTTGACATACTAGGCAGGCACCCGTGCCTCTTGAGACATACGTTCGCTTCACCAAAAGATAGGTAGATTTCGCGAAGCATACCCCATTCAACCCATCAACCTCAGCCATACTGCACCAGAGCAAAATACAGCGGCATCCCAATGGTAATGTTGATCGGAAACGTGACGCCCAGGGCCATCGGAATGTACAGGCCGGGGTCGGCTTTGGGGGCTACCAGGCGCATGGCGGCGGGCACGGCAATGTAGGAGGCGCTGGCCGCTAAAATGGCGAAGATGAAGCGGTTGCCCACGCTGTCGGTTACCAGGTGGCTGGCCAGGGCCACCCAGCAGCCGTTGAACAGTGGCACCAGCACCGCAAACACCGTCACGAAGCTGCCGTATTGCCGGAAGGCCGCGAAACGCCGGGCCGTAACCATGCCCATTTCGAGCAGAAAAATGGCCAGGAAGCCCTTGAAAATATCGGTGGTGAAGGGCTTGATGCCGTCGGCCTGCTTGGTGTCGGCCACCAGACCAATAACTAAGCTGCCCACCACCATCAGCACGCTGCCGTTGGTGAACGAATGCTGCACCACGCTGCCCAGACTGGGCTGCGAATCGTCCGGGGCTTCGTAGCGCATCATCATGATAACGCCCACAATGATGGCCGGGGCCTCCATCAGGGCCATGGCGGCCACCATGTGCCCCCCAAAGGTCACCTGCTGCACCTCCAAAAACGACACGGCCGACACGAACGTCACGGCGCTGACCGAGCCGTAGGCCGCGGCCACGGCCCCGGCGTCGCTGATGCTGAGCCGGCGCTTCAGAATGAAAAAGGTATAGAAGGGAATGAAGGAGGCAATGAACAGCCCAAAGGCCAGCGAATACAGGATTTCGGTGCTGAATGGACTGTGGGCCAGTTCCTGCCCGCCCTTGAAGCCGATGGAAAACAGCAGGTACAGGGCAATAAACTTAACGGTGGTCGGCGGAATCTCCAGGTCGCTTTTCAGCAGCGTGGCCACGATGCCCAGCATGAAGAAGAGCAGTGTTGGGTTGGTCAGGTTGGAAATGAGTAGTTGTGCGTCCATGCAAAGGCCGTTTTAGTGAATGAGGCCGCAAGTTTAGCTGGACTTTTTCAACAGACCTATTATTTGTGATAGTAAATCTATTATTTGGGGAAGTGAATACTTGATTCAGGCATAGCGACTGTTCAGAGCGTCAACGAAACATCCTGCTGAGCTTGTCGAAGCATCTCGCGTGCTTCGTTGCAACCTCACCCCCAACCCCTCTCCATAAGAGAGGGGAGCCAGGCGAAGCGGGAGAGATGCTTCGACTTCGCTCAGCAGGACGTTCTGAACTCCTTTATCGGTGAAAGGTATGCGGCATCGCCTACCGCACCGGCTTGGGCAGCACGGGCAGGCTCTCGTGGCCCTCGGCATCCACGCTCACCACGCCAAAGAGGTAGTTGTCCTTGCTGTGGGGCAGGTCGGCTTTGGTGTCCGTCACGTAGAATTTCTGCTGCCACTGCGGAGCGCTGGTTTCGCGCATCAGCACGTAGTAGCCGGCCGGTTTTTCGCCGATTTTGGGGGCTTCCCATTGCAGCTGGGTGCGGTTGGTGAGGTCGGCGGTGAGCACGCCCACGTTCTGGGGGGCGGCGGGGGCCAGGGCCAGACTGGCCAGTGTAGCCAGGTTCACGCCGGTGTTTTTGCGCAGGTATTGGAAGTCCATGCCCTCGGGCGTGTCGCCGTAGGCGCGGCCTTTTTCGGTGCGTAGGTCCTGGTGCTGGTGGGTGAAGTCCTCGTTCATCTCCGTGAAGCGCACCGCCGTGAAGCCCTGCTGATTGAAGGGCGTGTGGTCGCCGCCACGCAGGAATCGGTCGGGGCGGTACACCAGCACCACTTCCAGGCCGTCCACGTACTGCTTGGCGGCCGTCTGGGCGTAGCGGGCGAGCTGGCGCGAAGGCGAGTCGTTTTCGGAGCTGAGCGTGCGGCGCAGCTTGGCCTCGTCGGGCGTTTCGGTGGCCGGCACGCCCTCGCTGAACACGCGCAGGTGCTTATCGTCCTTGATGTCGGGGTCGTGGCCGAGGGAGTTGCCCATGATGTCGTTGTTGAGCATCGCCGTCAGGTTCCAGCCTTCCTTTTTGGCCCGCTGGGCTAGGTGGGTGGAGCCATAAAGGCCCTGCTCTTCGCCCTGCACGGCCACGAAAATGATGGTGCAGGGAAATTTCTGCTTGCTCATCACGCGGGCCAGCTCCAGCACGGCGGCCGTGCCCGAGCCGTCGTCGTTGGCGCCGGGCGCGTCGGCGGTGGCGTTCATCACGTCCGACACCCGCGAGTCGATGTGGCCGCTGACGATGAGCACGCGGGTATCGGTGGGGTCGGTGCCGGGCAGCGTGGCCATTACGTTGGCCATCAGCACGGGCTTGTTGATGCGGCGGCCGTCGGGCTTCACCGTGAAGGTGTCCTGCACTACCTGGAGCCGGCCGCCGCTGGCTTTGGCGTAGCGCCGAAATTCCTCTTCCACCCAGCGCCGCGCCGCCCCGATGCCGCGCTTAGGGTCCTGCGTATCGCTGAGCGTGTGGCGGGTGCCGAAGCTGACCAGCTTGCGCACGTCTTCTTCCAGCGTTTTGGCCGAAATATCCTGCACCATCTGCCGGATAGTGACATCAGGCTTGATGGCGGGGGCCTTGGTCTGGGCCTGGAGGGCCGTAAGGGGCGCCAGGGCAGTCAGGACAGCGAAAGCAGCGGAAAATCTCGGGAACATAATGGGCCGATCAATAGAATACGGAAACCGGCAGCGGGCCGGAGGACGGGAGCGAAGGTAGGCAAGCGGGCGTCAGCGGCAAGCAAAAAGCCCGCGCCCTGGGGGACGGTTGTAATCAATAAAAAATAGATTTGTTTACAACCCTTCGGCAGGGTCGGCTTGGGGTGTAAACAAATTTATTTTTTATTGATTACAACCAGCTCTGCTGGCAGGGCCCGGCCCCTGCCAGCAGAGCTGGCCCGGCCCGGGCCGGCGGGCTACAGCACTGCCACCAGCGCACTGGCCGCGTTGCCCCCGAAGCCGGCCGCATTCACCAGCACCCGCCGGATGGGCCGGGTGGGGGCGGGCGTCAAATCCGTAGCAAAAGGCGCGGCAGGCCAGCTTTGCGAAGCCAGGATATGGCAGGCAAAATCGAGGCTGAGGGCCGCAGAAGCACCCAGCGTGTGGCCCAGCAGCCATTTGTTGGAAACCAGATCTGGTAGCTGCTCCCCGAAAACAGCCCGAATAGCCTGCCGCTCCGCGGCATCGCCGGCGGGTGTGCCAGGGCTGTGCAGCACGATGGCATCCACCTCAGCACCCGCCCGCCCGGCTTGTGCCAGTGCCTGCCGCATGGCCGTCTGGAAGTGCCGGCCGTCGGCGGAAAGGCCGGTTTTGCTGCCAATGGCCTCAAAGCCAAAGCCCACGCTTTCCAGCACGAACAAGGGCCGCACCGGCCGCTGCCGCTGCTCCGCCAGCAGCGCCGCCCGGCTTATTTTTTCCAGCGCAAACACTGCCGCACCCTCACCTAATACAAATGTGGACGGCCGCCCCGCCCCCGGCCGGCAGGGAAAATCGGCGGCGGCAAAGGGCGAGTAGATGCCCAGCGCGTGCATTTGCGCCAGCGTAAAATCGGTGAGTGGGGCCTCGGTGCCGCCGGCCAGAAACCGCCCGGCCATGCCCGCCCGCAGCCAGGCCATAGCATTGCCTAATGCCTGAAACGCGCTGCTGCAGGTGCTGGAATGGCTGAGCGCCGCCCCGCCCGCGCTGCCCGCATCAAACGCCACCCAGCTGGCTACGTTGCCCAGCGTGGTGAGCGGCGAGGCCGCCGCGGCCACGTCTCCGGTGCTCAGAAACTCGTGGTGGTAGTGCTCCGTGCGCCCCGTAGCCCCCCGCGACGAGCCGATGCTGACGGCCAGGCTGGTTGTTTGTTGTTCGTTGTTCGTTGTTAGTTTTTGGCTTCTGGTTTCTGGTTTTTGGTTGTTGATGATTGGCTGATTGGGTAGGGAATTTGGGGTAATGAGCACTTGCTCATTGCTCATTGCTGATTGCTCATTGCCCCCGGCCCAGCCGGCTTCGGCCGTGGCCTGGCGGGCGGCCACTATGGCCAGTAGCACGGTGCGGTCGAGCTGGCGGTAGGCGGGCTGACTTTTGCGTAGCGCGGTCAGCTGGTCTTCGAGGGCCGGAGGCAGCGCGGCCACGGCCAGCTGCTTGCGGCCCAGCGTTCGGGTGGCAAAACCGGGCTGCCCGGCCGCGTAGCCATTGGCGGCGGTGCCCAACGCCGAAATCCGGCCCCGGCCGCGCAGCAGAATCACGTCGTCGGTGGCGGGGGTGGGGTTAGTCATGCAGGTATTCGGGCAGGGTTGGGGCGGGCAGAAAATCGAGCACCAGTGCCCGCATGCGGCGCAACACGTCGTAGAGCAAAGCCAACTCAGCATCCGAGGTGCAGTAGGGCGGCAGCAGGTACACCACATTGCCCAGCGGACGCAGCACCACTTGGTTGTCGATGGCGAGCTGGTAGAAGGCGTCGCGCAGGCGGCTGAAGTAGCTGGTATCCTCGCCGGGGTCGTATTCCACGGCCAAGATAGTGCCCCGGTGCCGCACCGCCCGGATGCCGGGCTGGCCGGCTATTTCCTGCCGGAAGGCGGAGTGGGCGGCCTCTATGCACCGGCGCTGGTCGGTGCAGGTGTCGGCTCGGGTCAGCTCCAGGCTGGCCAGGGCGGCGGCGCAGGCCACGGGGTTGGCAGTGTAGGAATGGCCGTGGAAAAGGGCCCGCATCTTATCATCGCTCAGGAAAGCGGCGTAGATGGGCGCGGCGCAGGTAGTGAGGCCCATGGCCAGCGTGCCGCCCGTGAGGCCCTTGGAAAAGCACATGATGTCGGGCTGCTCGTTGAGCAAGCCGGAGGCAAACAGCGGCCCGGTGCGGCCGAAGCCGGTCATGACCTCATCGGCAACACCGAGCACGCCGGCCCGGTGGCAGCGGCGCAACATCTCGCTCAAGATTTCGGGCTCGTACATCACCATACCGGCCGTGCCCAGCACCAGCGGCTCAAAGATGAAGCCCGCCACGTCGGGGCGCAGCAGCAGAGCGTCGAGCTGGGCCAGCACTTCGGCCTCGCGGCCCGGCACCGGCACATCGAGGAACTCCACGTCGAACAGCAGGGGCCAGAAGGGCTGGGTAAAGGCGCCGCGGCTGCTCACGGCCATAGCCCCGAAGGTGTCGCCGTGGTAAGAATTCTGGAAGCAGATGAACGTGCGGCGCTGGGGCTGGCCCTGGTTGTGGAAGTACTGGAGCACCATTTTCAGGGCCACTTCCACGGCCGTCGAGCCGTTGTCGGAGTAGAAGACGCGAGCCTGATTATCAGGCAGAATCTCCAGCAGCTGCTCGGCCAGCTCCACGGCGGTGGGGTGGGTGAAACCGGCAAATAAGACGTGCTCCAGCGTGCTGAGCTGGGCACTGACGCGGGCCGCAATGTGCGGGTGGGCGTGCCCGTGCAGGTTCACCCACCAGGAGGAAATCCCGTCGAGGTAGCGCGTGCCGTCTTCGGCAATGAGCCAGCTGCCTTCGCCTTTTATGATAGGGATGGGCAGCGGCGCGGTCTGCATCTGGGTGTAGGGGTGCCACAATACGGCATGGTCGCGTTCGGAGAGCGTAGGCATGGGGCAAAGCTACAACCAACCCGGGCGTCATTTCCCGCAAAGGAGCGCAGAGGTGTGTAAATAAACTGTCATCCTGAGCTTGCGAAGGACCTTATGGAATGGGAACGAGTCGCTCTTACAATTATCGTTCAGCCGTGATAAGGTCCTTCGCAAGCTCAGGATGACAGATAGGATTCCTACAGCTCAAACCACTCCCGAAACTCCGCCGCGTACCGGCTCACCACGGCCGGTGTCACTTCGGCTTCCGGGAGCACGCGCGGCATGAGCGGCACGCCGGTATGCTGGGCAATAAAGTCCTCCGTCGCCGGGTTCGGCTCGCCGTTGAACACCAGCCCGCGCACCCGCAGCCCCCGCGCCCGCAGCGCTTCCAGCGTGAGCAGCGTATGGTTGATGCTGCCCAGATAGTTGCGCGAAACCACCACCACCTCTAGCCCAAATTGCCCGATCAAATCGGCAATAAGCAGGCCCGGCGCCAGCGGCACCAGCAACCCGCCCGCGCCCTCCACGATGAGGTGATTGTCGGTTTCGGGCAGCTGAAAATCCCCGGCCCGCAGCGTCAGATTCTCAGCGGCGGCAGCGGCGTGGGGCGAGGCCGGCAGCCGCAGCCGGTGCCGCTCGGGCCAGAAGCGGCTGACGGAGTTCTGCACCAGACCGCGCACGGTGGCGGCGTCGGTGGTGGGGGTGAGGCCGGCCTGCACGGGCTTCCAGTAGTCGGCCTGCAGGGCTTCGGTGATGATGGCGGAGACGAAGGTTTTTCCTACGTCGGTGCCGATGCCGGTGATGAAGAGGTTTTCCATTTAGTAAAACAGGGGCATTGTAGCCCGTGCGCGCTACTGTCTCTGTGCCAGTAGAATTAAATCGGTGGCACTAGGGTTTTCGGCGTCGGGGAATGGCTGACGCTGGCAGTGCAGCAGCGAGAAGCCGTGCGTGGCCAAGGCTGCCAGCAGATAATCGGCCTGATGGTAGTGTATGTAGAGCGAGTGGCCAGCACTGGAAGTTTGCATCCCCGACTTCATATAGTCGTCTTCCATGGTGCTGAGGTAGAGCATCCCGCCCGGCTCAAGCAGCGAAGCCGAATCGGCGATGAGCTGTTGGGCTTCCGGCTTCGACAAGTACGGCAAGCAGAAGCCGCCCACCACTGCGTCAAAGCGGCTGGTAAGTTGGGAAATCGAGCGGCAATCGAGCAAGTGGAATTCCGCTCCGGGGTTGTTGGCGGCGGCCAGTGCCAGCATCTTTGGCGCTACATCAATGCCTAGGATGCGATACTGCGGTTGCCAGCGTAGCAGATACTGGGTGAGGTTGCCGGGGCCACAGCCCAACTCCAACACTCTGGCTTGGGCAGGAAGATGCGAGCAAAGCCGTTGCAGGCCTTCGGCATACTGCTCAACATTCATGTACTTCGTCTGGTATTCCGGGGCGCACCTATCGAATGTGGCGGCCGCAAGCTGGCTAGGGTCCATACGCGTACTGCATTGAAATTGAGCTACTGAAGCGCTGTCAGAGAGTTCTACTGTTGTGCCGCTGTCAGCACCCCAGCCAGCCCCTCAATTTCCGCCTCCGTATTATACGAATGCACAATCAGCCGCAGCCGCTCGGTGCCCGCCGGCACCGTGGGCGCTACAATGGGCCGCACGTCAAAGCCGGCCTGCTGGGCGGCGGCGGCTAGCTGGCGCACCTGGGCCGGGCCGGAGTTTTGGGTGAAGAAAACCGGATGAATGATGTGGCTTTCCAGCGGCACGTGCAGGCCGGGCACGGCGTTGAGCGCGGCTTTTAGGTAGTCGGAAAGTGCTAGCAGCCGTGCCCTTTCCGGGGCCAGCATGGGCAGCAGCTCATAGCCTGCCGTGAGGGCGGCAATGGTGAGCGGAGGCAGGGCGGTGGTGTAGATGAAAGGGCGGCTGAAGTTGAGCAGGTAGTCGCGCAGGATGGCGGGGCCGGCCACGGCGGCACCCTGGCTGCCGAGGGCTTTGCCGAAGGTGAGGATGCGGGCAAAAATGTCGTCTTCGAGCCCCAGCGCCACCACTACGCCTTCACCGTTAGGGCCATAAATGCCGTTGGCGTGGGCCTCATCTACCACCAGATATAGCCCGTGGCGGCGGCAGAGCCCGGCCAATTCCACCAGCGGGGCCATATCCCCATCCATCGAATACAACGACTCCACGGCCACGAATACGGCCCCGGTGGCGCGGCTGAGCCGGCGCTCCAGGTCGGTCAGGTCGTTGTGGCGGAAGCTCCAGGCGGTGGCGAAACTGGCCCGGATGCCTTCCTTCACGGAGGCGTGGCTGGCTTCGTCATAGAGAATGGTGTCGCCGCGGCGGGGCACAGCGCTGAAAAAGCCCAGGTTGGCGGTGTAGCCGGAGTTGAACAGCAGCGCGGCTTCGGCGCGGTGGAAGCGGGCCAGGTGGGTTTCCAGGGCTTCGGCGGCGGCGGAGTTGCCGGTGAGCAGGCGGCTGCCGGTGCTGCCGGCGGGCTCCTGGGCGGCTTGTTGCACGGCGGCAAGCACCTGCGGGTGGCGGCTCAGGCCGAGGTAGTCGTTGGAGCTGAAATCGACCAGGCCGGCGGCGGGCGGCGGGAGGCGGCGGCGGGTGCCGGCGGCTTCGCGCCGGGTTAGGTCGGTGTGCAGGCGGTGGTGGAGTTGGTCGTTCATGCGGTGCGCCTCACCCCCTAGCCCCCTCTCCGAAAAGGAGAGGGGGAACTAGCTTTTAGCTTTTTTAGAATTAAAAATTAGCTCCCCTCCTTTTTTCAAGGAGGGGCAGGGGTGGTTGCTAGAATTAGATTACGTTCAACGATTTTCTAGCTTTAGCAACCACCCCTACCCCTCCTTGAAAAAAGGAGGGGAGCTAGGGCTTGGTTTTCTTGCTCTAGGCTTCTACCGGCGCGGCTTTGCCCAGTACCGTAGCCCCTTCCGGCATATCCTTGAACGACTTGCGCGGCTTCAGGCCCAGCAAATCGAACATTTGCTTATCCGCGTCGAAATCCGGATTGGGGGTGGTCAGGAGCTTTTCGCCGCTGAAGATGGAGTTGGCACCAGCCAGGAAGCAGAGGGCTTGCTCCGTGACGGGCATTTCCTGGCGGCCGGCAGAGAGGCGGACCATCGTGTGGGGCATCAGGATGCGGGCGGTGGCAATCATGCGCAGCATTTCCCACACGCTCACGCGGGGCTGGTCGGCCAGCGGGGTGCCCTGCACGGGCACGAGGGCGTTGACGGGTACGCTTTCGGGGTGGGCGGGCAGCGTGGCCAGCGTGTGCAGCATGGCAATGCGGTCCTCGTCGGTTTCGCCCAAGCCGATAATGCCGCCCGAGCAGACCGAGATACCCGCTTTGCGCACGTGCTCCAGCGTGTTCAGCCGGTCGTCGTAGGTGCGGGTGGTGATGATGTCGTCGTACTTTTCGCGGCTGGTGTCGAGGTTGTGGTTGTAGGCGTAGAGGCCGGCCTCTTTCAGGCGCTCAGCCTGGTACTCGTTCAGCATGCCCAGCGTGCAGCACACTTCCAGGCCCAGGCCATTCACCTGTTCTACCATGCCCAATACCCGGTCAAAGTCGCGGTTGTCGCGGATTTCGCGCCAGGCGGCACCCATGCAGAAGCGGGTGCTGCCCGAGTCTTTGGCGCGCTGGGCCGAGGCCAGTACTTCAGCATCGGGCAGCAGCTTGTGGGCCTGCACGCCGGTGTGGTAGCGGGCGGCCTGGGGGCAATAGGCGCAGTCCTCGGGGCAGCCGCCGGTTTTCACGCTCAGCAGCGTGCACACCTGCACTTCGCCGGTGGCCTGGGTTTGGGCATGAATGGCGGCGGCCTGCGTCACGAGTTCCAGCACGGGCTGGTTATAAATAGCAGTTACTTCGTCGAGCGTCCAGTCGGTACGGAGCATGGTGGGAAAGGGGAGTCGGGTGCGGAAATAAGAAGGATACGCCAGCGGAACCGGCGCTTACCGGGCCGCAAGATACACGCCCGGCCGGTTTAGCGGCTATACCAGCGGCTTTTTGGCCGCCAAACTGCGGGCTCCAAGCAAGCTAATACGCTAATATATTTATAAAAATATGCTTGATTTATATAACGCTTTGCTAAAAATATTGACCGGGCAAACCCCTTCATTCACCAAGCAAATTGTCCGGTTCGACTAAAAAAAACGACGCAAATAATGCCCGACAATAGCTTTGAGGTCATTTATTTCGCTCCGTTAACAACACCCAATGCAACACGCTTATTCTGCCCTGCTTGTAGCAGCTTTGCTACAAGCCCCACCGCTTATGGCCGCACCAACCGGCGGCGACCAGCCGCACCGACTGCCGGCCAAACGCAAAGCCACCGCTGCCGTCCGCAGCACCGACCCTGCCGAGGCCACTATCGGCGGCACCATCCTGACCGATAACGGCGAGCCGCTGCCCGGCGCCACGGTCTTCGTGAAAGGTACTTTCATTGGCACCAGCACCGACCAGATGGGCCGGTTCCGGCTGAGCGTGCCCTTCGACAATGGCCCCGTGGAAGTAGTGGTGGCCTACGTGGGCTACGAGTCGCAGACGGTGCGGCTGGCCAAGCCCGAAAGCCAACTGAGCGTCTCGTTGGTGCCAAGCTCTACGCTGCTGAACGAAACCGTCGTATCGGCCTCGCGGGTGGAGGAAAACATCCTGCGCGCCCCCGTAACCATCGATAAGGTATCGGGCAAGCAGATTGAGCGCATCAGCACGCCCGAAATTCTGGCTGGCCTGGGCAGCCTGCCCGGCGTCGATGTCAACTCGGCGTCGATGCTGTTCACCTCCATTAGCACGCGCGGCTTCAACACGGCCAAGAGCGAGCGAGTGATTCAGCTGGTCGACTACATGGATACGGCCCTGCCCTCGCTGAACCTGAGTCCCGGCAACCTGGTCGGTATTCCGGAGCTGGATATGGAAAGCATTGAAATCATTCATGGGCCGGCCTCGGCGCTGTATGGCTCCAATGCGCTGAGCGGCGTGGTGCTGTTCAACTCCAAAGACCCCTTCGTGTACGATGGGCTGAGCCTGCGCCTGCGCGGAGGCCAGCGCAACCTGCTCGACGGCCAGCTGCGCTTCGCTCGTAAGCTCGGCGACAAGTGGGCCGTGAAGCTCAACGCCAGCGCCTTCCAGGCCAACGACTGGATTGCCGACAACTACGCCGCCAACAATACGTCCCTAAATCCCGAAGGCTCCAGCCTGGGTTACGACGCCATCAACCGCTACGGCGAGATTAGCAACCGGTATTCGTCCGCGCAGGACCAGCCCGCGCTGAACTACAAGGTGAACTCTGAGTTGTACAACAAAACCGTGTACATGCCCGGCTTCACCGAAGGCGAGCTGATCGGCAAGGACCAGAAAACCAAGTCGTACCGCTTGCAGGGGGCGGTGTCGTATCTGATTAAGAACGACCTGAAGCTGACGCTGGAAGCCAAGCGCGGCGTGGGAACCTCTACCTACCAGAACCTGAGCCGCTTCCGCATCAAGGGCCTGGGAACCAATCAGTACCGGGCCGAGCTGAAAAGCGCGAAAGGCTTTATCCGGGCGTATTCCACGGAAGACTTCACCGGCAACAGCTATGAGTTGACCCAGCTGAGCGCCCTGCTGCTGGCTTCGCCCACTACCGAAGGCGGCCAGACGCGCTACTACCAGCAGTATTTCTACGTCTATAACCAGACCTACGACCAGGCCCGTAAGGGCGGCCTGCCAGTAGAGGCGGCTCAGGCAGCGGCCAAAGCGGCGGCCGATGCTACCCAGCTGAAAAGCACGGACCCGCGCTTCGCCACGCTGCGCGATAAAATCACCAGCGACGACCAGCCCGGCCGCGGGGCGCAGCAGAATTTCAACTCCTTCCTGAACGACATCAGCGCCCAGCGCAACTTCCACCTCTCCGACGCCGGCACCGACCTGATTGTGGGGGCCGCCTACCGCCAGTATCGCCTGGGCTCGGGCGGCAAGCTGTTTGCCGATACCGATGGCAAGCGCATCCCCAACCACGAGTACGGGGCCTACGCTCAGCTGACCCAGACCCTGCTGGCCGAGCGCCTGAAACTGTCGTTTGCCGGCCGCGTAGACCGGTTCAAGAACTTCGATACGTCGTTTTCGCCCCGCGCCGCGGCGGTGTTCTCCTTCGGCGAAAACAAGCAGCATAACTTCCGCGCCAGCTACGGCCAGGCGTTCCGCAGCCCCTCGCAAACCGACCAGTACCTGCGCTCCGATGTGGGCACGTTCATTCTGCTGGGCAACGTGGGCAACGGCTTCCAAGGCTACAACTTCACCGATGCCAACGGCAAGCCCTACACTTTCGGCGACCCGCTGGCTAACTACGCCGCCAGCTTCGACAAGCTCCGGCTGGAGCGCGTGAATACGGTGGAAGTGGGCTACAAAGGCGCCATCATCCCGAACGTGTACGTGGATGCCAGCTACTTCCGCAGCCGCTACAACGACTTCATCGGGGGCCAGGCCTTCGTGGGCAACCTAGACGGCACCCGCCCCTCCGACCCGCAGTTTTACGGCGGGCTGGCTTCGAACTTCTCCGATGTGTCGAAGCCCACGCGCATCATCTTCGCGGCCGTCAACAACCGGCAGGAAGTGCGTACCCAGGGTGCCACGTTCGGCCTGACCTATTACGCAGCCAAGGCGCTGAACATCGGCGGCAACTACTCGCTCAACGTGCTGGATAAGAGTAATCTGCCCGCCGGCTTCCGCACGTTCTTCAACACGCCCAAGCATAAGTATAACCTGACCGCCAGCGGTGAGTCGCACAACGTGAGCTACTCTGTGAACTACCGCTGGATAGAGGGCCACCAGCAGGAAATGCCTTTCGCCACCGGCCAGATTCGGAGCTACCGCACCGTAGATGCCTCGCTGGGCTACACCGTGCCCAAGCTGGCCACCACACTGCAGGCCGGCGTCTCGAACCTGTTTGATGCCCGCAACGTCCAGATCATCGGCGGCCCCCAGCTCGGGCGGCTGGCCTACGTGGGTCTGCTGGTGAATGTGAAGTAATATTTGGTTGAGTTTCAGCCTTAAAAAAGGCCCGCATCGGTGATGCGGGCCTTTTTTTGTGAAGTTTTGGGCCAGGGCTACGGCTGCTCCTGCTCATACCAGTGGTGGGGCAGGCCGTTGAGGTCGAAGGTGTTGCCGAAGCGCAGGCCGGCCTTTTGCAGCACTTGGTTGGAGGCCACGTTGCGCACATCGGCAATGCCGCAGATGCGGGGCAGACGCAGCACGTCGAAGCCGTAGCGCACGGAGGCCACAGCGGTTTCGGTGGCATAGCCGCGGCCCCAGTAGCGACGCAGGAAGCGGTAGCCCAGGTCGTGGTAGTTGGTGCGGCCGTTGGTGGGGCCGGCTACCAGCTTCAACCCCGACCAGCCCACGAACGCGCCGGTTTGCTTTTCTACCACCGCCCAGCGCCCGATGCCGTTTTCGACGTACTGCTGGCGCACGAAGGCAATCAGCGCCCGACTCTGCTCGATGGTTGTCACGGGCTTGTTGCCCAGGTAGCGGTGCACTTCGGGGTCTGCGTCCATTTCAAACATGGCGGCCTCATCGGTGGGCAGCAGCTCCCGCAGAATCAGGCGGTCCGTTTCGACGAAGATGTGCATGGGGCAAAGTGAGAGAACGTCATTCCTCGGCTGCGCTCGGAATGACGGGCTGATTTCTACCGAATGACCCTACCGGCTGCCGCCGCGGCGGCCGGCGTTGCCTTTGGGGGCGCGGTTCAGGGTTTTGGCGGCGGGCTTGAACTTGCCGCCGGCAATGCTGGGCCGGGCAGCCTTGGCGGCGGCTTTTTTGGTGGGCTTCAGGGGCTTGCCGTCGAAGAAGTCGGGGTCGGCGATGGTCTTGGCTTTGGGCCGGGCCTTGGCTTTGCCGGCGGCGGGCTTGCCGGGGGCGACTTTGCGGGTAGCGGGCCGGGCGCTGCCAGCGGCTTTGGGAGCACGCGGGGCGCGGGCGGGCTGCTCGAAAGCGCCTTCCTCGGCGGTGCGCGGGCCTTTCACGTCCCAGCCCAGCTGCTTCACCACCGGGGCGCGGCGCTTGGGCAGGGAGGCTTCCTTGGTGCCGGACGAGTTTTTGGTCATCTCCATGATGCCGGCCAACTCCTTTTCCGTCAGCTCGCGCCAGTCGCCCACGCCGAGGCCTTTCAGAGTGATGTTCATCACTCGAATCCGCTCCAGCTGCACCACTTCGTAGCCAAATGCCTCGCACATCTTCCGGATCTGGCGGTTCATGCCCTGAATGAGCGTGATGCGGAAGATGTAGTTGGTTTCCTTCTGCACGTCGCATTTCTGGGTCATAATGCCCATGATAGACACGCCGTTGCGCATGCCTTCGAGGAACTCATCCTTGATCGGCTTGTCGACCATCACAATGTATTCCTTCTCGTGCCGGTTGCCGGCGCGCAGAATCTTGTTCACGATGTCGCCGTCGGAAGTCAGCAGAATCAGGCCCTGCGAGTCTTTGTCGAGGCGGCCGATGGGGAAGATTCGCTCGCTGTGCTTGATGTAGCGCACAATGTTGCCCTTCACGCTGGTTTCGGTAGTGCTGGTGATGCCCGGCGGCTTGTTGAAGGCAATGTAGATGGCATCTTCGGGGGCGCGGGGCTCGATGCGCTGGCCGTTCACAATCACCTTGTCCTTGGCCGTGACCTGGTCGCCGATGCTGGCCCGCTTGCCGTTCACGAATACGTTGCCCTCGGCAATGAATTTGTCGGCCTCGCGGCGGGAGCACACGCCGCTTTCGCTGATGTATTTGTTGAGGCGGGTCGATTCGGAACTGGGCATAGGGCAAGCGGCAAGGGTTGAAAAGCCCACAAACGGCGCGGGCAGGGCCGCAAGTTACGCAGAAGCGGGGTGGTGGGGCTGCGCGGGCGCCTCACCCCCTAGCCCCCTCTCCGAAAAGGAGAGGGAGGACTAGCTTTAGTTTTAGATTTAAGGTGTTTCAAATCTGGGCTTTAACGTGGTGAACCGGGCTGGAGCGTGGCGAGGTACGCTTCAATGGCCTGCGCCAACGCCGCGGGCAGCTGCGCCGGCTGCGCGGCCGCCAGCTCCAGCGCCTGCCCGGTGGCGTGGGCCACGTAGGTGGCACTCTGCTCCGTAAACCGCAGCCGCCCCTGCCGAAATTCCCGCTCCTGCACTTCCGCGCCGGCCTGCATCGACACAAAATCCTGGGGGTGAAGCGTGCCGGTGGCCTTATCGAACATGAGCCAGTGGTAGAGCTTGTTCGGATCTTGCTCACCGGGCAGGTCCAGCCGCTTTATTTCGAGCAGAATGGCGGTGGCGCTTTCGAAGTAGAAAAGGGAGCGGTAGGAGAGAGGCATGAGTGGGTAGATTAAGTATGGAGCTGTTTGGGTTGATATTTCAGGCGATTGGACCGTGTAGAGACGCATAGTTGCGTCTCGTCGGCCGCGCCGGCCCAACGATTGTTGTTCAACGACGAGACGCAAGTATGTGTCTCTACACCGTTTTCACACCTCTTTCACTAACTCAAACAGCTGCTAAGCCCGCGCTATTTGGCCTCGGCCAGCCACTGCGTGGTACAATAATCGCCAGGGCCGAGGAACAGCCGTAGCAGCTCGTCGGTCAGTGTCAGGCCGTTGGCGCTGTTGGTGAAGAACAGCAGGCTTTCCCGGCGCTCGGGCAAGGCCAGGAAAAAGCCTTGGAAGTCGTCGTTGTTGCCCCAGTGCCAGAGGGCGGGGCCGCGGCTGGTGGCGGCCAGGCCCACGCCGCAGGCCCAGTCGATGCAGGCATCGGTGGCGGTGCTGGGGGTGCGGCAGCGGTTGGCTGGGTTGGCGGCGGTGCTCAGCAGGCGGGCGGTGGCCGGCTGCAGCCCCCGGCCAGCCAGCAGGGCCTGCAGAAAGCGGTTGTAGTCGGCGGCGGTGGTGAGCAGGCTGAAGCCGGCGTTGGCCTCCACAAACTGCTTGCTGCCAGTGGAGCGGCCCATGGCGTCGTGGCCGGCCGCGGCGTTAGCCGCGAAGCGCTTTTGCCACACGAAGCTGCTGCGGGCCATGTGCAGCGGCCCGAATACCTGCTCCTGCGCCAGCACCTCCACCGATTTGCCGGTGAGGTGCTCCAGGGTTTTCTGCAACAACACGTAGCCCTCGCCGGAGTAGTTCCAGCAGCTGTCGGGGGTGTAGCTCAGGGGCAGCGGGGAGGTGGCCCAGGTGGCCGCGAAGGGGTTTTGGGCCCAGTTGGGCAACCCGGCCGTGTGCCCCAGCACCATGCGGGCCGTGATTTTGTCGGCGCGGGCCTGGCCTCGCAGGCGAGGGTAGTTGAAGTAGGTGAACAGGGGCGTATCCAGGCGCAGTATGCCCTGATCCACGAGGCGCAGCGCGGTGTAGGCCAGCACGACTTTGCCCAGGGAAGCGGCCTGAAAAATGGTCTGGCCGGTGACGGGTTGGGTGGTGCCGTTTTGCCGCAGGCCCAGGCTGTAGGTTGTCGTGTGGCCGTTTTTGGTATGAATAAGCTGGATGCCGGGCACATTTTCTTTTTTGAGCAGGGCAGTCAGTCCGGCCTGCTGGGCGGTAGCGGCGAAGGTGGAAAACAGGAGGTAGAGCAGGATAAGCGGGGATTTCATAGCTGGTGGTTAGGGTGGGGTGCCGGGTTGTTCTGGTGGTGCCTCACCCCCCGGCCCCCTCTCCGGGGGAGAGGGGGAGCTTGACGATTTCAGGCGGTAGGTCTTCGACTTTTTTTCTTGTAAGCAGGAAAACCACCGCAGCCGGCATACCGGCAAGATGGCGCAAACCGCTCAGGCGTTGCCCTGGCTCGAAAGCACAGCGGGCCGCCCCAATCAGGAGCGGCCCGCCAGAATACGCAATGAATCGTCCACAAAATCCGTGAAATCCGATGAATCCGCGCGAATTCGTGGTTTAGCCGAGCGTGTGGTACACGGCCTGCACGTCGTCGTCTTCCTCAAACTTCTCGATCAGGCTCATCACTTCTTCCAGCTCGTCGCCATCGAGGTGCACGGTGGTGTTGGGCACGCGCTGCAGCTGGGCCGATACCACGTTCAGGTGCTTTTCTTCCAGAGCCTTCTGCATCTGGCCGAAGTCGGTGAAGGCAGTTTCTACCACAATGAAGTCTTTCACATTGCCGTGCTCGTCTTCCTCCTGGTCGGCGTACACGTCTTCCGCGCCCGCGTCAATAAGTTCCAGCTCCAGCTCATCCAGCTCCAGGCTCTCGGCGGCCAGGCGGAACACGCCCTTGCGGGTGAAGGTATAGTCGCTGGAGCCGGCGGTGCCCAGGGCGCCGTTGCCGCGGTTGAAGTACATGCGCACGTTGGCCACGGTGCGGGTGGGGTTGTCGGTGGCGGTTTCAATCACTACGGCCACGCCGTGGGGCGCGTAGCCCTCATACACCACTTCCTGGTAGTCCTTTTCCTCCTTGCTGCTGGCCCGCTTGATGGCCGATTCCACGCGGTCTTTGGGCATGTTCACGCCCTTGGCGTTCTGCATGGCCGTGCGCAGGCGGGAGTTGGTATCCGGGTTGGGGCCGCTTTCCTTCACGGCCATCACGATTTCGCGGCCGATACGGGTGAAGTCTTTCGACATCTTGTCCCAGCGCTTCATTTTGCGGCCTTTACGGAATTCAAATGCTCTTCCCATCGGTGGTGAGATAGTGAAATAGTGAAATGGTGAGTTGTTCGGGCGGGGTGCGGGAGCCTCCGGCCGGAAAGGGGGCGCAAGTTAGCAGAAAGGGCGCGCGGGTGCAATGCACGGTCCGCGGGGCGGCTAGCTACTGCGCCCGCAGCGTATAGATCCCCTGATTGCCAGCCGGGAAACCTACGAGCGTGAGCGTGAGCAGGCCCACGGCCGGCTGCAGCCGAAACGTGCCCTGGTCCACGCGGGGCTGGCCTTTGCTGTCGGTGTAGGTGAAGGTGATTTGGGTGCCGCTGAAGCTGAAGCGGCCGTCCTGGTCGAAGTGCAGCGTGCCGCCGTTGCCCTGTAGGGTCAGGCGCTTCTGGAAGGTGCCGTCGGGGTGCAGCGTGAGGGTGCCGCCCACGCCCCGCGCGGGGATGGGCGTAGCCTTGGTCTGGCGGTCCACGATGGCGTAGGTGAGGTAGGCGTAGGTGGTGAAAAACGACGCGGCGGGCGGCGCTATCCGGGCCGGTTTGGTAACTTTCGTTTGCTGGGCGAAGCCGGGAGTAAAGCCGGCCAGCAAGAGCATGAGCAGGAAAAACGAGCGGTTGGGCATAGCGAAAGGTACGGAATGTGGCCGGGGCGCGGGGCAGGTTGTGGTTGGGAGTTGTGCGCCGCCCGCTACATTCGTGCCATGCCAACTTTCCTCCGTGAGCTGATTCAACCCGCCGCCGCGCTTCCCCAGGCCGAGGTGTGCCTCGTGGGCCTGCCCCTCGACTTCGGTACCGTGCTCGAAGGCGGCCGCGCCGGGGCCCGCCACGCCCCCGACGCCATCCGTCGGGAGCTGCGCCGCTACCACAAAACCTACAACCTGGAGCACAACGTCAGCCTCGACCACCTGCGCATCGCCGATGCCGGCAACCTCGACCTGACCAGCCCCGACCACGCCCGGAACCACGAAACCATTCGCCGGGAGCTGGCCGCGCTGCTGCGCCAATACCCGCGCGTGGTGGTGCTCGGCGGCAGCCACGACGGCACCTACAGCACCGTGCGCGGCCTTTTCGACGCCACCGGCGGCCAGCCCGTGGGGGGAGTAAACCTCGATGCCCACGCCGACGTGAAGGACAAGCCCGAAATCAGCAGCGGCACGCCCTTCGGCAAGCTGCTGCGCGAGGGCGTGCTGGCCGGCCCGCGCTTCACCGAAATCGGGCTGCATTCCAACCTCAACACCAAAGCCGATATCGACTTCCTGAATGAGCAGCAGGTCACCATCGTGCCCCTGGCCCACGTGCAGCAGGATGGCATGCCGCTCTACCAGGAGCGGGCTCTGCGCCGGGCCACCGCCGCCGGCCCCGCCTTCGTGAGCTTCGACATCGACGGCTGCGCCGAGGCCTACGCCCCCGCCGTATCGGCCCCCAGCGCCGAGGGCTTTACGCCCCGCCAGGCCACACAAGCTGCGTTTCTGGCCGGCCAGAATGCCCAGGTGCGCCTGTTTGAGGTGGTAGAGCTGAACCCCGTTTTCGACCGCGACAACCAGACCGCCCGGCTGGCCGCTACCATCATCACCGCCTTCCTGACGGGGGTGGCGAAGGGGTAGGGGTGGTAGAGTTAAAAAAGCACGGTCATGCTTGATACATAACCGAACGGTCATGCTGAGCGAAGTCGAAGCATCTCTCCCGCTTCGTTGCAATGCTAACCAAATGGCGTGGTAGAGATACTTGAACTTCGCGTACGCCAGATCAAGCATGACGTTCGGTTATGCATTTGTCGTTTTCAGGCAACGACTTCTCCCGCCCCCGCATCTATCCCCAAAACCAACTCCCACTTTCAGCCCCCGTCCTTATGAAAACCCTGGTTTCTACCCTGCTGCTCGGCCTGACCGCCCTTTCAGCCGCTGCCCAGACCCCGGCCCCCACGTTCACCTCCGCCTGCTCCGACTCCCGCAACGGCAACGGCACCAGCAAGCAGTACTGCGAAATCCGCGACCTGACCATGCCCGCTCCCGGCTCCCAAACCCTAACCATCGACGGCAAGGACAACGGCGGCATCTCGGTGAAAGGCTGGGATGGCCCCGATGTGCGGGTGCGGGCCCGCATTTCTACCTGGGCCAAAACCGATGAAGCCGCGGCCGAGCTGGCCAAGGGCATTACCCTGAATACCAGCGGCAACACGCTGCGCGCCAGCGGTGGCAAGGGCCTGCTGCAGGGCTGGGCCGTGAGCTACGAAGTGTTTGTGCCCCGCAAAACGGCCCTGGCGCTTGAAACCGTGAACGGCGGCATCTCCCTGAGTAATCTGGACGCCCGCATCACCTTTGAAACCACCAACGGCGGCATCTCCCTCACCGACGTAGCGGGCCAGGTGAAGGGCCAGACCACCAACGGCGGGGTCGATATTAAGCTCTCCGGTCCCAAATGGGTAGGGGCCGGGCTCGATGTAGAAACCACCAACGGCGGCATCAGCTGGGAGCTACCCAAAGACTACTCGGCCCAGCTCTACACCAGCACCAGCATGGGCGACATCAAAGCCGGGGGGCTGCCGGTGACCAAATCGGGCATGTTTCATAAAAAACTGACCGCCACGCTGGGGCAGGGCGGAGCCCCGGTGAAGGCAGTGACCACCAACGGCGGCATTAAAGTGCGGCAACTGTAAAACAGCCACATTATAGCCGCACCTTTTGGAGCGGTTTTCGCGTTCCGGCTCCGAAGCGGCGATGCCCGATGCATCGCCGCTTTTTTGTGCCCGCCCCTATGAGAATCTGCTTTTTTACGCTGCTTCTGAGCCTGGCTGCCCCGGCCGCCCGCGCCCAGCAGGCCCCTGTTTTCACCACCCAGTGCACCGACGGCACCTTCACCAGCAGCAGCAGCAAGCGCTACTGCGAAACCCGCGACAAAACCCTGCCCGCGCCCGCCGGCCAGGGCATCACGATAGACGGTCGCGCCAACGGCGGCATCACGGTGCGGGGCTGGGACGGTCCCGACGTGCGGGTGCGGGCCAAGATTCTGGCCTGGGGCAAAACCGACGCGGAAGCCCGCCAGCTGGGCAAGAGCATCACCATTATGGCCAAAGACTACACCCTGCGGGCCGAAAGCACCGCCGAGGGCGAGCTGGGCTGGGCCGTGAGCTACGAGGTGTTCGTGCCCCGCAAAATGACGCTGACCCTACGCACGCTCAACGGCGGCATCAACCTAAGCGACCTGCAGGGCACCGTCACGTTTGAGGCCGCCAACGGCGGTATTTCCCTCATCAACGTGGGCGGCAGCGTGCGGGGGCGCACGCTGAACGGCGGCGTGAAAATCAAGCTGGCCGGCTCCAAATGGGTAGGCGAGGGGCTCGACGTGCAAACCACCAACGGCAGCATCACCTGGGAGGTGCCCAAAGCCTACTCGGCCCGGCTGTATGCCGCCACCACCATCGGCAGCATCAGCGCCGGCAAGCTGCCCGTCACCAAAGCGGAGCCGCTGCAGAAGGTGGTGGCCGCCACGCTGGGCCAGGGCGGCGCTCTGCTGAAAGCCGTGACGGTGAAAGGCGACGTGAAGCTGACGCAGCTGTAAGCAGGAAGTAGCGCGGAAATCCCTTCCGCGCTACTTCCTGCTTACCAATCGGCCGGTCGTGCTACTCCACCACGCTCAGGCGCAGGGCCTGCTTGCCCACGCGCACCACGTATACGCCCAGCGTGCGCCACTGCGGCAGCACCAGCGCCGCCGAGCCGGTGGCATCGGCCGTGGCGGTGACCACGAGGCGGCCCAGCGCGTCATAGACCTGCACCTGTGCCCCCGGCGCGGCCCCGGTGAGGGTAGCCTGGGCGCGGGTGGGGTTCGGAAACAGGGCCAGCCCGGCCAGACTGCTCACGCCCACGGCCCGCACGGGCGAGTAGGTGGCAGTGCCGTCGTGGTCCAGCTGGCGCAGGCGGTAGTACACGGGGCTGGCGGCGTAGCGGGCAATGGCTTTGTCCAGCAGCTGGTACTCGTGGGGCTGGGTGCTGGTGCCGTGGCCCGCCACCGTGCCAATGCGCCGGAACGTGCGGCCATCGGCGCTGGCTTCCACCTCAAACCGGTCGTTGTTCTTCTCCGAGGCCGTGGCCCACTGCAACAGGGCGTCGGCGCCCTGGGCCTCGGCCGTGAAGCGCGTCAGCTCCACGGGCAGCGGCGCGGCGGCGCTGCTCACGGTGAGGCGGCCCAGAACGGCGGTAGTAAACGAGAAGCTGCGGCTGGTGGCCGTGACCGTGGCCGCCTGCGCCGTGCCCACGGCCGCCCAGGCCGTCACCGGCACCGGGGAGCGCCAGGCCCGGGCGGAGCTGAAGCTGCTCAGGCCGTTGTCGTCGTCGGGAGGCCAGCTCAGGGTCACGGGCACGGCGACGGCGGGGGCGGTGGTGGTTTCCACGGTCCAGATCCGGTCGATGCTCTTGCCGGCCGTATTGGGCAGGGCCGTGCGGCTCACGTTGTCGAGCAGCAGGCCGGCGGCGCGGGTGGCCGTCACCTGGCCCAGGCTGGTGCGGTCCAGGCTCAGGCCGTGGCCGAAGTTGAGCACCCCGCTGCCGGCGGCCCGCACGATGCGCAGGTTGCCCTGCACGTACTGGCCGGGGCCTTCGCCGCTGAGCGTGGCTCCGTCGGGCAGGGTGAGCGTGGCGGTGGCATCGGTGCGCAGCAGGCCGCTTTGCAGAGTCAGGGCGGTGCCCACGGTCAGGTCGGTGGGCACGGTGAGGGTGCGCTGGCCGGTGGCCCCGGTATTGTTCACCACCAGCGTGGCCACGGTGGCCGCGCCGGGGGTGAAGGCCTGGTTGGTGGTGCCGGCGAAGAGCAGCGTGCCGCCGGAGGCCAGCGTGCCCGCGTTGGTCAGGTCGCCGGTAAGCTGCAGGGTGCCCGCGTTGGTGAGCGTGCTGCCGGCCTTGTTCTGGACCGTGCCGGCCACGTAGAGCGTGGCCCCGGCTTCCACCGTGAGCGTGGCCCCGTCGTTGGTGAGGGTTTGGGCAACGCTGCCGAGAGCGGGCAGCAGCAAGGCGAGGGTAAGGCGTAGTTTCATCGGTTGGCAAGGTAAGAAGATGAGCAGGAAAACAGGCCGGGAAAACGACCGGCCTTAGCGCTGGGCCTGCCCGCCGGCCGCCTCCAGCCGGCGCAGCCGGGCTTCCAGGGCTTCCAGGGCGGCGGTGTCCTCGGTGGCCTGGGCTTGCAGGGTGCGCAGCTCGGCGGCGGCCGTGGCGGCCTGGGCTTCGGCGGCGCGGGCCTGGGCCTCGGCGGCGGCGGTGTGGGTTTCGAGGGCGGGCAGCTGGGCTTGGTGCTGGCGGAGCTGGGCGTGGAGCTGCTCGTTTTGCTGGCGCAGGCGGGCCGTGCGGGCAGCCAGGGCCTGGATGGCCAGCATGTTCACCCCGTCGATGTCGCCCGTGTTGATGGTCGTGTCGCGCCCGATGCCGTCGAGGCGGAACGCCTGGTAGAAGTCCTGGGCCATGGGGCCGACGTGGCGCTGGCTGGCCGGCTGGCTTTTGTAGTTCCACTCGCCCACGGGCAGCGCCGCCACCTTGGCCAGCACCTGCTCCGCGTCCACGGGCCGCAGGTTCTCCTTGGCCCGCCGGTCGCTCAGCGTCGTCCACGAGCCCCCACCCGGAGCCAGCATCACCCCATTGATGGCCCCGCTCGAGCAGCCGCCGCAGTTGCTGCCCCGCGCGTTCTGCGAGGTGTTGAATATGTAGCCCCCTATAAAGCGCATGTTCAGCTCGTTGGGGCCGTTGCTGACCACCCAATCGGAGGGTAACCCGGCGCTGGCGTCGCTGATGGTGACGGCCCCTCGGTGCTTGGTCCAGGCATTTTTGCCCAGCGCCATCGAGAACGGAGCCAGGGCAAAGCTCTGGAAACCGATAGCCGTGGCGAATTCGGTCGCGGAGTACGCGTAAGTGCCTATGGCAACCCCCCCAAAACCAATGGCAGAAGATTGACTACCGATGGTGATGGAATTATCCCCACTCGCCAGGTTCTTCTCGCCCAGGGAAACCGCGTTCAGGCCCGTGGCGCGGTTGTGGGTGCCCATGGCAACGGCGCCCTGCCCGCTGGCCAGGGCGGCGTAGCCGGCGGCAAACGAGTAGGGGCCTACGTTGGCCTCATCGAAATACGTGCTGCCGTCGCCAAAAACCTCCGCCCGAATGGCGCCGCCAACGACGGTGGGAGTGTAAGCGGTGTAGGTGAGATGCACGTACGTGCCGCCCGCGTAGCCAGCGCGGAAGGCGGCCTTGTCGGCGTACCAGAAGGCGCGGCGGCCGGTGCCGCTCAGGCCCAGCGGGGCGGGGGTGGCGGGCACGTCGCCGGCGGCGCTGAAGAGGGCGTCGCCCTCGCGCAGGTGCAGGGCGGCCAGCGGCGTGGGGGTGCCGATGCCCACCCGGCCACTGCCATCTACGGCCAGGCCGGCGGCGCCGGGGGCGGCGGCGGTGCCGCCCACCAGCAGGTGCCCGGCCAGGTTGAGGTGGCGCTGGGCGGTGTGGTTGCCCAGGTTGTCGGCCGGGCCGGTGCCGTTGGTGCCGGCCACGCCCTGCGGCCCCTGCGGGCCGGTCGCGCCGTTCTGGCCGGCCGGGCCGGCGGGTCCGGTGGGGCCGGCGGGGCCGGTGGGGCCGGCCGGGCCAGTGGGGCCGGTAGCCCCCGTGGCCCCGGCCGGGCCGGCCGGGCCGGTGGCCCCGGCGGCGTAGTCCCACACGGCCTGGCCGGTGGCGTCCAGGGCCTTGAGGAACTTGCCCGCGGCCGGGCTGCCCCCGCCCACGCGCAGGCCGCCGTCCACGGCCAGGGCGGTGGCATTGGCCCCGCTGGTGCGCACCGTCAGGGTGCCGCCCTCGCTGATGAGGCGGGTGGAGTAGTCCACGCCGCTGGTTTCGGCAAAGTCCAGGTAGGGCGTTTTACCCTGGCCGCGCAGCTCCAGGCCGGGGTTGCCGCTGCTGCCCCCGCTCAGCAGCACGCCCAGGGCGCTGGTCGAGGGGCTTTCGGGCGCGTCCACGTGCAGGCCGCCCGCGGGGCTGGTGGTGCCGATGCCCACGCCCCCACCGTCTTTCACGAACAGGCGGCCGCCGGCCACGTTGCTCTCGCTCAGGTTCAGGCCCCCGCCGGTCAGGCTCAGGTTGTACTTGTCCTGGCCGGTGGTGGTGGCGGCGAAGCCCAGGGCCGCGCCGGTGGCATCGGCCTGCACCGTGAGCGACTGGGCCGGGGTGGCCGTGCCGATGCCCACGCGGCCGAAGTTGTCTACGCGCAGGCCGTTGGCGTTGCCGGGGGCGTTGCTGAGCCAGTTGTTGTTCAGGCCGATATTGGTGGTGGCGGTGTGGTTGCCCAGGTTGTCGCCGCCCAGGCGCACCCAGGTCGCGCCGTCGTAGGCGTAGAGGCCGGGGGTGTTGTCGGTCTGGTAGATGACGAGGCCGGCCACGGGCGGGGCGGTGGGGCTGGCCGTGAGGGCCGTGCGCTGGGCCAGGGTGAGGCGCGGCAGCAGCAGCCCCTGGGTGGTGCTGCGCACGTCGAGGATGGCCGCGGCGTGGGGCGTGGTCGTGCCGATGCCCACCGATCCGGTTTGGGCGCGGGCGGCCAGCGGCGCGGCGGTCAGCAGCAGGGCGGCGAGGGTATGGTGCGGGTTCATGGGCGAGGAAGGGAGAAGTAAGCGGAGAAGGGGGGCCTCACCCCCCGGCCCCCTCTCCTTCAGAGAGGGGGAGCCAGGCGACAAAGACCAATCGGGGAAAAAGCAGGGCGTATCGGCGCTGGGAGTGGGGCCTCACCCCCCGACCCCCTCTCCTAGGAGAGAGGGGGAGCCAGGCGACAAAACCCAATCAGTGAAAGCAGAACGTATGGGCGCCGGTGGGTGGGTCGGGCGGGGCGGGCGGGTCTTGTGGGCGGGTTTCATTGGCGGGCTTGTTCGCCGGCGGCTTCCAGGGTGCGCAGGCGCTGGGCCAGGGCGGCCAGGGCGGCGCGGCGGCGGGCGGCGCTGGCCCGCGCGGCGGGCAGCGCGGCGGCGGTGGCGGCGGCCTGGGCGGCGGCGCGGGCCTGGGCCTCGGCGGCGGCGGTGTGGGTTTCGAGGGCGGGCAGCTGGGCTTGGTGCTGGCGGAGCTGGGCGTGGAGCTGCTCG
>NZ_FQYN01000011.1 GCF_900141805.1 Hymenobacter daecheongensis DSM 21074 | reverse complement strand
AATAAACCTGCTTCTTTAAGGTAATAAACCTGCGCACTTTTACACAAGCTGGTTTTTTCGCCGTATGTTTCGGCCTGATATCACTGGATGAGGCAAAAGTGTCTCTGCTGGCTGCAACCGTAACCTATCGGCTAGATGTTAGGAAACCGACTACCCCGCGTTACCCTGCCCGTTCCAATGCTGGAACTAGAACTGCAGTATGAGCCCGAAGCGCTGGCGCGGGTCAAGCAGCATTGGGCGGCCACCTTCGCCCACCAGCGCAGAATTTCCGTGTACGGCAAGCGCATTATGGCGCGGGTGATGGAGCAAATCAAGGAAGATGACTTGCAGTTGCGCGACTACTATCAGCTGCGGGTTTCCTCCGTGGTCGAGGGCACCGACATTGATACGGATACGGCGTATTCCTTCCTGAAAAAAGCTATCTATGAGTTGGCCCACGTCACTTGGGAGTTCGAGAGCCTGGACGGGAGCGAGTGGTACATCCGCCACCTGCTGGATACGACAAAGGAACGGCGCGTAGGCTTCAAGGATGGCATCATTACCATTATTCTCAACCCGCAACTCGCGCCTTACTTCGTTCAGATTGCCGGTCAGTATTCGACCTACAAGTTGGATGGCTACATGGGCCTGCATAGCTGGTACAGCATGCGGTTCTTTGAGATACTATCCGCGTTTAGGGATACCGGCTGGTGGGAAGTGTCGCTGGAGGAATACCGCCTGCTCATGGACTGCGGCCAAGAGTTGGACAAGTACGGCTCCCCCAAAAAGGACCGGAAAGGCAACCCGGTGATGAAGCACGCCGACACCAACGAGTTGATTAAGAAAACGGTGCTGGGGGCACAAAAGGAGTTGGAAAGAACGCCCTGCGCCTTCGTCTACAATCCTATCCTGGAAGCCAACCGGGCGGGCCGGGGCCGAAAGAAGATTGTGGGCCTGCGCTTCGAGCTGCTGCACAAGCAGTCTACCGTTATCCCGGCCTCATGGCTGGCCGACGAAATCTTACGCCCGGTTATTGACCGGCTGCGGGAATTCAAAGTAACTGACCGCAACATCGCGCTTTACCTCAAAGTGATGGAGGTAGTCGAAGCCCGCAAGCTGCTGCGGGAGTGGCAGCTCAAGGAGAACAGCCAGAAGAAGATTGACGACAAGCAGAAATATTGCAACGCCGTTTTCGTACGGGTCGGCAAGCAAATCAGCGAGGAGAAGAAGAAGGATGCTCTGCTGGCCCGGCAGGTGGTGCAAGCCGCGCTGGGGTTTGACAAGAAATAAATACGCCGTAAAATCCCGTTTCTGTGTATGCACCGTATGGCTGAGCTAAAGTCTTCTCTCACGTTACTATAACCGTTCTCTGGCTGTGGGACCGTTAATGCTTTCTGATTATCTGGTTGGGAACCTTCCCCGGCGTTTTGCGGTAGAAGCAGCTCCGGCTCCCGGGATTTAGTACCTTTGCCGCTTCATGCGCCTGCTCAGCCTGTTTTTTGCCTGCTACTTCGCCTTCCTCTCCTGCATAACCTGCACGGACGAGGTAGCCGTGTGTCAGGACCAGGCCCAATCGACGGTGGCAGCGGCTACGCACTCGGACTGCAGCACGGACGCCCTGGGCGACTGGTGCTCGCCACTCTGCCAGTGCCACTGCTGCGGGGGCATCGTGGTCACGCTGCCAGGCACGGCCGTAGCCGTTTACCCCCAGTCGGTTGAGTGGGGCACCAGCCCCCAGCACGGCCGGCTGCTAGTGGGTACCCCGGCGCGGGCCCTCGGTTCTGTGTGGCAGCCGCCCCAGGCCTAATACTTTCCCTTTTTTCCTGCTGACCACCCTGCCCGGGCGGCTTGCTTCCGTGCGGAGCCGGCTCATCGGAGCATGCCAACGCGTGGCGTTGGCTCCTACGGGTGCGTTTCATCCCCGCCGTTCCCGCGCCCAGTAGCCGGAACCGCCGGGTGAGCAGGTATTCACTGAACGTGTTAGACCTAACCCCCACAGCAACGGATGTTTGACCGGCTGATTCATTTTTCCATTCATAACAAGCTCATTATCGGGATTCTGACCCTGGCCCTGGTGGCCTGGGGCGGCTACTCGCTGAGCCGGCTACCGATTGACGCGGTACCCGACATCACCACCAACCAGATTGTCGTGTACACGGTGGCCCCCTCCCTGGCCGCCAGCGACATCGAGCGCCTAGTATCCTTCCCCGTTGAGCAGAGCCTGGCCACCATTCCCGGCCGCGAGGAAGTGCGCTCCTTTTCCCGCTTCGGGCTCTCGGTGGTGACCATTGTCTTCGAGGACAAGATTGACATTTACTGGGCCCGCCAGCAGGTAGCCGAGCGCCTGCGGGAGGCCGAGAGCCAAATTCCCGAAAGCATTGGCCGGCCGGAAATGGCCCCGGTCAGCACCGGCCTGGGCGAAGTGTACCAGTACCTGGTGCGGGCCAAGCCCGGCTTTGAGAAGAAATACGACGCCCGCGAGCTGCGCACGATTCAGGACTGGATTGTGCGGCGGCAGCTGCTGGGCACGCCCGGCGTGGCCGACGTGGCCAGCTTCGGCGGCCAGCTCAAGCAGTTTGAAATCCGGCTGGATCCCACGCGCCTGCGCTCGTTGAACGTCACCACCGACCAGGTGTACCAGGCCGTGTCGCGCAACAACCAGAACGCCGGCGGCGCCTACCTCGACCAGAAGCCCACGGCCTACTTTATCCGCACCGAGGGCCTGGCCGAAAACGCTGCGGACCTGGGCAACATCGTGGTGCGCAGCACCGCCGGCGGCATGCCCGTGCTGGTGCGCGACGTGGCCGACGTGCGCCTAGGTTCGGCCGTGCGCTACGGGGCCATGACCCGCAACGGGGAGGGCGAAGTGACCGGTGGCATCGTGCTCATGCTGAAAGGGGCCAACGCCAACGACGTCATCAAGGACGTGAAAACCCGGATGCTGACGGTAGAGAAATCCCTGCCGGAGGGGGTGGCCATCGACGTGTACCTGGACCGCTCCGAGCTGGTGGGCCGCGCCATCGGCACGGTGAAAACCAACCTGATTGAGGGCGCGCTCATTGTGCTGTTCGTGCTCATCCTGTTTCTGGGCAACTGGCGCGCCGGCTTGGTCGTGGCCTCAGTCATCCCGTTGGCCATGCTCTTTGCCATCGCCATGATGCGCCTTTTCGGCGTATCGGGCAACCTGCTCTCGCTCGGGGCCATCGACTTCGGCCTGGTCGTAGACGGGGCCGTCATCATCGTCGAAGCCATCGTGCACCGCCTGCACGGCGGGCAGCTGCAAGTGCCCGGCAACCGCCTCAGCACCGACCAGATGAACGAGGAAACGTACCACGCCGCCAGCAAAATCCGCTCCTCGGCCGCCTTTGGCGAAATCATTATCCTCATCGTGTACCTGCCCTTGCTGGCGCTGGTCGGCATTGAGGGCAAGATGTTCCGGCCCATGGCCCAGACCGTGGCCTTTGCCATCATCGGGGCCTTTATTCTCTCGCTTACTTATGTGCCCATGATGTCGGCGCTGGCTTTGAGCCGCTCGACGGAAGTGAAGCGCAACTTCTCCGACCGGATGATGAGCTGGCTGGAAGCCCGCTACCGGCCGGTACTGGAGTGGGCCTTGCGCCGCAAAGCCGTGGTGCTCAGCTCGGCCGTAGCCCTGTTCGTCGGGGCGCTGCTGCTGTTCCGCACGCTGGGCGGGGAGTTCATTCCGCAGCTGGCCGAAGGAGACTTTGCCATTGAGATGCGCACGCTCACCGGCTCCTCACTGAGCTACACCGTGGACCGAAGCCTGCAGGCCGGGGCCATCCTGCAGAAGCAGTTTCCCGAAGTCAAGGAGGTCGTGGCCAAAATCGGGGCGGCCGAAATTCCCACCGACCCCATGCCCGTGGAAGCGGCCGACGTCATGGTCATTCTGGAAAAAGACCAGAAAAAGTGGACTTCCGCCAAAACCCAGGAGGAGCTGGCCGGCAAGATGGCCGAAGCGCTGAGCGTGATTCCCGGCGTCACCTTTGGCTTCCAGCAGCCCATCCAGATGCGCTTCAACGAACTGATTTCGGGGGCCAAGCAGGACGTGGTGCTCAAAATCTACGGCGAGGACCTGACCCAGCTGGCTGCCTACGCCGAGCTGGCCGCCCGCCTGGTGCGGCAGGTCGAAGGGGCCGAGGACGTGTACGTGGAGCAGGTCACGGGCCTGCCCCAAATCGTGGTCAAGCTGGACCGCAACCGCCTGGCCCGCTTTGGCCTGAATGCCGAGGACGTGAACCGCACGGTGCAGACGGCCTTTGCCGGCCAGACCGCCGGCCAGCTCTTCGAGCAGGAGCGCCGCTTCGACGTGGTGCTGCGCCTGGCCCCCGAGCTGCGCCAGAACATCGGCAACGTGCGTCAGCTGCTGGTGGCCACGCCCGGCGGCGAGCAGATTCCGCTGGAGCAGGTAGCTTCCGTGGAGCTGGAGGAAGGCCCCAACCAGATTCAGCGGGATGATGCCAAGCGCCGCATCACCGTGGCCTTTAACGTGCGGGGCCGCGACGTAGAAAGCGTCGTGACCGAGCTGCAGGGCAAAGTCGACCAGCAACTGAAGCTCGCCCCTGGCTACTACACCACCTACGGTGGCCAGTTCGAGAACCTGCGTAAGGCCTCCGAGCGGCTGAGCATCGCCGTGCCAGTAGCACTGCTGCTGATTTTCGTGCTGCTATTTTTCACGTTCAAATCATTCAAGCAGTCCATCCTCATTTTCACGGCCATTCCGCTCTCGGCCATCGGCGGGGTGCTGGCGCTCTGGCTGCGGGGCATGCCCTTCAGCATCTCGGCCGGCGTGGGCTTCATTGCCCTGTTTGGCGTGGCCGTGCTCAACGGCATCGTGCTCATCGGCTACTTCAACCAATTAAAAGAAGAAGGGCGCACCGACGTGTTTGCCCGCATTCTGGAAGGCACCCAAGTGCGCCTGCGGCCCGTGCTGATGACGGCCACCGTGGCCTCGCTGGGCTTTTTGCCCATGGCCCTGTCGCAGTCGGCGGGCGCCGAAGTGCAGCGCCCCCTGGCCACGGTGGTCATCGGCGGGCTGGTCACGGCCACGCTGCTGACCCTGCTGGTGCTGCCGGTGCTCTACGCCCTGTCGGAGCGCAAGTCCAAACCAACGGGAGAAGAAAAGCCGCGGCCGACAGCGGCCGTACCGGTTGCGGTGCTGCTCGTGCTGGGTGGTTTGCTCGCCGCGGTACCGGCTCGGGCGCAGGGGCCGCTTACGTCCACGCAGGCCGTGGGGCAGGCGCTGCAGGCCAACGGCACGGTGCAGGCCGCTCAACGCTCCCTGGAAGCCCAACAGGCCCTGCGCCGGACTTCCTTTGACGTGGGCCGCACCACGGTGCTGGGCACCTACGGGCAGGTCAACTCCCCGCTTTCGGACAACGTGCTCAGCATCGGCCAGTCGCTGGCGTTGCCGGGCTACTACAAAGCCCAGGCGGGGTTGAGTCAGGCCCGGATTGGGGGCCGGGAGCAGCAGCTGGCCCAGGTGCAGGCCGAGTTGCGCCGGCAGGTGCGCCTAAGCTACGAGCGGGCCGTACACGCCCGCCACCGCCTGCGCACGCTGCGCGGGCAGGACAGCATCTACACCGAGTTTTTGCGCGCCGCGCAGCTGCGCTTCAAAGCCGGCGAGGTGGCCCGCCTGGAACCGGCCAACGCCCTGATTCAGCAGGGCGAGACGCAAAACCTGCTCACCCAGGCCCGGGCCGACTACGCCATTGCCCAGCGTCAGCTGCAGGCCTTGCTGCAAACCACGCAGCCCGTCGCCATTGCCGATAGTGTCCTGCGCCTGCTGCCCGCTCCCGGAGCAGCGGCGGACACGGCGGTACTGGCCGCCACGCCCCAGGCCCGGGTGCTGCAGCAGCAGATTGTCGAACGCCGGGCCGAAACCCGCGTGGAGCAGGCCCAGGGGCTGCCGCAAGTGACGGTAGGCTATACCAACCAGTCACTGCGGGGCACCTACGAGGTGGACGGGCAGGCCACGACCTACAGCACCGGCGACCGGTTCCAGAGCGTGCAGGCGGGGGTGGCCATTCCGCTGCTGCGCGGCCCCCAGAAGGCCCGTGTGCAGGCGGCCAAGCTGCAGGAGCAGGTCGCCACTACTACCTACCAGCGCTATCAGGCCGAAGCCGCTGCCCAGCTCGATGAGCTGCGTCTGCGCCTACAGGAGCAGCAGCGCCGGGTGCAGTTTTACGAGCAAACCGGCCTGCCCCAATCGGCCGTTATCGTGCGTCTGAGCCAACTGGCCTATAAAGCCGGGGAAACTACCTACTCCGAGCTGCTGCTCAACCTGGAGCGCGCCCTGAGCGTGCGCACAGCCTACCTCGACGCCGTACTGGCGCATAACCAAACCGCCATCGACCTGGACTACCTGCTGGGCACGGCAGCCCAGTAATCTCTTCTCCCTGATATCAATTCCATGAATAAGATTGCATCCCTGGTACTGCTGCTTGGCCTGACCCTGGCCGGCTGCGGTGCCGACAAGAAAGAAAGCGCGGACGCGGAAACCACCGCTCCCGAAGGCAAAGAAGCCGGCAGTGAAGCGGCAGGCGAAGAAGCCTCCGACGTGGTGACCCTCTCCCCGGCCGAGCAGCAGGCCGCCGGCCTGAAAACCGCCCGCCTGGCCGACCGGCCGATGGGCGCGGGCCTGGCCGTGACGGGCACGCTGGACGTGCCGCCGGAAAGCGCCGTCAATATCACGGCCCCGCTGGGGGGCTTCGTGGAGAACACCGAGCTGCTGCAGGGGGCCCGCGTGCGCAAGGGCGAAGTGCTGGCCACTATCCGCAACCCGGAGTTCGTGACGCTGCAGCAGGACTACCTCGAAACCCGCGCCCGCCTGGAATACGCCCGCACCGAGCTGGCCCGCCAGAAGGAACTGTACGAGCAGGAGGTTGCGCCCCAGAAAAACTACCAGCGCGCCCAGGCCGACTACCGGGCCCTGCAGGTGCAAACCAAGGCCCAAGCCGCCCGGCTGCGGCTGGCGGGCTTGCCCGTAGGTGGGCGAATCGTCACCACGGCCAGCCTCCGCGCCCCGCGGGCCGGCTTCGTGCGGGCCGTGAACGTGACGGTGGGCCAGGCCGTGACGGCCACCGACGCGCTGTTTGAAATCGTGGACCCCGAGCACCTGCACGTCGAGCTGACCGTGTTTGAGCGCGACGTGGCCCGCGTGCAGAAGGGCCAGCTGATTCGCTTCACCCTGGCCAGCGACTCCACCGGCTCCCGCCGGGAGCGCACGGCCCGGGTGTACCTCGTCGGCAAAGCCATTGGCGAGGACCGCACCGTGCGCGTGCACGGCCACCTCGACCAGGAAAACGACCCCGCGCTGCTGCCTGGCCTCTACGTGCGGGCCATGATTGAAACCGGCCGCACCCAGGCCCCCACGCTGCCCGACGCGGCGCTGGTGCGCTTCGAGGGCAAGAACTTCGCCTTTGCCGTGGATTCGCCCGGCCGCTATCAGATGGTACCCGTCACGCTGGGCCGTAGCGAGGACGGCTTCACGGAAATCACCCTGCCCAAGGAAGTAGCCGCTACCAGCACCTTCGTCACGGAGGGAGCGTATTCGCTGCTGGCCAAGATGAAAAACGCCGAGGAGGAAGAATAGCCCCCGGCCGGCAAACGCCGTTCACAGCCCGTTACCCCAACTGATGAGCTACCTACAGCCCTTGTTCCTCTTCTTTCTCGCCGGCCTCTGTGAAATCGGGGGCGGCTACCTGATGTGGCAGTGGCTCAAGGCTGACCGCCCGGCCTGGATGGGGCTGTTGGGGGCCGTGCTGCTGGTCGTGTACGGGTGGGTTGCCACCTGGCAGTCCACTTCCTTCGGCAAAACCTACGCCGTGTACGGCGGCGTTTTCGTCGTCATGTCCATTGCCTGGGTCTGGTACTTCGATGGCTTCCGGCCCGACCGGTTCGATGTGCTGGGCGGGACCGTCGTGCTGCTGGGCCTGGCCGTTATCCTGTTCTGGCCCCGTTCGTAACTCGTATGCTGGAACTCCTCACCGGTGCTTTGGTGCTCAGCTTGCTGCACGCCGCCATTCCCAACCACTGGGCCCCGGTGCTGGCCGTGGCGCGGGCCGAAGGCTGGCCCCTGCGGCGGGCGGTGGGCGTGACGCTGGTGGCCGGTCTGGCCCACGTCCTGAGCACGGTAGGCATCGGACTGGCCCTGGGCCTGCTGGGCTGGCGGCTTTCGGCCCGCTTCGCGCAGTTTGCCGGCTGGGTGGCCCCGCTGCTGCTTATCGTCATCGGACTGCTCTACGCCTTTTCCGGCCCCGGCCACACCCACCCCGACCCCCGGCCACTCCGCCAACGCCCGCCGCGCCGCCGCGTGGTGCTGGGGCTGGCGGCCACCATGTTTCTGGCCCCCTGCCTGGAAATCCAGACGTTTTTTCTGGCCGCCGGTACCCACGGCCCGGCCGCGCTGGCCCTGCTCATGAGCGTGTACCTGCTGGCCTCCGTATCGGCCATGTGCGTGCTGGTGGCGCTGGCCCACCGCAGTCTGCGGCGCCTGAACCTCGACGGGCTGGCCCGGCACGAGCGCCAGCTGACCGGCGCAGTACTCGTGCTGGTGGGCGTGGCCGGCTTTTTCGTGGACTGGTAGCCCCGGCTGGCCGTCCCTGCATTACTTACCCTGACATTCTCTTTTCCTATGCCTGACCCTACTTCCCCCAACACCGACGAAGAGCTGAACACGGCCAAGCAGGCCAAGCTCGAAAACGTGGGCGCGCTCAGCCGCGACCAGCTCACGCCCGAAGCCGCCGCCGCGCCCGAAGGCCACGACGTGCCCGGCCATGACCACGCCGGCCACGACCATCCCGCTGGCAAGCGCGTGGTGGACCTGGCGGGCAAGGCCGCCGACGAGCACGCCGGCCACGACCACGCCAGCGGCGACGACCACGACCACGGCCCCGTGGGCGCGAACCCTTACCTCTGGCCCGGCGTGAGCCTGGCGCTGCTGCTGGGCGGCATCGCGCTGGATTACTATAAAGTGGGCTTTTTCACCGGCTACGTGCGCCTGGCCTGGTACGGCGTGGCCTTCCTGCTGGTCGGGTGGAAAGTCATTCGCTCGGCCGTGCTCAGCATTCCCAGCGGCAACATCTTCAACGAGTTTCTGCTCATGAGCATCGCCACGCTCGGGGCCTTTGCCATCGGCGAGTACCCGGAAGGCGTGGCCGTGATGCTGTTCTACACCGTGGGCGAGCTGTTTCAGGACGCGGCCGTGAACCGGGCCAAGCGCAGCATCCGGGCCCTGCTCGAAATTCAGGCGACCGAAGTCACCGTGCTGCGGGACGGCCAGTCGCTGGTGCTCGACCCCAAAGCCGTGCAGCTGGGCGACGTGATTGAGGTGCGGCCGGGCGAGAAAGTGGCCCTCGACGGCACGCTGGCAAAGGGTCCGGCTTCGTTCAACACGGCCGCCCTCACCGGCGAATCGGCTCCGCAGACCAAGCAGACGGGTGAGGTGGTGCTGGCCGGCATGATAAACCAGGAAAGCCTGGTGCAGGTGCTGGTGACGGCCACCTACCAGGATACCAAGCTGGCCAAGATTCTGGCGATGGTGCAGGACGCGGTGGGCCGCAAGGCCAAAACCCAGCAGTTCATCACCAAGTTCGCCAAGGTCTACACGCCCATCGTGGTGCTGCTGGCCGTGCTGCTGGTGCTGGTGCCGTTTTTTGTCGTTGATGACTACGTGTTCCGCACCTGGCTGTACCGGGCGCTGGTATTTCTGGTAATTTCCTGCCCCTGCGCCCTGGTTATCAGCATTCCGCTGGGCTACTTCGGGGGCATCGGCGCGGCCTCGAAAGCGGGCATCCTCTTTAAGGGCTCGAACTTCCTGGACGTGATGCGCGAGCTGGATACGGTCGTTATGGACAAGACCGGCACGCTCACCCAGGGCGTGTTTGCCGTGCAGCAGGTGCAGCCCGCCGCCGGCATGGACGCGGCCCAGATGCTGCGCCTGGTGGGGGCGCTGGAAGTTAAATCCACCCATCCCATTGCCAAAGCCGTGGTGCTGCACGTCGGCGCGGCGGCGGCGGGCGTGCCCGTGGAAAACGTGGAGGAAATCAGCGGCCACGGCCTGCGGGGCCGGGTGGAGGGCCGCGACGTGCTGGCCGGCAACACCAAGCTGCTCACCAAATTCAACGTAGCCTACCCGGCCGAAGTAGACCAGGTGTTTGACAGCATTGTGGTGGCCGCCATTGATGGGAAATACGCCGGCTACCTGACCGTGGCCGACGCGCCCAAAGCCGACGCTCTGCAAACCGTGCGCGAGCTGCGCGCCGACGGCATCACTAAAATCGTGATGCTCTCCGGCGACAAGGACAGCATCACCCAGCGGGTGGCCAAGGAGCTGGGCATTGACGAGGCCCACGGCGGGCTGCTGCCCGAAGACAAGGCCCGCTACGTGCAGGAGTACAAGGACGCGGGCCGCAAGCTGGCCTTCGTGGGCGACGGCGTGAACGACGCGCCCGTGGTGGCCCTGGCCGACGTGGGCATTGCCATGGGTGGGCTGGGCTCGGACGCCACCATTGAAACCGCCGACGTGGTGATTCAGACCGACCACCCCAGCAAGATTGCCACGGCCCGGCGCATTGCACGCGCCACCCATTCGGTGGTGTGGCAGAACATCTGGCTGGCCTTTATCGTGAAGGGCATCGTGCTCGTGCTCGGGGCCGGCGGCCTGGCTACGATGTGGGAAGCCGTGTTTGCCGACGTGGGCGTGGCCCTGCTGGCTATCCTCAACGCGGTGCGCATTCAGCGCATGGACTACGCCACGCCGGGCACGGGCGGCCCGGCGCCGGCTGGCCCTACCGTTTCACCCGCACAAGCAACCCAGTCATGAGCGGGTCCCACGGCATGAGCGGCAGCGCCGCCTCGCGCAACAAGCGCGCCCTGACCATCGTCTTCTTCACGACGCTGGCCTACCTGGTGGCGGAAGTCATCGGCGGCTGGTGGACCGGCAGCCTGGCCTTGCTGGCCGACGCGGGCCATATGCTCACCGACGTGGCCGGGGTGGGCCTGGCCCTGCTGGCCATTCGTTTCGGCGAGAAGCCGGCCACGCCCGAACGCACCTACGGCTACTACCGCTTCGAGATTCTGGCTGCCCTCACCAACGCGGTGGTGCTGATTCTGATTTCGCTCTACATCCTCTACGAGGCCTATTTCCGCTTCCTGAACCCACCCAAGGTAGAAAGCACCACCATGATGTGGGTGGCCGGCGTGGGCATGCTGGTCAACCTCTACGGCGTGTACCTGCTGCGCAAAAGCTCGGGCGAGAGCCTAAATATGAAAGGGGCCTACTTCGAGGTGCTCAGCGACCTGCTTACGTCCGTGGGCGTGATAATCGCGGGCGCTATCATGCTCACCACGAAGTGGTACTACGCCGACCCGCTGCTCTCAGCCGGCATCGGCCTGTTCATTCTGCCCCGCACCTGGGCCCTGCTCAAAGAGTCGGTGGCCGTGCTGCTGGAAGGCACCCCGGCCGATGTGAACCTGGAAGCCCTGCGCCAGGGCCTGCTGGCCGAGCCGGGCGTGGCGGCCGTGCACGACCTGCACGCCTGGGTGCTCACCTCCGGGGTCAACGCCCTGAGCGTCCACGTCGTGCTGGCCGAAGGTGCCCAGCACGACGACGTGCTGGCCCGCGCCCATGCCTATGTGACGGGCAAGCACGCCGTGCAGCACGCCACCATTCAGGTGGAGCGCGGCGACTTCGCCCGGCACGAAACGCACCTGTAAGAACTGTCTGGCTACTTTTTCACCTTAACCTGCTCCGGCTCATGTCTGCTTCTTCCTACGACGTTCTCATCATCGGCTCCGGCCCCGGCGGCTACATCGCGGCCGTGCGCTGCGGCCAGCTGGGCCTGAAAACGGCCATCATCGAAAAATATCCCACCTTGGGCGGTACCTGCCTCAACGTGGGCTGCATCCCCAGCAAGGCGGTACTCGAATCCACCGAACTCTACCACAAAGCCACGGCGCAGTTTGCCGAGCACGGCATTGCCGCCGACAACCTGCGCGCCGACCTGCCGCGCATGATGGAGCGCAAGGATAAGGTGGTAAGCAAGGTGTGCGACGGGGTGGTGTACCTGATGAAGAAAAACAAGGTGGACATCCTCCACGGCGTGGCCTCGTTCGAGGATGCCACCACCGTGCGCGTCGTGCCAACGGACGGGGGCAATGGGGAAGAGCAGCGGCTCACTGCCAGGAACATCATTATCGCCACCGGCTCCAAGCCCAGCACCCTGCCTTTCATCACCCTGGATAAGGAGCGCGTCATCACCAGCACGGAGGCCCTGGCGCTGCGTGAGCTGCCCAAGCACCTGATTATCGTGGGCGGCGGCGTTATCGGCCTGGAGCTGGGGTCAGTGTACGCCCGGCTGGGTAGCAAAGTATCGGTCGTGGAGTATACCGACGCCATTATTCCGAGCATGGACCGCACCCTGGGCAAGGAGCTGCTGCGCTCCCTCAAAAAGCAGGGCCTGGAATTTTACCTCTCCCACAAGGTCACGGCCGTAGCGCGGGAAGGGGAGACGGTGAAGCTGACGGCCACTCCGGCGGCCGGCGGGGCCGACCTGCAGCTGGAAGGCGACTACTGCCTGGTATCGGTGGGCCGCCGGCCCTACACCGACGGCCTGAACCTGGCCGCGGCCAGGGTGGAGGTAGACGAGAAAGGCCGGGTGAAAGTCAACGACGAGCTGCAAACCAACGTGCCCGGCATCTGGGCGCTGGGCGACGTGGTGCGCGGGGCCATGCTGGCGCACAAGGCCTCCGATGAGGGCGTGTTCGTGGCCGAGCGGATTGCGGGCCAGAAGCCGCACGTCAACTACCTGCTCATTCCCAACGTGGTGTACACCTGGCCCGAAGTGGCCGGCGTGGGCTACACCGAAGAGCAGTTGAAGGAGCAGGGCCTGGCCTATAAGTCGGGCTCGTTTCCGTTCAGCGCCTCCGGCCGGGCCCTGGCCGGGGCCGATACCGAAGGGCTGGTAAAGGTGCTCACCGCCGCCGACACCGATGAAATCCTGGGCGTCCACATGATTGGGGCGCGCATTGCCGACATCGTGGCCGAAGCGGTGGCCGTGATGAGCTTTCGCGGCGCGGCCGAAGACGTGGCCCTGATGTCGCACGCCCACCCTACCTACGCCGAAGCCTTTAAGGAAGCCTGCCTCAACGCCTCGGGCCTGGGGGCCCTGAATATGTAACCCTGCTACTGATGCTCCATATCCTGCGTTGCTCGCTCTTGGCTGCCGCTCACGGCCGTTGCTTCCGTTTCGGCGGGGCGCGGCTACTGGCGGCCCTGCTCATGGCCCTGGCCGTGAGCGGCTGTACTTCCGAGCCCGACGATTCGGCGGCGCACGAAGCCGAAGTCCATGGTCCGGCCAAGCCCGCTCTGGCCCCAGCCACGGCAGCTGCCCCCCTGAATCTGGCCGACTCCCTGCAGCTCATGGTACGCGAGTTGGATGCGGTGCGCCGCCTTGGCTGCTGGGACGAGGACTTTGCTGCTCTCATGGCCGTGCACCACGCCGGAGCCCAGCGCCTGGCAGCCGTGCAACTCTCGCGGGGCAAAGACTCGACCTTGCGCGCAATGGCTCAGCAGGTGCTCAAAAGCCACGAAAAGGATACCCATGTACTCGCTCTGGCTTTGAAGCGCGAGCCGCCCGCCGGGCAGGAGTACCGACCGGGCAACCGCAAAGACCCCTTCGTGCGGCGCATCGCGGCGGCACTGGCTCCCCTGCGTCAGCTGCCGGTGCTACCCGGCAGCCTGGATGCCGACTTTGCCACGCTTATGGCGCTGCACCACCGCAGCGGCGTGGCCCTGGCCCAGGCGGAGCTGGCGTTTGGCCGCAACGCCGAACTGCGGGAGGCCGCCCGGCGCATCGTACGCGACCAACAGCCGGAAATCAAGCAGTTTCAGCGCTGGCTGCAAACGCATCCCACCCTTACCCCCTAAGTTTCATTCGCTATGCACACCGCAAAAATTGACCTCACGCTGACCCCCACCGGCCGGCACTTGGCCTTTTCCAAAGAAATGCTGGAAGTGGCCCACGTTTTCCGCCGCGTGGGCGGAGAGGCCGGGCCTTGGCAGCGGGTGGCCGTCAACGCCCGTTCGCCCTACCACGACCAGGATGCATTCGCCCCCGGTACCCAACTGGAATACTACGTGCAGCACGAAAGCCAGCAGGGGGAGCAGGAAGCCCGCAGCCACATAGTTGGCACGACAGTCCAGTAAATTCTGAACCAGCAGCCAGGCAGCCGCTGTTACAGGCGCATGTGTGAACACCATAAACCCGTCCATAAGCTGCAACGCTTCTTCCTGTATGTACTCGCTGGAATGCTGGTCATCAGCACGCAGTTGTAGCCTCTGCCGGCGTTGCGTTAATTGAGCGGGCACCACCCGGCTGAGCCACCGACCCTATGCTCAACTTCCGTCTCCCTTCCCACCTACGCCCGTACTACCGCGCTGAGCTGCAGGCTGCCCGCGCCGCTGCTGGCCGCCACAACATGGCTGCGGCCTTCGTCCACCTCGAACGCGCCCACGTTCTGGGCCAGCGCTGGGCGCTGCCGCACACCCACACGCACCTGCTGATGCTGCGCCACGGCCTGCGCACCCGCGACGGGCGCGAAATCCTGGGCCAGCTCGTGCGCCTCATCGGCGGCTTTCCGCTCTCGCTTTTCGGCCGCATCCCCACCGGCAACACCGGCGGGGCCAACGTGCCGGCGGAGCAGTCCATGCCCATCCCAGCTGATTTACAGGCCATTCTCGCCCGGAGCGCTACTTCCTGACCTTTACGCCAAATGGGCGCTACCTAAGTATTGAGCGCTATCCGATAAATGCGGCCCCTGACGGAAGTGCCAAATGCTAAGAACCCTCGCACCAACCTATTGAGAGTTGATGCGAGGGTTCTTGCGTTGCGGGCGGAGAAGACCGGCCGTCGGAATTCCAACGACACGGCTTCAACTCGATTGCTGATGTGATTCTATCAAGCGCCTTTCTTGTGCTTGTGAGGCTTTAAATCGGGGTGCTTCGGTTGATTTTCTGGAGTAACTCGCCTTCTTTCATCGGGTGTACCATCTTGTTTGTTCGGTTTTGGTCCGGGTTTGATAGCCATGACAACGAGTGGGGTTAGGGTTTAACCATGCTTTCAAGACCCTAAAATAAGAGGTATTTTCACTTTACAAGGAATAAGTGAGTTTACCCTTCGGGTAACATAAAAACCGCCTCTGTTGGAGATTAGCGCGAATTTATTACCCCAGCGCTAGAACAGAGCCTAAGCGGGCTCAACGCCTTGCTGCTGCAGAAAATCCCAGTCCTCGGCCGAAAGCTGCTGCTGCATAAAAGCCGTGTATCCGAGGTCACGGCGTTCTAGCACATGGCGTCGAAAAGCCCAACTGCTATTTGCGGCCGCGAAGCCGGCGGCGGTCATCGCCTGACGCATCCGGGGCGGTAGCCCAGTCAGCCAGTGGTGAAAATCATCTTCTGTGAGATGGCCATCCGCTAGTTGGTGGTATCGGTACGCCGCATTGCCCATGCGCAGCAGCTGCGCCTGCTCGGCGCGTTCCGTTTCCGGCAGCTGCTGCAACGCCTGTACCTGCTGCTCGTGCAGGCGCGGGAGGGGGTGACGTGGAACTAGCAGGTCGTCAATGTTCATCGCAGCACAAGATGTTACTCGGCTTTGTTGAGTGGCGTTTTACGAGCGTTAGGGTCGGCCGTGCACTCTTGGTACACCAGTTTAGCAATGTCCAGATACGGCACTTTCAGGGCCGCAGCAAGCTTGTGTAGCTCGTCCTGGGTCATGCCGCCCGGCTGGTCGTGGCGCTTATCGTAGGTGCGCGGGTTGATGTTCCACAAGGCGACAATATCCTTTTTCAGCATCCGGGTTCCGTCCAGCAGCTCCGCCAGCGTCGAAGCTTTGATGGTCAGGTCGGTGTTGTCTAACGTGACCTTGAAGGAAATGGGCGCGGGCGCGGAAGTCGATGCCATAAGGAGGATGAAGGGTAATACCAGCCGGAAAGTTACCTCTTTGCTTGATGCACTGGTAAATTCCTCATTGGGGAATACGGCAAAATATGGCCCGCTGGTGTAGTTGCACAACGAAACTCTCTACACTTCAATAATGACTAGTTCAATTGCACATTGATTGAGCCAAATAGTTAACTAGCTATTGGCATACGCATGATAGTGCTATCCTCTATATGGGTGGATGGTTTCAAATTCCTTGGTTTGTAAGGCATCCTGAAGCAGTTGAGCATGCTGATTATCAGCAATAGCATTACTCAGTGTATGTGGGTCTAGGCTTTCGATTGTGATAGGAGATGATACCTGAATCTGCTTTGTGCGTACTGGGCACAACCCCTTTGAAGTAGAGCTATGCGCAGGGATAACCACATTGTAAGCATCAGCATAAGTTGGGTCTTCTGGGGATAATCGTGAAGATGAAAATGATATTCCGCTAAAAAATCCACCTCTACCGCCACCTCGGCTAGTCGTGTTTACCCATTCCAAAACCAGTTGAGGGATAACGTATTCTTCGTGAAATCTGTCAGAATCTCGGACTGGGACACTCGTTGCCATCACTAAAGGCCAAGTGGCAAAGAACTTCATCAACTGACCATCATACGAGTGTGGTCTGTTTATGTGCTTGCGACGCATTTCGCTGACATGATTGCGTAAATCCAATAACACAATTTGACCAATCTCATTACGTACTGCCTTAAGCTTTGCTGCATAAAGGCTTGGCGTCCAGCCAGGATTCCTGAGTTCTTTGTAAGCTAGGTGGACCGAACTTGCAGCATAGAGACAAGGGTAACCTGATATACTGAATCGCTGGTTAGCTACTAAATAACGCCTGTCAAATGGGATGTGAAACATGCCAGCAGCATCTGGCGCATACGCGCTTTCTGACCGCAAGCGGTATAGCACATCGCTTTCGCGCAGTATTTTGGAAGTAAGAAAAGAATCAGGGGATAGCATGGCATACTGCTGGCCCTTCGTGCTTTGAGCAAAGAACTCGGCAAACATCTTATAAGCTACACTTGGACTGCCTTGATTGAAATAGCGTTGCAGTGCATGTATCAGAGCTTGATTTATATTCCTTACTGGGTGTTGGATGAAAGCAGTATTAGGTATTTGCCCCATATATATCTTACTGCCATCTACCTCAAAATCATCCAGTTTATCGACAAGTGAAGTGTACTCTCTGATAGTCTGTATGACGTGCTGATAGTATGATTCCCTACCTTTTTCCCGCCAATCCTTTGGGATATCAAGAACTGGATGTTGGAGCAAATCATTGACTGTCATAGTGTGCAAGTGAGGATAAGCGGCGGTAAGAGCGAGATGCAAAACTATCCTGAAGCAAAGCTAGCCTGAGCTATAGCTTATGTCTGGTTTCTAATCCGGCAAATAAGACTTTGAAACGCAAGTTCATATAATAAACCTACGATGTTACAGTAGCGAACAAAACAAGGGCGGTGGGGAGGAAAAAATGGCCTACCTCCCAGTCTGAGCGGGGGTGGACCAGTTTAATCAGACAGTCGGCGGGGCGTAGGGCGTGAACCGGAAATCATACCAGCTACGCACCTCTGCTGGCGTGTGCGCCACTAGATAGGGAAAGGCATGTCCCTCAATGGGCGCAATTTCGACGTAGTACCGCTGCGCCCCGTCTGGCTGCTGCCACAGGGTCACAGTGCCGTAGCCCTGGCCCTGCTCCGGGGTGGCCCGCTTGCCGGAATGGTAGGCGTACGAATCGTGCGGGTAGGCTCCCAAGTTCAACTCTACCGGCTCCCACGGGCATTCCCCGCTGCCGCCCATCTCTTCCTCAAACGCAAACCACCGGAGTAGCCCGCCCTGCGCCACGATGCGCCCCCGGTACTGCGCGGGCTGGGGCTTCATTTCAGCAGCCAGGTCGCTCAGCGTCGCGTACTCGTCGGCCTGGTCAGTGGCCGTGAAGGGTACCCGCCCCGGAATGCGAAACGGGCCGGGGTGCTGGGCAGTCACGTCCTGCACCTGGTCTACGGTGCCGGCGACGAGTTCGAGAATCCGCGGTGCCCCTTCGGCGGGCACTTCCAAGTACAAGAAGTCAGCAAGGTCTTTCCAGTTGCCAGCATCGGCCCGCTGCGCGGCATCCTGTTGGTCGGTGCCGGCAAACTCTTCTATATCATAGAAGCCATAGAAATCGGACAACTCGCCCCGGACTACAATAAGGCTACCGTTCTCGCGGTGCTGAAAATGGTAAACTGGCTGGTTGAAAGCGGGCGTTTCTGGGCTGGTCTTTTTCATCGGAGTAAGGACTTGGGTAGGAACTAATAGAGGTAGTTGGGGTGAGCGGCTGGGCCTAACTCACGGGCTTCTTTCTCAAGCTGAGCGTCTTCCCATTTCTCGCTCTCGGCAATGGCCAGGGCCTTCCACTTCATCAGTTGGGCCGCGTCAATGGATTTACTAATCAGGCCCTCGGCCTTCTGGCGGCGCTCCGGCGTGAAAGCCGGGTGGTTCAGCACGCGCCGTAGGTTGCTGCGGGCTGACTGTACCATCAGCATCAGGCCAGCATTGGAAAGCGTGGCAACGGGGGCGGGAGTGGGGGCGGTCAGCATAGAAAGAGAGCTAAAGGGTGAGCAGCTTTGCTATACTTATTAAACGTAAATCATACCTAAATAGATGCACTTTGTACATTTATTTATGCGTATTTTATCAGCAGGTTTCTGCGGAACGGGCACGAAAAAAGCCGCCCGGTTGGGGGCGGCTTTCTTACCTGAAGTAACTAGCGCAGCTGCTCGGATTTCATTAGAACAACGGTGCCGACTACTACATCAATTGGGCTGTACTGCTCGGGCGGGTAGGTGTCGAACCAAGCGGCCGTAGCCAACAAATTGAGCGCGGCCCCGCTGTATTTGCCGTTGTCGTCGATTACCAGAATATAGCCGGCAAGCGGGCCGTGCTGGAAATAGTGAATGTCCAGCGTATCAGCGCCGATAAGGGGCCGTAGCTGGTCGAATTTGAAGGTTTTGCCTTTGCTCGGGCGTATCTCGGTCAGGCTCCCATCCAGCCCCAGCACCGTGGCGGTGTCCTCGGTCGGCACCATTGCGGTACGCTGGGCCAACAGGTACTCGCCTAGCTCCCGAACGGTAGAGAATACGCGTTCGGTACCCTCGATGCGGAACGGGCCTAAGTAGTATGCCGGCGTCGTCACCACCTGGCCGCCGGCGGTTACGCCGACCATCGTTGCCAACAAGGCATCGCCGCGCTGGGTGACTTGCAGAAACACGGTAGCGGGGAGCTTCTTCCACCATGCGGCCACGGTCAGGGCGGCACCGGCACCGCCGTAGAACATCTGCACATTGGACAGATTGAAAAGGTGCGGGCCAGCCAGAACGACGGGCTGCGCGGCGGGCTGGGGAACGGGGGTAATTTCCATATCAGAAAGGGGTTTAGGTGCGTTTCCTACTTACTTATTAAACGCAAATCATACCCAAATAGATGCACTTTGTGCATTTATAATAACGCATTTTACATCTGATTTTCCCCCACTGCCCCCGCTGGAATGGGCAAAAAAAGAGCGCAACAACCGGGAAGGCTGCTGCGCTCGGTGGCTTGATGGCGGCGGGGCTACTCGTGTAGTATGCACGCCACGCGCTCAGTCATCGCGTAGGGGTGCTGGTAGTGATTGGAACCCCGGCAACGGGCAAGCCTTGCTCGGTGCGGATACTACGGCGGGGGCCTCCGGGCACCCTGGGCTCGAACCAATCCCGGTAAGCCGTGGTCAGTTGGTCAGCGACGACGGCCAGCCGCTCCGGGCCACGCGGCCCGGCGTCGGTTGGGCAGCGCTTAACCCAGATATGAGAGCTGCCGCACCCTACCTGGTACGCGTCACCCATCAGTTGCCGGATTGCGCCGGCTAGGTCGCGCAAATCATTCTGGTGGCTGTGGGCTCGGACGTAGCAGCGCGCCTGCTCCAGCAGCTGCTTCTCGGCTTTGTCGTGGGGTTGCTGCTCAATGGCTAAGTAGGCCTCCTGCGCGGCGTAAGTCCGGGCGGTGGGGTCGAATTTATCGGCTTGGCTCATCGGGGTACTGGTTAGGGATGAAGAAGCGGCCGGGCTGGTCAGGCCCGGCCGGCGGCTTAGCGCTGCGGGGCGCTGGCTAATGTGCGCGATAGGTGCAGGACGTGGGCGTTGTGGAAGGCCTCGGCAAACACGCCGCGCCGGAAGTCGCCGGCCAGCTGGCCGACGTCAGCAAATTCGTAGCGAAGGCCCGTATCACCCAGCGGCACCAGGTACTGGTCAGCCTCCTCGGCATTGAAGCCGCCCACGTTGCGCCCGTCGCTCAGCAGCAGCGAAACGCCGGGCCGGTGGTCGGGTCCGTCAACGAACGTATAGGTTTCATAAATCAGCCCTACCGCCTTCTCAAAGGGGTAATACACGGCCTCGCCTACGGGTAAATCATTATATGCTGGCATGGGTAGGTAGCATAAGATGGAAAGGAGAAGGGAATCATACGAGAAGCAAGGCGTATTGGCCTCCCTGCTCCTCGCGGGTCATACGCAGGCCCTCGCGGGCTATTGCCCGGGTCGCCCGAACCAGCTTTAGCAGCGCCTCGTACGCCTCGGGCGTGTCTATTTCCATCATCAGGCGCTCGGCTACCTCCTCGGTCAGCACCTCGCTGTTAATGCCTTTGCCAAGCTGCTGCATCATTACCTCCACGTCGGCGATGGCGGCTATTATCCGGTTGCGGTACTGGTTCCAACTGGGGTGCTGAATGGTGGGGGCTTCGCTGGCTTTCATCAGGAAAGAGACTAGAATTAGAGCTAGGGCTAGAATTATGGCTAGGGCTAGGAGCTTTGGGGTAGCAGCGGCTTTGCTGCTACCCCGGCCCTGAGAGCTAAGCGGCGGCTAGCCAGCTCAACTCTGCGGCAGCGTACTCGCGGCCGATGGCGTCAAGCTCGGGTGCTGCCTCGCTCGTGGCGGCCACCATCACCGCGCCGCGCTCCGGCTGCTGCAACTGCTCGGCGGGCTGCTCCTGAGCCTGCGGCTCGTCCGGCTCGTTGGTATGACCCAGAATCAGCTCGGCGGCTTTTTGGGCCTTGCTGGCGGCTTTGATGACTAGCTGCTTATCATTTTTCAGCCGCTCCAACCAGCTTTGGATATAAGCCACGGCGTTTTCCTCGGTCTGCTCGGTCGCAATGCCGGCGGCGGCACTCAGGAACGAAGCGCCCATTTCGGCGGTCAACTCCTCGCGGGCATAGCTCAGGCTCTGCTTGCCTTCGCCGGCGGTCAGGTCGGCGCGGTCAAGGCGGGCCTTGTGGCCGGTGCTGTGGGTCAGTTCGTGGAAAAGGGTTTGGTAGTAGCCTTCCGACGTGGTGAACGTCTCCGGCTTGGGCATATTCACAAAGTCCAGCGAAGGGGAGTAGTAGGCGCGCTGGTGCAGGTGCTGAATGGCGGGCTTGCCGTCCCACGCCTCCACAATACCCTCGGCTACCTCGCTGGGGGTGAATTCGCGCTTCTCCACTTTGGGCAAATCAAACTCAATGCCTTCGATATCCTCCACCGAAAACACGGTGTAATACTTCAGAAAGGGCATTTTCTCCTCTTTGCCGGTTTGCTTGTTCTCGCGGGTGGAAACGTTGTAGTACACCACCTGATGACCTTTGGCCCCCTTGCGGACATTACCGCCCATTTCGAGGGCCTGCTTGAACGTCATGAAAAACGGCAGGGCACCGCTGAAATGCAGCAAAAACAGGTTGATACCACTATAAACGCGGCCGGTGGCGTAGTTGCGGGGCAAGCCATAAACCGCGTTCCACGGCTTGCGCCACGGAATGATGCCGCCTTCGAGGGCCGAAATAATGCGGTCGGTCACAATCTGGTACACGTCGGGGCGGGCGGCAGTGGCCTTGCTGGTGGATTTCTTGGCGGCGGATTTAGTGGTCTTTTTCATGATAAGCGGTTGCTGTTGTGTGTGTTGTTATATACTTATTAAACGCAAATCACGCCTTTTATGTTGCATTATGTACATTTATTAACGCGCGTTTTGCATAGATTTATGCCGCCTTTTTTCCCCACTGCCCCAATCGTTTCCCGATTCCGTTTGGGCAGCATTGGGCCACTAATTTTGGTATTCGGGCGGGAGGTAAAAAGCGGGCCTGCAGTCGTAACGACCAGCGGGGGTGAAGACAGTAGGCTTGCGTAGCGGCCGGAAAGCGGGTCTGTAGTCGTAACGACCAACGGGAGCGGAGACAGCAGACTTGCTTTCCGGCGTGGCCCGTTGTGTGAGGGATAGGAAGGGTTTAGTCCGAAGGACCGAAGGCGTAGCCGCAGCCCTGGATAGCCCGGCCCGAAGGGACACGCCCAACTGGTGAATCCTTGGCTTATAAAAGCTATTAGTTAGCTGCTTTTAGCACCGCTTCTACTATTGAAAAGCTACTCTCACGTCTTAGAAACGGGAAATTAGTGGCAACGACAACGAATGAACCCTCCCTAAGACCGGCACAAAAAAGCCGCCCAGAGAACCGGGACGGCTTTTCTTAATCGGCATGAAAACGCCGAACCCGGCGCGGTGGACGGGCGCGAAGCGCCCGGCTACCGGGTGATTTCCTGGCTACGCTGCGGCTGGGCGATTTCGTAGCCCTTGCTGATTTCGCGTCGCTCGGCTCGGTCGCTGCTGTGCTCAATCACGCTGCTGCCCTGCTGGCTGGCCACGGCATCGAGCGTTTGGCTGACGCGGGCAATTTCAGGCTGGTCTGTCCGGTACGAAACCTTCATCTCCGAGTGGCGAATGCCCTTGGCATCGGTGGTGCTCTGAATGTCGCCGGTCTTCGCTCCGCTGCTGGCCACAGCTTCTTTCACGGCTTCTGCCTGGCCGCGGGCACCCGGCGCGGGCGCAACCTCGTCAACCTTGATAATGACCTGCTTCTCGTCGCCCTGCGGCGCGGGTACTGCTTCGGCGGCCCGGGGCTCCGGCTGCCCCTCAGTTGCTGTCATTGCCGGCGCCTGGTCCTTGCTCCGGTCGCGGTTGTGGGGCTGAATGGCGGCGGCCCCGGCGGCTACCTGACGTGCTGCGCGGTCGGCCTCGCTCTCACTGACGCTAACGCCGGTATATACTTCCTGACCGGCCTCGGCCCGGGCGTTGGTGTTTGTAATGATGGCGTGGATGATGGCAATATCGGGCTGGTCGTTACGATAGGTCATATCGAACTCAGCGCGGCGGATGCCCTGCTCGTCAATCGTGCTGCGGATTTCGCTCGTCTTGTAGCTGTACGAACTGTTATCCAACACCTCCTTCCAGGCCTCGGCGCGGCCGGTGGTGTTGGGGGCAACTTCGTCAATCTTCCACGTCGCGGTTTTCTCCTCAACGGCCGGTGCGGTGGCCAGCGCCGGGGCTGGGTTTCGTTCGGCGTAGCGCGCCCGGTCGCGGTTCTCCTGCTGCTCGGCCTCATCCACCTTGCGGCCGGTGGGGGCGGGGTTGTCGTTAATGTACTCCTTCAGCAAAACCAACCCCGCATCGCGGGCGTGCACAAACTGCGCGGTGTGCGCGGCGACTTCCTGCTCGGACTGGTAGGAGCGGAAAGGGCGCGACTCCGGCGTGGCGTCGGCACTGGCGACGGCCGCGCCCAGCACGGCCTGATTAAACCGGCGGTCGTCCGCCTCGCGCTGCTCTTGCGCTGCCGGGGTGTTCTCGCGGCGCTGCTGCTCCTGCTGGCGCGCCAGTTGGCGCTGCTCCTGCTCCTGGCGGTGCTGCTCGGCGAGGCGCTGCTGCCGCTCCGCTTCGCGCTGCTGCTCGTCGCGCAGGGCCTGGGCGCGGATTTGCTCGGCATTCAGGCCCTGCCGGGTTAACTCCAGGTCGCGGTTCCAGTCCTTTGCTACCGGGTAATCTACCCGCAGAAACGTCTCCTGCTGGCGCTCCGGCTCCGGGCGTAGCTGTTCGCGCTGCCGGTATAGCTCGTGGGTCAGCACCTCCAGCTGCGCGGTGTCGGCTTTGGCCACCGACAACCGCAGTACCGTTTCCCGGTCGGAACTGCGCTGCACCTCCAGGGCAATGGTGGGGCCGGCTTCCTGGGTGCCGTTCATCTGGCCTACCCGGTCGCTGAGCTGCTGCACCTGCTGCGCGCCGGCTTCGGCCGAGTCGTGGTGATAAGTCACTTTCAAGCCCGTGTGGTACTTGTCGCTGGTGGCGTGCCACTCCACCGGCCGCGTTGGCTCTTTGTAGGCTTCCTGCTCGGCCACGGGCACCAGCGGCCGGGCCGGGTGCAGTTCGTTTAGGTAGTTCATGTTGAACTGCCGCCCCCCGGCGTCGCGGTCGTTGGCCAACACGACCTCCCGGGGCTCCTGCTTGTCAATCACCCGCTGAATCAGGGCTACCTGGGCCTCGGTCGGCGTGCCGCTGGTGGCAATGTATATAGTGTTTTTCTGGTCCTGGCCGCTTTTCAGCTGGTGGTGGGACAGCGAATCAATGGCTGATTCGCTGACGATGATACGCTCCACCTGGGTGCCTTTTCCCTCGGTAGAGTGGGATACCCAAATGCCGTTTTTAGGCAACGGAAGCAGGTTTTTGTAGTGCTCGTTCTTCTGCTCGACGCTGGCCAGCCCCTCGGCGTTGTATAAGGGAAAGGCCGTGTTCTTATGCTCGTTCTGCTGCGCAGTGAAGATGCGGCCCTGAAAAGCCGGGCTGTCGATAGTCTGGTCCTCGATGCCCCGGCCGTGCAGGTACGTGCGGTCGGTCAGTTCCCGCTTCACGCCCAGCACCTCGGAAATCAGCCGCGTCCGGCGGTCTTCCTCGGCCTGGCGCTCGTGGTCGGGGTTGCCGACGGGCAACGCGTTAAGACGGGCCACGTCGGCCGCCGGGGCATAGGCACGAGTTGGGGCAGGCCCATCATTCAGATACTCGCGTAGCTGCTGGCGGACCTGCCCCAAATTCAGCCCGTGGCCATCACCGCCCCGGGTTTTCGCAAAATCAATGACGCTGCCCCTATCCCGGTCGTCGCCGGTATTGAGGTACACCTGATGGTCGTCTTTGCGCGTGACGATGAGCACCTCTCCGTCTTTTTCGAGCTGGTGCCAGTCGCCGCGCTTGCCTTCCTTTTTTATCTGGTAGCCCTGCCGCTCGGCGTAGTCTACGAGGTCAATATCACGCTTGAACCGGTCAAGCTCGTTGGGGTCGTTCTCACGGGGTGCATTCATCGCGGGTAGCTTACTGGTGGTCTTAAATGACCAGTAGCTCCGGGCGGGGAAAGAAAAGCGGTGAGAAGTACCGCTCAGCTACCAGGAAGGCTATCCGGTCGTGGTTACGGGGTAGGGGATTCCGCGCCGCCCGTGGCGGCTTCGGATTCGGGAAGGGGAGGGTTGCCACTGTCAAAGCACTTGAGCTGCTGCTGAAAAGTGGTCAGGGCTTCAACCGTGGGAAACAGGAAGCGGGGACTCTGGCTGTTGGGGGGGATGCGGATTACCTCCGTATCGACGGCCAGGCTGCGGAGCAGGCGCTGCAGTAAGCGCGGCTCTTCGCGTTTGAGGGAGTTGTTTTTCAGGCCCACGATGCTGGTGTAGGGCAGTTCATGCTGTTCGCAGAACGACTTCAACTCCCCTTTGGCCAGCATCAACAGGCGGAATTGGGCGTAGCGGATGGCGTCGGCATAGGGGACGGAAAGCTTTAGGTCGGGGAAGCCCAGCGGGGCCGAAATGTGTGGAGATGGTACCATGTAAACAGTTGGTGTTATAGTGCAAAAGGTGTGAGTGGACAGATGCTTACGCAAAGAATCCACAAAGACACAAATTGCAGCTAAACGCTGCAAACAGGTAACTCAAAAAGCCAAAATAGTACGATTAGCCGCCGGTCAGCTTAATGGGTGCGGAGGCTGCGGAAACGGACTACTGCGGCTAACGCAGAAACTCTTAAGAAGTTTAAAAGAATTACTTTAGAAATCTTTCAGAACTTTATCAGAACACCGGGCGTAAAGCATCGCCAGTATGCAAGCTGCCCTGTTCTTCCTGTTGGTACTTCTGCCCCTCGCGGCCCTGTTGGGGCTGGTGTGGTGGCGCTTCACCGGCAACGGCAAAGGCGAGCCGGAGGTGCTGGTAGCCACCAGCAACCACCGGTCGGTGCGCTCCTTTCACTATGGGCCAAAGCCAGCGCCCGCGCCGGCCGAAGCCGCGCCGCCCTTGTCGGCCGACAACCCCATCTCGCGCTTGATGCCCGAAGAGGATTTCCGGGCCAAGGAGGAGCAGGAGCTACAGGCGGAAGCGGACCGCATGGAAGCCGACCAAATCACGGCGCGGGAGCTGGCGGCTACGGAATCTGCGGTGGATGCTGCAGCTGAGAATGAGGCCGCTATACCAGCAGAGGTGCCGGCCACTGAGGAGTCAGAGGCTACGCCGGCCGATGCTGCGCCACCGGTAGTCTCTTCGGTTCACGCGCTAGGTACGGCGGCAGTGTCGGTTTTTGATAGGCTGGGTATCGACGAGCCGGAAAGCCCGACCACTGCGGGCAAGGAAGCAGCGGCAGTTCCAGCTACTGAAACGGCCACTGGGGCTGAAACTGCGCATTCAGCCCCAGAATCTGCGGCAGATGATGCCGTGCCGGAATCCCTTTATGACAACCCGATTACGACGGCCGCCCCGACCAAAAATGACCAAGCCAATCAGCTGAAGCAGGTAGAGCTACGCCAGCGCAAGCGGGCAGCCCTCGCGGCCAAGAATGCCAGCCAGAAAGCGGCGCTGACGGGGCTGTATCCCGGAAAGTAAGCCGGCCCCGGCTGCCGGCACCCGGCCTACTTACGAGCAACTACTCATTCTCATTTCTACCCTCCCGCTATGCTACCTCACTCATCCCCGCTACCCGCCGCCCCGGCCTTCCCACTTCTTCCAGTGCCCGCCCCAGCCGCCCCCAACTGCTTTTAAGCACCAGGCCAGACCTGTCTGGCCCGGGCGCTGCCGCGTGCCAGCCCTGCGCCAGTAAGCCAGCCGCTGTTGCGCTGCGCCTAATCCGTTTTCCACCGCTTCCGGGGAGATAAGCGCCCTCACACTCCATTTCCAACACCCTTTCCCCCATGTTCACCAACCCCCTTTCCCTGGCCAAGAAATTGGCTGTTGCCGGACACGCCTACCAACCATCCAAAGCAGAAAAACGCGCCTACGCCATGCTGACGGCCCTGGCGTTATCTAACCGGGCGGCTTTTGCCCAAAGCGGTAGCGCTCAGGGCGCCCTCGAAGGAGTGCAGGAAACCGTCGTGGGCATCGTGCAGGTCATCTTCGCCATTATCCTGATTATCGGCCTGATTCGCGTGGTCATGAAGTTCGTGCAGGGTGCCCCGGATGCGCTCGGCTCTTTGGGCTGGCTTGTCGGCGGGGTCATTCTGTGGTTCGGCTTCCAGCTGTTCAAGGACGATTTGGTAGGGGCCGTAGGCGGCGGCGAAGGGGGCGTACGCTAAGCCCTGAGTTTCCGCTCTCATGCGCTCCTACAAGTCTATAGAGCGACCAGCCCAGGTCCTGGGAATGAATATTCAGGACCTGGGCATCATGGTTGGCCTGTTCATCGGTTCCGTGCTGCTGCTCGGATTTCTGGGGATGGCGGTCAAAATCCCCCGCATTATCTACCTGCTCGTCATCGTCGCAGAACTGGGCCTCATTATGGGCCTGCGCTACCTGAGCCGCAAGCAAGCGCCCGGCTTTTTGATGGGGTGGCTCTCCTTCACCTTCATTCAGCCCCGCCGCCTGGCCGTGGGGCCTTTACCAACTCCCGCTCATGACAAAAAAGCCAAAAACCACCGCGTTTAGCGCGGTGATGCCGGTGCATAGCTTCGAGGGCGACAAGGTCGTGTTCAAGGATGGGCGCGTCGGCGTAGGTTTCCTGGTCGAGCCGGCCGAAATGGAAAGCTGGACCATCGAAGACTACGAGGCCTTCCAGGCCGCCCTCGTCGGGGTGCTGCGGGCCCTGCCGGTGGGCAGCATCGTGCAGAAAACCGACATCTACTACGACCGGCCCTACCGCGAAGACAAAACCCAGCAGACCTACTTTGAGAACAAGATGAACAAGCACTTCTACGAGCGGCTGGTGCTGTTCCAGAAGTCCTACTTGTTCATCTCGTTTGCGCCAGCGTCGGTAAAGTCGCCCAAAACCAACGCGGTCAATGCCCTGGTAGCCCGCGCCGGCGAGGCCGTGCTCAAGAATCCCTTTGCGCAGCTGGTGCAAACCCTGGAGGTAGCCGAAAGCGGCGCGGTCGAATTCATTCAGGGCATCAAGAACCTGGGCGGCGTCGCCTTCGAGCGGCTCAGCAGCCAGGAAATCCACCAGCTGTACCTGCAGTATTTCAACCTCAATTTCGACGGCCAGCCCACCCGGCAGGAACGCGAGATGGGCAACGATATGGGCACGTTCAGCGTGGGCGAGCAGAAGGTCAATGTCCTGTCGATGGTGGGGCAAGGCTCGGACGCTTACCCGGCCGTGAAAAACAGCTACGGTGTCACCGCGCCCATGCTCTACCCGCTCACGCATATTCTCCAGTGCCCGCACGTGCTCACGCAGGCCCTGATGATTCAGGATACCCGCGCTGAGCTAAGCAGCCTGGATACCGACCGCAAGCTAAACGCCTCGCTCTCCTTCCTGGCCACCCAGGATAACCACCTGCGGGCGGCCGAAGTCGAGGAGTTCACCGCCGAGGTTCGGGCCGAAAATAAGCAGATTGTGGGTCTGCACCTCTCGGTTATGCTGTGGGATACCAACGATACCAGCCGGCGGGAAAACGTCGAGCGGGCCACGGCCGCCTTCCGCTATATGTTCGGCACGGAAAGCGTCGTGGAAAGCTACCTGGCCCTGCCGGTGTTCTTCGGCCTGCTGCCGGGCAACGCCAACCAGGTGCCGGACCGCTGGCTGACCACCACCGCCGACCGGGGGGCCTGCTACATGCACTGGACCGCTACCTACAAAACCGACCCGGTAGGAGAGTACCTCACGGACCGCTTCCGCAATCTGGTGCAGGTCAACCTGTTCAACACGGCGCTGGACAATCAGAACGCTATGGTTATCGGGCCTTCCGGCTCGGGCAAGTCCTACACCTTCGGCAACCTGATTGTGCAGCGCTACGAGAAGGGGGCGCGGCAGATTATCATGGACGTGGGCGGCACCTACCGCAACGTGCTGCAGTCCCTGAACGGGGAGGATTTCGACAACACCTACTTCGAGTACGACCCCCAGCGCCCGATTGAGTTCAACCCCTTCATCGTGCCCCGAGACAAAGCCAACGGCAACAAGTGGCTCTACAACGATGAGAAAACCAACTTCCATCTGGCCCTGATTGCCGCCCTCTGGAAAGGGGGCAAGGATACAGGCCTAGATAAGTCGGAGCGCACCATCCTCAGCCGGTTTCTGATTGAATACTACGTGTATCTCAACGAGCACGACAAGCTGGGCCAGAAGGATGAGGAGTTTCCCGGCATGGAGAGCTTCTACCGCTTCGTGGAGCGCTACGACGCCGCTATGCAAAAGCCGGTATCGGTACCCGGCGAAGGGCAGGAAGCAGACCCGCTGGACGGGGCGCGCCGGCAGTACCAGAAAAACATGAAGTACATCGACATGCACCAGTTCTTCCTGGTGCTGGGTCAGTACATCACCGGCGGGCGCTACGAGCGGGTGCTCAACGCCAAGCGCGACGTGGATTTGAGCGAGTACCGCCTCATCTGCTTCGACCTAGCCAAAGTTCAGGCCGACCCCGACCTGTACCCGGTGGTGGCCATGCTCATCACCGAGTTGAGCCTGGACCTGTTCCGCAAGTTCCCGGATGACGTGAAGTACATCGCCCTGGACGAAGCCTGGACGATGCTCAGCGGGGTGCTCTCGGAGTTCATTGAATCCATGTACCGCACGATTCGGAAAACCAACGGCTCGGTGACCATCATCACCCAGGGCATTACCGAGATTACCAGCAGCAAGATTGGCCCGGCCATCATCAACAACTCGGCTACCAAAATTATCCTGCGCCACATCAACCCGGACTCGCTTGCCCAGTTGCAGGCGCCACTCGGTCTGACGGGCCACGAGATGGATTTGATTAAGTCGGTGCGCTCGACTGATGCCCTGCGCGAGTTCTTCATCAAGCAGGGAGCCAAAGGGAAGGTATTTGCCCTGGAGGCCTCACCCCAGCTCGATGCCATCCTGACGTCCAAGCCGGTGGAGCGCAACCACCTCAACAAGCTGGTAAAGTTCTACCAGCAGACCAACCGCCGCCCTAAAGTGGACAAGGCCGGCCAGCTCGTGGTCGGCACCGATGGGGAGATACAGTACGAGGACGTGAAAGTGCAGCGCCTCGACTACGCCGTGGACCAGTTTGTCGAAGATAAGCAGAGCCGCAAGCTCGGGGGGAAATGATGGGCAACTTTCTAATGGTGGCCTACGGCATCGACCCGGGGTTTCTGCGCGCCTGTGACCAGACCTTAGCCATTGTGCTCACGGCCTGCCGGTTTCTGACGCCCTCGCTGATGGGCATCGCCCTGCTCTACACCATCGGGCGCGGCTTTATCAGCGGTAGCGGCCTGGCAATGGACTGGGGGCCGATTATCAAGGCTACCTGGATATTTTTCCTGCTCTTCTTCTACCAGAGCCTGATTGATACCCTGGGTACCGGCATTGCGGCCTTTACGGCCCTATTCTCTACCGACCAGTCCGCGGCCGAAGCCCTCAGCGCCCTGACCACGCCGCCGGCGGTGGCGGCAGCGGCCAGCAATGACAATATCGGGATGGGCGACATTGTATCGGGGGCGGCGGCTATGATTAGCAGCATCTCCGACACGCTCAGCTCCTTTACCTTCTCGGGCATTATGACGCGGCTTTTCACGGCTACCACCGTGCTTATCGTCCGGGAAATAATGACGTTCCTGCAACAGTTCATCCTGGGCTTCCTCTACGTTTCCGGCCCTATCGCCATGACGCTTTCCGTCATTCCGGCCTTTGGTCAGCTAGCTATGAAGTGGCTGCAGAACTTCATCGCCGTGCAGATGTGGGGGCTCACGTTCGTGCTGCTGGATACCATGTACGGCTTTTTTGCCGATACCCAGCGGGTCGCGGGCGGCATCCTGGCCAGCGGCGGGCCGGCCCAATCGGTGGATGACACCAAGTTCATGCTCATGTCGGTGGCCTTCGTGATGCTCTACATCATCGTGCCCTACCTCACGTCCATGTTCATCGGCTCCTCGGCCGTGCAGGGCTTCGCCGGCCAGATGGCTGGTATGGCAATGGGTGCGGCTACGACGGTAGCCGGGGTGGCGGCTCCCGGCGGCGGCGGTCTGGCCTCGGCCGTGGGTCGGGCAATGGGCAACGCTGGCGGCGGCGGTAGCAGTGGTAGCGGTGGCGGCAGTGGTGGTGGCAGCGCAGGCAGCCCTAATGGCGGTGGCAGCAGCAGTGGGGGTGGCGGTGAAGCCAGTAGCTCCGCCTCCTCGGGCCTGCCATCCATTACCATGTCGGACGCGCTGAACCCTTCCTACCGGCAGCGGGCCTCCGGCCTCTGGACTACCTAAATCCCCTCTTCTGATAGGGTTTTGTCTACTGCTCACATGATGGGGCGGTAGGGAAGAAAATGCCCAAGCGACCTGATTTCACCCTTCCAGCCTGACCTTCTAACCAGTTATACGATGGATTCCGCCAAAGATTTGAGTACCTCCTTCTCCACCATGCGCAACCTGGCGCTGGGGAGTGTTTTAGCCCTGCTGCTGGTCGCCCTGGCCTCGGGCTTCCTGGTGTACCGGGCCTACGAGAACAGCGGTAAGCGCGTGTACGTCGTCTCGCAAACCGGCTCGGTGGCGGCCCTTTCGGCCGGCACGGATGCCCACACCGCCTACGAGGCCCGCAACCTGGTGCGCCAGTTCATGCAAACCATGTTCGGCCACGACCAATACACTTACAAGGCCAACCTGGATGCGGCCCTGCCGCTGATTGAGGGGCGCGGGGGCCGCCGAATTTACGAGGGCTTCACGCGGGGCCAGGTGCTGCAGAACTACGAGCGATACGCCGCCCGCAACGTCGTGACGGTGGATAGTGTGCTGGTGGACATGAGCAAGCGTCCTTGGGCCGGTCAGGTCTACATCAAGCAGCGCATTTTCATCGGCGGCCAGCAGAAAGAGCCGCTGCCGCTGGCCGCCAAGTTCAACCTGGAAGAAACCAACCGCTCGGATGCCAACCCCTACGGGCTGCTGATTACCAACTTCGACTACATCCCCTACACGCCCACGCTGACGCGGGAAGAAACGGAGCTGCTGCAGTCGCAGGAAGCCGACCGGCAGCGTCGCCTGCAGGAAGCGCAAAGTGGCCTGGCCCCGGCCCCCGATGAGGCCCCGGCTCCGGGCGCTACCACTCCCGCGCCGGCTGGCCCGGCTCCTCGCTAACCCCTAAACCTGATGTCAATCATGCCTAACTATATCCTGCCGGCCCTGCTGGGCCTGCTTTTTTCCGCTGCCGGCGCCTCGGCCCAAACCGCCCGCACCCAGCGCCCGCCCTCCTCGGTGGTAGTAGCCAATGAAACTCTGCTGGACGTGGCCGTTTCGGACAGCTCCACTACCTACCTCGTGTTCAGTGGCCCGGTGTCGCTCGTCGATGTGGGCATGGCCAATAACTACCTGGTCAAAATCGAAGCAAATGCCGTGTTCGTGCGCGCCAAACGCAAGAATGCGCCGCCTACGCCCATGCTGATTCGCTACGGCTCGAAGTATTGGATGGGGCGTCTCGTGTTTGTCAACCGGCCGGTTCTGCAACTCTACGACTTTCAAAAGGATGGGGCCCTGGGCATGAGCGGCATCGGCACGGCGGCCGGCTCGGCCCCGGAAAACGAGCTGGCACTTGATAAGGAAGAGGAGAAGAAAAGCAGGGTCGAGGGCAAACTCAGTAAGCTGCGCAAGGCCAAGGAAGAGCATCAGGCGGTAGCCGTGGTGGATAATGACCTGGTGCTGTCGCTGGCCAACGTGCGCAACGACAAGGATTTCACCTACCTGCGCTTCAAGGTCATCAACAAGACCAACATCGACTACAACGTCGATTTCACCGACTTCCAGTTGGTGGAAAACGCTCAGAAGAAGTTTCTGGCCCGCAAAAAGAACGAAGCGCGCCGGCCGCTGGCTCCCTCGGGCGGGCTGGCCAATCAGATTATCACCGGCCGCACCACCGGCTACCTGACCTATGCCATTCCCCTGTACGCCGCCACGGAACGCGGCTACCTGGAAGTAACCCTGCGCGAACTCAACGGGGCACGGGTGCTGGTGCTGCCGGTGCCCTCGCGGGTGATTAACCGCGCCTCCACCATTTAAGGCCGCCGGCCCCCATCCCTATGGAACCCATCACCTCCCAAAATCAACCGGCCGTTCGACCGCCGAACCCCGATAATGAGCCGGAGCAGCGGCCAGCGGCCGTGGCCGGGAAACGTACGCCTACCGAAATTCTGCGCACCAACTGGATGGCCTTTGCCGGCCTGCTGCTGGTGCTCGTAGTCGGGGGCCTGTTCCTGTGGCTTAAGTCCGCGAAGGAAGCTGCCCAACAGGAAAAGGAGCCGGTAGCGGCGGCCTCGGCGAACATTGAGCCGGAAATTGCTTCGCCCGAAACCTCGCCGGTTTCGCCCGTCGCCTCGCCTTCGGCCCAAATCGAGGCCCAGCGTCGCGCCGAGATGGATGCCAAATCGGCCCCGGCTACCCCGACCGATGAAGATGTGGTTGATGTGTTTGCCGTTGATACGACCGGGCAGGCGCTGCGTCGGCGGCGGCGCGCTCAGGCTTTCGCGCAGGCGGCAGCCCGCCGGGCCGAGGCCGCCCGCGTGGCCGCGGCCGACGTAGATACCATCGAGACGACTATTCAAGACCCGAGTACCGGCTCTTACCGCTCGGAAACGCTGGTGGTGCCCCGTCGCCGTATCACGGCCAGCAGCGGCGGTGGCCGGCGGCGCTCCTCTTCGGCTGCCCGTAGCCTGGTGCCGGCACGGGACGCGGACGGTACCCCGTTTGAAACCGACCCGGACGTGTTGGCGATGCTGGCTAGCTCCCCGCCCGAAACCCGCGCTGCATACGAGCGCATGACGGGCAAACGCTACCGGGACCCCAACCAGACCGCGCAGCTGCTGGCAACCCGGATGAATGCCCCTGGCATGGATGGCTTCAATACCGTCAAGGTGGGCAACTCCTCGCGCATGATGGCGCAGGGCAACTACCAGCAGCAACAGCAGCTCACTCCCGACGTGTTTTTTAAGTGCGTCATCAACGGGGAGCAGAAGGTCCGCACCGGCTCGGTGGTCATTCTGCGCTTGCTGGAAGATGCCGTAGTCAGTGGCGTGACCTTCCCCAAAAACATGGTCTTCGCGGCCGTGGCTACGGTGGGCAATAACAACGTGACGCTGGAAGTAAACCGACTCGGGCCAACGCGAGTCGATGCCGACATCTACGACTTCAACTACATGCCCGGCATCATGATTGACCCGGTGAAGCGCATTGCCAAAGATGCCTCCATGGCCGGCAGCGACCTGCAGCAGCAGACCACGCAGGAAATCAGTACCGCCATTGACCGCTCGGCGTCGGCCGCTAACTCGGTGGTGGGCGTCGGGGGCCGCGTCGCGGCGACGGTGCTCTCCCGGCCCAAAACGCGCACCAAGTTGCGCGACGTGCTGCTCCCCGATGGCTACCCCATCCTGATTACCACGGCGGCGGCCGGCCAGTTGGGGCCGGAAGCCGCGAGTGGCCGCTGATTACTTTCCGTTCACCTAAAAGCTTACGACTATGAAAAAGCTCCTTTTGCCCGCTTTGCTGGCCGTTACGCTGGTTTTCTCCACTAAGGAGGCCTCCGCGCAAGCCGTAGTAAATGACCCGCTGCACATGGGCATTCACATTGGCGACTTCGCCAAACGGCTGGCCCAGTGGACCGAAACCGTCAAGAACTACCAGGTAGTAAAAGATGCCCGGCAGATTGCCGGCGTCACCAAGGATATTACCGGTCAGGTAAAGGACATTACTGACCAGACGCTGCAGCTGCAGCGGCAGGTGCAGGCCGACTTACGGAAGGTGCAAAGCATTCAGGATTTGCGCCTCTCCAACCCGCAGGAGCTGTTTGCGCGGGCGCTGTCCATGTCGGGCCGGGGCCAGAGCAACCAGTACATGCCCGTGTTTCAGAAAGCTGAACGCCTGCGGCAGGCCCTGCAGCTTAACAACCCCCAGCAGGATTTGAACACCGTGTACGACGTGTTTTCCCGCTTTGGCGCGGGGGCCACGGCCGGCAACAACCGCATGAGTTCTTCCCAGTATCAGGCCAAGCGCGAAGAAGCCGCCGTTTCGACCTTCGCCTACGAGGAGATGATGCAGAAGAAGAAGATTGCTACTGCCTTCGGCTACTACAAGATTGCCGACGAAATGACGCAGCAAAGCATTGAAATGAATGCCACACTCAAGAATCCGGGCCGCTACGCCATGACGGAAGGCGAGCGGATGGCCGCCCTCAACTCCTCAAACGACAACATGATAAAGGCGATGCAGCTGCGCCAGGAAGCCGACCGGCTGTTGGCCGAATCCTCGCAGCCGGGTCCCTCGCGCCAAGCTGCGGAGCTGGTGTACGCCGACGTGTTGGTTCAACAGTCACTCATTAAAATGGACCGCGCCCGTCCCCGTCGCTAAACCCGCATGAAAAAGCTCCTGCTTGTGGCGCTTGCACTAGCTGGGGCCGGCACATCGCCGGCCCTGGCTCAACGCCACGTTAAACACATTTCCAGCTGGGGTGCCCACCTCGGGCGCTCCGAAAAGGGCGACTACTACGAGTTGAGCTACAATGCTATGCTCACCAACAAGCTGGCCCTGCGGGCCAGTGGTCTGCGGGATGCCGGCACCCTCGGCGCTCAGGGTGAATACTCGACCTATCAGGGCCGGCTGTTCATCGCCCCGCAGCTATTCCGAATCGGAGAGTTTGCCTACGTGCATCTGCTTATCGGGGCGGGGGCCGGCTACGAACGCACCAACGAGAATCGCACGGGCGAGCTGGCTGCCGATGCCAACGAGCCGCAACGCTTCACCTATGGCCCGCAAGCCGGGGCCGAAGTTGATTTCTTCCTCGGCAACCGCCTTTCCCTCGTGGCCACCGGCACGAAAGGCTACCTGTTCAACAACCCTTTAATCGACCAATGGCCCGGCAACGCGAGTGCCGGCCTGCGGTATCACTTCCGCTAACCACCCTTTCTGACTTATGAAACGACTTGCCTATCTACTGCTGAGCTGCGCGGCCCTGGCCACCAGCTGCTCGAAAGACAACGATGCTACGCCCTCGGGGCCAAAAGAGTATCAGGTAGAATACAAGGTTACTTCCAATGCCACGGTATCGGATTACCTGAGCTACACCAACGAAAGCGGCGGCAATACGACGCTCAGCAACACGCCACTACCGGCGAGCTACAAGTTTAAGCGCACCATGAAGCAGGGCGACAACCTGACCATCCTAGCCAGCATTGACGGGGGCACGGCGGCCTCGGAAATCACCTGTTCCATCTTGCTGGATGGCAAAGAGGTTAAGAAGGAAACCGGTCGGGGCGTCGATGCGCAGGCCGTGCCGGTGTACGTTATCGGGGAATAGCTCTTCCTACTTATGCTGACCAACCTCAATTCACGCCTGCTCCCGTTCATCGGGCTGTCAGCCGGTGCTGTCGGCATGGTCACGGTTGTAGCTGCTCGGCCGCGTGGTCACCAACCGACGCTGCCCGCGCCGCTTCCTTATTGGCACCAACTGCGCGGTACCTCACGCTCAGCCTACCCAATTGCTTTCAACTCTATTCTGTCGCCACAAATAGTGCGGAGAAATATTGTCAGTAGCTAATGGATACCCGGCCGATTTCTGGCCGGGTATTTTTATTTGCCGTACGTTTGAAAACAAGTTATGATAAGACCCAATTATCATAACTTGTTTTTTTTATCTCAACTAAAGGCAAATACTACTGGTAAAAGCTTCTATCCCTATGCGACTCTCACCCGCAATTTATAACAGCATGTCTGACTACGAAGATGGCTACGAGGCTGGCCGCAACGCGCCCAACATTCGACAGTCCTATCAAAACGGTAAGGCTATTGGCAACGGGCTAGCCGTGGTGCTGGGCCTGGGCTTTCGCTTGGTAGTCGAAACGCTGGTGCTGGCTCCGTTCCTGGTGCTGGGTCTGGTGCTGACAACCAACCTGGATTTTCTCGGACCGGGTTTCGGGTATACCCGGCTATTGAGCATCGGGGCGCTGGCCTACGGCTTCTACGCGCTGCTCTATTTACTTAAAGGAGTGGCTATCGGCCTGCGCCTGCGCGGCACCCGGCACTGGCTGCTGCCGTTCACGCTGTGTTTGCTGGTGGCTTGCGTCGTCCCGTCGCTGCTGCTGCACCTGTTCATCGTGCATACCGTCAAAGCCGCTCACCCGGTTTTGGTGTGGGTGGTGCCGGGACTGTTCGCCCTCTACACGTATTCCCGCTACCGCTTCACGGAAGACATTGCCCCCAACCTTGTGCTTTGGGCTTACCGGCGCGGCTATCATTGGACTGTTAAGTAATATGAGTCAGTTGGAATTTGTTGAGCGCGTGACAACCCAGGCGCTGGCCTACCTGCAGCAAGCCCGCGCTTATAAGCCTACGCCGGAAGAATACATCAAGTGGGTGGATAGTCACCCCTCGGCCATTCGGGTACTACTGTTGCGGCGGGGCATGGCCGCGTGCTGGGCGGGCGGCTCCCCCTCGTTTCAGGATTTCATCCTCACCCAGCGGGGCCACTCGGTACACGACTATATGGCCCACCAGCTTAGTGAAACAGATTACCTGCGCTGGGTGAACTTCATGGACGATACCACCTTCTAAGTATGGCCTTGTCCATGCGTTGCTCAACTTTGCCCTTCACCCCGAACCATGAGTAAATCCCTACGCAACGTGCCAGCCGTAACGACGGGGTCAGCAGTCGCTGCCAACCTGGCGCGGGCTTCGTCCAAAGTAGCCGGCTTCCTGGAAACGGGCCTGCAGGGTGCCGCCAACACGGAGCGGGCTTATAAGTCGGACCTGAATACTTACGCCGAGTTTTGCGCGCTGCACGGATTTACGGCGGTGCCAGCCGACGTCACCACCCTGACGGAATACGTGGCATACCTGGCTTCTGAAAAGCCGACTTCAGATACTGGGGGCGGTAGGGAGAAAAAGAAGGGGCAACAACCCCTCACTGGGCCGCACGCGCTGGCCACTATCCGGCGGCACCTGGCCGCCATCCGCAAGGCGCATCAGCTCAGCGGCCACCCGATGCCGGCGACGGTGGATGCGCTCAACATCGTCATGGAAGGCATTGCCCGCACCCTGGGCAAGCGGCAGGACCAGGCGCTGGCTTTTACCGTCGAGGAGTTGAAACAAGCCATTCGTAGCATCGACCTGGAAACGACGGCAGGCCTGCGGGACCGGGCGCTGCTGCTGGTCGGCTTCGCGGGGGCTTTCCGGCGCTCCGAGCTGGTGGACCTCAACATCGAGCAGTTGGAATTTACGGAGCGGGCCTTGCTGGTGCATCTGGCCAAAAGCAAGACCAATCAGTACGGCGCGGTAGAGGACAAAGCCATTTTCTACGCCCCCAATGCGGATTTCTGCCCCGTGCGCTGCCTCCGGGCCTGGCTTAATCTGCTGGGCCGGACCACGGGGCCGCTGTTCGTGAAGATTCCGCGGGCGACTCCGGGGCAGATGGCCGCTCCCTCGGACAAGCGGCTCTCGGACATTTCCATCAACAAGTTGGTGCAAAAGCGCCTCGGCCCGGCTTACTCAGCTCACTCACTGCGCGTGTCCTTTGTAACCGTAGCTGTGCTTAATGGGCAGTCTCACAAAGCCATTAAGAACCAGACCAAGCAGAAAACGGATGCTATGATTGAGCGCTACACGCAGCTCAACAACGTGGTTTCTTATAATGCTGCTCAGGCACTGGGGTTGTGAAACCAAGCCATACTACTTTTTAGACGAGCACTTTTTGGGCACGTCAGAATTTTAAAATACTGGGAGAAACTTATGAATAGTTCTGAGAGAACACTGCGCATGGTAGATGCCACGAATCAACTTACCATTGACTTATATCACGGCACTTCAACCCTATTTCTGGATAGTATATTGAAGAACGGATTGGGAGGTATCAATCCGGTAACAGATTGGAAACTATTAGAATTAAGCAAGGAAGTATACACGTTGAGCGAGCAGCATTTAAGAGAAACACACCTCTTTCAACTCAGTGCTCCATCTTTTCAGCAGATGATTAAACAGTCCAATGGGGGCTCATTCAACTTTCAGCATGGCGACACTTATGTATCTCCTGCTAAGCAGACAGCTGCGAGATATGCCATAAGCAAGCGTTATGGCTCTGAGTTATTAACCTATACAATCGACTTCCTAAAAGAATTATTGGCTTTGAATATCCAATATGTCAAAACCACTTTGTACAGGAAAAACCTAAAAGTATTTGGTCTGATTGAATCAAACCCATCACCACTACTGATTCAAGTGAAAGGCGTGAATATATCATCCTTGTTAGACGAGCATGGAGCTAATCCGCGAAAGAATCTAGAAGAAATTGATGAGTGGCTGGATATATCCAGTGATATGCTCGGGCTTCAACAAACTAATTTTCGTTTGGCGGCCCCAGTAGGCGCGGAGAAGCTAAAGCTATTTCTCATCAACGTTCAGAATTGGAACCCACTCAGCCCAAAGTATAACTTATACGAAATAAAGGCCGAGGCCATTAACTAATCTTCTGTGAATACAGGCCTTACTTCAACTACAGAGCAAACCATTATTGAGTTTGCTCACGCTTTCGACGGATACCGGTATGCCGAAAAAGTTTGGCTGGGACAACACCCGAACGGAGCCAAATATCTGAATTTGTTGCGCGAAACTGGCAAATTGCCTGCAAAAGCAGAAGACGGGCTCACAGTCAACTTTCTCTTACACCGTGGATTTCATCACCAAGGATGGCTTCCAGAGGCGCAATTTGTAGACTGGTACGACATGCTCTACTTGTACCTGCATCTATACCGCCTCCCGATTCCGTCAGTATACCGGCATACCGCATTGTACGGTAAGTGGGCAAATCGCACGAAGGGTTCTGCGGAAGCAGCAGCTGCAGAGATTCGCCAACTGCTCAGGCGAACCCAGACAGCTTACTAATTGCACTCAGCTGCTAAAGGGTAATCCGCTAGTGTTTCTGAACAGAAGAAAAGCCGGTTGGCTTCGTTGTCACATTTCGCATCTGGGCCACTGGCGATACTCCAAACTTGAGTGCAGTCAACGGTAATGCGGGACTTATTCTGCGGTTGATATCTACTTAATAAGATTTCGCAGGAAAGGGTGTTGCCATTCAACTCCACGTTCCACACAACGGTTTGATGAAGATACAGTACTGCTAAATACCACACGCGCCCCTCTGACTCATATGAATGCGCCTTTACAATGTAATGGTTCGCAGGGTCGGCAAGACCAGTAACCAACTCTTGTAAGGTAATATGCGGATGAGATTTTGTCGATGTAGCTGTCACAAGTGTTCCTTTGAGGCGCTATGCTAGCGAAGAGGGAGTTGCAGCCCTTATGCGGCATCCAAGATAAAATCAGCGGGTATCTGAAGCTTCTGGTATAGACGGCGTGCTAAGTCAAGATTGATTTGCCGCTTACCCTTCAACACCTCATTGAGACGTGAAGGAGTGATTTCCAAGAGAGCTGCCAACTCCTTCTGCTTCATACGTCGCCGAAACATTTCTACCTCGATGCGTCCCGCTATGGTCTGGGGAGGCCCAGGGTGAAAATCTTGTGCCTTTTCATAGGTGTGAATGGCATCTCGCAGGGGCAATAGCGCAGCAGTATTGCCCGAATCAGTATCAAGCAATTCATCAAACTGGCGTAAAGCCGCCAAGTATTCAGCTTCGGTGTGCAACGTCATGACTAAGCAGGTTATACGGTTGAGGCGTTCACTTTATCGTAGGCGGCGTGTGTTCCAATGAATCGAATATATACTGTACGAATATTGAAATGTATCCTAGCGATGAGGCGGTAGCGGTTGCCACGTATGTTGAAAACGTAGCGGTCGTTTCCTACATAATCCGCTGATGGATAACTAGCCTTGACGTCTGACCAAGTAGCCCATTCGGCGTACTCGACCTGAGCATACCATACCTTGAGCGCCTCCTTTGCATCAGCATGTTTTTCTCCAAACTCACGTAGGGTCCGCTCGGTCAGAATAACCATAACGCAAATCTAGTCACTTTGATTACATTTAGCGCAATTTTATTCTGATTTTGGTAATATACGTGCTACATTTGCTCAACCCTGAATCGTGGGGGTATTGACTAGCAACAGCAACGAATTCTGGTTTGAAACCGCAAAGCTTTGCTGTAGCTTCGTAGATTTTTTGAGTCCCCCGAACGCCTACTTGTGTACGAATTAACTCCAAAACTGCCTTCAAACGCCGCTATACGCCGGCTATGGGCCGTTCTTGCTAAAGCCCCCCTACCAACAGTGTTGGCTGATTATCTGCGTGGGTGGCTGAGTATGTTGAATGACGAGGCATTGCCTCATGCTGACTACTTACGCTTACGGGTTTTTGGTCGCGTGCTTATGGACCTTGCCAGCCAGGGATGGCACTTTTCCTGTGCCAGCGAAACTGCAACCATCTTACGCGCTTTGTCCCCGGATACAACGGTCCGTCCTGGTCAAACTGCTACCTCACCTGCCGAAGTAAAGCAAGTTCTACGGGCATCGCTGGTCGCAAACCGCGACGAGCAATTACGTGACCCCGATAATCAGCGCTTTATACGACGCATGGAATTGCCTCGACGACATGCCGGCCGCATGTTGAACGTGCGCAACTTATTGGTCAACCCAAGGACCCTAGCTGCTGAATTGCAAACTTGCCTGGCCGCCCCTGAAGCCAATCGCGCTGAGTTGATTGGCTCTTTGGTACAGCCTTATTTGCAGTTGGCCACGGAAGCAGTCGATGAACATACTGGTCTTCGACTGCTCGACATCTGGCGTTACTGCCGCTACACTTGGAGCCTTCCTTTCCAGACGCAGCCAGGCCGGCGCATGTTCTACTTGGTGCGCGATGCCGCCCGGCCCCTGCATCCCATTATCGGCATTGGCGCCCTGGGTTCAGCTGTCGTTCAGATAACCGTTCGGGATGAATACGTTGGATGGTCCGTCAAATCCTTGCAGAATTGCGCCGACCCCACAAGTCGGCTACGTGCTCTGGACTTTGAGCTAGCCCGCGCAGTTGATGAAATATTCGCAGAGGATTTTGTTGAAGAAGGCATACTGGAGTTAGCAGAACTGGTACAACCCACTGCGGCTACCTTCGACAATTTGGACCGCGCAGCTCGGGACTTACCAGTTGCCAGCCGAACGGCGCACCGTGGATTAGCAAACGACCTGGAAGCAGAGGCACGCTCAGACCTTTACCGGCGTAAGCGGGCCGAGACACTAAGCGGGCTGCTTTCTGCCCGCCAAGTGTTTCAGCAGAGTGACCACCTGCCTGCCCCCGAACGATTAGCCCACTTGCTAGCATCGCCAGAGGGCTTAAAAGCACTGCGCATTGCCATTAAAAGCATCAAAAAGCGGCATGTAGCGGCTTCCATTATGGAAATCACTACGTGCGGTGCCATCCCCCCCTACGGCGAGTTACTAGGCGGCAAACTCGTTGCTATGCTGATGGCAAGCCCTCAAGTAGTAGCAGAGTATAAAGCACGGTACACCGATAGCTCCAGCGTGATTGCCAGCCGTATGCGTGGCGAAATTGTAAATCGTGATGCTAATCTCGTTCTCCTGGGAACCAGCAGCCTGTACCACGTTGGAAGCAGTCAATACAACCGCATCAAGTTTCCCACTGCCAAAGGTGAAATCGAGTACAAACTCATTGGCAAAACAGAAGGGTTCGGCAGTGTCCACCTATCGCGTCAGACCTACGATGTGATTCAGGAAATGCTGCGCGAAGACCCGGCGCAGAACAGCCAGAGTTACACTTTTGCGGCCGGGGTAAACTATAAGTTGCGCTCTATCGCCTCAGCATTTAACATGCTGGGTCTGCAAAAGCTACAGAAGCACGCAACCCCTCGCCTAGTCTATCTCACCCCTACGGCTAAGAACTGGCAGCGCTACCTTTTGGGAGAGGACCAGGAGCCCGAATGGCTTTTTTCGGACCTTGACAATTATGTTCAGGAAACGGCCGCTATCGTTGAGCATTGGAAACAACGCTGGTTCATCAAGCGTGCCCAAAACCCGGAAATCGTTGCCCGTCTGCTTACGGCGGAAAAGATTGCCTCACTAACTCAAATCACCGACCACGAAACCGAGGCTGCCCGAAAACAGCAGGGGTCTTTTTTTTTTCTAGGAGATAATATGCCACCCAAAATAGACTGGTCGGTATTCGCCTTATTCAATGGCGGACGCACAAGTTTTGCTGAGAAGTTGAAGCCAGCGGAACTAGAGATTTTTCATATCGAGTCCAAAAAGCTAGAAGCTGGAATTCTTGGCTTGCTCAACTCGAACCGACGGGTCTACTTAACTGGCAATCCAGGGGATGGAAAGACACACCTAATTCGTCGCTTATCGGAGGATAACGATAACTGGCCGAGCAATACGTTCGTCCATTGGGATGCAAGTGCAGAGAATCAAGAAAAGCTGGTGGCTGAATTAAAACAGGCCATTATCGACAAACGGCCGGTACTGGTAGCAGTAAATGAAGGCCCTTTGCGTCAGATTCTGCTTGACCTGCCTGAGTCTGAGGCTAGCATGTTGCGTGAGCAACTGGCAACTCCATTCGTCTACGATGCCGGTACTGTAGACGAGCCAGAAATTCCAGAAGTGCTCCTTGTTCACCTTGGCTCTCGGCAAGTATTAACCCACGAGTTGCTTGAGAAGGCGCTGCAGATTGCTCTGCGCAAAGTAGATTATGATAGTGCTCCTGAACGCGTAAGAGCGAATGTTCAGGCATTAGGCCATCACTTGGTTCAACAACGACTCGGTGAATTGCTAAAGTTGGTCAGCCAGGGCGGTACCCATGTCACTATGCATCAACTGCTGGGGTTGCTAGCGCGCATGATTACCGGGGGGTCACCCTTACCGGCACGGGCACAAAATGCACACCCTTACTATGAAGCAATTTTCGAGAAAATTGAAGGAAGTGCTCTTTCGGCTACGCTTCGAGAATTGGACCCGGCACGTTCACCTCACGCGCATTTAGACACGCATAAGCTCTGGGATTCCCCGGCCTCAGCTGGCCAATGGCTGACCAGTCCGGCCCATCCTGCTCCGGGTTCAAGTTCTGATAAAGATGAAGCTGTGCGTTGGTTCAGGTCACTGAAAAGGCAATACTATTTTGAAGCCACGCAAGGCAAAGACTTGCTGAAATCCATTCCTCCTGACCGAGCAAGTTTTGCTGACTTGGTTTCTGGCGGCACCGGTCAAGCTCGGCGCAAGCTGTTGACGGCTCTAGCACGTTTCGCTAACCAGAAAATTGAGACCGGCACAAAAAGTCACGATGGAAGTTCCAACGCAACTGCGCCAGAACTGTACCTATGGACATCGCTACGTTATGACGCGGTTGGTCCAGCTACTGCCTTGATAGCTGCGGCAAGTTTACGTGAGACGGACGTGGCAGTACAGTTGCCTTCCCTATCTCCCGCTCTCGCAAGTTTGCTGGATTATGAGCCTGACCATGTCCGGTTAACCCTAAGCCGTAAAGCAGGTGCTCCCGCTTTATTACTTGATTTGGAACTTTGGACTGCATTAGGGCAGGTTTCTCGTGGATTGCCTTTACAATTCCGCTCGGAAGAGGCAGGCCGCCGAGTAGGACGTTTTTTATCGGAATTAGCCGCGTTTAGCACGGCTGACGAAACAGGAAAAATACGAATCCACGACGTTGAAGCAGGTCATACATACGCAGTCGGCTTAGAAGCACAGCCGGTTGATAAGAACGGGCATACCAAAGTAAAATACGTGCTTTAACATCTTCCTATTTCCGTTCTGACCAATCCTAAGTTGATATTATGCCTGAGCTTTTACTTGCTGAAGTAGCCGAACGCGTTGCCAATGCTACATGGGGTTTTGTTCCTGCGCGTGACATTAAGCCTGTCCATTTAGCGAACGGTATGTTTCGGGCGCTTGCTGGCCCAATCGAACCGGATTTAGCTTTGCTGAAGAAGGTCGTAGCTACCATGCGAGGCAAAACGCAGAAATCTTCTACTGAGATTATCGAAATCGCCGATTTTAGGGCCGCATCTGAGTTACCTCTCAGTACCGCAGTAGCTGAGGGAGCAGTGACACAGTTGCGCAAGGCCCTTGATGTCGTGCTCAATCAGGATGGCGCTTTCTATGAAGGCTCAACCTCTACGCCTACCCTCTCCCACTGGCACCACCTCACCAAAGACCCCTCAGACCAACGAGCTGGCCACCTGCTCGCACACGTTTTGTTGGGTGCCCCAGAACGTGCTGCAGCCTTAGCAATTCGGGGAGCCTTGTCAAAAAACGATGACGCCGTTTACCGGCTGACCGCCCCCCTATTGGGAAATCAAGAGGACGAGTTGCCTGCGTTCCCTGCCCCAGACAGTGATATTCAGCAGAAAGCGCAGGAATCGTGTGTACTGAAGAACCTGCAGGAAAGCTTCACTACATTGGCAGAATACGAACCGTATTTGGATAAAACGGCCTTACTACAGCGTACAGTGACCCTAGCGGGCTTTGGCTTGCTACTTCATCTGTTCAACGGAAATTCAGACACTTGTCAGCCCTTACTGCTTTGTGCCTCTGACCATCCAATGGCAGTCAGAGAAGCTAGCCGTCATACCTTGGCTCTGGCCCGGCGGCGTCTGCGTAGTGTGTTTGGAGATTCATTGCGTCAGGAGCTTATTCAACGGGGTGACCATAAACTTAGCGAAGAGGAATACCGTGACTGGGCTTCAACTTGGCTCCCGGCTGAATCCTTCACTGCCGACCAAATTCAGCGTTACGCCTTAGAGTATGAGCAGGAGTTGCTGGCTGGTGAAACTCACTTTGAAGCAGCGGTTCGTGCTCTAACAGGTCCGGCAATGGCTATAATTGGCAGGACCAAATCGGGGCAGGACAGTGTCACCCCGGAAGGCTGTAGCAAACATTTGGGGCGTCGCATTGGCTTGCAGTGGCCCCGCAAGCATGGGCGTGGTGAGCGCTACCTAATGCCTGTTGGAGCTGTCTACGACGCTTTGGTGACAAGCCTGCTTCACCATAAAGAAGTGATACAAGCAGAGGTTTTTTGGGAGTTGGCATACAAGCGGTTCGGACTGATATGCGGTGCTCTACCGGAAGTTGATGGAGAGCGTCTTGCTCGTTTGGGAATCCGCAATGTTACGTCGGCGCAACTAGCGGCGAATGCCCGCGGCATTATTGAAGATTTAACCCGCTTGGGTTACGCTCGAACTTATGCCGACGACGTGACGCTGATTAGCGCCATGTGGTAACCAGCAAATTGGCTTTTTTACTCTCCTTTTCGCTTTTACAGTGCCTGTGATGCCCTCGAACGATATACTCTTCGCTACTCTATTTGAACTGCTTGAACAGGAGTACCCTATAACACCAACTGGGCTACTGCTCCCTAATTTGCCGTTACCGACTACGGATTGGTTACCCGAATTACTGCGTAGGCTAGCAGATGATAGCAGGTACTATGTAACTGTCGTGGGCGCCGACCCAACAAAGACCTTGGCCCTTCAGTCTTTGGTTGGCCCACACTTTGGATTGACGGCAACTCACGCTGTGGAGATGCGCAACGACTTGGAGTTGTCCGACAAAGCGCGCAGGTTAGTCATTGTGCTAAAAACCGAGCCCCGTATGAACTCGCTGCGGGATTACGGAATTCTAAGCGTTGAAAAAATTGTCCGGGAAATAGCCCGTAAGGGCAAGGCAAAATCGACTAACACGCCCTCGCGCTCCCTGTGGGAGGTGTTGGCGACTATGAAGTCACCAACCGAACTTGGGGCACTGATTCAGTTTTACAATGAGGTCTATAGAGAGGGAGGTGCCGAGCCACGGGAGGCTTTGCACATACTTGAACTGCTACCAGACCCTGTCCTATTCAACGACTATCGGACCACCGTTGCAGAAATAGCGCCACGCCTGGAACTGAATGCAACACTAACCGGGCGGTTGCTACTGCGCGACTCAGAGGATGTTGACAAGGCTTACGATACGTACCGTAAAGCTGCAGATGCAGGCAATCCGATTACGGACCTGCTCCGGGAGAGCTATGGTCGTTTTCGCAAATTGGACCCAGCTGCTGAGCTATCTTCCCAATTGGAAGGGTTTAAGTTTGAAGCGGTGAAAATGCTGTTTGGGGAAAGCAGCCTTCCCCCGGTAAACCCACCCCCCAATCCACAACCGGAGCCCGAGCCTGAGCCTGAGCCTGAGCCCGAACCAGAGCCCGAACCAGAGCCGGAACCAAGACCAGGGCCAGGACCAAATCCTGAGCCCGAACCCAAGCCTGAACCCGAACCTGAGCCTGAGCCAATTCGGCCCACTCCTCCTGGGGGCGGTCCGTCTGGTGGAAAACCACTTCGGGAGTCCTTCCGAGAGGGGCTACTCGATGAAGCGGTCTTAGCAATTGCATCTGACCCCCGCTATGCTGAAAGTTGGGACCAGGAAGTGACCAAGCTTTTTTCCGCCTTGCGAAAGGAGCCGGAAGGAAGCAATATGCTTATTGGAATCCGGACGGAGTGTGACCATCGCACGGAACCTGGAGCCCTGCTTTTGACGGAAGAGTTATTGGATACCCAGCGTTTTGGCGGAATCATTACGGTAGGGCAAGCTACCTCTTTAGAAGAAGCATTGGCATCCTTATCTGAAGGGTTGCCCGCTGCTAATCCCATTTTTGATGCAACGTGGTTGAGCCAGTTGCGTGAATACTTAACGACGGCTGAAGAACTCCTTCCACCCGGTTTTGAAGGTATTTCGCGGCTTGAATACTACTTGGAGTGTAGGGCACAATTGGTCCCAGTGGCCGATATGCTTACGGCTGCCCCCCTTACTACTTTACTGGCTCAGCCTGATATCCTACAAGCGGCCCGTGATACAGTAGCCGCTTACGAAGGGTTAATGGAGCACATTAGCAGCCACTTCGCCCAACTACAACAGGAAGATGGTGCCCAACTATTGGGGGGGCTACTGCTGCGCCTGGACCTGGTGGAAGTACGTGATGGCGTAGGGGGACGAGCAGGATTGTTAGCCCCCTTCCATCCGCTAATTTTATGGAAAAACATTGAGCTAGCGGATGAGGTACTAGCTGGCAACGCGGCCGAATTGCGGTTATTGATTGGTCGGCTTAGCCTTTTTGCAGAGCCTCTGAGAGCCCTAATGCTCCCCATTGATGAGGCTTATACTGACACCGCGTTGGCATACGCTGACCGTCTGGGTTCTTGGGCGGTATATCGTCCTGCGGGGCTAGTAAACGTTACTGTAAGCATTCGCTTGCTGGAACGGGCTGCTGAGAAGATTGCAATACTCTACCCTCCGGTACGTCAATATCTCCGCCTCTTCCTACATCATCCAGAAAGCCTTGAGCGCGTAACCGAAGTTCTGAGGCATCTTTTCGCAGCTAAAAAAGGGCATACTCCTTTCGAGCATGTTCAATTAATTATCACCCATCACCCGGATACGCCTATCAAGTTAGATGGCTTGAACAGCTTTATCAGCGAGGGCTTGGTTACTCCTGAACTGAAACCGGCGGTTGATGCCGATGAGATTGTTCCGTGGTTAGTTGAAAACCCGGTACACATACTGGTATTGCCAGGGCAGCGCTATTTGCAGCCAACCCGTATCGGTCGCCAAGCAAGTAACATCCATCCCCTTAGTCTGCCGCGACTGCTTCAGTTTAATCAGTTTAAGAAGACTATCAGCCTGCAGCCTCGCAGTCAGCAAGGTTCAAGCAACGGCGCTAGCCAGCCCTTTGGCTCCTACCATGCCCTCGCCGCTGCGCTGGGGGGACAGCCGCAGCAGGAACTATCAGGGACTTTAGTTCAGCAAGAGAACAATGGAAGTCAGACCATCCTGATGCCTCACGCCGTCTTCATGCTGCTGGCGGGAGCAACCGGCGTTGAGGGAGCACAAGTGTTGGCCCGTGAAGGAGGCATTGATGGGGACGTGGTAGTAACTCACTACCCCAAACGCTTCGTCAAAGGCGTCGAATACATGCTGCGGGAACTGAACTACCAGCCGGATGCGGCGGGGGTATTGCGCTTACTGAAGCGTTTGGAAACTGTGGGTGAAACCGGTCTTTTCAAAACAATCAGTGATACCGGTGTGGGCGGATTTTCCCCGCCTGAACTGAAAGGGCAGTTTGGTTTAGCAGTAGCCTTGGGTTGGTATTTGGCACTCGCCGGCAATGACCCACGACATCTGACAGTTAGCCTAGATTCCGAACTAGCCAAGCGTTGGCTGGAAAAGCGTGATTCTGACCGCCGAAACGATTTGCTGGGCATGCGCCGCTTGAAAGATGGGCGTCTAAGCATCGACCTAATTGAAGTCAAGTCCTATAAAGTCGGAGCCAACATAGAAGGAGACGGGCATCCGGGCGAACAGCTACGCGCTGTAGCGCGGGCACTATTTCCTGTACTTGAGGGCAAAGGCGGTGATTTGCTAACCGACTGTCGGCGTGAACTACTGCGTGAACAACTATTCAGAGAGGGTCAACTTACGTTCCCTAAAGAAGGGGTCACGACCAAAGAATGGGGGAACTGGATTCAACTTTTGAATGATACCCTAGATGGTGAGTTGTTGCTCAAAGAAGGTAAAATTGAAGTCAATCTCATGTTGATTGAAGTTGCCTTTGAGGATAACATCGAACGTAAAGAAACCATAGTACCAGCTGATGCCAACGCGCAGAATGCAGTTGACCGCTTACCCGTACACCGTGTGCGGCTGGGCGAATCGGATGTGAAAAAGTTGCTTGGCAGCGACTGGGCCAATCCAGTTAATCTGCCTACGGTCACGGTTACAGCACCCGCAAAAGCGCCGTCGAAAGGAACGCAGGTAGTCGCAATGCCTACCCTAAAACCTACTGTTATAGTTGCAGACCCTGTTGTTGCACCTAAAAAGTCTGATGCTCCTGAGAAGCAGGATGAAGATGATTCGATAGTGACCGGTGCCACCCCGGCACCGGATGCACCTATAGCCCCGGCCAATGGAGGCAATTCTGCTCCTACTGTTCCGGAAGAACCGTTGATTGAGGAAGAAACTGCTGAGCCTACCCAATCCGTCAAATCCACGGCTGACTTAGATGCACTGGCCGCGGCGCTATACCGTGCTCTACAGAATTTTGGGCAGACTCCGAAAAAACCCATTGACCCGCAACTAGCCGATGTAGGACCTACTATCATCCGCTTCAAGATAGTAACCCGCGTGGGCCAGCAACTCAACAAGATTCAAGCAAGAGCGCTGGATTTGCAACGGGAGATGGAGTTAGAAAAGCCGCCCGTAATCTACAATCTGCGGGGGTACATCGCCGTAGATATTCCTCGTCCTGACCCACAGGCTGTTTTGTTGAAGGATGTTCTGGCAATCAGCGCAAAAAAGAAGCAAGAATTGGCTCCCATTTCTTTCCCTGCTGGTGTTGCCCCCGATGGCGACGTACCGTGGCTTAGCATCCCGCTTCTTCCCCACATGTTGGTTGGGGGTACCTCGCGCTCGGGCAAAACAATGTTCCTCTATAGCATCATTGTTTCGCTTACGAAGCTGAATACCCCAGACGAGTTAAAAATTGTCCTGATTGACCCCAAGCGGACTGATTTTAACTATTTTAGCTCGTCACCTCACCTCTACAACGGTGAAATTCTGACTGATAAGCAACAGGCACTGGACGTGTTACAGGACCTGCTCAACATTGAACTAGAACGTCGCACCGATATACTAGTTGAGCATGGATGCCGGGATATTCAAGACCTGCACAAAACTCAACCGCAAATCGCGATGCCTTACGTGATAGTGGTTATTGATGAGTTTGCTGACTTGTCCGGCATCATGGACAAAAAGCAACGGGATGCATTTGATATGCTCCTCGGCCGAGTTGCCCAAAGAGCGAGGAGCGTAGGCATTCACCTTATCATTGCCACGCAACGCCCGGATGCAAAAGTGATATTTGGAAATCTGAAGGCAAACCTTCTCTGCCGAGTAGCTTTTCAACTCACCTCTGGAATCGACAGCCGCATCATTTTGGATGAGGGCGGAGCAGAAGACCTAATTGGTTACGGCGATATGCTACTCCGTCAGGAAGGGCGTATTCAGCGTCTGCAAGGCTTCTTTATCAGTACAGATGAACTTCGACAATTGAAGTCATAATGGATGGCCTCAAAACTTTGGCCTTTCTAACTCCTGCAGTGTCTACTATCGCAAATTGCGGCTTTTGACTCAACTAAAAAGAGGTCCTGCTATAAATAGCAGGACCTCTTTTTAGTTTGATTGAGCCCGTTTATGAGGCGGTGTCCAGTCCGTCCACGTCCGAGTGGTTTGGCAGCAGGTACACTGCATTTTCAACTCCGTGGCAACGGGCGACACATCCAGTACCTCATCGTGGGCATGGAGCGTTTCCTCGCCGCAAGTGCTGCACATCAGCAACTCGGTACCGGCTATCATATCCTCCATAAAGCTTAGCTCGTCGTCCTGCATGGTCGGGTGGTTAGGTAGGATTAGCGTTCAATTCCGCCGCTGTCGCGGCCGGCGCTGGGGCCGCTGCGCTCATTCATTTTAGGTGGTTTTTCCAGCACGCTGACGGAATTACGCAGTTCGTCGGTGTACTTGTTGCTGCTCAGGCTCGGGATGCTGCCAGCGGCCTGCATGGCCTTGTGAGCATTTTCCTGGTTCATGCCCGCAATAGCCGGGCTGCGCTCCACAAACCTGGCTACCTCCCGCAGGCGGGCGGCATCGAGTCCCTTGCCGTTTTCCTCCAAGCCCCTGGCTACCTCGCGGGCGGCTTTGATAAAGAGTGGCTGGGCCTCCTCGTGGGTTTTGGGCACGATGGCAGCCGGGTTGGCCGTGCGCTCAGCGGCGGCCGGTACTGCGGCTTGCTGCGGCCGCTGGGGTGTCACCAGTTCCTTGCCCTCGGCCAGCTGCGCCACCTGCACCGACGAAGCCCGCAACCGCCTGGCGTCTTCCAAGTCCAACGTCATGTCCTTCATGCCCGGATGCTTCAAAATCTTGTCAGCGGCCAGCTGCATTTCAATAATGCCGGGGCCTTTGATGGCGGCGGGGTCATGGGTAACCGCTGAAACCCGCTGGGCCAGCTTTACGCCCTGGTCGTAATTGCCATGGCCGGGAATATTGGCAATGACGTTTGCGGCCCGGTAGCCCGTCACCTCCAGTTCCCGCCGGGCATCCATTGCCTTCATTGCCGACGACAGTTCCGGGGTCGCGGCGGCCAGGCTGGGGTCGCGCAGCTTCTCGGCCGCGGCTCCCGGTGCCGGCGTCGTTATCTGCTGCAACATTTCCCGGAGTGGCTTGAGGTTCTTATCAGCCTCGGCGGGGGGGTACAGCCGTACCATCGCCTCGTCGCGGCTACGGTTCAGCACTTCGGGTGAGATTTTCCCAAAGTCCACCTGGTAGCCGGCTTCCTTGCCCAACTGGGTAACCATTGCCTGCAGGGTGCGGCCGTTGCCCTCGCGGAAAGCATGCGTGTGGTTGTACTGGTCCATGTAGTAGGCAGCCCGCTCGGTGAACTTGTCCTGGTCCAAGCCCTTCAAGCCGTTCTCCTTACCCAGTTGCTCCCCGATGGCCCCTAGCCGCTGCTCAATCTCCTTATGCGGGGCATAGGTCATAGTTTCCTTGAAGCCGGTAACGTAGGTGGCCTTGTTACCCTGAAATCCCCGGTCGGCCCGCGTCTCACCGGCCCAGTGGTACACGTCCTCAAAAAGCTTTTTGTGTAGCTCTTTCAAGTGGGCATGGTCAAACTGCCTGCCCTGGATGCCGCCCGACTCATTGAGTTTGGCCAGCTTGGGCAAGGCGCTGTCATTCTCCACCTGCCGTAGCACTTCGGCATCCTTGATGCCGAATTTGTTGAGTAGTATCCCGTTTTCGTCGCTGAACTTGTCGTTGGCTGCCATTCGCTTGGTGCTTATGGGTTACTGCTCAGTTGCTGCCGGCGTGCCGTACTTGGCCTGCAGGCGGGCGCGGTTCAACTCGTCCACCTGGTCTAAGGTCAGTTCCCCATCGACGTAGCGCTGCATCAGGGCCATTACCTCCTCGCTGGGCGCGGGGCCGTTGCTCATCAGAATAGAAACCGAGTTGGAGGCGTGGCGCTCCCGCTCCTGGCGGGCGCTCAGCTGCTCGGGCGTTAAGCCGGCGGCGGCGGGGGCAAACGTAGGTACTTGCATAGAATTCTGGTAAGAGAGAGTGGATATCACTTAAACGAAAAACAGGGCTTGAACGTCGCTTTTTAGCCCTTTTTCGGGTTATTCAGCAGCAATTTTTACCCCTCATGCTAAGGTATTTACGTGCAGGGCCAACGTATCCCGCACCTCCTGGCGCACCCGCATGAAATTTTCCTGCACCGCGTCGGCCAGGGCCTTCTCCGGGTCGTCGTCTGGTCCGCCAAAGCTCACCATCGGGTGCAAGGGAAACTGCTCCCCCGTCCACTCGGGCCGGGTGATAGTACCTTGGAAAAAGGTGCTCTCGGTTTCCACCGTCTGCCCGATGAACTCCCCCTGCTGCAAGCCAATGGTATCCTGCACCCGGACGAGGTTGCGCTCCTGGTAGCTGGTGCTTTGATTAGAGCTGCTGTTGCGGCTGCCGGTACCGCCCTGGCTCGTGCCGGTGCTGGTGCTTATCATTTCCTTGTCCTCGCGGCCTACTAGCTCCGAAATGAACTTGGCCGTTTCCAGCGAGTTCACCTTGCCGAAAAACTGGTTGTTCAGGTTCGACACCATCACTTGCATCTTCTCCTTGCCGTAGGCATCCGTCATCTGGCTCAGGTCCTGCGTCATGTACACCATCGCCACCTTGTTGCTACGGGCCGTGGCCGGAATCACCTCCAAGCCGGGCACGTAGATGGTCGCGGCCTCGTCGAGAAAGACGTAGCTGCGGTGCTTGCGCTGCTGGTTCATCAGCTTTAGCGCGACCGTTATCACGCACGACACAACCGGCGAGAATGTCTCCTTCAGGGTGGGGTCGTTGCCGATGCACAGTAGCTTAGGGGCCTTCGGGTCATTCAGATTGAGCGAGAAGCCTTCGCCCTCCGCCTCGTTGGGCGTCAGCACCCACACGATTTGCGGGCTGTTAATCCGGGTTAGAATCACCTGCAGCGTGCCCACTACGGCGGCTATCTGCTTCTCCGCTTTCTGCTTCACGCCGGTAATAATGGACCTGGCCAGGTCGCCACTCTCCAGGTCCGTATCGAGCATACTTAGGACGTGCTTAAAGTCGTCGTGCATCGCCGTGGCGACGACGTGGGGAATGGTGCACAGCGCCGGGTAGTGCTTGCGGTAAAACCAGATGATGCTGGTCAGATACGCCACGGCGCTGGTATCGAAGAACTCCATCTTGCGGATGCTGGATGGATTCAGGTTATTGATGATAGCCCGGCTGTATTCCTCGGCAAAAGCCACGACGGGCATATCATCGGGCCGCAGCGGGTTCACCCGCTCACTGCGCGTCAGGTCCCGGAAGTTGATGATGTGCAGCTGTACCGGCGGCTCGTCCTGCTCCTGCTCGGCAGTGGTCAGCTTAGCCGTGGCCTTGCCCATTATGCTGCCGGCATACTTGGCCGCCTGCTGCTTCTCTTTCTCCCGCTGGCGCTCGGCCAGAACCAACGCTTTCTGCGCGGTTTCCGCCAGCACCGGAAACTTAAAGTCGTAGATGAGGCCCGCGAAGTTCTTGTAGGCAAACTGCTCTACCATCGGCTCCCCTATCGAAAAGGTCTTGCCCGCACCGGCCCCGCCCAGTACCAGCGTGCCCCGGTACGGGTTGGCAATGGTTATCCAACCGCCATCCGCCGTGCGGAAATAGATGCCGTCCGGCGTTTCTGTCTTCTTGCGCTCGGTGGTCAGCCCGAAGGCCGGGCGCTTGGTAGTGGCCCACAGCAGCCCTACCAGCCCACCGCTGGCCAATACGGCCGCGGCGGCACCCGGATACCCGAACGTGATAAAGCCGGGCGTGTAGTGGTGCATATTCAGCAGCACGTAGCCGGCAATCAGGAACACGGCCGCGCCTACTCCGGCCACCACGCGGAATGCCTTTTGATTGATGGGCTTGCGCTTTAGCTTGCCCGGCACCGTGGCCGGGGCCTTCTGCACGAACACCAGCACGAGGCCTGCCAGCAGTAGCAGTGCCCGTAGCCATACCCCGGCCGGTCCGTAGAACTTGGCTGCTTTCACCAGAAGCTTCGACTTGAACCCCTGGCCCGCCTTCGCTACGGCCTCGGCGCGGGCCACGCTTTTACTCAGCGCCTGGTCGGTGGCGTGAGTCGCGGACACGGCAGCCTGTGCGCCCCCCTCCCCTACCACCTGGCTGGCTTCGAGCTGCGCCTTGGCAATCTTGCGCTGCCGCTGGCGCTCGTTGATGGCGGCAATCCGGGCGGCTAGTTTTTCTTTGGGAGTAAGGGCCTTTATCTCGGGCTGGGTGAGCTGCACGGCGCGGGCCTGGGCTACCTCGTCACGATGAAGCAGCGTGTAATACTCGCCGCCGATGATGGCCAGCAGTAGCAGGGCGAAAATCAGCCCGACGTTCTGGGTGTTGGGTGCAGCCCTGGGTGGTTGGCTAGACATAACTGTGTAGATGGTTATTGGAAAGAATAAGCGTTTTGGGTGGTGGCGCTACATTTCAATATCAAGCTCCCCGGACGTGCGGCCTCGCTTCTCGCCGATGCTCTCGGTCTGCTCGTCGCGGCCCCGGCCGGAACGGACTGCCTGTTGCAAGGCGCGGAGGGCACTGGTAGCTGCTTGCTGCTGCTGGGGCTGCTCCCGGCCGGTGGTCAACAGGTGGTACGCGTTATCAATGGGCTCACCCACCTTCGCCCGGCGTTCGACGGTGGCCAGTGAACGGTAAAAGGTCTTATCGTATTCGCGGCCCTGGGCTATCTTCTGTACCCGCGCTGGGTCAAGCTGCTGCGCCTTTGGCACCTGCTTGTTCAGTACCCCTACCCGCTCTCCAATCTTGGCGGCGCGGCTGGCATCGCGGCTGGCATCACGCGGCTTGACCTTCACCTTTTCATGCTCCTGCGCGGTGTAGGTAAACTGCTTCTCGAACTGCTTGCCCGCCTGGGTCTGCCAGTTGATTAAGTCGAACCGCTGCCGGCGGCCGGCGGGGTTGAGGCTTATCTTCTGGCTCCGGTCGCGGGCGCTCACGATGACGTGAATATGAGTTTGCAGGCCGGACTTCTTCTCGCCCGTCTGAGCTTGGCCGGCGGCCACCTCGGGGTCAGTGCCCCGGTAGCTTCTGTCTTGGTGTATGGTGGCCCCCCAGACCAAATCCTCGCTGCGCAGCTGCCGTCCTTCCTTAAGATTAAAGTTGCCGGCGTACTGCTCCATCACTGCCCGCGTGTAGGCTTTCAGCTTCTGTTCGTCGTTACCGATATGCTCCAACTCGTCGGCGCTGGGGCTAATCACCAACGAGTAAAACTTGGCATCATCCGCCCGCAATCCTTTCACGTTAGTGTCGATTTCCTGCATCAGTTCTGCCGCCTCTATCCCGTCGCGGTCAGCCCCGAAAAACGTTGCTGTCTGCCCATCTTTAGCCGCTTCCTGCTTCAGATAATTGAGCGTCTGCGCGCTGCTGCCGCTGTTATTATAAGCGGCTTTACCATGCGTCGCGGGGTTAATTAGCTTAACGTACATGCTGGCTTAGCTGCTCGGTTCGGTATCTTTTTTCCCCGACTGCCCCTCCCCTACTCTCTTTCCAGAACCAACGGTCTGACCACCGGTCAGTGCCTCTTTTAGCTGCCGCTCTACGGCCTCATCATTCTGCTGCCGTAGCTTCTTTAGCGTCTCCCGGTGCGCAGCTAGCTGGCCTTCGTTAAGCAGGCTCAACTGGCCATTCAAGTTGTTTACCAGGATTTCATTCATCCGTAGAACCCGCTCCAGCGTGATACGGGACCGCAGCATTTCTTCCAGCATGGGGAGTAGTAAGCTGCGCTCCTCCTCCTGCATATAGCTGAAAACTCGGTCGCCCAGCTTCTTCACCTGCTGCATGATTAGCTGACCCTCGCGGGCCACATCGTCCGCTGGGTTGAGTTGCCGGCTTGTGAAGTAGTCCAACGCCGCCTCGGTGTATTCACCAAGACTCATTTTCAGCCGGGTGGCGGCTTTCGCGGCGGCCCCGTGGCTGGTTGCATTTACCCGAATCTGTGGCTTCTGCTCTCTGGCCATTTCTACAACTGAAATAGTGGCTAAAACTACGATTCAACAATATCTTGTGAGCAAATACATACTGTATATCAGACTATTAAGTCTGATAATCACATAATTTCAGCTTTGCTGAAATTCAAGTAACACAAATACAATGCTTTAGAGCTGTATTTGTGTTACTCTTCTTGCTAAAAAGAAGTGAACGAATATCAGTACGGCTTTGCCTGCCCGATGTTGTCTACGGCCGTGAAATTACCAGCTGCCACTATTGCTAAGACTACCGCTAAGCTACGAGTTAGAATTACTACCCCACAGCCTGGACTGGGTCTCTCCTTCTTTTCTGATGCGCCACCTTCTATTTGATATGTTGCACCAGTTGGGCTATTGGGAGAAGAGCCTGCCTGGCCTTTTACTAACCGCTTTCCACCTTTCTACCAGAAACCCCTTGGTAACGCTGTAATCCCTCTTTAATCATTTACTCACTACTTCACCACTTCGCTACTTTAAACAGTCCTCTGATTACATCTATTGCATCAGTATTCGCTACCTCGCTACTTAACTACTTCGCTACCTGTAAAAGTTAGACATCAAGCTGCCATTTAGTTTCTTCGCTACCTCGCTACTTGACTACATCGCTACCTATAAAACCTAATGGCATTGCAACGTACTATCTGATTTTTCACTACCTCACCACCTGGCTACTTCGCTACTTACATTGTTAGTTCATTGCCATTTGTTCACTACTTCGCTACCTGACTACTTCGCTACCGATGCTGTATCAACATTCTCATTTTCTCGCTACTTCACCACTTGAATACTTCGCTACCTTTTACTATCATATTTAATTCGCTACTTCACTACATCGCTACTTGACTACTTAGATTTATCGCTACGTCGCTACTTAACTACCTCGCTTCGTCGCTACCTCGCTACTTCACCACATAACTACTTCCCCACTTTTGCTGTATGTTTGTGCAACCCGCCAGACTGACCACCCGGCGCAAAGTTCATTAACCCTAACCAGTAAACCCATGCCCAAAATTATCAGCTTTGCCACTCAAAAAGGCGGCTCCGGTAAATCAACCCTGCTACTCGTGCTTGCCGCTCCCCTGGCCACTGAGTATGGGCTAAAGATTGCCGTTCTGGATTGCGACTATCAGCAAAGCATCGTCAAAACCCGTGCTCAACTGGACGCGCACAATTTGGCTAACCTTCAGAAAACCGACCCGGCGGCTAAGTACCCCTACGATGTATTCCCGCTAGCCCTGGATAAGATTTTCGAGTTCATTGACAATCCCGATAATCAGGACTACGACCTTATCATCATCGACGTACCAGGCCGAGCCGATGGCGACGATGTTTTCAACGCGCTCACGGCCTGCGACGCTGTAATTGTGCCCCTGGTATCGGATTACCTGGACCGGGCCTCTACGGCGGAGTTTATGGGCATCCTGGAAGCTATCAAGCAGTCTGCGGAGGAGGCCCAACTGGATTTTCAATATTTCGGCCTTCCCACCAAGCGCGTCGCCGGCCGACGCGAAGAAAAGGACATGGATGAGTACATCGACGGGCTGGGCCTCTCGCGCCTCAACTCCTCCCTGGGCCTGCGCACTGCCTACAGCCGGGCCTCGACGCTCTATAGCTTGCTCAACCCTACCTACCGCACCTACGCTGGCGGCAACAAGGACACGGATGCTGAAATACGCCGCGTGTGTGAGGAACTGATAGAACGCCTGGGCTTGCCCCAACGCAAAGCCGGGAGCCAGCTCAGCGAGTCGGCCAATACGTCAACCACTAAAATCAACTAAGCAATGGGTATCGAGAAACCGAAAATTGAGCCTCGGCAGCGTATTCCCGTTTCTGCTGAGCGACGGAATCAGGCCCGGGCGGGCATGGATGGGGAGCTAGTCAAATCAACCAGTGCCACGACTGCTGACGCTGCGCTGGCGATAGCCGACCCTGCAGTAGCCCCACTGGCTCCGGTCGATGCCCCGGTGGCCCCCAAACCAACGCTGGCTCCCGTAGCGGCTCCTGAGCCTTCAGCTGCATCGACCAGCCAGCCAGCATCGCCTGTTCAGTCGGTGGCCACGGTGGCTCCCACGCTGCCGGCAGCCGCTCCAATAGCTAGACCCGCTGCGCGGCCCCGGCGTGGGCGCAAGCCGGCCGCCCCGGATGCCGTACTGATGGAAACCGAGCGCTCGGTAAAAATCCCGGAAAGCGTCTGGAATGAGATTCGGCTGGCGCTGGTGCTGCTGCCCAAAGGGGAGGATAGTCCGGTCAGCATAAAGGCGTACCTGGTCGCCGCCCATCGGCACTATGAGGCGCAGCTGCGCAAGCAGGGCAAGCTACCGGCTAAGCCAGCGGAAAGTAAATAGCGTAATTTGCAGCACTGGTTAGGGGTAAGTCGTCGGTTTGGTCGCCGGCACCTGGCTTCTCCTTTCTGGCGCTGTAGCGCCAACCAAGGGCAGTTCCTACCAGGACTGCCCTTGTTGTTGGAACAGCAGTAAAAACCTGCTTTCTGAGGCAACGCACCTCCTGACATAGAAGAGCCCCGGCTTGGACAAGCCGGGGCTTTTTGTTGATGCACTTGAGTAGGGGAGGGGAGAGGTCAGCGCTCCTGCTGGTCCTGGCCACGCTCAGTTGCTTGGCTCTGCCCGGCCTCCCGCGCCTGGCCTGGGGCCTGGCGGCGCTGCTGGTCTTTAGCGCTTTCCATCACTTCACTACCCGCCTGCCGGTGCACCGCGTCAAGCGTAGTGCTGATGCGCTCTAGCTCCGGGCTTTTCAAGCTGTACTGCACGTTCAGATAGCTAACCCGCTGGCCCTGCTCTGACGCTGCAGCGGGCTGCACGTCGCTAACCTGGGCCCCGCTCATGCGAACGGCCGCTTGTACCGCCTCGGCCTGGCCGCGGGCACCGGGCGCCCGCGCTGCTTCCGTAACCCGGATAGTTGCCTGCTGCACGTCTACTGCCGGTTGAGCTAACAAGTGGTTAAGCCGCTCCATCCGTTGCACATGGGTCACGACACCCTTCACCCACTCCGGCGGCGGTGACTGCAAAGGAGCTATCAGCCCCTTTTCGATGAGCGCACCCGGCTGAAATGGTCGGCTGGTATTGTCTATCAGCTCGATGCGGTCAAATTCCTTATAGTTCTGCTTTAGCAGGGAAAGGGACTGGTGGTACCGCTGCTCGATGATGGCCGGGGGCACGTCGTGCCCTCCCTTTGCTACGCGGCTCAGTACCCGGTCCTGGCACTCGCGCACCGACTCCAGGCTGACGTACACCAACTCAACGCGGTAACCGGCGGCTTTTGCGCCATGAATTAGCTTGTAGTCGTTGGTCTGGGCCAAGTTGCTCTCGACCGAGAAAGAAACCCTGCTGTCACGTAGCTCTTTGATGCGCTGGGCGGTCATCGCCTCCACGTCAAAGCCGCTGAGCTGGGGGTTCTGCTGTTTCAGGACGTCACCATTCACCTGTTCTACCGATGGACTACGAGCAGCCATTGCATTGAACAAGGTACTTTTCCCAGCGCCGTTTGGGCCGGCGAACACATAGAGTACTGGTTGCTGCTCCACCGGCCGCGCTTCGCTCACTAGGCTCCTACAGCGTCAAGCAGTAGCCGGCGCGTCTGTGGCTGGGTCAGCGAAACCTCGTACACTTCACCGGTGGCAGGGTATTCATGCACGTAGCGGCCTTGCTCGTCCCGGTAGGAAAGGAAGGTATTCGCGGCAGCTGCCTCAGCGCGCAACTGCTCCCCAATGGATTTCTGAAACTCCGGCGTCGTCAGCTGGGCGAGAAAGTTGGTTACTGGAGAGTTCATGGCAGGAGGCAAAGGGTACACGAATATAACGCAAGCGCCGGTAAAGTAGTGGCATTGTGCCCAAGAAAATGAGCGCAGCAACCGGCCAGCAGGTACTGAAAGAGGGGAGGGGCAGTTGGGGAAAAAGGAAGGGATGCCCCCGCGACTTACCTACTGGTCGCGCTGCTCGTCGCCGGGATGCTCGGGGTACTCCTCGCTGTCTTGGTTGTCGTCCGGCTCCTCCTGGGGAGGATACTCCGGTATCCAATCCTGCGCGGTGCCGGTGACGACTTCCTCAGCCTGGCAGTTGGGCACGAGTTGCGCAGGCTGCTGCGGGGACTGGGGCCGGCGTGGCTCCAACTCGCGGCCGAAGAAATGGCCTAGCGTTACGCCGGGTGCCTGCTTTTGGTACCAGTCGGGCATTTCGTCCGGCTGGCAGATTACGCCTAAGTACCCGTCGGCGTGGAAATAGGCCCGCACGACGGCTGGACCAAAGCCGTTCATGTGAATATGAACGCGGGAGCCGATTTCAGGCACCGCCGAATCTCCCGACCAATCGAGGTTGATGGGCAGGCTCAAGCGGGTTGGATAGCCCAGCCACTGCGGGCAAGGAGTCACGGAATTCAGCCACTGGCAGGGGCTAATCTGGGGCTGCTTCGGCGCGGGGGTGGTATTCATAGCGGTATATTTCCTATTGAGAAAGTCAGATTGGGAGCTATCCGGCTGCTGGCGCTAGGCTGCCTGGGCAAGCTGGCTGCCGAAAACGCAGTGGGCGCGGGGGTGCATCTTGTGGGCACGTCGGCTGCCGGGGTGGAAGGGCTGGGTCACGAGGCCGATAAAGCCGGCGGCGTGACAGTAGCCCAACACCTTCACTGTTTCGACCTTCCCGCCTTGGTTGGCGCTCACGTACACCCCAACCGGGGGCACCGGCTGCTGGGCCGACCAATGCAGCCCGCCCGGTAAAGCTTTCAGGCTGGGCACGGCGGTAAACTCGGGCGTGGCCAGGCGCAGTTGGGCCGCTTCCTGGCGGGCCTGCTCAGTTGCGGCTTTCTTGGCGGCGTGGGTGGCGCGCATTTTAGCCAGACGAGCGGCGGGGATGCGGCGGGCGGGGCGGTACAGATTGGTACTTTTCATGGCTAAAAGGGCGTTTTTCACGTTGTTGCTTATACTTATTAAACGTAATAAGCGCACTCTCAGTTGCAAAACATACATTTAAAAAAGCATGTTTTACTTATATTGTTCAGCCTTTTTTCCCCACTGCCCCCAAGTAGGCTAGTGCATGGTGGTATTGGTTTCATTGTGGCTTGGACCAAGAGCTGACGGACCGTGGCCAAGTGAAAGATTTTGCTCAATCCTCCATCCTGGTTGTCTGGCAACATTTCCCCCGTTCTGAGGGTCTTGGTAGCTATGAGCTACATCGTGAGAGACCAAGAGTTAGTGCTTCAGCACTGGCCGGGCAAAGGAGCTTGGACTTATCATCTTATCATCCCGAACTCGCGTGATATTCCCGGTACGTGGGGTCACATCAAGGTGTCGGGCACAATAGATGACTACACGGTTGGCCTTGGTTAAAAGTTTGGTACAAAGGTTAAACGGGCGGGGCCGCAGGAAACTCCCAGTCGAAGGCAAAAAGGGCCTCCAAATCGAAGGGGAGTGAATCTTTTAGGGCGTCGTCCGAGAAATCGAACTCGCCGTTCAGATTGATGTGCTGCCAGCTCGCCCGTGAGCTGGCAGCACATCAATCTGCCACGGACTAGCGCTCGGCCGCCGGGGCATGAAGCAGCTACTGGTTGGGACAAAGGCAATTCCAACAGACGATTACGTTCTGCACCAGCCGTTTGCAAGGGCCTGCTTGCGTGGGTGGTCGCATGCCCGCCGTCGCCCGCTCATGGATACTCTCGCGGCCATACCCAGCCAGCGCGGCGAAGAGGCACAAGACCGACCGCCCGGCCGGGGTGGCCGTATCGATGACTAGGTCCAGAGCGACGAAGCGGACCTGCCGGGCGTGCAGAGCGGCCACCACCTACGTGATGTGGGCGCTGTTGCGGCCCAGCCGGTTCAGGCGGGCTAAAGTCACCGTGTCTCCGGCACGCAACGTGGCCAGCCGCTCGGTGAGCACCGGGCGCTGTGAGCGTGCCGCTGATTTTTTCCCAAATCAGGCGGTCTACGCCCGCGACCTTTAGTTGTCCATATCAAAATGTCACATCTGCGTACTTTGCCGCCATGTCCGATTTCCGTCTGCGCGTATTTGCCGCCGTGGCCCGGCACCTGAGCCTGACCAAGGCCGGCCAGGAGCTGTTTGTGAGCCAGCCGGCCGTCACCAAGCACATCCGGGAGCTGGAAGCACAGTACGGCCAGCGCCTGCTGGAGAGGCGCGGCAACCGCGTGACCCTCACCGAGGCCGGCCGCCTGCTGCACGCCCACGCCGATGCCGCCGCCGCCGCCCAGCAGCAGCTGGAAGACCAGCTGCTGGCCCTGCGCGACCCCGACGAGGCCGCCGGCCGCCTGCGCCTGGGGGCCAGCACCACCCTGAGCCAGTACGTGCTGCCGGGCCTGCTGCCCGCCTTCCAGGCCCGCTACCCGCAGGTGCAGCTCTCGTTTCTGAACGCCAACTCCGAGCGCATTGCTGAGGCCCTGCTGCGCGGCGAGCTGGACCTGGGCTTCGTGGAGGGCCGCACCAAGAGCCACGACCTGCACTACGAGCTGCTGCTGCCCGACGAGCTGGTGGCCGTGCGCCGCGCCACACCCGGCGGCCCGCCCGCCGCCCCGCTGCCCCTGGCCGAAGCCCTGGCCCACCCGCTGGTGCTGCGCGAGCGGGGCTCGGGCACGCTGGAAATCCTCGAATTTGCCCTGCGGGCGCAGCACATCAAGCTCAGCGCCCTGCCCGTGGCCATTTACCTGGACAATACGGAGGCCATCAAGCGCTACCTCGAAGCCGCGCCCACCGCCCTGGGCTTCGTGTCGCGCCGGGCCCTGGACCGCGAGCTGGCGGCCGGGCTGCTCGAAATCGTGCCCATTGCCGGGCTGCACCTGGCCCGGCAGTTTGAGGCGGTATCGGTGCAGGGGCAGCCACTGGCCCGGCCGGCGCAGCGGTTCCTGAGCTTCGTGCAGGGGCAGCTGAAGGGGGGCAAATAAAAAATGGTGATGCCGGATAACCATTCGGTATCCGCTGAAAGCACCACTTTATGAGCAGCTTACGTACCATTGCAGCGTAGTGCGGACCGGGTGGTTCGCCCATCTTCACCCTACTTGCTTATCCTCATGGAAAACACTCCGCAGCCCGCCCCAACCGATGCGCAACCCGCCGCCGAACCGGCCGCCCACGATGGCACCCCGCACTACGGCGACTTCGGCCACCCCGCCGACCCCACCGCGCCCCGCCACTACCAGGCCCCGACCAACGACGGCTCGAACGACAACCCCGACGAGTTCAGCGAGTTTCGCGGCAAAAATGCCTCAGCCACCGAGCAATACTGCCTACCCGGTGCTATTGCTGACCCAAATTTGCAGCGCGGGCACGTCGAGCAAAACCAGCACCCCGAAGCCATTGCCGCAGCCGAGGGGGGCAGCGACGCCGAAGAGCGCGCCGCCTACGCCCTCGACGACCCGCGCTACGCTGGCGGCGACGTATTCGATTTGAAGGACGAGCAAACCGGCTTCTAAGCCCTCAGACCAGTAGTTCATCCGTCCAGCGGCCGGCTCGTGGTGTACGAGCCGGCCGCTGGCGTTTCCAGCCCTCGCGGCGGCCGGCTTGGCCACGCAAAACGGACGCGCCACCCTGGCTCGGCCCGGGCAGTCAATAACCTTTGGTTATGCAGGATAATATTATTGGATAATCCAACCGGTGGGCAACGCCGTATATTTGCCTCAGAAACAAACCCCTCCCGCTCATGGCCCTCCCAGTTCAGCCCACGCCGCTTCAAGCTTCCACCCCGCTGCCCGCCCCTGCCCCGGCCGGGGAAACCGCCGCCCCCGAATTCAACGAAACCAGCGGCTTCTTCCGGCACCTGCACACGCCCCGGGTGGCCTTCGGGCAGGACTTCACCTTGAAGCAGGTGGTGTTCGTGCTGTTCTTCGTGTTCTGCCTCACGCCCTGGGCCTCGCCGCCCATTGCCCTGGCGCTGGGCCTGCTGCTGGCCCAAACCATCGGCAACCCCTTCACCACGCAAACCAAGCAGGCCACGGCCAAGCTGCTCCAGTTTTCGGTTATCGGGCTGGGCTTTGGGATGAATGCCCACGCGGCGGTGCAGGCCGGCAAGGAAGGCATCCTGTTTACGGTAGTGTCCATCTTCGGCACGCTGCTGCTGGGCTTGGTCGTGGGCCGGTGGCTGGGTCTGGGCAAGCACGTGGTGCACTTGATTTCGTGCGGCACCGCCATTTGCGGCGGCTCGGCCATCGCGGCCATCGGACCGGTGCTGCGGGCCAAGGACGAGGAAATGTCGGTGGCGCTGGGCACGGTGTTCGTGCTCAATGCCGTGGCCCTATTCGCCTTCCCGCCCATCGGCCACGCCCTGGCCATGACGCAGAACCAGTTCGGCCTGTGGTGCGCCATTGCCATCCACGACACCTCTTCGGTGGTGGGGGCGGCGGCGGCCTACGGCAACCAGGCCCTGGAAGTGGCCACCACCGTGAAGCTGGCCCGCGCCCTCTGGATTATCCCAATTTCCATCGGCACGGCCATGCTATTCAAGCAGAAGGGCGTGAAGGTGAAAATTCCCTACTTCATCTTTGGTTTCATCGCCGCCATGCTGGTCAACACCTTTATTCCCGCCGCCAAGCCCCTGGGCCCGGTGATGGTGAACCTGGCCAAAATCGGCCTCACGGTGACGCTGTTCTTTATCGGCGCGGGCCTCTCGGCCAAGGTGGTGCGCTCGGTGGGAATAAAGCCCTACGTGCTGGGCATTCTGCTCTGGGTAGTGATTTCGACCGGCTCGCTCTACGTGATTCTGCACACGGTCTAGCCGCCTGAACGGGGCAGAGCGGCCGAATGGTAGCGCTTGCTTTGCCCGATTTAACTAATTGACTGTCTGCATTCCGCAAAACAAGTTGTTTTGCGCGCTGGCTGGCCATTGCCGCCTGTTTCACCTCTCTCCTTGGCCTCATGGAAACCACTCCCGACCCCTCGCCTCGGCTGCAGCCGGAAGACAAGCAGGCCTTCATCAAAATCGCTGGCCTGCTGACCTGGGTGATTGCCCTGATGGTGCTGGTAGTAGCCGTGACGGCCTACATCGTCGTCTTCAACCCCAAAACGCCCGACCTGCTGGCCGATGCCCCGGCCACGACGGCCGCCGCTGCGAGTGGGCCTGCGGCGGGCTTGCCTGACGTTGCCGGGGGGGCTGTGGGGAGCAAAACCAACTTCTTCCAGCCCGCCCGCTTCGTGCTCGACAGCGTGAAGCCCGACCCGGAGGGCCAGCTCATCCGCTACGGCCACGAGCTGATTGCCCACACCGCCCACTACCTCGGCCCGCAAGTGGCCAACCCGGCCCTGCGGCTGGCCGGCAGCAACCTGGCCTGCCAGAACTGCCACCTGCAGGCCGGCCAGAAGGCGTTTTCGGCCCCCTACGTGGGCATCTGGGGCATTTACCCCACCTACAAAGGGCGCGAGGATGCCATCAGCACCCTGGAGGACCGCATCAATGGGTGCATGACGCGCAGCCTCAACGGCCGGCCCCTGCCGGTGGACGGCAAGGAGATGAAGGCCATCATCACCTACATGAAATGGCTGGGCCGCCAGGTGCCAGTGGGGGAGAAGGTGAAGGGCCAGGGTTTTGTTAAGTTCACCATGCCCAACCGCGAGGCGAATCTCGGGCAGGGCAAAATCGTCTTCGCCCAGCAGTGCACCAGCTGCCACGGAGCCAATGGCCAGGGCCGCCTCAACGGCACGCTGGCCGCCGATGGCTACCAGTACCCGCCGCTGTGGGGGCCCGACAGCTACAACGACGGGGCCGGCATGCACCGCCTGCAAACGGCGGCCCGCTTTATCAAGGCCAACATGCCTTTCGGCGCCACGGCCGAGCACAGCATCCTCACCGATGACGCCGCCTACGACGTGGCGGCCTACATCAACTCGCTGCCCCGCCCGCGCATGGCCCACCTGGAAAAGGACTACCCCAACCTGAAAAAGAAGCCCGCCGACTGCCCTTACCCGCCTTACGCCGACCGGTTTACGCAGCACCAGCACCAGTTTGGTCCCTACGCGGCGATGGAAGCGGGCAAAAAGGGCGGCGAGTAGCCCCGCACCGATTTCCAGTTTCACCCCTTTCGTTTTCACCGCGCTGCTTCGGTGGTGCCCTTTCCCCAGTTGCCATGAAACACCTGCTGCTGACCGCCGCGCTGCTCGCCGGCCTCACCCTCTCGGCCCGCGCCCAGACGCCCGCCACCCGCAACGCCACCGCCATGCATGACCGCGAAGCTTTTCAAAAAGGTGCCTTCCAAGGGGCCACGGCCGACCAGGCCCAGTACCATGTCATCTACCAGCTCGACAGCGACGACCCCAAGCTCATCCAGCAGACGCTGCGTAACATCGGCAACGCGCTGGAGGACAGCCGGCTTAAAGGCAAGCTCACCGTGGAGCTGATTGCCTTCGGCGGGGGCACCACGCTCTACCGCAAGGACCAGCCCTACGAGGCCCAGCTCACGGCCCTCAAGCAGAAAGGCGTGATTCTGGCCCAGTGCCTGAACACGCTGAAGGAAAGGAAAATGAGCAAGGACGAGCTGCTGCCGCTGATTTCCTACGTGCCCAGCGGCAACGGCGAGCTTATTATCCGGCAGGCCCAGGGCTGGTCGCTGGTGCATCCGTAGCGCCGGGCTCTCCGCTGCTTTCGTGCTTTTCTCCGCTTTCCTTACCCAACCCCATGAAACCCCTTCCGCACCTGCTGCTGGCGCTGGCACTGGCCGCCCCGGCCGCCCTTTTCGCCCAGACCATGCCTATCCAAAAGCCCACGCCGCCCGAGCCGGCCCACCGCTTTGACCCGCCCTGGAACGCGCCGTTTCAGGCTGGAGTGCCCTTCACGGTGCCGGGCATCGACAACGCGCCCGACCTCTACGGCGACGTGGTGGACCCGCAGTTGGTGGTGTTTTTCGGGGGCAACCAGTTCATGGTGCTCGATGATTTGCTGAAGGAGTTCCGCAAGGCCCACCCCGAGTACGTGCGCATTTTCGTGGAAACGCTGCCGCCCGGCATCCTAGCTAAGCAGATTACGCAGGGCAGCCTGGTAGTAGGCAACCTGCGCATCGAGCTGAAGCCCGACGTGTACGCGGCCGGCAAAAACCGCATGGATATGACGCCGGAGTGGTTTGCCCGCACCACCAGCTACGCCCAGAACCGGCTGGCCATCCTCGTGCGCCAGGGCAACCCCAAGAAGGTGACCAGCCTGCGCGATTTGGGCCGGCCCGAGGTGCGCGTGAGCATGCCTAACCCCGAATGGGAAGGCATCGGCAAGCGCATCGAGGAATCGTACGAGAAGGCCGGGGGCGCGGCCTTGAAAACGGCCGTGATGACGACCAAAGTGAAAGCCGGCAGCACTTACCTGACCCAGATTCACCACCGCCAGTCGCCCCTGAGGGTGCTCTACGACCAGTCCGACGCGGCCCCGGTGTGGTACACGGAGGCCTTTTATCAGAAAATGCTGGGCCACCCGGTGGAAAGCGTGGCCATCCCGGCCAAGGAAAACATCATGGCCAACTACGTGGCCGGGGTGATGAAAGCCGCGCCCCACGCCAAGGCCGCCGAAGACTTTGTGGCCTTCCTTAACAGCCCAGACGGGCAGGCCGTGTACCAGAAATACGGCTTTTTGCCGCCCGTTAAGTAACGCGCTAATACCCATGAAAACATCCCCGCTTACCCGGCTCCGCCGCTTCGCTCTATTGCTCATGTCTCCTGCTCTGCTCGCGGCCGCGCCGGCCGCCGCCCAAACCCTGCACGTGTACGGCCCCGGCGGCCCGGCCACGGCCATGAAGGAATGCGCCGCCGCCTTCACCAAACAAACCGGCCTGGACGTGGCCGTCACGGCCGGCCCCGAGCCCAAGTGGCTGGCCCAGGCGCAGCAGGACGCCGACCTGGTGTACGGCGGGGCCGAGTACATGCTCACCCAAACGGCGCTGGCCCACCCCGGCTTTATCGACGAAGCCAGCCGCACCAGCCTGTATGCCCGCGAGTCGGCGGTGCTGGTACGCCCGGGCAATCCGCTGCACATCAAGCGGCTCGAAGACCTGGCCCGGCCCGGCGTGCGCCTGCTCGACGTGAACGGGGCCGGCCAGATGGGCATGACCGAGGACATGGCCCGCACCCCGGCCCTCATCAGCAACCTGCAGCACAACACCAAAACGTCGGTCAAAACCAGCGCCGAGGCCGTGGCCCTCTGGCAGCAAAAGCCCCAGGACTACGACGCCTGGATAACCTATGCCTCCTGGCAGCCGCGCCTGCCCGGCTCGGCCCTCGTGCGCCTGCCCCGCGACCAGCGCGTGAGTCGGGGCACGCCCATTGCCCTCACCCAGCGCACCACGCAGGCCGCCGCGGCCCGGCAGTTCGTGGCCTTTCTGCAGTCGGCCGACGGGCACGCCATTTTCCGCCGCAACGGCTGGGAATAGGCCGGGCGTTGGCGGCCGGAAAGCAAACACGAAGAACGTCCTGCTTCGGCTGCGCTCAGCAGGACGGGCAAATGGCTCTTGGTTTTCACTATTCCACCTTGCTTTCCCGCATTCGCATGGCTATTCCTTCGCTTCCGATGCCGGTGCCTAGCACCCCGTTGCCCGCCGCCCCCCCGGCCGACCACGAAACGCCGCACTGGCTGTTTCGCTACGTATTCAGCCAGGACCCCAAGACCATTGCCAAACAGTACCTGCTTACGGGCATGGCTTGGGCTCTGGTGGCGGGCACGCTTTCCACGCTGTTTCGCTTGCAGCTGGGCTAACAAAGCAAGTTTGAAAATACGGGCCGCCGTACCTGCGGCAACCGCTTCTCCATCATCCAAACCCCATGACCCGTCTCGCTCAACACCCCGGCCTGCTCGCCCTGACCGGCCTGCTGCTCACCGCCATCAACCCACCGGGTCACGGCCAGGAAGGCGGCAAAATGCTCAAAAAAGAAGGCAAAACCGACGACAAGTTGCTGCGCGAAAACCGCCGCATGATGCGCGACGGCCGCGTGAACCACGGCCAAAGCCTGAGCAAAGAGCCCAAGCTCGTTCGGGAGGAAGACCGGCTGGACCATCGCCAGGCCCCCGCCCCGCGCAAAACCCGGCGGGCGGGCGGTTCGCCGCGCTAGCCGATGGCCCAGTCTTCGTCCCACGCACCGCCCCTGGCCTACACTGAAGTAGCGGGCCAGAGCCTGCGCCGCATCGAGTCGCTCAGCGACGGCGTGTTTTCCATCGCCATGACCCTGCTCGTGCTCAACCTGCGGGTGCCGGCCGCCGCCCTCGTGCGCACCGAGGCCGACGTGGGGCCGGCCCTGCGGGCGCTGCTGCCCAGCATCGGGGGCTACGTGCTGGGGTTTCTCTCGCTGGGCATTTTCTGGGTGTGCCAGAGCACGCAGTTCACCTACCTGGCGCGCAGCGACCGCCGGCTGGCCTGGTGGCACATTGCCTTTCTGCTGGTGGTGGGGCTGCTGCCCTTTTCCACGGCGTTTCTCACCACCCATTTTCCCCTGCGCGGGGCCGTGCTGGTGTACTGGGCCAACCTGCTGCTGCTGGGCGGGGCGTTGCTGGGCAGCTACCGCTACGCCCAGCGCCACGGACTGCTGCGGCCCGAGCACGCGGCCGTGGGCCGGGCCCTGATGCGCCGCCTGGGCCTGATGCAGGTGCAGTACGCGGCAGCGGCGGGCCTGTGCTTGCTCAGCGTGCCGGCCGGGGCGGGGCTGCTGCTGCTGGTGCAGCTTAACTACGCGTTGGGCCTGGTGGCCGACCGCTGGCTGGGCGACTGAAGAACCCATCGGGGCCAAATGGTGCCGCGTGGGTGGCCGTATACTCCCCCATTGCCTGTCCTATTTCCTTTCTGCTCCCTCCCATGAAAAAACACCCCTGCCTGTACCTGGGCCTGCTGGCCGGCGTGGTCGCCATCACCGCCAATACGCTGGTGCTGAAAGCGGCCCCGCTGATGGCCGTCAACGCCGAAAGCGGTGGCCTGCTCAAGCTTGTGCTGCTGCATACCACGCCGGTGTTGCCGGCCGGGCCGCTGCCCGTGGTCAAAGCCGAGGGCTTCAAGCTGCTGTTTCATTACCTCACGGGGCTGGGCATGGTGGGGCTGTACGTGCTGGTGTTCGAACCCCGGCTGCCGGGCAATGGCTGGGTAAAAGGCGGCCTGTTTTCGCTGCTGCCCTGGGTCCTCAACGGCTTCGTGGTGCTGCCGCTGCTGGGGCAGGGCTTGGCGGGCGGGCACGTGCTGACGGCCGGCGGCATGGCGTACTTTTTTGTTGCCAACGCGGTGTTTGGGCTGGTGCTGGGCGGGCTGTATGCGTACCTGCGCCAGCAGCAGGCGGCGGCAGGGGTCTAGCAGCGCTGGTTTCCGTAAGCGTTTGCTAGTTAAATTTCCGCTCTTCTCGGCGCGCATTTCCGTCCTGCCCCCCTATTAAGTCTGGTCATGAAAATCACCAAGTACATCCATTCCTGCCTGCTGTTTGAGCTCGACGGCCAACAAATTCTCTTCGACCCCGGCAAGTTTTCCTTCAACGAAGGCCTGGTGCAGCCGGAAGCGTTTAAGGACGTCTCGGTCGTCCTCATTACCCACGACCACCCCGACCACCTTGATGTGGCGGCGCTAAAGAAAATCGTGGCCCTGCGCCAGGCCGTGGTTATTTCCAACCGCGAGGTGGCGGCCGAATTGAAAAAGCACGGCCTGGCCGTGCAACTCCACGAGGAAGGCCCCCTGGAGTTGGGCGCGTTTCAGCTGCAAGCCATTCCGGTGCAGCACGAGGCCATTCTCGACAGCCCCTTGCCACAGATGACGGCCTGGCTGGTGAACGACACGGTGCTGAACCCGGCCGACTCTTTTGCCCATAATCTGCTCCCCTTCGCGGGCGTGGAGCTGCTCATTCTGCCCGTCACCGCGCCTTTTCTCACGGAGCTGGTGGTGGCCGATTTCGCCCTGAAAATGCGGCCGCAGCAGATTCTGCCAGTGCACGACGGCTACATCAAGCCCTTCTTCGTGCAGCAGCGATACGCGAACTACGGGCCGTACTTTGAGAAGCACGGCATCACGTTTCACCGGCTGGCCGAACCGGGCGCGGCCATTACCCTCACGTAGCCCACCCCATGCCCCTTACCCCCACCAACCCCCTCGCCCTGTCGGACCGGCTGGCCCTGCAACGCACGCGGCTGGCCAATGAGCGGACCTTGCTCACCTACGTGCGCACCAGCCTGGCACTGGTGGGCTTCGGGTTGGCGCTCCTTCAATTTCACCCCGAGCGGGGCGGCCGGTTGGGGTACTCCGCGCTGGCCGTGGCGGGATTGGTGCTGGCGGTAGGGCTGCTGCGCTTTCGGGCGCACCGCCGGGAACTGGCGGCCTGCCAGCTCCCGGCTGGCGGCGGTAGTTGAGCAACAAACACCCCCGGTGCTACCCGAGGCAAAAGCGTTTGCACCCATAAAAAAGGCCCCTGATGCGTCATGCACCAAGGGCCTTTTTGGTCAGCAGCCGGCTTACGGCTGCGTGAGCGTGACCGCGCCGGCCGGATTCTTGTCGCCGAGCACCACCACGGCAAAGCGCCCCGCCAGCCGCAGCCGAATCTGGTAGTAGGCGTTGACTTCGACCGCGCCCTCAGCATCGGTTTTGAAAGAAATGACGGGCTCCGGGGCTACCAGCGTGGTTTTATTGTCCGACAGGTACAGCGTGTAGGTGGTGTTGGCGGCCAGCTGCTTGAGGGCCAGCACCATTTCGTCGAGGTCTTCGGTGGGGCGGATGGTGGCCCCGCCGCCCACGCCGGGCACTGGCTGCGTACCCAGGGGCACCAGCCGAATATTCACTGGCGTCACCGGCGTGAAGGCTTCGAGGTTGCCCGTGCCGGGGCTGCCGCCCCCGGCTTTCACCACGTAGAGCAGGGCCTGCGGGGCCTGGCCGCTGCCGGTTTCGGTGAGTTTGGTATTCGTTTTGGTGTCGATGCTGACCAGCGCGTCGCCGTTTTCCAGGCCCACGTAGAGCTTGCTGCCGTCGCCGTTGGGCCACAGGCCGTGCGGGTTAGCTCCTACCGGGATAGTGGCCAGCAGCTGGCGCTGCCGGCTGTACACCTTCACGGCGTTTTCGCCGCCCACGGTCACGTAGGCGAAGTCGCCGGCGCTGGCCCCGCTGAAGCGGGTGCCGCCGCCGGGGCCGGCCATGTTTACGTGGTTGGTGCCGGGGCCGGTATCAATCACGCCTTCCACGGCGTAGGTCTGGGCATTTAGCACGGTGACTTTGCCCACGTCCTTGTGCGTGAGCCAGACCTGCTGGCCATCGGCGGTCACCACTAGGTTGGGCGAGAACTTGCTCACCACCGGCACGCGGGCCGTCACCTCGCGGGTTTTCACGTCAATCACGTCGAGCATCGCCGTTTGAGAGTGGTCCACGAACGCCACCTTGCCATCGGGCCGGAACACGACCATGCTGGGCTCGTGCTCGGTGGCGATGTTTTTCACCACCTGCAGCTTCTCCACGTCAATCACCGTCACGTAGTCCTTGCCGCGCACCGCCACCCAGAACTGCTTGCCGTCGGGCGTGAAAAAGCCCTCGTGGGGGTTGCGGTCCACGTATACCTTGCCTTTCACGGTGTTGGTGGCCAGGTCAATGAAGATAACGGCGTTGGTGAGCGTGGCAATCACGCTCAGCGTCTTGCCGTCGGGCGACACGCCAAGCCCGTGCACGTTGGACTCCATGTCGTAGAGCGGGCTCAAAAACTCGGGCCGGCCCTTGCCCAGGCGAATCACGCCCAGCAGCCGGTTGGTGCTCGGGTCGTGCACCGACACCGTGTTCGACGACTGGTCGGCCAGGTACACCCGGTCGGCGGCGCTGGCCGCGATGGGGCCGGGGTCGGGCGGCACCACCATGTCGGGCAGGGTTTCCTCGCTGTTTTTTTTCGAGCAGGCCCCCAGTAGCAGGGTGGCTGCGAGGACCAAAGTGGAGAAGTTAGTAATGCGCATGGAAAAATAAAATGGAGTGGAAGGGATGCTAAAAAACGAAGGCTGGCTCGTCGTGAAACGGGCCAGCCTTCGGGCCGTTGCGGAGCTACGTCCTAAAATTCAGGGCCTTAGCGCGGGGCCGGGGTCAGCAGCTGGCCGTTGGCCACGGGGCTGATTTGCACTACCTGCGTGGCGCTGCCGGTTTTGCCCGCCGCGTCGGTCACGGCGGCTTTGATGGTGACGCTGGTTTTGCCGCCCAGCTGCAGGGTACCGCCCACGCTCCAGCCGAAGGTGGTGCGCACGAAGCCGCTCGGGTCCAACTCGCTGCCAGCCGTGTTGAACACCGGGGCCAGGTTGCCGCCGGCCGGAATCACGTTGCCGTTGGGCTGGAGCAGGGGCACGTCGAAGGTGACTTTCAGGCCCGGCACGTAGCGGTTCACGCCGGCGTTGGATTGCGTCTTGTCTTCAATCGTGCCGCGGTCAGCGGCGGGCTTGCCAAAGGTGCCGTCCCCGTTTTCGGCCACGTTGATGCCGTTGCGCGACTTATCGAGCGCCGACACCTGGATGAAAAACAGCGCGCCGCTGGTGGGCGGGGCCGGCAGCACGCCGGCCGTCTGGATGCCGGGGCTGATGCTGGAGGGGGTGCGCGGGGCAATCATGGTCACCGTGGGGCCGTCGGGGTTGTCCACCGTGCCGTAAGTGATGGGTTTGGGGGCGGGCGTCAGGGCCTCACCGCTGAGGGCCCCGTTGGGTCCGGGGCCTACCTTCAGCAAGCGGGTGGCCGTGACCTTGCGGCCGGCGCGGTCCGTTACGGAAGTAGTCAGCGTGCAGCTGGTAGTACCGGCCGCCACCGACTCCAGCACGTGCCAGCTCACCCAGGTGGTCACGCCGGGGCCGGGCGTGTCGTCGGTGCCCGCAATGTTGAAGAGCGAGGCCAGGTTGGTTCCCTTGGGGATGGTGCCGCCGTCGGGCTTAATCAGGTCCACGTCGAGGCTGGCCGTGAAGCCGGGCAGGTTCACGTTGGGCTGGCCTAGGGCGGCGGTGTTGCGGATGTTGAGGCTTTCCTTGGTGGGGATGGTGACGGTGTCCTTGGTCACGATTTCCAGGTTGATGGCGAAGCCCGTGCCGTTGTAGTCGGCCGTGGTGGCGTTGCCCAGCCGCCCGCCGGGCATGATGGTCGCGCCCTCCACCGGCGAGACGATGTTGAGCACCGGCGGCGCGCTGGTGTCGGCGATGGCCTCGTTGTCTTTCTTGCAGCCGCCGAGCAGCAGCGCACACGCCGCCACCGGCAGCAGAAACCGTTTGAGCGACTGCGCCCGCGAGCTGATGCCAGTGTGTTGATTGAAAATGGATTGCATGTTGTAGGGTTGTGGTTACAAGTGAATTCAGTTTAGATTAGCTCGGCATTGCAGCAGGAATGGTTGTCCCGGCGGCCATTAATGGCCTTTGGGTGGGCGTCCAAAGGCGGACTATTCGGCCACCAAAACGGGTTCGCTGTCAGCGGCTTTGGGCGCCACGATTACCCGCGAAAACGTTTTGCCGGATGGATTCAAATCCCCGCCCGCGATGCGCTGCACCGGCCCTAGCGCCTGGCCCATGGCCCCGCCTTTGGCGTCGGTGCGCACGGTGGTCAGGGCGTAGTCACGGGGGTAGGGTGCCTTGGTGCCGCTGGTCAGGAAGATGTCGTAGTCGGTGTTGGGCGTCAGGCCGCGCAGGGCGAAAGTGGCCAAATCCACCAGCCCTTCCGAGCGCAGGGTCATGGTGCCGGTGGCGGGGCCGGGAGTGGGCGGCTTCAGGGTGCGGACGATGGCGGGCTGGTCCACCAGCTGCCGGCCCAAGCCGGTGGCGCCGGCCGCGCCGGCCGGCACGGCGTTGGGCACGTACATCAGGGCCATCGGGGCCTGGCCGACTTTTATTTTGGCCAGCACTTTATTGCTCGCGGTGCTGATGGCCACGGCCGAGTCGCCGTTTTCCAGGCCCACGTACACCCGGCTGCCATCGCCCGAGGGCCAGATGCCGTGCGGCAGCGCCCCCACCGGAATGGTGGCCAGCTGCTTAAAACCCGGGGCGCGGCTGTACACCTTCACCACGTCCTCGCCGCCCACCGTCACGTAGGCCAGCTTGCCGGCGGCCACGTCCACCGTGGCCACGTGGTTGGAGATGGGGCCGGTCGTCAGCACGCCGCTGATGGTGAGCGTCTTGGTATCCAGCACCGACACCTTGCCCACGTCCTTGTGCGTGAACCAGATTTGCTGGCCGTCCCGGGTAGGGAAGATATTGGGCGAGAAGGGGCTCACCACGGGGACTTTTTTGATGACTTTGTAGGTGGCCACGTCCACCACCGCCAGCTCGGGCGAAAAGCTGGAGCACACGAAGGCGCGCTTGCCGTCGGGGCTGAAGGCAATCTGGCCGGGGCCGTTGGGCACGGGCACGCGGCGGGTTTCGCGCAGCGTGGCCACGTCGATGACGGAGAGGTAGTCCTCGCCGCGCACCGTTATCCAGGCCTCCTTGCCGTCGGGCCGGAACGTAGCCTCGTGCGGGGCGCGGCCCACGTACACGCTGCCCCGGATGGCATTCGTAGCCGTTTCGATGAAAGTGACGTTATTGGAGCCCACCGACACCACGGCCAGCAATTTGTGGTCGGGCGAAGCGCCCAGGCCGTGCACCAGCGCCTGCCCTTTGTAGAGCGCCGAGAGCAAATCGGGCTGCGGCTTGCCCAGCACAATCTGGCCCAGCAGCTTGTTGTCGACGGGGTCGATGACCGAAACGGTGTTGGAAATCTGGTCGGCGGTGTACACCCGGTCGCGGTGGCTCACGGCCTGGGCCGCGGCGGCGCTGGTAATGAGCAACAGACCGGGGAGAAGGGAAAATTTCATTTGGGATTGGGAAAAAGAACGTCATGCTGAGCATGTGGCGCATCAAGCCAGGAGCGCAGCCGTAGTCGAAGCATGACGGTTCTGATTGATTGGGCGCTATTTGCCAGAACTCTGGCTCGCCACCGGATGCTGCTTCAGCCAGGCGGCCATCTGCTGAATCTCGACCTGCTGCTCGGCGATGATGCTTTGGGCGAGGCGGCGTAGGGCCGGGTCTTTGCCGTAGAGCAGTTGCAGGCGGGCCATGTCCACGGCACCCTGGTGGTGGGGCAGCATCATGGCCGCGAAGCTGGCGTCGATGTCGTTGGGGGTGGCGCCGGTCATGCGGCGCATGCCCTCGTCCATCACCACCATCACCGAATCCATGCCGTGCTGGAAGGCGGCGACCGGGGTGCCCGGGGCGGCCATGCCGTGGTTCATGTGCATGCCGGCCATGCCCGGCATCGGGGGGGCGCTGGCCGGGTGGTGTTGGGCGCGGGCCGCAACGGCTCCGCCGAAGGTGAGCGCCAGCAAAAAGAGGAGGGATTTGGTCATGTCGTGCACTGGGGCCGCCCCATGAGCGGGGGGCTGGAGGGCTAACGCGCAACCCGGGGAAATGACTGCCGCCGGAGGGCCAACTGGACCAATACCAGTTTGAACCGGACTTCAACGGCCCGGCCTGGGCTCAGGCGAAGCGCTTGAGCAGTTGCTGCACCCCGGCGCTGTAGCTGCGCGAGGAGGTGACGTGCTGGCCGTTGGCCATGCGAAACAGGTACTCGCCATGCGACCAGTGCTTGAAGTCGACGATGTGGGCCGGGTTGACGATGCACGAGCGGTGGATGCGTAGGAACACGGCCGGGTCGAGCCGCTCGGCCAGCTGGCCCAGGGCCGTGCGCAGCGGGTAGTGCCCGCCGGCCGCGTGCAGCAGCACGCCGTTGCCGGTGGCTTCGAAGTAGCACACCTCGGCGGCCGGCACGAAGAAGCTGCGCGCCGGCAGTTTCACCAGAAACTGGTCCTGGTAGTCGGCCGCCGGGGCGGTCCAACCGTGCAGCAGGGCCTCCAGTTCGGGGACGCGGGCCTGGTCCTGGCGCAGCGCCAGCTGCTGCTGCACCCGGCCTACGCAGTCGGCAAACCGGTCGGGGTCCAGGGGCTTGAGCAGGTAATCCACGGCGTGGAGGGCGAAGGCCTGCACCGCGTACTGGTCGTAGGCCGTCACGAACACCACCAGCGGGAGCGGCTGGCCGGCCGCCTGCAGCCGCCGCAGCACCTGCACGCCATCAAGGTCGGGCATCTGCACATCAAGGAAAACGACGTCGTATGCGCCGGTGTGCAGGGCGGCGAGGGCCTCGGTGCCGTTGGCGGCTTCGCCTGTTACGGCCAGCGCCGGAAAATCGGCCAGCAGCTCGCGCAGCAGGCTGCGCGCCAGGGGCTCGTCGTCGACCAGCAGCGTGCGGATGGGGCTCATGCGGGCTCTGGGGTAACGCCCCCCGCCGCCCGCCGGAACGGGATGGACAGGCGCAGGCAGTAGCCGCACGCCGGGGCCGACTCCACCGCCAGGGCATAGTCCGGGCCGTAGAGCGTGGCCAGCCGGCTTTCCAGGTTGCGCAGGCCGATGCCCCGCGCGGCGGTGTCGGCCGCGCCCCGGCCGTTGTCCTGCACTTGCAGCAGCAGCCGGTCGCCCTGTTTTTCGGCCCGCACGGCCAGCTCACCGGCCCCGGCGCGGGGCGCCAGGCCGTGGCGCACGGCGTTTTCTACCACTGGCTGCAGCAGCAGGGCGGGCAGCAGCGCCCCCTCGGTATCGGGGCCAATGTCGTAGCGCACGGCCAGTCGGTCGGGGAAGCGGGTTTGCTCGATTTCCAAGTAGAGCCGGGTGAGGCGCAGCTCCTGTTCCAGGGTCACTTCCTGCTCGTCGGTGCCTTCCAGCACCAGCCGCAGAAACTGGCTGAGCTGGGCCAGCATGCGCCGGGCTGCTTTCACGTCCTGGGTCATCAGGGCCGACACGGCGTTCATGGAATTGAAGAGAAAGTGCGGCTGGAGCTGCATTTTCAGGGCCTGCAGCTGGGCCTGCACCAGCTGGGTTTCGAGCTGGGCGGCCCGCACCCGGCCTTCGCGGTACCGCTCGCGGTACTGCACGGCGTAGGCGATGCAGAGCAGCATCCAGTAAATGGGCACCCAGCTGTTGGCGTTGGCGACGACGGTATTTAGAGAGATGGCGCCCGGCGTAGCCCCGCTGCCGTGCATCACGGTAGCGTACACCAACCGGTAAGCAAGCGTGAGGACGTAGCTGGCCGCCGCGTGGGCCAGCAGGTGCAGCAGCCGGTGGCGGCTCTCGAGGAGGTTGAAGCGGGCCGCCAGGGCAAACACCACCGGCGTGAGCAGCCCCCAAATCAGGCCGTGCAGCAGGCGCCCGCCCAAGGCCTCGCGCCAGTCAGTGGGCGTGCCGGCCGAGAGGTTCTGCACGAAAATCAGCAGCACCATGAACCCGCTGAACAGCAGCCACGCCAGGGCAATGGTGGCGCCGCTCACCAGGGGCGGGGTCTTCTGCGGTTCCGGGGGCCGTGCAGTGGTACTCATGCGCTTTAAAGGTAGCCAAATCCACCGCCACCGCGCCGTCCTGGCATTCAAGACGGCCTTTTTGGCGGGCCAATGGGCCTTCGGGCCGGTGTTGGGCGAGCTCGATTACCCCGCCGGGGCTAAGCGCACGGGAAGTTTGTGAAAAAGGTTAGCCGTAGCAGGCGCGGGCCTCCCGCCGAGAGTCAGACAATTCTCACTAGCCTGTTTAACCTTTGTACCAAACTTTTAACCAAGGCCACGGTTGAATCACGGAATTTGGCCCCACGCAAAAATCAAGACAAAATGCTCTCCGTGAATGCTGCCATCCGCCAGCATTTGGGCAAGCAAGCTGGCGACACGGTGCGCGTCACGCTCTACCGCGAGCCTAACCCAGTATTGGTCCGCGAAGCCGAGGTATAGCTTGCTTAGACGACGCCGGCGTGTTGACGTCGTTTAGCGCTTGGAACGCCGAAGACCAACGAGCTTTACTGCACGAGGTGTTTTCTCAGCCGGACGCAACGCGACAGGAAAAGAAAATCCTGGCCCTGATTGCTATGCTTGACTTGCAGAGTACTACTGGGTAAGTTCACGAGAAGTGTAGCTTCAGCAGGCAGTGTGGCTGCTCATTTAACTTTTGGACTAAAGCTTTAACCAGGGTCCACGGGGTAGTGGATGCTGCATCCGTTCTTGGCTTCATCGGAGAATAGCTAAAATTTGCTCTGTGCGCGGCCTAGCGACTAGACGGCATCAGCGCTACTTGAGCAGCTGCGCGTCGATTCTGCAGCCTCTTGAGGCACTAATTCGGCCCTTCCCGGCTCGACTGGTCCCGGCCGACGGTAAGGTGGGGGCTGGAGTAGTAATTAAGCTAGTACAACAGTCAATTGCATATAGCAATAAAAGGTAATTAAATCTTGAAAAAGTACAACGAGTTTTTATTCGCGTATATGCTTTTTTGGACTGTCTGGTTTTGTTGATTCTCGACTTGTCCACACAGTTTTATACCCTAAATGCTTTTCGTTCTCGCGTAACAAAGTTGTAGGTTATTTTAAGAAGATAGTAAGGTAAACTCTAATAGTAACTAATAAGGAGTAAATCGAATAAACCTGCTTCTTTAAGGTAATAAACCTGCTTCTTTAAGGT
>NZ_FQYN01000007.1 GCF_900141805.1 Hymenobacter daecheongensis DSM 21074 | reverse complement strand
AACGGGCAGACCGTGCGCGCCAACTACAACAGCGGCCCGGCCGGCACCTGGGCCCGGCTGGGCCCGTTTGCCGCCACGCTCACGGCCCCCGGCGCGCTGGTGGTGGGCGCGACGGGCGGGGCGGCCAACTTCTCCGGCATCGAAGTCTGGCGCCTGACCACCACCCCCGCCCCCGCCCCGGCGCTAACGGCGGTGGCCCTGTATCCGAACCCTTCGCCTACCGCCCGCTATGTGCTGCAGGTGCCCGCTGAGCTAGGCCCGCAGCTCACTTACTCGCTCGTCTCGGCGATGGGCCGGGTGGTGGCCCAGGGCGAATTGCGACTTGAGCCCGGTAGCCAGCGCACCTCGCTTGATCTGGCCGGCCTGGGCCTGCCCCCGGGCATGTATCAGCTGCGCCTGAGCGGCAACCGCCAACAGGCCCTCGTGAAGCTCATGCGCTGATACTCCTGGCCTGGGCCGAATAGAAATTCCGGTTTACGTAAGCCGCTCCCACAGCACCTTGGCTGCTGTGGGAGCGGCTTTGTTGTAGGCGGCTCAGCTCACACTGTCGTAGGTGCTTTCTGCCCGCGCATCAGCCCCAGATACACCACCGCCGCCAGCCCGAAACCCACAAACCAGGCGTAATCATACAGCCCCACCAGCCCCGACCACACGGCCGCTTTCGGCAGCACCCTGATGGCGACCAGAAAGCCCGGCACATTGGGCGCGATGCCCACCACCAGGGCCACAATGGCGGCCGTATTGAAGCCGTTGCGGTAGGTGTAGCGGCCGTGGTAGCTATACAGATCGGGCACGTCGAGCTGCTGGTGGCGCAGCAGGTAGTAGTCGGCAATCATGATGCCGCCGATGGGGCCCAGCAGCGCCGAGTAGCCCACCAGCCAGGTGAAAATGTAGCCCGAGGGGTCGGCAATGAGCTTCCAGGGGAAAATCAGCAGGCCGATGATGCCGGTGATGTAGCCGCCGGTTTTGAAGCTGATGCGCGTGGGCGCGAGGTTGGCGAAGTCGTTGGCCGGACTCACGATGTTAGCGGCAATGTTGGTGGCCAGCGTGCTCAGTGCCACGGCCAGCATGGCGAAGCTGACCAGCAGCCGGCTCTCGAAGCGGGCGGCCAGCACCACCGGGTCCCAGATGGTTTTGCCATAAATAATGAACGTGGCCGAGGTGACCACCACGCCCACGAACGAGAACATCGTCATGGACGCGGGCAGCCCCAGGGCCTGGCCCAGCACCTGCGCCCGCTGGCTGGTGGCGTAGCGGGTGAAGTCGGGAATGTTCAAAGAAAGCGTGGCCCAGAAGCCCACCATGCCGGTGAGGGCCGGAAAGAAATACGCCCAGAACTGCGCCGACGACGCGAATTTAGCCGGCTGCGCCAGAATCGGGCCCAGCCCGTGCCCGGCCGAAATGGCCCACCACAGCAGCGCCAGCGCCGCCAGCGGCAGGAAAAACGCCTTGAACACGAGCAGCTTTTTAATGCTGTCCACGCCCAGATGCACCACGTACATATTCAGCAGCCAGAACAGCCCAAACGTGAGGGCCGGCCCGGTAGCCAGGCCCCACGCGGCCGGAAACACGGCCGGCAGCGTGCCCAGCGCCGGCAGCCAGAGTACGCCCATCTGGTAAAGGGCGTAGCCGCCAATCCAGGTCTGAATGCCAAACCAGCCGCAGGCAATAAAAGCCCGCAGCAGCGCCGGAATATTGGCCCCGCGCACTCCGAAGCTAGCCCGCGCAAACACCGGAAACGGGATGCCATACTTGGCTCCCGCGCGGCCATTGAGCAGCATGGGCACCAGCACGATGGTATTGCCGAGCAGAATAGTGAGCAGCGCCTGCCACCAGCTCATGCCGCCCTCAATGAGCGAGCTAGCCAGCATATACGTCGGAATGCACAGGCTCATGCTGATCCAGAGGGCGGCGTAGTTGCCGGTGCCCCAGCTACGGTCGGCCCAGGCTACGGGGGCCAGGTCGGGGCTGCTCAGGCCTGTGGCGGCGGGCTCAGCGGCCAGCGTAGGCAGGTGGTGGGTCGTTTCCATCGAAAACCGATAACGGGCTGAAAGTGAATAGTGGCGGCAGGAAATGTAGAAAGATGCGCGGGCATTTTCATACCAGCCAGCTGTTGCGCGAAGCTCGCCGGGGCAATGACCGTACGCCAACGCACTAAATCACCATTTCACCAACTCACCATATCTTGCGGGGCTGTATGAACGATCCGGAAATCCGCGCCCTGCTCTACCCGCTGCTCCAGGGCGGCGTTTATATTGATGAGCTGCCCACCGGCACCACCCGCGCCGATGTGGTCCACATCACCCCCGCCTTCATGCACGGCTACGAGGTGAAGGGCGACGGCGACACGCTGCAGCGCGTGGCCAACCAGCTGCGCTGCTACGCCGAGGTCTATGATTTCGTCACCTTCATCGTGACGGAAAAGCACCTCCCCAAGCTGCTGCCGCTGCTGCCCGCGTGGGTGGGCATCCTGGTGGCCGCGCCCGACGGCCTGCGCCCGCACCGCACCGCCGGCTACAACGCCACTGTGGAGCCCGCCGCCCTGGCCAGCCTGCTGCTGCTGGAAGAAGTAAAGCAGTTCCTATTGGCCCGCGGCCTGACGGGCGTGAGCACCCTGCGCCGCCGCGAAGTGCTGCACTTCCTGCGCCACACGCAGCTGGTGCCGCTTTCCCACCTGGCCCAGTTCGCCCGCGACCAACTCACGCTACGCCTGCCCCAGCGGCTATTACACAGAGCCGAGCGCAAAGCCGAGCGGGCCATGCGGCCGGCCCGGCCCAAACCCCACCGCCCGAAAAAGCGGAAACCGGCCAAGAAGAAAGCGGTAAGCGGCCGGAAGAAGCCGGAGAAGGCTTAGAACATTATTCCGCGCAAGTAAAACGTCATTCCGAGCGCAGCCGAGGAATCTCGCGTGCTGATGTTGGATTACTAACCAGACGCCAGCACGCGAGACTCCTCGGCTGCGCTCGGAATGACGTTCTTTTGACTACCCTTACGCCCCTACCTTCTCCCCGCACCTCACAGCCCCAGCGCCAGCTGCCGGCCGGGTTCCTCCTCGCCTTCCAGCGTCGAAACCGTGATGCCCAACAGGCGTACGCCTTTTTCCAGCGGCACCTGGGTGCGCAGCAGCTCCAGCGCGGCCAGCTCCAGCGCCACCCGCGTGGGCACCGGCGCAAAGCCCGTGCGGCTGCGCGTGATTTGCTGGAAGTCGGCGTATTTCACTTTCACCGTCACGGTGCGGCCTTTCGCGCCCGTCCGCTCGCAGGTTTTCCACACCGATTCGGCCAGCGGCAGCAGGGCCGCGCCCAGCTCGGGCAGCGTGGTCAGGTCGTGCTCGAAGGTGGTTTCCGAGCCGATGGACTTGCGTACGCGGTTGGGGCGCACCGGGCGGTGGTCTTCGGCGCGGGCAATGGCATAATAATACGAGCCGGCCTTGCCAAAATGCTGGCGCAGAAACGCCTCGGTCTGCTGCCGTAAATCCAGCCCCGTGAAGATGCCCAGGCCGTTCAGGCGCGCCGCCGTGGCCGGCCCGATGCCGTGAAACTGCCCCACCGCCAGCGTCTCCACGAAAGCCAGCCCCTGATGCGGCCTAATGACGTACTGGCCGTTGGGCTTGCGGTAGTCGGAGGCCAGCTTGGCCAGGAATTTATTGTAGGAAATGCCCGCCGAGGCGTGCAGCTGGGTTTCCTGAAAGATGCGGGTCCGGATTTCCCGCGCCAGCTCGGTGGCCGTCAGCGGCCGGGGGCTGTGCGTCACGTCGAGGTACGCCTCGTCCAGGGAAAGCGGCTCCACCAGGTCGGTATATTCGGCAAAAATGGCCCGAATCTGCTGCGAAACCGCTTTGTACACCTCAAAGCGCGGCTTCACGAAAATCAGCGCCGGGCACTTGCGCCGCGCCAGCGCCGACGACATAGCCGAGCGTACCCCAAACTGCCGGGCCTCGTAGCTGGCCGCCGCCACCACGCCCCGCTCCCGCGCGCCGCCCACCGCCACCGGCTGCCCGCGCAGCTCCGGGTGGTCGCGCTGCTCCACGGAGGCATAGAAAGCATCCATGTCGAGGTGAATGATTTTGCGCGGCGGGGTTTCCAAAACAAGAACTTATAGGGCAAAAGGCACGTCATGCCGAGCGAAGCCGAGGCATCTCGCGTGCTGGTGTATGAGTGCTATGGTCATGTTGCGCTTGCCGAAGCATCTCTCCCGCTTCGTTGCAACGCTATTCAGACGAAGCGGTAGAGATGCTTCGACAAGCTCAGCAGGACGTTCGAAATTAATTCAAACAGCTTCTTAAACAGCTTCAGAGGTAGAGATGCTTCGGCAAGCGCAACATGACGTTCTTCCATCACGACGATCTGCGTGGCGCGGCAAGCGGCACAGGCTGAAGCTTAGGCTATATTTTCCGCCTTGATGCGTGCGTCGAAGCGGAACTCTTCGCGGGCCACGATGCGGATGCGCCTGAACTCGGGGTGGCGGCTGTGCAGGATGTAGTTGAACTCCTGCGGCACGATGGACGAAGGCACGCGCAGCACGGCCGAGCTACGGCGACGATACCAGGCATCGCCGAGGGGCTGGCACACGGCGTAGCGGCTGGCTTGCGCCCAGTTGGGCGGCAGCTGGCCGGAGCTGATTTCCTCGATCAGCAACTCGTCAGGAATGTCAATCACCAGCACCCGAAACTGGTCGTGGAGGCCTTCGCCGCTGCGGTGCACCACGTTTTCCAGGCAGGCCAGCGCCCTGGAGGAAGCCGTGTAAATCACGAACTGGTCCTTGAAGTTCCAGCGCGCCCGGTAGCCCGAGGCAAACAGGTCGTCGGCATATTTGACCAGGCAGATACGGTACACCAGCATACGCGCCTTCCCCGTTACGACAAGTCGCCGTAGGCAATACGGCCCAACTCTTCAGCCACCAGGTCAATGCCGCCGCTGGTTTCAAGCAGGCGCAGCGGCACCTCCTGGTCGAGGCCGTGGGCGGGCTTGTCGAGCCAGCGCAGGAAGGCCGCGGCTTCGCCAAACACTTCCACACCCAGGTTGTAGAGGCTGATAATCTTGAGCGTCTTTTCGCTGCGGGCGGCGCTCAGGGGGCGGTTTTCCTGCGTATAGGTGCGCAGTGTCTTCGTCGACAGCTCGTAGATGGCTTCCAGCTCGTTGGCCTGCAGCTGGTAGGCTTCGGCCACCTCAAACGCCGTGGCGGCCGGCACGCCCTTGCGCGCCTCCATCACCAGCGCATACGCATCCTGCCCGGCCCGGCCCCAGGCCGCCCACTTCTTGCGCAGCGCCGCCGGCATCGTCGCCGTGATTTTGGGTTGATGTGCGGGAGTGGCCATGATGCGGGTTGAAGTTGAGAGAACGAACTTAGGGAAATTTTTCTTTTTAACTGGGAAAATTTTCTTTTGGTTCTACCAGACCGTCATGTTGAGCCGGGCCGAAGCATCGCTACCGCTTCGTTGCAATAGTATGAATTGCTATTCAGCGAGATTCCCCGGCTGCGCCTTCACCCGGAATGACGTTCAACTACTTACCCCACAATAGCGCTCAGCGGCACCGGGTGCAGAATCAGAAACACCAGCTCGCGCAGAATCTCGCCGTCCGTCATCGAGCCGCTTTCCACGCCCTTGCTCTGCAAGTCAGCGCGGCGGATGAGGTGGATGATGGCGCGGGTGCGGCCGAAATCGTACACGCGCATGGCCAGCGAATAGTCTTTCTGGGCAAAGCTGTTCATGATGCCCAGCTTTTTGAAGTCGGCATCCGACGGGTTGCCGCGCTGGTGCAGCACCAGCAGCTTGGTGAAAAAGCCGAACAGCAGCGTCAGGTTCGGAATGAGCGGGTTGGCCTTGGGGTTGGCCTCAAAGTAGGTCAGGATGCGGTTGGCCTTCAGCACGTCGCGCTGAATCAGGGCCTTCTGCAGCTCAAAGATGTTGTACTCCTTGCTGATGCCCACCATGCGCTGCACCAGGTCCTCATCAATGCTGTGGCCGGGCAATACGTTGAGCAGCAGCTTGTCGATTTCGTTGGTCAGCCGGCCCAGATCGGTGCCGATGTACTCGGCCAGCATCGCCGTGGCCTGCCCCCCGATGCTCTGCTGCCGGCTGCGCACGTAGCCCGCAATGAAGGCCGGAATGTGGTTGTCGTATACCTTTTTGCTGGTCATCAGCACGGTGCCGGCCGGGGCGGGCTCCTTCTTGTCGCCGCCAAGCAGCTTGCCCAGCTTCTTGCGGGCATCCAGGGTTTTGTGCTTGTAGCAAAACACCAGCACGGTGCTGGTAAGCGGATTTTTGAGGTAGGCTTCCAGAAACGGCCAGCTTTTCTCGGCCTCCAGGTCGGCAATGGCCTGCGCCTCCTTCACTATCACCACCGACCGCTCGGCCATCATCGGAAACCGCTTCGCCTGCCCCAGAATGGTGGCCACGTCCACGTCCTTGCCATAGAGCACCACCTGGTTGAAGCCCCGGTCGTGCTCGGGCAGCACCGTTTGCTCCAGCCGGTCGGCAATCAGGTCGATATAATACGGCTCCTCCCCCTGCAGAAAGTACACGGGCTGAAACTGCCGCTGCTGAATCTGCTTGAGAAGGTCGTCGGCGGAGAGAGTCAAGGGTGAAGTGGTGAAGTGGTGAAGTGGTGAATTCGGTCAGATGTGCGCTCTGCAGCCCTTCACTTTGTAGCTACCGCAAATGTACCACTGCCCTTTTTACCTTTGTACCTTTCCCGTGCGCTAATCGTGGCCAACGCTACCTATCCAGCGCACAACTTCACAACTTCACCACTTCACTCTTGGACTTACTAGAAGAACTCCGCTGGCGCGGGATGCTGCACGATGCCATGCCCGGCACGGCCGAGCACCTGGCCGCCCAGCAGCCGGTTTCCGGCTACATCGGCTTCGACCCCACCGGCGTGTCATTGCACATCGGCAGCCTGGCTACTATTATGCTGCTGGTACACCTGCAGCGGGCCGGCCACCGCCCCGTGGCCCTGGTGGGCGGGGCCACGGGCATGATCGGCGACCCCTCGGGCAAATCCGCGGAGCGCAACCTGCTCGATGAGGACACGCTGCGCCGCAACCAAGCCGGCATTAAGGCCCAATTGGAGAAGTTCCTCGATTTCACGCCCGGCCCCAACGCCGCCGTGGTCGTCAACAACTACGACTGGTTCAAAGACTTCGGCTTCCTCGATTTCCTGCGCGAAGTAGGCAAGCACCTCACGGTGAACTACATGATGGCCAAGGACTCCGTGAAGCGCCGCCTGGGCACCACGGAGGGCGACGAGCAGCGCGCCGACGGCCTTTCCTTCACCGAGTTCAGCTACCAGCTGCTGCAGGGCTACGACTTCCTGCACCTGTTCCGCACCCTGAATTGCACCCTGCAGATGGGCGGCTCCGACCAGTGGGGCAATATCACCACCGGCACCGAGCTGATTCGCCGCCTCGGCCCCGCCGATGCCAAGGCCTACGCCCTCACCACGCCGCTCATCACCAAGGCCGACGGCTCCAAGTTCGGCAAAACGGAAGGCGGCAACGTCTGGCTCGACCCCGCCATGACCTCGCCCTACCAGTTTTACCAGTTCTTCCTCAACGCCGCCGACGAGGACGCCCCGCGCCTGATCCGCGTGTTCACGCTGCTTCCACAGGCCGAAATTGAAGCCCTGGAAGCCGAGCACACCCAGGCCCCCCACCTGCGCCTGCTGCAGAAAGCCCTGGCCAAAGATGTGACCATCCGCGTACACTCCGAAGCCGCCTACGAAACCGCCCTGGCGGCCTCGCAGGTGCTCTTCGGTGGCGGCGAGCTAAGCAGCCTCGACGAGGCCACCCTGCTCGACGTATTCGCCGGCGTGCCCCAGCTGGAGGTGTCGCACGCGCTGCTCAGCGAAGCCAACGTGGTAACGCTGCTCAGCGAAGCCACCAACGGCGTCATTTTCCCTTCCAAGGGCGAGGCCCGCAAAATGATGCAGAGCGGCGGCGTGAGCCTGAACCGCCAGAAAGTGGCCCCCGAGCAACTGGCTCTGGACGTGCCCCTGCTGCTCGATAAATACCTCGTAGCGCAGAAAGGCAAAAAGAACTACTTCCTCATCAAGCTCGCCTAAAACCAACCACGGATTCGCGCGGCTTCTTCGGATTTCACGGATTTTGTGGACGGCGCGCACGGTACGGTTATTCAGCAAGCCCCAAAACAAGAAAGGCCACCCATTGGGTGGCCTTTCTGCATTACTGATAATCGTCCACGAAATCCGCGAAATCCGAAAAATCCGCGCGAATCCGTGGTCCGGATTATTTCTTCTTGGCGGGAGCGGCAGCTTTCTTAGCGGCAGCCGGAGCGGCAGCTTTCTTAGCTGGGGCGGCCTTGGCAGCACCAGCGGCCGGAGCGGCGCTGTTCTTCGCGTTCTGAACTTCGGTGCGGATGCTCTGCGCCATGTTCTTCAGCTCCTGCATGCCTTTACGCACGCGGGTGCCAGCGGCCGAGTTCTGCTTGTCGTAGAACTTCTCGAAGTCGCCTTCCAGTGCCATTACGAGGTCTTTCAGTTTGCCAAAGTTGTTCATTGGGGAGGGGGTTGAGTGGTGTGGATTAATGCTTTTGACTGGGCCTAATATACAGGGATTTCAAATACAAGCAATAGTTCTACTTTTTTTCTAAAAGCCCTTTCCCCGCCTCCCAAGGCATTTTTTACCCCCAAACCACTCCTTACTGCGGAGCTTGCCACCCAGCGCATACCAGGAATAGTACAAAAAAGCGGCCAGCAACCCCGAAGGCTGCCGGCCGCTTTTGGCTGCTGAGCTTAAAAACCGCTCTATTTACACGCTGACCGTATTTTTGGAGTACAGACCCTTATCCAGCTTCTCCGCCACGGCCTCAAAAGCCGTAATCGTCTCGCGCACGTCTTCCAGCGTGTGCACCGCCGTCGGAATCAAACGGAGCATAATCACGCCCTTCGGCACCACCGGATACACCACGATAGAGCAGAAAATACCGTGATTTTCGCGCAAATCGAAGGTTATTTGCGTTGCGTCCGGGATTTCGCCGTTCAGGAACACCGGTGTCACCGGCGACTTAGTGGTGCCCAGGTTGAAGCCTTTTTCGCGCAGGCCGCTCTGCAGCGCCCGCACGATGGTCCACAGGTTATCTTTCAATTCGGGCTGGGTGCGCAGCAGCTCCAAACGCTTCAAAGCACCCACCACGAGCGGCATGGGCAGCGATTTGGCGAAAATCTGGCTGCGCATGTTGTAGCGCAAATATTCAATTACGCTCTCCGGGCCCGCCACGAAGGCGCCGATGCTGGCCATGCTCTTGGCAAAGGTCGAAAAATAAAGGTCGATACCGTCCTGCACGCCCTGTTCTTCGCCCGTGCCGGCCCCGGTTTGGCCCATCGTGCCGAAGCCGTGGGCATCATCGACGAACAGGCGGAACTCGTATTTTTCCTTCATGGCGAGCACGCCCTTCAGGTCGCCCATGTTGCCCGACATGCCGAACACGCCCTCGGTAATTACGAGGATGCCGCCGCCGGTTTCGGCCGTCAGGCGGGTGGCGCGCTGGAGCTGCTTTTCCAGGCTCTCCATGTCGTTGTGGGTATATACGAAGCGCTTGCCCTGGTGCAGCCGTACGCCGTCGATGATGCAGGCGTGCGACTCGGCATCGTACACAATCACGTCGTGGCGGCCCACCAGCGCGTCGATGATGGACACCACGCCCTGGTAGCCGAAGTTCAGCAGCAGGCAATCGGGCTTCATCACAAACTCGGCCAGCTCATTTTCCAGCTGCTCGTGCAGGTTGGAGTTGCCGCTCATGATGCGCGCGCCCATCGGCAGGGCCATGCCGAACTCAGTGGCCCCGTCAATGTCGGCCTGCCGCACCTCGGGGTGGTTGGCCAGGCCCAGGTAGTTGTTCAGGCTCCAGGTGAGTACCTCTTTGCCGCGGAAAATCATGCGGGGCTTAATCTCGCCTTCCAGCTTGGGAAAGGTGAAATAGCCGTGCGCATAGTGGGAATGGCTGCCCAGCGGGCCGCGGTTGGAGGCAATCTTCTCGAAAAGATCCACGGAGGAAACGGTTAGTGTTGAAAGAAAATCGGAGAGAATCGGTTGAACAACGCCCTCGGCATGTACAAAGTTATGGCAATCCGCAAAGGTAGCCCTTGCCTGCCTGCCCTGCAACTGAGGGCGCTCAAGCCTTAATTTACAGATTAAGGTTTAGGAAGCGGCCGGAATGGCGTTTCTTTGGGGAGTTGAACAGCAATAAAGAACGTGTCCTGCTTCATCTGGCGTCCGCTTGTCGAAGCATCTCGCCCGCGTCGTCCGGCTCCCCTCTCTTATGGAGAGGGGTTGGGGGTGAGGTTGCAACGAAGCACGCGAAAGCTCAGCATGACATTCTAACTATACTCTCCCACCCTCCCGCATGAAAAAAATCACCAAGCTCCTCGTCGCCAACCGGGGCGAAATTGCGCTGCGCGTGCTGCGCTCGGCCAAGGAAATGGGCCTGCAGACCGTCGCCATCTACTCCGAAGCCGACCGCAACGCCCTGCACGTGCGCTACGCCGATGAGGCCGTGTGCGTCGGCCCGCCCGCTTCTAAAGACAGCTACCTGCGCGGCGACAAAATCATTGAGGTCTGCAAGCAGCTTGGCGTCGATGCCATTCACCCCGGCTACGGCTTCCTCTCGGAGAATGCCGAGTTTGCCCGCCTGGTGGCCAAAGCCGGGCTGATTTTCGTGGGCCCCTCGCCCGAGGCCATGAACGTGATGGGCGACAAGCTCTCGGCCAAGCAGGCCGTGAAGGCTTACAACATTCCGCTGGTGCCCGGCACCGACGAGGCCATTTCGGACGTGGAGGAAGCCAAGCGCATTGCCAGCGAAGTGGGCTTCCCCATCCTGATCAAGGCCTCGGCCGGGGGCGGCGGCAAAGGCATGCGCATCGTGACCAGCGCGGCCGAGTTTGAGGAGCAAATGCAGCTGGCCATCAACGAGGCCGTGTCGGCCTTCGGCGATGGCGCCGTGTTCATCGAGAAGTTCGTGACCGGCCCGCGGCACATCGAAATTCAGGTATTGGGCGACGAGCACGGCAACATCGTCCACCTGTTTGAGCGGGAGTGCTCCATCCAGCGCCGCCACCAGAAGGTGATTGAGGAAGCTCCTTCCTCGGTGCTCACGCCGGAGCTGCGGGCCGAAATGGGCCGCTGTGCCGTGGACGTGGCCCGGGCCTGCAACTACACCGGAGCCGGCACGGTGGAGTTCCTGCTCGACGACCAGCACAACTTCTACTTCCTGGAGATGAACACCCGCCTGCAGGTGGAGCACCCCGTCACCGAGCAGATTACGGGCCTTGACCTGGTAAAAGAGCAGATCCGCGTAGCCGAGGGCCACCCGCTGCCCTTCTCGCAGGAAGACCTCACCATCACCGGCCACGCCCTGGAACTGCGCGTGTACGCCGAAGACCCGGCCAACAACTTCCTGCCCGACATCGGCACGCTGACCACCTACGTGCGTCCCCAAGGCCCCGGCGTGCGCGTCGATGACGGCTTTGAGCAGGGCATGGACATCCCGATTTACTACGACCCAATGATTGCCAAGCTCGTCACCTTCGGCAAGGACCGCACGGAGGCCATCGAGCGGATGCTGCGCGCCATCGACGAGTACCAGATTACCGGCATTGAAACCACCCTGCCCTTCGGCCGCTACGTGCTCCAGCACCCGGCCTTCGTCAGCGGCAACTTCGACACGAACTTCATCCGCGACCATTTCACCCCCGCCAACCTCACCCCCGCCGTCACGGACCCGAACATCGCCAAAGTAGCCGCCGTACTCACGGCCATGCTGATGACGGAGAAGAAAGCGCCGGTGGTGGCAAGTGATGCTCCGGTGGCTACGGGCTCAGCTTGGAAGCGGAACCGGCTGGGGACGCGGTAATTAGTTTTAGGACGTAGTATAAAGAAAAATCCCGGCCATCCAGCCGGGCTTTTTCTTACATAACTCAAATAAAGTCATATTTTGACAGCTCGCTTTTCACCTTTTCCACTTCAGCCGTATACAAGGAATTAAGCAATGGGACCACTTTAATAATATTCTCGATTTCTTGACTTTTATAAGATTCTTTCAAAATATTCAGCTCCTGACTTATCACTTTTTTCTCATCGTCAGATTTAGCTTCTGATAAATCTGATGCTTTGTTAAGTATTTGAATATTTTTGTTAATCACAACTTCCAATCTAGATATTTCACTTCCCTTCTTTTCATAGTCAAAGTATATAGAGAAGTAATTTGGCTTGCTTAACAACTCTGATAATGCCAATGTCTTGACTTTGCATCTATACGCCATATCAGTATGTACATATCCCGTATCTTTAAAAAAGTTGTAAAATTGGTAGTAAGATACAAAAACCAATTTACGTTGATGCAACAGGTTTGCAAGTTCTTCCCCAGCTTGAATCTTCTTATTTACATAAATATTTCTTAAGGACAACTTATGCTCATTAACTTTTTGTCTTGACTCAATCCATTTGGTAAGCAGAGTTACGATAGAAGTAATCGTTAATGTCCCAAGTGCAACAATCACAGTGTTGTCCATTTCAATAAATCTTTTTTAAAGAATTTGCCATTTTTCTGCTGCAAGTTACTTAACTGGCACGAGTTGAACCCCAACTGGCGCGAGTTTAGTGCAGCGTAACCCGTGACCAGCCTTGATGTGGAGGTTGTACTTCCACTGCCGCAACGCGGCAAACTGAAACCGCGCCGCCTGGAGAAATCCGGGCGGCATTGTTTTCTAATTTCCCTCTAACCGAGTTTACTTCATAAGCGCCTAGATAAATACTGCTCAAAAATTATCTCTAATAAAACTACTGTCTCCGCTTTTCATATAGGCGAGGAAATACCTGCATGCCTCACTTTCTGTTTGAAAGGTTCTTATGTTGTTTTTCTGTCCTCTTTCGCTGTATTATACTTCCCATCCTGTAGCGGTTTTGCTAAGGATGACTGTGTCGTCTAGAAGACCGCCATTGAGATACCAGCCCCGATAGCCTCCTGCAATAAGCTCTTGTTCTAAGGAAATCAAATTCATCACCTGCTTACAAAAAAGTCCTGAGTATCCTCTCCCACCTGGCGCGGGTTTGGCGGAGCGTACCTTGCAAATCCGCCTGTACAAGTTACGTAAGTTGCGCAGCCGCTGAGCGAATAATACGCTCCTACCAAGCGGCACAGATTGTTGAACCCGCCCCACGGGCGCAGCTGCGCTACACGCACTCCGGCTCCCCACTCAGCTTGCCCCAGTTACCGCTGCTGCAGCAGCCAGGCGCGGGCCGCCTCCAGATCCGGGAAGGGCTTAATGGGCAGGTAGGCCTCGAGGTGGGTCAGAAAGTCCAGCGCCATCAATTGGTTGTCCATGTTCTGAGTATACACGTAGGCGCAGGCCCGCAGGCCATACTCCTGCGCCTGCGGCAGCCATTCATACTCCAGCCAGGCCATAGCCTCCGACCAGTCGCCGGTGGTCTGGCTGGTGTCATTGAGCAGATAGGCATAACCCAGCTGCTGGGCCAGCACCAGCGTGGTTTGGGCCCCGAAAATGACCGAATCCGCCGTCAGGTTGCCATACCATTGGGTGTGCAGCAGCTGTTCGGCGGGGTAATACGTGTAGCGCAGTAGCGGCAGGCCGTATTCGTCGTGCAGAAAAAACGGCTGCTCCTCATCCATAAGCCGGAGATTTCGCCTTGGGTCAGGCGCATCGGCGAGGGCTGAACCAGGAATAGACATAGTCAAACAGCATCAAGACCAACAAAGAATAAATATAGTGATTATTATATTTAAACTCTGTTGGACCGTTGACCGCTGCCGCGCCATTCCCTCCCGGGTTTTGGGGGTTCACAGGCAAATAGCCTCCCGGCCCGGCGGCATCAGATCAAATCCGTAATCTGCCGCAGGCCCAGGGGCCGCTCCCGCGTGAAGCCTTCGCCGAACTCCACCCCAATCAGGTGGCCGAACTCGCGGGCGCGGGCTTCCATGAACTTGGTGAACACCGGCGTGGACAGGTACGTGACGGGCTCGGTGCTCTCCGGGTCGAAAAACTGAGTTTTGTAGGCCTGAATCGACTCCCATTTCTTCGCCCAATGTGCGGAAATGTCCACCACAAAGTCGGGGCTGATCTGGCGGTCCTGGATGAAGTGGTACACGTGCCGGGGTCGCCACGCCGCCTGGGGCTGGCCGTCGGTGCCCAGCGTTTCAATCATCTTGAGGCCGGCCAGGAAGCAGGCATCCGAAATGAGCTGGGCGCCGCGGCCGTGGTCGGGGTGCCGGTCATGAATGGCATTGCAGAGCACAATATCGGGCTGGTAGCGACGCAGCGCGGCAATGATGGGCAGCTGGTGCTCCCGGTCGTTGCGGAAGAAGCCGTCGGGCAGGCCCAGGTTTTCGCGGGCGTGCAGGCCCAGCACGTCGCTGGCCGCGGCGGCCTCGGCGGCGCGGGTGACCGGCGTGCCCCGCGTGCCCAGCTCCCCGCGCGTGAGGTCCACGATGCCTATTTTCTTCCCTTCGGCCGCCGCCGCCAACATGGTGCCCGCGCACGACATTTCCACATCATCCGGGTGGGCAGCAATGGCCAGAATATCGATTTTCATTTTTGGTGCTTGTGCTAAAAGAGAACTGTCATCCTGAGCAGAGCGAAGCACCTTATGCCAGTTAAACGAGTCGTAACAACGGCAGTCGTTCCAGCGTGGTAAGGTCCTTCGCTTTGCTCAGGATGACAGACAAAAAAATCAGTTCCTACTTAATCCGCAGCGTCTTTCCTACCTGCAGCGTCCGCACGTTGCCGTTCAGCCGGCGCAGCTGCGCCTGCGACACGCCGTACTTATCGGCCACTTCCGAGAGCGTATCGCCGCTGCGGATGCGGTGCGTGACCACGCGGCGGGCGGCCGTCGGCTGGCTGGCGGCGGCGCGGTGCGCGGCCTTGGCCCGCAGGGCGCGGCTGTAGTAGTCAAACAGGGCCGAGGTGATTTGGAAGTTGTCTTTCAGCAGCTTGTAGTCGGGGAAGTCGTACATGCGCTCCGGGTCGATGGGGTTGCCCTCGTAGCGCACCTCGAAGTGCAGGTGCGAGCCGCTGCTGCGCCCTGTGCTGCCCCCCAGCCCAATAATATGCCCCGCCTTCACGAACGTGCCCGGCTTCACCAGCGCCTTACTCAGGTGGCCATACAGCGTCTCAATGCCGTTGTAGTGGCGCACCAGCAGGTAGTTGCCGTAGCCGCCGCCATCCCATTTCGAGATGCGCACCACCCCATCGAAAGCCGAGCGCACCGAGTCGCCGGTTTCCAGGTCCAGGTCTACGCCGTAGTGCCAGCGGTAGCCCCGGAAGCCGAAATCGGAGGTCAGCGGCGTGCTCCGCAGCGGCATCTTGGCGAAGCGCTGCTTTTCCGGCTCCGTGAGGTGCAGCAGCAGCGTATCGCGCAGGCGGCGACCATCTACCCGGTAGGGGTTGATGGTGTGGGTATCCCAGATCGAATAATAGCCCGCCACTTTCACCCAGGAGCTATCAATGAGCACCTGCTCCGACACTTCCACAATGTGCTGCTCGCCCTCATTGAGCGTGGTCGTGTCCTCGCTGACCAGGGAAAGCTTCTTGGCCGGGTTGAAGAAGATGGACCGGGAGGCTTCCGAGTTGTCGTCGGGCAGGTCCTGGGTCTCAATCAGCACCGTGGTATCGGGCCGCACATAGCGGATAACGGGCGACTTGATGCGGAAGAAATCCTTCCGCTTGCCCGCCGAGCCGGCCTTGGCTTTCGGCTCCGGCACCTTGCGGCGCTGCGCCTGCCCCTGTCCCGGCATCAGCCAAAACAGCAGCAGCAGCGGCCACAACCCATATTTAAGAGAATGAAGCAACGGCAAACGGTGATTTAGTGAGATGGTGGAATAGTGATTTAGTGACTTAGTGATTTAGTGAGTTTGATGTTCTGCTGGCGCAATCTGCGCAGGCTGCCCTATTCGAACATCAAACTCACTAAGTCACTAAATCACCAACTCACTAATGGTCTCCCAGCGCGGCCAGGTACCGTTCGGCATCCAGGGCGGCCATGCAGCCCGAGCCGGCGGCCGTCACGGCCTGACGGTAGGTGTAGTCCTGCACGTCGCCGCAGGCAAACACGCCGTCCACGTTGGTTTTGGCCGAGCCGGGAATCGTTTTCAGGTAGCCCTGCTCGTCGTGGTGCAGGTAAGGATGGAAGATTTTGGAGTTGGGCTCGTGGCCGATGGCTACGAAGAAACCTTCCACTGCCAGGTCGCGGGTTTCGTGGGTCAGCGTGTTTTTCACGCGCACGGCCTCCACGGCCTGCGCCCCCAGAATCTCGTCGGTCACCGTGTTCCAGAGCACCTCAATCTTGGGGTTGTCCAGCACGCGCTTCTGCATGATTTTCGAGGCCCGCATCTCCCCTTTGCGCACAATCATGTACACCTTGCTGCACAGGTTGGCCAGGTACGTGGCTTCTTCCGCCGCCGTGTCGCCGGCGCCCACAATGGCCACGTCCTTGCCGCGGTAGAAAAACCCGTCGCACACGGCGCAGGCCGATACGCCCGACCCGTTCAGCCGCGCCTCCGACTCCAGCCCCAGCCACTTGGCCGAAGCCCCGGTGGCAATGATGACCGTATCGGCCGTCAGCTGCTTGGTTTCGTCGATGGTGATTTTGTGCGGATGCCCGGAAAAGTCCACGGCCGTGGCTAGGCCGTAGCGCACGTCGGTGCCGAAGCGGGCGGCCTGCTTTTTCAGGTCCTCCATCATTTCCGGCCCCATCACGCCATCCGGGTAGCCGGGGAAGTTCTCCACGTCATTCGTAATGGTGAGCTGGCCGCCGGGCTGCAGGCCCTGGTACATCACCGGAGCCATGTTGGCCCGCGCCGCGTAGATGGCCGCCGTATAGCCCGCCGGCCCCGAGCCGATAATCAGACACTTAATGTGTTCCGTGGTGGTATTATCCATTGCTTGAAAAAAGCAGAGTTGAAGAGTAAAGTGCAAAAGTAAGCTTACCGCCGGGTTCTGGCACAGAAACCCACAAGAACGTCATGCTGAGCTTGTCGAAGCATCTCGCGTGCTGACGCGTGCCACACTATTGTCCTGCTTCATCTAGCGTCCGCGAAGTCGAAGCCCCTCGCCCGTTTCGCCTGGTCTGAATAACAACGAAGCGGGCGAGATGCTTCGACTTCGCTGCGCTCCGCTCAGCATGACATTCTGAAAGCAGCCGGTCTACCAACAAAAAACCCCAACGAAAGGGCTGGGGTTTTTTGGGTATGAGACAGTAAAAAACTATCCCAGATACGGTTTCAGCGCCTTGGAGCGCGACGTATGACGCAAGCGACGAATGGCCTTCTCCTTGATCTGGCGCACCCGTTCGCGGGTCAGGTTGAATTTCTCACCGATTTCTTCCAGGGTCAGGGAATGCTCCCCGTTCAGGCCGAAATACAGCGTAATCACGTCGGCTTCGCGCTTGGTGAGCGTGCTCAGGGCCCGCTGCACTTCCTTGCGGAGCGAGTCGTTCATCAGGCCCGTGTCAGGCGATTCCTCGTCCTCGTTTTCGAGCACATCCAGCAGGCGGTTTTCCTCGCCCTGCACAAACGGCGCATCCACGGATACGTGGCGACCCGAGATTTTCAGCGTATCCACCACTTCCGAGGTAGTTAGCTCCAGCACTTCGGCAATTTCCTCGGGCGAGGGCTCCCGCTCGAATTTCTGCTCCAGCTCGGAGAAGGATTTGCTGATCTTGTTCAGCGAGCCTACCCGGTTCAGCGGCAGGCGCACAATGCGCGACTGCTCGGCCAGAGCCTGCAGAATCGACTGGCGAATCCACCAAACGGCGTAGGAAATGAATTTGAAGCCTCGGGTTTCGTCGAAGCGCTTGGCGGCTTTGATCAGGCCGAGGTTGCCCTCGTTGATCAAATCGCCCAGCGACAGGCCCTGGTTCTGGTACTGTTTGGCCACCGACACCACGAAGCGCAGGTTGGCCTTGGTCAGTTTCTCCAGCGCCTGCTGGTCCCCTTCCCGGATGCGCTGCGCCAGCGTTACTTCCTCGTCGGGAGTGAGCAGATCGACCTTGCCGATTTCCTGGAGGTACTTGTCCAGCGACTGGCTTTCGCGGTTGGTGATCTGCTTGCTGATTTTAAGCTGTCTCATTGCGGGCGCGAAATTGTATTATTAAAAGTATTGAACATGAGTGGAGCCTCCACAGAGGTCGGCAATTGAAATCAACGTGCCGACCTTTGTGAAAGTTCGCAGGGCAAAGATTTACGCTTGCGCCTCGCCAGCGGCCCGCTCGGGCTTCGGCATCAGCGCCTTGCGCGACAAACGGTACTTGCCCGTTTTCTTGTCGATATCCATCAGCTTCACGTCGATTTCCTGGCCCACCTCCAGCACGCCTTCCAGCGCGTTCAGGCGCTCGTGCGATACTTCCGAGATGTGCAGCAGGCCGTCCTTGCCCGGCATGATTTCCACGAAAGCGCCGTAGGGCTGGATGCTGCGCACCTTGCCTTTGTAGGTTTCGCCTACTTCCGGCGTGGCCGCAATGGCCCGGATCCGGTCGATGGCCGCCTGCATGTCTTCCTGGTTGGAAGCGTAGATGCTCACGTGGCCCTTCTCGTCCTTCTCCTCGATGATGACCGTGGCGTTGGTATCTTTCTGGATCTGCTGAATCACCTTGCCGCCCGGCCCGATTACCGCGCCGATGTACTCCTTGTCAATCAGCATCTTGTGCGAGCGGGGCGTATGCGGCTTCAGCTCCGCGGCCGGCGCCGAAATGGTCTTGGCCATCTCGCGCAGAATGTGCAGCCGGCCCTCGCGGGCCTGGTGCAGCGCCGCCGTCATGATTTCGCTGCTCAGGCCCTGGATTTTGATGTCCATCTGGCAGGCCACGATACCTTTCTCGGTGCCGGTTACTTTGAAGTCCATGTCGCCGAGGTGGTCCTCGTCACCGAGAATGTCGCTCAGCACGGCGTACTCGCCGGTTTCCTTGTCCTGCACCAAGCCCATGGCAATGCCCGAAACGGCCGCCCGCACCTTAATGCCGGCGTCCATCAGCGCCATCGAGCCGGCGCACACCGTGGCCATCGACGACGAGCCGTTCGACTCCAGAATGTCCGACACGATGCGGATAGTGTAAGGGTTTTCGTCATCCGAAGGCAATACCTTCTTCAACGAGCGCATGGCCAGGTTGCCGTGGCCGATTTCGCGGCGGCCGGGGCCGCGGTTAGGCTTCACCTCGCCGGTCGAGAAGGCCGGGAAGTTGTAGTGCAGCATGAACTTGCTGTAGCCCGAGGTCATGGCCGTGTCGATGATCTGCTCATCGAGCTTGGTGCCCAGGGCAACCGTGGTCAAAGACTGGGTTTCGCCGCGGGTGAACAGGGCCGAGCCGTGGGCGCCGGGCAGATAGTTCACTTCGCTCCAGATGGGGCGGATTTCCGTCAGCTGACGACCATCGAGGCGGGTGCGCTCCTTGATCATCATGTCGCGGATGCCTTTCTTCTCGGCCGAAGCGTAGTAGCGGCCGAACATTTTCATGTCCAGCTCGGGGTTTTCTTCCAGCAATTGTGCCAGCAGCGGCTTCTTGATGGCCCCGAAGGCTTCCTTGCGGCCGGCCTTGCTGGTATTGCCCGACTTGGCCACGTCGTAAGCACCCTGGTGCACGGCCTGCATGATCTGCTGCTTCAGCGCGTCATTCTCCTCGTACTGCGGATACTCGCGCTTCACGTGCGACTTCGTCACCTCAGCGGCCAGCTCCTGCTGCACGCGCACCTGCTCCTTGATGGCCTCATGGGCGTAGGCAATGGCTTCCACCATCTCCTCTTCGCTCACCTCGTTCATCTCGCCTTCCACCATAGCTACCGAATCGGCCGTGGCACCTACAATCAGGTCGATGTCGGCGCGGGCAATATCGGCGGTCAGCGGGTTGATCTGCAACTTGCCGTCGATGCGGGCTACGCGAACTTCCGAGATAGGGCCGGCGAAGGGAATATCGGAAATAGCCAGGGCGGCCGAGGCGGCCAGGGCGGCCAGCGCGTCGGGCTGCACGGTTTTATCGGCCGAAATCAGCGTAATCATTACCTGCACCTCGTAGTGATAGTCCTTGGGGAACATCGGGCGCAGAATACGGTCTACAATGCGGCACACCAGGATTTCATAATCCGACAGGCGGCCTTCGCGGCGCTGAAACGAGCCGGGAATATTGCCGGCACCCCCAAATTTCTCCTGATAATCGACCGACAGCGGCAGGAAATCCACGTCGCCGCGCTGCGAGGGCTGCGACACAACCGTGGCGAGCAGCATCGCGTCGCCGAGGCGAACCACGACGGCGCCGTCGGCGAATTTGGCCAGCTTGCCGGTTTCCAGAGTAATCTGCCGACCATCCGGCAGGGTAATGCTTTTGGTAATAGCGTTGTAGTTGGGCATCGAGGGGTGCTTTTAAAAAGCGTGCAGCGGGCGAGCAGCCAAAAAAACGAAGCCGGCACCCGGCCCCGTTTTACTCTGAATCGGAAAGACTTCGGAAGTGAAACCACGGAGCCCGGCACTTGGCGCACGGCTCCGAATAAAAAAAGAGTAGGGAACCCTCAGCCTGAGGGTTCCCTACTCCGAAGGGGTGGGCTACTTGCGGATGCCCAGCTCCTTGATGATTGCGCGGTAGCGGTTGATTTCGCGGTGCTGCAGGTAATCCAGCAGACGGCGACGCTTACCAACGAGCTTCAGCAGACCCAGACGGGTCGAGAAGTCCTTCTTGTTTACCTTCAGGTGCTCCGTCAGGTGGTTGATGCGGTGCGAGAACAGCGCAATTTGCGATTCAGCCGAACCGGTATCGGTAGCGGTTTTGGCAAGGCTATTTTTCTCGAAAATAGACTGTTTTACTTCGGTGGTAAGTTTCATCGGCAGATAGGTTTCCCCGTCTTGGATTAAGCGTGAAAAAAGAAATTGACTACCCCGCGTTTCGGGGTGGCCGCAAAGGTAAGGATTTTTCTTACCCGCCGGTAGTATCTGCCGCGATTTTACGGCAGAGCTTGCCGCTACCCGCCGCCGTAGCTACACCGAGCGCTTGTAGCCGCGGAAGGGCCAGCGCAGCCGCGCCGGCAGCAGCCGGCGAAAATCCCACTCCAGCAGGCCGGAGTCGCGGCGGGCCTGATTGAGGAAGACCAGCCCAGCCGGCAGCAGCAGCCCCGTGGACATCCACATGCCGATGCCTACCGGCATCACGCCCTCCCGCCCGTACTTCTCGCCCATGATGGACAGCACGTAATAGATGATGAAAAACACGATGGAAATGAGCACCGGCACGCCCAGGCCGCCCTTTTTGATGATGGCTCCCAGCGGCGCCCCGATCAGGAACATGAGCAGCACGGCCACGGCCTGCACGTATTTGCGGTAAATCTCGATGCGGAAGTTGCCGGCCTCCTTCGAGAGGTTGGCGAGCCGCTCGCCGGTGCTGCCGGCGTAGGCCCGCACGTTGCGGGCCCGGTTGGTAGCCTGCTCAATGAACTGCGCATTCACGGCGGGCAGCTTCGTGTTGGGCACCTTCCAGCCTTCCACGCGGCGGGCCTGGGCCTGGCCCGTGGTATCGAAGCGCAGGTAGGTGTAGTAAGGCGTAAACTGCTGGGTCAGCTGCCGGCGCTCCAGCAGGAGGCGGTTGTGCAGCGAGTCGGTGTAGTTGCGCAGTTGCAGAATGTTCTTCATCATCTTGTTCTCCGCGAACAGCGTCTCTTTGGTGCGGTTCAGGTCGAACGAGGCCAGCGAAAACGTAATGGTGTTGCGGTCGAAGGCTTCGCGGATGAAGCTGGCCCCGGCCCGGTCGCGGGCATCGGGCTGTTCCACGTACATGGTGCCCCGGAACAGCTCCAGGCCCAGATATTGCCCGCCAAAGCGCGTGAACATGCGGCCCGAATCGGCCAGAATCACGGTGGAGTTGCCGCGGCCGTTGGTGTGGTCATAGATCATCACGCCCATCAGCACGTCGCCATCCTCGCCCAGCTTCTGGTTCACCTTGATGGTATAGCCCGGAATGCCGTTGTAGAACACACCTTCCCGGATATCCAGGGCCAGTTTCTGCTGGCGCAGGTCCCAGAGCAGGCTGTAGGCGCTCAGGTTGGCCTTGGGCACAATGTTGTCGTTGAACCAGAACGAGAACCCCGCCAGCGCCAGCGCCACCAGCAGCACGGGCCGCAGAATGCGGGTGAGCGAGATGCCGGAGGTCTTGATGGCCGTCAGCTCGTGGTGCTCGCCCAGCGTGCCGTAGGTCATCAGCGAGGACAGCAACACGGCCAGCGGCAGCGAAATGGGCACCATCAGCACGCTGAAATAAAACAGCAACTGCGAAATAATGGCCACGCCCAGGTCTTTGCCCACCAGGTCGTCGAGGTATTTGAGCATGTACTGGGTGAGCAGAATGAACTGCACCACGGCCAGCGTCAGCAAAAATGGCCCGGCGAAGGCCCTCAGAATCAGTTTATCGAGTTTTTTCATGCACGGCACTCCCCGCGCCCAACCTGCGGGCGCGACCAACAAAAAAGGAGCGAAAGAGAAACGAAGGTACGCCCCGTTTCGCTCTCCCTCCTTCCGGTTTTTTTTCGGGTTGGCTCAGCCGCCCACCAGCTCGCGCAGCTTCAGAATCAGGCCTTCCCACATATCCTGCAGCTCGCTGTCGTCGGTTTCTTCCGAGTAGTCGATAACCCGCAGGTACACTTCCTGCGTCAGCTGCGACTCTTCAATGCTGAAATCCAGGTAGTTGGCATCAACGATCGGGCGCTTGTGCTGATCCAGAAACACGAAGCGCACCGAGCGGTTGGTGCGGTGGGAGCTCATTTCGGCGAAATGGGGCTGATTGTCCCAAATAAAATTGTAGCGGTGGTCTTCATCGATGCGCACATCCTGACAATACCACTGCGACAGGCCCGAGGCTGAGGCCAGATACGGATAAAGAATTTTGGGTGAAGCATTTACGGGCAACTCCACCGTAAAGCGATGTTTGGAACGGGTAGCGGAAAGAGGCATAAGCTGAACAAAACTGGTAAAAACGGGTGCCCGCTGGCTCACAAGACAGCGCGACGCAGCCAATATACACGGGTTTTTTTTGATGTAGGGCTTGCACGGGTTCAAATGTTGTTCTTACCTTTGCGGCACCAAAAACCCGGCGGGGTAGCTCAGTTGGTTAGAGCACAGGATTCATAACCCTGAGGTCACGAGTTCAACTCTCGTCCCCGCTACTTGTTGAAACCGCATTGGCTGCCAGGCTGATGCGGTTTTTTTGCGCCTGCTGGTTTCTCATCACAGTTCTGTCACAGCCCTCGGGGAGCTGCCAGAACATACGCCCCACCTTCTCACTGCGGGCAGTTTCCTGACCGGTAGCAGCGTCTGCTGCCACTCACTACAACACACCCGCGCCCGAATGACGTGGCAGTTGCCCTGGCAGCTTCACCCCCGCCTAAGGGCATGATTTAAGCTCTTATCAGTAGCGCTGACTGGCAGAAAATATATTCCTCTTACGGGACCAAACAAGCAAAAAAAAGAGCCTGACCGCATTGGTCAGGCTCTTTTTTTTGCATGCACGAAAAGATCTACTTGATCTTCTCCACAATGCCTTTGAAGGCTTCGGGGTGGTTCAGGGCCAGATCAGCCAGCACCTTGCGGTTCAGCTCGATGCCAGCCTTTTTCAGGCCGCCCATCAGTTGCGAATAAGACAGACCGTGCTGGCGGGCACCGGCGTTGATACGCTGAATCCAGAGGGCGCGGAACTCGCGCTTCTTTACTTTCCGGTCGCGGTAGGCGTAGAGAAGGGCTTTCTCAACGGCGTTCTTGGCTACGGTCCATACGTTTTTGCGACGGCCGAAATAGCCTTTCGCCAAACGCATTACTTTCTTACGACGGTGGCGCGAGGCCACGTGGTTTACACTTCTTGGCATAACCTACTTTTTTTTGGCGGTCGGTGACTGTTCACTAAAGTCTTCGAGACCGGACGCCGGGTTGGGAAAATGGGTGATTGTTTTTGGTGGTTCGTTCTTGATTTTTGACCCCGTTAGGCATCAGAAACCAAGAACCAGCAGCTAAAAACAAATCAGATGTTCAGCATATCCTTCACGCGGTTCATGTCCGCCGTGCTCACCAGACCAGCGTGCGTCAGATTACGCTTCTGCTTGGTGGTTTTCTTCGTGAGGATGTGGCTTTTGAAGGCGTGCTTCCGCTTCACCTTGCCCGAGCCGGTGAGCGTAAAACGCTTCTTAGCACCGGATTTCGTCTTTACTTTTGGCATTGTGGTATGATTGAGAAAAAAAGAAAAAGCTGATTGATAAGCCGCCAGCCAAAGCTAGCCAAACGCCGCTGGTCGCTATTCGGTGGCGGTAGCAGGAGCCTCGGCCGAAGCCGGAGCGGGCTTGGCAGCGGGTGCCGCGCCTTCTTTGGCCACGGGCTTGGGCTTAGCCACCGACGGGGCCACTTTCGGAGCCAGGTACAGGAACATCCGCTTGCCTTCGAGCTTGGGCAGCTGCTCTACTTTAGCCAGCTCCTCAAGGGCCTGGGCAAACTTGAGCAGCAGGATTTCGCCCCGCTCCTTGAAGACGATGGAACGCCCCACGAAATGCACGTACGCCTTGATCTTGGCACCTTCCTTCAGGAATTCCTGGGCGTGCTTCAGCTTAAAGGCGAAATCGTGGTCATCGGTGTTGGGGCCGAACCGGATTTCCTTGAGCACCACTTTCGTGGCTTTGGCCTTCATTTCGCGTGTGCGCTTCTTCTGCTCGTACTTGAATTTGGAGTAGTCGATAACGCGGCACACGGGCGGTACGGCGGTGGGCGAAATCTCCACGAGGTCGAGATTCTGCTCCTGGGCCATTTTACGGGCCTGCTCAATCGGGTAAATGCCCTGCTCGATGTTTTCACCGACCAGGCGTACCTCACGGGCCGTAATCTTCTGGTTGATTTTGAACGGCTCCTCCACCTGAGCGCGGGGGATGTAGCGGCGATTTGGGGTAGCTATGAGTTGGTCCTCCTTCTGAAAGGTGAGCTTAAAATTCTGTTTGTGCTGAATGAGCCACGCTAAAACGGGCTTCTACAGTACTATCAGGGGGCGAATATCCGGCTTTTTTTCGAATCTAAAAAAGCGGCTATATAAAATAGCTGGGAAACCTGCCCGCTGCGGGGCTTTTACAAGGCCCGGAAACCGGATTAAGTTCAGCCTCTCCCCTGTCATTGCGCGGACGAAGGACGAAGCAATCCGTCCTGGATAATGAGTTGAGCTTTGTAAACAGAAAAGCCCTGACGCAAGCATACGTCAGGGCTTTGTGGTGAAAAGGAGCTTTCTACACTTCAGAGGACGGATTGCTTCGGCTTACGCCTCGCAATGACAGGCTACGCTTTGCCGTCCATCATTTCGGCTATCTGGGCCTGGAAGCTTTTGATGAAGGCATCGATGGGCATGGAGCCCAGGTCGCCTTCGCCGTGCTTCCGGACGGAGATTATGCCGTTTTCCTGCTCCTTTTCGCCCACGATGAGCATGTAGGGCACTTTGGAAATCTCCGCGTCGCGGATCTTACGGCCGATTTTCTCGTCGCGGCTGTCGAGGTTGCCCCGCAGGTCGGCCTGAATGAGGCGGTCGTAGACCTGCTGGGCGTAGTCCTGGTATTTCTCCGATATGGGCAGCACGGCAAACTGCTCGGGCGAGAGCCAGAGCGGGAAGTTGCCGCCGCAGTGCTCGATGAGCACGGCCACGAAGCGCTCCAGCGACCCGAACGGGGCGCGGTGAATCATGACCGGGCGCTGGCGCGAGTTGTCGGAGGCCACGTACTCCAGGTCGAAGCGCTCGGGCAGATTGTAGTCGACCTGGATGGTGCCCAGCTGCCACTTGCGGCCCAGCGCGTCGCGCACCATAAAGTCGAGCTTGGGACCGTAGAAGGCGGCCTCGCCCAGCTCCGTGACGGTAGTCAGTCCCTTCTCAGATGCGGCTTCGATAATGGCCCGCTCGGCCTTCTCCCAGTTCTCATCGGAGCCGATGTACTTGGCTTTGTTCTCGGGGTCGCGCAGCGAAATCTGCGCCGTAAAATCGGGAAAGTCCAGGGCCTTAAGTACGTAAAGAACAATGTCAATAACCTTGACAAACTCTTCCTTTACTTGATCTGGCCGGCAGAAGATGTGGGCATCGTCCTGGGTGAAGCCGCGCACGCGGGTGAGGCCGTGCAACTCGCCCGACTGCTCGTAGCGGTACACCGTGCCGAACTCGGCGAAGCGCACCGGCAGGTCGCGGTAGGAACGGGGTTTCGTCTTGTAAATCTCGCAGTGGTGCGGGCAGTTCATCGGTTTGAGGAAGAACTCCTCGCCGGGGTTGGGCGTCTTGATGGGCTGAAACGAATCGGCCCCGTACTTCTCGTAGTGCCCCGAGGTGACGTACAGCTCCTTGGCCCCGATGTGCGGGGTCACGACGGGCTGATAGCCGGCCTTGATCTGGGCGCGGCGCAGGAATTGCTCCAGCTTTTCGCGCAGCATGGTGCCTTTGGGCAGCCACAGGGGCAGCCCCGCGCCTACCTTATCCGAAAACGCGAACAGCTCCAGCTCCTTGCCCAGCTTGCGGTGGTCGCGGCGCTTGGCTTCTTCCAGCCGCTCCAGGTACTCGGTCAGCTCCTTGGCTTTGGGGAAGGTGATGCCGTAGACGCGGGTGAGCTGCTTGTTCTTCTCATCGCCGCGCCAGTAGGCCCCGGCCACGTTGAGCAGCTTCACGGCCTTAATGGGCGAGGTATCGGGGATGTGGGGGCCGCGGCAGAGGTCGGTGAAGTCGCCCTGGGTATAGAAGGTGATGGTGCCGTCGTCGAGGCGCTCCAGCAGGTCGAGCTTGTAGGGGTCGGCTTTCTCGGTGAAGTAGGCAATGGCATCGGCCTTGCTTACCTCACGGCGCTCGTACGGGCTTTTCTTCTTGGCTAGCTCCAGGATTTTCTTCTCGATTTCGGGGAAGTCTTCGCTGGAAATGGTGCGGCCTTCGCCCAGGTCGATGTCGTAGTAGAAGCCGTTTTCGATGCTCGGGCCAATGCCCAGCTTCACGCCGGGATACAGAGCCTCAAGAGCTTCGGCCAGCAGGTGGGCCGAGGAATGCCAGAAAGTGGCCTTGCCATCCTGGTCGTTCCAGGTCAGGATTTCGAGCCTGGCGCTTTGGTCAAGGGGCCGGTGCAGGTCGCGCACTTCGCCGTTGACGCGGACGCCGAGGGCGTTGCGGGCGAGGCCCTCGCTGATGCTGGCGGCCACATCGTAGCCCGTGGTGCCATCTACAAACTGGCGCACGGAGCCGTCGGGGAGCGTAATGTCAATCATGTTTGGAAAGGAAAAAGTAGCTATACAAACAGCGTGAGCCCGCAAGTTAGAAGTTAATGGAAAGAATGGGGTATTGGGAGGCCGTTAAAATCAGCGCGGCACAATGTACGGGTGGGCTAAAAACGCCTGTCCTCCTCCCTGGACGCAACGGAGCGCAGTGAAGGATTTCAGAGCCGTTTTCCGGTTGGGGTGGCTGGCGCGGCCTCGGGGGACCTCACCCCCGGCCCCGGTTCGCTTTAGGCGCGAAGCCTTGGGGAGAGGGGAGCCGGACGATTTGTATACCATTCTGAGAATCGCAGTATCTCTTTTGCTCAGTGCAAAAGCTAGTTGAATGATACAAGCTCTTTCCTGGCGGTGCTGGGAGGAGTTTTGTGCGGTTAAAAAGCTCACTGTATGAAAGGGGGCAATGTCTTCAATTCGCTGCGTTTAGGATGGCAGGCAGCTTTGGGTCTGCTCTCCCACCCTTTACTACAGCACTGGCCGGGCTGCCGGAATTAGCTCGACGGGCGCGGGGGCGGCGCGGCGCAACGTATCGGCCGAAGACGTGAGACGGGCGCGGGTGCCGGTTTTCCAGGCTTTGTAGGTCCAGTGTCGGTTACCGGGGTTTTCGGCCACGAGCAGGCGGTATTGGTCGGCGGCCTCGGGGTAGCGGCCCAGGCTCTCGAAGCTTTCGGCGAGCATCTGGCGGGCGTTGGGCAGGCGGGGGTTGCGGCGCAGCGCCCGCTGCAGACGCGGCAGGGCCGTGGCGTAGCGGCGCAGCTTGTAGTCGTGCAGGGCTAGGCGGTAGTCGGCGCGGTAGAGCGTGGAGTCGAGCAGGGCGGCACGGGCGTAGTAGCGCCGGGCGCTGTCGGGCTGGTTTTGCAGGTCGAACTGCCGGCCGTGGTCGTACCAGAGCGGGCCGTAGGTGGGGGCCAGCCGCAGGCCCCGGGCCGAGTAGGTGGCCGCTTCGGCAGGCAAGCGGTAGGCATTGGAAAGAAAAGCCAGCTGGTGCAGAATCTCGGGCTGGCGCGGGTCGCGGCTGAGGCTGGCCCGCAGATAGTCGAGGGCCTGCGCGGTATCGGCCAGGGCCACGTAGGCAATGCCCTTGTAGAACAGCGCCGCGGCGTGGTCGGGCTCCTGCTGCAGGGTGCGGTCGAGGTGGTCGAGGGCGGCCTGGTAGTTATGGGCAGCCAGGTTGGTTTCGCCCACCAGCAGGTTCAGCTCGGGCGAGGAAAAGCCATTTTTAGAAGCCTCCTGGGCCGCGGCCAGCGTAGCCTGTAGCCGGCCCTGGGTGCGCAGGGCGCGGGCTTTGGTGAAGTAGTACTCGCCGGGCGCGTCGTCCAGCTCCAAGGCCCGGTTGATGTCCTGAAGCGCGGCAGCAGTCTGGCCGGCATCCAGCCGGAACACGGCCCGCCGGGCATACAGGCCCGCATTGCCGGGCTGACGGCGAATGGCGCCATCCAGCTCCTGAGCCTGAATGTGGGGGCCGCTCTGCACAGTTTGCAGATTCACCATGCGCGCGGCCTGCTCGGTGGGCGTGCCGCCGCTGCAGGCCGCCAGCAGGGCGGCCAGGGGCAAAAAGAGCAGAGCGGGGCGCGGGAGTTTCACGAAGGCAACGAGAGTGAATGGGTGAGCAAAGATACGGAGTGGCTAAGCCGCTTTTATCTTGCGGTGCAGCTGCTTGAGCATTTTGCGGTTGAGCTGCACCAGCAGCGTGCGGCAGCGCCGGCTCATTTCCAGCTCCTCGCTCGTGACGGGCGTGAGCTGGGCGGCCTCCTGTAGCACGGCAATGGCCTGGCTGCGCTGCCCCTGGTTGAGGCGCACCCGGGCCAGATCGTAGCAAAACTGAATGCGCTTGGGGTCCAGCTCGTGGGCCTTTGCCAGGGCGATGATGGCCCGGCGGGTGCTGGCGCTGGCAGGCATGCCACCCAGCAACAGCTTGCTGTAGGCGCGCTCCAGGGGCGTATAGTGGTCTACGCGGTAGTGCCAGCGGCCCAGCAGCTGCCAGGCATCGGCCCAGTTGGGGGCTTTTTCGGTGGCTTTGAACACGTACTCGCGCATTTCCTTGTAGGCAATGAGCCGGCCGCGGGCCCCGAGCAGCGTGGCCTGATTGACCAGGGCCAGCGCCTCGGCGTAGTTGCCCTCCGCTCCTTCCGGCTTCACCACCAGCGCCCTGGTCGAGTAGAGGCGGGCGGCGCTGAAGTAAGCGGCTTTGCGGGTTTCGTCGGTGTAGCGGGCCCCGATGCGCACGCTCAGTACCGAGGCATTCCAGAGGGCCTCGTAGTGGCCGGGGGCTTGGCCCAGCACCTGCTCATACTTGGCCAAGGCTTCGGAGTCCTTGTACTGCTTCTGCAGAGCGCGGGCTTCGGCCAGCAGCCGGCCGATATCGGCGGGCGGGGCGGCAGCGGCGACGGTCCCGGCTCCGAGCAGCAGGCACAGCAGCAGTTGGCAGAGGAAACGCGGGATGAGAGACATGGACGGTGACAACTTGAGCGACGGCGCGAACGACGGTTCTCGCGGAGGAGCGCAGAGGTTCCGCGGAGGTTCGCAGTGTTCTGAGGCCGGCTTTTGCCCGCAATAACACAAAAAAGAGCCCCGGTGACTCCACCGGGGCTCTTTTAATTGCGGAAAACCTAGAACAGGCCCAGCTGGGCCTTGGGGCGGCGCAGGATGGCCTGGGCCCGCTCCACGTCTTCGCTGGTCACTTCCACGGGGCCGGTCAGGTCGGGGAGCGGGCCGGTTTCTTCCGCCGGGGCCGGGGCGGCGGGGCGCGGAATGGTGGCGGGGCCTTTCTTGCGGGCTACTTCGCGGCGCTGGGGCTCGGGGCCTTCGTCGGTGAGCAGGGCCACTGAGTGAATGCGGAAGTAGTTGAGCTTGTTGCCCATCGCCTTCCAGCCTTTCACGTCAATGAACTCGTGGAGCAGCAGCTTCTCGGTTTCCTTATCCGATTTCTTGTCACGCTGCAGCTTCACTTCCACCACCGGCTCGGCGAAGGCCGTGGCCGCCAGCAGCTTCGAGCCTTTGGTTTCGGAGATGAAGATAAAGCGCTTTTCCAGCGTGCTGGTTTCGATTTTGAAGCGCTTCACGTAGTGAATTTTCGTGTCGCCGTCCACGTACACCGCGCTGAGCACGGTATCGGGCTCGAGCTTGCGCAGCAGCACGATGTTGGGTACGTCGAAGTGCAGGCCCGGATCGGGGGCTTTCATCTCGTAGGAGCCATCCTTGTACACCACCAGCACCGTGTTGTCGGTGTCGAAGGTGCCCAGGTAGCGGCCGTGGCCGGCGGTGTTGAGGCGGCCCACCACGCTGTCGAAAAACACCTCGCGCCCGCCCAGCGTGGAGTCGCCGAGGCTTTTCTGGACTATTTTCTTGATGGGCTGCTTGGTCACGATGTTGCCCATCGAGCCCTTGCCCTTAATGGCCAGCTCGGCAAAGTCGAAGTCGAACTGCTTCACGCGGGCCGGGGCCTTGTCGGAGAGCTGCACGCCCACCAGCTCCGACTCGGAGTTGGGGTTGGCGGTGAGGTAGAGCACTTTGGAGTTTTTGCCGCCTTTGGTCAGGTCGTACACCTTGTCGCGGGTGATGCCCGTGACGAGGAAGCGCTTGGCGTAGGCCACGCCCGAGGGGCCGTCCTGATACACCATGTTATACACCAGCCGGTCGTCGTTCTTGTTGTAGACACCCACGTGCAGAATGTCCTTGCCCACGAAGGTTTTCTCCGCAATTTTGAACACCGTAAACGTGCCATCGCGGCGGATGGCGATGATGTCGTCCAGGTCGGAGCAGTCGCAGATGGTCACCGCGCTTTCGTCCTTTTTGAGGCCGTAGCCCACAAAACCATCGGCGTAGTTGACGTAGAGCTTCTGGTTGGCCACGGCTACTTTCTGGGCCGTCACCACGTCGAAGGTGCGCAGCTGGGTGCGGCGCTCCCGGCCGGCGCCGTACTTTTTCAGCAGGTTTTCGAAGTAGGCAATGGCGTAGCGCGTGAGGTGGGCCAGGTTGTCGGCCACCTCGGCCAGCTCGGCTTCCAGCTTCTGAATGTACTCGTCGGCCTTGAAGCCGTCGAACTTGCTGATGCGCTTGATGCGGATTTCGGTCAGGCGCGTGAGGTCGTCCTCGGTGATGGGGCGGCGCAGCACGATGCGCTGGTCGTCGGCTTTGGCCTTCTGGCCCTCGATGCGCACGAACTTGCTCAGGCCCTTCTCGATGGTGTCGAGAATGTCGGCCCAGGTTTCGCACTCCTCGATTTTACGGTAGATGCGGTTTTCGATGAAAATCTTCTCCAGCGAGGCCGAATGCCACTTTTCGTGCAACTCATCCTGCCGGATTTCTAGCTCCCGCTCCAGCAGGCGCACCGTTTTCTGGGTGCTCAGCCGCAGCATGTCCTCCACGCCCACAAAGCGCGGCTTGTCCTCAATGATGACGCAGGTGTTCGGCGAAATCGAAATTTCGCAGTCGGTGAAGGCGTACAGCGCGTCCATGGTCAGGTCGGGGCTCACGCCGGTCGGCAGATGCACCTGAATTTCCACGTCGGCAGCCGTGTTATCGACCACCTTCTTGATCTTGATTTTATTCGCCTCCGAGGCCTTCACGATGCTTTCCATCAGCGCCGTGGTGGTGGTGCCGTAGGGAATATCGCGAATGACGAGCATGGTCTTGTCGGCCTTCTCGATGGTGGCGCGCAGGCGGATTTTGGCCCCGCGCAGGCCGCCGTTGTAGTTGGTCACGTCGCAGAGGCCGCCGGTGCTGAAATCGGGAAACAGCTGGATTTCCCGGCCCCGCAGCACGTCGATGCTGGCCTTGCACAGCTCGCGGAAGTTGTGGGGCATGATCTTCGTGCTCAGGCCCACGGCAATGCCCTCCACGCCCTGGGCCAGCAGCAGGGGGAACTTCACCGGCAGCGTGGTAGGTTCGCGCTTGCGGCCGTCGTAGCTCATCTGCCAGTCGGTGATGTCGGGGTTGAACACCACATCCAGGGCAAACTTGCTCAGGCGGGCCTCGATGTAGCGCGGGGCGGCCGCGCCGTCGCCGGTGCGGATGTCGCCCCAGTTGCCCTGGGTTTCGATCAGCAGGTCTTTCTGTCCCAAATTCACCATGGCGTCGCCGATGCTGGCATCGCCGTGGGGGTGGTACTGCATGGTCTGGCCAATGACGTTGGCCACCTTGTTGAAGCGGCCGTCGTCCATCTCCTTCATGGCGTGCAGGATGCGGCGCTGCACGGGCTTCAGGCCGTCTTCGATGGCGGGCACGGCGCGCTCCAGAATCACGTAGGAGGCGTAGTCCAGAAACCAGTTCTGGTACATGCCGGCCACGGTGGCCACGTCGTGAATGGTCTCGCCGGGGGCAAATTTGGGCTCTTCCTCGGTTTCCTCGGTGATGGGCACGGGCTCGGTCACGGCCTCCACATCATCCGACGATTCGGCCAGCGTCAGCTCGCTGGGGTCGGCTTCGGGGTGCTCCTCCCCTTCGGCGGCCGGCCGGGTGGGCGGAGCAGCGTCATTGTCGAAGCTTACCGTATCGCCGGGGGCGAACAGGTCAGGCTGGGGCGTTTCATCCAAAGGAGCGTCAGGGTTGACCATGAGTTTGGGGGATTGGTCGGCAAGGGGAATGCGGGCGTTCATCAAAAGTACCGTTAGATGCGCAGAACGCAATATTTCTAAGGCGAAGCGCACGCATAAAGTTCCTAATTTAATTAGCCAAAGGCAAGCCCGGCCCCAAATTACACTTCCTCAAAAACCTCTTTCCCGAAACTTCACCAGCCAATACCCGGCTCCTCCAATACCAATATAATTAGCTAAAGCCTCGCTCCTGCCCTGGCTCTAGCGGTGCCCGCTCCTAACGCTTCGCCGGAATACGCGGCCACGGGTGCGCCGCGGCGCGGGACCTTATTTGTGGCTCGTCTTACTTCTTAATAATGCACTAACCGCGCAATTGCCGCCTGCGGCGCAACGCCCAGGCTTAGCCTGACGGCAGGGCCTGGCCGAAATATGTGTGCAGCAGCTCTGCTACTTTCTGGGCGGTCAGGGGCTTACTCACGAAGCCGTTTACCAGGTTCAGCTGCTCCACCCGCTCCACGTCGCGGGGGTGCAGGGAGGTGGTGAGCATGAGAATGACGATGGTGCGCTGCCGGGCCAGGGGCAGGTGCTGGTAGGCCTCCAGAAACTGCACGCCGTTCATGCCGGGCATATTCACATCGAGCAGAATAAGCGTGGGGCAGGTGGGCGTGGGGGGCGCGCAGTGCTCCCGGAGCTGCGCCAGGGCCTCCTGCCCGTCCAGGGCCACCAGCAGGCGCTCGGCCACGCCGAGACGATTGAGCAGATTCTGGTTGAGGAAGTTGTTGGTCTGGTCGTCGTCGATCAATAAAATGCAGGGCAATGGGGTCATGAGCGGAGCGGGCGGCGGGCTGGCAGGGTTGACAACAACACGGCAAACTCCACTGTACGGGACTTAGCGCGGAAAGTACACAGCAAAAGCAGACCCTTCCCCTATTTTACTAGTTACCACTACTTTACCACCGGCATTTTCTACGCTGCGCTTCACCATGTACAGCCCCAGTCCGGAGCCCTCGATGTGGCTGTGCAGGCGGCGGAACATGCCAAACAGCTCGGGCAATTGCTCGGAAGTCAGGCCCAGGCCGTTGTCCTGCACCGTGAGCACCGTGTGGCCGGGCTCCAGGTGGCAGTGCAGACGGATGTGCGGGGCGCGGTCGGGGTGGCGGTATTTGAGGGCGTTGCTAAGCAGGTTGAACAGCACGGAGCGCAGGTTTTTGGCCGAAAACGACACGCTGACGCAGTCGTTCAGCTCCACGTCGAGCCGGGCGGCGGTTTCGCGCAGCAGCGGCTGCAGATCCTGGCGCACGTCGTGCACCACGGGGGCCAGCAGCACCTCGGTGGTGGGCTGGCCGTGCTCCTTCTGCAGCTTGGTCACGTCGCTGAGTTGGTCGATGGTGCGCTGGAAGCGGGCCACCGACTCATACATCATGCCCAGCACCGGGGCCACATCAGCCGATACCAGCGAAATTTCGGCCAGCTGGTCGTTCAGCACCGCCAGCAGCCCCTCAATGTTGGTGATGGGCGCTTTCAGGTCGTGCGAGGCGGTATAGATAAAGTTATCCAGGTCTACGTTAGTGCGGGTGAGGTGCTGATTAGTGGTTTGCAGCTCGGTGTTGAGGTCCTGAGCCTCGTCGCGGGCCCGGCGCAGCTTCTGCGTGAGCTTCTGCAGGGCCTGCTCGGCCAGCTTCTGCTCATGAATATCGATGACCGTGCCCACGATGCCCTCGTACTCGCCCGTGGCGCTGAAGCGCGGCAGGCCGCTATCGACGGCCCAGCGGTACACGCCATCGTGGCGGCGCAGCCGGTAGAGATAGTGAAACGGAATGCGGCGGGCGCAGGCATCGAGGAAGGCAGCCTCGGCTCCCGGCGCATCGTCGGGGTGCACCACGCGCGTCCACCCGATACCCAGCGCCTCGGCTTCGCTCTGGCCGGTGAAGGCGTACCACTGCGCGTTGAGGTAGGTGCAGTAGCCCTGCGGATCGGTGACCCAGAGCATGGCCGGGGCGCTGTCGGCCATGCGGCGGAAGTTTTGCTCGCTTTCCATCACCACCTGCCGCGCCCGAACCTGGTCGGTCACTTCGTGGGCAATTGCCAGCACCCCATCCACGGTGCCCTGCGCGTCGCGGCGGGGCTGGCAGGTGAAGGTCCAGTAGATTTCCTCCAGCGGGCCGCCCTCGTGGCGGGCCAGAAGTACAGGCATCTCCTGGGCCACGCGGGTTTCGCCGGTCTGAAATACTTCCTGCAACAGATTCGGAATGAGCGTGCCCGCCAGCTCGGGCAGGGCTTCGAGCAGGGGCCGGCCCAGCAGCACGCGACCGGGAAAGATCTGCTGGTAAGCCGGATTGACCAGCTGATATACAAGCGTCGGACCATCGAGAATGACAATGGGGGCCGGCGCTTGCATAAATAGCGTATTGAGCCGCTCACCCTGCCGCTCGGCGCCGCGCAGGGCGGCTTCCAGCTGCTGGGTCCGCTCCCGCACGCGGGCCTCCAGCTCTTCATTGAGCCGCTGCACCTGCCGACGCGCCTGTACCTGCTCGGTCACTTCGTAGGCAAAGATGAGCACGCCGGCCACCGCCCCCGTGGCATCTCGGGTGGCCTGGTAGATGAAATTAAAGTAGCGCGGCACCCGCGGGCTATGGGTAGGCTGGTCCAGATACGCCGGCACCTCATTGCCGTAATAGGTTTCGCCGGTGGCGTATACACGGTCCAGCAGCGCGAAAAATTCCTGATCCTGCAGCTCCGGCACGGCTTCGCGGTACGTTTTGCCCACCATTTCGCGGTTGTCGAACAGCTGGCGGAAGCCCTTGTTGGCCAGCTGCACCACGTGCGTTGGGCCCGCCAGGCTGGCAATGAGCGCGGGGGCCTGCGCAATCATGTCGTGCAGCCGCTGGCGCTGGGCCTCGGCCTCGGCCCGGCTGGCCCGCTCGCGCGCCTGGCTTTCGCGCAGGGCCTGCTCCACGGCGGTGCGGTCGTGGTCGGCGGTATCGGTGAAGCTGACCACCAGCAGCGTTTCGCAGCGGTAAGCGGCCAGCCGGAAGTAGTTATCCAGGCCGTCGTGCTGGTAGTTCACGTCGTAGCGGCCGGGCGCGCCGCTCAGAAACGTGTCGCGGTAGAAGGCGAAGATGCCGGCTTCGGTGGCGTTAGGGTAGCGCGTGAGAAAGGTTTCGGGCGGGCACTCGGGCAGCTGCAGCATGCGCTGGGCCGCCAGGTTGAGCCGCACGTAGGCCAGATCCACTATTTCCCCGCCCCCATCGACGGCGTACACCGGCCGAAACAGGATAATGCCCGTGAGGGAAACGTCCAGCAGGGTTTCAAGCAGGGCTTCGGGGGTAGCAGGCGGCGGAGTGTTGGGAGCGGGCATAAGGCGGTAGTAGGCCGGGCAAGATACGGCTGGGCCGCTGATTAGGATCAGCGGCTAGCTCGGTCAAGTTAGCCGCTGCTGCGCCGGGCTCAAGTTCATCACCTGGGCCACAAAGTCGGCTAGGTCGCGGTAGGCAATGGGCTGGGCCCGCTGAATCTCGTGTAGCAGCAGCCGCATAAGCTTGTGCTCCTCCACATTTTCCTGCTTGCAGAAATCAATAAAGGCGGGCAGCGCGGCGGGCAGGCCCAGGGCGGCCAAGTCGAGGCCGGCGGCAGCGGCGGCTCGAAACAGCCAGGTGTCGCAGGCCGGGTTCAGCACGATGAGGTACTCGTTGGGCAGCTCTGGGTGCTGCAGAATCTCATGAAACTCCTCCTGCCCCCGCCGCGGCCGGGCCAGGGGCCGGAACTTGGCCAGTTCGGGGGCCTGGGCAAACTTCTTGTCCCTATCGACCATGCCCACCACCACGCGCCCGGCCTGGGAGGCGGGGCCCTGCTCCTTCAGCACGCGGGCCACCTGCCCGATGCCCTGCCGGTGGCTCACAAAAGTATAGCGATACGCCACCAATGACAGCGTCAGGGCAGTATCCACGTTGCACTCGGGCACAAACAGCGCGTACTCAGCCATTGGCGGGGCGCGGAATGTAGCGGGCCATGTTGTAGAACACGTCCACCGAGTCGCCCCGGATGGCCCGCACTTCCTCGTCGCTGAGCTGCTTCACTTTGGTCTGGTAGTCCTCATAATAGGCCACGAAAATGGCCAACTCCTTCGCCTGCTCCTCATCGGGCAGCATCTGCTCCAATACTTCTGTTATTAGGTATGGGCTGTGCGTAGCCACAAAAAATTGGTTGTTGCGGCTCTCCACCATCCGCTTCCCAAGCATCGACACATACATTGGGTACGAGTGCGCCTCCGGCTCTTCTAGCAGGATTACAGAGTCGTCGTTACTTTCAATGGCGGCGAAGTAGAAGATGATGCGTTGGAGGGTATCAGCGATGCTGGAATAGGGGTAATTGTAAACAAGATCGTCCACTTGTTTCTGTATTTCAAACTTGCGTTCACTTACACGGAGAACGAGGTTTAAGCCATATACTTTGAATAAGGATGATACTTCTTTACGTAATTTTTGGTTGCGTTGAACAACATTTGATAAATTAGATCCATGCGGTGGCCTCAAAAAATTAAATTGATATCTACTATCATGAGACTCTCCACGTATATAGTTATAACTCTTTGGCATCATATTAACATTCGTATAATAAAAATTTCCCACTTGACTTGAATCACCATTTGAATAAATATTCAAAGTTTTAACAAAAGACTTACCACCTTCCATACTATCCTCCTTTATAATTTCTGATATATACCTCTCCTGATCAATGATGATATTAATAAGCGTAATATCATCTTCTACAGGAATCATAAATCCGGGATTTTTTTTCGAATACTCTACATCTACAATAGACTGAACTCTATTTAATAAATCTTTGGATATATGCACACTTCTATAATTTTCACTGTATATATCATTTGCTTTTATAATTGCCATACATGTCGATGCATTAACTATCACAGGTTGACTAGTATCATTGTCATAAAACAGATTTTGAATTACCTCATAACGAAGTACATCATCCATAAATTTTTTCTTGTCATAAAGACCAGCTCCCAACAAACTCATCGCCTCCAGAATATTACTCTTCCCCACGTTCGGCATCCCGATAATCAGGTTCACGCGGCGGGGCGTCATCGTCACGTCCTTAATGGACTTAAAATTCTGGATGCGCAGGGTTTTGATGTCGTTTTGCATGGCGGAGGCTAGTGCCCAAAGATACTGGTTCAACTTGAGTGCCCGCCCGCTGGGGCCGCGGCCCTCCGGTTTTCGCCAAAACCCCTCCTACCCGCCCCCAGGGGCCTTTCCGGCCCTGCCAAATGCACGCGCTGAGGTTCCTACCGGCCGCGCGTGGGCTCCTACACTTCTTGGCGGGGCGCCTACCGGGGCGGGTGGGCCTGCTACCGGGCGGGGTGGCGTTTGCCGGCCCCGAGGCGGGGCGGGCCAGGCCGGCGGGCAGGCTCGCCAGGGGCCGGGCGCGGCCCCTACCCGCTTGGGGCCGGCCGCAGTTGGATATGCTGAAATAATTATGCAGCTTCCCCGGCCGGCGGTAGCAAACGCCCCGGAGTTAGCCGGCTATCCGTTTCCATTTCATCCTCTTTCCAATTCATTAGCAAGCATGAAGAAAAAACCCGAAGAGTCGCACTTTAAGATGTCGCAGGCCGCGCTGGTGACCACGGCCACCGAAAAGCTGGGCTACCTGCGCCGCGACGTGGCCGCGCTAACCACCTACGGCGTGACGCCGGCCCGCCTCGACGGCCTGCAGGCCCTGACGGCCGCCTTCGTGGCCCTGCCCACCGAAACTGAAGGCGTGCAGCAGGCCGCCACGGCCACCCAGGCCAAAGACGCCGCCCGCCTCGCGGCCCTGGGCACTATGCAGCACATTATGGGGATGGTGGGCCTGCTGCACAACGACCGCACGCCCCAGTACAAGGCTTTCGGCACCAGCGGCCTGAACTCGGCTTCGGAAGGCGACCTGTACTTGGGCCTGGTGCGGGCCGTGCGCGTGGGCCGGGCCAACCTGCCCACCTACGCCCCCAAGGGCCTCACCGCCGCCGACCTCACCCTGCTCGAAACCCAGAACGCGGCCCTGCTCGCCACCGTGGGCGAGCAGCACGACGCCGAATCGGGGGCGGCGGGCGCCACCCAGCAGCGCCTGACCGCCGGCAACGCGCTGTATGATGAGCTGGCGGCGCTCTGCGAGGCCGGCAAAACCGCCTTCGTGCAAACTGACGTGAGCAAGTACCAGGACTACGTGCTGTATGACACCCCGCCGCCGGCCCCGGTCGCCCCGGCGCCGACCAAGCCGGCCGCCGCGGCCTAAAAAAAAACCGCCGCCGGTGCGCCGCTGAACCTAAAACGCCCCACCTGGCCGGAGCCGGGTGGGGCGTTTTTTGCCGGAAATAAAGAGGAAAGGTGCCCCTTATTGGATGACCAAGCGGGTGGTCTGGGCACCGCTGCGCACCAGGTAGACGCCGGCCCGCAGGCCGGCCGGCAGCGTGAGCCGGGCCCTGCCCGTGGCATCGGCAGTGGCGGTGAGCACCGGGCGGCCCAGCCCGTCGAGCACCTGCACCAGCGCCCGGGGCGGGGTACCGACCAGAGTGGCGGCAGTGCGGGCGGGGTTGGGGTAGAGGGACAGCGTGGCTACGGGAGCGAGCCGGCCCACGGCCAAGGGAACAGCTGCCGGCACGTAGCTGGCTATATAGCTGGCGGCAACTCCGCCGGCCCTGGTGAATTCTCCGCCCGCGTACACCGTATTGCCGCTGCTGGCCAGAGCCGAAACCTTATAGCTGGTGCCGTTGGTGGCGCCGGTACCCAGGCTGCTCCAGCTGGTGCCGTCCCACTTGGCCACCCTGTTGGCCGTGATGCCACCCGCCGAGGCAAAGTCGCCGCCCACATAGAGGCTGGAGCCGCTTACGGCCAAAGAAAATACAGGCCCGGAACCCAGGCTACCGCCGCTGGTGCCCGTGCTCAGACTACTCCACTGCGTACCGTCCCAGTGCGCCACATTGGCCGCCGGCAACGTCCCAACCGTGGTAAAGAAACCACCAACGTACACCCCCGTGCCGCTGGCGGCCAGGGCATTCACAACACCGCTAATGCCCGTACCCAGGCTGCTCCAGCTGGTGCCGTCCCACTTGGCCACTCGGCTGGCGGGCTGGCCACCGGCCCTGGTAAAGTCGCCACCCACGTACAGAGCGGTGCCATTAACGGCCAGGGCCCTTACCACCCCATCAATGCCACTGCCCACGCTGCTCCACTGCGTACCATTCCATTTGGCTAAGTAGGCAGTGTTTTGGCCGCCGGCCGTCTCGAACTGGCCGCCCACGTAGAGCGTACTGCCACTCAGGGCCAGCGAGGACACCGAGCCGCCGACGCCGTTGGCCGGGCCCGTGCCCAGGCTGCTCCAGCTGGTGCCATCCCACTTGGCCACCCTGTTGGCTGTACTACCGCCTGCCGAGGTAAAGTAGCCGCCCGCATATAGGGTATTACCACTCACAGCCAAGGAAGTGACGCCCAAGTTCAGGCCGGAGCCCAGGCTGCTCCAGCTAGTGCCGTCCCACTTAGCTACCCGGTTGGCCACGACTCCAGCGGCCAGGGTGAAGTTGCCGGCCACGTACACGTTCGAACCGCTCACGGCCAGGGCAGTAACATTGCTGTTTACCCCATTCGGAATACCGGGTCCCACGCTGCTCCAGGCCGTGCCGTTCCACTTGGCCACGTAGTTGGCCATGGCCCCGCCGGCAGTGGTGAACAAGCCCCCGGCTACCAGCGTATTGTTGCTGACGACCAGGGAAGTGACTTGCCCATTGAGGGCGCTGGCCGTGCCGGTGTTCAGGCTGCTCCACTGGGTACCATCCCACTGCGCAATCTGCTGGGTGCCCGCTACGCCGGTGCCGGTGAAGAAACCACCCACGAAGAGTCGGTTCCCGGCCAGGGCCAGGGCCCGCACCCCATCGTTGACGCCGTAGCCACCCAGGTTGCTCCACTGCGTGCCGTCCCATTTGGCCACCCGGCTGGCATCGGCCCCGCCGGCCTTGGTAAAGTCGCCGCCGACGTAAACCGTGTTGCCGTCCACGGCCAGGGCATGAACCCAATCACTGACGCCGTTGGCCGGGCCCGTACCCAGGCTGCTCCAATTGGTGCCGTCCCACTTGGCCACGCGGTTGGCTGTACTACCGCCAGCCGAGGTAAACTGCCCGCCCACGTAGAGCGAGGTACTGCTCACAGCAATAGCTTGGACGATACCCCCCACTCCATTGGCCGGGCCCGTGCCCAGGCTGCTCCACGTGCTGCCATTCCACTTGGCCACGCGGTTGGCTGTACTACCGCCAGCCGAGGTAAACTGCCCGCCCACGTAGAGCGTGCCCCCGCTGGCAGTCAGGGCGAAGACGTTGCTATTGACGCCGTTGGCGGCCCCAGCACCCAGACTACTCCACTGCGTACCATCCCACTGGGCTACGTAGTTGGCCGGCACGTTGCCGGCGGAGGTAAAGTAGCCTCCCGCGTAGAGGATGTTGCCGCTCACGGCCAGGGCGGTTACCACGCCCCCCACGCCATTGGCCAGGCCGCTCCACTGCGTTCCGTCCCACTGAGCTACGTAGTTGGCCGGCACGCCGCCAACGGTGGTGAACCGGCCGCCCACGTATATCGTGCTGCCATTCACGGCTACGGCATCAACAAAGCTAATCGCACCGTTTTGCTGGCCCGGGGCGGCACCACCTACGGGGCTCCACTCCGAATTCGCAGCGCCGGGGCGCAATATGGGCTGGCCGTTCTGACCGTAGCTGAGCTGGTAGCCTTTGGCATCAAAGGAGCCCTGAGCGCCGTCGCGCAGGGTGCCATCGGCATTAAGGGCCGTGCTGATAGCAGGTGCCTGGGCCCGCCCCAGTTGGGGCAAGGCCAGCACAAGGGCCAGCAGAAGGAGAAAAAGCGAGCGAGCCTGCTGGCTCCGTTGCCGCCAGGTAGTAGTTGCGTAGGCGTGTGGCATAGATGGAAAAAGCAATTAGGTCAACAACTAGTAAAACAGTACTCCGGTAGCAAAGAGGCGGACGGCGGACCCTTGGGCCGTCGGTACCAGGGGCTAATATAATCGGATAATTCTGCTAGCTTATTAAGACAAAACCCCGCTTCTGTCAGCTCACCCCAAAAGCAGGCTTGCTTCCCGGGCTTAGTACCACGCAAAAATCCCCTGCCAACTTATGACAAGGAATTTTTGCGTGATACTAAGCCCAGGAAGCAAGCAAGGAACCGGAATATTTTTCACCAGAACAGATCCCCCGATTAGGCCCGGCCTCCACGGCTACCTACTACCACAGCGCCCCTAATACTGGCGGACCGGGGCGCTGCGGGGGTACCGTAGGAATACCGCCAACGGGCAAGAGCCCTACGCAAACGCCATATCCTCCTCGGCCACTTCGCTCACGGGCAGCACGTCGGAGGTGATGAGGTCTTTTTCCTGGCGCAGGTTGTCGATGATGAATTCCTGGCGGGCGGGCGTGTTTTTGCCCATGTAGTAAGTCAGCACCTGCTGGATCGAGCGGTCCGACTGCAGGATGACGGGTTCGAGCTTGATGTTGTCGCCGATGAACTTGCCGAACTCGTCGGGGCTGATTTCGCCCAGACCCTTGAAGCGCGTGACTTCGGGGTTGCGGCCCAGCTGGCGCATGGCGGCCTGCTTTTCCTGCTCGTTGTAGCAGTAGATGGTCGTTTTCTTGTTGCGGACGCGGAACAGCGGGGTTTCCAGAATAAAGACGTGGCCGTTGCGCACCAGGTCGGGGAAAAACTGCAGGAAGAAGGTGAGCAGCAGCAGGCGGATATGCATGCCGTCCACGTCGGCATCGGTGGCAATGACCACGCGGTTGTAGCGCAGGTTTTCGATGCCCTCCTCGATGTTGAGGGCGTGCTGAAGCAGGTTCAGCTCCTCGTTTTCATACACGATTTTCTTCTTCAGCCCGAAGCAGTTCAGGGGCTTGCCGCGCAGGCTGAATACGGCCTCCGTCTCCACGTTGCGACTTTTGGTAATGGAGCCCGAGGCCGAGTCGCCCTCGGTGATGAAGAGCGTGGTGAGGGCTTCGGCTTCCTGCTTGCCCTCGCCGAGGTGGAAGCGGCAGTCGCGGAGCTTGCGGTTGTGCAGGTTGGCTTTCTTGGCCCGCTGATTGGCCAGCTTTTTTACCCCGGCCATGTCCTTGCGCTCCCGCTCGCTCTGCTCGATGCGCTTTTTGAGGGCCTCGGCGGCGGCGGGGTTCTTGTGCAGGTAGTTATCCAGGTGCTCCTTCACGAAGTCGAGGATGAAGCCGCGCACGGTGGGGCCGTCCTCGCCCATGTTGATGGAGCCGAGCTTGGTTTTGGTCTGGCTCTCGAACACCGGCTCCTGCACCCGCACCGAAATGGCGGCAATAATACTGGCGCGGATGTCGGTGGCGTCGTACTCCTTCTTGTAGAACTCGCGCACGGTTTTCACCACGGCCTCGCGGAAGGCGGCCAGGTGGGTGCCGCCCTGGGTGGTGTACTGGCCGTTCACAAAGGAATAATATTCCTCGCCGTAGTCGTTGCCGTGGGTCATGGCCAGCTCAATGTCGGGGGCCTTGAGGTGGATGATGGGGTAGCGGATGCTCTCGGCGTCAGCCTTGCGGGAGAGCAGGTCGAGCAGGCCGTTTTCGGAGTAGTACTTCTGGCCGTTGAAGTTGATGGTGAGGCCCGCGTTCAGGTAGACGTAGTTCCAGATCTGGTTTTCCAGATACTCCGGGATGAAGCGGTAGTTCTTGAAGATCGTTTCGTCGGGCTGAAACACCATCAGCGTGCCGTTGCGCTGGCTGGTTTTGGCGGGCTTGGGGTCCTGCACCAGCCGGCCCTGGCTGAACTCAGCGGCCTTCATCTGACCCTCGCGCACGCTCTGCACCAGGAAGTAGTTGCTGAGCGCATTCACGGCCTTGGTGCCCACCCCGTTCAGACCAACGGACTTTTGGAACACCTTCGAGTCGTACTTGCCGCCGGTGTTGATCTTGCTGACCACGTCCACCACTTTGCCCAGTGGAATGCCGCGGCCGTAGTCGCGCACCTGCACCCGGCTGTCGGAAATCTTGATGTCGATGGTGCGGCCGTAGCCCATCACGTGCTCATCGATGGAGTTGTCGATGACTTCCTTCACCAGCACGTAGATGCCGTCGTCGTAGGCCGAGCCGTCGCCGAGCTTGCCAATGTACATGCCCGGCCGCAGGCGGATGTGCTCGCGCCAGTCGAGCGAGCGAATGGAGTCTTCGGTGTAAGCGTGCGGGGCGGCGGGTAGTTCTTGCTCGGACATGGAAAGCGGAAGCTAAATTTGAGGTAAAATAACGCAGAAAATCGGCCATTTCCCGGCTTCGTTCGTAAGGCGGGGCATGATGGACGGACGGCGCGGCCCTTGCGGGCAGCCACCCGCGCCTGGCGAATGTAATTAGCAAAACCAGGCGCAAAAAAGCTTCGTTCCCGGCGCACCACCAAATATACGCGCTTTCCCGCGCTTCTCCCCTCCTCTCGTTTTCCCAAATTTCTTAGCCTATGCTCCCCAGACCGAACCCCATCAACCTGCCGCACCACTCCACGCCCCCGGCCGAGGTGCGGCAGTCACCGGTGATTCACTACACGTTCCTGCTCGTGGGCCTGTCGCTGCTGGTGTTTGTGCTGCACAAGCTCGACGATGTGCTGCTGCCGCTGCTGTTTTCGGCGCTGTTTGCGCTGCTGCTGCTGCCGGTGTGCCGCTGGTTTGAGCGGCGCGGACTGGGCCGGGTGTGGGCCATCATTCTGTGTTTGCTGCTGCTGGTAGGGCTTTTCGCGGGCATTATTTACGGGTTCGGCTCGCAGCTGGGCCAATTCAAGAACGAGCTGCCTAAGCTGCAGGACAAGCTGCTCCAGTTTTTCCACGACGGCCAGGAATGGGCGGCCAGCCATTTCGGCATCGACCCCATGAGCGAGGAGGAATTGAAGGACAGCACCATTAAGTCGCTGAAAAAATCGGGCAGCACCTACCTGGGCACCACCCTGAACACCACCACGGCCGTCATCAGCAACCTGATTCAGGTGCCCATCTACATCTTCTGTCTGCTGCTCTACCGCGACCATCTGCGCCAGTTCATGTTCCGCTTCGTGAGCCCCGACAAGCGCACCAGCGTGCTGCACACCGTGGACAGCATCCAGACTGTGGTGCAGGCCTACATTTCGGGTTTGCTGAAGGTGATTGTGATTGTGGCAGTGCTCAATGCCATCGGGCTGCTGGCGCTGGGAGTGAAATTTGCGGTGTTCTTCGCCATTTTCGCCTCGGTGCTGGCCGTCATTCCTTATATCGGCATTATGATCGGGGCATTGGTGCCGGCCATTATTACGCTGGTCGAAACCGGCTCCCCGTTGCGGGCGGCGGCGGTGGTGGGCGTGTTCATGTTCGTGCAGTTTCTGGAAGGCAACTTCATTACGCCCATGATTACGGGCTCGCAGGTGAGTATCAACCCGATGGCCGCCATTATGGCCCTGGTGTTGGGAGCCGAGCTGTGGGGCACGCCGGGCATGATTCTGAGTATTCCGCTGGTGGCCGTGCTCAAGGTGGTGCTCGATGCCAGCAAAACCACCGAGCCCTGGGGCTTCCTGCTCGGCGACACGGCCGAGGGCGAAGACTCGACCAAGAAGCCCGAAACCCGCCACCCCGGCTTCATGCGACGACTCTGGCTGCGGGCGCTGGGCAAGGCCTGACGCCGCCCCGCCTCCACCCGAACCACCATGCAGGCCCCGCCGGATTCGTCCGGCGGGGCCTGCTGGCGTTTGAAAGCGGGGCCACAACCTGCCTCACCGGCAGCGGGTATACTATAAGGAAACACTTCCGCCCGTCCGGGCTTCCTCCCACTCCTATTCACCTGCGCTATGGCCCTCATTACCGAAGAAACCGCCCGCGTCTACAACGACTTGGTTGTGATAAACAAAGCCGCCGTGAAGGGCTATCAGGAGGCCGCCGAGGCCATCGACCACCCCGATCTGCAGGTCGAGCTGCTGCGCTACAGCCAGCAGCGGGCGCAGTTTGCGGCCGAGCTGGAGGCCCAGGCCGTGGCCTTTGGCGTGGAGCCGCCCAGCCAGGAAAGCACCGTGGAAGGCGCCGTGACCGATGCCGTGGCCGCCATGCACCGCGGCTGGATCAGTCTGAAATCCACGCTGGTGGACCAGGACGACAAAACCATCCTGCACGAGTGCGAAAACGGCGACGCGGCGGCGCTGCTCAGCTACGAGCTGGCCCTGAAATCGGAGGAAATAACCGGTGAGGCGCGGGAGCTGCTGCAGCGCCAGCAAGGCGAAATTCAGCTGATCAAAAACCGCTTCGCCGCCCGCCGCAGCCAGCCACAGTGAGATGGTGAAGTTGAGAAAGATGAAGTGGTGAAAAGTCGCCTGTCATCCTGAGCCTGCGAAGGACCTTATGCCAGTTGAACGACAAGCGTATTAACGACCCGTTCTGCCGTGATAAGGTCCTTCGCTCTGCTCAGGATGACAGAACACTCACCACTTCACCTTTCCCAATCTCACAACTTTCCAGGGGTGTATCTTTGTTACCCATTCCACTAGCTTAGTCTTTACCCGTTTTCGCTCCGCATTTGTACGCCATCATCGACCTTGAAACTACCGGCGGACAGCCTGCGCAGGACCGCATCACGGAAGTTGCCATTTTTATTCACGACGGCGAGAAAGTCGTGGACCAGTTTGATACGCTGCTGAACCCGGGGCGGCCCATCCCGACGTTTATCAGCCAGCTCACGGGCATCACCAACGACATGGTGCGCGACGCACCGAAGTTTCATGAGGTGGCCCGCAAGATTGTGGAGATGACCGAAGGCTGCGTGTTCGTGGCCCACAACGTGCGCTTCGATTACTCCTTTCTGAAGAAGGAATTTGCCGATTTGGGCTATAACTACTCGCGCAAAACCCTGTGCACGGTGCGCCTGAGCCGCTCTTTGATGCCGGGCCAGCCCAGCTACAGCCTGGGCAAGCTCTGCCAGAACATCGGCATTCCGCTCGAAGGCCGCCACCGCGCCGCCGGCGACGCGGCCGCCACCGCCATCCTGTTCGACCGCCTGCTGAAGATAACCCAGCAGGATGAGGCCCTGCAAAACCCCACCGTCAGCACCGCCGATACGCTGGCCGCCGTGGATGCCGTGGCTCCGGCCGGCCGCCGGCCGGCTACTGCCAAGCAGCCCAGCCCCAAACGGGTAGCGGCCGTGCAGCAGGCCATCAACACGGCGCTGCTCCCGCCTAACATCACGCCCGAAAAAGTAGCCGCGCTGCCCCAGGAAGCCGGGGTATACTACTTTCACAACGAGGCCGGTGAGGTGATTTATGTGGGCAAGAGCATCAACATTTACAAGCGGATTCAGCAGCACTTCGCCGTTGACTACAAGTCGCGCAAGAGCCTGGAGTTCAAGAACTCCATTGCCGATATCACCTGGGAGCTGACGGGCTCGGAACTAGTGGCGCTGCTGTATGAGTCGCACGAAATAAAGCGCATGAAGCCGCTGTATAACCGGGCCCAGCGCCGCTCGGTGTTTCCGGCCGGCATCTTCCTGCGCACCGACGAAAACGGCTACAAGCGCCTCTACTACGGCAAAGCCGACGACCACGCCGAGTCGCACCCGCTCATTGCCCTGGGCAACCAATTCAAAGCCAAAGGCTTCCTGTTCCACAAGGTCAGCAAATTCAACCTCTGCCAGAAGCTCTGCGACCTGTACAAAACGCCCGGCTCCTGCTTCGACTACCAGGTGCACCGCTGCAAGGGCGCCTGTCTGGGCCTGGAGCCGCCCGAAGAGTACAACCAGCGCGTGGAGGAGGCCATTGAGAGCTTCACCTACGAGCACGGCTCCTTCGTCATCATCGGGCCGGGTCGCCGGGCCGAGGAAAAGTCGGTGGTGGTGGTGGAAAACGGCCGCTACCTGGGCTTCGGCTACGTGGATGAAACCTTTTCAGCCCGCCGGCTCAAGGATTTCACGGAGGTCATTACCCGGTATAATGATAATAAGGACGTGCAGCAGATTATCCGCGGCTACCTGCGCACCAAGCACAAAGACAAGGTGAAGGTGTTTAAGTAAGCTTTGCGGCACTAATTAGCCGTCGCGCTTCCCGGTTGCGCAGCCGCTACCGGAGCCTGGGCGGCCTGCTGGGCCCGCAGCCAATCCTGCGCCGACACCACATCATCGAACAGCTGCAGCTGCAGCTCGGGGCCAAAAGATAGGGGCGCGAGGGTGGCTTCGTCGCTCAAATCCTGGGGCTGCACCACGTGGGCAATGCAGCGCAGGCCGAGCTGCTGGGCCTGCGGCCCCCATACCGTGCGCAGCCACTCCACCGAGTCGAACCAGGGACCCTGGAGCTGGCTGTTGTCGTTGAGCAGATACGGGCAGTGCAGCTCCTGCATGGCGGTTAGAAATCGGGAAGCACCATTATACGCTTCCTGCGGATCGATATAGCCCAGCCAGATGGCGTGCAGCCACTTGTTGGTTTCATCGAGAATAAGCTCGCAACTGCTGCCGTCGCGCTGGTCTACGTGTTTAGATATTCGCATAATTCCGGTACGCTTCCCGCCCGAAAAAAGGTTGCCAGCGCTGAACTTGTTCAGAACAGCCGGTGGCGCAGTAGCCAGCCGGCCGCGTCGAATTCGGTGGCGGCTGGCACGTAGGCCTGGGTTTTGATGGGCTTGGCCACTTTCAGCGTGTTGCCGTCGCCGCTGTCGTACACCAGCACGTTGGTGGGCTGATTTGACGCGCCAGCGGGCATTTTCAGCGCCACTACATCCTGGCCAGCCCCATCGTATATGCCCACGGCAAAGCGGTGGTCGGGCAGGCCGCGCAGCTCAAACACGTCGTTGCCGCCCAGGCCAAACAGCTTGATGGAGCGCGTCTGCCCCACCAGAAACGTGCGCTGGTTGATCAGGCTGTCGGGGCGGCCGGCGTGCAGGCGCAGCACCTGCACCCGCAGCTGCCCCGTGTCGGCGGGCTCCAGCACGAAGCGCTCGGGCTGGTCGGTGCCGGGAATCTCGATTTCCTGGGCCAGCAGCTGGTAGAAGCGGGCGGCCACGGCGGGCAGCTGCTCGCGGCGGCCCCGCAGCTTGCGGTCAAACTCGGCCCCGGCCAGCGCATACACTTCCTTTGGCCACACGGCCAGCGCCTCCTTAATTACTTTATCCGATAAGCCCAGGCGCATTGAGTCGGCCACCTGCCGGAAGTCGTCGGCCGTCAGATACACCAGCAGCGACTTATCCAGGGGGCGGGCGGCGCGGTTGAGGCCTTCCACGTCGCGCAGCTTTATCTTTTCGTGGAAGCTCTGGTAGTTGGATTTCACCCAGCTCACAATCCGCGTGAGCAGGCCATCGTCGAATTTGAAAAAAGCGTGGTCCCGGTCGCGCGGAATGGCCTGGTACACGGTAGCGCCGCCCGCGCCGCGGAAGCTGGCCCAGCGCCACTGGTCCTCGCGGCGGCTCCAGTCGCCGAGCCACATATCAAACAGCCGGGCCCGCAAATACTGGCGGGCATCCACGCGGGCCTGGGGGTTGAACGCCAGATTGGTGAACACCTTGCGCGAGCTTTCCACCAGGGCCGAGCGGCCGAAGCTGCTTACGCCGCTCTGGTCGCCCTCGGGGCGCTCCTCCAGCAGATACAGGGCATTGGCAAACTCCTTCCGGAACGCGCCCAGGGCCGGATCATCAGCCACATACACTAGCCGCGGATTGGTATGAAACACGCCGGCCGCCTGGGCCAGATGCGGCACAATGTAGGCCCCGTACGGATTAATTACGCTGGTCTGGTCCTTCATCAGCCGCCCAATGGGGCCGTTGCGCAGGCGCTCGGGCAGGGCTTTGGTGGCGTCTTTATCCACGGAGCGTAGCACGAACTGCACGCCACGGCGGTCTACCAAGCGCAGGTTTTTGGTCTGGAAGCTGCCGCCGGCCTCGGTGGGCGTGAGGCCGCCGGGCACTACCGTACGCAGGTTCAGCACCGGGGCCTGCACCGGCACGGCCCACAGCTTGCGGTAGTGCTTGCCCCAGAAAAACTGATGCACCGCCCCGCGCATATACTGCGGCCCGGCCGCCACGCGCACCATCGAATCGGGGCCGATGGCGGCGGGTGGGCGGATGGCGGGTGGCGCGGCCGGGGCCGAGCAGGATACCAGCAGCAGGCCACCGGCGCACAGTGCGGCCACGCAGCGCGGGCGCGAAAAAAGGAGCGGATAGAGCACGAATGCGGAAATAAGTCGGCTGAAAGGACCGCGCAGCTGCGCCGGCGTTGCCTTATAGCGCAAACCGGCCAGTAGCGGTTGTGCCGGCCGGCGTTGGGCAGCCGGCCGCCCACTTTTCCCGGCCGGCTGCGTTCAAGGACTCAAGCCGCGTTTTTCTGCCCCCAATGACCCTTCGCTTACCCCTCCTGCTGCTCTCCGTGCTGAGTGCCGGCTGCGTTCGGCAGCACTATTTTCAATCTGATGCCCGCCTGTCGGAAGCCGCGGGCCGCCCGCTGGCCGACAGTGCCCGCGTGACGGCGGGCCGGCACTATGTGCGCGGCCCCGTGCAGAACCTGTTTTTTGGCCCCCACTACCGCGCCGTGTGGGCCACGCCCGTAGTGCTGCCGGTACTGAACCTGCGTACGGCCGTGCCCGGCGGCCTGCAGCCCGGCAAGATGGGCGGCGGCTTTCAGAGCACCAGCATGACGGTGAACGGCGCCAACGGCCGCACCTACGCCCTGCGCACCCTCGACAAGGACCCCTACAAAACCCTGCCCAAGGTGATGCAGAAGACATTTCTGCTCAACATCGTGCGCGATGCTACCAGCGCGGCCAACCCGTTTGGGGCCTTCGTGGTGCCGCCACTGGCCGAGGCGGCCGGCGTGCCGCATACCAACCCGCGCCCATTCTACGTGCGCGCCGATGAAACCGGCCTGGGTGCGTCCTCACCCCTGTTTCAGGGCAAAGTGGTGATGCTGGAGGAGAAATTTGACGGCAAGGAAAACCTCACGCCGGCCTTCGGCAGCGCCGAAGACCTGGTAGACAGCGACCAGATGCTGCGGGCCCGCTACCAGCAGCCCACGCACCAGATTGACCAGCTGGCCTTTGCCCGCGCCCGCCTGCTCGATATCTGGCTGGGCGACTGGGACCGGCACGAGGGCCAGTGGCAGTGGGCCGTGTACCAGCAGGCGGGCCGCACGCGCTACCGCCCCATCCCCAAAGACCGCGACCAGGTGTTCTACCGCTTCGACGACGGCCTGATTCCGTGGCTGGTCAGCCGCCGCTGGGGCGTGCGCAAGTTCCGCACCTTCCGGCCCAAGTATGAGGACATCGGCGGGCTGGTCAAAAATGCCCGTTTCATTGATGAGCGGGGGCTGTCGGAGGTGACTGGGGCGCAGTTTCAGCAGCTGGCTACCGAGCTGCAGCAGCGGCTGACGGACGGCGTGATTCAGGGGGCGGTGCGCCGGCTGCCGCTGCCCGTGTATGCCCGCGAAGGGGCCTATACTGCCGCCACGCTGCAGGCCCGCCGGGCCGCGCTGCCGGCCGCTGCCCGCACTTTCTACCAGCAGCTGGCCCGGCATGTCACGGTGGCCGGCACCGATGCGGCCGAGCGTTTCGTGGTGCAGCGCCTTACCGATTCGACCACCCTGGTTAGCGTGTATCACCTGCCTGACAACGACGAAAAGCCGCTGGCCGACTCGCTGCTCTACCGCCGCCTGCTGCGCCACGCCGAAACCAAGCTGCTCACCCTGCACGGCCTCGATGGCGAGGACGAATTTGAGGTGAGCGGTGAGGTAGCGCGGGGCCTGCGGGTCGAGATTTTCGGCGGCCCCGCGGCCGACAAGCTCACCGACACCTCCCGCGTACGGCACGGCAGCAAGAAAACCGTGTACCATGACACCAACCGCGGCAACAGCGTTTCGGAAGGCCCCGAAGTGCGCGACAAAACCCGCAAAGGCGTGCTGATGCACGCGTATGACCGGGAAGGGTATTGATTCGTCCCTGTCATTGCGAGGACGAAGGACGAAGCAATCCGTCCTCTGAAATGTGCGAAACTCCTTTTTACCACAAAGCCCTGACGCATGCACACGTCAGGGCTTTGTGTTTAATTAAAGCTTGGCTCATTGTCCAGGACGGATTGCTTCGCGTTGCTCGCAATGACAGACGACAGGCTTTCTGTTTAATCAAGGTTTATCTCATTGTGCAGGACAGATTGCTTCGTCGTGCCTCCTCGCAATGACAGGGCGTTACACCTCCGCCAGCATATCCAGCACCATGTGCTCGGTGGGGGTTAGCACGTCGTTTTCGGTGGGGTCGGCGTCGTGCTTGCGGAGGTAGTCGATGAGCTTATCGGCGTGAAACAGCTCCACTACCTGGGGATGGATGTAGTATTTGGAGCACACGGTGGGCGTATTGCCCAGGCCGGCGGCTACGTCTTTCACGGCCTTTTTCAGCACTTTTTCCTTGGGCAAGTCGGGCTCCTCGCGCAGCACGGCTTCCAGGCATTCCACCATTTTCACGGTACCGCCCCAGGTGCGAAAGTCCTTGGCCGAAAGGCTCAGGCCCGTTACTTCCTGCAGATACCCGTTCACGTCGCCCGATTCCAGCTCGGTGCGGTGACCGTCGGGAGTGTAATATTGAAACAGGTGCTGGCCGGGAATCTCCTTGCACTTCTGCACCAGGCGAGCCAGGCGGCGGTCGTGCAGGGTCACATCGTGGGGCACGCCTTTTTTACCCACGAAGCGAAAGTTTACCTCGCTGCCGGCCACCTGCACGTGCCGGTCGCGCAGGGTGGTGAGGCCGTAGCTCTTGTTCTTTTTGGCGTATTCGCGGTTGCCGACGCGGATAAACGACTGGTCCATGAGCGTGAGCACCAGGGCCACCACTTTGGGCTTATCCAGCTGGGGGCGCTTGAGGTCCTGCTGGATGCGCTGGCGCAGCTCGGGCAGCTTTTCGCCAAAGGCCCGCAGGCGACTGAACTTGGTGAGGCTGCGCGTGACATCCCAGGTGGGATGGTAGATGTACTGTTTGCGGCCCTTCGCGTCGCGGCCCGTCACCTGCAGGTGGGCGTTGGCGGTGGGCGAAATCCACACATCGGTCCAGGCCGGCGGAATCACGAAGGCCTGGAGGCGGGCCAGGGTTTTCTCGTCTGTCACCGGCTCGCCTTTGGCCGTCAGGTAGGAAAAAGTGCCGTCGGGGGCGGTTTGGCGGGTGAGGCCGGGGCGGGTATCGGGCACGTAGCGCAGGCCAGCGAGCTGGGCCTGCCGAGCGGGGTCCTTGTACAGCTCGTGGGCTTCTTCGAGCGGGGCAAGCTTCTTCTTTTTGACTTTCAGGCGGGGGTGGGCGGTAGCGGACATAGAGGGGAACAGCGGACGGCGGCTGAAGTTGGCCGGCGGGGCATTCTGTACGCAATTGCCCGCGAAAAGGAGAAACTCTGAAGCATCTGCCACGCGCAGGTATTTTTTGGCCAGTAGAACCTTGTAGAGGCGCACACTTGCGTCTCGTCGGCCGCGCCGTTCAACGGAGTCGTTCAACGACGAGACGCAAGTATGCGTCTCTACACCGTTCAAACGGCTCCCAGGAAGGCTTACGCCGGCGTAAAGACCATTCGGAGCGGCGTAAAGACTGTTCGGACAGGCGTAAAGACCTCTCGGACGGGCGTAAACACCGTTCGGAACGACGTAAATGCCCCTAGAACGGGCGTAAAGACCATTCGGGCGGGCGGAAGAACCTCCCGGAGCGGCGGAGGCATAGTTCGGAGCGACGGAAACACCATTCGGAGCGGCGGCGGCCCCTGTAGGACGGCGGGCCCTTGGTGGCGGCCCGACCGTGTGTCTTCAAATTTTGGCAACCGGGCCTGGGGGGCGGGCCGTATGGGGTTCCGGAGACTTTTGGCACCGTTTTTTCTTTGCCGCCCTTACCCTACCCCTCCTTGTTTCACTTTTTTCAACTGCCACCTATGCGTCAGCTGCTTTCTAAATCTCTGCTTTTCCTTTCCCTGACCACCGCTTCCATCGGCATTTCTTCTTGCTCCAAAGACGGCGGCGGCGACGGGGTGGTGCTGTTTTCCATTGAGGATGACAAAGCCCTCGGCGACAAAGTAGCCGCCCAAACCGACTCCACTTACCGCGCCAAAGGCCAGCTGCTCGACCCCAAAGACTCGCGCAACAACCAGGCCTATGCCCACCTGAAAATCATTGTGGATAAGGTGCTTAACAACAGCTCCGGGCAGCTGCAATACCGCAACGAGTTTCCCTGGGACGTAAAAATCATCAAGGACGACAAGACGCTGAACGCCTTTGCTTCGCCCGGCGGCCACATTTACGTGTTTTCGGGGCTGATTAAGTTTCTCGACCACGAAGACCAGCTGGCCGGCGTGCTGGCCCACGAAATTGCCCACGCCGACCGCCGCCACACCTCCCGGCAGCTGCAGCAGCAATACGGCATTGGGTTGCTGCTGAGCGTGGTGCTGGGCGAAAATCCTGGCCAGCTGGCCCAGATTGCAGCCGGCCTGGGGCAGCTCAAATTCAGCCGCGACTTCGAGCGGGAGGCCGATATGTATTCGGTGACGTACCTGAGCGGCACCGAGTATGCCTGCGATGGCACGGCGGGCTTCTTCATTAAGTCGCAGCAGCTGGGCGAGGCCAGCCAGCCCGAGTTCCTGAGCACTCACCCCAACCCCGACAACCGCATTCAGGCCATTCAGGCCAAAGCGGCGGAGCTGAAGTGCCAGGGCAAGACCCAGAACGATACGAACCTGAAAGCGCTGAAAAGCCTGCTGTAGGCTGCTGCTAACAGCTTCGCAAAGGTCCGCTGCTCCGGCAGCGGACCTTTTTTTGTTGGCTGCGGGCCCGCTCCGGGCAGGCCGGCGGTAACATTCGGGCCGGCTTTGCGCGTAAGGAATTCTTTCCACGCACCGGCTATGAACTCATTTCTCAACAAACTAGGCGACTGGACCGAGCACGCCGACGACCTGATTCTGCGGGCCCGCGCCCGCCTCGGGTTGCTCAAACCCCTGCAGATAGTGCCCTACCGCAGCTACGGCACGCCCACGCGCCTCTACGTGAAGGGCCGCCTGCTCACGGACAAGGGCCTGGGCGAACCGACCACCAACGATTCGCGCTGGCATAACCTGGCCGATATGTACCGGCGCTTCGAGAGCAACGAAATTGCCGGGGCCCAGCTGCTGGTGCGCCCCGCCGACGGCTCTGAGCACCCCATTATGACCGATGACGAGGGCTATTTCACCCTGAACCTGGAGCCTACATCATTGCCCACGCCCATCGATTTTATGTGGTATCCGGTGGAGGTACTGCTGAAGGCGGTGCCGGCCCCGCTGCCGCTGCCGGCGGGCCTGTCGGCCATGGCCCCGGTGCTGATTCCGCCCGCCGACGCCGAATACGGCATCATTAGCGACCTGGACGATACCGTGATTCAGACCTCGGCCACTGACCTGTTGCGTATGGCCCGCACGGTGCTGCTGCGCAATGCCCGCTCGCGGTTACCTTTCAAGGGCGTGGCTGAATTCTACCGCGCCCTGCAGCTGGGCCGCAACGGCAAGCGCAACAACCCGTTTTTCTACGTCAGCTCGTCGCCCTGGAACCTGTATGATCTGCTGGAAGACTTCCTGGAGCTGAATGAGATTCCGCCCGGCCCGCTGCTGCTGCGCGACTTCGGCATCGGGGGCCGCAAGGCCAACGCGCCCTCCAGCCACCACGACCACAAGCTGCGCGAAATCGACAACCTGCTGCTTACCTATCCGCTGCTGCCCTTCGTGCTCATCGGCGACAGCGGCCAGGAAGACGCCAACATTTACCGCGAAGTAGTGCGTCGCCACCCCGGCCGCATCCTGGCCATCTACATCCGCGACGTGCTCCGCCCCGACCGCGCCGCGCTGGTCGAGAAGGTATCGGAGGAGCTGCGCACCGATAAAGTGGAGATGCTGCTGGTGCAGGACACCGTGCAGGCCGCCGAGCACGCCGCCCAGAGTGGCCTGATTTTCCGCGAGGCCATTCCGGCCGTGGAAGCCGAAAAGCAGAAAGACGAGACGGCGAAGGAAGCGTAGGTTTTACCAGCAGCCCCGCGGGCCTCACCCCCGGCTCCTCTCCTACAGCTCCCGATGAAAATTATCCAGCAGAATAGCCGCTGACACGGCCACGTTCAGGCTTTCGGCGCCGCCGGCCCCCGGAATGTAAAGCCGCTGGGTAAGCCGGGCCAGCACCTCTGGCCGCGGCCCGTGCGACTCGCTGCCCATGATGAGCACGCCGCCGGGGCGCAGCGCGAGGCGGTGCACGTTGTCGCCTTCGAGGTGGGCACCGTAGCGCGGCAGCGCGGCGGGCAGCGAATCGAGCCACTCGGGCAATTCGCGCTGCCAGATGGCTACGCGGGCGAACGAACCCATAGTGGCGGCAATGGTTTTGGGCGCCCAGGGGTCGGCGCAGGTATCGGAGCACACCACGCCGTGCAGGCCGTACCAGTCGGCCAGGCGGATGAGGGTGCCCAGGTTGCCGGGGTCGCGCACCTGATCCAGGGCCAGCAGCAAGCGGTTGGGGGCCGGCAGCAGCTCGGTTTCGGCGGGCAGGCGGGCAATGGCCAGGGCGGTGGTGTTGTTGGCCAGGGTGCCCAGCTGGGTCAGTTCGGCCTCCGTTACAATTTCAACCGGTACTTTCGCGGGCAACGGCGGGATTTTTGCCGCGTACTCCGCCGTCAGGAGCACCCGCTCCGTTAGAAGTCCGGAGCTTAGCAGCTCCTGTACGCTTTTGCCGCCTTCCACCAGAAAAGCGCCATGCCGAAGCCGGTACTTTTTCAGGTGCAGCGCGTGGATATATTTCGCTACTGCTTTTGAAACCATATTCGCTGTTGCCTACTGCCCCTCGCCGGGCGGTGTTTACCGGAAGAATGCCCGCCGCGCTGACCGGGGCCTTGCTGCTATTGCTGGTGGGCTGCTCGCCGCTGCGCCTGCTCGGGCCGAAGCAGAAGCTGCTCAGCCGCGTGCGGCTGGTGGGCGTGGAGCAGGCCGATGCCGAGCGGATTGCGGCCCTGTATCAGCAAAAGCCCAACACAAGCTTTCCGCTGCCAAAGCTAGCAATCTATCAGCTGGGACGCACCGTGTACAATAAGGAGCGGCTGCAAACCAAGCTTGCGCGCATCCAGAAAGAGTTTGATGAGCGCCTGCAGGCGGCCCGGCCCGACTCGGTGAAGGTGGGCAAGCTGCTGGTGCGGCGCGAGAAGCGCACCAGCCGCCTGCAGCGCACCATCGACAAGGGCAACGCCATCATGCGCATCGGCGAGCCGCCGGTGATTTACGACTCGGCCCTCACGCGCCGGACGGTAGAGCAGATCGGTATATTTCTGAAATCGAAGGGCTTTTTCCGCAGCAAAGTAACCGCCACCGACACTGTGGCTGACCGGCGCTTTTCGCTCGGGCGCCTGCTGGGCGGGCCCGATACGGTGCACAACCGCCGCGTGACGGTGACGTACCGCATCACCGAAAATCAGCCTTTCAAGTACTCCCAGCTCGATTTCGACATTCCCGACTCGGCCATTGCGCGGCGCGTGGTGGCCAGCCAGCCGGCCTCGCTGCTGCACGTAGGCGACCAGTACGACGAGGAAGTAATCGGCAACGAGCGGGCGCGGCTCGAAACGCTGCTCAAAAACCAGGGCTACTTCGATTTTCGCCAGCAATACGTGACCCTGGAAGCCGATACCAGCTTTGCCCCCGCCACCGTGCGCCTGCGCACCCTCATTGCCGATCCGGCGGGCCGGCGGCACTACCAGTACACCATCCGGCGCGTGCGCTTCATTGCCGATGCCGGCCTCACCCGCTTCGGCCAGACCCGCGATACGCTGGTGCAGGACTCGGTGTATTATCTGGCCTACAAGCACCAGATCAGCCCCAAAACCCTAGACCGCAAGCTCACGGTGCGCCCCGGCGACACGTACAGCCTGAGTAGCACGCTGCTCACCCAGCGCCAGCTCAGCAACCTGGACGTGTTCCGCTTCAATACCGTGAACTACCTGCGCGTGCGCAACCAGACCACCGGCGACACCACCCGCCGGCAGCTGGATGCCGTCATTAACGCCTCACCGGCCAAGAAATACCAGGAAACCACCGAAGCCGGCGCTACTTACGTGGCACTGCTGCTAGGTCCATTCGCGAATGAGCGGCTCAAAATCCGGAACGTATTTGGGGGGGCGGAAGTGCTGGAACTGGGCGTGCGGGCCGGTTTTGAGGGACAGTACACCCGCACCGGGCAGGTAGAAGGACTGCCGGCGCAAAGCGTGTATACCACCCAGTTGGGGGCCAATGCTAACCTGGTGCTGCCCCAGTTTCTGGTGCCCTGGCGCACAAACCGCTTCCTGACCCAATACAATCCGCGCACCCGCATCAATGCGGCCTACAACTACGTGCTCCGGCCCGAATACACCCGCACCAACCTGGAGGCCACCTACGATTATATCTGGCAGCGCTCGGCGTTCCACCAGTACGTGCTGACTCCGGTGGCCATCAGTCTGGTAAACACGCCCCGCCTGGATGATGCCTTTCGCGACACGCTCAACTCGCTGGCGCGCCGGGGCTCGCCGCTGAAGCAGAGCTTCAGCCGGCAGCTGGTGCCTACGTTCAACGCTACCTCGCTTTACAACTCCAACGATTTCAACCAGACCCGCAACGCCTATTATCTGCGGCTGTTTGCGGAAGCCGGCGGCCTCACAAAGAGTCTGTATGAAACGTATCTGAAGGACAAGCTGGGCCTGAATGTGTATAATTTCGCCAAGCTCAACGCCGACTACCGCCGCTATTACAAGATTGGGCCAAAGTCGTTTGTGGTGTACCGGCTCAATGCGGGTATTGTAAGTGCCTTATCCAAGAGCAGCGTTGAAGTGGTGATACCCAGTCCTACCATTCCGGGCGAAAGTGAAACGGTGATTCAGAGGCGCTACGTTATTCCCTACGACAAGTACTTTTTTGCCGGCGGTGCGTCCAGCGTGCGGGCCTGGAGACCGCGGCGCCTGGGGCCTGGCACCTACACCTCTACCAAAACGGATAACGGCGAAACCGTGCAGAATTTCGACCTGGAGCAACCCGGCGAAATTTTGATGGAGGGCAGCCTGGAATATCGGTTTCCGCTGTACAGCTTCATCAACGGCGCGTTGTTCACCGATTTCGGCAATGTCTGGACGCTGAACGACGACAACCTGCGCCCCGGAGCCCAGTTCCAGGCCAACCGCTTCTACCGCCAGTTCGCCGTAGGCTCCGGCGTGGGCGTGCGCTTCGACTTCACCTTCCTCATTCTCCGCCTCGACGTAGCCACCAAAGTCTACGACCCCACGGCCCTGGGCAACAAGTTCGTTATCTCCCGCTTCAGCCTCAGCGACAACCAAACCGCTTTCAACATCGGTATCGGGTATCCTTTCTAAATAGTGAGATAGTGAGTTTGATGTTTTAGAGGCGCCAGCTGCGCCACTTGCGCGGAATGCGCCTCTAAAACATCAAACTCACTATCTCACCATTTCACTATCTCACTTAATACCCCAGCAGCTCGGCCAGGGCGGCGGCTACTTTTTCGGCACTAGGGAGCATTTGCTTTTCCAGCTCCACATTTAGGGCAATGGCGGGCAGGTTGGCGGCGCCGAGGGTGAAGACCGGGGCATCGAGCTGCTGGAAACAGGTGCGCTGGATGCGGCCGGCCAGGCTCTCGGCGAAGGAGTTCATGAGCGGCTCCTCGGTAAGCACCAGGGCTTTGCCGTGGCGGCGCACGGCGCCCTGCACGGCCTCAAAGTCGAGCGGGTTCAGGGTGCGCAGGTCCAGAATTTCGACTTGGCCGGGGAACTGCTTGCTGGCGGTTTTGGCCCAGTGCACGCCCATGCCGTAGGTAATTACGGCGCAGGTTTCGCCCTGACGCAGCTTCTCAGCATCAGCAGATTGGGCAATGGCAGCCTGGCCCAGCGGAATGACGTAGCCGGCGGCCGGCTCCACGGTTTTGGCGTCTTCGGTGCCCGGTACTTTACTCCAATACAGGCCTTTATGCTCCAGCATCACCACCGGGTTGGGGTCGAGGAAGGCGGCCCGCATTAGGCCCTTCATGTCGGCCGCGTTGGATGGGTACACCACCTTAATTCCCCGAATGGTGAGCAGCGTGCTTTCGATGGAGCCCGAATGATACGGCCCACCGCCGCCGTAGGCCCCGATGGGCACCCGAATGAGCGCCTGCACCGGAAACTGCCCGTTGGAGAGGTAGCACGATTTCGACAGCTCTTCCACCAGCTGGTTGAGCGCGGGCCAGATATAGTCGGCAAACTGAATTTCCACAATCGGCTTGGCCCCCACGGCGCTCATACCGGCCGTGCTGCCCACGATGTAGGCCTCCTGAATCGGGGTGTTGAACACGCGGGCATCGCCGTACTTCTTGGCCAGCAGCGCCGCCTCGCGAAACACGCCGCCCAGCTCGCCGCCCACATCCTGGCCATAGAACAGCGCCTCCGGAAATTCGCGCAGAATGTCGTCTACAGCGTGCAGGGCGGCATCTACCAGAAGGGCTTTGTCGGCGCCGGCGGGGCTGCGCTCCCCGGCTTCCTCCGTCACGGCGGGCGGGGCAAACTCGTGGTCGGCGAAGGTGGCCGGGTCGGGATTGGGGGCGGCCAGGGCGCGTTGGTAGTCGGCCTCGACCAGGGCGCGGGCCTCCTGGCCGAGCTGCTGCAGCTCCTCTTCGCTCACGCCCAGGTCCAGCAGCTGCTGGTGCAGGCGGGGCAAGGGGTCGAGGGTGGTGTGGGCGGCCAGGTCGTCGCCGCGGTACCACTCGCGGCGCACGCCGCTGGTGTGGTGGCCCAGCAGCGGGCAGCGGGCGTGCACCAGGATCGGGCCGCGGGTGCGGCGCACGTACTCGAAGGCGGCGGCCAGGCCGGCGTAGCTGTCGGCGAAGTCGGCCCCGTTCACGCGCAGGCGCTGCAGGCCCTTGAAGCCGGCGGCAAACTCGTAGGCATCCATGGCCCGCATCTCGCGGCCGGTGGCCGATATGCCCCACTCATTATCCTGGACTAAGTAAATAATAGGCAGCTGATGCAGCACGGCCATCTGCAGCGCTTCGCTCACCTCGCCCTCCGTCATGGCCCCATCCCCGATGGAGCAGACGACGACGGAATTCTGAATTTTGAATTCTGAATTTTGAATTAGGTTTTCGGAAACCGGCGTTTCCAATTCAGAATTCAGAATTCCTAATTCAGAATTAACAATCCCCTGGCTTTCCAGGTATTTCAGGCCGTGGGCCATGCCGGTGGCCGGAATGGCCTGCATGCCGGTGGCCGAGCTTTGGTGCGGAATGACGGGGAAGCCGGCGCGGCGCAGCGAAGGGTGGCAATAGTAGGTGCGCCCGCCCGAAAACGGGTCATCGCGCTTGGCCATCAGCTGCAGCATCAGTTCGTAGGGCGTGATGCCGAGGCCGAGCAGCATGGCATCGTCGCGGTAGTAGGGCGCGGCGTAGTCGGCGGCGCTGAGGTGGAAGGCGGCGGCCAGCTGAATGGCCTCGTGGCCGCGGGCGGTGGCGTGCACGTATTTGGCCGTCACGGCCTTGTTTTCCTCGTAGAGGCGGGCCAGCTCGTCGGCCGTGCGCATCAGCCGGTAGGCCCGCAGCTGGGTAGCTACGTCGGGCTCGACGGCGGCGTGCGAATCAATAAACTGGAGTTCCGGGGCGGGCAGGGTTGGCGTAGGCATGAAGGAGCGGCGGTTGAAAGAGCGAAATTACGGTTTCGAACTGACAGCAACATCGCGCCAGGCCCCTTTCAGCTGCTCCCACATCCACGCTGATCGAATTTAGCACTCACTTACCTTATAGATGGCAGCTAGCTCCGGCCCACTCAGGGTGTCGCATTGCATTTAATATAATTTTGTTTATTTTTATTAGCCATATTTTAACATAACTTGAGCGTTATAACTGCCCTGCAGGGGCCTTATTCCCTCACCTTTTTTATTCTCAGCATGAAACCAATCAAATTACTTTTTGTGGCCCTGCTCGGGGGCGGCACGGCGGCGGCGCAGGACAATACCCAGATTTCCACCAGCTACGGCAACAACAACCTGGTTACGGTGACGCAAATCGGCGGCAGGGGCAATACCGCCACGGCCTACCAGAACGATGCGGCCGTGAACCCGGGCAGTGCCAGCGGCAACAACAACCAAGTGACCCAAACTCAGACCGGAAACCGCCAGTCGGCCCGCACGGACCAGATGGGCAACGACCAGCAGGCCGTGCAGGAGCAGCTGTCGGAGCTAGGCGGCGTTGGGGCCACCATCCGCCAGGGCTCGGTCCGGGCGGGCAGCAGCGGCAACTACGCCAGCCAGCGGCAGGGCGGCTTCAGCCTGAGCGCTGACATTCAGCAGCTCAGCGGCCTCAACTACGCCACCCAGACCCAGAGCGGCCGCAGCTCCACGGCTACCATTCTGCAGGACGTGGGCAACCGCAACCGGGCCACCCAGGCGCAGGGCAGCTACAACACGGCTACGGCCACGCAACTGGGGGAAGCCAATACCTCGACCCAACAGCAAGGCGAAGGCAGCCTGTCAGGCAGTCATAGTGCGACGGTGTATCAGGCGGGCAACAGCAATAGCGCCGCCCAGCAGCAGTCCGGGGGGCGCTCAACGGCGACCATCACCCAGCAGGGTAGCTTCAACACGGCCAGTCAGCGGCAGCTGGGCACCTCCGCCCAGGCCGGCGAGCGGGCGGCGGCCACCATCACCCAGACGGGCCTGAGCAACACCGGCACGCAGTTCCAGAATGCGGTGATAGGCAACGTGGAAGCCACTCTGACCCAGACCGGCACCGGCAACCTAAGCACCCAGACCCAGGAGAAGGTGGCCCAAAGCCGGACAACGGTAACCCAGACGGGCAATGCCAACATCGCCACCCAGCTTCAGACCAACGGGGACTATGAAACCGGGGCTTACCAGAACGCTGCCATCACGCAGAGCGGCAACGAAAACCAGGCCACCCAGACCCAGCGTGAAGCCTTTGAAACGGCCACCATCGACCAGACCGGCACGGGCAACACCGCCATCCAGAATCAGCGCGTGGGCGGCGTGGCCCGCACCCCTGGGGTGGTGAACTCCGGCAACAAGGCCTACATCAGCCAGCAGGGCAGCAGCGACTATGCCCGGCAAACGCAGACGGGCAACAGCAATGATGCCCGCACCTACCAGGGCGCGGCCAACAACACCAGCGACGTGTTGCAATACGGCAACAACAATACGGCGGTAGTCCGGCAGAATCAGTAGTGCTTGCTGCCCTGCAGGCAGTCCGGCAGCCCGTTTCCATCGGAAGCGGGCTGCCGTTTTTTTTTGCGGGAGCCGTTTTTGCCGGCACCTCTCGCCTGCCCTACCTTCGCCCTATGCTGCACACTATCATCCCGGCCACGGCCGCCGATATTCCCGCGCTGGTGGCCCTGGTCAATAGCGCCTACCGCGGCCCCGAATCGGAAAAAGGCTGGACCACGGAGGCGCACCTGCTGGGCGGGCAGCGCACCGATGCCGCCGCCCTGCGCGACCTGCTGGCCCCCGAAAACGCCACCATTCTGCTCGGCCGCGATGCGGAAGGCGCCCTTCTGGGCTCGGTATACCTGCAGCGGCTGCCCGCTGCGCTGTATCTGGGCATGCTGTCGGTGGCGCCGGCCTGGCAGGCCCACGGCATTGGCAAGCAGCTGCTGCGGGCCGCCGAGGACTACGCCCGCCGGCACCAACTACCCACCATGCGCATCACCGTCATTTCGGTTCGGCACGAGCTGCTGGCCTGGTACGAGCGCCACGGCTACCACCGCACCGGCGCCGTTGAGCCCTTCCCCACCGACCCACGCTTCGGGCTGGCCCGGCAGCCGCTGGAATTGCTGGTGCTGGAAAAGCCGCTGGCTTAAAGGCCGTACCAGCCGCGGCTGCTTATCTTTGTAATTGGTTTGACTGAATTTTCAACTGAGTCGGACTTGTTTGCAGTGCCGGGGCGGGCTTACGAGCGTCCGGGCGGCATTTTTCAGGCTGTCGTTTTCTTATGTCCCTTCCTTCTCCCCTTTCCTCATCGGCTGCCGTGGCCACGCTGCCCTTTCGGGCCCAGGTGGAAGCCTGGATGCGTGATTTTCAGGACCGGCTCTGCCAGCAGCTCGAAGCCGCCGACGGCCGGGGCCGCTTTCAGGAAGATGCCTGGCAGCACCACGGCTGCGGCGGTGGCCGCAGCCGCGTGCTCACGGAAGGCGACGTGCTGGAAAAAGGCGGCGTGAATTTCTCGGCCGTGATGGGCATCATGAGCGAGCAGGCCGCCAAAGTGCTGCTGATGCCCAACCCCGAGTATTTCGCCACCGGCGTGAGCGTGGTGCAGCACCCGCGCAGCCCGCGCGTGCCCATCGTGCACATGAACGTGCGCTATTTCGAGGCCGGCAACGGCGAGGCCTGGTTCGGCGGCGGCATCGACCTGACCCCGATTTATGTGGATGAGGCGCAGGCCCGCTGGTTTCACCAGCAGCTCAAGGCCGTCTGCGACCAGCACAACCCGGCCTACTACGCCCGCTTCCATGCCTGGGCCGACGACTACTTCTTCATCACCCACCGCCAGGAAACCCGCGGCGTGGGCGGCATCTTCTTCGACCGCCTCACCGTGGGCAAAGACGGCACCGCGGAGGAGCTGTTTGCCTTCGTGCAGGCCGTGGGCGACGTTTTCGGGCCCACCTACACTACGCTGATGCACCAGAACCGCGACCTGCCCTACGGCGAGGCCGAGGAAAAATGGCAGCTCGTGCGCCGGGGCCGCTACGCCGAGTTCAACCTGGCCATCGACCGCGGCACGCGCTTCGGCCTGGAAACCGGCGGCCGCACCGAAAGCATTCTGATGAGCTTGCCGCCGCGCTGCGAGTGGCACTACAACCTGGTGCCCGCCCCCGGCTCGGCCGAAGAAGTTACCCAAAGCTGGCTGCGCAAAGGCGTGCAGTGGGTTGAAACCGCCGCGCTTTGATCGAGCTGCTGCAAGTTCTGGACCGCCGGCTGCTGCTGGCCGCCAACGACCAACACTCGCCGCTGCTGGATAAGTGGATGATTTTCTTCTCCGAGCGCTTCGTGTGGTTTCCGGCTTATCTGGTGCTGCTGATGGCGCTGGTGTACCTGTTTGGGCAGCGGGCCCGGCTGCTGCTGCCGCTGCTGCTGTTCAGCGTAGCCCTGGCCGACAGCATTTCGAGCCGCTTCTTCAAGCCCTTCTTCGCCCGCCTGCGCCCCTGCCACGACCCTGAGCTTTCCGCCACCCTGAACCTGGCCCACGGCTGCGGCGGGCAGTTCGGCTTTATGTCGTCGCACGCGGCTAATAGCTTTGCCCTCACGGTGTTTCTGTGGCAGGTGCTGCCCCGGCGCTACTGGCTGGCCAAGTGGCTCACGCTGGTTTGGGCCATTCTGCTCAGCTACAGCCGCATCTACCTGGCCGCCCACTACCTCACCGATGTGGTGGCCGGGGCGCTGCTGGGCAGCCTGCTGGCCTGGGGCTGCGCTACGCTGTATAAGCGCGGAGCCGCGCGGTGGTGGCCGGCCGCTATTTGAGTTGTCCTGAACGTATCACTCGCCACTAAAAAGGCCGCCCCGGCACTCCGGGGCGGCCTTTTTTAGTGGCGGGGGTATCAGCGGGCCGGCTAGGCCGACAGGGTGGCTCGGTGCGCCGTCACCTGCGTGATAAGGTCTTCGATGAGCGGCACCTGCACATCGACCAGGCCGCCCTCGGCCTCGGCTTCGATGAGGGCCTCGGGGCCCTGCTGGTTCTGGCGGGCCAGCAGCGTGTCGCGGCGGTCGGTTTTGAGGCGCAGGTCGCTGGCCTGCTTGTCGCGGTCCTTGCCGGGGAGCAGGGTCGGAACTACGGGGGTCATGGCCGTGATGTAGGAGTTCAGGCTGAGCAGCTCGGCGGTGTCGTTGGTGGCCGAGGTGGTCAGGTTGCCGGTTCGGCGGCCGGTCTGGGCATCGTGGTAAGTCAGCAGGCTGAGCTTGGCGTTGGCGTAGGCCAGCACGGCGTCGCACTGGGCGCGGGTGGTGAGCAACTGCAGAGAGTAATCCATGAGAAAGATTGCGTTAAAGAATGATAGAGAAAATCAATAGCGCGGCGTGAGTACCCGCCGGCTGCTAAAGCTAGAAAACTACGCCGGAAATTCAACCAGCGCGGCCGTAAGCGCCTGAATTTCCGCATCGAGGCCGGCCAGGCGGGCGCGGGCCAGGGCGGCGGCAGCGGACGAGAGCGGCGCGGGGGTGGCGGCCAGGCGCAGGGCCAGCCCCTGGAGCCAGTGCGTGTCGCGGGGGGCATCGGGGGTGGCCAGCGGGTAGGGCGGCAGCGGCAGCGCGGGGCCGCCGGGGGCCAGCCAGTCGGGCCGGGGCAAGGGGGCGGCCAGCAGCGGCCCCAGCACCCGCACGGCCCAGCGCCGCCGCTGGTGCCGCTGCTGGTTGGGCTGGCGCTGCTGCCCCACTTGGTAGGCCAGGTCGGTGCGCCGCCACTGGCAGCGGGCCAGGCGCTGGCGCAGGGCGGCAAGAGTTTCGGCGGCCCCGGCCGGGTCGGCGGGTAGGGCCTCATCCGTGAAATCGGGGGCCGCGGGGCCGTGGCCGTCGGGCGGGGGCAGCTGGCGGGCCAGCACCTGTAGGCGCTGGTCGGGGCCGGGGCCGAGCTGCTTGCGGCCGGCCTCCACGCGGGCCAGCTGTTGTTGGCTCACGCCCACGAAGGCGGCCAGCTCGGCCTGGGTCAGGCCAAAGTGCCGGCGCACGGCGGCGGCCAGGGTATAGGAAGGAGAGGCGCGGCGCGGCATAAGCGGGTGGGCGTTGGGTGTAAACAAATAAAAATAATTTCGATTACACCCAGGGTTCAGGGGCGTGGTGGGGTGTGAAGAAATTTATTTTTATTTGTTTATACCCTGCCGGCAAGGGCACTTGGGCTGGTCCTTACCTAAATCTTCCGCAGAGCTAGCAGCTCACGAAACTCATCGCCAATCTGAGTTAACTGAACTTTGCAAGGTGAACCAGTTTCCTGAACTCAATCTGAGCCGTAGGACCACTTTGCCACGTGAATGAAGGTGCATGAGTAGTGGTTTAGGAAAAGGAGCGTTCTTTAGATACGGCTACCTAGTGGTGTTTAAGTAGTGCCTCAGCTATCTTACCTTTCCCTATGGAAAAGATTATCTCCTGCTTCACTACCGTAACCAAGGCGGGCCTGCTATGGCTGCTGGTAGGTTGTGAGCCGCACGAACCCACCGCTAATAGCCCTGCTTCCGTGAGTACGGACCTCGTGGGACGCTGGCACTACGATTCCGCCGGAGCCGCATTCTACGACAGCCAAGGTCGCTATCTGAGCCGGTTTATGAACCCGCTCCCACCGGGCGCATGGCTCACCATCGGGTCGCAGCGCTGGACCTACTCCGGAAGCGTGCGGGAAGAGCACACGTACTCCCGAAGTGGAAATACATTGTGGGTTCGCCGCGTGGTTGACACTGCCCTGGTTCGCGGGGGCCACGCGCGTCCGGAAGACCTCGGCAATGCCGATGGGGTTCCTAACACCAAATTGATTACCATTCTCACCCGCCATCGACTCGTCCTGTGCGACAGCACCACCGACCCCGATGGCTCCTTAACCCGGGTCTGGCGCTTTTATTTCTCCCGCTAAGAAGCAGCCACCACGCGGGGCGAAGGCTCAGAAAATCACATGTTCAGCCAAACGATCGGAAATCAAAACGAGCGTTTTTAAATGCTTTCAGCACCCTCAAAGGGCGGGACCTGCAACTGCGGCCCGAAGCGTTGTTCCAAGTCCGCCAAGCGTTCGGCCGTCAGGGCAACGGGGGCCACGCGCAACTCGGTGCGGACCACGTCGAGAAAGGCCTGCCCCTGGGCTGATACCGGTGCGGGCGCTGCCGCGTAATACGCCAGGGTTGCGGGGGCATCGTAGGCCAGTTGTTCGAGTTCAAACCAGCCTGTCTGGCACCCAATGCCCAAGAACTCGGACAAGGTTTCGGCTACGACCAGGTTCGCCTCCGCCATGGGCACGGTCATGACCACGGGGCCGTCAGCCGTCTCGTCGCGGGCGTCCAGCAGGCTAAAGTGCACGCCGTCGCCGCCCGTGCGCGCGAAGCTGAGCGTGTTGGTCGGCGTACACTCATAGCCCCCGTTTTCCAAGGGTCTGACGGGTAGCAGACCACAATAGTCCACGTAGCGGAACGCTTGGTGCCCCCAGCGAGCGGTTATTAAGTCGTCGAGCGCAAAAAACTCTTTGATTCTCAGCATAGCGTCACAGCAAGAAAAGGCACCCGGGTAAAGAGGGCCAATTGGATGTAATGTAGGGGCCAGGCCAGTTGAAATCTGTTCAAGAAAACAGTGGTTTTCATTACAAGAGTAGCGGTGGCCACTAACCGGGCCATAGCTTCTGTTTTCGGAGACACCAGCACCACTACAAAGAAAGCGTTCCGGCTTTAGGACTTACGCAAACGCGGCAAAAGGCAGCCCCAGCGGGGTGGCATATCGGTAGTAATTACCTGATAGGCGAATTTTAAGCCCCAGCGGGGCGACACCGTCGCTCAACGATTGGTGTCGCCCCGCTGGGGCTTTTGTTCTTGTAAGCAAGCCGTTGCTACCGATATGTCGCCCCGCTGGGGCTTGAAAACCGACCTTTTGCGTAGGTCATAAGCCTATCGCCGGGACGCTTTAGAAGTTGTTTGCGTTGCTTTTTCAGGCCGTTGAACCGTGTAGAGACGCATACTTGCGTCTCGTCGGCCGCGCCGGCACAACGACTGTCGTTCAACGACGAGACGCAAGTATGCGTCTCTACACCGTTTTGACACCGCTTGCACTAACGCAAACAGCTGCTTAGAAAAGTTGGGTGAAGCCGGCCCCTTCAGAAGCTGAAGTCGCGGGGCTCCCCGGCCAGCTCCCGGCCGCGCAGGATGAACTTGGGGTGGTAGGTTTCTTCCTCGGCCCAGTTCACTTCGGCAAAGGGGGGCCGGGTGCCGTAAGTTTTCGGCCCCGTGACGGGCAGGCCCAGGGCGCGGTTTTGCTCCTGCTCCTGCCACACGTCGGTCAGCACGCCGGCCAGCTGGTGGCCCCAGGCCCGCATGCCGGCCGCCATCAGCGCCTGCCGCCAGTCGGCGTGGGCGGCAATGGGCCAGGGGGCGGCCTGGTCTTCCAGCGCCTTTTCCATCCAATGGCGGGCCTCAAACAGATAGCCGTGGCGGCGGCGCTCATCCTGGCGGCTGGCCGCGTACCAGCGCAGCAGGCGGGGCAGGTCGGCGGCCTCCTCAAACTGCCGGAAATAGGGGGTCAGGTCGTCGCGGTGCACAATCAGGGGGTGCCAGGGCAGCGAGGCAGCCATGTCGCCGCGGGCGCGCTGGGCGGCCAGCTTCTCCTCCTTGTCGGCTTCGGTCAGCCCGATGTAGTAGGCCTCTTTTTCGCCGCGCACGTCGGGCAGGGTCAGCAGCAGGTTTTGGCCGGTGGCCTCGTTGTGGTACTGATACCAGGCCGGCAGGCGGCGGTAGGCCCGGTTGGTGGCGGCCTCGTAGCCGTCGTCATCGGCGGCGGCCTCCGCCTCGTCGTCGTCGTCGGGGTCATGGTCGCCTACTTCGGCCGTACGCCGGAACCGGCTGTAGTCCTGCCAGGCCCAGTTCTGGTTGGGTTCGTAGTGGTCGGAGCGCAGATACGCCTCGTACAGGGCCACCTCGTCGGCCGTGACGGGCGGCAGCCACGGGCAATGGTCAACATACTTTTCCCACTGCCGGAATTCCTCGCTGTGGCGCAGGCCGGGAAGGGTAATCTCCTCGGCCCGCCAGCGGCACTGCAGGTCGAACAGCTTTTTCTGCTGAATCTCCCACAGGTCGTGAGCCGCCGCCTCGCGCACCTCGATGAAGTGCGCCCCGGCCTGCTGCGCCAGATACGGCCCTTTGATGAAAGCGGCAGCTTTGGCGCTGGCATACATACTCACCACCGACGACGTGCTCTGGGCGTGGTAGGGAGCCAGGGCTTCCGGCAGGGCGGGATGGGCCTTCAGCTCGGCCGCAAACAGGCGGCGGAGGGCATCCAGGTCGGGCTTGGTCTGGGCCGCCTTGATGTAGGCGGCCCGGGCCTCGGGCGTGGTGGGCAGCGCGGGCTCAGCCGTCGGGGAGTTCAGTTCTTCCATAGTCAAGGGGGCGTTTAGCAGCTAACCGGCGCTCAAAGTAGCAGGTTGCCGGCAAAGTGAAAGGGCGGGCAGGAGCCGGGGCCCGCGGCAGCTGCCCGCCGGGCCGATTGGTTCGACCACAAAAAAACCTTCCCGATTGTCGGGAAGGCTTTTTTGTGGTCGAACCAATCGGCACCGGCTTACCGGCCCAGCTTGGCTTTCAGGTTTTCGTCCAGCGCGGCCAGGAACTCCTCGGTGTAGAGGTAGTCGCGGCCGTGCTCCACTTTGTTGCCGTGAATGCAGACGGCCAGGTCCTTGGTCATCTTGCCGCTTTCCACGGTTTCGATGCATACTGCTTCGAGGGCGTGGCAGAAGTCGATCAGCTCCTGGTTGCCATCGAGCTTGCCGCGGAACTCCAGGCCGCGGGTCCAGGCGAAGATGCTGGCAATGGGGTTGGTGCTGGTCGGCTTGCCTTTCTGATGCTCGCGGAAGTGGCGCGTCACGGTGCCGTGGGCGGCTTCGGCCTCCATCGTCTGGCCGTCGGGCGTGACGAGCGTGGAGGTCATCAGGCCCAGCGAGCCGAAGCCTTGGGCCACGGTGTCGCTCTGCACGTCGCCGTCGTAGTTTTTGCAGGCCCACACGAAGTTGCCGTTCCACTTCAGCGCCGAGGCCACCATGTCGTCGATCAGGCGGTGCTCGTAGGTGATGCCGGCCTCCTGGAACTTGGCCAGGTAGTCCTGCTCGTAGATTTCCTGGAAGATGTCCTTGAAGCGGCCGTCGTACTTCTTCAGGATGGTGTTTTTGGTGCTCAGATACAGCGGCCAGCCCTTCATCAGGGCCTGGTTGAAGCAGGCGTGGGCGAAGCCGCGGATGCTTTCGTCGGTGTTGTACATGGCCAGGGCCACGCCGTCGCCCTGGAAGTTGTAGACCTCAAACGACTGGGCCGCGCCGCCATCCTCGGGCTGGAAGCTGATGGTGAGCTTGCCCTTGCCTTTGGTTACGAAATCGGTGGCGCGGTACTGGTCGCCGAAGGCGTGGCGGCCGATGCAGATGGGTGCGGTCCAGTTGGGCACCAGCCGGGGCACGTTGCTCATCACAATCGGCTCGCGGAACACGGTGCCGTCCAGGATGTTGCGGATGGTGCCGTTCGGCGACTTCCACATCTGCTTGAGCCCGAACTCCTGCACCCGCTCCTCGTCCGGGGTGATGGTGGCGCACTTGATGCCCACGCCGTACTGGCGGATGGCGTTGGCCGCGTCCACGGTCACCTGGTCGTTGGTCTGGTCGCGGTACTCGATGCCCAGGTCATAGTATTTGATGTCCAGCTCCAGGTAGGGCGTTATCAGCTTGTCCTTGATGAACTTCCAGATGATGCGGGTCATCTCGTCGCCATCAAGCTCAACGACCGGGTTTGCTACTTTGATTTTGTTCATTAGAAGGAAGGTGGGATGGATGTGCGGGTCCGTCAGCCGTGCCGTTGCGGCGGGCGCGAAGAGGCGAAAGTAACACATTCGGGTTTTCGGCCCTAACCCGGCTCAAAACTACCCGAAGCCGCCGGCCAGAAATGCCGAAGCCCCGCTGTGGCAGCACAGCGGGGCTTCGGGAAAGTTATCAGCTTATTTGGCGGGCTTGCGTTTGCCGGTGTGGCCGTCGCCTTCGTCGCCGTGGCCGGGCTTGGCGGTGGTTTTGGCATTTTCCCGGTCGTCTTGCGACAGGGAGCGGTTCAAATCATCCGATTCTTTAAACGTGCCGTCATCGTTGCGGCGCACGTAGCGCTTGTCGCCTTCGTTGGGCTCAATCAATTCTCGCTTGGCCATAGTAGTAAGGGAAAGGTGGTTGCGGGCTTCTACGCAGGCGGCCGGGGCGGGTACGGCTTCCCCCAGAATTTTTCCTCAGCGGGCCGGCTCCGCTACGCCAATCAGCACACCCAGGTCGCCATCGGTTTGCACCCAGCCCTGGGCCGGCAGGTAGGCGCGCGAAATGGCCCCGTCGAGGTAAAGCGCCTGACGGCACCCCTGCCGCCGGAACCAGGCGGCGAAGTCGTAGAGGCTCACCGGGGTCTTTGACATGGCCAGCAGCACGTGGCCGTTGGGCAGCACACCCACGCCGTTGCGGATATTCAGGTTGCGGGAGCCCGGCGTGAAGGCCGGATGAATCTGCCCATCCAGCACCAGCAGCGGCCCCGACTGCGTGGCGTAGCGCACGGTGGGCCGGGGCCGGAAGCGGCTGGTTTCGCACACCCCGGCCCGGCCGTCGGCCAGCAGGTAGAATACGCCGTTGGGCTTCAGGTAGAAGTTGCCGCGCCCGGTGCCCGTATTGAGCGGCACCCGGGTTTGAAAGTCTTCGATATACAGCCCTACCGGCGCGTGGGTGGGCGTAAACATGCCGGCATTCATGGCAAACACGAGGCGCTGCCCGCGCCCGGCCAGCCACCGGCGCAGGCGGCCCAGACTGCGTAGCGGCTGATGCTGGTCATCGTGCCAATACAGGCGCAGCGCCTGCCGCCGGGGGTCGGCCTCGTAGCGCACGTAGGCCACCGGCGCGGCCGGCGGAACTGGGGCCGGAGTCAAAAGCAGCCGCCCCGCGCCAACGAGCAGCACCGCAACCCCGATCAGTACCAGTAGCTGGCGCAAACGCATATTTCAGGCAACAAACAGTGCTAACGGCTCCCGATTCGGCTACTTCCCCAGCAGCCGGGCCACGTACTTGCCCACAATGTCAAACTCCAGATTGACCGGGTCGCCGGCGCGCAGGTGCCGGAACGTGGTGTGCTCGTAGGTGTAAGGAATGATGGCCACGGAGAAGCCCGTATCGGTGCTGTCGAAGCAAGTAAGGCTGGTGCCGTTGATGCAGATAGAGCCTTTCTCGACCGTCACGCGGCCCGCGCCGGGCTCGTGGCGGAAGCGGAACACCCAGGAGCCGTTCTGGTCCGTCACCGATTCGCACACGGCAGCCAAGTCAACATGGCCCTGCACGATGTGGCCGTCGAAGCGGCCGTTGGCGGCCAGGCAGCGCTCCAGGTTTACCTGCCGGCCGGGCTGCCACTGGCCCAGGTTGGTCTTCTGCAGCGTCTCGTCAATGGCCGTCACGACGTGGGTGCCGGCGGCGGCATCCACGGCCACCACCGTCAGGCACACGCCGTCGTGGGCCACGCTCTGGTCAATCTGCAGCTCCGCCGCGAAGGGCGTGGCCACGGTGAAATGACGGTTGGTGCCTTCCGTCTGCACGGCGGTGATGGTGCCGAGGGCTTCTACAATTCCGGTAAACATCTTTTTAATGTGCTGATGTGAGAATGTGGGTAATGTGCTGATGTGAAGAGTGCAAGAAACGGGCATTAGCATATTACCCACATTCTCACATCAGCACATTATTTCCCTCGTCCTTCCACGATGATTTTGAGCGTGTAGAGCATCACGCGGAAGTCCATGGCCAGGCTCATGTTTTCGATGTAGAGGATGTCGAACTTGAGGCGCTCGACCATCTGGGCCACGGTTTCGGCGTAGCCGTACTTCACCTGGCCCAGGCTGGTGATGCCCGGCCGCACGCGGTGCAGGTGGCGGTAGTGCGGGGCTACTTTCACAATCTGGTCGATGTAGAACTGCCGCTCGGGGCGCGGGCCCACCAGGCTCATGTCGCCCTTCACCACGTTCCAGAATTGGGGCAGCTCATCAAGGCGCACCTTGCGCATGAAGCGCCCCCAGGACGTAATGCGCGGGTCGTGGTCCGACGACAGGGATGGGCCCTGCTTCTCGGCATCGATATACATCGAGCGAAACTTGTAGATGCGGAACGGCTGCCCAAGCCGCCCCACGCGCTCCTGCGAGTAGAACACCGGTCCCGGCGACGACGAGCGCACCATGATGGCCGTGAAGGCATACACCGGCCAGGCCAGCAGCAAAAACAGCAGCGAGCCGCCAATATCGAGGCCGCGCTTGGTCACTTCCTGCCACAGCGGCAGCAGATCGTGCTTTATTTCGATGAGCGGCGTGCCAAACAGGTGGTTCACCTTTACCGAGCCCAGCAGCATCTGGTACAGGTCGGGCAGGATGCTCACGCGGGCCGGTGTGCCTTCCAGCAGCGTCAGAATATCCTGAATCATGCGGTGCTCCGAGGGCTCGATGGCAATGACCACCTGCTCAATTTTGAGGGCCCGAATCAGGGCCGGCAGGCGCTTGTAGGAGCCGCGGGCGGGCAGCTCGGCGGCCAGGGCCTCATCGATGGTGTCGCCCACCGGCGCGAAGCCCACCAGCTTCAGGCCCAGGTGGCGGCTGGTGCGGGCCAGCTCGTGGTAGGTTTCGTGGGCCAGGGCATTGGAGCCCACCAGCAGCGTGTTGAAGGAAATCGTACCGTTGTGCACCAGCCGCTGCACGCTCGTCACGGCCCAGGTGCGCAGAATGGCGGTGATGAAGAAGTGCAGCAGGAAGTAGGCCGTAATCGTCTTATAATAAAGCCGGTAGTTGCTCACCCCCTGATCATCGAGCAGAAAGGCAAAGAAGATAATGAGCGCCCCCAGAATGGACACGCGGGCCAGCCGGATGATTTCAGACAGGCGCGACTTGCGGAAAATGTCGCGGTATTCGCCGATCAGGGCGTAGAGCACCATCCAGAAGGCGGCAATCATGACGGCCCCGCCGGTGAGGGTGAACAGCGCGCCCTCGCTGAAGCGGTAGCCCGGCGTCATTTCGCTGAGCAGGTATTTGCGCAGCAGGAAAAAGCAGATCCAGGCCAGCAGGGCGGCCAGGAAGTCGGCGGCTATCAGCTTGAGTTTTTGTGCGGTGCGAATCAAGTGGGTTTGGGGCCGCCCCAACGGACGACAATACTAGATGGTTATGTGCGATTGAAGGCGTAATTTGGCAACATATAATGCTTCAAAGGGGCCGCTGGTGCCTTTTTGGAGCCGCGCAAAGGTAGGGCATTAAAGCCGAAACGCCGCCCCCGCCGCCCGCATCCGGCCCGCTCTCATTCCGTTTCCTTATGCAAGCTGATAGTTACAGGCACCGTGGCCTGCGCCGCGCCCTCGTGGAGGAGCTGCGCCGCAAGGGCATCCGCGACGAGCGGGTGCTGCTGGCGCTGGCCACCGTGCCGCGCCACCTGTTCTTCGAGCCTGCCTTTCAGGAACATGCCTACCAGGACAAGGCCTTTCCCATCGGCGAGGGCCAGACGATTTCGCAGCCCTACACCGTGGCCTACCAGACGGCATTGCTCAATCCGCGCCCCCAGGACCGGGTGCTGGAAATTGGGACGGGCTCGGGCTACCAGTGCGCGGTGCTGCTGCAGCTCACGCCCCACATCTTCAGCATCGAGTTCAATCCGGTGCTGTTTGAGCGCACCCGCCGCCGTCTGGCCGGCCTGCACCAGGCCGCGCACCTGTTCTGCGGCGACGGCTCGGTGGGCCTGCCCCCCCACGCCCCCTTCGACCGGATTCTGGTCACGGCCGGCTCGCCCACCATCCCGCGGGTGCTGCTCCAGCAGCTGCGCATCGGCGGCTCCCTAGTGATTCCGGTCGGCAATGAGCACACCCAGCGCATGATGCGCGTGACGCGTGAGAGTGAGGCGGAATTTGTGCGCGAGGAGTTCGAGGATTTCCGCTTCGTCCCGCTGCTGGGCCAGGCCGGCTGGCCGAAGCTGTAAGCAGGAGCTGGGAGCTAGGAGTTAAGGCTAAAGCTAGCTCCCCTCCTTTTTTCAAGGAGGGGTTGGGGGTGGTTCAATCATTGAACGATTGCTAGAGCTAAGGTTAGAGCTAGAAACTCGTCAGGCGACTTCTAGCCCTAGCCAACCACCCCCAACCCCCTCCTTGAAAAAAGGAGGGGAGCTTAACTCTAACCTTAGCTTTAACTCTTAAAAGCCCCAATGCCGCCCTATCTTTGCGGCTGCTTACTTACCCGAAGCCCCCCGCCGCATGATGCGTAAACAAAAGCCCGTGAAAGACTCGTTCGTGATTATGACCGAGCTGGTGCTGCCCAACGATACCAACACGCTCAACAACCTGATGGGCGGCCGCATGATGCACCTGATGGACATTGCCGCCGCCATTTCGGCCCAGAAGCACTCCAACCGCATCGTCGTGACGGCCTCCGTCGATAACGTGTCGTTCCGCGAGGGCATCCGGCTGGGCAGCGTCGTCACGCTGCAGGCCCAGGTGACCCGCGCCTTCGCCTCCAGCATGGAAGTGCACATCGACGTATGGGCCGAGGACATTCCCAGCGGCACCAAGATCAAATCGAACGAAGCCTTTTTCACCTTCGTGGCCGTCGATCAGTCGGGCCGCCCGATAGACGTGCCCGAAGCCATAGCCGAAACGGAAGAGGAAATCCGGCTGTATGATGGGGCGTTGCGCCGTCGGCAGCTGCGCCTCGTGCTGGGCGGCCGCATGCAGCCCCAGGAAGCCACGGAGCTGAAGTCGCTGTTTGCGATGAGTTAATTATGAATTCTGAATGTTGAATTATGAGTTGAAATCCACGGCAGCTTTGCTCCTGGCCGTTTGCCCGCTTTCATTTTAATTGTCAATTCATAATTCATAATTCACCCATATGGAACAGGCGTCGCTGGCTTTCTTTCAGAACTTCTACACCAACGTGTCGCTGTACGTGGTGGCGGAGCCTGGGGCGGTGCTGCCGGATGCGCAGCCGGTTCCGGTGGCAGTTGCGGTGCCAGAGGCCGCGGCTCCGGTTGCCGCCCCGCCCCTGCCGCCGTTGGCTCCCCCGGCAGCAGCCGTAGCCGTTCCGGCCGGCCCGCCACCGGCTCCGGCCCGACCGGCTACGCCGCCCGCCGCTCCTATTCCCATTCCGGGCAAGCTGCCTTCACTGGCCAGCCTGCCGCTGAAAGCGGCTCCCGCGCCGCCGCCCATGACACCGCCCGCCGCCGCGCCGGTGGTACCCGCGCCGCCCGTGGCTCCGGTGCCAGCTGCCGCGCCGCCCCAGCGCACGGCCCCGCCCCTCACCGAAACGCCTTATTCCACGCTCGGCAGCAACCCCAACGGCTTAGTAATCTTGGTACGGATGGATGCGGTCCGGTTTCAGCGGCTGCCCAAAAACGTGTTTCTCAACAAGCTACTCATGGCCATCCGGCTGATTATGGAGGATGTGGTGCTGATAAACGTGGAGTCGCACCTGCCGGTGGCGCTGAGCACGCTGCGCCGGAAGCTGGCCGCCAAGCAGGTTATCGGCTTCGGCAAAAACCTGCTCGACGTGGCCGTGTACAAAACCCAGCTCTACGAGCCAGTGCTGCTGGTGAATGATGTAGCCTACCTGCCCGCCGCCGAAATTGAGCTGCTGGAAGAAGACAACAGCCGCAAAAAGCTGCTCTGGCAAGCCATGCAGCGGATGTTTCTGGCGTAGAGTTGGGGGCTTGGGAGCTTGGTTACTCATCTGTCATCCTGAGCTTGCGAAGGACCTTCCTCGGTTAAGCAGGAAGCTTCTTTCAATGCACAAAGCCCTCTACCATTTGCGTGGTAAAGGGCTTTGTGCGTTGAAAAGCGTTTTGCAATGTAAAAAGAGGAAGGTCCTTCGCAAGCTCAGGATGACAGGCGACTAACCAACCACCTTCCTACTTCAACACCGAGGCCAGCTTGGCTTCCAGGGCTTCGCCGCGCAGGTTTTTGTCGATGATGCGGCCCTGGGGGTCGAGCAGGATGGACAGCGGAATGGATTTCACGCCGTAGGTCTGGCCGGCGACGCTTTCCCAGCCTTTCAGGTCCGAAACGTGGGTCCAGGTCAGGCCGTCGGCCTGGATGGCTTTGAGCCACTTGCCCCGGTCCTGATCAAACGAGACGCTGTAGATTTCGAAGCCCTTGCTTTTGAAGCGCTTATAGGCTTTCACCACGTTCGGGTTTTCCTGGCGGCAGGGGCCGCACCACGAGGCCCAGAAGTCGATGAGCACGTATTTGCCGCGCAGGCTGCTCAGGGCCACCGTTTTGCCGTCCGGGGCGGGCAGGCTGATTTCGGGGGCCATTTCGCCGCGGGCCGTAGAGCGTAGCGGCTCGAGGCGCGCCACCAGCGCCTTGGTGTAGCGCGAGTCGGGCATGGTCTGCTTGAACTGCGTGGCCATGGAATCGGCGAAGCCGAACTGCTCATCCGGGTTCAGCAGATTGCCCACCACGAAGGCCGACAGCACCGATTTCGGGTTTTCGCGCACCACGCGCTTGATGGCGGCGGTGGTGCCGGCCTGCACGGCCAGGTACTTGTCCTTCAGCAGCTGCAGCGAGTCGGTGCGGCCGGCCTGGGCATTCTGGCCGTAGCGCTGCTCCACGGCCGCCATGCGCAGCTTGGACTGCTGCAGGCTGCTATTTAGGCGCTGCCACAATTCTGAGTCCTTCGAGCCCTTCACGGTGTAGCCTTCGCCGAGCTTGGTGGCGTCGCCGGTGAGCTGCACCCGGCTCTGGTTATCTAGCACCAGCAGCACCTGGCTGGCATCGGTCACTTTCAGCTGATACATGCCCGGCGCGGTGGTGGTGCCTTGCAGCACATATTTGCCCTGGGCATCCAGCGTGGCCGTGTCGCGGGGCTCAAATTGCGTGTCGCCCAACTCAGCCAGATACACCTTGGTGCCGGCCGGCGCATTGGTCAGCTGCCCGCTCACCTGGTAGCCCGCGGCAGCCGCGGCGGTGCCGGTAGTAGGTGTAGCGCCCTTATTGCAGGAATTCGCCATCGCCAGTACACTCCCTATCAGCAGCAGACTCTTCATATTTCGTGGTTTCATAATCAGATGAGGAAGGGAAGGAAATTAATGAGCAAGGAAGAATGAAGCTTGGCAGGAAGTCGATTTGGAGCTATTAGCACGTTATGCTGAGCGAAGCCGAAGTATCTCCACTGCTTTGTTTGATTAGTAATCCAACGAAGCAGTAGAGATGCTTCGGCAAGCTCAGCATGACCCGTTCTTTCGATTTGCTGCCCAGCTTCGTTTCTCATTCTCCATTGCACCAAGCATCAAGCGTCGAGCTGCTGGCGCAGGAGCTGATTGGCCAACTTAGGGTCAGCTTTGCCGCCGGTGAGCTTCATCAGCTCGCCCATAAACATGCCCGTGAGGCTCTTTTTGCCGGCGCGGTATTCCTCCACCTTAGCCGGATTGGCAGCCAGCACCTGCTGCACCATGGCCTCCAGCGCCCCGGCATCCGACTGCTGCAGCAGCCCCTGGGCCTCGGCGGCGGCGGCGGCGGTTTGGGCCGGGTTTTCGAGCAGATATGGGAACAGCTGCTTGGCCGCTACTGAGTGGCTCACCTTGTTGTCGTCGATGAGCTGGATGATGTCGGCCAGGTGCTGCGGGGTGAGCGGGAAGTCGCTCAGGGTGAAGGCGCGCTCGTTCAGGAACGATTTCACCGGGCCCTGCACCCAGTTGGCCGCCGCTTTGGCGTTGGGCGTGCGGCGCGAAATCTCGTCGAAAAACAGCGCAATTTCCTTCTGATCGGTCAGCACCGAAGCATCGTAGTCGGACAGGCCCAGCTCGCCGGTGAAGCGGGCGTAGAGCTGCTGCGGCAACGCCGGCAGCGAAGCCTGCACCTCGTGCAGCCACTCGTCGCTGATGATGAGCGGCGGCAGGTCGGGCTCGGGGAAGTAGCGGTAGTCGTTCAGGGTTTCCTTGCTGCGCTGGGCGTTGGTGGTGCCGGTGGCCGCGTCGAAGCCGCGGGTTTCGCTGTCCACCACGCCGCCGGCTTCCAGAATTTCAATCTGGCGCTCAATCTCGTACTCAATGGCCCGCTGCACGTTGCGGAAGGAGTTCATGTTCTTCACCTCCACCTTCACGCCGAACTGGGCGGCCCCGTGCAGCATCACCGATACGTTGGCATCGCAGCGCAAAGAGCCTTCCTCCATGTTGCCGTCGCAGATGCCCAGGTACACCACCAGCTTCTTGATTTCGGAGAGGTAAGCGTAGGCTTCGTCCGCATTGCGAATATCCGGCTCACTTACGATTTCGATGAGCGGCACGCCGGCGCGGTTCAGATCCACCAGCGTCTCGGTTTCGCCGGCCAGGTGCATGCTTTTGCCCGCATCCTCCTCCATGTGGATGCGCGTGATGCCGATTTCCTTCACCGAGCCGTCGGCTAAGCGAATCGGGACGTGGCCCTGGGTGCAGATCGGGGTTTTGTCCTGGGTAATCTGGTAGCCCTTGGGCAGGTCGGGGTAGAAGTAGTTTTTGCGCGCAAACAAGTTGTCGCGGGTGATGTGGCAGTTGGTGGCCAGGCCCATTTTCATGGCAAACTCCACGGCCGTGCGGTTCACGCGGGGCAGCGTGCCGGGGTGGCCCAGCGTAATCACGCTCAGGTTGTTGTTGGGCAGGGCGCCGTATTCGTTTTCGTCGGCGGAGTACATCTTGCTCTGGGTGAGCAGCTGTGCGTGTACTTCGAGGCCGATAACGGGCTGGTATTTGGCTTTTATTGCGTCGTCCATATCAATCTAAAGTGAGCTTGTGGGGCAGATTGAGCCGCAAAGCGCCCGCAAGATAAAAACTATCCGCCGCCCCGGCCGGACAAAAAAGCCGGGCCGCACGGGCCCGTGGGCCGTAGTGCATTCACATTCTACCTGGTCTTGAAATTCACTACCACCGAATAGCCATACTCCACCGGCTCGCCGTCTTCCTTGGCGGGAGTAAAGGCCTTGAGGTGCTGCACCGTCCACTCTGCCTCGCGCTGCAACAGCCGAAATGCCTCATCCACGATGGGGGCCGCCGTGGTGCCCGGCTTGGCATCCAGCGCCCGCACCTGCTGCACTTTGCCCTGCCGATCCACAATGAAAGTCACAACAATCCGGGCATCCATTTCTAGCTGCGCCACCCGGTGAGGGTATCGGGCATTGCGCGTGAGGTCCTGCACCAACGCCTTTACCTCGCCCCCACCCTGGGAATAAATGGGCGGCTGCAGGTATTCGACATAGGGCACGGGCCGGCCATCGGGGCCAAAACAAGCGCCCTGGGTGCGTTTCCCTCGCACATACACGTCATGGCGCCGTACCTGGCCATCGGGGTAGTAAACCAGCAGGTCGCCGTGGCGGGCACCGGCCAGATAATCCTGCTTGGTATGCTGCTGTCCGTTTTCGTACCAGGTAGTTTTGGGGCCATGCAGAATGCCGCGGCGAATGTGGGCATAAGGGTACACTCCCTTGAGCTTGCCGGAGGCGTAGTAGCTGCGCCGCATTCCCGCCGTGCTGTCGCGAAAAATAGTTTCCACGCGGTAATCAGCGTTTTTGGCCGAAGGCAGCCTCATGCCGGCCGCAGTGTAATGGATTATCGTTTTGGCAGGAACAGCCATTAGTGGAGCGGTGGCGGCAGTATCAGCAGTCTGAGCCGTTGCGGGATGAGCGTGGCTCAGGAGAGCCACAGCAATAGTTGATAGGATCAAGCGCATATATTCTATCTAGTGGGCTAAGACGCTGGGAAAACAGCGCTTGCGGTCTAAAGTACAGCTACCGAATGGCAAAGGTGACGGGCAGCGTAAACAGCACGTCTACAGCTTCACCATCCAGCTGGCCGGGCGTCCAGCCGGTCAGGCTGTTCACCACGCGCAGGGCTTCCGCGTCCAGCGGGGCCGCCCCGCTCTGCTTAACGCGGGCATTGGTCACGGCACCGGTTTTATCAATAATGAAATCGACCAGCACCTTGCCCTGTACACCCTGCCGGATCAGCGGTTTCGGATACCGGGTGCGGCTCTGCACCTGCGTCAGGAGGGCCATAATTCCGCCCGGATACTCCGGAAATACCACGTAATCAGCGCAAGGCATGGGCTGACCATCGGCAGCAAAACACGCGCTTTTGGTGCTGCTGCCGTTCCGATATTCTTCGCGGCGGCGGGCGCGGCCGTCCGGATAAAACGTCAGGAGGTTGCCCTCGCGCTTGCCGGCGGCATATTCTTCGGTGGCCTGCACCTGCCCGCTCTCAAACCAGCGCGTCTGCCGACCCTGCACTTCGCTTTTGCGTAGGTTGGCAAACGGGATTTCCTCGTACGTTTTGCCCGAAGGGAAATATTTTGTCACCGTGCCACCCGCCGCGCCGGTGGTGCGCACCGTGTCGGTCCGAAAAAGGATGCCGGGGCCGAAACCAAGGTCATCGTTTTTGACCTGCGCTTTAAAGTAGGCGTTCAGGGTCTGGGGCGCGGTTTGGGCCAGCGCCGGAGCGACTACAGCCAGCAGGGTGGCGGCTGCAACGAGTATCCTGCTGATTGTAAAGTCTTTCACAAATATATTTTGTTGAATACCAGCCGTATCATGCCTAAGCGTGGCCAGTTGATTTAATTTTTAATTGATGGCAAACGAAATGGGCACCGTGTACATGACCGGCATCGGCTCGCCATCCTGCATACCCGGCATCCAGCGCGTCGTGCTCATGCTACTGATAACGCGGGTTGCCTCGGCATCCAGTTCGGGCGACAAGCCCTTTTGCACCTGAACATCGCGCATTTCGCCGGTTTCCGACACCACGAACCGCATCAGCACAAGGCCTTGCAGCCGTTGTTTCAACGCGGCTTTCGGATACCGGACCGAACGGCCAATGTAGTCCAGCATGGCATCCTTACCGCGCCCGGGAAAGACCGGCATTTTCTCGACGTATACCGCCCCGGCGCAGGCTATGGCGGCACCTGTTTCCGAGAAGCATTCAGCCTTCACCTCGTTGCCCCGTTCCGCTACTACTTTCCTTTTCAGCTTGCCGCTGGTATCATAGTATAGCTGCGGGCCATGCTGCTTGCGGCCGATAGTGGTCAAAACTGTAAATAATTGCCCATTGGCCCGCCAGCGGGTTGTGGTCGTAAGCGTGTCGCCGGTCGGCTGCCAGGTTGTGTTTTCTACGCGCAGCAATCGCCGCGACGGCATAGAAAACACGCTGTCCAGGCGGCTCCGGCCCGGCACTTCCAGACGCTGCACGCGAAACGAAGCCTCCGCCGGTGCCACGGCTTCTGTCCAGAAGTTCTGAAAGATAGTGGAAGTGGTAGCGGGTACATTCTGCGCCCCGGCACCGCCCCCTAGCAGCAACAAAACTGGAACAATAGGCAAGCCTCTCATAATCGGCAAACTGAGAACATAAAAAGGATAACAAGACGGGCATCAAAAGGCGACCGGCTCAAAGCCAGCACCTCCCAATGCCCGTAAATTTAAGCTATTGATGGCAAATCAGTTGCGCCGGGCAAATGGCGTGCGTTAAGCCGAAATCGACTTTTCTACCAGCGCTTCGGCCTTCCCAATAGCCGCCCCCAGCCCCGCCACGTTCTTCCCTCCCGCCGTGGCGAAAAACGGCTGTCCGCCGCCACCGCCCTGAATTTCCTTGGCCAGCTCCCGCACCAGCGTGGTGGCGTTGAGCTTGCCGGCCTGGGCAATTTCGTCGGCGAGCATCACGGCCAGCTGGGGCTTGCCCTCAATGTCGGCTCCGAGCACGAGGACGAGGTTTTCTACCGTCTGGCGCAGCTGGTAAGCCAGGGTTTTCAAGCCGTCGGCGCTGCTCACCTGCACCTGGGCAGCCAGGAAGTTCACGCCATTCAGCGGCTTGACCTGAGCGGCCAGCTGGTCTTTCTGCTGGCTCAGGCTTTGCAACTCAAACTGCTCCAATTGCTTGCGCAAGGCGGCAATTTCCTCGGTCTGCTTCTGGATGCCGGGCAGCAAATGCTGGGGGTTGCCCAAGGCCTCGCGCACTTGGTTGAGCAGGTCGAGCTGCTGATCCACGTAGGCTTCGGCGGTTTCGCCCGTCACGGCCTCAATGCGGCGCACGCCGGCTCCCACGGCGCTTTCGGAGGTGATTTTGAAGAAGCCGATTTCGCCGGTGCCGCGTACGTGGGTGCCGCCGCAGAGCTCCACGGAGTACTCCTTATCGAAGGTGATGACGCGCACGAACTCGCCGTATTTCTCGCCAAACAGGGCCATGGCGCCCAGGTTTTTGGCCTCGGCAATGGGCACGTTGCGGCGCTCATCGAGCGGAATCTGCTGGCGGATGCGCTGGTTCACCAGACGCTCAATCTGACGCAGTTGGTCCTCGGTTACTTTGGTGAAGTGCGAGAAGTCGAAGCGCAGCAGCTTATCGTTGACCAAAGAGCCTTTCTGCTGTACGTGGCTGCCAATAACCTCACGCAAAGTGGCCTGCAGCAGGTGCGTAGCCGTATGGTTTTTGCGGATCAGCTCACGGCGGGCGTGGTCGATTTTGGCCGAGAAGTCGGCGTCCAGATCCTGAGGCAGCTCCAGCACGGTATGCACGATTAGGTCGTTTTCCTTCTTCGTATCCAGCACGCGCACTTTGCTCAGCGGGCTGGTCAGGTAGCCCGTGTCGCCGATCTGCCCGCCCGACTCGGCGTAGAACGGGGTCTGATCGAGCACCACCTGGTACTCGGTTTTGCCCTTGGCGGTGGTTTTGCGGTAGCGCAGAATTTTGGCCGGGGCCTCGTCGAGGTCGTAGCCCACGAAAGCGGGCTGCTCGTCGGAGGGGCTCACCACGGTCCAGTCGCTCTGCTCGGTTTCCTGGGCGTTGCGCGAGCGACTCTTCTGCTGCTCCAACTCCTTTTTGAATCCTTCTTCGTCCACCGTCAGGCCCTTTTCGCGGGCAATGAGGGCGGTGAGGTCGAGCGGGAAGCCGAAGGTGTCGCTCAGCTCAAAGGCGGTTTTGCCGTCGATGCGGTTACCGTTCTGGCGGGCCGCGTCTTCCAGCGCATCGAGGCGGCGCAAGCCATTTTCGAGGGTTTTGAGAAAGGCAATTTCCTCCTCTTCCACCACGCGCTGCACAAACTGGGTCTGCTGCTTCAGCTCGGGGAAAATGCCGGCCATCTGGTCGGCCAGCACCGGCACGAGCTTGTACAGAAACGGCTGCTTGAAGCCCAGCGACGAAAACGCATAGCGCACGGCCCGGCGCAGAATCCGCCGGATTACGTAGCCGGCCTTCACATTCGAGGGTAACTGTCCGTCGGAAATGGCGAAGGAAATCGTACGAATGTGGTCGGCAATGACGCGGATGGCAATATCCGTTTTCTCGTTTTCGGTGGCTGGCTGGTCGTTCACGGTGGCCGGGGCGGTGCCGTGGTACTGGATGCCGGCCTCGTTGGCAATGAACTGGATGAGGGGCTGGAAAACGTCGGTGTCGTAGTTCGACTTCACGCCCGACACGGCCATCATCAGGCGCTCGAAGCCCATGCCGGTGTCCACGCTCTGCTCGGGCAGCTTGACGAGCGACTTGTCGGCCAGGCGCTGGAACTCCATAAACACGTTGTTCCAGATTTCGACCACCTGCGGGTGGTCGGCATTCACCAGCTCGCGGCCGGGCTTCTGGGCCCGCTCCTCCTCGGAGCGCAGGTCGATGTGAATTTCGGTGCAGGGGCCGCAGGGACCGGTGTCGCCCATCTCCCAGAAGTTGTCCTTCTTGTTGCCGGGCAAAATCCGGTCGTCGGTGGTGTATTGCCGCCACAGGCGCTGGGTTTCGGTGTCGGCGGCGGTGCCGTCGGCCTGGTCGCCCTCGAAGTAGGTGACGTAGAGGCGGTCCTTTTCCAGCTTGAACACGTCGGTGAGTAGCTCCCAGGCCCAGGCAATGGCGTCGGTTTTGAAGTAATCACCAAATGACCAGTTGCCGAGCATCTCGAACATGGTGTGGTGGTAGGTGTCGTAGCCGACTTCCTCCAAATCGTTGTGCTTACCACTCACGCGCAGGCACTTCTGGGTGTCGGCAATGCGCTTGTAGGGCGCGGGCTTGTTGCCCAGGAAGTAATCCTTGAACGGGGCCATGCCCGAGTTGATGAACAGCAGCGTCGGGTCGTCCTTCACTACAATCGGGGCCGAGGGCACGATGTGGTGGCCCTTGGAGGCGAAGAAGTCGAGAAACTGCTGGCGGACGTGGCTGGCGGTAGGAAGGGACATGGCAGAATAGATGACGACGGGCGCAGAAGTTGGCGGCGGCCGGGATTTTGGCTACTTTTCGCAATTAGAATTAATTGCAAAGACGCCGGCAAATGTAGCCGACCTACGCGGGAAAGCGAAACGGTTGCTTTGGACTGCTCCTTTTCGCCTGTCATGCTGAGCTTGTCGAAGCATCTCGCGTGCTGACGTCTGATTGGTAATCCAACGTCAGCACGCGAGATGCTTCGACAAGCTCAGCATGACGTTCTTTTGATTTGACATTACCCCAGCCATGCCCTACAAAGACCGCGAAATCGAGAAGCAGTACTTCACCATCGGCGAGGTGGCGGCCCAGTTCAACGTGGCCCCGTCGCTGATCCGGTTTTGGGAAACCGAGTTTGAGGAGCTGCGTCCGCGCAAAAGCAAGAAGGGCAACCGCCTCTACACGCCCCAGGACATCGATATTTTCCGCACCATCTACCACCTCGTCAAGGAGCGCGGCTTCACTATCCCCGGGGCCCGCGACCTGCTCAAGCAGAAAGGCCCCCAGCTCAAGGAAAAAATCGACGTGATTCAGAGCCTGGAAAAAGTGCGCGGATTTTTGGTGACGATGAAAAAGGAGCTGGAGGTGATTGGGAAAAGCCAGGGGTAGCATATTTCCAACGCCTGTCATCCTGAGCCTGCGAAGGACCTTATCACGCAAAAGAAGAGTCGCTGTTACTAGTGTCGTTCAACTGGCATAAGGTCCTTCGCTCTGCTCAGGATGACAGACAATTTTTAGCCTTATTCCAACTATAAAATAGAATGTCCATTTCTACCGACGAACTACTCTTCCATGAAGTCGCCCTCACGCTCTTTCCCGGCGTCGGGCCGCAGCTCACGCGGCAATTGATGAGCTACGGCGGCTCGGCCAAAAACGTGCTGATGCTCCCGCCGGGCAAGCTGCGCAAGATTCCGGGCGTGGGCCCTGCCACCGTGGCGGCCCTGACCGGTGCGGCCCGCACCGCCGCGCTGCACCAGGCCGAAGCGTCGCTGAAAAAAGCCGCCGCGGAAGGCATTGAGCTGCTGTTCTATACCAGCCGCCGCTACCCCAGCCGCCTCAAGCAGATTCCCGATGCCCCGGCGCTGCTCTACTACCAGGGCACCGCCGATTTGAACCAATCCAAAACTCTGGCCATCGTGGGCACGCGCCAGGCTACCGACTACGGCCGCGCTCAAACCGAATTGCTGGTGCAGGGCCTGCTGCCGCACCGGCCGCTGGTGGTCAGCGGCCTGGCCTACGGCATTGACATTGTCGCCCACCGCGCCGCCCTGCACGAAGGCCTGGAAACCGTGGGTGTGATGGCCACCGGCCTCGACGTGATTTATCCCCATGCCCACCGCAAAACCGCCGAAAAGATGCTCACCCAGGGCGGCCTGCTCACCGAATTCCCCTTCGGCACCCCACCCGACCGCTACAATTTCCCGGCCCGCAACCGCATCATTGCCGGTCTTTCCGATGGCACGGTGGTGGTAGAAGCGGCCAAAAAAGGCGGGGCCTTAATCACGGCCGAAATTGCCCTGAGCTACAACCGCGACGTGCTGGCCATACCCGGCAACCTGGGCAGCCCCGCCTCCGAAGGCTGCAATGCGCTGATTCGCAACAACAAAGCTGCGCTTTACTCCGAGCCCCGCGACCTGGAGGAGCTGTTGAACTGGGACGAGGCCTTGCACCCCACCGGCAAGCCCCGCTCCGCCCCTACGCTCGATGCCGCCGACTTCACCGCCGAGGAGTTCCAGATTCTGACCGTTCTCACGGCCGGCGAGGAGCTGCTGGACAACCTGAGCTGGAAAACCCAACTGCCGGTGCATCAGGTGGCTTCGCTGCTGCTGGGGCTGGAGTTTCGCGGGGTGGTGAAAGCGCTGCCGGGCAAGAAGTTCCGGCTACCTTAGCCGAGTTAAGCGCAGCTTTTAATTTTTCTTCTTTTCCATTTTACCCAATCAATTTTTCAATGAAAAAACTTCAACTCCTTATTAGTGGCTTATGCCTGGTGCCGCTGCTGTGGCAGCCCGTGGCCGCGCAAACGCTCGACCCGACATTTACGCGCCCTACGCTGTACGCTCCTGCCGCCATCACCTCCGTGACGGAGCAGCCGGATGGCAAACGCCTAGTGCTGGGCACCTTCCTGCGCCTGAATGGCACTATGGCAACGCGTGTTGCTCGTCTCAACGCCAACGGCACTCTCGATGCCGCCTTCAGCCAAAATGTAGGCAACAGTTCGCTTATGGCTAGGGCCTATTTGCAAAGTGATGGAAAATATCTGTTGCTCTCTTACTCTTTTGGGGCTATATCAATTGGTGGCATTACACGGTCCGGAAGCCTGATCCGCTTGAATGCCGACGGCACGGGCGATACCAGCTTCGATGTCGGCAGCGGCGGCGCGTCGACGACTGGCAGCTACCTGGATGATGCACTGCCTCTGCCGAATGGTCAGACGCTGGTGGTAGGTAAGTTTGATGAGTTCAGCGGTACTCCTGCCCACAGTATTGTGCGGCTCAATGCTAACGGCAGCGTAGATGCCTCCTTCAACCAAGGCGCAGGTGCCGACGATGAAGTAGAATCTGTTGTACCGGTAGCCGGTGGCAAATTCCTGATTGGCGGTTATTTCACCACCTACAATGGCATTACCTGCAATGGCCTCGCCCGCCTGAATGCCGACGGCTCCTTTGATTCTTCCTTTAATGCCGGCCTGCTGCCCTCCTCAGACATTATCAACCTGAAAGTGCAGCCCGATGGAAAAATCCTGTTGGCCGGCAACATCGTTTCGGCTGCCTATCCAATGGGTGTGAGTATGGTCCGCGTGCAGCCAGATGGGGCGCTGGATAACTCCTTTACGGCCCCCACCCCCCTGGCAAACCCCTACGAGGTGTATAGCTACTACGGTCAGGTTATGGAAGTGCAGGCTGATGGCAAAATCTACGTTAAGCTTAATACCCGAGCCTCTTCCGTAGTACGCCTGAACCCTAATGGCTCCTTAGATCCTTCGTTCGCCTCCATCGGAGATGCCAACTACGCTCCGTATTCCATCACCCTGCTTAACAACGGCAAGTTGGCCGTGGCCGGCTTCTTCACCAATTTCAGCGGAGCCCTCGACCGGACGCTGCTCCAGCTTAACCAAAACGGCACCGTTGATCCCAGCTTTCAGCCCGTGGCGCAGGCCAGCGGCAGTATTTTGGCAATGGCCCGGCAGCCGGATGGTAAGCTGCTGATTGGTGGCTCCTTTTCGGAAATCAATGGGCAGCCTGTCCGCCGGCTGGCTCGCTTGAACGCCGATGGCACGCTGGATGCCTCCTTTAACGCCAGCACCTCCCTGGATCTGAATGTGGGTACTCTGGCGCTGCAGCCCAACGGCAGCGTGTTGGCTGCTGCGGGTTCCGTAGCCCGGCGCTTTCTGCCTACGGGCGCACCCGACAATACCTTCTCAATCAGCCCACTCACGGGGACGCTCACGCGGGTGCTGGTGCAGACCGATGGCAAAATATTGCTGGGCGGCAGCTTTTCCTCATACAACGGCACGCCGGCAGCGGGCATCGTGCGTCTGACGTCCTTGGGGGCGTATGACCCCACTTTTGTCCCCAGCACGTTCGGCCTTAACTCGCTGGCCAGTTTCCACGATATGGTATTGCAACCCAATGGCCAACTGTTGGTGGGTGGTTATTTCCGGCCAAGCTCCGGCTCGAGCAATGTATTGCGCGTGTTCCGGTACACGCCCACTGGCGGCATCGAGCCGACGTTCACCAGCCCTGCCTTTACCTCCGCTTCAAGCACCACAAACCCTAATCTGCGCCTGAATGCTCTCACGCTGCAACCTGATGGCAAGCTGGTGGCTGGTGGTTACTTCGAAGCCGTGAATGGCACGCCCCGCGCCAACCTGGCCCGCCTGAACGCCGATGGCACATTGGATACCGGTTTCACGCCGCCAACTGTAACCGGTACGCTATACAGCCTGACGGTGCAGCCTAATAACCGCATTCTGGTAGGCGGTTCATTTTCCGGTGCTGGCCTGCCATCTAACCTGGCCCGCGTGCTACCCAACGGCGCTGCCGATGCTTCCTTCGCCGCCACAGCAGTGCCAAACAATATAGTGCGCTCCATGCTGGTGCAGCCTGATGGGGCCATCGTAGTGGGCGGCTCTTTCGGCACCATTAGTGGTACGGCCACTGGTGCCCTGGCCCGTATCACGGCCCCCAATGTACTGCACATAGCCGCCCCGCGGGCCGTGGCTGAGCGCACCGCCGCCTGGCCCGTGCCCGCTCACGGCACGCTGCACGTAGCCCCGGATGCCACCGCCCACGCCCAGTCCCTGGAGCTGCTGGATGCCCTGGGGCGCCCGGTGCGGCACCAGGCCCTGACGGGCGCCGCCGCCACCACGCTGCCCCTCGACAAGCTGGCCGCCGGCACGTATCTGCTGCGCGTGAACTATACTGAAGGCACCGTCGTACGCCGCATTCAAGTGCAATAGTCTATCCTTCATAGCCCAACCGAAAGGGGTGAGCCGGCTGGCTTGCCCTTTTTTTGTGCAAAAAAGAAGCCCCGCGGCCCTACCTTGCGGGCCATGCTGCTGCTCAACGACCACCTGCTGCCCACCGCCGCGCTGCCGCTGCCCAATCGGGGACTGGCCTTCGGTGATGGTTTTTTTGAAACGCTAGTTTTTGCGGAAGGCCGCCTGCGCTACGCCGCCGACCACCTGAGCCGGATGCAGCAGGCCGCTCAGGCGCTCCATCTGGAGCTGCCTGCGGCCCTGGCCACCGAGCAACGCCTGACGGCCACGCTGACCCGGCTGGCCACTGCGGCTGGCTTATCCGAGGCCCGGCTGCGCCTGCAGGTGTGGCGGGCGGGCGGCGGACGCTACACACCAACAACGGCGGCGGCCGAGTGGCTGGCTACGGCGGAGCCATTCGTAGCCGATAGCTCAGCTATACAACAGGCAGATTTCGCGCAGCATAGCCACGCACTATACTCGCCTCTGAGCTTCTGCAAAGGTCCCCAGGCCTGGCTCTATGTGCGGGCCGCTCACGAGCGGCGGCAGCGCGGACTCGACGAAATTATCCTGTGCGACGCGGCCGGACACGTGGCCGAAGCAGGCGCGGCGGCTATTTTCTGGATTCGGGAAGGGGCTTTGTTCACACCAGCGCTGCAAACCGGCTGCGTGGCGGGGGTGCGGCGGGCACATCTGCTGCGGGCGGCGCGGGCGCAGGGCGTGCCGTGCCACGAAGGGCGCTACCTTCCCTCCGATATGCTGGCAGCCGAAGCCGTGTTTACGGCCAATGTAGCGGCCCTTCGTCCGGTTCTCCGGATCGGCCAGCAGGCACTGCCGCCAGTTTTGCCGCCTCTGTGGCACGCGCTGTCAGGCTGGGACCAGCAGGCCTAAACGGCTACCACATGGCGGCAGCGCAGCCGCAGCCATTCTTCTTCATACTCAGCCAGATCAATTTCGGAAACGTTGTTGAGGCGCAGGATTTCCTCGCGCGATTGGCGGGGGTCCTCCAGCATGTAGAGGGCCACCAGGGCACGGTGTTTCCTCGGCAGAGGGGTGCCGGCGGCGGCGGTTTGGGTACGGAGTTGCAAAGGTAGGGGGCGGATGGGGGTGAAAGCAGCCGGAAGGGCTGCCATCAGATTGGATTTTCAGGGCAAAGTTGAATTGTGCCCTAAAATAAAAATCAGGTTTCAGCCCTTAAAGCAGCCACCCGATTGCCATAATCAGACCGAAGGTACTGATTTGGCGATGGTTTAACGGAGTCGCCCGCCAGAAAGTTGCACTGATTTAAGAACATAGCATCCTGCAAATCTCTCTGGTCGCTCCATCCCAGACCTGCCCGCCCCGCTATACAGCCACCGGAGCTTTTATGGCGGGGTGCGGATTGTAGTTTTCGAGCTGAAAATCTTCGTAGCGGAAGCCGAAAATATCTTTCACTTCCAGATTCAGCTGCATCTGCGGCAGCGGATGCGGGACGCGGGTGAGCTGCAGGCGCGCCTGCTCCAAGTGATTGACGTACAGGTGCGTGTCGCCGCCGGTCCAGATGAATTCGCCGGGTTGCAGACCCGTGACCTGGGCCACCATGAGCGTGAGCAGGGCGTAGCTGGCAATATTGAAGGGCACGCCCAGAAACACGTCGGCGGAGCGCTGGTAGAGCTGGCAGCTCAGGCGGCCATCGGCCACGTAGAACTGGAACAGGGCGTGGCAGGGCATCAGGTGCATCTGGTCCAGCTCGGCCACGTTCCAGGCCGAAACGAGGATGCGGCGCGAGTCGGGCGTGGTTTTGAGCTGGCGGATGACCTCCGAAATCTGGTCGATGTGGGTGCCGTCGGGGCGGGGCCAGCTGCGCCACTGCCAACCGTATACCGGGCCCAGCTCGCCGTTGGCATCAGCCCATTCGTCCCAGATTTTCACCCCGTTTTCCTTCAGGTACTGAATGTTGGTATCGCCGCGCAGAAACCAGAGCAACTCGTGGATGATGCTTTTCAGGTGGACTTTCTTGGTAGTAACCAAGGGGAAGCCCTGCTGCAGATTGAAGCGCATCTGGTGGCCGAAAATACTGAGCGTGCCGGTGCCGGTGCGGTCGGTTTTGCGGGTGCCGTGGTCTAGGATATGGCGGACGAGGTCGAGGTACTGCTGCATAAGGCGGGAGCAAGTGGGGGCAGCTTCAAAGGTAATAAGCCGGCTCCGGCCGGCAAGGGCCAGGGCTGGTTGGGCCGCGTGGCTGGCTATTGTGTCGCACCTTTGCAGCCGAATTTACTTGGTCCGTATGCTTCGTCTGCCCTCCTGCCCTGCCCTATTGCTGCTTGCCGGCCTGCTGGCCACTTCCTGTTCCGATGAGCAGGTGGCCCCCACGCCTTCCCCCACGCCCACCGTGGATGGCCACTTGGCCCTGGGCAACCCCAGCGGGGCCGTGGCCGACGTGGCGTCGCCCACCAACTACCTGCTCACCAAGCCCCAATACATCCTCTCCTACCACCGCGACAAAGGCATTCCGAACTGGGTGAGCTGGCACCTGGCCGCTTCCTGGCTGGGCAGCGCCGCTCGTCAGGATGATTTTCGGCCCGATGCGGACTTGCCTACTGGCTGGTACCAGGTGCAGGCCAGCAGCTACGTGGGCTCGGGCTTCGACCGCGGCCACAACTGCCCCTCCGCCGACCGCACCGCCACCGTGGCTGACAACTCGGCTACCTTTCTGATGACCAACATGGTGCCGCAGGCCCCGCGCAACAACCAGCAAACCTGGGCCGGCCTCGAAACCTACTGCCGCAGCCTGGTAGCTGCCGGCAATGAGCTATACATCATTCAGGGCCAGTACGGCAGCGGCGGCACGGGCTCGGCCGGGGCCAAAACCACCCTCGACAACGGCCGCGTGACGGTGCCAAGCCGCATCTGGAAGGTGATTGTGGTGCTGCCCACGGGCACCGCCGATGCCACCCGCGTGAGTTCTGCCACCCGCATCATTGCCGTGGATACGCCCAACGACAACGGCCTCGATACCGCCTGGGGCCCCTACCGCACCACCGTAGATGCCCTGGAAGCCGCCACCGGCTACGATCTGCTTTCGGCCGTGAGCCCGGCGGTGCAGCAGGTGGTAGAGGCGCGGGTTGATAATGGCCCTACGCAGTAGTGGCCCGGCACGAGGAAGCACCGTATCTTTGCCGGCATGAATCCCCCGCTATTTCACCCCGGGCAGGCCGTGGTCTGCACCAACGACGACTTTACCGTGCTCCGGGCCCAGAACCCGGCCATCCAAACGCCCAAGCGCGGCCCCATCTACACCGTGCGCAGCCTCTATGACACGCCCCGCGGCTACGGCCTCACGCTGGCCGAAATCAGCAACGCCGGCGTGGCCCCGGGCTTTCCCGAGGCTAATTTTCACGAAAGCCGGTTTGCGGCCGTGCCGGACGTGGAGGAAGTGAGTCTGGCTGAGTTGATGGAGGAAAGCGTGTTGGCGTAGGTAAAAGGCGTTCAACGAGCAATTGAAATATACTAAAAGGACTGCCTATTTTCCCTGTGAGAATGGGCAGTCTTTTTAGTTACAGCTAGCGAATCTAAAGTTTATGAAGAACCATGCGCTAAACATGCTTCCCGGTAACTTAGTACCTCCTGCTTTTCCAGTTCCTGCAGATATCGTTCGATTGGTTTGTAAACAAGTTGCTTGGGTATGTTGACGGAGAAATAGTCTGGCAGATGACTTCCTTCCCAGTCACACCCCATTGACTCTAATTTATTCTGAACCTGATGGATTAATTTTTCTTTGAAAAAGATAATTTGCAGAGTACTATTGCCCGACTCTGCTACTAAGCCTTGTACAACTAGTTCCTCGTTTTGCAACTGTGCATACACAATATCAGCTAATGCGTAGCTCTTCACAAAGAAGGGAATGTTGTCCAGTCTATATTTTCCTTCCTCAGCATTGACTACCTGTGCCCAAAGGCTCTCAGTATAATCCTCATCGAGCACGGTATTGAAAAAATGAAAATAGACTTTAGTGTAAGAGTCACTTAACGATTCTTGTCTGCTTTTATGCATAAAATTAGTATAATCAAAAACACCCTATACGCCTGACGTATAGGGTGTTTTTCATATAACATCTCGCAGCCTTACAGCGACTTAAAGGCCGGAGCCGCCGGCATAGTTTCGGCAGACTTCACGGCGGCCGTTTTCGCGCCTTTTTTCATGCAGCACGAGGGTGTGGCGGCCGTAGTGCCTTCCTTGCTGCAGCTGGCTTTCATGGCCGTCGGGCAGGCTTCTTTCTTGCTTTTTTTGCCTTTCTCGTCTTTGCCATCGTGGGCGGCGGCGGTGCCGATGAAGGCGAACAGGGTCAGGGCCAGCAGAGCGTTTTTCATGGGGTTGGATCTGAAAAGTGAGGAAACAAAAGCCGGCGGGGCATGGTTGGCTTCCCGAAGTCGGCCCGCCGGTTTCCGCTGCCTCTAAAGTACGAAGGTGCGGCCGAACTTCGGCCCCGGCCCCTCGCGTTTTTCTCTTCCGCCCCGATTCTGATTCGGGTTTATTCTGCTCATGCCGCTTCGCAAAGTCAGTTACCTCACCCTGCTCACGCTGAGCCTGCTCACCGTGCTGGCGGGGTTTTTCGTGGCCCGGCTGCGCTTCAACTACAATTTCAACGACTTCTACCCCGCCGGCGACCCCGACCTGGCCTACTACGAGCAGTACTCGGCCCGCTTCGGCAACGACAACGATTACGTGCTGCTGGGCCTGGAAGCCGCGCCCGGCCGCACCGTATTTGAGCCCCGGTTTCTGACCCGCGTCGATTCGCTCACGCGCTTTATCCAGCAGCGCCGCCACGTGCTGCACGTCAGCTCGCCCACCAATGCCACCAACCCGGTGGTGGAGGGCTTTGGGGTGTTCAACTTGCCGTATCTGCACCCGCAGGAGCCGGCCCGCCGCGCCGCAGATTCGGCCCTGGTGTACCGCACGCCGGGGCTGGTGGGCAACTTGATTGCCCAGGATGCCCGCGCTGTGACCATCCTTTTGCAGACCTCACCCAACCTGAGCAAGCCCCCCGGCGACTCGCTGCTTGCGGCCGTGCGCACCGAGCTGGCCCGGCAGGGTTTTGCCCCCGAAACCTACCACCTGGCTGGCAAGCTGGTGGCCCAGTCCGTGTTCGTGGATCGGCTGCAGCGGGAATTGGTGGTGTTTATGTCGTTGTCGGTGGTGCTGGTCACGGTGCTGCTGTGGTTCACGTTCCGGACGTGGTGGGGCGTGGTGCTGCCGCTGGTGGTGGTGCTGGGGGCCATTTTGTGGGGCCTGGGGCTGATGAGCGCCTGCGGGGTCAGCATTGACCTGATGACGGCGCTGCTGCCCATCATGCTGTTTGTGGTGGGCATGTCCGATACCATCCACATCATCACGCGCTACAACACAGAGCTGGGCTACGGCACCGGCAAGAAAGAGGCCCTGCTGATTACGCTGAAGGAATCCGGGTTCGGCTCGGGGCTGTCGGCGCTGACCACCAGCATCGGCTTTTTCACGCTGATGACCAGCACCATCCGGCCCATCTACAACTTCGGGCTGTTTACGGGCATTGCCGTGCTGCTCACCTTTGTGCTGTCATTTACGCTGCTGCCGGCCATGCTTATGCTGCTGGGCAAGCCGCAGCTGCGCATCCCGCGGGCCGAGGGCCACAGCTGGGACGGCGTGCTGGGCCGCCTGTTTCGCACAGTGCTGGCCCGGCGGCGGCTGGTGGTGGGCCTCTCGGCGCTCATCTTGGTGGGCTCGGTGGCGTCGGCCTCGCGCATCCGCATCAACTCGGCCCTGCTGGATGACCTCTCCCAAAACGACCCGGTGAAGCTGGATTTTGGCTTTTTTGAACGGAAATTCGCCGGCGTACGGCCCTTCGAGCTGGATCTGCAGCCCGCCCCCGGCCGCACCATCTACGACCTGGCGGTGCTGCGCCAGACCGAGAAGATTGAAGGCTACCTGCAGAAAAGCTACGGGCTCAACTTCGTGGCTTCGCCCGTCACGCTCATCAAATCAGTGCGCAAGGCGCTGAATGGCGGGCTTTTGACCGAATACCGCCTCCCCGACTCCGAGGCCGAACTGGCGCAGCTGGTGCGGCGGGTGAAGCTGTTTCGCAACAAGCCCGAGTTCCGGGCCCTGGTGCGGCCCGATGCCTCCGAGGGCCGCCTCACCGGCCGCATGCCTGACGTGGGCAGCGTGCGGGCCGGTGCCCTGAACGCGGATCTGCGCCGCTTCCTGCGCCAGCAAGTCGACTCAACGGTGGTGCAAACCCGCCTCACCGGCTCGGCCAACCTCATCGACAAAAACAACTCCACGCTCACTATAAACATGATTACGGGCATGAGCATCGACGTGGTGATGGTCACGCTCATCGTGCTGTTCCTGTTCCGCTCCCTGCGCATGACGGTGGTCGTGCTCATCCCGAATCTGGTGCCTATTCTCATTGTGGCGGGCGTAATGGGGCTAGCCGGCGTGAGCATGAAGGTGAGCACCAGCATCATTTTCACCATCGCCTTCGGCATTGCCGTCGATGATACGATTCACTTCATCAGCAAGCTCAAGCTGGTGCTGCTGCAGGAGCCCAACCTGTTTCGGGCGGTGCGCAAAACCTACCTGATGGCTGGCAAAGCCGTTATCGTGACGTCCCTGATCCTGGTCGGGGGCTTCAGCACGCTGATTTTCTCCTCCTTCGACGGCACGTTCTACGTGGGCTTGCTCATTGGCCTCACCCTGCTGTTCGGCGTAGTAGCCGAGCTGACTTTGCTGCCGATTCTGATTCTGTATTTCTACAAGCACAAGCCCAAGGAAATCCGCCAGCCAGTGCCGGTGCTGGGCGGGTGAGAAACCCCTCCCCAACCCCTCCCCAAAAGGGAGGGGCTTTAGCTTTAGAAGCTAAACCATTAGAAAGCTAATGTTAGAGCCCCTCCCTTTTGGGGAGGGGTTGGGGAGGGGTCCAACTCCCCGCGCCGATTCGCCGTTACTTTGCCCCATGATGAAGCGTATTTTCCCCGTTCTGCTGCTCTTTTCCGCCCTAGCCGCTCACGCCCAGGCCCCCGCCACCCCCGCCCAACCCGACCCGCTGGCTCCGCTGATTCAGGAGCGTGGCCGCATGGTGCAGGCCTATGAGGATGCCAACGCCCAGCGCAACAGCCTGTTCGGCAACAAGCCTTCCAAAAAAGACCTCCAGGAAGTGGTGGACGTGCTCAAGGCCATCATCCGCAAGGACACCGAAATCGTACAGGCGCTGAAGGAATCGTCCATTCGGCGCACGGCCAGCATCGTGGCCGAAAAAACCCAGGCCGAGCAGCAAATCACCGTCGCCCGCGGCGACCAGTCGATGACCCGCGAGAAGTTTTACGACCTGGAAAACCAGATTCAAAACCTGCAGATCCGCGACAAGCAGCGCGAGAAGAAGCTGGCCGAGGCCCAAGCTACGGCCCAGGAAGCCGCTGAGGCCCGCACCAGCCGCGAATTGTTGGCTACAGCCCTGGCCGTGCTCTGCGCGGGGTTGCTGTGGTATATTTACAAGCTGCGCGGGCAGGTGCGCCCTGTTCGCGGCCGTCGGTAACGCTGGCGCTAGAACGGTCATGCTTGATCTGGCTTCCGCTTGCCAAAGCATCTTGCGTGGTCCGTTGCTAGATTATCTGTCATCCTGAGCTTGCGAAGGACCTTATGCCAGTTGAACGAGTCATTATTACGATAGTCGTTCGACTGGCATAAGGTCCTTCGCAAGCTTAGGATGACAATACCATTGCTTCCACCATGCTCATCCCCGCCGCCCAATACCTGACCTACGCCGAGGCGGTGACCCTATACAACGAGCTGCTGAACGCGGAAATCACCGCCCTGGTCAAAACTTGCGGGCCGCCCTCCTTCCCTTTCGGCGACGGTATCTGGTATCAGCTGCTGATTGAGGAAGAAGCCGCCCCCGCGGCCCACGACCTGGTGGCGGCCTTCGAGGCCCGCCGCGCCACCGTAGCGGTGCTGCGCTGCCCCCGCTGCCAAAGCCCCGACACCGCGCCGGTGCCCCGGCCCACGCTCTGGCAGCGGCTCTACTACGCCGGCACCACCCTACACCAGTGCGCCGGCTGCGGCCGCCGGTTCGCAGCCTGATATTTCCCAAACCCTGCATGGAAAACACCTTCCCCTTTAAGATTTACCCGATTCCGGAGCACCTGCGCGTCGACGATGCGCTGTTCGGCATCACGGCCAACGTGGAATCGGCCCCGGCACTGGAGGGGTATTTCTACCTGTTTGAAAAGTACGGCTTCGGCGGTGGTGGCCCTTCGTGGGAAGAACACATCAGCACTATTCTGGAAGAAGAAGCGCCCGAGCTACTCGACCACCTGACCGGCTATTCCACCGCCGCCCGCCTGCTGTTCTACGCCGACTCGGAAGCCACCGTGCGGGCGTTTATGCGCGTCATTTTGCCCATTTTCGCCGATCTGGGGAAGCTCAATAAGTATTTCAGCCAGACCGATTCGAGCGACTTTTTCGAGTAGCTGGCTAAAGCTTGCCCTGTGATCCGGCGCAAATTCCTCAGCTTCTGACAGCAAAGCTGCTGAAAACCCAACGGCGCGCCCAGCTTTCGATTTTCTCCCCAACCTTCGGCCACCATTTCGCCGTTTCCGTTGTTATGACGGACCTAAATAACGCCTACCCTTTTGACAGAACAACCGACCTATACCGACCCTTATGCGCTGGAAAAAGAGCTGCGCAAGGTGCAGGCCCTCATGAAGCTCGAGCAGCAGGAGGACCTCGAACAGTTTAAAATCAAGAGTGCCCAGTCTACCATTGGCGAGCGGCAGAAGCGCGGCCTGACCTGGTATCCCGTCAAAATCACGAAGGAGGAAATCGGCTTCGGCGGCAAGCTAGTGCTCGAAATTGAGCGCCCGGCCAGCCAGAGCGGCCTGCACCTGTTTCAGGTGGGCAAAAACGCCGCCCTCTTCGGCAATATCCCCGGTCGCGCCGGCTCCGACCGCCCCACGCTCAGCGGGGTGATTACCAGCGTGAAGCGTAATAAAATCCTGCTGGCCACCACCAAAGAGGACCTGCCCGACTGGGTAGACGAGGGCAAGCTGGGCGTCGATCTGACCTTCGACGAGGTGAGCTACCGCGAGATGGAGTTTGCCCTGGGCAAGGTGATGGGCGCCTACGAAACCCGCCTGGCCGAACTGCGCGACGTGCTGCTGGGAGCCAAGCCCGCCCGTTACCGCGACGAATCCGAAGCCACGCTCTACTACCCCAGCCCTCTGAACGACTCTCAGCTGGCCGCCGTGCGCCACGTGCTGGCGGCCAAGGACGTGGCCATCATTCACGGCCCGCCCGGCACCGGCAAAACCACTACGCTGGTGCAGGCCATTCTGGAAACCATCCGGCGCGAGCGGCGCGTGCTGGTGTGCGCGCCTTCCAACACAGCCGTGGATCTGCTCACCGAAAAGCTGGCCGAGCGGGGCGTGAACGTGATACGGATGGGCAATCCTTCCCGCGTCTCGGACCTGCTGCTGCACCACACGCTCGATGCCCAGATTATGGAGCACAAGAGCTACGGCGAGCTGAAAGCCATGCGCCAGACCGCCGAGCAATACCGCGAGCAGGCCGGCAAATTCAAACGCCATTTCGGCTGGGAGGAGCGCGAGCAACGTCGCCTTTTGAAAGAGCAGGCCCACCTCATGCTCCAGGATTCCGACAACCTGGAGCGCTACATCACCGAGGACCTGCTGGATAAGGTGCAGGTGATTACGTGCACGCTGGTGGGGGCCTCCAACCGCGCCATCCGCCACCTAACCTACGAAACCGTGTTCATTGATGAGGCCGCCCAGGCCCTGGAGCCGGGCTGCTGGATTCCGATAACCAAGGCCAACCGCGTGGTGCTGGCCGGCGACCATCAGCAGCTGCCGCCCACGGTGAAAAGCGAAAAAGCAGCGCGCGAGGGGCTGCGCGAAACCTTGTTTGAAAAGTGCATTCAGCGCCAGCCGGATTCGGCCCGGATGCTGGAAATCCAGTACCGCATGCACGAGCAGATTATGGAGTTCAGCTCGGAGCAGTTCTACGAGGGCCGCCTGAAAGCCGCGCCCACCGTGGCCCACGCCGACCTGCCCGCCTACGACCTGCGCTTTGCCCCCGACCTGCCGGTAGAGTTTCTCGACACCGCCGGCTTCGGCTTTCAGGAGCTGGGCATCGAGGAAAGCCGCTCCATCGCCAACCCCGAGGAAGCCGACCTGCTGCTGCGTCGCCTGGCCCAGCTTCTGGAGCCCTACGACGCGGCCGACCACGAGGAAGACCTGCTCACCATCGGCGTTATTGCCCCCTACCGCGCCCAGATCAACTACCTCCGCGACGCGGTAGAGGCCAACGACGAGCTGATGGGCCTCATGGAGCACCGCATGCTCAGCATTGGCACCGTCGACTCATTCCAGGGCCAGGAGCGCGACATCATCGCCATTACCCTTACCCGCTCCAACCCGCAGGGCGAAATTGGCTTTCTGAGCGACATCCGCCGCATGAACGTAGGCATGACCCGCGCCCGCAAAAAGCTCCTCATCGTCGGCGACTCCAGCACCCTGGGCGGCCACCCGTTCTACAAGGCTTTCCTCGACTACGTGGAAAGCATCGGCGCCTACCGCACGGCCTGGGAACTGCAGTAGAGACATTGGGGCCTCACCCCCGGCCCCTCTCCTTGGGAAGAGGGGAGCCACGGCGGCACGAACGGACAAAAGCCAACTGCTTTACAGCAGTTGGCTTTTGCGTTGTAGAATCAGCTCGAATCACCCTTGTGGTGGCGGGGGCGTCGGTTTTGGCCTCCGCCCCGCTTCGTTCGCGCCGCCGTGGCTCCCCTCTCCCCAAGGAGAGGGGCCGGGGGTGAGGTTTCGCCCTCTTTTCCGTAACTAGCCAGCCCAAACCCATTATTCACCCCAACCCGGACCCCGAAGTCCGCCCGATTATGGCCCAGATCAGCCCCAATAAAGTCGTCACCATCACCTACGATTTGAGCGTGACCGACGAAAACCAGGAAAAAGTATTGGTTGAATCGGCCGAGGCCGATGCGCCGATGGTATTTCTGTTTGGCCAGAGCGGCCTACCTGAAGAGTTTGAAAGCCAGCTCGACGGCAAAAAAGCCGGCGACTCATTCAAGTTTTCGCTCACCCCCGAGCAAGCCTACGGCGAATACGACCAGCAGGCCGTGGTCGATATCCCAAAGGACGTGTTCAAGGTCGATGGGCAGATTGACGAGGAAATGCTGCAGGAAGGCAACTTCCTGCCCATGGCCGACAACCAGGGCAACCACATGCAGGGCAAAGTCGTCGAAATCGGCTCCGATACCGTCAAGATGGACTTCAACCACCCGCTGGCCGGCATGGTGATGCACTTCGACGGCAAAGTAGCCGACGTGCGCGAAGCCACCCAGGAGGAGATGGACCACGGCCACGTGCATGGCGAAGGCGGGCACCATCACTAAATACGCACTACTTTCCAGGCACTCCGTCAAAGGCCGCAACCCGTTGTTCCAACAGCCGGTTGCGGCCTTTTTTGCTTTGCGAAAACATAAGCTGCCAACGTAAAAAAATGGCGACGATTGCTTTTATTTGCGCCATCTCTTTTCCCACAATTCATTCTATGTCCTTTTCTACCCTTTCTATTCGGGGCCTCATGTGGCTCCTGTTGTTTCCCGTACTTGCCCTGGCAGGCTGCTCTTCCAAAAAAGATGATCCGGCCCCACTACCCGGCCGCTGGACCCTAAGCACGATGCACGTAGTGGAGAAGGACGCCAACGGCCAGCTTCTACAGGACTACACGCTCACCGGTAAATCCGGCGACTACCTTCTCCTGACGGATGTGCTGTTTCAGGAATACAGCAACAGTCAGCTGAATTTTGAAATGCCGTATACCCGCGCCGTCAATATCCTTACGCTGAAAGCCCTGGTTGAGCATTTAAATCAGACGCGGGAAATCCGGGAATTAAGCGCGAGTAAGCTGGTACTGAGCTATGACCGCGCGGCCATTGTACAAGGCCAATCAGCCAAGATTGAAGCCACGTACACGCGCTGATAATTACACTTGCATCGGCAAAATAACCTATGAAAACGGGGCCCTGCGGCCCCGTTTTTTTGCTTCTCAATGTTACACTCAATGCCAGACCGACAATATTTGCGTGATACTAATTATAACAGTTAGCACTTCAAGAAAAAAAACATCCTGCACTTTTATAACTAAATCCATAAACTTTTCCCGTGTTGCATCATTCATTCCCCCTGCGGTTGTGTCGAAGACACTGCTTGCGACTCCAAAAAAATAATGACTCATTACTAGAGAAATACTCATCATAAGTAGCGTAGGCATTAATCCGGCATGCTTTATCACGGTATCATTCCAATGAAACAGCTTCAGTAACAGAATTAACACAACAAAGGCAATTAGCACAAACAATACTGGTTTAGCTCACTTATCTCGCTTCCTAAAAAAGAGGTATAGAGGAATATTTATAGACAACAACACAGCTGTGCAAGCAATTTTAATAAAAATATCAAACGTGCTTTTATGACGATATGTACATCAAACCCGATTTATATGATGGGGGCAAGTTACTGCATACGCTTCATTTTCTAGCTACTGTAGTAGCATACTGACCACTCCTGCCCGCAGTTCCGGCCAGAACTCCCGAAAATCCGCCTCATACGCTTCCACTTCTATCAGAAAAGCTGCCGCCCCGGCAGCCAGAATGGCCCCGTTGGGCACGCGGCGGCTCAGGCCCAGCAAGGCGCGGTTCAGGCCCTCGGGTCGGGCGTAGCCCGTCAGCCAGTCGTCGCGGCGCATGTACTGAAACATGTGCTGGAGGCGCTCGGGCAGTTCCTGGCGGCGGGCGTGCAGCAGCGCGTACATCCGCTGGGCGAAGGCGGGCAGCGGCTCGGCGGGGTGAAATTCGGCGAAGTCGCGGGCCAGCAGGTGGTCATAGCCGACATCGGCCACCACGCCGGCCCACTTGCCCAGGCCGGCCGCGCGCAGGCGGGCGGTGCTGCGGCGCACCACGGGGTGCGAATCGGTAAAGGAATCGATGAAGCGGTGCAGGCGGATGCCGCGCTGCACGGTGGCCGGGTACGCTTCCAGGGCGGCCCGGCCCCGCACGGCCTCGGCGGCAAAGTTGCCGACCACGATGTCATCGTAATCGGGGGTGGCGGCGGGCGAGCCGGAAAGCAGCAGGTGGGCGAGAAAGTTCATCAGTAGCGGGAAGTACGGCAAAACCGGAATGGCAGCCCAATGGTTAAGTTCAACCCGACGGGCCGGCCGGCCGTATGGCAAACTGGCCGCCCGCTGTTTTCGGGGGCCTTCTGTTCTGTCCCACTCCTTCCAAACACCCCAACTCATGTCCGATAAATCGCCCGTTACCAACGACCTGTCCAAGCTGCTCGACAAAATCAAGGACGTGCGCATTGCCATGCTCACCACCCAGGACCAGGACGGCAGCCTGCGCAGCCGCCCCATGTATACCCAGAAGCCTGACGGCAGCAGTGCCCTGGTTTTTCTGACCGATAAGGATTCGGCAAAGGTGTACGAAGTCAAAAAAGACAGCCACGTAAACCTGAGCTACGGCAACCCCGACAGCAACGTGTACGTGTCCGTTTCGGGCCGCGCCAACGCTTACCGCGACCAGGCCGAAATCGACAAGCTCTGGAGCGAGCCGCTGCGGGCCTGGTTTGCCAAGGGCAAAGACGACCCGAACATCATGATCCTGAAAATTGAAATCGACAAGGGCGAATACTGGGACACGCCCAGCAGCGTGCTCACCCAGGCCGTAGCCTACGTGAAAGCCCTGGCCACCGGCGAGCGGGCCACCTCCGACGACGTGAACGAGCACGCCAAAGTGAACGTGAAATAAGCGCAAACTTGCGTTTTGCGAACAGGGCCGGAAGCAGTTCCGGCCCTTTTTTGTTGTTTTGGCACTTATTGTTTTTAGGACTAAAAGCTAACTCCCCTCCTTTTTTCAAGGAGGGGTGGCCGAAGGCCGGGGTGGTAAGCTAGAGCTAGAAAGCTAAGGCTAGCCCGTCGTCCAACGATTGAACCACCCCTAGCCCCCGCCGCTTAATGCGCGGAATTTGAAAAAAGGAGGGTAACTAGCTTTTAGCATTTTAACTTTCTCCTGTTTTGCCCCTTACTACGCTCTCTATCATCACCCTTGCTCCCGGCCATGCCCGCTGGGCACTGGCGCAAATGGGCACCGCCCAACGGCCGTTGCGGCAGGTGCCGGGCCTGCGGTTTCAGAAGCTGCTGGGCAGCGGCGCGGGTGGTTTCGGGGCATTGCCCAATCTGAACCGCTACGGCTTTATGGCCGTGTGGGACTCCGCAACGGCGGCCGATACGTTTTTTGCCACCCATCCGCTCTGGCTGCACTACCAGCGCCGGGCCGCCGAAATCTGGAGGGTGCGCTTGGCCCCGCTGAAAGCGCACGGCCTCTGGGACGGGGAGAATCCGTTTGAATATGCCCGCGACACCCCCGTCACTGCGGGCCCCGTGGCCGTGCTCACCCGCGCCTCCATCCGGTGGTGGAAAGCGCCCCGCTTCTGGCGCTACGTGGCTCCTACCAGCGCCACTGTGGCCCACGCGCCGGGCGTGCGGGCCGCCATCGGCCTGGGCGAGCTGCCGATAGTGCGGCAGGCTACGTTCAGCGTCTGGGAGTCGGGGCAGGCCATGCAGGACTATGCCTACCGCAGCGAAAAGCACAAAGAAGTTATCCGCCTCACCCGCCAGGAGCAGTGGTACGGTGAGGAGCTGTTCGCCCGCTTTCGGGTGCTGTCCAGTCAGGGCACATTAGATGGAAAAGACCCGCTGCAGGGCCTGCTGTAGAGCGGTGCAAACCCAAAGTACAGAAGTGCAAAAGCTACCGAATTAGGTAGCTGCTCAAGCCACAACCTGCACTAAAAAACCCCGTTACTGAATCAGAAACGGGGTTTTTTAACGGTAAAAATGAGCCTCCTGCCGGGATCGAACCAGCGACCTACTGATTACAAGTCAGTTGCTCTACCAGCTGAGCTAAGGAGGCGAATTGGTGGTGCAAAACTAGCCATCCGGATGGAATCTGCAATCAGTAAAGGGATATTTTTTCGTTTTTCAATTGGCTTGCCCTCGTTGCCGGCCCTCGAATATCGCCGTAATGTCTTACGGCAAGGACGTTTTTTGACTGAATCAAAGCCAGTTGTGAAACCAATGCCCCAGCCGACGAACCCAATAAAAAAAGGCATCCCAACGGATGCCTTTTTTTGATTTTTTACCTGACTACTGCTAGCTGCGCACTATTTTCAGCTGGCGCTTCAGGCCCTCAATGCGGGTTTTGGCCTCGTCGATGCGGCCCTGGTACTCCTCGCGCAGCTGGCTGGCGTTTTTGGAGCGGGCGAAGAACTCTAGGTTGGTTTGCAGCGTGGCGATGTCGTTTTCCAGCTCGTTGATGTCGCGGCGCAGGGTCTGCTCCCTCTTGTAGAGCGCCTGCTGCGAGTCGGGGCTCGACTTGAGGCGCTCGACCTGCAGCTGAAACAGCAGATCCGTGCGCTCGGCGTATGACAGGCCGGGCACCGCGTCCAGGTACTTACCCATCAGCGACTGGAATTTCTCCTCGGCCCGCTCCGAAGCACCCCGCGCCCCGCCGGCTGCGCCATCGAAGGCGCGCCAGTCGGCTACGTGCTGCTGGAAGCCGGCCAGCGTTCCGGGTTCATCGGTAGTGAGGGCGGCCACGGCCTCGGCCACCCGGTCGAGGTGCGTGGCCTGCTCCTGCGACACCTGCTGAGCCTGCTGCACACGCTGCTTGGCCTCTTCGTTTTTGCGCTCAAAGAACCCGTCGCAGGCCGTGCGGAAGCGGTTCCAGACCTTATCCGACTGCTTTTCCGGTACGCGGCCGATGAGCTTCCACTCCTTCTGCAGCCGAATTACGATTTCGCGGCCCTCTTCCCAGTTAGGATTCACCAGGGCGGCCTCGGCCTGCTCGCACAGTTCCAACTTGCGCTTCAGGTTGGCATTTTTCTCCTCGTCCAGGGATTTGAAGAACTGGTTTTTGCGCTGGAAAAAGCCCTTGTAAGCGCCCCAGAACTGCTTGTTAAGCTGCTCGGCTTTGTCGCGGGGCACCAGGCCGGCGGCATCCCATTCTTCTTTCAGCTTCTGCAGCTCATCGGTTTTGGCGCGCCACTCATTCACGCGCTCCGTCTCGAACTCGGCGTAGGGCTTGATCTGCTCCAGAATAGCCGTTTTGCGGGTCAGGTTGGCCGTTTCCTGGGCCGTGCGGGCGTTCAGGAATTCTTTTTTGCGGTCATGAATGACTTCCGAAGCGGCCAGAAAGCGGTTCCAGATTGGGTCGCGCTGCTCGTTGGGCACGGGGCCGATGTGCTTCCAGTCTTCGTGCAACTGGCGCAACTCCTGCAGCGCTTTATTGATGCTGGGCTGCTGGGCCAGGGCCTCGGCGCGCTGCACCAGCCCTTCCTTGGCCTCCAGGTTGCGCCGCCGGTCCAGCTCCTTCATTTCGAAGAACAGGCCGCGGTTGTTGTAATACATGTCCAGCAGCGCGTGGTAGCTGTTCCACAACTCCTGCGCGTCTTTCTGGGGCACGGGGCCGGTGGCTTTCCAGTCGGTTTGCAGCGTTTTGATGCGCACCGAGCTGTCCTTGGTTTCGGCCGACTCTATCAATTGTCGCAACTGCGAGAGCAAATACTGCTTGTGGGCCAGGTTCTTGGCGCGGTTCTCATCCTCGGCCTTCGCGTCGCGGGCGCGGCTTTCGCGGAATTCCTGCAGGGCTTTGGTCAGCTCGGCGTGGCCCTCGGGGCCGGTGTAAGCGAAGTCGTCGCCCTCGCCGCCCTGCTCCGTGAAGCGCTGGCGAGCCGCGGTGCGGTCGGCGCTGATGGCGGTTTCGTACTGGCGGTGCAGGTCGAAGATCTGCTTGCGGTTCTGGCGGGCATCGGCGCGGCGCAGCAGGGCCAGCAGGTGCGCGGCCTGGCTGGGCAAATCGAGGTGAGCGAAGTCGGGCGCGGGCGTTTCGGGCACGTACTCTTCTTCCTCTTCCGTAGCGGAAAAAGCCGCGGCCTCCGCGGCAGCTTCGGTAGCCGACGCATTGGCCGACGTGGGCAGCGAGGCTACGGCCAGCGGGGCCGCGTCGATATCCTCGGCGGTTTTCAGCGGGAAAGCCGTGGCGGGCTCCACGCCTTCCGTGTGCGACGGCGCGGGGGCATCGGCACTGGGCAGCGCTTCCGGCTCGGGAGTGAAAGAGGCGGCGGCCGTAGCCGGCATTTCAGCGGCAGGAAGGGCTTCAGGCTCCACGCTGATCGGCATAGCGGCGCTGGCGGGCTGGGCGGCGGCTTCGGCGGCGTGGGCGCTTTCCACGCCTGGGTTACTGCTGCCGTAATGGTCTTCGGCGCGGGCCAGCGGCTCCGAAACCGCAGGCTCCGGGATGGACGCGCTGATAGGCTCAGCGGCTGGCGTGGCATCGGCCGAAGCTTCAGCGGTGCCAGCTCCGGCGGGCTCGCCGGGGGCAGTGGCGGCACCTTGGGCCGGGCGCTCCGTTATTTCGTCGGTGGTGGTAGAGGCAATAGTGGCTTCGGCGGCCGAATCGGGGGCAGGCGTAGCGGGCGTGGGCTGGGCGGGGGCCGCCGCCGCGGGCTGGCGCGACTGAATTTCGGCCAGGCGGCGCTCCAGGATGCTCATCGGCGACTCCTCGGGCTGTTCGGACTGGTTGGGGGCGGCGTTATCGTTTTCGGGTAGCATAGATCAAAGGAGAAAGGCCGCGAAAAAACGGCAGTGGAGGCGCGAAGGCGAAAGAATACGTCAGTTGAGGCGAGGGTCCGTGGGGTAGTTGGACAGGACGCGGAAGCGGCCGCCTTTTTCGCGCAGAATCGCGCGCCAAAAGGCATCATTATCCAAAGTAAATACTTTCCCGGCAGCATTAGGATGCACTATCCAAACATTTTCCTTGACTTCCTCTCCCAGCTGCCCCGCCGTCCAGCCCGAATAGCCCACATACAGGCGTACATCGTCGGGGCCCAGCTCGCCGCTGAGCAGCAGGCCGAGCAGCACACCGAAGTCGCCGCCCCAGTACACCTGCTGGCCCAGATCCACGGCGTGCGGGATGTCGGGGCGGTGGTGCAGGTAGTGCAGCGTATCGGGCTGCACGGGGCCGCCCAGGCCCAGCGGCAGGCCGGCCGCGGGCGAGGCATCGCCGCCGGGCAGCTCCAGCACGTCGCCCAGGCGCAGGGTGGAGTCGCGGTTCAGGACCAGCCCAAAAGAGCCCTCCTCGTCCGAATGGCGGCACATCAGCACCACGGTCCGCTCGAAGTTGGGGTCGCCCAGAAAGGGCTGGGAAATCAGCAAACTACCGTCGCGGAGCCGGGGCATAACAAAGGAAGGCTAGAAATGAGAAATGCGGGGGCGGGGCGCCAGCTGGTCGGGCAGCCGGCTGATCAGAACAGAAAGCCGCGGGATTGGGTTGTCGGGCGGGCCGGAATATCCTTACGTTCGCGGCCAACGGTTGGGTTCCCTCGCCTGCCCTCATTGTGTTACCTTGCGGCCCGAATTGCCGGGCGGGCTTCCCTTCCGCTTTCATCGCTCCTATTCAACCAAGCATGACTGACCAACAGCTGGCCGACCTGCGCCAGACCTACGCTCAACGGACGCTTTCCGAAACCGACGTGCTGCCCGCCGCCGTGGCCCAGTTCCGGGTGTGGCTCGACGAAGCCCTGCAGGCCCGCCTCGACGAGCCCACCGCCATGACCCTGGCCACGGTGGACGAAACCGGCCAGCCTTCGGCGCGCATCGTGCTGCTGAAAGGGTTGCCCGACGACGATGGTTTTTTGTTTTACACCAACTACGACAGCCGCAAAGGCCACGATCTGGCCGCGCAGCCGCTGGCCGCCCTCACCTTTTTCTGGCCCGGCCTGGAGCGGCAGGTGCGCGTGGAGGGCCGGGTAGAAAAAGCCCCGGAAAGCCTCTCCACCGAATATTTTCAGAGCCGGCCGCACGGCAGCCAGGTGGGCGCTTGGGCCTCGCCGCAGAGCCAGCCCATCGGGAGCCGGCAGGAGCTGGAGCAGCGCGAGCAGGCCGTGGAGGCGCAGTTTGCGGGCCAGCAGCCGTTGCCCCGGCCCGCGCACTGGGGCGGCTACATTCTGCGCCCCCACCGCGTGGAGTTCTGGCAGGGCCGCCCCTCCCGCCTCCACGACCGGATTGTGTACGAGCGAACGGGCCAGACCTGGAAGCTGAGCCGCCTCGCGCCGTAGGCAATGCTGAGTTTTGAGTGTTGAATGGTGAATGAATGGCAGGCGCAGGCACTCATCTTCTTCAGCATCTCAACTTAATTATCCCGGGCCATTCAACATTTAAAATTCAAAATTCAACCTTTCTTAGTGGCTGAAATTCAACCTGTTCGTGGCTGGCGCTATAATACCGAGCTGAGTGCGCGGATTGATGAGTATGTGTCGCCGCTGTTTGATGTGGTGTCAGAGAAGCAGCGGGAGGCGCTGTACCGCAATCCGCTGAACAGCATTCATTTGTCGGTGCCGCGGGGTGAGGATGCGGCCGGCGCGGCGCTGGAGCGGCTCACGGAGTGGCAAAAAACGGGCGTGCTGCGGCAGGACGAGCTGCCGGGCATCTATGCCTACTACCAGTATTTCCGGCTGCCGGGCAGTCCGCGCGAATACTGCCGCAAGGGCTTCATGTGCCACATCCGGGCCTACGACTGGGCCGAAAACGTGGTACTGCGCCACGAAAACACGCTGCCCGCCGCCGTAAACGACCGCGCCGAGCTGCTGGCCCGCACCCAGTTTGAAACCAGCGCCACCCACGGCCTCTACCGCGACGACAATTTTGAGCTGGAGCGCTACCTCGACGAGGCCATCCAGAGCCCGCTCTACGAAACGGAGGAAGACTACCAGGGCGCGCGCGACGTGCTGGCCGTGATTCAGGACGCGGCCGTGATCCGGCGGTTTCAGCAGCTGCTGGCCCCGCGCGAGGTGATTCTGGCCGACGGTCACCACCGCTACGAAGGCTCGCTGGCCTACCGGCAGGCCCGGCTGGCCGCCGACCCCGCCGCTACCGGCCGCGAGCCGTGGAACTTCCACCTGATGTACCTCACCAACGCCGCCGCCGACGACCTGCGCATTCTGCCCACCCACCGGCTACTGCTGGAGTTGCCCGGCCAGCTCACGGACGAGGAGTTTCTAAGCCGCCTGGAGCCGTATTTTACCGTGGTGCCCAAAGAAGATGCCTATGCCCTGCCCGAGCTGCTGGCCGGCAAGCAGTGGGCTTTCGGGCTGTATCTGAGCGGGCAAGCTTACAAGCTGCGCCTGCGGCCCGAGGTGCACGAGCAGCTGAGCTGGGACACGACTGAGGCGGTAAAGGCGCTGGATCTGACGGTGCTGCACTTCTTCGTGCTGGAAAAAGTGCTGGGCATCATCGGGCCCGACGCGCAGCGGGCCTGGCCGGGCGTGGCCTACGTGCGCATCTTCCCCGAGTGCCTGAGCCGCGTAGACCGGGGCGAGGCCCGCGCCGCCTTCATCGTGAACGAGGTGACGATGGACGAGGTGGAGCGCGTGTGCCACTCCGGGGCCGTGATGCCGCCCAAATCGACGTTCTTTTACCCCAAAACCATCGGCGGCTTCCTTTTCACCTCCATCCGCGACGACGATTACGACCATGTCTTCCACTCCCCGTTTAATCCTGGCCTCTAACTCGCCGCGCCGCCGGCAGCTGCTCACCGAGCTGGGCCTTAGCTATGAAATCCGGCTGCGCGAGGTGGACGAAACGTATCCGCCCCACCTGCACCGGGCCGAAGTAGCCGAGTTTCTGGCCGCCCACAAAGCTGAGGCCTACCGCCCCGACCTGGCTCCCGACGAAGTGCTGCTGACCGCCGATACCATCGTGTGCCTCGACGACGACGTGCTCAACAAGCCCGCCGACGAAGCCGAAGCCCGCGCCATGCTCACCCGCCTGCAGGGCCGCGCCCACGACGTGTATACCGGCGTGTGCCTGCTGCACGGCGACGGCCGCCGTACCGTCTTCTCCGACCGGACGCAGGTGCATTTCCGCGCCCTCTCCCCCAGCGAAATCGACTTCTACGTGCGCACCTACCAGCCCCTGGACAAAGCCGGGGCCTACGGCGCGCAGGACTGGATCGGAATGGTGGCCGTAACGCGGCTGGAAGGCTCCTACTTCAACGTGATGGGCCTACCGGTGCACCGGGTATGGGAGGAGTTGCAGAAGTTTGGCGTCGGCTAAATGGCGTCGGGCCGCAGGCTGGTGGCAAGCCAAAGTTGAGCTACCGCACCTGAACCAGGTGCCGCTCGTGGATAAATTCTCCTTCCAACGTCACCCAGTAAGTACCGCGCTGCCAGTCGCGCACTTCCAGCGTGAGGCCGGCTGTATCCAGCATACGCGTCAGCACGGGCTTGCCGAGGGCGGTGTATACCGTTAGCTTGAGCGGGCCCGTGACCTGCTCCAGGCCGCCGATGCGCAACTCATCCACCGCTGGATTTGGGTACAAAGAAATCCGTTCGGCGGGCATTCCTGGTAGAAGCTTCCCGGATACAACGGGCTTCACGCTGACCCAGAACCCACTGGCCGGACTGCTCGGCCCCACTAACACAAAGGGCCCGAAGGTGCTACCCAGCTGAAAATTACCGGTCCAATATGCTGCCGCGTCGTCCGGCCGCAACGCTACATCGGAAGCACCACTATTGCCTGCTCCACCAGAGGTTACGCTCCACTGATACGTACCATTGGGCGCGTGCGAAGCCAGCAGCGAATAGCGAACGGGAGCCTCGGCACCCCACGCCGCCACCACGCGGGCACCATTCGCGGCCACTTTTACAAAGGTGTTGGTGTAGCCGAACGCCAGAGAAGTGAAACCCAGGGGCTTGATCCAGAGTACGTCGCCGGTGGCAGCATTATAGCGCGCCAGATAGCCAGTCAGATTGGGGCCTGCTGTAAGGCCATAGCTCCCGAATAGCTCCATGCCTTTGAAGGTACCGCCCACGTAGCAGGCCCCTCCCCTCACCGCCAGACCGCTGCCGCGCGAAACGTGGCTGAAAAGCGACCCCACCACCGCGGCTTTACTGGCTTTCAACCAGACGGCGGCCCCACTGCCGGGATCCAGCCGCGCCACGAAGGTTTGGCTGATAGTAGCGCTATTGGGCAAGGACAAACCGCCCAGTTCCATGGCCGTACTAAAAAAGCCGGTGGCATAGCAGCCACTCCCATCTACGGCTAGCTCCTGCACGCTGGAGCCCCACAGGCCCCCATCATTGTCGCAGAGGCGCACCCAGAGGGCGGCCCCCGCGGTGGTGTAAGCAGCCACGTAGCCGGAGCGTCGCTCGGCCAGGACGCTGAGCGGGGCAAAAGACATAGTGCCGCCGCCCAGACGCCCACCTATGTAGAACACTGAGCCCCCGGGCCTCATGGCAATGGTTTCGCCGGTTGAGTAATCACCGCTGCTGCCCACGCTGCGGCTCCAGACGGTAGTACCGTTGGTGGCCCGGCAACGCAGTACCAGCACCGCCGCGAAAATCGGGGACGCCACGACGCTGGTAGGGCCGGTATTTACCGTCAGCGTACCCGTGCATGAGCCAACTACGTACAGGCCCCCGCGGTTGTCGACGGTAATACTGGCACCGTGTGCCGTGGCTCCGGAGCCGCCCACCTGCCGGGCCCACCGCAGGTTGCCAACGGAATCGAGGCGGGCAAGGAACACATCTGTTCGTCCGGCGGGAACCAGAGCAACGTTACCACTAGGGTAAGGCGAGGTGAAGCTGATTTGCGAAGAAAAGCTGCCCGTCACGAAGGTGTCGCGGCTGCCAGGGTCGGCTACTACACTGGTTACCGCTACTTCTCTCAGAGCCCGGGCCGCCGCCCAGCCTATTTGACCCAAACCGGGAAGCGTTGCACCGAACACACAACACAGCGTAAGCAGGAGATTTTTCATTGCATTAGATGAAAGGTTAAACCAATACCCAGGCCCAGACCGGGGTAAAATTGAGCTGCACTTTCCTTCGATACGTCAGGCTTTCAGCAAGAAAACTCCCCAAAGAACAGGGTAGCGCCAGGCCGCTGCCGCACCAGCACCTGCACCTGCACCTGATGTCTTTCGTGGGAACGTGGGCCTTCCAGCGACACCCAATAGGTGCCACGCGGCCAGCTGTGCACATCCAGCAGGAAGCCTCAATTCCTGTTTCCCGCGTCAGCACGGGCTTGCCAAATGCGGTATAAACCGTCAGTTTCAGCGGCCCAACAGCAGCGTTGAGGCCGGTGATATGGCGCTCATTCATCGCCGGACTAGGATAGACGGCGAACTGCGATGACTCCGCCGACTTCTGAGCCGTTATGCTCAGCCTCACCAAAAAGCCATGTGTAACGCTGCTTGGCCTTCACAAAGTATTCGGCCCGAAGCCGCAGGATCCCTCAAAACTACCGGCCCAGCTCACAAGGCTGGGGCCGCCCAAAATCACATCGAAAACCCTGTTGCTGCCCGGCTCAGGTCACTATCATCACCACAGATCACCCTCACCAGCGACACAGATTAGGTTAAATATATAAATGATAAACAATATTACATATCACATATATATGTGTGGCCCGGTCAAGGCACAGGCCGGTTAATGCAGGTGGGCATGTTGAAAAATACCGTAGATGGAATGCTTCGTTGCAATGCTGACCAAACAAAGTGGAAGAGATGCTTTGACCTCACTCGGCATGACCAGATGACAATTTATTAAGCAGGTTGTCTATAAGCAAAAAAAGGCCAACGGAACGTCCGTTGGCCTTTTTCACATAGCATTTACGCGCTACGGCTAGTATGGCTTGGCATCGTGGGCCATTTCTTCGGCTTTCTGCGCGGGGGCGTTAGTGCCGTTCTGGTGGCCATTGGTGTGGCCATTGGCCGCGGCGGGGCGCACGCGGCCGCCCATATAGCGGCTGGTGGCGGCGCTGGGGTCTTTGGCCACGTTGTCGAGGCTGGTGCGCAGGCGCTGACCGTACTCGGCATCGCACTTGCTGAACAGCTCCACCATGCGGTCCTGAATTTCCGGGGTGGCGGCGCTCAGCGCGTCGGTCAGGTTGTTGATCAGGTCCTGCTTTTCGGTGTCGTTGTGCAGGCGCCACCGCTCGCCGGCCTGCTTGAAGTCCATGTCGCCGCGGCGGTCGATTTTCTGGCGCATCAGGCGGGCGCGGTACTCGGGCTCGTGGTCGGCACCGGCGCGGGGGCTTTCGGTAAGGCCGTTGAGCGAGCTGGGCTCGTAGTTCACGTGCGGATTCTGGTTAGGGGCCGTGTCCACGTGGTAGGTCATCTGGCCGTCGCGCTGGTTGGTGGCTACGTGCTTTTTGGGCGCGTTGATGGGCAGCTGCAGGTAGTTGGGGCCCACGCGGTAGCGCTGCGTATCGGAGTAGGAGAACGTGCGGCCCTGCAGCATCTTGTCGTCGGAGAAGTCGAGGCCATCGACCAGTACGCCGGTGCCGAAAGCCACCTGCTCCACCTCGGCGAAGTAGTTTTCGGGGTTGCGGTTCAGCGTCATCATGCCCACGGGCAGGTGCGGAAACTGATCCTCGGGCCAGAGCTTGGTATCGTCGAGCGGGTCGAAATCCAGTTCCGGGTGGTCGTCGTCGCTCATCAGCTGCACGCGCAGCTCCCAGCGCGGGAAGTTGCCCTGCGCAATGGCTTCGTACAGATCCTGGGTGGCATGGTTGAAGTTCTTGGCCTGAATGGCTTCGGCTTCGGGCTGGGTCAGGTTTTTTACGCCCTGCTGGGGCTCCCAGTGGTATTTTACCAGCGTGCCCACGCCGTCCTGGTTCACCCATTTATAGGTGTTCACGCCCGAGCCCTGCATCTGGCGGTAGTTGGCCGGAATGCCCCAAGGCGAAAACAGAAACGTGAGCATGTGCAGCGACTCCGGCGTGTTGCTCATAAAGTCGAAGATGCGGCCGCCGTCCTGCCGGTTGGTCACCGGGTCGGGCTTCAGCGAATGCACCATATCCGGAAACTTCATGGCATCCCGAATGAAGAACACCTTCAGGTTGTTGCCCACCAGGTCCCAGTTGCCGTCTTCGGTGTAGAATTTGGTGGCGAAGCCGCGCGGGTCGCGCAGGGTTTCGGGCGAGTGGCCGCCGTGAATCACGCTGGAAAAGCGTACAAATACCGGCGTCTGCTTGCCCTTCTGGCTGAACAGCTTGGCGCGGGTATACTTGCCGATGGGCTCGGTGCCCACCGTGCCGTAGGCCTCAAACACTCCGTGCGCCCCGGCCCCGCGGGCGTGCACCACTCGCTCCGGAATCCGCTCCCGGTCGAAGTGGCTGATTTTCTCAATCAGCTGGTAGTTTTCCAGCGTGGCCGGCCCGCGGTTGCCGATGGTGCGCGTGTTCTGATTGTCGTAGATCGGGTGCCCCTGGCGGGTGGTCAGGGTCTGGGCCTGTTCGCCGGCCGCGGTGCGCGGGTCGTGCGAGGTGCCGGCGCCGGTGATGGCCGTGCCGGTGCCGTTTCCGCCGGTTTCCTGGTCGCCGGCGGCGGCGTTCTGAGCATTCGGATCTTTTTGCATTAGCTTTTGCAGATAATGGTGGACTCCCGTAAAGTACTCATAAGTCGGCGAATTGTTTAACGCTGCCCGCGCTTATGCCAGCCGCTTCAGCAGCTCCTGCTGCTCGTTCAGCCAGTCATTGAGCGTGCTGCTGGCCGCCGCCTGCGCCCGCGGCTCCGAGTCCTGGGCTACGGCCGTCACGGCCTGCGTGGCCAGCTCCTGCAATTCCTCCAGGTCGCTGATATTCAAGGCCTTTAGCTGCTTGAGCAGGTCGGTGGGGAAGTGGGCGAAGGGCTGGCCGGCCAGGGCCGCTACTATTTCGGCAGCGGCCAGCGCCGGACCGGCCACCTCGGCTTCCAGATACTCGCCGTCGGCCTCGGCGGCCGGAGCCAGGGCTTCAAGCAGCGCCACTTCGCCGGGAAAATCCGTGAAATCGGCCAGGAAGTCGGCGGCCGAATCATCGTCAAAATTGCTGTTGCCTAAGGTGCTCATCGCGCAAAAATTCAGGTGGAAGAAATGGATCAGGTGGCAGTATACGCCAATACGGCCTCTGGCGGCGCAGCGCGGGTCAGCAGCGTTATTTTTCAGCGCGTTATCGGGCAGCAGCGTGTATATTTGCAGCTTAGCCCCGCCCCCATGCTGCCCGTAAAGAGACTTTTGAAGCGCTTGCCCAAAGCCGATGTATTTACCAAGCAGGTCCAGACCGAATTGCGCCAGCAGCTGCGGGCAGTTGGTACGCTGTCGGAGACTTGCCAGGAAACGGTGGCCGAGCAGCTGTCGGCCTGCGTGCCGCTGCTGCTGAGCTACCACCCCACCCGCGTCAGCGGCTGGCAGGACAAAGTATCGCACGGGGCGCACCTGATTATCAACTTCCGCAACGACAGCCAGCTCACGGTGGCCGAGTATTGCCCCGCCAAAGATGCCGCCCCCGACGCGGCCGATACGCGCATCTTCATTCACCGGCGCGGCACGCTGCAGTCGTACATTGCCTGCCACCACACCAAGCTGCAGGCCGCGCTGCACCGCACCCTGCCCGCCCTGGCGGCCGACAAGCAGGCAGCCTAAGCAGCCGGGCGGCGCTAGTGTCCCCGCGCCAGCAGGCCGATACCTACCACAATTAGCAGCAGGCCCAGAGCCTGCGGCAGCGTGAGGGCCTCGCGCAGCAGCACCAGTCCCAGCACCGCCGTGAGCAGTACCGAGCCGCCCACAATCACCGGCGTGCCCACCGAGGAAGGCACGCCCCGGCTGAACACCACGAACGTCAGAATCTCGGCCAGCCCCACGCCCACCCCGGCCAGCGCGGCCAGCAACAGGCCTTTGTTGGTGATGGGCAGCGGCTGCCCATGCAGCCTGAGCCGCAGGAGCCAAAGCCCGCCCAACAGGGCTGCTACCAATTGCAGCACCACCGCGCCCACGGCTGCCGGCAGCTGGTCGGCGGCCAGCTTGATGAAGAAGTTGTAGAGCGCCAGGCACAAAGCTGTGAGCAGGGCGAGCAGAATCCAGGACATGAATAGTATTTTATGGGCAACGGTACTGTCATCCTGAGCAGAGCGAAGGACCTTATGCCAGTTGGACGAGTCGTTATTGCGCTTGTCGTTCAACTGACACAAGGTCCTTCGCTCTGCTCAGGATGACAGATCCTTTGGCAACGTTAGCCGTTCTGTAATGCTGCTATTATCTAAACTTCTCCTTCAGAATCTCAATCTCCACGGCCGGCGAAATCTTCTCGTAGAGAATATGATACGCCGCCGTAGCAATGGGCATGGGCACTTTCAGCTCCTTGTTCAGCTCATAAATGCTTTTCACGGCGTAGTAGCCCTCGGCCACCATGTTCATTTCCAGCTGCGCCGATTTCACCGAGTAGCCCCGCCCGATCATGCTGCCGAAGGTGCGGTTGCGCGAAAACTGCGAGTAGGCCGTCACCAGCAAGTCACCGAGGTAGGCGGAGCCCGACAGGTCGCGGGGCTGGGGGTTCATCGCGTGCACGAAGCGGCGCATCTCCTGCACCGCGTTGCTCACCAGCACGGCCTGGAAGTTGTCGCCGTAGCCCAGACCGTGGGCGATGCCGCAGGTAAGGGCAATGATGTTTTTCATCACGGCGAAGTACTCGATGCCGTCGAGGTCGGCCATGGGGTGCGCCTTCACGTAGCGGTTGCGCAGCAGCAGGCTGAAATCCTCGGCCAGCTGGTGATCGGGCGAGCCGATGGTGAGGTAGCTCTGCTTTTCGAGGGCTACTTCCTCGGCGTGGCAGGGCCCGGCCACAATGCCCAGCTGCGTGTGCGGCAGCCGAAACCGCTCGGCCACGTAGTCCGTCACCAGCACGTTTTTGCCCGGAATCATGCCCTTAATGGCCGAGATGATGCGCTTGTTCTTCAGCGCGTCGCGGTCCAGCTTATCCAGGGCGCTCTGCACGAAGGCGGCGGGCACGGCCAGCACCAGCCAGTCGGCTTCCTTCACCACTTCCTCCAGGTCGGTGGAGGGCACTACGCGGGTCAGGTCGAAGGCCACCGAGGACAGGTAGCGGCGGTTGTGGCGGGTGCTGCGCAGGTGCTGCACGTCGTCTTTGCTGCGCAGCCACCAGCCCACGCGGGCCCCGTTTTCCGATAATATCTTGGTGAGGGCAGTGGCCCAGGAGCCGCCGCCAATCATGGCTATTTTTTCCAATGGGATGCGTAGTCTAGTGTCATGACGCGCGAAGCGCGGCCATCCGGGCGGTCAAATGTGTACAGTTTCCTCTACAGATAAGCCCCTGACGGGTACGTACGTCAAGGGCTTATTGGTTTAATCAGGCTTGCCGCAGTGCCCAGGACGGATTGCTTCGCGCTGCTCGCAATGACAGGCTGGCTGGTCTTTCCTGCAACGGCCAGAGCCTTACTTATCTTCTTCCGGGGCTTCTTTCAGGGCGGCTTTGTTGATGGTTTTGGCATCCTTCACCACCACCATCGTGCCGTCTTTCAGGGTTTTGGCCACGGCCCGGAACGGCCCGCTCACCACCTGCTCGCCGGCCTGCAGGCCGCTGAGAATCTCGATGTTGTCGAAGTCGCTGATGCCGGTTTTGACGGGCGTCAGCACGGCTTTGCCGTTGCGAATCACGAAGACCACTTCCTGCACGTCGAGCTTGGGGCCGGCCTTGTCGTCGGCTTCCTTGGGGGCCGAGGAGCCGCGGCTGACGCGCACCACGCCGCCTTTTTTCTCGTCTTCTTTATTGGCGGTACTGTCGGAGCGGGTGGTCACGGCGGCCAGCGGCACGCTCAGCACGTTGCTCTTGCGGTCCGTAATCACGTCGATGGAGGCCGTCATGCCGGGGCGGAAGGGCACGATGGAGCGGCCCCGCACCGTGCGCTGCAGGTGCCGGTACGACTCGGGCAGCAGCCGGATGCGCACCTCAAACTCGGTTACGGCCTCGGCCGTCAGCGCGTCTTTGGCCGTGTTGGCAATGCTGGTCACCACGCCCCGGAATTTCTCGTCCTTGCTGGCGTAGGAGTCCACCTCCACGATGGCCGAGTCACCGAGGTCCACGTTGATGATGTCGTTTTCATTCACGCTCACCCGCACTTCCATCGAGTTCAGGTTGGCAATGCGCATGATTTCGGTGCCCGCCATCTGCGAAGTACCCACCACCCGCTCGCCTTTCTTCACATTGAGCTTGCTGATGGTGCCGCTCACGGGGGCGTAGATGGTGGTTTTATTGAGGTTTTTGCGGGCTTCTTCCAGCGAGGCCTGGGCGCTCTGCACGTTGCTCTGCGCCGCCCGGATGCTCTGGCGGGCTGAGTTGATTTCCTCCTGCGAGGCCTCGTAGGCTGCCTTGCTGGCCTCGTAGTCGGCCTGCGAAATCACCTTCTGCTTGTAGAGCGAGGCGTTGCGGCGGAAGCTCAGCTCGGTTTGCTTGGCGCTGGCCAGCAGCTGCTGCAGGCGGGCCTGGGTCTGGCCCACGTTGGCCCGCTGCGTGCCCACCGAGGCCGACTGCATGTTCACCATGGCCTGGTAGTTATCGGGCCGGATGCGCAGCAGCAGCTGGCCTTTCTTCACGGAGTCGCCTTCCTGCACGTAGAGCTGCGTGATTTCGCCCGATACGTCGGGCGAGATTTTCACCTCCGTTTCGGGCTGCACTTTGCCCGAGGCACTCACCTTCTCCACGATGTTGGCCGGCGCGGCCTTCGAGGCAATGACCTCCGTGCCGGCCGGCTGGCCAACCCAGCCCTGCTTTTTCGCCACGAAAAAGCCAATCAGGGAAAGCCCCAGCACGGCCAGCAGAATGTAGAGTAAGCGGTTGTTCTTCATTGGGGTTTTAGGGTCTTGGGAGCTTAGTTATTGGGGACTAGGGGGCTTGACTGTTGGGGTCTTAGGGGCTTGTATATTGGAGGCCGGTCGTTCGACGAAAACCAAGCTCCCAAGCCCCCCCTACAGCGCCAGCGGCTTGCCCTGGTAGAAGTCGAGGACTTTGCGGCGGAAGATGAACTGGTATTTGGCCTGAATCATGTCGGACTCGGCGGCCGTGAGGTTGTTGCGGGCAATGTTGAAGTCGGTGCCGTTGAGCAGGCCGTTGTTGAAGCGGATTTCGGCGTTACGGAACGACGTGGTCAGGGCCTCTACCTGGCGGGCGCTGGCGGCATAGCGCCGCTGGGCGGCCAGCGCGTCGGCGTAGCTCTGCTGAATGGTCTGGCGCAGCTGCACCCGCACTTGGTCGGCCTGCAGCTCGCTCTGCGCCAGGCTCACGCGGGCCCGCTGCTCGCCCACACGGCTTTGCAGGCCGTTGAGAATCGGAATATTGAGGTTGAACTGCAGGAACTCGCCGCGGTTGTCGCGCAGCTGGTCAATAAACCGGTACTCCAGCTTGTCGAAGGCGGGCTGGAGCAGCACAAACGAAGTTGGCAGATACTGGCCCGGTGTGGTGGGGCTGGCTTGCAGCACCGGCACCGTCTGGAATTTCTCGGGATTGAGAATCTGCTGGCTGCGCGCCGATGTGAAACCCGTCTGCACGCCGCCGGATACCGTCAGGCGCGGATAGTAGGCCCCGCGGGCAATTTCGATGCCGCGCTGGGCACTCTGCACGCGCAGCTCAGCGGCCCGCACTTCGGGCTGGCGCTGGCGGGCCTGCTCATACGTCTCGTTGGGGTCGGGCAAGCGGCCTTCGGCCTCAAAGCTGGCCGGATCGGGCAGCGCGGGCGTGATAATCTCAAAGCTGGCGGCGGCGGGCGTGGCCGGGTCCAGATTCAGCAGCTGCAGCAGCGTAAGGCGGGCCAGGTCGCGCTGGTTCTGGGCCGTTACGAGGGTACTTTCCTCGCCGGCCAGCTGGGCGCGGCTGTCGAGCACGTTGCCTTCGGCCACGGAACCGGCCTTGAGCAGCTTCTCACTGCGCGACACCTGCGCCTGCACGGTGGCCATGCGCGCCTCCGAAGCCCGAATCAGCTCCTGGGCCAGCAGCAGTTGCAGATACGAGGAGGCCACGTTCAGCGACAAGTCGTTGCGGGCCTTCTCGATGTCGGCCTGCGCGGCCTGCGTTTGCAGCACGCCCTGCTTCACCGTGTTGCGCAGCTGAAAGCCGGCAAACAAGGTAGCCTGGGCGCTGGCCGAAAAGTTGTTGGACCGCACGTTCAGCTGCTGGAACTGGTTGGTGAACGGGTCGCGGTTGGTGCCGAAGTTGAAGTTTTGGGTAGCATTGAGGCCGGCCGTGGGCAGCAGCGCCGCGCGGTTCAGCCGCTGAATGGCTTCCTGCTGGCGGGCGTTCAGCTCCGTCTGGCGCACGGTCAGGTTGTTGCTGAGCGCAAAGTCGACGGCCTGCTGGAGCGTGAGCGGGCCGGTCGGCACCGGCTTGGTCAGGGCCGAGCCGAGCGGCTGCGCGGGCATCGTTTGCTGGGCCGCGGCGGGTAGCACGCTGGCCGCTACCAGCAGCGGGCCGACGCTGGCAGCGGCCAGCCGGGCAAGCGGAGTACGGGTTGTTTTCATGGCCGGAAAGGTCGCCTCAGAAGGCTTAGTCGATGTTGGGAATGTAGATGACGCGGTGAACCCAGCTGAGCTGGCGCAGGTAGTCCAGAGTTATTTCCCGCAGGCCCGAGTCCATTTCGATAAACTGCCGGGCCGCGTCGTTTTTGCCCTTGCGGCTCACAAACATGGTGGCAATGTTGCAGTCGTCGTGGGCAATGACGGAGGCGATGAAGGCAATGGAGCCCGTACGGTCGTCGGCATCCACGATGAGCGTGTGCAGCGAGGCCGAAAAGTCGGCCGGAAAGCCGTCGACCTCCACAATGCGAATCACGCCCCCGCCCCGGCTCTGCCCAATGACCTCCACGGCGTGGCCCGTGCGCTCGTCGCGCAGCTGCAGTCGGATGGTGTTCGGGTGCATGGTGCTGGCATTGCCCACGCTCTGAAATACGTACTCTAGGCCGGCCTCTTTGGCGTGGTCGAATGCTTCGCGGATGCGCTTGTCGTCGGTGGCCATGCCCAGCAGGCCGGCCACGATGGCGCGGTCGGAGCCGTGGCCCTCGTAGGTGCGGGCGAAGGAGTTGTAGAACGTGACGGTGGCATGCGTGGGCAAAGAGCCCAGGATGCGGATGGCGGCGCTGGCAATGCGAACCACGCCCGCGGTGTGCGAGGAGCTGGGCCCAATCATCACCGGTCCGATCATATCGAAAATACTGCTTTTCTCGGCCATAAGACGGGCTAAAAGTAGGAACTTCGGCCGGGAAACCAACTGCCACGCCGACTTTGCGCCGCCAGCTCCGTACGCGCCGGGGGGCGCTGCCACGCCCAAAGATGCACGGGCCGGCCACGACGTTGCCTGCGGCTGGCACAATCGACGGGTTTTTCGTTCCTTAGGGGTCCCATTTCCACCCAAATGGCCTTTGCCTCCGCCCCAAACCACCCACCCATGCCCCACTCGCAGGACGAATTTTCGCCCGCCGTGCTCGACCAGCTCCGCCGTCTGCAGCAGAAGTATGCCGCTGACGGTCAGGACCTGGCCGGCTACCTCGAAGGACTTTTCTACGCCGACTACGTCAACTACTGGGACTACATTGAGCTGGACACGCTGCTGAGCCTGCAGCGCCCGCTCACCCAGATTCCCGACGAGCGGATTTTTATCATGTACCACCAGATTACGGAGCTGTATTTCAAGCTTTGCCTCTGCGAATACGAGCAGATCGGGGCGCTGAAAGAGCCGACCGTGGGCGAGCTGGTGCTGCGCGTGGGCCGCATCAACCGCTACTTCGAGAACCTGATCGACTCGTTCGACGTGATGGTGGATGGCATGGACAAGCAGCAGTTTCTGCAGTTCCGCATGGCCCTGATGCCGGCCTCGGGCTTCCAGAGCGTGCAGTACCGCATGATCGAAATTGCCAGCACCGACCTGAATAACCTGCTCAATCAGGAAAAGCGCCGCCTGCTGGGCGAGGCCGCCGCCCACGACGAGCTGATGGGCTGCATCTACTGGAAAGCCGGGGCCACTATTGAAGAAACCGGCGCCAAGGCCCTCACCCTCATTCAGTTCGAGGAAAAATACAGCCAGCAGCTCACCCAGCACGCCGCCGCCTACCAAGATAAGAACGTGTGGAGCACCGTGCAGCGCCTGCCCGAAGAGGACCGCCAGCACCCGCGCCTGCTGCGCCAGCTCAAGCAGCTCGATGTGAACGTGAACGTGAACTGGCCCCTGATGCACTACAAATCGGCGGTGCGCTACCTGGAGCGCGACCCCACGGCCCTGGCCGCCACCGGCGGCACCAACTGGAAGAAGTACCTGCCTCCCAAGTTCCAGAAGCGCATTTTCTACCCCAAACTCTGGACGGAGCAGGACCTGGCCGAGTGGGGTAAGGGCTGGGTGGAGAGTATTCTGGAAGAGGCGCGGGCGTAGGGCTCAAAGGAATACCAGACTACCGTTGCGCCAGTAGCTGTTGCCAGAATAGCGAAAATCCGTTTCGCGCTAGTGATGCTAGCATTAGAAACAGCCGCAGCGCGGCGGCAGGTTTGTAGCCGATGCGAAGCAATAAAAGGGAAAGCCGCGTAGCGGTGACAGAAGCACCCAAGCATTTCTGTCACCGCTACGCGGCTTTTCGCATGTTCCGGCAGTTCTTAGCTACAAACCTGCCGCCGCTACGCGGCTTTTCTGTTTAGGACAGGCTACTTCACCATAAAGCTCGCCTGCGTATTTTCCCACATCAGATTCACTTTGCCCGATTTATCAGCTGTAATCGTGAACTGCTCGACCGGCGCGGCCGTCTTCTGGGCTTTCACTTTCACGCGCAGCGCGTCCTGCTTCTGGTCGTATTCGTAAGCGCCCCACTGGTTGGCGGTTTTGTTGAAGATGATGGTCCACTCGGTGGCCGAGGGGATGGTGAACAGGGCGTATTTGCCGGCAGGCAGGGCCTGGCCTTCTATTTTCACGGCTTTGTCCACGCTGAAAGTGGTGGCTTCGTTGGCTCCGGTGCGCCACACGGCGTTGTAGGGCACCAGCTCGCCGCCGAACACCTTGCGGCCCTTCACCGAGGGGCGGCTGTAGTCGATGGTGACGGTGGTGGTGCCTACCGTCGTGGTCACGGTAGCGGGCGGGCTCGGGCGCTTCGATTTGTCCTCAGGCATCTTTTTGTCCTGGGCGTACGTGTGGCCAGCGAGCAAGAGCAGGGCGGCAAACAGGAAGCGGGCGGGGTTTCGCATGGAAGTGGGGCTTGAGCGTGAATGGTTTGGTTGAAAAGATGAAAGCGCGGGGTTTGTTTTCGCCCCGCTCCGCAGAAGACGCTAACCGGGCGGCCCCGTTGCATTGCCCGGCTCAGCGGCTTTCGTCGTCGAGGCGAGAAGTTTGCTGAGTGTCGTTCATGCGCAGGTACACGACCAGCGAAATGGCCGCGCAAGCCGTCACGTACCAGTAGTACCAGCTTTCCACGCCGTGGGCTTTGGCCTGCAGGGCCACGTATTCGGCCGAGCCGCCGAAAATGGCCACCGTGAGGGCGTAGGGCAAGCCCACGCCCAGCGCCCGGATGTGGGTCGGAAACAGCTCGGCCTTCACAATGGCATTGATGGACGTGTAGCCGCTGACGATAATCAGCCCAAGCAGCAGCAGCCCGAACGCCGTCCAGGCATCGTGGGTGCGGGCCAGCAGCGTGAGCAGCGGCACCGTGCCCAGCGTTGCCCCCACCCCAAAAAACAGCAGCACCGGCCGCCGCCCCACCCTATCGGACACGGCCCCCAGCACCGGCTGCAGCCCGATGGTGACAGCCAGCGCCCCGAACGAAATCAGGGTGGCCGCATCCTTGCTGAAACCGGCGGTATTCACCAGAAATTTCTGGGCGTAGGTGGTGAAGGTATAGAAGGCAATGGTGCCGCCCAGCGTCATGCCCACCACCGTCAGCACTTCGCGCGGGTAGCGCAGCAGCGTGCGCAGCTGGCCCGAGGCGGGCTTTTCCGGGCCGGCCAAACCGGTAGTCTGCTGCGCAAAGGCTTCGGTTTCGGTCATGCTGCGGCGCAGGTACAGGGCCGATACGGCCGCCACCGCGCCTAGCGCGAATGGTATGCGCCAGCCCCAGGCATACAGCTGGGCCGGGCTGAGCACGCGCTGCAGGCCTAGCTGCACCAGCAGCGCCAAAAGCTGCCCGGCAATGAGCGTGACGTATTGAAAGCTGGAGTAGAAGCCCCGGTTTTTGGCATCTGCCATTTCGCTCAAATACGTGGCTGAGGTGCCATATTCGCCGCCCACGCTCAGGCCCTGCGTCAGCCGCGCCACCACCAATAGTATGGGCGCGGCCACCCCAATGCTTTCGTAGGAGGGCGTGAGGGCAATGAGCAGCGAGCCGGCGCACATCAGCAGCACTGAAAGCAGCAGGGCGGCTTTGCGGCCGTGGCGGTCGGCGTAGGTGCCCAGCAGCCAGCCGCCGAGCGGGCGCATCAGAAAGCCCACCGCGAAGATGGCGGCCGTGTTCAGCAGCTGGGCCGTGAGGTTGCCTTTGGGAAAGAACGAGGGCGCGAAATACAGCGCGAAAGCCGAGTACACGTACCAGTCGTACCACTCCACCAGGTTGCCAATGGAGCCGCTGACGATGGAGCGCAGGCGGGCAGCGGGCGAGTGGCGGGGAGCAGTAGAAGGTGAGAGCATAAGAACAAACTGTAATGAGAAACCAGACGGGCCACCCGGTCCGGGCAGCATAGCCGGCCCGCAATGGTAGTGAGTTCCCGGTAAAGCCACCGGCCGGCCGCCCCGGCACCGGCTTCCCAATCCAGCGCCGCCGCCGTATCTTTGCCGCTTCCCCAAAAAAACCAGCTTCCGGTTTAAAGGCTCGACACCTTTCGCCTCTTTTATGTCCAAGCAAGAAATAGAAGTGCTGCTTCCGCCCGAAGTAGCCTACGACGAATTTGCCCGCTACCGGGCCCTGCTGGCTGCCGCCGGCCTCGAGCCCGGCGCGGCCGACTTCGTGCACCTGCGCAAGCGCAGCATTGATGCGCGCGGCCGCCAGCCCTTGGTGCGCCTGCGGGCCGACATCTGGCTCACCCCGCCCCCGGCCGACACGTTCGGGCCCTGGTTTCAGTACGCCGATGTAAGTCGGGCGCGGCGCTCGGTCATTATTGTAGGCGCGGGGCCGGCGGGGCTGTTTGCGGCCCTGCGCTGCATCGAGCTGGGGCTGAAACCCATCGTGCTGGAGCGCGGCAAAGACGTGCGCACCCGCCGCCGCGATTTGGCGGCCCTTAATAAGGAGCACGTCGTGAACCCCGATTCCAACTACTGCTTCGGCGAGGGCGGCGCGGGCACCTACTCCGACGGCAAGCTCTACACCCGCGCCACCAAGCGCGGCGATATTCAGCGCATTCTGCGCCTGCTGGTGCAACACGGCGCCACCCCGGATATTCTGGTGGATGCCCACCCCCACATTGGCACCAACAAGCTGCCCTCCGTGGTGGCCGCCCTGCGTGACACCATTCGGGCCGCCGGCGGCGAGGTGCGCTTTGATACGCGGGTAGACGACCTGATACTGGCACAAAACCACCTGCGCGGCGTGGTCACGGCCGCTGGCAAGGCCCTGGAGGCCGATGCCGTGATTCTGGCCACCGGCCACTCGGCCCGCGACATATATGAGCTGCTGCACCGCCGCGGGGTGCGCATCGAGGCCAAGCCGTTTGCTTTGGGCGTGCGCGTGGAGCATCCGCAGCAGCTGATTGATCAGGCCCAGTACCGGCTGCAGGACCGCGGGCCGCTGCCGGCGGCTTCGTACGCGCTGGTGCACCAAACGCAGTGGCAGGGCCGGCAGCGGGGCGTGTTTTCGTTCTGTATGTGTCCCGGCGGCTTCATCGTGCCGGCGGCCACCGCGCCCGGCGAGGTGGTGGTGAACGGCATGAGCCCCAGCCGCCGCGACTCGCGCTTCGCCAACTCCGGCATCGTGACGGCCATTGAGCTGGAAGACATGGACCTGGCGCAGCACGGCGAGTTGGCCGGCCTGCGCCTGCAGCAGCAGCTGGAGCAGCGGGCCTGCGCCCTGGCCGGCCACACTCAGCGCGCCCCCGCCCAGCGCCTCGGCGACTTTTTGAAAGGCACTGTTTCCTCCGAATTGCTGGAAACCAGCTACCAGCCCGGCCTTGTTTCGGTAGATATGGAGCGGGTGCTGGGCCCCGGCCTGGCCGAGCGCCTGCGCCAGGGCTTCCGCGACTTCGGCCGTAAAATCCCCGGCTACGTCACCAACGCGGCCCAGATTGTGGGCGTGGAAAGCCGCACCTCGGCCCCCGTCCGCATTCCCCGCGACCGGGACACGCTGGAGCACCCGGAGATTAAGGGCCTGTTTCCCTGCGGTGAGGGCGCGGGCTTTGCCGGCGGCATCGTGTCGGCGGCCATGGATGGCGAGCGGTGCGCGGAGGCAGTGTTGGCGCTATTTTAGTTTTTGATTGTTGATTTTTTGCCGGCATTATCCGTTTAAGCCAGAAGCCGGTCCACCAGCGGAGGCGATGCTCAGGGATTCGGGCGGCCGGGCGGGCCATAAGTCAAAAATGATCAACACTACACCAGCATGAAGAAAACCTTAGTTCTCGGGGCCAGCGACAATCCGGCCCGCTACTCTTTCCGCGCCGTGCACCAGCTCAAGCAGCACGGCCACGAGGTGGTGCCCGTGGGCATTCGCAAAGGCCAGGTGGCTGGCCTTCCTATTCACACCGACCGCCCTACTGAAACCGGCATTGACACCGTGACGCTGTATGTAGGCCCTCAGAACCAGCCCGCCTGGTACGACTACATTCTGGATCTGCAGCCCAAGCGCATCATTTTCAACCCCGGCACCGAAAATCCGGAGCTGGAGCGCCTGGCCCAGCAGCGCGGCATCCGCACCGAGGAGGCCTGCACGCTGGTGATGCTGTCGGTGGGAAATTATTAGCACGAGGCGAAACCCCTGTCATTGCGAGGAGGCACGACGAAGCAATCCGTCCTCTGAAATGTAGCAAGCTCTTTTTCAGCACGAAGCCCTGATGTAGCGCATATGTCAGGGCTTTTTGTTTAATCAAGGCTTGGCTCGTTGTCCAGGACGGATTGCTTCGCTTTGCTCGCAATGACAGAGCTTTACTTATTTTTAACAATTCTTCCCGCCGCAGGCAACCCGCCGGCTTCTTTCGGCATCTACCCCGCCATACCGCCTTCTATCCTTCGATTATACCCGTACGCCCGTGACTGACGCCGACCTCATCGCTGCTTGCCGCCAGGGGAGCGTGCGTGCCCAAAAACAGCTGTATGAGCAGTTTTCGGGCATGATGTTCGGCGTGTGTCTGCGGTATCTGCGCCGCCGCGAAGACGCGGAGGAAGTGATGCTGGGCGGGTTTGCCAAAGTGTTCCGGGCCCTGGATCAATACCGGCACGAGGGCAGCTTCGAGGGCTGGATCCGGCGCATTATGGTGAACGAGGCCCTGGGTCAGCTCCGGCGCAAGGAGCCCCTGCACCTAGCCATCGACGACTCGCACACCGAGCTGGCCGTGACGCCGGCCGAAGCCGAAAGCCAGCTCAACGCGGCCGATTTGCTGGCCCTGCTGGCCGAGCTGCCCGCCGGGTATCGCACCGTTTTCAATATGTACGCCGTAGAGGGCTTCTCGCACGCCGAAATTGCCGGGATGCTGGGCATTTCGGAAGGCACTTCCAAATCGCAGCTCAGTAAAGCCCGCGCCATGCTGCAGCGCCGCCTCGCGGCGGCCAGCTTGAGCGCTTCTCCCACCCCCGAACCGAAAGAATATTATGCAACCGGAAGATATTGATAAGCTGTTTCGCGACCAGCTGCGCGAACACGCCCCCGCTCCGCCCGCCTACCTCTGGAACCAGCTGGAAGCCGAGCTGCAGCCCGCCAAAAAGCGCCCGGCCATGTGGCTATATGCCGCCGCGGCCGTGGTGGCCCTGCTGCTGGTAGCCGGCGGCGGCTGGCTCTGGCAGCGGCCCGGCACTGGCACTCTAGAAGGCACAGTGGCCACTAGCAGCACCAGCGCCCCAACTGCCAAAGACCCGCGCACTACTACTGAAGCCCCTATTTCTGAAAAATCTTCCGTAGCCCAGGCAACCCCAACCATTAAGGCTCCATCTAACCCCACAGAAGCCAATCGGGCTGAAAAGATGGTGGCGGCGGCAACGCCCGAAGCTCTGGCAACAACCCAACGTCCGGCTGCGCACCGGGCCGCCGTTGTGCCCGGGCAGCCAGGCGAAACCCGTGCCGCAACCGGGCGGCAACAGGTGGCCCGCGCTACGGCGGTGCCCCGCCCCCGCCGTAGCGCGGCAGCGGAAAAGCAGCTACTGCCTGAAACCAGCCAGGCTCTGGCTACCACGGCGCAACCGGAGCGCCCGGTAGTGGCCGAAAAGGTGCCGGCGGCGCTGCCTAAGCCACCGGCCCCCGCCGTGGCCACCACCACGCCGGCCCCCACCGGCACCATTGAAATAGAAGTGCGGCGCGGCAGCGCCGGCCAGGCCGTAGCGCTGGCCACCGCCGCCGATGCGCCGGAATCCGTTGACGAGCAGCAGCACCGGCTGGTAGGCCGGCTGCTGCGCAAGGCCGGCAACGCCGCCCTGCGCGAAGTGCGCGAAAAAGTAGAGGTGCCGGTGCTCACGGTCAACGTGCTGAACCACTCGCTTTCTACCAAAGACATTCAACTCTAAGCTTTCCAATTCCCTTCCGTCATGAAACGTCTCTCCTCGCTGCTGGCAGTGGCTCTGCTGACAGTTATGGCCGCGCCTTGCCGTGTGCAGGCCGCCACCCGCCCCTCGCTCAACGACGACACCATCATGGTGAAGCTGCCCAACCAGGCCACCATGACGCTGGTTACCAAGAACAAAGCCCAGCTCAGGCAGCTGCGCACCTACCATCTCGACTCGCTGATGATCCTGCTGGATAAGTACATCGCGCAAGCCGAGGCCGCCAGCCAGAACGCCGACAACAAGGCCGTGACGATGGAATTCTACCCCGACAAAGACCACCCCGGCACCAATGCCCCTGAGCAGGTGCGCATCACGGTGCGGGCCGAAGACGCTAAGTCGACGACCAAGGGCAACCGCTTCATTAAAGTATCGGTGGGCGACGATGAGAAGGGCGAGACGGTGAAGATTAACCTCGGCGACAGCGCCAGCGACTCGGCCCGAACGGCCAAAAGCAAGCGCAAGCGCGAGGAAAATGCCAACAAGACCGTGCACAGCAACTTCAACGTGGACCTGGGCCTGAACGCGCTGGTGAACCGCAGCCCCTGGCGCGACATCAGCGGGCAGGAGCAAACCTTCGACCTGAAGCCTCTGGGCTCGCGCTACGTGGCTCTCACCTACCACTACGATATTCGGGTGGGCGGCAAAGGCAGCCCGTTCCACCTCATCACGGGCCCCGAGCTGGCGTTCAACAACTATATGTTTGAGAAAAACCGCCGCCTGACCGCCACCGACACCCGCACCGACATTCTGCGCGAGCCGATACTGGGCCTGGAGAAAAGTAAGCTGGCCGTGACGACCATCAACCTGCCGCTGCTGGCCGAGCTGAGCTTCCGCGACAAGAAGGGCAACAAAGCCTTCCGCATCGGGGGCGGCGGCTATGCGGGCTACCGCCTGAGCAGCCACACCAAAATCAAGTACGAAAGCGAAGGCACCACCCGCAAAGACAAGGACCGCGGCTCGTTCAATTTGGAAGACTTCCAGTACGGCCTGCAGGGCGGCATCGGGGTCCACGGCGTCGATCTGTTCGTGAAATACGGCCTAAACGACTTGTTCAAGGACAACCGCGGCCCCAAAGGCCAGACCATCAGCTTCGGGGTTTCGATATAGCCCCCGACTGAGTGCAGCCCTCAAAAACAGAAAGCCCCGGCAGCCAAAGTGGCGGCCGGGGCTTTCTGTTTTTATCTGATTTTGGTTGTAAGATGATTGATTAGCCCGAAGTGCAGAGTAGCCTAGCTCGAGTGGTCGGCCACAATCACCCATTGACCTTTGAGCTTGCGAAACACCAGCAGGAAATGGCCTTCCAGATCACCGGCCGTGGGGCGGGCCAGGTGCCAACGGCCCACTACGTGCGCCGCTTCGGCCCCCAGAGGCGTGATGCGCAGGTTGCTGAACGTAAGCTGGCCCATGGCGGCCGCGTCGGGGTAGCTGCGCTTGTAGTTGTCGAGGGTGGGCTGCCAGCCGTAGGTGAGGCCGCGCTTGCCGATGAATACCAGCGAATCGGAGGCCCAGTAGCCCTGCATGAAGCCGGTCACGTCGCCGCGGTTCCAAGCCGCGGTCTGGGTCTGGAGCACCTGGCTAATGCTTTGACGCAGCGGGCGCGGCTTGGGCTTTTGGGCGAAGCCGACATTTATCAGCAGGGCAGCCACCAGGGTTGTAGCGAGTCGTTTCATGCGGGGCGGGTTTAGTCTTCGATGATGGCTTGAATATAGGTGGTGCCGCCCAGCCGGCGCATATTGCGCATTACGCGGCGCTGCTTGGCGCGGGCGGCCGGACCAGGGCTGCTGGCCCGAAACCGCAGCGGATTGGGCAGCACGCCGGCCAGCAGCGCCGCCTCGGCGGGCGAGAGCCGGTTAGCGGGCTTATGAAAATACCGCGCCGAGGCCGCCTCCACCCCGAAGATACAGTCGCCCATCTCGGCCACGTTCAGGTACATTTCCATGATGCGGCGCTTGCTCCAGAGCAGCTCGATGAGCACCGTAAAGTAGGCCTCAGCAGCCTTGCGCACGTAGCTGCGGCCGTGCCACAAAAACACGTTTTTGGCCACCTGCTGCGAAATAGTGCTGCCGCCCACCAGCCGGTGGCCGTCCTGCATGTTGGTTTTCACGGCCCGCTGCAGGGCATTGAAATCGAAGCCGTGGTGCTGCAGAAACAGCTGATCCTCGGCCGCAATGAGGGCCAGCGGCACGTGGGGCGACACTTCATCGAGGCCCTTGAAGTCGTAGCTGATGCGGCGGCCGTCTTCCCGGATGCCGTAGTAGCCCCGGCCCACGGGCGCGTGGGCACGGCGCTCCAGCATGAGCCACGTAGCCGGCGGCGCCACCCACCGATACACCAGCACCCACACCACCGAGGTCAGAAACAGTGCCGCCGCCACCTGCAGCAGCAGCCGCGCCCCGCGCTGTCCGTATTTCTTGTAATCCGTCACTGTTTTGCTTAAATCCTGCTTGCCTTTCGGGCGGGCCCGGAGGCCCACGGGGCAAAAGTAGCGGAAATGCGCCCGCGCCGCCGTATTCTCCGCTGCTTTCCAGGTACTTTTCCTTCCTTTCGCTGTTGTGCCCGTATGCCCCGTCTGCTTGCTCTGTTTCCGCTTAGTCTGGTGGTTTTTCCCGGCGAAAAACTTAACCTGCACATCTTCGAGCCCCGCTACCGCCAGCTGGTGCGCGACTGCCTTGAGTCGAATATCACCTTCGGCATTCCGCCCTACCTGAATGAAGGCGTGAGCGTGCTGGGCACCGAAATGCGGCTAGTGGGCGTGGAAAAAAACTACGAAGGCGGCGAGTTGGATATTCGCACCAAAGCCTTGGGCATCTTCCGCATCCGCGACTTTCAGCGCGAGGCTCCCGGCAAGCTCTACGCCGCCGGGCAGGTGGACGATATCCGCGACGACCCGCACGAAGACCCGGTGCTCAAGGCTCGCATCACCGACTATGTGCGCCGGCTCTACGACGCGCTGGGCCTGCGCAAGCTTTTCCTGGACCTGGCCCCCGACTACCGCATCTACGACGTGGCCCACCACCTGGGCTTCAGCACCGAGCAGGAATATCAGCTCCTGGAAGCCACCAGCGAACTGGAAAGGCAGGAAATTGTGGTAGAGCACCTCGAAAACATTCTGCCCATCGTGCTGGAAACCGAGCGACTCAAAGACCGGGTGCGCCTCAACGGCCACTTCAAAAATCTGACTCCGCCGAATTTCTGAGCGCGGCCGAAGCGCGGGGCAACAGCCCAAGCGCGAACGGCCGCTGCGTCTGCAATTTTTCGAGCCGCGTAGCCCCACCAAGCCGCTTTACGTTAGCCCATTGCCCGGCCCAAACCGGATAATTCAACATTCATAATTCGAAATTCAGAATTACCCAAGTGTTGCCTTCGTCTCTTCTGCTGCTGTTCTATATCTGCACGGCCGTCACGGCGCTGTTGGCGGTGTGGCTGCTGCGCCGCTACCAGCAGGAGCGCCGCTACCGCCGCCTGCCCTACGTGGCCCCCACCGAAGCCGGCTGGGAAACCCGGCAGCCCCCAGCGGCCGCCACGCTGCGGCACCGCGTGGCCCTCATCGGCGACCTGGGGGCCGTGGCCACCGACGGCCACGACCCGATTCTGAACCTGCTGCAGGCCTGGATGCAGGAAGCCGGCCCGGAAAGCACCGTTATCATTCTCGGCGACAACGTGTACCCTACCGGCCTGCCCGCGCCCGAGCACTCTGGCCGCGCCGCCGCCGAGCTGCGCCTGAACACGCAGCTGGATGCCCTACGGGCCTATGCCGGCCGGGTAGTGTTTTTGAGCGGCAACCACGACTGGAACAAGGGCCGCGCCGACGGTTACGCCTATCTGCTGCGCCAGGAGGCCTACGTGCGCGAGCACCTGCCCGCTGCCCACTATCTGCCCCCCAACGGCTGCCCCGGCCCCGTGACGGTGCAGCTGGCCGAAAACCTGCTGCTGTTGGTGCTCAATACGCAGTGGTGGGTGCAAAACGGGGAAAGGCCGCTGGGCCCGGCGGCCGGCTGCACCGCCACCGATGCCCGCGCCCCGTTTCGGGCGCTGCACGATATTCTGGAGCAGAACCGGCACCAGCAGGTAGTGGTGGCCGGGCATCATCCGCTGTATTCCAACGCGCTGCACGGGGGCAAGTTCACGGCCAAGCAGCACGTATTTCCCCTCACCACGCTGCACAAGAAAGCCTACGTGCCGCTGCCGGTCCTGGGCTCCTTCTTTCCGCTCTACCGCAAGCTGATGGGGGCCGAAGAGGACATGGCCCACCCCAAATACCGCAAAATGCGCCGCCGCCTGCTGCGCGTGCTGCATGGCTTCCCCAACGTCATCTACGCCGCCGGCCACGACCACAACCTGCAGTATTTTCACTACCGCGCCGGGCACTACCTGGTGAGCGGGGCGGGCAGCAAAACGGCCTTCGTGCAGCCCGGCGGCAAAGCCAGCTTCGCCCACGAGCACAAGGGCTTTTTCAGCCTCGATTTTTACCACGATGGCGAAGCCTGGCTGCGCACACTGGAACCCGCCGCGACCACCGCCGGGCCGGCTGCCGAAGTGTTTCGGAAGCGTTTACTGCCCGCCTACGCACCCGCCCTCACGCAGTCGGCGGCGCGGGCGGCAGCAGCACCCGAAGGCTTCGCGGAATGATTTCGGCCCGGATGGGGGCCGTCAGCTCCAGCGGCTCGCCGTCGAGCTGGCCCAACACCCGCGCCTGCCCAATCACCTCAATTTCGGCCCACCGGCAGCGAAGACGCTGGGTGTAGAGCGAGGCATCGAAGTCGCGGGTGTAGAGCTGGTAGAGCACGCCCAGGGCGGCCGTGCCGGGAAAGGGCGCAATAAGGCAGATTTCGAACTCGCCGTCATCCAGGCGGCTGTCGGGGTTAATCACCACGTTGCTGCCGAAAGTGTTGCCGTTGGCCATCGTCACCATAAACGCCGGCCCTTCGAATGTTTCGCCCCGGTCGGTGCGGATGCGGTAGAGGGCGGGCTCGTAGGCGAGGTATTCATGGGTGGCAATGCGCACGTAGGCGCCGGGGCCGCGGGTATCGCCCGCGCTGAAACGCTCCACCACCAGGGCATTGAACCCCAGATCGGCCAGGTGGGCCGAGAAATTATTATTGATGCGCAGCGTATCGAGCGGGCTGATGGTGTGCTCCCACATCAGGCGCAGCGCCCCCGGCAGGTCCTGCGGAATGCCCAGGTCCTTAGACAAGCCATTGCCCGAGCCCAGCGGCAAAATGCCCAGCGGCAGGCTGGTGCCGGCCAGCACCCCGGCCACCAGGCTCACGGTGCCGTCGCCGCCGCAGGCAAATACGGCATCGTAGGTGTGGCGCAGCAGCTCCGTCTGCAGCCGCTGCTGATCCTGCTCGCCGGTGGTATGAAAAAAGGCTGCCTGCCGGCCGTGCTCTACGCAAAACGCCGTAATGGTGGCTTCCAGCTCCGACTTGTCGATATCACCGGAAATGGGGTTCAGCACAAACAAAAGCTGACGCAACGGAACAGAAAAAGACATAGCGAAGAAAAATTCGAGCAGTTTCGGTGCCTGATAATACGGGCCAAAACGCCGAATGGCCGGGCATCGGCCCGGCCATTCGGTCAGAAAAGCGGTTGCAACTTACTGTTTCAGGTTGCTGGGTACGCCACCGGGAAAGTCGGTGGCAATTTCCTTTTCCAGCTGCGCAATGCGGTTGCCGGGGTTGGGGTGGGTGCTCATAAACTCCGGCGGGTTGTTGCCCCCACCGGCCTGCTCCAGAATTTGCATTACCTGAATCATGGCGCGGGGGTCGTAGCCGGCCTGGGCGGTGTAGTCCACGGCCAGCCGGTCCGATTCCAGCTCATCTTCGCGCCCGAAGCGCATGGTCACGAGCTTGGCTACCATAGCGGCGGCGGCAGCACTCACGGCGGTGCTGGGTCGGTCAGGGTCATACATACCAATGGCGGCGGCTCCGGTCAGGCCCTGCGTCAGCTGGCTTTTGGCCACCTGCTCGGCCGAGTGCCGGCCCACTACGTGGCCTATCTCGTGGGCCAGCACGCCGGCCACCTGCCCTTCCGACTTCAGGTTTTTCAGCAGTCCGGCCGTGATGAAAATCTGTCCGCCGGGCAGCGCAAAGGCATTGATGGTATTCTCATCGGCCAGCAGGTGAAACTGAAACTTGTAGGCCGACTGCGAGGCTTTGGTGCTGCGCACCAGCTGCTGACCGATTTCCTCTACCCGAGCCCCGGCCTGGCGGTCAGGGTGAATGCCGCCGTACTGCTGCGCCATTTCGGGGGCGGCCTGCAGACCCAGGGCTATTTCCTGCTCAGCGGTCATATCTACGTGCTGCACTTCGCCGGTCGTTTCGTTCACCGAGCGTTTGCAGTAGTAGGTGACGAAGGAGAACAGGGCCAGAACGAGGGCAATTATATAACGAAGGTTTCCTCTCATGGTGGTGTCGCTGGGGAAAAAGGGCGGAACAAATCCGGCTATATAGTAGCCGCTGCGCTTCTAACGCACTATTTCCGGCAGGGTTGTCCGGGCCTTTCCCATCACAAATCGGTCTTTCGCCTGCTTGTTTTTGCTCCGGCTCCACCCCACTGCGTTTCAGGCACAAAGCCCGGCTGCGGGGCCAGGCTTTGTGCTTGAAACGGAAAGTAAACGCCTCAGATCTACTCCTCAGCCAGGCCTTTGCTCTGGGCGAAGGCGAGCAGGGCGGGATCCAGCTGCTGCAGGCTGGACTGGTACCGCACCCCGCGCGGCGCGTGAGCATATACTACCGTGCGCCCTTTGATGGCCTGAATAATGGCGCTGCTCTGGTTGGCGGGCAGGGCCGGGCAGCCCTGGCTGCGGCCCAGCCGCCCGTGCTGGCGCACAAATTCCTCGCACACATACTCGGCGCCGTGCACTACCACGGCGCGGCTGGCAGCCTGGGTGTTGTAGCCGGGGTCCTGCCCGTTTAGCTTCAACGACAGGCCGTGCTTGCCTTGATAGGTGTTGCCGGTCACATAGAAGCCCAGGCTGCTCATTTCGGAGCCATTCTGGTTGGAGAAAGCCGAGGCAAACTCCTCGCCGGTGTTTTTGCCGTGCGCTACCAGCGTATGAAACAGCACCCGCTGCTGCTGCACATCCACCACCCACAGGCGCTTCAGGCGGCTTGAGCGGCTGAAATCGATGATGGTGAGCACCTGCCGCCGCCCCGATACCTGGCCCTGCCGCTGCAGGTTATAGAAGCCTACCAGCGCCTCCCGGTACACATCCATCGGCAGGGCCGTGGCCGCGAGGCCAGACTGGATGTAGGTCTGCATCACGTGCTGCTCGAAAGCGGCCATATAGGTAGCGCGGCGGGCCTCGCTGAGGCGCACGGCCTTACCGCCTCCGTTGGCGGGCGCGGCCACGGCGGGCTGCCAGGGCGATACAAAAGCAAGAAGGACAAGCAGCAAGCCGGCAAAGGCAGTCGGTGTGAAACGCATCGGCTGGAATGGTCGGTTTAGAAGTAAATTATCGAAAGAGGCAATATGCGCGAAGCTGGCCATACAAATCTAGTACTTTAGCGGCATCATTTCCGACGGCTCCAACTACTTTGGGCGGCATCCGGTTCCCCAGCTTACCTCCTAATGTCCATGCGCCACTTTTTTATCCTTATAGTCCTAGCTGCCCTCTCCTCCTGCGGTCACTCGCTCTCCGGCATTCCCGGCTTCGACTCGGCCGCGTGGCGGCAGGATGTGTATGCCTGCCGGAATCAGCGCGCCCGGCAGCTACCCGTACTCAACGCGCACCGCGAAACCTTGTACGGCACGCGCACCGCCGACATCGATGCCCTCTTCGGCCAGCCCGACGAAGAGGAGCTTACTGAACAAACGGAAAAAACCTACTTCTATTATATCGAGCCGGGCACCCAGTGCGAGCCGCGCCACCAACGCTCGGCCGCCAACAAGCTCGCCATCCACTTCGGCCCCACCGGCATCGTGACGGCCGTGCTGTATGAGCGGCCGTTGCCCCAGCAGTAAGGCGCTGCATAAGCAAAAGAGGCTGGCCCCTTACCGGAACCAGCCTCTGCTGTGCCCTAACGAAACAGCGACCTGTGCCACCGCTCCTAGTGCTCTTACCCCAGGCCGCCCTGGTTGTCGGCGGGCTGGGCCGGTATCACGTCGTGCGGAGCGTCTAGGCGCAGCTCCCCGATCTGGGAAGGCGTGAGTACGCGCTGGCATTCCTGCTCGAAACGGCTTTCCAGGCCCATTTTCTCCACCTTTCGCAGCATTGGGTTGGCGGTGTGCCGGTTGATGTCGTCGAGGCCCACGAGCCAGCGCTTGTGCAGCATCCGCAGCCGGACGTATTCGGCCTCGTTGAGCTTTAGCTTGTTGATGAGAGGTCGGGTGATGTCCGTGGCCTGCGCGGCAATGACCAGATTATCGGGCAGGGGACCTATCCAGGGGTTAAGAACCGGTAAAGGGGCAGCAGTAAGCTGGCTGCCGGTCAGCAGTGAAGCAAGCAGGAAGTGCATGGTGTGACTGTGGATGAAGAGCGATATACTTTTCACCTTCTAGCGCTGCTCTTGAATGCAAAATCTTCTGAGCAAAATAGAAGGATACCGGTCCAACACAGCCTCAACATGCTAAAGTTCTACAGTTGCTATCATATTTTTTCAGGCAATAGCTATATTATCTATACTAAATACCAGATATAACCACTGCCCTAAACAGAGCATTGGCTATACCAAAAGCCACAAAAAAAGCGGCTCTGCTGCCGCAGAACCGCTTTTTTACTTTGCCCCAGAGGCTGGCTCCAGTTAACCCAAGCCGCCAGCGTTCGGGTCAGGCTGCGTGGGCACGCTGTCGCGCTGCTGCTCGCTCTTCATCAGGCTTAGCTGCGAGGGCGTGAGGATACGGCTGCATTCGGCTTCGTACTGGGCCTCCAGCTCCGAAAGCAGCGCGCGCTGCTGCGTGGGGTCGTCTTTGTATTGCCACTGAATCTCATCGAGCCGGGCAATCTTTATTTGATTGGCGGCCCGTAGGCGAATGTATTGGGCTTCGTTGAGGCGAAGCCGGTCGCACATTTGCCGGGTCATGTTATCAATCCGCTCTACGGGTACATCCCCGATGCCGGGGCGCTCGGCGTGCCGGTCGCGCATTTGAGCTGAAGCTCCGGCTGCCATGCCGGAAATCAGAAAAAGAGTTAGGAGGAAAGCTTTCATTGCAACGGTGAAAAAAGTAAGCAGGTCAAAAAAGATGTACTACTTAACAACCTGGAAACCAGCCAACACACAAACGCTAGCTTTATTTCCACTTTGCATAGTACAAATATATATTTCTTTAATGAAACATACAATCTATCTATAACATATTTTTTTCTTTCATAAGTTTCTTTTGACCCAAAATAGCTGATGTTTTTGTGGGCCGCGAAAACAAAAAAGGGCCGGCCCCAACTTCGGAACCGACCCATTACCGCAAAAGCCGACGCAAGGTTACTCGATGCCTTGCAGGGGCTTATGGTCGGGGCTTTTGAAGTACTGCATGGCAATCAGAGAGATAATCATGCCCGACATAACGCCTTGCAGCATAATGGCCAGAAAGGCAATGGTGACGGACAGATCAAAGCCGAACAGGTCGCGGGCGCGGAGCTGATCCATGATGGCCGGGTTGATGACGGTGTAGACCACGAAGAACAGGGCAAACACCACCGAGGCCACCAGCGCCGTGACGATGCCCGTGCCGAAGCCCTGCAGATACGCCATCCGGTTGTTCTTGACGCGGCGATAGTGTGCAATGGCCATGCTAATGCCAACGGCCAGAATAGCGCCGTTCAGGAAGCTGAACTCGACCCGGTCGGTGAGGTGCATGAGGGAGGCCAGCAGGAAGTAGGCGGCCATGCCGGCGGCCGTGGGCAGCCCGTAGCGGACGCCGTTCTTTTCGGGGGTGATGGAAGCATCGGTCATGGCGAAGCGGGAAAGAGGGTTAAAACATTCGACCAGGGAAGTGCTCCGGAACCAGCGGGCGGGGGCGGCGTGTTCTGTCCGGCCCAGGCTGGTGGCGAATCACTTCGATTTTCCTATAACTGTTTCCGTTTTCGGGAAGTTTTGCGGCGGCGCGGTTTTTCGAGGAAAGCCCGGCCGAAGGCAACGCCCTGCGTGGTAACTGATTAGAAAAATAATCTGAATTTTCCTGCTTTCCTACTCCTTGCCCGCAAATAAGCCCGGCGGCTACGGCGGCTCGCGGCATTTTGCGTATTTTTGCGCGCCCATTGCCGCTCCGGCGGCTTGTTTCCGGCTTTCGTTCTTCGCTACTCCGCTTTTTTCTCCTCTCAATGATCAGTACCACCAATGTTAGTCTGCGCTACGGCAAGCGCGTGCTGTTTGAAGACGTTTCCATCAAGTTCATGCCCGGCAACGTGTATGGCCTGATCGGAGCCAACGGAGCCGGCAAATCGACTTTCCTCAAGATTCTTTCGGGCGAGATGGAGCCCAACACCGGCTCGGTGGATATGCCCGCCGGCTCGCGCCTCTCAGTGCTGCGCCAGGATCAGTTTGCCTACGACCAGTACCCCGTGCTCCAGACCGTGATAATGGGCCACACCAAGCTGTGGAAGGTGATGGCGGAGAAAGATGCGCTGTATGCCAAAGAGGATTTCTCGGATGCCGACGGCGAGCGGGCCGCCCAGCTGGAAGGCGACTTTGCCGACCTGGAAGGCTGGAACGCCGACTACGAAGCCGCCGAACTGCTCTCCGGCCTGGGCATCGGCGAAGACAAGCACTTCACGCTGATGGGCGACCTGGGCGGCTCCGACAAGGTGCGCGTGCTGCTGGCCCAGGCCCTGTTCGGCAACCCCGACGTGCTGCTGCTCGACGAGCCCACCAACGGCCTCGACGCCGAAACCGTGCTCTGGCTGGAGAATTTCCTCGACTCCTTTCAGAACACGGTGATTGTGGTGAGCCACGACCGCCACTTCCTGGATGCCGTGTGTAATTACATGGCCGACCTGGATTTCTCGAAAATAACGATGTATCCCGGCAACTACTCGTTCTGGTACGAGAGCAGCCAGCTGGTGCTGAAGCAGCGCCAGGATGTGAACAAAAAGACCGAGGACAAGCGCAAGGAATTGGAAGAGTTTGTGCGGCGCTTCTCGGCCAACGCCTCCAAGAGCAAGCAGGCCACCTCGCGCCAGAAGCTACTGCAAAAGCTCACGCTGGAAGAAATCAAGCCCTCTTCGCGCAAGTACCCCTACATTGCCTTCAAGCCCGAGCGTGAGGCCGGCAACCAGCTGCTCACGGTCGAGAACCTGAAGGCGTCGGTGGAAGGTCAGACCGTGTTCAAGAACGTGTCGTTTTCGCTCGACAAGAAGGACAAGGTGGCCATCATCAGCCGCGACGACCGCGCCCCTTCCCTGCTGTTCGACATCCTGTTTGAGCAGGTGAAAGCCGATGCCGGCACCTATGCCTGGGGCACCACCATCACGCCCTCCTACTTCCCGCGCGAAAACGCCGAGTTCTTCGACACCGACCTGAACCTGGTGGACTGGCTGCGGCAGTACTCCACGGAGAAGGACGAGTCGTTTATCCGGGGCTTTCTGGGGCGGATGCTGTTTTCGGGCGAGGAGTCGCAGAAGAAGTCGAACGTGCTGAGCGGGGGCGAGAAAGTGCGCTGCATGCTCTCCAAAATCATGATGGAAGCCGGTAACGTACTCGTGCTCGATGACCCGACGAACCATCTGGACCTGGAAAGCATTACGGCTCTGAACAACTCCCTGCGCGACTACAACGGCACGCTGCTGTTCTATTCGCACGATTTGCAGTTCATCGAAACCGTAGCCAACCGCATCATCGAGCTAACCCCGGACGGCATCATCGACCGGCGCATGAGCTACGAGGAATACCTGGCCGACGACCAGATCAAAACCATGCGCCAGCGCATGTACCAACTCGTATCGTAATGACGTTCTTGCCGGATATGAAACGACTTCTGTTAGCTCTGACCCTGAGTGGGGCCGGTTTGGTGCTGGCTCCGGCCGCCCAAGCACAAACCGACAGCACGCGCACCACCGTGAAGCCCCAGCTGAACACGGCCCCGCCTGGCACCGCGCCGCGCCCGGCCGCGCAACCGGCTCCGCGCCCCGCCGTGCCCGTGCCCGCCCCCACCAATGAGCCGCTGCCGGCCCCCACGGTGCAGCCCACGCCCGACTCGCCCTCGGGCCTAAGCTTCCCGAAAGGGACCAGCTCGGCGGAGCAGCCTAAGCCGTTTTACAAGTACTTTCTGTACGGCAACCTTAACCTGGGCTACACCAATGAGAATACCATTGTTGGTCCCATCGGGCAGCTCAGCGCCGGGCTGGGCCCCTCCATCGGCTACCGCATCACCGATAAGCTGGCAGCGGGCCCCGGTTTCAGCTACACCTACAATCTTTTTTCCTTCGATGGGGCTCCCAACCTGAAGCGCAACACGTTCGGGCTCAAAGTTTTTGCCCAATACATGGCCTATCGGCAGTTTTTTCTGCACGCCGAGTACGAGGCGACAAAGGCAGAGTCATTCAACATCGTTATTACCGGCCCAAACTCGGCCCGCATCGATTTGTTCAACCGGAACTACCGCACGCCGCTGGCCGGGGTAGGCTACCGGAGTGAGATATCCGACCGGTTTGCCGCCGATATTGTGGTGCTCTACAACTTCAACAACGGCTACTCATCCGACGGCAGCCCGCTTTCACCCTACGGCCAGCCAGTTATCCGCTTCAACTTTCTCTACAACCTGAAGTGGAAATAAGGCCCCTACAGCAACAAAAAAAGCGGCTCCCCGATGTGGGGAGCCGCTTTTTTTGTTTTTCAGACAAATTTGTGAGGAGTCAGCGCGAGCTAGACTACCCGGCCGCCGCGGATAACGCGCAGCAGCACAGCGATGATGGCAATGACCAACAGAATGTGAATCACATTATTGCCGGCCAGGCCTGCGCCCAGAACACCGAAGAAGCCCAGGGCCCAGATGATGATCAGAATGACGGCGATGATATACAGCAGATTTCCCATGGTGGTTGGTGATTGGTTTGGAAAGGTGTGGAGAGAAACAAATCACTTCGTGGGCTGTTGAACCGGGTTAGTTCGGCCTGTGGGGCGATTTGCGGATTTGTACGCGGCGGTTTTCAAAAGGATATATCTGGAATAAAAAATTTTGTCATTGGGCCCGTCGTTTCCGCCAAAAACACGCTGGTGGCGCTGCTAAGCCGCTTTTTTGCCCAGCGCACTTTTTTTGAGTTTCCGGATTTTCGGCAGCATCCGGCGGCTCGCGGCGGCTTTGGCACCCACCAAATTCGGTTTAGCTTTGTGGCCCCGCGGCCCGCCCCCGGCCGGGCCGCGGGTTTTCCCTCCCACCCTTCTTCTTTTTCGCATGATTACTATTGCCGTTATTGGCTCGGGTACGATGGGCAATGGCATTGCCCACGTTTTTGCCCAGCACGGTTTTTCCGTCGCCCTGATTGACATTAGCCAGCCCGCGCTGGACAAAGCCCTCGGCACCATCGGCAAAAACCTGGACCGCCAGGTAACCAAAGGCAGCCTCGCCGACGCCGACAAAACCGCCACGCTCGGCCGCATTCGCACGTTTACCAGCATTGCCGAAGGCGTGCAGGGCGTGGGCCTGGTGGTAGAAGCCGCCACCGAAAACGTGGAATTGAAGCTGCAGATCTTCCGCGAGCTGGACCAGCACGCGCCCCAGGAAGCCATTCTGGCCTCCAATACGTCGTCCATCTCCATCACTAAAATCGCCGCCGTTACCAAACGGGCTGAGAAGGTGATTGGCATGCACTTCATGAACCCGGTGCCGGTAATGAAGCTGGTGGAAGTGATTCGCGGCTACGCTACTTCCGATGCGGTGACGAGCCAGATCATGGAGATTTCGCGGCAGCTGGGCAAAACCCCAACCGAGGTGAACGACTACCCCGGCTTCGTGGCCAACCGCATCCTGATGCCGATGATCAACGAGGCCATCATCACGCTGTTTGAGGGCGTGGCGGGCGTGGAGGAAATTGACACGGTAATGAAGCTGGGCATGGCCCACCCGATGGGTCCGCTGCAGCTCGCCGATTTTATCGGGCTGGATGTATGCCTGGCCATTCTGCGGGTGCTGCACGAGGGCCTTGGCAACCCCAAATACGCCCCCTGCCCGCTGCTGGTGAATATGGTGATGGCCGGCCGCCTGGGCGTGAAATCCGGCGAGGGCTTCTACACCTGGGGCCACGGCACCAAGGAGCTGGTGGTAGCCGAGCGGTTCAAAAATCACTGATCGAGCTGATTTATCACTGATTTCGCTGATTCACCCGGCCGCTGGTGGTTTTCTGACCGGAAACCATCAGCGGCCGATTTCGTGAACAGCCCGCCGTTCTTCCGCGTTATACTGCCAGCGTTGAGAGAATCAGCGAAATCAATGACAAATCATTTAATCTGCGATTGATGGAACAAGCCACATTTGGCGGCGGCTGCTTTTGGTGCACCGAAGCCGTATTTCAGAATCTGAACGGGGTGGAAAAGGTCGTGTCGGGCTACACCGGCGGGCGCATTGCCAACCCCACCTACAAGGAAGTATGCAGCGGCCTGACCGGCCACAACGAAGTCATCCAGGTGACCTTCGACCCCAAGATCATTAGCTACGAGGAGTTGCTGGAGGTATTCTGGAAAACCCACGACCCGACCACCCTCAACCAGCAGGGTAACGACGTGGGCACTCAGTACCGCTCGGGCATTTACACCCACAACGAGGAGCAGCAGCGCCTGGCCGAAGCCTACAAGCAGAAGCTAACGGAGGCCGGCGCTTTCGACAAGGGCATTACCACCGAAATCGTGCCGCTGAAAACCTTCTACCCCGCCGAAAAATACCACCAGAACTACTACAACCTGAACGGCTCACAGCCTTATTGCCAGTTCGTGGTGAAGAGCAAAGTGGACAAGGTGAAAGCCGTGTTTGGCGACAAGCTGAAGAAGTCGGTGGCGTAGCCAGTTGTCATTGCGAGGAGGCACGACGAAGCAATCCGCCCTCTGAAATGTAAAATGCTTTGTAAACAGAAAAGCCCTGACGCATCCAACCGTCAGGGCTTTTCTGTTTACAAAGCTCAACTCATTGTCCAGGACGGATTGCTTCGTCGTGCCTCCTCGCAATGACAACTGGCTACGAAATCCGCGACCTAAACTGACACGCCAAAATCGCGCAACGCGTCGTTCAAACTCGTTTTCAGATCCGTGCTGGGCTTGCGCTGGCCGATGATGAGAGCGCAGGGCACCTGGTACTCGCCGGCGGGAAATTTCTTGGTGATGGAGCCGGGAATAACTACCGAGCGGGCCGGCACAAAGCCTTTGTATTCCTTGGGCTCAGCACCCGTCACGTCGATAATTTTGGTGCTGCCGGTGATGGTGACGCCCGCGCCAATCACGGCCTCCTTGCCCACGTGGCAGCCTTCGACCAGAATGCTGCGCGAGCCAATGAAGGCCCCATCCTCGATAATAACCGGGGCGGCCTGCACGGGCTCCAGCACGCCGCCGATGCCCACGCCGCCACTCAGATGCACCCCCGCGCCAATCTGGGCGCAGGAGCCCACCGTGGCCCAGGTATCTACCATCGTGCCCTCGCCTACCCAGGCCCCGATGTTCACGTAGCTCGGCATCAGAATCACGCCGGGGGCCAGGTAGGCGCCGTAGCGGGCCGTGGCGGGGGGCACCACGCGCACACCTTGGCCGGCGTAGTCGGTTTTGAGGCGCATTTTGTCGCGGTACTCGAAGGGCTTCAACTCGATGGTTTCCATCTGCTGAATGGGAAAGTAGAGGATGACGGCCTTTTTCACCCAGTCATTCACCTGCCACTGGCCGTCGGCGGTGGGCTCGGCCACGCGCAGGCGGCCCTTGTCCAGCTCCTCGATTACGGCGTGAATGGCCTCGGTGGTGCGGGTTTGCTGCAAAAGGCTGCGGTCGGCCCAAGCGGCTTCTATGAGTTCCTGAAGGTTGGTCATGGTCGGAGTTGACAAGGAAAAGTATGGGGCAAAACTAGCATCTTTGAAGGCAAACCCGGCGCTATGCAGTGCCTGCGCTCCAACTTTAGCCTTGGCCTCTCCTTCTGTTTTCCGTGTATTACTGGCCTCCGTGCTCAAGCCGCTGGACGATACGCGCATGTACGGAAAGTTTGGCCGTACCCTGGCCCAGCGCCCTAGCTGGCAAATACACGTAGCCGGCCGCGCCGCCCCCGCACCTACCGAGGCCCCCGCCAACCTACACACGCACGAGTTGCTAGCAGGCTCACGCCTGAGCCTGGCCCGGTTGCGGGCGCAGCTGCGGTATTGGCAACTCCTGCAAGAGCTAAAGCCCAACTTGATTATCGTGCACGCCCCGGAGCTGCTGCCGCTCACGCTGCTCTGGCAGTGCCTGCACCCTCAGAAGCGGCAATTTATGTATGATGTGCGGGAGAACTATGCCCTGAATATCACCACTCAACAGGTGTACGGCGGCCTCACGCGCCGCTGGCTGGCCGCGGGGCTGCGGTGGGTAGAAACCGTGGCTGCCCGGCGGGCGGCGGGCATTATTCTGGCCGAGCGGAGCTATGCGGTGGAGCTGCCATTTTTAGCGGAGCTGCCCATCAGCCGCGTAGTGGTATTGGAAAACAAATACCAGCCCGCGCCGGGAGAAACGCTGCCCTCAACGCTCCGGCCGCTGCCCCGCCCCACGGAGCCGCTGCGGCTGCTGTATTCGGGCACCATTTCGGAGCTGAACGGCGTGTTTGATGCCATCGAATTTACTAAAAAGCTGCGGCAGCGCTGGCCGCTGGCCCACCTTACTATTATCGGGTTTTGCCAGCGCCCCGAGCAGCTTGCGCGGCTGCATGAAGCTATTGCAGCCGCCAATGGGGCCGTTAGCCTTATCGGCGGCAATACGCTGGTGCCGCACGGCCGCATCGTGGCCGAAATGGAGCGCAGCCACCTTGGCCTGCTGCCCTACCAGCCCCACGAAAGCACTTGGCGCTGCATCCCTACCAAACTCTACGAGTATATGGCGCACGGCCTGCCGATGCTGATTCCGGCCAATGCGCTGTGGCAGCAACTGATGAAGCAGCATGGCGCGGGGCTGGTCGTTAATTTCAAAGCCCCTGATTTAGAGCCTATTACTCAGCATCTCACCGGCACGAATTTCTACCCGCGCGGCCGGCCGGCAGAGGCCTTCTGGCAGTCGGAAGCGACAAAATTGTGGGCATTGCTGGATACTATTCAGTAACTGCCGACCTTCGCGCCCCGTTTACAGAAAACCGCCGGGGCTTTTTGCTACCTTCGGCTCCTTTTTCTGCTCTCCTCCCGCCTATTCCCACTTTCCCATGAGTACCCTCCGACACTCCGAAATTGCCGGCGTCGGCCACTACGTCCCGAGCCGGGTAGTGACCAATGCTGACCTCACCGAAATCATGGAAACCACCGACGAGTGGATTCAGGAGCGCACCGGAATCCGGGAGCGGCGCTGGTTTGAGGAGGGCAAAGACACCACCGCCAACATGGGGGCCAATGCTGCCCGCAAGGCGCTGGAAATGGCCGGTCTGCAGCCCGACGACGTGCAGATGATTGTCTTCGCCACCCTGTCGCCCGATTATTTCTTCCCCGGTTCCGGCGTGCTGCTGCAGCGCGAGCTGGGCATCAAAGCCCCCATTCCGGCGTTCGATGTGCGCAACCAGTGCTCCGGCTTCGTGTACGCCCTGAGCATGGCCGACCAGTTCATCAAAACCGGCATGTATGATACCGTGCTAGTGGTAGGCTCCGAAATCCACTCCTCCGGCCTCGATAAAACGACCCGCGGCCGGAGCGTATCGGTCATCTTCGGCGATGGGGCCGGCGCGGTCGTAATGCGCCCCAGCACCCGCGAAGGCCACGGTATCCTGAGCACCCACCTGCACGCGCAGGGCGAGTTTGCCGAGGAACTGATTGTGAAGGAGCCGGGCTCCAACCGCGAAGGCCGCGTGGAGTATGTAATGGCCAACGAGCTGGAAATGTACCCCTACATGAACGGCCAGAACGTGTTTAAGCACGCCGTGGTGCGCTTCCCGCAGGTTATCAAGGAAGCCCTCGACCAGAACGGCATGCAGCCCACCGACATCGATATGCTGATTCCGCACCAGGCCAACCTGCGCATCACGCAGTATGTGCAGCAGAAAATGGGCTTGTCGGACGACAAGATCTTCAGTAACATTCAACGCTACGGCAACACCACCGCCGCCTCGGTTCCCATTGCCCTGAGTGAAGCCGTGGCCGAGGGCAAAATCAAGCGCGGCGACTTGGTTTGCCTGGCCGCCTTCGGCTCCGGCTTCACCTGGGCGTCAGCCTTAATTAAATGGTAAGGATGGCAGGCTGAAAGCGCCGGGCAATTTGCCCAGACGCGCAACCTTCCGAAACGGGGTAGCGGGCAGTTTGCCGCCGCTACCCCGTTTTTTGTTAATCTTTGCTTCACCGGATGCGGACTTCACGATTCAGCATTCAACCCTCAAAATTCAACCCTTTCTCCCTTGCCGAGCTATACCGAGGAAAATTACCTAAAAGCCATCTACAAGCTCTCAGAGGCAGAGCCGGGCGTGGAGGTGAGCACCAACCGTATTGCGGAAGTGCTTCAGACTCGCGCGGCTTCGGTCACCGATATGCTGCGCCGCCTCGGCGAAAAAGGCCTGCTGCACTACCAGCGCTACCGCGGCGTGTCGCTCACCCACGAGGGCCAGCGGCTGGCCCTGCTTACCATCCGCAAGCATCGGTTGTGGGAAGTGTTTCTGGTGCAGAAGCTCGGGTTCAACTGGGATGAAGTGCATGAGGTGGCGGAGGAAATGGAGCATCTGCAGTCGGAGCTACTGGTACGGCGGCTCGATGAGTTTCTGGGCTTCCCGCAGTTCGACCCCCACGGCGACCCGATTCCGGCCGAAGACGGAGCCATCCTGCGCCCCCGCAACCGCCTCGTGGCCGACCTCGAACCCGGCGATGGTGGCACGCTGGTCGCCGTCCGCAACACCTCCGCACCCTTCCTGCAGTACCTCGATAAAGTTGGGTTGAGCTTAGGAGCCCGTCTTGAAGTTCTGGATAAAGTCTCTTTTGATAACTCATTAGAAATCAAAGTCAACAACAAATCAACTGCTTTGATTTCGGCGGAGGTAAGCCGCAACTTGTTCATCGCTGGCTGAGGCCGGCAGTTCGCTGAAGTAGCGCGCAGCATCCCGGCAGCCCCGCACGCATTTCCGCCGGCTGGCCCCCGGTTATCTATATTTGCGGCTCGCTTTCTTTTCCCGATTCCGTGGCCCTTCCGCTACCGCCTGCCCTTTCCGATACCATAGTCGCCCTCTCCACGCCGCCGGGTGCCGGGGCCATTGCCATGCTGCGCCTCTCGGGCCCGGAGGCCATTTCCCTCACCGATGCCGTGTTTGCCGGCAAGCGCCTGCACGCCCAGCCCAGCCATACGCTGCATTTCGGCACCATCCGCGACGGTGAGCGAATCCTGGATGAAGTGGTCGTTTCCCTGTTTCGCGGCCCGCACTCCTACACCCGCGAAGATGTGGTCGAAATCAGCTGCCACGGCTCCGACTATATTGTGCAGCAGCTTCTGGCCCTGCTCACCCGCCACGGGGCCCGCCTGGCCGAAGCCGGCGAGTTCACCAAGCGCGCCTTCCTGCACGGGGCCTTCGATCTGGCCCAGGCCGAAGCCGTGGCCGACCTCATTGCCGCCGATTCGGCCCTCTCGCACCAGGTGGCCATGCAACAAATGCGCGGCGGCTTCTCGCAGGAGCTACGCGAGCTGCGCGGCCAGCTGGTGAAGTTTGCCGCCCTGCTGGAGCTGGAGCTGGACTTCGGTGAAGAGGACGTAGAGTTTGCCGACCGCACCGGGCTGGTAGCATTGCTGCAGGAAATTCAGACGCTGGTGCGCCGCCTGCTTCGCTCCTTTGAGCTGGGCAACGTGATTAAAAACGGCGTCACGACTGTCATTGCCGGCAAGCCCAACGCGGGCAAATCGACGCTGCTCAACGCGCTGCTGAACGAGGAGCGGGCTATCGTGTCGGCCATCGCCGGCACCACCCGCGACCTGATCGAGGATGAGGTCAGCATCGAGGGCATCCGCTTCCGCTTCGTCGATACCGCCGGCCTACGCGACACTACGGATGTGGTAGAATCTATTGGGGTGGAGCGCACCAAAAAGCGCGTCGCTCAGGCCGCTATGCTTTTGTATCTATTTGATATTACGAGCACAACACCCGCCGAAGTTCAAGCCGAGATTGAAGCACTGAACCCCGGCCGGCAGATTCCGATGCTGGCCGTTGGCAACAAGCGCGACGTGGCTTCCGACCTCGAAATAGCCGCCTTCGAACCGCTGCCTGATACCGTGCTCATCGCCGCTTCCCGCGGCGACGGCCTGCCCGACTTGCAGCAGGCTCTGCTCCGGCGCGTGCGCGGCGAGGGCCTCGACCAACTCGGCTCCGCTACCATCGTGACAAACTTGCGTCACGCCCAAAGCCTCGAAAAAACCAATTCGGCGCTCGACAGCGTTTTACGGGGTCTGGCCGCCGGCGTCGGCACTGAGCTGCTGGCCGCCGACCTGCGCCATGCCCTGGCCGCGCTGGGCGAAATAACCGGCGAAATTTCGTCCGACGACCTGCTCACGAGTATATTTACGCAGTTTTGCATCGGCAAATAATCCGGCCTCTGGCTGGCCTCCTGTGCCCAAAATGCTCGGCAAGCCGCGTATTTGGTCCCCTGGGCCGGTTTTCAGCTTTTACATTTTCAAACAACACCCTGGGGCGAATTGTAGTAAGAGAGTCCAAAAGTCCGGGAAGCTTTCCGGCTTGCCGGTAATTCTTTAGTTTCGCCCCGCAACCACCCTCTAACCAACCCCTATGGCAGAGTCTGCTGAGATTATCCTCGACGGGAAATCCTACCCGTATCCCGTCATCGAAGGTACCGAACACGAGAAGGCAATTGACATTGCCAAGCTTCGCGACCAAACCGGCTACATCACCATCGATTCGGGCTACAAGAATACCGGTGCCACCAAAAGCGCCATTACTTTCCTCGACGGCGAAGAAGGCATTCTGCGCTACCGTGGCTACCCCATTGAGCAGCTGGCCGAAAACTCCAGCTTCATGGAAGTGGCTTACCTGCTGATCTATGGCAAGCTGCCCACCCAGGCCGAGTTGGACGATTTCAGCCACCAGATTACCAAGCACACGCTGGTACACGAGGATGTGCGCAAGATTTTCGACGGCTTCCCGTCGGCGGCCCACCCCATGGCCATTCTGAGCAGCCTGATCTGCTCGCTCACCGCCTTCTACCCCGAAAGCGTTTCGCCCGATCTGAGCAAGGAGGAAATTGATTTGAACGTCATTCGCCTGATGGCGAAAATGCCCACCATTGCGGCTTGGACGTACAAAAACAACATGGGTCACCCGCTGAACTATCCGCGCAACGACCTCGACTATTGCTCTAACTTCCTGTACATGATGTTCAGCTTCCCCACGGAGAAGTATGAAATCAACCCCAAAGTGGTTAGTGCCCTCAACAAGCTGCTGATTCTGCACGCCGACCACGAGCAGAACTGTTCTACCTCGACAGTGCGCCTGGTGGGCTCGGCCAATGCCAGCCTCTACGGCTCGGTTTCGGCTGGCATCAACGCCTTGTGGGGCCCGCTGCACGGCGGTGCCAACCAGGAGGTGCTGGAAATGCTGCAGGCCATTCAGGCCGACGGCGGTGATACGGCCAAGTGGGTGGAGAAAGCGAAGGACAAAGCCAGCGGTTTCCGTCTGATGGGCTTTGGCCACCGCGTGTACAAGAACTTCGACCCGCGCGCCAAGATCATCAAGAAGGCCGCCGACGAAGTGCTGACCGCGCTGGGCATTGAGGACCCGCTGCTGAAGATTGCGCAGGAGCTGGAACAGGCCGCCCTCACCGACCCGTATTTCGTTGAGCGTAAGCTGTATCCCAACGTCGACTTCTATTCCGGCATCATCTACCGCGCCATCGGCATCCCGACCGAGATGTTCACGGTGATGTTTGCCCTGGGCCGTCTGCCCGGCTGGATTGCCCAGTGGAAAGAAATGCGCGAAAACAAAGAGCCAATTGGCCGTCCGCGCCAGATCTACACCGGCGAGTTGGAGCGCGACTACGTCAGCATCGAGAAGCGCTAAGAACGGCGAATCTTATTGTACGCCCACAAAAAAGCCCGCTCGGAGCGGGCTTTTTTGTGGGCGTACTGCATTGCCAGAATCAGTTGCCACTCAGGGCCAACGTGCTGAGCTTGGCTTTGTTGTAGGCAGCCAGCTGCTGCGGCTTCAGCAGGGCAGCTAGGTCCCAGTCGTAGCGGGCCTGCAGTTCGGCCAGCTTCTCATCCATAACGGCGGGCGTGGCGGCAAACCGGCTCTTGATGGATTCCAGTTCCGTTATCATCACCAGGTTCAATCGCTTCACATGCACATACTGCCCCTCATTAAGCTGGGCAGTGGCAGCAATGCGCCGCGAAACCGAGGTAACCCGCTCGTGCAGGACCGCATCGGAGGAAGTCACGTTCTGGGCCCGCAGTAGCGGTGCACCAAGCATGAGCAGCAGACAGGCAGTGGTGTAAAGCTTTTTCATACGGTTGAAGATTGGTAAGAAGTGAGTTTGGAAAGAAAATGCTGGGGGTCGGGTTGTTAGGTTGAGTAAACATAGCTTAAATTTTACACAATTGAAACATTTTTTATAATTAAATACTTATAAAACAATAATAGTTATACCACCGATACCATTAGGTGGTTGTGCTGCCTCTTCAAGTTCTCAGTCTAGGGCGGCCAACAAAAAAGCCCGCTTACGGCGGGCTTTTTTTCCGGAGACGCGGAGCAATCTAGCGCGAGGGGCTGCCCAAGGCAGTCATGCTCATGCGAGACTGTTGATACATGGCTACCTGCTTGGGCCGCAGCAAGGAGGCAAGGTCCATCTCATAACGCATCTGGGCTTCGGCCAAGTGCTGATCCAGAATGGCCGGATCGGCAGCAAAACGGATTTTCAAGTCCTCGGATTCGGTCAGCATCTGGATGTTGAGGAGCTTTACTTTCAGGTATTGGCCTTCATCGAGCTGCACCTTGCCGGACATGGAGCGCGTCATGGTCGTGGCGCGGTTCTGAATGGCTACCGGGCCATCAGAATTGGCGGCCAGGGCCGCTACCTGTAGGCCCAGAAGCATAAAGGCGAAAATGGATGCTTTTTTCATTGTGGTGAACGGTTTGGGAAGGTTAGAAAGTGAAAAAGCGTGCAAATGATGGGGTGATCTTGATTTAGGAGTGAAGGAAAGCTGCGCAGTAAAACCCTTGCTGCTGATTTGCCGGGGAAACCGAATACCCAAAGATAATCTTTTTATTTAAAAATAAAAAGATTTTTTATAACTATTCTACTTTAAAGCTTTGATGCGACTCCCCTACCCTACTCATTATCAACTCGCTAAAAATCCCAGAAAAAAGGAATACTACAATCAAAAAAACCCTGTCACAGGTAGTGACAGGGTCTGAAAATCAGCTAAAAAGGCTGTGCAGCTACAGAATCCGGAACTCGATGCGCCGGTTTTGCTGCCGGTGCTGCTCGGTATCGTTAGCAATCAGCGGCTTGGTTTCGCCGTAGCCTTTAAAGCGCAGGCGGGCGGCCTTCACGCCATGCTCCACCAGATACGTGTACACGGAACGCGCCCGGTTCTGCGACAGGGTGATGTTGTCGGCATCGGCGCCCACATCATCCGTATGGCCGGATATCTCCACAGCCACGTCCTGGTACTGGCGCATGAACTGAATCAGCCGGTTCAGCTCCGTGCGCGACTTGGGCTTGAGGTCGAACTGATTGGTATCGAAAAACAGGTTGTTCAGCACGATGCTGCGGCCGGCACGGAGCGGCTCCAGATAGATATCCAGCGTGAGCGGGTCGAAGCTGCGCTTGTCGGAGTAATCGAAGCTCAGACTTTTCATCAGGTACTTATCGGCGGCGGCGTACATGGCGTACTGGCGGCCCTCGTTCAGCACCACGGTATAGTCGCCGTCTTCGGGGTCGGAGGTTACGTACTGGGTCAGCTCGTCGGTGAGCAGGTCGTAGAGCTGCACGTCGGCCTTGATGGGCTTTTTGGTGATGGCATCGAATACGCGGCCCTGGGTGTAAGTGCTGGTTTCGCGGGCTCGCACGGGCGGGGGCACCTCGAAGCCGAACAGCTCCACCGGCCGCTCCCGCTCCGACTTCACGCCCGGCTCCGTAGCCCGCGAGCGGGAGCAGAAGCCCCGGCGGTTATCGGAAGAAATGAACAGCGAGGCTTCGTTTTCAAACGTATTGAGCGGATAGCCTAGGTTTTGTGGGTCGCTCCACTTGCCATTGGGTGCCTGTAGCTCGCAGCGGTACACATCAAGCCCGCCCATGCCTACCAGCCCATCGGTGACGTAGTAGAGTGTGGTGCCGCTGGCATGAATGAAGGGGGCCATATCCTTGCCCGGCGTGTTCACGGGCTCGCCCAGGTTGCGGGCCGGGCTCCAGGTGCCATCGGGCTGCAGGGTGGTCACATAGAGGTCTTCCTGACCCTTACCGCCCCGGCGCGTGGAGGTGAAGTACAGCGTGCGCCCATCGGCCGAGAGCGTGGGCTGCGAGTCCCACTCTACCGAGTTTACGTTACGGCCCAGATTCTGGGGCTTGCTCCAGTTGTTGCCGGTGCGCCGCGAGATGTATAAGTCGCAGTTGCCTACGGCATTGGGCCGGTCGCAGGAGGCAAATACCAGGGTTTTGCCATCGCCCGAAATCGTGCCCGCGCCCTCGTTGTAGGGCGAATTGATGGCAGGGGAAATGGGCACGGGCTGGCCCAGGGAACCGTCTTTGTTCTGCTTGGCAATGTACAGGTCCTCGTCGCTCTGGGCGGTGGGGCGTGCCGTATAGAGCAGAAAGCGGTTGTCGGCGGTGAGGGCCGGGAAATACTGGAAGCGAAAGGTGTTCAGCGGCTCGGCCAGCCGCGCGGGCGTGATGCCGACCGGGCTGGCCATAGCCTTGAGGGCGAAGTCACAGTTCAGAAGCTGGCGCTGGGCCCGAAACACGAGCCGATGGCCCTTGGGGGCCGTTTTGACGTAGCGCCGGTAGTTCTCACCGGCCGTAGCGTAGTCGCCAAAGCTGATGGCCAGGTCGGCCAGCGTGTAGTAGTCGAGGGAGCGGGCCGGATTGAACGGTAGCTTACCCAGGCCGTCGCGGTAGGCTTCAAAAGCGCCCTGGTTCTCGCCCATCGCCTTCAGCAGGGACCCCTTCAGTAGATACGGCTCGCCCAGCGACGGAAACTTCTGATTAAGAACCGTCAGGGTTTCAATGGCCTTATCGAAGTGGCGCTCTTTGGCCTGCTCCTGCGCTTTCTCAAACAGATTGCGGGCTTTGGCATTGCTAATAGGCTTACTCTGAGCCACTACCGCACCAGCGGGCAGCAGACTAAGCACAACGGATAAAAACAGGACAGGTAGCAGACCGCGCATAGGGCCGGAAGCTACGGAATATCGAGGTATTTATGCGTCTGCAATGACACCTGCCAGCGCGGATTTTTTTTCACGTAATCCACTATGAGTGGGGTCATTTGGGCGGCGCGGCTCCATTCGGGCTGCAGGTACAGGCGCGTGTGCCCGCCCACTTGAGCGGCGTGCTCCTCAGCCCACTTAAAATCACTCTGGTTGAAGACGATAATTTTCAGCTCGTGGGCCTGCCGCAGTACGTCGGGCAGCGGGGCTTTGAACTTCTTGGGCGATACGCAGATCCAGTCCCAGGCCCCGCTGAGCGGATACGCGCCGGAGGTTTCAATCCAGTTCTGGCAGCCAGCCGCGTGCAGGGCGGCCGTCAGGTCGGTCAGGTCGTGCATCAGCGGCTCACCGCCCGTAATCACCACGTTGCGGCCGGGATGCTGCACCACGGCGGCCACCATATCGGCAATGGCCACGCGCGGGTGGGCCGCCGCGTCCCACGATTCCTTCACATCGCACCACACGCAGCCCACGTCGCAGCCGCCGAGGCGCAGGAAGTAGGCGGCGCGGCCCGTATTATAGCCTTCGCCCTGAATGGTGTAGAACTGCTCCATGAGGGGCAGCGCGGCCACCGCCGGCTCTGCGGCCAGGGGCACCGACGTAACGGGAAGTACGTGCAGCAAAACGAGAGGAAAAAGGTAAGTCCGATTTCCGCAACCGGCCCGGCTGCCGAAGCACCCCAGCCGGTTGCGGAAACCGGACCTCAAAATTACGACAACCCGCGCAGGTTTAAAAGGTTGGCGGGGAATAACTCCAGGCTAGCGCGGGTAGATTTCGCCCTTGGCCGCCCGTAGCGTGTTGAGCAGCAGCATGGCAATGGTCATGGGGCCCACGCCGCCGGGCACGGGCGTGATATAGCTGGCCTTGGGGGCTACGTCCTCAAAGCTCACGTCACCGCGCAGGGCCCAGCCGGCCTTCTTGGTGGCATCCTCGACGCGGGTGGTGCCCACGTCGATAACCACTGCACCAGGGCTTACCATATCGGCCGTCACGAAGCCGGGCCGGCCGATGGCCGCTACCAAGATGTCGGCCGTGCGGGTTATTTCGGCCAGGTTCTGAGTGCGGGAGTGGCATAAAGTTACGGTGCAGTTACCAGGCTCCAAGTTCTTAGCCAGCAAGATGCTAACCGGCGTACCAACAATGTTGCTCCGCCCGATAACCACGCAGTGCTTACCGTCCGTCACCAACTCATAGCGGCGCAGCAGCTCCACGATGCCCGAGGGTGTGGCGGGCAGCAGCGCCGGCAGGCCGGCCACCATCCGCCCGATGTTCATCGGGTGAAACCCATCCACGTCCTTCTCCGGCCGAATCGCCTCAATGACCTTGTTAGGGTCGATGTGCTTAGGCAGGGGCAGTTGCACGATGAAGCCGTCAATCTGCTCGTCCTGGTTCAGCTCGTCTACCTTGGCCAATAGCTCGGCTTCGGTGATGGTGTCTTCGTAGCGCAGCAGCGTGCTCTCGAAGCCCACCCGCTCGCAGGCCAGCACCTTGTTGCGCACGTAGGTTTCGGAGCCCCCGTCGTGGCCGACGAGGATGGCAGCCAGGTGTGGGGGCTTTTGGCCAGCGGCTTTGCGCTGGACTACTTCGGCGGCAATTTCCACTTTGATGTCTTCGGCGGTCTGCTTGCCGTCGATGAGGCGGTAGGTCGCGGGGGCTTCGGAAGTGGGGGTCATCGGCATAGGCGGACTATTCCTGGTTGGTTTTCTGGGTTTGTTCGTGCTGGGCAATGGCTTCGCGGCCGGACTGCAGAATGTTCTTCTCCATCTCGGGCCAATCGTCGCGCCACCGAAACTTGAGTTCCTGGCCGCGGCGGATTTTTTCCAGCTGCATTTCGGTCGTACAATCCTGGGTGAGCTTGTTTGTCATGGTATTAAATTAGTCACACAGAGCTTTTGCAAGGATTGCATGAGGTGAAAAAGAATGTTGGCGCAAAAAAAACGCGGCTCGGGGGCCGCGTTTCTGCAATCAGTCAAGCTTAAGGACGGCCAAAAAGGCCTCCTGAGGTATTTCCACGGAACCAACCGAGCGCATGCGCTTTTTGCCTTCCTTCTGCTTTTCGAGCAGCTTGCGCTTGCGCGAGATGTCGCCGCCGTAGCACTTGGCAATTACGTTTTTGCGCAGGGCCTTCACCGTTTCGCGGGCAATGATTTTCTGTCCGATGGAAGCCTGAATGGCAATGTCGAACATCTGGCGCGGCAGCAGCTCACGCAGCTTCTCACAGATGCGCTTGCCCCACTCATAGGATTTGGAGCGGTGCACGATGGCCGACAAGGCATCGACTTTCTCCCCGTTAAGCATAATGTCGAGCTTCACCATATCCGACTCGCGGAAGCCGATCAGCTCGTAGTCGAGCGAGGCGTAGCCGCGGCTGATGGTCTTGAGCTTGTCGAAGAAGTCGAACACGATTTCGGACAACGGCAGCTCAAAGTTCATCTCCACCCGCTCCGAGGTCAGGTAACTCTGGCCCTTAATAATGCCGCGCTTTTCCATGCACAGCGTGATGATGGCGCCCACGTACTCCGAGGCCGTGATGATCTGGGCCTTAATGTAAGGCTCCTCGATGTGCTTGATCAGGTTCGGCTCCGGCATTTCGGAGGGCGCGTTGATGGTCAGCAGTTGGTCCTTGGTGCCGGTAGCGTGAAACTGCACGCTGGGCACGGTGGTGATGACCGTCATGTTGAACTCGCGCTCCAGGCGCTCCTGCACGATTTCCATGTGTAGCATCCCCAGAAAGCCGCAACGGAAGCCGAAGCCCAGGGCGGCCGAGGTTTCGGGCTCCCACACCAGCGAGGCGTCGTTGAGCTGCAGCTTTTCCATGCTGGAACGCAACTCCTCATACTCGGTGGTATCGACGGGGTAGATACCGGCGAATACCATCGGCTTCACGTCCTCAAAGCCGTTGATGATTTCCTCGGTGGGCCGGGCCACGTTCGTAATCGTGTCGCCCACTTTCACTTCGCGGGCTTCCTTGATGCCGGAGATGAGGTAGCCCACGTTGCCGGCCGAAATTTCCTGGCGGGGCTCCTGGTTCAGGCCTAGAATGCCAATTTCATCGGCGCCGTACTCCTTGCCGGTGGCCATGAAGCGGAGCTTGTCGCCCTTGCGCATGGTGCCGTTCTTGATGCGGAACAGCACTTCGATACCGCGATAGGAGTTGTAGACCGAGTCGAAGATCAGCGCCTGCAACGGCGCCTCCGGGTCGCCTTTCGGGGCCGGGATTCGGTCGCAGATGGCGTTCAGGATGTTTTCGATGCCGATACCGGCCTTGCCCGAGGCGTGAATAATATCCTCGATGTCGCAACCGATCAGGTCCACGATTTCGTCGGACACTTCCTCGGGCATGGCGTGGGGCAGGTCGATTTTGTTGAGCACCGGAATGATTTCCAGGTCCGAACCGATGGCCAGGTAAAGATTGCTGATCGTCTGAGCCTCAATCCCCTGGGAGGCATCCACGATGAGCAAAGCGCCTTCGCAGGCAGCAATGGAGCGGGATACCTCGTAGCTGAAATCGACGTGGCCGGGGGTATCAATCAGGTTGAGCGTGTACATTTCCCCTTTGTAGGGGTACTGCATCTGAATGGCGTGGCTCTTGATGGTGATGCCCCGCTCCCGCTCCAGGTCCATGTTATCGAGCAGCTGAGCTTGCATATCGCGCTTCGAGACGGTGCTGGTAAATTCCAGCAGGCGGTCGGCCAGCGTGCTTTTGCCGTGGTCGATGTGGGCGATGATGCAGAAATTGCGGATGTTCTTCACTAGTGGCGTGTTTTCGAACTCAAAGGTAGGCAAAACCGCCCGCAAATGCTATTTCAGCACCTCACTCCGCCCGCTGGAAGTCAGGAGCAGACTCCTTATTTTTGGCCCCCGCAAGTCCTGTTTAACTCCTTATTATGTCCGCTCCGGCTTCTGTTGCTACGTCCAGCGCTACCACCAAAACTACTATAACGGCCCTGAACAGCACCGTTATTTACCTGCTGGCCTACCTGCTGATCAATGGCCTGCACCAGCTCAGCACGGTGGCTATGGCCGTGCGGCTAAGCATTCCGGGCGTGTGGGGCGTGAGCAGTATCAAATTTAGTATCAGCGACCCGGAATGGTGGCGTACGGCCGTGCTGGCCGTGTATGGCGTGGGGCCGGCCGTGTGCGCGGTGGTGGCCATTGGGGCCGGGCTCTGGTTCTGGAAGCGGGAACGGGGCAAGCGCGGCCTGCGCAAGCTGCTGCTGGTGTGGGTAGCCTTTCATGCCTGCAACCAGGTGCTGGGCGCAATGGTCGGCGACACGTTTACGGAATCGGGGGTCTGGTACGTGCCCAGCTGGCTGTTTCTGGCCGGCAATACTCCGAATGTAGTGGTGGCCGTGCTGTGCGGGCTGCTGCAGATGGTGGTGGGCTACGTGGCGGCGGTGGGCTTTCTGCAAACCCACGACTCGATAACCCTGATGCAGTATCCAAACCGCCGCAAGCTGATTGTGGCCACGATATTGATACCCTGGATGGCCGGCAGTGCGCTGCTGGCACTGCTCAAATATCCTGACCTGAGCCTGAATGAGCGCCTGCACTTTCTGACGATGGGCCTGCTGCTGCTGCCGTTGAGCCTGGCCTGCGCCAACGAGCTGTTTGAGTTTACCGTGGAATTTCCGCAAAAGACCAAAACTGCCTGGGGACTGCTGGCCCTGACCGGAGCCGTTGCCCTGGGGTGGTGGCTGCTTCTGGCCACGGGGCGGCATTTTTAGCCTGCTTATCGCGCTGTCTGCTAACGGCCGGGTCACCAAAGGGGTGGTCCGGCCGTTGGTTTTCTGGCAGGCTCCACTCCAACGAAGACCGCGCGGGCGCGTATGCAAGGCCAGCCTTTGGGCTTTGGAGGGACTTTCCTGCTCCTTATTTCCCCTGTCTTTCCTTTTGCCCGGCATTTACTCCATTATCCTGCTCTCATGGCCAAATCACCCAAATCCAACCAGAACTCCGCCCCTGCGCCGCCTGCCACCAACGCCAAGCTGGACGAGCTAAACCAGAACCGCGAAGACAGCACCGGCCAGCTGCTGACCTCCAACCAGGGCCTGCGCGTCAACGACGACCAGAACTCGCTGAAGGCCGGCGAGCGGGGCCCCACGCTGCTGGAAGACTTTCTGCTGCGGGAGAAAATCACGCACTTCGACCACGAGCGGATTCCGGAGCGCGTGGTGCACGCCCGCGGCGTGGCGGCCCACGGCTACTTTGAAGCCTACGACAACGCCAGCCAGTACTCCAAAGCCGCCTTCCTGCAGCCGGGCGTGCAAACGCCCATTTTCACCCGCTTCAGCACCGTAGCCGGCTTCCGCGGCTCCACCGATATGGCCCGCGACGTGCGTGGCTTCGCGGTGAAATTCTACACCCAGGAAGGCATTTACGACTTCGTGGGGAATAACATTCCGGTGTTTTTCATTCAGGATGCCATCAAGTTTCCGGACCTGATCCATGCCGTGAAGCCCGAGCCGCACAATGAGATTCCGCAGGCGGCCTCGGCTCACAACACCTTCTGGGACTTCATTTCGGCCAATCCGGAGTCGATGCACATGGTTTTGTGGACGATGTCGGACCGGGCCATTCCGCGCAATCTGCGCATGATGGAGGGCTTCAACGTGCACACCTGGCGGCTGATTGACGCGCAGGGTAAGTCGCGCTTCGTGAAATTTCACTGGAAGCCCAAGCTGGGCATCAAGTCGGTGGTGTGGGACGAGGCGCTGCAGATTTCGGGCAAAGACCCCGACTTCCACCGCCGCGACCTGTGGGAAAACATCGAGGCCGGCAACTTTCCCGAGTGGGAATTGGGCGTGCAGGTGGTGGAGGAAGAGGACGAGTTCAAGTTCGATTTCGACCTGCTCGACGCCACCAAGGTCATTCCCGAGGAGCTGGTGCCCGTCACCATTATCGGCCGGATGGTGCTGAACCGCAACCCCGACAACTACTTCGCCGAAACCGAGCAGGTGGCCTTCCACCCCGGCCACATCGTGCCCGGCATCGATTTCACCAACGACCCGCTGCTGCAGGGCCGGCTGTTTTCCTACACCGATACCCAGCTCACGCGCCTGGGCAGCCCGAATTTCCACGAAATTCCGATCAACCGCTCCATCGCGCCTATCCACAACAACCAGCGCGACGGCCACATGCGCCAGCAGATCAACGTGGGCAAGTTTAGCTATGGCCCCAACCTGCTCCACGACAACGCGCCCCGGCAGGCCAAGCAGGCCGAAGGCGGCTTTGTGAGCCACAATGAGCGCGTGGAGGCGCACAAAGTACGGGCCCGCAGCAAGAGCTTCGTCGATCATTACTCGCAGGCCCGCCTGTTCTGGAACAGCCAGGCCGAGATTGAGAAAGTCCACATCATCAAAGCCCTGCGCTTCGAGCTGGGCAAGGTGGAAGCCGAATCGGTGCGGAAGCGCATGCTGCTGCAGCTCTCCCTGGTGGCCGATGAGCTGGCCAGCCGCGTAGCCAAAGGGCTGGGCCTGGAAGTGCCTTCGGCCGAGGGCGTGCAGCTCAACTACGGGCTCGGGGCCGATGCCGACGTGGCGGCGCATCAGTCGAAGCCCGCTACCGGCAACGAGCCGAAATCGGCGGCGCTGAGCATCGAAAACCACCCGCTGAACGCCAAAAAGAGCATCGCAACCAAGCAGGTAGCTATTCTGGCTGCCGATGGGGCCGATGCTGCCTCCATTGCGGCGCTCAAAAAGGCGCTGGAAGCCGGCGGAGCCACGGCCAAGCTGGTGGCTCCGCATCTGGGCCACCTGCGCACCAGCGGCGGCGAGGCCCTGCGCATTGATTTCAGCCTGCAAACTACCGCCTCCGTCCTCTTCGATGGCGTGTACGTGGCCGGTGGCGAGCAAAGCGTGCAGGCCCTCCTGCAGCAGCACGACGCGCTGCATTTCGTGAATGAAGCCTACCGCCACTGCAAGCCCGTAGGCGCGGCCCCGGCCGGCAAAGCGCTGCTGAGCGCCGCGGCCTACGGCGGCGCCAAGGACATCCTGAGCGGCGACGGCGTGAGTGTCGGCGACGGAGCCGATAAGTTTGTGCAGGATCTGGCCACGGGCCGCTTCTGGAGCCGCGAGCTGAAGGCAGAGCCGAAAGTGTAGTGTAGTCTTAGGCGGCTTTTTCCGCCCAGAAAATCAAAGCCCTGATACACTGTATCGGGGCTTTTTTTGGTACTGTGGGCCAACCTCGTGCAACGGCAGCTCTGCCATATTGTGCCTCTTATTCCTTAGCTTCACCTTATGAAGATGCATCTGGAACTGCCTGATCTGACCCCGCTCCGGCTAAGCGGTCCGCACCTGGCGGAAATGACGGACGACGAGTTCTTCAGCTTCTGTCAGCAGCATGCCGACCTGCGCATTGAGCGCACGGCCACCCACGAAATCCTGATTATGTCGCCCACCGGCAGCCGCTCCGGCAAACGCAACGCCCGCCTGAACGGCCAACTATACCTCTGGTTTAGCACCCATTCCCATCTGGGCGAAGTTTTCGACTCCAACACCGGCTTCACCCTCCCCGACGGTTCCGTCCTGTCACCGGATGCTTCCTGGGTTTCGGCGGCCAAATGGAATGCGCTGACGGCCGAGCAACAGGATAAATTCGCGCCGGTGTGCCCGGAGTTTGTGGTCGAATTGAAATCTGCTTCTGATTCCACTAAAACCCTGCAGGCCAAGATGCTCGACTGGCTCCGCAATGGAGCGCAGCTGGCCTGGCTGCTGGTGCCGGAAACCGAAACAGCCTACCTCTACCGCCCTGGCCAGCCGGAGCCCGAAACCGTGCAGGGCTTCGATAACGAACTGTCTGGCGAAACGGTGTTGCCGGGGTTGCGGCTGCGGCTGGCCGAGCTGCGGTAGCCGGAACGGTTCAGCGCGGCCTATTACCGCCTGTCACCCGAATAGCACGGCATGTCAGCCCCGCACAGTGGCATGTCACGCTCGCACGGTGCCATGTCACCCCTTCTCAGTGCCATGTCACGCTCGCACGGTGCCATGTCACCTCCGTTCAATGGCATGTCACGTCTTGCGAGAGCCATGTCACGCTCATTCAGTGGCATGACACCCCGTGCGAAGGCCATGTCACCCCTATCAAGTGCCATGACGGCCCCAGCGGAAGCCTTGCCACCTCCGCAGCGGCCCATGCCACCCGGAAAGCTGCCCTTATTGCCGGACCATTGGACCTTTTCAGACACGCCCTAGCTACCACCAGCCCCAGCGGGGCGACATATCGGTAGAAACAACTAAGAAGAACCGGAAAAAGCCCCAGCGGGGCGACACCAATCGTCGAACGACGGTGCCGCCCCGCCCCTTGCCGTCGCTCGGCTGTGCCGAGTGCCCCCTACGCGCCGAGCATCTAGGCTGCGAATTGCTCCGCGCCTTTTGAACGCTTAACCCAGCTGGCGCGGGACGCTCGCGGCCCAGCCGCTCCGGCGCAGGGAGTCACTCGGCACAGCCGAGCGACGGCAGGCTCCACTTTTCAGCAATACGCAACAAACCCGCCCCGGCGCTACCACGCCGGGGCTTTTTGCGTACCTTCGCTACCCCAAATTCCACCCAACTCCCCTGCGCTATGCAAGCTGCTCCCGCTGCTCCTTATAAGCCCAAAAACCATATCCGCATCGTCACGGCTGCCGCCCTCTTCGATGGGCACGACGCCGCCATCAACATCATGCGCCGCATCATTCAGAGCAGCGGCGCCGAAGTGATTCACCTGGGCCACAACCGCTCGGTGCAGGAAATCGTGGATTGCGCCATCCAGGAAGATGCCCAGGCCATTGCTATTACCAGCTACCAGGGCGGCCACAACGAGTATTTCAAGTACATGCACGACCTGCTCAAGGAGCGGGGCGCGGGCCACATCCGCTTGTTCGGCGGCGGCGGCGGCGTGATTCTGCCCACCGAAATCGAGGACCTGCACGCCTACGGCATCGAGCAGATCTACTCCCCCGACGCCGGCCGCGCCATGGGCCTGCAAGGCATGATCAACGACCTGCTCCAGCGTTGCGACTTCCCCACCGGCCAGAACCTGAACGGCGAAGTCACCCACCTCAAGGAAAAGGACGCCCGCAGCATCGGCCGCCTCATCTCCGCCGCCGAAAACTTCCCCGAAGAATTTGAGAAGGTGCGCAAGGACTTAGTTGCTAGTTATCAGCTGTCAGTTGTCAGTGAAAAAGGCAATCAAAAGAGCGACCTAACAACTGACAACGAACAACTAACAACTAAAACCCCAATTCTGGGCATCACCGGCACGGGCGGCGCGGGCAAGTCGAGCTTGGTGGATGAGCTGGTGCGGCGCTTCCTGATGGACTTCCCCGAGAAGACCATTGCCATCATCTCCGTGGACCCCTCGAAGCGCAAGACCGGCGGGGCGCTCTTGGGCGACCGGATCCGGATGAACTCCATCAACAGCCCCCGCGTGTACATGCGCAGCCTGGCCACCCGCCAGAGCAACCTGGCCCTGAGCAAGTACGTGCAGGACGCCGTGGACGTGGTGCGGGCCGCCGAGTTCGACCTGATCATCCTCGAAACCTCCGGCATCGGGCAGAGTGACACCGAAATCATCGAGCACTCCGACGCCAGCCTCTACGTGATGACGCCCGAGTACGGCGCGGCCACGCAGCTGGAGAAAATCGACATGCTCGACTTCGCCGACGTCATTGCCCTCAACAAGTTCGACAAGCGCGGCGCCCTCGACGCCCTGCGCGACGTGCGCAAGCAGTACCAGCGCAACCACGGCCACTGGGACCAGCCCCTCGACGAGATGCCCGTGTTCGGCACCATTGCTTCCCAGTTCAACGACCCGGGCATGAACCGCTTGTACCGCGCCATCCTGAGCACCGTAGAAGCCAAGACCGGCGTGCCCTTCGCCTCGCAGCTGGCCACCAGCAAAGAGGACTCGGAGAAGATCTACATCATCCCGCCGCACCGCACCCGTTACCTTTCCGAAATCGCCGAAACCAACCGCCAATATGACCAGTGGGTTCAAAAACAAGCTGACGTTGCTCAACAGCTCTATGGGATCCGACAAGCCGTCGGAGCCGTCCAAAGCCTCGGGAACGCCGCTGGCGGACCTGGCAGCGGGAACGGCAGCCACCAACCCGATGCCGGAGCACTCGTGGCCGGCCTGGAGAGCACCTTCGAGGAGGTCAAACTCCGGCTGGACGGGCAGAACTGGAAACTCCTGGAAACCTGGCCGCAGAAAGTAGCCGCCTACAAGGCCCCGGAGTTCGTGTTCAAGGTGCGCGACAAGGAAATCCGCATCCAGACGCACACCACCAGCCTCTCTAACCAGCAGATTCCCAAAGTCAGTTTGCCGCGCTACACGGCCTGGGGTGACTTGCTGCGCTGGCAACTGCAGGAGAACGTGCCCGGCGAGTTTCCCTACACGGCCGGCGTGTTTCCGTTCAAGCGCGAAGGCGAAGACCCGACCCGCATGTTTGCCGGTGAAGGCGGCCCCGAGCGGACAAACCGCCGCTTCCACTACGTGAGTATGGGCCTGCCCGCCAAGCGCCTGAGCACGGCCTTCGACTCGGTGACGCTCTACGGCGAAGACCCCGACCACCGGCCCGACATCTACGGCAAGATCGGCAACGCCGGCGTGAGCATCTGCTGCCTCGACGACGCCAAGAAGCTCTACTCGGGCTTCAACCTGGCCAACCCCAGCACCTCGGTGTCGATGACCATCAACGGCCCCGCCGCCACGCTGGCCGCCTTCTTCATGAACGCCGCCATCGACCAGCAGTGCGAGCTATACATTAAGGAGCACGGCCTGGAAGCGGAAACCGACGCCAAAATCAACCAGCTCTACGCCGACAAGGGCCTCGCCCGCCCCCGCTACCAGGGCGAGCTGCCCGCCGGCAACGACGGCCTGGGCCTCATGCTGCTCGGCGTCACCGGCGACCAGGTGCTGCCCGCCGACGTGTACCACACCATCAAAACCCGCACCCTGAGCCAGGTGCGCGGCACCGTGCAGGCCGACATTCTCAAGGAAGACCAGGCCCAGAACACCTGCATCTTCAGCACCGAATTCGCCCTGCGCCTGATGGGCGACGTGCAGGAGTACTTCATCAAGGAGAAGGTCCGCAACTTCTACTCGGTGTCCATTTCCGGCTACCACATTGCCGAGGCTGGCGCCAATCCCCTCACCCAGCTGGCCCTCACGCTGAGCAACGGCTTCACCTTTGTGGAGTACTACGTGAGCCGGGGCATGAGCGTGAACGACTTCGCGCCCAACCTCTCGTTCTTCTTCTCCAACGGCATCGACCCCGAGTACGCCGTCATCGGCCGGGTAGCCCGCCGCATCTGGGCCAAGGCCATGAAGCTGAAGTACGGTGCCGACGCCCGGAGCCAGATGCTGAAGTACCACATCCAGACCAGCGGCCGGAGCCTGCACGCCCAGGAAATCGACTTCAACGATATCCGCACCACCCTGCAGGCCCTCTACGCCATCTACGACAACTGCAACTCCCTGCACACCAACGCCTACGACGAGGCCATTACCACGCCCACCGAGGAATCGGTGCGCCGGGCCATGGCCATCCAGCTCATCATCAACCGGGAGCTGGGCCTGGCCAAAAACGAAAACCCGCTCCAGGGCTCCTTCATCATCGAGGAGCTCACCGACCTGGTGGAAGAGGCAGTACTCATGGAGTTTGACCGCATAACGGAGCGCGGCGGCGTGCTGGGCGCCATGGAAACCATGTACCAGCGCGGCAAGATTCAGGAGGAAAGCATGCACTACGAGATGCTCAAGCACACGGGCGAGTACCCTATCATCGGCGTGAATACCTTCCTCTCCTCCAAAGGCTCGCCCACGGTGGTGCCCGCCGAGGTGATCCGCGCCACCGACGAGGAAAAGCAGTACCAGATCGAAATGCTCAACATCCTGCACACCCGCAACGCCGACCAGACCGCCAGCCGCCTCAAGCAGCTCCAGCAAGTCGCCATTGCCAACGGCAACCTCTTCGCCGAGCTGATGGAAACGGTGAAGTTCTGCTCATTGGGGCAGATTACAAATGCGCTGTTCGAGGTTGGGGGGCAGTATCGTCGGAATATGTAATTCGTAGCTATCTTGGCTGGATGAAGCCATTATATAAGAATGGTTTTATACACGAATTGACATCCGTCAGCCGCGTATAAAACCATTCTTTTTTATATTAGCTAATACTTGCAAAAATCTGATATCATGAATACTACCGCAAAAGGAGATGCTTTTGAAGAAAGAGCTTTACGCATTATTGAAACCATGATAGAGGAAAAGAGAATCGCTGTCATGGCTGACGCATATACAATCAAGAAAAAGGAACCATATTATTCACACGCTAGAAAAGGCAATATTATTTTTGATTTAACAGTAGAAGTTCAACCTCCTGGCGCCGATAGATATTCTCTCATTTATATCATAGAGTGCAAGGACTATAAGACACCAATATCAATAGATAGACTCGAAGCTTTTTCCAAAAAGATTGAACAAGTCGCACCTAGAAACTCAAAGGCAGTATTCATTGCCACAAGCAGATTTCAAAAATCGGCTCACAATTTTGCTGAATCACAAGGCATAATGCTTGTTGGCGTAGACATAAGTAATCAATACAATATTGTATTGTACAATAAATTAAGATCAAATACAGTCATAGACTTCTATAACAAGAATAAAGTCAAATTAGATCAAGGAGAAAAGCACTTAGAAAAAGAAATAGATACGACACTGATCAAGGCATTCCAGAATATAAAAGGCATTGAGAACAACGTTAAAAATTACTCCAAAGAAAATATAGAATTAATAGCCAACGAAGTCCTCAATCATATAGACCCAGGAATATTAAACTGCGAAAGAGTCGCATCTATAGACGACTTGGTTGAATACACAAATAAAATCTTAGGCCTTAGAATCAAGAACACCAACAACGCAGCTATTTTCGGATGCTTCGATGCTAACAACCAAAACATCCAAGTTAACCATAGTTTGTACAAAGCAAAAAGATATAAATTTGTTTTAGCACATGAAATTGGCCACTGTATAATCCATGACGGGACAATTGTTGAAAGTGAATTAATAAACACACTACCTGATTCCGAGTACAGCTTTAAAACGAACAAACATAGCCTGAAGAACGAAAAGCAGTGGATAGAGTGGCAAGCAAATTACTTCGCCGCATGTTTAACGATGCCCAAAGTCCCGCTTATGGCTACGCTACTACAATACCAAAGAAGATTCGGTGTAAGAGAAGGCCATCTATACGTAGATGATCAGCCTGGCAACATTAAGGACTTTATAAAAATCATCAATGCTATGTCTATACGCCTTGAACTATCTAAAACTTCTATAATAAATAGATTGAAAGGGCTTGGAAAATTCACTGATAACTCTAGGGCTAGATCTATCGGACAGATAATGCATGATTACCAAAGTCAATTGGTTATATAACACCCCATCTGGCGCGAGTTTAGGCGCAGCCGTAACTCGTGTCCAGCCATAACGTGGAGGTTGTACCTCCACTGCCGCGCCAGCGGCAAGCCGGAACCGCGCCGCCTGAAGCAATTTGGGCGGCGCGGTTCGTTTCCAGAAAACTTACTTATTCCCCACCCAGCAGCGCCACCACCTCTGCCTTCAACAACGGCAGGTGGCGCACCACGATACTCCACACCATCTCATCCGACACAGTATCGTAGCCGTGGATGATGCGGTTGCGGGTGGCTATGATCTGACGGGCACTGGTAAGGGCGAAAGCTGGCTCTAGCTTCAGGATTCGCCCTACGGCCTCCCCCATTATTTCCAGGTTGCGCTCGGTGGCGCGGCGGGTACGCACATCCTGCTGGTAGCGGGTGAAGTCCAGCGGCTGCCCGGCGAAGAAGCCTTCCGTTTCGGTAATGGCCTGTAGCACATCGTGCAGGCAGGCGCGAATTTCAGGCTGCATATACCAACTGCTGCGTGGCTTCGAGCTGCTGCCGGAAGTACGGGTTGCGCACGGCCTGGGCTTCGAGCAGGTCAACCGACCGGCCTAGTACCTCTTCCAGCGCAAACTTGAAGCGGAAATAGTTATCGGCATAGTCTTCCAGCGGCATGGGCTCAAACTCGGCCACTAAGTCAACGTCACTGTCGGGGCGAAAACCGTCTGTCAGCACCGAGCCGAATACCATCAGTCGGCGCACCCGGTGCTGCTGGCACAGGTGTTTGAGAGCTTCAGAGTACAAGGAGAGTGGCTGCATAACCAGCGAAAGATAAGTGGATTCGCCAAACTGGCGCGCGTTTAGGCGCAGCCGTAACTCGTACCCAGCTATACTGTGGAGGTTGTACCCCCCCATGCAGTCGCTCGGCTGTGCCGAGTGACACGTGTGCCGGAGGGGCTCTGCCCCGAGCGTCCCGCGCCGCTGGCTCGTTCTAGCCGCACCAGCCAATTCGCAGCAGAGCTGCTCACGCGTAAGTGTCACTCGGCACAGCCGAGCGACTGCAACACGCCAGTTACCCTCTGCAAACGCCTTCCCCAGAACTTTCACCCCCGCCCTGAGTTAGCAACTTATTGCCTTCTACCTCACCAGTAAAAACCTAATGAAATCCACCCTTATCCTCGCGGCGGCCCTGGCGGCGTTTACTACATCGGCCCAAGCCCAAACCGCCCCCGCGCCGCGCGCGGCCGCCGACCAGATTGCTACCAAGAAAGGCCCGCTCATGGTGCAGCCCATCACCCACGGCAGCGTGGTGTTTACCTGGAACGGCAAGACCATTTACGTGGACCCCTACGGCGGAGCCGCGGCCTACGCCGGCCTGGCCGCCCCCGATGTCATCGTCATCACCGACATTCACGGCGACCACCTCGACCCGAAAACACTGGCGGGTCTTTCCGTGGGCAAGGCCCTGATGATCGTGCCCCAGGCCGTGGCCGATAAGCTGCCCGCCGAATACAAAGCCCAGGTCCGCATCCTGCGCAACGGGCAGCGGCTCGACACGCTGGGCATGCAGGTTTCGGCCATTCCGATGTACAACCTGCCCGAAGCCCCCGACGCCATGCACACCAAAGGCCGGGGCAACGGCTACGTGCTCAGCCTGGGCGGCAAAAACGTGTACCTGTCCGGCGACACCGAAGACATTGCCGAGATGCGCGCCCTCAAGGGCATCGACGTGGCCTTCGTGTGCATGAACCTGCCCTACACCATGGACGTGCAGCAGGCCGCGCAGGGTGTACTGGCCTTCAAGCCGGGCATTGTGTATCCGTATCACTATCGGGGCCAGAGCGGCCTGAGCGACGTGGACGGCTTCAAGAAAACCGTGAACACGGCCAACAAGAAAATTGACGTCCGTCTGCGCAACTGGTATCCGGCGGCCCAGTAAGCCAACTACAACCTGGCACGAGTTACAGCTACGCCGTCTGGAGCAATCCAGGCGGCGTTTTGCTGAGCCATACCGCCGGGTGTAGAGACGCATAGTTGCGTCTCAATCGTTGCTGACGTTGGTTATCTTGCGCGCAAGCGTCCTCGTTCAACGACGAGACGCGAATACGCGTCTCTACATCGTTCTATTTATGGATACCGAATTATACAGCGACCGATACCGCGTGGCCACAGCTAGGCTGCGGGGCTATGACTACGGGCAGAACGGGGCCTACTTCGTCACCATCTGCACCCGGCACCGCACCCGCTACTTCGGCGAAATCGTGGTGCCGAACCACGACTGGGACCAGGCCCACCTGGCGCCTACTCTGGTGGCCGCGCTGGTGCAGGCCTGCTGGCAGCAGATCCCAACCCGCTTTCCCTTCGTGACGCTGGATGCCTTCGTCCTCATGCCCGACCACCTGCACGGCCTGCTGCTGTTCGATAAGCCCACCGAACCCGTCCCAAACCTGTACTACGAAAACCGCTTTACTCCCCAACGCGAAAACCTGGCGGCCATCCTGCGCGGCTTCAAAGCCGGTGCCACCTCCCAGGCCCGCCACGCCGCCCTGCCTCTCGCCTGGCAACCCCGCTACCACGACCGGGTGGTGCGCAACGACCTAGAGCTAGACAAAATCCGCAGCTACATCATCACCAATCCCAGCCGCTGGCAGCACGAGCATTTCGGCGAAGAAGGCCTGTTCCGCTAGCCCGCTGTAGAGACGCGTATTCGCGTCTCCTCGTTGAACGACCAGCACCGCGCCAGCCATACCCATTACAAACAACGTCAGCAACGAGGAGACGCGAATACGCGTCTCTACACCGTTCGCGCCACTCGAATAACCAGCATCTATCTACCCGCTGTAGAGACGCGTATTCGCGTCTCCTCGTTGAACGGCCAACACCATACCGACAAACAACGTCAGCAACGAGGAGACGCGAGTACGCGTCTCTACACCCGTTACCCGAAACAAAGCCGGCCCGCTCTCACAAGCGGGCCGGCTCTTATTTCACCCAACCTCTACGCCACGGCCGCGCCGCCTCTCCCGCCCGTCGTCACCAGCTTGCGAGCCTGGGTGTAGCCGTTGTACAGCTCCCGGTCAAGCAGTTTGAAGGCTTTCATGTCGGCATCCAACTGGCGCACCTCGTCCATCAGGGCATCCAACAGTTCTTCCAGCGCGGCCCCCGCCACCACCCGCTCGTTAATGGTTTTGCGCGCGGCGGGCTGCGCCGTTTTGAAAGTGGCCAGCGCGTCGCGCAGCGGCTGCAGGGCCTTGGCCGTGAGGCCCTGCTTGGCCAGCTCCGGCACCACGTCGGGGCGGGCGGCGCTGGCCAGCACCGCGTCTACCACCCCCACGAACGCCAGCGGCCGCAGCTTCCGCAGCTGCTTGCTGCTGAGCGTGGCCGAGGCCAGCAGGTCGTTGTCCTGGAGGCGGGTGGCAATGCGGCTCAGGGGGCCCAGCAGGGCCGGCAGCAGCTCCAGCAGCGTCTTTTTGGCCGCTTTGGCATCGGCCGTCAGGCTCTTGGTGCGCTTGGCCGTGCCGCCGCGGGCGCCCTCCACCTGGGCATAGTGCTCGGCTACCTCGTCGGCCTGCTCAGCCGCCACCTCGCTGGCCGCCAGCGCGTCTTTGTTCTCCGTCACATAATCCACCACCTGCCCACACATCACTAACTGGTCTTCTTTGTCCTTATTCATAAAACGATATACATAGCAGAACCGCTCTGCCCGGCGTGATAAGCCCTTGCTTACCGCACCCAAAGTATTCGAATTACGCCACAATACCTACCCACCTAAAACCCCTCTCGACCAAAGCAAAACACCTCCCGACTAAGACGAAACACCTTCCGACCAAGGCAAAACACCTCCCGACCAAAGCAAAACACCCTCCGACCAAGCCGAAACACCTCCAGACTAATCGAAAACACCTCCCGAGCGAAGCGAAACACCCTCCGACTGTTCGAAAACACCTCCCGACCAAGGCGCAACACCCTCCGACCAAAGCAAAACCCCTTCCGCCAAAACGGTGTAGAGACGCGACCCTTCGCGTCTCTACACCGTACACCGACCTGTTTCAAACTCCCCCGCCCCCCGCCCGCGCCCGGCAATTGGTTAGCTTTAGCCCATGCGCACGGCTCACACTTCCTGGCGAAACCACCTGCTGGCGCTGCTGGCCGGGCTGGTCGCCTGCTCCTCCCCCGATCAGCAACACCTGCCGCCCCAAACCCAGGACGTGCGCGTGCGCTACACCGCCCGCCGTGTAGCCCTACCCCAGATGCCCCAGCGCGGCCGCCTCCTCGACCGCCACGACTCAGTGCTACTAGCCACGCGCCCGCAGTTTCTGCTGCAGCTGCCGCGCCGCCCGCTCCTCGATACCCTGGCCCTGGGCGCGCTGCTGGGTTGGGATTCTCTGACCGTGCGCCGCCGCATAGCCGAAGCCTTGCCCTACCCCGGCGCGCGGCCCAATTTTGGATTGCAGCTGCGCCTCACGGCGGCCGAAGTGCAGCGCGTGCGGAAGGATAGCGCCGCTTGGCCTACTCTGAAAGTGACCCAGCGTACCCGGCGCGTGTATACCACCGGCGCGGGCGCCCCGGTGCTGGGCTACCTGAGCGCCGAGGCCCAGCCGTTCTTTCGCCAGGCCCAGCGCACCGGGCGCGGCCGGTTCTACCGCCTGCGCAACGGCGGCACGGAGGCTTACTACAACGGCCTGCTCAGCGGCCACCGCGGCTACCAGCACCCCCTCCTCGACAAGCAGGGCCAGCAGCACGGCAGCTGGGCCCGAGACACCGCCTTCCAGCAAGGCCAAGACCTGCACCTCACCCTCGACGTGAAGCTGCAGGCTTACGCCGAAAAGCTGCTCGGGGGCCGCAAAGGCTACCTCGTGGCCCTCGACCCGCGCACCGGCGAAATCCTGGCCTACGTCTCAGCGCCCGTGTACCCCGCCGCCACCCTCACCGCCCCCGACCAGGCCGGCGTACGCGCTGAGCTGCTCGAAAGCGAGGATATGCCGCTGCTCAACCGTCCGGCCATGCTGGCCAACCCGCCCGGCTCGGTGTTCAAGCTGCTGAATGCCGCCGCCGCGCTGCAGCTGGGCGCCATCAGCCCCACCAGCGCCTTCCGCTGCGACCAGACCCTGGTGAGCTGCGTGCACGACCATCCTCGCGCCAACAGCCTCACCGCCGGCCTGAAGTACAGCTGCAACCCCTACTTCTACCAGGTAATGCAGCACGTCATCGACTACGTGCCCGACAGCCTCACGCAGGACACCGTGGCCGCCCGCCACGCCAACCTGGCCCAATGGCGTCGCCTCGTCCGCTCCTGTGGCCTCGACTCGGTGCTGGGCGTGGACCTGCCGCGCGAGGCCCCTGGCTTCCTGCCCACGCCGGCTTACTACGACCACGCCCGCCGCACCCGCCGCTGGACCTACCGCTCCATCTACTCGCTCAGCATCGGGCAAGGCGAAATCAACCTCACGGGCCTGCAAATGGCCAACATGGCGGCCATCATCGCCAACCGCGGCTGGTACTACCCGCCCCACCTGGTACGCGGCATCGGGAAGGGCGGCCCGCTGCCACGCTTCCTCATAAAGCGCTACACCCTCATCGACAGCGCCAACTTCGCCGCCCTAATCCCCGGCATGATAGCCGTGCTGCAGCGCGGCGGCACCGCCGACGCCTCCAGCCTCGCCGACGTGGGCATCACCGTAGCCGGCAAAACCGGCACCGTGCAGAACGACGAAGGCGACGACCACGCCGCCTTCGTCGGCTTCGCCCCGGCCTCCAACCCCGAAATAGCCGTGGCCGTGTACCTCGAAAACGCCGGCTTCGGGGCCACCGCCGCCGCGCCCTGCGCCGTGCTGGTGATGGAGAAGTACCTGCGCGGCAGCATCGCGCCCAAGCGTAAGCGCTGGGAACGGCGCATCATGAGCCGGGCCCGGCAGGAGTAGGCGGCAGTTGATTGGTAACTGAACGATGTAGAGACGCAATACTTTGCGTCTCGTCGTCAGAACGCCCGACTCTGTCATTCCGAGAGCAGCGAGGAATCTCGCCAGTGTAACAGCTGATTCTACTATACCGGTGAGATGCTTCGGCTGCGCCGCTGCATGACGTGCTGCTAAATACCCTTGTCAAACCCAAGTTGCGGAGCGTCTGCTAGCCCCAGCGGGGCGACATATCGGTAGAAACGCAGATAAAGAATCCCCGAGAGCCCCAGCGGGGCGACACCTTGGCCGCGCAATTAAGGTGTCGCCCCGCTGGGGCTTGGTTTATAACGCTACCATGCACTTCTACCCATATGCCGCCCCGCTGGGGCTAGCAGACACTCTAGGACTTGAGCTACAACGGCAAGACGTTACAATAGCGAGACGCAACTACGCGTCTCCACGTAGCCCAACCGCCATTCGCTGCCTGCGTACTACCACCTCCCCAACGTCATACTCATATGCCTACCAAAACACTCAAGGAGATTGCCGCCTAAATGGCCAACCTCGACTACGCCCTGCTCACGACGCGCACGAGTTGGGGCCAGCTCAGCACCCGCCCCATGAGCAACAACGGCGACGTGAACTACGACGGCAACTCCTACTATTTCACGTTCGAGCAGTCGCGCACAGTCAGCGACATCACCGAAGATCCGCACGTAAGCCTGGGCTTCACTGGTTCGAAAGGATTGTTTCTGACGATAGTAGGCCGGGCCCATCTGATCCGGCACAAGCCCACCATGCAGCAGCACTGGGTGCCCAGCCTCAATCAGTGGTTTCCGCAGGGTGTCGATACGCCCGGCGTGGTGCTGGTGCGCGTGGAAGCCAAGCGCATCAAATACTGGCAGAACGAAGACGAAGGCGAGCTGCACATGGAATAGCCTTCGCCTTACCCCTGCAAACAGCCCCAGCCACCCGTGTGACTGGGGCTGTTTCATTTCCGCCAAACTACTCCCGTACGTTGAACCGCGCGCGGTACACAGTTGTATCACCGGGGCCAAATTCGATTCGGCGGTTGTCAGCCTCTTTTAATTCAAATTCCCCGTTGATGGTGAATTTCACCTCCGTGATGAGGTAGCCGGTGTGCGTGGTAACGACGGCGCGGTAGAGGCTGTCCTTCACCATTGACATCAGCTCTAGGTCCTGGTCCCAGCTTAGGGGCTTGTCACGGCCGCGCAAACCTACCTTCTGCACGTTGGGCAAACCACTCACATCGAGCAGATAGACCACAGTTTTGTCGGTGGCTTTTTGCACGCAGCCGGGCAGCAGCAGGCCGGCCAGGGCCAGTAGAATGAAGGCGTTACAGCGTTTCATGGGTGCGGGGTTTGGCGAGTAAATAATCGAGGCCGAAGCGGCCGGAGCCCAGCACCAGCGGCGCCAAACAGGCCCACAGGAAGCCGGCCGCGGGCAGCGTGTTCCACATGCCTTGGTGAATCTGCTGCATGAAAATGGCCACCAGCATCGTGCAGATAACCAGGAAGGCCGACACGCGGGTGCCTAAACCCAGCAGTAGCAGGATGCCGCCCACCGCCTCGCTAAAGGCCCCCATCCAGGCAAAGAAGCCCGGCAGCAGCGCGAAAAGTCCGCCGTACGCGGCCACGTCGTTCGGAAACCAGAACGCCACTTCAAACAGCCCTATGTTGTGGTCGGGCGGCGACCAGGGTAGCCCGAACTTCACAGCCCCAAACTCAAAGGCCAGCAGGTAGCCACACACCACGCGCGGCAGCAGTAGCAGCAAGGCATCCTGCCACCACTGCGGCAGCAACAACGGGCGTATTAATCGGCGAAGCAGGGAGAGCATAGTTAGGGAGGAAAAGGGTGAAACCATGCGGCCTTCCCTCGGCAGCTACCGGGCGGCAGCCTTGGCGGGGAAGTGAGACAAACCTCTGCATTCCAGCCAGACACCATGCTTCAATTCATAAGTTGGGCCCTGCTCTGGCATGATATAGGGCCTGTTTCGCGGATTTGCGCCTTCCACGGAGCCTTTGCGCAGCAGCTGCCTCCTGAGAAAATGCCTGTCGCTTTAGCGGTTGCGGGGGCCGCGGCTGACAACGTCCTTTGTCGGGAAACCATGCTTCCCACCTCTTCCCTCAGCCTGATGTTGATGACTGCAGAACCGATAATACCTACGGCGGCCGAGTGCTACCAGGCGCTGCTTACCAAAGATGGCACGTATGAGGGCCGATTTATTGCGGCCGTGAAAACCACGGGCATCTTCTGCCGCCCCACCTGTTCGGCCCGCAAGCCCAAGCCCGAAAACGTGGAGTTCTTCGCCACTACCAAAGAAGCGCTGCTGCGCGGCTACCGGCCCTGCAAGGTGTGCACACCGCTGGCCGCCCGCGACACTGCGCCAGAATTCATCCAAACGCTACTACACCAACTCAGCCAGCAGCCCGCCATCAAAATCACCGACTTCGATTTGCGTGAGCAGGGCCTGGAGCCGGCCACGGTGCGGCGCTGGTTCCAGCGGCAGCACGGCATCACATTCCAGGCCTACCAGCGCCTCAACCGCATCAACCTAGCCTTCCAAAAACTCCAGCGGGGAGAAACCGTTACGGCCACCGCTTTTGATAGTGGCTTTGAGTCGTTGAGTGGCTTTCAGGACTCATTTAAAGCCGTGTTTGGCGTGGCGCCCACTCAGGGCCGGCAGCAGCAGCTCATCAACCTCACCCGCCTCGAAACGCCGCTGGGCACCATGCTGGCCTGCGGCACTGAACAGGGCATCTGCCTGCTCGAATTCACGGACCGCCGCATGCTGGAAACTGAGCTAAAAGACCTCACCCGCCGCCTCAACGCCACCATCGTGCAAAGCGACAACCCGCACTTTGCTCTGCTCCGCACGCAGCTCACGGAATACTTTGCGGGCCACCGCCAGCAGTTTTCGGTGCCGCTGCACGCGCCCGGCACCGCGTTTCAGCAGGCCGTGTGGCAGGAGCTGGGCCGGATTCCGTACGGCACCACCCGCTCCTACGGGCAGCAGGCCGCGACGCTGGGCCGGCCCAGCGCCGTGCGGGCCGTGGCCACGGCCAACGGCATGAACCGCATTGCCATCCTGGTTCCATGCCACCGCGTTATCGGGGCCGATGGGCACCTGACGGGCTACGCCGGCGGCCTGTGGCGCAAGCAGTGGCTACTGGAGTTGGAGCAGAAAACTGCGGGCACTGCCCGATAAGTTTGCCGCGGTAGCTACCGAAGGCGGCTCAGAGCATCCGTTGTTTTTAGCCCGGCTTGGCCCGGTTTGGCCCCAACTGCCTATTGCGCGTAGCTCAGCGAGTGCAGCAGCGTCAGCTGGCGGTTCAGCTCGTGGGAGTAGCGTAGGGCGCTGGCGTCGGAGAGGTGCATGCCGTCGGTGGTGGTGTAGGCCTGGCAATCGGGCTGAGGCAGGTAGGTGAAGCGCTGCCGCGGAAACATCGTCAGCAGCTGCTGACGCATGTAGTTGAGCTTGTTGCTCTGGCAGGCCACCGCGCTGATGGGCATCTCAAAAAACGCCACCCGACTGCCGCGCTGGCTAAAATAATCGATGTAGGTGCGCAGGGCCTGCACGTTTTGCCGGAACATGGCCGTATCGGGCAGCTGGGCGAAGTTCTGGCGCATGCCCTGCTCCATCTTGAGGGCCAGGGCGGCATCCTGGGCCGTGGTGGGGGCCTCCGGCGCCTCGGCGGCCGCCGCCGTAGCCGAGGGCAGCGCCGCCCCGCCTACCTTCTCCCGAATCCGGCCCGCCGCAGCCGGTTTCAGCCTTTCGAGCACCCGAAAGCCCAGCCCAAACAGCTGGTTGAGGGGCTGATTCTGCTCGCGCAGTGCCGGCAGCGCCTGCCGCAGCGGGTGCATAATGGGATGAAACAGCGTGGCGGCCGTGCTGGCATCGGAGGCGCGGTCCAGCACGTCCACTTCCACTAAGATCAGTTTGGGCACCTGCCCCGTGCGCCGCAGAATCTCGAAGCCCTCAAACACGCTCTGCCCCCGAAAAGCCAGATTGTAGGTGTGCGCGGGCAAGGCGTACGAGCGCAGCTTCGCCGCCAAAGACGAGCCCACAATCACGGCCGAATACGCCTCGGGCCGGCCGTACACGTACTGCTGCATCTTAATCTGGTTGTCCTGATTGATGCCCTGCGGAATAACCAGCGCGGCCGGCAGCTGGTGCAGCAGCAGACTATAGCCGCCCAGCAGCAGCCCGGCAATCAGCAGCGAACGAACGATAAGACGCATACGCTTTGGCGGTTAAAACTGGAAGTAGATGAAGCTGCCCGCGGGCCCGGCGTTGGTCAGGGTCAGAAACAGCATGAGCCCGTACCAAGCGTAGCTGAGGCGCTGCAGCCCGAAGCCCACGGCGCTTTCCTGGGCTAAGTACCAGACGTGGTAGAGCACCACCGGCAGCGAATAAATCAGAATGCAGGCAATGGTGAGGTATTCGAGGCCCGAAATGGCGAAGCTGCGGTTGCTGCCCATGTGGTAGAGGTAGCTGAGCGCCTGCTCGAAATTCGGCAGCCGAAACAGCAGCCACGCCAACGACACCAGCCCGAACGTGAACAGCGTGGCCGCCACCCGGCCCAGCACCGTCCGCGGCACCCGGTTGGCCTGCCCCGAGAGGCGCTCCACGGCCAGCGCAATGCCATGAAACGAGCCCCACACGGCATAGCTCCAGGCCGCCCCGTGCCAGAGCCCACCCAGAAACATCACCACCATTAGGTTCAGATACGTGCGGGTTTCGCCCTTGCGGTTGCCGCCCAGCGGGATATAGAGGTACTCGCGCAGAAACGAGCTGAGCGAAATGTGCCACCGCCGCCAAAACTCCGTGATAGACTGGCTGATATAAGGAAAGTTGAAGTTGTCGGGCAGGCTGTAGCCAAACAGGTGCGCCACCCCGATAGCAATGAGCGAATAGCCCGCGAAATCGGCGAAAATCTGCATCGAGTAGCCAAAGAGCATGGTAATCAGCATCAGGCTGCTCTGGCGCTCGAAGTATGGGTAGGCAATCCAGAACGTCTGCTCCTTGAGGTTGTCGGCTACTACTATCTTGAGGAAATACCCCACTACTACGGCCCGAAAAAACGCCTCCCAGTCAATATCCGTCAGGTATTTGGGCTTGATTTGGGGAATAAACTGGTGGGCTTTCAGGATGGGGCCGGCAATGAGGTGCGGGAAGAAAGCCACGAACAAGGTGGTGTTGCGCACGTGCTGCCCAATGGATTTGGGCACCAGCTCCTGGGCCGCGTGCCGGTCCCGCTCCCGGTAGGCATCTACCAGCAGCGAAATGCCCTCAAATGTGTAGAACGAAATGCCAATGGGCAGCGGAATCTGGGAGAGAAACCGGCCGGCCTCACTGGTATCCGGAAACAGCGAGTGCCCGATGAGGGGGCTATACTTAAAGAACGCCAGAATGCCCAGGTTGCTCACCACGCCCAGCGCGGCGTAGAAAAACCGCCGCTCCGGGGCCGCGTGCACCACCTGGTAGCTGGTAGCCACGTTCACGAAGGCCGAAAGCAGGAACAGCAGCAACAGCCACGGATTGGTCCAGGCGTAGAAAAACAGGCTACTCCCAATGAGGATAGGCACCTGCCAGCGGCGGAGCAGGGGTAGATAATACAGCGCCAGCGTGACGAGTACCAGCACCAAAAACTCAAAGCTGTTGAATAACATGAAGCGGTGCTGAAGGTGGATAGAAGCGGAGGCGAAGCAACAGCAAGTATATCAAATTTATTATTTTTAAAATATTTTTTATGAATATTTTTTTACTTGAATAGCGATTCAGAGAGTGGGTAGAGTCAGAGGCAACAGCCCATCATTCCTGGCAGGTGGCACATCAAGCCAGAACCCGAGGAATCTCGCGTATTGTAGTTTGGATGATGTTTCATGCTTTATCCGGCATCCGCTTGCCAAAGCTTCTCGCCCACGGCCTTATAATAGCGTGGCCCCGAAACGGACGGAATCCTCCCCTGTCGCGCAGTTGAACAGGAGTTCAAACCAGCCCAAGCCCGGCAAGGCTCGCGGCGAGGCTTTGCCAACAAATAAATGATGCTTGCATAACAATTTGCTGACATCTACGTATTATCTTTCCAGCCAACAAGCTGAATTGCTTCTACATACCGTTTTTTGCCATGAAAAAGACCACTGCCTTTTCGTCACTCCTGTTTCTGGGCGGCCTGGGCTCCCTGGGCTACCTTACCGCCCAACTCCTCGACCTGAACCTGCACTTCGATCTGCACGACGAAGAACACTGCTATTATTGCTAAGCTTTGCTGGCTTGCAGCCTCGTTACAACCTAAGCTCCGCCCCGGCGGAGCTTTTTTGTTTTGGGCCGGTAAAGAATCCGGGGGTCTGAATCAGTGGGTTAGTGGGGCGGGCCGAAAAAAACCACATCTATTCGCGGCTGTTTTCGGTACTTCACAGTTCGGCGGCCCACGCGGGGCCGTCGGCATTTTTCCACCTGCTGTTATTCCGACTGTTCCCCAGATCAGCACAGGCCGAATAATCAGCGAAAATCAGTGATTTATGAACCTGAGCAGCCTCAAAGAGCAGATCAGCTACATCATCGGGCGCGATTTGGCCCGCAACTTCGCCCAGCAGGGCCTCGACCTGGACGTGGATGTGCTGGCCGCCAGCATGAAGGAGGGCCTTAGCGGCCAGCCCAGCCGCCTCAGCCAGGACCAGATGCGCGAAGCCATGGAGCAGCTGCAGGCCCAGATGGGCGGCCCCGAAGAAGATGACGACGACACCCCAAACTCCGCAGATATGAGCAACAACAAGCAGGCCGGCGAAGACTTCCTGGCCGAAAACAAGAACAAGCCCGGCGTGCACACCCTGCCCAGCGGCCTGCAGTATGAAGTGCTGACCGAAGGCAGCGGCAAAAAGCCCGGCCCCACTTCCAACGTGACCACCCACTACCACGGCACCCTGCTCAACGGCACCGTATTCGACAGCAGCTACCAGCGCGGCCAGCCCGCTTCGTTCGGCGTAAACCAGGTGATTGCCGGCTGGACAGAGGCCCTGCAGCTGATGCCCGAAGGCTCAAAGTGGCGCTTGTACATCCCGTCGGAAATGGCCTACGGCAAGCGCGGTGCCGGACGCGACATCGGCCCGGACTCGGCTCTGATCTTTGACGTGGAGCTGCTGAAAGTGAATAACTGAAGCCCCGGCCCGACGACGGGCTCTGCCGTAGCAACAAGTGCCGTCCGGCCCCGCTGGACGCGCACCGCTACGGCAGAGCCTACGTTTGGCCCCGCCACCCCCATGAACACCCCTACCCCGCCTACCCCGCCGGCCGGCCCCGCGCCGACGGAGCCCACCGGCCCTACACCCATGCCGCCAGCGCCGCCGGCCGAGGCCCCGCTATCCACGCTACGCAGCGACGACGGCCGCCTCACACTCACGCACGACCGGCTGGAAGTGCAGGGCCAGACATTCGGGCTGCTGGAGCTGGAGGGCGTGGAGCTGACGCCGGTGCGCTGGCTGCTGTGGTTTTTGCTGGGTGGCTTTGCGCTGGCGGGCTTCCTGCTGGCGTTTTTGCAAAACTGGCTGCGCACCACGCCCGCCATGCTGGGCGTAGCGGCCGGGGCGTTGTTGCTGGCCTATGGCACGAGGGGCACCAACCGGCTGCGGCTGTTCCGGCTGGGGCGCGAGGCCGTTTATTTCTCCTTGCCGGGAGCCCCCGAACCCTGGCACCGGCTGGCCGCGGAAACCAACCGCTGCATCCGGCAGCGCCATGACGAGGCCGCCGCGGCCGCCGCCGCGCTACTGGCGTGGCAGGCCGAGCAGGAAGCCGCCACTGCCGCTGCACAGCTGCCTGCTGCTTCCACCGATCCATCTTTTTTTTCGTAGCTACCCCGCCTTTTTCCCGCGCGGCTGCGTAAGCGCCTGGGCATTTTGGTTCAGCGCATTTGCTCTACCTTTGGCCACTTTTTACACCGCGCCTGTTTCCCTCTATCTTCCTCATGGACGCCAAACAACTGGACGCCAAACATCCGCACACGGCTATTTCAACCGCCGGACTGCTCATTGCCCTGGGCATTATCTACGGCGATATTGGTACGTCGCCGCTCTATGTGATGAAGGCCATTGTGCCGGAGCTGATTGACCCGCGGCTTATTCTGGGCGGCATTTCGTGCGTGCTCTGGACCCTGACACTGCAGACGACCATCAAGTACGTGCTGCTCACGCTGAACGCGGACAACAACGGGGAAGGCGGCATTTTTTCGCTCTACGCCCTGGTGCGGCGGCGGGCGGCTTGGCTCACGGTGCCCGCCATCATCGGGGGCGCGGCCCTGCTGGCCGATGGCGTGATTACGCCGCCTATTTCGGTGTCCTCGGCCATTGAAGGGCTCAAGCAGGTGTATCCGCACCTCACGCAGGACGTTATCGTCTACATAGTCATTGCCATCATTGCCGGGCTATTTTTCCTGCAAAGCTTTGGCACCCAGATAGTAGGCAAGGCCTTCGGACCCATTATGCTGCTCTGGTTTAGTATGCTGGGCGTGCTGGGCGGCAGCTGGATTGCCCAGAACCCGGAGATTCTGAAGGCTGTGAATCCCTATTATGCCTACAAGCTGCTGGTGGAATATCCGGGCGGTTTCTGGCTGCTCGGAGCCGTGTTTCTGTGCACTACGGGGGCCGAGGCCCTATACTCCGACTTAGGCCATTGCGGCAAGGGCAACATTCGCATCAGCTGGATTTTTGTTAAAAGCTGCCTGGTGCTCAACTACATGGGCCAGGGTGCGTGGCTGCTGGCACACCAGGGCGAGCAGCTGAACGGCCGCAACCCGTTCTATGAGCTGATGCCGCCGTGGTTTCTGCTCATCGGCATCGGCATTGCCACCATTGCGGCCATCATTGCCTCGCAGGCGCTCATCACGGGCTCCTTCACGCTGGTAGCCGAGGCTATCCGGCTGAATATGTGGCCCAAAGTACGCCTCAACTACCCCACCGACGTGAAAGGCCAGCTCTACGTGCCCAGCATGAACCGGCTGCTGTTGCTGGGCTGCATCGGGGTGGTGCTCTACTTCCGCGAGTCCAGCAACATGGAAGCGGCCTACGGGCTGGCCATCACCCTAACCATGCTCATGACCACGCTGCTGCTCACCGTGTGGCTGCGTACGCGCCGCGTGCCGCTGCTCATTGTGGTGGCGTTTGCGCTGCTGTATGGCCTCATCGAAGGGTCGTTCCTGGTTGCCAACCTCATCAAGTTTCCGCACGGCGGCTGGGTGTCGCTGGCCATTGGCGCAGCTCTCATGGCGGTGATGTACATCTGGCTGCGGGCCTACTACATCAAGCGCCGCCTCACGGAGTTCGTGAAGATTGAGCCCTACATGGACGCGCTCCGCGAGCTGAGCAACGACGAGTCGGTGCCGAAATACTCCACTCACCTCGTGTTCATGACCTCGGCTGAGCGGGCTTCCGAAATTGAGTCCAAGATCATCTACTCCATCTTTCAGAAGCGCCCCAAGCGGGCCGATATCTACTGGTTTGTGCACGTAGACACCACCGACGAGCCGTATACCATGGAGTACAAAGTGGTGGAACTGGCCCCCGATGATGCCTTCCGCATCACGTTCCGGCTGGGTTTCCGGGTCGAGCAGCGCATCAACCTGTACTTCCGCAAAGTGGTGGAAGACCTGGTGCGCAACAAGGAAGTGGACATTACCTCGCGCTACGAATCCCTGAGCAAGCAGCACGTCACCGGCGACTTCCGCTTCGTGGTGCTGGAGAAATTCCTGTCGGTGGAAAACGAATTCCCGCTGGTAGAGAAGCTCGTGATGCAGGCCTACTTCTACATCAAGCAGTTCACGGCTTCTGAAGACAAATACTTCGGCCTCGATACCAGCTCGGTGAAAGTAGAGAAGGTGCCGCTGGTGATAACGCCCGTGCGCGACGTGGCCCTGAAGCGGGTGATGTAGGCGGCCCGCGCTCCTAAATTTTTTGGTTTTCCTTTTTTCGATAAAAGCCCTGACGCTCAGCGTTGGGGCTTTTTGGTTTTGGACGGTTCTTCTCTCGGCTCGGGGGCTTTGGTAGGCTTGCATACCAAAAGGAATATTCTTTCTTTAGTCCAGTTCTTTCCTACCCCACCACCAAAACTCACTGCCCTATGCGTACCTCTACCCTCGTACCGGCGGCACTGCTGGCCCTCACGCTGGCCGGCTGCCAGCAGCAAGCCGAAGAAGCCCAGCCCGCGCCGCCCGAAGCCTCCAAGGAAGCCCTTACCACCCAGCAGCTCGACGACCAGATTTGGGCCGGGCTGCGCAAAGACGGCCGCTACGACTGGTCCCAGGCCTCCGACCACACCATCTGGAGCGCCCTCACCCGCTCCGATTTCGTGCTCTCGGTGGGCTACCAGCCGGCCAGCCAGCCCCGCGGCTGCACCCCGCCCGCCGATGCCGGCCAGGCCACCGACTGGCAGGCCGCCCGCCAGCAGGTGCTCCAGATTATTCTGGAAGAAGAGCGCAAAGCCAACCCCAAGCTGACGCTGAATGGCCTGCTCGTATTTGAGGAAAACGTGCTGCCCGTGCTCGATGTGCAGGTGCACGAGCTGAGCACCGTGCAGCGCCTGCGCCGCTCGGGCCTGGTGCGCTACGCCGAGCCGATGGGCTACGAGCCCTACCACGCCGTAGCCAACAAGGGCGCGGCTGCGCTTTCGAGCAGCGGCTGCGGCAACAACACCGCAACCGCGGGCCTGGTAGCAGGCGACGACTACACGATTCTCAATAACGGCAGCAAATCGTCGTGGAACCAGGCCGACCAATACCACGGCATCCGGGCGGGCTGGAGCCAGAGCACGGGGCAAGGCATGAAGCTGGTGGTAATTGATACGGGCTGCTCCGACGCGCAGGAAAACCTGGGCTCGGCCTTCAACCAGGGCCTGAGCAGCGGCCGGACCGTGGAGCGCCTGGTCACGCTGCCGCGCAACTCCATCTTTGGCATCCCCTACGGCGACTACGAAACGCCCAACGACGGCTGCGGCCACGGCACCAGCATGGCCGGAGCCGCCGCCGGCCCCCGCGGCACCGATGGGGCGGCCGTGGGCATTGCCTACAACGCCAACCTGCTAACGGTGCGGGCCGCCGAAGACGTGTTCATTGATGCCAGCCGCGAGGTGAAGGGCGTGGCCGACGCCTACGTACTGGCCGGCAACCGCACCGATGTGCGCGTTATCAGCATGAGCATGGGCCGCCTCACCAGTTCTTCGCAGATCACCGATGCCATCCGCTACGCCTACGGCCGCGGCAAGCTCATCTTCTGCGCCGCCGGCACCTCCCTCGACTGGACGGCTGGTCTGGTAGGGGTCATCTATCCCGCCTCCCTGCCCGAAGCCGTAGCCGTGACAGGCATGAAATCGGACCTGAGCACCCGCTGCGACGAGTGCCACGTAGGGGCCGACGTAGAATTCACGGTAGTGATGCAGCCCACCAGCAATAACCTGCGCCCCCTCACGCTGGCCATGAGCGGCGACGCGCCCAGCACCGTGGGCGGCTCCTCAGTAGCCACCGCCAGCATGGCCGGCATGGCCGCCGTGGTGTGGGCTAAGTACCCCACCGAAACCCGCGCCCAGATTATGGCCCGCCTGGTGGCCGCTAGCTCCAACCGCAACGCCCGCAGCAGCAGCTTCGGCTGGGGCCGAGTGAACGTGGCCGCCGCCGTCGGGGCGCTGCCGCTGTAGCGCGTGTAGCTACGCCTGAATCAGAAGGCCCCAGCTGCACTGCAGTTGGGGCCTTCTGATTTCGACTGATTTCTCAGGAACTGAGTGCATGTCAGCCCCTCCCTGCCCGGTGAATGAAGACAAGGGAGTAGGCCAGCCGTTTTTTAGCTATATAGGACCTATGCAAAAGGTCGGCTTCAAGCCCCAGCGGGGCGGTATATCGGTAGTAATTTCTTGACTACCTGAACGAAAGCCCCAGCGGGGCGACACCTGTTTTTCGGCAGCCATGTGTCGCCCCGCTGGGGCTTAATTATTGTTCATCCGCTACTTACTACCGATATGCCGCCCCGCTGGGGCTCAAAGCCGGCCTTTTGCGTAAGTCTTAATATACTTGTACAACCGGCCGATAACGCCATGACCACCGTTTCCTACTCCGCAGCCCGCGCCAACCTGGCCGCCCTCATGGATCAAGCCGCCAGCGACCGGGAAGCCATCATCATTTCGCGCCGCGGCAAAGAGGCAATGGCCCTGCTGCCCGCCGCCGAGCTGGCCGGCCTGCTCGAAACCATTTATCGGCTCCGTTCCCCCCGCAACGCCGGGCGGCTGCCGGGGGCCATAGCCCGCTCCGGGCAGTAGGCATTACAGCAAGTAGAAAACCTCAAGCTGTGAAGTAGCCGCAGCGCGGCGGCAGGTTTGTAGTACGTATTATTTGCGAAGAACAAAGCCGCGTAGCGGTGACAGAACCGCCCGAACGACTCTGTCACCGCTACGCGGCTTTGTTCATTCAGCTAATGTGGTTGCTACAAACCTGTCACCGCGCTGCGGCTACTCCACAGCTTAAGTCAGAAAGCAAAAACGCCCCGTCCGGAGTCCGGACGGGGCGTTTTGCGTAGCAAACCAAAGCTTCCCGCTACTTCGTCACCGGCAGCCACTTGGCCAGCACGCGCTGCTGCTGCTCGGTGGGGCTAGCCATCCGCTCGATGCGGTAGCGCTGGGCGGCGTTGGCCAGCAGCGGGAAGCTCACCTCCTTCAGCTGCCCATCGCGGCTTACCAGCAGGGTCACTTTGGCTCCGGCGGGGGCCCCGGTCAGGGCCTTGTTGGGGTCGTCGGTGAGGCGGGTGCCGTTCAGGGCCAGCAGCTCGTCGCCCACGCTCAAGCCGCCCTGCCAGGCGCTGCCGTCGCGCAGCACGCTGCTCACGGTGTACTTGCCGCCGCTGGTGCTCACGTTGGCTCCCAGCACGGCATCGGTGGTGGTGGGTGCGGTGCTCAGCGTGAGGCCGGCGTAGCCCAGGGCGGTGGCGTAGTCGAGGGTTTTGGTGCCGTACACGTAGTCGCGGAAGAACTCATCGAAGCGGCGGCCGGCTACTTTGGCTACGGCATCCTGGTACTCGGCATCGGTGAAGCCGCGGCCCAGCTTCTGATAGTACTGCGCGTAGAGGTAGCGCATCACGTCGTCGAGGCTCTTGCTGCCGTTGGTGGCGTTTATCACCATCAAATCCAGCACCGCCCCGATTACCTCTCCCTTATCGTAGTAGCTGATGCCGGTGTTGCCCGAGTTTTCGTTGGGCCGGTAGTACTTGATCCAGGCATCGAAGCTCGACTCGGCGGCCGACTGCTGCTTGTTGCCGGGCGTGTTCTCCACCCTGCCGATGCCATTGCTCAGGTCGGCCAGGTAGGCATCCGGGGTCAGAAAGCCGGCGCGCTGCATAATCAGGTTCGAGAAGTACTCGGTGCCGCCCTCGCTCACCCACAGCATGCGGGTGTAGTTTTCCTGATCGTAGTTGAACGGCCCCAGCGCCACCGGCCGGATGCGCTTCACGTTCCAGAGGTGAAAGTATTCGTGGGCCACCAGGCCTAGAAAGCCCTTCCAGCCCGCCTCCGAGCTATACGCCGTGCGCGAAACCGACAGCGTGGTGGAAAACAGGTGCTCCAGCCCGCCCGTGCCCCGGTCGATGTTGTGAATGATAAACACGTAGCGGTCCAGCGGATTTTGGCCTACCACGCGGTGCGCTTCCTCGCACACCTTCTTCATATCGCGCAGCAGGCGGGCCTCGTCGTATTGCACCGTGCCGAACATGGCCACCGTATGCGGCGTGCCGTTGGCCTCAAACGAGAGAATTTTCTGGTTGCCGATTTCGATGGGCGAATCGGCCAGCTCATCATAATTAGCCGCGCGGAAGCTGAAGGGCGCACCGCCCGCGGCAGGCTTCAGGCTGGTGCTCACCTGCGTCCAGCCAGGGGCGGGCTGCACCAGCAGGGTGCTGGGCAGCTTCTGCTCGCCTTCGGGGTACATGAACACGCTGGTACCGTTCACGTAGCCGTGGGCCGCATCAATGAAGCTGGTACGCACGCTCAGCTCGAAGGCATACACGCGGTAGCGCACCGTGAAATTCTTGCTTTTGGGATGATAGACGCGCCAGGTATTCTTGCTAATCTTCTCCGTGCGCAGCGTTGCGCTGCCGGCCTGGGCCCCGAAGCCTTCCACGTTTTTGGCAAATTCCCGCACCAGATACGAGCCGGGAGCCCAGACGGGCATTTTTACGTCGGTGAACGGCTTGCCAAAATCGCCCAGAGCCATTTCAACCTCGAAATAGTGGGTTTGCGGGGCCGGCATGGCCAGCGTGTAGCGCAGCGTAGAGGCCGCCAGCACCGACGAAAGCGGGCCCAGCAGCAGTACCGCGGCCACGGCCAGCAGCCGGCGGAAATAAGAGTGCATCATGCGAAAGAAACGGGAGTGAGTGAAGGAAACAGGCGACGCGCCGTGCGCCACCTCCCCGACGGCAAAAACCGGCCGGGGTTGCAAGATAGCGCCGAAACCCCACCACGGCACCGTCCATTTGCCCCTGCTGCACCCCGTGCCCCCAGGAACCCGCACCCAGGCCCCACCGTTAGGGCAGGGTGAAGCCGGCTTTTCCGGGCTTTCAGTTTCTGGTTTTATGCGCTACGTCTGGCTTGCTTTTCTTGCTTTGATTACCGGCCTTCTGGGTTATGTGGGGTGGCAGTACCTGCGGCCGGCCAGCCCCCAGCCGCTGGCCGCCACGGCTCCTGTTCCGGCTTTGGCCGCGGCCACTCCTGCGGCCCCGGCCCGTATGGCCTCCGTGATAACCACCAGCGCCCAGCCGCGGGCCGATAGCCTCGTGCACTTTGCCATGCAGCAGCTGGGCTCACCCTACACCTACGCCGGCACCACCCCCACCGGCGGCTTCGACTGCTCCGGTTTTCTGATGTTCGTGTATGGCCATTTCGGCGTGCCGGTGCCCCACTCTACGGCGCTGCTCATCAATACCGGCCGCCCCGTAGAGCGCAGCCAGGCCCGCCGCGGCGATATGGTCATCTTCACCGGCACCGCCACTACTTCTACCACGCCCGGCCACGCAGGCATTGTTATTTCGGAGGGGGGCGAGCCGCTGCGCTTCATTCATTCGTCGTCGGCCCGCCGCGAGTCAGGCGTGAAGATCAGCCAGGTGGAGGGCACCGACTACGAGCGGCGCTTCATGGGCATCCGGCGCGTGCTGGGCGTGGTGCCAGGCGGCCCGGCAGCTAAAGCTAAAGCGCCGACCCCACCTGCGGCAGCGCCGGCGGCGGCCGTAGTGGCCGCGCTGCCGGCCCGCAAGCCCCGGCTGGCTACCACCCTGGTGGTTCCGCCGCCAAGGGTGCGCGGTCTGAGCAAAGCAAAGCGCTCCGCCACCGCCGTGCGGCTACGGCCCAAGCCCCGGAGCACTGCGCGGGCCGCCAGCCCGGCCCGGTATGTGAAGAAGAAGGCCGTGGCACCCAAGCGGGTGGCCCGGAAGACAACGGCTAGCAAGTCGGCCGTTCGTAAGCCGGCTACGAGCCGCAAAACAGCCCCGCGCTAGCTCAGAAAGGGCACAAAAAAACGATGCCCGGTCGCCTATGCAGAACCTCCAGAGAGGCTGCTGGGCGAACCGGGCATCTAATCCTTCAAATCTTACCAAGCGGCGAGGCTGGGGTACAGCCCCGTCATCCTTTGTGTAAGACCTTGCCAGAATGCGGGAAAAAGCCAGATTGGGCCGTTTCCGCGCGAAAGCTGTTGTTAGGCGCGTCCGGCGGTGAAGCGGACTACATTCGACAGGCTTGGCAGGATTTGTTTGGGACTACTAGACATGTTGTACCTCCTTTCTTTAGATCCGACATACCCCCGCCGGCGCGGCCCAACATCTTAGGGTTGCTTGGGCGGGGTCGTAGCACTCACTACTGGCTGGTAAAGTTAAAAGGCCCCCGGATGGTTCAAAATTAAAAACGCTTTTTTTTGCCTTCCAAGCTGGCTTCCGGGCCATTCCACTGAGTGTCAAGCGCTTCTTTTTTGCAATTCTCCCTCACTTTGGGGCGCCACGGATTTCGGCCTCAAACTTGCAATCCGCAACCCGGCCAACTTGCTGAACTGCCTTGTGGCACTTCCAGAGTTTTCGCTTATCTTTTTCCCGAAAACCATCATATCCCTCCCTGTCACATGAAAAAAACCCTGTTCCTCTGCCTGACCATGCTCCTAGGCTTCACCGGCCTGGCCTCGGCTCAGAAAGCATCACCCCTCGGCATCTGGACCAACGCCGAGAAGAAAGCCACGTTTGAAATCTACCAGAGCGGCGACAAGCTGTTCGGCAAAATCGTGTCGCTGACCGTGCCCAACGACCCGGCCACCGGCAAGCCCAAGCTCGACACGCAGAACCCCGACCCGAAGCTGCGCAACCGCCCGCGTCTGGGCCTCGTGTTTATGAAGAACTTCGAGAAGGACGATGACAACAAGTGGGACGATGGCACCATCTATAACCCCGAGGATGGCAAAACCTACTCCTGCTACATGAAGGTCATCAATGCCAACACGATGGAAGTGAAAGGCTACATCGGCTTCTCGCTCATCGGCAAATCGCAGACCTGGACGCGGGTGAAATAACCCCGGCTCTTCGGCCCGCTTCTCCGGCGACGCTCCCAAACCGGAGCGTCGCTTTTTTTGTTACCTTCCCATTCTGCTCCTTCTCTCTTCCCCAACGCCTTTTTCGCTTTCTCTCCCTTGAAGCTCCTGCTGTTGAGTCTGCTGCTTTGGCTGGCGGTGCCGTTTGGCCCGCGGGCGCAGTCGCCGGTGCCTTTTGGGGTGTGGGCCGATGACACGGGCGACACGCACATTGAGATATACCGCTGCGGCGAGCGGCTCTGCGGCCGCGTGGTGTGGCTGCGCGAGCCGCTGGATGCCAACACGGGCCGCCCCAAGCTCGACCAGCGCAACCCCAACGCTGACAAGCGCACCCAGCCGCTGCACAACCTGGTGGTGCTCCAGGACTTGCGCTACAACCCCGACTCGGAGCGCTGGGAAGACGGGCAGATTTATGACCCCGCCAGCGGCCGTACCTACTCGTGCTACATGCGCCTGAGCAAAGACCGGCTGGAAGTGAAAGGCTTCATCGGCTTCTCGCTCATCGGCCGCTCGCACTACTGGGCGCGGGTGCGCTAAGCCCTGATTCAACAAGCAAACATCTGCTACACAATACTTTTTATGCAGTATTTCTTGTCGCGGAAGGCAAACGTGTCGCCCACGCGGCGGCTGGCCATGGCCAGGTAGAGCGGCGAAAAGGCCGAGATGACGCAGTAGACCTCGCCGGCTACGGTTATTTCGCCCAGGCTGAGGGCAATAAAAAACCGCTGGGTGTCGGTGATGATGATGGTGCCCAGATTGGGCTGCTCCGGGTGCGGCTGAACCGCCGGAATGCGCTGCAGCACCCGCAGGCCCAGCAGCGCCTCGTCGAGCTGGCGGGCAAACAGGTCGCGCTGAATCTGGCAGGCCGCCCGAAACGACTCAAACATGTCTTCAATGGCTCCCTGACCCTCGTTGGCGCTTTCCTGCACTTCCAGCATGGCCTGGCGGGCATTATCAGCCTTCAGCTGCTGTATCCGGCAGCATTCGGCTAATAACTGCTGCCGAAGGGTGGTGCGTTGCTGCGTGGGCATGGGAGGCTGGTTTGAGTAAATAATATATAAAAAACTCAATATAAACACAACCGTTCCCCGACCCCAGCGGCCGGATTGCCCAAAAACTATTTCAGAAAGCCGGTGTTCTCTCTTTAAACTGACTTATTCCCTTGTTCCGATTTCTAAAACGTATTCTGGCTTCGCCCGGCACCCAGCAGGCGGCGCAGTGGCAGCCTCTGGCCCGCACGCCGGCGCAGGTGCGGGCGCACGACCAATGGGTGGCGCAACAGGTGTATCTGAACTGGATGGGGCCGTATTTCAAAGCGTACCACTTTCGCAAAACCGGCGTGTGCGGGCAGGGGCTGCGCGTGCAGCTGCTGGAAGAATGTGGCCGTCAGGGCGCGCTGTTTTTCTTCGACCCCAGCATCGGCCCCGGCAACTTCCGCCACCTGTTTGACTTTATCCGCGACCGGGTGCTGGCGCTGGGCTACAACCTCTCTACTTCCGACCAGCGCACCCTGCGCCACGAGCGCTACATCGAAACCATCGACAAGCATTTTCTGAAGCCCCAGCCCAAAGACTGCACGCAGTCGGGGCGCTGCAACCAGCAGTTTGGCACCGTGACGGTAGATATGGTGAGCGTGAACGGGCAACCGGGCTTCATTCGGTTTTCGGCCAACCCCTACCACGATGCCATCTTCACGCCCGCGCACTCCTTCGATGCCCTGATGGAGCGGGTATTCAACCTGCCGCCCGCGCCGCCGGAAGTGCAAAGCCTCATCCGGCACTACGCGAAGTAGACATCTGCCCAAGTTATTTCCCTGCTTGCTCAACAAAGCAAAAACGCCCTGTCAGAATCTGACGGGGCGTTTTTGCTATTGAAAAATATGGGCGGCTACTCGCGCACGAAGCGGGCCAAGGATACGTCGCCCTCGGCGGAGGTGAGGCGCAGATGGTAGAGGCCCGAGGCCAGCGCGTGGGTATCGAGCTGGGGCTGGGCAGCACTCACGGTCTGGCGCAGCAGCACGCGGCCGGTGGCATCAGTCACTTCGGCCTGGGCGGCGCGGGTGGTCAGGTTGGCCAGGCGCAGCGTTTCGCGGCAGGGGTTCGGGTACACATTCAGCGAGGCCAGCTTGGCGGCGGCTTTGGAAGCCAGCACGAGCGTGTTGTCGCGCAGGATGCTGCCGGTGCCGTTCAGCACCCACTGGTCGGGGTCGAGCTGGATGCTGCTGACGGAACCCGTGACCGGCACCGTGAACGACGAAACCAGCTGGCTCTGGCGCAGGCGCACCACCTGGCTCTGGCCCGAGGTGTAAGTAATCCGGTAGTCCAGCTCCATGTCGAAGAACGGCGTGACCGAGGGCATGGAAACCGTTTCGGTATTGCGCAGGAAAAGGTTGTTGCCCACCTGATTCCAGCGCACGGCAAACATGGGGTAGCCCTGGCCCACGAACCACTGCTGAAAGAAATACGTGAGCGAGGTGCCGGCTTCGGCCTCGAAGATGCGCTGCAGGTCGCTGGTGCGGGCCGTGCTGCCGCCGTAGGTGGTCTGAAAGGTGCGCAGGGCACGGAAGAACTTCACGTCGTCGTGGAGCAGGTAGCGCAGCATGTGCACCACGGCCGCGCCCTTCTTGTAGGTGAGGCGGGAGCTGAAAATACGGCCCACGTTGGTGGTATCCGTCACCCGAACACTGCCGCTGACCGACTGCAACACGTTGGCGTGAGCGTTGTCCATCCAGGCGCGGGCAGTGTAGGGGGCCGAGTTGGCGAAGGCCGTGAGCGAGAGATATTCGCCGTAGGAAGCGAAGCCTTCATTGAGCCAGATATCCTGCCAGGAAGCGCAGGTCACGTTGTCGCCGAACCACTGGTGAAACAGCTCATGGGCCGTGAGCGTGAAGCCGAAACCGTCCTGCGTGGTCATGGTCTGGTGCTCCATGCCGCCGCCGATGGGCGCCATGGCGTGGCCGTATTTCTCCGTGGCAAACGGATAGAGGCCCACCAGGCTGGAGAAGTTCTCGATGAAGCCGGGCGTGCGGTCTATTTCGGTCTGGTAGTCGGCCTGGGCGGCGGCGTTGTAGAGGTAGTTGACGATGGGAATGCGCGGGCCGCCGACGGGGTTGGCATAGTTCACATACTCGATATACGGGGCCACGGCCACCGAAACCAGGTAGTAGGCAATGGGCTTGCGCGACTTCCACTCGTAGCGGCTCTTGCCGTTGGGGCGTGGCGTGATGCGCTCCAGCACGCCATTGGAGCCCACTTTGTTCAGGCTGGCGGTGGTCACCCACACGTCGGTGGAGTCGGCTTTATCGGTGAGCACCTGTTTGCAGGGCCACCACTCATAGGCGTTGAAGGGCTCACTCAGGCTCCAGGTCACATTCACGCCGTAGTTGGTTTCGTACTCGGTATCGAGGGCGTTGCCGATGGCCGCCGAGCCGCCGTTGGGGGCCGTGCCGCGGTAGTAGATGTAGGCGTTAAAGAGGGAGTTGGCGGGCACGCTCTGAGCGAGGCGGGCCGTCACGTCGCCGGCGGCGCGGCGCAGGCCGGGGCTGCGGCGGCCGTTTACTACAATCGAGTCGATGATGAGGGTGGGATACAGCTCGAAAGCCAGCGAGTCCAGGGCCTGGCCTTTGGTGCGGGCCTGCATCCGGACGGAGCCGCCCACGGTGCGGGCGTTGTTTTCGAGGGCAATGTCGAGCTTGTAATACTTCACGTCGTAGCGCTCCATCTTCTGAACGTGGCGCACGGTGGCGGCGGGCTGGCGCAGGGCCGCGCTCTGGTGGGCCTGGGCGCAGCTGATGGCCGCGTCGGTGGCCAGGTCAGCCGGTTTGGGGCGGTACGCGGGGGTTTGGGCCACGGCCGGCGCGGCCAGCAGCAGACCCAGCATAGTCGAGTAGAAAAAATGCTTCATGCAAAGAGTTAGGAGGATAAAAAAAGCCGCGGCACCAGCCCCGACCAAAGTGGCCAACAAGATACGCAGCCGGCCAGATAAACTCCCCACGACACACCCTGGTTCCGCTCCGGCGTTTGTATCTTTCGGTAGAAATAAAATGACTTTAAACCGACGACCGATGCCAGGATTTGCGCGGGTGCTTTTGCGGGGAAGCCTGAGCCTGCTGCTGTTGCTGCTGGCCGCCACCGGCGTGCGGGCCACGCACATCGTGGGCGGCGAGCTGGACCTGCAGCACGTGACCGGCAGCCAGTACCGGATTTCCCTGAACCTGTACTTTGATGCCGTGAATGGCAACCCCGGCGCGCTGGATCAGGATATGACCGTCAGCCTTTTTGAGAAGGCCTCCAACCGCCGGATGCAGAACGTGGTGCTGCCGCTGGGCAGCAACACGTTCGTGGCCTACTCCAACATTGCCTGCACGGTGCCCAGCCTGAGCACGCGGCGGCTCATCTACACCGCCCTTATCAGCCTGCCGGCCGACCAGTATACCAGCGCCGGCGGCTACTACGCGGCCGTGGAGCGCTGCTGCCGCAATAACGGCATCAGCAACATTCAGGACCCCGGCAGCGCGGGCCAGACGTTCTATCTGGAGTTTCCGGCCGTAGTGCGCAACGGCCAGCCCTTCATCAACTCCACGCCCAAGATATTTCCACCCCTGAGCGACTACGCCTGCCGCAACGAGCTGTTTTACTACAGCTTCGGGGGCCAGGATGCCGACCGGGATTCGCTGGTGTATGAGTTGAGCACGCCGCTCAACGGCCACTCTTCGCCGGGCCTGCCCAAGCCTCCGGTGGCTGATCCGGCCCCGTATGAGCCGGTTCAGTGGCAGCCCGGCCTGAGCGTGCTGAACCAGATTCCGGGCAGCCCGCCGCTCAGCATTGAGCGCCTCACGGGCCGGCTGCAGGTGCGGCCCCGGCAGCTGGGCTTATTTGTGTTCAGCATCAAGTGCGCGGAATACCGCCGGGGCGTGAAGATTGGCGAGGTACGGCGCGACTTTCAGCTACAGGTGCTCGACTGCCCGCGCAATGCCACGCCCAGCATGAGCGTGCAGATGCCGGGCCGGGTGCAGCCCTACCGCGCCGGCCTCGATACGCTGCGCCTCACGCCCGGCAGCAACCGCTGCCTGCGCCTGCGCTTCACCGACCCTGACCCCAGCTCGACGCTGAGTCTGTCGCTGAACCCAGTGAACTACACCGGCGTGCTGCCCACGTTTTCTATCCTGAAAGGCATGGTGCACGCTGCCGGCGCGCCCGATACGCTGGTGTCGCAGCTGTGCTTTCCGGACTGTCTGAACACGCGCGGCAAAGTGTTTTTGCTGGATGTGATAGTGGCCGACGACGGCTGCAGCCTGCCCCGGCGCGACACGGTGCGCGTGGCCTTCACCTCGGTGCCCGACCCCAACGCCAACCCCACCCTGACTACTACCGCCGGCCCCGCGCTGCCGCTGCGCGCCCGTCCCGGCGACCTGGTCACGTTCACGCTCACCGGCCTTGACCCCGACAACGACCCGGTGACGCTCGAAATGCGCGGGCGCGGCTTCACCCCGGCCGCGTTTGGCGCGCAGCTGGCCCAGACCGCCACCAGCGGGCAAACCCGCGGCACATTCACTTGGCGCGTCGATTGCGGGGCGGTGAACCGGCCGGTGTTCGAGTTTGAGTTCACGGCTGCGGCCAGCCCCTGCAACGAGCGGCAGGCCACCAGCCTGGTGGTGCCCATTCAGATTGACTACTCCAATGCGCCGCCCGTGCTCACCACTACCCTGCCGCCCGATTCGGCCGGGCGGCCACCCACCATCCGGCGGCGGCTGGGCGAGGTGTATGAGGCCACGCTGACGGGCATAGATGCCGACGCTAACCCACTGGCGCTCACGGCCGCGGGCCAAAGCTTCGACCTGGCGGCGGCAGGCATTCGCTTCGTGCCCCAGAACGGGGCGGGACGCGCCACGGCCACTTTCAGCTGGAACCCCGACTGCGAGGCCGTGCGGCTGAATGGGCTGGAAGTCACGTTTCAGCTGCAGGAAACCACCTGCCTGCCCCAGCCCCAGAAGCGTACGGTGCGGCTGGAGGTTATTCCGCCGGTGGCCCCGCCCTTTCTGCCGGCCAACGTCTTTACCCCCAACGGCGACAAGCTGAACGCCTACTTCGCGCTGCCCGAGCTGCCGCCCGACTTCTGCGAGTCGCGCCTGAGCAGCATCAAAATCTTCACCCGCTGGGGCAACGAGGTCTACCGCACCACCGACCGCAATTTCCGCTGGGACGGCGGCGGGCTGCCGGCCGGCGTGTATTTCTACCTGATTGAATACACGGACAAAAAATTCAAAGGCACCGTGACGATTTCGCTATAGCGGAGCGACGACGCGCGTTGTCGTGGCTGATGCGCCGGCTTAATTCGCGGACATCGTAAGTAGCGGTGAGAGCCGCCGCATCGTAGTAGCGGCAGATTGGCTGCAAGGTTGTAGCTAAACGCAAAGCCGCGTAGCGGTGACAGAAACGCCCGAACGGCTCTGTCACCGCTACGCGGCTTTATTTTCTTCTTGCTCTGGTTACTACAAACCTGCCGCCGCTACGCGGCTACCTTGATGCGGGCTGCTGATTACACAGCCAGTTGGGCAATTAATACAGAAACAGAAACAGCGTGAACATCACCACCCAGAGGCCATCGATGAAGTGCCAGTAGAGGCCCAGCATCCGCAGCTGCAGGCGGCGGTAGGGGTTGCGGATGAACACCAGGCTACGTACCGCGTCGCGGGAGGCGTGCAGGGTGCGCAGAAGCAAGGAGAGCAGAAACAGCATTCCGCCCAGCAGATGCGCTACGTGCAGGGCCGAAATGAGGTAGATGTAGGTGCCGCTGGCCTCGCCGGTGAAAAACACGCCCTGGGCCATCAATTCGCGCCAGCCCAGCACCTGCAAGCCGGCAAAAACACAGCCCAGCAGCAGCGTAGCGCCCAAGCAGCGCCCCAGGCCCGTCACATCATCCTGGCGGTAGATGCGGGCGGCCTGGCTGAGCGTGTAGCTACTAGCAAGCAACACAATGGTGCTGAGGGAGAAATAGCGCGGCAGCGGATGCAGCCCGGTGGGCAGGCCGCTCAGGTGGCGCGTCTGCATGTAGGCCGCCAGCAGAATCACAAAGAGCACCGTGATGCCGGCCAGGCCCAGATACAGTAGCATCAGCAGCGGCGGCACCCGCTCGATGCGGGAAAACGTGGAGGTCGGCTGCCCGGCTCCTACCCTGTCTTTGCGTTCTTTGTCGGAATTCATCATGGAGGAAAGAGGGAGAGCAACGTACTTCTGGCAAACCAATTAGGCAGCCATAAGTTCCGCGCCCCGTCCTTCCGGCACCGCTTCTGGCTTCCGGAATTGATACGCAAAAAACCCGCGCCCGGACCGCTAATATTCCGGTCTTTTTTAGCGTAGGCGCAACGCTCCTGGTTTCCCCAAATATTCCCCAAAGCGCCATATCCATTGCGGATTCGGAGCCGGGACAGAATCCGCCGGAATCGGGCGTAAAGCGCCCCACAGCCGCAGTGCGGCAGCAGGTTTGTAGAGAGCAGCCGCAGAGAACAACAAGCCGCGTAGCGGTGACAGAACCGTTCGGGCGTTTCTGTCACCGCTACGCGGCTTGTTCTTTTAGGCTGCCGTCGATGCTACAAACCTGTCGCCGCTACGCGGCTGTGGGCTGCATTCCCGAACAATGTTGCAAACCAGCCAGAGGTACGCTACTGATGTCCAGCATCACGAAAAAAACGACCCAATCTTGCCCAGCACGGCGTTGAGCGTGATTTTGGGCGTGCGGGCCGTGCCGAAAGTGACGTAGGTTTTGCCCGCCACCCGCAGATCGAGCACCAGGCCCAGCTGCCGGGCCAAGTCGTTTATCTGCTGCATCGGGTCGGGGCCGGGGCGCTTGGGGCGGGGCGGGCCGGGCGGCTTGGGCGGGCCGGCCGTGAGCTTGTCAAGCACGCGCTGGCTGGGAATGTTTACGATGAGGTAAGTGCCCGAGCCCGCCAGCTGAATATCGTCGCCGTCGAAGCTGATGACCAGCCGCGCCTCAATGTCGAGGCCGCTAGCCAAGGGTCGTCGGATTGGCGGGGGGCAGCTGCGGAGCCGGGGCGGCGGGCGGGTTTTCGCCGCGGGTGCGAATGCGCACCGAGCCGTTTAGCCGCCAGGTGGCGGGCGTAGCGGTGGGGTTCTGGGGGTTGGGCACCTGCAGCTCCATCTGGTCGAAGGCGCAGGAAAGCTCGACGCCGCCCGAGAGCTTGGAGAGCAGCGAGGCGGCCATATCGGCCCAGTTGGCGGCGGGTTGAGAAGAATCAGCCATAAGGTGGGGAGAGAATGGGTTGAGGAAACGGCCCGAAAAACCGCGTTATCAAAAAACGGGTCCGGGCGGCACAAGTTACGCTGCCGGGCGGCGGGTTGGTAGCCTGGGGCCGCAAAATCAGGTTGGCCGGGCTTTTGCCCTGGCGGCAGCCACCGCCGCCAGGTACGGCCGGGCGGGCCTAAAATCTAAACCGGGCCGGCTTCGTATGTGCCCCCATGCCCCTTCTTTCCTTCCGCGCCATGAAATTATCCGTACTGCTGTCCGTGCTGGCCCTAACCGCTGCACACGCCCAGACCACGCCGCCGCCGACTGCCCCCACCCCGGATACGGCCGCCGCCCGTTCCGCCGCCGCCCCGCCCCAGACTGCCGGAGCCGCCTGCGCCCACCCATTTGGCCTGCATGATGATATGGAGCTGGTGTATCGGCTGGCCAGCGGCGAGGGCAAGCCCACCGGCGAGCTGCGCTACCGCGTGGTGCGCCTGGGCTCCGAGCTGAACAAGAAAAAGACCCGCGCCACCACCACCGTGCTGCTCAAAAGCGGCCTCTACGATGCCAAAAGCCGCTTGCTCAGTCAGCAGGACCTCACTTTCCGCTGCTCCCGCGATACCACTTTCACCGACGGCCTGACCCAGTTCAACCCCGAAACCCTGAAGTCGTTCCGCGACCGAATCTTCGATTTCAGCCCCCTGAGCATTGCGTGGCCCAACCAGCCCACCATCGGCAGCCGCCTGCCCGATGGGGGCACCCAGGTGCAGGTGCGTAGCTCGGCCGTCGATATTGCCAAAGTGAGCACGCTGCTGCGCAAGCGGCGGGTGGTGAGCGGCCCGGCGGCCGTGAAAACCCCGGCCGGCACCTTTCAGTGCTACAAAGTGGAGTCGGAGCGCGAGACGATGACCAGGGCCCGCACTGACGTAGCGTTCCGCACCACCGTGCGGGTAGTCGATTATTATGCGCCTTCGGTGGGCGTAGTGAAGACGGAGATTTATGGCAAAAACGGTAAGCTGGCCGAAACCCGCACGCTGGCCGTGCTATCCGGACGCAAGTAGGGAGCTGGCTGAAAATCTGTATTTTCGGGACCTCAAACCTCCCTTCATTACCTCGTATGAAGCTGCAAACCCTCTTTCTGGCCGCTACGCTGGCCTCCCTGGCCGCCTGCCAATCGGCTCCGGCCACCGAAACCACGGCCGCCGCTGCCGCCGCGCCCAAAGCTGAGGCCGCCGCCATCACCGGCAAAACCTACGGTGCCGCCATCACCGCCGACGGCGCCCTGCCGATGAGTGAGCTGGGCAAAGTGCTGGGCACCCAGGATTCGGCGCAGGTGAAGCTGGTGGGCACGGCCAGCAGCGTGTGCCAGGCCAAAGGCTGCTGGCTTACCATGGCCACTCTGGATGGGCGCGAGATGCGCGTGCGCTTCAAGGACTACGCCTTTTTCGTGCCCAAAGACATCAAGGACAAAACTGTGGTCGTCAACGGCTGGGCGCACCGCGAGCAGGTGCCGGTGAGCGACTTGCAGCACTACGCCAAGGATGCGGGCAAGTCGGCCAAGGAAATTGCGGCCATTACCAAGCCCGAGGAGCAGCTGAATTTCGAGGCTGATGGCGTGCTGGTGCAGGAGTAGCACCGCTGCTGTCTTCCCGGAACTGTCATCGTGAGCAGAGCGAAGGACCTTCCTCTTCGCCGGTGCAAAGCTTTTTTTAATGAGCAAAGCCCTTTACCGTTACGGCGGTAGAGGGCTTTGTGCGTTGAAAGAGGTTTGCAGTAAACTACGAGGAAGGTCCTTCGCAAGCTCAGGATGACAGACGGTTGGGGACAGACGCTTGGGGACAGGCGCTTGAACTTGCGCACGGAAACTTTTACTTCCCCTGCCTACCCTGACCCGCCGCCGGTTATTTTTGTCCCATGCCCGACCAGAATTCCATCCCGCACCGCATCCAGACGCTGACCGAGCGCCTGCACTACCTCAACTATCAGTACTACCAGAACGACGTTTCCGAAATCCCGGACCAGGAATTCGACCAGCTGCTGGCCGAGCTGCAGGCCCTGGAAAAGGCCCACCCGGAGTTGACCCTGCCTAACTCGCCCACCCAGCGCGTGGGCGGCACCGTTACCAAGCAATTCCCGACGGCCCTGCACAAATACCCCATGTTGAGCCTGGGCAACACGTACTCGGAAGCCGACCTGCGCGACTTCGACGAGCGGGTGCGCAAGGGGCTGGAGGGTGCGGAGGTGGCCTACGTCTGCGAAATGAAGTTCGACGGCGTGGCCATGAGCCTGACCTACGAGCACGGCCAGCTCACGCAGGGCGTCACGCGCGGCGACGGCACCCGCGGCGACGTAGTGACCAGCAACGTGCGCACCATCAAGAACCTGCCGCTGCGCCTGCGCGAGGCCGGCCCGCCCCAGCCCCCGGAGTTTGAGGTGCGCGGCGAAATCTTCCTGCCCCTGCCCGTATTCGAGGACCTGAACCGGGAGCGGGAGCAGAACGGCGAGGCCCTGCTAGCCAACCCCCGCAACGCGGCCAGTGGCACGCTCAAGCTCCAGGATTCGGCCGTGGTGGCCGCCCGCCGGCTGCGCTTTTTCGCCTACAGCTTCCTCAGCCCCGAGCGCAACGTGTTTCCCTCGCACAGCGCCGCGCTGGAAGCCCTGAAAGCCTGGGGCCTGCCCGTATCCGACACCTGGCGGCGCTGCACGTCCTTGGCCGAGGTGCTCGACTTCATTCATCATTGGGAGAAAAAGCGCTTTGAGCTGCCGGTGGCTACCGATGGCATCGTGGTGAAGGTGGACGATTTTCAGCAGCAGGAAGTGCTGGGTTTCACGGCCAAAAGTCCGCGCTGGGCCATTGCCTACAAGTATCCGGCCGAGGCGGGCCGCACCCGGCTCAATGAGATTCAGTACCAGGTGGGCCGCACCGGGGCCGTGACGCCGGTGGCCATGCTCACGCCGGTGGCGCTGGCCGGCACGGTGGTGAAGCGGGCCTCGGTGCACAATGCCAACCAGATTGCGGCCCTCGACCTGCGCCTGGGCGACATGGTTTTCGTGGAGAAAGGCGGCGAAATCATTCCCAAAATCACCGGCGTGGACCTCACGGCCCGCCCCGAAGGCAGCCAGCCCATTCAGTACCCCACCGCGTGCCCGGCCTGCGGCACGGCGCTGGTGCGGCCCGAGGGCGAGGCCCATTTCCGCTGCCCCAACGACACGGCCTGTCCGCCCCAGCTCAAGGCTCGCCTGGAGCACTATGTGTCGCGCAAGGCGCTCAATATTGATGGATTGGGAGCCGAAACCGTGGCCCGCTTCTTCGAGCTGGGCCTGGTGCGCACCCCCGCCGACATCTACGACCTGAACGCCGAGAAGCTCACGGGGCTGGAGCGCCTGGGCGAAAAGTCCATCCAGAACCTGCTCAGCGGCATTGAGGCCAGCAAGCAGGTGTCGTTTGATCGGGTGCTGTTCGGGCTGGGCATCCGCTACGTGGGCGAAACCGTGGCCGAAAAGCTGGCCGCCCACTACCGCTCGATAGATGCAATGCTGGCCGCAACGGCCCCGGAGCTGGCCGCCGTGCCCGAGGTGGGCGGCGTTATTGCCGAGTCGTTGGCGGCGTGGGGGGCGCACGCGAGCAACCGGGAGCTGGTGGCGCGGCTGCGGGCGGCGGGCGTGCAGCTGGCCCTCACGGGCGAGGCGCCCCAGGCCGTGAGCGACCGGCTGGCGGGCCTCACGTTCGTGCTGTCGGGCGTGTTTGAGCAGCACAGCCGCGAAGAATTGCAGCAGCTAATCACGCAGAACGGCGGCAAAATCACGGGCTCCATCAGCAAGAAGCTCAGCTATTTGGTAGCCGGCGACAAAATGGGCCCCGCCAAGCGCGAAAAAGCCACCGAGCTGAAAGTCCCCATCATCTCGGAAACCGATTTGCTGGCCATGATTCCGGCACCGGGGGAACCTACCGATGCCGCCGATGCTTTGGAAGCAGCCGCGCCGACCGCGCCGGAGCCGGAAACCTTCGCTGCCCCGGCGCGCCCGGCAGGCCAGGGCGAGCAGGCTTCGCTGTTTTAAAGGAATGGCCGTGAGTAGAAGAACGTCATGCTGAGCGAAGTCGAAGCATCTCTACCGCTTCGACTTCGCTCAGCATGATCGTTCTTTTCAGCAGGGCCGTACTTTTACTCACGACCGGCTAACCCTTATTTCCCAAAACACCCCTACCCCATGCGCCGTTTCCTGTTTTCCGCCGCCCCTACCCTCCTGCTGGCCAATCTTTTGACATCCACCCCAGCCGCCGCCCAAGCCAAGCTCCCCGTGGCCGACCTGGCCACCACGCAGAAGCTGGCAAAGCAGCGCCAGGTTGTAATCCTCGACGTGCGCACGCCGGCCGAATACGCCACCGGCCACCTGCGCCACGCCCAAAATCTGGACGTGAAAGCCCCGGATTTCGCCACCAAAGCCGCCCGGCTGGATACGACCAAAACCTACCTGCTTTACTGCGCCTCCGGCAACCGCAGCGGCCAGGCTGCCGCTATCCTGCAGGCCCAGGGCTTCCGCAAAGTGGTGAACGGCGGCGGCTTTAAGACGCTGAAAGAGGCGGGTTTGAAGACGGAGTAAGCGCTGTCATTGCGAGCAACGCGAAGCAATCCGTCCTCTGAAATGTAAAAAGCTCCTTTTCAGCAGAAAGCCCTGACGTATGGTTGCGTCAGGGCTTTCTGCTTTATCAAAGCTCAACTCATTATCCAGGACGGATTGCTTCGTCCTTCGTCCTCGCAATGACAGCTGTAAATCCTAACGTGTAAAGTCGCTTACCACTTGCAGGAACATCGGCGAGGGTACCTCCACGGAGTGACCGGTGGGCGTGAGCTTGCCCGTGCCCTGGTCGACGCGGTAGGTGAAGATGTTGTTGGAGTTTTGATTGGCCACCAATAGCAGCTGGCCGCTGGGGTCGAGGGCGAAGTTGCGGGGCGTCTGGCCCTGGGTACTGACGTGCTGCACCAGCGTGAGCCGGCCGTCGCCGGGGTTTATGGCAAAGACGGCCAGGCTGTTGTGGCCCCGGTTGGAGCCGTACACGAACCGGCCATCGGGCGAGACATGGACATCGGCGCAGGAATTGGGGCCGGTGAAGCCGGCCGGCAGCATCGATACAGTTTGCAGCTCCGTGAAGGCAGCGGGGCCTTTTTCGTACTGCCGGTCCTGGTATTGCAGCGCCGTGATGGTCGAGTTCAGCTCGTTGATGAGGTAGGCGTAGCGGCCATCGGGGTGAAAGGTGAGGTGGCGCGGCCCGGCCCCGGGCGCGGCCGTGAAGGCGGGCGCCGCCGCCGGGGCGAGCTGGTGCTCCTTGGCGTTGAGGCGGTAGCCGTACACGTTATCGGTGCCCAGATCCACGGCAAAGGCGAACTGGTTAGAGGGGTCGGGCAGAATGCAGTGCGCGTGCGGGCTCGTCTGGTTTGGGTGCGGGCCGCGGCCCTCGTGCTGATGAACGGACGCCGCCGGGGCCAGCCGGCCATCGGCCTGCACGGGCAGCAGACTCACATTGCCGCCCACGTAGTTGGCCACCAGCACGTTCTTTTCACTCCTATCGAGGCTGATGTAGCAGGGCGCCCCACCCCCGGAAGGCTGCTGATTGAGCAGGGTGAGGTGGCCGGTCTTTTTATCCACGGCAAAGGCACTCACGCCGCCGCTGGCCGCGCCCCGAAACGTCTGGGTTTCGCTCACGGCGTATAAGTGCCGCCGCGCCGCATCCATCGTCAGGTAGGTGGGGGCCGCGCCGCCGGGCTGCGCATCGAGCCTGGTGAGCGTGCCGGTAGCGGCCTGCAGGCGGTAAAGGTAAATGGTATTTTCCTGCTCCGAGGCCACGTTCGTGCCCACGTACACAAGGCAGTCGGCGGCGGCGGCGCTGGTGGTGGCCGACACGACGCGCGCACAGCCCAGCAGGCCCGGGCCGGCCGCTAGACCCAGCAGAAGAACGGATATCTGAAAACAGGAGTTAGGGAAGGCCGGCATAGGAACGGGAGCTACGGGTGAAAAATCGGGCAGCAAAAAGCCCGTCCTGCTCCGGGGAGCAGGACGGGCTGAAAGTACGCGCTTCGCGGCAGATCGGGCTTAGAAGCTCTGCACGATGCTGTTGTGCAGCGTGCGCGGGCTCCAGTAGCCGCTGGCGATAATGCGGCGGATGGTGAACAGCGGGTCAATCGGGTCGCGCTTCTCGGCCAGGATGAAGGCGCCCACAAAGCCGCGCTTCTTCAGCTCCGGAATGGCCTGCTGGTTCCACAGGCCGAAGGGATAGGCAAAGTAGTTGATCTTCTTGCCCGTGATTTCCTCCAGCGTCTTGGTCGGCTTCTCAATCTGCGTCACCCAGTCCTGACCCTGGTATTTCTTCACGTTGTGGTGGTCCCAGGTGTGCGAGCCGATGACGTTGCCCTCGTCCGAAAGCTGCTTCACCTGCGCCTTGCTCATATAGTTTGGGCGGCCCAGGCTCACGGTCATAATGAAGTACACGGCCTTGTAGCCGTACTTATCGAGCGTGGGGCGGGCCACCGTGAACTGGTCGAGGTCGGTGTCGTCGAAGGTGAGCATGATGGGCTTGCTCGGCAGCTTCGCGCCCGTGGTGAGGTAGGCGTAGAGCTGATCGGGCAGGATGGTGTGGTAGCCCGAATCGGCCAGCATCTTGATCTGATCCTTGAACGCCTGCTCGGGCACGATGTAGTCCTTGGCCCCTTTCGAGTCCTTGGGCCGCCAGTTGCGGATCTGGTGGTAGCACAGAATGGGCACCTGCGGGCGGGCCGTGATGGTGGCCGCGTCGGCCATGCTGCCGGCCGCAATGCTCTTGGGGTCCGGGGCGGGCGTGGCGTTGGCTTCGGCGGCCGTGGTGGCGACGGTGCCCGAAGTCACGGGCTTGCCGGCCGAGTCGGCGGCCACGGCTTCGGCGGTGGCGGCGGGGCTACCTACGGCTTCGGAAGCCGTGGCGGGCTTGGTATCGCAGGAAGTGAAAAGCGTGCTGGCGGCCAGGGCTGCGGCCGTAACAAAAAGGGGAGTGCGCAACAAAATCATGGAGAAATAGGGTCGGCAAGAGGCCAACCGGGTACTTTTGAAAGGACAAAGACGGCCGGAACCGTCGTGACAGGCAGCTGTGTACCTTTGCCCGACGTTTCCGCCTACAAAACAACAGCTTAATTCCCGCATGGACAAACTCCGTGGCACCGGCATCGCCCTCATCACGCCCTTCACTCCCGCCCCCGAACACGCCGTAGACTACCCGGCCCTGCGCCGCCTGCTCGATTCCTGCATCGAGGGCGGGGTTGAATACCTCGTCATCAACGGCACCACCGGCGAGTCGCCGACGGTAACGGCCGACGAAAAAACCGAAATTCTGCGGGTGTGCAAAGAGCACGTGGCCGGCCGCGTGCCGCTGGTCTACGGCATCGGCGGCAACGACACGGCCGGCCTCGAAACCCTGCTGCGCACCACCGATCTGGAGGGCATCGACGCCATTCTGTCGGCCTCGCCGGCCTACAGCAAGCCCAGCCAGCAGGGCATCATTCAGCACTACCTGCGCCTGGCCGAGGTGAGCCCACGGCCGATTCTGCTCTACAACGTGCCCGGCCGCACCAGCTCCAACCTCACCGCCGACACCACGCTGCGCCTGGCCCAGCACCCCAACATTATCGGCATCAAGGAAGCCAGCGGCAACCTGGAGCAGTGCATGGCCATTGCCGCCCGCAAGCCCGAAGGTTTCCTGCTTATCAGCGGCGACGACATGCTCACCGCCCCCATGATTTCCTTCGGGGCCGCCGGGGTCATCAGCGTGCTCGGCAATGCCTACCCCCAGCGCATGAGCGACCTGACCCGCGCCGCCCTGGCCGGCGATTTCGCCACGGCCACCCGGCTGCTGTTCGGGTTCCTGGACCTGAATCCGCTGATGTATGAGGAAAGCAACCCCGTGGGCGTGAAAGCCGTGCTCGAAGCCCAGGGAATCTGCGCCGCCGCTGTGCGCCTGCCGCTGCTGGAGGCTTCGGAAGGGCTAAAGGAGCGGATTAACAGAAATTTATAAAACTCTAAAAATATGCATCTTACTCAAGTCGCCGACTCAATTTTCACCATAGCTGATTTTCTGACCCGGCAGCAATGCCTAGAGAATATTGTGCTCAGTGAAAAGATTGGCTACGAGCTAGCCAAAGTCAATACGGCAGCCGGAAGTAAGGTGCGAACTGACATCCGCAACAACAACCGGGGATTCTACCGCAGCGAAGAGCTGGCCCAAACGCTTTGGGGAAAACTCCAGCCATTCGTGCCCGGCCAGCTGGGCAACAGCACTCCCATTGGCCTCAATGAACTGTTCCGGTTTTACCGCTACCAGCGTGGGCACCAGTTCAAAGGCCATTTCGATGAGAGCTATATTCGCAATGCGCAGGAGGCGAGCTACTTCACCTTTATGGTCTACCTGAATGACAATTTTCAGGGCGGCGACACTACGTTTCGGGGGCTGCGCATTCAGCCCCGGTAGGGCATGGCGCTGGTTTTTCTGCACAATCTTTACCACGAAGGCAGCGAAGTCACGCAGGGAGTAAAATACGTGCTGCGCTCCGATGTGATGTACCGCACGGCCGTCAAATAAGAAAGTAAGCGGGGCCTTGAAAAAGCAAAAAGTCTCGACATTTTTACAAATGCTGGGACTTTTTACAACTGAAAATCTACCACCCGCTCGCCAGCACATCAGCCACGTGCAGGGTTTTAATCGGCTTTTTCTCCCTCCGGATATACGCGTCCAAGTGCATCAGGCAGCTCGTGTCGGTGCTGATGAGGTAGTCGGCACCGGTAGCCAGGGCGTGCTCCACTTTCTGCTCGGCCATGGCCACCGAAATGGCCTCGAACTTCACGGCGAAGGTGCCACCGAAGCCGCAGCAGGTTTCGGTTTCGGCCATTTCCAGGCGCTCCAGCCCCTGCACGGCATCCAGCAGCTGGCGCGGGGCCGCCCGGATGCCGCACTCCCGCAGCGCGGAGCAGGAGTCGTGGTAGGTGTATTTGCCGGCCAGCCGCGCCCCCGCAATGCTCGGCACACCCAGCACGTCCACGATGAACTCGGTCAGCTCGAAGATGCGGCGCTGCACGCCGTGGTAGCGGCCCTGGTCGGCGCTGCCCTCAAACAGCCCGGCATACGCATTGCGCACCATACCCACGCACGAAGCCGACGGGCTCACGATGTAGTGGCCCTCGGCCGAAGGAAAATCGTTGAGAAACTTGGTGGCTACCTCGCAGCTTTCGGTCTTGTAGCCGGCATTATAGGCCGGCTGCCCGCAACAGGTCTGGTTGGCGTTGTAATGTACCGCGCAGCCCAGCTTTTCGAGCACCTTCACCATGTTCATGGCGGTGTCGGGAAAAAGCTGATCAACGAAGCAGGGAATGAACAGATCGACTTGCGGAGTAGGCATGGGAGATTCTTATTTATCCTGTCATCCTGAGCAGAGCGAAGGACCTTATGGGATAGAAACGAGTCGTTGTTACGAGTGTCGTTTAACTAGCATAAGGTCCTTCGCAAGCTCAGGATGACAGGTGAGTGGGAGGAACAACCGACGATTTACAGGACATTCCCCTAAAAATGAAACACGCCCCCGGCCAACCGCTGCGCCTCGCCCAGCGCCGCCATATCCAGCCCCAGCTCCTCCCCCTGTTCCCGAAAATACGCCACCATATTCTCGGTAGCCATATTCCCGGTTAGCACGTCGGTGGCCATGGGGCAGCCGCCGAAGCCACCGATGGCGCCGTCGAAGCGGCGGCAGCCGGCCTGGTAGGCGGCTTCCACTTTCTCGCGCCAACTGGTGGGCGTGGTGTGCAGGTGGGCCCCAAACTCAATGCCGGGAAAAGCCGGAATCAGCTGGCCAAACAGCGGCGCGATGGTAGCCGGCGTGGAGGCCCCGATGGTATCCGACAGCGCCACGATGCCCACGCCCATGTCCGCCAGCGTCTGGGTGAATTCGGCCACTACTTCCGGGTTCCACGGGTCGCCGTAGGGGTTGCCGAAACCCATCGAAAGATACGTTACCAGCGTTTTGCCGGACTTTTCGCACAGGTTCTGCATCTGCGCCAGCTCAGCCAAGGCTTCGATGATGCTCTTATTGGTATTGCGCTGCTGAAACGTCTCGGACACCGACAGCGGGAAGCCGATGTACCGGATTTCGGGGTGCAGCGCGGCCGTTTCGGCCCCGCGCAGGTTCGCCACGATGGCCAGCAGCTGGGTTTTGGTCTGGCTCAGGTCCAGCCCCGCCAGCACCTCGGCCGTGTCGCGCAGCTGCGGAATGGCCTTCGGTGACACGAACGAGCCGAAGTCCAGCGTGTCGAAGCCCACGGCCAGCAGGGCCTGCAGGTAGGCGGTTTTGGTGGCCGTCGGGATAAACTCGGTTAGGCCCTGCATGGCGTCGCGGGGGCATTCGATGAGCTTCATAAGCGGGAACAGTTGGGTAGGCGGGGCAAAAGTAACCCGTTTTGCTCACCGCCAATTTCTTCCCCATCGGTTCGGGGGCTGGTCAGCCGTCAGCTATTTTTCCAACGCCCAGTCCAGCCCCCAGTCTCTATGAAGGAAATTTCCGGCATCCGGCCTACCGCAGCACGCCAAACCGGCCACCGCGCACGTCCAGAATCAGGGTGCGGTCCAGAAAGGGCGCGTTGCCGAGCATCCCGCCCATCCCCGAAAAGCGCATCAGGTTTCGCTCCACGAAGCTGGTGCCCTCGATGTGCGTAACGGTGCCCAGCGGCACGGCCACCGCCCCTACGGCTACCGTAGCGGCCGTGGGGGCCGTGTACGAAGTCAGCACCCGGTTCAGCGAATTGACGGCGGCCTGCTTCACCGGCGCGCCGGGCCGGGCCAGCTCCCCAAAAATGGTTTTGCTGGTGAGCAGGGCAAACGCGCTGCTGCCGGAGTCGAACAGCAATTGCTTGGGCTGGCCCTGCACGGTGGTGGTAAACTGCACGCGGCGCTCGGCAAACAGCAGCGGAGCGAAGGTGGCCGGCCGGGCCAGCGCCGCGGGCAGACTATCGTAGAGGCTGAATTGCCGACGGGCAAAGTCGAGCGCGAGGGCGCGGCCGTCGAGCACATCGGCTCCCAGCGTGCCGATGATCAGCGGGCGGGTGGTATCGGCGGGCAGCTCGCTCAGGCCGTGCCGAATGACGCGCAGCCGGCGGGCCCGCACCTTGCCCGCGCCCAGCGCAAACGTGAAGTTGTGGAGGGTATCGGCCTGCACCAGCAGGGCCGCGCGGGTGGCCGGGTAGCGGGTGCGCAGCGCGGCCAGCGGGTTGGCGTAGAGCAGGGACGTGGGCGCGCCGGTATCGAACTGCAGGTAGCAGGTGCGCGGGCAGCCGGGCAGCCGCACGGGCAGTAGCAGCGCGGCCTGAGCCGTCACGGGCGTGGTGCTGCTATCGGCCTTCCACACAAACGGCGTGGTGCCGGGCAGCCCCGTTACTACCAGCTGATTGGCCGGGGCCTGAAATTTCTTGCGGAAGTAAAAATAGCCGCCGATGCTGCTCAGCACGAACAGCGCCAACAGCGTCAGCAGGATTTTGGGGAGCCGTTTCATAGGGCGGATTAATTGGGGTGATTGATGCCTCAAACCTACCTCGCCCGGGCCTTCGGGCCTGCGTCATTTTGCCGCCACTTGCCCGCCAATGCTATAAAAACCTGAAATTCAAGATGATTAATTACAGCCGAACCGGGTACACGTTCCGCTCGCCGCGCCGCAGCTGCCAGGCCGCGTGCCCAATGGCGGCCACGTTCAGCCCATAGCTCAGGGCAAATACCACCACGTAGCCGCCCCGCCATACCGTGTGGAAGTAGTGGCTGGCCACTAGCTGCCCCAGCGCCAGCAGCAGGTAGGCCACGGCGCACCCCGCCTGCCACAGCACCTGGAAGCCCAGCACCCGGCGGCCCACCGCCGCCACATCAATGATGGTATGGCGGCGGCCCCGCCACAGCAGCAGCGGCACCACAATGTTCAGAAACGGCAGGGCCAGAAAGCTCAGCGCGCTCAGGTTGAGCAGCTGCACAAAGTCGGGGTCGGGGCGCAGGGCCGGGGCGACGCGCCGCACCACCAGCGCCACCGGGGCCGCGGGGGCCAGTTGGCTTTCGGCACGCCGGATGGGCGCCGGCTCCGGCGCCGGCTGCAGCACCGGCTCCGGCGCGGGCCGAAACGCCTCCAGCTCTACGCCCAGCGCGGCGGCCAGGGCCTGCAGCGTGTAGCCGCGCGGCATGGTTTCGCCTTGCTCCACCCGCTGAATGGTGCGCAGGCTCACGCCCGATTGCTCGGCCAGCAGCTCCTGCGAAAGGCCTTTGCTTTTGCGAATAGATTGAATACGAGTAGCCGAAAACATAATAAAAAAGAGCAGCAGCGCGAAGGATCGGCCAATAATACGGCTTTCTGAGCCAGCTTGCCGGCCGCCCGGCTCCAAACGAACCACCCGCCCCCAAACCGGGTTTATCCAGCTGTATAAACTTCGTGCAATGACCGCTATTCGTTTGTCCTTCCGCCTACTCCTGTTCATATTTCTCTTCACTGCCTGCGGCAAACAACAAACCCTGCAGGGCATCTTCCAGAAAAGCACCGCCCACCAGGAATACGCCCGTCGCCTGCGCCAGGCCCACCTCGACGAAACCGCGCTAGGCCGCGACTGGCTCGCCGCCGCCGACCGCGCCCTGCGCGATTCGCTCACGGTGGCCCTCCCCTTCCAGGAAACCGGCTTTTTCCGCGCCGACCGCGCCACTGCCGCCGCCTACCGCTACGCTGTGCGGGCCGGCGAGCAGATCAACATCCGCCTCACCCTGGCCCCCGGCACCGAAGCCCACGTCTTCCTTGATGCCTTCGAGCTGAGCCCTGACCGTGCCGCGCCCCACCCCGTGGCCTCCGCCGATACGGCCGCGCTGTCATTCAGCTACTTCGCCGAGGCCGACCGCCAGCACCTGCTGCGCGTGCAGCCCGCACTGCTGCGCACCGGCCGCTACACGCTCAGCATCCGGCGGGCGCCGTCGCTGGGCTTCCCGGTGCGGGGCAAAAACGACGTGGCCGTGGGTAGCTTCTGGGGCGCCGACCGCGACAACGGCGCCCGCCGCCACGAGGGCGTCGATATTTTTGCCCGGCGCGGCACGCCCGTGGTGGCCGCCGCCAGCGGCCTGATTACGCGCACCGGCGAAACCCCGCGGGGCGGCAAAGTGGTGTGGCTGGCCGATGCCGCGCACGGCCAGCACCTCTACTACGCCCACCTCGATAAGCAGCTGGTAGCGCCCGGCCAGCTGGTAAAAATGGGCGATACGCTGGGCCTGGTCGGCAATACCGGCAATGCCCGCACGACCGTGCCCCACCTGCACTTCGGCATCTACCGCGGCGGCTGGGGTGCCATAGACCCTTTCCCCTCCCTGCGCCGCGCCGATCCCGAGCCGGCGGCTCCGGCCACTAAACCCGAGCGGCTGGGCCATTGGGTGCGGGTGAAGGACAAGCAAACGAGCCTGCGTCATAGCCCCACCGCCCAGGCCCCGCGGGCCGCCGCGCTGGCCCGTCACACGCCCCTGTTTGTGGTGGGCAGCCAGGCCAATTGGTATCGGGTAGAGCAGCCCGACGGGCAGATGGGCTACGTAGCGGCCCAGGCGGTGGCCGCCGAACCATTGCGCCGGGAGTCGCTGCTCGCGGCCGCCGACTTATACACGCGCCCCCAGGCCGGCGCAGCAGCCCTGGATACGCTGCCGGCCCGCAGCCAGGTGGCCGTGCTGGGCGAATTCGGCGGTTTTCGACTGGTGCGCAACGGGGCGGGACTGGTAGGCTGGCTGAAGCCAGCCGCCGCGCCCCGCGGCTAGCAGCCGGCGTTCATTTGTTCTTCATGCAGTTCCATCGACCTTTCGCCCAGGTGATTGGATCGAATACGGCGCAGCTTTCGCAGGAAGGCCGCGCCGTTTTCTTGTTCAGGAAAAATCCTTTGACATAGCAAAAGCCCCGACGGTAGTCCGTTGGGGCTTTTGCTATGTCGGAACCAGAAGCGGCTACTCGGCCACCACGACGGCTTTTTGCTGCTTTTTGTCGAAGGCAATGCGGCGCTCTTTGCCGGCGGCCGTCACGTAGTCGAAGCCCACGGCGCGGGAGTCAGCCTTCACGGAGGTCCAGGATTCGGCATCCACTTCACCGGGCTGGGTGGCGGTTTTGCTCACGGCGGGCTGCACGAAGCGGTCTTCAGCAAAAAAGCTGTTCATGCCGCGCAGGATGGCAATTTCCTTGTCGCGCACGGTGGCGGCCTGCGGATCGTCGAGCTGGCGCTCATCGAGCAGCGCGGTGGCAGGCATCACCTCTTTACGTAGCGTGTCGCCGGTGCTGCTCACAATGATGAACCGGGCCTGCCCGTTCATGATTTTCGGGCCCTGCAGCTGCAGAATGAAATTATCCTTGGCCTTGGTATTGGAGAAGTAGTGCGACGCCCGCACCGTGTTCAGCACCGTACGGTCACTCACGCGCGCTGTGGTAGTAGGCGGCGTATACACGCGGTCGGCATTGCGGGACGTGCCCACTTCGCGCTCCGTGTTCAGACACGAAGTAAGCTGGAGGAGTACGGCGGCAGAAACGGCAAAAAGTACTGTCTTTTTCATTGAGGGGTAGGCAACCATCGTCTTATCAGTTCGGCAAAATACAAAACCTCTGCTACCCCGCATAGACGGAGCCGTTTTCCAGAGGTTTTAAGCTGGGCCGGGAGGGCCAAAGCATGTACATCAAAAATAGCCCCAGGGTTTCCCGGCGCGATAGTGAAATAGTGAGATACTGGAATAGTGAAATAGAGAGATGGTAAAATAGTGAGTTGATGTTCTGATGGCGCAGGTAGCGCATACTAAACGTCAGCTTACCAGCTCACTTACAACCAGCTTAGTTCCAGACCCAGCAGCCAGCGGGGCAGTTCCGGGTAGCGGGGCTGGGTGCCGGGGCGGAATACATGGGAGAGACGGTAGCGGCCGACCAGCGCGTAGCGACCCGAGCCCAGGCGGGCGCCCGCGCCGTAGGTCCAGCGGTTCACGTAGGCGAGGCCCCGCTCCGAGGTCTGCACTTTTTTGGCGCCGTTGGACGCTCCATCCTCATAATGATGCACCGAGCTGATAACCCAGCCGCCCCAGCCCAGCGCATCCACGTAGCGGCCGATGGCGTTGCCGCGCCGGCCGTAGCTGAGCCGCACAAACGCCTCGGTCTGTGCCTGGGGCAGGGCAAGATATTCCCGGCGATGCAGCACGGCATTCGGCACCGTTTTTTGTCCGGTCTGGGCCAGGTGGTACACCGGGCGGGCATAGCGCACATCCAGACCTAGGGCCAGCGGCTGGCTGATGCGCCACTTGTTGCGCAGCCCCAGCTGCACCTCCGCCGAGCGGCCGTAGCGCAGCGCCGCGCCCGCGCCACCCGCTGGCCCCGCCACCAGGCCGTAGCTCAGGTACGCATGATTGTAGAAGGCACGGTTGGGGCCGAAGGTGGAGCGCACCGTGTCGTCGGCCACGTTTTCGCGCAGCAGTACGCGCTGGGCCAGCACGGAGGCAGGCGCGAAAAAGCTCAGCAGGGCGCCCAGCAGGACGGGCAGAATCAGCGGCCTCATTGGGCGGAGTAGCTTTGGGTGAAGCCCCGATACTGCACCCGCAGCGTGTCGCCGGGCTGCAAGCGGCGCAGCGGCAGGCGCAGGATGGCCCGCTGGCTCACCTCGCGCACTTCATAGCTGCGCAGCACGTTGCGGCGGTCGGCTATGTGCCAGTACAAATACTCGGGGTGGGCTGGCAGCGATGGGGAGCCGGCGGGGCCGGGCGGCGCGGCCCGTGCGGTTTCGCTAAGTAGCGGCACCGGCGCCTCGCGACCCAGGGCGGGCAGGCTGGCAGCCTTTTCGGCAGTGGCAGGCCCGGCCGCCGAGTCCGCGTAGAGTGGCAGCTGATAGGCGGCCACTTGTGCTGCTTCGGGCCGGATGAGTACCGTCAGAATGCTGTCGTGGCGCGTTATGTCGAAGGTAGCGGGCGTGGGCAGCGGGGTTTTGTCGGGCAGGAAGTAGCGGGCCTGGGGGGTGCCGTAGCCGTGGGCGTAGTCGAAATACGGGTACAGGTCGGCCGACTGCTGGATTTTCTGAAACAGCTGCATCACGCTCAGGCCCCGCTCCTGCTGCCAAGCGCAGGCCGCGAAGCCCGCCAGCAGCGGACTGGCAAACGAAGTACCCTCTACCACCGAATACCCCTCCGGCGCGGCGGCCAGCACCCGGCCGAAAGCCACCACGTTGGGCTTCAGGCGGCGGTCGGCGCTGGGGCCGTAGCTGCTGAAGGGTACGTGCAGATACGTGTCGGGGTCGAGGCCCCCCACGGCCAGCACCGAGTCGCCGTCGGCGGGCGTGCCGATGGTGCGCCAGGTTTCGTCGTCGCCGTCGTTGCCGGCGGCATTCACCACCAGCATGCCCTTGCGCACGGCCAGCTCGGCAGCGCGGGCCACCAGACTGGTGCGGCCGTTCATCTGCTCCGGGAAATAGCGGCGGGCGGTGTAGCCCAGGGACGAGTTGATAATGTCGGCGCCGTTGCGGTCGGCCCATTCGGCGGCAGCCAGCCAAGCTTCCTCCTCGGCATACAGTTCGCGCAGATTTCGTTCGGTGCGGGCCAGCAGAAACTCAGCCTCCGGAGCCAGGCCCAGCGGCGTGCCATCGGGCAGGCGGCCGGCAAGGCAGGAAAGCACCTCCGTGCCGTGCGAGCCGCCCACAAACACGTTGGGCTGATTGCGGACAAAATCGTGGGTGAGCACCACGCGCTTCTCGGCAAAAAGCTGGAGGAAAGCCGGATGCTGGTCGGCCCGGATAAAGCCCACGTCGAAAATGGCGATGCGCAGGCCTTTGCCGGTGAGGCCGGCCCGCTGGAAAATGGGGCCGCCCAAGCTGCCGGTTTGGCGCTGGGCCAGCTGCCGGTCGGCGGCCGATAGTTCCCAATCGGCCGGGGCCGGGCGCTGGCTGGCGGGCGTGAGCGGGGCGGCGGGGCGCAGCTCTACGGCCCGCACGCCGGGCAGCCGGCGCAGCGCAGCGGCCTGGGCCGGCGTAGCGCGGCAGGCCACGGCATTAAACCAGCGACTGACCAGCGTCACGGTGTCGGTCAGGGCCCGGATCTGGCGCACGTAGTCGGGGCGCACGGGGAAATCGGTGCTGTCGCAGGGCGGCAGGTGCTGGCGCTGGCGACGGGCTTGGGCGGGCGCGGAAAGGTAGCGGGCGGCATCCAGATGTGTGCCGGCTTTATCGCGCAGCAGCACCCAGTAGGCCGCGGGTGGGCCTTGCCGGGCCTGGGCCGCACTGCTAATAAACAGCAGAATGCCAGCCAATACGAGCCGCGGGGCGCAGATTTTCAGATCAGTAAAAGACAACAAAGCAGCAGCGGCTATGAAAAGCGAAAGGTACGACGCGCAGGTTGGTTCCCGCAGGGGTGCGCGGAGGTTTCGCTGAGATTCGCAGAGTGCTGACGGGCCTAGATGCCTAGTGGGAAGTCGGCGACGGCGTGCCAGTGCTGGCCATCGTGACGGAACAGGGTGAGGGCGCGGGCCTCGAAGGTGGCGGCAAAAGTGCGGGCTGCAAATTCCTGCTGAAGCGCCGGTACCTGGTCGGCGGGCAGGTCGCGGGTGGCCAGGGTCATGTGGGGCGTGAAGGGGCGGTTTTCCGACGAGACTTCGGGCAATTGTTGGGCGCAGAAGGCCAACAGGTCAGCATGTAGCTGGGGCAGAGCGGGGCACTCTAGCACGCGCACAAAAAGCGTACGGCTGCCAAACCAACCGAAATTCTCCAAGCTTATGCCGAAAGGCGACCGAGTGGCGGCAAAATCCTGCAGTACCGCGCGGCAGGGGGCCTCAAATTCGGCGGGCTGGCGGGTGGGCGGCAGCAGGGTGATGTGGGGCGGCAGGCGCACGGCATTGCGGCTGCCGGTGCGCTGGTGCACCTGCTGTTTCAGCGCCCACACCTGGGCCAGCACCGGTTCCGGCGGCACGATGGCCACGAAAAACAGCGGTTTCACTTCCTTGGCCGATTTCGGGGAATGAGTCATTCTGTTGTTCTGCCTAAGCTTATCGAAGCATCGCGCCCATTTCGCCAGGCTTTCCAGATGAAGTATAGCGGAACCCAGCTTGCAGAACAGCCGCAGCGCGGCGACAGGTTTGTAGCATCTGGTTGTAGAAAACGAACAAGCCGCGTAGCGGTGACAGAGTCGTTCGGGCGGTTCTGTCACCGCTACGCGGCTTTTGAATCAGTTCATGCGCGATTCTCTACAAACCTGTCGCCGCGCTGCGGCTGTTCTGCAAGCTGGGCTGAATAGGTGTGTCTTAAGCCAGGCAGTACAGGCATGCTGGCCCGGTATGGCCAGGGCTTACAGCCCGTATTTGCTCAGCAGATAAATCAGGCTGGCCATACTGGCGCCGCCCAGTTCCAGCTCGCGGCGGTTCACTTTGTCGAAGGTGTCAGCGGCGGTGTGGTGCAGGTCGAAGTAGCGCTGCGAGTCGCAGCGGTAGCCGATCAGGGCTTTGGCCTGATCTTTCAGCGGGCCGATGTCGGTGCCGGCGTGGCCGGCCTCGAACGCACCACTAAAGTAGGGCACGAACAACGGCTGCCATTGCTGCATGTGCTGCACCACGGCCGCGGGGGCCTCAATGCTGAAGCCGCGGGGTGTGAAGCCGCCGCCGTCGGACTCCATAGCGGCCAGGTGCTTTTCGCCGGTAGCTTTGGCCAGGGCGGCGTATTTTTCGCCGCCGCGCACGCCATTTTCCTCATTCATAAAGAGCACGGCCCGCACGGTGCGCTCGGGGCGCAGGCCGGTGGCCTTGAGCAGGCGCAATACTTCCATGCTCTGCACGCAGCCGGTGCCGTCGTCGTGGGCACCCTGGCCCAGGTCCCAGGAGTCGAGGTGGCCGCCCACCGTGATGATTTCCGCCGGGTATTTGGAGCCGGTAATTTCGCCTACCACGTTGTAGGATTTCACTTCGGGCAGGGTTTCGCAGCTCATTTCCAGCTCGAAGGTCAGGCCGGGGTCGGCTTTGAGAAGCTGGCTGAGCTGGTCGGCACCGTTGGTGCTGAGGGCGGCGGCGGGCAGCTTGGCTACCTGCTCGTCGTAGCGCATGGTGCCCGTGTGCGGAAAGTCGTCGTGGGCCAGCGTGAGCGAACGAACCAGGGCCCCCACCGCGCCCCGTTTGGCGGCCTCTATGGCCCCATTGCGGCGCTGGTCGCCGGCCTCGCCGTAGGCCCGGCCGGTTTCGACGTAGGTCGGGTTCATGGGCCGGTTGAAGAACACAAATTTGCCCTTCACTTTCTCGGCCGGCAGCGCGGCCAGCTCGGCCCAGGTTTTCACCTCCACCACCCCGGCCCGCAGCTTGCCGCCGGTGCCCACTGAGCCACCCAAAGCACACACGTTCAACTCAATACCCTTGCCTTTGGCGGGCTTGATTTCGCCCTTTTCCTTCGCGCCCCGCACCCAGTGCGGCACCATCACTTCCTGCAGATACACCCGGTCGAGGCCCAGCTTTTCCATAGTCAGCTTGCCCCAGTCCACGGCCTGCTGGGCCTGGGGCGAGCCGCTGAGCCGGGCACCGATGCGGCCGGTTAGGTGGCGCAGGTTGTCGTAGCTCTGGCCGCGCAGCAAGGCTTCGTCGTAGAGGCGGCGAATGTTGATGGAGTCCGTTTTGGTGGGAGCCGCGGTCTGGGCCTGGGCCGCAAAAGTCAGCAAGCCAAAGCCCGCAAGCAGCAGCCCGCGACAAAGAAATAAGCGCATAAGCAAATGATATTCAGCGAAAAAAACCAACAAAAAAGCGAGCCGGCAAGCAACGGAGGGCTTTCGGCAACGCGCTAAGGTAACGCCTTATTTAAGCACTGGTTTAACCGCCGATTGAGCCGAAGCCACGCCGTAGCGCCGGGCGGTGGCCGTGGCCGCGCCCGTGGCGGGCAGCTTCACTTCCAGCAGATAATCATACTCCGCATCGGCCACCGTGGGCACGGGGCGGGTGGCTCCCAGCGCCTCGGCGGTTTCCAGCAGGGTGTTGGAATGGCCCACTACCAGCACCGCACGGCCGGCGTATTCCTGCCGGATGCGAGTGGCCAGCGCGGGCAGGTTTTTGGCGTCGTACACCTGCGGCGTCAGGTTTAGGGCCTCGGCCAGGGGCGCGGCGGTGGCGCGGGTGCGGCGGGTATCGGTGGTGAAGATGGCGGCCACACGGCGGCGCTGCAGCTGCTGGCGCAATGCCAGCGCCCGCTGTTCGCCGGCAGCCGTCAGGGGCGGGTCGGTGAGGCCGGGCGTGAGGTCCTTTTCGGCGTGGCGCACGATGTACACGGTGGTTTTCTTCTTGGTGCCGCGCGGCGGCTGGGTGGCCAGCAGCAGGCTCACGGGCAGCAGCAGTGCCAGCAGAAGCAGGAAAAATCGATTTTTAGGCATGGGGAGCAGCAAGGAAAAGGAGGAAAAGGGCCTGAGCAGCCAGGAAACAGTACTGGGCTTGAAGCATATATTGAAACGGGTACTGCTGAGCTTGTCGAAGCATCTCTCCCGCTTCGTTGTACCCCTCCCCAAAAGGGAGGGGCTTAGGTTACCGTTGCAACGAAGCGGGAGAGATGCTTCGACAAGCTCAGCAGGACAAATGCCGCCCAAGCTTATTTCTTGACGGCTTTTTTCCGTTTCTGGCCCAGTGGCTTATCGGTAGCGGTTTCCTCGTGCACCGGGTTGGTGGCGGGCTTGCGGCCGGCCAGATCCAGGGTCCAGCTTTCGTTCATTTCGGCTAGGCCGTGCAGGGCCGTTAGGTCGAACTGGCAGGGCACGATCGAAATGTAGTTGTTGGCCAGCGCCACCTCGTCGGTGTCTTCGCCCTGGTCCTCGTTCACGAAGTTGCCGATCAGCCAGTAGTACGGGCGCTGGTGCGGGTCGTAGCGCAGGTCGAAATTCTCCTGCCACTTGGCTCGGGCCTGCCGGCACAGGCGCGCCCCTTTTATCGGGTGGGCCGATTTCTTGGGAATGTTGACGTTCAGGGCTGTACCGGCCGGAATGCCGTTTTTCAGGGCCTGGCGCGTGAGGTGCTCAATCCACTCTTCGGTGTGCGAGAAATCGGCCAGGTGGCCGTAGTCGCAGAGCGAGAAGCCGATGGCGGGCAGCCCCTCGATGGCCGCCTCGATGGCCGCCGACATGGTGCCCGAGTACAGCACGTTCACCGACGAGTTGGACCCATGATTGATGCCCGACACCACGATATCGGGGCGGCGGTCTTTGAGCACAAAATGCTTGGCCAGCTTCACGCAGTCGGCGGGCGTGCCGCTGCACTCGTAGGCCTCAATGCCCTCGAAGATAGTGCTGGGGTCGAGGCGCAAGGATGAGCCGATGGTGATGGCGTGGCCCATGCCCGACTGGGGCGAGTTGGGCGCTACCACCACCACCTCGCCGATGCGCCGCATCACGCGCACGAGCGTGGCAATGCCGGGGGCCGTGATGCCGTCGTCGTTGGAAATCAGAATCAGCGGTTTACGGGGTTTGGCAGCCACGGCAGCGGGGGTTTAGGTGAACAGCAACGGCCTAAAGGTACGCAAGCCGGGCGCTTACGACGGCCGCAGGCCGCCACTGAGCTACGGAATAATTGTCGCTCAACATATAGTGCTGCAATCCGCGTTATTTCCTGTACTTTGGTGGCGGCGGGGATATTACTATACCCGGATTCATCTTCTCTCAGCACTCAACCGGGCTCTTTTCTGTATGACTCTGTTTGAAAACCGCTACCGCACGCACGACCTCGGCCTGCTGCTGTTGCGCATCGGTATCGGCGTGATGTTCACCATTCATGGCTACCCTAAGCTGATGGGCGGCCCTGAACAGTGGACGCAGGTGGGCGGCGCCATGAAAGCCATCGGCCTGAACTTCGCCCCGGCCTTTTGGGGCTTTATGGCGGCCGTTGCCGAGGCCGTGGGCGGCCAGCTGCTGGCGCTAGGGCTGTTTTTTCGCGTAGCCTGCGGGTTGCTGCTCAGCACCATGCTCATGGCCACCATCATGCATCTGACCAACGGCGACGACTTCGGCTCCTACTCCCACGCGCTGGAATCGGCCATTCTGTTTCTGGGTCTGCTGCTCATCGGCCCCGGCCGCCTCAGCCTCGACCAGGTGCTGTTTCCGCCCCGCCGCCGGCTTTATTAAGGAAATTCTGAATTCTGAATGTTGAATTATGAATTGAAAATCTGAACCGGCAGCCCCTATCACGGCTCGTTGGCTGGTTTTGAGCCCGTTCAGTATCGATTCAGAATTCCTAATTTATAATTCAGAATTAAAACATGTTTTCATTTCTGCTTTCAGCGCTGCTGCTGGCCGCGCCCGCGCCCAAAGACGACTGGCGCACGCCCTTTGAGAAGGGCAACGGCAACACTACGGCCACCTACGCCGAGTGCCTGGCCTACTACCGGAAGCTGGATGCGTCATACCCCGAAATAACGATGCGCGCGGCCGGCCCCACCGACTGCGGCGAGCCCCTGCACGAAGTCATCGTGTCGTTGGATGGCGACGCGGAGCCGGCCTCGGTGCGCGGCAAAAACCGCCGCGTGGTGTTCATTCAAAACGGCATTCATCCCGGCGAGCCGGAGGGCATTGATGCCTGCATGGCCCTGGTGCGCGACTACGTGCAGAAAAAGGAGCTGCGCCGCCAGCTCGAAAACGTGACGCTGGTCGTGATACCGGCTTACAATGTGGATGGCATGCTCAGCCGCAACAGCACCACTCGCGCCAACCAGAACGGCCCCGAGGAGTACGGCTTTCGCGGCAACGCCCGCAACCTCGACCTGAACCGCGACTACCTCAAGCAGGACTCGCGCAATGCCCGCAGCTTCGCCCAGCTGTTTCAGCGCTGGCAGCCCGATGTGTTCGTGGATACGCACACTTCCGATGGCGCTGATTATCAATATACCATGACGCTCATTGCCACGCAGAAAGACAAGCTGCACCCGGTGCTGGGCCAGTATCTGCAGCAAAGCCTGCTGCCCGCGCTGTACGACGGCATGGCCCGGCGCAAAACCATCATGACGCCCTACGTGGATTTTGAGGGCCGCACGCCCGATGCCCGCGGCCTGGTGGGCTTTCTGGAAACGCCGCGCTACGCCACCGGCTACACCACCTTGTTCAATACCATCGGCGTTATCACCGAAACCCACATGCTGAAAGCCTACGCGCCGCGGGTGCGGGCCCAGTATGACTTTTTGGATTTGATGGTGCGCACCGTGCACGCCCAGGCCGCCGTGCTGGCCCAGGCCCGCGCCACCGCCCAGGCCCAACTGCGCACCCAAACCACCTTCCCGCTGGCCTGGCGGCTGGACACCACGCAGGCCGAAAAAATAACTTTTCGGGGCTACGAGGGCCGCCTGCAGCCCAGCGCCGTGAGCGGGCAGCCGCGCCTTTTTTATGACCGCACCAAGCCCTACACGCGCTCCGTGCCTTACTATAACACGTTCCGGCCCTCGGTGAGCGTGACGCGGCCCGCGGCCTATATCATTCCGCAGGCCTGGGGCGAGGTGTTGGAGCGCCTGCGCCTCTCGGGCGTGCAGCTCCGCACGCTCACTCAGGATACTACCCTCACCGCCGAAACCTACTACATTGCCGACTACAAAACCGGCCCGCGCCCCTACGAGGGCCACTACGTGCACACGGCCGTGGAGCTGCGCACCGAGCAGCAGCCCCGCACCTTTCGCGCCGGCGACTTTGTGGCTACCACCCAACAGCCCGCCGCGCGCTACCTTATAGAAGCGCTGGAGCCCCAAGCCACCGACTCATTCTTCGCTTGGGGCTTTTTCGACAGCATCTTGCAGCAAAAGGAGTACTTCTCGGACTATGTGTTCGAGGATATTGCCACCGAGCTGCTGCGCCAGGACCCGGCCCTGCGGGCGCGCTTGGAAAAGCTGAAGGCGCAGAATGCCGTATTTGCCCAAAGCGGCGCGGCCCAACTGGATTGGGTGTACCGCCAGTCACCGCATTACGAAAAGTCGCACCTGCGCTATCCGATAGCGAGGGTGATTGACTAAACGCTGTCATTGCGAGCAACGCGAAGCAATCCGTCCTCTGAAATGTAAAAAGCCCTGTTGACCCACTACGCCCTCGCATGAGCTAACGTCAGGGCTTTGTGAGTTAACAGGGCTTTCTTTGTTGCCCAGGACGGATTGCTTCGCGTTGCTCGCAATGACAGGCTTCCTACTCTTCATAATTCCCAGATGATTCTCGAACTCGATAATCTTTCCAAGAGCTACGGCGGCACGCAGGCGCTGCGCGGGCTTACGCTGCAGATTGAGGCCGGCAGCGTGTATGGACTGCTGGGGCCGAATGGCAGCGGCAAAACCACCACGCTGGGCTTGGCGCTGGGCGTGCTGCAGGCCAGCGGCGGCGCGGTACGCTGGTTCGGGCAGCCGCTTTCCTCGCAGAGCAAGCGGCGCGTGGGCGCTCTACTCGAAACGCCCAACTTTTTCCCCTACCTCTCGGCCCGCCAGAACCTGCTGCTGGCCGCCGACGTCAAGCACGCTGACCCGGCCTCCGTGGATACAGCGCTGGCGCTGGTGAACCTCAAAGACCGTCAGCATGATGCTTTCCGGAGCTTTTCACTGGGTATGAAGCAGCGGCTGGCCCTAGCCTCTACCCTGCTCGGCAACCCCGAAGTGCTGGTGCTCGACGAGCCCACCAACGGCCTCGACCCCCAAGGCATTGCCGAGGTGCGCGAGCTGATTCAGCGGCTGGCGGCCGAGGGCAAAACCATCATCATCGCCAGCCATCTGCTCGATGAGATTGAGAAAGTCTGCACCCACGTGGCGGTGCTGCAGCGCGGCGAGCTGCGCGTGGCCGGCCCCGTAAGCAGCATTCTGGCCGCCACCGACCGGGTGGCCGTGCGCGTAGCCCCCGACGTGCCGCCCGCCGCCCTGCTGCAAGCCCTGAGCCAACTCGCATGGGTGTCGGATGTGAAGGCCGAGCCCGCCGGCACCATCAGCGCCGTACTGGCCCCCGGCCACTCCCCCGCCGACCTAAACCGGGCTCTGTTCGCGCAGGGCATCATTCTGGCTGGCCTGGAGCTGCGCCACCGCACCCTGGAAGCACAGTTTCTGGAGCTGACTAAATAAGGCAGATGGTGTATTCACTCAGTCTGTCATTTTGAGCAGAGCGAAGGACCTTATGAGATAAGAACGAGTCGTTATTACGATTATCGTTCTGACGTGATAAGGTCCTTCGCAGGCTCAGGATGACAGACGAGTTCAACAACTTCACAACTTCACCCTTTCACAACTTCACCTTCCCCCAAAATGCTGCGTGCTGAGCTTCGTAAAATTCTGCCTTACCGCACGGTCTGGTTCATCCTGCTGCTATATGCGGCGCTGCTGGCGCTGTTCGTGTCGGTGGGTAGCGGCGTGGTGATAAATGGGCAGCCGGTGGGCAACACGCTGTATGCCTTTCCGGAGCTGTGGCACAAGCTGAGCTACGTGGCCAGCTACTTCAACCTTCTGCTGGGCATCCTGCTCATCATCCTGATTACCGATGAATTCCAGTTCCGCACCTTCCGCCAGCAGGTTATTGATGGCAGCTCGGTGGCGGCGCTGGTGCAGGGCAAGCTGGCCGTTTCAGCGCTTTTAGCAGCTTTCGGGGTACTGACGGTGCTGGCGGTTGGGTTATTTTTCGGCCTCACCCGGTCGCCGGCCTCGGCGGGGCAGGCCGGGCAGCAGCTGGGCGCGGTGCTGCTGTATGGGGCGCAGGCGCTGGGCTACCTGGCCCTGGCGGCGCTGCTGGCTTTTCTGCTGCGCAAAAGCGGGCCGGCCATTCTGGCTTTCATGCTGTATGCCTGGGTGGTGGAGCCGCTGAGCCGCCTGCTCGTGCCCGACGAAATTGACCGCTACTTCCCCACCAAAGTCTTTTCCGCCCTCACTCCCACGCCCGGCCAGGAGCTGCTCGATACCGTAACGGGCCCGTCCAGCGCCTTGCTGCCCACCCAGGCGCTGCCGCTGGCCCTGGCGTACGCGGCGCTGTTTTGGCTGCTGAGCTACCTGCTTCTGCGTAACCGGGATTTGTAGGGAAGCGCTGCTCATAGATTTTTGTAAACGCAGCGCCCATCAGCCGCAGAGCGGTGACAGGTTTGTAGTAATCCAGTTGTCGGAAAACCCAAAGCCGCGTAGCGGTGACAGAAACGCTCGAACGACTCTGTCACCGCTACGCGGCTTTGTCATGCAATGATCCAAACCCTCTACAAACCTGTCACCGCGATGCGGCTACTCGGACAATTTGGTGCTCCGGGCATCCGTTTCTACCGACATGCCGCCCCGCCGGGGCTGACAAACTCAACTACTTCTGAGCCTGCAGGTAATTAGCGTAGTTCACAATAAAAGCCAGGTCGCGGGGCTCGGTGAAGCTGAGCTTGTTTTCCTTGGCGTATTGCTCCAGCTGCCGGGCCTGGGGCCGGAAGAGGGCCAGCAAGTCTTTTTTGGGGTTGCGCAGCGGCACCACGGTGCCCTTGGGCGTGCCGAGGTAAAACTTGTCCTGAATTTCGGTGTAGGAGCCCGCGTAGCGTGGCACACCGCCGAGGCCGCCCCCGTAACCATACGGCCCCGGCGCGTAGTTCAGGGGGCGCTCCACCAGAATTTCGCGGCGCAGCAGCACCTGCGGGCCCCGGCTGAGCTGCTCAAAAAACGCCGGCGACTTGAAGTCGCTGTAGTCGTTGTCGTGGTTCCAGCGGTATGTGCGGTACACGCGCACTAGGCTGGTATCCACCCGCTCGCGGCGCTGGCGGGGCATCAGGCCGTTGTAGTAGGGGTTGCCGTAGTAGTAGCCCTGGCGGGCATCGTAGAAGTCATCGTACGAATTGCGGCGCTGCTCTTTTTCACCTTTCACGGCGAAGCTTTGCACGGCTACGGCCGAAAGCGTGCTCACCGTATTGTCGGGTAGGGTGATGAGCACCACGTCTTCGCTGTGGTGCAGCGCCAGGGGGCCCTGCAAAGTGTCGCCGCTGGCCAGCAGTACGGTGCTGCCGGCAAACTGCTGCACGTAGGAAGTGCGCTGGGCGCGGGCAGGGCCGGCCAGCGTCAGGCAGCCGGCGAGCAGCGGAAGAAAGGCAAGGCGGAGCGTTTTCATAGCCGGAGAAAGATAGCCGAAAAAAGTGCGGCCGCTACTGCGGAGCCGGCGTTTTTCGGGCACCGGCCCGCCACGGGCTGCTTCTGCCAGAACCCGCGAACTGGGGCCGGGGTTCACGAAAAGTCGGCAGCTTCGGCAGCGGCCCGCGCGGCCCAGACGCATTTGCTCCGGCCAGCGCGGCAACTTTGCGCCCGGCCCGGCGCGTAACGAATTTTCGCGCTACTATTACTCGTTCCTTTCAACTTCTTCTTATGCGAAATCTGCTCCTGTTGTGGCTGGGGATTCTGGGTTGGCAAGCGGCGGCGCAGGCGCAGCCCACGCCCCGGCAGCTTTACCCCGGCCTGTTTGAGGCCGTGCAGCTGGGCCGCGTGTTTGCTGATAATAAGACCTTCGTGGACATGGTGCCGCTGGCCAGCCCGGCCCGCATCGTGGCCGACTACGAGCAGCAGCGCCGGCAGCCGGGCTTCGATCTGGGCCGCTTCACCAAAGCCCGCTTCCGCCTGCCCGTGGCCGATACCGCCACGTACCGCAGCAACGTGGCCGCCGGTTTGCGGGCCCACCTCGATACGCTCTGGCGCGTGCTGGAGCGCCGCCCGCCCGATTCGGTGGCGCGGTACTCGTCGTTGCTGCCGCTGCCCCGGCCCTACCTGGTGCCGGGCGGACGGTTTCGGGAGGTGTACTACTGGGATTCGTATTTCACGATGCTGGGCCTGCGCGAAGCCCGCCGTCCGGCCCTGCTGCGCAGCATGACCGACAATTTTGCGTTCCTGCTCACCCGCTACGGCTTCATTCCGAACGGCAACCGTACTTACTACCTCACCCGCTCGCAGCCGCCCTTCTTTGCCCTTATGGTGCAGCTGCTGGCCCAGGAGCAGGGCGACTCGGTGCTGCGGCGCTACCAACCGGCATTGCTGCGCGAATATGCCTACTGGATGGCCGGGGCCGACTCCCTGGCCCCCGGTGCCGCCACCCGCCGCGTGGTGCGCCTGCCCGGCGGCGAGCTGCTGAACCGCTACTGGGACACCAGCACCGAGCCCCGCGAAGAGTCGTACGCCGAAGATGTGGCCGCCGCCCGGGGCCACGCCAACCCCGCCCTACTCTACCGCAACATCCGGGCGGCGGCGGCTTCCGGCTGGGATTTCAGCACCCGCTGGTTCGGGCCGGCCGGCACGCTGGCTTCCATCCGCACCACCGAGCTGGTGCCCGTCGATCTGAACTGCCTGCTGCTCACGCTGGAGCAAACCCTGGCCCGTGCCTACACCGCCCAGCAGCAGCCCGCCGCGGCCCGCACCTGGCAGCTGAAGGCCGACAAGCGCCAAGCCGCCATCCGCCGCTACTGCTGGAACGAAACCGCCGGCTGGTACACCGATTATGACCTGCCCCAGCGCCGCCCGGCTGCCATCCGCACGCTGGCAGGCGTGTTTCCGCTGGCTTTCGGCGTAGCTACTCCGGCACAGGCCAAACGGGTTGCCGCCGGCCTGAAAGCTGATTTTCTGAAGGATGGCGGCCTCATCACGACTCTCAATGCCAGCGGCCAGCAGTGGGATGCGCCCAATGCCTGGGCCCCGCTGCAGTATCTGGCCATTCAGGGCCTCGCCCGCTACCAGCACCAGGTCCTGGCCGATACCATCGCCCACCGCTGGGTGCGCCTGAATACGCGCGTGTTTCGGCAAACCGGCAAGCTGCTGGAAAAATACAACGTGCAGAACACGAGCCTGCCCGCCGGTGGCGGCGAATATCCGCTGCAGGATGGCTTCGGCTGGACCAACGGCGTGCTGCTGTATCTGCTGAACCACGAAACCCGCCCGGTCCGGAGATAACCCGGCCCGATACTCTGGTTTTCCCTTGGCGGAGGGCTTTCCGGCCCGTTTTCCCGCCCTGCGGCCTATGCACCCACTTCGCGCCTATCTGCTCCGCTTTGTGCCCACGCTCACCGCGGCCGAGTGGGACCTGCTGGCTCTGGCCCTGCGCCCGCGCCGGCTGGCCAAAGGGGAGCATTTTGTACAAGCCGGCGAAACCTGCTCCGAGGTGGCCCTGCTCCTGCACGGGGCCTGCCGCCTCTATTATCCCCGCCCCGATGGCGAGGAGCGCACCACGTATTTCTTCTTTGAAAACCACCTGTTGGCCGATTACGCCGGCTGCCTTACCGGCCAGCCCAGCCGGCTCAGCATTCAGGCCCTCGCCGACACTGAGTTGGTGGTGTTCGACTACGCCGTGCTGCGTCGCCTCTACGACGAGGTGCCGGCCTACGAGCGGTTTGGCCGCCGCCTGGCCGAATACCACCTGCTGGGCACCGATGACCGCCTGACGGAACTGCTGCTGCTTTCACCCGAGGAGCGGTATCGGGCCCTGCTGGCCAGTGGCAAAACCAAGATTCTGGAGCGGGTGCCCCAGCACTTGGTAGCCAATTACATGGGCATCACGCCCGTGTCCTTGAGCCGCATCCGGGCCCGGGTGCGCCGGAGTGGGTAGGCGCGTTTCTTAGCGTTTGTTATCGTTGGGCGGCAGCTGAGGGGCAGACCTTTGAGGAGTTAATTCCTGTTCGCCTCAACGCCCTTACGCCATGAAAATTCTGCTCAAATCCGAAGACCTGGCCGAGCTGCTGCTGGCCCTGTTGGTTTTCAGCCGCCTGCCCTACGCCTGGTGGGTGCTGCCTGCCCTGTTCCTGCTGCCCGACCTGAGTATGCTGGGCTACCTGGCCGGCCCGCGCGCGGGCGCTTTCTGTTATAATCTAGCTCATAACAAGGTGGCTGCCCTGGCGCTGGGTGTGGCCGGGTGGTGGCTGGCGCAGCCCACGTTGCTGCTGGCCGGCTGCGTGCTGCTGTTTCATCTTGCCTTCGACCGGCTGCTGGGCTACGGGCTGAAGTATGGCACCAGCTTCCACGATACCCACCTGGGCCGCGTGGGGAAAGAAAAATCGGGGCCGGTGGCGGCGTAGCCTTGCCATACTGCCAATGCCCCAGCGCGGCGCTAGTGCAGCGGCCGGCGCTTGAGCATGCCGCCCACGGCATCATCCACGCGGTGCTGCACGATGAAAGCGCGCGGGTCGAGGCGGTTTACTTCTTCCCGCAGCCGGGGCAGCTCCAGCCGCGTCACGACGGTGAAAACAATGTCCATCTGCTCCTGCTCGCCGCGCCGGCCGTAGCCGCTTTCGCCCTTGTAGATAGTGACGCCCCCGCCCAGCCACCGCGTGATAACGTGCCGGATATCTTCGCTACGCCTGGAAATGATGGTAACGCCCGTGTATTGCTCGATGCCCGTGAGAATAAAATCGAGGGTTTTGGAAGCGGCCACGTACGTCAGGATGGAGTAGAGCGCCTCCGTAACGCCCAGCACAAACGCCGCCACTCCGAAAATAACGATGTTGAGCAGCAGCACCACATCACTTACTTTGAGCAGGGAGCTACGCCGGCTGATGAGCAGGGCTACGATTTCGGTGCCGTCGAGCACGGCCCCGCCGCGCATGGCCAGCCCGATGCCCGCTCCGATGAAAACGCCGCCAAACACGGCCGTAATCAGCAGATCGGGCGTTACATCCGGGTAGGGCACCACTACCAGGCACAGGGCCAGCCCGGCAATGGCCGCCGCGCTTTTCAGAGCAAACCGCAGCCCGATCTGCCGATAGCCCAGCAGCAGAAATGGCAGATTAATCAGCAGAATGCCCCAGGCCAGCGGAAACTGCAGCCCCGCCGCCAGCAGCATCGACACGCCCGTGGCCCCGCCATCAATGAAATGGCTCGAGAGCAGAAAACCCTTCAGCCCCATGCCCGCGCTGAGAATGCCGGCCACGATGAGCGCCACGTTTTTAACGCCATCGAGCATGGCTTTCGCCGGCTCCAGGGAGGGCAGCGCCCCATCCGGGGCGTTGGCTTTCGACCGTTGGCGGAGCTTTCTGAGCATGATAATCTGGGGCAAGAGCATTGGCAGGAATTGCAGCGCGAAGTGGAGCCCTGTTGTACGGGTACAACAACTTCAGCGGCGACGCCCCCAACAAAAACGCCCCGCACGATGTCGTGCGGGGCGTTAGAAAAAGCGGGCGTTGGGGAAGGGGCTGCTCCTACCCCACTGATACCGCCGCGTCCGGGTCGGCGTGGGCGGTGCGGTCTTTGGTGAGGATGGTGTGGCCCAGCTTGTCGCGCTTGGTGGCCAGGTAGCTCTCGTTGTGCTTGTTGGGTACAATTTCGATGGGCACCGTGTCCACGATTTCGAGGCCGTAGCCGACCAGGCCGGTGCGCTTGCGGGGGTTGTTGGTGAGCAGGCGCATCTTGGAGATACCCAGGTCGCGCAGAATCTGCGCGCCCACGCCGTAGTCGCGCTCATCCATGCCGAAGCCCAGCTCGATGTTGGCTTCCACCGTGTCGCGGCCGTTTTCCTGGAGCTTGTAGGCCCGCAGCTTGTTCAGCAGGCCAATGCCGCGGCCTTCCTGGTTCATATACACCACCACGCCGCGGCCTTCGCGCTCAATCTGCTCCATGGCCTGGTGCAGCTGGGGGCCGCAGTCGCAGCGGCAGGAGCCGAAGATGTCGCCGGTGACGCAGGAGCTGTGCACGCGCACCAGCACGGGCTCGTCGCCGCTGATGTCGCCTTTCACCAGGGCCAGGTGCTGGGCGTTGGTGGAGCGCTGGGTGAAGGCAAACAGCTCGAAGTCGCCGTGGGCGGTGGGCATCTGCACCGAGATGTCGCGGGTGATGAGGCTTTCCTTCTGCAGGCGGTATTTGATCAGGTCCTGCACCGAAATCAGCTTCAGGTCCCACTTTTTGGCCACCAATTCCAGATCAGGCAGGCGGGCCATTTCGCCGTCTTCTTTCAGAATCTCAACCAGCACGCCGGCCGGCTCGAACCCGGCCAGGCGGGCCAGATCGACGGCCGCCTCGGTGTGACCGGCGCGGCGCAGCACGCCTTCCTTGCGGGCTTTCAGCGGGAAGATGTGGCCCGGCTTGCCCAGCTCCTCGGGCTTGGTTTCGGGGTCGATGAGAGCCAGAATGGTTTTGGAGCGGTCGGAGGCCGAAATGCCGGTGGTCACGCCGTTCTTGAGCAAATCGATGCTCACAGTGAAGGGCGTGGCGTGCAGAGCCGTGTTGCGGCCTACCATCAATTCCAGCCCCAGCTCCTCGCAGCGGGCCTCAGTGATGGGCGCGCATACCAGCCCGCGGCCGTGGGTGGCCATGAAGTTGATAACCTCGGGCGTGGCGCAGCGGGCGGCGCAGATAAAGTCGCCCTCATTCTCGCGGTCCTCATCATCAACAACGATTACAACTTTGCCCGCCCGGATATCGGCAATGGCGTCTTCAATGGAATCAAGCATGGGAAGTGGGGAGCGGGTGGAATAACGGGGGCTCCGGCAATACAACCGGCAACGGCGGGGCGAAGTTACGGGGTATCGGCGGGCTTTGCGGCGTGGGGATGCGGAAACGGAGCCGTTTGGTTGGATTAACCCCCAGCCCTGTCATCCTGAGCTTGCGAAGGACCTTATCATGCCAGAACAAGTCGTCGTTCCGCCTGTCGTTCTTATTCTGTAAGGTCCTTCGCTTTGCTCAGGATGACAGGGCCGGAAGTTACTCCTCAAATAACACTTCCAGCTTGCGCGTGGCGGCGGCCCAGTTGTACTGCTGCCGCACAAACTCCTGCCCTCTCGCGGCCAGTGCCTCGGCCAGCGGCGCTTCGGCCAGTAGGCGCGTGATATGGGCGGCCAGCTCGGCGGCGGTTTCGCCAACCAGCAAATCCTGGCCGGGCGTGCCGCGCAGGGCGTTGTTGGCCAGCGGCGTCGTCACGCAGGGCAGGCGCATGGCCATGGCTTCGAGAAGCTTGTTTTGCAGGCCCGTGCCCACGCGCATGGGGGCCACAAATACCCGCGCCGACGCATACGCATCCCGAATATCGGGCAGCCAGCCGCTGATGCTGACGTGCGGCGAGGCCAGCGCCAGCACCCGCGGGGCGGGCGTGGTGCCCGCAATGAGCAGCCGGGCCGCGGGGTGGGCCTGCTGCACCAACGGCAGGATTTCGGTGGCCAGAAACACGGCCGCATCCACGTTGGGGTGGTAGCTCATGTTGCCGCAAAATACAATATCGTGCTCCTTGGGCCGGACGGTGGGCTGGAAGAAATCGGTATCAATGCCATTGAGCACGACGTGGATCTGCTGGCGCTGCGGATGGTTAATGAGCTGGCGGTCCTGGTCGGAAATGATGGAGTGGTGCTGAAACCAGCCAAACGCCTCGGCCTCGTAGGCCAGCAGGCGGCGGGCTTCCAGGGCCATGACGGGGCGCTGCCAGGCGGGCGCATTGCCGGCCCGCCGGGCCATGCCGGCCGAAAACACGTCCATGTAGTCCAGCGTCATGGGGTAGCGGCCGGCGTGGGGGCGCAGGTATTCGGCCATCCGAATGAGCTGGCAGTAAATGTGCCGGGGCTGAAACTCGCGCAGCAGCGCATCGAGGCGGCGCTGAGCGGCGCTGTCGTAGAAGTAGCCCACCTGCAGCGGGCGGCCGGTGGCCAGGGCGCGGGCCATATTGGCGGCAATGCCGGGCTTGTGCAGCGTATGCACGTGCAGGCCACCCCGGCACAGCGGGCGCACGGCAGCTTCGGCCTCGGGCGTCACGGCCTCATCGGTGAGGGCCAGCAGGCAGATTTCGTGGTGGCGGGCCAGGTAGCGGAGCTGGTGGTAAGCCCGCAGCTTGTCGCCTTTATCGAGCGGAAACGGGAACCGGGACAGCAGAACGAGCAGCTTCATGGGCGGGGCAGACTTACGCGGTTTGCACGCGGCGGCCCACCACGCTGTACAGGTCCAGGAAGCTTTCCACCACGCGGCCGTTGTCGTAGAGGCGGGCAATGGTGCGGGCGGCCTCCTGCCCGATGGCCGCGTGGCCCAGCTCGCCGCGGTAGTAGCTGCCCAGGCGGCGCACCCACTCCGAGGGCTCGTCGCAGAGCACGATGTCGTGACCGTTGCGCACAAAAATACCCTCCGAGCCCAGCCCCGTGCTGATGATGCACTTGCCCAGGGCCATGCCCTCAATGATTTTGATGCGCATGCCCCCGCCCGAGAGCAGCGGCACCAGCATCACCTCATACTGCTGCATAAATGCCGACGCCGATGCTACAAAGCCGTGCACGAACACATTTTTCAGCGTCAGATTCTGAAACCGGGCCGGCATGTTTTTGCCCGCAATGTGCAGCTCCAGCTCGGGCATCTGGGCGTGCGCCTGGGGCCATACTTCGCGCAGCAGCCAGTCGAGCCCTTCCTGGTTGGGCAGCCAGTCGAGCGAGCCGATCATGAACAGCGTGCGGGGCTTGGGCCGGATGGCCGCATCCACCTGGAAGCGGCTCATATCGACGCCGGCGGGCACGAACACCACCGGCTCGGGCGCGCCCAGGGCCCGCAGGCGGCGCTGGTCGGGCTCGGTGATGGCGGCCACCGCATCGAACCGGCACAGATATTCTTCCTCAAACTTCTTCAGCCGCCGCGCCATGTGGCCCAGATAAACGCGCTTCAGCGGGTTCATTTCGCGCTCGGCCAGCATCTGCCAGATGGTGTGCTCTAGGTTGTGCGCCCGCAGCACCACTGGCACCGCGGGGGCCACGCGCTTCACCACGTCCACGTACCACGCCACAAACGTGCCCTCGATCTGCACCACATCAAACGACTCATTTTGCAGCAGTTCCGTGAGGCGCGCGGCCACGGCCGGGCTCACGAAGCGCTCCACATTGTAGGGCAGGGAGCTGGTGAGCAGGTTTTTGAGCGCCCGCCCCGGCGAAAGGCTGGTATCGACGGGCACCGTGACCAGGCGCACGCCTTCCAGGTGGGCCAGCGCGTCGTCGTCTTGGAAGTGCTTGGGCGTGTTGATGGCCAGCACTGTAACGGCGTGGCCCTGCCGGGCCAGCCCGGCGGCCACGTCGTGCATGGCAATGGCCCCGCCGTCGTGGGGCGGAAACGGGACGCGGGGACAGACTTGGAGAATGCGCACGGGAAGCGGAAAGGAAGCCGGTTTTTAGGGGCTGCAAAGCTACGCAGAAAGGCTATGCGTTGGCGCGGCCGGCCGCATTTTGGCCCTCATCAGCCCCGGTTCCGGTACTGCGGATTCATATTCTTGAACTGCAGCACCAGGGCTTTCACCTGCTCATCGGTGCCCAGCACCAGCAGAATATCGCCGGGGCCGGGGCGGGTGTCGGCGTTGGGGCTCACCACAAATTCGCCGGCATTCAGCTTGAGTCCGATAACGGTGGCGCCGGTGCGGGAGCGGATATCCAGCTCCCGGATGCTCATGCCCTGCCACTCGCTGCGCAGGTCGCGGTAGCTCAACTCTTCCAGGCGCAGCTTATTGGGGCCCAGGCCATTAATCATTTCCAGAAAGCGAATCACTTCAGGGCGCATCACCAGGTTGGCCATGTGCGAGCCCCCGATTTCGTCGGGCATCACCACCGAGTCGGCACCGGCGCGCAGCAGCTTGCTTTCGGAAGTTTTGAGACTGGCGCGGGCAATGATTTTGAGGCTCGGGTTCAGCTCGCGGGCCGTAAGGGCCACAAACACGTTGTCGGCGTCTTTGGGCAGGGCCGTGATGAGGGCGCGGGCCCGCTCCACGCCGGCGGCGCGCAGGGTTTCGTCGGTGGTAGCATCGCCGAACACGGCGAAAATCGTGCTGCCGTCCTCGTCCACCTCATCGCGCAGCAGGTCCGGGCTTTGCTCAATCACCACCACGCGGGCCCCGTTGGCGCGCAGCTCGTGGTAGGCCTTGCGCCCGTTGCGGCCAAACCCGCAGACGATAACATGGTTGGAAAAGCCGCGGATTTCGTGGTCAGATTTAAACATCTTGAAAATGGTGCGCAGCTCGCCGTCGAAGATATAGGTAGTCAGCACCGACACGAGGTAGGCGATGACCAGCAAGTTGAAGAAGATGTAGATGGAAACAAACAGCCGCCCCGCCGCCGACATGGGGTGCAGCTCGCCAAACCCGACCGTGGACACGGTAATCATGGTCATGTACACGGCATCGAGCAGGCTGTAGTCTTCGATGACCATGAAGCCCAGAATGCCCGCCCCGAAGCTGACTCCGGCCAGCACCAGCGCCAGCACAAACCGGTTCAGGTTGGCCCGCTTCCAGAGCGCAAGGAGGTTGTTATGGGAGGTCATGGAATGGTGAAACTGCCTGTCATTGCGAGGACGAAGGACGAAGCAATCCGTCCTGAGCAACAAAGTAAGCCTTGTTAGCCTACAAAGCCCTGACGTAAGCCTGCGCCGGGGCTTTGTGGGTCAACAAGGCTTTCTACGTTTCAGAGGACGGATTGCTTCGCTTTGCTCGCAATGACAGGCGCAAGCTACATGGCGCCGCGCGGAATGACGGTGCCGAGCAGGTCGCCGAGGCGGTTGTCCATCTCCTTGAGCAGCTTGATGTTGCCCAGGGTTTCGAGCATCGTCAATTCATCCATCGGGTGGCGCAGGGCGTCGAGCTGGATAGCCAGCTCGCGCTGCACGTTCACTTTGTTGAGGCGCAGAATGGCGTTGTCGCAGGCTTGCTGGAGCTGGTCCAGCTCGCGGGGCACGTAGATCTGGTGGGTGCTCCAGTTCGGGCTCAGGTCATACTTTTCGGTGGCCAAATCACTCACCACGGCGCGGATATCGGCGCGGCTGTGCTGGATCAGGTTGCGCACTTCAGGCCAGCGGCCCTGCTCCATTTCCTGGCGGCACAGGTGCATCAGGTCGGCGTAGAGCGGGGTGCGCAGGGGCGTTTCTTCCAGCTGCCCGAAGATGTACTGGGCCACGGCAATTTCCTCCGTGAGCGGCTGGGCGGCATACAGGACCAGCAGCCGCACGATTTCCCGCTCGCACACCTGCACCAGGTCCGGCACCGGCTCCATGTCGTCGTCGGCCGGGGCGGTGATGGTGCCACCGCCCATGGTGGCAAAATTCTCGGGCATAGCGCCGTACATGGCCATTTCCGCCTCTTCCTCCGGGCTCATGGAGGGCGCGGGCACCCGCGGCGCGGCCGCAGGCTGGCCATTCGACCAGGTGCTGTTGCCGCCGTTGTGGCTGCCCGCGCCCGCACCGCCGCCCGAGGTAGGCGCCTTCTGGGTAGCGGTTTTGACCAGCTTGTTATACTCCGTAATGAGCACCTGCTCGTCGATGCCGAACGCGCCCGAGGTCTGCTGCAGAAACACCTGGCGCTTGATCGGGTCGGGCACTTTGGCAATGCTCTGCAGCACGTCGCGGATGGCTTCGGCCTTCTTTACCGGATCCTGAGCGGCTTCCTTGGCCACCACAGCCGTTTTGAAGCTGATGAAGTCCTGGCTGGCGCTTTCCAGGTGCTCCTTGAAGCGCTGGTCGCCCACTTTGCGGATGTAGCTGTCGGGGTCGTCGCCGTCGGGAAAGAGCACCACGCGCACGTTCAGGCCGCCTTCGAGCAGCATATCTATGCCGCGCAGCGAGGCCCGGATGCCGGCCGCGTCGCCGTCGTAGAGCACCGTCACGTTTTCCGAATAGCGCCCGATAAGCCGGATCTGGCTTTCGGTGAGCGAAGTGCCCGACGAGGCCACCACGTTTTTGATGCCGCCCTGATACAGGCTCAGCACGTCGAGGTAGCCCTCCACGAGGTAGCACACTTCCTCCGAGCGGATGGCCTGCCGGGCCTGGTAGAGCCCGTACAGCACATCCGACTTGTGGTAGATGTCCGACTCGGGCGAGTTCAAATACTTGGCGGTCTTGTCGTTGGCCTTGAGCGTGCGGGCCCCGAAGCCGATAACCCGGCCCGACACGTTGTGAATTGGGAACATGACGCGGCCCCGGAACCGGTCGTAGCGGCGGCCGGAGTCCTTGCCCTGCTCATCCTCGCGGATGATGGTGAGGCCGGTTTTTTCGAGGTACTTGGCCTGAAATCCTTCCTTCTGCGCCGATTTCAGCAGGTCGTCCCAGGCGTCGAGTGAGTAGCCTAGCTCGAAGGTCTGGATGGTACTCTGGTTCAGTCCCCGCTGGCGCAGGTAGCTCAGCCCGATGCTCTGCCCTTCCTCGCTCTCCAGCAGCAGCCGGTGGTAGTGGTCCTTGGCCCAGTTCGACACGATAAACTGGGAGTCCTTCTCATTCTGCGCCAGCTGCTGCTCGGGCGTCTTCTCCTCCTCCTGAATCTCGACCCCGTACTTTTTGGCCAGATACTTCAGGGCCTCCACGTAGCTGCTGCCCTCAATATCCATGATGAACTGCACCACCCCGCCGGCCTTGCCGCAGCCGAAGCACTTGTACAGCCCCTTGGCCGGCGCCACGGAGAAAGACGGCGACTTTTCGTGGTGAAACGGGCAGCAGGCCCACATATTATGGCCCTTTTTCTTCAGGCTCACGAAATCACCCACCACCTCCACGATGTCGGCGAGGTGAATGATCTGGTCAATGGTTTCTTTGGGGATGCGGGCCAAGGTGTGCGGGCAACGGGTGGTGAAGGTTCGGGCTTACGAAGGTACGAGGTTGTGATGGGGAGAAGCTAGGATTTAGGAGTTAGAAGCTAAGGCTAAGCTCCCCTCCTTTTTTCAAGGAGGGGTTGGGGGTGGTTCACTCGTTGCAGTCGTCAGAACAAACCATCAGGACCGAAACGCCTGCCGGATGCCCTCCAACACAAATTTCAGCTGCTCAAATACCCGCTTATTCTCGAACCGCACCACCCGGATACCGACACTCTGCAGATAGTTTGCACGCTCCAGGTCACTGGCTTCGCCGGAAACCGTGTAGTGCCCTTGGCCGTCCAGCTCCACGGCCAGCCTTTCACCAGGGCAGTAGAAATCCAGGATGTAGCTTCCAATACTATGCTGGCGGCGAAACTTGCGGCCGTCCAGCTGGCTGTTTTGCAGAGCCCGCCAGAGGGTGGCTTCGGCAGGCGTGAGGTTGGCGCGGAGGTCGTGGCGCGCGGCTTTCAGCTCGGAGCGGTTGTGGCGGGAGGTGGTTTTCATCTTGGTTAAAACTAACGACTGCAACGATAGTGGGCGTTTAGGCTAGTTTGTTCTGACGACTGCAACGATTGAACCACGCCTAGCCTACGCACCACGGCCTGGATGTTTCGTTCAACGCCGGAACCACCCCCAACCCCTCCTTGAAAAAAGGAGGGGAGCTTAGCCCTAGCTTTAGCTTCCCTCCCGCCCTACAACCTCCGCCCGCATTTCCGGGTTATCTTTGTGCTTCGAATCCGCACTTCCCGACCGATTTATAATGGCAACCATCACCAAAGAAGCCGTCCTCAAAGCCCTGAGCTACGTGGAGGAGCCCGATCTGGGCAAGGACCTCGTCACGCTCAACATGATTGAGGACGTGCACATCGACGGCAACACCGTATCTTTTTCCGTCATCCTGACCACGCCGGCCTGCCCGCTCAAAGAGCTGATTCACAACGCCTGCGTGCGCGCCATTCATACGATGGTGGACAAGGACGCGGAGGTGAAGGTGAACCTGACCTCGCGCGTGACTACCGCCCGGGCCGCCAACTCGGCTGTGCTCAATGGCGTCAAAAACATCATTGCCGTGGCTTCCGGCAAGGGCGGCGTGGGCAAAAGCACCGTTACGGCCAACCTGGCCATTGCCCTGGCCAACAGCGGCGCCAAAGTCGGCCTGATCGACGCCGACATTTCCGGGCCGAGCATGCCGGTCATGTTCGGCGTCGAAAACGAGAAGCCCTACGTGTACCAGGCCCCCGACGGCAAAAACCTGATTCAGCCCATCGTCAAGTTCGGCGTGCGCATCATGAGCATCGGCTTCCTGGCCCCGCCCGACAGCGCCATCGTGTGGCGCGGCCCAATGGCTTCGTCGGCGCTGAAGCAGTTCATCACGGAGGTAGAATGGGGTGACCTGGACTACCTGCTCATCGACATGCCCCCCGGAACATCCGACATCCACCTCACCCTGGTGCAGACGCTGCCCGTCACGGGGGCCATCATCGTGACTACGCCGCAGAAAGTAGCCCTGGCCGATGCGCAGAAAGGCCTGCAGATGTTCCGCCAGCCCCAGATCAACGTGCCGGTGCTGGGCGTGGTGGAGAACATGGCCTGGTTTACGCCCGCCGAGCTGCCCGACAACAAGTACTTCATCTTCGGCGAAGGCGGCGGCAAAGCCCTAGCCGACAAGCACGAGGTGCCGCTGCTGGGCCATATCCCGCTGGTGCAGAGCATCCGCGAAAACGGCGACCAGGGCACGCCGGCCATTCTGCAGCCCGGCACCGCCGCCGGAGCCGTATTTGAGCAGCTGGCCGAGGAAGTGGCCCGGCAGATTTCCATCCGCAATGCCGTAGCGCCCCGCACGCAGGTGGTGGAGATGAACCGCTAACTTTCCCGAACTTCGCCTTGCCTTCGCTAGTTACTTCCCATATGACTTCTCCTACCGCCGCCGTCGAAAATCACCCGCTGCTGCCCCGCGTGGAGCAGGCCCTGGATACCATCCGGCCCTACCTGGCCGCCGACGGCGGCAACGTGCGCGTGCTCACCATCACCGACGATATGGTGCTGCACCTGGAGCTGCTCGGGGCCTGCGGCACCTGCCCCATGTCACCGATGACGCTGAAAGCCGGCGTGGAGGAATCGGTGAAAAAGGCCGTGCCGGAAATCCGGTCGGTGGTGGCTATTAATCTGACGCCGATGGAGGAGCAGCCGGCCGGGCAGGTTAGGTGATTTTTGGTTATTTGTTTTTTTGGAAGGGCCGGCTGTTGTAGTTGGCCCTTTTTATTTATAAGTTTATGATAACAGCCGAATGAGACTAGCTAAATCTTCTATAAAGGCTCAGGGCTTTACGTTTAGGCAGAAAATAGAAGCACAAAAGCCGATATCATTGCTAAAATTCAATTGAAAAACTATTTTTTATTATTTTCACTTCAATCCTCATGATGCATAATTCTTACTATCAACATCCCTATTTTGTTTTCAATCGATAATTCCAACTTCTGTTTATATATCCTTTACTTTCAAATTTTTCATGCTTCCGTTCGGACACTTCATTTGAAGAGAAGTCATATTCAGTTATTTCATTGGTTATTTTTTTTTCTTTAATTCCAAATTCTTCTGAAACAAATTTATTTAACAATTTGTCTTTTGAAATCAAATTCATATTTCTATTAACCGCAATTGAAGCAATTAATAAGTCATTCCAGCAATTTCTAAAATCATCTTTCAGAGAATGGTTTAACAGAAACTTGCTTAACAACTCTAGAGCTAAGTCAACATCTATTTGTTCAAGAGCAATACAATTCAAGCTGCAGGCTATTAAAAAATTATATTTAGAATATATATCTTTAAAATCTTCTTTTGCCAGGAAATTTATTGAAGATTTTAAAAGTTCGTTTTGTTTATTATTAATTACCTGCTGAATAGAAAGATTATTATACAAATTATAACTAGGGAAGTCATTATTAAATTCGAAAGTTACATAATCAGACAGTCTTTTGTTGAATGCTCTATTTTTATGAAATTTTGAAAGCGAAATGCCAAAGCGAAAATTTAATCCATTGTTCAAAGGTATGTAATACTTAGCTGAATTTGTGTTAATTTTCTCAATATTTTTTAAAAACTCAAGAGCATTAATAGAACTAATGTTCTTGCTTTGAATATCAATATGATATTTCGGATTTTTAAACTTATAATATAAAATATTTGTGTCGATGATTTCCATATTTGAGTATTTTCACTAGGGCTTTAGGAATTGTCGGTAACATCTGTATGGCCGTAACTCTGCCATTTCCCACCCGCGGCAATCATATCAACGGCAACCAACTTGCCGCAACTGAGCCCCAAGCTACCGTAGCAGCAATCCGTGGCCAAAGAGGCGGCTCAAGGTAGAAACTTCGGGCAGATTTCTCCTAACCAGCGCGCCGATTCCCCCACTCGTTTACCTTTGCCCCTCCTCCACCCCAACCACGCCCGATGCCCAACCCGAACAACCCCGCGCTACGCTCCTGGATCGACATTCCCGCCGGCCACGATTTCCCGATTCAGAACCTGCCCTTCGGCATCTTCGAAACCCCGGAGCGCGGCCCCCGCGTGGGCGTGGCCATCGGCGACTACGTGCTGGATCTGTACGCGGTGAGCCAGTTCGGCTTCTTCGAGGACCTCGACATTCCGACCCAGCCCAAGGTGTTCCGGCGGCCCTCGCTCAATGCCTTTATCCGCCTGGGCCGGCCCACCTGGCGGGCCGTGCGCCTGCGCGTATCGGAGCTGCTGCGCCACGACAACGTGGCCCTGCGCGACAACGAGGAGGCCATGCACACCTGCCTCGTGCGCCAGAGCGAGGTGACGATGCGCCGCCCCGTGAAGCCGGCCAACTACACCGACTTCTACTCCAGCATCGAGCACGCCACCAACGTGGGCATCATGTTCCGCGACCCGGCCAACGCGCTGCTGCCCAACTGGCGGCATATTCCCATCGGCTACCACGGCCGGGCCAGCAGCATCGTGGTATCGGGCACTGCTATCCGGCGGCCCAACGGCCAGCGCAAGGCCCCGGATGCCGCCGCGCCCACCTTCGGCCCCTCCCAGCAGCTTGACTTTGAGCTGGAAGTCGCCTTCGTGGGCGGCAAGGATACCGAGCTGGGCCACCCCGTGCCGCTGCAATACGCCGAGGAGCACATCTTCGGGCTGGTGCTGTTCAACGACTGGAGCGCCCGCGACATTCAGAGCTGGGAATACGTGCCGCTGGGGCCGTTTCTGGGCAAGAGCTTCGGCAGCAGCGTGTCGCCGTGGGTGGTGATGCTCGATGCGCTGGAGCCCTTCCGCGTGGCCGGCCCCGAGCAGGAGCCCGAGCCGCTGCTCTACCTGCGCCAGTCCGGCGAGCACAACTTCGACATTAATCTGGAAGTGACCATTCAGCCCGCCGACGGCCCCGAAACCACGGTCTGCCGCTCCAATTTCCGGTATATGTACTGGAGCATGGCCCAGCAGCTCACCCACCAGACCAGCAACGGCTGCAACCTGCAGGCCGGCGACCTGTACGCCAGCGGCACCATCAGCGGCCACACCCCCGACTCGTTCGGCTCGATGCTGGAGCTGGCCTGGAAAGGCACCAAACCGCTGCACCTGGCCAACGGCGCGGAGCGCAAGTTTCTGGCCGATGGCGACACGGTAACCATGCGCGGCTACTGCGAAAACGAGGGCCTGCGCCTGGGCTTCGGCGAGGTGCGCGGCACAGTTTTGCCAGCGAACCTACTGTAGCAAAGCCGCTTGCTTTGAAACACTGAACGCCGCCCTGTTTATCAGGGCGGCGTTCAGTGTTTGGACGAAAAGATAAGAAGGCAGTTGAGTTCATCGAACGGTGTAGAGACGCATACTTGCGTCTCGTCGGCCGCGCCATTCGACGGGCTATCATTCAACGACAAGACGCAAGTATACGTCTCTACAACAGGCTCATAGCTTAAAAGCCGCTGCTAAATGCTCTTCAGGGCTGAGGCGGGGTTTCGATTTTCCCCGGTTCTGCATCAGGCGGGTTTGGCTGGTGCTCCAGCTCATCCAGCGCCTCCAGCTCGTGCAGGGCCGTGGTAGGGTCAAACAGATGGAGCATCTCCAGAATAGACTCTTCCAGACTTTCCGGTTTTGTAGGCTCGGGCTGCGGCAGTATTTCTTCGGGATTAAGCATAGCAGTTCGCAAGGAGGGTGAGCCGAAAAATGCTGGCTGCATGTAAGTAAGTAAAAATGACTGGGAACTGTACTTGCCTTTGCTCAGCCCATACATGACCTTGCATGCCTTCTATTTCTGAATTCTCCTACCGATCATCAGGGCAACAAATACCCGGCGGTCAGCGCCCGAAACTCGGCCAACTGCTGCTGCTGCCAGGCTTCATCCTGCCCCAGCTCGGCAGCTAGCAGCGCAGCTACCACTGGCGCGGCAGCCTGGGCGGCGGCGGCATCCAGAAACAGCAAACGCAGGCGGCGGGCCAGCACGTCGGCCACGGTGCGGGCCATTTCGTGGCGGGCAGCCCACACCACTTCGGCTTGGAGAAATGGAAAGCCGGGAGCCAGCGGCGCGGCCCAGGCGGGGTTTTCCTGGAGCAGCTGCCGCAGCGCCGGGGCGTCAGTTCCGTAGGCGGCCAGCGGATCATTGGTAGCTGGCGTAGCGCCGGCGGCCGGCGCGCCGTGCAGGGGCAGCTCCGCGGTGCGGCACGGGCGGGCGGGCAGCGGGCCGAGCTGACTGGCGCGGTCCACTACGTCCTCAGCCATTTGGCGGTAGGTGGTCCATTTGCCGCCGGTGATGGTGAGCAGCCCCGAGGCCGCCACGAGCAGCTTGTGACTGCGCGAAATCTCCTTGGTAGCGGCACCGGCGGTGGAGGGCGCGGCCAGTGGGCGCAGGCCGGCCCAGGTGCTGAGCACGTCGGCGCGCTGGGGCGGGCGGGCCAGGTAGCGGCCGGCGCTGTCCAGGATGAAGTCGATTTCGGCGGGTAGGGCGCGGGGCTCGGCGGCGGCCTGGGCTACCAGCGTATCGGTGGTGCCTACCACTACGCGGCCCTGCCAGGGCACGGCAAAGAGCACCCGGCCATCGGGGGTGCGCGGTATCATTAGGGCCTCAGGGCCGGGCAGAAACGTCCGGGGCAACACCACGTGCACGCCCTGGCTGGGACGCACCAGCGGCGCGGCGGCGGGCTGGTCGAGGCACAGTACTTCATCCACGAACACGCCGGTGGCATTGACGACTACTTTGGCGCGCAGCTCGTAGGGCTGGCCGGTTTCCTCGTCGCGGGCGGTGGCGCCGGTTATGCGGCCGGCCGCGTCTTTGCGCAGGGCAGTAAGGGTTATGTAGTTGAGCACGGTGGCGCCCTGGTCGGCGGCGGTGCGGGCCAGCGCGAGGGCCAGGCGGGCATCGTCGAACTGGCCGTCGTAGTAGAGCACGCCGCCGCGCAGACCCGCGGGCTGCAGCCCGGGCAGGTGGCGCAGGGTTTTGGCCGCGCTCAACGCCCTGGAGCCGCCGATGCCGAAGCGGCCGGCCAGCATATCGTAGAGCTTCAGCCCCAGCAGATACCAGCCTCGCTCCCACCAGCGATAACACGGAATTACGAAGGCCTGGCGGCGCACCAGGTGCGGGGCATTGCGCAGCATTCGACCCCGCTCGCGCAGGGCCTCGCGCACTAGCCCTACGTTGCCCTGAGCCAGGTAGCGCACGCCGCCGTGCGCCAGCTTGGTGCTGCGGCTGCTGGTGCCCTGGGCAAAATCGGCGCGCTCCAGCAGCAGGGTGCGGTAGCCGCGGCTGGCGGCATCCACGGCCACGCCCAGCCCGGTGGCCCCGCCCCCAATGATGAGCACGTCCCACTCCGGCGTTTCGGCGAGGCGGGCCAGGTGGGTTTCGCGGCGGAAAAGGCTGGCGTTTTGCATAGAAGTGGGTTAAACGGTAAGGAAGCTGAAATGATCAGGCTTTGGTGCGAACGGAGTTTTATTCCGGACAAGGCTTTGATATTCAAAATATTACCACTTATTGTATCCTTGCCTGAAACTTTAGAATTATTGCACAGTATGCTAAGGCTACTCTGCTCTGCCCGGGCATTGGGCCCAAGCTGGCCCGAAGCTACCGGTAACGCCCAGCCGGAGAAACGTCCTACCTGCACCAATAACCACAACTACTATGCTCGCAATGGAATACCGGGGCCCTAGACGGGTCCGTGCCGTGCAGAAACCCATGCCGGAAATCAAGCATCCGCAGGATGCCATCGTGAAGGTGCTGCGCACCTGCATCTGCGGCTCCGACCTGCATCTGTATAATGGCAACGTGCCCGACACCCGCGTGGGCTCCACCTTCGGCCACGAGTTTGTGGGCGAAATCGTGGAAGTCGGCAAGGACGTGACCAAGGTAAAAGTGGGCGACCGGGTGCTGGTGCCCTTCAACATTGCCTGCGGCGAGTGCCACTTCTGCCGCCAGGGCATGTATGGCAACTGCCACGAGTCGAACACCGAATCGACGGCCGTGGGGGCTATTTTCGGGTACTCGCACACGGCCGGCGGCTTTAACGGCGGCCAGGCCGAGTACGCCCGGGTGCCCTACGCCAACGTGGGCCCCACCATCATTCCGGCTGACATGGACCTGGATGATGCCGTGCTGCTCACCGACGTGGTGCCCACCGGCTACCAGGCCGCCGAGATGGCCGGCATCCAGACCGGCGACACGGTGGTGGTGTTCGGAGCCGGACCCATCGGCATCATGGCGGCCCGCTGCGCGTGGCTGTTCGGGGCCGGCCGCGTCATCATCATCGACAAGGAGGATTACCGCCTCGACTTCGCCCGCAGCTACTCCTACTGCGAGGCCTACAACTACCGGGAGATGAACGATCCGGTGATGTTCATCAAGAAAATAACCGACTGGATGGGTGCCGACTGCGTGATTGACGCGGTAGGAGCCGAAGCCCAGGGCAACGCGCTGCAGACCATCACGGGCCGCAAGCTGCTGCTGCAGGCCGGCTCGGCCACGGCCCTGCACTGGGCCATCAACTCGGTGAAAAAGGGCGGCGTATTGTCTATTGTGGGCGTGTATGGGCCGACGGATAACCTGGTGCCTATCGGCAACATGATGAACAAGGGACTGACGATGCGCGGCAACCAGACCTCGGTGAAGCGCCTGCTGCCCCGCCTGATCGAGCACGTGCAGAACGGCACGCTCAATCCTAAGGGCCTTATCACCCACCGCATTCCGCTGGAGGAAGTGGCCGACGGCTACCGCATGTTCTCCGCCAAGCTGGACAACTGCATTAAAACCGTGATGATACCCCCTACCGTCAACCAGTAAGCACCGCCGACCATGGAAACGACCAAAGTAAATACGCCCATCGACCCCAAGCAGATCAAGGGCTGGGGCGTGGATGCTGACCCCAAAAACGACCCCACTTACCCCATGCGGGCCCGCATGAACGTGGGGCAGGATCCCGACAGCAAGCACCGTCCCAAGTCTTTGCAGCCCGTGGATATTGAGCTGCTCAAGTCATCGGAGCGGCCGCAGGTTTCGGCGGTGTTCGGTACGCCGGAGCCGCCTAAGGGGCTCAGCGGCCTGATTCGCCGCTTTGCCTTCGGCTACAGCGAAAACCGCTACCGCCACTGGCTGCCCCTGGTGGTGGCCGACCGGGTGAACATGGTGGAAGGCCTTGTAGAGGACTTAGCCCACGGCAAGGTGCCGAATATCTGGGCCGAAAAAGGCTACGATGTGGACTGGAAGTACAACCGCTCGGGCCTGATTATGAAGCTGGCCACCGTGACGGCCATCGGCGCGGGCCTGGCCGTGTGGCTGTCATCGTCGGGCAAAACCAAGCGCCAGCAGTTCAAAGGGCCCAAGCCCCGCCAGCGCTACACTACCGGCGACTACAGCGGCTAAGCTACCTGTTGGCTTTGCGCTAAAAACAGAAAATCCCGGCTGGTAGCCTACCAGCTGGGATTTATTTGTTTTTGGAAGACCTCATAGATTCTTAGGTTCCAGCCCGGTGCGTTTGGCAATGCGGGCCAGCATAGCGGGACCTATTTCCTCTCCATCATGGAAGGCAAACACGTAATCGGGCCAGCCCTCGCGTGCTAAAGTGCGGTGCGAGCCCGACTGCCGCTTCAGCTGCCAGCCCAGCCGCAAGAGCGCCGCCAATACTTGACGGGCCTTGGAAGCTGGCCACTGGCTCATGCCGCTACCGCAAACAGGGCCGCCAGCTCCGGTACGACCTCGCCATGCTCCAGCCGCTCGGCAATGACGCGCAAGGCTAGGGCTTGCGCTTGGAGCAGCGCCGTTTCGCGGGTAGCGCCATAGGCCAGTACGCCCGGTAATTCCAGCACTTCGGCCAGCCAACGGCCATCCGCTTCCTGTTCCAGTTCAATATTCATGGTAGGCTCCGTTGCATGTTAGGCTAGTAAACTTAACAGAAAAAGGAACGGCCGCTTGGCCGTTCCTTTTTCACTACTTCTTCCCCTGAATAATCTCCTCTACCACGCCGGGGTCGAGCAGGGTGGTGATGTCGCCGAGGTTGGTGGTTTCGCCCTCGGCTACTTTGCGCAGGATGCGGCGCATGATCTTGCCGGAACGGGTTTTGGGCAGACCCGACACGATTTGGATCTTATCCGGCTTGGCGATTTTGCCGATTTCGGCCACCACGGTTTCGATGATGCTGGCCTCCACGTGCCCCGCGTCGGCCTTGCCGACCGGCTCGCGGCAGATGACGAAGGCGTAGATGCCCTGCCCTTTCACGTCGTGCGGATAGCCCACCACGGCGCTTTCCACCACGTGGGCGTTCTGGTTGATGGCATTCTCGATTTCGGCGGTGCCAAAGCGGTGGCCCGACACGTTTATCACGTCGTCGACGCGGCCGATGATGCGGTAGAGGCCGGTCGAGTCGCGGCGGGCACCGTCGCCGGTGAAGTAGTAGCCGGGATACGGGCCGAAGTAAGTCTGGCGGGCGCGCTCATGGTCGCCGTAGGTGGTGCGGATGATGCCGGGCCACGGAAACTTGATGGCCAGGTAGCCTTCCTCGTCGTTGCCCTGGATTTCCTGGCCCTCCTGGGTGAGCAGCACAGGCTGCACGCCGGGCAGGGGCTGGCCAGCGTGGGTGGGCCGGAGGGGCGAAATGCCGGCCAGCGCCGAAATCATGATGCCCCCGGTTTCGGTCTGCCACCACGTATCCACGACGGGGCAGCGCTCTTTGCCCACATGGGTGTGGTACCAGTGCCAGGCTTCCTCATTAATCGGCTCGCCCACCGTGCCCAGCACCCGTAGCGAGTCGAGCGAGTAGCTCAGCACGTTGTCTAGGGGCGTGGCCATCAGGCTGCGAATGGCCGTGGGGGCAGTGTAGAACACGTTGACGCCGTGCTTGTCGATAACTTCCCAGAAGCGGCCGGCATCGGGGTAGGTGGGCACGCCCTCGAACAGGAGCGTGGTGCTGCCGCTGAGCAAGGGGCCGTAGAGCAGATACGAGTGGCCCGTGACCCAGCCGATATCGGCGGTGCACCAGTACACGTCGTTTTCCTGCACCTGAAACACGTTGCGGAAGGTGTAGTCGGCCCACACCATGTAGCCGGCGGTGGTGTGCACCACGCCTTTGGGCTTGCCGGTGCTGCCCGAAGTGTAGAGGATGAAGAGCATATCCTCGGCGTCCATCTCCTCGGCGGGACAGGTTTTGGCGGCTTCTCTGGCTTCTTCGTGATACCACACGTCGCGGCCCTCCCGCATCTGCACGGGCCAGCCCAGGTGCTCCACTACTATCACGCGGCGCACGGAGGGGCAGTTTTCCAGGGCCTCGTCCACCACGCGCTTCACCGGAATCTGCTTGGGGCCGCGGTTCAGGCCGTCGGCGGTGAGCACCACGGTGGCCTGGGCATCGTTCACGCGGTCGGCAATGGCAGTGGCCGAAAAGCCGGCGAAGATGACCGAATGCACGGCCCCGATGCGGGCGCAGGCCAGCACGGCAATGGCCAGCTGCGGAATCATGGGCATGTACAGGCACACCCGGTCGCCTTTTTCCACGCCGTTATTCAGCAGCACGTTGGCAAACTGGCACACGTGCTGGTGCAGCTCGCGGTAGGTATAGCGAATCTGGCGGGTTTTGGGGTCGTTGGGCTCCCAGATCAGGGCCAGCTTGTTGCCGCGGGTGGCCAGGTGGCGGTCGAGGCAGTTTTCAGTGATGTTGAGCTTGGCCCCGCTATACCATTCGTTGTGGCCGCCTACCAGGTCGGCTTTGAGCACGGTATCCCACTTGCGCCGCCAGGTAAACGGTTCGGCCACCTCGGCCCAGAACTGCTCAGGGTTTTCGACGCTGCGGCGGTAGGCTTCTTCGTACTCGGCGAAGCTGTGGAGGCGGGGATGGGGTACGGGCATGAGGGCGGGGGGTTGAGGGAGTGTACTTGTTTTACTGCCTGCAAGCGGTTTGCGTTCGTGGGGCAGGCCACCAACTGTGGGGTAGCGGCGCCGCACGCCGGCTGCTGCCCCAGGGCTGGGCGGTTTTTTGCCAACGCAAACCGCCCCCAACGCAAGTAGCCTCTAAAAAAACGGAAAAATCTGGTTGTCGGCAGCTTCTGCACCAAAGCCCCACCCTGCCGGATTGCCAACCTGGTGCGGCGGTTTGCCAATCCGAAGCACCGGAACGGCAATCCGGTACTCCGGTTTGGTAAACCGATGCTCCGGAGTGGCAAACCGGAGCACCGGAACGGCAATCCGCTGCACCAGGTTGGCAATCCGGAGCACCGGAATGGCAAACCGAAGCAGCCGATTGCCAATCCGGTGCTTCGGAGCGGCCTCCGGAGCAGCCGAGGGGCCTCCGGAGCAGCCGAGGGGCCTCCGGGATACTGCCGGCCACCAGGCTTGCCAGGCACTCAGGCTCAGCTTGCCTTCAGCCGCTCCCACCGAAACAGCAGGTAGTTGTCGCCCAGCTCCGTGACCACCAGCCCCGCCCCCTGCAGGTTTTCCGGCTTCTGAAAGTACTCGGCCAGCTCTTGCTGGGTCAGGATGTGGTAAGTGGGGTGATGAGCGGTCTGGCGCGGGGCCTTCACGCCGTACTTCTTCACCCAGTTCATCACGCTCACGTGGCTCACGCCCAGCAGGCGCTCAATCTCGCGGTAGCTCACGCCCTCCACATACAGCTGCAGGGCCTTCACAACGTAGTAGGTGTTCACCTCGCGCCCCAGCTTTGCCACCGAAAAGTGGTAGCCGCAGTTCCGGCACTTGTACCGCTGCCGGCCGCCCACTATGCCGCTTTTGGTAGCTTCCACCGATTCGCATTTGGGGCAGGCCGGCTGAGACATGGCGGGGCGGGCAGGAAAGCGGAGGACCGCGTGAGGCTATTCTGGAGTAGTAAAGATAGGGCAGCGCAGCCAACTCAGGGCCGGTTTCTCCGTCCCACGGCAGCAGGCAACGCCGACGGTCTAAAAATACCAGCGCGTTTATTTCTTCCGAACCCCGAACTTCGCCCCCCTCCTTTTCCAGCGCCATGCACCCCTCCTTCCGCACCATCGACCCCGCCCAGCTCAAGCCCAGCGAGCTACACCCGTTTCTGGTGGGGGCCATTGCCCCCCGTCCCGTGGCCTTCGCCAGCACCATCTCGGCCGATGGCAGCGTGAACCTGAGCCCCTACAGCTTCTTCAACGCCTTCGGCTCCAACCCGCCGATTCTGGTGTTTTCGCCCGCCAATCGGGTGCGCGACAACTCGCAGAAGCACACCCTGCAAAACGTGCGCGAGGTGCCCGAAGTCGTGATTCATATCTGCGACTACGCCATGGTAGAGCAGATGTCGTTGGCCAGTACGGAGTATGAGAAGGGCGTAAATGAGTTCGTGAAGGCTGGTTTTACGGAGCTACCAAGCCAGCGCGTGCGGCCCCCCCGCGTGGCCGAAGCGCCGGCTGCTTTCGAGTGCGTGGTGGAGCAGATCATTGAGTTGGGCCAGAACAACGGGGCCGGCAACCTAATCATCTGCCGGGTGGTCATGGCCCACTTCCGCGAGGATATCGTGCTGCCCTCCGGCCTGGGCATCGACCCGTTCAAGCTCGACGCCATTGCCCGCCTCGGTGGCGACTGGTACTGCCGGGCCTCGGGCAGCAGCCTGTTTGAAGTGCCCAAACCCAACCGCAGCCTGGGTATCGGCATCGACCAGCTCCCGGCGCACATCCGCAACTCCGACCTGCTCACCGGCAACAACCTAGGCCGCTTGGCCAACATCGAGCAGAGCGCTCTGCCCACGCCGGAACAGGTAGCCGATTTCCGGCAGGAGCCGCTGGTAAGCTACACAATGAATAAATACCGCACCGACGCACCGGAACTTCGAAAGCAGCTGACGCTTTTGGGCCAGCAGTTTCTGGCGGAAGGCAAGCTGCAGGAAGCCTGGAAAACGCTGCTGCTGGCCGGGGAATAAGGCATTAGCCTGCCATTAAGCTGGCGCTCAAGCTGGCGCGAGTTTAGGCGCAGCCGTAACTCGTGACTACTTATTTCGTGGAGGTTGTACCTCCACTGCCGCGCCAGCGACAAGCCGGCACCACGCCGACAGATACCAACGATTTTGTTCTGACGGGGGAGGCGCAGCCTCCCGCTATATTCCGGCACGAGTTACGGCTGCGCCTAAACTCGCGCCAGCCAGCCAGGAAACCCGTCCACAAAATCCGTAAAATCCGTGAAATCCGCGCGAATCCGTGGTCCTAGTTACGCACGGCAATCATCAAGCTCAGCTCCTTATACCGCATATTAAATTTCTTCGCGATAGCGGCATTCGTAAGCGAGCCTTTGTAGACGTACACCCCGGAGCGGAAATGCTCATTCGTAAACAGCACCTCGTTGATGCCGCCGTGCTGACTGATTTCCTGCAGCATGGGCGTGAAAATGTTGCTCAGCGCGTTGGTGGCCGTGCGCGGCACGCGCGAGGCGATGTTGGGCACGCAGTAGTGCACCACGTCGTATTTGCGGAACACGGGTTTGCTGTGGCTGGTCATCTCCGAGGTTTCGAAGCAGCCGCCCTGATCGATGCTCACATCAATGATGACGGAGCCGGGCGCCATGCTGGCCACCACGCTTTCGGGCACCATAAAAGGAATGCGGCCATCCTCGGCGTTCAGCGCCCCGATTACCACGTCGGCACGGCGGATCTGCTGGTTGAGCACCACCGTGTCTAAGGTACTGGTATAGAGCATCATCGTGCCCAGGTTGTGCTTGAGGCGGCGCAGCTTGTAGAGGTGATTGTCGAACACCTTCACCTCGGCGCCCAGGCCAGTAGCGGCGCGGGCAGCGTACTCGGCCACGGTGCCCGCGCCCAGAATAACTACCTGCGACGGCGGCACGCCCGTTATGCCGCCCAGAATGATGCCCTTACCCTCGTTGGACCGGGCCAGGTATTCGGCCGCAATCAGCATCACCGTCGAGCCGGCAATTTCGCTCATGGCCCGCACCACCGGCCGCGCACCCGAGGGGTCCTTAATCAGCTCAAAGCTAATGGCATTCACCTTTTTGCGCGTGAGGGCCGTGATAAATTCGGGGGTGAGCGAGCCGAACTGCAGCGCCGAAATCAGCGTCTGGTTGGAGCGCATGTAGTCGATTTCGGTCTGGCTGGGGGGCGCTACTTTCAGGATGATATCGGCCTCGTACACCTCTTTCTGCGAATAGGCAATGCTGGCCCCGGCTTCGGAATAGTCGTGGTCGGAGTACTTGCTGGGCTCGCCGGCTCCGCTTTCCATCAGCACTTCGTGCCCGTCCTGCACCAGATGCTTCACGGCCTCGGGCGTGAGGCAGATGCGATTTTCCTGCAGCGACGTCTCGCGCGGCAGCCCGATAAACAGCTTCCGCTTGCGCGTTTCCACGGCCAGCATGGATTCCTGCGTGAAGTAGGCGCGGCTCGTGGCCAGCGACTCAAATCCGGGTGGTACGGCTTCGGGCATCTTGATCAATTATCAATGAGCAATGAGCAATGAGCAATGCCTTTTCAACAGCGGCTTGCTCATTGCTCATTTGTAATTCTCAATTCCCTCGAAGAGGGTCCGGTGACGGTGAGCGTGAGGAGCAGCCGGTTGGCGGGCAGCAGCGCCCCCACGCGGCTGGGCCACTCGATCAGACAAAGATAGCCAGAATCGAAGTACTCCTGCGCCCCGATGTTGATGGCTTCCTGCGGGTCGTCGAGGCGGTAGAAGTCGAAGTGGTAGATGGGCCGATTCTGCGCGTCGCGGTACTCGTTTACCAGCGCGAAGGTGGGGCTGCTCACGTAGTCGGGCACGCCCAGCTGGTGGCACAGGGCCTTGATAAAGGTAGTTTTGCCCGCCCCCATCTCCCCTTCCAGCAGAATGATTTTGTGCTCGCCCAGGGCGGCTTGTACCTGCGCGGCGGCCTGGGGCAAATCGTCGAGCGAGGCAATGGGGATGGTCAGGTGCATGAGGAAAGGCGGCAGCGGGTGAGTTTGCAGCGGCGAAGCTACCCGATCCGGCAGTATTTCCGGCAAAATTTCCGGGGTTTCTCTTGTATATACGAAATCATTCGTATGTTTACTACGAAGACATTCGTAGAAGACCCCGGAGCTGCCGCGCACAGCCACCGGGCGAGCTACGCCAGTGCTTCGTCGCCTTACTCTACTCCCCGCTAACCAGCGCCGGCCGGGTTTCCCGCTGGCCCCACTATCCCGCTTCTTCCCATGAAAACACGCATTTCAGGCCGGCCCTGGCGCTGGTCCGGGCTTCTTGTGCACTTCATTTCCGGCTGGCTGTGCGCCGGGCCGGCCGCGGCCCAGACCCGCGCCACCCTCACCGGTACCGTGCAGACGGCCGCCGGGGCCGCCATGGAGTTTGCCACCCTCACGCTGCACCGGCCCGACTCGGCGGTGGTGAAAACCGAGTTCAGCGATGCGCAGGGCCAGTTCCGGTTCGATCAGGTGCCGACCGGGCGCTACCTGGTTTCGGCGGCGCAGGTGGGCTACGTGCGACGCTGGCTGGGGCCGGTAGAGCTGCCGGCCGCCGGGCTCGAACTGCCCGCCATCGTGCTGAAAGCCAGCGGGGCCACGGCCCTGAAGGAAGTGAAGGTGGTGGGCCAAAAGCCGCTGTTTGAACGCCAGGCCGACCGCACCATCGTGAACGTGGAGGGCAGCCCGCTAGCCGCCGGCAACACCAGCCTGGACGTGCTGGCCCGCTCCCCCGGCGTGACCGTGGATGGCAACGACAACCTCGCTTTGCGCGGCAAGCAGGGCCTGCTGGTGCTCATCGACGGCAAGCGCCAGCCCATGACCGGCACCGAGCTGGCCGATTACCTGCGCGCCCTGCCCGCCGATCAGGTGAAAAGTATCGAGCTGATAACCAACCCGCCTGCCAAGTATGACGCCCAGGGCGGGGCGGGCATCATTGCCATCAACCTGAAAAAAGACCAGCGCCAGGGCACCAACGGCAGCGCCAACGTGGCCTACGGGCGCGGCTACTACGGCAAGCTCAACGGTGGTCTGAGCCTGAACCATAAGCAAAAAGACCTCAACCTGTTCGGCTCCTATAGCTACGCCAACCGCAACGGGCTTGGCAAGCTCGATATTCACCGGGACTTCTATCAGCTGCAGGACGGCCGCCGGGTGCTCACGGGCAGCAGCGACCAGGTGAACCGGCAGTATCCGGAGTCGGAGTCGAATAGCTGGAAAGCGGGGGCTGACTATAATCTGACCGAAAAAACCGTGGTGGGCGCGATTATCAGCGGGCTGGATTCGCGCCTCAAGCGGATGCCAGGCACCAACCTCACCACGCTCTACGCCGCCGACGGCACTGTGCGCGACCGGTACGCGGGCACGCTGAGCCGCCGCTTTGTCTCGCCCAACGCTGCCGCCAACCTCAACTTCAAGCACACCTTCGCCCCCGACTCCGGCGGCAGCGCCGAGCTGACCGCCGATGCAGACTACGCCCGCTACCGCACCCACCGCCTGCAGGACGTAGCGACGCGCTCCGAGCTACTGAGCCGACCGCCGACGCTGGTGAACAGCGACCAGAGCGGCGTGCTCACTATTCAGTCGGTGAAGGCGGACTACACCCGGCCGCTGAGCAAGCAGGCGCGGCTGGAAGCCGGGGCCAAGCTCAGCCTGGTGACTTCGGACAACGACGTGCGGTTTGAGAATACCGTGGACGGCATCCGGACGCTGGACGCGGGCCGCTCCAACCGCTTCAAATACGACGAGCGGATTTCGGCGGGCTACGTGAGCTATAGCCAGACCGTGGGCAAGCTGAGCGCCCAGGCGGGTCTGCGCGGCGAGCAAACCACCGCCACCGGCCAGCAGGTGGTGGGCGACCTGCGCTTCCGCCGCGACTATTTCCAGCTCTTTCCCAGCGCCTCGCTCAAGCAAACCCTTAGCGACAAGCACGAAGTATCCGTCTCCCTGAGCCGCCGCATCGACCGGCCTTCCTACGGCCAGCTCAACCCCTTCCGCGTTATTGTAGACCCCACGACTTCCGGTAGCGGCAACCCCAACCTACGGCCCCAGACCAGCTACAACCTGGAGCTGAACCACACTTTCCGGCAGAAATTCACCACCGGCCTGAGCTACAGCATCACCCAGAACCCCATCATCGACGTGGTGCAGCCCGAAACCGACAGCACCGTGGTATCCACGAACGTGAACCTGGGCCGCCAGCACTACTACGCCCTCACCCTGACCGCGCCCGTGGACCTGACCAAGTGGTGGACGGTGTACAACAACGCCGTGCTCTACTACAACCGCTTCGAGGGCAGCCTGGCCGGCACCGCCCTGAACCGCGGCCGCGCGGCCTTCACGCTGAGCAGCAACAGCACCTTCACCTTCGGCAAGGGCTGGGGCGCAGAAGCCAACGGCCTGTACCAGTCGCGGGAGCAGTACGGCTTCTTCGACCTGCGGCCCAACGGGCAGCTGAGCCTGGGCGTGCAGAAAGCCGTGTGGGACCGGAAGGGCACCCTCAAGCTCAATGCTACCGACGTGCTGTTCACGAATAAAATCCGCGCCACCTCGGCCTACGACAATTACGTGGAGCGCTTCTACCAGCGCGGCGACCAGCGCATCATCACGCTGAGCTTCTCCTACCGCTTCGGCAACGACAAGCTGAGCCCTTCGCGCCGCCGCAACGGCGGGGCCGAGGAGGAAAAGCGCCGGGCGGGTGGGTCCTGAGCCCACCCAGGCAGGTTTTTCCGGGCCAACGGCCCCGCACATCCGAAGGTGCGGGGCCGTTTTTGTGGTTGGCAGGGCGTGGTGGCGGGCCTTGACCCGGGCTACCACCACATATTCATGTTAGCCTATATTATCTTCGATTTTCTTATCTTCCCTCTTCAACTACTCCGCTTCGGCCCGCTGCTGCACTTGCCCACCAGGCGGCCTGCCGGCATGTACGCAGCATTTCCCGAAGGCGCTTCGGCCTGTTTTCTTCAACCTATTGCGAAAGGATACCCCGGAAGGCCGGGGCCGCTACTGTGGTGTGGCCCCGTGCCACCAATCCCCCTTTGCTATGGCTGAATTTGCTCTGTGGTTTATGCCTTTTACCAGCCAGCAAGGCCCGCTGGTCGATATTATCGGGACTCTGGAACATGGGGGCATCGGGCTGGAAGCCGTGCACCTGGGCAACACGCCCGAAGGCGCGGGCATCATCTTTCTCGACCCCGAAGCCTCCCTCCCCGAAATTCAGGAGGCCTTGGAAGCCTATACTTTGTATGCCGATACCAAAATTATTGCCGTAGCCCTGGGGCTGCTGCCCACTACCACCACCTGGGCCCTGCTGCGCGGGGGCGTGGCGGAGGTATTTTGCTGGACGGAGGTGGAAAAGCCGGTGCAGATTATCCGCTCCCGCCTCGCATACTGGCAGGCGCTGGAGGAAAAAGTGGCCGACCTGCAGCTGCGCCTGGTGGGCCAGAGCCGGTGCTGGCTGAATACGCTGCGCCAGATCGTGGACATGGCCCTGTCTGACTGCCAGGTGCTGGTGATGGGCGAAAGCGGCACGGGCAAGGAGCTGGTGGCCCAGGAAATTCACTGCCTCGACCCCCGCCCCGCCAAGCGCGAGTGCGTGGTAGTAGACTGCACTACCCTGATTCCGGGCCTGTCGGGCTCCGAGCTGTTTGGGCACGAGAAAGGGGCCTTCACCAACGCCATCAGCACCCGCGACGGGGCCCTGGCCCTGGCCCACGAGGGCACGCTGTTCTTGGATGAGCTGGGCGAGCTGCCCCTGCCGCTGCAGGCCGAGCTGCTGCGGGCTTTGCAGGAAGGCACCTACAAGCGCGTGGGCAGCAACACCTGGCGCCGGGCCCGCTTCCGGCTGGTGAGTGCCACCAACCGCGACCTGCTGACCGAGGTGCATCGGGGCACGTTCCGCCAGGATCTGTACTACCGCGTGTCGGGCTGGACGTGCCAGCTGCCACCCCTGCGCGAGCGGAAAGAGGACATCGTGGTGCTGGCCGAGCACTTTTTCCGCCAGCAGCACCACATCCGGCAGCCCGTCGACCGGCAGGTGTACGACTTCCTGCTGCTGCGCGACTACCCCGGCAATGTGCGCGAGCTGCAGCAGCTCATCAACCGCATTGCCAGCAAGCACCTCGGCGAAGGCCCCATCACCATCGGCGACATTCCGCGCTCCGACTGGCCCGATTTCGCCCACCTGGGCCCCACCCTGGAGGGCGACGACCTGGAGGCGGGCATAAAGCGGCTGCTCTACCAGGGCCTGGGCCTGAAGGAAATCAAGGACCAGGTAACGGAAATAGCCAAGAAAGTAGCCATCCGGCACGAAAACGGCAACCTCAAGCTGGCCGCTCACCGCCTGGGCTGCAGCGAAAGAATCCTGCAGATGCACCGCCGCGCCGAGCCGGAGATGGTGAAGTGGTGAGATAGTGAGATGGTGAAATGGTGAGTTGTCGTTCCGTTTGCGCGGATCTGCGCAGGCGGCGCCATTAACGCAATCAGAACGACAACTCACCATCTCACTATCTCACCATCTCACTATCTCACCATCTCACTATCTCACCATCTCACAATTTCACCATCTCACAATTTCACCATAAGCCACGGGTCGCGCCATTCGGTGGCGGCTTCGGCGGCTACGGCGATGCGCGGGGGGCGGGCCGGCTCGGGGCGCACCTGGCCGATGAGGCGCAGCAGGTTGCCGGCCAGCACCTGCCGGGCATCGGCTTCCGGCAGGTGCAGGGCTTCGATTTTGGCCAGCTCCACGCCGGGGTGCAGCCAGGGGCCGTCGGAGCCGAACAGGAACTTGCGGGCCCCGGCCCGCGCCACGGCCCGCTCCAGGATGTCGAAGCGGCGCACTCCGCTGGTGTCGGTGTAGATGTTGGGGAAGCGCACGAGCTGGTCGATTAGGCCGGCCTGGGCGCGCCAGTCGTCGGAAAAAGAGCCCAGGTGCGGGATGATGAAGTTCACGTCAGGGTACTGCTCGCCCAGCAGCTCCACCACCGCAATTTCGCCCACCACGTCGTAGAGCACCGGCAGGCGGAAAGCGCGGGCCACGTCGCAGATTTCGCGGCTGATGCGCGCGTCGTAGCGGTGGCACTTGATGCCCACGAAGCCGTACTGCTGCACGGCCGTGGTCACCATTTCCAGCACCCGGCCCCGGTCGCGCTGGGCGTGCACGAAGGCAAAGCCGTAGAACCGCGCCGGATTCTGGCGCACCAGCCGGGCTACCTGGCGGTTGGCCAGGGCATAGTCGGAATGAAAAGCGGCGAAGAGCACCGTGCGCTGAATGCCGGCTTCGCGGGCCCAGCCGAGGTAATGCTCCAGCGGCGCGTCGGTGTCCCAGGGGCCGGTGAGGCCGTCGCCTTTGCCCGCGTGGCAGTGGCAGTCGATGATCAGCATGGCGAAAAGGAAATAGAGGGTTTCAGCGGCTGGGCACCCGCACCGGCCGGCTCCCGGCCGCCGCCAGCTGCCGGGCCGACAGCTGCACGAGCCGCAACGCTTCGGCCGGCGTTTTGCCGGCGGCGCGCAGGGCGTAGTAGGCTTTCTGATCCTCAAACCACGGGTTGGCCGCGGGCGCCAGCCGGCCGGTTCCGCCGCCCTGCACCCTGACGCCGCCCGTTTGCTGGCGCAGATTTTTACCCCGGTACGCCTGGTTGAGGTAGCGCTGCAGCGCCGCGGCCCGGTGATGCTGGGCGTGGGTGAAGCCGGGTACGCCCTGGGCAATGGCCACGGCCGCTCGGTGGTTGGGGTTGGTGCGGGCCGCCCCGCCCACCCCGTAGCTGGCCGACTGGTGGATGTGGTGCCCCCGCACCTGCCGGTACGGCCCCACGGCTTCCTGAACAACACTTTCCCCCGCCATTTCCGGAGCCAGCTCACCCAGCCATGATTCCAGCAGCGTGGTTTCTGCTGCTACATTAGCCGCCGACCGGCAGCGGCGGCATCCGCAGCCACCCGCGGAGCCGGGGCGGACCAGCAGCCGCAGCTTCTCGGCCAGCCGGTAGCGGCCCAGAAACCGCAGCAGCGCTTGCCGGCACGGCGCGCAGCCGCTGGTAGTGCTGATAATCAGAATACTGCGCACCCGCACCGGAAAGCCCGGCTCGGCGGCCGCCCGGCGGTTAAACCAGCGCATGAGCTGCTGCTCGGGGTGGCCGGCGCAGCCGGGGCCGGCGGGCGCCCGGCGCAGCGGTACGCGCAGGGTTTGCCCGCCCTTGGTATACACGTTGGCAACGGCGCTGGCCGTAGTCCCGGAGCGGTGGGTGGCGTTAGAGTTCAGGAGCATGTTCATGGCGGATAAGGACATGGGCAGTCGGGGAAAACCAGTCGGTGGAGCGGGCCAGCGCCGCCAGGCAGCGCGTAACGCGGCCGATGTCGGCCGGCGAGTGGTCGGCGCGCAGGCAGAAGGCTAGCTGGGGCACGGCGGGCCGCCCCTCATCGGCCAGCAGCAGCGCCCGGATACCCTGCCGGCGCAGCTGCTCGTGCAGCGCCAGGGCCGCCGTAGCGCGGGGCAAAAGCAGCCGCTGCACCGGAAACATTCCGCCCAGCGGCTCAATTTCGGCCGTGGTCAGCGCCTGCCGAAACGCGGTGATGCGCTGCCCGAGCTGGTGCCGGGCGGCGTCGCCGTGGCGGGCATCGTGGCGTAGCGCCTCCTGGGCGGCCCAGGCGTGCAGGTTGGAAACCGGGCTGGTATGCACCCGCACCTCACTGCGCCGCTCGAAGCAGGCCAGCCGGGCGGCGCTGCCGGCCAGCACCGCCACCGGCACCCCGAGGCCCTTGGCCAGGGAGGTGATGGTGAGAATCTTGCCGCTGCGCAGCCCCAGGTACGGCAGGCTCCCGCCCCCGCCGGAGCCCAGCGGCATCGCATCATCGGGCCGCGCCCCCAGCACGCCGAACGCCTGCGTGTCATCAACTAGCAGCACGCCGGCGGGGTCCGGGGCGAGCAGGGCCAGGTAGCGGGCCAGCGGGGCCGGGCGGCCGGCCGCCAGGTTCCAGCCGTCCGTCAGCAGCCAGGGGGTTCGGCCCTGCTGTCGGCAGACGTGCAGCCGGCGCGCCAGCCCCGGCAGGTCGGCGGCGCGGAAGGGCACCACCGGCAGCCCGCGCAGCGCGGCCCGCTGGCTGCCCCACTGCCCCACCGGGTACATGGTCTGATCGATAAAAATAACGGCCGAGCGGGGCGCTAACCGGAATACGTCCCAGAACAGGTGGAGCGTGGAGGGGGCCAGCAGGCCCGCTTCCAGGCCCTGCCGCCGGGCCACCGCCTGACCTACTTGGCGCTGCCAGGGCGGCTCTTGCAGCGCCGCCGGCCGGCCCGAAGTGAGCAGCAGGCCGGCGGGAAACGTGACGGGCCGAGCCCCCAGGTACAACGCCGAGGTAAAGTCCACGGCCTACTCCAGGAAGCCGTTGCCGCGGGGCAGGGGCACCCGGCCCGGCAGCGCCTGCCCGAAGTTGGGCGAGGCCATGGGGCCGCTGAGCCGCTGGTTGCGGCGCAGCTGCTGTTGCTGCATGGCCGTTTGCCGCTCAATCAGCTGGGCGGGCTCAAGGTAGCGCTCCTCGTTGTCGGGCAGGTTCAGGCGGGCATCCACGATGTCGGAAGCCAGGTCGACGCCGGTGACGGCCTTGTAGGCGTGGATGTAGCGCTGAATGGCGTGACGCCAGCTGTGGGCCCAGTTGGCGGCGTTGGCGGCCCCCACACTCGGGTCGTTCCAGGAGCCGTAGCGGATGCTCAGCAGCAGCTGCTCGCCGAAGGTGCCCAGGTCGTGGAAGTGGCTGACGTTGGCCGGGTTCCAGCCCTGCAGCTGCTTCATGTTGTCCACCCGGTCCATCCAGGGCTCGGTGTAGGGCACCATCACGCGGCCGCCCAGAAACTCGCGCATCTCGGGCCGGGCCAGCAGCCACTGCTGCACCAGCATCTCGGCCCGGGCCGTCCAGGGCAGGTCGCCGTACTGGTTGTGAGCCCCTTCGGCCAGCACCAGGTGCACCTCGCGCAGGTGGTTGAGCACCGGGAAGCCGTCGGGGATGACGGTGGTGAAGTTGGCCTGCTGGTAGAACTCGGTGGCGGCCCGCAGCAGGCTGTGGAACCCGCGCAGGAAAAACGTGCGGTGCTCGGCCACCGGAATGGTCTGCACGGCCCGCCCGATGAGCCCGATGCCATATTCGTACTGGTACTCCAGGTTGCGGCGGTTCAGGGTCAGGCGGTTGCGCTCATCCTCGATGTAGCCCCAGATCAGGTTGCTGAGCGGGCGCAGCGGGTCGATGTTGAGCCCCGCCAGCGGATCCTGGCCGCGGCCGTGCTGGCGCACGTTCTGGAAGCGCAGGCTGATGGCGTTCATAGTTTGCACCAGCCCGCCCTCCTCGTGCCAGTACGACCAGATCAGCTCCAGCAGCGGCGGGGCTTCCAGCTTGGATTTCAGAATGCCGTAGCAGACATCCGGGCCCAGGCCGCCCAGGTCGCTGGTGGTTTTGAGCGGTACTTCGGAGAGCTTCTGCTTGATCAGGTTGAAATAAGGCAGCACGCGGCCTTCCTCCTTTTCAAGTTCCTGCAGGTATTCCTCGCGCAGCTCGCTGAGGCTGCGGCGGGCGTCGCTGAGGCGGCGGGCGGCGGCCGAGCTGCGGCGCGGCGGCAGGTTCAGGTTGCCGCCCCCGCCGGGCAGCGGGAAGGTGGGCATCGTCACGGCCAGGCCGGCCTCCTGCATCAGATACAGCTCGGTGGCGTGGCGCAGCATGGCGTAGGAAGCCAGCCGGTTGAAAGGCACGCGGCTGTTGGCTGCCACTATCTGCGCGTAATTCGGCGAGTCCACGTTGCACAGCACGCTGTCGATGAAGGCGCGGTAGCGGTTGAAGTCGAGGGTGCGGCGCTTGATGAGGTCCCAGAGGCCTTCATCGGAAGTGTCTTCGCGGCTGGCCTCGCCCAAGGTCACGCGCACGGGCCGCTCGGCTTCCAGCTCGGCCACCTGGAGCTTCTCGGGGCCGAAGTCCCGGTTTTCCCCGTTGTCGCCCACCCGCACGTGGCCGGTGAGGTGGTAGGTGCCCTCCTGCTCCCAGCCATCCACCTGCCACTCGATAGTCACCGACGACAGGCTTTTCAGGCTGATTTTATCCGTCAGCAGCCTCAGCTTGCTGAACAGGTCGCCGCCCGTCATTACTGAGCGGGGCTTGATGATGAGCAGGTCCTTTTCGACCTTATAGTCGAAGTTGAAGCCCTGGACCTGGGCATCGGAGGTCAGGTTGTCGAAGGCCAGATACAGGCTGCCCTTCGCGTCGGGGCCGCTCAGCGCCTTGCTGAGCGAGGTTTCCGCCGCTTCCGTGCTCAGTTCCAGCGTCAGCGTGGAGCTGTCGCCGAGCGAAACCTGGGTGGCATCAGTTACTAAATTGCGGTTCATGACTTCTGCTGATTAAAGGGTGAGGGGAAGAAGCGCCGGCGGGCGGCGGGGCCCCGGCGGGCGGGGCTAGTCCGCAGTAGTTGCGGGCCCGGTTCAGTGCCCAGCGGGTGAGCAGGCCGGTGAGTACCCGCGCCTCCTCGCCGGCCGTAATGCGGCCGTCGGCCTTGGCCTGCCCGATGACGGCAAACACCAGCGAGGGCGCGCAGTCTTCGCGCAGCGCGGGCCGGGCCTGCCACTGCCGGTACAACGCCCGCAGCCGCGCCGGCTGCCGCTGGGCCACCGGAAACAGCCCCGCCAGCGGCTGCCCGCGCAGGCTTGGCGAGCGGTGCCGCACCACCAGCTGGGCAAACTCCGGCAGCAGCGCCACCAGCTGCCCGATCAGCTGCTGCTTGCCCGAGGGCAGCCCATCGGTAGGGTACAACGCCGACCACTGCCGGGTGAGGTCGGCCCACTGCCGGTGCGGGAACAGGGCCTCGCCTAGGGCAATGCTCAGGCGCACCCGGATCCAGGGAAACGGGTGGGGCCCGTCGGTGCCGATGCGGAAGACGAAGTAGCTGGGCAAGCTCACCACGCTCATCAGGCCGTAGGTGGCCCCGATGCCCAGGTGGCCCAGCGCCCAGAAGTCCGACAGGATTTCGTTGAGCCAGCGACTCAGCAGCTGCCAGGCCACCTTCGCCGGGCCGCCGGCCGCCACTTTCTTATCGATTTCGGCCCGGATGGTGGTGGTCAGGTCCAGCAGCTCGGAGCCTTGGTGGCCCACTTCATGAATGAGCGAGGAGGCGATGCCGCTGCCCACCATCCGCTCCCGCGGAATCTGAATCACGCCCACCGGGTTGTCGTCGCCGCCGGGCAGGCGGGTGCGGGCCCGGCGGATGGCGGCCCCGTGCCCGCGCTCCAGAAAGCAGATCAGCGGCGGGGGCTCGTAGTAGCCGCCGGGCAGGTGCAGGGCATCTTCGGCCAGCACGTCGAGGCCGGCCAGCCAGGTGCCGGTGCCGTGCTCGCCGCGCTGGCTGAGCACGTCGGCGAAGATGTCGAACTGGTCGAGCAGGCTGTTGAAGCGCAGCTTGAGCAGCACGTAGCGGGCCTGGGCTTTCTCGGCGTCGGTGGCCTGGCTTTCGGGGCTGCGCAGCCAGCTGATAAAGGCTTTCAGCTTGCGGCGCAGCCCGAAGGCAATGTGGGCCAGGTGGCTGTTGATGGCCGCCTGCGCAGGCGCCGACACGGCTGCGGCCAGCACCATGGGCGTGCTAAGCGCAAATGAGCGGACCGTTTGCAGCCGGCTCAGCAGCGCCAGGGCCTCATTGACCAGAAACTGGGTGTCGGCGGCGCGGCGCATGGCCTAGAGCTGAATCGTCAGCGTGCGGCCCCGGCGCGTCCAGGTGCCCTGCATTCCGAAGCCGCCCGAACCATTGTCATCGTTGCCATCCTGCCCGAAGCCGTTCTGATCGAAGCCGTTGCCGTTCATATCCTGGGGCGCGTAGCCATTGGCCGCGTAGCCCCGGCGGGGCCGGCGGCCGTAGTAGGCACGCTGCCGCAGCAGCCCCGGCGCGTGCTGGCGGGCGGCCTGGCCCAGGGCCAGGCGCAGCAGGCCGGCGGAAGCCATGCCGGGCCGGCGGCGCTGCATGTTGGCGGCGCGGCTGGCCGCAGAGTTGGCGAAGCGCACATAGGCGCGGGCCATTTCAAACTCCTGGTCTTCGGGGCTTAGCCCTTCCAGCTCCAGCTCGAAGAGGTTGCTGGCTGCCGAGCCCAGCTTATTGCCGATCATGCCGCCCAGCGGCCCCCCAACCAGGGAGCCCAGCGCCCCGCCGGCAATGGGCAGCGCCTTTTTGGCCACGGTTTTGAGGATGTTGCCCAGCCCCCGCCCCACCGACGAGCGGGCAAAGTTGCCGACGGCCCTCCCCGCGCTCTTGATCAGCTTGCCCAAGAACATGTTCAGCTCCTGCTCATTGCTAACTTCGAGCAGCTCGTGAGCCAGCTCCATTTCCTGGGTTTCGTTGAGCTCCTGCTCCCCGTTCATCTCGAACGTCTCGCCGCTCATTTCCCCCACGAATTCGGGGTTGAACTCATAGGTTTCGTGGGAGCCATACTCCTGCTGCTCCTGGCCAAGGGCGGCCTCAAATTCCTGCGCAAACTCGTTGTTGTACATGACTGTAGGGGTAAAGAGTGAAATTGCGAAGTGGTGAAGGGTGAAGTGGTGAAGTGGTGAAGTGGTGAAATAGTGAGATGGTGAGATGGTGAGTTTGATGTTCAATCCGCGCTGGTGACGCAGCTGGTGCCGGTAGCGCCGTTCCGCGCCAGCAGAACGACAACTCACTATCTCACCAACTCACTATCTCACCATCTCACCGTTTAGGCGTTTAGAATTACCAGCGCGTTGCCGCGCCGGACCCAGGTGCCGCTGTTGGCGCGGGGGCGGGCGGCGGTGGGCGCGGCGGGCTTTAGGCCGCCGCGAAGCAGGCCGGGCGCGTGCCGGGCCGCCGAGGCGTTGAGCACCTGCTGGCCGAGCTGGCCCAGGCTGATGCCGGGGTTCTGCTGCACGGCCTGGCTGGCGCGCTTGGCCACGTCGGTGGCGAAGCGCACGAAGGACTGCGCGATTTCCAGCTCCTGGTTTTCGGGGCTCAGGGCCTCCAGTTCCAGGTTGAAGATGCGTTGGGCGTTGCCGGCCAGCCAGTCGCCGGCCTGGGTGCCGGCCCAGCTGCCGGCTTTCTGCCCGGCCCAATTGCCCAGGCGGGCCCCGGTAGCCCCAAACCGCCCTCCGATGGCCGCACCGAGCCGGCCGCCGGCCGAGCCCCCGGCCTGCCCGCCGTATTGGCCTGCCAGCTGGGGCAGCGTTTTCTTGCCAAAATCGACCAGGTACTGGCCCACGCCCCGGCCGGCCGGCGAAGCCACGAAGCGCGAGGCCGCCCCGGTCGCCTTGCTGATCAGGCTGCTCAGAAACTGGCTCAGCTCCTGCTCCGTGCTGACTTCGAGCAGCTGGTAGGCCATTTCCAGCTCCTGCTGCTCCTGTTGGCTGGTTTCATAGGTTTCGCCGCTGAACTCCTGCCCCAGCTCCAGCTCCTGGCCGTACTCGCCCTGGGCGCCGTACTCGTATTCGTTTTCAAATTCCCCGGCCAGCGGGCTTTCCAGCTCCTGCAGGGTTCGATCTATGTTGTGCATGGCGCAAGCGGTTTGGGGTGAAGGATTAATTCCTCCCTCCTTTTTCCAAACCCTGGGCCAGCCTGCCAAAGTCCATTTCCAGCCTCTCAGAGCCCATACCGCCGAAATTGATTTCGGAATAAGCAGTATCCTTTGTGCTGAGCGAAAAAGATTTCGCCAGTCCTCCCGTTTTCGGCTTCATCCTACCCAGTTTGACTCCGCGCCAACCCTGGCTGCTATCGGGGTCGGTTGGCTCTAGGCCACAAAAAAGCGGCGGGACTCCGAAGAACCCCGCCACTGCGCATATATGTAAAAACCGCCTCTACTACCCCTTTGGACTCAGCGTGATGTAGGGGATAATCACCTCTTCTAGGGAGATGCCGCCGTGCTGGAACGTGTCCTTGTAGTAGTTCACGTAGTAGTTGTAGTTGTTGGGGTAGGCGAAGAAGTAGTCGCCCAGGGTGAAGACGTAGGCGGTGCTCACGTTTTCGCGGGGCAGGAAGATGCGCTCCGGCTTGCGCACCACGTACACGTCCTTGTCGGTGAAGCCCAGGTTCTTGCCGTGCTTGTAGCGCAGGTTGGTGTTGGTGTTCCGGTCGCCCACGATCTTGAAGGGGCGCTTCACGCGGATGGTGCCGTGGTCGGTGGTGATGATCATCTTGCCCTTTTTCTCGGCAATCTGCTGGATGATTTCATACAGCGGCGAGTGCAGAAACCACGACTTGGTCAGGCTGCGGTAGGCCGATTCGTCGGCGGCCAGCTCCCGGATCATGGCCATGTCGGTGCGGGCGTGCGAGAGCATATCCACGAAGTTGTAGACGATGACGTTGCACTTGTACTGGTTGTGCAGGTTGCTCATCTTGCCTACTAAGTCCTTGCCGGCCTGCAGGTTGGTGACCTTGTTGTAGCTGAACTTGTACTTCTGGTTGGCCTTCTGGAACATGATTTCCATGAACTCGGCCTCGTTGAGGTTCTTGCCCTCGTCGTCGTCGTCGTTCACCCACAGGTTGGGATACTTCTTCTGAATTTCGCCGGGCATCATGCCTGAGAAGATGGCGTTGCGGGCGTAGGCCGTGGTGGTGGGCAGAATGGAATAGTACATTTCCTCCTGATCCACCGTGAACAGCTCGGCAATAATGGGCTCCAGCGTTTTCCACTGGTCGTAGCGCAGGTTGTCGATGAGCAGGAAGTACACGGGCGTGTCGCCGGTTTCCTTCAGATACGGGAACACGCGCTCCTTGAACAGCTCGTGCGACATCAGCGGCGCGTCGTCCACTTCCTTGTTCACCCACTCCTCGTAGTTGTCCATAATGAACTTGGAGAAGTAGTTATTGGCCTCGTCCTTCTGCATGTTGAAGACCTCGGCCATGCTCTTGCCCTCGGTTTCATCAATCTCCAACTCCCAGTACACGAGCTTCTTATATACATCGGCCCACTCCTGGGGCGAGAGCCGGTCGCCGAGCTGCATGCCGAGCTGGCGGAAGTCGCGCTGGTAGCTGCTGTTGGTTTTCTCCGAAATCAGGCGCTTGTTGTCGAGCACCTTTTTCACGCTCAGCAGAATCTGGTTCGGGTTGACGGGCTTGATGAGGTAGTCGGCAATCTTGGAGCCGATGGCATCCTCCATGATGTGCTCTTCCTCGCTCTTAGTAATCATAATGACCGGCAGCGTGGGCTTGGCGGCCTTGATTTCGGTGAGGGTTTCCAGGCCTGTGAGGCCGGGCATGTTCTCATCCAGAAATACGATGTCGAAATTCTGCTCCTGCACCTGCTCGATGGCGTCGGCCCCAGAATTTACGCCGGTCACGTCGTAGCCCTTTTCGGTCAGGAAGAGAATGTGCGGCTTGAGCAGGTCGATTTCATCATCGGCCCAGAGTATGGAGTAACGCTGCATGTTGGGGTCTTAGAGGCACTTATGGGAAACGGCGCGGCTACAAGCCACGCGTTGGGTGAAACCAGCTGCATTTGCCGAATCCCGGCCTGATTACGCTCCCAAAGGAGGGGAAACGGCGCGGCCAGGTTGCAAATGAAGTTCAATAAGTAGCTTTACTCCCAATCCGAGGCTTTTGGTTATGAAAAATTACCGCCAGCCGCTATTCCGGGGCTAACTCCACCGTAAAGAAGCCAAAAATTGTTGGTTTGGGTTCCGGAGCCGCCGGGCCCAGATTTCCGCGGCAGCCGTATTCGGGCTCGCCAACCTTGTCTTTATCTGCTCCTACGCCCGCCGCAAAGGCGGTGCTCCAGATTTGCTCCATTGAACAAAAAAAAGATCTTCAACGACCCGGTTTACGGCTTCGTCACCATCTCCACTGAGCTGCTGTTCGACCTCATTGAGCATCCGTATTTTCAGCGCCTGCGCCGCATTCAGCAGCTCGGCCTCACCATGTTTGTGTATCCGGGGGCGCTGCACACGCGCTTCCACCACGCGCTGGGAGCCATGCACCTGATGACGCTGGCCCTGCGCACGCTCAAAGACAAGGGCGTGAAGATTTCGGCTAAGGAAGGCGAGGCCGCCCTCATTGCTATTCTGCTCCACGACATCGGCCACGGCCCCCTCTCCCATGCCCTGGAAACGGCCATTTTCCACGAAGTGCACCACGAGCACCTGAGCCTGCACCTGATGCAGAAGCTCAACGCCGAGCATGGCGGCAAGCTCGATCTGGCCATCCGCATCTTCCAGGGCACCTACGAGAGGCCATTTTTCCACCAGCTCGTCAGCAGCCAGCTCGATATGGACCGCCTCGACTACCTCAACCGTGACTCCTTCTATACCGGCGTGCAGGAAGGCCGCCCCGGCGCCGACCGCCTCATCAAGATGCTCACGGTGGTCGATGAAAAGCTGGTGCTGGAGGAAAAAGCCGTGTACAGCATCGAGAATTTCCTGGTGAGCCGGCGGCTGATGTACTGGCAGGTGTATCTGCACAAAACCGTGACCAGCGCCGAGCAAATGATTATCCGCATCATTCAGCGGGCCCGCGACTTGGTGCGCTCCGGCCACGAGGTGCCCGCCTCCCCCGACCTGCACTTTTTCCTGAGCAAGCCCGTCACCATCACCGATTTTGAGCAGGACGACACCGTGCTGCACCGCTTCGTGCAGCTCGACGATACCGACGTGTGGAGCGGCGTAAAGCTGTGGGTAAACCACCCCGATAAAGTCCTCAGCTACATGGCGCGCAGCATTCTGGACCGCAAGCTCTTCAAGATCATCCTCCAGACCGAGCCCTTCGACAAGGAGTTCAAGGCGGGCGTAGTAGAGCTGATTACCGAGCATTTCGGGCTTTCCCTGGAAGACGCCAGCCAGCTCATGCTCGCCGGCCGCATCAGCAACAACGCCTACGACGCCGACGGCAAGGATGCCATCGAGGTACTCACCAAGCGCGGCCACGTCGTGAACGTAGCCGAAGCCTCCGATTTGCCCAACATCCGCGCCCTGGGCCAGCGCGTGGAAAAGCACTACATCTGCTACCCGAAGGAAATTGCGGGGTAGAGTCTTGGTTTGGTGGGGGCTTGATTTTTTTCGGCTGTCATCGTGAGCCTGCGAAGGACCTTATCAGTGTAGAACGATCATCGTTAGTACGACTCGTTCCACTGGCATAAGGTCCTTCGCTTTGCTCAGGATGACAGCCGAAAAAGACCAAGCCTCGACGGCCAAAAACCAAAAACCGAAAACCAACCGCTACTTTTGACCCATGGAATTTACCGTAGGCCAGATTGCGGAGGTCCTGCACGGCGCAGTCGAAGGCGACGCCACGCAGCGCATTGACCGGTTGGCAAAAATCGAGGAAGCCCGGGCGGGCGCGTTGTCCTTTCTGGCCAATGCCAAGTATGAGCCCTACCTGTACACCACCGGCGCGTCGGCCGTGATTGTGAGCCGCACGCAGGTGCTGCACAAGCCCGTGCAAACGGCCCTGATTCGCGTAGACGACCCCTACACCAGCTTTACCACCCTGCTCGAATTTTACCAGCAGGCCACCCGCACCGGCCGGCGCGGCGTGGAGGAGCCCGCCTTTCTGGGCAGCGGCTCCGAAATCGGCGACAACCACTACCGCGGCGCGTTTTCCTACATCGGCGAAAACTGCCGCATCGGCCGCGATGTGGTGATTTTTCCCCACGCCTACATCGGCGACCGGTGCGTAATCGGCGACGGCACCATCATCTATGCCGGGGCCAAAATTTACGCCGAAACCGTCATTGGGGCCCGCTGCACCGTGCACGCCGGCGCCGTTGTCGGCTCCGATGGCTTCGGCTTCGCACCCCAGCCCGATGGCTCCTACCGTGCTATTCCGCAGATCGGCAACGTGGTGCTGGAAGACAACGTGAGCATCGGGGCCAATGCCACCATCGACTGCGCCACGATGGGCGCCACCATCATCCGCGAAGGGGCCAAGATTGATAACCTCGTGCAGATTGCCCACAACGTGGAAATTGGGCGCCACACGGTGGTGGCGGCGCAGTCGGGCATTTCGGGCTCCACCAAAATCGGGGATTTCTGCGTGCTGGCGGGCCAAACCGGCATTGCCGGCCACCTCACGCTGGCCAACCGCACCACCGTTACGGCGCAGTCGGGCGTGGGCAAATCCACCAAGACGGAAGGCATTCTGCTGCAGGGCTCCCCGGCCTTCGCCCTGCGCGACAGCCTGCGGGCCAACGCCGTTTTCCGCCACCTGCCCGAGCTGGAGCGCCGCCTGAGTGATCTGGAGAATAAGAATCAGACGACGGAAAAGCCCTAGCTTTGCAGCCCTATTTAGTTGTCAGTTGCTCGTTGCCAGTTGTCAGGTCAGTTCTGTTTAGGATAGTCCGGTAGCTGACAACAGACAACTAACAACTGACAACCGATCAAATGAACGACAAGCAACACACGATAAAGGCCCCGGTGACCGTGAGCGGGATTGGGCTGCACACCGGCGTTACGGCCAACATGACGTTTTGCCCCGCGCCCGTCAACCACGGCTATAAGTTTCAGCGCATCGATTTGCCCGGCCAGCCCATCGTGGATGCCGACGTGGACAACGTAGTGGATCTGAGCCGCGGCACCACCATCGAGCAGAACGGCGCCCGCGTGAATACCGTGGAGCACACGCTGGCCGCGCTGGTCGGGTTGCAGATTGATAACGTGCTGATTCAGCTCGACGGCCCCGAGCCCCCCATCATGGATGGCTCCAGCTACGAGTTCATCCGGGCTATCATGGAAGCCGGCCTCGAAGAGCAGAACGCGCTGCGCAACTACTTCGAGATTCCGGAGGAAATCCGCTACGTGGAGCACGGCCGGGCCGTGGAAATTGCCGCCCTGCCCCTGAACGACTACCGCCTCACGGTGATGGTGGACTACAACTCGCCGGTGCTGGGCTCGCAGCACGCTTCGCTGAACGACATTTCGCAGTTCACGGCCGAAATCTCGTCGTCGCGCACGTTCTGCTTTCTGCACGAGTTGGAGGCGCTCTACAAGTCTAACCTGATCAAGGGCGGCGATTTAAGCAACGCCATTGTGGTGGTGGACCGCGTGGTGAGCGAAGACGAGCTGGACGGACTGGCCACCATGCTGGGCAAGCCCAAAGTGGCCGTGAAGAAGGAAGGCATTTTGAATAATGTGGACCTGCGCTACAAAAACGAGCCCGCCCGCCACAAGCTCCTCGACTTGGTCGGCGACCTGGCCCTGGTGGGTCGGCCGCTGAAGGGCCAGATTCTGGCCGCCCGCCCCGGCCACGCCGCCAACGTGGCTTTTGCCAAGAAGATCAAGAAGAAGATGATGGAGGCCAACGCCTCCCCGGTGCCCACCTACGACCCGAACCGGGAGCCCGTGATGGACATCAACCAGATCATGCAGGTGCTGCCCCACCGCTACCCGTTCCTGCTGATCGACAAGGTGATTCATCTGGATGCCACCACCGTTACGAGCATCAAGAACGTGACGATGAACGAGCCGTTTTTCCAGGGCCACTACCCCGGCAACCCCGTTTTTCCGGGCGTGCTGCAGGTAGAGGCCATGGCTCAGACCGGCGGCATTCTGGTATTGAACACCGTGCCCGACCCGGAAAACTACACGCCCTACTTCATCGGCATCGAAAACTGCCGCTTCCGCAAGATGGTGAAGCCCGGTGACACCATCATTTTCCGCTGCGTGCTGTTAGCCCCTGTAAAGCGCGGCATCGCCAAAATGAAAGGCCAGGCCTTTGTGAATGGCAAAGTGGTGATGGAAGCTGAAATGAGCGCCGCCATCGTCAAGAAGGAAAATTAAAAATGAAGAATGAAGAATTAAAAATGGCTTCCCTGGCTCTTTGCGAACAGGCCATTTGCTTCAATTCTTAATTTTTAATTCTCAATTTTTAATTGAAAAGAATGAACCAGCCGCTCGCCTACATTCACCCCGAAGCCAAGATTGCCCAAAATGTTGTGGTCGAACCATTTACGACCATCGACAAGGATGTGGAAATCGGGGAAGGCACCTGGATTGGGCCCAACGTGACCATTATGTCGGGGGCCCGCATCGGCAAAAACTGCAAGATCTTCCCCGGCGCCGTCATTGCCGCCATGCCCCAAGACCTGAAGTTTGCCGGCGAAAAAACCACCGTTCACATCGGCGACAACACCGTGATTCGGGAGTGCGTGACGGTGAACCGCGGCACCGTGGACCGGCTCAAGACCGTGGTGGGCGCCAACTGCCTGCTGATGGCCTACGTGCACGTGGCCCACGACTGCATCATCGGCAACCACTGCGTGCTGGCCAACGGCGTGCAGCTGGCCGGCCACGTCGAAATCGGCGACTACGCCATCATTGGGGGCACTTCGGCGGTGCACCAGTTCGTGAAAGTGGGCCAGCATGCCATGATTTCGGGCGGCTCGCTGGTGCGCAAAGACGTGCCGCCGTTTGTGAAAGCCGGCCGCGAGCCGCTCACCTACAGCGGCATCAACTCCATCGGCCTGCGCCGCCGCGGGTTTTCCGATCAGAAAATCAGCGAAATTCAGATGCTCTACCGCCTGCTGTTTATGAGCGGCCTGAACAACAACGACGCGCTGGACAAGATTGAGCTGGAGCTGCTGCCCTCGCCCGAGCGCGACGAGGTGGTGAACTTCGTGCGCAACTCCGGCCGCGGCGTGATCAAAGGCTACTCCCGCAACGGCAGCAGCGCCGACTAACGCGGTGCGCATCGAAGCCAACGGGCTGGGCAAGCGCTTCCAGCGGGATTGGATTTTCCGCGGCCTGACCCACGTTTTCGAGCCCGGCACCGCCACCGCTATTCTGGGACCCAACGGCTCGGGCAAAAGCACCCTGCTCAACACCATTTCCGGCCAGCTGCTCTCTTCCGAAGGTACTTTGGCCTACTCGCACGCCGGCCGCGCCGTGGCCGTGGAAGACGTGCCGCCCCTGCTGGCCTACTGCGCCCCGTATCTGGAGCTGATTGAGGAGCTGACCCTGACGGAGCTGCTGCACTTTCATACCCGCTTCAAGCCCCTGCGCCCCAGCCTCAGCCCCCAGGCCCTTATTGGGCTGATGTACCTGGAAAAGTCGCGCCACAAGCTGATCCGCGACTTTTCCTCGGGCATGAAGCAGCGCCTCAAGCTGGCCCTGGCCCTCTACGCCGATACGCCTCTGCTCCTGCTCGACGAGCCCACCACCAACCTCGACCGCACCGGCATGGACTGGTATCGTGAGCATGTGCACGCCACCGCCCCCGGCCGCCTGGTGCTGGTCAGCTCCAACGTGCCGGAGGAATACGATTTCTGCCCGCAGCAGCTCAGCGTCACGGATTTTGGGGCGCAGGCTGCCCGGTGATGCGCTACGATTGTCGGGGCGGCTGCGTATTTTTGGTGAAACCCCACGCCGATGTCAGCCCAAGCTAAACCGTACATTACGCCTGAAGAATACCTGGCCGCTGAGCGGGCAGCCGACTTCAAGAGCCTGTATTATGAAGGCGAGGTATTCGCCATGTCGGGAGCCAGCCGGGCGCACAACCTGCTGGTTTCAAACCTGATTATTAGCCTGGGAAACCGTATTGGCGACAAATGCAGCGTGTTTCCGAGTGATATGCGCGTGCATGTGGCCGCCAACGGCCTCTACACCTACCCCGACGTATCGGTGGTATGCGGGAAAGAAGAGTATCTGGAAGAAGCTTACCTCGACACGTTGCTCAACCCGGTGGTGCTGGCGGAAGTGCTGTCGGAAAGCACCGGCAAGAACGATCGGGGCAGCAAGTTCATGCTTTACAAGAGCATTGCCAGTCTGCAGCATTATGTGTTGGTTGACAGCCAGCGGGTCAGCATTGCCGTGTACTCGCGGGCGGCGGCGGGCAGCTGGCTGTTTCAGGAGTACCAGGGTCTGGAGGCCGTAGTGCCCCTGCCCGCGCTGAGCCTGGAGCTGCCGCTGGCCGAAGTGTACCGGCGGCTGGAGTTGCCGGTTTGAGCATCCTGCGGCACTTTGGGAAACTTATTTTCCCCTCCGACAATTAACCCAAACCCGGTCGTGCCGTATCTTCGCGCCCGGAAGCCTTTCGTAGTTTTTTCCATTTTTTCACCCATTAGTGCCCTGACACGGCTATGAGACAATACGACGACCTCGACGATGATCTGCTCGGCGACGACGACGAGCTGGATAATTTTGCCAAATCCGGCGGTGCGGCCACCCGCGGCAGCTCCGAAGACCGGCTTTCGGCCAAATACGCCGACTACCTGATGTGGCGCGACACAGGCTCGTCCCACGACGAGGCCCTGGACCTGGCCAGCATGACGGAGGACGAATTTGCCACCGCCGAAGCCGCCGAAGATCCTGACGGCAGCCGCAGCTTCTCCAGCCTCGACGACGAGGACGACGAGTTTGCCGATGATGACGAGGAAGAAACCTACACCAGCCGCGGCCGCAGCAAAGGCCGCTACGACGACGACGATTATTAAGTCGCCGCTTGGCTTGTGAAACCAAAAGACCTGTCATCCTGAGCAAAGCGAAGGACCTTCCTCCCAGTTTACTGCACTCGCCTTTCAACGCCCAAAGCCCTTTACCATTCGCGTGGTAAAGGGCTTTGCTCATTTCAAAAGGTTTGTCGCTTAACCGAGGAAGGTCCTTCGCTTTGCTCAGGATGACAGGTCTTTTGGTTTGGTGGTCTCTACGACCCGCCGAACACGCGGCGCAGCAGCTGGGTGGTGCGGGCCACGGGGTTTTCGCGGATGTTGGCTTCTTCCTGGGCAATGAGCGTGAACAGGCCGCCGATGGCTTTTTCGGTGGCATACTGGTTCAGGTCGGGGTTCACGGGCTTCACCAGCGGAATCTGGTTGTAGCGCGTCACCAGGCCGGAGTAGTACTGGGTGGCGCTCACCTTATCCAGGCTCTGCTGGATGATGGGCTTGAAAGCCGTGGTGAGCTGGTCGGTGGTGGTGCGGCGCAGGTAGTTGGTGGCCGCGTCCTTCTGGCCCGTGAGGATGCCCCACACGTCGCTGAAGGTGAGGCTTTTGATAGCCGAAATAAAGATGGGCTTGGCGCTTTTGGCCGCGTCTTCTGCCCCGCGGTTGAGCGACAGCTCGAACTTATCGACCTGGGCGCCCAGGCCGATGGCGCGGAGCGTGGTGGCCACGCGCTGGGCATCAGGCGGGAACGGGATGCGGATGAGCTTATTGAGGTAGAAGCCATCCTGCCGCGAGGCCTGGTCGGCACCTTTGGTGATGCCCTGGGTGAGGGCTTCCTTCAGGCCCAGGGCGGCCTCGTTCTGGCTCAGGCTGCCTCTGCCGGGGGCGCCAGGCGTAGTGGTACGGGTAGTAGTACCGGGCTTGGGCAGCAGGATGTCGCCGATTTTGGGCAGCCGGATTACCTGGGCCGAGGCGCTTACTTGCAGCCCCAGCACGGCGGCTACGAGCAGGGAATAGCGGAGGTTTTTCATAACGAGGCAAGAGCAGACGGAGCCAGCCAACGCGGCCGGTGTCGGGGCTAAGACAGAAACCGGACCAAAAACCACTGCCGCGGCCACCAACAAAAAAGGATTCGGCGCGCCGGAAGTGGCGCGCCGAATCCTTTTGGTAGTGGTGCTTTGCTGCTTCGGCTACTTGCCGCGGCCGAAGGTGCGGCTCAGCAGCTCGGAGGTGCGGGCGGCCGGGTTCATGCGGATGCGGCCTTCCTCGGAAGCAATGAGGCTGAACAGGCCGTTGATGGTCTGCTGGGTGGCGTAGGGCGTCAGGCTGGGGTCGAGCTTGGTGACCAGCGGAATGCGGTTGTAGCGGGCCACCATCTCGGCGTAGAGCCGGGTGGCACCAGCCTGCTCCAGGGCTGTCTGCATGATGGGTGTGAAGGCGGCCCGCAGCTGGGGCTCGGTTTTCTCGTGCAGATACGTGGTGGCCGCGTCGGGCTCGCGGGTGGTGAGCAGGCCCAGCGCATCGGAGAACGTGAGGCCCTGGATGGCATTCACGAAGATGGGCTTGGCCTGCCCGGCGGCGGCTTCGGCGGCGTGGTTCAGAGCCACCTCGAAATTATCGACCAAAGCCCCCAGACGTAGCGTGCGCAGGGTGGTGGCTACCAGCTCGGCCTCGGGCGGGGTCGTCAGGCGAATGTCGGCGTTGGCGTTGAAGCCGTCGGCGGCGCTAGCCTCGGCCACGGCCTTGGTCACGCTGGTGGTCAGGGCCTCGTGCAGGGCCGAGTTGGCATCGTCGGCGGTGAGGGGTGGCAGCGTGGGCACCACCGGCGCGGGGGCTTTCACCGTGGTTTTGGTGGTGGTCGTAGTCTTGGGCTTAACGGCCGGCTTCTTGGCGGTGGTCGTCTTTTTGGTGGTGGTGGTCTTCTTGGTGGTCTGGGCCTGGGTGGCATGAGCACCGGCCAGCGACAGGGCCGCCACGGCTACGAGGATACGAAAACGGGTCATAGAGAGAAAAAAAACGAAAACCAGACGCCCTTTGTGGTGGTCTTATTCGCTCAAGGGCACAAATTGCACCAAATTCCCTCTTCTTCCTAACCTGCGCCCCATGCCCAAGCTGCCCAACGCGGAAATCATCACCATCGGCGACGAACTGCTCTACGGACAGGTCATTGATACCAACTCCGCTTTTCTGGGGCAGGAGCTGGGCAAGCTCGGCATCCGGGTGCGGCAGATTACCAGCGTGTCGGACCGCGCCGATGAAATTGTGACGGCCCTGGACCTGGCCCGCACCCGCGCCGACGTGGTGCTGACCACCGGCGGCCTGGGCCCCACCAAGGACGACCTGACCAAGCACATCCTCACTGAGTACTTCGGCACCGAGCTGGTATTGCACGAGGCCTCCCTGCGCGATGTGGAAGCCATCTTTGCCCGCTTCAATCGGCCCATGCTGGAGGTGAACCGCCAGCAGGCCTACCTGCCCGCCACCTGCGTGCCCATCCGCAACCTGGTGGGCACCGCCCCCGGCATGTGGTTCGAGGACCGGGGCACCGTGTTTGTGAGTATGCCCGGCGTGCCTTTCGAGATGAAGCGCATGATGACCGACACGGTGCTGCCGCGCCTGGCCCGCCACTTCCAGGTGCCGCCCATCGAGCACGTGGTGGTGCAGACGGTGGGCCTGGGCGAGTCGTTTCTGGCCGAGAAGATTGCCGACTGGGAAGCCGCGCTGCCGCCCAATATGAAGCTGGCCTACCTGCCCAGCCTGGGGGCCGTGCGCCTGCGCCTTACCGGCCAGGCCGACGGCCAGCCCGACCTGCGCGGCCGGATGCTGGCCCTGCTGCCGGCGCTGCGGGAGAAGCTGGGCAACCACATCTTCGCCGAAACCGACATCCCCCTGGAGCAGGCCGTGGGCGAGCTGCTGGCCGCCCGCGGCCTCACCATCGGCACGGCCGAGAGCTGCACCGGCGGCTACGTGGCCCACAAGCTTACCAGCGTGGCGGGCAGCTCGCGCTACTTCCGGGGCAGCATCGTGGCCTACGATAACGCGGTCAAAACCAGCCTTCTGGGTGTGGGCACCGAAACCCTGGCTGCACATGGTGCGGTGAGCGAGGCGGTGGTGCGCCAGATGGCCGAGGGCGCCCGCCAGCGCCTGGGCACCGATGTGGCCCTGGCCACTAGCGGCATTGCCGGCCCCGACGGCGGCACCCCCGACAAGCCCGTGGGCACCTTCTGGCTGGCCTACGCCGACGCGCACCAGACCCTGGCCCGCCAGATCAGTTTCAACCGCGGCCGCCAGCTCAACATTGAGTACGCCACCAGCGCGGTGCTGAACCTGCTGCGCCTGAGCCTGCCCCCGGAAAATAATTCGGCGGCCGAATAGACGAAGTGAAACCCGGGTAGCTATATTTAATGCGGCGCGGCCGTAGGCGCGACTCCCCCTGCGGGGAGCCCGTCGGCGGCCGGCGCGTTTATAGACTAAGTAGCTACTGTCCTGTGTGTTTATCCGGTTATCATTGGCGGGCCGCTAAGGCCCCGGCGGGCCGTGGTGCCTGCCCCCGGCCCCTCGTTTGGCGGCGCGGCCGGCGGCCTGGCGGTCCGGGTTGGCGGATGCCTCTCCCTGCTCAGGGCGCCGGCCGGGACTACCTGCGTTCTGGCGCGGGCCAACGCCGCGTTGCCCAAGACCGAAACCATTTTCCTTGCGACCAAAACGGTTTTGCCGTTGGGCAACGGCGTGTTGCCCAACGGCAAAACCGTTTTGCCCAAGACCAAAATGATTTTGCCGTTGGGCAAAACGATTTTACTCTCGACCAAAACGGTTTTGGTCTTGGGCAAAATCATTTTACTCTCGACCAAAATCATTTTGCCGTTGGGCAACACGCCGTTGCCCAAGACCAAAACCGTTTTGCCGTTGGGCAACGGCCTGTTGCCCAACGGCAAAACGGCATCGGGCAGCGGCAAGGGGCCCTGTGGTGAGGAAGAAACCGAGTGCTTCGCGGCCAACCGGCCTGTTGTTTAGCTGTTTTATTCTTCCTGCTTTCTTCCCATGAATTCCCGCAAACTGATTACCGCATATGATGCCGTTAGCAAAATGGACATCGGGCCGCTGGCCCAGAACTGCCTGACCAACATGGTGGGCAACGCCCGCTTTCCCAAAGCCAAGCCCCAGACCGATGCCCTGCAGGCCGCCCTGACGCCGTATCTGGCGGCCGTGAGCATTCTGCACGCCACCCCTACCCAGACCGCCGAGCTGGCCCAGCTGCGCCTGGCCCTCAACCAGGCCCTGAACGCCGTGGCTGTGCTGGCCAACTCCCTCTACGCCACCGATGAGGCGGCCCTGCTCTCCACGGGCCTCACCCTGAGCAAGGAGCGCGAGCGGCACACCACGCTGGAGGTGCCCGGCAAGTTTCAGCTCGTGGATGGGCCCCAGGCCGGCACGCTCTGCGCCAAGGCCAAGCGCCCGCCCCACGCCGTGGCCCTCAAGTATCTCTACTCGCTCGATGCTACCCTACCCGACATTGAGTGGTATGTGGTGGTGGTGCGCGAGGGCGACGCGCTGCTCACGGCCTGCAAAACCGCCGACCGGGTCTACTGCAAAGTAGCCGCCGTGGGCGGCGACACCGACCAGCAGCCCTTCACGGAGGTGCTGGCGCGCATCGTGCAGTAGGGGGCGGGTGGTGGGGACCTCACCCCCCGCCCCCTCTCCTTGGGAGAGGGGGAGCCGGCCGTCAGTCAATTGCCAGGGTTCCGGCCGCGCCGCCGTGGCTCCCCCTCTCCCAAGGAGAGGGGGCCGGGGGGTGAGGTCCCCCCGGCCCGGCCCACAATACACCTGGAGCAAAAGCCGCCGCCCCCGCCGGGGCGGCGGCTTTTTGCGTGCCGGCCGGGGCCGTGGGGCCAGCCGGCCGGGCCGGCCCCGGGGCCTGGGTGGGAACGGTAGCACTTAGGCCGTTAGGGCCACCGCTGCCGACAAAAACCCGCCCGCCCGCTTGGTTACCTAACCTCAACGGTAGTAGCTTTGCCGGAATACCTTCTCCCCAATCTTCTACCGGACCTTCAGCAACGGTTGCTCTTGTCCTGGCCTTTTCCCCCGGACGTGGCAGTCCTGTTGCTTGCATGAAGCACTTCTTCTCTTTGGCCGCCTGCGCGGCCCGCACCCGCCGGCTGGTGGCGGGGCACCTCTTGTTGCTGCTGACCCTGCTGCCCTGGGCGGCGCAGGCCCAGACCCCGGCCCCCGCCTGGCAGTTGGCCCTGAGCGGCAACAACAACCAGCCCGGCACGGGCGGCACCTCCATCACCCGCGCCACGGCCACCGACAGCCGGGGCAACGTGTTTATCACGGGCAACTTCTTGGGCTCGGTGAGCTTTGGCGGCACGCGCCTGACCAGCGCGGGCAGCAATGACGTGTTTGTGGCCAAGTGGGATGCCACGGCCCAGGCCTTCACCTGGGCCACCAGCGGCGGCGGCACCGG
>NZ_FQYN01000006.1 GCF_900141805.1 Hymenobacter daecheongensis DSM 21074 | reverse complement strand
CGGCCGAGTGCTGGTGGGCGCGTAGCACGGTGGAATCCAGCATGACCCAGTCGAGTTCCGGCGCTTGCAAGGCCTGGAAAACCGCTTCCCACACGCCTTTTTGGGCCAGGCGACGGAAGCGACGACAGACGGAATTGGGCTTACCGAAACGCTCAGGCAGGTCCGCCCACGCGGCCCCAGTGCGCAAGAGCCACACCACGGCGTTGAAAAACAAGCGGTTGTCGGCTGCTGTCACGCCGCAATCCGTGGTTTTGCCCGGCAGCAGCGGCGCGACCAACCCCCATTGCCGGTCCGTGATTTCATGACGATGCATCTTCTCCTTGTAGTTTACCGAAAGGTAATTGTCCTCACGCTCTAGCCCGTCATTCCGAGCGCAGCCGAGGAATCTCGCGTGCTGACGTTTGAATAGTAATCAGACGTCAGCACGCGAGATTCCTCGGCTGCGCTCGGAATGACGCGCTGGTGGCGCTACGCGTTGGTTTTCATGGCCACTTTGGTCAGGGCGTCCTTGATCTTCTCGTTGAAGTTGGGAATGTCCTGGGGGTTGCGGCTGGTGATGATGTTGCCATCGACTACTACGGTTTCATCAACCCAGTGGGCCCCGGCATTTTTGAGGTCGGTTTTGACGCTGGGCCAGCTCGTGATTTGCTTGCCGCGCACCACGTCGGCTTCTACCAGCAGCCAGGGGCCGTGGCAGATGGCAGCGACGGGCTTGCCGGAGCGCACAAACTCGCCAATGAAGCTGACGACGGCCTTCTCGGTACGCAGGATATCGGGGTTCATCTGGCCGCCGGGCAGCACCAGAGCGTCATAGTCGGCCACTTTCACCGCGTCGATGGTTTTGTCCACGTCCACTTTGTCGCCCCAGTCTTTTTGGTCCCAGCCCTTAATGGAGCCGCTTTTCAGGGAAATAACGTGGGTTTCGGCCCCTTCGCCTTCCAGAAACTTCTTCGGTTTTTCTAGCTCCGACTGCTCGAAGCCGTCGGTGGCGATGATGGCGATTTTCTTGCCTTTGAGGCTGTCGCTGCTGAAAATGCTCATAAAGTTTGGGTGTTTTAGAAGGTAGAACGGAAATGCGAAAACCAGCCCCGCCCGCGGCAGAACTGGCTTTCTGTTAACGCACCCGCGTGGCGGAGGTTAGTACATTATTCCTCCTTTCGGTCGCGCTTGAGCTGTTTGCGCAGGTGCTTCACCCGCTCATCGAAGCCGTCGGGGTCATAGCTCACGTCTTCCACATCCAGCTGATCGAGCAGCTCCATCAGGTCGTCGGAGTGGTCGGTGCGGGTGGCGGAGGCCACGCGCACAAAGGCCATTTCCGACCACAGCACCGCTTTCAGGCGGCTGCCGTCTTCGCTGAACATGAGCATTTCCACCACCAGGTTGGAGTTGTCGAAATGAATAAGCTGGGTGCGGATGCGCACGATTTCGCCGTGGTTGGCAGGGCGCAGGTAGGCCAGGTGATGCTTGGTGATAACCCAGCCGGCGCCTTCCTCGCGGGCCAGCTGGCCTAGGTTCAGGGCATAGTGACGGGTGGTGTGCTCCTCGCGGGCGTTCAGAAAGTAGTCGAGGTAGCGGGCATTGTTGAGGTGGCCCAGCATGTCGCAGTCCTGAAAATGAATGCGGTGCGTGGTTTCGGGCGTGCGGAGCAGGGCAGTAGCCATAAATGCAGAAGAGGTAATGGAAGCGGCAAAGGTAGGGCGCAGGCCCCAACGCCACCGGCCCGGCCGCTATTTCGGCAGCCGGAAGGCATCGGCCAGCACCACTTGCGCGGCCGGCTTGCGGGCGGCCGTGGGGCTGTCGAACACGATGAGCAGGCGCTTGTCGTCGAGCAGGGCCATGCCTTCGGCTTTGTCCTGGCCGCTGGTGGGGCCGTGGCCGTGGGGCACGTCGAAGTAGCGGTGAATCTTATCGGCCCCGTTCAGGGTGTCGCCGGGCTGGTTGAGGGCGTTGGGCCAGCAATACACGGCAATGGTGCCGTCGAGGTCCATGGTGGGGCCGGCCAGCAGGTAGAGGTCGTCGCCGGCGAGGCGCAGCTCGCGCAGACCCATACCGCCCAAGTCCAGAAAGTGCTTTTTGTAGTATTTCTGCTCGCCCCCGATTTTGCCCAGCCGTAGGCGGCCGTGCTTGTCCAGTTCGGGCAGCAGCTCCAGCACGATGGCCCAGCCGCGCAGCACCGGCCCGCGCAACCCCACAAACAGCCGCCCATCGGTGGTGGCGGCCAGGCCTTCGATGTCGAAGCCGTTGTCTTTGCCCGGCAGGGCCATGAAGGGCTGCAGGTGCGGGTCGTGGGCCAGCAGGTCCAGCAGCTCGTTGGTTTCGGCGTTGCCGTGGAGCTGGGCGGCGTGGAGCTGCTCGTTGGCTTTGGTGGGGTGGGCGGCGCTTTTGTGCAGCTCGTAGTCGCCGGTGGCTTCGTTTAGCAGCAGCGGAATGCGGGCCAGCAGGTAGCGGTTGGGGTCGGCCTGCACTTTGGCCAGCTTCGCGAGCTGCTTGCTCACGTCTTCGTGCTCGGCATCGGGCTGCTTGCGCTTGAGGCTGTGCGAGCCGATAACCCAGAGGTAGTGGTCGGTGGCGGCGAGGCCTTCCACGTCTATTTCGCTTTCGGCGTCGGCGGGCAGATCGAGCAGCTCGGTGAGCCGGTACGAGGTGTGCTGCCCAAATTCCAGCGGCCCGGTGCGGCGCAGACGCTCAATGCTGGTACGCTCGTCGCAGCTCAGCCACAGGTTCTCGCCGGTGCAGAGTGCCGTGGAGAGGCCGTCGCGCACGTGCTTTTCGGCGGCATTGAGGCTGAGCTTGGCATTGAAATGCAGCGTGTAGGACTGAGGGCGCATGGGCGGGCGGTTTGGAAAGGTAGAAAAGGATAACGGCCCGGTGCTGGCTTGGGTTGGCTGTTAAAGTCATCTGTCATCCTCTATCTGGCGTACGCAGCGCGAAGGACCTTCCTCCAATGGCCTACAAAGCCTGCTTAAACGAGCAAAGCCCTCTACCATCCGGATGGCAAAGGGCTTTGTGCATTGAATTGAGGTTGCAGTAGACTATGAGGAAGGTCCTTCGCGCTGCTCAGGATGACAGCCTTATTTATCCTCCTTCTTCTCCCCTTCCGCCGGTGGCCCGAGCACTTTTACCTTATCCGTTTTGGCCAGTCCCGACAGCACTTCCACGTTGATGCCGTCGGAGAGGCCGGTTTTCACGAGGCGCTTCTGAAACTGCTGGGGCGCAGTTTCCACCTCCACAAACACGCTGTCCTTGTTCACTTTACCAAACTGCAGCAGGCTTTCCCGAATGGCCAGCGCCTTGGTGCGGCGGCCCAGCACGATGTCACCGTTGGCGGAGTAGTTGGCCCGCAGAAACTGGCCCGGCTTGAGCTTCAGCCGCGCCCGCACCTGAAACTTGATGGCGCCTTCCTCCGCAATACCCTTGGGCGCAATGTATTCGAGCGTAGCCGGAAACGACTGGTTTTCCAGCGCCCCGATAATCAGGTTCAGGTCCATGCCCTCGCGCACCTTGCCCACTTCGCTCTCGTCGATTTTGCCCTCAAACACGAGGCTCTGCATGTCGGCAATGGCGGCAATGGTGGTGCCCTCGTTGAAGTTATTCCGCTCGACCACCGACGAGCCCACTTTCACGGGCACATCGAGCAGCATACCCGTGATGGTGGAGCGCACCAAGTTGGAAGCGCCACCGGTGTTGCGCGAAGCGCCTTTCTGAGCAATCTGCAGGTCATTCTGGGCGGCGTTCAGGGCCTGCTTTTTGGCCCGCACATCGGCCAGCAGGCGGTTAAATTCCTGCTCGGCAATAACTTTCTGCTCGAACAAAGGGCGCTGGCGCTCCATCTCCGTCTGGCTGGTTTCAAGGGCTACGCGGGCGGCCTGAATGCTGTTCTGGGCGTTGTTCACGTTGCCGGCGTTAGCCACCGTGCGGATGCGGGCCAGCAGCTGGCCTTCCTTCACCGGCTGCCCGGCTTCCACATACAGCTCCTCCACAATGCCCGAAACCTGGGGCTTGATCTGCACCTCGCGGCGCGGCACGATGCTGCCCGTGGCCACCGTTTTCTTTACGATATCGGTGATGAAGGGCGTTTCGGTTTTGTAAGTGATAGGGTCGGTGTGGGCCTGCTTCCAGAAATAGCGGCCCAGCCAGCCAAACCCGGCCAGCAGCAACAGCACCAGCAGCGTAAGAAAGATGCGTTTCATGGTAATAAACGGGGTTTTGGGCGGCTGATACGGCTCCGGCCGGATTGGGCGCGGGGCGACTGAAGTTCCTCTGGGCTCTACAGCAATGGCTTCTTCTGGCGGCGCTTGGTTGTTCATAGCCGGACCCTTCCGGGGGTTGAGTTGAGAGAAAACATCGGTTTCATTCGTCTTTCAGCGCTACCACGGGCTGCACCCGTGCGGCTTGCAGCGCCGGCACCAGGCCGGCCACGGCTCCGGCCACTACCAGCACCACCACCGCCGTAGCCGCCACGCCGATATCGACCTGCGGATTGGCAAAAAAGCCCACGTTCTGGCCCGCAATCAGCGAGTTGATGCCGGCCATGAGGGCCGTGCCGAACAGCAGGCCAAACGAGCCGGCAGCTGCCGTAATGACGATGCTTTCCTGCACAATCAGGCTCACGATGCTCCAGGGCGTGGCCCCGAGCGCCTTGCGAATCCCGATTTCCTTGGTGCGCTCCTTCACCACAATGAGCATGATGTTGCTCACCCCGATGATGCCAGCCAGGATAGTGCCGATGCTGACCAGCCAGCTGAAGCCCGAAATGCCGGTAAACAGCCCCTGCACCCGCGCGTATTCCTCCTCCACGTTGGCCGAGCCAAATGCCCGGTCGTCGGTGGGGGCCACTTTGTGCTGCCGGGCCAGAATCTGCTTCACCTTAGTTTCGACGATGGCGGCCGGGGTGCCGGTTTTGGGAATGAAGGCGAAGTAGCCCACCTGATTCACCTGATTGAAGGTAACCTGCAGGGCCGTGAGCGGAATGATGATGGTTTGGGCATCCTGCTGGGCGTTTTCGGGCTTGCCCTCGGCCTTCGATAGGCCCACCACGCGGAAGAAAATGCCCTTGATGCGGATTTCCTGCCCCAATGGGTTGGCCGTCCCGAACAGCACCTCCGCCACCCGGTCGCCGATGACGGCCACCTTGCGCCGCTCTTTAATGTCAATATCGTTGATGAAGCGCCCGGCCGTGAGGTGCAGCGCCTTCACGGCCGGGTAGCCGGGGTATTCGCCATTCACCGAAAACGACGAGCTTTTGGTGCCGTATTGCACCGTAAATGTGCCATCCAGAGAGCTGCGGGGCAGAATAACGGCTGCCTCGGGCACCTCGCGCTCCAGTGCGGCCACGTCATCGTTGGTGAGCTGAATGAAGCGCCCCACTTTCAGCCCCGCATACGGCACGCTGGTGCGCTGCGTCCAGACAAAAACCGCATTTTTGGCTACGTCGAACTCTTTTTCCACGCCGTTGCGGAAGCCCTTGCCCGCGCCCAGCAGTACCACCAGCATAAAAATCCCCCAGAACACGCCAAACGCCGTGAGCCCCGTGCGCAGCTTGTGCCGCCGCACCGTCCCGAGGATTTCCTGCCATTTATCAAGGTCAAACATGGGTGGGAAGGAGCTAGGAGCCAGGAGTTAGAAGCTAGGAGAGTTAGGTTTTAGCTCCCCTCCTTTTTTCAAGGAGGGGTTGGGGGTGGTTACTAGAATTAGACGACGTTCAACGATTTTCTAGCGCTAGCTAACCACCCCCAACCCCTCCTTGAAAAAAGGAGGGGAGCTAATTCTAATCTTGTTTGTAGCAGTAATCATTCGGCTCTGAGGGCTTCAATCGGTTTCACATTTGCCGCTTTCATCGCCGGAATCAGCCCGGCCACGGCCCCCGACACCACCAGCAACAGCGTAGCACTCACGGCCACGCCGAAATTCACCTCCGGATGGTCGAAATACGAGGTGGTGCCGCCGGCTTTTTCCAGCGCGTAGCGCACCGCATCCAGCAGGGCCACGCCGGCCAGCAGGCCCAAGTAGCCCGAGAGGCTGGTTATTACCACCGATTCCTGCACGATCATACTGATAATGCTCCAGGGCGTGGCCCCCAGCGCCTTGCGCACCCCGATTTCGCGGGTGCGCTCCTGCACGATGATGAGCATAATGTTGCTCACACCCACCACGCCGGCCACCAGCGTGAGCACCCCAATCACGCTCACAAACAGCTTGATACCGCTGAACAAACCCTCGAAGCGCTGCACTTCCTCCTCGTTATTGTCCAGCTCCAGGGCCTGCTTGTCGGCGGGGTCGAACTGGTGGCGGCGGGCCAGCAGCACCCGCACCTGGTCTTCCAGCTCCTTCACCGGCGTACCCTTGCGGCTGCTGATGCCGATGCGCTGCACCTGGTTGTACTGGTTGAAAACGGTCTGAAACGTAGTGAAGGGCACGAAAGCCCGCTCCTCGTTGCGGCCGTTGTTCTGGGTGGTAGTGAAAACGCCTACCACCTTGAAAAACACGCCCTTCACCCGCACGAACTTGCCCAGGCCGCTGCTGTCGCCGAACAGCACTTTGCGCACTTTCTCGCCCAGCAGCATCACCTTGCGCTGCTCCATGCCGTCGAGCGGGTTCAGCAGGCGGCCGGCCACCAGCTTTTCGCCATTGAGCTGAAAAAATTCTGCATTGGCCCCAAACACCTGATACGAGCCGTTTTTGGAGCCGTTGATGATGGTGTATTCGCCAAACAGCCGGTTGCGGGAGGCCAGCAGCTCCACGCCATCTACCTGCCGGCGAATGGCTTCCATATCATCGTTGGTGAATTTGATTTCACGGCCCGGCTTCAGCCCCTGCCACGGCAGCGAGGTTTTGCCGGCACTCACAAACAGGCTGTTCATGGCCCCGCCGCCAAACTCCTTCCAGATGCCGTTTTCCATTCCCTTGCCCGCGCCCAGCAGCAGCACGAGCATAAATATGCCCCAAAACACCCCGAAGGCCGTCAGGAACGTGCGCAGCTTGTTGCGCCGCATCGTCCCCAGAATCTCCTGCCATTTATCGAGGTCGAACATTATTTCTTAATGTGCTAATGTGCTGATGTGCTGATGTGCTAATGGGTTGATAGGCTGGTTTGCTGTTGCAAGAATGGATTGGACCACCGCGGCAATTCTTAGTTCTTAATTCCTACTGCAGTTTTCTGGTTGGTGCACAGGTCATCCGGCTCCCCTCTCCCCAAGGCTTCGCGCCTAAAGCGAACCGGGGTCGGGGGTGAGGTCTGGCAGCCGCGCCAGGCACCCCAACCCCAAAAACGGCTCTAATTGCCACAGCTTTGGCGCAGCTTTTCCAGGCGGCGCACTACGTCTTTCACGGTGGCTTCCGAGGTGGTGTAGAGCGGCAGGTCGAAGCTCATGTTGCTGCCCTTTTTGCCTTTTTTGATCTTGATCTGGTAGTGTTTCTGGCCGTCGTCGTCCGTTTCGGGCGTGTAGGTCAGGGAAGTTACGTCGGCCCAGTCGAAGGCCAGCTTCATTTCAAACACCCCGTTGTCCATCTTCATGGCCCAGCCCGAATTGCCGCTGTTGTAGCTCACGGCCAGCGGCTTGCTCGTCTGCACATCCGCGTCCCGGTCGCGGATTATCTGCTCGGCGTGGCAGCCACTCAGCTTCAAATAGACATCCTGCTTCGGCTTGTGCGGGTTGCGCATCAGTTGGGCCAGCTGCTTGGCCAGGGCCTGGGTTTCGGCAGCCGGCACTTGGGCCCGGGCACTGCCGCCGAGCAGTATTAGGGCGGCCATCAAGAGGAAAAAGCGGTTTTTCATGGCGCAAAAAAGTTGGTGAAATACAACGCACTACATCATTAAGTCACTGATTCACAATCAGTCCGTCGCGCACCCGAATCATGCGCTGGGTTTGGGCGGCAATGTCGTTTTCGTGGGTCACGATGACCACCGTCATGCCTTCGCGGTGCACCTGTTTGAAGATGTCCATCACCTCCTGGGTGGTTTGCGTGTCGAGGGCCCCGGTTGGCTCGTCGGCCAGAATCAGCTTGGGCTGGCTGATAAGGGCGCGGGCAATGGCCACGCGCTGCTTCTGCCCGCCCGAAAGCTCACTGGGCAGGTGCTCGGCGCGGTCGGCCAGGCCCACGCGGTCCAGGTATTCCAGCGCCAGCCGGTTCCGCTCGCGCCGCCCTACTTTCTGATAGTACAGCGGCAGGGCCACGTTTTCGAGCGCACTCTTGAAGCTCAGCAGGTTGAACGACTGAAACACGAACCCCAAGAACTGATTGCGGTACTGCGCCGCCCGCGTCTGCGACAGGTTCCGGTCGATGCGGGTGCCGGCCAGCGTGTAGTCGCCCTGGTCGAAGTCGTCGAGAATGCCCACAATGTTGAGCAGCGTGCTTTTCCCCGACCCCGACGAGCCCATAATGCTTACCAGCTCGCCCTGCCGGATGTGCAGATCAATGCCCTTGAGCACCTCCAGCCGGTTGGCTCCCACTTCGTAGCTTTTGCGGATGTTTTGCAACTGAATCATAGTCGGCAGCAGCAGCGCTGAGCTTAAATGCATCACCAAGTAGCAGGCAATACAAAGTAGAAGTTTACCCTTTGAAAAGTCAAGCGAAAAGGCAGATATTTTCTACTCTCCTATTTCCTACCTATCCGGCAGCAGCACGACAGATGCACGTTTCATCAGGATAGTTGCCTGACGTTTCTCGGGCTCATCCGCTACGCCCGCCGGGGCGCTGAGAATAAAGCCGACAACCAGTGTGTGAGCCCGTTACAAAACAGCCGCAGCGCGGCGGCAGGTTTGTAATATCAATGCCCAAAGAGAATTTGGCCTCAAGCAATTAAAAAGCCGCGTAGCGGTGACAGAACCGCTCGCACAGCTCTGTCACCGCTACGCGGCTTGATTTCTTTTACCCGTTCTGATTCTACAAACCTGCCGCCGCTATGCGGCTGTTTTGCCACCTGGGCGGGCTACCAATGAAATCGTCCCAACGGGCCAGCGCCAACGCCTATTTCACGGCCCGCTTGGCCTGCATCTGGGTCTGCATGGTGCGCTTCTTGGCCTGATACTCTTTGTACTGCGTGGCCGAGAGCACCGTGCGCAGGTCACTTTCAGCGGAGGTGTTGATGCGGCGCAGCTCGGTATTCAGGGCCGTTTTATCGGTGCCCAGGCGCTGGCGGGCGTCGTTTACCTGCTCGACGGTACTTTTTAAGATAGCTCGCACCTTGGTTTGTTGGTCGGTGCTGAGGCCCAGCTCGTCGGTCATCACGTCGGCTAGGTCGCGGGCGGCGGCTTTGGGCACGGGAGCCGGGGTTGCCGGCGCTACGGCCACCGATTTGGCTTCTGGAATATTGACTTTGTTGCGCCGGGCGCAGCCAAAGGTGAACGTGCCGAAAACGGCCAGCAGAAGCAGGGAACGGGCAGCAAGCATAGCAGCGAAGAGTGAGAGTGCGCCCTGAGTACGCGAAAACGCCCCCGCGCGGCTATGCTTGACCGCCGGAAGCCCACAAACCCCGGCCAGCGGGCCCTACGAGGCCATTTCCACGGCCCGCCCCCCAGCCTGCACCGCGGCCGGCGGGTTGGCCTTCATTCCCTGGGCCGTATAGTGCGCCAGCGCCATGATGGTGAGCATCGGATTGACGCCGCTGCACGCCGGAAACGCCGACGCATCGGCCACAAACAGGTTTTTGACCTCGTACGTTTCGCCGCTGGGGCTCACCGGGTGCGTGGCCGCGTCGCCGCCCATGCGGCAAGTGCTCATCTGGTGGGCGCTGTAGAGGCCGAATTGGTTGGCTTTCCAGCTCAAATGCGGCAGCTGGTCCAGCACTTCGGGGTTTTGAATGCGGCCATCTCTCACCTGCAGCGTGGGCAGCGTGCCGTGGGGCAGATAGATTTCGGTAGCGCCCGCCGCGGCATGAATCTCGGCGGCGGCCCGCACGCCCTGCAGCATGTTGGCGCGGTCGAAGTCGCTGAGGGTGTAGTCGATAAGTGGCGCGCCGTTTTTGTCGATGCTCACGCGGCCGCCGTCCCGGTCGCGGGTCAGCACGATGAAGCTGCCCAGGTAAGCAGAATTTAGCATCATCTGCTTGTGCTGCTCGCCACTCTGCCACGGCAACACCATCGCCATCAGGCCGATGTGCGCTGGCGGCGTTTCGAGCTTCGCGCCGAAGTTGGTGCCATTCAACATCGTGAAGCAGTCGTTCACCACCGACATGCTGGGGCCATGCCAGGGATCCATGCGCTCCGGATACCGGGCCGAAACCACCACCGTGGGGTGCAGGTGCAGATGCTGCCCCAAGTGCGGGTGCCGCAGCCCGCTGCGCAGCAGCAGCGCCGGCGACTGCACCGCGCCGCCCGCCACCACCACGCGCCGGGCCTGCACCGTCACGCGCACCGCGTGGCCGTCGGCGGTGGTGTGCACGGCCTCCGCCCCGGTGGCATGGCCCTCCTGGATAGTCACGCGCTCCACCCGCGTATCGGCCAAGATGCGGGCTCCGTGCTCAAAAGCCTGCAACAAATACGTGTTCAGCGTGCCCTGCTTGATGCCGTACCGGTCGCCGAGGGTGCTGTATCCCAGCCCCTTGAAGTGTGGGTCGGCATCGGAGAGGCCTTTTTCGTTGCGCGGAATCAGCTTCACTTCCTGACCCAATTTGCGCGAGCCGTCCCACAGGGCCTGGTTCTGGCCGTTGTGGCGGGTGTAGTCGATGTTCACGCTCAGGGCGCGGCTCACGGCGTCGAGGCTTTTCTTGAATTCTAGCGACGCGAAATGCGGCACCTGATGCTCACGGGCCCATTCCTGGAGCACATAGTCGGGGGTGCGGAAGGCCCCGGCCCAGTTCACAGTGGTGCCACCGCCCAGGCAGCTGCCGGCCAGCAGCCCGATGCCGCCATCCTGGGTGCTGAGGGTGCCTTTAGCATCGTAGAGCTTGCCCAGCATCTCCACTTCGCGCTGCGTAAAGTCGCAGCCATGGCAGTAAGGGCCCTTTTCGAGCACCAGCACACGTTGACCCGCGGCGGCCAGCTCGCCGGCTATCACGCCGCCGCCCGCCCCGCTCCCGATTACCAGCACGTCGCAGTCGTAAGTCACGTCGGCGGTGGGCTGCAGGGTCCGGATGGGCCGGGGCGTATCCACCACCTCATCGGGCAGGGGGCCGGCGTAGCCAATGGCCTCCCAGGCCCCGTTGGGCTGATTGGCACCGGAGCTGCCGTAGTACAAGAACACCAGCAGCTTGCGCAGAGCATGGAAGCCTTTGCGCAGCTGCGGCAGGTTGCTCTGGGCCCAGCTGCGCAGCAGCTGCTGACGCTGCTCGGCCGTGAGCCGGTGAAACGGTTTGAGCGGCCCCAGCCACGTAATGCCCAGCATAGGGCTGTTCAGCAGCCCCAGCAGCTTCCGAAATTCCTGCTGCGCGGTCTGGGGCTGCTCCGCAATTACCGCAAAAACGAGGTCCACATCCACGCCCTCGGAGCCCTTGCGCCGCCAAAATTCGGCGTGGTCAGCTTTGCCTTCGAAGCCGGGAATGAAGGTATCGGCGAGGGCGCGGAGGGTGGTGCGGTGGGCTTCAGTGGGTGTCATGGGCGGCGGGTTTGGGGCAAGGGCTTTGCCTCCGAAAATATCGGCAATTTTCCGCAGTTGCTCGGCATGCAGCGTTGTTGAAAGTCTCTGGATCAGTCGGTCAGCATGGCTTTTTTCCTGAAAATCTACCCCGCGTTGCAAAGTAGCCGCAGCGCGGCGGCAGGTTTGTAGAATTAGAATGGGTGAAAGAAGCAAGCCGCGTAGCGGTGACAGACTCGTTCGGGCGGTTCTGTCACCGCTACGCGGCTTTTTGCTCCTATCTATTTGGTTACTACAAACCTGCCGCCGCGCTGCGGCTACTTTGAGGGTGTTTTATCTTCTCAGAACCACCGCATCACCAGCTCAATCATCCGCTTCACTTTGCTGGTATAAGGCGGATACAGCAGCTTCACCGACGTCTGGCCGACGCGCTGTTGCAGCACGCCTTTCAGGTTGGAGAAGGCATCGAAGCCGTAGCGGCCGTGGCAGCGGCCCATACCGCTGTTGCCCAGCCCGCCGAAGGGCAGTTCGGGGTGCATCAGATGCACAACAGTATCGTTGATGGCCGCGCCGCCGGAAGGGGCATTCTGGAGGAGGTAGCGGCGATTTTCGGCACTGCGTGAAAACAGGTAGAGCGCCAGCGGGCGGGGTCGCTCATTCACAAAATCGACGGCCTCGGGCAGGGTGCGGTAGGTGCGCAGGGGCAGAATGGGGCCGAAAATCTCCTCCCGCCACAAGCCCGCATCAACAGGCACGCCGCTGATGAGTGTGGGCTCAATGAAGCACTCCGCCGCATCAACGATGCCGCCCATTTCGAGGGTGCCGCCGCGGCGCTGCCCTTCTTCCAGCAACTGGCTCAGGCGCTCAAAATGGTGGCTATTCACGATGCGGGCAAACGAGTCGGAGTGCTGCACGCCGGTGCCGTTCGGGTCGTGGAGGCGGCGCGTGGCCTGCCGGATTTCCTGCACCAGCTCGTCGCGCACCTGCTCCTGCACCAGCAGGTAGTCGGGGGCTACGCAGGTCTGGCCGGCATTCAGAAACTTGCCCCACACGATTTTCTCGGCCGCGTCGCGCAGGTTGGCGGTTTCATCCACCACCACCGGCGACTTGCCGCCCAGCTCCAGCGTGACGGAGGTGAGGTGCTCGGCGGCGGCCCGCATCACAACTTTGCCCACCTGCGGGCTGCCCGTGAAGAAAATATGGTCGAAGGGCAGGCGCAGCAGGGCCGTACTCAGGTCTTTGTCGCCTTCGCATACCACTACTTCAGTAGGCTCGAAGGTTTCTTCCACCAGTTCGCGCAGCAGGCGGCTGGTGGCTGGCGTCATTTCCGAGGGCTTGATGAGGCAGCAGTTGCCGGCCGCCAAAGCCGAAATCAGCGGATCGATGGCCAGGTAGAACGGATAGTTCCAGGGCGCAATGATGAGTACCACGCCCTTAGGCTCGGGCTGCATCCAGCCGTGGGCCCCCAGCAGCGGCAGCGGCGTGCCCACGCGGCGGCGGCTCATCCACTTTTTCAGGTGCTGCAGCGTATGCTTCAGCTCGATCTGGGAAGTGTAGATTTCCGACAGATCCACTTCCTGCGCGGGCTTGCGAAAATCGGCGTAGAGTGCCTGCTGGATGCGTTTTTGATTGTTGGTCAGCCACTCGCCCAGCTTGCGCAGGCGGGCCGCGCGGGGCTCCCAGCCTTCCTGGCGCAGGGCGGCGCTTCGTGCCCGCAGTCGGTCGAAGGTGGCGTGCAGGGCAGCGGTATCCGGCGCGGCGGCGGTAGCGGCGGTAGCGGAAGTAGCAGAAATGGTGGACGGCATTGGGGGCGGGCTGAAAGATGAAGCCGGGGAATTTTTCAAGTTCGGCAAGGATGCAGGGAAAAGCAAATCATGTAATTTAATTAATATATTTTATAATTAAATAAATAGAAGGTATATTCACAATCTGAACTATGTCTGGCTGGCTCCGCTGGCCTTGTGCTGCCATTGCGCTTTCCCCGATTTTGTTGATTGGCCCAGGCCGCCGCCACGGCTCTGCGCCAGCTATATCCTGCCCTTCACACCCCACACCCATGCTCAAATCTGTACTTGTATTCAGCCTGTCAATGGCGGCCGGCAACGCGACGGCGCAACAGCTTTTCAATAGCACGCGCAGCAACTATTCGGGCCTAACGGGCCTGAGTTGGAACCCGGCCCACGTGGCCGACAACCGCTACGTGGTGCAACTGCACCTGCTGGCCGTGGATGCCCACGCCACCAATACGGCCTACCGCTACACCGGGGCCTGGAGCCCGCAGAAGTCGGATGAGGACCTGGACCTGAGCAAGGAGTTTCTGACCCGCCGCGAGAGCGACAAGGCCAAGCTGATCAGCGCGGGACTGAACGTGCGCGGACCGGGCCTGATGGTGCGCGTGGGTCCGAAGCGCGGCCTAGCGTTTGGCACCCGCGTGCGCTCGGCTATGCAGGGCAACGGCGTGTCAGAAAACCTGCTTCGCAACGCCGTGGACGGGTTCAAGGAGCGCGGCCGCTCCACCGATAACACCTTCAACCTGAACATGAACCTCTTCGCCGAGTGGAACCTTACGTACGGGCAGGTGGTGCTCGATAACAGTGAGCATTTTCTCAAGGCGGGCCTCACGGTCAAGCGGCTCATCGGGTTTGGCTCGGCCTATCTGCAGAGCAGCAAAGCCGACTACGAGGTGGTGACGCGCACCACGGCCACCGGCGACTCCACTTTCCGCCTCAACCGCCTCGAAGCGGCCTTCGGCTACTCCAACCCCCGCGCCTTCGACGACGTGACGGTGGAAAATGCCGTGGACCTGCTCACGGCCAGCGGCGCGCCGGGCGCGGGCTGGGGAGCCGATATCGGGGTGGTGTATGAAAATCGCCCCAACCTGGGCCAGTACCGCTACATCGACAAAAAAGGCGTGGAGCGGCTCGATAATTCGCGCAACAAGTACCGCTACCGCCTCTCGGCCTCCATCACCGACCTGGGCGGCCTGCGCTACGACAAAGACGCGGCGGCCTACAACGACATCCGGGCCACCAATACCAGCGTGAGCGAAGCCGACCTGGAAGGCATCGATTTCGACAACTTCGATACCCGGCTGAACCGCATTCTGCGCACCCAGACCCACAAGCGGGAAAACCGTTTTCGGGCCGGCCTGCCCACGGCCCTGAACCTGGACGTGGACTACTGCCTGCGCCGCCACCTCTACGCCAACCTTTCGGTGAGCCAGGGCCTGCGGGGCCGCTACGCGGTGGGCATGCGCACGTTTTCGTTCGTGGCCCTCACGCCGCGCTTCGAAAGCAACTGGCTGGAGCTGGCCGCGCCCATCTCGCTAATCAATGGCTATCAGACGTTTGCCTACGGCGTGATGCTGCGCATGGGCGGCGTCACCATCGGCTCCAACGACCTGGCCCCGGTGTTCGATTCGAGCAAGCCCTACGGCTTCAACGGCTATGCGCAGCTGGCGCTAAGCCTGGCTAACAAAGGATACAAAGCCAAAAAGCACGGCCCCGCGCGGCTGCAGAAGCCGGGGCTGTGAGCGGCCCTGCTACGACTGCTTTTTGTGGGTTTTGAGGTAGTCGCGGGCTTCGCGGTAAGCCGGCGTGTCGCGCTCGGCTTTGTCTTCTACCTCGGTGTAGTGGCGTAGGGCGGCCTTCTGGTCGTGGGCATCGTCGGCGAGACGAGCCAGGTTGAGCGTGGCCGACACGCAGAAGCCGCTACTGGTTTCGCCGGTGCTTTCGGCAAATACCACGCAGCGCTGGAAGTAGTCCTTGGCCTCGGCGTACTGCTTGCGCTGCTGCATGATGGTGCCCAGAAAATACGTGGCGTAGCGGCCACTAATGGCCTCATACCCTGGCATCCCCTGATTTATTTTGGCCAATATCTCGCGGCTGACCCGCTCGCACTCCACCTGGTCGTTTTCATGGTAGACGACCATGGCGTAGAAGCGCTGAAAAAAGGCGTTGTCGGGGTAGTTGTTGGCCAGATAGCGGGCGGTGGGCAGCGCGGCGGGCAGGTTTTTTTCTTCCTCGAAGAGAATCTTCATCAGGAAAAACTTGGCTTCCGGGGCGGTGTAAAAGCCGTTGTCGGCCACGTTTTTGAGCTGCGTGAGGCCCAGCTGCTTGTTGCCTTTAGGGAAGAACAGCATCACTGGCCGCAGCAGCGGATAGTTTTCCGCAATCCAGACCTGGTAGTAGTTGATGAGCGCCTGGCCGAACAGGAACTCCGGGCTCAGGCCATTGGCCTGCTTGCTTTTCTGCAGGTAGTCGAGGGCGCGGCGGCTGCTGAAGGTGGCCTTGCTCCAGTTGCGGCGCTCGGCGTTCAGGTGGGCATCGAAGCCATAGGCGGCCGACAGGAAAAAGGCGGCTTCGTAGTTTTCATTATCCTGCTTGTAGAGCACTTCGGCCTTGCGCACGGTGGTGTCCATGTAGGCGAAGAAAGCTTTGTCGTATTTTTTCTCGCGCAGGTTGGTGGGCATTATCTTCCACCACTGGCTCAGGCCCATCAGCAGGTAGGGCAGCGGGTGCTCGGGGTAGCGGCGGCGCAGGGAGCGAAACTGCCGCTCGGCTTTGTCGAACTTGAAGTTGTAGAGGTTGTGAATGGCCCCGTCCAGCTCCAGCTGCATGTCTTTGTCGAGCAGCAGCCAGCCTTTGGTGTTGGCCGCGGGGGCCACCTCCACATTGGCCAGATCTACCTTGGGCATCAGCGGCACCAATGCGGAATCCAGGCGCTGGGCGCGGCCGAGCCAGGGGGCCAGCAGAAGCAAAAGAAGAAGGCTTGTCCGATACATGCTGTGAGAATACGCTACTGCTGCCGCTAAAGATAACAGCGGACGGCACTTCCTTATCCCGGCTAACGATACCGGCTATTTCTTCTGAAGGACAATATTTTGCCCAAACCTGTTCGGGGCACTACACGATTTTTTGGCGGCGCGTGTTAGCCCCAAACCACCTGCCCAACCGACTAACCAACCGCCTGACCGCGCAAGGGCCCGTTTTCATCCCGCTATTCGTATGCTATATTCTGGTTTTGAGCCGGCCCCGCAGCGCCTCGTCAAGGCTACCCAAGGTCGGCTGCCAAGGCCGGCTGCCCGCTGGCTTTTTCTGGTGCTGCTCCTGCTGCTGGGCACGGCCGCGCAGCCCCCGGCCGGCCCGCTCCCGCCGCTGGTGCTGCGCGCCGCGCCGCTGGCGCTGGCTCCGCAGCAGTTCTACGTGGCCGCCGTAGCCGATGCGCGAGCCGACCGCCGGGCCGTGGCCTATCTGCTGCCCCCGCCGCCGCGCCCCGGTCCGGCGCTGCCGCCGCAGCCCGTCGATCTGGCCGGGGGCGGGCTGGCGGCCATCCGGGAATTTGTGCGACAGAGCGTGCCCCGCAACACCGCCCTGCGCCCCGTCACGATTCGGCTGACCGAGTGCCTGGTGACCGAGCAGGCCGCGCCGGGCGCAGCCGGGCAGGTGGCGGGCCGGGTGGTGGTGGGTATGGCCTTCGAGGGGCAGCGCGACGACGGCCAGCCCGTGCGGCTGACCGAATACCACGGCACGGCCCGCTACCGGCGGCCCGCCGGGCAGCTGGCCGTGGTGGAGCCCACCCTGCGCCAGGCGCTGGGCCTGGCCCTGCTGCACCTCAACCGATGGCTACTGATGGAAGCCGCCACCAACCCCCGGCTGGCCCAGGGCGTGCGCGTCACGTTTCAGGACTACACCCTGAACACCGACCCGGACACGCTGTTCTATGCCCCCGGCCGGCCGCTGGCGCGGGCCGATTTTCGGGCCAGTCCGCGGGCGGGGCGCTACGCGGCGGTAGTGTTTCCGAGCTTCTCGTTCAGTGCCCGCCCCGTCATTCGGGCGGGATTTGTGCAGCTGGAAGTACTCACGAAGGTGTTTGTGGTGCGCGGCTCGTCCTGGATGGCGGCCGGGGGCGACGAGGCCTACACCCTGAACCACGAGCAGCGCCACTTCGACCTGACCAAGCTGGTGGCCGAGCGCTTCAAGCAAAAAATCCGGCCCGCCAACCTCACCGTGGAGGAGTTCAACGCTACCATTCAGCTGGCCTACTTCACCTCGTTTCAGGAGATGAACCGGCTGCAGGAGCAGTATGACGCCGAAACCAGCCACGGCACCGACCGCGCGGCCCAGCAGCGCTGGGACCAGCGCATCGACGCGGAGCTGCGGGCGTTTGGCCAGCTGGGGGCGGAGCCGGCCGGAAGCGGGCGGTAGATGCGCCGGGGCATAAAAAAAGCGACGGCTGCCTTAGGAGCAGCCGTCGCCAATACCAGTATGCTTATCGATAAACCAACTTTTAATCGGAAAGGAGGATAGGAACCAGGGGTTTGCGTGAAGAATGCCAGCCGCGGTGCAACTGGGACGCTACAAAACAACTACATTCCGATGGCTCCCCGCCGCATTACTCGACCACAGCCCGGCCGGAATCGACCAATCCGCAGCGGTGTTTTTTTAGTCGATAAAAAAGCGCCATTGGTCGAAAGCGCGGGGCTAAACCCGCCGCAGCCGGCCGAAAAACCACCAACTTGCGCGTATGCAACAACAAGACTCCGACCGGCCCAGCCGCTTTCCGCTGGCGTTCGAGCTGCTGATGTGGGGCATGTATGTGGGCCTGTATAAATATGCCTGGTACATCGAGAAGGTGCCGGGCCGGCCGCCGGGCACCTCCGATTTTCCCTATCCGCACCTGATAGCTTTTGCGGGGCTGGCCACGCTGTATGTGCTGCCCTACTACCGCTGGCTGCTGCCGCTGTTACTGCGGCAGCGGCGCTACTTTATGCTGCTCAGCTTCACGCTGCTCTATTTCTGGCAGGGCTCCCGCTTCGGCTTTCACCTCAGCCGCCAGCTGTTTGAGCACCTGGCGCAACTGGGCGGCCCCTGGGCGGCCTTGGCGGCGCTGCCCGCCTGGTGGAACCTGGAGCTGCCCGTGGTGGACCTAGTCAGCTTCAGCTGCGTGGCCTTCGTGCGCCTGGCCTTCGACCATGAAACCCGCCGCCGCCACCTCGAAAAAGCCAACCTTGCCCTGCAGCTGGAACAGCTCAAGAGCCAGCTGCAGCCGCATTTTCTGTTCAATACCCTCAACAGCATCTACGGTCTGAGCCTGACCGGCTCGCCCGATACGCCGCGCTTCATCCTGCTGCTCTCCGAGCTGATGCGCTACGTGCTTTATGACAGCGGCAAGGAGTACATTGCCCTGCCCGAGGAGGTAGTTTTTCTGGAAAACTACTTCGAGATGGAGCAGCTCAAATACCCCACGGCCCGCGTGCGCTTCAGCACCACCGGCACCTACGACCAGCTGCGGGTGCCGCCGCTGCTGCTGCTGCCGCTGGTCGAGAACAGCTTCAAGCACGGCCGCCACCACCATTCCGACCAGGGTCAGGTGGAAGCCACGCTCATCTCGGCGGCCCACCGGCTGCAGTTTACCATCGAAAACGATATGCTGCCCGAAGCCCCGGCCGCCGCGCCCAAACGCAGCGGCGGCATCGGGCTGGTCAATATCCGGCAGCGGCTGAACATGTACTACCCCGACGCGCACGAGCTGCTGCTGACGACCGTAAACGGCCGCTTTCGGGCCCAACTCACGCTGCATGTGTAGGGTTCATCTACATTCCGTGTCATCCTGAGCTTGCGAAGGAGCTTATGGGATGAGAACGACAGACGTAGCAACGACTTGTTCTCATCCCATAAGCTCCTTCGCAAGCTCAGGATGACAGGCGGCTCAAGATGACAGACGAATACCAACCCCTCCCGCCTACTGCAACCCGCTTTACCCCTTATGACCAATACGCCTGCTCCTGTCCGGTGCCTTATCGTGGATGATGAGCCGCTGGCGCATCAGGTGCTCACGCAGTTCATCGGCCAGACGCCGGGGCTGACGCTTTCGGGCACCTGCCGCAACGCCATGGAGGCCTTCGAGCACCTGGCCCGCCACCCCGTCGATCTGCTGTTTCTGGATATTGAAATGCCGCTGATAACGGGGCTGCACTTCCTGAAAAACCTGCCCGATCCGCCCAAAACCATCCTTACCACCGCCTACCGCGAATACGCCTACGAGGGCTACGAGCTGAACGTGCTGGACTACCTGCTCAAGCCGTTTTCCTACGAGCGGTTTGTGAAGGCCATTGGCCGGCTGCCGGCCGCGCAGCCCGTGCCGCCCGCCGACGCGCTGGGGGAGAAATTTCTGCTGGTGAAAGAGCGCCAGGGCCTGCTCAAAGTCAGCCACCGCGCCATTGTATATGTGGAGGGCAACAAGGATTACGTGAAGGTGACCACGGCCACCACCACCTACCTGCTGCACCAAACCATGAAGGAGATGATGGCGGCACTGGGCCCCGCGTTTCTGCGCGTACACCGCTCGTTCATTGTGGCGGCGGCCCACGTGAAGCTGCTGCAGCCCGACACGCTGGTGCTCAACGACAACACGTATATCCCCATCGGCAACTCCTACAAAGCCGACGTGCTGGCCTATTTTCGTAAGTAGGCCGGGACCGGCAGCGGCGGGCGCTACCCCCGAATTGCCGATATTTGGGCATCGGGGCCGCCGCCCGCGGGCCGGCCCTCCCCTATTCCCGCTCCCGAAATTCATGGACGTAAAAGACAGCAACGGCACCCTGCTCGCCGAAGGCGACTCGGTCACGCTTATCAAAGACCTGAAAGTGAAAGGCTCGTCGCAAACGCTGAAGCGCGGCACGCTGGTCAAAAATATTCGCCTCACCAACAGCGCCGAGGAGATTGAGGGCCGGGCCGGCGGCACCACGATGGTGCTCAAAACCCAGTTTCTGAAGAAAGCATAGGTGGCAGAGCTGTTGGAAACCGCGGCCGATGAGCCCGCCGTACCGCACCGGCACTTCGTGGTGCACAAGCCCTTCGGCTACCTCAGCCAGTTTGTGGCCGACCTGAAAAAGAAGAAGGTGCTGGGCGCGCTGCACGATTTTCCGGCCGGCACTATGGCTATCGGCCGCCTCGACGAGCACAGCGAGGGCTTGCTGCTGCTCACCACCGACGGCCGCATGAGCCACGAGGTGCGCAGCAAAAAAGTGGAAAAGGAGTACTACGCCCAGGTAGATGGGCTGATAACCGACGAGGCCGTGGCCCAGCTGCGGCAGGGCGTGGAAATCGGCATCCGCGACGTGAAGTACCAGACCCTGCCCTGCCGCGCCTTCCGCCTGGAAGCGGCCCCCGACTTCCCGGCCCGCACCCGCAAAATCCGCGACGACCGCCACGGACCCACCAGCTGGGTGTCGATTACACTTACGGAGGGCAAAAACCGCCAGATACGGAAGATGACGGCGGCCGTGGGCTTCCCCACGCTGCGGCTGCTGCGCGTGCGCGTGGGAGCCGTGGAGCTGGGCGCGCTGGCGGCGAGCGAAGTGCGGGAAGTAGCACATTTTTCGCTGCCCGCATAACCTGCTACTGCCGAAGCTTTGGTATATTCGGCCCCGGCTAGGTTTTGGCCCCGCCGGCGCTTCGCGGGCCGATGGGCGACATGGGGTTCAGCCTGAACTTTCGGCCCTGCGTATCTGTCTTAAATTATTCACCGGTTCTCCGTTGCGCCTGTGGTTCTTCCCACAGAGCCCAACGGATCGAACAACTACTTACATCCGAGCATCATGGCCAGGTCACAAGCATCTTTCGGCAAGAAGGAAAACGAGAAAAAGCGTCAGAAAAACAAAAAGGAGAAGGAAGAGCGCAAGGAAGAGCGCCAGGCCAACGCCAAAAAGGGTCAGAATCTGGAAGAGATGCTGGCTTACGTGGATGAGAACGGCAACATCTCCACCACCCCGCCGGACCCCACCAAACGTAAGGAAATCAACGCCGAGGACATCCAGCTGGGCGTGCCCAAGCAGGAAGACATGGACCCCGCCGACCTGATCCGCAAGGGCACCGTCACGTTCTTCAACGACTCGAAAGGCTACGGCTTCATCAAGGATTCGGAAACCGGCGAAAGCATCTTCGTACACGCCAACTCGCTCAGCGGCCCCATCAAGGAAAACGACAAAGTGACCTTCGAAGTAGAAATGGGCCCCAAAGGTGCCAGCGCCACCGGTGTGAAAATGGCAGTATAGCGCGTTTTTCCGCTCGTTGTCCAACGCAAAAGCGGCTGTTGCTTCCTGGAGAAGCGGCAGCCGCTTTTGCATTAGCAAAGTACTGGCGGAAGTCTGAAATGGAGCGTAGCGGAATGCGACTTCCAGCCGCGACACGGGGCAAGTCTCCAGACTTGCGGCACGGACCCAAATGAGCTATTCGATCATCGTCAGTTTGCTTGGAAAATCACCAGAACGATGTAGAGACGCATAATTGCGTCTCGTCGTCGCGCCGTTCGCCGGTTTGTCGTTCAACGACGAGACGCAACTATGCGTCTCTACATCGTTCTGGCGATTTTCCGCGCAGTCGCTCGGCTCGGCTGCTTCCAGGGCCACTCTCCCTCCGCTATTCCTTATCGAAGTTGGCCCGCTTGTTCCGGGCGGCCAGGCGCACGGTTTCGGCTACGCGGCGGGCACGGGTTTCGGGGCGCTTGGCGGCCAGCACCCAGGTCAAAATCATTTTGCGGGCTGAGAGGCTGAAGGCGGCGAAGTGCCCGGCCGCGGTGGCATCGGCGGCCAGGGCCTGGGCTAGGTCGGCGGGCACCTGGCCGGCTTCGGCGGCATCGAGGCTTTCCCAGGAGCCGTTCTGCCTGGCCCGCTCGATGGCGGCCCGGCCAGCGGGCTCCAACAGCCCGGCTGCTTCGAGGCGCACCAGCCGCTCCTTGTTTACTTTGCTCCAGCCGCTTTTGGGCTTGCGCGGGGTGAAAAGCAGCTGCGTCCGTTCGGCATCCAGCTTGCGCGGCAGCGAGTCGATCCAGCCGAAGCAGAGGGCTTCTTCCACGGCCTCGTCGTAGCCCACGCGGGGGCGGCCGGTTTCCTTTTTGAAGTAGGTGAACCACACGCCGGGGCTGTGGGCGTGGTGCGCGGCCAGCCACTGCCGCCACTCGGCGCGGGTGGCGGGGTGCGTGTCGGCGTAGGTATCGGGGCGGGCCATGCGGAAAAGATAGGCAGCGGGCCGCAAAAAAGCGGCGCTGGTTTCAGGGCATTAGCAGCAGCTTGTTCGCCATTCACTACGCACGTTTAGGGCTTGGCCGCGCTGCGCAGGTGTTGCAGGGCTTTTTCCAGCGGGGCATCGGTAGCGCCGGGACCGGTAGTGGAAATCAGCTCGGCGGGTACAAAGTCTTCGCGGGGCAGGCCGTCGGGGCGGTAGAGGCGCTCGGTAGGAATGTGGAAGCCGAAGTCGGAATTGGGCAGGCGGAAGGAGGTGATGGCCCCGTGGAGGCGGGCCATTTCGGTGCCCATGATGGCGGCGCGCCGCATGGCATCCAGCCCGATGGTGATGCCCTCGCCCATGCTGCTCGTCCAGCGGCCGACCAGCACCACCAGCGGCCGGGTGTAGGGCCGTGCCCGCCCCGACACCAGCTCCAGGGTGCTACGCCGGATACCGGTCCGCCGCTCCTCGGCCACAAACTCGTGGCGCTGGTAGGGCTGCTCCTGCGTGATGAAGCGGCCCATGATGGCGCGGGCCACGGTGGAGTTGCCGCCGCCGGGGGTTTCGCGCAGGTCCAGCACGAGGCCGGTGGTGCCGGCCAGCGCATCCAGGGTGCTGTCGAAGGCGGCAATGAGGGCGTTGTTGCCCAGGCTGTTGTTGATGCGGATGTAGCCAATGGTGCCCAGGCGGCGGCTTTCCAGCAGGTGCGGGTAGCGGATGTTTTCCAGCTGCATCCCCGGCGCATCGGGGTAGAGGGCGGGCAGCAAGCGGCCCTGCGCCCGAAGCGTAAGCTTGCGCGGCGTGTTGTGGGTGCCGGCCAGGGCTTGGTTCAGGGCTACTTCGCGGGCGGCCTCATCCACGGTCTTCAGGCTGCGGCCCAGCAGCGGGGCCACGGCCTGCGCAATGGGCACATCGTTCACGGCCACGATTTCCATGCCGGGGCGCACGCCCACCCGCTCGGCCCCGAAACCGGCCCGCACCGCCACCACCGTGGCTTTGCCCTGCCGGTACTGCGCCCACACATCGGTGCCCGAGGGCAGCAGGCGGCGCGAGTCGGGCAGGTTGGTGGAGAGGCTGGCGTGGTTGTCGTACAGCTCGTTGAGGGCGTTTTCGAGCAGGCGCACGAACTGCGCCCGGCTGCCGACGGCGGGCAGCTGCGCCGCATACAGCTCCCGCACCCGCGCCCAGTCGGTCTGCTTCTGGTCGAAGTAGGCGTAGTTGTCGTGGATGGTGGTCCAGAAGTAGTCGAAATCCTGCTGGTACTGGGCGGGGGTGAGCGGGGCTTGGGCCCGCACCGCGGCGGGCAGCAGGGCCAGCAGCAGCCAGACCAGCCGGCGGAAGAAGGTCGTCATCGGGCGCAAATGGTAGGGAGAAGTACCACTGCGCCGAAGCTACGCACAAAAGCGGCACCTCCCGGCTGGCCCGCACGCCAGCGGCGGCGCAAGAGCTAGCCGCGCCCGGCCTGGTGCGGCAGCAGTTCGGTTGCCGGCGTGGGCTGGCGGCCGAGAGGCGCGCCGGGCGGCAATAGCTCCACGCCGTAGTCGGCGAGGGTGCGCACGAACTCGGCGATGACCTCCGGGGGCGGCGGGCCCTGGGGCAGCGGCAGCGCCTGGCCATCGGGGGCCGGCGCGCTGTTGGTCCACAGCCACTCGTCGAAGCCGGCCGGGCTGATCCAGATGAGCATCTCGGCGTCGGGGGTGGTTACCTCGAAGGCGTGCGGCACACCTTTCGGCAGATAGACGCAGTCGCCGGGCCGGGCCTCCAGGGTGTTGTCGCCGACGCGAAACCGGACCCTGCCGCGCTGAAGGTAGAAGGTTTCGTCTTCGCGCACGTGGCAGTGCGCGGGTGGCTCGGCCCCGGCCTGTATCCTGATGACGGCCAGCGCGAAACGCTGCTGCGTCTGGCTGCCGCGGGCCAGAAAAGTATACAGCCCTCCAGGAATGGCGCGGGTGGTAAGGGGCTGCGGACGGCACAGAAAAGCGGGCGTTTCCATAGGCGTTGGCTTAAGCACGTTTACCTACTGAATAAGATCAGGCAAACGGACGATAAAGTCAATCACATAATTATGCCCGTTGCGGTCGGCCGCGGGTAGCTCTGGGGGGCAGGGTAGGGCGCTGCCTGGTGGGCGTCGAAACGCCTGCGGGTTGGCGCGCCGCGCAGACGCATGACGCACCGGCACCTAAAAAAAGCGGCTGAAGCCCCGGCAGGAGCCTCGGCCGCTTTCTGTTTCGGCTTCCTTGGCAAGCGCGGCGCTACGCCGACAGGGTGGCGCGGTGGGCCACTACGGCGGCCTTGTCTTCTTCCAGCGAAGCGCTGCGGCTCTGGGTTTCCTTGAGGGCGCTCTGCCCCAGCACCACCTTGGGTCCGCCGCGCTTGCGCTGCTGGGCCTGAATGTCGCCGCGCCGGTCATCGGCTTTGCGGCGGTCGTCGGTGGTGCGGTCGTGCTCGGGGGTGCCCGCGGTCAGGGTAGCCAGATACGAGTCGAAGTTGGCGATGCGCAGGTTCAGGCCCGTCAGCTCCTGGTTCAGATCGGTGGCAAACTCGCCGCCCACCTCGTCCTGATAATCGTAGTTCTGCTCCTTGTTGTCGAGCCGGCGCAGGCGCTTGTCCAGCTCTTTGGTCACCTCGTCGCACTGGGCGCGGGTGAGCAGCAGGGTTACATCAATGGCCATATATAAAAGGGGTAAAAAGGTGATAGTACGGCCGGACTATCCGGCCGCTGCACAACATTACCGGTTCACCCAGGCCGGGGAAATAACCATCGGTACTAACTTATGCAGATTGGTTATAGCTCCGGAGCCGGGCCTAACAGGTGCCGCAGGGCGGCGGCCTCCTCCAGCAGCAGCTGCCGGCGCAACGCCAGGTGGGCACGAGCCAGCGGGCCGGGGCGCGAGGGCAGCGCGGCCGTGTCGGCCTCTATGCGGGCGAGCCAGGCCTCCTCCCCCACCGCATCGTAGCCGGGGGCGGGCCCGGCGGGCGGGGTGGCCAGCCCTTGGCGCAGCGCCGCCAGCCCCTGCCGTCGGCGCAGCAGGGCCGCATCCTGCAAGGCCAGCGTTTCGAGCTGAAAGCCCAGCTGGTAGGCCAGGTGCTCGCAACGCCGCACCCGCCGCCGAAGCAGCTCGGCTTCGCGGGTTTCTTTGGCCGCCTGCGCTACCCGGGGCGGTGGGGGCGGCAGGGTGTCGGGCGCGGGCAGCGCCGGGCCGAGTGGAGGCAGCAGCTCAGCGAGGCGGGCCAGGCGGGCGGCGGCTTTGGGGGAAAAGTTGCGCCGCCCCGCCTCCACTGTTCGCACCTGGTCTAAGCTGACGCCCAGCCAGCGCCCTAGCTCCGCCTGGGTCAGGGCAAAGTGCGTGCGCACCGCCGCCGCGGTGGTTTCGGAAAAGGAGGTGGGAGTACGATGCATACCAGTAGCCGCGCTGCCAATAAGCGGCAGCAGTACTAATAAGGTAGTTGCTCTCACTGGCAAAGTCACGTATTTAATTTATTTTTTTCAATTACGTGACTATCGCAGAGGATGGCTAACAGGTTGGCGGGTGCACGACACTGTCCAAGATCCATCGCAGGAAATGGCTGAAGCGCGCCATATGGGCCACTAATGTCACCCACTTCCTGGCCGACGTAGAGGGGAGCATAGTACCAATCAAGTGGAGGTACTCCTCGCCGTCAAAGACGGCATTGCCGCTCGGCGTGCTAATCTGCCAGGGTAGATAATTTGACTTGGTAATGCAAAGCCGCTCATTGCTGATGCAGCGGGCAGCTTTTTCGTGAGGAGAAATGGCATCTACGACGAATGATGCTCGGATTTAAGTTTCTTGCCACTATATTAGCAAACGAAACAACTCATTTAGCATTTACATACCGTCGTCACTATGAATCAAAAAACCAACTCCGTTCCGCAAAAACCAGAAATTATTCAGCAACTAGAAAAATCTTACCAAATAGAGCTTACAGAGCATAAAAGGGAGGACGCTGAAAGATATATGCATGGAGCTGGGTATTTACTCAATGAAAAAGGCCAAATAGTCTCCATATCTTTTCCTGAAGGAGATATTATCGATACAACTCCTCTAGAAAAATTGATTGATTTAGTCCATCTTTCTTTAACAAGAAATAAAGTAAAAAATATAGAGCCTTTGCAAAAACTTATCAAATTAGAGTATCTATATCTAGGCGGAAATTTAATTCAAGACATATCACCTTTAATACAGTTAAATAATATTACAAGATTAGCTATATGGGACAACCCAATCGAGGACATAACTCCTTTGCAAAATTTAATAAAACTAGAGCAACTATATTTTCAAAATACAAACAGCAATGCTCCCAGCTTCCTTAGCTCATTTCCACATATACAAGAGATAGGCGCAAGCGATAATAATATTACTACATTAGAATATTTTAGAAATTTTACAAAACTTAAAATGGCGATGTTAGACGGAAATTCAATAGAAGATATAAGCATTTTAGCTAAAATTAACAAAATAAGAGATTTAGATTTAAACAACAATCTAATTAAAGAAATATCTAAAGATGTAGCACAAAAATATGACTGGCTAGAAGGAACAACTACGTATATAAGAAGAAGAGCTGGTTTACAGCTCTTCAATAATCCATTAAGATTTCCTCCCATGTCAGTTATTGAACTAGGCAAAGACGCAACACGAAATTATTATAACACAGCAGAAAAGTTTGGCCATGCGCCTTTGTCTGAAGGACGTATAATTGTAGTAGGAGACGGGAGCGCAGGCAAATCTAGCTTGATAGATAGAATACTTCACAACAGCTTTGACTAAAGCAAGCCTCAAACTAATGGAATAAAAATCGACCATTGGTTACTGCCTCACGAGGACGGAAGAAAACTAACATTCCACATTTGGGATTTTGGTGGCCAAGAAATACAACATGCTGTTCACAAGTTTTTTTTCACGGAAGGATGTCTGTATATACTTGTACTTGACAATAGAAAGGAGGAGGAGCCTGAATATTGGTTACAGCAGATTGAAAGCCTTGGCGGAAGTGCGCCTGTTTTGGTTGTATTTAATAAACAAGACGACAATGCTAATGAAATAGCCGATAGAAAATTCTTAAAAGAAAAGTACAATAATATTGTAGGATTCTACAACGTCAGTTGCAAAACTGAATTCGGTCTATCGGATTTCAAAAAACATTTAGAAAACAATATCACAAAGCTCAGAACAGTAGATGAACAATTCCCTAATAACTGGTTCAATATAAAGAAACTAATTGAGGAGCAAACATCTGGCGAACAGCATTATTTAAATTATGAAATTTACAGCAGTATTTGCGATAGAAACAACGTAAATGATGACAAAACGCAAAAACTACTGCTGAAATATTTCACAACAATCGGCGCTATTACTTGGTTTGGTGACACATACTTAAGCTTACTCCATGTACTAAGCCCTGCTTGGATTACACAGGGCGTATACAAGATAGTCACTTCTAAAAAGACCTCTACCTTGTATGGCCACATCAAAACGGAAGATTTCAAAGAATTATTACAACCAGTTGACGCCAACGATTATGTCTATGACAATAGTCACTATGGCTACATACTTGGAATGATGAAAAAATTTGATTTATGCTACACTCCAGACGATAAGAATTTACTACTTCCTTCAGCATTTGGCAAAGCCCCCCAACTGGAATATAGTGAATTCAAAGGCACTGATGTTCGTGTATACATACTCCAATTCAAAGATTATATGCCAATTGCACTTATGCATAGGTTTACAGCAAAAAGACTTTCAGATACCTACGAGAACAACTATTGGTATTCAGGCATAGTGATAAAAGACACAAAAAGCACATCTATTGCTATGATTCATGCTGACAAAGAGGCAAAACGCATATATATTAGAATAAAAGGCGAATCTAAACTTGGTTTATGGGAACATATTAGACGTGAGTTTTATGATATAACATCAAGCTATGCCAATATGAGCTATAACGAACTATTGTTACTTGATGAACAAACAAATAGCATAGTTAACTATGAGGACTTAATAAGCTATATTCGTGCTAATAAAAGAATTTACTTCCACCCGAAACTTGGAAGAGATTTTAATGTAGGTTACTTAGCTAGCCTGTTCGAAACAAAGGAAGAAACAATTGGCAAATTCAAAGAACGAACCAACGAGGAAGAACAGGATGAAAAAATGTCAGTCGTTGTAAATATACTAAACAATAATAGCCCTAACGTAAACGCAAGGATTGATAATAACATTAATATAGACATACAAATAATAAATAATATAGGGAACAATATAAAAGGCGATGCAAACTATTTACTAGAAGAATTAGGGAGTTCAAACAAAAGTTTAAGTGAAAATTTAAAAAAGATAATTCAATTCGCTGACGATGCTAAAGCCACTCAGAATAGTGGCGACATGAAAGCAAAAGGATGGGCAAGAAAGTTAAAGAGTATTACTCAAGCGCTAAGCAATTCAGGAGAACAATTAAAACATATACAAGACGGTGGCGAAGCTTTGTCATCCTTGCTTAAAGGGGTAAGGGAGCTATCGAATAACTTGCATTTCGATGATGTAAAAGCATTCTTTGATGTAATAGCAAACTAAATTATAACGCAAAAGCGGCTGAAGCTCTAGTAGCTCCAGCCGCTTTTCGTTTCTGCCGCCTTACGCAGAATCACAAATGAACCGGCCGGTTCTCGGCGGGGGCGGTGGGCTCCCACTCGCCGATGACGATGCCGGTGCGCTTTATTTCCTGCACAAAGGGGTTCCAGTCGGTGAACTGCTCGGGCGAGAAGGTGTGGGGCTCGATAGCGCAGTGTTTTACCAGGGCGCGTACAAATGGCCGAATGTCTTCAGGGCCAAAACCAGTGAACGTATCGGCCACTAGGGCCAAATCAATGTCTGACCATTCATGCTGCTCGTTGCGGGCGAAGGAACCGAAAAGGATGACTTTTCGCAGCGGAATGGCTAGCTGCAGTAACTCGGCGGCAAACTGGCGGGCTTCTTCTATGGCAGACTGCTGAGTAACCATGAGCGCAAATTAGAAGTGTCGGTCAACAATGCTTGCGTGAAAGGCCGCGTCGCCCGTTGGTAGGCAATGCGTTGGTAATCCGGATAACGACCCTCCATTTGAAAAGTGTTCAATTCAAGGGCTACCTGTTCCTGGTCGGATGTGGGCTGTAGCGCAGTTTGCTGCCATAGTCTGATGATGTTGTGCGTGCGCGGCGGAAAGTTGTCCGCGTTATCCTTCACCCAATGCGCCTTACTCAGCTTCTCAATAAGTAGGTGCGCGTGGAACAGGCTGTTGAGGTAGTTGCCCATTGTAAAAAGCCCCTGCGCCGATGACCACTCCTGCTCAGATGTTTCTTTCCAATGGAGAATATAGTCTTGCTTGGTCATGGCTTGAAGCTACAAAAAAGCCACTGAAGCTCCGGGGAGTTTCAGTGGCTTTGGGTTTCAGGCAACGAAGCGGGAAAGATGCTTCGACAAGCTCAGCATGACGGTTACTTCGGCAACGTCAGCAAGAGAGATTCCTCGGTCCCTGGCTTGATGCGCCACATGCTCGGAATGACGTTCTACATATGCAGCGCCCTATTCTCCGTAGCGGCCAGGCATGCTTCCTTCATGGCTTCGGCATACGTGGGGTGGGCATGGCTCATGCGGGCTACGTCTTCGGCGGAGGCGCGGAACTCCATGGCCGTCACAGCTTCGGCAATCAGATCGGCGATGCGGGGGCCGATCATGTGTACGCCCAGGATTTCGTCGGTTTCCTTGTCGGCCAGCACTTTCACGAAGCCGTCGAGGTCCATGGAGGCGCGGGCGCGGCCGGAGGCGCGGAAGGGGAAGTTGCCGGTTTTGTAGGCGCGGCCCTGCTCCTTGAGCTGCTCTTCGGTGTAGCCTACTCCCGCCACTTCGGGCCAGGTGTACACCACGCCGGGGATGAGCAGGTAGTTGATGTGCGGCTTCTGGCCCACGATGGTTTCGGCCACGAACACGCCTTCTTCCTCGGCCTTATGGGCCAGCATGGCGCCGCGCACCACGTCGCCGATGGCGTAGATGCCGGGCACGTTGGTTTGCAGGTGCTCATCGACCTTGATACGGCCGCGCTCTTCCATCTGCACGCCGGCGGCTTCCAGGTTGAGGCCCGCGGTGTAGGGCACGCGGCCCACGGCCACCAGGCAGTAGTCGCCCTCGAATTTCACTTCCTCGCCCTTGGGGTTCTGGGCCGTCACGGTCACGGTGTCGCCGGCGCGAGTGGCGCCGGTCACTTTGTGGCTCAGGAAAAACTCGATGCCGATTTTGCCCAGGATGCGCTTGAGCTCCTTGCCCAGGCCGCGGTCCATGGTGGGGATGAGCGAGTCCATAAACTCCACCACCGACACTTTCGCGCCGAGGCGGGCATACACGGAGGCCATTTCGAGGCCAATCACGCCGCCCCCAATCACAATCATATGCTTGGGCACTTCGCGGATGTTGAGCGCCTCGGTGCTGGTGATGATGCGCTCCTTGTCCTGGGCGATGAACGGCAGCACCGTGGGCTTGGAGCCGGTGGCGATGATGACGTTCTTGGTTTCGATCTGCTGGGCCTCGCCGCCGGCGGTGGGCTGAATGCTGATGTGGTTCTTATCTACGAACGAGCCGACGCCGTGCAGCACGTCGATTTTGTTCTTTTTCATCAGGTAGATGATGCCGTCGGTGTTGGCTTTCACCACGCCGTTCTTGCGGTCTATCATCTGGTTCATGTTCACCTGCAAATCACTCAGCTCGATGCCGTGCTCCTTAAACGTGGTGTGGGCGTTGTGGAAGTGCTCGGTGCTGTCGAGCAGGGCCTTGCTGGGGATGCAGCCCACGTTGAGGCAAGTGCCGCCGAGGGTGTTGTACTTCTCGATGAGGGCGGTTTTAAGGCCGAGCTGGGCGCAGCGGATGGCCGCCACATAACCGCCCGGCCCCGAGCCGATGACGGTAACGTCGTATTGATTCATAAGGAGGTGAATTCGGTGGAAATCAGCGTGGGGCAAAGGTAGGGGTTAGGAGCTAGGAGTTGGGAGGCAGGAGCTAGAAAGCCAGGGCTAGCAACTAACTCCCCTCCTTTTTTCAAGGAGGGGTGCCCGAAGGGCGGGGTGGTTGCTAGAGCTAGAAAGTCGTTGAACAATTAATTAGCTCTAAAAAACCGTTCAACGATTGAACCACCCCTAACCCCTCCTTGAAAAAAGGAGGGGAACTAGCTTTCTAGCTCTTAAATCCTGGCTTTCTAGCTTCTAACTCCTAGCTCCTGGCTCTGCCTTCCCCCTTACAAAAAATGGTACAGAAACGTAATGACCCCGGTATACGCCGGCTTCTTTGCGTCTTTGATTTCTAGCGTCACCTCGATGCGGGCTTTGGCGATGCCGCGCAGGTCCTTCACCGATAGCAGCCGCGCCCGCAGCCGCACCTCGCTATCCACCAGCACCGCCTGATTAAAGCGTAGGCTCTCGATTTCGTAGTTCACCTGCATCTTCAGGTTCTCAATCTGCGCAATTTGCCGCCACAGGTACGGCAGCACCGCTACGGTGAGGTAGCCGTGCGCGATGGTGCCGCCAAAGGGCGACTCCGCTTTGGCCCGCTCCGCATCGAGGTGAATCCACTGGTGGTCGAGGGTCGCGTCGGCGAAGCGGTTAATCTGCTCCTGCGTGATGGTGTGATAGGGCGAAAGGCCCAGCTCCTGGCCCTCGTACTGCTCCAGCTGTTTCAGGCTACTGATGATGATGCTCATGCGGGGTGTTTTGGTGGTGGTGAGGTGGTGGTGATTGGTTGGTGGATTGATTGCCGCCTGTCATCCTGAGCTTGCGAAGGACCTTATCACGCCAGCGCGAGTCGTTGTTACGATTATTGTTCTTATCCCATGAGGTCCTTCGCAAGCTCAGGATGACAGGTACTATGCAATCAATCCACCAGCACGCCGATGTAGTAGTTGAATGTGTCGATGTCAATATTATCCTTCGTGGCCCCCACTAGCTCGATGGGCTGAAACTTCGTCGTCAGGGGCACGAATTTATACTCCGAGCCGCGCACGCGCATCCGGATGGGGATGGTGAAGTTGTCGGCTTCGGCTACCCAGCGGCCCAGCAGCTGGCCTTTGTCCTGGCGCAGCTCCAGCACCGGCAGGCTGCGGTGGCGCAGGTACTGGTCGAAGACAGGCGTGAAGTTTTTGCCGCTCTGCTGGTTGAGGTAGCCGATAATCTGGTCGGTGGTGACGGTCTGGTGGTAGAAGGTTTTGCCCAGCCCGCGCAGCATCTGCCGCCACTTCTCGTCGTCGTTGACGAGGGTGCGCACCATGTTGAGCATATTGCTGCCCTTATCGTACATATCCCCGGAGCCTTCTTTGTTCACGCCGTAGGGTCCGATGATGGGGCCGTCGTTCTGGATGTTGCGGCGCTGCCCGTGCAGGTATTCCTGGCCGGCGAGCTTGCCAAACTGGCTTTCCACGAACAGCGCCTCCGAGTAGGTGGTGAAGCTCTCGTGAATCCACATATCGGCAATATCCTGGCTGGTGATGTTGTTGCCGAACCACTCGTGGCCGCTTTCGTGCACGATGATAAAGTCCCATTTCAGCCCCCAGCCCGTGGCCGAGCGGTCGTGGCCGAGGTAGCCATTCTGGTACTTGTTGCCGTAGGCTACGGCGCTCTGGTGCTCCATGCCCAAGTGGGGCGCATCCACCAGCTTGTAGCCATCCTCATAGAACGGGTACGGCCCAAACCAGTGCTCCAGCGACTTGAGCATGGGCTTGACATGGGTCCCGAAATGCGTTTTGGCCTTCGCTAGGTTCTCCGTCAGCACCCAGTAGTCCAGCGTGAGCTTGCCTTTTTCGCCGTCGTAAGTGTCGCCGAAGCGGGTGTAGTCGCCCACGTTCAGGGCCACGTCGTAGTTGTTGATGGGGTTGCGCACGGCCCAGTCGAAGCGCGTAGTGCCGTCCTTGAGCGGCGTGACTTTGCGCAGCCGCCCATTCGACACGTCTTTCAAACCCTTGGGCACCGTCACGCTAATCAGCATACTATCCACCTCGTCGGCTTGGTGGTCTTTGGTGGGCCACCAGATGCTGGCTCCCACGCCCTGGCAGGCCGTAGCCACCCACGGCTTGCCGTTGGAATCCTGGGTGAACACCAAGCCGCCGTCCCAGGGTGCTCGCTCGGCCACGGTCGGCTTGCCGGAGTAGAACACCGTGAATTCATCCGTACTGCCCGCCTTGATAGGCTGCGGAAAGGTGATGAACACAGCATTAGCCTCGCGGGTGAAGGCCAGATTCTTGCCCTTGTACACCACTTTTTCAACCGCGAGGTTGGCAAACAGATCGAACTGGAGCTTGCTGAAATCCTGGGTGGCGGTGAAGCGGAACAGGTTGGAGCCGCTCAGGGCCCGCTGCTCAATATCGAGCTTCACATCCAGATGATAATAGCGGATATCGTAGCAGGTGCGCAGCGGCGAAAGGCTGCCGCGCAGCGAGTCGGCGCGGGTGAACTGGCTTTTGGGCTGCATCAGCTGAGCGCTGGCCTGCCAGGGCAGACTCAGCAGGGCCAGAATGGCAAAAAACGAAAGGCGACGCATAAAAAACGGGGGTAGGGAGAGAGCCAAAGGTAACTACAGACGCCGGCCCGGCCGCGCCGTTGCGCGGGGCGCAGGCAGCCGGCCGCGGCCGTTTGCCGTAGGTTTGGGCTCTCCTTGGTCCGAACCTGTATGCCTTCCTCTTCCTCCGCGCCCAGTCGGGCGGCCATTATTGGCGCTTTCGCCATCGTCTACCTCGTCTGGGGCTCCACCTATCTGGGCATCCGCTACGCCATCGACAGCATTCCGCCGCTGCTTATGGCCGGCTCGCGCTACCTGCTGGCGGGTTTGCTGCTCTACAGCTTCATGCGGCTGCGCGGGGCGCCGGCCCCCACCTGGCGCGGCTGGGGTCAGGCGCTGCTCATCGGCATTTGCCTGCTCACCTTCGGCAACGGCGGCGTGACGCTTGGCGAACAATATATTTCCTCCGGACTGGCCGCGCTGCTGGTGGCCGTGGTGCCGCTGTTTCTGGCCGTGCTGGGCTGGTTGAGCGGCGTGTCGGGCCGCCCCACCCTGCCCGTGGCCATCGGCCTGCTCATCGGCATGGTGGGCGTGTACCTGGTGGCCCGCACGCCCGGCGTGAGCCACGTGGCGCTGCCCGGCCACGAAACGCTGGGCATTAGTCTGGTGCTCACGGCGGCCTTGCTGTGGGCCATCGGCTCGCTCTACGCCAAAAAGCACCAGCCCGCGTCGTCGCCGTTCGTATCGGGCGGGATGCAGATGATGTGCGGCGGCGCGCTGATGCTGCTGGCAGGCCTGGTGCGCGGCGAAGCTCACGGCTTCGCGCTAGCCAGCGTGACGGCGCAGTCGTGGCTGGCGTATGGCTATCTGGTCACGCTGGGCTCCATTGTAGCATTTTCGGCCTATATCTGGCTGCTGCGGGCCGTGGAGCCGGCACTGGCAGGCACCAACTCGTTTGTGAACCCCGTGGTGGCGGTGCTGCTGGGCTGGGCCGTGGCCGGCGAGCAGCTTAGCACCCCTACCCTAATCGGCGCGGCCCTGATTGTGGTAGCCGTGGTGCTGGTGGTGCTGGGGAGGCGGTGAGGTGGTGAGATAGTGAGATAGTGAAATGGTGAGTTTGATGTTCTGCTCCGTGTCAACCTGAGTAGGCGGGCTGGGAAGCGGGTTTGTGAGCTTAGTGGGACACCGTTGAACTCAATTCCTATTTATTGTATTTATAATCATATAATTTAATTCGTACATTAGCGAAAGAAGCGAAACCCGCGTAAATTCGCTGCGTATCGAAATCCCACTCTTTTCAGCTTTTACCAATGATCAACTCTGCTACTCTAGCTGACATCCGGACGGAAGGCGACATCAAGACCCTGGTCGATACGCTATGCCACAAGGCCACGAATGACACCCTGCTCGGCCCGCGCTACGGCGCCGCAGCCCGCATTCACTGGCCCCACTACCTCACTTCGCAATACCGCTACTGGAGCAATACGCTGCTCGGCAAGCAGGCCGAAGACGGTGAGCCAGTGCCCGCGCAGCTGGCCATGCCCACCAGCGGCCCCCACATCGCGCATTGGCTGAGCCTGTTCTCATCTACGGTAGAAGAGTGCTTCGCCGGCTCGAAAGCTGAGGAAGCCAAACAGCTGGCCCGCCAGCTGGTCACGCGCCTGCAAACCACCCGTACGCGGGAACTGCCAGTCGACTAAAACCACGGATTTGTCGGATTTCACGGATTTCGTGGACGATTAAACAGGAACAAAAAAGGCTTGCCAGTTGGCAAGCCTTTTTTGTTGATTGAAACCACGAAGCGAAAACGAAGTCGTTTACAAAATCCGTGAAATCCGACAAATCCGTCCCAATCCGTGGTTGGTGGCTCTAAACGCCCAGCAGCAGACGAGTCGGATCTTCGAGCAGCTCTTTCACCCGCACCAGGAACGACACCGACTCGCGGCCGTCGATGATGCGGTGGTCGTAGCTGAGGGCCAGATACATCATGGGCCGAATCACGACCTGCCCGTTTTCGGCAATCGGGCGCTGCACGATGTTGTGCATTCCCAGAATAGCCGACTGCGGGGCGTTGATGATCGGGGTGCTCATCATCGAGCCGAAAATGCCGCCGTTGGTGATGGTGAACGTGCCGCCGGTCATCTGCTCGATGGTCAGCTTGTTGTCGCGGGCCAGCATAGCCAGCCGCACCACTTCCTTCTCAATGCCATCAAACGACAGTGCTTCCGCATTGCGAATTACCGGCACCACCAGCCCTTTCGGGGCCGATACGGCGATGCTGATGTCACAGAAGTTGTTGAACACGATATCGGTGCCGTCAATCTGGGCATTTACCGATGGCCACTCCTGCAAAGCCACGCATACGGCCTTGGTGAAGAAGGACATAAAGCCCAGGTTCACCCCGTTTTTCTCCTTGAACTTGTCCTTGAACTTGGTGCGCATATCCATGATGGGCTGCATGTTCACCTCGTTGAAGGTGGTGAGCATGGCCGTCTCATTCTTCACCGAAACCAAGCGGCGGGCAACGGTTTTGCGCAGGTTGCTCATCCGCTCGCGGCGCACTGTACGGTTGCCGGTAACCGGTGACGCAGCCGCGGCGGGCTGAGCAGCAGCGGCAGGTGCCGGAGCAGCCGCCGGGGCCGGAGCAGCCGGACGAGCCTGGGCGTTCTGCGCGTCTTCCTTCGTGATGCGGCCGTCGCGGCCCGAGCCCTGCACGTCGGCAGCGGCAATGCCTTTCTCACCGAGAATCTTACCGGCGGCCGGCGAAGGCGTGCCGGTAGCGTAGGAAGTATTGCCCGTGGTTAGAGGCACGTTGGCGGAAGCGGGAGCCGGCGCGGCGGCCGCAGCCGAAGCAGTTGGGGCTGCTGGTGCCGGAGCACCGCTGCCGCCTTCAATGCGGGCCACTACGGAGCCGATGGCAATAGTTTCGCCTTCCTTCGCGCCATGGCGCAGCGTGCCGGAGCCTTCGGCGGGCAATTCAAACGTGGCCTTATCCGATTCCAACTCGGCAATGATTTCGTCGCGCTGCACTTGGGCACCGTCGGGCTTCAGCCATTTGGCCACGGTCACTTCCGTGATGGACTCGCCCACGGTCGGAATTTTCATCTCTACCGTCGCGCCGCCGCTGTTGCTGGCAGCCGGAGCGGCAGCAGTTGGGGGTGTGCCGGAAGCCGCGCCGCCAGCAGGCTGCCCGCCGTAGCCGGCCTGGTCGCTGGCGGTGGGGTTTTGCTCACCCTTGGTTATGGGGTCGGCGGCCAGCTGGGCTGGGGCGGCAGTGGCAGCCGGGGCCGAAGCAGCCGGAGCAGCCGAGGCCGCGCCGTCGCCGTTGATATCGGCAATGATGGCACCGATGCCGATGGTTTCGCCCTCGGCCACCCGGATTTTCAGGATGCCGTCGGTTTCGGCGGGCAGCTCAAACGTCGCCTTGTCCGATTCCAACTCGGCAATGACTTCGTCGCGCTTCACGGCCTCGCCGTCTTTCTTGAGCCACTTGGCAATGGTCACTTCGGTGATGGACTCGCCGACGGCGGGGATTTTGATTTCGATGGGCATGGGAAAATGCTAAAGGGCAGAACAAGCTAAGCCAAATATGCGGTAATAATCGGCCGAAACACGGCCGCAAATCAATTGCTGGAAGTAACCAAGGCAGCCGCATTCAGCCCTGACGCTTCTTCCAGCTCGTGGCGGTGCTGTACCGCAAAAATATTCAGTCCCGCCGCCTCGTCAATGAGGTCGTCAGGCAACTGCAAAGATACCGGCAGCAGTTCGGCTAAACGCACCAGGTCGTGCGTGCATGGGAATGCCACGTGCGCGCCCACTAACGCGGCTTTTAGTAACTTCTCTACTGCCTGCTGGCAATGGAACCCGACGACTTCATATAGGTGCGGGCTATGCCGGAGCAGTACCTCGGTGCTTTCCAAGTCGCGCTCCGCTACTTGGAATAACGTGCGGATATGGTGTTGTTTGGATGGGTTAAGCAGCATACAACAGACGTCCTTTTTGTATGGCTTCCGCTTCAACTGTGTAAGCAAGAGGCAATTTGAGCAGCAACTCTTCCGGCGTCCGGATAAGGATATCCATAGCCGCGGCTCCGGCACCACGCAATACCCGGCGTACAGCCACCGACCGGGCCATGGCCGAAGGTTCGGCATCGCGCTTCACCACCAACAAATCCAGGTCGCTATCCTCCGTAGGCGTGCCGTAGGCGTATGAGCCGAACAGAATAATCCGGTCGGGCTGATAGCCTTCCACGATACGGCGGACAATGGCCTGAATCTGCTCTTCGGTTATCATAAGCGTTAGTCCTGCTTTTTGGCTACCTCTACCGTGGCTTTGATGTTCTCCGCATCTACCTCGGCGGTAGAAATGCCGAAAGCGCGGGCCACTAGGTCCTTCTGCTCCTTCACGTGCACCTTGTTGTAGCCCGTAGCCGGCGAGGCCGAGGGCTTGCGGGCCACCACGTCTTCCAGCTCGCGGCGCATAAAGCGGAGCAGGTAGTTCCAGTATCCCATATTCTCCGGCTCTTCCTGCACCCAATACTGTTTGGCTTTGGGGTACTTAGCCAGTTCGATGGCAAGCTGCTTCTTAGGAAACGGATGCAGCTGCTCCAGCCGCACGATAGCCACATCGGTGCGGTTGGAAGCACGCTGCTCTTCCAGCAGGTCGAAGTATACTTTGCCCGAGCACAGCAGTACGCGCTTCACTTTCTTGGCCTCGGCAAACGTGTCGCCGAGCACCTCGCGGAAGTTGCCCGAGGTAAACTCCTCCACCGGCGACACGCACAGCGGGTGGCGCAGCATCGATTTCGGCGACATCACCACCAGCGGCTTGCGGAAGCTCCACGTCAGCTGCCGGCGCAGGGCATGGAAGAAGTTGGCCGGCGTGGTCATGTTGGCCACAATTATGTTATTTTCGGCCGCCAGCTGCAAAAACCGCTCGGGGCGGGCATTGGAGTGCTCGGGGCCCTGGCCCTCGTAGCCGTGGGGCAAGAGCATCACTACGCCGTTCATGCGCTGCCACTTGCTTTCGCTGCTCACAATGAACTGGTCAATCATAGTCTGGGCACCGTTGGCGAAGTCGCCGAACTGAGCCTCCCACACCACCAGAGCCGTCGGGTTGGCCATGGCGTAGCCGAATTCAAAGCCCAGCACCGCGTACTCACTCAGCAGCGAGTTGAAGATGCTCAGCTTCTCCTGGCTCTCGCCGATGTTGTTGAGCGAGTTGTAAGGAGCCGAGGTTTCGGCATCGTGGAGCACGGCGTGGCGGTGGGAGAAGGTGCCGCGCTGCACATCCTGCCCACTCACGCGCACGATGTGCTTCTCGGCCAGCAGCGAGCCGTAGGCCAGCAGCTCGCCGGCGGCCCAGTTCAGCACCCGGCTCTCGAAGAACATCTTCCGGCGCTCCTCCATCAGCTTCTCAATCTGCTTCAGGGGCCGGAAGCCTTCGGGCAGCGTAGTCAGGGCCTTGCCCACCTGCTGCACCACCTCTTCGCTGATGCCAGTTTCCGGCGACGATTCAAAGTCCTCGGGCTTGGAGCGGCGCAGGCTGCGCCATTCGTTTTCGAGAGCTTGGTAGTTATAGGGCAAGGGCTTCTGCTTCACCATATCCAGGCGGGCCTGCAGCGTGTCGCGGAACTCTTTGTCCATCTGAGCGGCTAGGGCCGCGTCCACGTCGCCGCGCTCTACCAGCATGGCGTTGTACACCTCGCGCGGGTTCTGGTGCTTCGAAATGAGGTTGTAGAGCGTGGGCTGGGTGAATTTCGGCTCGTCCGACTCGTTGTGACCGTGGCGACGGTAGCACACCATATCAATGAAGATATCGGCATGAAATTGCTGGCGGTACTCGGTAGCGAGACGCACGGCAAACACCACTGCTTCCGGATCGTCGCCATTCACGTGCAACACTGGCGCGTCAATGATTTTGGCCAGATCTGTGCTGTAGATACTAGAGCGGGCATCCTCAAAGTCGGTGGTGAAGCCGACCTGGTTGTTAATCACGAAGTGAATGGTGCCGCCGGTCTTGTAACCTTCCAGCAACGACATCTGCGTCAGCTCGTAGCCGATGCCCTGGCCGGCCAGCGCCGCGTCGCCATGAATCAGGATGGGCAGAATCTGGTGGTAGTCGTCGGCGTATTGGTGCTCAATCTTGGCCCGCACGAAGCCCTGTACCACGGGGTTCACCGCTTCCAGGTGCGAGGGGTTGGGCGCCAGCTTCAGGTTCACCTTCTGCCCGCCCTCGGTTTCTACCTCCGACGAGTAGCCCATATGGTACTTCACGTCGCCGTCGCCCATCGTCAGGTCAGGTACGGCCGTGCCCTCGAATTCCGAGAAGATCTGCTCGTACGTCTTGCCCATGATGTTGGCCAGCACGTTCAGGCGGCCGCGGTGGGCCATCCCAATCATCACTTCCTTCACCCCCAGCTCCGACGACTTATTGATAATGGCATCAAGGGCTGGAATGGTGGTTTCGCCGCCTTCCAGCGAGAAGCGCTTCTGCCCCAAAAACTTGGTATGCAGGAAGTTCTCAAATACCACTGCCTCGTTCAGCTTCTTCAGAATACGCTTTTTGTACTCCACCCCGGGGTTGAAGCTCAGCGAATCCTTCTCCACTTTTTCGCGAAACCAGTCGAGCACCTGCGGGTCGCGGATGTACATATATTCGAAGCCAATGCTGCGGGTGTACACTTTCTCCAGCGCCGCTACAATGTCGCGCAGCTTGGCCGTAGCGTCCAGGCCCAACAGTGAGCCGTTCCGGAACGACGTATCGAGGTCGGCCTCGCTCAGGCCGAAATCGGTAAGGTCGAGGCGGGCTTTGCGGTCTTTGCGCTCCCGCACCGGGTTGGTTTTCGCCCGCAGGTGGCCGCGGCTCCGAAACGCATGAATCAGGTTGCTAACGGCCGTTTCTTTGTCGGTCGAAAGGCCGTCGAGGGGCATAATGGAGCCGCCATCGTTGGTAGAAGCATCGGTATTTAGCACCCCGTAGGCCGGCTGCTGCTCCCGAATGCCGTCCAGCGTAGCAGGGCTGCCAGTTACAGCAGGCCGCACGATAGGCTGAGCCGCCCCTGCTCCAGTAGCCAGCTGATCATCAGCCGGATACTGTTGCGAAAAGTCAAAGCCTTCGAAGAACTTGCGCCAGCCGAAATCGACTGATTCCGGGTTTTGCTTGTACGCTTGGTACAGCTGTTCAATGTAGTCGCCGTGGGCGTTGGCGATATAGGAGTAAGCGTCCATATAATCGGAGCAGGATGAGTCAGCCGTAAATGTATACGGCTGGCGTGCAAGGCAAAAACTTACATTCGCGTATGCAAATACGCCTCTTATTCAGCGCATTGATTAGGCAACTGATTTCAGTACGCGGAAGTTGCGTCAGCCAAGCTATTCAAAATTAAGCGCAAAGCCTTTCCTACGGGCAGGAAAGGCTTAAGTTGATTAGGCGTTTTTGAATGAATAACTTTTTTACTTCAACCAATACCACACTGTATAGCGCGAGCATACACATATATCGATTGAGGGCAATATCATTGACCGTGAGCTACAAGGCCGGATCATTTCAGCGTTGTAGCTCGCTGCATTCAGCCATGTTGGGTTCCGCCCCGTCTATGCATTGATGAACTGCTTGTGCGTGGACGGCCTGGAAACAGCCTTTTCAGGATTTTCTGCATTGCAGAACTGTAATGCTGCCAACGCGTTGCCTAATAGGCGGCTAAAGTGGTTAGCGGAAGGCTAAAAAAATTCCGCTACTTTTGGGGTTCTATTCGAATGCCAATATTTTATAAATACAACAAATTATAATAATACTCTATATTAGATTTCCCTTATGTACCTCCCGCAGTCTGGTAGCGCAGCTGCTTTGTCTTTACCTGATCAGAATAACCCTTTCCTTCCGGATCAGGTAATTCGCCTCCCACAAGCCGGGTCGGCCGGCCGTCCATCCTCTTCGGACAAAAGAAGAGTTCATCAACCCAAACGTCATGTCCCTTGCTTTATTCCTGCTGACCTTCCTCTTTCCTCCACGGCCCATTTTCAGCGCCGCTGCCCTCCCCTCCACCGTAGCGCACCTGAGCCCGCGCACGGTATCGTTGGTTACTCCTTCGCTCATTGTTCCCAAGCGAGTGCCCCGTCATCTGCCCACGTATACCGTCACGGCCACCATCTACGAGCCTGACCCTCGGCAGACTGACTCTGAGCCGTTTATCACGGCCGATAACTCCTTTATTACCCCGCAACACTCCAGCAAAAACCGCTGGATGGCCCTGTCGCGCGACTTGCTCAAGCCCTGGGGCGGCACGTTCAGCTTCGGCGACTCAGTGCGCGTCACGGGCATCTCCAAGAAGCTCGACGGCACCTACATCATTCACGACACCATGAACCGCCGCCACCGGCACTGCATGGATATTCTGGCCGCCAAATGGGAGCATCTCGATGAGATGTGGAAAGGCGTGAAAATAGTAAAAGTGGAAAAGGCCGGGCCAGTTTGGCGAGCTGGCTAACTTCCTATTGGTCTGATGGTTCGCCAGCCTTGCTGGCCACCGGAAAGCTTTCCAGCGTGCGCGGCGTGCCCTGCGCATCGTATAAGTAGCTCAACGGCCGCGCGGGGTCGCGCATGATTTCGGTGTACGGAATCTGCCACCGCTTCCACATTTCCTGCAACGACTGCCCGTAGCCGGAATTTTCCCACGGATTGAAAATCTCCCGCGTAATGTCGTCGATGAGCGTATCGTATATGATATGGTCGTCGTGGGGCTGTATGGGACGCGGATAGTAATCGGGTATCACGTTCAGCAGGTGCGCCCCGTAATACACACGGGCTTTGAACTCGGCCAACTGCACGGGGTGTAGCGGCCGCTGGGCATCCTGATACACGCGGCGCATGGCCTGGCGCAGCAGCCCATTGTCGATGAAGCAGGCAATGATGATCATGCCATTTAGCTTGATGCTGAACGTCATGGTGGTCAGATCGTCGTCGTACTCAAACGAAATCGGGTCCTGTCCAGGGTCGGTTTCGAGTAGGAAGATGGAGGCCGGCACGAAGTCCTCAAACACGATGGGCACCCGCAGCGCCTGAAACGTCTGGAAGAACGCCTGAAGCCGCCGCAGCATCTGCCCGTTCTCAGAAAGCGGATACTGGGGTTTGATGAGCGGATTCAACTCGTTGAGCAGCTCCAGCACCAGGATGCCATAAAACATCTTGCCCAGCCACAGAAACAGCGTTTTTTCGTCCAAAGCCCGCAGGCCGGCCGGGCCGGCAGCAGTAGCTGCGGCCACCGTGGCTTCCAGCGGCTGCACGTAGCGCGTGCGGCAGCCGGGGCAGCACGGCACCCGCAGATTCTGGTATTCCTGCACGCTCTGGTCGAGCAGCTGAATGCGCTGCCCGGCCAGCTGATAGCGCTGCAGCAGCCACTCATCAAACACCAGCACGGCCTGGGCCGGCGTGGTGGGCGTGCCGCACAAAAAACAGTGGTCGGCGAACTGTTTTTCCTCAAAAGGATAGTACAGCGTCAGGTCAGGCGCGGGGGAAGCAGGCATAAAGAACCACGAAAAGCGGCGGAAAAATGACGGCGCAAAAGTACGCCTCCCGCGTGTGCCTCCGCTTCCTGTGGGCCGGGTTTTCTGCCGATAGCAGCTGCCGCCGGCCCTGCCAGCTACGCAAAAGCCCCAACCAGTTGCTGGTTGGGGCTTTTGCGTAGCTGGTAAAGCTTTGCCTATTAGCGGGAAAGCGCATTGCCCATCTTAATGAGCAGCTTGCTGAGTTGGGTAAGAGGCGCGCCGTAGTTGTCGCTGGTTTCCTCGGCCACCTTGCCGGTTTCGGCCCCCAGCGTGGCCAGGGTTTCGGCAATGTCGTGGGCGGCGGTGTCGGGGTGGCTGAGCTGGTCGTTCAGCGTATTCAGCTCCTGAATGATTTTGGCCAGCCCCGGCCGCTCCGACGAGCGGAGCACTTCGGCCCAACGGTCAATTTCGGTCAGGCCGCGGACATCGGCTTTTTCCGGCATCCCGTCTTTGAGCAGCTTGAGCGTGTCGTCAAGCAGGGCCGAGTTCTGCTGATCGGTGACATCCAGCGGGATGGTGGGCACAACGGGAGTTTGCGGCGTAGGCGTAGTCGAATCCATGGTAATGAGCCAAAAAAGCGAAAGAAACTACCTGCTATACTGCCTTGCGGTCGGAAAAGTTAGCCCAACGGCGGATGCCGTCCGTACAAACCGCCCCGGCCCGCCTGGCCGGAAAATTGTGGTCCGCTTTCTTCGCTTATGCTTCACGCTTTTTTACCCGCTCCTTTCTCCGATGCGGCCCGCCACGTCCAGTTTGAGGCCGTGCGGGCGGCCCTGGCCGCCGAGCCGCAGGCCCCGGCCACGCTGCTGCTAGGCAATCTAATGCTGCCCGATGGCGGCCGCCTAGATGCCGTGGTGATACGCCCGCACAGCCTCACGCTGCTGCTGCTGGAGCCCCGTGGCGGCCACCTCGCCATCCGCGACTTTGCCCACGCCGCCTGGCAGCTCGATAGTGCCCCGCTCACCGGGGCCGCCGGTGCCGACAATCCTTTTCAGCAGTTCAGCCAGCAAAAAGAGGCCCTGGCGCATTTCCTGCGGCAGTATCTGGAAGCCGGGCAAGCCAATCTGAATTTCATCACGGGCCTACTGCTTTTTGGTGAGCCGGTGGTATTTGGGCGTGAAGTAGAGGAGCGCATGGCCGCCGTGCCCGCCGCCAGCAGCTTCCACCTTCTCGCCGACCCCACCCGATTCACCCGCCGCCTCGCCCAGCTGGCCACGCCCGAAATCGACCTGACCGAAGCCGATATTGCGCAGCTGGCCCAGGAGTTGACTGCAGGCAAAGTCGCATCCGTGCCGGAGACACTGCTGATACCGGAGCCAAAGCCTGAACCGGAGTCGGAGCTGGAGCCAGCTGCTGCCGCAGCGGGCCCGGCACCGGCGGCAGGTGGCGGCTTTTTGCAGCAGAAAGCTACCCAGCTGTGGCACTGGCTAGGAGCCCACGACATTGATGACCTCGACACGGCGCCCTATGGCTACGAGGAAGTGGCCGCCCGCCAGCAGGAAAAGCAGGAGCTGGAGCAGCTGCGCACTACCATGCAGGCCGAAGTGGCCACTCAGCTCCGGGCGCTGGAAGCCCGCGAGGCCGAGCGGGAACGGAGCCTCGTCCAGTTGCGCGAAAAGCTGGCGGCGGCACCCGCTGTAGCGCCCGAGGCCGCCGCCTTGCAGGCCCGCATTGCGGCCGAGAGCCGGGAAAAAGACATTCTGGAGGCCGCCATGCAAGCTTCCCGCGCCGAATCGGAGGCTCGTAACCGGGAGCTGGATGCCAAGATCGAGCAGCTTAGCCAATTGATGCTGCAGATGCAGGCCGCCACCGCCGCTAGTGCTGCAGCAGAGCCTGCAGCCCCGGCTCCGCCGAAACCGGCTGCTAACCCAGCCGTGGCGGCGGGCTTAGGAGCCGAACCAACTGCGGCAGCAGCATTTTCTCCTGTTTCGGCTCCGGCCGCCGCCCGGCACTCGGCCGCGCCGGCAGCTTCCGCGCCGGCCAAAGCCACTCAGCCCTACGCCCGCCTGCTGCGCAAATGGCGGCGGCGCCTGCCGCGTTTGGGCATAGTAGCCGGGGGGTTGATGGGGCTGATAGTGGCCATCTGGGCCTTTAGAGCGGCCACGGCGGGGCCGCCCAAAGCGTTTGAGCAGAACGGCAGGTGGGGCTTCTTGGAAGCCGATGGCGATACGCTGGTGCCGGCCCGCTATACGTCCGTAGCCGAATTCCGGGAGGGCCGCGCCGTAGTGGAGAAGCAGGGCGCGTTCGGCTTTATTAATGATAAAGGCGAGGAAACGCTGGCTCCCGCCTACGATGCTCTGAACCCATGTGCCGACGGCTTTGCCCGCGCCCGCATCGGCGACCTATACACGTTCGTGGACGAGAAAGGCGAGGAATTCAGCCATTACTACTATAACGCTCTGGACTTTTCCGAAGGCCGCGCCGCCGTGCTCGACCGCCGGGGCTGGTTCTACATTGTGGGGCCGGAGGCCGAAACCAAGCCGCCCGTACTGTTTCAGGAAGCTTATTCTTTCCATGACGGGCTGGCGCGAGTGAAGCTGCAGGGCACCTACACATTCATCAGCCAAGACTACCTCGACGAGCCCAACCCCGATACCAAACCCTTCGGCCGCTACACCGATGCCGGCGACTTCGCCGACGGCCGCGCCCGCGTGGTGCAGGAAGGCCGCACATTTTATATCGACAAAAGCGGTGAGCCGACAGAATAACATGCATAAGATCCTGTATTAATGACGCTTACATAAGGCCGCCAGCAAGGCCGCATCAATCGTCTTTTTTGTGTTTGCCTTTGCCGTGCTTTTTGTAGTAGCCCCAACCCTTGTGGCCCCGCCCCCGCCGGCTGAACAACTGCTCCAGTACGCCGGCCTCGTAGCGCATCACTGCGGGCGTGGCGGCACTGGGGCGGGCCACCGCCGGCGAGGCCAGCGCCAGCTGGCCGCCGGGCGCGACGACTACGCTGGTGGGCGTGCCAAGCAGCGTGCAGCCTTTGCCTTCGGGTAGCTCGGTGCGCTGCCCGCTGGCCTCCACCACGAAGCCGTCGCGGGTGATGGTGCGGCCGTTGGGCAGGTGCACGTCGTGGGCCATCGGGCGCTTTTCGCCGTTGCGGATACGGTACATGATGCCGTCGCGGCGCTGGAAACCGTCGTTGTTTGAGCGACTTTGGGCGAAGCTACTCAGGCCAGTGCTCAGGGACAGCAGGGCAAAAGCGAGCGGGAAGCGAAAGTAAAAAAGCATTGGGCGGAATAAGCAGGAACGTAGGCAGGCTACGCACGCGCCGGCCTGCAAGTTCTTCGCCACTTTTTCGGCGCGGCCGGGTTACTTTCCTGTGCCGCCTGGTATGAACGAAACCAAAAACCATTTAACACCTTAGCCTTTAGCCATGAAGACCTCTTTGAAATCTCTGCTCCTGCTGGCCGCTTTCGGTACGTTCGCTACCACTTCTTGCTCGGAGAAAACCCAGGACAACGCCGAAGCTACCGCTGAAAGCGCTGCCACGGATGCTGCTAACGCCACCGGCGAGGCCGCCGACAACGCCGCCGCCGCCACCAACGCTGCCGCCGACGAAGTGAAAGCCGATATGGCTCCCGAGAAGGGCGACACGGCTGTGGTAGTTGAAAAGCCCGCCGACAAGCTGGTTGAAGAAACCAAGTAAGCAGCCGGCCCAGGTGGCCTGCTCACTTCCTTCAAGGCCCCGCTCTCAGCCAGAGCGGGGCCTTTGCTTTGACGGCCCGTCAGATGCTGCGAAGTCGAAGACAAACGCAATAAAATATTATCATACAGTTAATTACAAGCACAATTAACCTGAATAGCGAGTCCAGACAAGGCGGAAGTTAGTTGAGCGCGGGGCGCGGGGCAAGTGTATCTTTCGGTTGTAAATCCTCACTCCCTTATTCTTTCGCCATGCACCGCTTGCTACTCTTCGTTTTTTTCAGCCTGTTGGCCCTGACCGCCCAGGCGCAGGACTTGCTCACCAAACAAAATGGGGACGAGGTGCCGGTGAAAGTGCTGGAAATAACGCCCACCGAGGTGCGCTACAAGCGTACGGACAACCCCGATGGCCCTCTGATCAGCGTGCGCCGGTCAGACGTGTTTATGATTCGCTACGCCAATGGCACCAAGGAAGTAATGGGCGTGGCACCCGCCCCGGGCTTACCGGCCACCGCGCCCGCCCTACCGCCCGGCCCCGTGGTGCCCGGCGATGAAGAACCGGTCTATAATGAAGTGCACTTGGGCGGCCCACGCATCGGTTTCACGGTGCTGACGGCCGGCGTGGCGGAAAAAGCGAGTGAATACAATATCAAGCCCTTCCTGACGCAGTTTGGCTGGCAGTTTGAAACGCGGATTTTCCGCCTGCCCAATGGCACCTCGGGCCTGTTTGAAGTGGTGCCGCTCATTGGCGGGCTGGAGCAGAACAAGTTTGTGCCCAGCCTGAATGCGCTGGTGGGCATTCGCGGCCCCAAGGGCTTCGAGTTCGGCGTGGGGCCGAATCTGACCCCGCTCAGCGCCAGCATCGCGCTGGCCGTGGGCACTACTTACCGCTCACACGGCATCAACTTTCCGGTGAATCTGGCGGTGGTGCCGGGCAATGGCGGCCTGCGCTTCAGCCTGCTTTTCGGCTTCAACTCGCGGCGCTACTAGCCGGTTGCCATCATCGTTTCACTGCCTGATTTTCTGAGTACAATGCGTTGTCTCTACTTGTTGCTGCTTTTCTGCGGGCTTGCTGCTACCGCCCAAGCCCAGGACACCATTCTGCGCACCAACGGGGAAGAGATTCCGGCGAAGGTGCTCACCATTCAGCCCGAGAAAATATCCTACGCGCTGCCCGCCGCGCCCGCCGACACGCTCTATCTGCCCGTGACCGATGTATTTATGATCCGGTATGCCAACGGCACGAAGGAAATGATATACACCGCCACCTACGCCGCGGCGGCCCCGGCCCTCACGCCCGAGCAGGCCCGCCGGCAGGGCGAACTGGATGCCCGCCAGTATTTTAAGTCGCCGGGAGCCTTTTGGGGCACTTTCGGAGCTACGGTGGTCACTACCTCCGTGGGCTGGCTGGGTGGCGTGGCTACCGGGGCCGCCATTGCGGCTTCGCGGCCGCCGGTACACAACCTGATGGTATCCGATGATAAGCTGCTCCGGAACCAGGACTACGTGCGCGGCTACCAGCGGCAGGCGCAGCGCCAGAAGCTGGGCAAAGCCGCCGCCGGATTTGGGGCTGGCGTGGGCACTTCAGTGGCTATTGTTGCCATCATAGTTATATCGGTTTTTGGTGCCCATTAGCAGTAGCAATAGGAAATACTATTATTTCTAATTATATTTAAATGATAATCAACTAGATAATTAGGACCTGCGCTTAACTCTACTGGCGGGCTTGCGTATCGAACACCAGATACCATTCCCACACCAAAACCCACTCACTCATGGACGCTAACAACAATAACATCGACGACCAGACGGAGCTACGAGCCCGCGGCAACTGGAACGAACTGAAAGGCAAAGCCAAGCAGCAGTGGGGCCACCTCACCGACGACGACCTGGACTACGCCGAAGGCAAGCAGGACGAGTGGTTCGGCAGACTGCAGCACAAAACCGGTCAGACGGTGGATGAAATCAAAGACTGGTTTCACCGCAATTTTTAGGCGCTACTGCCCGCACTGGCATAGCCCCGCACCGCTTCCTCAGGGAGCCGGATGCGGGGCTTTTGCTAAAGGCAGCCGGCTCCGGCTTATTCTGAGCACCTCCACTCCCTGGAGCTTATTGTATGGTCATTGCCCCCGAAGAATTACGATTGCTAGGCGATAAAGCGCTGCTGAAGCTGCCCAAAACCGCTTTTTTCTGCTCGCGCGAGTACCCCGCACGCATTGAGCACGATACTAACCTTTGGGCGCTGGATCAGCGGGCTAATGGGCATTGCGTGGTGTCGGGGTTTCACTCACTAATGGAGCAGAGCATCTTCCGCTACCTGCTGCAAGGGCCCGAGCAGCCAATTGTGTACGTGCTGGCCCGCGGCATTCAGCCCAACGTGCGCTCCGAGTACGGCCCCGAAATCAAGGCCGGCCGCCTGCTGTTCGTCACGCCGTTTGAGCCCGATGTGACGACCACCTCCCAGGATACCGCCGATATCCGCAACCTGTTGATTGCCGAGCTGGCCGACCATTTCTTTATCCCCTACATGGCTCCCGGCGGCAACCTGGACCGGCTGCTGCAAAGCAAGCCCGCGCAGGGAAAGCCCATTTGCACGCTGAATATTCCGGAAAATAAGCTCTTGCTGGACCGCGGCGCCGAAATTTACCGCCCCGGCGGCATCTTCGGCCGCCACGACTTTTCGCTGGCCTGGCCGGTGTAGCGGGCCTGGGCCGGTCTTTCTGCCGCACCTATTCCGGCCGGCTGCCGTATCGTACTACTCTTCGCTTTTTTAAAGTAGATACGTATGGCTTCCCTCTCCTCCGTTTTGCCCCACGCCGCGCCGTCGCGGGGGTTGCGGCTGCTCGCCCGCTTTGGCTTCGCCGCCAAGGGCACCGTTTATCTGACCATGGGCGTGCTGGCCTTTCTGGCCGCCACGGGGATGCAAGGCGGCCAGACAGCCGATAAGCAGCAAGCTATGCAAACCATTCAGGGGCTGCCCATGGGCAGGTTTCTGCTCGGGCTGGTGGCCTTTGGCCTGGTTGGTTACATCGTCTGGCGCTTCACGCAGGCCTTGCGCGACACCGAAAATAAAGGCTCCGGGGCCAAAGGATTGGCCCGGCGCCTGGGCTACGCCGGCAGCGGGCTGGTGTATGTGGCCCTGGCTTTTTATGCCGGCAAAGCGGCGTGGCAAAACAGCGCCGTGAGCAGCGGCAGCGGTGGCGATGCCAAACAGTCGGCGGTGGCTACGCTGCTGGCGCAGCCCTTCGGGCAATGGCTGGTGGCAGCTATTGGCCTGGGCATTATCGGAGCGGGGCTCTACCAGATCTGGCACGCCTACTCTGGCGACTTTGCCAAGCACGTAAATGCCAGCAGCCTGAGTACGCAGCAGCAGCAGGTGGTTTTCCGCACCGGGCAGGTCGGCTACACGGCCCAGGGCATCGTACTGGCTATTATCGGCTATTTCTTCGTGCAGGCCGCCCGCTTCAGCAACGCCCGCCAGATCGACGACACCGAAGGAGCCTTTGATTTGCTCAATGCTATGGGCCCGGCTGTGCTGGGCATTGTGGCGGTGGGCTTGGTGGCGTATGGCCTGTATATGCTCGTGCAGGCCCGGTATCCGGTGCTGCATGGCGTGTGATTCAGTTGTTAGTTTTTGGTCGTCATCGGATGAACTGACGACCAAAAACTAACAACTGACAACTAACAACTAACCCCTCAAGCCACGTAGTCGCTCAGGTACTGGTAGCGCTCGGTGAGCTGGCCGTTGCGCGTGATGGTGGCCCGCTCCACTACCTCGTCGGCATCGTCGCGCAGCAGGTGCGGAAACACGTTATCGAGGAGCTGGCGGCCGAAGTCACGGCTGGCGTTGCGGGGCAGCTCGCAGGGCAGATTATCCACGGCCATGATGGTGATGTTGGCGGGGCGCGAGCAGGCCGGCTCCAGCTCGCCGGTCTGCGGGTTGTAGTCGAAAAGCGGGTCTTGGATGGTACTGCTGCGCTTGGTGGTCGGGATGGAGCCGTTCACGTCGCAGGTCACGTCGGCAATGGTATTGATGCGGAAACCGGGCTGGCGCGTATCGGCCTCGGTGAACAGGAGTGGCGCGGCGGGGTGCCAGTAGGCGCAGGCAATCAGCAGATCGGTGACGGGCAGATACTTGCCAAACGTGGACGTATACAGCTCGGGGTGGCGGTGAAAATCCGGCGTATCCCACACCCGGCCATCCTGGCGGGCGTTGTAGTCGGAGCTGCGCAGCTGGGCATACACGGGCTCCGTGAAATCGAGGTAGAGAAAGTCGTAGACGCTCACCTTGCGGATACCCATCCGGTCGAGGACCTCCAGTGCGCCCTGCGCCACCCGGCCCGAGCCCGTGACGGCAATCTTGATGGGCGGCAGGGCTCGCACCTTGAAGAATTCTTCCTGCATATCGTCCATATCCACGCACTGGTAGGCGGGCTTCAGTTGGTACAGGTTGTGCTTCCGGCCATAGGCCAGCAGGCCATTATACGCTCCCACAATGCCCGCGTAGCGCCCAAAAGCCACGATTCGCTCACCCTCGGCATTGGTCAGCATCTCGTAGTCGATGAGCGTGATATTCTTCTGCAGCACGGCCCGCAGCAGCTCGCGGTTGGCGGGCTGCTTTTTGACGGTGTGCGAGAAAAACAGGTACGTTTTGTTCGGAATGAGCTGGCTGACGGGCACTTCCTTCACGCCCATTAGGATGTCGCAGGCGGTCATATCGGCCTGCACGGCAATGCCCAGGTCGCGGTATTCCTGGTCGGAGTAGCTGCGGATAGGGCTTTCCTGCACTACTACCGTCACGTTGGGAAACGTAGTCTGGGCCTCCACGCACTTTTTGGGCGTGAGCGGCACGCGCTTGTCGGGCGGGGTTTTGCCTTCGCGAATGATACCGAGAGTAATAGGACGCATGAGGGTGGGAATTCGGAGGGATGAGAATGAGGCCCCAAATCTGGGGAAATATTTTGGGCAGCGAATCTGGCGCGGGGTTCTGCCCAAACATTTGCCTGCTCACAGGCTTAAGGATGAAGCCTTTTCGGCTTACCTTTGTTACAGGTGCGGCTGCCCCGGCGGCCGCGTATTCCCGCCACCTCTAGCTCTCCTTTATGTTGCTTAAACCCAAGCCCGCCGACGTATTCGTGGACCGGCACAACGGCCCCGACGACATGGCCGTGGCCGAAATGCTGCGCACCATCGGTGTCGAGTCGATTGACCAGCTCATCGACCAGACCGTGCCCGCGGCCATTCGGCTGAAAAAGCCGCTAAACCTGCCCGCGGCCCTCACGGAGCGGGCTTTTTTGGCGAAGTTCAAGAAGATTGCCGGCCAGAATAAGCTGTTCAAAAACTATATCGGCCTAGGCTACCACGATACCCAGCTGCCGGCCGTCATTCAGCGTAATATCCTCGAAAATCCGGGCTGGTACACGGCCTACACGCCCTACCAGGCCGAAATTGCCCAGGGCCGCCTCGAAGCCCTCATCAATTACCAGACGATGGTAATCGACCTCACAGGCCTCGAAATTGCCAACGCCAGCCTGCTCGACGAAGGCACCGCCGCCGCCGAAACCTTGCACATGTTTCATAGCCTGAGCAAGAAGAAAAGTGCTACTAAATACTTTGTATCGGAGCTGGTGCTGCCCCAGACCATCGACGTGCTGCGCACCCGCGCCACTCCGCTCGGCATCGAGCTGGTAATCGGTGACCACCGCACCGCCGACCTCACCGACGAAAGCCTGTTCGGGGCCATCCTGCAGTATCCCGCCGCCGACGGCCAGGTGTTCGACTACTCCGACTTCATCTCGAAAGCCCACGAGCAGGGCCAGTTCGTGACCGTGGCTACCGACCTGCTGGCCCTCACCCTGCTCACGCCCCCCGGCGAAATGGGCGCCGACGCCTGCGTGGGCAACTCCCAGCGCTTTGGCGTGCCGATGGGCTATGGCGGCCCCCACGCCGGCTTCCTGGCCACCAAAGACCAGTTCAAGCGCGTGATTCCCGGCCGCATTATCGGCCAAAGCATCGACGCGGCCGGCAACAAGGCCTACCGCATGGCCCTGCAAACCCGCGAGCAGCACATCCGCCGCGAAAAAGCTACGAGTAATATCTGCACCGCGCAGGTGCTGCTGAGCGTGCTGGCCGGCATGTATGCCGTGTACCACGGCCCGCAGCGCATCCGCCAGTTTGCCACCAACATTCATGCCCTGGCCCGCACGCTCGAAATGGCTCTGCACGGCCTGGGCGTGGAGCAGACCAACGAGTTCTACTTCGACACCCTGAACCTGCGCCTGGAAAGCGCCGAGCTGCAGCAGGCCCTGCGTAAGGAAGCCGAAGCCGCCGGCATCAACTTCCGCTACTTCGACACCGTGCGGGTGGGCATTTCGCTGCACCAGAACACCGAAATTGAGGATGTGGCCGCCATCGTGGACGTTTTTGCCAAGGTGCTGGGCAAGGAAGTGCAGGACGCACTGGCACTGCCCGCCGAAGTGGAAGCCACTTGGACGGAAAACCTGATTCGCACCAGCGACTACCTGACCCACCCCATCTTCAACACCCACCACTCCGAGCACGAGATGCTGCGCTACATGAAGCAGCTCGAAAACAAGGATCTGAGCCTGGCGCATTCCATGATTTCGCTGGGGTCCTGCACCATGAAGCTCAATGCCACCGCCGAGATGATTCCGGTGACCTGGCCCGAAATCGGGGGGTTACATCCCTTCGCCCCGCGCGAGCAGGCCCAGGGCTACGCCGAGATTTTCAAGGACCTGGAACAGTGGCTGTGCGAGGTAACGGGCTTCGCGGCCGTGAGCCTGCAGCCCAATTCCGGGGCTCAGGGTGAGTACGCCGGTCTGCTGGCCATCAAGGGCTACCACGATGCCCGCGGCGACCAGCACCGCAACGTGGCTCTGATTCCGGCCTCGGCCCACGGCACCAACCCCGCCTCGGCCGTAATGGCCGGCATGACGGTGGTAGTGGTGAAAAGCACTGAAGATGGCAACATTGATGTAGTAGACCTCAAAGCCAAAGCCGCCCAGTACGCCGATACGCTCAGCTGCCTGATGGTAACCTACCCGAGCACGCACGGCGTGTACGAGGAAACCATCATCGACATTTGCCAGACCATCCACAACCACGGCGGCCGGGTGTACATGGACGGGGCCAACATGAATGCCCAGGTGGGCCTCACCTCCCCCGCCACCATCGGCGCCGACGTGTGCCACCTGAACCTGCACAAAACCTTCTGCATCCCGCACGGCGGCGGCGGCCCCGGCGTAGGCCCCATCGGCGTGGTGGCCGACCTGGCCCCCTACCTGCCCGGCCACGTGCTGGTGGATGCCGATGGGCGCACCTTCGGGGCCGTAACGTCGGCACCGTGGGGTTCGGCCAGCATTCTGCCTATCAGCTACGCCTACATCAACATGATGGGCGGCGAAGGACTGACGCAGGCCACGCGCATTGCTATTCTGAATGCCAACTACATCAAGGCGAAGCTGGAGGAGCACTACCCGGTGCTGTATACCGGCTCCAACGGCCGCTGCGCCCACGAAATGATTCTGGACTGCCGCCAGTTCAAGAAGGCCGGCATCGAGGTCGAGGACATTGCCAAGCGCTTGATGGATTACGGCTTCCACGCCCCCACCGTGAGCTTCCCCGTAGCCGGCACGCTGATGGTGGAGCCTACCGAGTCGGAAAGCAAAGAAGAGCTGGACCGCTTCATCGAGGCCATGATTGCCATCCGAATGGAAGTGGCCGAGGTGGAAGCCGGCCGCGCCGATGCCAAGGACAACGTGCTCAAGCACGCCCCGCACACCGCCGCCACCGTGCTGGTGCATGAGTGGACCCGCCCCTACTCCCGCGAGCAGGCCGTGTACCCCACCGAGTACGCCCGCATGTTCAAGTTCTGGCCCACCGTCTCCCGCATCGACTCGGCCTACGGCGACCGGAACCTCATCTGCGCCTGCACGCCCATCGAGCAGTACGTAGACGCCGAGGAGCAGCTAGTACCCACCGACAAGGGCCCGTCTTATTAATGTGGATCTAATGTGCTGATTCTTATATCGTGTCAGTACTCAAAAGCAAAAAAGGCTCGTGCAGGTTGCACGAGCCTTTTTTATGGATTCCTTGTGCCACTAGGGCTATTTGTTACTACTTCAGCACATTTCCCACATCAGCACATTAGACCCACATTAAAAAATCATTTCTGTGGGAAGCAGGTGCGGTACATGAATCCGTTCAGGGTTTTGCCGTCTTTGGTCACGCGGGCTTTCACGAAGTAGGCATCCACGGTATCCATCACCTGTACTTCCATGCCTGAGGTAATAGAAGTGAGCTGCGCTGAGCTTTTGCTCATCCCGTCGTAGAGCGGACAGTCGACCACGGTGGTGAAGGAAACCGGGCCCTGGTTGCCGCGCTTGCCGGCGGTTTCATCCTTGGCGGCGCTGCACGAAGACAGCAGCACCAGCATCAGTGCGTAGAGTAGGCGTATGTTCATAAGTCGAGTTTGGGTGGGGAAGATAGCGTTATTTCAAGGCTTGAAGGAATTTTAGCCGATTTTTTTTCTCCCCAAGCAGCCGTGTCGCCTGTCTGGCTGGGAACATTGCCTGGGGGCGCAGCGTTATACCTGCGAACCAAAAAAATGGGATTTTAGCCACTTTTGGCAAGATTTTACGTTTCTTTCCCTTTCAATTCATCTTTGCTTGTCTTACTTCAATATGAAACTCATTCCCCAATCTTTAGTCCGGCCGGCGGCCCTGGGAGTCGTGGCTCTCTCGCTCTGGCTGGGCATCACGGGTTGTACCGCCTCCCGCGTCGGCGTTACCTCCGACTTCGATCATTCGGTTAATTTCCGCACGTACAAAACCTGGGCCTGGTATCCGCAGCAGATGGCGGACACGGAAGGCGGACCGGCCAGGGGCTACGAATCGTTTCTGGACAAGCGCCTGCGCACGGCCGTGGAAACCGAAATGACTCGCAAAGGCCTCACCCAGGTCGAGAAGGACCCCGATGTGTTTGTGGCCTACAGTGCCAAAGTAGAAGATAAGCAGCGCGTGAACGGGGCCTATTCGCCCTACGGCTACCCCTACTACGGGTATGGCTACGGCCGCGGCATGGGCATGAACCCGATATCCGAGTACAAAGCCGGCACTGTCATCATTGATCTGGTGGATGCCCGGCGCAAGGAGCTGGCCTGGCGCGGCATGGGCCAGGCCCAGGTTGATAACCAGACCATTTCCGAGCAGGAAGTCTACCGCATCGTGGGCAGCGTGCTGGGGGCCTACCCACCCGTAGATACCCAGGCGCGCCGCTAGCGGCATCGGCTTCCGACTTACAAGCAAAAGCCCCTGACTATTAGTTAGTCAGGGGCTTTTTTTATGATACCGTGCGGCTAGATGGGTACGTTTACGTGGCGCTCGGCGTGGTAGGAGCTGCGCACCAGCGGGCCGCTTTCCACGTATTTCAGGCCCCGGCGCAGGCCTTCTTCGCGGTAGTGCGCAAACAGGTCCGGATGGATGAACTCGGCCACTTCCAAGTGGCGCTTGGTGGGCTGCAGGTACTGGCCCAGCGTCAGAATGTCGAGGCCGTTGGCTACCAGGTCGTCCATGGCCTGATACATCTCATCCTTGGTTTCGCCCAGGCCCAGCATGATGCCCGACTTGGTCCGCTTGCCGGCTTCCTTAGTCCGCCGGATCTGCTCCAGGCTGCGGTCGTATTTGGCCTGCGGGCGCACCAGGCGGTAGAGGCTGCCTACGGTTTCAATGTTATGCGACACCACTTCCTGCCCACCCGAAATCATCACATCCAGCGCGGCCCAGTTGGCTTTAACGTCCGGAATCAGGGTTTCGATGGTAGTGGTAGGGCTGAGCTGCTTGATGAGCACCACCGTTTCGTGCCAGATGCTGGCGCCGCGGTCCTTCAGCTCGTCGCGGTTCACAGAGGTGATGACGGCGTGCTTCACGCTCATTAGCTGAATGGCCTCGGCCACGCGGCGGGGCTCGTCGGTGTCGTATTCGGTGGGGCGGCCGGTGGCTACGGCGCAGAACGAGCAAGAGCGCGTGCAGATGTTGCCCAGAATCATGAACGTGGCCGTGCCCGCGCCCCAGCACTCGCCCATGTTGGGGCAGTTGCCGCTCTCGCAGATGGTGTGCAGTTTGTGCTCATCTACCAGGCGGCGTACCTTGGCGTATTCGGGGCCCACGGGCAGCTTCACGCGCAGCCAGTCGGGCTTGCGGGGCTTGGCCGGAGCCGCCGGAGCCGCGGCTTGGGGTTGAATGATGGGCAGGGTCAGCAACAGATCGTCCATGCTGCAAAGGTAGGGATTGGGAGCCGGTACTGAGTAGTCAGTAGTAGGTACTAAGACCGGGTGGGCCGCAATTTGTTCCCTAAACGTCCAAACCGGGCGGCCAGCCTTCCCGCAGGAAGCGCTGACCGCCCGGTTTGGGCTGGGGCTGAAGCAATTCGACAGCCTAGCTTAGCTGCGGTGGCCCAAGTAAATGGTGAGGTACACCGACGGGAAAAACTTGTTGTTCAGCTGCTTCTCGCTGGTAACGGGCGGACCGGCCGGGGCCTGGGGGGCTTTCAAGATGAGCAATTCCTTGGGATACAGCTCCAGCAAAAAGCCCGTTTCGACGCCGGCAACGGCATCTCGGTAGCGGCCATACTCGAAGCTGAGCGCCCCGCGCAGGTGCGCTCCTATTTTGGGCTTGGTTTCATTGATGCCGGAAAACAGCGGGGCCCGGTCAACAATCAACTTCTCGTTGGTGTGCTTCTTGGGGTCAAACTGCTCGGCCCGGATATCCTGCGGCGGCAAGGGCCGGCCGCTGCCGTCGCGGGCCGTGTAGTCGTAGTAGATATAATACGGCATGAGCAGGCCGATGGAAGGGCCGGCCCCGAGCATGGCACTCACCTGCACCCCCGATTCCGGCGCCTTACGGAAAACGATGCGCTCCAGGCCTACGGAGGGCCGCAGCACAAACAGATAGTTGGCTTTGGCCCCGGTATAAATGCCGCCCGCTTCCGAGGCCTGCCGCTGCTCTTTCGGGTGCTTCACTTCCACGCCCTCAATACTCCAGTAGCGCGACCATTTTTCGTCCAGCACATGGGCCGAGCGCACCGATGCGCCCCCAATCAGCCCGCCGCGGGTATTGAAGTTTATCCCGTAGGAGAATTCTTTGCGGTACGAAGGCTCGTCGGAATTACTGACGCTTTGGGCGCGGGCACCGCAACCGGCTCCCAGCGTACCGAGCACAAAACAGCCGAAGGTAAATAAGTTACGCACGGAGGACATACTTGGTGAAAGATGAGAATCGGATGAGGATCGGAGCGGAAAGCGGCCCCATCTAAAGTACGTAAATTCGCAGATACTTTTCTGCCATTTTCCCGATTATGAACAACACTGCCACAGGCCTTTATTCCGGCGAGCTGCGTACCGAAGCCACGCATACCGCCTCCGGAACCCTTATTCTCACCGACGCGCCCGTGGACAACCATGGCCGGGGCGAGGCCTTTTCGCCGACCGATCTGGTCAGTGCCGCGCTGGGTTCCTGCATGATGACCATCATGGGCATCGTGGCCGCCCGCCACGCGCTGGACCTGAGCGGTGTTCGCTTCTCAGTGACGAAGCACATGGCCGCCGAGCCGCGTCGCATCGCCCAGGTCGACATCACCTTTCAAATGCCGGCCAGCCTCGCGTCCAAAGACCGCACGCTGCTGGAAAACGCCGCCCGCACCTGCCCCGTCGCCCTGAGTCTGCACCCCGAAATCCGGCAGCAAGTGGAGTTTCTCTATCAGTAGTGAAATTGTGAGATGGTGAAATAGTGAGTTTGATGTTCGGTTTGCGCATTGCGCACAAGCGGCGCAGTTAGCGCAGCCAGAACATCAAACTCACTATTTCACCATCTCACAATTTCACTTTCACGTCGCTCAGGCGGATGCCCATGTGGGAGGCATTGTAGCGGCACTCGCCGTTCTGGATGAGCAATAGCTGGGGCGACTCGTGCTGCACGCCGAACTTCTGGGCTATTTCGGCCGAGATGGGGCGGAAGCGCAGCAGGTCGAGGTAGTAGATTTTTACGTCGCTCAGGTTGGCTTCGGGCCACTGGCGCTCCAGCTTGCTTTTGGCCGCCGCGCTGATGGAGCAGGTGGTGCTGTGCTTAAAGATGAGCACCGGCTGCTCGTGCGATTCCTGCACGATGTCGGTGAGCTGCTCGGCTTGGGTGAGGGGTTGCCAGGGAGTACTCATAAAGGGAAGGGTCGGAGTTATTCGTTCGCAGGTTTCTTTCTCTTACCAGCAGGACGCAAACTGAGGTGGATTGGTTCTCGCACGTAGGCCGCGCCGGTATGATCGAACTTGTAACTATCGCGGCCGTCATTGGGTTGCGAAACGGCCGGGCTCCCGCCCTGCCGCAGCTCCTCCTTCGACACATCCAGGTGCGAGTCTTTGTACTCGGCCTTGTACTTGCGGGCATCGCGCAGGGCGCGGCGGTTTTCGGAGCGCTGAATGGCCCGGTTGGAATACTCCGTTTGGGCTGAAGCCGTGCTGGCCCCAACCATAAAAAACAGCCCGGCCGACAGGAGAAGTATGCGCATAGCAGATGAATTTAACGGTAAGAAAAAGCCGTAGCGCCCGCAGGCTCTGCCGGAGGCGGCCATGACTACTGCCCAGTATACGCAGCAACCAAACAATTAGTGCTCATGCGGTTAGAAAGGCAGCGGGATGCCCAGAAAGCGCCGCTGCCCGACTTTATGCTTCAGCCGCCGCCGCTCATATTTGGGCTTTTTCATTAGCCCGTGCTTGTCGTAGCTGTTCCGGATGGGCTTGGCCTCGGTGGTGATGGGGGCGCTGCGCCCATCGGCCGATTCTGCGTCGGGCTTCTTTGCTTTCACCACTTTGGGCTGGGGCGGGCCGGTGGGGTTAGGAATGCGGTAGGGGCGGCACGCGCCTGCCAGCACGCCGCCCAGCAGCAGCCCCGCCAGCACCCCACGCACACTACGAAAAGCAAAGAAGGTCATAAAGCAAAAATGGTCAGCCGGCCAGCTTACCAGCAAGCCGCAAGATACTCACTTTGGCAACGAAGCGGTAGTAGGCTCTTCACGCCCCACCGGATGCTAAGCGCTGGGCCCGACTCAGTAGGCCATCAGCTTTTCGACCCGCTCGCGCAGGCGCTGCACCGGCAAAAACTGCTTTTCCAGCGACGGGGAGAAGGGAATGGCCGTATCCAGGGAGGCCACGCGCTGCACGGGGCCATCGAGGTGCTCGAAGCAGTGCTCGGCAATCCAGGCCGCTATTTCGCCGCCGATGCCGCCGGTGAGCGTGTCTTCGTGCAGCAGAATCACGCGGCCGGTTTTGCGCACCGTGGCGCGCACGGCTTCTTCGTCCCAGGGCAGCAAAGTGCGCAGGTCCAGAATATCGCACGAGAGGTTTAGCTCGTCGGCCAGCTGGGTGGCCCAGTGCACGCCCATGCCGTAGGTGATGATGCTCATATCGGTGCCCTCCCGCGCCAGCGCGGCCTTGCCGATGGGCGTGGTATAGTAGGCATCCGGCACCGGCCCGCTGATGCTGCGGTAGAGCATTTTGTGCTCGAAATAAATCACCGGGTTCGGGTCTTCGAAGGCCGCGTTGAGCAGGCCTTTCGCATCGTGCGGGTTGCTGGGATACACCACTTTCAGGCCCGGCGTGTGCGTAAACCAGGCCTCGTTGCTCTGGGAGTGAAACGGCCCGGCCGCCGACCCGGCTCCCGTGGGCATCCGCACCACCACGTCGGCGTTCTGGCCCCAGCGGTAGTGGCTCTTGGCCAGATTATTTACAATCTGGTTGAAGCCGCAGGTCACGAAATCGGCGAACTGCATCTCCATCATGGCCTTTTTGCCCTTGATGCTCAGCCCCAGCGCCGCCCCCACAATGGCCGACTCGCAGAGCGGCGTATTGCGCACGCGCTCCTTGCCAAACTGCGCCACAAAGCCTTCGGTTATCTTGAATACGCCGCCGTAGTCGGCAATATCCTGGCCCATGAGCACCAGCTCAGGGTAGCGCTCCATGCTCTGGCGCAGCCCGTCCGAAATGGCATCCACATAGCGCTTTTCAGTGCTGGGGCCGTCGGCGGGCGGGTCTTGTGCCGGAGCCTCAAATGGGCGGTACATGTCGCGCACCTCTTCTTCCAGGCTGGCGGTGGGCATGGGCACGGCGTCGGCCACTTTCAGGCCCTCCTCAATTTCGCGCTTGATGGTTTCGCGGAAGCGCATGCGGGCTTCCTCATCCAGAATGCCTTCGCTGAGCAGCCACTTTTCGTAGTTCTCCACCGGGTCTTTGGCGGCCCACTCCTCAAACAGCTCCTGGGGCACGTACTTGGTGCCACTGGCTTCCTCGTGGCCGCGCATTCGGAAAGTGAGGGCTTCGAGCAGCACGGGGCGCGGGTTCAGGCGCATATCCTCGGCCAGGCGGCGCACCGTGTCATACACCTCCAGCACGTTGTTGCCGTCTACCTGCACGGCTTCCATGCCGTAGGCGGGGCCTTTGTCGATGAAGTATTTGAAGCGGAACTGCTCCTGACTGGGCGTGCTCAGGCCGTAGCCGTTGTTTTCGATGATGAAGATGACCGGCAGCTGCCACACAGCCGCCACGTTCAGCGCCTCGTGGAAGTCGCCTTCCGAAGCGCCGCCGTCGCCGCTGTAGGTCACCGTAATGGCTTGTTTTTTATCCAGCACATCGGCCAGCGCAATGCCGTCGGCCACGGCCAGCTGGGGGCCCAGGTGCGAAATCATGCCCACGATGTGGTGCTCGTTGGTGCCGAAGTGGAAGCTCCGGTCGCGGCCCTTGGTGAAGCCAGTGGTTTTGCCCTGCCACTGCGCAAAAAGGCGGTCGAGCGGAATATCGCGCCCCGTAAACACGCCCAGGTTGCGGTGCAGAGGCAAAATGTACTCGTCCGGCCGCAGGGCCAGCGTGCTGCCCACCGAAATGGCCTCCTGCCCGATGCCCGAAAACCACTTGCTCACCTTGCCCTGCCGCAGCAGAATCAGCATTTTTTCCTCAATCAGGCGCGGTTTGAGCAGGCCCTGGTAGAGATGGAGCAGTACGTCGTTGGAGTAATCCTTGCGGTCGAAGTTCATACGGGGGAGTGGGTGGGTGGTAGCGGGGCCAAAAGTACGGGTTTGGGTTGGATGGAAAATCTGGTGGCGAAATTCCTGCTTTCGCCTGGCTTGGCACGGGGGAAGGGGCTGCTGACAGGAAAACCTGCCGAAGATACCTACCCCAAAACCTCTGCTTCGCGCGGCCGGTTATATCTTCACGGCCGGTTCAGCCGCTCTGTTCGCCTATTACCCTTGCCCTATGATCCATTTCGAAGAATTCACCCTCGCCAACGGCCTGCGCTGCATCGTGCACGAAGACCACACCACCCCCATTGCGGTGGTCAATGTGCTCTACAACGTGGGCTCGCGCGATGAAGACCCGGACCACACGGGCTTCGCGCACCTGTTTGAGCACCTTATGTTTTCGGGCTCGGTGAACATTCCGAACTACGATGAGCCCTTGCAGTATGTGGGCGGCGAAAACAATGCCTTCACCTCCGCCGACATCACCAACTACTACCTCACGCTGCCCGCCAACAACCTGGAAACCGGCTTCTGGCTCGAATCGGATAGGATGCTGGGGCTGGCTTTCTCCGAAAACGGCCTGGAAGTGCAGCGCAAAGTGGTGGTGGAAGAGTTCAAGCAGAACTACCTCAACCAGCCCTACGGCGACGTGTGGCTGAAGCTGCGCCCGCTGGCCTACCAGCAGCATCCGTACCAGTGGCCCACCATCGGAAAAGAAATCAGCCACATCGAAAATGCCGTGATGGACGACGTGCGGGCCTTCTTCGACAAGCACTACTCCCCCGCCAACGCCATATTAGTAGTGGCCGGCGACGTGACCAAGGCTGAAGTGCAGCGCCTGGCCGAAAAGTGGTTTGGCCCCATTCCCGGCGGCCAGCGCTACGAGCGCCGCCTTGCCGCCGAGCCCCGCCAGACCGCCCCGCGCCACCTCGACGTGACGGCCGACGTGCCCGTGAATGCCCTCTACAAAGTATATCACATGCCCGGCCGCGCCGACGAGGCCTACTACGCCGCCGACCTGCTCAGCGACATTCTGGGCCGGGGCAAATCGTCGCGCCTCTATCAGCGTCTGGTGAAGGAGCGGCCGTTGCTCAACTCCATTTCGGCTTCCTGCACGGGCGCTTTCGAGCCCGGCCTGCTGGTGGTGAGTGCCCGCCTGAACGCCGATGTGACGATGGAAGAAGCCGATGCGGCCATTGCGGAAGTGCTAGCCGAGCTAACCGCCGCCGAAGTAGCGCCGACGGAGCTGGAAAAAGTAAAAAACCAGGCTGAAGTCAGCATCGTGTTCAGCGAGATTGAGCTGCTGAACCGCGCCATGAACCTGGCCTTCAACAAGCTGCTGGGCGATGCCAACCTGGTGAATGAGGAAAGCGCCAAAGTGCAGGCCGTGACTCCGGCCGCTATCCTGGCCGCTGCCCGCGAAGTGCTCCGCCCCGACAACTGCAGCACGCTCTACTACCGCGCCGCCGTGCCCGCTCCCGTCGAGCAGTTGGCCGAGGTAGAAGCCGAGGACAAAGGCTGATTTTCAGCCCAGCGCTGTACCAGCAAAAAGGCCCGAACGACTATCGTTCGGGCCTTTTTGGTTGCGTTGGCGGCAGCAAGTCGGCTTACCAACCGCTGCCACCCGAGCCCCAGCCGTCATTGGCGGGTGCTTTCTTGGCAGGTGCCTTCTTGGGCGTAGTGGTGGCTTTTTTGGTAGTCGTGGTGGCCGCCGCTCCCGACGATTTTTTGGTGGCCGACGCGGAGGCCGCTACTGGCTCAGCCACCGGGGTGGGCTCGGCTATTACCGGCTCCGGAGCCGGCATAGGGGCCGCTACCGGCACGGCTTCGCGCACGTTGCGGCGCACATACGGCGTAAGGGCCCGGCCCCGATAGTCGGTGTTTACGCGGCGCGAAGGCGCGGCCGTGAAGCCAGGAGCAATCGAAAATCCTTCCGACTGCGGCGCGGGAGCATCGGCCACGCGGCCGGCGGGGGCTCCGAAGCCATCGTTGGCTGGTGCCGGAGCAGCGGCAGCTTCCATGGGGGCGGGCTGGGTGTTGGCGGCGGGCTTAGCCGTTTTTTTGCTGGTCTGCTGGGCAAAAGCACCCGGAGCGCTCAACACAGTAACCAACAACAGGCTCGAAAAGGCAGAACGTAGCATAGTGAATGCGCGAAAGTGAAGGGGAAAATTCGGGTTGAGAACTTGGATACACAAATCTAGGGCAGTTTGTGCCCGAACGACAAAAAATATCGGCGCTGGCTGCGCCGATGGTGGTTGTAGCTGAGACTGTGCCGATTTATTTTCTGCGCCGGGCCGGCGTGGCCGCTGGCTTTGGCGCAGCTGCGGGGGCCGCTCTGCCCGCGGCGAGCGTGGAGTTAGTAGTGGCGGGCTTGGCTACTTTCTTTTTTAGGGGGCGGCCCATGTAGTCGGTTGTGGGCGGGCTGGGCATGTTGATGCGCATCCCCGGAGCCAGCCGCGAATCTTCTTCCAGCCGCCGCCCGGAGCGGTCGTAGCGGGCATAAGCGCCCGAGCGGGCCCGGTTGGGCTTGCGCTTCGACGTGCGCGACTGGGCCAGGGCAACACCTTCAGCCAGAAAGCTGGCAGCCAGCAAAAGCAGCAGAAAACGGTAGCGGCACCACATATACAAAGCGCTTTACAACCTGTGAAACAACACCCTGCCCAAGCATACGAAGTACCGCGCCCGGCGGATGCCTACCACTCCGGCACCTCGGCCGTCGCTACCATAGCCGCGGGGGCCTGGGCCTCTTGCACGGCCAGCGTAGAAGCCTTGCTGGCTTTCTTTTTCAAAGGCCGGCCATGATAATCGGTGCTCACGCCCCGGTAAGGCGCGGTATTCATACCAGGCGCAATCATCACGCCCGACGAGCGCATCATCGGGTCGTCAGCCGCCAATTCAGCCTCAACCGGAACAGCGGCAACGGTAGCTTTTTTAGCGGCTTTCTTGAGTGGGCGGCCGTTGTAGTCGGTGCTCACGCCGCGGTAGGGGGCCGTGTTCATGCCGGGGGCAATCATCACGCCCGAAGAGCGCATGGCGGGGTCGTCGTTGAGGGCCGGCTCGGCGGCTACCGGAGCGCTTACAGCTTCCGGCGCGGGCGTGGCCCAGAGGGCATCATCATCGGTGGCTGAGCCCCAATTGGCCGCCGAAGTCGATTTGGGTGCCGCTGGAGTTTGTTTTTTCAACGCCTTGGCGGTGCGGGCCTTCTTGCGGCCGGGGCCGTCGGAGGAAGAAGCCTGGGAAGTAGCCGGGGCGCTGAGCAGGGCGGCAATCAGAAAAGCGGGAAGCAAAAAGCGTTTCATAGAGCAGGAAGGCTGGAGATGGATGAAAGGAAGCGCGGGCCATTCGCAGGCCGCCGGTGCTGATCTGAGCAGGTGGCGCCCCGTGCCCGATTCTGGCTAGCCGTTGTATGAGCGGGCTTTTGCAGCAATCGTACCAATCTTCAAAAACACTTTAAACCCGCTCCAATCGGCTTTTTTCACCTCTCCCTGGGTTTCGGACGGAAGCGTACCTTTGCAGTACTATGCAGGATCAAATTAATCGCCTCCGCGCCGAGATAGCAGCGTACGACCTCACCACGCCCGAGCAGCTGGAGCAGTTTCGCCTGGCCTTCACCGGCCGCAAGGGCCAGCTCGCCGACCTTTTCGACCAGCTCAAGACCGTAGCCCCCGAGCAGCGGCGCGCTGTGGGCCAGGAGCTGAATCAGCTGAAGCAAGCCGCGCTGGAGCGTTTTGAGCAGCGCCGGCAGGAGCTGGAGGAAGCCACTCAGAACACTCCCGCCGACCCCACGTTCGACTACACGCTGCCTACGGTGCCCAATGTCCTGGGCACGCGCCACCCGCTGAGCCTGGTGCGCGAGGAAATGGTGCGCATTTTTTCCCGCATCGGCTTCAACGTAGCCGAAGGCCCCGAAATAGAGGATGACTGGCACAACTTCACCGCCCTCAACTTCCCCGAAAACCACCCCGCCCGCGACATGCAGGACACGTTCTTCGTGGCCCGCGATGCCGCCAACCCCACCCACGACTTTCTGCTCCGCACCCACACCAGCACCGTGCAGGTGCGCGTGATGGAGTCACAGAAGCCGCCGATCCGTAGCATTATGCCCGGCCGCGTTTACCGCAACGAGGCCATCTCGGCCCGCGCCCACATGATGTTTCATCAGATCGAGGGCATTTTCATTGATGAAGGCGTGAGCTTCGCCGACCTGAAGCAGACCGTTTATTACTTCGTGCAGGAAATGTTCGGGGCCGATATTCAGATCCGCTTCCGCCCGTCGTTTTTCCCCTTCACCGAGCCCAGCGCCGAAATCGACATCACCTGCTTAATCTGCAAGGGCACGGGCTGCAACATCTGCAAGCACACGGGCTGGGTCGAAATCGGGGGCTGCGGCATGGTAGACCCCAATGTGCTGACGCAATCCGGCATCGACCCGGAGGTTTTTTCCGGCTACGCCTGGGGCATGGGCATCGAGCGCATCACGATGCTGAAATACCAGATTAAGGATCTGCGCTTGTTCACGGAGAATGACCAGCGGTTTTTGCGGCAGTTCGAGGGAGCTTAATCTGCCGGGCATTGGTTACAGGGTTTCCGTATGACTTCGCTGTTTCGCTTTCAACGTGCTATGCCTGTTCCCATGAAGCTTTCGTCTACTCTGCGGGCTGTGGCGGCGGTGGCCCTGTTTGGCTCCCAGCTGGTCTTGGCCGCCTGCGGCTCCACCTCCACCGAAAACGACCCGCAGATTCCGCTGGCCGCTTTCAGCACGCCCATCAACCTGACCAATCAGGAATACGTGGCGCTCCGCACGAACAATGGGGCCGCGTACGCCAAAGGCGGCGTGCGCGGCCTGATTGTGGTCCGGCAGAACGCCAGCACCTACCTCGCCTTCGAGCGCAACTGCCCCTACCGGGCCACCGACACCTGCGCCCGCGTGAGCATTGACCCTTCCCGGCTGTTTCTGAAAGATGCCTGCTGCGGCTCCCAGTTCGATCTGCAAGGTCAGCCCCAGTCCGGCCCAGCGGCCCGCCCGCTGCGTCAGTACAGCACGGCTCTCTCCGGTAGCATCCTGACAATCACGAACTAGGCTATTGTCGCAATATTTTTTTAGGCTATTGCTTGCACAGGGTTTGGTTTTGCTCTAATATTGCACCCGCAACGACACATAAACGTCGCCATAACCGCTTCCTTAGCTCAGCCGGTTAGAGCATCTGACTGTTAATCAGAGGGTCCCTGGTTCGAGCCCAGGAGGGAGCGCCAATACCTATGAATGCCCGCCCTAACCGGCGGGCATTCTTCGTTTCCAGCCACTGCGGGCGGTTTTTGATTTGGTACTCCGGCCGTCTTCGGTTATCTTTGGATATAAACCGGGACGGAAAGCAGGACGAAAACCGGGACGAAGCAATATGGAGACGCCCAAGCTGTTCAAGCGAAAAATCAGTGTTCGGTTCTATCCACGGGTCGCAGAAGCCGATAAACTGGGGCGGTGCCCTGTGCGGCTAACGACCCGCTGGCACGGTCAGGAGCTTCAGACAGACACCGGGGAGCGGGTTTTACTGGCGCGACCGGGCAAGGGCGAGGAGATGGAAGTGATGTGGGATGCCAAAGGCCAGCGCGCGCTGGGCGGGCGACGCCTGACACCGAAGGAGGAGGAAGCCGGCATTCCCACGCACCCGGATACGGTTACGAACATCAACGCCCGGCTGGGAGCCCTGGAGAAGAATGTTATCGACACATTCAACCGGCTTTTTGATGCGGCCCCTTACGCGCAGGTGAGCAAAGCGGCGCTCGTGGCGGCGCTGTACCCTGCGGCGGTTATGCCTGCACCGGTGCCGGTAGCAGCGCCGGCAGTGGCAAGCCGCACCTTCCGGCAGGTACTGGAAGAGTGGAAGGCCGAAAACCGCAACCTGGCCAAGGACTCGCTCCGCAAGTACGACCAGCTGGCTACGATGATGGAAAGCTGGCAGCCCGACCTGCGGCCGGACCAGGTGACGCAGAAAGTGGCCAAGGAGTACCAGCAGCACCTGCTGGACCTGCAGAAGTCCGACGCGACCATCAAGGTGCATTTTGGCGGCCTGCGCAAGTGCCTGGAACAGCTGGGGCTGCCCCATGATATGGCTTGGCTGCAATACTCGGCCAAGAACGCGCCGCAGCTGGACCTGGAAATTGAGGAAGTGCGCAAGCTGATTCGGTGGCGGCCGACTTCCGAGGTCTTGGCCGAAGAGCGGGACCGGTGGCTGTTCCAGCTATTCAGCGGGCGGCGCTACGAGGACCTGGAAAAATTCGACGTGCGCGAGCGTATCACGCTCACGCTGGAAGATGGCAGCCAAGTGCCGGCGCTGCTCCATGCGCAGGGAAAAACGGGCAATGATGCGGCCGTTCCGCTGCCGCCCATTGCGGTCAGGATTGGTGAGCATTGGAAGTGGCATTTCCCGGCGCGTACCTGGCAACACCGCGGCGACATGATTAAGGAGGTGGCGCAAGCCGCCGGGCTCACGCGGGAATGGGACGACCGGCTGATTACGGGCGGCAAGGTGGTACACAACTGGCGGCCGGTTTATCAGGTGATTGGCACCCATACGGCGCGACACACCGCCGGCACGCTGCTTAAACAGGTCAGCAACGGAAACAAGGGGCTGGCCAGGCTCGTGCTCGGGCACGCCGAGGAAGATGTGACGGACCGTTACGCCAAGGACAAAGCCCGGTTGCTGGCCCCGGACGTGTTGAAGGCCTGGGAGAAGATTCTGGGCGAGTGGTACGACGGGGAGCCGGCGCGGTAGACGGTATTGTTTGCGTAGCTACTAGCCGCCGCGCTGCTTTTTAGTTTTGGGGTTGGGCTCCGGCAATTCTTCCACCGTCAGGCGGGCCAGATTTGTCAGCCACTCCTGGTCCTCCAACTGCTCTTCAATCAGGAAGCAAGGCTTTGCGCCTGGGTAAGGCGCGGCCTCGGTCACTTCTGATAAAAAAGCTCGTCCCGCTACAGTAGGCTTGATGTACAGCTTGTTGTCACAAACAAGGGCAAAGGGCTTACCGTCCCAGTACAGGGTATACTCCCCAAACATCTTCCTGGCGGTAACGTGGCCGGAGTTGTTCATCTGCTCAACGACAAATTCGACAAATTCCGGAGTAGAGGCCATTGCACACAGGGTGTAGCTGAAGTATTACCGGGTCTGTTTGGTTTGAGCTTAGCCTGCTGGTCAGCGGTTGACTGAGCCGTGAATCGTTCATAAACCCGACAAGCCTCCGGCGAATGTACGACGCGGGCGCAAGGTGCCTGCAGACTGCCTCCGTCCTGCCTTCAGCCTCGGTTGGCTGGCGCCGACGTTCCGTTAAGTGCGGCGGCTACTTCGGCCTCCGGCAGGCTCGTGTACGCGCAGAATTCGGCTATGGAAACGTAGGCCCGGGCGGGTTTGCGCAGCTTGGTACGGATGCGCTGCAGGAGGCGCTTGCCGGCGTCGTAGCCGGTACCGGTAAGCCGGGCAACGTCTTTGGGGTAGAGGCAAACCTGGGGCATCTGGGGGCGGATTGGGGCTGGTTGGACAGACGAATATACAACGGTAAAAAGCCGGTTGTAGGTTCGTGCCATGAAAGATAAAGCACTGTATATCAGCGGGTGGTTGCTAATGGTTGCCGCTGGTTTCGGGTTGGGGGAAGCAGCCGTAAATAGCCTGTCTGCCGACCAGCCAGGGGGGACTGCGCCGACGCAGGAAGTGGGGCGCATGGTGCGGGTGGTGGACGCCGATACTTACGACGTGCTGGCCGGTGGCGTGACATACCGGGTGCGGCTAATGGGCGTGGATGCGCCGGAGCCAGACCAGCCCTACGGACAGCAGGCAGGCGACTCGGTGGCGCAGCTGCTGCGGCCGAAGCGGCAAGTGCTGATTTCGCGGCGCGGCGTGGACCTCTATGGGCGGACCCTAGCCACGGTGCGGCTGCCAGTAGCCGGCACGCCTGCTCTGGCGCTGGACTCGCTGCTGGTGGTGCGGGGCTGGGCGTGGGCCTTCGACCCGAAGCGTCGGGTAGCGGGCCGCGCCGCGCAGCAGGCAGCGGCAGTGGCCGGACGGCGCGGGCTCTGGAAATGCGGGGCCGTGGGTGTGCTCATGCCGCGCCAGTGGCGCAAACTCAACTACAAAAACAAGCGACGCTACGGGGTGGGCTGCACCTGGTAGCAACGTCGCATAAGCGCAAGCAGCCACGACACAAACAGATTTTCAACTTCTAACAACTTACTACTATGGCACGTCAAACGGGCATTATTGGCATCCAGGGCACCGTAGGGGGCTTGGTGTTCAGCAAAAACGGGAACATCTCCCAAAAGCCGGCCAGCGACAAGGCGGCCTTCGCCAACGCCCCGAGCCGGGCGCGAACCCGCGAAAACGCGGCCGAATTTGGTCTGGCCGCCAAGTACAGCAAGCTGCTCCGCGACTCGCTGCGCGTGGCCATTGCCTCGGCCAGCGACAGTCAGCTGGCGGCCCGCCTCACGAAAGTGATGCGCGAAGTCATCGGCCTCGACGATACGAACGACCGGGGCCAGCGCGTGTTCGACTCGGGCAACTCGGCTCCGCTGCTGGGCTTCAACTTCAACGCGGGGGCTGGTATCGGCCAGACCATGTACTTCCCTTACGAGGTGACGGGTGCGGGTGCTGATGTAACCATGAGCATTCCGGCGCTGAACCCGGCCTCGGATATTGCGGCTCCGCAGGGCGCTACGCACTTCGAGGTGATTTTTGCCGCTTCGGACCTGGACATGGAGACGCTGACCTTCACCAACGCCGTGGTGGCCGCTCCGCTGGGCATTCTGCCCATCAACAGCGCGGCTCTGGTGAATCAGTCAGTAGTGGCCAGCTTCCCGGCGGCTCCAACGGCTGCTAACCTAGTGGTGGGCGTGGTAGGCATCAACTTCTACCAGCAGATTAACGGTAAGTTCTACGCCCTGAACAACAACAGCACGAACCCGCTGGCCATTGAGTACGTGGCTTAAGCCAAGCCGTGAGCGGCACGAAGCGGCCGGCCGAATATGGCTGGCCGTTTTTCTTTCCCTTTCATCTTTTACCTTTTCACATCATGGCACTTACTGCCTATCAGACCCAATTCAAGCGTCGCATGAAGCGCGCCATCCGCTTGCGGGCCAAAGCCGACCAGAAGGCCCGGCGCTACACCAAGCTGCTGTCGGACGCCATCGGCGCGGCCGAGGATGCGGCCATGCAGATGAACGCGCTAAACCAACTCTACAACGTCGACGTGAGCACCTATACCCTGCTCACGCAGGCGCTGCACGCCAACAGCGGGCAGGAGGTGCTGGAAGACCATCTGGCGCAGAGTACACCGGGTGAGGAGGCCGTCATTTACAACCAGATACCGGACGGTAACGGCGGCCAGGAGCTGCCGGCCAACCCGCTGTTTGGTGAATTAGTGGCGGGTACGCCGATTATCGCGCCGACACCGGTTTCTATGGCTGTTGCTCCGGAAAAGGATACCGTGCTGGTAGCTGCGCGGGAAACAGAAACGCTGGATTAGCAGCTTTCCTGGGTATCAATAACCGGTAAGGCCGGCTCCTCCTTGTGGGGGGCCGGCCTTTTGCATGAGCAGGTAAGCGAGCAAATGCGTGCTGCCAGCATGGAAGGTGATTCCGCAGACACCGTCTGCAGAATCTTTTGCAGCGTGGCGTGACAAGCAGGGGTAATTTCGGGGTGCGCTTTTGCTTCCCTTAGCCGCTTTCTATCTTCGCCCTATGCCTACTCTCCCGCTACCGTCTGACTATCCGCAGTTCCTGGCTGAGTTGAAGGGCCACATCCGCGAAACGCAGGTACGGGCGGCGCTGGCGGTGAATTCGGAGCTGGTGCAGCTGTACTGGCGCATTGGCTACCAGATTCTGCAACGACAGCAGCAGCAAGGCTGGGGTGCTAAGGTGGTTGAGCAGCTGGCGCAGGACCTGCGCCAGGAGTTTCCGGAAGCGTCGGGCTTCTCGCCCCGCAACCTCAAGTATATGAGGGCTTTTGCCGTAGCCTGGCCGGAGCTGGCAATTGTGCAGCAGGCTGCTGCACAAATTCCGTGGTTCCACAACTGCCTGCTACTGGACAAGGTGAAAGACCCGGCCGAGCGGGCGTGGTACGTGCAGCAGACCAGTGAAAACGGCTGGAGCCGCAACGTGCTGGCCGTGCAGGTGGAAAGCGGCCTCTACCACCGACAGGGACGGGCGGTGAGCAACTTTAGTCGCACGCTGCCCGCGCCACAGTCGGAGCTGGCGCAGCAGATTCTGAAGGACCCGTACACGTTTGATTTTCTCTCCCTGGGCGCTGAGGCGAAGGAGCGGGATTTGGAGCGCGGGCTACTCGAGCATGTGCGCTCGTTCCTGCTGGAACTGGGCAAGGGCTTTGCGCTGGTGGGCAGCCAATACCGTCTGGAGGTCGGCGGGCAGGACTACTACCTGGACCTGGTATTCTATCACCTACGACTGCGGTGCTTTGTCATCATCGACCTGAAGATGGGCGAGTTCAAGCCCGAGGACAGCGGCAAGATGAATTTCTACCTGGCAGCGGCCGACGACCTGCTGCGCCACCCGACCGACCAGCCTACCATCGGGTTGGTGCTATGCAAGAGCCAAAACCGGGTGGTGGCCGAGTACGCGCTGCGCGGGCTGAGCCAGCCCATCGGGGTGGCCGAATGGCAGCTTACCACTACCCTGCCCGCCGAGCTGCGCCGCAGTTTGCCCACTTCGGAAGAGTTGGATGCTGCGCTGGGGGTGTCAGAGCCGCCAGAGGCGTAGCTATTGGCGAGGCAGGTAGGCTTAAGAGTGCTACTTTGCGCTTACTTCCTCATGCCTGCCCTTATACCGCTCTGAATGAAACCTGGCCAACGCCTTTGGACTCGCGACGAGTTGTTGCTGGCAATCAACTTGTATTGCAAACTGCCTTTTGGCCGAATGCATAGCCGAAATCCGGAAATAATTGCTTTGGCCGGCCTTATCAATCGTACTCCTGATTCGGTAGCGCTGAAGCTGATAAACTTTGCTAGCCTCGACCCTAGTCTGAACCGGGCCGGAATGAGCAATGCCAGTGAACTTGACCAGCAGGTCTGGAATGAGTTTTATGCCGACTGGTCGGACAGAGCGTACGAGAGTGAACAACTGCTCGCATACAAGCAGAATATTACACTAGAAGAGGTGGCTGCTAATTATGAACCACTCCCGCCTGTGCCGGCTGGTAGAGTTAAAGAGCAGTTGGTAAAGGTGCGGGTCAATCAGCAGTTTTTCCGCAAAACCATTATGGCTGCCTACGACAATACTTGTTGCATTACGGGGCTGCATCAGCCAGCGCTACTGGTGGCAGGGCATATCAAGCCATGGAGCGAAGATGAAGCCAATCGAATGAACCCGCGCAACGGGCTTGCACTAAATGCCCTACATGACCGCGCATTTGAATTAGGTCTGTTCACTGTTCGGCCCGACGACTATGTGATAGAGGTAGTGCCTTCTGTGCGGGCAGGAAGTCGCTCTGACGCTGCGGCGGCAGATGCATTGCTTGGGCGCTTTCACGGGCAAATGCTGAGACTGCCAGCGCGGAAGCGTTTTTTGCCCGACCCGGAGTTGTTAGCTTGGCACCGGACAAAATGGCTCTGCGTAAACTAAAAAGCAGGATACCCAAGAGTTTTGGGCATCCTGCTTTTTAGTTCATTCTCAACTATTGAGTTAAAAATTCTCCCAACTTTTGATAGAGCTCACGGGCCTGTTCTTTGTCAAACTCTAGAACCTGTTTTTTGCCCGTAGCGGGAGAAGCTCCTGAAGCTCGGCTAAAGAGTCGAAACTTCCCTGTATCGAAATTGAAGTAGCCGGTAACGGGCTTGGTTTTGTCTGGATTAGGTATGTATTCCTCCTGTTCCAGATGAGTGACATTAGCCATCTTATGAAGATTTTATTTGATTTTCTTTGCTGCTCTTCTTGTCCATTCAGATTCAGTTAACCCGACACGAGAAAGCTCTGTAGCAAGGTTAGCTGCTACGCGCTGAGCGTGTGGAAATCTTAGCTCTCCAATCCACTCCAGCTTCTTTGGAGTAGCAGTTTGAAAGAACCAGTTTGTAGTAGTTTGGTCTTGCGTGGCAACAACGGCCTGTTGGACAGCATCTGCCTTGAATTCTAAAAGCCGCATTTTTGACGGCTTTTTCTGGATAACAAACTGCTTTTGTTTTTTATTATGTTTAAGCGTAAGGTCAAACCCATCCGACGCACCGGTAACCTCTACCATCTCAATAAATGGAAATGGGTATAAGGTATCTGGTTTCTTAAGACGTACGGAATCACAAACGGGCTGCACACATATCAGATACTTCTGTTTACCTCTTTCTTTTACACAAACTACAGACCCTAACTTCAACTGTGGAGGTGGTAGGCGATAGTGAGAGCGGAAGGTTGTGAGTGCAGCAAATTCCCTGTCTTTTGAATTTGCTTCTGCTACGTTTTTAGTAAACGCAGATGTGAGTTTAGTTACTTCCCCTTTCTGGTCCGAACTTTTTAGCCACCCCAATAGTTGGTCAATCCCGCTAGGGTTATTCTTTTTGACATATCCAACAATTCCTGTTTGATTCAAGCCCTTTAGCGCGTCTAAAACTTTAGTAGAGGTGTCAGTAGGAAATTTTAAAGCATCAGCAGAGCTCAAATACTCAAGCCACTCGGCGACGGCTTGTTCATTAATGTAACGGTTTACTTCCTGGTCAAGAAGTATGTCTTCAATCTCCGCCGTGAAAAGGGATAATGGATGGCCTAATGTGTCCTCCATGGGGTCCGATAATACTCTATGGGAAAAATACGGAGCATCAACCGACTTGTTGAACTTCTGAATTAGCCGGTGAGTATTCTCACGTAATGCCCCTAGTGCATTGAGAACCAAATTAAATAGCAACCCACTAGTCATGTCTGAGAAATCTTCGATAAGTTTCCCAGGCAAATTACTGTCGCTTACTACTCTTTCTTTATTTGGTCCAATGTTCTTTTTGCTGCCTCTGTCTTTCTGGTATATACAAAGCCGGACATTTTCATTTAATGCCAGCGTATACCTGCCCTTGGTATTATTTGCGGTATTCTTAAATCCAAACTTGGTTTTGACTTTAAGAGAAATAGTGGCTAAATCTGGTTCAGAGGTATAGATTGCAAGTAGGCGCAGGCGTCCCTGGTGAGCTTCTCCATCCTCTGCTTTGTCTTCGCTTAGGATACCTTCTATCACGTTTAGCGCTGTCTCACCTTTATCATCGTTAATAAACCAGTCAACGACTACTATATCAGCTCGTCTGGCTGCTTTTTTAATTGCGTTTAACGCAGTTATATCGTCTTTTTTAGGCTTAATTACTCCGCAGACTATACCCTCTTCAGCAAAAGCATCATTGATGGCTTTTGCATAGAGATTTTCGCCCATTTTACGTTCTGTTTCTTTTTCTTTTTCCTTCTGCGCTGTACCAGCAGTACCTTCTTCGGACGGAGTTTCTATTTCCTCTGGTCCCGTTAGGTTGGGAGTATTAACATCTTCAGCCTTGATAGATATTTTCAACTCTTCGAACGTAGCATTATCATCAAACAGCATAGCTGTTTGTAGGAAACGCCTCGCGGCTGCCCTGGAGCGTTGTTTGAAAATAGGAGCTGGCGTAGGTAGAATTGCGGGCATATAAAAGGAATGGAAGCTGATTTATTTAGTCGGAACTAGGCAAAAGGTAACTGTCATTTCAGGACGTGGCTCTTCAGCTAAAGTCAAGCTGTAGTTGGCATTAGCCAGAACTTGAGCTGAAATTGCCAAGCCAAGGCCACGACCAGCCGGTTTGAAAGAAACACCACTTTCAAAAATTGATTCGCGGCGACTCTCCAAGATTGCGGGACCATTATTTGATACAAACATGGTCTTGCCACTTGCATGCAGTTCTATCACTCGCTGCTCAACTCGATGGTCCTTTAGCCAATAGATGGCATTGTCTATTAAGTTGACAAATACAGGGTAATAGACTGACGGATAGCCGGTCAGCTTGAGATTTGCAAAAGCTTTAGTATGCTTTAGCACGATGGCATGCCGGTCTAAGCGCTGTTCGAAGAGTCCCGTTAAGTATTCGACTATTTCCGTGCCTCTAATCGTCACCTCCTCACGATACAAACGCCGATGAAGTGGCGTAAATAAAGTTAGATAACCATCCAAATGGTCAAAGCTGGTACGTAGGCCTTGATATACTTTATCAAGACCTTTGTTAACATCAGCCCAATTACGAAGCAGCCGAAGTTGGTCACGAATGCTTCGAATGCTAGAATCAAACTCATGGTTGATAACTTCAATAGCCATTCCCATTTGAGTCAACTGTAAGTCTAACTCGGCACGTTCTTCTAGTGCAAGCATACGGCGCTCCACTGCCTCCATTTCATCAAGGCGAGCACCTGGATTCTCCACGTCGATTTCCTCCAGCTGTGCTCGAATTCCACGTAGCAGTTCTTGCTTGCTCTCTTTAACGTCAATCAGACGTCGTTCGAGGTCGTCGCGTACGGTGACAATATCAGCCTCCTCCATTTCGCTAAAGTCGGCTGCTGCAAAGTCAGCCAAAACTTCCCGTACCTCTTCGTTTACCGCAGTGATACTTGCTTGCACAGCCAGACGTATTTCTTCCTGGACTTTGCCAACAGCTTCATTGGTTTCGGCTCGTTCTACGCGGGTTGTTTTTTGGGCTTGGTCAGCGAGCTGCTTCAGGGCACGTTCTATCCGGACGCGGCGGTCTAACTCTAAGCGGGCTTCGTTGGCCGCAGTGGTTATCTCTTCCTCAACAGTTTGCCGGACCTTGTTAAAAACAGTGGACTGTAATTCTTGATACATGACTGAGTAGTCATCGTATTTCTGCTCCAATGCTCGACTCAAACCTATACCTTTCGGTTTAGCTACATAATACGATTCTTCCAAATTGCGCAGATTACGACGGGCCGATTCCTCAATATCCAGCACCATCTGCGCTGCCATTTTAGTATCCTTGAAAGATTTAGTTTCGACCAAACGTTGTCTCAACCCCTCGGCAAATTCCTGGGCTTGCTCAGTTGGTGCTCCTGATTCATAGGCGCGGAAAAACACCTCCAATTCTTGGTCTAACTTCTTCTTTTTGGCGGTAACTCCTTTTTCGCGTTTACGGCGAACCTCTTCCAAGCGTACCAATGCCTGCTTTCTGGCAACAAATTGTGGCTCGTATATGCCCCCATCTCGAAAAAAGTCTATAGCAAGCTGAATTATCAGATTTTTCAGGATATCCTTGAATTGCTTGTAGGCGACGTTCTCGCGGTACCCTTCACGGCCAGCTTTCTCAAGTAGGGCAGCATTATGTTGCTGGTTTATATCTACGACCCCGAACATTCGCCGGTAAGAGAAGAAATAGAAGGAAGCACTAAGTGTACGCCGCTGTTCGATGCCTAACCAGTCAAAATCAATTTGGCCGTAAGGCTGGACGCGAATACCATCTTTGTAGATATAAAGGCCTCCGAACCGGTTCAGCTTTTTTGTTATTTCGCCAAACTCAGCACTAGACTTGCTAGTGGCTAATAGAGACTCTTTATGTCGGCCTTGAATATAAGCTATATCTATCTTGAAAGGGCCGCATTCGGTGGGCTTACCCTGCCCTTGATTCCAGGGTAGAGTATAGGCAACAGGCTCATGGTCATAGACTCTTACCTTGCCCCGGAACTGGCCATACTCGTCAATAGTACCTTGAAAACTATGGTCAGCAATCTCAAACTCTTCGGGAGTAAAAAACCGGTTGCGGGTAGCCCAGTCTTCTATGCGACCAGCGCCTTGATGGTCTCGGAAAGCAGTTTTAATCACCGGCGTGGGGTGCCCCGGTGTCATCTCATTGGTGAAGCCTAGTAAAACTTTTTCTAGGTTTGAAGCCTCGTATTCAGACCTATTGTCGATATCAGCGAACAATACATCATAGGTCGGACTGATGATGAAGTGCGTGCCGTGTCCCTTGCCTGCCAGACTAAGATTTTTAACATACCCATCAACTGCACTAGGGTCGATACTCATCTTTCGGAAGTCAGCCTCAAATTGCCCACGCACCTCCTTCTCTAAGCCGATTAGGTTGTGACCAAATGCTTCCGTCATACTATCCACATCCTGCTTCGTTGGAAGGGAGCCAGCAGGGAACGTTCTTACTGGGATTTCTATATCCTCCAAGTCAAGCCCAGGCTGTTCAAAGATGCTCCAGTGGATGTAGCAAGCAACCAAGTCGTGCAGGCCATCGGCTCGCTCAGCCCGGGTTAGAATAAGAACCTGCGGACCAATAGATGCAACGGCTAGTCGACCAATGCCTTTTTCTCCCAGAATGGGCCTTTTAGGTTTTCCTGGGGCACTTGGGGGCATTTTAAGGCCCGTTTTAGCATTCAGTTTGCTTTCTGTGCCAATAGTCAGCCAACGAGATTCAAAGTCGGTGCGCGTCATACCTAAGCCGTCGTCGCGCAATACAAAGAGCTTATTCTGCCTGTAGAAGTCTATCTCCACATGGTCGGCGTACGCGTCATGCGCATTTTTGAACAGCTCACTTATCGCCGACGGAATGCCAGCTATCTGCTGCCGACCGAGCATATCGACTGCGCGGGCGCGGGTTTTGAAACGAGCCATTTTTAGTGCTGATTAGCGGTCCAGTGCGTGAGCAACTGGTGACCGATACGCCGGGCTAGCTCCGGTGGTACAGCATTACCAATCTGGCGAGCTATTTCTAACTGGCCTCCCACAAATGAATAGTCCTTGGGAAAAGTCTGCAGGGTAGCTCCTTCCCGCAAGGATATAGCTCGGTCTTCCTCCGGATGACCGAAGCGACCGTTGGAGAGGGAGTTGAATTTGGTAGTAATTGTCGGGGCCGGTTCATCCCATGACATTCGGCCGTATACGTCCGGAAAATCTTCGTCTTTCCCCACGTAGGCGGGAATCATCAACTCAGCGTTGTTGCGCCAAGCGGAGCGTTTCCCTCCGTTCTTTTCCGTGAGTTTAATGCGCTCTAGATTCTGCGGATGTAGTATGGCACTACTATGGTGGAAGCCTGTCGGGTCTTTGTGCCCTGCGGGGATAGGTGCGAACCCATTGCTGCAACCTAGAAAGTTTTTCACAGCCATATCTTCAGGCCAAGCACCTGTTGCCACGGTTGCCTCCGGAAGAGAAACTTCGCCAGGGAGACGTGTTGCAATCAAGGTGTAGCGTCTGCGTTTCTGCGGCACACCGTGAAAAGCTACCGAAACAACTCCCTCGGAAATCCGATAGGGTAATGCTGCTGTGCGTAAGCTATTCCGAAACTCATCGAGGCCGGAATCTTCGGCACGGGTCGATAAGCCTGGCACATTCTCGACTACGACGTAGGCCGGCAAAATATCCAGCACTAAGTCTCTAAAATGGTCTAGAAGGCGTTTACCCTGAGCTGATTTATTCTTGTCTGTATTAACCTTAGACCAAAACTGGCAAGGGCTGCACCCGACAAGTACCAGGTTGTCGTCGCGGCGTTTGAGCTGGGTAAGTTCGAGCAGCTTATCTGCTGTAAGTGAGTTGATGTCCTTATGCAGGAACTGCGAAGGTGTGCCGTTCGGCCTGACGTTATTGGTTTTATGTTGGTAAGTTTGAGAACAGGGAAGGTGATTGTCAACCCCTGCAACTACATCTATACCAGCTTGTAATAAGCCGTTTGTCATACCGCCAGCGCCACAGAAAAAGTCGACAGCTTGTAAAGTAGGAGGCATGTGTTAGGTAGAAATTCTATTGCTGTGTTCAGGGCAGTTTCCTACACAAGGCCGGTAACGGCAAACTTGCGAAAATACTGAACTTATGTGCTAAGCACTCCAAAGAAAGCGAATAAGTATCAATCGGCTAAGACCTGAGAGTTAAATCTAGGATTATTACAACTTATTGCTTATGCAGAATTTGCCCTGGTGATTTCTTCAAATAGTTGTCGGAGAGTGCTCTCGCGGAGAGCCGGCTTCAGCTCGCATTCCCAAACGGTAAGCACTTTCCAGCCTTTAACAGTTAAGTCAGATTGCTGACGCTCATCATTGATGACGTTACGGCCGATTTTCTCTTGCCACCACTCAGTGCGGGTTTTAGGAGCTGCTGCTTTCGGACAGCCAGGATGCTTATGCCAAAAGCAGCCGTGCACGAAAACAACCGTTTGGTACTTTGGCAGTACAAGGTCGGGCTTGCCGGGTAGGTCTTTGGTGTGGAGACGATAGCGCAGACCATGAGCGTGTAGGTACTGACGGACAAGCATTTCAGGCTTGGTGTTCTTGCCCTTAATCTGCGACATGTTGTAGCTGCGGGTAGCTGGGGAGTGTACATCTGACATATTATTAAAACGACCAAAGGGCTCAGAAGGTGCAGTTTCTAGCTACACATTTGGGCTGCTTGGTGCCGCAGCAGCGCCGTGTACTTCTTGCGGCCCTGCTCGATGAAGCCGGGCGTAGCGGTGGCGTCGAAGAGCCATACGGCGTGCGGGGCCTTCTTCTGCACGCCGATAATCAGGAAGCGGGTGGCATTCAGCGCGTCGAGGTATAGGGCAGCTTGGCGGTCGTAGTCGTACTGCTCGGCGCTGGCCAGGAAGTGCGGGAGGTCGGGGCAGCTGGTGGTTTTGAAGTCGATGAGCGTGGTGCGGCGGCCGGCGGGGCTTACCACTACCAGGTCAGGGCGAATCTTGACCTGCACGCCGGTTGCGGTGTGAGTGGCCGTGTGGGTCAGTTCGGCGGTGCCGCGGTACAGCACGTCGCGGCAGTAGCGGTGGCGGCGTACCTGACGGGCCAGCTGCTCCAACTGCTGCCAGGGGCATTTCTCCTGGGTGCGGGCGTAGGTGGCGGGCTCCAAGGTGGCGCTGTGGAAATGGGAGCCGAAAGCCAGGGCCTGCGGGTTGGGCCGGCGCAGCTGGCCTAATATCCGGGCCTTCAATTCGGAGAGGTCGGTATTGGAGACGTGAGGCAGGGCGCGGTGCTGCTCCTGGGTCAGGCCGGGGTATGAGGTGAGGTCGTGAAACATGGCAGTGGGGAAAATGGGAGTTAGCGAATGAGAGCCAGGCGGGCTGGGTCGCCTACACGATGCAGCCAGATGTGGGCGCTACCACAGCCGACCAAGTAAGCGGGCGCGGGGAAAAGCTGGCGCACGGCCGGGGCCAGGTCGCGTAGGTCGGGTAGCGGGTCGGTGGCAGCTAGTAACTCGGCGAGCTGCGCCAGTGAAGCGGCCTCAGCTTCATCGTGGGGCTGCTGCTCGATGAGTAGCTGGGGCTGTTCGGTAGTGGTATCCATGAACTGAAGATTTAAGGAGTAAGCAGGTAGCCGGATAGCCCCCACGGCGGGTACCGTGAGGGCCGTGATGCTAGGCAGCCTCGGGCAGTGCGCCGGGCTCGGCGGCGGCAGGCTCCGGCTCGTGGTGCTCTTCCTCAGCGGGCACGGTATAACCGTGCTGGATGCGCATATCGGCCGCGCCGGTGTAGGTTTCGGCGCGCCAGATGGGAAAGTCGCGGGCGAAGTCACGGCGGGCAGCTACCTCGGCCGGGTCGGCGGCCTCGTAGCTGAACTGCGCTATGTAGTAGGTGGCCGTTTTGCCTTCCTTGGTGGTCTGCTTCTTCTCGGCCGTCACCTTTACGGCCACGTCGGCCAGGGTCAGGTCGTCGTAAAACAGGGGCTCAATCAGGCGGTACAGGTTTTCGACGCTGTAGCCGTGGAAGAGCACGGCGCAAACTGCGCCCTTGTCGTCGGCAAAAAACAGCTCGGCCCACAACTTGCGGCCCATGTTCAATATGTCGTCCTGGAAGATGCGCCAGGCCAGCGGAATAAAGCGGAGCGAGTTACCGAGCGGCGTGGTGCCGCCAATGTTGAACTGACCGGCTTTGGCATCAAAGCGAATCTGGCGCGGGTGGCCGGGCAGATAGCGGAAGCGGGAAACCTGCAGAACTTCGCCGGTGGCCTCGTCGGCCTTCTCGGTGAGGTAGGCAGGCATGGCCGTAATGGGGCCGCTGAGCGTGAATGCGGGGGCCGCTGTGGTGGATGCGGCACCGGCTTCGGTAGTGGCTGTGCGCTGGGCTTTTACTTTGGTGGACATGATGGGAAATGGTTGGGGTTGGGAATGAAAAAAGGTGGGGCCTGTTGGCGGCCGGCCCCGTCGCCGTTTGCTTATTTGAATTGCTTGTCGTGGCAGAGAATGGCGCGGCCCACGATGGAATCATGGCCTCGCGCTGCGGGCTGGTGGTGATACCAGAGGTAGGTGGCCACCAGATTGAGGTAAGCCGGGTTGCGGAACTTGCCCTCGTCGTCGATGATGAGAATCAGCTCGGGCGTGAGGCGGACGACATCGACCAGACGGCAATCGAGCAGCTGGTACAACTCGGCCAGCTTGAAGCTGCGGCCGTTGGCGGGGCTCACCGGCTGCGGCTGGGCGCTGTGCGGGTCGAGCAAATGGGGCTGGTAGGTGGTAGCGGTTTTTGGCATGACGGGGCACTTTAAGGGGCCGCCCCCGGCGGGCGGCCCTTGGTGAATGGATTGGATTAATAGCCTTCGACCTCGAACATCATCTGCTCGTACTCGCCATCTTCCCACCCTTGCTGCTCCTGCTCGTGGTGGTACCATGCCTGGCGCTCCCACTCCTCCTGCTGCTCGTAATAAGCGGCCTGGGCTTCATCAGCGGCTATCGCATCGCCGCTGAGGCCGTTTAGCTCGGCCTCGGTTGGTTCGTAGTCCATGAAAAAGGGGCTTAGTGGCCCGCACCGATGCCGACGCGGGCCTGATGGCTAGAAAAGCGGGTAGCGGGCGCGGGCAGCCTGCAAGGCAGCGCCGGCCGGGCTGGCGTGGAAAGCGGCGGCAGCGGCGGCGTAAGCAGTGCGGGCCTCACGGTAGCGCATGATGGCAGCGCGAAGCTGAGTGAAGCGGCCCGGCTGGGGGCGGTATTCGTCGCGCAGCGCATACCTGGCAGCACGGGCATCAAACAGCGCTGACTGAGTGCGGGCCAGAGCTAGGCGGGCGGCAACGGTGGCCGGGTCGATGGGGGCCGGCGTGGGCTGGGGAGCGGGCTGGGGCCGGGGCGGAAACATGGCCTCCAGCCGGGCAAGGTTGGCGTGCAGGGCAGCCAGCTTGCCGGCAGCCGCGCCCACGACGGGCGCGGCTGGGGCAATGGCGACGCTAGGCATGAGCGGGGACGCCGGCAAAATCATCCTCGGCTTTCATGACCTCCCACACGGCCCCAAAGGCATAGCCGGGGTAGGCGGCGCGCAGGGCGCGAAAAGCCAGGCGCAAGGCCTCAAACGGGCATGGGGAGGAGCCGGCAAACCCACCGGCGGGCTGGCACTCCGGGCGCTGGGCCAGACTGAGCATGACGTGCCAGGAGGTGCTGCCCTTGCCATAGGTGGCGGCAGACTGCGAAACGTAGATGCCCGAGAACGAGCAGAGGGCGGGGCCTTTCCAGGCGGCAGCGGCGAGCTGCAGAAGTTGGTTGGGTTGCATGGCTGTAGATGTTAGCCGTGGGATGCCCCGCGCCGTAGGCCTCCGGGTAGGGCGGGCAGCCGGGCCTTTCCCGACTTGCTACCCAAAGATACAAACAAAATGTTTGTTAATCAAACATAATGCAACCAAATAACAGGGCTTGTTAGAATATTTTTAACCAGAAAACAGGTCGGAAAAGTGCAATTTTAGCAAGGACTGCCGAGCCTAGCCGGAACGTGGCCGACTGAACGACACCTAAATGCCTTATTGCCGGGGTTTGGGGGCGGTCAGCCACCAATGGACGCTCGGCGGAGCCGGCCTTATGAGGGTGTAGCGGCCTTTTTCAGGCTGCGGAACCCGAGGCAGATGACCGGGCGTCAGCCTGGGCATGATGGCGGGGGCTTGGGGCACTCCCCAATAAGACTCTCCGCGAAGCGGGCCTTGCTTCTGCCTGCGTGGCCTGAACGCAAGCTTTACCCGCAGGCGGCGGGCTTTTCAGCCTGCGGCCTGCAACGAAATCAGGAGGAGCTGACAGGCGGCGCGGGGCTTTTTTCTGGCCTTGCGCGGCCTGGCAGCGGTGCGGTGGGCTGGCGTCAGGGCTGCAGCTGTAGAGTCGATGGTTGCTGTTGTGTCGGTGCGGTGGGGAGAGGGCCGGGGCGACGTGCAGCAGAGGAGCGGACGCGGCGTAGCGGGGTTTTGGGCGGAGGTACGGAGCCCAAAACTCTGCGGAGCAAGGTAGCGACGAGGCCGAACGGCGGCCGGGACCGGGGCGGCTGGCAAGAGGGGCATGACGGGCGGCCTGTCCCGTAGGGCTGGTGGCACGGCAGGCGGCGGGCTGGCGGAGCGTCAGGGTCGTGTGGGGAGGCTGCCGGGGCCTCGCATGGGAGGTGCCGACCAGCGGGAGGCGGTGACCTTGCGAATTGGCAACGGCTTGCCGTGCTGTTGGCGGAGCGTCAGGAGCAGCAGGGATGGTAGCCAAGCCGACCATCGGAAGGCTGCCCGCAGGGCCGAAGCGAAGCGGAGTGGCGGACAGCCCGGCCCGAAGGGGCTGCCCAAAATAATACAAAACAACTAACGACTCTGTTGTGAATCTTGTTGCTTTTTACTACGTATGTTTGTTACAAATTATAACACAGTAACATAAACAAACGCCATGTTTAGCAGCACCAAAGCCGGGCACCTCGCACACATCCTTGCCACTTCCCTCCTCGGACAAGTGGCCGGCAATGAGCTGGTGCCGCCCGACCCCGACAAGATTGAGCAGTACGGGCACCTCGTCATTCAGGCACTGGTGGCCATCGTCACCATCTGGGCAACGGTGCGTAAGGCGCTACAAAAGTCGGAGGTAGTGGTTAAGATTCCGGCCCCGGGGTCGGCGGAAAAGGCGCCCGTCGCGCCTGCTTCCGGCCGTGTCGACGCTGAGTAAGGTACCGGCTGGCCGTTTCGCGGAGCGGACGGGGAAGCGGTCATTGCCGCAGCTGAGCGGGGTTCAGCAACGTGTCCAGACTGCGCGGTTGGCGCAGGCGGTGCCGAGCCTGGGGGCGGCGTATGCTCAGGCTTTAGCCCGGTGGTTGGGTGACCCGGTGCTTCGGCTGGCGGGGCGGCCGATTATTACGGAGTGCTACCGGTCGCCGGAGCGGCAGGAGGAGCTCTATAAGCAGGGACGCAGCAAGCCCGGGCCGATTGTGACCTATAAGCGCGGGGGTGAATCGAAGCATAATAAGCTGCCCACGCCGGCGCTGGATGTGGCGTTTATCCTGCCTGATGGGGAGGTGTCGTGGTCGGGGCTACTGCTGAGCAAGTTTGCGCGGCTGATGAAAGCGGCCGATGCGCGGGTGCGTTGGGGCGGCGACTGGCCGGGGTTCAAGGACCGGCCGCATTTTGAGGTGTAGAGTGGAAATGAAGCGAGCGGACCAGATGGTCCGCTCGTTTTGGTTATAGCTAATTGTTGGCTGGAATGGCACACCAAGTATCAAGTGCTTCGGCCAAACGGATTACTTCGGGCTTGAGCTTTTTCCACAAGTCGCTGTCAGTATCAGCTATGGCGGGATAGAGGTCGTTGCCGTTTTCCTGACTGGCATAAACCTTCCATGGCCACCACTCATTGCTGTTGAATGGTACGGGAATTGGGCCCGGACTCATAGCCGCAGAAATCTCATTTGGCCAAGGAGCAGAGGCCCCTGTATCACCCTGATGCCAGTCAATCCGGTCAAATCTCACGCCGTACATCAGCTTCCCATCAAGAAACTCGAGTACAATAGCATAACGCCCCCAAGGCAGGTCATCGAAGATGCCAGTAGGCGATGGACGTCGAATAAGAAATCCCCGATAAGTTTCCGCTCCGAAGAACCCCTTATACTTCCAGTGTTCTGCGCCCACAGTGCCGGGCACTGCAGCGACCAAGCCCTGGGTGAGACGGCTAAGAAGCTGTTGACGCAATGCGCCGATGGAAGCATGAATTTCGAATGCTGTCCGCACGTTGGCGGCAGATGTTGCCAGTGTGGCGGCTACTTCTTGTTCCTGCATAAGTTGTGCTGGCTTTGTGCTTTCAAATTGTAGCCACTGCTCGATGTGCTGGCGAAACTGGCGCAGGAAGATGCGCAGGCTTTCGGGGTGAACGGCTTGATGCCAGTCATGGAGAAGGTCCAGAATAAAGCTGCGGTATGTGATGTTGATGTAATGCCCCGAACTGGTGAGTGCTTTACGGTCATCAGGATGCAGGCTATCGGAATTCGGGGCCCTTTCTTCGCGGCTGAGATAAACAAGCAGGTAGCTTTCGTTGTGCCGGTGCTGCAGGAGCTTTCGGTAGGAAGCCAACTGCTGGGGCTGGTCGATAGTCTGGTTGCGGGGCTTGTTCTCCAAGCAGATGCCAAAGGAATGGTCAGCCGCTGTCAGCAGCATATCCAGTTGGCCGTATTCGGCATGGCGACGCTCGGCTTCTACTTTCCAGCGGGTTTTGGGGAGTCGGGCACCAACAGCAGGCTGTAGCTGCAGCCGTTTAATGAACAATTCCTGGAATAGGGTGCCTTGGCCATGGTCCTCGTTGGGGTCGAGAAAAAAAGCCAGCATGTGGGTAGATGGCACTTCACCCCAACCGGACAGAAAGCGGAACGGGGTGAAGTCGCGAGCGGTATATTGGTTTACCAAGCGGTTTTCTTGGTCCACCCGGCTTACGGTTGAGGCTACGGCATTCAGGCACGCAGTCAGATTATTCATATATGAAATTAATGGCTGTATTGAACGGGCCGAAGTTGCGAACTTTACATCAGATGCCGACTCTCAGCCCTCCTTCTTTTACCTAACTGACCATGGCGCATACCCGTATTCTCTCTACCGGCGTCGGTCATACACCGAAAGGATTTCTGTCATTACACTGCACTAGTGAGCAGCAGGCCACGCCGCACTCATCGGGCCGTGTTATAGCAAAAGGCGAATCAGGCATCAGCCTGCAGGTGAAGTGCCGGAGCTGCGGAGCAGACTCTGTCTATCAGATGGAACAGCTGCCACAAGGCTACCAGGTATATCAGGTGCGCATCACTGGTGAAGACGGGCCGCATCTGCCGAAGGAGCTACGACCTCTACCCTATCTGGAGGAGTCATTCAGCGTTGTGGCTGTCTCAGCGCAGGATGCGCACGAGCGGGCAGAATTTGCGCACTCGTTGCGGCTGGCCGGTCACCTTACACAGTACTACATCGATGGGACCCTGCACCTGGATGAGCGGTTCTGAACTTTGCGCCTAGTGCAGGCCGGCCGCTTACCTCGCGTTGCGTCGTCCTACCTGTCATGGAAGATATAGGAGCGGCTGACGCTAAGCATGGACCTGATTACAGCTTCCAGTATTTACGGCTCACTCCAAAGCTGCCTTTAGGGCGAGGGGTAATACCCAAGCTGTGACAATACTGCTGGTATTGCTCCTCCAATTCCCCATCAGGCAGCGGCAGTGACGTTTTAAGCAGTCTGGATATTGCGGGGTTGGTTACCCGGCCGTCGCGCTCCGCATTGCTGCTGTGCTTGTCGAATGTATTGTTCTGGTAGCCAATAAACCGGCTTGGAGCAAAGCGCATCTGCCCCCCGTCGTGGTAAGCCAGAAAGCACGTGCCCTGTTCGATAAACCGCCGGGCTTCCTGTTGCTCATCAGTAGAACCCGCTTGGATGTAATGCTCCAGCTTTTTCAAGTTTGCAGTGAGGTGTTCGAGGGTAGCAACGGTTTTCATCTGGAAGTAGCTTATGATGGAGTAGGGAGCAATAAACGACAGGTTTCATCAGTTTCAAACCACTTGCTCAGCATATGCACTAACACGCGCGCTTTGTCAGACGCACATGAGCCAGCATGGATAGGCTAGCGGTGCCGGCCCCGCTGCATCTTGTTGAAGACGTAGGTAACGACGCCCCAAACCTCGAACCGGTCGCCCAGCCGGCTGGTGTCGATGGGGCTATGGGTGGGGTTGTCGGGGATGAGCCAGTAATCGTTGGCGCGCTTTTCAAGCCGCTTGACGGTAAACTCTCCATCAACAGCTGCCACCACGATGTCGCCTGGCTCAGGGGTGAGGGAGCAGTCAACGGCCATCAGGGCTCCGTCGGCAATGTGCGAGGGGGCTCCGTCCATGCTGGTACCCTGGACGCGTGCCAGATAGGTGCAGTCGGGACGGGGCACCAACAGGTTATTCAGGTCGATTTTGCTGAGAGGCGCCCCGTCGGCGAGGCCGGGGAAGCCGGCCGGAACGGGCGTTTCGCACTGGATGAGCCACAGGGGCTCCTGAATGACCTGCAGAATTTCGACGGTGGACATAAGACTATCGGTAGGAGTGAACGGGCGTATGCAACGGCAATAATACTAACAAAGTTAGTAGATGTTTAACCAATATAGTTAGTAACTAGTATTTGTAGCTGGCTGGGGCTGGCTGCGCAGTGAACAGCGGGTCGTTTTAGCGCCTGGAGCGTACTAAAAAATGTGCGGGGCAGCAGATTTGATGGCAGCAGTAGCCCGTCAAACAATGACCTTTGCAAACGAGCAATAAACCTGTTAAGATGAACGCCATGCTTTACCTGCCCCACCAGCCGCCGCAACTGGTATCCTTTGAGGGCCTTTGTATGCCGGACCCGGCAACCGGATTTGCGCGGGTGCCTGACCAGGTGCCGGCGCTACTAGGCTGCGCGCCGGGGCTGGTGGATGTACTGGCCAGCGGGCCGGAATACGTAGCCTACTCGGTGTTCGATAGTGAGGAGGAGGCAAACCCGGCGGCTATGGCTGCGGTGGCCGCCGTGTCGGGGGTAGCGTTTGATGCGGAGGATGAGGATGCGATATTGTGTGGGGCAGTGCTGGTTGTGCAATGTTGATATTGCTATTGCGGCTCACGTAATGGGCAACTCTGCCTAACGCATGTAAAAAAGCAATGAAAAAGCAATGAAAAAGCAGTCTATCAAGAGCCACTTAAAAGACTACTCTATCTACCAGAAAAGGTGGACTACTATCAACCATGCTTTTGCAGCTGCGCTATCAGCTGCTGATGAGTACAACGAACAATCTATCGAGGAAGCCCTCAAAATACTTGGTCAGGACCCGAGCGGTGACCTTACGTGCGTATACTGCGATAAACCAGCTGAAACCTGGGACCATGTATCCTCGACAGTTAGCAAAGGAGAATTCTCAGGTATCGGGCATCAAATTGGTAATCTGGTCCCGTGTTGTAAAGCCTGCAACTCCAGCAAAGGCAGTAAAACATGGACTGCATATATTCAGTCCTGTAACTTAGACCAGGCGACCAAGCAACAAAAACTGATAATGATTGCGCGCTATATCAGCCAAGGCGTGGTTAATACGAGGGAAATCATCGATGAACACTGTAGCCGCGAAGTCACGGAGTTAAGCGCTATAAAGTCTAAAATCTATGACCTCATGAAGAAAGCGGACGAAATTTCGACTGCTGTTCGGCAGAGAGTACGTGAAAACAAAAAATAGGCTCGCTCCTTTTGAAAGCATCAAACATGCTATTACCTAATGCTTCGAATCCATCTACAGATTCCAAAAATTTTCTAGGGTGTAGACGTAGCAGGAATCATCAGGTGATGAGTAACCTTTTACATTGTAAAGGTTAGCCGGTACGTAGCAAATTTGGGTTTGTGGCGACTCTACGCAGTATAAGCCTGCTCCAATTGTAGACAGCTTAGTATTGAGTGTTACAATGACAGTATTATAGTCAGTGTATTTGCTTATATGGCGCCGCAAATCCTTGCGCGTCTGGTCAGGACTCGTGCAGGAAAAGTTAAATTTATCGACTTCCTCCTTTCTAATAGCCAAGTTTTTAAAGCTGAACATATTAATCCTATAATGACTCTCATTAACGGATGTAGCTTTTCTGCCAATACCTAGTGAAACTTTGGCTGGTTCAAAAAGCTCGACAAGCTTTCTCGCCCGCTCCTGCTCAAATCCCATCAGAATTACTAAATGAATGCCCTTCGCAGGGTTCATTTCCCCACCATAGCCTAGCACGGAGCGCACAGTACCTACTCCTCGCGTAAGCCATTTTTTAGACTGGGGGTCACCGACAGAATATTCCTGCGCTGCTGCATAGACAAATGTGATATTGCAGCTTGATTTGTGGAATACTATTGTGAGCACCCGAAGCAGAATTAGCAATGCTTCGTGGGTGAAGGTGGTTATATCCACTACGCATATGCGCACTTCTTCCTTAGCCAGAACACTAAGCCTGCTAACAAGAGTGTTAGCAGTAGCAATGGGGTCGTTATGCCGTAATGGAGCTTCGGTAGCAGATGCAGCAAACCGCTGCAGCAGTATCGACTTGTTTGCTTTGAATTTGGGGCCAAGGCCAGCGGGGTCCTCGCTAAAGCAAATCAGGGATTTACTGATTCTGCCAGGCGTTAATGCCTTTGCAATCGACAAGCAACGAGTCTCGAAGCTTGCGCAGCAAATAAACAGGTCGATGTTGTCTGGATAAAGTGAGGCCAGGTCGGAGAGCTGGACCTTGTCTACGTTATTCATTGCCTTCGCCGTCGAAGAGTGAGTGTTGACCACTTGCCTTACGTGTGGTGGCTTCGCCTAGCCAGCCCTTCGTCTTAAATTTAGTCACAAAGCTCTTGTGGTCTTTCATGGCCGCCCTCAAGTCAGTATTGGTGATGAACTTGTCGCCTGCGAAACTTTCAGCAATTAGGTTGAAAGAAGGGGCAAGACGACGGCTCAGTGTATAGCGCCTAGTGCGTCCAGTGCCTTCGCGGTTGCCAACAGTGCTCTCCTGAAGGTAGCCGTAACGGACCCCTAGCTTGAGTACTTCCAGAATGTCCGGCTCAGGAGTATTAGTCAGAGCAATTGAAATAATTCGTCGGGTAGAAGCATCAGAGAAGAGAATTACTTCGAACATGCCGCCCATTGAGTTAATCAAATTGCGCAACTTGACGGCATTACCAGCATCAGACGAGTCATCATTTACGAGCTTGTCCAAGTCCTCGTGAAGGTATTCTTCCGAATAGTTTCTAATTACCTTACTCTGGGTAGCAGGGTCGATGCTCAATACCTGACGGGGCTCTTGCCCCTTCAACTTGGCTACTTTTTCAATATTAGCTTTTTCTGCACTGTACATGCGAGAGGCCAGCTCCAGAAAATGACGGATAATGCCGGAAGAGATGTCAACCATATCCCGGAAGCCCGCATAGAGAAAAGTCATCCGCGACTTACTGGCCCCGCCCAAGGTTTTCAAATATTCTGAAGAGGCGTACCGATAACCTTTGTCCGTGGCGCGGTAGCCATCAGGGGTGACAATTTCCCCGGATTTTATTTTATCGTAAATGGCGTCAATTTTATTAGTCTGAGTCTTATCATCAGGGAAGAAATCGTAGGCTGAAACAGGAAAACCAGCGTTTCTAAGGCGCTTCTCCACAATCGCACACATGCGGTCCTTGTAATGGTCCTTCTGCGAGGTGTACAGAGTAGCAATGTTCACCTCGTTAAAGTCGTGTGGTGAATCTATAGTAATCCCACTCGAAGTGCGGAAAGTTGAATAGTTCAGCTGCGTAGAAATTTTGAGACTAACCCGTGCGCTGGTGCGATATGACACCCAAGTGTTTAATATGACTGTCTGAATGTCGCTCAGATTATCAGCATCATCAATTAGCAGGAAGACGGGGCCTCCAGGCATAAAGGAAAGCTGTCTCAGCCGGTCCAGCAGAGGAAAAAGGAAATCCAGGTAGACGCAGATAGAGTCATTGTAGCGTATGGGCTCCTCGCTAAATGAGATGCTTCTCACATACTGGTCAACATCATTTTTGAGCGAAAAACAGAGGGTTTCAATCTCCTCAAAGATGGCAGCCGTCGAAATCTCAACCGGCAGCGGCTCTATCTTTTTATTATAGCCGCTTTCCTGCGCTTTCCGTGTGAATAGCTTGTAGAAGTCCCTGGCCTCTTGGCGTACTTCAGGACTATCGTATTCACCCGAGGTAACAACCTGCGCTATGCTGTTGAAAGCTCTGGTGGCAATGTAGGTTACAAGTAGGTGCTCGTTAAGCAGCAGGTTGGCGTGCCGCTGTACGCGCTCAAGGTCAACTATATTAAGGCTGGTTTGCTTAATGGGTACATAGATGGAAAAATACTCATGTTCGCGCAGGGGTTTTTCTTGTTTAAGCTCCTGACAATCAGGAAGCATGAAACGAAACATCATGCTCTTTCCTGAGCCGCGTGGACCATTCAGAAAAGTGTGGCCCGGCTTTGGAACGCGCTTAAAGTCAGCGAATACATCTACGAACAGCTCAACAGTATCTGCAGCTGAAATATCCTCTGGGGTCTGGACTGCAAAGGGGTCGGATGTAATATTCATACTGCTGGTGTTGTGGAATTTTTAAGACCATCCAAGCGCTCCTTGAGAGTCGCTCCATCAATGACTCGACCTTCAAATGTTATATCAACCCCACACATATCTGCTACAGAATTATCTGCAAACCTTGGGTAACCACGCTCAGTTAATTGATAGCCTATTGTTTCGTGCACAGGCGAACGGTCACCATCATCAACTACACTAATTTTTACTGTTATCTTCTTAATCTGTAAATGGGACGGGAAAAAGCGCATGCAGTACACACACTCCTGATACATTTTAAAGGTGCGCTTAAATATTTCATCGAGGAGATAAACTTCTTCGATTATAGGGCTCCCTTGTGCGTCTACACCTATGCCTTTGCCATATAATTTGTCAACTTGGTTAGCCTCCACCTCAAAACTTAGCTTTACCTCGTGGTCGACTGAGTTGACAGCTACAGAGTAAAGGGCCAAAGCATAAGCATGGTATACTTCGCTCGAAACAGGAATTCTCCCTTGGTCGAATAGGTATCGAGCACCTCGACTACGGTCATCTGCCAATTCATCAGCGAAACGAAGCAACGCGGCAAGAAAACGCGGATGAAACTCTATACCGTCAAAGTCATCCTTTATAGGCAGGCCCCTCTCAATGGTGTCTTTATCGCCATCTGCTAATTTCCCGCCATGCGCCCTAGCTATTTGTAAAATATAGCTTTGTTCTGCTCTGTCTACAGGCAGATGTGTAAGCAAAGGCTGAGCATTCTGTTCATGATTAATTCGGCCAGCTTCGATGTGGCCAGCGTCGTGGACCTGAATAGCCGATAGCAATAGAAAAATTTCGTAAGGGGTCAGTGCTATCTTATCACCAGCGCCTAACAGGTCTGACGCTCGTTGAATAACTCTTTTAATGTGCTCTGGACCGTGGTCTGTCAAGTACCCCCCATCAATCATCATGGCCCTCTGGTTGACGTGCGGGTGCACATTCCTTACTAGCCATGATTCAAATGTGCTGTAGGCGTGGTAGTAATTATTCGTTGTGAACGAGGGGAATAACTCAGCTTGCTCCGCTGCTTTCTTGAATCGAGCAACTAATGTTTTAGGTACACGGGGCATAGACGCTTATTGATTACAATTTAGAATAGCATCAAACACTGCCCGCGCCAGTAAAGGGGGCACAGCATTGCCCACCTGTTGCTGCTGAAAGCCAATGCTGCCTTTGAATTCGAAATTGTCGGGGAAGCTCTGGAGCCGGGCAGCCTCACGCACAGACAGCCCGCGGTGCTGTGTGGGGTGGATAAGCATGTTCTTGCGGTAGTTCCCGATGACTATAGAGGGCCGCTCTGCGTGCAAACGATGGTAGATGCCGGTGTGGCAACGCGAATGGTCTTTGTAGTTGTCCATCAGCTCGGCAGGTATATTCTCCCAATTTCCACCCTGCGGAATATGGGCGTAACGTTTAACTACGCCGGCAGCATTACGTGATACTAAGTGGCCGACGCACTCCTGAAGGTCACCACGCAGGGCACGGGCATATGCTGACGGCTCCGTACTGCGGTAAGGTAAACGGTCAGAATTAGCGCCGATTTCCAAGGGCGGCAGGTCTGCGAAAGCCTCATCAACGGTAACAGGTGGGGTGCAAAGCTGTGGTACATGCACCTCATGGCCATGCAGGGAAGCAATGGCGAAAAAACGGTTGCGCCGTTGGGGTACGCCAAAGTGGGCAGCGTTGAGCACCTGGCTGGTGACTGTATAGCCCAATCCCCGTAACTGGTCGAGGACGGTCTGTAGAAAAAGGCCATCGGCAGTTTCAGTGAAGCCCTTCACATTCTCGAATACAATCCATTCGGGAAGCGGCGTGAACATCTGCACGACTCGTAGAAACTCAGCGTAAAGCCAGTTATTAGTATTCTCGGCCGAGCGAGTGCGCTGATTGGAGGTTGAGAAGCCTTGGCAGGGCGGTCCGCCGAAGATGACCAGCGGTTCATTGCGTGGCACATCCAGATGCACGAGGTGCCGAATATCATCAGCAAACAGTAGCACATCAGGATGGTTGGCGCGGTAGGTGTGAGCAGCATGGGGGTCATTCTCGACTGCTGCATGCACTCGAATGCCTGCCTGCCTAGCTCCGACACTCATGCCGCCGGCGCCGGAGAAGAGGTCAACGCCTATCATTTTTGTCTTATAACTTGTTCAGGGAGAATGTAATGAGCAGGCCAATACCAGCGCTTATGTGGAGCTTGCAAGGTGCTGCAACTATGGCAGTACGGACCCTGAAAAGCACACAAAGGCTTACAGGGTTGGCGTGTATATACACTACAAAGAAAGAACTTTAACGGGTCGTAAACCTATTTTTTCAGCCAAGTACCCATGAATTTTAGAACCCTTGACTGAGCAGTTAGGCTAAGGACTGTGTAAGTATGAGCTCGAGAAGAATCAGTCCATTGAGCAAACACACTAGCTGTTAGCTGTAGTACGGCATACCTCTCAAATACATTACCCCTTCGGGCTGGTGGTTACTAGGTCTGAAAAAACACCTCGGCGCATTGAACAAGCTGCAATTACTTCATCAGTGGCCCCATTGCGGTGCTTGGCAATGTCGAATAGAATAGTGTCGGCGGTGGTGGTGCCGTCCTCGTATTCGGCGATTTTGTAGTATTCGCCACGCCAGAGGAAGATGATGCAATCGGCGTCCTGCTCGAGGCTGCCGGACTCGCGCAGGTCTGAGAGTAGCGGGCGTTTCTCGCCGCCGCGCTTCTCTACGTCGCGGCTTAACTGGGAGAGGGCAATGACGGGGGCATTTAGCTCCTTGGCCAGCTCTTTCAGGCTGCGGCTGATACTGCCTACCTCCTGCTCCCGGTTGCCTTTGGTGTCGCCGCGCATGAGTTGGATGTAGTCGACAAGAACCAGACTTAGCGGGTGCTGGGCGTGGAGGCGGGCGCACTTGGCGCGCAGCTGCTGGATGCTCAAGCCGGGCGTGTCGTCAATGTGCAGCTGGTGGCCATGGGTTTGAAGGCGCTGGGCCTGCTGGCGAATGTGGGCTACTTGCTCCAAGCCGCCGGGGAGGTTGCCGCGGCGCAGGTCGGAGTTGCTGTAGCCGGGTACCTCGCTGGCCACCATGCGCTGCATGAGCTGGAGCGTGGGCATTTCGAGACTAAAAACGGCAGTGTTGTGGCCGTGGTCGAGGGAGGCGGTGCGGGCGAAATGCAGCAGGGCGGCGGTTTTGCCCATTGCTGGCCGGGCAGCCAAGATAACTAGGTCGCCGGGCTGCCAGCCGCCGGTAAGGCCGTCGAGTTGGATGAGGCCGGTGGGAATACCGGTCAGGCCCTGCTGCTGCACGGCCTGGGCGAGGCGGTCAAAAGTGGCGTCGAAAGCGGCGGCGGCCGTTTGGCCGGGGCGGGTTTCGAGGGTACGGTGTAGACCGGTTAGATGGGCCTGGGCATCGGCCAGCAGGGTCAGCGGGTCGCGGGTATCATCGTAGCCGTGGGCGGCCAGCTCGGTGCCGGCGCGGATGACGACACGGCGGGCGTGCTGCTCCTGCAGGATGCGGCAATGAGTTTCGAAATGAGCGGCCGAGTTGATTTTGCTGGTGAGGCCGGCGACGAAGGCGGGGCCGCCGGTGCGCTCCAGGGTGCCGCGGTGGCGCAGCTGGGCTACGACGGTGAGCAGGTCGGCGTGGTCGCCTTGCTGCACTAGGTCGCGGATGGCCAGATATACCTGCTGGTGGGCCGACGAGTAAAACACTTCCTTGGTGGGCAGCAAAGCCAGCAGGGTGCGCTGGGCGTGGGCTTCGAGCAGGGCAGCACCGAGTACGGCGGCCTCGAGGTCCAGGGCTTGGGGTGGCAGGTGTCCGCCGGTCGGGGCCGAAACGGCGGCGCGGCGGGCCGGGTCGGTGAAGCGGGTGGGTTTGGTTGGGCTCATGGTGGGTTAGCTCCAGCGGGTGGGGTCAGTGGATTTGGGGGCGGTGCGGGCGCGGGCCGGTGGCGCGGCCTGGCCGTTGCCGTGGGGGCCGGCGGTCTGGAATTGGGGGCGGCGACGCATCCAGCCGCGAAACGAGGCGCGCCAGTCGACCATGGGGGTTTTACCGCTCACGCGCCAGCCATTGCTTTCGTAGTGGTCGTGGAAGGCCGCGGCCTCGGTTTGGGCATCGGCGCTGGCGGGGTGCTGCCCGGCGGCGTAGGCCTGCACTTCGGCCAGGGTTGGGACGACGGTGGCCTTCCTGCGGCTGTCAGCAGGTTTGCTCTCTGCTTGCTCACCTGAATTTTCAACATTGGGAGCGGGCGGGGCGGCGTCAGCCGTCTCCCTCTCTTTTATTGAAGCTGTAACTGAAGATGAAAATGAAGGGGTTGGAATTTGCTTATCCCCGGTGGTTGGGGTTTGGTTGGCAGCTTGGTTAAGCAAAAGCGGGTTTCCGCCCTTTTTGCCGGCGGCGGTGCGTACCTGACGCAGGTTTTCGTCCTTCACCATGCGGCGGCAGAACAGTGCGCCGTCGGTGTCGCGGCGGCTGGCCACGCCGTAGGCCAGCAGGGTGGTTAGAATTTGGTTGGCCGTTTGGTTATCCAAACCGAGGCGGCGGGCAATGACAGTATCCGGCATAGGCTGGCCGTTGACGAGGAGTACGCCGCGCTCGTCGCTGTCGTGCATCATCAACAGCAGCTCAAACCAAGCCCCGCGCTGCGCGAGGTCGAGGGCCTGGACGCCTTGGTCCTTGTGCCAGTCGCCGGGGTAGAATTGGATAGCCGGAAGTTTCATGCGCGCGGTGGCGTGGGCACCAGGAGGACGTTAGTGGTAGCTGGCTGCTCGAATAAGTCAAGCTGGCGGTACTCGGTGCATTTGCCGCGTAGGGCGGCTTCGACTTCGACCAGGGCCGTGGCCAGCGTGGTTTCCAGCAGGCCGGTGTAGGGGTAGCTGGCCTGCTCGTCGTCGAACGATTGGTAGGGTGTAGTCAGGTTGAGCACGCGGCCGGCGGCCAGCTCGCGCTGACCGATGAGGGTAACGCCGCCCTGGTTGCGGCCCATCGAGAAGCCGGTGACGGTGAATGGCTCGAATAGCGTGGGCAGCTCTTCGGACTCGTCGGGCCAGTAGTCGGTTGTCTCGGTCAGCTGCTCGGCCAGCAGGCAGAGGTGCGGCACCAGGCGGCTCAGCGCGTGGGTCAGGTCGGGGTGTACCTGCTCGGTGCAGGTAAGCGCAAAAGCACGGGGTGGCGCTTCCTCACTGCGCTGCTCGATGAATTCGCAGGTGAGGTGCTGGTCTTTGACTTTGACCTTCTGAATGGTGATGATGGAGCGGGTTTCGGGGCTGTCGGGGCCGACGACGGGAAGTAGCTGGGACATGAGCGGGAACGGGGTATTGTGCCGGCAGCGGCTGTCGGCGGTTGATGTTGGAATGAAAGAGGCTGGGGCTACTGGCCGGCGGGACGGCGGCCCCGGACGCGGGCGGCCGGCGCGGTGGCCAGGGTGGCATCAGTGCGGTTGCGGCGCTGCCAGTCGTGAATCTGCGAGAGGAGAATCCGGTCGCCGCGGCTGGACTCGCCGGGCATGTAGTGCAGGCGGCGCGGGTGATGGTCGGGCAGGCGCATGTAGTCGCGCAGCGTTTCGGGGTGCAGGTCGAGGATGTCGGCGGCGCGGGGTACGGCGTAGGCAGGGTCCGGGGTGGGCGTGTCGGCCAGCTGGCGGCGGGCCTCGGCGGCGCAGGCCTTTTCCAGCGACTCGCGCACCCAGGCGTGGTTGTCGGGCATCCGCACGGTGATATGCAGACCGTCGGGAGTGGTAGTGGTTAGCTCCGTCATGGCTGCGGGGACGTGGGGAACTCGGGGAAAAAGCAGCGTCCCTGATGGTACACTAGGGCTACACCGGAAGCCTTGCGGTGGGCAATGATGTGCTGCAGCTGCGTGAGCACCTGGGTGGCGGTGTCGGCGTCGAACTCATAGCGCCACAGCTCTACCCACACAGCTTCGCGGTAGGTCAGGTAGGGACTATCCAGGGCCTCGCCCAAATCGTAGCGCTGGGCATAGGTCGGGCGGGGGTACTTGGCGGTGAATTTGTTTTTGGGGCAGGCCCGGATGGCGGCCTCCAGGGCGGCCGTGGCCGCACGGGGCTCTTCGAGCAGGTAGGGCGCCGGGGGCAGCGGGCGGCGGGGGTAATGCTGGTCGGCTTTTATAAGGAGCATCATAACGAAAGGGACGGTAAGGCGAGTGGGCTATTGATTGAGCAGGTTGAGGTCGTGCAGCACGGCCTGGCTGCCGGCTTCCTTGATGAGGCGGATGGCCTCGGCCACCGCGGGGTGTGCCGGCCGGGCCTTCTGCAGGGCCTTGGAAACGGCCGTGTGGGACATTTTCAGGTTGCGGGCGATGTCGGCAATTGCTCCGTGGGGAAGCAACAAACGCAGGTCGGCCGGCGTAGCTGTGGTTTCAATTGGTTGCATTTTAGTTTTGATATGTTACCTTTGTTGGAGACATGACGCCCAAATGTAGGTAATAGTTACCAAATGTTGCAAAATGACTACAGTGGAACGCAAAAAAATAAGCTCAGTTAGTCCGTTGCCGGAACTGAGCATGGCGGAGCGGCTGAAGGTTGTTCGCCAGGCCCGTGGGCTGACGCAGCAGCAGATGGCTGACCTGCTGGGTATTTCACGGCCTACGGTAGCACAGCTGGAAGGCGGGCGGCACCAGCCGAGCACTGAGGTGCTGGAAACCATTGTCTCGGAGCTGGAGGTTAGCCGCAACTGGCTTTGGTTCGGCGGCGGCCCGATGGACGACTCCGGCACGGGAGGTGGCGAGGTTGTCGTGTTTGGCAAGTTTGCGGACGCTGACCACATCGAATGCCCTTTTATTCCGGTACCGGTGCGGGCGGGCTTCGTGGAACTGATTGCGGCCGAAGGCGACTACGGCCAGTACCAGACCATGCGGATTTACAACCCCAGCCCCGAACTGCGCAAGGCCGGTACGGTGGTGTTTGAGATTGACGGCGACTCGATGGAGCCGCAGCTACGGGCCGGGATGCTGGTGGCGGTAACGCCGGTGCCGATGGCCGACATCAAGTATATCGTGAGCGGGGTCTATGTGGCGGCGTTTGGCAACCAGTTGACGATAAAACGCATCAAGGACAATGACCTGCTGACCAAGCATCAGTTGGTGCTGCACTCGGATAACCCCAAGGCCGGGATGCTGACTGTAGCGGGGGAGGATATTCGCGGCCTGTGGAAGGTGGTGGATATTATCCGGGGAAGGGTGGAATAGCCAGGGAGCCTCACAATAGATTGAGGCTCCCTGCAGGGAGCCTCAGGAATTTGGCCATGAAATTCCTGTCGTTAACCGGGACGAAAACCGGGACGAAATTTTAATAAAGCACCTTTATTGCGTTTTTAAGCGGTTATTACGCACCCAGGAGGGAGCGCTTTAACCCCTTCTACACCGCGTAGAAGGGGTTTTTTATTTATTGCCCCCGGTTTTGCCCCCGGTGTGGACATTGAGGTGTTTTGACTATTGCCATAACAAAGGCCTTTTGCATTGTGCAGAAGGCCTTTTCGGTTAATTTAGGGATGCTTTAGGCAGCTATAAGATTTTGTATAAGGCTACGAACGATGGCATTATTTGCTGAAATTTGACATATCGACAAAGCAAAAGCCATTGATCAAGAAGGTATGCTAACTTTACTCTCACCGCAAAATGCTTTATGACGGAAACAGAGTTACAGGCCTATCTAACGGCTACCTACCCTCGGGAAAACGAACGGCACGAGTGGAAAGAGTACGCTAGCCTGAAACATAATTTTGGCGGCCACGCCGGCGAAGACCTCATTTCCTACGTTGCGGCTTTCGCCAACTTGGAAGGGGGTGTCCTCATCATGGGCCTGCGCGACCAAGGCCACGTCATCACCGGCTTGCAGGACCCCGCTGGCCACACGCCCGAAAACTTGCCCCAGCGCTTAACTACCAAATGCACTAACCTTCCGACCGAAGGCCTGCAAGTAGAGGAGTACGTCACCAGCGACACGGGTAAGCATGTGTGGGTGTTGCATATTCCTAAGCACCGGCCCCGTCGGCCCGTTTTTGCCCACGCCAGTAAGTGGCAGCGCCTAGGCGATAGCCTCATTCCCCTTACCCCTGAGCGTGAAGAGGCAATTCTTCGCGAGCCGCTGCAGCAGCCCGAAGACTGGAGCCGCATTGTTTGCACCGATGCCACTCTGGCCGACCTCGACCCCGTTTCGCTGCAACTCGCTCGTGTCAATTACAAAACTAAGCACCCCAAGCTTGCAACCGAAGTAGACGAATGGGACGACGCCACTTTCCTCAATAAAGCTAAAGTCTGCATCAACGGTCAGATTACCCGTGCCACCTTGCTACTACTCGGCCGAGAGGAAGCCGTTCACTACCTGAACCTGTCCCCCCGCATAACTTGGATTCTGAAGAACGAACGCGGTGAAGAGTTGGACTACCGGCACTTTATGCCCCCGTTCCTGACAGCCGTCGATGAGGTATACACGTTGATACGTAACCTGCGCTATCGCTACATCAAAGACGAAACGCTTTTTCCGGAGGAGGCTGAGATGTACGACCGTTTCGTCGTGCGCGAGGCCTTGCATAACTGCATTGCTCATCAGCAGTACCAAGGCAACACTGGGCGTATCTCTATTGTGGAAATGCCCGACCAGCTGGTGTTTCTTAATGCCGGCCCTTTTCTGCCAGGCACCGTGGAAAACGTTATCCAGCGCGATGCCCCGGAGCCCGACGGCCAAAATCCCTTCTTGGCCGAAGCCATGGTCAACCTGAACATGATTGACACTATCGGCAGCGGCATCAAGCGCATGTTTCGCTTGCAGCGGGAGAAGTATTTTCCGCTCCCCGACTACGAACTGGTCAACAATCTTGTCAAAGTGACCATCATTGGCCGCGTGCTGGATTTGGCTTACGCCCGTGTACTGGCTCGCCACCCCGACCTCACGCTGTCTGAGATAATGCTGCTTGACAAGGTCCAGAAACACAAGGCGCTAACCAACGATGAAGTGGACTACCTCCGCAAACGTCGTTTGGTAGAAGGTCGCAAAGACAGCCTCTATATATCTAGCGGTGTTGCTGCCAAGACCAGCCAAAATGTAACCTACTTAAAGAATAAAGGCCTAGGTAATGCGCACTATGAAGGGATGATTGTAACCTTAGTCGACTCCTGCCAGGGCGTATCTCGAGACGACATTAATGAACTGCTTTGGGACCAGCTACCTCTACACCTATCAGAAGAGGCAAAAACCAAGAAAATTGACCAATTCATTAATAAGCTGCGCCGAAACAAGCGCATACGCAACATTGGTAGTCGCGTACAGTCTTGCTGGATAAGTGGCCAGTCAGAAGCCTCCTCTAACTCCTACCCCAAAAAAGAGGGGCGCCTAGAGACTTCTGAGCAACAAGTACCATTAGACAAGGGATAAATTGTATGGTGCTACAATGACGAAAGACTGACGAAACACTGACGAAAGAACAACAGCAAAAAACCTCTTCCCAGCGCTGGGAAGAGGTTTTTTTGTGGCAATAAATGACGATACGTGACGATACGTGACGATACGTGACGATACAAATGATGATAGCTTTTAGCTTATCAAGGATAGCCTTTTGACATCCTTGTTACTACCTCTCTGATAGCCTTATTAGCCGTTCCATAGTAGCCACCGGTTGATTCATAAGGGTGTCAAATAGTCACTGCTTTGCACCCAAGACAAATCGATTGTAGCGAGATACAGAAAATATATTCCGGTTATAGGAGAACTTCCTTACCTTTGTAGTGTACTACAGAAAAATAAACAAGTGATACCACTCGCAGATCTTATTACAGTCAGCCTAGGCAGCTATGAGAAGCCTCTAAAAGAAGGCTCTCACAAGTTTCTTCTGCCCAGTGACATTGATAGCTCAGGCCAACTCCTTAAAGGAGTAGCTCGCTTTGTCCCCAGCAGTTCTACTACCGACCGCGCCTTACTTCGGATTGGCGACGTGCTGCTGCCAGCAAAAGGGGGGCGTTACGCCGCCACACTAGTGACAGAGGAGTTAGTAGGTTACGCGGCTTCTTCTGGCTTTTTCATCCTACGCCTAGGTCCTAAGGTTGTGCCAGCCTATTTAACTGCCTATCTAAACCACCCCCACACCCAGCGCCGCCTCCAAGGCATCACCAACGCCAGCACCACTGTCCCTGTACTCAACAAAGCAGCACTGTTGATGACCCCCATAGACCTGCCATCCATCCCAGTACAACAGCGCCTTGGCGACCTCCACCAGCTCTGGCTCCGCGAACAACACCTCACAGAACGCCTCCTGCAACAGAAAGCAATACTTTACCAGCATGTCTTCCAAGGCGCCATTCAAAATGCCACCGGCTCATTCCTCACCGCTTAATCCACTTGCTAACCATGAACACACTAATTACTTACGACATCACCATTCGCCATACTGAAGTAAAGTCGGCGATGAAAAACAAGGGATATTTTGATTATTGGATTGCTAATAATCAGAACTACCATTTACCCAATACCTCTCTCTGGAAGAAGGACACCTCCCAGGATACTGCGCTGGCCGACATGCAGCAGGTCATTCAAACACTAAACTATAACCAGCCTCTCAACAATCAGATTCGATTGGAGCGTTGCGTGGCCGTTCCAGCCTACCCTTGGGCAGCAATTCCCGGCGACGCTCATCGCAAATCATAACCATCATCCAAAACCAACCGCGCGCCTCGGCTCTCCCTCCCCATCGGAGAGGGGGCCGGGGGTGAGGTTACCCCTCCAGCACATGACCCCAGAACAACCCATCACCACGCCTCGCGTCTCCCAGGCTGAAATCAACAACATCCTCTGGCGCGCCTGCGACACCCTGCGCGGCACCGTCGACCCCACTCAGTACAAGGACTACATCCTCACGCTGCTCTTCGTGAAGTACCTGAGCGACGTGTGGAAAGACCACCATGCCGCCTACCTCACCAAGTACCAGGGCGACGAGGCCCGTGCCGCCCGCGCCATGCAGCTCGAACGCTTCCAAGTGCCCGAGCACTGCGCCTTCGACTACCTCTACCAGCAGCGCAACGCCGACAACATTGGGGAGCTCATCAACATCGCCCTCGACGACCTCGAAACTGCCAACCGCGGCAAGCTCACCGATGTGTTCCGTAATATCGACTTCAACTCCGAGCCCAATCTAGGGCAGACCCGCGAGCGGAATACCCGCCTCAAGTTGTTGCTCCAGGACTTCGCCGATCCGCGTCTGGACCTGCGCCCCTCTGTAGTAGGCGGCGAAGATGTCATCGGCAACGCCTACGAATACCTCATTTCCCGCTTCGCCGCCGATGCCGGCAAGAAGGGCGGCGAGTTCTATACCCCCGGCGAGGTAGCCGAGCTTCTGGCCCGCCTGCTCAACCCCCAACCCGGCGCCCGCATCTGTGACCCTACCTGCGGCTCCGGTTCCCTGCTCATCAAGATGGCCCGTCAGGTGGGCTCACGCAACGTAGCCCTCTATGGCCAGGAAATCAACGGCTCCACCTACGCCCTGTGCCGAATGAATATGTTCCTGCACGGCCTCGACGATGCCCAGATTGAGTGGGGCGACACCCTGCGTAACCCCCGCTTGCTCGACGGCGAAAACCTGCGCCGCTACGACGTGGTGGCCGCCAACCCGCCCTTCTCCCTCGACAAGTGGGGCCACGACGAAGCCGGCCTCGACCGCCACGGCCGCTTCTACCGCGGCCTGCCGCCCAAGAGTAAGGGCGACTACGCCTTCATCCTGCACATGATTGAAACCACCCTCGACGGCCACGGCCAAGCCGGCGTCATCGTGCCCCACGGCGTACTGTTCCGGGGTGGCACCGAGGGTAAGATTCGCCAACGCCTCATCGAGGAAAACCTGCTCGATGCCGTCATCGGCCTGCCCGCCAACCTCTTCTTCGGCACCGGCATTCCAGCCGCCATCCTATTGTTCCGCCGGGGCCGCACCACCGACGACGTGCTCTTCATCGACGCCAGCCGCGACTTCGATGCCGGCAAAAACCAGAACCGCCTCGGCGAGGCCCACATGGCCCGCGTGGTGACCGCCTACCGCCGCTACGAAACCGAGGAGCGCTACGCCCAGCGCGTAACTCCGACCCAACTGCTCGAAAACGACTATAGCCTCAACATCCCGCGCTACGTGGATACCCAAGAGGCCGAAACGGTCATCAGCCTAGTAGATACCCAGCGGGAAATTACTAGGCTGGAGGGCGAACTGGCCGCCGTGCGCGGCCAGGTACACACCTACCTGCGCGAGTTGGGCATTAACGTGGAGGCGTAAGCATGGAGACGATGGAAATGACTACTGCAGCGGCTGTCGAGAAGCAGGGATATAAGCTGACGAAGCTGGGTTGGATACCAGAAGAATGGGACGTTCGGAAGCTCGATGATGTCGCGGAGATTCACAATCACCTACGCTTTCCACTAAGTGAGACTGTCCGAAAAGGGATGCAGGGACCATATCCATACTATGGCCCTACAAAGGCCCAGGACTACCTGGACCATTTTAGAGTGGAGGGGAAGTATGTGCTGATTGGAGAAGATGGCGACCATTTTCTGAAGTTTCAGACGCACCCGATGACGTTGCTGGTCGATGGCCAATACAACGTGAATAACCACGCTCACCTTATCAAAGGCACCGAAAGCTGCGAGACAGAATGGGTGTATTGGTTCTTCAATTCGCGCGACCTTACTAACGATATTACCCGTCAAGGTGCAGGACGCTACAAGCTGACTAAAGATGCGCTCAAACGGTTACTGCTAGTCGTGCCTCCAGTGGCGGAACAGCGAGCAATTATTAATATCCTCAATGGTCTAAAAATTCAGGAAAAGGTCATTCTTGCATTGGTTAAAGCCAAAAGCACCTACAAAAGCGGCCTGATGCAGCAGTTGCTGACAGGACAGTTGCGGTTTCCCGAGTTTCAGGGGCAGCCGTGGCATGAACAGCGCATAAGCTCGCTCATTACGGAGAGCCGTATCCCCGGCTCGAATGGTAAGGCTGCCAAAAAGCTGACTGTAAAGCTGTACGGGAAAGGAGTACTTGCGAAAAATGAGCGCCAGATAGGTAGCGTAAACACGAAATACTACGCGCGCAAAGCTGGGCAGTTCATCTACAGCAAACTCGATTTCCTGAATGGTGCTTTCGGTCTGATTCCCGAAGAGCTTGATGGGTACGAAAGTACCCTCGACTTACCAACCTTTGACATAAGCCCAGAAGTTGACGCCAGCTTACTGCTCGCCTACTTCTCACGAGAGGAATTCTACGCTCGCTTCGCCGACATTGCAGCCGGTGGTAGAAAAGCAGTTCGCATTGGTCCGGAGGAACTATTGAAAAAGAAAATCCTCCTTCCTTCCCTTCCCGAGCAGCAACGCATTGCCGCCGTGCTCAACGCCTGCGACCAGGAAATAGAGTTGCTCCAGGCCCAGCTCCGGCAGTGGCAGCAGCAGAAAAAGGGCCTGATGCAGCAGCTGCTCACAGGCCAGCTACGGGTGCCTAATTCTTTATAAACGCTTTAAATATACCCTATGACCTCCCAGCAAAAAATCACAGTAGAAAAGTCGCTTGCACAGCTAGAAGCGCTTAATCTTAATGAGCTTGCCAAAAAAGCCTACAGTGGCAAGGACCTCCGCAATGTGGTAATCAGTGACTTTAAGTTGCTCGAGTTCATTGCCATGTTCAACCGTGCCATAAAGCAGTTGCGGGCTGAACTGGACCGGGGCAGTTGGCAGCTAATGTTTCACACCTATAATGATCCGGAGTTAGGGCAAGCCGCTATAAACCAGCAACTGCAGCAGATGCTCAGCTATCTAACGGGCAACTATACGTTTGATAACGTTCTCCCCCAGCTGCTTTGGTTGGTTCATTATCAGATGCAGGGCGGCTTCTGGGAAAAATCGAAGCTGCGCATCCACTCAGTAGAGGAGCTACAGTTACAAAAAAACCAGGATGCCATTGCTTTACTACAGGCTGAGGTAGAGCGACGAGTCACCGAAGTAGACGTGCTCAAGGAAGCACTGCAGCAAAGCCAGCAGGAGCTAAGCGAATACCACACCTTGAAGCAGCAGGAGTTCAAAACCATCACTAGCAACCAGCAGCAGTCCAGCGAGCTGCTCAAGGAAATTCGTGACTTCCAGACCGAGGCCAGCACCGCCAATGCTACAATTTCTGGTATTGTGGAGCAACAGAAGCTGTTGATGGCTGACTCGAAAGAGAAGTTAGCAGAGGACCATGAAGAGTACAATGCAATTGTCAAATCGCTTGAGGGCATACGTGGCTCTGCTAAGGACCAGCTCTACGAGTTAGGCGAAAAGGATGAACGCTTCGCTGAAATCCTTCAAAACGCTACAGAGAAAGAAGCGCTTATTCTAAGCAGACAGCAGCGCATAGACGAGCTTCTGGGTTTTGCAGCTGATAGTGCTCTGGGAGGTACATTCAGTCGTCGCCAAAAAGAATTAGTGTGGCCAGTACGCATCTGGGCTGTAGTTGCGATTGCGGCGGCAGTATTTGCTCTGTGGTGGGTGTTACACATCTTCACACAGTTCCCCAGCCACGGCGACGGTGGGTTCAGTTGGTCTGTTACTCTACTAAACGTGGTACGCACTTCTCCCGCTTTCGCACTGCTGTTCTTTGCTATTGCGCAATACAACAAGGAACGCAACCTGCAAGAAGAGTACGCCTTCAAAGCGGCTGTATCCATGACGGTAACCGGTTATTCTGACATGATTGATTCTGAAGCAGAGAAGACGGCCATGCTTGTCAGCGCCATCCAAGGCCTCTACACTCCCCCCTCGCTCGGTAAAGAATCCACACCGATGATTTTCAGCACCAAGCACCTAGCTGATGCCACCAAAAACGTGGTAGACACCGCTACGGCCCTTAAAACAACCGCCAACGATTTGGTATCAGCCGCTAAGGCGTAATCTGCTTCGACGAAGCTTTCCCTAATTCAGTACTACTCTCCGCAAATGCCTAATCTGACCTATTTATCTAAAAACTTTAAGTCTCCCTATACGGGCAGAAACTTCGTTGGTCGTAACACCCTACCTGTATCCTGGGGTAAGCTCATGCACGCAGCCATTACAGTAGGTAAGGCAGACGCTACCTACTTAAATAAACATGGTGTCTTATCTCGATATGAGCGCAAGATGCGCATGTACATGGTCAAGGTCAATCTCATAGAGACGGTGGCGACGAAATCGACTCCTGCCCAGTTTCAGCATAGCGAAGTTTACAAAAGCCTTGACCCTAGTGAGAAGACGGCCTTATCTTATTTTATGGGCCTAACAATGGCCAAGCTACTGGCTAGCCATTTTCTAAACATACCATGGTTGCAGCATTTCGATGGTTACGCAACACCATTAAAGGGAACGCGGCCTGACCTGCTAGGTATGAATAGTAAGCGGGGTTTTGTAATCATGGAGGCCAAAGGCCGTACCGGCGCGGCCACCAAAGCCCTTATGAAAAAGGCAAAGGATCAAACCGCCGTGCCGCCTTTTATACATAGCCCCGGTGGTGGTATGCATCCGATTATAGCTCGGGTAGCCAGTGCTTCCTACGCCAACAAAGCAGGTGTTTTAGCTGCTCGGTGGGAAGACCCCGAAGAAGCAGACCTCAATGCCCGTAGCTCGGTGATTGAGCCATTAGAATTTCTGCACCAATACTACGAGCCCATCCGCACGCTTATTGACTTTGAAGCCCCTGGAACGGAAGAGAAAGAATATGAGGGCTATACGTTTACTACACGCTTTTTTCCTGAAGTAGATGTAACCGTCGGCTTGCTGAATAAACCCTTGGAGTTTTACCTGGACGATTCGCCCCATTCCGCCGATTCAGCCTGGTATATAACTTTCACCCGTAACCGGAGATTAAAAGGTCTTCTAAATGATACAAGCGATACTGGCCGTGATCTATTTTTCGGTGCCGATGGTGTGCTTGTTGCACTGGGTCCATCGTGGAACTCAGAGAATATGCAAAGGGAGCCCAGTCAGCGCGATTCCATCTAATACCTGCTAAACCTATTTTACTCATCCTTCCAACATCTAAAAGTGCACGTCCTGAAGCTGCATTTCCGTCAGGAATGCATTACGAAGGAGCTAGTTTGCGCTATCAATTATCTGCTTGAGCAGCAATTTTGGGCTAAGAGCACGCCCGAAGTGCAGTTGGGCATATTTGATATTCGCCGCTTCTAATATTTGACTGCCGTTGCCAACCACGATTACCAACACCTTCTGGAAGCCGAAGCAGAAATGTTCCGCCGCTACTGGGATAAACCCTAATTTCTCACAGCTATGATTTACGGAGACCAAAAAGACCGCGACTTTCTAAAACGTTACATTGAATCACTTATTGGTGCCATCAATGCAATAGGTGCACCCCATGCTGGCCGACAACTGCCTATTCCAATAATCGAGAAAACATACTTGGACCTCTTTCGTCGGTTAAAGGCTAGTCTCATGGGCATTCTTGCCCAACTCGGTTATTGGCCAGAGTATGGCGAAATGAAAGTACCTATCTCGTTGCTATTTCGCTCTTGCGTTACAGATGTTCTGCTACTCTTATTCTTGAAGAGTCTAGAACAGCACGAACCCACTTTCGAGAATGAATTACATGTGCTTGATACTCCATACATCAAGTTCGTGAAAGGCTTGCTAGATGCAGACCAACTCACAACGACTGAAGATGCGAAGCAACAAGCATTAAGTAAGCTGTATGCAGATGCAGCTTACTTAATTGAAGAAACCTCTCCTGCCTTAAAATTCAAGAAGAGTGAAGTTCTTCGACATGGTAGTGACGAAGAATTATTGAAAAAAGGAGGAAGGACTTTTTCAAGCACACTTACTACTGAATCACAGTATACTTATCTGAATAAACTGCCGGAATTCAGCTCTTTGTCTCATCTTTATTGGTTATACAAGCACTTTTCCCAGCATGAGCACTACTCTCACGCTGGTAGTGTGATCATTAACTTACCGCAATGGTTTGAGTGCTTGCAATGGTATAAAGCCCTTTATGGATGTTTCAGAGCTGTACAACTAACCAGCAGCAGAATTGGAGCGGAAAAGGTGCTTATAGAAGACTTGACCATCAACATGGGGCATCTGCATGCTCGCTTGTTAGAACATCAGGAAGACTTGGCAGCTGCTAGCAAGCAGGAATAACTAATAGGATCCAAGAGTATGCCAGCCTCCGCTACCCCCAACCTGCGCGAAGACCACGCCTCCCAGCTCCCCGCCCTGCTATGGCTGCAGAAGCTTGGCTATACATACCTCCCCCCCGCACATGCCCTGGTCGCCCGCGGCGGACGGACCGATAATGTCCTCCTCGAAACGGTGCTGCGCGCCCAGCTTGCCCGCCTCAACGCCGTGCGCCACCGCGGCCAGCAGCAGCCCTTTTCCGACGATAACCTTTCAGCCGCCATCCAGGCCCTACGCGACCTGCCCGGGCCCCTGGGCTTTGGCTCCGCCACCCACGCTGCCTACGACCTACTCACCCTTGGCAAGAGCTTCGAGCAGGTGGTCGACGGTGACCGAAAAAGCTTCTCCCTGCGCTACATCGATTGGCAGCAGCCCGCAAACAATGTCTTCCATGTCACCAGCGAGTTTTCGGTGCAGCGCTCCGGCCTACCCGATACCTACCGCCCCGACGTGGTGCTTTTCGTCAACGGCATCCCCCTGGCCGTGCTCGAGTGCAAGCGTGCCGCTACTGGCCTGCTCGACCAGGCCATTTCCCAGCACTTGCGCCAGCAAACCGAAGACGGCATTCGCCCGCTCTACATCTGGTCGCAGTTGCTACTCGTGGCCGACGGTGACCAGGCCCGCTACGCCACCACCGCCACCCCCACCGAGTTCTGGGCTGTCTGGCGCGAGCAGCACTCCAACCCCGAGGCCCAAGCTGCTTGGGAGCAGCAGCTTCTGACCCTCAAAAACCAGCCCCTGCGCCCTGAGCAGGAAGCTGCCCTCTTCAGCGGTGACTTTACCTACGCCCAGGGCTACTTCCGCCAACTCCAGGCTGCTCCTCAACTGCCCACCGGCCAAGACCGCGCCCTCTGGAGCCTATGCCAGCCACAACGCTTGCTCGACCTGGCTTTCCATTTTGTGCTTTACGAGGACGGCCTCAAGAAAATAGCCCGCTACCAGCAGTTCTTCGGCGTGCGCGCTACTCTAGAACGGGTGCAGCAGCGCGACTCAGACGGCCGCCGCCTCGGCGGCGTGCTCTGGCACACCCAGGGCTCCGGCAAGTCGCTCACCATGGTCATGCTGGCCCAGCTGCTTGCCACCGACTCACGTCTTCCCGGGTCCCGCATCCTGCTAGTAACCGACCGCACCGACCTCGACGAACAGATTGAAGGCACTTTCATCAAATGCGGCAAGCTGCCCAAGCGCGCGCGTTCGGGCAAGCATCTACGCCAACTCCTGCACGACCCGCGTGCTGAAGTCATCACTACGCTCATCAACAAGTTCGACAAAGCTGTCAAGCATCTCGACGTACCCCTCGACGACGATAACATCTTCGTGCTTGTCGACGAAGGCCACCGCTCTCAGTACGGTTCCCTGCACACACGCATGCGTCAGGTGCTACCCAAAGCATGCTTCCTAGCCTTCACCGGCACGCCTCTGCTCAAGCGTGAGAAAAGCACCGCCGCCCGCTTCGGCGGCCTCATCGACCCGTACTATACCATCCGCCAGGCCGTCGAAGACAAAGCCGTGGTACCGCTGCTCTACGAAGGCCGCCACGCCGCCCAAACCGTCAATGCCCGTCCCCTCGACCGATTTTTTGATGTCGTCACCGAGCCCCTCACCGACTACCAGCGTGCTGACCTTAAGCACAAGGTCAGTCGTGCCCAACCCTTGAACGAAGCTGAGCAGAAAATTCAGGAAATAGCTCTCGACATCAGCCAGCACTTTAGCGCCACTTGGGCCGGTACCGGCCTCAAAGGCCAGCTCGTCACCGGTTCCAAAAAAGCGGCTCTCAATTACAAAGCAGCCCTCGACATGCTGGGCCAGGTATCATCCGAAGTCCTCATCTCCGGCCCTGACGAGCGTGAGGGGACCGATGATGCCTACGCCACCGAGTCCACCGACCCGATTGTGCGGTTCTGGAAGCGCATGATGGACCTGCACGGCTCGCCCGAGCAATACCAGAAAAATGTCATCAATGCCTTCAAGTACCAGGACAAGCCTGAAATAATCATCGTCGTCGATAAGCTGCTTACTGGCTTCGATGCCCCCCGCAACACTGTCCTCTACCTCACCCGCGGTTTGCGCGAACACACCTTGCTCCAAGCCATTGCCCGCGTAAACCGCGTGCACCCTGGCAAGGACTTCGGCTACATCATCGACTACTACGGCAACCTCCAGCAGCTCGATTCGGCCCTGAACACCTATTCCAGTCTCGACGGCTTCGACGAAGCCGACCTAGCCGACACGCTTGCCCATGTGCGCGGTCAGGTTGATGACCTGCCCCAGCGCCACGCAGCACTGTGGGACCTATTTCGCGCCGTCCCCAACCGCTACGATGCCGAAGCTTACCAACAGTTATTGGCTGATGCAGCCGTCCGCCATGATTTCTACGAGAAGGTTTCCGTCTATGCGCGCCTGCTGCGCCTGGCTCTCTCCACTCTGGAATTCACGCAGCGCAACCCGCCGGCCAAAGTCGAGCAGTACCGCCACGATGGCGCTTTTTTCCTCAAGCTGCGCGAACAAGCCAAGCAGCGCTACGCCGACACCGTTGATTACAAACAGTACGAAGCGCAGGTGCAGAAGCTCATCGACACGCACATCAGCACCGAGGAAATTATTCGCCTCACCCAGCTGGTCAATATCTTCGATGAACAGCACTTTGCCGAAGTAGTGGCCGAAGCTGGCACGCCCGCCGCCAAAGCCGATACCATTGCGCACCGGACCGCCCGCACCATCACCGAAAAGATGGACGAAGACCCGACCCTTTTCCGCCGCCTGTCCGAGCTTATCGAGGAAACCATTGCCGACTACCGCGCCCGACGCATCTCTGAGGCTGAGTACCTGCAGCGGGCCAGCGACCTGCAGCAACAGGTGCTGCGCCACCGCACCGCCCCCGATACCCCCGCCGCCCTTCAGGGCCGCCCCGCTGCCCAGGCCTTCTACGGTCTAACCGAAGAAGCCCTGCGCCCGACCACCGGCCTGGAGGCGGCCCCGCTACGCCAAGTAGCCATTCACGCCGGCCTTCATCTCGACGACCTGCTCCGCAGCCACCTGCTCGACCAGGACCGCCCCATCGTCGACTGGCCCAACAAAGACTCACTCGTCAACGCTGCCCGCCTCGCCCTCGACGACTACCTCTTCGACCTGAACGAACGCGAAAAGCTCGGCCTGTCCCTCGAAGCCATCGACCGCCTCCTCGACCAGGTATTCGCTGTCGCCCGCCGCCAGTACGCATGAGTGTTACCGCTTCTTCCATCACTTATGGCAGCCATGAACTGGCCTTCACGGTAGAGGTACGCCCACGCCGCACCCTGAGCATCTCCGTGCACCCCGACCAGCGCGTGCACGTCCTCTCGCCGCCCGATATTCCCCTGGCCCAGATTCAGACCCGCGTCACCCGCCGCGCTGCCTGGATTCTGCGCCAGCAGGCCTACTTCCAGCAGTTCCGCCCCTCCACGCCGGCCCGACGCTACGTCAGCGGCGAAACCCACCTCTACCTTGGCCGCCAGTACCGCCTCCGCCTCGAAGAAGCCCCCAAGTCCCAGGTCAAGCTCATCCGCGGCCGCTTAGTGGTGAACACGCCCCGCCCGGAAGAAGCCGACCACACTGCCCAGCTGCTACGCCAGTGGTACCAGCAGCACGCCGCCGAGCAGTTCCAGGCCGTGCTGCAGCAGTGCCTGCCGCTGCTCAGCGAGTACCAGTTCCCTATGCCCACTCTCCACCAGCGCTACCTTCAAAAGCGCTGGGGCAGCTGCAGCCCCGCCGGCCGCATCACCCTCAATACGGACCTCATCCGAGCCGACAAAAGCTCCATTGCTTACGTCATCCTGCATGAGCTCTGCCACCTCATCGAGCCCAACCATTCCCGCCGCTTCTACCGCCTCCTCACTAAAATCCTGCCCGACTGGGAACGCCGCAAGGAGAAGCTGGAGAAAGCCTTAAGCTAATGCCCTTACTTTACCCATTCATATTACACTGACCTTTTCCCCAATGCTTGAGTCTCTGGCGCACATCGCTACTATTCTGGGTGCCGTTGGGCTTTTGCTTGCGCTGCTGACCTGGCAGGGCTCCCGCAATAGCTTTCATCACGCCGTTATTACGAGTTGCACCACTCGGTTTCAGAAGCTAAGTCCCAAGCTTGGCCAGCTTCCGCTCAAGACCAAAACAGTGCAACAATATTTGGAGCTCTGCAACGAGGAGCTTTTCTACTTCGAAAGCGACTTTTTGCCCCAACCCATCATCGACGAATGGCTCGACGGCATGCTCAGCTTTATATCCCTCCGCCGTGTAAGTGATGAGTCTCTTTTTGAGCTCCCACAAGCTCCTCCGCAACTGGCCCCCGACCTTTCGCCGCCTTTGCCTGCCGAACAGTATCTACTTCTGAATAACTTCCCCAGGCTTTATTACGCCTTCCGGCTGTCTCCGCAAGCCGAGAAAACCATCCTCAGCGTCCAGCGACAGCATGGTCCTGATGCTGCCCGGGCCCAAATGGTATTGACGGTCATTGACAATCTACATTATTATAAGGGGCAGCCCTTTCTCAAACACTTACACCGCACCCGCGCTGAAGCTTGGTAGCAATACCTAGAACCGTCAAGTAATTCCTTTCGCCAATTTCTGCCTCTGCCATGTTGCGCCGTATTGATGCTACCACGTTGCAACAGCTGAAAACGCTGTTAGCTGACGACCAGATTGATGTAGCTCCAATAGTAGTTCAATACGAAAACTATACCGTCCGGAACAAAACCACTGCCCCCGAATCGCCTCTTCGATTTCGTTGGTGGCACGACAATCAGACCGAGCTGCTGCTGTTTGACCTTACTACTTGGGCTACGCAGGAAAGTCAGAAATTCCCGGACACCTACCTGACCCTGGGTACCGATAAAATACCCCGCATTGTGGGGTTTCCGCTCTACTGGCTGCCGCAGGATGACGAATTTGTGTACCTGAGCTTCAAGTTGGGCACCAATGAAGGCGGTAAAAACCGCTGGTTTGGCCGCGCCCGCGCTGCCGATGAGCCTCGTAGCCCTGACCGCACCAATCAATTAGCTGCCGATCTGCGTCAAGCATTAAAGCAAGCTTTCCCCGGCCCTCTGTTAGCCAATCCCTCCCTTTCCGGCGATTGGCAATCCTTGGCCAAGCTCCCCCTGGCTCAGCTTCGCGCTAGTACTAGTGCTAAGCAGAAATCAGCGCTGAAAACCCTCATTCTACAGCAGTTGCTACAGGCATTCATCATTGCTGAAAAGCTCCGTGCTGATTCCTTTATTACGCCTGATGCAGCAAAAACCCTGAACCAAACCCCTCTTTCTCAACCCGATTATTCTTCAATGACTACCCCCCGAAATCAGCTACTCTACGGTCCCCCCGGCACGGGCAAAACCTACCACACCGCTGTGCGCGCCCTGGGCATCCTCGCCGGCAAAACCGATCAGCAGATTACGGCCGACTACAGCCGTGAGCAGATTCGGGAAGAGCTCGACAAATACTGCGCAACTGGCCAACTCGAGTTCGTCACCTTTCACCAAGCCTTCAGCTATGAAGACTTTGTCGAAGGTATCAAACCCGTCATCAACGAAGAGGATGAGGAGGACGAAAACACCCGGAATCTGAAGTATGTAATTGAGCGTGGCATATTCAAGACGTTAGCTGAGCGTGGTGCTTATGCTCTATACTTGCAGCTGCGACAGCGGCTGATTGCTGCTACACCCGTTTCCGCAGCCGCGCCCCCGGATTTCGACGCTGTTTTTGATAGCCTGGAAAAGCAGTGGCAGCAGCAGCTTGCTGGTAGCGAAGAAGTAGTAGTCAAAACGCAGCAGGGAGTAGAGCTGGTCCTGCAAAATATCAGCGCCCACGGAACTACGTATTTCAAGTACCGCACCAGTACTTCCGATAACCTCCCCCAGGTAACGCGCAAGGGATTGCGTAAAATCAACGACGATAATCCTTATCAGTCTGTTTCCTCCGATGCTGAGCCTGTATATAGCGTGACGTATGGTCGCGACCGGAGTGTATATCGTGCTGTTTTCCGGGAGTTCCGCAAGCTGGAAGCGCAGATGAGAGCCAACGCTCCCCACCAGGCGCCCACTGGTCCCGCTATTTCTGAAATGCTCCTGCGGGCAGTAGCCGACCCAGAGATTGCCGCTGAAAATATTCAGGGATTCGATTACAAATCCCTTACACCTGATGACTTGAAGCTTGCGCCGCGTTTCGTCCTCATTATTGATGAAATCAACCGGGGCAACGTCGCTAACATCTTTGGAGAGTTGATAACGTTGCTTGAAAAGGACAAGCGAGCTGGCCAGCCCGAGATGCTTAGCGTGCAGCTTCCTTACTCCAAATCCTCTTTCGTAGTGCCGGATAACGTGTACCTCCTTGGTACAATGAATACGGCTGACCGGTCCGTCGAAGCCCTAGATACTGCCCTCCGCCGCCGCTTTAGCTTCACCGAAATGCGGCCCGACGCTGACGTAATTCGCAAGCAGGTGGGCACTAACGGAATTCTCGGTACCGGTATTGAAGCCATCAACGTAGCCGAGATACTGGAGGTGCTCAATAGCCGGTTGGAGCAGTTGCTCGACCACGACCACTGCCTCGGTCACGCGCTACTACTCGATGCACAGTCGCTTGAATCCCTGCAAACTTCCTTCGAGCATGGCATCATCCCGCTGCTACAGGAATACTTCTTCGCCGACTGGGGTAAAATAGGTTTGGTGCTCGGTCCTAAATTCGTTGAGGTAATCAAACCCAATTCCCCCGGACGCCGCAAGCTGGCTACTTTCCCTGGCTATGACGCTCATGGCATGGGCGAACGGCCTATCTACAAGCTCATCTCGCCTGATGCTTGGACTGCTGCCACTTTCCAAAGCATTTACGCCTAGGTGCCATGGCTCACATTCTGCGCGTACTCGAACATAGCACCCTCACTGTGGGCGATACGCAGGGAGAAGGGGAGGAGCAAGCTGAATTTCTCATCGAACACTGGGAGAAGCTGTTACGCTACCACGACACCGGCAGCGGCCGACGGTATTACGACATTCGTCATCGTGCCGTCCGCTTCAAGCACTATGTTGGAGTGTTGCAGGCCGGCAGCCTCACCATCGAAGTGCTGCCTAAAGTCGATGCGGTACCCGGTGCCAGTAACCCCCGCGATGAGCCCTTCGACCGTTGGCGCCGCCTGCTACTCCATCTGCTGGCGGAAGCCGGTTTACTGCCCGTCGACTCATTCAATACGGCCTTATTGCGGGAGCGGGAAAACACCCTGCTCGACCTGTACCTGGATTTATTCTTAACGGAAGTGGAGGCACTACTACGCCGGGGCCTCATCAAGCGCTACCGGCAGCACGAAGGGCAGGTAAAAGCGTTGCGCGGAACCTTGCTTTTCGGCCAGCACATCGCCCGCAACGTGGTGCACCAAGAGCGGTTTTATACCCGTCACCAGACCTACGACCGCAACCATCTTGCCCACAGTCTACTGCAACAGGCCCTTCTGCTAATACCCTCCGTCACTACCACCGCCTCCCTGCGTGGCCGCGCCACCCGTGCCCTGGTATCCTGGCCCGATGTTACCCCAGTACGCCCTACGGCTGCGCACTTTGCCCGGCTACGCACTAGGAACAGCCGCCAGACTGCTCCCTATCGCTCCGCACTAGGTATTGCCCGCCTGTTATTGCTACGCCTCAGCCCCAATGTACTGCATGGCTCCGACGAACTCATTTCCTTGTTCTTCAACATGAACCGGGTATGGGAGAGCTACCTATTACGCACCCTGCAGCGTCTTTTGCCTCCTGACTGGACCGCCACCAAGCCGCCACTGGCCACATTCTGGCAAGCCAGCTCCTACCAAAGCCAGATGCAGCCTGACCTCCTCCTTACCCATCCAACGCGCACCCCAATCGTGCTCGATGCAAAGTGGAAGCGCCCCCCTCCTGGCCAGCCTAATCCCAACGACCTCCGCCAGCTATTTGCTTATGCCCAGCAATATCGCGCCAACCATACACGCCTTCTATATCCACAAGCCGCGAACGACGTTCCGTTGAGAGGAGAGTTCGAAATCCCGCTTCATTCAAGTGGAGATCCCATTCAGTGTGGGATATCATACATCCGGGTCGGAGGGATGTCCTCCGGATTAGGCACATCCGACGTTGACAGTTCTGGCTACTTGCATTGCTCAATAGGTGCAGAGTTGCCCTATTGGCTTGAACAGTAAAAATGTATGAGTTTAGGTGGTGCAATCGAGTTAGGCAGATCATTTGACCTGTCGCTTCCGCTCTACATCTCGAATCCTATTGTTCCTTACACCTTTAAAAGGTTGAAGCGACATACTTGGCCACTGTGCTAGGCGAGATACCAAGGGCGCGCGCAATAGCACCTTTCGATTTTCCTTCAGCTTTCAATGCTTGCGCTAGCGCAATGACCGCCGGACTTTTCGTTGGGGCACCAAGTTGGACGCCTGCCGCCTTCTTCTTTGCTAAAGATGCCTTCGTGTTTTCCGAAATCTTAATCAAGTCCTGAGCGGCAATAGTAGCCAGCATCGAGACAATCACATCTCCAAACGGACCCAAACTGTCAAGATAAGGCTCAGTAAAGGATTTGTAGTTGACCCCATGATCGCGCAGTTCCTTAAGGTACTTAAGTGTTGGAAGCGCTCCCTCCCGACTGAAGCGGTCTAAGCGCCAGAATACGACCAAGTCAAATTTCATTTGGTAGGCCTCAAGCAAAAGCTGCTTGAACTCCGAGCGATCGGGCTTGCCGCCCGATATCTCTTCGGTGAACACCTTATATATAGTGCCATGCCGTTCAGCGAAATCGCGGAGCTGGTGCAGTTGGTTTTCCGGGTCCTGACCTTTGTCACGGGTTGACACTCTGGCGTAGATGGCTACTCTCATGTTAGAATTTACCCTCCAATAAAGGGTGCGCCAAAAGGGTCTTAAAAATCTGCGTTTCTAAACTAGCAAGGGCCATCCCCAAACCCTCCAGAATACGACCGTTTTTTGGAGGGGTGAGAGAGGTTAACCTTTAATAATTCCTAGTCAACTGAATAGGCTTCGCACAAAAGCTACTTTATGAATCAATATTGCCTTGGCCCGAGAGTGGGTCAATAGGCATAGGTATTTCTATTGACGCCAATGGGGGCAATTGAATCTCTTCTAGTTTAGAAGCAGGCAGAGCATGCTGAACAGGCTTAGGGTCACCTGCTATCGGGAATGGAGTGTTGAGTGCTTTCCAAGCTTCCTCATTGGTGACACCAAGTTTGGTGAGCATTGTAAGCGTACCTCGACCTAATCTCCTGGTATTATTTGCTTGGTCAACTACCAATTGCTGTACCAACTTGGTCAGGTGTTCTACTTGCTTAACCAGTCCCTGGGTCACAACGAAATATTCTGTAGTCTGGCTGACTGCATTAGCGGCCAGCGCACCAGTCGCAGAAGCCAATGCCATCTCGGTAAAAGAGTTCGAACTCTTACGGAGTTCATTGCCGGGCCTTTGAAGTTTTGTGCGCTTGCCTAAGGTGCCTTCCCGTTTTTTCTTGCAATATGTCGTGCGGCAGCTAGCTGAACAGAATCGCTGAGTACCACGCTTGCGGGGTACAAAATCACCATGGCAATAGTCACAGCTTTGCGTAAATGTTGGTTTCAATCTGGCCATTTGCGTTAGCTTTTAATGGATAAATAACTTACAAGGTGATTTCGTAGCTAGGTGGCCCTAGTGCTCGTATCACTGCTGCAACCTCGCGAGGGAGCAGCAGTTTGCTTCGGCCAAAATTCAGCCCTACACTATGTAGGCGTCTTCGAAAAGTGCCCTTTCCCCAGCCATAAGGCCGCGCTAGTTCTGATTTTAGCATGGTGCGAGCGATAAAAGTATGGCCCCGCCAGTCATGAGGCATTGCGTGCGCAGCAATCTCCTTTAGCAGAATTCCTATTGGCTCTCCATCGTGAGGAATGCGCCGAGTGTCAAAAAAGTCATCCATTTCCCAAAGGTCGAAGGAGGTCGAAAATTAAATTTAGGATTATGGCACCTGAGCCAAGACGCCGGTAAGGCAGCGAAGCCAGCCGGGGCCCCGAACGGTTAGTTGCCATAGAGGTCCTTCAGTACACCCCGCGACATATTACAGCCCACGATGATTTCCCCAATGCCGCCGTTGCGGTGCTTGACAATGTCGATTAGCAGGGTGCCTTTGGTAGACGCGCCGTCGGCGTATTGGCTAATATTGTAGTACTCACCCCGCCAGAGAAACACCACCATATCGGCATCCTGCTCGATGGAACCCGATTCACGAAGGTCCGAGAGTTGTGGTCGCTTCTCTCCGCCCCGGGTCTCAACTGCCCGCGACAACTGCGAGAGAGCCAGCACCGGCACATTAAGTTCTTTAGCCAGCTCTTTAAGCCCGCGGGTAATACTGCCAATTTCCTGCTCACGGTTGCCCTTGACGTCCCCACGCATAAGCTGGAGATAGTCAATAGCTATTAAGCCCAACGGCTGCTCTGCGTGCAGGCGAGTGCATTTGGCCCGCAACTGATAAATTGAGAGTCCTGGGGTATCGTCGATAAGTAGACGGTCACCGTGAGTCTTGAGACGCAGAGCCTTCTGGCGCAAATGGTCTACTTCTTCCCGGCCACCGGGCAGGTCCGCTGTGCGCAGGTCGGCATTGGAGTAACCAGGTACTTCGCCTGCGACCAAGCGCTGTACCAACTGGGCCGTAGGCATCTCCAGCGAGAAGATGGCCGTGCGCAGGTTGTTGTCGAGGCTAGCGGAGCGGGCCATATGGAGCATTGCCGCCGTTTTGCCCATTCCGGGCCGTGCCGCTAGGATGACTAGGTCACTCGGCTGCCACCCGCCGGTTGCTTGGTTGAGGGCCTGCAGGCCGGTGGGTACACCCGTCAGTCCAAGCTTGCCTACAGCATCGGCTAAGGTGGCAAACACGCCGTCGAAGGCATCGGCTACCGACCGTGCAGGGCGGTGGTCAAAGGTGCGGTGCAGACTGATGAGCTGGCTCTGTGCATCTGCCAGCAAGACCAGCGGGTCGCGGCTCTCGTCGTAGCCCTTCGCCTGCATAGATTTTCCGGCGTCGATGACAACTCGACGAGCCAAGTGCTCCAGCAAAATGCGGCAGTGGCCATCTACGTGAACACTTGAATTTATGCATGCGGTTAGGCCAGCAATGAATGCCGGCCCGCCCGCCCGTTCCAAGGTGCCGTGCGCCCGCAGCTGATGCACCACCGTCAGCAGGTCGGCGGGCTTGTGGTCCTCGGCCAACGCGAGCAGCGCCCGGTAGACAAACTGGTGGGCCGGTTTGTAAAACGCTTCCAGCGGGAGCATGCTTAACACCAAGTGGTGAGACGGTGCTTCTAAAATGGCAGCTCCGAGCACGGCTGCTTCAATTTTCAGGGCCTGAGGCGGCAAGTACCCCAATTCAGGACGGGCGGGTTGGCGCATAGCGTTGTGGTGTAAAGGTGAGGAATGAATCAGCGGAAAGTTTTGGGGGTACTGGAGATGCTTACACTGGCCCGCGTGGGTACCGGCGACGCGCCGTTCAGCGGTTTAGGTGTTCGCTCTTTGGCCTTGGCCACCCAATCGCACTCACACCAAGTTCCCGAATAAGGCGGCATTTGTCCGTCGTGGCCGGTGTACTTGTCTTGGTTGTGTGGCGTTAGGCCCGAATTGCCGAAATAGCTCTTGAAGCCAGCAAACTGCTCTCGCAGGTAATCCAGCTTGCCCAACGCCGCCTGCTCCAAGGCGAAACGGGTGAGCTTCGTCCAGCTGCGCTCGTTGTGCTCTTGGCTCACATGCCAGAGGGCTGCCATTTCGGGCACGAAAGCCAGCGCTTTGTCGGAGGCATCGGGTGCACCCACTCCCTCCGATGGGGTAGGGACAGCATCTATTTTGCTTGCAGGGCACGCAGCAAAATCTTCGGAAAAATCCGCACCTGCCTCCGCGTTTTTTTTGTTTTTGTCTTCTTGTTCTAGAACAGGTTTATGTCTTCTCCTTATAGAGTCCGGAGTTTCTCCGGCTAATGCAAGGGGTAATCCGACTAATTGTCCGGAATTATTCCGGCTGATGTGGGGGGCAATTGACTCGGATTTGTCGGAGTTAATCCGGCTGACACCTTCGTGTTGCCCGGAGTTTTTCCGGACAATCGGGCTCAGGCTCCAAATAGGTGCTTTCGACTTGGAGCCTTCTCGGTAGTACAGTAGGCCTCGCTGTTCAAGCACTTTCCGGGCCGCCGCCAGGGGTTTGTCGGTGATGCCTAGGTCAGCCTCTACCTGCTTGCTCCAGCGTGGGTACTCAGTCGGCCAGAATACGCCGTTGAGTCCCGCATTGAAGCGGTTCAGCCAATAGAAATACAGCAAGGTTACGTTGCCGCTGAAACGCTCCACTGCATAGAGTTGCCAAAAGTGATTTTGTAGTTTGTGGAAGTTCATTTTAGCAGGCTATATGGGGGCAAGCCCCTGCGTTTATTCTTCCGACGTTATTAGTGAGAAACGGGAGCGTCACCGAGAAATTCGCGCACTGCTAATTCACTTACCCGCATATTCTTCTGGCCTGCGCAGGTGTAGCGCAGCTTGCCATCGCGTAGAAGCTGATAGGCGGTACGCTCCGAAATATTCAGGCGCACAGTAAGTAGTCCCTGATGGGGGCGGCTGGGGTCAGGGTCTCCGCTTACCACATAAACAGTCGAAAGGGCTGCCTGCTCGGCAGCAGCAGCCAGACGCGCAGCCTGTTCGTGCTCCAGCAGCCGCGTGGTGATAACTGGGTCCTCGAAGGAGAAGGTGCCGGTGGGTAGATTGAAGCGTACCATCGGATTAATCAGCAGGCGTGAGAGTGGCTATGGTTTGAGCCGCTTCGAGCGCGCCGCTTTCCTTGGCCATGCGTATGGCTTCTTGCACAGCAGGATGTCCAGGATTGCCACGCCGGAGCGCGGCACTAGTGGCTCCTACAGATAGGCCGAGCCTCTTCGCTATTGTTCCCACTCCACCATAAGGGAGCATCCGACTAAGTATTGTGGTATTTGTCCCCATTTTCCTACATTTGTTTATTGTGTTCTGCAATACGACAAATGTATACGCAATTGTTTGAAATTTCTAAACAATTGTTTGACAAATGTAAAAAATTGTGTAGTAAATGATGGAAGCATTGCCTGAAGACACTGTAAATGCAAGGATTAACGAGCTTGTTAATTTTTTTAGCCAGGGCAATAAATCTGCTTTCGCTAAGGCAATTGGGATTAGTAATCAAAGCCTAGGCGAGATTGTTGGCAGACGTCAAAGTGCACCATCCTTTGCAGCACTTCAAAAGATATTCGTTGCTTTCCCACAAGTGCGGATGCAATGGCTCATATTGGGGCATGGCCAGATGCTTGAAAAGGAAAAGCCTTTGCGTCCTACTTCTGGAGGTACTCGAAAAAAGAAGGATTTTATGCACCTTCTAACGAGACCTACGGATGCGTCTCTTGCAGATTGGGGCGCTTCTTACGTTGATCGGATGAATAGCAGTCAGAGCATACATAACAACCCTGCCTCTGTTTATTCAGTTGCCGACAAATCTCTGAATGCACATGAGCGAGCGCTACTATCAGAACGTCTTGCAGTCTCTGAAAAAGAGGCGGAGCGACTTGTACTTAGTGGAGAGATAAAGTCGAAGCGCATTAGTGACGAAGAAGGGTTTAGAGTTACCGAACAATGGGTTCTAGACTTCATGACAGGCCCCTCTATAGAATAGTACATACCTCATGGAGCTTATCTTTCGTCAGCGGCTAGACCGTCCTGACAAAGCAGGTCGGGCCAACATTTTCGGGGATCTACACTGGGCCGGCGGCCACCGGTGGAAAATGCCCACAGGCGTTAAGGTGCTGCCCGCCCACTGGCAACCCACCAAAGCCAAGCGCATTCATACCAGCGCACCCGACGCTAACCAGCTTAATCTGCGACTTACCCGGCTGCTGGCCGCCATACAGGGTGTATTTCTGGCCGCTGAAGCAGCTGGTAAAGCCGAGGCTGACGTAACGCAGGGCGACATTGAGGAAGCTATTCACAGCGTGGGTGCAGGCGGGCAGCGCCGCAAAGTCGTACCGGTACCAGAGATATCCGGCCCTTCCCCACTCACTCCTAACGCCACTTGGCCTGAGTTTTCTGAGCGATGGCAAGCTGAGAATAAGCAATTGCTCAGCGAGAGCTACCTACGTGGAGCCAATCAGGTGGTAGCCGCCTTAGCAGAGTTTGACCCCAAGTTGCGGCTGGCAACACTCACCCGTGAGCAGTTGGCTAAGTACACTGCCTGGCTTTACGCGCAGGGCAAACGCGACTCGACAGTGCAGCGGCACTACAAGTTTTTTCGAGACTGCCTGCGCCTGGTAGACCAAGCCGTGCCCCGGTGGCTCAGCAAGCTTACCGTGCGCTACGGCCGCTCCCCAGCGCTTCGAACGTCAGAGGTGCAGGCTCTATTTGCTGTGGCGGTGGAAGATGATTTAGCAGAGGAGCGTGATGCCTTCCTGCTCCAAATGCTACTGCTACTGCGCGACGTGGACTTGCGCGCCGTACGTCCCCACCATGTTACGCCTCACGATTTGCCCGGTTACGGTCCAACGCTGTGCATGGAGCTGTTTCAAGAGAAAACCGGCGAGCCAGTGCTGATTCCCTTGCCGCCAGCGGCAGCCACCATCTGGCAGCGCTATGGTGGCCAGCTTCCATTAGCTAGCCAGCAGGAGCGCAACCGCCGGCTCAAGTACCTCGGGCGGGCAGCCGGCCTAACCCGCGAATTTGTGGAGGTGGGCTTTTCAGGCAAGACGCGCACCGAAGAAGTGCGGCCAATGTATGAGGTGCTCTCAACGCACACAGCACGCCACACCGGCGCAGCTCTCCTGGTGCTGGGAAGCGAGGGTGATCAAACCCTGAAAGAAATTGCACTGGGGCACGTCTCGGCCAGTGTATACGGTTATGACACGCTGGAGCGTTATGGCCCGCAGCTGCTCCAGGCATGGGAGCGCGTACTGCCGGCGGCGGTCCCCACTGTCGGGTCGACCAGACAAGAGATACCGTACCGGGGGCTAAAACAAAATCTGCCCCCGGTTTTTAGGAATATCCTTTCCTAATCATGCCGAATAGTAACAGAAAGCATCGGTCAAAAGTGGCTGAGCAGCCACAGAAGCGGCATATTGTGGCAAGGACTGGCAAACGACTGGCCCCAGGAGGGAGCGCCTCGAGTGAAGAATGCCCGCCCTAACCGGCGGGCATTCTTCGTTTCCGGGCTATAGCGCCGAACGGCCTCACCAAAGTACGTCAGCTCAACCTTTTGGCGCGAGTGGCAGTATCAGCAAAATCTTGCTTTTACAGAATCTCTCCTTTCCACCCTCTCGCCTTCCTGCCATGAAACGCTTTCAGTCATTTTTCGCTCTGTGCCTGGTTTTGCTCACTTTCTCTCTTAGCAGTTGTGAGCTGGCCGGGGATATTTTCAAAGCCGGTGCCTGGACGGCGGTTATCGGTATCGTTTTGGTGGTGCTGTTGGTTGGCTTCATTATTCGTAAAATGAGGGGCTAAGCTCGTGTTTGCTTCCATCATAAGAAAAGCGGCCTACTGTATAGTAGGCCGCTTTTCTTATGATGGAAGCAGAGTAACAACCCCGCTATTGCTTCAGCACTCGGAGCGTGACCGGGCCGGCCGGCGTGCTGAGGCGCACGATGTAGAGGCCGGCGGGCTGCTGGCTCAGGTCGAGCGGCGTTTGGGTGCTGCCGGCGGCTACCGACTGCCGGATGGCCAGGACATGCTGGCCCAGCGTGTTTACCACGCTGCCGTGCAGATAGGTTGGCACGCTGAAGCTGGTGCGGATTTCGTAGCGGCCAGAACCCGGATTGGGGGTGATGCTGACGGCGGCCTGCTCGGTACCGGCCACGACGCTAACGGGCGAGAAAGATTCGGTGCCGTCATAATCTACTTGGCGGAGGCGGTAGTAGGCCACGGTGGTAGCGGGCTGCTCATCTACGAACAGATAAGCGTGCGCCTGGGTACTGGAGCCCGCGCCTGCTACCCGGCCAATCTGCTTGAAGCCCTGCGCGTTGGTAAGGCTGCGCTCGACGGTGAAATAAGCGTTATTCATCTCTGAAGCGGTACTCCAGCGGCAGCTTACGGTGCGACCCGAGCGCTGAGCGCCGAAGCTCACTAACTCGACCGGCAGGACCCCGCCGCTCTGAGAAGTGACACCGAATGGGGAAAATTTCTTGACCCCGCTCCTTTTAGCCGACTTCTTCTTCGAGTTTTTGTTGCTCCCCGGGCCCGGCAACCGGTCCCAGCCGCTGCCGGTGGTGTAGTGGTCCAGGTAGGCATTGGAGACATCGAAGCCGGTGGCTTCGTCTTTGCCCTTCCACAGAGTTTGCAGAGTGATGTCGGAGTTGCCGATGACTTCCTCGCTGATGAACCAGGTTTTTTTCACAACGCCGGCCGTGACGGGCGTTATGCCGTTTTCGTTGGCATCGTAGCTGCGGTATACGCCATTGGCTACCCGCACCTTGTAGGTGTCTTCGGAATTGGCCGCGCTCTGCGAAAGGATGACGGGCGTGTAGTCGGCCGTATCGGCCGCTACGGCCACTGGAAAGCTCACTTCCTGCCCATCGTCGGATACGGTTTGCCGCAGGCCGCCTTTGCCATTGGTGACAAACAAAGCGGAGCCAGCCAGGGTGCGAATCCGGCCGTTTTTCAGAATGGTCAGGTCGTAATCGTTGAGGGCCAGCGTGGCCAGACCGGTGCTGGTGAAAGCAACATCGCTGCTGATCAGCACCGGCCCGGCCACAGTTTTGGCGCCGATGCCGCTGAGCTTCAGAATACCGTAGCTGCCGGCATTCACGGTTTGCACGGCGGTGGCCGAGCTGTTGAGGTACTCCACTACGCTTTTGGCATTTAGCGTGCCCAGCGTGAGCGTATTCTGCGCTTTGGCGATGCGCAGCCGGGAGCCGGAGGCTACATCGATAGAGGCCGAGATGTTGTCATTGCTGCCCACGTAAAGCACGGCGGGCTCAGTGGCGGTGCCCAGCACCAGCTTGGAGTTGGCTCCCGTGATGGCCCAGGCCGCCGTGGCCCGGCTGGCCAGCGAATCGGTGCCGCGCAGGTAGAATACTGTGTTATCCAGGGCGAAGCTGGCGGGCGCGGTGCCGCCGCCGTTGGTGTTGGTGCCCCAATTACTCCGGTCGCTCAGGTCGCCGGTGGCTTTCGAGTAGAAAATATTGGTTTCGGGCGTGATGATGATGTCGTCTACGCTCAGGCCGTTGCCATTGCTGGACGAGTTGAAGACGTAGGACCAGCGCACCATAATCTCTTCGCCGGGTGCCAGTATTACACTGTTGCCGTTGCCGCCCAGCAGCTTGGCCTGCACCACGCGGCGGTTGGTGGCGGCGTTGCCGTCGCGCGGGGTGATGGCCGTGCTAGTGGAGGGGGCGGCCACATCCAGCGCCGTGATTGGGGTCCAGGTGCCGCTGGTGAGCTGCGTGATGGCACTGCTGGAGCGCTGATAATGCACGCGCATGGTAGCCTGCTGGGTGTTGCTGGAGTTGTACCACTGCTCCATGGCATACTTTATTTCCAGGTTTTTGATGGGCACGCTGGAGCTGTTTTTCAACCGGACTCCAATGTAACCCACGCCGGCCGCTATGGAGGTGGAGGCAATACCGCCCAGCGCGCGGTCGGTGCTGCCGGTAGTGCCGAAGTGATACCAGGCCGCGCCATGCGGCGTGCCGTCGGCATCTACCGTGGCGGCACTAGCAGTTCCTTCGCGGCCATCATCTGGCGTTAGCTTAGCTGCCGTGCCCAAGCGCTGATACGATTCCAACTCCTGCCCGCCAAAACTATCGAGCGTGAAGCGGGCGTACACACCGGGCAGCGTAGTATTGCTGTAGAAATAAGCATTGGAGCCGGCAAGTCCGTTGAAGTTCTGGCTGTAGGGCCCCAGCCCGGCCGAGGTGCCGGAAGCCACGTTCTTGAATTCATACTGAGCCTGTGCTGCGCTATGCACGCCAAACAGACCTATCACCGCCAGAAACAGCTTGGTAAAACGTGTTTTCATAGGATCCAGATAGAGTTGACAAGAAGACCCAAGCGCAGCTTCAGCGCAATGCGGAAGCATAACGACTTTGAATCAAAATTATACTATTATCTATTTAATAAGCAATATACATCTGCATAATATATAGTCTATATGAAAATAATTATGACAAAAACCATTAACATGACATCATTTTATCATCATAGTTATATTCATTTCATAGCAGAATAACCTCACAAAAACAGTTTTAAACATAGATTCGGGCCTATATAAACGACAAAAAGCCTGACCCATAACAGGTCAGGCTCTGAAGATGATACGGGTGGCGGGGTTAGCTTTTTGCCGGCTTGTCGGGCATGGTGCCGATGATGTGGTCCCAGAGCGTGCTGGATACGCCGAAAGCAATTTCATCTTGCCGGTAATGATGCTGGGCGTGGTGATGCCACCACACTTTCAGGAAGTTTTTGGGTGGCGCGTAGGCATGAATGGCGTAGTGCACGAACAGGTAGAGCGCATAGCCAAAAGTGAAGCCGGCCAGCACGCCAAAGGCATGGCTGCCAAATATAAACCGGAAGATGAAAAACAGCAGCGAGGCGACAAACACGGTGATGATAGGCGGCATGGCCAGTCGCGTCTTATCCTTCGGAAACTCGTGGTGTACGCCGTGCATGGTGTACTGAAACTTGACGCGCTTGGGTGTGGTAGCCGGAATATGATAGAGGTAGCGGTGCATGGCGTACTCCACGAACGTGAACAGGAACCAGCCCGCCAGAAACAGGCCGAAGGCCGAAGCGCCGCCGATAAAGTCGTTTTTCAGGCCATAATACAGGCTGACCAGAGCCGTTAGCAGAAAAATGGAAACCGGCAGCGCAATATGCGTATGCGACAGCCGCTCCAGAACGGGGTTTTTGAACAGAACGGCTGAACCTTTGTGCTTAGGCTTGACCAGCGCAGGCTCTTTTGCCGGCGTTGGGTACATATCGGTGGCAGCAGCGGAAGCGGAATTCATGGGAATACACGGGCTGATTAGGGAGCAAAAGTACGCAGCACCGCGCAAATGCTGCGCCAAAGACCAACTGATGCCTCTGTCAGGCGCTAGCCTGGTAGGTGGCGAGCAGGTGCAGAACTGCTTCCACGGTGCAGGTGGGCGCGGCGCAACGGAGCGGGGCTCGGTCGTAAAACCGCTGGCGGGCGGCTAAGGTTTCGTGCAGCCGGGCCTCCAGCGCGGCCACGTCGGAGAGCTGGGCCAGCAGCGGGCGGGCGGCGGCCGACTCGTGCAGACGGCGCACCAGCTCGGGCAGGGGTACGGCCAGATACAGCGTTAGGCCGGTTTCGAGCAGCAGCTCCAGGTTGTGGTGGAAGCAGGGCGTGCCGCCGCCGGTGGCCAACACCAGGCGCGGCTGCCGCTCCACCAATTCGCGCAGCACTTCCGCCTCGCGGCAGCGAAAATAGACTTCGCCTTCGGTCTGAAACACCTCCGCCACGCTCCGGCCCTCCTGCCGGACTATCTCCTCATCCAGATCGAAGAAGGGCAGTTCCAGCGCCGTGGCCAGGGCGCGGCCCAGCGTAGTTTTGCCCGCCCCAGGCATTCCGATTAGGTAAAGACGCATTGTTTGATTTGCTGATGTGCTGATTTTTTGATGTGTTGACGTAAGCAGTATGGACAACACAGATGCGTTCGTATTTCAACGATTGAAGCTATTTAGAAAGTCTTCAATACTAACCCGAACGTCATGCTGAGCTTGTCGAAGCATCTCTCTACCGCTTCGCCTGATTAGTATTGCAACGAAGCGGTAGAGATGCTTCGACAAGCTCAGCATGACGGGCAATAAACTTTCCAAACGGCTTCATTATCAGCACATCAACTGAGTTTTACCCGCGGGTCCAGTACGGCGTAGAGCACGTCTACTACGATATTGACGACCACGAAGAGGAAGGCAATGAATATGGTGGCCCCCATTACGATGGGGAAATCCAGGCTTTGAACGGCCTGCAGCGTTACGGTGCCCAAGCCTTTCCAGTTGAAAATGTACTCGATGAAGAATGCGCCGGCCATAAGCGAGGCCAGCCAGCCCGATACGGCCGTAATGACCGGGTTCAGCGCATTTTTCAGCGCGTGGCCCATCACCGTTTGGTAGCCGGAAAGGCCCTTGGCGCGGGCCGTGCGGATGTAGTCCTGGCTGAGCACGTCGAGCATGGAGCTGCGCGTGAGCTGGGTGATGACGGCCAGCGGCCGGATGCCCAGCGCGAAGGCCGGCAGCACCAGGTTGCGCAGCACCAGGTGGCGGCCGGTGAAGGGGTCGGTTTCGTAGAGCTGGCCGGTGAGGTTCAGGCCGGTCCAGTGGCTCCAGTAGAAGCCGAACGTCATGGCAATGAGGATACCGGCCACGAAGGAAGGCACCGAAATGCCCAGCACGGAAGTCGTAATCAGGGCGCGGTCGAGCCAGGAATGGGGTTTCAGCGCGGCTACTACGCCGAACCCGATGCCCAGCACCGCCGCCAGCAGCATGGCAGCCAGCGCCAGCCAGAGCGTGCCCGTGAAGTGGTCGAGCAGGATGCTGAGCACGTCTTTATTGCTCTGGAAAGAGCGGCGCAGGTACGGCGTTTTCAGCACCAGGGATTTTTCCCCCAGTGGTAGCAGGGCCACGCCGCCGTATTTGGCCACGCCGGCCGAGTCGCGCGGGTGCAGGCCTAGCGGCGATACGTCGTTCAGGTAGCCAGCCAGCTGCACGGGCACAGGCTGGTCGAGGCCGAGGTCGGCGGCAATGGCGGCGCGGGTGGCGGCATCGGAGCGTTGGCCAGCCAGCAGCGCCACCGGGTCGCCGGGCAGCACCGTGAACAGGAAGAACACCGTGAGAGCCACGCCCAGCAGCACCAATACACCTTGCGCCAGGCGCCGCAGCAGGAAGAAAATCATGGGGAGAGGGGATTTTAGCAGAACGTCATACCGAGCGAAGCCGAGGTATCTCGCGTGCTGACCGTTGAGTAGTAATCCAACGAAGCACGCGAGATACCTCGGCTTCGCTCGGTATGACGTTCTATTTTAGCCCACACCCTACAACAGCTCCTCCAGCTTGCCGCGGGTTGGGATATCGTGGTAGTGGTACTTGCCTTTCACCACGCCATTCTGCAGCAGAATGAAGCCGGGGTTGGAGCGGATCATGGATTTGAGCACCGTCGCATCGGCGTAGTAGAAAGGGGCCGACAGGTTCACATCGTGGCGGAAGGCGTCGAAGTCGGCGGGGCTGCTGCTGGTGATAATCAGCGGCGTGATTTTCTTCTTCGACGAGTCAGCCGAGAGCATCAATTGGTTGATGAGCAGGAACCGGTCGCGGTCGGCTTTTTCCGTGCCCTGCACGATGAGCACCAGCTTGTTGCCCTTCAGCAGCTCCTGGGTGTAGTCGCCGGCATCGTTCCAGACCCGGAAATCGGTGATTTTGGGGCCGGCTTCGGGGTTCAGGCTCACCATCTGCTTGTACTTCCAGGTCGAGTCGGTGGGATATTCGGTGAACTCCTTGGTTTCGCCGTTGCGCTCCATAATGTACTTGTAGCGCATCGGCTCCGAGGCCTGCATCAGCTTGCCAATATCGTTGCCGACTTTGTAGGGCAGAAAATCGAAATACGGCAAGTGACCCAGCGCCCGCACCCCAATGCCGATGGCAATGGCCGCGGCCAGCGTGATGTACATCACGCCCAGCTGCCCGCTGGCAAATACCCGGCGCAGGTAGCGCACATTGAAGAACACCACCAGCCACAGCCCCAGCAGAACCATATCCTTGGCAAACGAAGTCCAGGGCGTGAGCTTGATGAAGTCGCCGAAGCAGCCGCAGTCGGTCACCTTGTTGAAGGCGGCCGAGTAGAACGTGAGGAAGCCGAAAAACACCAGCAGCACCAGCAGCACCCACATGGTTTTGCGCAGATACCAGCGCAGCAGCAGCGCCACGCCCAGCACTACCTCCAAAGAGCTGAGAACGATGGAAATGGTGCGGGCACTGCCCTTAAACACCAGAAAAAACCGGCCAAAATCTTCGGCAAACACGTCGAAGTATTCCTCCAGCTTCAGCGCCGTCCCTACGGGGTCGTTGAGCTTGATCAGGCCCGAGAAGATAAATACAGCGCCCAGCAGCAGCCAGCAGATACGGGTGATAAGTTTCATTCGGTTTTTGGGGTCTTAGGAACTTAGGGTCTTGGGTGTAAGGTCGGAACGCTTATAGCCTCAGGCTTACGGGCAGACCGCCGTCAAGGATGAAAAACTGCGGCTGCTCGAAGGTACTTCGTCAAAAGCCAAGACCCTAAGACCCCAAGCCCCCAAGCTCCCTTTTGATGAGCACAAATACGGCGTAGTTCAGCATGTCACGGTAGTTGGCCTCCACTCCTTCCGATACGCGCGTGGCGCCGGCCAGGTCCTCAATCTGCTTGGTGCGGTGCAGCTTCATCAGAATGATATCGGTGATGCTTTCGATGCGCATCTGCCGCCAGGCCTCGCCGTAGTCGTGGTTTTTGGCAAACAGCAGGCGGCGGTTTTCCTCAATCTGCTCGTCGTAGGCACGGGCCACGTCGGCGGGGTCCAGGTCGAGGGGGGCGTCGGCGGGCAGGCGCAATTGCATGAGGGCAATAACGCAGTAGTTGATGATGGCCACGAACTCCTCGTCCACACCATCGGCCACCAGCTGCAGGCCCTTCTCCTGAATGGAGCGGATGCGCTGGGCCTTGATGTAAATCTGGTCGGTGATGCTGGGCAGGCGCATGATGCGCCACGCCGTGCCGTAGTCGTGGGTTTTGGCCAGAAACAACGTCCGGCACTGCCCGATAACCCGGTCGTACTCGTGCTGGGTTTGGTTACTCAAAATTTTCAGCCTATTTTGTTGAAGAACGACTTTTTGGGGTAAATACCGTCTGTCATCCTGAGCAAAGCGAAGGACCTTATGCCAGTTGGACGACAATCGAACCAACGACTTGTGCTGGCGTGATAAGGTCCTTCGCAAGCTCAGGATGACAGTCACTAATGTGACTAACAACTCTGCCCAAAACCAGCCGACAAAAGCCCGAAACCATGCTCCAGGCCGCGAAAGATACATGTTTTTCCCCGAGGCAAACCCTGCGTTGCCCTGGTGGGCGCGTGCTCGATCTGCGCCGACCCCAGGTGATGGGAATTCTCAATCTGACTCCTGATTCGTTCTTCGCCGCCAGCCGCGTAGCGCCCCAGGCTGACCATGCCGACCTGCTGCGCCGGGCCGAGGCCATGCTCCAGGCCGGGGCCGCCGTGCTCGATCTGGGCGGCTATTCCTCGCGCCCAGGGGCCGAGCACATTTCCGAAGAAGAAGAAAAGCAGCGCCTGCTGCCGGCCCTGGCCGCCGTGCGCCGGGCCTTTCCGGCGGCCTTTCTGTCCGTCGATACCTTCCGCGCCAGCGTGGCCGCCGCCGCCGTAGCTGCCGGCGCCGACATTATCAACGACATCGGCGGCGGTGAGCTGGACGCGGATATGTTTGCCACCGCCGGCCGCCTGCAGGTGCCCTACGTGCTCATGCATCTGCGCGGCACCCCCCAAACCATGGCCACCCTCACCGACTACCCCGATGGGCTGGTGCCGGAGTTGGTGCGCTACTTCCGCGACAAGCTGGCCGCCCTGCGCGCCGCCGGCGTGGTGGATGTGGTGCTGGACCCCGGCTTCGGCTTCGCCAAAAACGCGGCCCAAAACCACGAGCTGCTGGGCCGCCTGCGCGAGCTGCAGCTGTTTGGGCTGCCCGTGCTGGCGGGCCTCTCGCGCAAGGCCATGCTCTACCGGCCGCTGGGCCTCACGCCCGAGGCTGCGCTGCCCGGCACGGTGGCCGTGAATACGATGGCGCTGCTCAACGGCGCGTGCCTGCTGCGCGTACACGATGTAGCCGAGGCCGTGCAAACCATCCGCCTCGTGGCCAACACGTACTCTTCTCCCCCCTCCCCGTGACCAGCTCCTTCAGCATCGGCTTCCTGCGCATTGGCTGGATCGACGTCGTGGACGTGGTGCTGGTGACTATGCTGTTTTATCAGCTGTATAAGCTGCTGACGGGCAGCGTGGCGCTGAAGGTTTTTCTGGGGCTGATGTCAGTGTACCTGCTGTACTTAGTAGTGAAGGCAGCCGGTATGGAGCTGTTGACCAGCATTCTGGGGCAGTTTATGAGCGTGGGCGTGCTGGCCAGCATCATTCTGTTTCAGCAGGAAATCCGGCGCTTTCTGCTCACCATCGGCAAGGCCACGGCCTTCGACCGGATGCTGAGCTTCCCGTGGCGGCGCGAAGCCCCTGCCGAGCGCCTGAGCGTGACGGCGTTCGTGGAGGCGGCCAAAAGCCTGGCCGGCAAAAACACCGGTGCCCTCATTGCCTTCCAGCTGGCTTCCGACCTGAAGTTCTTCGCCGACTCCGGCGACCTGATCGACGCCGCCGTGAGCAAGCGTCTGCTCATGTCCATCTTCAACAAAACCAGCCCTCTGCACGATGGGGCCGTCATCATTGCCAACAACCGCCTCAAGGCTGCCCGCTGCATTCTGCCCGTGAGCGAAAACCCCGACGTGCCCGCCTCCCTGGGCCTGCGCCACCGTGCCGCCATCGGCCTGACGGAAGTGACCGACGCGGTGGTGCTGGTGGTGAGCGAGGAAACCGGCCAGATGTCGCTGGTGCGCGGCGGCGAGGTATTCCGCAATCTGTCGTCCGCCGATTTAAGGACCCGGCTCAATGAGTTCCTCTTTGACGTATCACCGAAGGCCGCCGGGGCCGCGGCGGCTAGTGCGGCCCCGGCGGCGGAGGTGGTGGCGTAGCAGCTGCCGCCGACGACGTACGCGTGGCGGCGCGCCTACCCCGGCACGGGTGCTACACCTGCTGCAGCATTCACGCTGCCAGCGCCAGCCGCTCTGCCGCCTCACGGGTTGCAGAAGTCGCAGTACATAGGGTCTTCCTTGGTTTTGGCGTGCGGGTAGAGTTCTTCTTTGGCAAAGCCGCAGTGCTGGCAGGCATACTCGTAGCTGCGCACCGAGCGGGTGGGGCTGCCGCACAGGCCGCACGCCAGCCCCCGCCGGGCAGCGGTGATGCCGAAGCCCGGCATCGCGCACTGCGGGCAGCAGGACTGCGCTTTGGCTACCAAAGCCGCGGTGGCTTTTTCTATCACGGCCATGCGCGTGGGGTTGTACAGGGCCCGCATGTCCGTTTCGACGTAGGCCGACCCGCTCTCGCCGTAGATTTTCTGAAAGGCCCGGCGGAGCTGCTCCGAGGTGGTAATGCCCTTTATGATGCCAGTGGGGTCGTCGGCGGCCCGGCGCAGAATCAGGCCGTGGGAGGGAAAAAGCGCGGCGTCGGCGAAGGCCCACAGCGCCTCCTCGCTGGCCACGGTCTGGCCGTTGAAGTTGGTATTCAGGCTTATTTCCCGCACCGTAATTTCCAGGTTGTGCTTCCGGTCGAGCAGCAGCACCCACTCTTCGTCGGCACGCACAAACGGGCTGGCCGGGTGCGGGCCAAACGAGCCTTCACTGGCCACGCCCAGGTCGCAGTGGTTGGCTTCCAGGGCCCGCAGACACTTCTGTCGTACGGTGGTGAGCGGGTCGCCGGCTCTTGCTACCTCCGCCGTAAATGTGCCGAAGGCGTCCGTATCGAAGGCCGGATCGGTGAAGCACTGCACGCCCAGGGCCGGTTCCAGCAGGGGCGCCATCACCCGCTCCTTGGCGTGCTTGGTGGCGATGAGCAGCTTGCGGTTGGCAAATAGGTTCATGGCAGCCGGATGGTTCAGAGGGCAGCGTCAGGCATTTGGCTAGCGGGTTTTCGTGGCCCGCTCCAGCCGGTCGTTTATCGATTTTCCCAGCCCCGCGTCGGGCATTCTTTCCGCCACAATCAGATCCAGCTGCAGCTTATCCAGCGCGTGCAGAGCCCCATACAGTCCGTTGGCCGCCTCGCCCAGGTCGCCGGCTTCCGATAGTACCACCTGGTGCTTCACGAAGGGCGCGTCCAGCTTTCGGCGAAACAGCAGCAGACCGATTTTCTTGTCGGCCAGCGGGGCGATGAAGGCGGCCGGGTCGGCCGTCAGGTGGGTGGGCGTGGCGGGAGCGTAGTGGCGGCTGAGCATCCCGGGCGCATCGGGCGCAGTCTCCTTCTTGTTGTTGAGGGCCACGGGCCCCACCACCGCCTCTATCTCTTCCAGCGCCAAAGAGCCCAGCCGGTACACCACCGGCTCGTCGTCGTCGTCGAAGCCGACGATGGTTGACTCGATACCCCGCGCACAGTCGCCCCCATCGAGCACCAGCAGCCCCGTGGCCCCGAAATACTCCTCCACGTGCGCCGCGCGGGTGGGGCTGATGCTGCCAAACGGATTGGCGCTCGGGGCTGCCAGCGGGAAGCCCACCTGCTGCAGCAAGGCCAGCACCAGCGGGTGGTTTGGCATCCGCACGGCCACCGTGTCCTTGCCGGCCGTAATCAGGTCGGGCACGCTAGGCTGCTTTTTCAGCACCAGCGTGAGCGGGCCGGGCCAAAACGCCGCCGCCAGCCGCTGCGCTTTTTCGGGCACGTGCCGGGCCAGCGTCGGCAGCTGCCCGATGGAGTGGATGTGCACAATCAGCGGGTTGAACAGTGGCCGCTGCTTCAGGGCGAATATCTTGGCAATGGCCGTGGGGCTGAAGATGTTGCCGGCCAGCCCGTACACGGTTTCGGTGGGAATGGCCACCAGCTCATCGGCCCGCAGCAGGCGGGCAGCTTGGGCCAGTTCAGGGGAAATGGGCGTCATAGGGCTGAGGCTGGGCGGCAAACTAGCGGGTCCTCGCTGCCAATCAGACGGGGCGGCGGGCATGGCGGCAAAGATAAGCGCTGCCCGGCCTTTGCGGGCGGTTCAGCGGGTCAGACCTGCTGCCAACGGCCCCCACAGTCTCGGGCACTTCGTTGAAACACGAAGCCACTGCTGGTCGTCAGCAGCGGCTTCGGCTACTCATATCCCTTCAAAAAACCTACGGCGTGTTGGTCACTATCTGGCCGGCTTCGGGCTGCTGGGCCGAGCGGTCCTTGAGCGTGCCCAGCTCCCGGCCTACCTCAATAAAGGCGGCAATGGCCTTATCCAGATGCGCGCGGGTATGCGCGGCCGACATCTGCACCCGGATGCGGGCCTGGCCTTTGGGCACTACCGGAAAGTAGAAACCGACCACATAGATGCCTTTTTTCAGCATCCGGGCCGCGAATTCCTGGCTGAGCTTGGCGTCGTACAGCATCACGGGCACGATGGGATGCTCACCGGGCTTGATGTCGAAGCCCGCCTGGGTCATCTTTTCGCGGAAGTATTTCGTGTTTTCTTCGAGCTGGTCGCGCAGCTGGGTGCTTTCGGTGAGCAGCTCCAATACGCGGATGCTGGCCCCCACGATGGCGGGCGCGAGGGTGTTGGAAAACAGGTAGGGCCGGCTGCGCTGACGCAGCATGTCAATGATTTCCTTGCGGCCCGAGGTGAAGCCGCCCATGGCCCCGCCCAGCGCCTTGCCCAGCGTGCCGGTGATGATGTCGACGCGGCCCAGCACGTTGCGGTACTCGTGGGTGCCGCGGCCGGTGCGGCCCAGAAAGCCCATGGAGTGGCACTCGTCAATCATCACCAGGGCCTGGTACTTATCGGCCAGGTCGCAGATTTTATCGAGCTGGGCGATGGTGCCGTCCATGCTGAACGAGCCGTCCGTGACGATGATGCGGTGGCGGGTGCCTTTCTGCACGGCATCCTGGAGCTGGGTTTCCAGGTCCTGCATGTCGTTGTGTTGGTAGCGGTAGCGCTGGGCCTTGCACAGGCGCACCCCGTCGATGATGGAGGCGTGGTTCAGGGCGTCGGAGATGATGGCATCCTGCTCGTTGAACAACGGCTCGAATACGCCGCCGTTGGCATCGAAAGCCGCGGCGTAGAGAATGGTATCCTCGGTGCCCAGAAACTCGGCCAGCTTGGCTTCCAGCTCCTTATGAATATCCTGGGTGCCGCAGATGAAGCGCACCGACGACAGGCCGTAGCCGTGGGTATCAATGGCTTCTTTGGCTGCTTTTACTACCTCGGGGTGCGACGACAGGCCCAGGTAGTTGTTGGCGCAGAAGTTCAGCACCTCGCCGGCCTCTTCGGTTTCAATTTCGGCTCCCTGGGGCGAGGTAATGATGCGCTCCTGCTTGTAGAGGCCGTTGTCTTTTATTTCCTGAAGCTGCTGCTGAAGATCGGACTGGAGGGTGGCGTACATGTTGTTGAATTCTGAATGTTGAATTATGAATTCTGAATGGGAAGGAGCGCAAAGGTAAGTCGTTTGCCTTGCTTGTTCGGTGCTATGACTACCTGCCGACTGGCCCACGCTTAGCCCCGGTCCTCCTCAAGGCCGGCGGGCCAGGAAGGCGCGGACGCCGGCCCGGCCGCTGTCCATAAGTTGCTGCTTCTGCGCGGCCGACACACGCTTGATCTTCGGGTTGAAGCCGGCAGTGCTGATGCTGATGGTGCGCGCCCAATCGGTGGCACGGGGCGGGTTCAGATTTTCGATGGCCAAATTATATAGCGCCCCCACATAGGAGCCAAAGCTGTTGATGGCATACGGGGCCAGCTGCTGGCGGCCAGTGGCCAGCGTGTCGTAGGCAATCTGCTCGGGCCGGTCGAGGCGCAGGCCCAGGGTTTCGGGGTTGATGGCAGTTGGCGCGGCGGCGCCTTCGGGCCGGTACGACGGCTTATCAAACAGATCAATCGGGTAGTTGGCCAGCAGGCCACCATCTACCAGCACTTCCACGGCCTGCCCCTTGGCGGGCTGCTGCACCACATGGCCCTGTCCGTCGAGCAGCACGGCGCGGAAGTAGAGCGGAATGCTCATCGAGATGCGCACGGCGTCGGCCACGCGCAGATCGGGGTGGGTTTCGTAGCTGAATATCTGGATCTGCTGGCGGCTGAGGTTGGTCCCCGTCACGTACAGGTCGCGGGCTTTGCCCTGAGCGGCCAGTTCGTGCAACTGGCCCAGCGTGCAGTTCGGGGAGCCGGTTTTGCGGGCCACCAGCTCGCTCATAAACCGGGTAAACTGGTCGCCGCGATACCAGCCGTACTGCCGGATAAGCCGGGTGCCGCCGCCGAAGAAAATCAGCCGGCCGTCGTTGAGCCGCTGCACCGGCATGTTGTTGACGATGGCAATTATTTCAGCGGCCGAATAGCCCACGGCCAGCAGCGCGGCCTGAATGGCACCGGCGGACGTGCCGCCCACGCGCCGGATGCCGGCCAGCACGCCCTGCTGCTCTAGCTCCTGCAAAGCTCCGCCGTAGGCAACGCCCCGGATTCCCCCGCCCTCCATCACCAGGTTGCGGTAGGCGGGGCGGGCGGCGGGCGGGCCAGATTGGGCCGTGGCGGCCAGCGGCAAGGTCAGCAGCCCAGCGAGCAGGAGAAAGTAGCGCATATTAGCTGATCAAGATAGAGAAGGAATACGGAATACCGGGCGGAGCTGTCGCCACGGGGCCCGCCGGCTTATGCCACCGAAAGCCTGCCACTCCCGTATCTTTGCACTCCTCTCCCACCCGTTTTCCCCCAATTATTCCCGAATGAGCACATCCAGCACTTCCGCCGCCACCCCTGCCGGCGACACCATTCTCGTTATCGGTGCCGGCGGCCAGCTAGGCCTGGAGCTGACCCACGAATTGCGCCAGCGCTACGGCGACTCAAATGTGGTAGCCGCCGACGTGCGGGTGCCCAAAGACGCCGAAACCGCCCAGGCCGGCCCCTTTGAGCAGCTCGACGTGCTGGATAAAAAGCGGCTGGAAGAAGTGTTACGCCAGTATCGGCCCAAGCAGGTGTACCACCTGGCCGCGCTGCTATCCGCCACGGCGGAGAAAAACCCCAAGTTTGGCTGGCAGCTGAATATGGATGGGCTGTTTAACGTGCTCGATGCTGCCGTGGACCTGGGCGTGCAGCAGGTGTACTGGCCCAGCAGCATCGCCGTATTCGGGCCCGATACGCCCCGCGAAAACACGCCCCAGCTCACCATCATGAACCCCAACACGGTGTACGGCATCAGCAAGCTGGCCGGCGAGCAGTGGTGCGAGTGGTACTTCCGCAAGCACGGCCTGGATGTGCGCAGCCTTCGCTACCCCGGCCTGATCGGCTACAAGAGCCTGCCCGGCGGCGGCACCACCGACTACGCCGTGGACATCTACCACAAAGCCGTGGCCGGGCAGAACTACGAGTGCTTTCTTTCCGAAGACACCTACCTGCCGATGATGTACATGCCCGACGCGCTGAAATCGACGCTGGACCTGATGCACGCGCCGGCCGACCAGATCAAAATCCGCAGCAGCTACAACCTGGGCGCAATGAGCTTCAGCCCACGGGAAATCACGGCCAGCATCCAGCGCCATATCCCTGATTTCCAGGTGACCTACCAGCCCGATTCGCGCCAGCAGATTGCCGACTCCTGGCCCGCCAGCATCGACGACTCGCGCGCCCGCCAGGACTGGGGCTGGCAGCCCGAGTTTGACCTGGATAAGATGACGGCCGATATGCTGCTGCATTTGAAGCAGCAACAGGCCGAACCCACGACGGCCTACTAGCTGTCATTGCGAGGTACGAAGCAATCCGTCCTGAGCAGCGAAGTACCTGTGGGAAAGCCCTTACGTATATCCGCGTCGGGGCTTTCTGCTGAAATAGAGTTGGGTACATTTCAGAGGACGGATTGCTTCGTGCCTCGCAATGACAAACTGATTTTATGATCGTAAACCTGACCAAAGCCGGCTGGCAAATCATCTATCAACAAGCCCATGCGCTGCTGGCTATGCAGCTGGCGTGGCACTGGCAGCCCTTCGGCCCCGCCGACCGCTGGGTGAGCCTGCTGGCCGCCATTGCCCAGCACGACGACGAGCAGAAAGCCTGGGACGGCCACTACGGCCTCACGCCCGCCGGCGCCCCGGCCGACTTCACGCTGCAGGAATTCTCGCTCGAACAGGCGCAGGGCGTGGTGCGGGCGGCCCGGTTTCAGGGCCGGTGGCGCAGCCTGCTCACCAGCATGCACCTGAGCGTGCTCTACGAGCCGCTGCGCGGGCAGCAGAAGGCTACTGATGCGTTTCTGGATGAGCAGCTGGCCAGCCAGGAAACCTGGCGCAAACAGCTCAAAGTGAGCAAAAAAGAGGCGCAGCAGGCCTACGACCTGATGCATTGGTGCGACCGGCTCAGCCTGATTCTGTGCCGCCAGGAGCTGCCCGAGATGGGCCGCAGCCTCGAAATCTACACCGGCTCCGACGGCCAGCGCTACGACGTGGTGCGCCCCACCGCCGACGGCCCCATCACCATCACGCCTTGGCCCTTCCAGGCCAAATCCTTCACCGTGAGCGTAGAAACCTCCCTGCTCACCCAGCTCCAGTTCAAAGACGACCCCGAGCTAGCCGCCGCCCTCCGCACCGCCCCCATCGAAACGCTGAGCTGGGGGATAGTGAAATAGTGAGATGGCGAAATGGTGAGTTTGATGTTCGACTTGCGCTAACTGCGCCAAATGCGCCATTTGTGCAAGCCGAACATCAAACTCACTATCTCACCATTTCACTATTTCACTTTCTCCACCAGCACTTTGCTGTCCATCAGGCCGGGGGGCACGGTTTGGAGTACGGCTATGCTGTTGATTCGGCGGTTGTCTTTTCCGTCGGAGCGGTCGGCGGCTAGTTGAAGGGAGCCGTAGGTGCGGTACTCGGTCCAGCGGCGGCGGAAGGCGGGCTGCGCGTCGGCGGCTTTGGGGAAGTAGGCCCACTCCTCTACCAGGTTGGTTTTGGGGTTTATCAGCAGCTCGTATTTGTTGTCGGGGGTCACGCCTACGTTCTGAAACGTCATGTGCAGCACCTCGGCGGGCGTGCCATCCATCAGCTTGCCAGCACCTTGGTGAGTCAGCGTAACGCCTGGGTCGCGGAGCTTGAAGGGCATCACGAGCCACCAGGAGTTGTTCACCCAGATGGGGTACATCTTGTCCAGCAGCTTCTTGCCCTCGTCGGTGGCGCTGATGTCCTGGCCGGCCTTGTAGGCGCGGCCCACTTTGGTGTTCAGGTTGTAGTTGGCCACCAGGTCGCCTTTCTGCCAATGAAAGTCGCCGGTGTACTTGTCCCAGAGCTGATACGAGCCGTCCAGGAAATCCCAGCCCAGCAGGCGGGCTTTCTGCCAGGCTTCGGGGCCGCCCATCTGCGTCATCACGCGGTCGGCCAGGGCCAGGGCTTTGGCATCGGAGCCGGCCTGGTCGGCGCGGCCATCAATGAGCAGGGGCTTCACTTTGGGCGGAGCCGAGGGATTCTGGGCCGGCGCGGGCAGGGCCGGCAACACGGCCGCGGCCAAGGCGGCCGCCCACAGGCAAATGACTGGATTCTTCATAAGTGCAGAGCGTTTGGTGGCACCACAGCCCGGAGGCGCGGACTGCGCTATACGCAAGGTAGCCGGCCGCCGCCATCATTTTGCCAACGCCTCACGCACCCAGGCCGTAGTAGGCACACTGTCTTCCAACCGACCACCTCCCTATGGCCACCCCTTACTCCTTCGGCAATATCATAAGCACTATGAAAACCACCGCGGGCGAGTTCATGACCAACAACTCGTTCCGGCACGCGGCGGCGCTTTCCTACTACACCATTTTTTCGCTGCCGCCGCTGCTGATTATCGTCATCACGGTGGCCGGCTCGCTGTTTGGCTCGGAGGCCGTGACGGGGCAGGTGTTTGCCCAGATGAAGGGCCTGGTCGGGGCCGACTCGGCCAAGTTCATTCAGGACAGCATCAACGAGTTCAACAGGCAGGAGCGCAGCGGCGTGGCCGCCGTGGTCGGCATTGGCACGCTCATTTTCGCCGCCACCACCTTTTTCGTCACGCTGCAGGAGAGCATCAACGACATCTGGAACCTGAAGGTGAAGCCTCGCAACGGCATCTGGCAGTTCATTCACGACCGGTTTCTGTCGTTTGGCCTCATTCTGAGCGTGGCCCTGCTGCTGCTGATTTCCTTTATGATCAGCGCCGTGCTGTCGGCCTTCACCGGCTACCTGCAGCGCCTGCTGCCCGATGTCACCATCATCCTGATCCGCCTCATCGATTTTGCCCTGTCGCTGGGCATCACCACGGCCCTGTTTGCGCTCATCTACCGCTTCCTGCCCGATGCCATCATCCGCTGGCGCGACGTGTGGATGGGCGCTTTTATCACGGCGCTGCTGTTTGTGCTGGGCAAGTTTCTCATTGCGGCCTACATTTCCTACGCCGACCCCGGCTCGGCGTTCGGGGCCGCCGGCTCGGCTATCGTGCTGCTGGTGTGGGTCAACTATTCGTCGCTGATTATCTTCTTCGGGGCCGAGTTCACCCAGGAGTTTGCCGATGCTTACGGGCAGCGTGTGCAGCCCAAGGCCCACGCCGTGCGCATCGAAACCCGTGAGGTGCCCGAGGGCGCAAGCAAGGAGGAAATCACCACTGGCCGGCCCCGCTCCACGGGCCGGTTCCGAGCCTAGCGGGCCGGTTATCCGGCCGCGCCCGGCTCACAGGCCAGAGTTATTCTTCCAGGGCGGCGGCCTTCTCTGCCGCGTGCGAGCGGGCCTGCAGCGACTGATACTGCCGGGCCAGGCAGTGGTAGAGCATCAGCTCGTAAGCCCGCTGCTTGGAAGGAAAAAGCCGGTTGACAATCATGTGGATCAGGCTAGCCAGCAGGCCGCGCAGGTGGGCCGGCGTGGGTGAAGTCTGCTGTAGCACCAGCAATGCCGCGCGCTGCTGCTCTTCCAGCGCGGCCTCCTCCGGCGGCGCGGGCTGGGCGGCCAGCCGCAGCGCCTGCTCCAGCAGCGGCCGGTACTGCCGGTGCTTGTCGTTCAGCTGCCGGCGCAAGTTGGCATCGCCCCTGAACTCGGCAAAGAAGCTTTCCTGCAGCTGGTGCAGCAGCGCGTGGCGCTCGGCATAGGGCAGCGCCAGCAGGGCCAGCAGCCGGTCTATCTTGGCAATGGCCAGGCAAAAGCGGTCCGGCTCGGCAAACACGGCCCCGGTGCGGCTCAGGAAGCGGAGCGTGCTGAGGCTGTCGCAGTGAAACAGGGTTTCGCACTGCCCAATCTGCTGGTGCCCGTAGCGCTCCAGCTCGCGTTGGTACGTATCGGTCTGAATACGGTGCACGCTGCCGGTGCGCACAGGCTCGCGCAGGCAGCGCTCCAGCGCCTGAATCACGATATGGTAGAACTCCAGGTGACTATTGCCCCGAAACCGGAGCCGCAGATGCGGGTCGTTGTCGCGGTAGCGCACGAAGAAAAAATGCTCCACCACCCGGCAGTCCAGCAGCCGCTGAATGACCGGATATAGCGTGTGCGCCAGCAGCCCATCCGAGGTTTTCTCGCCGGTATACACCTTCAGATACAGCCACTCGCTGCCAATGGAAAACCGGCGCGGTGGCAGCTCGGGCGTGTCGGCCCGCAGCCCGGCAATGGCGGGGGCGGCGGGGTTGTAGAAGGGCAGCACCAGCTCATTGGCAAACGCCGGCCGCCCTGGGCCGGCGCAGCTTTCGGCGGTTTGCAGCACCTCATACAGCCGCACGGTGGCCGATTTGCGCAGCTCCTGCGCCAGCAGCCGCAGCGAATCGGGCACGTGCAGCGACAGGCTCAGCTCATTGTCGCCCACGGCCAGCACAAACTGCTCCGGCACGCCGCGCCGCGTGAGCATGGTAGCTAGGCGCATCAGGTTGTCGGGTTCCAGCTCGGCGCTGCGCAGCAGCCAGGTGGCCCGGCTCAGAATGATGCTGCGGTAGCGCACGCGGGGCAGATAGGCCTGCTCGGCCAGCACGCTCCAGTTCCACTGCACATTCAGGTGGCTGGTCTGCTGCTGCAGGTCGCACAGAAACCGATAGATGGGCACGCCCTGGTGAAAATTGTGGGCGTTGGAAAGGCGCGGAATCACGCGCTTATTCAGCCGGCGCGAGCGGAGCAGCAGCTCGCCGTTGCGCACCGATACGTACAGATCGGCCAGCGGCAGCTGCCGTTCGGCCGGCACCGAAGCCCGCCCCAGATACGGAATTTCGTAGCGGTAGAGCGTGGGCCGGGTCATAATATTGCCCGCCCTGGACTCCGGAAAATGCACGATTTCGGCAAACACCACCTCCGAATGGTGCTCCTCGGTGCGGCGCACGCAGCCGGCCACCGCCGCGGCCAGCTGCGCATCGCCGGCGCAGAAGCGGCCCAGCAGCTGAATGGCCGACGGCCCCTGGCAGGCCAGCAGGTTGAAGCGGTAGTCGGCCGGCTCCGGGGCCGCCAGCAGGTTGCCGAACACGTAGAAGCTGTCGGGCAGTGGGGCCGGCGCGGGGCGCTGCTGCCCGATGTAGGCCAGGTCTGCGTCGGTCAGCTCGATTTCGGCCTGGGCCTCGCGCAGGGCCTGCGAATATTTTTGCAGCACCAGCGCCTGCCACCAGTCGGCGGCGGACCGCGGCGGCGCGGCTTCCGTGGCCGGCAACGACAGGTCGTCAATCATGGGGGCGTAGCCGATGCCCAGCGCGGAGCTGCTGCCGTAGCCTACGCCGTGCTCCTGATCCAGGGCCAGGGCCAGGGGCACTTCCTCGTCTTCGTAGCGGGTATGAAAGCGCCGCTTGAAATCGTCCAGATCGGGCTGGGTGCTGGGCTGATTGAGCACGAACAGCCGCTGGAGCTGCTGCTGGAGCTGCTGGAGCAGGGTTTCGCTCAGCTGGGGCGCGGCTTCGGGGTAGTAGGCATCTACCCGCAGCGGGCCGGTGGCGGGCGCGGCAATCTGGCGCGCGGCCAGCCAGCTTTCCACGGTCTTGCCCACAAAATCTGCGTCCGGATGCGTGGTCAGCAGCTCGTGCAGGGCGCTTAGCTCGGCCACCAGGGCCTCCGCGCCGGGCAGAACGGCCAGCTGCCCGAGCAGTGCGGGCAGGTAGTCGGGGCCAATGACGGTGGGCTCCAGCGCCGAGCGCAGCACGCCATCGGCCAGCAGCTGATCCAGGTACGCTTCCGCCTCCTCGGGCTCAATGCCTTGTTCGCCCAGATGCCGCACCAACGCCGGCAGCGTGGTGCCGGCCGCCGCCTGCGCCAGCACGCCCCGCAAAAACTCATCGGCCTCTACGGCACTGATGAAGTAGCGGCGCGTGAGGGCATCGCGCTGCTGCTCCACGTAGCGCAGGCTGTCGCCCACGGCGTAGAGCGACGTATTGGGGTAGAGCAGCACCTGGCCGCGCACGTCAGGCTGCAGCAGCAGCCACTCGTGCAGGGCTTGCAGGTATTCTGCATCGAGGCGGGTGTGGCTGCGCAGGGCGGGCAGCCGGGCCGCACCCAGCTGCGAAACGGCCCCCACCCGGCCCAGCGCGCAGCCGGCCAGCAGGCCGTAGGGCGTGCAGCGGCTGCTCATCCGGATGGCGTATTTGTGCAGCGTATCCAGTAGCCGGGCCTCTTCCGGTATCACCTCGCCCGCCAGCCATCGGCTCAGCCGCTCGTGCAGCCCCGCCGATGCCACGTAGATGGCCTGCCGGGCCGCCGGATCGGTGTACCAGTCGCGCATGAGCTTGCCCAGGGGCTGGGTTAGCAGGCTTTGGCGCAGCTGCTGCAGCCGCTGAAGAGGAAGCGCCGGGCGGCGAAGCAGAAAAAAGCCGTAGTGCTGAATCATAGGCGAATACATGCTTATTGGGGCAATGCAAGAAGCAAGATATATAAACGCGCTAGTTCGCAGTATAAATTTTTTTAGAAAAAAGCTCTGAACAACACCTACTTCAACTACAGGGCCTTCCATGGCCTGAAAACCCCACGGCGGGCCCGAAACGGGGCACGCCTCCCCGGCAGCTACCAGAAACCTGGTGGGCCGCCGGGAAGGCGTACAGAGGATTGCGAAGGGGCACCAGGAGCGGCTAGGGGCGCTGGTCGAGGTAACGCTGCAGGGCCTCCTGAAACTGCTCGAACGAGAAAGGCTCATTCAGAAAAGCCACGGGCCGCCAGCCTTCCCGCACAAACATCTTTTCGGGGTAGAGCGAGGAGAGAATCAGCGCCTTTTGCCCCTGCAGCACCCGCCAGTAGCTATCCAGCAGCGGATGATCCGGGGCGGGCAGCGTGGCAAAGACCAGGTCCCAGCCAGCGGCCGGCGGCGCCGACGGTGCCAGTTCGGCGTAGGTGCCCACCCAGCTAAGCTCCAGGCAGCCGGTGCGCTCAATGAACTTGAGCAACAGGCTGGACGGCGCTACCCCCGAATAGCAGAGCAACAGGCAGCGGTACATCACATATTGCCCACTACTCCGCCCACCGTCAGAATGTCGCACAGGATGCTGGAAGCGCAGGCATTGCCGCTCAGGGGGGCGGAGGTCAGACACACGAGCCGCTCTTTTTTCAGGGTCAGGCGGGGGGCTTTGGCAGAGGTTTTCATACGGGTCAGAATGTGAGGGTGTGAAATGATTATGAACCAAAGCTGCCGCAATGCGCCGCCACTACCTACAAGTTTAGACGAATGCCCTGCCGCGCGTCGATGAATGCTGAGTATGGAGCCGGGAATGAATTCGGGCGGCCCGGCCTAGGCGGCCGGGCCGGCAAACTGCAGCCGCAGCCGCACGGCATACTGCTCGGGGCCCGCGTCGATGCGAAGGTCGTGCCGGCCGCCGTAGAGCAGTTCCAGGCGCTTGCGCACGTTGCTGAGGCCCACGCCGCCCACGCTAGTCGGCTCCGGCCGCCCATTGGCCGGCACGCTGTTGCGGATGGAAAACTCCAGCGCCTGGTTCTGCACCACGGCCCGCACGTGCACGAAGCTGCCGCCCTTCACGCGGCCCACGCCGTGCTTGAAGGCGTTTTCGACGAATGAAATCAGCAGCAGCGGCGCAATGTGGTAGTCCTCGTGGTTGTCATGCCGCTCGAACTGAATGTCGGCCTGGCCGCCGTAGCGCGATTTTTCCAGCTGCAGGTAGCTGTTGATGTAGTCCAGCTCGCGGCTCAGCTCTACCTGGCTGGTGTTGGATTCGTAGAGGCCGTAGCGCATCAGGTCGGAGAGCTGCAGCACCTGCTCGGCCACCCGCTCGTTGGTGTCTTCTACCTGCACGTAGATGCTGTTGAGGGTATTGAACAGAAAGTGCGGGTTGATCTGCGACTTGAGAAAGTTCAGCTCCAGCATCAGGTTGCTGTTTTCCAGCGCTATCCGGTCCCGCTCCAGGCGCAGATTTTTGGTCTGGTAGACCGTTATATCGCGCACAAACTTGATGAGCAGCAGAATGGTGACGATGAACAGGCTGAAGCCGTAGTTCCAGAGCGCGGCGCGCAGGGAGGTGAAGCACCCCAGCGGCCCGGCCGGGGCCAGAATGTGATGCCAGATGCGCTCCACGTACGCCAGCCGGCTTATGCCGAAGCCGTTGCTGAGCGGCTGCAGCGACCTGAACAGCAGGTAGTTATTCAGATATACCGCGTAGAAGACCACCACAATGTGCCCAACCAGCCAGTGCGCCCGCATCCGGTGCAGGTAGCGCGGAAACAAGAAGTACCCGAGCCAGTAGTACGTGAGGATGGTTTGCAGAAAAATGACGGCCGTAGCCGGCACCACCACCCGCGCGTTGTCTTTGAGCAGCTGGCTGATAAAGTAATACTCCAGCAGCAGCGGCAGCAGCCACCACAGCGCATGCTGCCGCAGGCGCTGCCAGCTGAGCGGTGGCAACGCCAGCCGCGGTACCGAAAGCCAGCTTGCCCGGCTCACATCATGTTCTGTTTCATGGCCTCCATCACCCGCTCGCGGTACGTGACGCCAATGGGCACGCGCTTGCCGTCGGCGGTGGTAATCAGGTTGCCATCAATTTCCTTAATAGCCCCCAGCCGCACGAGGTAGGAGCGATTTACGCGCATGAACTGGTCGGCCGGCAGCATGGCTTCAAGCTTGGTCATGGTCATGTGGGTGGTGATGGTGCGGCTGGTCAGGTAGATGTTCAGGTAGTCCTTCAGGCTTTCCACAAACACGATTTCCTGGGGCACCAGCCGAATCAGCTTCTTGTCCTCCTTCACCAGAAAAAAGCCCGCCTTGCCCGGCCCGGCCTCGGCGGTCTCCAGCGCCTCAGCAGGAGCCGGAACCGGAGCGACGGGCTCGGGCGGCGCAACGGCAGCGGCGGCGGCGGGCGGCCCGGCCAGGGCAGCCAAGCGGCGCGGGGCCACCCGGTTGATGGCCCGCATGAAGCGCTCGAACGAGGCGGGCTTGAGCAGGTAGTCGGCTACTTCGTGCTCGTAGCCCTGCACCGCATACTGCGGATAGGCCGTTATCATCACCACGGCGGGCATCCGCACGTCGGGGGTTTGGGCGGCCAGCACCCGCAGAAACTCGAACCCGGTCATCTCGGGCATTTCCACGTCCAAGAACAGCACGTCGGGCTGGAGCGTTTCCAGCGCAAACAGCGCATCTATGGCATTGGTGGCCTGGCCAATCAGCTCCAGGTAGGGAATTCGGCCAATGTATTTGGTAATAAGCTCACGGGCAGCGGGTTCGTCGTCGATTACGTAGCAGCGGAGAGGTTGACTCATAGCAGGGCAGCGGCAGGGCGGCCGGCGCAAACACCGGGTTCAAACAGCGTAAGTATACACGCATTTGCCGGTAAAATCCTGCTATCGGGCGAAATATGTTGGCCGGCGCGCCGCCACGGGCCTATTTCGAATCGTCGGGGGCCGTGGAGCCTCCGTTTCTCCAACCGCTTCAGCCTTTCCACCGATGAATGCTTTCTCCCTCAAAGCGCGCAAGCTGCGCGAGATTCACGGCTACCCCCAGGAATACGTGGCCTTCCAGATGGGCATCAGCCAGGCGGCCTACAGCAAGAAGGAGTCGGGCCGCACCCAGCTTTCGGTAGACTGCCTGACCAAGCTGGCCGCCCTCTACCAGATGAGCCTGCTAGACCTGATCAGCCTGAGCGCGCAGGAGCTGATGCTGCGCTGTATTCGGAGCGACGGGAGCCTGGCGGCCTGAGCCGCCCCCCAACGCCAGCGGCCGCCCCGCCGGGCCGCGCAAGCGGCCGGGCAGGACGGCCTTCCGTCCAAGAGAATCGACCCTCCCGGGACGGAATGCGGCGGGCTACTTGCTCAGGTTCAGCGAGATGCCGGCAAATACGGTGCGGTAGGTCTGGGGCTGCACCGGGTAGCGCAGCTTGCCATCGGGCGAGTAGCGATAGCCGTACACGTTGCGGGTGCCCAGGGCGTTGTCGAGGGAGGTGTAGACCACCACGTAGCTGCGCTTGACGAACACAACCTTGCTCAAAGACAAACTCAGGTTGCTGTAGGCCCGCAGCTGGTCGCCCAGGAATTCGGGGGCCTCGTAGGCGTAGTAGGTGCGGCCGCTGGCAAAGCGGTAGGTGCCGCTGGCCGACACGCCCAGCTTGGGCACAAAGTGCTTATAGACTACGCTCAGGTTGTGCTTGGAAGCGTAGGTAGGCGTGGCCAGGGCCACGAAGTTGCCGGCCAGGCGCTTGGTGTCGAGCAGCGAGTAGGACACCCAGAAGTCGCCGTGCTTGATGCTTTTCTGGTCGCGGAAGAACAGGTCGAGGCCGCGGGCGTAGCCGTGGCCGCTGTTGTCGGTGGCGGCCGTTACGAGGCGGTAGGGGTCGGGATCAAAGCCGATCAGGCCTTTCTCGCGCACCAGCTGCGCGTACTGCTTGTAGTAGGTTTCGGCCCGGAAGGTGCGGTCGTTGTGCATGAACTGGTAGTTGAGCATGAAGTGCCCGGCCTTCTCGAAGTTCAGCTGCTGATTGCGGTAGATGTAGCTTTTGTCGGGAGTCTGGTAGAACTGGCCGGCGGCCACCGACACCTGGCCGTGCGCCCCCACCTGGTAGGCCACCGAAACGCGGGGGGCGGCATTGGCCCGGCCCAGCACCGTGGCCTGCTCGGCCCGCACGCCTACCCGCGCCGCCACCCGCAGGCCCAGATGAAACTCGCCCTCGGCGAAGGCCGCTCGATACGAGTCCTGCAGCGTGTACTTGGCCGAAATCAATTCGTTGGTAAGCTGAATCTGATGTACCTCGGCCCCGGCCAGCAGCGTGTGGTTGCCGCGCAGAAAGCGCGTCAGCACGGTGCGGTACTGCAGGCGGCGGTCGTAGCGGTCCAAGGACTTATTGGCGGCCACGTTGATGTAGTCGTAATTGTGGCTGTAGGAAAAGCCCGCCTTCAGCTCCCACTTGCCCTCGCCGAACTGATGCTGGTAGGAATTGGTGGTGAAGTAGTTGCGGTTGCGCAGGCGCAGCGGGTAGATTTCCTCAGGCCGCTCGTAGGTAGGCAGATTGATGGTAGAGTTGCTGTGGCTGGTGGTGGCGTAGAGCTTCAGGCTGCCGTGGGTCGAGAGCTTTTCCTTCACCGTGAGCGAGGCATCGAGCCCTTCCGGGGCCTTGGCCCAGCTGCGCGTCTGGTTCAGCAGCGTAAAGTAGGGCTGCATGTTGGTATACGACACGCGCCCCGTGATGCTGCCGCGGTGGGTGTAGCCCAGCGCGAGGTTGGCGGGGTTGGCATCGAAGGTGAGCTTGTTGGCGTCGTTTTCCTTGTCCTGGGTGTCGAGCAGCAGCACCGACGACAGGGCCTGCCCGTACTGGGCCGAGTAGCCGCCGGTGCTGAAGGCCGTACCCTTGAACATGGACGGCTCGAAGCGCCCGCGCTGGGCCACGTCGGGGATGCTGCTATAGAAGGGGTTCTGCACGATCATGCCGTCGATGAGCGTGTTGGTTTCGCTGGCCGCGCCGCCGCGCACAAACAGGCCTTCCTGCTCGCCCACGCGGGCAGTACCGGGCAGGTTCTGCAGCACGCTGGTGATGTCGGCCCCGCCGCCGGCGGTGGTCACGATGTCCAGGGGCTTGAGGGCCGTCATGCGCTTTTCGTCGCCGGCCTCAAACAGGCCCGCCGAGATGGTCACGCCGCCCAGCACGTTGGCGGCTTCGGGCAGGGCCATGCGCAGCAGCGTGGTATCGGCGCCCAGGCGCAGCACGCGCTCCTGGCTGGCATAGCCCACTGATGATACCACCAGCGTGTGCGCCCCGGTGAGCTTGGTGCGCAGCACGAAGCGACCTACGCTGTCGGTGGAGGTGCCTTCAAAATTGCCTTTCAGATACACGTTGGCGCCCGGAATGGCCTGGCCGTTTTTGTCGGTGATGAGGCCGCGGAGCGGGGTTTGGGCGTGGGCCAGGGTGGCGCTGAGCAGGGCCGCCGAGAGGAACAAAGCTTTCATAATGAGGGGGTTTAGGAGGGTCGATAGGTCGAAACTATCGGCCCGAACCGCCCCCAACCAGCCATTTCGGGCGAACCGGCCTGCCGCCGGTACAGACCCCGCAAAAACGTGTATGAACCTGGTGGCCCCCGCACGCCTCCGCCCACCATTTCGGGCGGCTTTTCGCGGGCCCGACCCCGGCCAAACCCCATTTTTTACCGGCTTGGCGGCGCTTTATAGCCAAAGCGCATAAGGTATAACCAGGCGTTATTGAACCCCGGCCCAGGGTAGCCCACCTTTGAATCATCAAACCGGCCCAGACCACCGCGGCACTCGCTCAGCGAGCTTTTTGCCCCGGCCCCGGGCCCCCGACCACTGCATATTGTGAGCCATGGCACAATAGAGGGACGTCGCCGAAAATCCCATCTAACAGAGTAGGCACATTCATTTCTTAATCCTTTCCCGATGAAGATTACCAAACTCTCCGCCAACACGATGGACAGCCGCAGCATTGTGGCCGCCGGCTGCTGCTGCAACTGCAATACCTGCACGTGCTGCTGGTTCCTGCTCGACACAGTAGCTGCCGAGTAACGACCAAAAATCAGCAGGCGGCCCCGGTCGCCTGCTGATTTGGTTTCGGCGGTCCGTTGGCGGGCCTTTGGTTTCATCGGGCTGGAAACACCCCGCGCACTTAACTCCCCTTCATCATGCTCCATCACTTCGACATCTACGAAGACCGTAAGAATGGCATGTTCCAGGTCCGCACCAAGACGGACGTGTACGCCATCGAATTTCAGGACGAGGACAAAGCCGCCTTGTTCGTGCAGCTGGCCGACCTGCTGGCCAAAGACCCCGAGCTGGCCCTCTCGGCGCTGGTGCGGAAGCTGGAGCGCACCTACCCCAAGGAGAAAATCCTGGACGTGCTGCAGGAGCTGGATGCCAACAACTTCCTCTCCTTCGAGAATGCCCGCGAGCTGGCCAAGACCATGGGCACCAAGAAGGACAACCCCTACGGCCCCACCACCACCGACGCGCAAAAGCCGGCCACCATCACCTTCGTGGGCGAGAAAAGCCTGGGGCGGCTGTTTGCCAAGAAAGCCGAACAGTATGGCTTTCCGCAGGTAAACCAGTTCTCGGCCCTGGGCGAGGCCGACGACGCGCAGATTCAGAAGCTGCTGGCCGACAGCGACTTTCTGGTGGTAGACGGCCACAACTGGAACCCGCTGTTCCTGGAGCGCTTCAACGAGCTGGCCGTGGCGGCCAACAAGCCCTGGCTCTACCTGGGCGGCATCGAAGGGCCGAATCTGAAGGTGGGACCCATCTTCTGGGGCGAGGAGTGCGGCTGCTACCACTGCCTGAAGCTGCGCCTGAAAAGCCACGACACCTTCCTGAACTACTCCGAGGAATACGAAAGCCACCTGAAGGCCAACCACCAGACCGCCAAGCCCGACCGCCTGCCCGGCTACGACATCCTGGTGGATATGCTGGCGGGTTACGCGGTGCTGGAAACCAGCAAGTTTCTGCACTGCTGGAGCGTGCCCGAAACCTGGAAATCCTACATCAGCGTGGATGCCTTCACCTACGGCGTTACCAAGCACCACTTGCTGAAAGTGCCCTTCTGCGAAGTCTGCCAGCCCGAGCTGGCCTACGCGCCGGCACCCTGGCTCGAACCCGTCACCCTAGCCCGCTAAGAAGCCATGAACGTCATCGAAACCAGCGTCAATAAAGCGCTGCACAGTATCTCGGCCGAGGTTGGCCTGCTCTCGCGCATCTCCAAGATGCCCATTATGAACCAGGACCCCAACCTGATGAGCTACGGCATCTGGCCGGGCAGCACCAAGGTGATGGGGGGCGAGGAGTTCGGGGGCCGCAGCAGCGGCTGCGGGGCCACCTGGCAGGAAGCCTTCATGGGCACCATCGGCGAAACGGTGGAACGCTACGCCTGCGCTTTCTACAACCTGCGCGAGGCCGTGCAGGCCCCCTACCGCACGCTGGGCAAGGCCGCCGTGGCCCCGAGCGAATACGCCCTCTACCACCCCAAGCAGTACGAGTTTCTGAAGGGCAAAACCCCCATCGAGCCCTTCACCGACGACACAAACCTGTACTGGTTTCCGATGACGGACCTGGCCACCGGCGAGGAGAAGTGGGCTCCGGGCGGCATGATCTACCTGCCCTGGTCGCACGAGCGGCCCTGGATCAATGCCAACACCTCCACGGGCCTGGCCGCGCACACCAATCCGCACAAGGCCATGCTCACGGGCCTCTACGAGGTGATTGAGCGCGACAGCTTCGTGATTACCTGGGCCCAGAAAATAGTGCCGCCGAAGATTCGCATCTCGGCCGAGTTGCAGGCCCACATCGATGCCAGCTTCCCGACCAGCTACGAGTGGCACTTCTTCGACATCCGCTACGACCTGGACGTGCCCAGCGTGTTCGGCATCTGCTTCGGCGAGGCGGAGTTCGGCAAGTTCGTGGCCGTGGGCACCTCTACCCGCGCCACCTACGGGCAGGCCGTGCAGAAGGTCATCAAGGAAATCGGGCAGGGCGTGACCTACTTCCGCTACCTGCTGAACGAGAAGAAGGACTGGGAGCCGACCGACAACTACAACCAGCTGATGAGCTTCGAGGACCACTCGATTTTCTACGTGAAGCGCCCCGACATGTGGTTCGTGTTCGACGAGTACCGCCAGGCCCTGGAAACCAAGGACATCGACCTGCACGAGAAGCCCGTGCGCTCCGACGTGGACGAGGTGCGCCACCTGGTGCAGACGCTCAAAAAGGCCGGCTGCGACGTGCTGTTCAAGGATATTTCAACCCCCGACGTGCGCCAGCTGGGCTTCTACAGCATCAAGGTGCTGGTGCCCCAGCTCATTGCCCTGGCCGGCGGCTACCCACTCTACTACCACGGCGGCAAGCGCCTGTATGAGGTGCCCGCCAAGATGGGCTACACCGCCCACGGCTACGACCACCTGAACAAGTATCCGCACCCCTTCCCTTGAGCGCCGGCCCCGCCGCTCGCCTGCCCCAGCCCTGACCCCTCACGCATTCAAACCCGGACCTTCTTATGAAACGCATTTCTACGGCTCAGCAAAGCCTTGACACCATCGAGCGGGGGATGTACGGTGCCAAGAACATCAAAGACTCCCTGGCCCTGCTCTACCACCAGAACACCAAGCTCACCAAGTTCGACCAGATCAAGCTCTCGCACAGCATCCGCGGGTTTTTCAGCCCCTACGTGACGCAGCGGGCCACCCAGCCCTACAAGGTGTATCCGGCCAGCAAGTCCATTTCGCTGGCCGACTACCGCGACGTGCCGGCCCCGGCCGTCGACTTCATCGACCTGGTGAAGGGCCGCCAGAGCGTGCGCAACTACGAGCCCGGCTACCAACTCTCGCTCTACGAGCTGTATGTGCTGCTGAACTACTCCTACGGCATCAGCCGCCAGGAAAAGGGCGAGGGCGGGCAGATGTCGTTCCGCTACATTCCCTCGCCGGGCGGCCTGTATCCGCTCGAAATCTACGTGGTGCTGTTCGACAGCCACGTAACGCCCGGCCTCTACCACTTCCGCCCCGATACGCTGGCCCTGGAGTGCCTCAAGGAAGGCGACTTCCGCGCCGAGCTCAAGCAGCTCATTCAGGCCGAGCCCTACATCAACATCAACACCGCCTCGGGCCTGGTGCTCACCACCGGCATCTTCGAGCGGGTGATGATCAAGTACGGCGAGCGGGGCTACCGCTTCATGCTGCACGAGTCGGGCTTCGTGGCCCAGATGATGACGCTGCTCAACGAGGCCCTGGGCCTGGGCTCGTGCATGGTGGGCGGCTACGACGACCAGAAGGTGAACCGCTTCCTGGGCCTGAACGGCGTGTTTGAAACGGTGCAGAACGTGATGATTCTCGGCAAAAAACCCTTAGCCCCCGCCTGCCATGCTAACCACTGAGCTAACCGACGTTCGCTACAGCGTAGCCGACCGCGAGATTCTGAAAGGCATATCCCTGCGCATCGCCGACGGGGAATCGGTGGCCCTGCTGGGGGCCAATGGGTCGGGCAAGTCGTCGTTGCTGGCCGTGCTGCTCGGCGACGTGCTGCCCACCGCCGGCACGGCCACCTTCAACGGTCAGCCCTTCGCCCGGATGCGCAAGCACATCGGGGTGGTGTATGACCAGGTGCCCACCTACGGCCTGCTGAAGGTGCGCGAAGTGCTCGACTACTTCTCCGCTATCTATGGCCTGCGCTACGCCGAGCACAAGGAGCTGCTGCATGTGCTGAGCCTGGACGGCCTGCTGCCCAAGTTCATGCAGGTGCTCTCGGGCGGCGAGCGGCGGCGGGTGGGCCTGTTTCTGGCCCTGATGCACCGGCCCGACCTGCTGGTGCTGGACGAGGCCACCGCCGACCTGGACCCGGCCACCCGCGAGCTGCTCTGGACCCGCGTGCTGCGCCGCTACGCCCGCTCCATCCTGTTTGTAACCCACGACTGGGAAGAGGCCAGCGCCCACGCCGATCAGGTGGTGTTTCTGCACGAGGGCCAGCTGCTGCTGCCGCCCGAGTCGCCGGGCAGCCTGCTCTCGCAGCGCTACATCGGGGCCGATAAGAAGATCATCATGAGCAAGCGCGAGTGCGACCCGGCCCTGCTCACGGATGAGGTATACGTGGAAAACGAGGAGTCTTACCACGTGTTCGTGCCCGATGTGAAGGCCTTCTTCGCCAAGGTGAACGGGCGCATGCCCAACTTCTCCTTCGCGCCCAAGCGCCTGCAGGACGTGTACCAGTATCTCATTCACGCTTAACGCTTTCCGCTCATGATCCGGACCCTGCGCTTATCTATTTACTACCAGCTGCTGATGTCGTTGCGCATGAAGCAGGCGCTGTTTTTCACGCTGGTATTCCCCATCTTCCTGTTCGTGCTCTTCGGCAACCTGTGGGGCCAGGGCAACCCCGAGTACGTGCCCTTCGTGCTGACCGGCATCCTGGGCATGAGCGTGGCCACGGAGGGCATCTTCGCCATCGGGCCGGCCCTGAAGGACTACTACTCGTCGGGGGTACTGCGCTACTTTAAAAAGCTGCCCTTCAACATTCTGGTGCACTTCTTCGGCCTCATTGCCAGCCAGCTGCTCATGCTGCTGATGGCCACGGCCCTGCTGCTGCTCACGGCGGCGCTGCTCTTCGGCCTGAGCCTCACGCCGCTGTTTCTGGCGCGGGTGGTGCTGGGGCTGGCGGCCGGCATCGTGGTCTTCGGCTTCATCGGCCTGTCGGTGGCTTTTCTGAACGTGAAGAAAAGCGCCGGCCCCGCCCAGAAGGGTGGCCTGGGCAATCTGGTGTACTACCTGCTGGTGTTTATGAGCGACGCCTTCTACCCCATCGGTGAGATGAACCCGGTGCTGGCGCACATCACCCGCTGGTCGCCCATGAACCCGGTGCTGAACCTCATGCGCGGCGAGCCCGTGGCCTGGGCCCCGCTGGTGGTCTGGACGGTGCTGGGCATCGGCCTGTTCGTGTATCAGTTCCGCCGCTTCACCTCTACCCGCTAAGCGCTATGGAACTGGAACTGCTGCTGCTGCCGCTCACGATGGTTGTGCTGCTGTGCATTCACGAGTCGGGCCACCTGGGCGCGGCCAAGCTGCTGGGTTTGCGCGTGACGCACGTCGGGTTTCTGGCCAAGCCCATTCCGCACCCCTACGTGGCCATTCGCTGGTCGCCGGTGCGCTGGAAAGTGCTGGTGTTCTTCTTCGCCGGCGTGGGGCTCACGCTGCTGCAGTTTGGGCTGCTGCTGCTCACCACGCACTTTTTCCACCAGCCCTTCATCTACTTCGGCTTCTGCGTGCAGCTGGTACTCGAAACCAACCCCTTCTACTCCGACTTCACGCTGGCCAAGCAGTTTGTGGGCGGCAAGGGCCGCACCAGCCACGAGTACAGCCTGCAGTGGTACGCCCACGTGCTGCTCTGGCTGCTGCTGATCATCGGCCTGTTTGGCCGCCAATACCTCTACGGCTACCTCTTCTGAGCCGCTCCGCGCCCCTAAGCCTTCCTGAGACTATGAAATTCATGCTGACCAAGATTCCGGCCATGACGGGCCTGTGCCTGGTGCTGCTGGGCGGCAGTGCGCCGGGCGGCAAGCTGCCCTCCTTGCGCCCACCGCTGGAAGTGCGCCCGCTCAATGTGCAGGCCGAAAGCGACAAAGCCCTGGCCGAGGCGCTGCGGAGCCAGAGCCCGGCGGCGTTCGGACGGCTGCGCCAGCGCATCCGCCACGCGCCCTCGCCCTACACCCGCTACTGGCTGAGCTACCTGGCGCTCTACGAGTCGATCTATTACCTGCGGCAGGCCGACCGCGGCCGGGCCGAACAGGCCATCCGGCAGGGGCTGGCCCTGTTTCAGGAGCACCCGCCCCAGCGTTCCGAAGACTTCGCGCTGCTGGCTTATATGCAGGGGTTCGCCATCCAGTTTCGCTCGGGTATGGCCGCCGCTGCCGCCTCGGCCAAAGTGCGCGACAATGCCACGCAGGCCCTGCAGCTGGATGCCCGCAACCTGCGCGCCTACTACGTGCTGGGCAGCACCGACTTCTACACGCCGGCCCGCTACGGCGGCGGCAAAAAAGCCGAGGCCTTCCTGCTTAAAGCCCTGACAATGCCCGACCAGACCACTAAAGCCGCCCAAACGCCCGCCTGGGGCCGCGAGCAGGCTTACGAGCTGCTGGTGAAGCTCTATCAGCGCGAAAGCCGCCCGGTGCTGGCCCGCCGCTACTACGCCGAGGCCCGGCGGCTGTTTCCGGGCAGCCAGACGCTGCCCGAGCTGGGCCGCAGCCTAGCCCGGCCCGTGGCCGCCAACCCCTGACGGACTATAACCAGCCGACTATAACCGCCGGGCATAAATTATAACCGCTGGTCATTGCCCGGCCGGCCCCTTCCGCTCACATTTGCTCACCGACTCGCTCACTCTTTTTCTCTCACTTCTCACTCTTTTTCCCCTCACTTTTTCCCATGAAACGCATTACCCTTTCCCTCGCCCTGCTGCTTTCGGTCACCTTCGCCGGTCTGGCCCAGCAAACTACCACCCAGGCCAGCCTGGAAAACACGGTGACCAAGTTCACCACGGCCCGCTCGCTGCCCGAAGTGCAGCAGACCGCCAACGACTTCGAGCGCCTCAGCCTCAGCGACAAAACCGCCTGGCTGCCCTCCTACTACGCCTCGCTGGTGAACACGCTGATGGCCTTCGCCGAGAAGGACGTGACCAAGAAAGATGCGCTGCTGGACAAGGCCGATATCTTCTACCAGCAGGCCGCCAAGCTGCAGCCCAAAAACGAGGAGATTGAGGTGCTGCACGCCAACATCGCCAACGCCCGCATCACGGTGGACCCCGAGAAGCGCTGGAACAAGTACGGCGAAATCGTGTCGTCGAGCCTGAAGAAGGCCGAGAAGCTGAACCCCAAAAACCCGCGCGTAACGCTGCTCAAGGCCCAGAACATCTTCTACACGCCCAAAGAGTACGGCGGCGGCACGGAAAAAGCCCTGCCAGTACTGCAGGAGTCGCTGGCCCAGTTCAGCAGCTTCAAGCCCGCCTCATCGGTACACCCCCGCTGGGGCGAAGACCAGGCCAAGCAGATGCTGGTAGCCTGCCAGAAGTCGGCCACCACTAAGTAGCGGGCCAAGCGGGCCGCCGGGGCTGCCACTCGCGCAGCGCCGGCGGCCCGTCGGCTGCCGGCGGGCTTTCGCCCTCGTCTTCTCTCCCATCGCGCCCTCGCCTCGCCTCATGAACAACATCACCCGCCACTTATTTGCGCACTCCCTGCGGGGGCTGCTGGGCTCGCTGGCCGTGTGCGTGCTGATGGCCTACGGCATCAGCGGCATCATCTACTTCACCACCGAGTTCATCTACATTACCGAAGACAGCTTTCTGTATACCGTTGGCATCATCAGCGGCAACATACTGGATGCCCTGGTGGCGCTGGTGGTGTGCCAGGTGGTGATGCGCTACCGGCAGGGCCGCCTGCCGCAGCGCTGGCAGCAATACATGGTGGTGGTGCTGGCCACGCTGGCGCTGGCCACGCTGATGGAGTGGGTGCTCTGGCTGGCACTCAGCCGCCTGAGCGGCGGCGGCTCGCTGCCGTTCAGCCCCGAGTCGGCGCTGCCGTTCAAGGTGTCGCCGGTGGCGGTGGCGGCGCTGTACTACTTTCTGTGGGAGCGGTACAAGCAGCTGGGCCAGACCATCAGCGACCAGGCCTACCAGCTGCTGCAGCTGGAAAAGCTGCGCACCAAGGCCGAGCTGGACGCGCTGCAGGCCCGCGTGAATCCGCACTTTCTTTTCAATGCCCTCAACAGCATTGCCGGCCTGGTGACGCTGGATCCGGCCCGTGCCGAGGAAATGACGCTGCTGCTGGCCAAGCTGTTTCGCTACACTACCAGCGTGGCCAACTCGCCGCTGAACTCGGTGCACGACGAGCTGGACATCGTGCGCACCTATCTCGACATTGAGCAGGTGCGCTTTCAGGAGCGGCTCACGTACTCGGTGCAGGTTTCGCCGGGGCTGGACCGGCTCCTGATTCCGCGCTTTCTGCTCCAGCCGCTGGTCGAGAATGCCGTCAAGCACGGCATTTCGCGGCTGGCCGACAAGGGCCACATTCACGTCAGCATTGCCCGGCAGGGGCCCGAAATTCTGCTGGCCGTGCACGACAATGGCCCCACTTTCCCCGACGATTTTCTGCCCGGCTACGGCTTGCAGAGCATTCAGGACAAGCTCCGCCTGCTCTACGGCCCGCAGGCCGCCCTCACCATTCATTCTCACCCGCGCAAACAGGTGCAGATTGCCATTGCGGCGCACCTGCTCACCCCATCCGACTCCAGCTATGGAAGCACTACTGATCGACGACGAGCCCCTGGCCCTGCGGCGGCTGGCATCCCTGCTTAGCCAGTATCCGGCCGATGTGCGGGTGGTGGGGCAGGCCGCCAATGGCCAGGAAGGCCTGGCGATGGTGCGCGCCCTGCGCCCCGACGTAATTTTTCTGGACATCGAAATGCCCCTGCTCAACGGCTTCGAGCTGCTGGCCCAGCTGGAAGAAATGCCCAGCGTGGTGTTCACCACGGCCTACGACCACTACGCCGTGCAGGCCTTCGAGCAGCGCTCCATCGACTACCTGCTCAAGCCCATCGAGTCGGCTAGGCTGGCCAAAACCATTGCCCGCCTGCGCCGCACCCGGCAGGAACAAGCCGCGGGCCTGAACCTGGACGACCTAGGCCAGTTTCTGCAGCACCTGAAACCCGCCGAAACCCTGCGCAGCCTCTCCGTGAAGTCCGGCGACAAGATTCTGCTGCTCTCGCTGAGCGACATCAGCTACTTCGAGTCGCAGGAGCGCTACGTGTTTGTGCGCACCGTGCAGGGCCAGCAGCACCTGACCAACTACACCATTGCGGCGCTGGAAGAAAAGCTCCCCGCGCAGTTCGTGCGCATCAGCCGCTCCTGCATCGTCAACACATTGCACATCAACAACCTGCAGCGCTATTTTGGGGGCAAGTTTCTGGTCACCCTCACCGACCGCGCCGCCTCCTGCCTGGAAACCGGCACCGCCTACGGCACCAACCTCAAGCGCCTGATGGAGCTGTAGTGCGTCCTGGTTCGTGAACAAAAGCCCTTTGCTTCATTCGTCTGGCTCCCCCTCTCCTTTTCGGAGAGGGGGCCGGGGGGTGAGGCGAATCGTTGCGCAGCTAAACCGCAATGCTCGTGGCCGACTGCTTAATTCAATGCCGCTTGAACGGGCAAGCGCCCCTCGAAACACGTTTCGAGGGGCGCTTGCCCGTTCAGGAAAGTGCCGTTGATTATTCCGCCACTTCCGCCTTTTCCTTCACCGCCAGCTGCCCGCAGGCAGCGTCGATGTCTTTGCCGCGCGAGCGGCGCAGGTTGGTCTGCACGCCGCGGTCGGCCAGATACTTCAGAAAGGCCATCAGCTTCACTTCGCCGGTGTTTTTGTAGTCGGCGTTTTCGATGGGGTTGTACTCAATCAGGTTCACCTTGCAGGGTATCCACTTCGAAATCTGGAACAGCTCCTCGGCATCCTGCAGCGTGTCGTTGAAGCTCTCGAACACGATGTACTCGTAGGTGACTTTGCGGCCCGTCACCTGGTGGTAGTGCTTCAGCGCATCTTTCAAAGAAGCCAGCGAGTTGGCCTCGTTGATGGGCATGATTTCATTGCGCTTCGTGTCGTTGGGCGCGTGCAGCGAGAGGGCCAGGTTGGCCTTCACGCCGTCGTCAGCCAGCTTCTTGATCATCTTGGCAATGCCGGCGGTGCTGACCGTGATGCGGCGCGGGGCCATGTTCAGGCCCTCGGGCGAGGTGATGCGCTCAATGCTTTTCACTACGTTGGCGTAGTTTAGCAGCGGCTCGCCCATGCCCATATACACGATGTTGGTCAGCGGCGTGCCGTACTCACTTTCGCACTGCTCCTTGATGCGCACCACCTGGTCGTAAATCTCGGCCGCGTCCAGATTGCGCTTGCGCTCCATGTAGCCGGTGGCGCAGAACTTACACGTGAGCGAGCAGCCCACCTGCGACGAGATGCAGGCCGTCATGCGCGTGTCGTGCGGAATGAGCACGCCTTCCACCACGTTGCCATCGTGCAGCCGAAACGCCGACTTGATGGTGCCGTCGTTCGAGAGCTGCTGGTTCTGCACCGTCACGCCGTTGATAACGAAGTGCTGCGCCAGCAGCTCGCGGGTGGCCAATGAGATGTTGTTCATCTCCTCGAACGAGGAGGCCGTATTTTTCCAGAGCCATTCCAGCACCTGCTTGGCGCGGAAGGGCTTTTCGCCGTGCTCCACCATAAAGGCCTTGAGCTCGTCGGGGGTGAGTTTGCGAATGTCGCGCTTGGAAAGTACGGTCAGAGGAATCATAGGGCAAAGATACAACGCCCGAGGCAGTTGGGTTCCGAAAAGATGGAGTGGCCGCCCGCCCGGCCGCTTTACGGGGCCAGCTTAATGAAGCGCGTCGCGCCGGTTTTGCCGCTCTGGTCGCGCCAGCGGAGCAGATACCAGCCGGGGCGCAGGTCGTCGGTGGCCACGCTGCGAATGTTCAGGCCGGCGGCCAGCTCTACCACTTCGCGGCGGTAGAAGCGGCCCAGCGCATCGTGCAAATACACGGCCAGCGCCCCGGCGGCGGGGCTCACGAACTGCAGGCGCAGCAGCCCGTCCTGAATCGGGTTAGGGAAAACCACGAGGCGGCCGGTGACATCGGCCTCGTCGGTCACGGACAGCGGGGCGGCGGCATCCAGGGTGCCATCGGGGCGACGCAGGCGCAGGCGGTAGTAGCTCAGGCCCGGCAGCGGCTGCGCATCCACGAAGCGGTAGGCGTTGGTGCCGGCCCCGGCGGGCAGCGTGGCCAGCACCTGCCAGGCTGTGGTATCCGCGGCCCGCTCCACTATGAATTCGCGCACGAAGCATTCGTCGCGGGTGGTCCAGGCCACTTCGTTGCCGGTATTCACGCGCCCGACGGCCAGCGTGGTGAGGGGTGCGGGCAGCATGGCGGCGGGGCCGCACACGGGGGCCGCGAAGCTGCGCGTGCGCAGCACGCGGCGCGCCCCGGCTACATCGTCGGGACTCAGCGTTTGCTTCACCTGCCTGGGGGCCACGCCGAAGTGCATCACAGCCGCGGGCAGAATAACGTGGCTGAGCTGCTGCGCGTGGCCCAGCTCGTGCACCAGCACCGACTCAAAGTCGAACTGCCCCGGCCCCGGCGTGCCCGGGCCGTAGAAAAAGCTCACGCCGTCGTCGAACTGTATATCCACTTCCTTCACGTAGAAATACACCTCCCGGCGCGGCCCCACGCAGCCCAGGTAGTAGCTAGTGGTGCGGCCCAGCACCCCGGCGGGCAGCTCAGAGCCGCTGTCGAAGCCCACGGAGTTTTCACCATCCTTGGCAGCTCCGCGGCCGGTGCGGTTGGAGCCCATTGTCCAGTTGATGCCGGTCTGGCAGCGCCAGGTTTGCAGCAGGCCGCGGCGCAGAATCTGGGCGGCCCCGGCGTTGGCCGCGAAGCCGGCTTCCATCTGAAACGTGAGCCCGCCCCGGCCATCCTGGTTGCTATGGCGCGAGGGCACCACCACTTTGCTTTCGCTGTCCTGCACGTTGGCCAGCGCGTAGGCAATGATGATGCGCTGGGCGCTGGTAGCCTGTAGCTGGTCGGTGGTGGTCACGCGCACGTCGCCGGTGCCGGCGGGGTTGCCGGCCGTGCCATACGAGGGTACCCGCACCCGAATCTGGCCATCGGTCCAGCTCACGTAGTCGGCGGGCTGGGGCCGGATGAAGGTCTGGCCGCCGTCGTCGGCGTTGCGAAACTCCACGAAGCCCTGCCCCCGCGCCGCCCCGAAGCCGCTGCCCGTGATGGTGAGCACCTCGCCGGCCCCGGCCGCCAGTCGCAGCGGCGCCAGCAGCCCAATCACCGGAGCCTGCCCTTTAGCTGCCGCGCCCACTGCGCTACGCCGCTGCGCCGCTGCCAGCGCCTCGTTCGGAGCCAGCACCCGGCGCGTTTGCCCGGTCTGGGCGCTCAGGCCGGCATAAAATGCGTTGTCAATGGCTGGGTAGACTTGGAAAGGCTCGGCGGCGGCCAGCGTGGCCAGGTCGTAGCGGATGAAGCCCTGCTGGCTGCCGTAGGCGGCCCAGGCCGGCCCGACGGCGGCGGCTGCGGGCCAGGGGGCGTTATAAAGGAAGAAAACGCCCTGGTCGCCGATGCTCAGCCGTAGCGTGTTGGTTAGCTCCTGCCGGGCCTCGCCCACGGTGCCGCCCTCCGTGAGCACAGTCAGCTCGGCGGCGGGCTGCCCTTTGAAAGCACTGAACACCCGCACCCGGTGGGCCGTGAAAATGCGCTGGTGGCGGGCATCCCAAAAGCCGTCGGCGCTGAGCACTTCGCCCTCTACTACCAGCGCGGCCTGCTGGCTGCGGCGGGCGGCATCAAGCGGCAGCAGCAGGCAATGGGTGGCGGCAGCGGACTGCTGAGCCCGCGCCGGCCGGCTAGCCCCGCAAAGCAGAAACCCGGTTAGCAAAGCGGGCAACAGCCCTCGAACAATAGTAGGAAATATCATAGCGCGGAGTTCTGCGGCAGTTTTTAGGCTAGGTAGAGACGCACAGCGTCTCCTCGGCCGCGCCGTTAGGGCGTTTTCGTTCAACGACGAGACGCAAGTATGCGTCTCTACACCGTTCGAGAGCCTGACTGGGCCTGATTTAAAACAGCTTCAAGATAGAAATTTCAGCCGCGCTTCCGGCCACTGACTTTGCCAACCGGAACAACCCGCCAGCTCCACCTTTAAAATAAGCTACCCTGCACCGGCTGCGGAATGATGCGCGGCGGCGGCACCGTCAGCCCGGTCAGGGCGTGGAGCTTCTCCAGAAAATACTGCGTCCAGATTGGCGAATGCATGATATCCTTCTGATGAATGAACACATACGCCGTCTGCAACCCGGCCGCCAGCCACTCGGCTAGGCGCGCGGCCCAGGCGTCGGCGCGGGCGTAGTCGGAGCCCACGAGGCCGTGGCCGTTGAAGCGGATGAAGGCCGTGGGTGTGGTCAGGCGCTGGTGCAGCACGTCGCGGCGGCCGGCCACGTCGGTCAGCACCAGGGTTTTGCCCAGGGCTTCCAGCATCGCAAACACGGCGTCGCGCTGGCCGGCATCCGCAAACCAGGCCGGGTGGCGCAGCTCCACGGCCAGCGGCACGTAGGCCGGAAAATCGAGCAGATAGCGCTCCAGCCGCGGCAGGTGCTCGGGGCCGAAGGTAGGCGGCAGCTGCAAAAACACCGGGCCCAGCTTGTCGCCCAGCTCGCTGATGGCCCGGCAGAAGGTGGTGGTCAGCTCGTCAGCGTTGTACAGCTCCCGCTCGTGGCTGATGCTCTGGGGCATTTTGGGGCAGAAGCGGAAGCCGGCCGGCACCGCATCGCGCCACTTGCGCACGGTGGGTGCGTCGGGAATGCGGTAGTGGGTCGTGTTCAGCTCAATGCTGTTGAACTGCCGGGCGTAGTGGTGCAGGTAGTCCGCGTCCTTGATGCCGGCCGGAAAGTAGGAGCCCAGCCACGCTTTGTTGGTCCAGATGGGGCAGCCCACATAGACGGCCGGCGGCGCGGCCGGTGCCGGAGTACGGGCCAGCAGCGCGGCCGTGTCGGGGTGGTCCGGGGGCAGGCGAAAATCAACGTAGCGCAGGTCGGAAAGGCGGCCAAAATCCATGGGGCTAAAGGTAACCACGGATTACCGCGGATTTTTCGGATTCCCCGGATTTTGTGGGCGTGGGGTAGCGAGGAAAATCCCCCTTCCATTCCTGGCTGGGCTATAGCCAAATCCCGGGACTTTTGCAACCGGGCTTCGGACATAGCCCGCCGGCCAATGCCAAAATTTTTTATCCGGCTTATAGTCTAATTTTTTTGGCGGTCCGGATTTCGTCCACATATAATACAAAAACCGCCTTTACCAAACACAATCGGCCATTTAGGAAAATTTATTTCGATAAAATAAATGCAAGTTTTCTTGAAAAAGGTCAATATATTACCCTTGTCTTTGAGCGGGAACCTTGACTTTCGGTCGGCTCTTACCCAGGGGCTTCTAGATTTGTCCTGTTCACCATCGAGTAATCCGGATGAAATTCTTACCGCTACGCCTCTCCGCTTTCACCCTGCTGCTGACGCTTACGTTTGCCTCGCTCACGGCTCCGGCCACGGCCGGCGACGACGGCAAAAACACCACTACCGCTGCGCGCGCCACCGTGCTGCGCGGCCGGGCCTCGTGGTATGGCAAAGAGCACCAGGGAATGCGCACGAGCAACGGCGAGCGGTTCGACCGGTTCAAATACACCTGCGCCCACAAAACCCTGCCCTTCGGCACCAAGCTGCGCGTGACGAACCCCAGCAACGGCAAATCGGTGGTGGTGCGCGTGTCGGACCGCGGCCCATTCCGCCACCAGCGCATTCTGGATCTGTCGGAAGTAGCGGCCCGGCCGCTGGATATCGTGCGGCGCGGGGCCGTGTCGGTGGTAGCGGAAGTAGTGCCCGCCACCACGCCGCTGGGCCCCACCGACGCCCCGCATAACCTGGCCGCCTTGGCCACCGACTCGGCCGCCACCACGCTGGCCATGACCACGCTCACCGACATCGTGGCCGGCGCTACCGAAGCCGCCGATGTGGTGGTAGTGCCCGCCCCGGCCCCCAGCTTTGTGGTGCAGGCCGGCACCTTCGGCGACGCGCTCAACGCCCAGACTATTCAAACCAAGATTCAGAGCCTAGATAAAAGCCTGACCGTGACCGTGGCCCAAAGTGAGCTGAACGGCAAGCCGCTCAACCGCGTCATCGTCGGGCAGTACGCCGACAAGGCCGAAGCTGAGCTGGTGCGCCGCCGCCTGATGCAGTGGGGCATTGCCGGCCTGGTACGCCAGGCCGAAAACCTGTAGTAAACCGCTACGCTGCGCCGGCTTGCCGGATTTTTTCTCAAAAGGGCCGCCCACCAGCGGCCCTTTTTCGTGGCTGGCCGCGGGCGGCGGTTTGGGCGGCCGGGAAACTTCCGCCATCTTACCGGCTCGACTAATTCGGGCTTATGCAGTGGAAGTGGATTAAGGCAATGCTGGCCGCGGTGCTCAGCGTGGTGCTCACTTGGGTGCTGAACACAAAACAGGGCGATGTGCCGCCGTTCGGCAAGTTTCTCAGCCCCTTCCGCGGGTTCTGGCAAAATGCGGCGGCCAACGACTTCCCCAGCGCCCAAACTCTGGCGCTGCCCGGCCTGCAGCAGCCCGTGCAGGTGCGCTACGACGACCGCCACATCCCGCACATCTTCGCCCAAAACGACCACGACCTGTACTACGCCCAGGGCTACCTCACGGCCCAGGACCGGCTCTGGCAGATGGATTTCGTGGCCCACGTGGCCGGCGGGCGGCTGGCCGAAATCGTGGGGCCGGCGCGGCTCGAAACCGACCGGTTTTTTCGCCGCATGGGCATGGTGTACGGGGCCCAAAAGTCGCTGAAGGCGGCCATGGCCGACCCGCTCACGCGCACCGTGCTGACGGCCTACGCCGACGGCATCAATGCCTACATCGGCACGCTCACACCCGCCACGCTGCCCTTCGAGTACAAGCTGCTCGACTACGCGCCCGAGCCCTGGGAGCCGCTCAAAAGCGCCCTGATTCTGAAGTACATGGCCTTCGATCTGAGTGGCCGCTCCGACGATCTGCGCATGAGCAACGCGCTGGGCAAGTACGGCCCGGCGGTGATAAAAGACCTGTTTCCGGACTATCCGCAGCGCGAAGACCCGATAGTGCCCACCGGCACGCCGCTGGATTTTCGGCCCCTGCCGGTGCCCGCCGCGCCGCCCACGTTTCAGGCGGCTATGTCGGATAAGGTGCCGCAACGGGAGCCGGCCGCGGACCTGGGCTCCAACAACTTTGCGGTGAGCGGGGCAAAGTCGGCCTCGGGGTATCCGCTGCTGGCCAACGACCCGCATCTGCAGCTGAATCTGCCCAGCATCTGGTATCAGGTGCAGCTGGCCGCGCCCGGCGTGAACGTGTATGGGGTGGGCATTCCGGGCGTGCCGTTTGCCATTATCGGCTTCAATGAGCACGTGGCCTGGGGCGTGACCAACGTGGCCGCCGACGTAATGGACTGGTATCAGCTCAAATTCCGGGATGCCACCCGGCGCGAGTACTGGCACGACGGCCGCTGGAAGCCCGTGCGCCGCGTGGTGGAGCGCATACTGGTACGCGGCCAGCCCGACCGCCTCGATACGGTGCTCTACACGCACCACGGCCCCGTGGTGTACGACCACGACGAGAAGCCCTTCCTGCCCCAAACACCCATCCGCCACGCCATGCGCTGGACGGCCCACGACGCGGCCAACGAGTTCCGGACTTTCTATGGCCTGAACCGCGCCCGCAACTACGCCGACTACACCGCCGCGCTGGCCACCTACGGCGCGCCGGCCCAGAACTTCATCTTCGCCGACCAGCAGCAGAACATCGCCATCTGGCCCAACGGGCGGTTTCCGCTGAAGTGGAAAGACCAGGGCAAGTTCATCTTGGACGGCACCGACCCGGCCTACGACTGGCAGGGCTGGATTCCGGCCGCCCAGAATCCGCATGTAAAGAACCCGGCCCGCGGCTTCGTCAGCTCGGCCAATCAGTCCTCGACGGGGCCGGACTACCCGTATTATCTGAACTGGAACTTTGCCAGCTGGGAGCGGGGCCACCGCATCAATGCGCGGCTGGCCCGCATGACCCGCGCCACGCCCGACAGCCTGCGCCGGCTACAAAACGACAACTTTGGGGTGAATGCCCAGCTGATGCTGCCCCGCATGCTGGCCCTGGTGTCGCCCGCCCGCCTGACGGCCACGCAGCGCCAGGCTTACGCGGAGCTGAGCCGCTGGAACTACTTCTACGAAGCCGACGCCCTCGGGCCCGGCATTTTTGAGCTGTGGTACAACACGCTGGTGAAGCGCCTCTGGGACGATGATTTCGGCCCCGCCGCGCAGGCCGGCGAAATGCGCTACCCCACCCGCGACCGGACCAACACGCTGCTGCTGACCGAGCCCCGCTCCCGCTGGATCGACGACCGCCGCACGCCGGCCCCCGAAACCCTGGAAACCCTGGCGCTGCAGTCGCTGCAGTTTGCCGCCGATTCGTTGCAGCGCAAATTCGGGCCGCTGGGGCCGGAGTGGCGCTGGGCCCACCAGAAAAGCACCGACATTCTGCACATGGCCCAGCTGCCCGGCTTCGGCCGTATGGACCTGGACGTGGGCGGCGGCGCGGGCATCGTGAATGCCACCACGGAGCGCAACGGCCCCTCGTGGCGGATGGTGGTGGCGCTGGGGCCGCGGGTGCGGGCGTTTGGCGTGTTTCCGGGCGGCCAGAGCGGCAATCCCGGCTCGGCCTATTATGATGACATGATTGACACCTGGAGTGCGGGCAAGCTCGATGAGCTGGTCTTTCTGCGCACGCCGGACGAGGCCCACCCGCGCCTGCAGGCCAAGTGGACGCTGCAAGGCACCAAGTAACGCCGCTCGTACTCTTCTCTTTATTTCTGAATCAGCTTCCGGATGCGCCTTTTCCTTATTCTTCTAATTGCTGCCGCAGTAGCTCAGCTTTTTCTGCCCTGGTGGGTGGTGGCTCCTCTGTCTTTCGTGGCCGGCGCGGCGCTGGGGCGCACCGGCGGCCAGGCTTTCTTGGCGGGCTTCGCCGGTATCGGGATGGGGTGGCTGGGGCTGGCGGCGTGGCAGCAGCTGCACGGTGCCGCCCGGCTGAGCCACCGCGTAGCGCAACTGCTGCCGCTGGGTGGCGCGGGTTGGGCGCTGGTGGTGGTCACGGCGGTGGTGGGCGGGCTGGTGGGCGGCGTGGCCGCGCTAGCCGGCTGCTGGCTGCGGCAGGCGCTGGTGCCCGCGCCGGTAGAGGTTTCTGATACGGTGGCCAGTTGAACCAACCTTCTTTACAAGCACAAGAGCCCAACCGGCAGAAAATCCGCAGCGCGGCGGCAGGTTGTTCTCACTCTCTTTATGGAGCGGCCCAACGCGTAGGAACTCGCTGTGCTCGTTGCGGAACAGATTTCGGCACTACTTCCTGGAAGCTCCTTAATAATACTGCGCCAGAAAGGCGTAGGCCTGCAGCGTGTAGGTAGTAGCGGAGGTGAAATGGTTGCCGCCCGCAATCGGGCGCAACTCTACCTGGGTGGCACCGCGGGCCCGCATGGCGTTGTAGGCATCCTGCGAGTTGAAGAAGGGTACGTAGTCATCGGCGGTGCCGTGGAAGAGGGCTAGGGGTGCCTTAGGCTGCCAGTCGTGGATGTCGTTGGCGCGGAAGGCGCTCAGCAGGGGCTGGTCGGTTTTGCCCAGCACACCCTGGCGGAAAGCCGCTGCAAACAGCTCCGCCGACAGCTCGGGCACCGGCCCGAACGGATTGGCCTGCAGCTGCGTGGCCCAGGGCTGGTTGAAGTAGTAGGCAAAACCCCGGTTGATGCCATACACACGGTTGTAGGTATCGAGCACCCACACGTAGGTACTCAGGAAGCTCAGGGGCTTGTCGGCGCGAAGGATGTAGTCGGCGAAGACCGATTTGTGGTAGGCTCCGGCTCCTGGGGCGCTGGCCGTCACGGTAAATTCGGCGGCGGCTTTTTCTTCCAGCAGCTTGTGCAGAGCCAGCGTGGCAAAGCCGCCTTCGGAGTAGCCCAACAGGAAATTCTTCTGGTTGAGGGGCAGCTTTTCCTTTGCGGCAAACTCGCGGGTGGCCCGCAGCATATCCAGCGAGGCCGAGGCCAGCGAGGCGGCATGCTCGTAGGGGTGCGGCAGGGCTTTGGAAGCCCCGTAGCCGATATAATCGGGGGCCGACACGATGTAGCCCGTGGAAGCCAGCACCGACACCGCCGACCACACCTCACTGCTGGCGCTGTAATACGACGGGGCGCGGTCCTCGTCGTCGGGCCGGATGGTGCCGTGCTGGTAGCTCAACAGCGGAAGCGGCTGCGCGCCAGCCTCGGGCACCAGCAGCGCCCCGGAAGCCGTGATGGTATTGCCGTCGGTGTTGCGGGTGGTGTAGGTGAGCCGGTACACCCGAATCGGGTAGCGCACCAGCGCCCCGGCCAGCGGAATAGTGGCCACGCGCCCGGCCAGCACGCTGGCCGGATACTCGCCAATAAGCGTGCTGCTGACTAAGTGCGTTTCGGCGGCCGGGGTGGGCGCCGCTACCGTAGGCTGCGGCGCGGCCGTTTCTTTGGCGCAGCCCGTGCCCACAATAGTGCCTATACCGGCCCAGAGCAGGAAAGTGACGCGGGCCAGGGAGTTGGGTAAGTGAGAAAGCAGCACGTTGTATTTCAGAAAGATGAATGGTGTTTCTACTGCTTTTCACAACACCACCGCGCCCAAAAGATTCCGTCAGCTGAAGCGACTAGAGTAGCCCCGGAAGTTTAAAATAACGTCATTCTGAGCGTGTGGCGCAGCAAGCCAGCTACCGAGGAATCTCGCGTGCTGACGTTGCCAAGCTACCTGTCATCCTGAGCTTGCGAAGGACCTTATCACGCCAACGCGAGTCGCTGGCACGAAGTCGTGCTAATGTGATAAGGTCCTTCGCAAGCGTACGCCAGATGAAGGATGACAGTTTTTCTTACTCCTGCGACAACATCTACGTCCATCTCCTAAAAAAATAGTTGTATAACTAAAATATTAGTTATACCTTCCATTCATCAACCCTCACTCTATGGAAACTTTCTCCGAACTCACCAAAGCCGAAGAGCAGGTGATGCAGGTGCTCTGGCAGCGCGGCCCATCGTTCGTGAAGGACGTGCTGGCCGAGATGCCCGCGCCGCCGCCCGCCTACAACACCGTCTCAACCATCATCCGGATTCTGGAGCAGAAGGGCTTTGTGGGTCACGAGGCCTTTGGACGCACCCACCGCTACTTCCCGCTGGTAGCCCAGGATGCTTACCGGCGCTTTTCACTGCGCAAGCTGCTGGGCGGCTATTTCGGCGGTTCGTTCAGCCGGCTCGTGTCGTTTTTCGCCAAAGAAGAAGACCTGGATGCCGCCCAGCTCGAACAGCTCCTGCACTTGGCCCAAAAGGACCTCTCCACTCCCTCCCCCGATGCCGATGCAACCCCTGACCCTCCCCGCCCTGCTTAACTGGTGGTGGCAAAGCACGCTGCTGCTGGGCGCGGGCTGGCTGTTTTATCAGCTGGCGTTGCGCCCCGAGCCGGGCTTCCGCTACAACCGCCGCTTTCTGTGCCTCGCGCCCCTGCTGGCGCTGGTGGGGCCGCCGCTGCTGCCGCTGGCCACGCCCCTGCTGCAGAGCTGGCTGCCGACCGCCGCGCCCACCGCGCCGCTGCGCATGGCCAGCTTCTTGCTGCCGGCCGTGAGTGCCGGCGGTGCCCCGACCTCTGCATTCGACTGGCGGCTGGCGGCGCTGGCGCTCTATGGCGCGGGTGTGGCGCTGGGGCTGGCCGGGTTGGGCACCCGGCTGGGGCGGCTATGGCGCCTCACGCGCCGGCTGCCCCGCGAGGCGCGCCCCGGCTACGTGCTGGTGCGCACGGGCGGCCGCCTGCCCACCAGCTCCTTCGGGCGCTGGGTATTCTGGGACGAAACCGCGCCGCTGGCTCCCGCCGAGGCCGCGCTGGTCCTGGCCCACGAAGTAGCCCACGTGCGGCAGCGCCACTCCCTCGACCGGCTGCTGCTGGAGGTGCTGCGCAGCGTGCTGTGGCCCAACCCCTTCGTGCACCTCTACCCCCGCGCGCTGGAGCTGACTCACGAATACCTGGCCGATGCCGCCGTGCTGGGCCCTAAGCCCGCGCCGGAGGCCGCCACGCACTACGGGGCTTTGCTGGCCCGGCTCACGTTGCAGCGCCTGCAGCTGGCTTCTCCCCTGGCTCATTCTTTCACTTATTCCCAAACCCTTAACCGAATTGCCATGCTGAAACCCTCTCAATCGGTGCGCCGCTGGAAGCAGTGGTTGCCGCTGCCCGCCACTGCGCTGCTGCTGCTCACGCTGGCCGCCGCCAACGCCACGGCCCAGACCGCCCCGCCGCCCCCGCCGCTCCCGCCGCCGTCCCTGATGCCGCCGCCCCCACCCCCACCCAAGCTGGAGAAAGTGTACACGATGGTGGACCAGATGCCCGAGTATCCCGGCGGGCAGGATCAGCTGCTGAAGGATGTGGGAGCCAACACGAAATATCCGGCCGCGGCCAAGGCCGCCAACCTGGGCGGCAAGGTCTTTATCCAGTTTGTGATTGGGTCGGATGGGATAATGCGCGACATCACGCTGATGAAAGGCATCACGCCGCCCGCCGGGCAGGAAGCGGCGGCCCGGGAGCTGGATGCCGCCGCGCTGCAGGCCATCGGGGCACTACAGCCCCGCTGGACTCCCGGCCGCCACAAGGGCCGCCCGGTGGCGGTCAGCTACACTATTCCGCTCACGTTCGCGCCGGAGCCGGCTCCGGCGCGGTAGAGCCATTGCTTAGCCGGTTGGTTGGCCGGCTGGCAGTTTTGAGAAAGCCTGATTTCGCTGCTGGCGCGGTGGAATCAGGCTTTTTTCGGGATTGAAAATAGCTTAGCTGATTCTCTGGGCGAATAGCAAACTCGGTAGGGCCCGCTTTTTCGCGGCAAAAAGCCCTAACTTGCTGACCAGTTTTGCTTTCAACCTTCCCCTTTTCAGTGGCTTACTTCACTTCTTCTACCCGCTTCGCCGCGCCGCTTGCCTCCGCGCTGGGCCTGGTGCTTTCCCTTTCTCTGGCCGGCTGCGGCACCCGCACCGATGGCGAAACCGCCGATGCTAAAGCCACTGCCGAAACGACTGCCGCCGCGGCTCCGGCCCCGGTTGATTCCGTGAAGCTCAAGCAGCTGGCCATGCGCCGCGACTCACTCCGCGCCGACTCCATCGTGAAGAAAAGCGGGCAGCTGCCGGGTGCTATTCTGCCGGGCCACCGCATTGTGGCCTTCTATGGCAATATCCGCTCGAAGGGTATGGGTATTCTGGGTCGCGAGCCGAAGGATCAGATGTTCCGCAAGTTTGATAAGGTGCTGGCCGAGTGGCAGGCTGCCGACCCAGGCTTGCCGGTGCAGGCCGCCATTCACAACGTGACCATCACGGCTCAGGGCACGCCCGGCAAAGACGGCAAGTGGCGCCTGATGAACTCCAAAGCCACCATTGAGGAAGTGCGCAAGTGGGCCAAAGAGCACAACTGCATTCTGTTTCTGGACGTGCAGCCCGGCCACAGCACCCTGCAGGCTGAGCTGCCCAAGCTGGAAGAATACCTGAAGGACCCCACTATCCACCTCGGCATCGACCCCGAGTTTTCGCTGGCTACCATGCCCGGCGTGCGCCCCAACCAGCGCATCGGCACCCTCGATGCCAAGGACATCAACTTCGCCGTGAGTTTCCTGGCCCGCATCGTGAGCGAAAACAACCTGCCGCCCAAAGTCTTGACGGTGCACCGCTTCACCCGGAAAATGGTGACTAACTACAAAAACATCAAGCTCGACCCGCGGGTGCAGATTGTGATGCACATGGACGGCCACGGCGAGCCCACGCTGAAAAAGGACTCGTACCACGACTACATCCAGACCGAGCCCGTGCAGTATACCGGCTTCAAGCTGTTCTACGAGTACGACCCAAAACCCAAGCCGCACCACCTGATGACTCCAAAAGAGGTCATTGCCCTCACGCCAGCCCCGCTGTACATTCAGTATCAGTAAGCTAGCTGCTGCTTTGGCACGAACAAAAAAAGGACGCTGATCAAATCAGCGTCCTTTTTTTGTTCGTTTATTCGAGGTAAAAACCCCGGCAGCCGGGACTAGAACAGCAACCAGCGGCGGTGCTTTTTGGCGGCTTTTTCAACCGGGGCCTGCTCGCGGGGCACCAGCGTTACGTTCTGCAGCGAAGTGCCTTTCACCTGCACTTCGTCGTCGGCGTAGCCGCCGTAGCCATACTGCAGCTTCGTGGGCTTGCCGGCCGGCAACACCATAGCGTACTGGCCCTGGGCATTGGTGCTCACACCGCGGCCCGAGAGCTTATCGAGCACGGTGGCTCCTACCAGCGGGCGGCCGTTTTCGTCCAGAATGCGGCCGCGCACGGTCATCATGCGCATACCAGCTGCGCTGCTGGCCTCGGCGGCGACGGGGGCAGCAGCAGCTTCCAGCGTAGCGGGCGCAGTAGCCGGCAGATTCTCGGTGGGCAGGTTGGTGGCGGCCATAGAAGCACCGGCTATCAGGGCCACTCCGGCTACCATGGCGGCAGCCCGCTGCCGCAGCCGCTTGGGCTCGGTGCGCATCAGCTCAAACTGCCGGCTCACCCAACCCACGGGGCGCACTTGCTCGCCCTGCTGCTTCATCTCGTAGAAGCGGCTGAGCGTGTCGTCGGCCAGGTGGCGGTTGGTTTTAAGGTACTGGTCTACGGCCGCGATGTTCTGGCGCGACAGGTCGCCACGCAGGTACGCGTCGCGGTAGACGGGTAGCAGGTTTCCCGAAGCGGGATCGAAGGGAGAAGCTGTCAACTTCATAAGAAAGAGGCTTGAAATGGTGAAAAAAGGACAAAGCGCGGCCTGACGCACGCAAAAAGCGGGGCGCTGAGCCAGTTGAAAACAAGACACGTGTAATTACTCCCCGGCCCTACGCCCGGCTGCCGTATTGCCGGCAGGATAGATAAGGGGAAGGAGTAGCGGAGCCCGACGCAACCGCGCCGGGCCGTGAGAAAGCCGCTTACTTGAGCAGATCCGACTGCTGACGGAGCACGTCGCGGGCAATAGCTAGGTTCGTGTCGCGCGAGTTCACCACCAGATAGATAAACTTCTTGCCGTCGCCGATCAGATTGATCAGGTGAATCTGGTTGGTGAGGGTGATGAGGATGTCATCGATTCTTTCGCCCTGTAGCTTGAGGGCCGCCATGGCCTTTTGCTTCTGCTTCACCACTTCGGTGTTGTAAGCGGCAGCTGTTTCGGGGTTCAGCGAGGGCACGTTGGAGTGCGAAGCCAGCGCCATACCCGACTGCGCATCAACGATGGCAATGGCCAGCAGCTGGGGCAAATCGTCGATGATGTTCTGGATAGCCTGACCAGCGGAGTTGTTAGTAGAGTAAGCCATTTTGCAAAGGGTGTAAGAAAGTATGTTGAGAGAAAAAATTCAAATGAATCAGGTGCTGTGCGCCTGAAGGACGGCCCTGGCAATGGCCAGATTGGTATCGTGGCTGTTCACCGCCAGATAGAGCACTTCCTGCTCGTTGTGGCTGATGCGCAGCAGGTGCAGCTGTTCGCGCAGGGTGATGAGGATATCCTCGATTTTTTCACCCTGCAACTGCAATGCCTCCAGGGCCCGGCGCTTCTGGCGCACCACTTCGGCGTTGTAGGGAGCCGCTTTGGCCGGCGAAAGGCCTGCTACGCTGCTGAAAGAGGCCAAAGCCTCGCCCCGCTCCAGATCGATAACCGCAACGGCTAACAATTCCGGCAACTCGGCCCGCAGTGCCGCTACCGTAGCCTCCGCCTTCTGCCGGTTCCCTTTACTGGGTGTGGCAGCAGGCGTAGCCAGTGCTTGCAGACGACTGAGAAAGGGCAGATTCATAGGAGGAAACGAAGCCAGTATTACTATAGTGAGGTGTAATACGGAAGCAAATTTACTTTGTTTAACTTTTTTAACTAATTTGTTAAACGTCTTTACTGATCTTATTAGATGAACAGAACTATTTGACCGACGGAGGGAAGCAAACCCCTGCTCAAACAGATAACTCAGGCTTGGAATTTTTACAAAAACTACCCTACTTTATTATATATATTGATTGACAATTATTTCATCTTGGCCTGCTTTATCATTTCTATTGACCGAAAACGATTCCGGTAGCAAAACCGGCTCTGTTAAATTGGGATAGAGCGTCTTATGTTAAAAGTTATACTTTCAACGTTAATAGCAAAGCAACAGGTTTTGCATTCGTCCCTGCGCAGCTTGCCCTTAATGAATTAAGATGTTTTAGGATAATTCTACTATTTTTGCTTCTGTTCTTCAATTTTCATTCATGTCATATATCCTTCGGGCTGCGTTTTTGCTCCCCGCAGCTCTTGTAGCATCTTCCGGCCTACTGGCTCAAAATCCTGAGCTGCCGCCTGCGCATCTCACACCTAAAAACATCATTAAAATAGCACCGCTGGGCTGGGTGCATGGGCAAATGCCCTTTTCCGTAGAGTCGCGGGTGGGGTATGAGCGGGTGGTGAGCCGGCAGGGCAGCGTGGCGGGCAGCTACTCGTATCTGGGCACTAACTACCCGTTCAATTTCATCGGCAGCTTCGCGCTCAGCGCTGCCATCAGCTCGGCCTTCACGCTGGCCGGGCACCCCAGCGTGTACTGGACCGATGTGCGGATCCGCACGCAGGGCTACCGCTACCAGCTGCAGTACCGGCACTACCTAAGCGCCACCAAGCCCGCCCCGGAAGGCTTCTACCTAGCCCCGCACTTCTCCTACACCAAGGCCGACTACGATATTCGCCTGAAGGATTTCGACACGCAGGTGACCATCAACACAACCAACCGCAACTACAATCTGCTGCTGGGCTTTCAGCACATTCTGGGCCGGCACTTCGTCATCGATGCCTTCACCGGCCTGGGCTACCGCGACAAAACCACCAAAAGCTTCGACCAGAATGGCAAGCTGCTGGAAGCCCTGCCCAAAGGCACCCGCCTCAAGCTCTCCTCAGGCCTGAATCTGGGCTGGGGGTTTTGATGGTGAGTTAGTGATTTAGTGATTTAGCGAGTTTACTGTTCTGGCTGGGCGAAATACGCATTTTGCGCAACTAGAACGGCAAACTCACTAACTCGCTAAATCACTAACTCACCGCTAGTGCGCCGCGTTCAGGTCGATTTTCTCGCCGCGCTTGGCGCGTTTGATGAGGAGGACGAGGGGGAGGCAGGCCAGGAAAAACAGGCCCAGCATGGAAAACACCTGGGCGTAGGTGATGATGGAAACCTGCTTCATCAGAATGCCTTCGAGGGCGGCGTAGGCCTGCTGGCGGGCCTGCTCGGCGGAGAAGCCGCGGGCCATGAAGTTTTGGGTGAAAGCCTGGATGCGCTGCACGGTTTCGGGGTCGTAGAGCGAGATATTGGGCAGCATGGCCCCGCGGTTCTGGTGGATGCTACGCTCGAGAATGGTGCCCACGATGGCCACCCCAAACGAGCCGCCGAGCTGGCGGATCATGCCGGTGAGGCCGGCGGCCTGGCCGGCATCTTTGCCCTGCAGGCCCGCCAACGACATGGTGGTGATGGGCAGGAAGATGAGGCCCAGGGCCACGCCGCGCACCATCAGGGGCCAGAAAAAGTCGCCTTCGCCGGCGGTGGGCGAAATGGTACGGCTCATCCAGAAGGTGAACACAACGAAAATGGCGAACCCCGCCGGAATCATGAACTTCTGGGGCACGCCGCGCTGCAGCATCTTCCCGATAACGGGCATCATGAAGCCCGAGGCCAACGCGCCGGGCAGCAGCAGCAGCCCGGTTTGGGCGGCCGTGAAGCCCAGAATGCGCTGGGTGAAGATGGGGAAGATGAACACCGAGGCAAACAGCCCGAAGCCCAGAATAAACGACAGAAACGCGCCTACGGCCAGGTTGCGGCTCTTGCCCAGCACCCGCAGATCCACGATGGGCTGCGCGGCCGTCAGCTCGCGCCAGATGAAGCCGATGAGGCCGCCGACGGCCAGGAAGGTGAAGAGCAGAATGGTCGAATCTTCGAACCAGTCTTTGCTCTCGCCCTGCTCCAGCACAAACTGCAAAGAGCCCACCCCCAGAATCAGCAGCCCGATACCGGCCCAGTCGATTTCGCGCAGGGGCCGCGGAATGGCGTTTTTGATGCGCTCCGGGTCGCGGATGAAGAGCAGGGTGAAGATGGAAGCCAGCACGCCCACGGGCACGTTCACGTAGAAAATCCAGGGCCAGCCCAGGTTGCTATCCACAATATAGCCGCCCAGCGTGGGGCCGATGGTGGGACCAATAATAACGCCCATGCCGAACAGCGCCTGCCCGAGGGCCAGCTGCCGGGGCGGAAAAGTATCAATCAGGATGGCCTGCGAGGTAGCCATGAGGGCTCCGCCGCCCACGCCCTGAATGAAGCGGAACGCCACCAGCTCCCATATGTTGGTGCTTTGGCCGCAGGCAATGGAGGCCAGCGTGAAAATGACCACCGACACGAAGTAGTAGTTGCGCCGCCCGAACTGCTCGGCCAGAAAGCCCGTCATCGGAATCACAATGACGTTGGCAATGCCGTAGGAGGCCACCACCCAGCTCACCTCCTGCTGCGTAGCCGAGAGGTTGCCCATCATCTGCGTCAGGGCCACGTTCACGATGCTGGTATCAATAAGCTCCAGCAAACAGCACAGCACCACTGTGACGACGATAATCCACTTGGTAAATCCGGTTTCCATGTAGTGAGTTAGTGACTTAGTGATTTAGTGAGTTGATTTGGCGACCATATATCAACCTCACTCCTACTTTTTTATGGAAGCAGCTACTGATAAGCGAGCAACCTTCAATGAGTTGCTGCGGGTGCGCACCAAAAATGCTTCGTTGCGAGTGATTCGCCTTTTTCAACAGCTTCCCCACACTGGTGAGGCTAATATTCTGGGGAGACAGATGCTGCGCTCGGCTACATCCGTTGCCGCGAATTACCGCGCTGCCTGTCGGGGCCGTTCTGCGGCCGAATGGTACTCCAAGCTCTGCATCTGCATTGAAGAAGCAGACGAAACATTATTCTGGCTAGAGCTGCTAGGCGACGCGAATATCGTCTCGAAAACCCGCCTACAGGGGCTAGAGCAGGAATATCTCGAAATCGTATCTATCCTTGCCAAAGCCCGCAAAAGTGCCAAAGCGTGACGGTGAAATGGTGATCTAGTGAGTTTGCTGTTAAGGCTGCGCCAGTGGCGCATTTGGCACAGTCATAACAGCAAACTCACTAAATCACTAAATCACCGCTACTTCACTTTAACAGTCGCTACCACGCTCATGCCGGCGCGGAGGGGGTGTTCGGGGTCGGGTTGGGTGAGGGCGATTTTGACGGGGACGCGCTGGGTTACTTTCACGAAGTTGCCGCTGGCGTTGTCGGGGGGGAGCAGGGCGAAGCGGGCACCGGTGGCGGCCGAGAGCGACTCGACGCGGCCCTCAAACTCTACGTTCGGGTAGGCATCTACCTCTACCGTCACGGGCTGGCCCACTTTCATGGTGGCGAGCTGGGTTTCCTTGAAGTTGGCTACAATCCAGGTTTTGTCGCTGGCTACCAGACCCATCAGCTGCTGACCGGGGCTGATTACCTGGCCGGGCTGCACGTTTTTCTTGCTCACAATGCCGTTGGCGGGCGCTACCAGCGTGGTGTAGCTGAGCTGCAGGCGGGCGTTGTCGAGGTCGGCCTGGCGCTGCTTCACCACGGCCTGAGCCACGGCAATCTGCTGCTGGGCGGCGGCCACCTGCTGGCGGGCCACATTCACCTGGTTGGCCGCCGTGGCGCGCTGGGCACTGGTGGCCTTCAGGTTAGCCTGCACCGCGTCCAGGTCGCTCTGTGGAATGATGTCTTCCTTGCGCAGAAACTGGCTGCGCTTCAGGTCTTTCTGCAGCTTGGCGCGGGTAGCATCGCTCACCCCGATGGTAGACTGGGCCGAGCCTACCGTAGCCTGGGCCGTGCCCACAGCGGCGCGGGCCGCCACCACATTGGCTTCGGCAGCGGCCAGCGCGGCTTCGGCGGCATTCACGCGCTGCTGCTGGTCGGCGGGGTCCAGCATTACCAGCACGTCGCCTTTTTTCACCGGCTGGTTGTCCTGCACTTTCACTTCCAGCACCGGGCCGCCCACGCGGGGCAGCACCGGATACACGTCGCCTTCTACCTGCGCGTCGTCGGTTTCCTCGTGGGTCTGGCCAAACTGGTAGCGCTGCCAGCCATAGTAGCCGCCCACCAGCAGCACCAGGGCCAGAATGACGAAAATAATGGGCCGGCGCGAACGGCCAGCGGGCTGCTCGGCCTGCTCCGGCTCAGCGGCATAGGTCTGATTGGGTGCTACGGCCGGATCTTGATGAACGGGGGTTGCCATATCGGGAAGTGGTTGGAGTCGAAGTGGGAGTGTCGAAATGAAAACAAAGAAAAACGCTGCCCGTCAGGCAGATACACGGTATTCGTCGGCCGGGGCCGGACTGGGTTTTACGAGCAGCGTGGCGCAGGGGGCGGTACGCACCACGGCCTCGGCGGTGCTGCCCATCAGAAAGCGCGTCAGGCCGGTTTGGCCGTGGGCCCCTATCACAATCAGGTTGGCGCGGCAGGCGCGGGCTTCGGCCACTATCTCGGCGGCCGCCTGGCCCGGCCGCACCACCGTAGTCACCCGCGCCCCGGCCTGCTCGGCCCCGGCGCGGTAGGCTGCCAGCTGCGTCCCGGCCGGCAGCACCGGAGCCGCCAGCGCGGGCTGGCTTTCCTGCACGTGCAGCAGCCGCAGCTCGGCGCCCGAAGCCACCGCCAGCGCCGCCGCATACGACACCTGCTCCGCTGAAGCCAGCGAAAAATCAAGCGGACACAAAACGGTAGTGAGGGTCATGTGGTGAGATAGTGAATTGGTGAAATGGTGAGTTTGATGTTCTGGCGGCGCACATGGCGCAAGTGGCGCAGTTTGAACATCAAACTCACCATCTCACCAGTTCACTATCTCACTATTTCACCATATCTGCGCGCCGATGGCGCGTTTCAGCTGGTATTGGCCGAGGGTGTAGTTGTAGATGGCCTGCAGGCGGGCCAGGCGGGCCTGGGCCAGCGAGGTTTCGGCATCGAGCACGTCGAGGTTGGTGCCTACGTCGTAGCGGTAGCGGGCTTTGGCGCGGGTGAGGGCATCGGTGGCCTGCGCAATCTGCACCACGGCATTGTCGTAGCGGGCCGCCCCCGATTCCAGGTTGTTGGCTGCCTGCCGCACGTCGGCCCGGATCTGCTCCTGCGTGTCCTGAATGCGGGCCTGCGAGCCGCGAATATTGGCCAGAGCCTCCACGCGCTGGTTTTTGTTCTTGTTGCCGTCATAAATCGGCACCGAAAGCTGCACCACGCCCACCGAGTTGGGGCGGAATCGGTCGAGGTTAGGCAGGTAGCCGTTTTTGCCGCCCACCTGCGCGCCTACGCCCAGCAGGGGCATATTGGCCCGCTCAATCAGCTTCAGGTTCAGGTTGGCCGTGTTTTCCGCGTCGCGGGCCAGCTTCACTTCGGGCCGGTTTTCGATGGCTTGGGCCAGCGCCGCCGCCACATCCACGGTCTGCGGCTCGTAGGCAAACGTGCCGCGCACCGGCACCCCCGCCGACTCGGGCCGGTGCAGGTAGCGGGCCAGCTGCACCTGCTGGTTGCGGAGCTGGTTTTCGAGGTCGATTTTGGTGTTTTGGGCCTGCGTGATGCGCACCTGCGTAGTCGTCACGTCGAACTTGGTGCTCACGCCGCCTTCCACCCGCTTCTCCATTTCGCGCTGATGCTGCTTGAGCGAGGCAATCTGGGCGTTCTGCACCTTGATGCTTTCGCGCACAAACAGAATATTGTAGTACACCTGCGCCGCCGAGTAAGCCAGGTCGCGGCGCGTCACCGTTATCTGGTCCAGGGCCGTCAGGCGGCGGCTTTCGGCCAGGTTGTAGGTGGCTTCCTTCTTGCCAAAATCGAGCAGGCCGTATTGCAGCGTGATATGCGCGTCGTAGTTGTTGTTGGGGGCCAGCTGGAAGCCGGGCGCTTCCGGGTTCAGCTGTATCTTCACCACTGGGTCGATGCGGGTGTAGGTGGCCGTGCCGGTAATCTGGGGCAGAAAGCCGCCGCGGCTTTGCGTCACGCGGCTGGTGGCGGCATTCACTTCTTCCTCCAGCGTCGTGATGGCCGGGTTGGCCTCCAGCACCGAGCGGATGGTGCCATCCAGCGACAGGGAGTCGGAGATGACGCTCCCCTGCTGAGCGTGGGCCGCGCCGCTCAGCAGCAGGCCCGCAGCCACGAGCGGAACGGAAATTTTTGGTCGGGAAAGCATGGTGTCGGGTAACATGATGGTGCCGACGCTTTACCTAATCGTGTGCCAGGGCAATAAAACCGGATTTAAATTTTCAAAAACAGCCTTAGCATGCTCTAAACGAATATTATTTTGCAAACTATTCTCGGCGCAACAAAAGTCTCCCCGCTCGGTTTTGCTTAAATAACAGGAATACCTCTTTTTAAGTCCTGTTATTTAAGGAATAATCTGCCATGCCGAACCAGGAAGAGTCGCTGCTGCTGTACTTGAACGAAGCCATTGCCACCACGCGCAGCAAGGAGCCGCTGTTCCGAATCGTGACCGAAAAGCTCCGGCTGATTTTCCCCTTCGATGTTATCCTCATCGTCACCGTCGATGGCGAGGGAAACTACCGGCGCGTGCTGCTGCGCGACTACGTGAGCGACCTGGCCACCGCCCCGGAACCGCACCAGCCCCAGCGCACTGCCATTGCCGGCACGCCCATCGAGCAGTTCGTGACCGATGCCCGCGTCAGGACGCTGCCCCTGGCTGGGCTGCGCCACGAATACCCCGCTTTCAGCATGTTCCAGTTTCTGCACAAGCTGGGCATCGAATGCCTCACGGCCGTGCCGCTGCGCACCGGCGGGCAGGTTATCGGGCTGCTGGCGCTGGCCTCGCGCCGCTCGCCCGACTTCGGCGCTTCCGATCTGGCTCTGCTCGAAAAGATCGGCAGCCTGGTGGCCGTGGCGGTCAGCAATACGCTGGCGTTTGAGGAAGTGGAGCGCCGCGAGCGGGAAAAAACCATGCAGCTGGCTGTCAATAATGCCCTGCTCAGCATCAAGGAGCGCACGGAGCTGTTTCGCACCGTGGCCACCGAGCTGAACCGCGTGCTGCCCTGCGACTTTTTCGGGGTGCGCGTGCAGCAGCGCCAAGGCCTGGTGAAGTCGTTTGCCGAGTTTGCCAAGCAGCCCGACGGCACCTTCGTGCTGCTCGAAAGCACCCGCTGGGACCACCTGCCCCACTACGAGGCCATGCAGGCCGAAGCCTTCGAGCTGTTCTTTCAGCCCGCCATCTACAACGGCCCCGACTACGACCGGCTGGCCGAAAAATACCGCCTCATCCGCCACATTCGGGCCCAGCACGGCACACGCTCCATCATGGCCGCGCCCCTGGGCACCACCAACGACCAGGCCGCTGCGCTGGTGCTGGCCCGCCACAAGGGCGAAGATTTTCAGCCCGCCGACCTGGAGCTGCTCATGAGCCTGGCCCCCCAGATTGCGCTGGCCATGCGCAATCTGTTTGCCTTCGAACAGATCGAAACGCTGCGCACCCAGCTGGAGCAGGAGCGCACCTACCTCATCGACGAGATAAACACGACCGGCAACTTCGAGGATTTCGTGGGTCAGAGCGCCGTGATGCAGCAGGTGCAGACGCGCATTGCGCAGGTGGCCCCCACCGATACCACGGTGCTCATCGGGGGCGAAACCGGCACCGGCAAGGAGCTGGCAGCCAGGGCCCTGCACAATCTCTCGCCGCGCAAAGACCGGGCGCTCATCAAGCTCAACTGCGCCGCCCTGCCCGCCCAATTGATTGAAAGTGAGCTGTTCGGGCACGAGAAAGGCGCGTTTACCGGGGCCCACGACCGGCGCATCGGCAAGTTTGAGCTGGCCGATGGCGGCACTATTTTTCTGGATGAAATCGGGGAGCTGCCGCTCGATCTGCAGGCCAAGCTGCTGCGGGTGCTGCAGGAAAAGGAGTTCGAGCGCATCGGCGGCCGGCGCGTCATTCACACCGACGTGCGCGTGATTGCCGCCACCAACCGCGTACTGGAAGACGAAGTGGCCGCCGGCCGCTTCCGCGCCGATTTGTATTACCGCCTCAACGTATTCCCCATCCGGCTGCCCGCCCTGCGCGAGCGGCCCGAGGACATTGAGCCGCTGATGCGCCACTTCCTGGAGCGCTTCACCAAGCAGCTGGCCCGGCCCGTGCGCGGCCTGCGCGAGCGGGACCTGCGGGCCATGCAGCAATACGGCTGGCCGGGCAATATCCGGGAGCTGGAGCACGTGCTCCAACAGGCCGTTATCGTGTCGTCGGGGCCGTTTCTGGAGTTTGCGGGCTTCTCGGCGGCCACCGCGCAGGCTGCCCCCGCCCCGCCCGAGCACGCCCCGCTCAAAACCCTGCGCGAGCAGGAGCGCGACCATATTCTGGCCGCCCTGCACCGCACCGCCGGCCGCGTCAGCGGCCCCCATGGCGCGGCCGTACTGCTGGATATCAACCCCAAAACCCTGGAAGCCCGCATGAAAAAGCTGGGCATCCGGCGCACGGTGGTGGGGGAGTGAAGGCCTATTTTGACGGTGGTCGATGGGAAAAGAACGTCATGCTGAGCTTGTCGAAGCATCTCTACCTCTTCGTTGTATTGGGATTGATTACCCCCGGTAGAGATGCTTCGACAAGCTCAGCATGACGTTCTATTGGCCTCCCCTACTCCTTGCCACCACCCTACGGCGCCGGGCTGCGTATAGCCTACTATCCATCTACCCCCAACGCCCCCACATCATGGCCCAGACCGCATCCACGCCCAAACACACGGACCCCGCCACCAAGAATAAGGAGAAGAAAAACGAGGAAACCGTGAAGGACAAGCCCGACGGCAAGAACAAAACCACGCAGAAGAAATAAGCTGGCTTTCAGCCCAAAAAAAGGCCGTTTCGGAACATTCCGGAACGGCCTTTTTTTGGGCTGCAAACCGTCTATTTCGCGGCCTGAATCTCGGCTACGGCTTTGTCGGCTACGGCCTGGTTGGCGGCGGCGTTGGTGCTGCCGGCCTGCTTCTTCACGGCAGCCTGAATCATGCCGATGGTGGGCTGATCCACGCCGAAACGCTTGTAGGTGATGGCCAGCGTTTTGAGGCGGTCTACGTCTTCGGCAAAGGCTTTCGGGTCGTCAAGGCGGGCCAGCATGGTGCCCATGCCTTCGAAGTACGAAAACTTAGCCTGGCCGCCGGCCGCGTCGAACTTGTCGCGCACGTAGCTCCACTGCGGCAGGCCGCCACTAGTAGCGTACACGCCCGCAATGGCCTGGCTGAGCACGGGCTGGTCGGTGCTTTCCAGGGCCTGGGCCTTGCTCAGGGCCTGGGTCGGGTTCACGGCGGCCAGGGCCTTGAGCGCGGCGGCCTGCACGGTGTAGGAGCTGTTGGTGCTCAGCTGATTGGCGAACAGCTTCTCGTCTTTCTTATCCTTGGCTTTGGCCAGGGCGGTGAGCAGCATAGCCAGGGCCTGCGGGTCCTTGTCGGCGGCGGCCTGCTTGCGCAGGGCCGGCACGGCGGCTTTGGCCACGGCTTTGTCGTCGAGCTTCAGGCGCTCGGCGGCCACCATGCGCAGGTTGTCGAACTTATCGTTCAGGCCGCTGAGCAGCAGCTTGAGGGCGGCCGGGTCGGTGGTTTGCTTGGCATCGGCGGCCAGCAGCGCCTCGCGGCGAGCCACGTAGAGCGGGGCGTTTTTGTACTGATAGGCAAACTCGGCAATGGACTTATTGTCGGTCTGCTGCCATACCAGCGTCTTTTCCGCGTCCACATCCACCAGGTCGGGCTTGGCGGAAAGCGGCATCGTGAAGGTCTGGCTGGCTTCGGTCATCATCACGCGCTGGCGCTGGGGCTTGCCGTTCACCCAATAATCAATGGCGAAGGGCAGCTGGAAGGTCTGGCCCGTCTGGTTCTGCTTCAACGTCACGGACTGCACCTTTTTGGCCGCGTCCCAGCTGTAATCGATGCTGACCACGGGGTGACCAGTGCCGTAGTACCACTGGTTGTAGAACCAGTTCAGATCCTGGCCTGATACGGCTTCCATCGCCAGGCGCATCTGGTGGGCTTCACCGTTGCCGAAGGCATTGTCTTTCAGGTATTTCTGCAGGCCGGCGAAGAATACGTCGTCGCCGAGGTAGGTGCGCAGCATGTCCACGATAGCGCCGCCTTTCTGGTAGCTCACCAGGTCAAACATTTCCTCCTTGTCGCCATAGTTGAAGCGTACGAGGTGCTTTTGGGCATCGGGGGCGCTGCGCAGGTAGTTGCGCAGGTTGCGGTGGTTGTGCGAGTCGCCGGCGTCGGCGCCGTACTTGTGCTCGGCGTAGAGGCCTTCGGAGAAATCGGCCATGCTCTCGTTCACGGTCAGGTTGCTCCAGCTTTCGGCCGTTACGTAGTCGCCGAACCACTGGTGAAACAGCTCGTGGGCAATGACGGACTCGTTGCCGTATTCGCGGTCGGGCAGCTGCTTGTCGGTCATCTGCACAAACTCGCCGTGCAGCGTGGCCGAGGTGTTTTCCATGGCCCCGCTCACGTAGTCGCGCACCACCACCTGGGCGTATTTATTCCACGGATACTCCACGCCGAGGCGGTTGGAGAAGAACTCCAGCATGTCGGGCGTGTTGCCGAAAATCTGCTTGGCAAAGGGCGCGTATTTGGGCTCCAGGTAGTAGCTCACCTCTTTGCCGCGCCAGGTTTCCTTATGAATCTTGAAGTCGCCGACGGCCATCATGAAAAGATACGGCGCGTGGGGCTGCTCCATTTTCCAGGTGTCGGTGCGCAGGCCGGGGCCGGCGGGCTTCGAGCCGTCGAGGCGGCCGTTGCTCAGCGTCACGTACTTGCTGGGCACCGTCATGCTGATTTCGGAGGTCGTTTTCTGGTTGGGCCGGTCGATGGTCGGGAACCAGGCCGACGAGGCTTCCGTCTCGCCCTGGGTCCAGATCTGCACGGGCTTGCCCTTCTCGGTACTGTCGGGGTTGATGAAATACAGGCCCTTAGCATCAGAAATGGCGGCGCTGCCCTGCACTTTCAGCTCGTCGGGCTTGGCCGTGTATTCGATGTAGATGGTGTAGGCTTCGCCCGGCTTCATGGCCCGGCCCAGGTTGATGCGCAGGTTATTCTTATCGGCGTAGTCATATTTCAGCGGCTGCAGCTGCTCGCCATTCACCAGGCTTACCGCCTTGATATCCATGCCCTTGGCATCGAGGCGCAGCGAGTCGGTGGCGTAGGCGTGGGGCTTCAGCGTCACCCACTCTTTGCCGTAGAGGTGGCGCTTGGCGTAGTCGAAACGCACGTCGAGCTTGGTGTGCACCAGGTCGTTGGTCTTGGTGGCCGAGGCGCGGTAAATCTTCAGCGCCGGGTCGGCCGGAGTTGTGGGGGCCTGTTGGGCCACGGCTGCCGTGCTCAGCAGGCAGATGGCAACGGTGAGGACTTTGTTCATGGGAAAAGGGAAAGTGGGAGGAAGAAACGGGGGAACTGAGACAGGCAGCCGGGCGGGGCCGGTAGGGCAACAGATGCAGCAAAGGGGCGTTTGGCTGCCCCAAAGCGGATTAAATGTAGGCCGATATTTTCGCGCCGCCGCCCCGGATAGGCATCTGTGGCACATTTATCCCCTTATCGGTGCCGGGCAAACCAGCCTGGAGCGAAATAGTGTCACAAACATATATACCGGTACTGTGCAAAGCAAGGTACTTTGTAAAAAAATTAATTCGGCAACTTATTATCCGCCGGACCGGAGCAAAAGACCCGTGCTCCAATAACAGAATAGGTTTTGCCCGTACATTTAACCGAATGCCTGCCTCCCCTCCTGCCGACCCCACTCAGCTCACCCGCGAGCAAGTGCTGCGCGCCCTGCGCCACCTCGACCGCACGGCCCTGGCCATTCCGGCCAGCACCGTCTACGACCTCGTGTACCGGGGCCGGCGCTACCCGCCGCGGGCCGTGGCGCAGCAGGCGTGGCGGCTGGCCACCGCCCAGCCCGACGCCGCCTGGCCCCTGCCCGCCGGAGCTCCCACCAACCAGGTGCTCGAGCGCCTCGACTTCACCATTACCACCAAGCGCCCCACCCTAGCCAATTCCCCGGCTCTCGACGGCGACGTGGTGGCTCAGGAAGCTATGCAGGAGCTGTACACTGGCCCCGGTCGCTCGGCCGCGCCCACCAAAACCGCTGCCGCCGTAGCCCACGAACCGGAAGCCGACTATGCCCCGGTCCCGCAACCCTACACCCGCGCCGAGGCCCGGCAGGAGCTGTTCATTTCCGATAAAACGCTGACCCAGGCGCTGGCCGCGCTGCACCGCCGCCGCAACCTGATTCTGCAGGGCCCGCCCGGCACCGGCAAAACGTTTCTGGCCCGCCGCCTGGCCTGGCTGGAGTTGGGCGCTACCGATGCGGCCCGCGTGGAGCTGGTGCAGTTTCATCCCAGCTACAGCTACGAAGACTTCATTCAGGGCTTCCGGCCCGATGCCCACGGCACCTTCCAGCTCACGCCCGGCGTGCTGCTTGGTTTTTGCCAAAAAGCTGCCCAGGAACCCGAAAAGCCGTATTTCCTGCTCATTGATGAAATAAACCGGGGCAACGTGAGCCGGATTTTCGGAGAGTTGCTACTACTGCTCGAAGCCGACAAGCGCGGCCCCGCCCACGCCGTGCGCCTGCCCTACGCGCCGCCCGAAGCACCGCGGTTTTTCGTGCCCGAGAACCTGTTCGTTATCGGCACCATGAACACCGCCGACCGTTCCCTCGCCCCGCTGGACTATGCTCTGCGCCGCCGCTTTGCCTTCATCCGAATGGAGCCGGAATTTGGCCCCGCCCTGCAAGGATTTCTGGCTGAAAAAGGCGTACCCAAACCGGTTATCAGCCGCCTGGTGGCGCGGCTCACCGAGCTGAACCAAACCATTGCCGACGACCCGGACTTAGGCCCCGATTTTCAACTGGGCCACAGCTATTTCTGCCAGCCGCCCGTCGAGCCGGCCGAGGCCGAAGAATGGCTCACGCTGATACTGGAGCAGGAAATCGGGCCGCTGCTGGATGAGTACTGGCTCGACCAGCCCGCCAAAGCCGCCGCCCAGACAAAGAGGTTGCTGCGCCCGTAGCCAAAAGAACGTCATTCCGAGCGCAGCCGAGGAATCTCGCGTGCTGATGTCAGATTACTAATCCCGTGTCAGCACGCGAGATTCCTCGACTTCGCTCGGAATGACGTTCTAACGGTTTACTATGCACAAGCCTTGGCTGAATCGTCCCCAAAATCCGCGTAATCCGAAAAATCCATCCGAATCCGTGGTCCCGATCCAGAACCTGTACTACCTGCTTTGCTATGCCTGGAACCGGCTGCCGGAGCAGGAGGCGCTGCTGAGCACCGAGGCTGCCGCGTTTCAGCGGCCGTTGGAGCTGCTGGCGCAGGTGCTGGCCAGCGGCACGAGCCGGCTGCTGCGGCGGGGGCTGGAAAACGCGTATTCGGAGCGGCGCGAGGAACTGGGCGAGCTGCGCGGCCGCCTGCTGCTGGCCGATAGCCTGAGCCGCGACCTGCTGCGCCGGGGCCGCGCCGTGTGCCAATACGATAAGCTGGGGCCAGATACGCCGTTCAATAGTCTGCTGCTGGGCACGCTCACGCAGCTAAGCACCGGGCGCAGCCTGCCGGCCGCGCTGCGCCACGACATCCAGAATCTGCGGCGGCGCTTCCCGGCCAGCGTTGTGCCCATGCCGCTTTCGGGGGCGGCGCTGCGGGCGGTGCGCCGGCTGCGGCTGTCGGGGGCGGAGGCATTTTTGCTGAATGTGTGCGAGCTTATTCAGCGCAGCGCCCTGCCCGAAGCCGCCGCCACGGGCCGCACCCGCTTCCGCGACTTTCGCCGCGACGAGAGGCTGATGGCCCAGCTGTTTGAGCAGTTCGTGCGCAACTTCTACCGCTTGGAGCAGCGCCAGTTCCGGGTACTTTCCGAAACGATTCAGTGGCGGGCCGAAGCCGGCTCGGCCGCCGACCTGGCCCTGCTCCCAGCCATGATTACGGACACCTCGCTGGAAAGCCCGGCCCGCAAAATCATCCTCGACACGAAGTACTACGCCGCCGCCCTGCGCCCGCGCTACGATCAGCAGAAGCTGATTTCACCGCACTTATATCAGCTTTACGCCTACCTGCAGAACCAGCCCACGCTGCCCGGCCAGCAGCTGGAAGGCATCCTGCTCTACCCCGCCGCCGCGCAGATGGTGGATGTGCGCTACACCCTGGGCGGCCACCCCGTGCGCGTGGTCACGATTGATCTGAACCAGCCCTGGCCCGGCATCAAAGCCGATTTGCTGGCCCTGCTGTAGGGGCGCGTGCAACGTGCCCCTACCCTGCCCGTCCATAGAATTAAATTTTCCCGGATTTCTGCCTAAACTGCTCACCCCTTCCTTCTTCCATCCACCAAACTTCTACCTCTTGAAACGACGCGACTTTGTAGGGCTGACCAGCTTAGCGGCCGGGGCTCTGTTTCTGCCGGGCATCCCCAGCTTCGGCGGCACGCTGGTAGACCCCGAGCGGCTGCTGGAAACCGTGGATCCGGCCCTGAAAAAGCGGCTGGCCGACGCGGCCCTCAACGCCGCCAAATCCGCGGGGGCTACCTACGCCGACGTGCGCATCGGGCGCTACCTCAACCAGAGCATTTTCACCCGCGAAAAGCAGGTGCAGAACATTGCCAGCGGCGAAAGCTACGGCGCGGGCGTGCGGGTGCTGGCCAACGGCAACTGGGGCTTCGCGGCCACCAACACCGTGACCGAAGCCGGGCTGGCCAAAGCCGCGCAGCTGGCCGTGGCCATTGCCAAAGCCAACGCGAAAGTGCAGAAGGGCCAGGTAAACCTCGCTCCGCAGCAGGGCTACGGCGAGGTGAGCTGGAAAACCCCGATTCAGCAGAGTGCCTTTGAGGTGCCCATTGCCCAGAAAGTAGAGCTGCTGCTGGCCGCCAACGCCAAGGCCCTCGACAACGGGGCCAGCTTCGTGAACTCGTCGCTGTTTCAGATCAACGAGCAGAAGTATTTTGCCAGCACCGACGGCTCCTACATCGATCAGGACGTGCACCGCATCTGGCCCACGTTCGGTGTAACGGCCGTAGACCGCGCCTCTGGCAAATTCCGCACCCGCGAAGCCCTCAGCGCGCCCATGGGTCTGGGCTATGAGTACCTGACGCCCAAGGCCGCCGACAAGATTGCCGGGCCGGCCGGCACGGGCCTCATCGGCTACAAAAACAGCTACGACATGCTGGAAGACGCGGCCCTGGCCGCCCAGCAGGCCAAGGGTAAGCTCACGGCCAAATCCGTGACGCCGGGCAAGTACGACATCGTGCTCGACCCCAACCACCTGGGCCTCACCATTCACGAAAGCATCGGCCACGCTACCGAGCTGGACCGGGTGCTGGGCTACGAGGCCAACTACGCTGGCACCAGCTTCGCCACGCTGGAGTGGAAGGCCAAAAAACAGCCCTACGGCTCGAAGCTGGTGAACATCTTCGCCGACAAAACCCAGCCCGGCTCGCTCGGCGCGGTGGGCTACGACGACGAAGGCGTGAAAACCAAGCAGTGGGACATCATAAAAGACGGTACGCTGGTGGACTACCAGAAAATCCGCGACCAAGCCGCCATTGTGGGGCAAGAGGAGTCGGATGGGTGCTGCTACGCGCAGTCGTGGCAGGATGTGCAGTTTCAGCGCATGGCCAACATCAGTCTCAAGCCCGGCCAGCAGAAAATGAGCGTGGACGACATGATCAAAGGCGTGGACAAAGGCATCTACATCGCCGGCCGCGGCTCTTACTCCATCGACCAGCAGCGCTACAACTTCCAGTTTGGCGGCACAGTGTTCTACGCCATCGAGAAGGGCAAAATCGTGGGCCAGCTGGAAGACGTGGCCTACCAGGCCAACACCCAGGAGTTCTGGAACAGCTGCGCGGCCATCTGCGACGAGTCGGACTACCGCTTGTTCGGCTCCTTTTTCGACGGTAAAGGCCAGCCCTCGCAGGTGTCGGCCGTCAGCCACGGCAGCAGCACCACGCGCTTTAACGGAGTTAATATTATCAATACGGCCCGCAAAGTGGGATAAATTTTAATGTGGGTAATGCAAATAGTATGGCCGGTGTGCCGTGGTATTTTTCACATTCACCCCGCATTTTCCACATTTCGCACATTCGAAAAAAACATGGCAATACTCTCTAAAGACGAAGCACAGAATATCCTCAAAAAGGTGCTCAGCTTCAGCACGGCCGACGAGTGCGAGGCGACGCTCAGCGGGCAGACGGGCGGCAACGTGCGCTCGGCCCGCAACGCCATCAGCACCAGCGGAGCCGTTGATAACGTGCAGCTCAGCGTAGAGGCGCGGTTTGGCAAGCGCAGCGGCGTGGCCACCTGCAACGAATTCGACGACGCGACCCTGCGCCGCTGCGTGCAGCGGGTCGAGGAAATAGCCCGCCTCGCCCCCGAAAGCCCCGAATACATGCCCCTGCTGGGCCCCCAGCAGTACCTGGATGGTTCGAAGGCCTTCGTGCAAAGCACCGCCAACATCACGCCCGACTACCGCGCCCAGCAAACGGCCGCCAGCCTGAACCTCTGCGAGAAGCGCAAACTCACTTCGGCCGGTTTTCTGAATGATACGGCCGGGTTCACGGCCCGCCGCAACAGCAAGGGCCTGGAAGCTTACCAGCCCTATACCAGCCTGGAATACTCCGTGACGGTGCGCACGCCCGACGGCACCGGCTCGGGCTACGCCGTGGCCGACTACAACGATGCCAGCAAGTTCGATGCCGGCCGCCTCACCCAGATTGCCGCCGACAAAGCCGCCGGCTCGGTGGCGGCCAAAGCCATTGAGCCCGGCAAATACACCGTGATTCTGGAGCCCGCGGCCTCGGTCGAGTTGCTGAGCAACATGATGGAGTCGATGGATGCCCGCGCGGCCGGCGAGGGCCGCAGCTTCCTGAGCAAGAAGGGTGGCGGCATCAAGAAGGGCGAAAAGCTCTTCGATGAGCGCGTCAGCATCTACTCCGACCCCAGCAGCGCCGACCTCCCCGGCCGCGTATTTGCCGGCGACGGCCGCCCGCAGAAGCGCGTGGCCTGGATTGAGAAGGGCGTAGTCAAAAACCTGTATTCCTCGCGCTTCTGGGCCCAGAAAGCCGGCATTCCGGACCTGCCCGCGCCCGGCGGCTGGATCATGGAAGGCGGCACCCAGAGCGTGCAGGACATGATTAAGGGCACCGCCAAAGGCATTCTGGTCACGCGCCTGTGGTACATCCGCGCCGTCGATCCGCAGACGCTGCTCTACACCGGCCTGACGCGCGACGGCACGTTCTACATCGAAAACGGCAAGATCAAGCACCCGGTGAAGAACTTCCGCTTCAATGAGAGCCCCATTATCATGCTCAACAACCTGGAGGCCCTCGGCAAGCCCCAGCGCGTAGACGGCAACCTAGTGCCCCCGCTCAAAATCCGCGAGTTCACCTTTACCAGCCTTTCCGACGCGGTATAAGGTGCGTGGTACGGCGAAAATCCGTTCCGCCACGAGCGAAGCGAGTTCCTGCGCGTTGTGTAGGTTTTTTCCACACACAGACCGGAGGACTGCTAAAGTTGAGCGAATGAAAAAGCCGCCAGCCATCAAGGCTGGCGGCTTTTTCATTCGCACTGGCAAGATTCGTTATATTCCAACACCCTCCCGTGCAACCATCCCGGCGGCGGCCGGCTCTCCTAAATAAGCTGGCCGGTTTGGGCTGGCCAGGCTGTAGCAAGCAGCCTGCTTTTCCTCACTTCAACCCTTCTCGGTATGCGCTCCATTTCTACTTCCGCCTCCCCGATCCTGCTCGGCCTGAGCCTGCTGGCTGGCCTGAGCCTGACTGGCTGCACCAAAAAGGAAAATGTGGAGCCCAATACCGCCTGTGGCACGCCGGCCACGGTGCGCCTGTGCCCCGGCAAGACGCTGATGTGCCCCACCGAGCACACCACGCTGGTACTGGCCGATGGCACCAGGCTGCAGCCTACCGGGCCAGCCTGGGATGCTTACCAACCCCAGCAGCAGGATGGGCAGGTGCTGCGCATTGGCTACACCAAAGGCGGGACCGTGGCGGCCGGCAGCTTGGCCGACGTAGCCGTGGTGCTAACGTGCCTGGAAACCGCCGACCGCTGCGGCACCAAAGACCCCGGCAAAAAATAGCTCGCTCTACTAATCGTCGCCGAGCTGCACTGCCACGTAGGCCTGAAATACGCGGTTGTGCAGCTTTGCGTCGTTTACGCCGGACACGTTTTTCACATCGTTGATGTCGTTGATGCCGGCATTGAAGCGGCCGCCGAGCAGCACCGGGCCCAGCTTGAGGCCCGCGCCGGCGCATAGGCTGAAGTCGCCTTTCTTGAAGTTATCCTCTACCTGCCGGCTGGTGCTGCCATACTGCGCCGTGGTGCCGGGAGCTGATACCAGCATCGTGCCCGCGTCGCGGGCCGTGAGCAGCACCCCGAACTGCGGCCCGCCTTCCACAAACACCGGCCCCACTGATACTTTGGCCAGAATGGGCAGCGTGAGGTAGTGCAGCTTGGTGTCGTAGTTCTCGAAGTCAGACTTGGTTTCGGTGCCCTGCAGCGAGTACAGCAGCTCGGGCTGCAGCGAGACGGGGCCGATAAGCTTGTACTGGTAGAGCAGACCGGCGTGGTAATAGGTCTTGTAGCGGGTGCTTTCGTTGATTTTACCATCCAGCACGGCGGCATTCGCGCCGGCTTTCAGGCCAAACTGGCCCTGGGCCGTGTGCAGCGCCAGCAGGGCGGGCAGCAGTAGAAGCAGACGTTTCATAGCGCGGGAAGTGAGCGTGGAAGTAAGCCGGGACAAAGGTTGGCTTTCGGCAACGCAATTTCAATAACGCTGGCGGGGGCCACAATTATTGCCGGTCGGCGAAGCCACCTTTCCGGATTTGTTCCCGTCCTTGGCCCGGCTTCTTCGCCCCGCCGCCTCATGCCCACGCCTTTCACTTTCGTTCGTCTGCAGTACCGCTCCGGCGACTGGGATGCCGTGGACGAGCGGATGCCCGCCAACCTGCTGCACTCCCTGATTCAGTACACTAAGGTGCCCGTGAATCCGAAGGAAAAAGTGGTAGCCCTAGACAGTCCGGAGCTTTTTAATTACCCCTTCTGCTACCTTTCCGGCCACCGCCTGGTGCAGTTTTCGGCCGCGGAAAAGCAGAACTTCACGCAGTACGTGCGCAACGGCGGCTTCGTGTTCGTGGATGACTGCAACCACGACATCGACGGCCTGTTTGCCCGCTCCTTCGAGGAGCAGATGCGCCAGTGCTTCGGGGCCGAGGCGCTGCGCAAGCTCCCGAAAACGCACCCGATTTACGCGCAGTTTTTCCCCTTCCCCGACGGCCCGCCGCCTACCACCTTCGAGCTGAATGGCTGGGGCGACGACCTGGTGCACGACTACCTGAAAGGCATTGAAATAAACGGCCGCCTCGGCGTGCTCTACTCCAACAAAGACTACGGCTGCGAGTGGGACTACGACTTCCGCAACAAGCGCTTTCTGGCGGAGGACAACACGAAATTTGGGGTGAATATCCTGCTGTATGCGTTAACTGCGTAACCTGTCAACTCTTTCCGGCACAACCTCCGCGAAAATCTGCGCCTACCTCCGCGAACCTCTGCGGGAAATCTTATCTGGATGACTGAACAAGAACTCAAGAATCTACTGGCCAAGCTGCCGGTGCTTAAAGCTGAAATTGCCAAGGTTATTGTGGGCCAGGAAACGGTGCTCGATGAAGTGCTGGTGGCGCTGCTGGCCGGTGGGCACGCGCTGTTGGAGGGCGTGCCGGGGCTGGCCAAAACCCTGCTCGTGCGCACGCTGGCCGCCGCCACCGACTTGCCGTTCCGCCGCATCCAGTTCACCCCGGACCTGATGCCGACCGACATTCTGGGCACCGAGGTATTGGAGGAAGACCACGGCACGGGGCACCGCTCCTTCAAGTTCAACCCCGGTCCCATCTTCGCCAGCCTGGTGCTGGCCGATGAGATAAACCGCACGCCGCCCAAAACCCAGGCCGCGCTGCTCGAAGCCATGCAGGAAGGCCACGTGACCTACGCCGGCCAAGAGCACGCGCTGCCCAAGCCATTTTTTCTGCTGGCCACCCAAAACCCCATCGAGCAAAGCGGCACCTACCCGCTGCCCGAGGCCCAGCTCGACCGGTTTCTGCTCTACATCCGCATCGGCTACCCCACCGAGCAGGAGGAGCTGGCCGTGCTGAGCGGCACCACCGGCACCGCCCGCCCCGCGGTGCAGCCCGTGCTCAGTGGCGAAGACATCCGTCAGCTGCAGCAGCTGGTGCGGCAGGTGAGCCTCAGCCCCGAGCTACTCGACTACGTGAACCGGCTGGTGCGCGCCACCCGCCCGGCTACGTCCCAGGTGAAGTTTATTCAGGAATACGGCCGCTGGGGCGCGGGCCCCCGCGCCGGCCAAGCCCTAATTCTGTGCGCCAAAGCCCGCGCCCTGCTTCAGGGTCGCTTTGCCGCTACCCTGGAAGACATCCGCGCCCTGGCCCCGCCGGTGTTGCGCCACCGCATCCTGCTCAACTTCAACGCCGAAGCCGAAAACCTAACCGCCGACGATGCCGTGGCCGAATTGCTGCGGGATGTATTGTTGTAAAATTCACACAAGGTGTGGCAGGGTTTGAACCACCACTGCGAAACCATGCGAAAACCACTGCGAGACCCTGCGTGAAATGTCGCTGCTGACTCCCGAACTCCTGCACTCCCTGCACAATCTGCCCCTGGCGGCCCGAAAGGCCGCCGAGGGCTTTTTGGCGGGTCACCACCAGAGCCGACGGCAGGGCGCGGGCCTGGAGTTCAGCCAGTACCGCCCCTACCAGCCCGGCGACGACCTGCGCCGCCTCGACTGGCGCCTGGCCGCCCGCTCCGACCGCTACTACCTGCGCGAATCGGAAGTAGATACCAGCCTCACGGTGCACCTGCTGCTCGATGCCAGCGCCAGCATGAACCACCGCGACGACAATGGCCTGACCAAGCTCGACTACGGCCGCCTGCTGCTGGCCGCGCTGGCCTACCTGGCCCAGCAGCAGGGCGATGCCGTGTCACTCAGTATTCTGCACCCCGGCGGCCTAGTGCACCTGCCTGCCCGCCCCGATGCCCGCCAGCTGCCCCGCATCTACCAGGCGCTGCAAAACACGACCGGCGCAGGACGCTTTCCGGAGGCGGCGCTGTTGGCTCCGCTGCTGGTCCGCCGCCAGCGCGCCCTTACGGTATGCTTGAGTGATTTATACGAAGAAGAAGCCGAGATTCAGACCCTGCTCGCCCGCCTGCGGGCTGTGTCGGGCGAGGTGCTGCTGCTGCACCTTCTGGCCGGCAACGAGCTGAATTTCACGTATCAGGGAAGCGTCACGCTGCAGGATCTGGAATCGGGGCAAACGGTGCAGCTCAATGCCGAGGCCCAGCGAGCCGGCTACCAGCAGCAGCTGCGCGAGTGGCTGCGCACCACCGCCCACGCCGCCCGCCGTCAGGGCTTCGACTACCACCAGCTTTCTACCGCCGAGCCGCTGGATGCGGCGCTGCGCGAATTTTTGCGCCGCCGGCAGGCCGCTTCGGGCTGAGTTGCGCGTCTTTGCTTTCATCTGATTTTCGATTCCTAATTTCTCCGCTGCTTGCTCACGTTTCTTGCCTCTTCCGGATTGTTGGCGTTGCTGGGCGTGGCGGTTCCCGTGGCTATTCACTTATGGAACCGACGGCCGGGCCGCGTGGTGGCCGTGGGCAGCATTCGGTGGCTGCTGGCCGGGGCCAACCGCCGGATGCGCAGCCTGAAGCTGGAGCAGCTGGCGCTGTTGCTGCTGCGGGTGGCCGTAGTGGTGCTGCTGGCCCTAGCCGTAGCTGAACCCGCATGGCAGCGCCCCGGCCGAGCCCCCGCCGGCCAAATCCTGCTCAGCGCCGATGTACTCACTTCCGGCTCCCTGGCCGTCATCCGCCCCACCATCGACTCGCTGCGGCGGCGCGGCTTTGCGCTACGCCGGCTCGCGGCCGGCTTCCCCCGCCTCTCCGATACCCTGTGGCAGCAACTGAACCAACCTTCCCCCGATTCGACCGCGCTTCCCGCAATTTCCGCCGACCGCACCGCCAGCTTCTGGCCCCGCGTCGCGCAGGCCACCGACTCATTTCCAAACCAGCTGATACAGGTGTACACCTCGGCGGCGCTGCGCCATTTTCAGGGCATCCGGCCGGCGCTACCTGCGCGCGTAGCGTGGCAAACCGTACCGCTACCGCCCACGAAAACTACCTGGCTGCAAGCCGCCAGCCTCAGCGGCCCCGATAGCCTGCGGCTGCTGGTGAGCCGGAGTTCGGAAGAGGGCACTTCCGCCCGTAGCTTCAGTGTGCGCCGGCCGCGCCAGACTGCTATTCTCACCGCACCCCAAAGGGGTCTGCCGCCGCTACATTATTATCCTACTGCGGCCGGTCCGGCCAGCATCCGGGTAGCGGGGCCGGATTCGGCCCGCGTGCCGGTGCAGCCGCCGTTGCGCGTTTGGGTGTATTATGATGCAGCGCACGCGCCGGATGCGCAATATCTGCGGGCGGCACTGCGGGCTGCCGCGCTGGGTTTGCCTACGCGCCTGGTGCTCACGGTTTCTTCTACCGCGCCCGCCGCCACCACCCCGGCCGACTGGCTGTTTTGGCTGGCTGATGCAGCCCCGCCCGTGGCCTGGCAGGCGCGGGTTGCGCGGGGGCTGCGGCTTTGGCAGGATGGCCGGCAGCCCGGTGTTTTTCTGCCCACCAGCTTTTCCGTGGTTCCGCTGCGCGAATCATTTCCCCTGACCCGCCTCGACACCCAGCGGCGGGCCGGGGCCGCCGTATTGTGGCGCACTGCCACGGGCCGACCCGTGCTGTCGCGGCGGCTGAGCGGCCGGGGCGCATCCTACTATTTTCATAGCCGGCTGCATCCGGCCTGGAGCCAGCTGGCCGAAAGCTCCGAGCTACCGGAACTGTGGCTCACGCTGCTGCGCCCCATCTTGTCCGCCCCGACCCCGCCCCAGGATCAGCGCCTGCTCGACCGGGCCCAGCTGCGCCCGCAGCAACGGCCACCAACCACAGTGGCCCAGCCCTTACGCCCCGCTGCCGATACTACTGCCCTGCGCGTGTGGCTGGTGTTGGCGGCGGCGCTACTGTGGGCGCTGGAGCGGCTGGTGGCGGCTCGTATTTCCTCCCTTCTGGCCGCGCCGCTATGAGTATTGGTATTTTATCATCGGAGCCAAAGGTGGGCCTGGAAGCGCTGCAGCGAATCCGGCGGCGGTATGCGGGCCAGCGCAGCGGCCGGGTGCTGCTGCCCGCGCTGGCGGCCTTGCTGCTCCTGGCACTTGTGGCGCTGCGGCTACCTCAGCTCCGGTGGCTGGCGCTGGGTGGCGCTGCCGTAGGTGCTGGCTGGCTGACGTGGCAGCTCGGGCGCATCTGGCGGCTGCCGGCCGCCGCCATTGCCCGCCTGCTCGACCGGCGCTTTCCCCAACTCGAAGACAGCACCGGCCTACTCCTGCGGCCCGCGGCGCAGCTTAATCTGTTGGAGCAATTGCAGCAGCGGCACGTAGCTGCGCGGTTGGCTGACTTATGGACCAGTGACGCGGCATTGCCAGTGCGGTATCAGCCCGCCGCGCTGCTCACGGCCGGCCTGCTGGCGCTGAGTGCCGCTCTGTGGGTTTGGCCTTCTTTCACGAAGACTGAGTTAACTCATTATCAAGCCACTACCAACCTGCATTTCCCGCCCTCGGTCAACCCTAAAGCAAAGCCGGTGCCGGCTAAAATTATAGAGACGCGCATCCGGGTTGTGCCGCCGGCCTACACCCGTCAGGCCGCGTTTACGGCCGCCGCGCCTTCCTTCACTTGCCCGCAGGGCGCGCGGGCCATCTGGACGGTGCGCGTGAGCCGGGCGGCGGGCCGGCCGCTGCTCGTGCTGAATGGGCAGCGGGTAGAATTTCAGCCCGTGGCGGGCCAGCCAGCCGTGTTTTCGGCTGCTTATACGCTCACAAAATCAGCGTTGTACCAGATTCGCTTCGCCGGCCAGACTTCCACTGACTACGCCGTAGAGGTGCGCCCCGACCGTGCCCCCGTCATCCGAATTCGCAGCCCCCGGCCCTATACGCTGGTGGAATTTGGGCAAAAGCCGGAAGTGGCCATTCAATTGGCGCTAAGCGACGACTACGGCCTGACCCGCGCCCAGGTGGTGACTACCATCGCGCAGGGCCAGGGCGAGGCCGTCAAGTTCAGGGAAGTAGTGGCCGAGCTGCCCGGCTTCCAAAATCAGCCTATCCAGCACCCGGCCACGCACCGGCTGCGCCTGTCGGCCCTGGGCCTCACCTACGGCGACGAGCTGTATTTCTACGTGCGCACCTGGGACAACGCCCGCCACGACACCCGCTCCGACACCTACCTGGTGCAGTGGGAAGACACCACCGTAACCGACGCTGGCAACGACATGGCCATGGGCGTGAACGTAATGCCGGCCTACTTCCGCAGCCAGCGGCAGGTAATCATCGATACCGAAAAGCTGCTGGCCGAGCGCCGCCAACTCACGCCAACGGCCTTCGCCGACCGCGCCAACGCTCTGGGCCACGACCAGAAAGTGCTTCGCCTGCGCTACGGCAAGTTTCTGGGCGAAGAGTTTGCGCAGGGCATCGGCCAAAGCTCCCCCCGCCCGCCCGTAGCCGAGGCCGGCCACGCCGAAGACGCCGACTACACCGCGGCGGATGAGGACGGGCACGACCATAGCACCGAGCCCGCCCCTTCCGGCGCTGCTCCGCCCGCGCCGGAGCAGCTGCTGGAGCCCTACCTGCACCGCCACGACGACTCCGAAACCGCCGACTTTCTGGAGCCTGCCGTGAAGGCCAAGCTGCGTGGCGTGCTGGGCCAGATGTGGGAAGCCGAGCTGCGCCTGCGCACTGTGCGCCCGGCCGAGGCGCTGCCCTACGAATACCGCGCCCTGCGCCTGCTCAAGCAGGTGCAGCAACAAACCCGCGCCTACGTGAAAAAGTCCGGCTTCGACTCGCCCGTCATTCCCGAAGCCACCGTGCGCCTCACCGGCGAGCTGGCCGGTGCCGCCGCCCCGCGCCGCCGGCAGCAGCTGGCCGCCCCGCCCGCTCAGCCCGACGTTCGGGCGGCGCTGACGGTACTGAGCGCGCTGCGGCGCGGCGCGGCCGTGCCTCCCACTAAAGCAGCAGTGCTTGAACGGGCCGGTCAGCAGTTGGCAGGGGCCGCGCTGGCACGGCCGGGGCGCTACCTGGCGGCCATACGCCAGCTCCGGCAGCTCAGCGCCGAAATCCGGGCCGGCCGCCCGCCCTGCCTCGCGTGTGCCGGGGCCGTGGAGGCGGCCTTCACCGGGTTGCTGCCGGTGCCGCCCGCGGCCCCAGCCCGCCCGCCCGGCCCCGACCGGCTGGCGCGGCGCTATTTCCAGGAGCTTAGCCGCTAGCTTTACGCCCCGCATGTCGCACCCGCCCGTTTTCTACCTGCTTCTTGCCGCCTGTCTGCTGCTGACGCTGGGCCTGAGCGTGGCCGCGCTGCGCCGTGCCGATAAGCGGCGGCGGCCGGCGCGGCTGGTGGCTGGCTGGCTCGCAGTATTGGCCCTCTGGCTTACGGCTTATCCGCCGTTGCGCCCGGTAAAAATGGCTCCTACCGAGGTTATTCTGCTCACCGAAAGCTACCAGCCGGATACCCTGCGGCGGCTGCTCCGGCAGCTCGGGGCCGGCACGCGGGTGTGGCGCTACGGCCCCGCCGCCTCCCCTTCCGACACGCCCGCCATTCAGCACCTGCAAGCCCTGCGCGAACGATACCCCGCCCTGCGCCGCCTGCATGTGCTGGGCCGCGGGCTGCCAGCGGCGACGCTGCCCGAACTGGGTCCGGTGCGCTTGGTGCCGCATTCCCCGCCGGTTTTTCGGGGTTTCGCGCAGGCCGCCTGGAACCAGCGGCCATTGCTGGGACAGCCGGTTAGCGTGGAGGGCGTTTTCGCGTGGCCGCGGGCGCAGAATGCGACACCAGGCGCGCCGGTGTGGCTGAGTCTGCACGGCCCCGGCCAGCCCACCGACTCGGTGCGGGTGGCGGCCGGGGGCGGCAGCTTCCGGCTGCGGTACGTGCCCAAAGCGGCGGGGCTGGCCGTGTACTGGCTAGTGGCCCGCCAGCGCGGCCGCGTGGTAGCTGCCGAGCCGGTGCCCGTGGAGGTCAGCGCGCCGCTGCCGCTGCGGGTGCTGCTGCTGAGCGCCGCCCCATCGTTCGAGTTTAAATTTTTGAAAAACCAGCTTGGCCGCCAACAGCACCGCGTGGCCCTGCGCACCGGCCTCAGCCGGGGCCTGACCCAAACCGAGTTTCTGAACCAGCCCACCCACGACCTCACCCGCCTCACCCCCGCGCTGCTGGCCCGCTACGATATCGTGATGGCCGATGCCGCCACGCTCCAAGAGTTGACGCCGCCCGAAGCCCGGACGCTCAAAGCCGCGCTGCAAACCGACGGCCTGGGCCTGGTGCTGCTGGCCGAGGCGGCCGCGCTTCCCCGCGCCATGCCCGCCCGCGCCGACTTCGCCATCATTTCCCACCCCATCGGCTCCACCGACCGCCCGCAGCCGATTGCGTGGCCCGATGTCCCGCCACGTACCACCGCCACTCTGCCGGCCACCATTCGCCTCACGCCACCGGCCCGCGCCCTGGCTACCACAGCCCAAGGCCAGCCCGTGGTAGCTACCCGACGGGTGGGGTTGGGCTCCATCACGGTATCCGTAGTGCCCCAGACCTACCCGTGGGTGCTGCAGAACGCGCCGGACATCTATCAATCGTACTGGAATCTGCTTCTGCACGCGGCCCGGCCGCTGCCGGCCCAGGCGCAGTGGCAGGTATTGGCGGCGTGGCCCCGCCCCCACGAGCCCCTGCCACTCCGCCTGGTTTCGGCCGGGTTTCCGTCGGTGCGGCCGACGGTAGTGGGGCCGCGGGGCGCGGCGCGGCTGGCGCTGGCGCAGGATGCCGCCCTGTCCGAGTGGAAAACAGGCTTTTACTGGCCCGAAGCAGCTGGCTGGCATCAGGCAAAGCTGGCAAGCCTGCCCCCGTTCTGGTTTTACGTGTACGCCGCGGCTGACTGGGCGGGACCTGAAAACACGGTGCGCCAACTGGCGGCGCAGCCCTGGCAGCGTTTGGCAGCGCCCACCCCAGAGTCTGCGCCCGCCCCGCGCCGGGAACCCTGGCCAACGGCGTGGTTTTTTGGCTTGTTTGTGCTGGCGGCCGGCTTTTTGTGGCTGGAAGAAAAGTGGTAGTCGATTAAGCAGCTAGCCAGCAATGCACCGCTCCTGGCTTTATCAAGCCAACCGCCAGAATAAAGCCTTATAAATCAATACTTAATACCGAATATCTGGGTGGCCGCTGAGCCATTCATTTTCTACATCGCCAACCATATAGCCCCCCACAACGAACACGGGCCCAGTCCCGGCCGGGGCAGTAGTAGCTTGGTCGTTGGCAGTTGCTGGCTGCTCCGGGCTGGGTTGCTCAGCAGCACCGGCTAACGAAGAGTTGGATGGATGCACGGGCGGGAGTTGATAGTAAGAAAGAACTGGGATGGTTCAGGATAGTACCCTGATGCGCTAGGGGCGGCAAAGATTGCACTTATTAAATTATATATTTAATAAATTATGTATAAGTTTTTGACTGGCCTCGCCCGAAAGCAAACGGCCCGACATCCATACTGGATATCGGGCCGTCTTCAGCATTCATCAGCCAGCCTACGCTGGCAAATAATTACTTGGTTTCGGTGGTCGTCGTGGTGGTCGACGAAGCAGCCGGAGCCGGAGCAGCAGCAGCCGTCGTGTCGGTCGTTACCGTGGTCGTGGTGCTGGTGGTGTCCATTGCAGGAGCCGTGGTTTCAACCGTGGTAGGCTCGGTGATGGTGGTTTCCGTGGTAGCAGTCTTCGACTCGCACGAGGTCAGAGCAGCGGCGAATACGAAAGCAAGAGCGGAAACCTTCAGGAGATTCTTCATTTTTGGTGGTACGTTTGAAAAAGTTTGTCTGAAAAACGCCCTTCATACTGCCTTTCGCGGAAGGTAACCCGGCGGCAGAAAAAATATTTTCCCTGGGTTACCCCGGCAACCCGATTGTATTAACCACCAAAGCGAATGGGCAAGGGCGTTCCTTCCTACACCGATGAAGAGTTTGTGGCGGCCATCCGTCACGGCGACGACCGGGCGCTGGCACAGCTTTACCGCCTGCACTACCCCATGGTTTCGCACTACGTGCTGCAGAACAGCGGCACCGAAGACGAAGCCAAGGATGTGTATCAGGAGGGCGTGATGGTGTTTTATGAGAAAGTGCGCGACGGCTCCCTGGAGCTAAGCTGCCAGATCAAAACCTACCTCTACGCCGTGTGCCGCCGCCTGTGGCTGAAGCGGCTCAGCGAGAAAACCCGCTTCAGCGGCCGCCTCGATGACCACGAGCCCTTCCTCGAAACCGGAGCCGAAGCCGACCTGGCGGCGGCCGAGGAGCGCGACCAGCAGTTTGCCCTTATGGGCGAGGCGCTGGACCGCATCGGGGAGCCGTGCCGCTCGCTTTTGGAAGGTTTTTATCTGCTGGATAAATCGATGCAGCAGCTCACGGCGGAGTTTGGCTATACCAACCCTGACAATGCCAAGAATCAGAAATATAAGTGCCTGGTGCGCCTGAAAAAGCTTTTCTTCACTCACTACAAGGAGGAAGAATCGTTTTGAGCTAGCCCGGTCGCTGTCTGCCTATGAAAACGGAAGCCGACTACTACGCCTTATTCGATGCCTACCAGCAGGGTGGGCTGCCGGCGACGGAACGCGCCGACCTGGAGCGCCGCCTGGCCGCCGACCCCGCCTTCGCGCGGCAGTACGCCGACTTTGCGGCCCTCACCACCACGCTGCACGCCTACGGCGAGCGGCTGAGCACCCGCCGCAAGCTCCACGCCATTCAGGCCGACATGGATGCCGAAGCGGCCGTGCGGCAGACGGGCGAAACACTGCAAACCAGCATCCCAACTATGCCGACGGTGTACATCTCGCCCGTGGAGCGCAAGCTGCGCCAGTTCTGGGGTGCCCACCGCGCCACCATGATGGTAGCGGCTTCGGTAGCCGTGATGGCCGTATTCACCACGCTGCTGGGCCTGGAGTGGTGGCGGGCCGCGCAGCGGCCGTCGCTGTATGGCTACACCGTGCTGCGGCGCGAGGTAGAGCGCATCAAGCGCAACCAGCGGGCCATGAACAAGGCCATTCAGCAGGTTGATGGCAGCAAGCCGGTCATCGACCTGAACCCCGGCAAGTTCAGCGGCACCGGCTTTGCCCTCACCGCCGATGGCTACCTGGTGACGAGCTACCACGTTATTCAGGGCGCTGACTCGCTGCTGATTGAAAGCCACGACCGGCAGCGCTACCGCGCCGAAACCGTATTTACTGACGTGGCCCGCGACCTGGCCATTCTGCGCATCAACGACCGTAAGTTTGCGGGCTTCGGCCGGCTGCCCTACTCCTTCAAGCGCGGCGCGGCCGACCTGGGCGAGAAAGTGTACACGCTGGGCTACCCGCGCGAAGACCTCGTATTCAACGATGGCTCGCTGAGTGCCCGCTCGGGCTTCGAGGGCGACACGGCTTTCTACCAGATTTCGATTCCGGTGAACCCCGGCAACTCGGGCGGCCCGCTGCTGGATGACCGCGGCAACCTGATCGGCATCATCAGCGGCCGGCAGATGGACATGCAGAGCGCGGCCTTCGCCACCAAGTCATCGTATCTGATGCGGCTGGTGGACTCTTTGGCGGCGGCCGGCTCCGGGCAGCCCTACAACGTACCCCGCACCAACCTGCTGACCGGCACCTCGCGCCCCAAGCAGATTCGCAAGCTCCAGGACTACGTGTTTGTGGTGAAGGTGTACGAGTAAAGCCCGCCCGCTTTTCCCTATTCCAGAAAGCTCTGCCCATCCGGTGGAGCTTTTTTTGTATCGATGCGGCTCAGGCGCGTGGCGGGCCGTGGCACTAATTCCGGAGGGCATTAAACTTTTGCTATACTTTCGGAGTCTCAACGCCATGCGTTAGCAGAAGCGCGGCTAATTGCATACTTTACAAAGCCTTAGCATCGTCGCCAGCTTTTCGCCCCGCCTATGGACCGCAGATCTTTTCTTCGCAAAAATACCGACGTGCTCACAGCTCCGGCTCTGGCGGCGGCTCCGCTTCCGGCCCGCCCCACTGCCGCTGACGACGACGAGCCCATCAGTAAGTTCGCCAACAAGCAGCTGCCCACTACGGCTCGCTCCACGGCCGGACTGGCCCCCTATACCGGCACCTGGGGCTATACGCAGGCCGCGCACCTGCTGCGGCGCAGCCTGTTTGGCCCCACCCGGACCGAGATAGTAGCCGCGGCGGGCCGCACGCTCACGCAGGTGCTCAACGATCTGCTGACGGCCCCGGCCGCGCCCGCGCCGCCGCTGAACGTGTCGGCGACCGATACCAGCGTGGCCGTAGGCCAGACCTGGGTGACGCAGGCGTTCGACCAGAATTTTGAGGGCGTGCGGCGCTCCTCGCTGCGGGCCTGGTGGCTGGGCCAGATGCTGGGCCAGACGATGTCGCTGGCGGAGAAGATGACTTTATTCTGGCACAATCACTTCGTGGTGGAGCTGGGCGACATTAACGATGCGCGGTTTGGCTACCAGTATGCGGCGCTGCTGCGGCAGCACGCGCTGGGCAACATCAAGCAACTGGCCAAGGATGTGACGGTGAACCCGGCCATGCTGCGCTACCTGAACGGCAACCAGAGCACGGCCGGGGCCCCCAATGAAAACTACGGCCGCGAGCTGCTGGAGCTGTTTACGGTGGGCAAAGGGCCGCTCATCGGGGCCGGCAACTACACCACCTACACCGAGGCCGATGTGCAGGCCGCCGCCCGCGTGCTTACGGGCTGGCGCGACAGCGCGGCCAACCTCAACAGCTACTACACCGCCTCCCGCCACGATACTACTACCAAGCAGTTTTCGGCCGCTTTCGGCAGCGCTAGCATCGCCAACGGCGGCGACCAGGAGTACAAAGCGCTGATTGACCTGATTTTTGCCCAGCCCGAAACGGCCCGCTTTCTGTGCCGCAAGCTCTACCGCTGGTTTGTGTATTATGTGATAGATGCTACCACGGAGCAGAACGTAATTGAGCCGCTGGCCCAGCTGCTGATTCAGAACGGCTATAATGTGGGGCCAGTGTTGCGCACGCTGCTTTCGAGCGAGCATTTCTTCGACAGCGTGAACATGGGCTGCGTGATTAAGAGCCCCATCGACTTCACGCTGACCGTGGCCCGCCAGCTCCAGATTACGTTTCCGCCGGCTTCCTCGGTGGTGGCCCAATACGGCATGTGGGACTATCTGAACGGCATCACCAACCTGCAGCAGCAGGTGGTGGGCGACCCGCCGAACGTGGCCGGCTGGGCGGCTTACTGGCAAACACCGCAGTACTACGAAATCTGGATCAATGCCGTGACGCTGCCCCGCCGCAACCAGTTCACCGACCAGATGATCAGCACCAACGGCTACACCCGCAACGGGGCCAAAATCAACATCGACGCACTGGCCCTGGTGCTGGCCCTGCCCGCCGCCACGGCCTCCGATGCCAACCTGCTGATTGCGGAGCTGACCCGGCTGCTGTTCCCGATTCCGCTCACCGCCAACCAACTGGCATATCTGAACGACGTGCTGCTGCCGGGCCTTCCCGATTTTGAATGGACCGATGAGTGGACGCAGTACTTGGCAAATCCGACCAACGTGGCTAAAAAAACCGCCGTGACCACGAAGCTGCAGGCCCTGCTGCGCAGCATGATGGGCCTGGCCGAATACCACCTCAGCTGACAGTGAGATGGTGAGATGGTGAAATAGTGAGTTGTCGTTCCGCTGGCGCAAGCTGCGCGAAACACGCCATTAACACATCAAACTCACCATTTCACCATCTCACTATTTCACTACTCCTGATGAAACGCAGAGACTTTCTCCAGACTACGGCGGCGGCTTCGGTGCTGCCGGTGCTGCTCGGCGGCCTGCCGATTGGCGCGTATGGCTACTCGCCCGAGCTGGCCGCGCTTACCAATGCCACCTCCCAAACCGACCGGGTGCTGGTGCTCATTCAGCTCAACGGCGGCAACGACGGCCTGAACACGGTCATTCCGCTCGACCAGTATTCGGCCCTGATGAACGCCCGGCCCGATATTGCCATTGCGCAGAACCAGGTGCTGCCCCTCTCAACTGCCACCGGCCTGCATCCGGCCATGACAGGTCTGAAAAGCCTCTACGACAACGCCAAGCTGGGCGTGGTGCAGAGTGTGGGCTACCCCAACCCTAACTACAGCCACTTCCGCGCCACCGATATCTGGACCTCGGCCTCCGACTCCAACGTGACCATCACCTCGGGCTGGGCCGGCCGCTACCTCGACGGCGAGTATCCCAGCTTCCCAACCGGCTACCCCAGCACCCAAAACCCCGATCCGCTGGCCATCAGCATCGGCTCGGTGGTGAGCAACTGCGTGCAGGGGCCCTCTGTAAACATGGGCATGGCCATTGCCAGCACGGCCTCGTTCTATCAGCTGCTCACGGGCGGCGTGGATACCGCGCCCAACACACCCGCCGGCCATGAGCTGACGTTTATCCGGCAAGTGGTTTCGCAAACGCAGGTATATACCACGGCTATTCAGGCGGCGGCTGGGCGGGCCCGGAATCTGTCGCCGCTCTACCCCGCGGCGGGCGTCAACTCGCTTTCCGATCAGCTCAAAATAGTGGCCCAGCTAGTAGCTGGCGGCCTGCAGACGCGCATCTACGTCTGCAATCTGGGCGGCTTCGATACGCACGTGCTACAGGTGCCCGCCACGGGCAGCACCGCCACTGGCACCCATGCCACGCTGCTGGGTAAGATTTCGCAGGCTGTGGAAGCGTTTCAGGACGATTTGCAGCGGCTGGGCGTGCAGGACCGCGTAGTGGGCATGACATTTTCGGAGTTCGGGCGGCGCATCCGGGCTAACTCGGGCCGCGGCACCGACCACGGCGCGGCCGCGCCGCTGTTCGTGTTCGGCACCAGCGTAAACCCCATTATTCATGGCACCAACCCCGTGCTGCCGGCCAATGCCGGCGTGAACGACCAGATAGCCATGCAGTTCGATTTCCGCGCCATTTATGCCAGCCTGCTGAAAGACTGGTTCCGGGTGCCGCAGGCTACGCTCAATGCGCTGCTGCCCCACACGGGCCCGGCCTTTCCCTACGTGCCGGTGCTGCGGCCCGGCGTGGCCACCGGCACGGCCGCTGCCGCCGATACCAGCGTGCAGGGCTTCAGCGTGTATCCCAACCCGGTGCGCGAACAGGCCACGGTGGCCTTCGAGTCGGCGGGCGGGCACGCGCAGGTGCTGCTGTTTGATACGATGGGCCGCGAGGTGCAGCGCCTGCTGGACCGCGAGCTGCCGCGCGGCCCGCAGCGCCTGCCGCTGGCCGTGAGCGGGCTGGCCGCGGGGGCCTACTACTGCCACGTGCGCCAGGGCAGCCGCGTCAGCAGCCGCCTGCTCACCGTACTGGAGTAGCGCCGCCCGCCATGCATTCCTGCGGATTCTTCGCTTCTGATTTGGCATGGCTGCTTTTCTTCGGGGCTAATTGAAAAAAGGCGCAGCCCGCCACCGGTTTTTTGCGTACAGGCCTCACAGTGGCTCTGCTACGTTATCTGAACCGACTTTTTCCACTTACACCAAAGCTCCGCTATGGAACAGCAGCTCGAACAACAACTAGAGAAGATTCTGCCCGAAGATCTGGCCCGCACCTTTGAAAGCGCCTACCACGTGCTGGTGCAAGGCAACCACGACCACATGGACGACCTGCTGAAGCACGGCGGCACGCTGCTGAAAAAAGCCGCCCAGCGCCTCACGCCCACTCAGCTTATTCTGGGCATTGCGGCCATTGCGGCCGTGGCCGTAGTGGTAGTAAACCAGGCTTCGCAGCCCGATCAGGAGGAGGAAGACGACAAAACCTCGGCTGAGGCGCTCAAGGAAGACCGGGCCAAAAAGGCCGCCGACGCGCACAAGAAAGATCAGCCGAAAAGCGCCCAGGAGCATCAGGGCCACTAGGTTCCGTGCCCGATTTCAGTTCCGCGACCCGTGCGGCAGACTCTGTCTGCCGCACGGGTTTTTGCTTTTTATTTTATTGCGTATTGCCGATACATTTGGATTTGATCATTACATAGCCGTATCATTGTGTCGAAATAAAAATATTTCTTCTTTTCATAATACCAAAGCAATGAAAATGCTTGCCCTCGCCGCCCTCATCATGGGTAGCAATATGATTGCAGCCGAACCAGTTGCCGCTCAGCCAGCCAGCACGGCCGCCACCAGCACCACCATTGCCCCACCGCAGCCCAGCGGCATCTGGGGGCTATTCAAAGCCAAGAAGGGCCGCAAATACCGCCCGGCCTACCGGCGGCACCGCTAAGCGGCCCGCTCAGGCGGCCGGCGCCAGCACCGTTGGGTCGTTGTGGGCAGGCGAATTCACTTGCGTACTCACGGCGTATTCCTGCATGAGCGCAGCCGCGTAGGGGCGCAGAAGCGCCTGGTGCGCGGCCACCGACACGCCGTCGTCGAGCCAGGCCAGCTCGGCGGCACGGTCGGGCAGCAGCACCGGCATCCGGTTGTGCAGCTGGACCATCAACTCGTTGGGCTCGGTAGTGATGATGGTGAAAGTGGGCAGCACTTCGCCGGTTTCGCGGTCGGCCCACTCGTCCCAGAGGCCAGCGAAGGCAAAGGGCTGCTCATTGCGCAGCAGAATGCGGTGGGGCGTTTTGGGACCTTTGGGGCCGGCGGTCTGCTGCCATTCGTAGAAGCTATCGGCCAGCACCAGGCAGCGGCGGCGCTGTAGCAGCTGCCGGAACGAGGGCTTTTCGGTCAGCGTCTCGGCCCGGGCATTAATGGGTTTAGGCGCGGTTTTCACGTCGCGCACCCAGCCCGGCAGCAGGCCCCACCGCACCAATTGAATCCGGCCGGGCTCCGCATTGGTGATGATGGGCAGCTGTTGCGAAGGAGCCGCGTTGTAGTTGGGCGGCATGGGCTGGGTGAAAGTAGCGTCGAAGCGCTTTTCGACGGCCGGAGCCGGGCTGATAAAGGTATAGCGGCCGCACATGGCTGAAGAAGTTGGTGGGAGGTACGTTTCGTTACGCCCAATCAGGGCCCGATGTTAAGTTTTCGGGCAACAAAAAGGCGGCTGAATTGCTTCAGCCGCCTTTTTGCTATTCCCGAAAGTGACGCTTACTGCTGCACGAAAGGCAGCGTGACTATGCCTTCCGCGCCCTGCACCCGCACCAGGTACAGGCCGGGGGGCAGCATCTGCACCTCCAGCTGATGCGGCCGCGCCCCATCCAGGCGCTGCTGCCGCAGCACCCGGCCGCGCACGTCCCGTATCTCGACCTCGTACGGGCCGGCCGCCAGCGCCGTCAGCTCCAGCGTAATCTGGCTCAGGCGGGGGTTTGGGTTAGGATAGAGACTTACGCTCAGCCGGGCCGGGCCGGCCGCAAACTGCACGGCACGGGTGGGGCTGAGCGTGGCTTTGCCATTGGTATCCACTTGCCGCAGGCGGTAGTAGATGGGCTGGCCCGAGAGCTGCCCGGCCTGCGCATCGCGGAAAGTGTAGGTGCTGGTGCTGGTAGTGGTGCCCTGGCCCCGCACGGTGCCGATGACCTCGAACCGAACGGCATCAAGGGAGCGCTGCACCTCAAACCGGTCGTTGTTTTTCTCCGAGGCGGTGGTCCAGAGCAGGTGCGTGGCGCTGTGCACGGCCTGGGCACTGAACGCCGATAGCTCTACGGGCAGCGGCGTGCCCACATTGGTGGTGAGCGAGGCCGTGTTGTTGCTGGCTTGCGGGTCGGGCACCGACGATTCGGCGAAGGCCAGGCCCGTGAGCGAAGGCGCGGCACCGGCCGGCACCGTGAACGTGACACCGTTGGTCACGGCCGGCGCACCGCTGGCCAGCGTGGCTACTGGTGCGAATGTTACCCAGCCGGTGAGGTCGTCGTAGGTGCCGCCGCTGGTGGGCACCACGGTGCCGGTGGGCAGGCTGGCGGGCAGGTGCAGCTTGGGCACCACGTTCAGCGCCGTTACGGAGCCTTCGTTCACAGTAGTCATGGCGTAAGTCACCTGGGTGCCGGGCATGGCAGAGCCGGGGCCGCTGATGGTGGCGGCCACATCGGCCCCGTTCACCGTGATGCGAATGTTGGCCGGGCTCGACGTGTAATCAGCGCCCAGAATAGACTGCATGGTGTAGGGCACGGCCACGGTGCCGGCAAACGTGCCGCTGGGCACGAAGGTGACGATGCCCAGATCATCGACCGTGAAAGTGCCTTTGCCCGGCACGCTCATGGTGGTCTGGCGGCCGGCGGTGGAAGGATCCAGATCGACGGAAGCGGGCTCGATGCTGCTGCCGGGAGCCACGTCGTTGGCGAGCACAGGCACCGTTACCGACTGATTGTAGTTGGTGCTGACACGGTCGGTATTGGCAAACGGCACCTGCACGATATTCAGGTTGCGGATTTCGTGAATGTTAGTGCTGCCGCCCGTGGAGCCCGAGAGGCCGAGGCGCAGGTTGGCCGGCGGGGTATCGACCACGAAGTTGTCGATGGCGGTGCGCAGGGCAGTGCCATACTGGATTCGCACCGAGATACGGTAGGTCGTTACGCTGCCCACGGTGGTCGGCACCACGTCGATGAAGGCGCGGCGGTAGTCAGCGTTGCCGGGCTGCGCGCGGGTCGAATTCACATCGAGCGCAAAACCAAGGCCGCCGAGGGCGGTGCCGGTCAGGTATGGGTAGTCGGTAGCGGCCGAGCCGTTGCCGGCCCCGCGGATGGCTACGCCGTTGGGCACGCGCCCATTGGCATCGAGCACCGCGCTGCCGCCGGAGCGGCCTTCCTGCGCGTTGGAGTAGTTGCCGAACTCATCGATGCCGATGCCGATATAGCCCTTGGAAACGCCATCGGCCACCGGCGAAACGGTCTTTTGCGCGTAGCCCAGCGAGCCGCCGGTGGCCCCGATGCGGAAGCCGCCGGCCGGCTGGTTGGCATCAACCAGGAACACGCTGAAGCCATCGGCGCCGGGCGTAGTGCCGCCGTAGGAGAAGAACTCGAACGAGATGGTGAAGCCCGCCGACGAAGGAAAGCCCACGTTGTCGATTACGTAGCCGGCCTGGTTGTTGGTGGCATCGGTGAGGCGCAGGTAGCCCGCGCCCACGGCATCATTGGCGCCGCCGGTGCCCGTGAGGCGGGCTGCCCCGCCGAAGGAAAAATTGGGAGCCGAGTTGCCTTTGAAGGTTTCGTTGCGGGGAAACTGGGCCACCGCGGGCGTAAGCAGCAGGCCGCCGCACAAAGTGAGCAAAGCCGTCCGCAGCCGGCGCAGCACTCCGCCGCCAAACCAAATAGTACAAGTTTCTTTCATAACAGAGAAGTTGGGATGAGGAAGAAAAGACCAGGCATGCAATGCTTCAGCAATGAACTCAGTCCAACTTACGCAGTCAATAGCGCATCCTATCACTATCTTGATATTCTTAAATTATAAGACGATATTCTTTATTATATTATAAAATTATTTACTTTTATTAAACTTTATTGCATTAAATAATTAATAACATCTGTATTCGGCCTTACTATGAGCAGTTCCGACGTTCAGGAAATATTCAAAATAACGCCTATCATATTCATTGCCTTTACTTCAACATCCCCATTGAAGCCCAACCGTAGATTAGTACAAATATTCGAATCTGGGTGCTTGACTGCTCAAGCACTCAAGCATTGCCAGCAGAATAGCTACCCCGCGTTGTTCAGCCTTCCTGCATGATTGTACCGGGCGACTGATAATGCTGGAGCCACCAACAGGCCGAAGCCAGATCATCGAAGGTGGCCAGCACGGGTTGCGTGATGAGCGGCAGCAGGGCTTCCGCATCTTGTCGGGCTTTGAAATCGGGGGCGTATACCCATGCCAGGCACTCCAGGCCGAGGCTACCTAGTTCGTGCAGCCAGCTTAGGCCCCAACCAGTAAGGCGAAACTCGGCACGGAAGACGTTGGAGTTGTCGTTGAGGATTTTGCGACAAGGCCGAAGTTTGAGGCACTGTAGAATCTGCTCGCAGCCGGCCTGGGCCGAAGCCTGGGTGTGAATGCCTTTCCAGTCAGCGTAAAGCCAGTCGTTGTCCTGATCGTAAGCAATGAAAAGGCTTTCGGTATTCACCAGCGGGTGCAGATTCATACAAGCCGACTCGGAGGCAGCGGGAAAAGCGTTGCCCTCATAGTCTTCTACCTTGTGATTACCATCTGATACGGATTGAATATATATTGTAATTATGTCAATAAATTATATACTTATTTTTATTATCATTGTAGAGTAATTCATCTGCCCCGGCTTCTGCCGCTTCGCTGGCTTCCCGAGGGTGCGCCCCGCTTGCCCTACCCTACCTATTGCACCATTGCTTTTCGTGATTTCTATGCCGTAAACCCTACGCGAATCACTATGCCTGCACTCACCGGGGCCGTTTTGATTGTGGCTCCTCCCACGCTGCTCCGGCACGGCCTGCTGCTCACGCTCCAGCAGGCGTGGCCCGCCCTGGATTTCATTCTGACGGCCGATGCCGGCCAGGCTCCCGGACTGCTGCGCCGCCAGCCCTACCGGCTGGTAGTGGTAGATGGCCTACTGCCCGACCCGCCGCTGTCCAGGCTGCTGGAGCTGCTACACCTAGCCCGCGCCAACCAGCAGCTGCTCCTGCTCACGAGCCAGCGGATTTCGACTTCGCTACGGCAGGCGTTGGAGGCAGTGCGTGGGCTGGCGCTGCTGCCCCGGCACGCAGCCCCGGAAGCCGTGCTGCTCACCATTGAGCCCCTGCTGGGCGGCGAATCCGAGGGCGGTATGCCGGCGGCGGCGGCGGCCCGCGTGCCCCGCGCGGTTGGGCCGCCTACACCTTTCAGTCGCCGCGAGCTGGAAGTGCTGCGCCTGGTAGTGAACGACTGCTGCAACCAGGAAATAGCCGACCAGCTGTTTCTGAGCGTGCGCACCGTGGAAAGCCACCGCCGCACGCTGCTGCAAAAAGCCGGGGCCAAAACCCTGGTAGGGCTGGTGGTGCAGGCCGTGCGGCAGGGCTGGGTGGGGGTGTAAGGTTTCTGTGAACAGGCTACAAGAACATACCCATCAGGCAGTTAAGCAATTGCTACAATAGTTACCGAATTGGCCTACGTGGCAGCGCCATTGCTACTAGCGCGACCCAAGTATTTCAGAGGAAGAAAATCCACCTCAGAAACCCAAAAATGGCGTCGGGGGCAGACGCGAAAAAAGACGAAAAATCCGTGCTGACACTGATTTAGGTACTAATCAGGTCGGGTAGTTTTATAAGGAGTTTCTCCACAGACAGCTCTCCCTGGCTAGAGCCACGCCAGGCAGCATATCACCTGTCACAACCACATCGTGTATGATTTCTCGCTACGTCTCCGAAGCGGAGGGCTATAAAAGCCCTACTGCCATTCGTTTGGGCATCTACAATATGCCCGGTGATGCTACCCTGCGTCGCATGGAAATTGTGGCTCATGAGGTATTCGATCCACTACGCGAGGCTTTTGGCCGGCCGTTGCGTGTGACCAGCTTTTACCGCTCGCCAATACTGAATAAGGCCGTGAACGGTTCACCTACCAGCCAACACGTGCGCGGTGAGGCCATCGATATTGACGGTGATCCAGCAGGACTCGACAACGCTGAACTGTTCGATTACGTGCGGCGGCATCTGCCCTTCGACCAGCTCATCTGGGAATACGGCACCGCCCGCAGTCCGGCCTGGGTTCATGCGAGCTATGTAACCCACCGGCCTAACCGTGGGCAGGTGCTACGGGTACTGTCCGGAGGCGCGACGCAGCTGGTGAGTGCGCGACAACCCCCGTGGTGAGGCAATTATGTTCCAGTCTTTGTCAAAACTTGGTTTTTGAATTCAACTTCAGGAAAGCGCATATGCCACATCAGATATTCACCGCAAATTTCAACTCTCATCAGCCCGTTTCGCTGACGATTGATGTACAGTCCACCAATCTAGTATCACACCAGTTCTGGTATAGACTCCCAGGCGAAAATACCTGGATAGAGTTTGGCTCTAGTCGCGATGGGGCGAATACCAGTGGGTCGCGCCACACTTATAATATCGATCCTTTACTTCCTCCAAACACTACGCTGCGCTATTGGCTGCTCTTTGATAATCTGCGCAATATCTCAGTGCCTTATGATACTGTCGTTACGCTTAATCAGGCGGGGAATGAGGTGCACCGTTTCATGGTGCAGGGCAGTAACCAGCCGGACCAAATCAGCAAGCAAACCGCTGATGTCACTTTAGTGTGAGCACCATGAGCCAGATTTGTCTAAAGGAAAGGTGGCTGGTTTTGTTGGGCGTCTTACTCATTGTCCGAAACACCCAAGCCCAGTCCCCGACGGAACCCCGCTATGCCACGCCGGAGTCGCCAGCGCACGCTTTTTTGGGCACCAGCGCGGCGGTAATCCGCCCTTCTTCGCCCAAAGACCTCGTGGTGCAGCTCGTGAATGCCATTGACACTACCGGCCGGGTGAAGCAGGGTTTTGCGTTGGAAGCTTCAACTGTACCGCTGCAACTCTCCCGTATTAATCTGAAAGACTACCAAGATCCAAAAAAATGGCTGGCCTATGCCTGGGCCAACACGCAGTTTTCAGGTGGTACGGCGCGGAGCGCCGGCAGCACCGGCGCTACTGATCTGGCGCTGGGGTTTAAAACCGTCTTTTTCGACGACGGCGACCTGCTGCGCAATCCTGAATTTACCAATGGTCTGCAGCAAGCTAAGAAGGGCTGTTTTCCAAAGCCAGAGGATGTGACTGACAACGACAAGGATATTAGGTGTGCTGAAAAGGCGAAAAAGACCTATAAGGAAACCTGGGAGAAAAATAACCCGAGCTGGAATGCCAAGGCCCTGGCGCTGGCCGGGGCGTTCGGTTGGCGGTATCCAGACGCCGTGTTTGAGAACAACCGGTTTCTGGGCGGCTCAGTATGGCTCACCGGTGCCACGCCACTAACAAAAAACGGACAGCTCGTCGGGCTGGTGCGCTACGACCGGCGGAAACAACAGCCGGACGTACCGGCCCTGAATCAATTGACCGGCGGCCTGCGGGCTTTGGCAGGCTCCGCTAATTTGAACCTGTTTCTGGAATGGCAGTTCAGCAGAAATTACGATGCCGCGCCGCAACTGGACTCCTCCACCAACCAGTGGACCGGGGGAGTGGAGTTCCGCCTATCGGACAAGCTATGGGCTTCTACTGCCTTAGGTCGGGCCGCCACCCCCAGCGGCGGCGGACGCTCTATTGTGATAGGCAACTTACGCTGGGATATAGGCCAGTCGAAGTACGGCGTGCTACCCCAATGAGGGGGTTGCCCCATAACGCCTTTGCGGCCTGAGAAAAACCAGGCTGGCTGGTTGGGAATCATCATAATAGTACGCTACACGCTAACTACGCTCTGCCCATGTTGCTCCTATTCCTAAACCCGTTGCGCCGCATTCGCTGGGGGCTATTAGCCGCTTTGATTTGCGGTATACCAGCCGTTGGTCAATCGCCCGCTCCCGCTCCGTCGGCCACTTTGCCGGTAGCCCGTGCCTATACCGCCGATGTCAGCACAAGGTCAGCCAAGTTATTAGAACGGGCTGAAATAGGGCACACCATTGAATTGCGAGTGCCTGGCTTCCGGCTGCCCCCTAACAAATCGGCCGCCGACCTGGTGTTGTTTATCAACGGGCTGCCAATGGCGGGGCTACACCCCAGCAACGCTAATATTCCCAAGCCAGCAGCACCTATGCCCGCCCAGGGTGCTGCCAAAGTTGTTGACGGCAAACCCGGAGAAGTCGCAAAATCCAGAGTCCTTCCCACCGATACGAGCACCTTTCAATTCGTGCTGGTCCGGGAGGGAGCCACGCTCAAGGCATGGGAGCGGTTTTACCGTCATCCTCGGTTCAACGAGTACAATATCCAATACAGTCTGGGCTTGCCGGACCAGGAGCTTACCCAGCGCACTAAGGGCACAACATTGGAGCTAGTGCGCCAGCGGCGAATAACATTCATCTGGCTGGTCACTGCGCTGGTCTTTATCGGGCTGATATGGCTGGCTATCCGCACAGATATTATTAAGGACCAGAGTACGCACGAAAAACGCCCGTATAGCCTGGCCCGCACCCAAATAGCGTGGTGGACGCTGGTGGTACTGGCCGCGTTCCTGCATCTCTACGTGTATACCAATGAGATGCCGACCCTCACTGATGCGACTCTGGTACTGCTGGGTATCAGCGCCGGTACCTTCGCCGGGGCCCGCCTCGTCGATCAGTCGCAGGCCGAGGCGCAACGGCATCAGTCCACAGTAGGTAGTCGAGGCTTTTTTTACGACCTGATGTCCGATGGCTCTGACCGCTATAACAGTGGCCGCAACGGCATTAGCGTCCATAGGTTCCAACTGCTCATCTGGACGCTGGTGCTAACCATATTGTTTTTGCGCTACACGCTACGCAATCTGGACATGCCTAAATTCGACGATAACCTCCTGCTGCTCATGGGAATCAGCAACGGAACCTACCTGCTGCTAAAAATCCCCGAAAATGCCCAGCCTGCCACCGAAGTGCCCGCCGCGCCTCTCCATGCCCAGCAGCCGACGGCCAATATGAATGCCGCGGGTGCCGGGGCGACAACTATTTCCCAGCGCCCTGCTGAAGATGACAATGGCCCTACCGCGGACCTGCCAGCCAATGTGGACCTGGACCCCAATGCGGCTTCTAACCCTAATAACGGCGTCGGCTAACGCGCATCTGCCATGAAACTATTCCCCGATCAGGAGTACCGCATTGAGGCTATGTATCTGACGAAAGGCAGCAAGCGCCGCTCAGGGGCAGCGCTGAGCCCCGGCGTGAAGTTTATTGTAGCGCATGATACCGGCAACCCAGGCTCGACAGCTGCCAACAACGTGCAATACTATCAAAACACGCGCGACGAAATTTCAGCCTCCGCCCACTTATTCGTAGATGATCAGCGCATTATTGAATGTGTCCCCGCGCTGACCACAAACCTTCCGGAGAAAGCCTGGCATGTGCGCTATGTATGCGCTCAGGACAATGAGCTATATGGCTACCACGCCAACGACGCGGCCATTGGCGTGGAGTACTGCTACGGCCCCAATATCAACGCGGATGAAGCATACCGCCGCTACCTGTGGGTGTTGGCTTACGTCTGCTACCGTTTCGGTCTCGACCCTGCTCACAGCATCGTAGGGCACTGCTTTCTGGATCCAAGCCGCAAAACCGACCCAGTTACAGGGCTGGCAGCCAGCCGCCGCTCCTATGAACAGCTGTTGCTGGACGTAGCAAAAGTGTATGATGACTACACCAACCCTGCCCTGCCTGCTGTGCCGGGGCCGGCCATGCCCGGCGCAATTAGTTTCATTACGACGCGTACCGTCACCAACATTCGGCAGGGCGAGCCTTTCCGCCGGGCTCTGGCACGGCAGGTAACCGGTGGCACCAGACTGAATCCCAGGCAACTGGTAGCTGGTGAGCAAATAAACGGCAACAATCAATGGTATGAGCTGGCCAACGCCGAATATGTCTGGGCCGGAGCGGTCATCTGATTATATGGTCTATACGCAAGCCCAGACAGCCTAGCTAGTGGCAGCAGGAATCTGCCATGTGATATGGCCTCTAGCCTACAATAGCCCCTTACCCCTCAACCAGCCGACTATGGCCTACTTCGACCTGCATGCCCACCCCGTGCTCAAAGCCCATTTGAGTGGAACGCATACGGCCAACCGCCGGCCCGTGTGGGCCAACGAGCAGGATGAGATACCCAAAGCCTCGGTGCAGGTACTGTTTATGCGCGATATTCTGCGCCACCAGGCTAACCTCTACCAACTGCAGCAGGGTGAGGTGAACCTGAGCGTATCTGTACATCACTCGCCCGAAGTGGGCATGGTACAGAGTGATTTATTTCATACTGTGGCCAGACATATTCCCGCCTTTGTGAACCCGGATCTGCTACGTGAAGTGGCGCGCGTGGGCGAGCCGGGACAGCGCACTTACTTCGACCACCTGCGTGATTCCCTGGACCTGCTGCCCGACAACCTGCGCGGCCCGCAGGGGCAGTACGTGCGGGTGTTGCGCCGCCTGTCTGATTACAAGCCCGAAGATCTGAATATCATCCGTGCCATTGAAGGTGCGCACTGTCTTTTCAGTGACCCAGCGGGCCTGACGGCCGCCGACAACCTGCTGCGCCTGCTGACGGAGGGCCACCGCTTCCTGTATCTCACCCTGGCCCACCTCACCGACAACTATATCTGCACCCACGCCTTTGGGATGCGCATGAAAGTCGGGCCCATGCCTATCACCCGCCACCCGGGCTTTTATCCGCGTAGGGCGGGGCTGACAACGGTAGGAGCCGATCTGATCCGGGTAGCCCTGCGTGCCGGGGTGCTTATTGATGTGAAGCACATGAGTCGGGAAAGCCGCCTTCAATACTATGCCCTGCGGACGCAGGAATTTACGACCGCGCCCATCATCTTTAGCCACGGGGCTGCCACCGGCTGCAGTGCCCGCGCGCCGCGCATCCGCAAGGCCCTACCCCACCGCACCGATCCTGATCTGGTGGTGGTGCACTACCATCAGGGCGGGCTTAATCCGGGCGTTACCCCTGAGGATTTCAACTGCTGGTCCATTAATCTGTACGACGAAGACATTCAGGAAATCGTCCGTTCCAGGGGGCTGATTGGCTTATCGCTTGATAAGCGCATTGCCGGGGTTAATAAAACAGCCAAGGAAATTTTCAGCCGGGCTGAGTACGAGCTGATTCCAGAACGCCCCCTGCTGGAAAACCCGCGCCGACATGCGGCCGAAGATGCCGACGTAGCAGATGAAGAAGACCTGATGGCCGATGATGCGTGGGCTGAGGACCAGGAAATGGGTCGCGCCACCCCCGATGATGATGCCGGCATTTCCTGGCTTGAGCGCACCCGCCGACGACATCTCAAATTCCTGGCCTACCAGATTCTGTACATGGTGCGCGTGGGCGGGCCGGCCACTTGGCGCTGTCTGTGCATCGGCTCCGATTTTGACGGCCTGATTGCGCCACTCAGGTGCAGCCGCTCCGCGCTGGACTTCGACGATGTGGAAGATGCCCTGGTACAGCGCCTGGCAGGGCTGGCCGATGGAAAGTGGGATCCTGCCGATGCCCTTAACCCTAACAACGTGCGGGAGCGGGTGCGCGACCTGCTCTGGCGCAATGCCTGGCGCTTTCTGGAACGTCATTTCAACGACCCCGCCCCATGAGTCTGCCATCCGTCATCGAGTTTGTTTGGCCTAGCAGCCAAGCCGCTTTCTGGGTTAACGAGGCGCTTCTGGCGGCACGCGCCACGCGCGGATGCTACCTGCGCCAGCAGTTGGCCAATGCCTTCCGCGACGAGGTACCCAACCTGAATTTGGGTGAACTGCCGTTTAATGAGCAGGCCGCGTCCATCAGCAAGGCCAGCACTCAGCGCGTGGCCTGCCTGAAGAGCTATAACCTGGGCCCCGATGCCTTGCAACAGTTGGCTGCCCAGACCTATAACGACGGCATCGACAAGCCCAAAACCACTACCGCCGCCACCGCCCAGCAGATTCAGGACCTGAGCCGCTACCGGCAGGACGACTTCCGGCCTGCCACGGAACTGCTCATCGCCACGCATCCGATGTTGTCTACCCACACAAGGCTATGGCCGCAGCGCCGAAGCTAAGGCCCGCAAAGTGGCCGGGCAGGCCACAAGAGTTGCCGCTAACTCCGGCAATGGGGACGCGCCGCCGATGGAGTAAGTTTCTGTTGGTGCCGGAAAGGAGCAGCCCCGTGAGCGGGGCTGTTTTGTGGAGTTCATAGCGCCACAACCGCATAGTGAAGGCTAGGTGGCTGCTATTGGACACCTGAGTGGCTGGCAGACAGGGCAAAATTCAGTGGTCGCACGGATGCAGGAAACGCAGATACGATGCACCTTCAGGCACCTGCTAGTTGCTCCTCACTATTTGCAACAGTTCCTTACTGATGGAAACCATGTCCCTCCCCACCACCGCTACTTCAGCGGCTACCGATGCGGCCACGCAGCCCGACAGCGGCGGAACTTCGCAGCCAGTGCCCCCCATATTTGAAATCGGGCTGGTGATGGCCGGGGCCATCTCGGCGGGCGCTTACACAGCCGGTGTCATCAATTTTCTGTTTGAGGCCCTTGACAACTGGTATAATCCGGCCTTGCAGCAGGAGGCATTTGGCTGGCCGGAAGCCAAGCCTATTCACCAAGTAAGGCTCAAAACAATGGGTGGGGCCTCGGCCGGGGGAATGTGTGCTGCCCTTACCGCCGTTGCCGTTCTCGACGGCAACACCAGCCGCTTCTATGATGCCTGGGTACATAAGATTGACATACGGGCCCTGCTTGATACCAGCGACCTGAACCGCTACGGCAACCTAGAAGAGTTAGAAAGCCTCTTGAATTGCACTGTATTACAGACTATTGCCGACGAGGCTCTGACGCTGCCCGCTTCGCCTCGCTGGCCCGATTGGCTGGGAAAGCAGCTTGATTTTTACCTTACCCTGACCAATCTCAATGGTCTCACCTATGAGGTGACGCAGACGGGCGGGGCTACCCAGCGCTTCACCGACCACGCCGAGCACATCCAATTCCGGCTGCGGCAGCCAGCTTCTGCCAGCCAGCCCACCCCGAACGATATTGCTGCTACGACAAGTACCCCTATTGCCCCCAATGTTTCCCTGAAGGTACTACCCGTGTCAGTTCCAACTGCCCCGCTTACGCCCAACGAAACCGCAAATTGGGAGTTGCTGAAAACAGCAGCCTTGGCCACAGGAGCCTTTCCGATAGCGCTGCTCAACCGGCAGCTTAGTTTCACTAACCAGCACTACGACCACTACCAACCCTGGTGGCAGAAAGAACCCACCCGGCCAGCGCACGTACGGCGGCACGGGGCCCCCAGCCAAGACTCTCCCTATACCAACGGGGCACCGTACTTGTTTGTGGATGGAGGAATGACCGACAACGAGCCCCTGAACCTGGTGCGTCGCACCCTTATTGCGGACGGCAAAAACAAACCGGAGGGCAAAAAGGCCGACCGAGCAGTGTTGCTCATTGACCCTTTCCCGAGCAATATGGAGGATGGCCTGTACGCACCGCTGGGACGGAAGATGCGCGAGGTAATACCGGCCCTATACACAGCCTTACAGAATCAGGCCCGTTTCCGAACCGAAGATTTGCTACGGGCCCTGGACCTGGATGTGCATAACCGCTTTGTGGTGGCACCCATTCGGGAAGGGCGCCAAGGCAAACAGCCACACCTGGCGGGTGCCACCGTGGGGGCCTTCGGCGGATTTTTGCACCAGGCGTTTCGGGAGCACGACTACCAGCTGGGCCGCCGCAACTGCCAGCGTTTTCTGCGGCAGTGGTTCACGCTGCCCGCCGACCCCGCGCCTGGCGGCGAGAACAATGCGCTATTCGCCAACTGGCACCAGCATCTGAGCACGGAGCAGATAGCCAAGTGGCACGCCAACCGTCCGGACGGTATCGGCGGCCCCCGCCTGCCGATTCTGCCGCTGCTCGGCTCCTCGGCCGTAGAGGTGCCGGCGCCTGCGTGGTCGTCAGCGCGCATGGCTGCGAGCGTGCTAGACGGGGAGATAAGCCGCCTGCTTCGCGCCCGTATCGACCGGCTGCTGCGGCTGCTGCCCAGCCAATTCCCGAAACAGGGCGCGGCCAAATGGTGGCTCCGGCTCAACTATTGGGTTGCCAAAGGCCGGGTGCTGGACACACTGCACGCAAAGGCAATGCATGAGATACGGGAGGAACTGCGGGAGGTGGATTTGCTGCAGTGATACTTCCTTTCTCTTACTCTAACTCGCACTACGATGCTCGAAGCAGGCCAGGTTAGTGAGTACGTGAAGTTTCTATGGTATGCGCCGGGAGGGACTTTGCTATTGCTGTATTTGTTGCTCGCTCCCACTCTAGCGCTGGCATTTTACAAGGTGATCGAAGCATATGGTTTGCATGAATCCGAGGCTTGGCCCCGGTGGCGCCTCCCTAGCCTAGTCATAGTTGGTTTGTTGCCGCTGTTGGTGTACGGTGTTATCCTAATTGATAAAAAGCAACGAGTAAAAACCACTCATGAAGCGGTAGTAACCTTGATGCGGCAATCGGGCTGGTATCAAATCACTGATTCGCAAATACGCTACAATGTTGCCCCAGAAGCCGACGACAATTTTTTACTGGCGGTGGCACAGCATGACTCGTCAACGCTTAAACGAAGCATTATGAGCCACGGCTTTGGAATAGAAATGGCCAACTCTGCTCTTAAACAGGAAATTGATGACTTGGTAAAGGCTGCCGCCTTGGACATTATCGCCAGAGCGCAGGCCGTAGTACCCAACGACACGCTTAAACGTGCCACAGAAGGCAACCGCACGCTAGCGCTTAATCTTACCTTCAATGACATAGACCACCATTTACAGCCCGCTACCAATCAAAATCTGATTGTGAGGGCATTGCGGAAGTATCCGCACTGCTTTATCCTTAAGACTGATACGAACAACGACATCCGATCAGCAGCAATACTTCTGGATGCCTCCTGCATAAACTGCATAACGCCTCTTCCCTATCGTAAGGAGATGACAAGTAGACTCTCAAATTTTAACTGTACTACCCCATCTCGCTCAGTTCTTCCAAGTAAGCACTAAGCGCCAGCAGTTGCATTGCGCACGTCTGCCCAACTGGCAAGGCCAAGTGAGTGCCGGTTGCACGGTTCAATATTCACCTGTCGCCGCTACGCGACTCAGCAACTAGGGCACCGCCCACATACCTGCCACAACTTCGCTACGCGGCTGGCCACCTACTCGAACAGCAGGCCGTCGAAATCCATCTGCTGGCCTTCCTGAAACACCGGCTTGCGCGGGCGGCCGCGGCGGGCGGCGGCGGCCTCGGGTGCGTGTTCGGCCGCCGCCACCGCCCCCGCCGGCGGGGCCAGGGCCTCGCGCAGGGCAGTTTGCGGCAGCGGCTGAACCAGTCGGCGGCTTTCCCGGATGCGGGTTTCCAGCGCCGCGCACTGCCCGAGCAGCTGCTCCAGCTTTGCCACGATGCGCTGCTGCCCGCCGCCATCTGACCACCGCGTCAGGCAACCGGGCGCGCGGGCAAGGGAGCAGCGCAGACGCATGGAATGAGCGCGGCAACGGCGGAATGCCCTTCCGCCACTGCGGGAAGGGCGACGGTGCCTGAAGAAATCCTATCGGCGACGCCGGGAATGGCCGTGGCAGGCGCGGGAACCGGATCGGCGGCGGCGGGAAGGCCGGCGGCGGACCGGGAAGTCCTATTGACGGCCTATTTTATCCTAACGTCGGAAGTAAAAATGGCGGCGGTGGGTGCGGAAATCGGGCCGGCGGTGCCGGGAAGGCCGGCGGGCAGGGCGGGAAGCCGCCGGAGCTATGAAATGACGCATCGGCTGCGCATCTTCCCAGTGTAATCCAATTCCCACCTTTTCATCATTCCTTATTATGGACCGCAAGCAAGCAGCCCAGGTATTGCGCCACCGCAAAGTGGCCGAAGTATTAGATTTGTATCCGCAGGAAACAGAAGCGGTGGCCGCTTTTGCCGAGGTGGCCGAGGAGTTTCGGCAGAAGCTGGCGCTAGTGGCGGGCCTGTCGCCCCGGCGCAAATCGGAGGGGGCCACGGAGCAGAAGGGCCTGCACCGCGACGCGCTGACGGCGGGCCTGGTGAAGGCGGCCAATGCGCTGTATCTGCTGTACAAAAAGGAAAAGAACCTGGAGGCAGCCCGCACGCTGCCCCGCACCCGCAGCGACTACCGCAACCTGAGCGCGCTGCTGTTTAATGAGCAGGCCGCAGCCGTCAGCAAGGCCGCCACCCAGCGCGTGGCCAGCCTGAAAAGCTACAACCTGAGCCCCGACGCGGTGCAGCAGCTGGCCACCGCCGCCCAGACCTACAACGACAGCATCGACAAGCCCAAAACCGCTACCGAGGCCGGCAAGGTAACCACCGCCGCCACCGCCCAGCTGATTCAGGACCTGAACCGCTACCTCAAAGACGACTTCCGCTCGGCCACGGAGCTGCTCACCGACACGCACCCGCTGCTCTATGCCCGCCTGCGCGAAGCCATGCGCGTAGACGATGCCAGCTACGGCCGTAGCGCCGCCGCCAAAGCCCGCAAAGCGGCGAAAGCGGCCGCCGACAGCGAAACCGCGCCGTCGGTAGGGTAGGTTTTGGTTGACGCTGACGCAATAAGCAGCAGCCCCGTCCGCAGTAGTGTGGGCGGGGCTGCTTTTTTGTTGAATCAATTTATCACCTCGCAAAGAGTAGGCTCTCGACAGATACCCTTCCTTGCTACTCCCGCATGACAGCGACAGGCAGCCCCTAAAAACGGGAAGCGGGTTGGCAGGTGATACAAGCTCTGCTGCCCTTGACGAAGCATATTATTACTAATTATTTTGGCTATACGATATACCATTTGGAAAATATTACTATCTTTATTAGCATAAATCAACCCCATAACCCCCATCCCCCACGCCATGAAAACACCCTCCATCTACCCCTACCTCGCTTTCGACGGCACCTGCCGCGAGGCCATGACCTTCTACCAGCAGTGCCTGGGCGGCGAGCTGATGATTCAGCCGTTTGCTGACTCACCGGCCGCGGAAGGGATGCCCGCCGAAGCCCAACAGGGCGTGCTGCACTCCACCCTCACCACCGACAGCTTCACGCTGATGGCCTCCGATGCCGGGATGCAGAAAATAGTGAAGGGCAACATGGTTTCGCTCTCGCTGGACTGCGGCAGCCCGGCCGAAATCCAGCGCCTGTTCGCCCAGCTCTCGGCCGGCGGCACCGTGACCATGCCGCTGGAAGACACCTTCTGGAACGCCACCTTCGGCATGTGCACCGACCGGTTTGGCATCGACTGGCTGCTCAACTACGACAAGCCCGCGCAGTAGTCACTTCTGCTACCGCTACCTCCAAACGCAGCCCTTCTTCCGCCATGAAAAAGACCAACCTGCTCTACTGGATTTCCACCGGCCTGCTGGCCGCCCTGATGACCGCCTCCGCCGTGCCCGATGTGCTGAGCGTGCCCGAGGCGGTAGCATATTTTCAGCATCTGGGCTACCCGGCCTACCTGCTGCCGTTTCTGGGCGTAGCCAAGCTGCTGGGCGTGGCGGCCCTGCTGGTGCCCGGCTTTCCGCGCCTGCGCGAGTGGGCCTACGCCGGCTTCGTGTTCGATCTGAGCGGAGCCCTGTACTCGGGCATCGCCGTGGGCGACCCACCCAGCGCCTGGCTGCCCATCTTCATCGGCTTTCTGCTGATTGCGGCCTCTTATCATTTGAACCGCCGCAAAGCGGAAGCCGGCGCGCTTGCCGGCCCCACCGCAAGCCTCGCCTGAGCGCCGGGATACCGGCTTGCCCCGCTATGATAGAAGTATTCAAAACCAACGTCAGCGCCCGGCACCATGCCCGGCTGCTGCTGGCCCGCATTCACCACACGTTCAGCGACTACCGCGCTACGTTCGACCTGGACGACTGCGACCGGATTCTGCGGGTAGAACACCCCAGCGGCTTCATTCCGCCCGCCGGCCTGATTGCGCTGGTGCGTGCCGCTGGCTTCGAGGCCGAAGTATTGCCCGATGACGTGTAGCCGGCCGCGCCGGCAACTGCTTTCTAATCCATTGCCCTGATGCCACGAAGCACAAGCGCCACCAGAATGCTTTCCGGTGGCGCTTGTGCTGGAAAAAAGACGGACTACTCCGCCGCAAGCGCGGGGGGCTGCCACAGTTGTTGCGGGCTTACGACGGGCAAGCAGGCTTCTCCGAAAGATGTACCGGCCAGTCGGGCCTGCAACTGCCCCCGCATGGTAGAATAGGCCAAGCTGACCGCCGTCCAGGCCAGCGGCAGCGGCAGCTTGCCCGTTTGGCGCAAATTATCCAACCCCTGGTAGCGGAACACCACCGCTAGTTGCGCCCGTACGCGCATCTTACCGGCTCCGGCTGGCCGGGTTTTCGCGCGTACCATAATGGTTGTATGCACATCTACCCGTAGCTGGTCGGCTTCCAGCGCATTAAACAGAATATCCGCTTCTGACTTAAAGGCGTACTGACTGCTGCCGGCCAGGGGCGGTAGCGTATCATCTAGCGACAGATGGAGCACCTGCACTTTGCATACTGTCAGCGCATCGGCCACAAATTTTGGAGCGGTTGCCGCTTCAGAGGAATTCGCCATTATGCCGCCTGGGTAAGTGAATAGAGTTCCTCGGGCCCGCTGGCCTGGCTCCGGCTTTTGCCTTGTTGCGCTGCTTGCCAGTCGTTGCCCGATTCGGCCCACTGGGCTTTGGCCGGGGCGATAACGGCTGGAGCGGCCGCCTGGTCGCGGAAGGCCAGCACCAGATCCTCACCTAACACGGCCTCTAGGCGGGTCAATGTCTTGAGGGTAAAGTTGTGCAGCCCGCTCAGCCAACGACTCACCTCCGACTCTTTCTTACCCAACAAATCAGCCAATGCTTTCTGCGTTAGCCTTTGCCGCTGCATAGCCGCCGAGATAAGACCGGATAGTTGCATGGATTTGTCCACGAAACGCTTTTCCTCTTCGCGGGGAGCAGTTTGGGCGAGTAAATCAGCCAGGGTGTTCATCGTCAGGAATTTCAATTTCAAGTAAGTAAGCCTGAGAAGCATCTTGTGGCAGCCGTTCCGGGCCGATATGCCGTCGGCGCAACGCCTTTACTACGCAATTCATCAAGTTGAAGTGAGGCAGACAATCCGGACTTTCCTGCACCGTCTGACTTGCTTTGATTCCACCGCCACAAACCAATAAGTTTCGATCATCGAGCCGGTAGCAGTACAGGCGCAGCGGACCTTTATCTATAGGCAGCGCATGGCCCTGGCCTTCGCCCGGCCGAAAGAAGCGCAGCAACGCCCCTTCCAGCCGGATAATTCGATCCAGCCAATCGAGCAAGGTTCGCAAAGCACTGGCGAATCGGGTATCAGACTCATAGCTCGGGTGAGCAGACATGCGGTTGAAGAACCGTACTGTCTCCGGAGCAGTCTGCCCAGGCAACCGAACAGAGTATAAACGAGCTTTCAGCCCCTCGGCAAACCATACGACTTCAACCGTAATCTTCACTTAAAAGTTAAGTCAAAGGTAGAAAAATATTCCAACGCCAATCATTGCCAGCCTTGATTCTCTCCCTACCCCAGCTTCCGATACCGCACGCGCTTGGGCTCCACGTCGCCGAGGCGCTTCTTCTTGGCCTCCTCATAGTCGGAGAAGTTGCCCTCAAACCATACCACTTCCGAGTTGCCCTCGAAGGCCAGAATGTGAGTGGCCAGTCGGTCCAGGAACCAGCGGTCGTGGCTGATGATGACGGCGCAGCCGGCGAAGTTCTCCAGCGCATCTTCTAGCGCCCGGATGGCGTTGATGTCCAGGTCGTTGGTGGGCTCATCGAGCAGCAGCAGGTTGGCTCCCTGCTTGAGCGTGGTAGCCAGGTGCACCCGGTTTCGCTCGCCACCTGAGAGGCTGCCCACCTTCTTTTCCTGGTCGCCACCGCGGAAGTTGAAGTTGCCCACGTAGGAGCGCGCATTTACCGGGCGGCCGGCCAGCAGCATGGTTTCGGTGCCGCCCGAAATGGTTTCAAACACTGACTTATTGGGGTCCAGCGTGTCGTGCTGCTGATCGACGTAGGCGTACTGCACCGTGGGCCCTACTTCAAACGTGCCCGCGTCGGGCTGCAGCTGCTCCGTGATGAGGCGAAACAGCGTGGATTTACCCGCGCCGTTGGGCCCGATGATGCCCACGATACCGCCCTGCGGCAGCGCGAAGCTCAGATCCTGGAACAGGAGCTTGTCGCCGAAGGCCTTGGTGATGCCGTGGGCCTCGATAACCTGGCCGCCTAGGCGGGGGCCATCCGGGATAAACAGTTCCAGGCGCTGCTCCTTCTCCTTGGCTTCCTCGCTCACCAGCTTGTCGTAGCCGGCCACGCGGGCCTTGCTCTTGGCCTGCCGGGCCTTGGGCGACATACGCACCCATTCCAGCTCGCGGGCCAGCGTTTTCTGACGCTTGCTCTCGGTTTTCTCCTCCTGCGCCAGTCGGTTCGACTTCTGCTCCAGCCACGACGAATAGTTGCCCTTCCATGGAATGCCCTCGCCGCGGTCCAGCTCCAGGATCCAGCCCGCCACGTTGTCGAGGAAGTAGCGGTCGTGGGTTACGGCTATCACGGTGCCTTTGTACTGCTGCAAATGCTGCTCCAGCCACAGCACGCTTTCCGCGTCGAGGTGGTTGGTAGGCTCGTCGAGCAGCAGCACGTCGGGCTCCTGCAAAAGCAGGCGGCAGAGCGCCACGCGGCGCTTTTCACCGCCGGAGAGGTTGCCCACAATGGCATCGGCATCGGGGGTGCGCAGCGCATCCATGGCCCGCTCCAGCTTGCTGTCCAGGTTCCAGGCATCGAGCTGGTCGAGGCGCTCCTGCACGGTGCCCTGGCGCTCCAGCAGCTTGTCGAAGTCGGCATCTTCGGCCCCGAAGGCTTCGTTTATCTCGTCAAATTCCTTCAGCAAAGCCACCGTTTCGGCTACGCCTTCCTGTACTATCTCGAGTACTGTTTTGGTGGGGTCGAGCTGGGGTTCCTGCTCCAGGTAGCCCACCGAATAGCCCGGCGACCACACCACGTCGCCCTGAATCTGCTTATCCACGCCGGCAATGACCTTCAGCAGCGAGGACTTGCCCGAGCCGTTCAGACCAAGCACCCCGATTTTGGCCCCGTAGAAAAACGAGAGGTAAATGTTTTTAAGCACGGTTTTCTGCGGCGGATAGACTTTCGTCACGCCGGCCATGGAAAAGATAATCGTCTGGTCGCTCATACTGGAGGCTCTTGGGCTATGAAATTCGGGTGAGAAACGGGGCAACGGGCAGGTTCGGGCGCGGTGGCCGGCCGCCTGGCGCTTGGCTCGCGCTCCGGCCGGCCCAAACCTACTTGCTGCCGGGGTCAAATTTCAGGTATTTAACCGAAACCAGCGGCGCGCTCCCCGGGGTTTCTTGCCGGGCGGGGCGCGCCGGCGCCCAAGCGTCCTTCTCCGGCCGGCCAGCCCCCAGCTGGCGGCCAAGCCGACTGAGCGCAATGCGCTTAGCGCGGCCATCAGCGCTCAACCTTCGGGCTTTTTCTTACGTTGGTCAACCCACCGCCGGGCGGGCGGGGGCTGGTGCGCCGCCGGCTGCCCCCGCCCGCCCGGCAGCGGCCCGGCCGGGGCAGCAGCGGGCAAAAGCAGCTTATTTGCCCGCCATGCCGTAAACTTGTAAAGCATTCCGCCCTGATTTTCCTTCCGACCACCACCTTCGCCCGGCCCTTCCGGCGCTCTTCACTTTATGGAACAATATGACCACCTGCTGGCCGAAGCCCGCCGTTATGGCTACACCGAGGGCGACCAAGTGTGGCTGCGCGCCTTCATGGATCTGCCCGCCCGGCAGGTAGGGCTGGTGAAAGAATCGGAGGAAGCGGCCCTGCACTACTTCGCCCAGCGCTTCGAGGCGTTTCGGGGCAAAGTAGACGAGCTGCTGCAGAAAATGGACGAGTCGGAAAACAAGGGCTCGTTTTTGATGAAGGCGCTGCACCTGAAAGACCAGATTGCCACCTACGACGGCCTCGGCGACTTTGAAGCCATTCATCAGCGCCTCAGCGCCGCCGAAGAGGCCATCAAGGTGACCATTGCCCGCAACCGGGAGAAAAATCTGGCCACCAAAATCAGCCTGATTCAGGAGGCCGAGGCCCTGCGCGACACCATCGACTGGCAGGAAGCCGGCGACAAGCTCAAGGACCTGCGCCAAGGCTGGATCAAGACCGGCCCCGTGGAGAAGCAGCTGACCGACGAGCTGGAAACCCGCTTTCACGCCGCCGTCGAAGATTTTTTCCGGCGCAAAAAGGAGTTCATCGCCGAGAAAAAGGCCATGACCAACCGCGTCTACGACAAGTACAAAGACCTGATTCATAAGTCGGAAGCCCTGCAGAACTCCACCGAGTTCGACGAAACCACCAAGAAGCTCAAGCAGCTGCAGCTCGACTGGCGCGAAGTGGGCGGCTCGTTGCCGCGCAAGCAGGCCAATGAGCTCTGGACGCGCTTCCGGGCGGCCCACAACCACTTTTTTGAGCGCTTGAAAGAGCACATCAGCACCAAGCCCCGCCCCGAGGGCCTTCCCGTCGGCACGGGCAGCGGCGACGACAACCTGGCCCGCAAGCGCGCCCTGGTAGCTGAGGCCGACGCCCTGCTGAACCGCCCTATGAACGAGGCCGTGACGCGGGCCAAAGAGCTGCAGGCGGCCTGGAAGCTGGTGGGCCCCGTGCGCGGCGAAGAGTCGGACCGCGTGTGGGAGCAGTTCATCCTGGCCTGCGACAAGGTGTTTGAGATGAGTGCCCTGGAGCATTTTGTGCGCAAGCGGCAGGCCGCCTCGGGTGGGCCGGCCGGCACGCCCGAAGAGCAGGTAAACATGCGTATTCAGGCCCTGCGCGAGTTTCTCAAGTATGACCGGCAGGAGCAGGATGTGCTGGAAGAAAACCTGGGCAAGCTCAGCGACTCGCCCGGCAACGAAACTTTCCGCACCATGCTCCAGGGAAAAATCCGGGCTTTCGAGCGAAAAACCCGCACCAAAAATGAGCTGATTGAGGTGCTGCGCAAGCGCCTGGGCGCATAAGCCAACATTCGGCCTGGTTTTACGTTGTGCCTGCTAAAGCAACCCCAACCCGGCCGTGAGCTTCTGTTTCGTTGCCCCCGCCGGATAATTGGCTTTAAACCACTACTTTTGCCCACCTTTTTTTTGTAGCACCCACGACTATGTATTGGACTCTCGAACTCGCCTCTTATTTGGAAGATGCCCCCTGGCCTGCCACCAAGGATGAACTGATTGACTACTCTATCCGCTCGGGCGCTCCGATGGAGGTGGTAGAGAACCTGCAGGCGCTGGAAGACGATGGTCAGCCCTATGAAAACATCGAAGAAGTATGGCCCGACTATCCGACCAAGGAGGACTTCATGTTCAACGAGGACGAATACTAGGAAGTGTTGAGGGTTAAATGCTGAATTTTGAATGATTGACGTTGGCCAAAAGGCAAATCATCAGGCATTCAACACTCAACATTCAACACTCACCATTCAGAATCTGGTTGCGGGGTATGAACAGCGTGTTCTGCTTCGCAACCTTTTTTTGTGCGTGCCGGAGCCGACCTTCGTGGCCATCATCGGGCACAATGGCTGCGGCAAAACCACCCTGTTCCGCGCCCTCACGGGCCAGATTCCGTACCAGGGCGCGGTTTGGGTAGCTGGGCAGGATTTGCGCGGCGTGCGGCGGCCGGCGGCCACGGGCCTGTTGGCGCACCTGCCCCAGCGCGGGGCCGTAGGCTTCCCCATTGCGGTGCGCGAGCTGGTCGTGATGGGCCGCTTCCGCCACCACGGCTTCCTGAGCGCCTACCGCCCCGCCGACTACGCCCTGGCCGAGCAGGCGCTGGCCCGCGTGGGTGCCGCCCACCTCGCCCACCGCGACTTTACCGAGCTTTCGGGCGGTGAGCAGCAGCTGGTGTGGCTGGCCCAGCTCGCCCTGCAGGATGCCCGCCTCTACCTCCTCGACGAGCCCACCCAGCAACTCGACGTGTACTACCGCCGCCGCGTGTTCGATCTGCTCCAAAGCTGGGTCACGGACCAGCACAAAATCATCCTCTGCATCACCCACGACCTCGACAACCTCGCCACCCTGCCCGGCTATATCTTAAATCTCTCCCGCCCCCAGCCCCGGTTGCAGGTGCTGTCGGCGGCCGTAGTGCAGGCCGAGCGGGCTTTTCTGGAAAGCGAAGAGAGCCTGGCGGTGAAGTAGCGAAATGGTGAGATAGTGAGATGGTGAGTTTGATGTTCCGCTTGCGCCACTTGCGCCAAACGCGCGGATCGCGCAAGCGGAGCATCAAACTCACCATTTCACTATCTCACTATTTCACCTTTTCCCCGGCCGGCAGCGGAGCACGTGGCCGATGGAGCGCAGAAACGGCCAGGGCGTCACGGAATTCATGATTTGCAGGTTTTCGCGCCAGGAAGTGCGCTCATCCAGAAAATCGAGGATGCGCTCTAGCGGATTGCGCGCAAAAAGCTCGGCGAAGATGTCGCGGGTCCGTTCACCCTGTCGCTGCATAATGTCGAGCAGCAGCGTATCGAACAGGCGGAATTGGGGCTGGTCGCCGGTGAGGTGGCGCGGTGGAGTGCCGGTAGCAGCCAGAGCCGCCACCAGCCGGGCGCTGTGCGCCTGAATGCGCTTGAACGCGTAGCCCGTGCTAGGCTTGGCCCGCCCGGCCCGGGTGCCCAGGTTGATGATGTTGGCCCCCACCCCGGCCGGCAGCGGGTGGTCCGTCATCGGAATGGCCCCGATTTCCTCGGCTGTCACGCGGTACGCCGTCAGCCCCAGCGTCTGGGTCAGATAGACGTGCATCGCCGCCTCGTATTCCGATTTGGGCAGCACCTCACCCGAAAATAAGGTGTATTCGACCAGGGCGCGGCGGGTGGTGAAGGGCAGCACATACATGAACCGCGCCTCGTGGTGCTGCTCGCCCCGAAAATCCATGAACTCCACCGTAGTCGGGTCGAAGGCATCTTCCTCGGTTTCGACCTCCCAGCCCACGAAGTGCTGCAGCTGGTAGCGGTAGCGCGCGGGCTGCTGCTCCAGGGCGGGCGGACGGCTGTCGAAGGCGTAGCGGGCGGTGAAGGTGCCGGCCGTGGTGTGCGCCACCACGCCCGTCGGCGTGTTTTTCAATTGATTCACCGCCGCCCGCACGCAGCTAAACTGCGGATTGGCGGCCAACGCGGCCCGCACGAAGCGGTAGAAATCCAGCCCCCGAATCATCTTGTAGCGGTGGCGCCCCAGCTCAAATACCCGCTCAAACTGCGGACTGCGAAACGCCAGCCGCCCCCACTCATGCGCCACAATGCCGTCGAACAGCGTGGGCGCATCGGCCCAGAACGACCAGGTGCGGTCATTCTGATCCTTGGCCTCGGGCTCCAGCAGCAGCACGCGCTTGGTGGCCAAGAGTGGCTCCTGGCTCAGGTGGTAGGCCAGGCTCAGGCCGGCCGCGCCGCCGCCGGCAATGAGGTAATCGAAATCGTGGTTCACAGGCACAAGAAAAGCACCCGCCACGGAATAATGTTTCCGGCGGGTACTTTTCGCCCTAAAGCCTGCTTTAGCGCACTACTCCCGACTCGGCTGGAGCCTCGGCCAGCTCCCGGATGGCATCCAGAATATCCGAATCGAGGCGGGTGCTGAAGTGCTGACGGCCGGGCAAAATGCTCACGTTGGAGCGCAGCCGCTCTACCCACAGCCGCTCATTTTCCTGATAGCCAGAAGTATATGGGTCATCATCGGAGAGCAGCACGGTCAGCTTGCCGGCCGGAATGAGGCGGCGGGCCGCTTCGAAGTCGATGGGTGCGTGAATCCAGTTCAGAATATCCTGCCACGGACTATCGACTGAAAACCAGCCCGCTACGCACAGCACGCCACCCACCTGCGGCATATTCTCGCCGGCTGGGTGCGCGGCGGCCGTCTGAGCCAGGTAGTGCAGAATGGCCAGGCACCCCACGCTATGCCCCACCAGGTAGATATTCTCATTCAACTGCGTCGGCAGCACCTGCGCCAGGTAGTTATTGGCGTGCTCAATGGTAGGCAGGTCCCAGGCGGGCATCGTGAGCAGATGCACTTTATAGGTGAAAAGCGGATCAGCGGCGGCCTCTAGCTGCTGTTGCAGCCACGGATACCAGTCATCGGTGGCCGAGCCGGCCCACCGGGGCACTACATAAATGTGTTTGATTGCGCTCATAAGGAAAAAGAACAGCTGAAAAACATGAACAGTAAAGCACGGATACGCAGGGCTTGGGTATAAAGCCCCGGATTAAGTAAATCCAACACAAAATAGTACCACCGAAGGCGGCTCGCAAGCAAAACAATCAAAAAAGGCCGGACGCAAGCGCCCAGCCTTTTCTAATTACTTGTCGCCCAACGCTTAGAAGTTCGGCGAAAGCAGATATTTGGAGTAGAAGTCGTCGATAATTTTCACCGCCGACTCGGCATCGTCTACCAATTGCACGAGGTTCATGTCTTCGGGCGAAATATTCTGCTCGTCTTCCAGCATCACCTGCTGAATCCAGTCGAACATGCCCTGCCAGTACTTAGTACCTACCAGCACGATAGGGAAGCGCCCGATTTTCTTGGTCTGAATCAGCGTGATGGCCTCGAACAGCTCATCGAGCGTGCCGAAGCCGCCGGGCATACCGATGAAGCCCTGCGCGTACTTCACAAACATCACCTTCCGCACGAAGAAGTAGTCGAAGTTGATGATTTTGTCGGGGTCGATGTAGATGTTGTTGAACTGCTCGAAAGGCAACTCAATGTTCAGGCCCACCGAGCGGCCACCTTCGGAGTGCGCGCCCTTGTTGCCGGCCTCCATGATGCCGGGGCCACCGCCCGTGATAACGCCGTAGCCGTGGCGCACCAGCTTAGCCGCAATTTCTTCGGCCATCTTATAATACGGGTTGTCGGGCTTGGTGCGGGCCGAGCCGAAGATGGACACGCAGGGCCCGATTTTGGACATCTTCTCGAAGCCCTCCACGAACTCGGCCATCACCTTGAAGATCTGCCAGGAGTCGGCAATCTTGATTTCGTTCCAGTCTTTGTCCACGAAAGCTTTGCGGATGCGCTGCTCATCATCGACCTGCACGGTTCGCTCGCCGTGGGTCTGCTCGCGGATGTCGCTGATGGTTTTGACCTTGTTATCGTTGACGTTGGGCTGGCGGATGGTTTGGCCGCTGCCCGCGTTCAGCACTTCATCGGAGAGCTTGGTACGGCTCGTTTTTTTGAGTTTGGTCATGGCTACGGAGTGGGATTGGCAGGGCCGGAAGAAGGCAGAAACGCCCGTAGCGGTACGACCGACCCGCAGGTGAAAGAATATTAGGTAGTTGGCAAAAAGAAAGCCGCCCCACAAGTGCGGAGCGACCAAAAGTAGCGACGCGCAAGTTAACAATTTGTTAACATCTGGCCTAACCCATTGCCTTTGAGTTAGGTCGCGCCGGCCCGGCTACTTCGACCGGATGGCAATAACCGGGTCGAGGTTGGAAGCCAGCACCGCCGGAATGATGCCGGCCAGCATGCCAATGACGACCGACACGGTGAGGCCCAGCGTAATATTGGCCGCCGACAGCGTAAGCGGCAGCGAGTCCTGCGGAATCAGAGTAATCAGGAAGACCAGGAAGATGCCCGCCGCCCCGCCCAGCAGACACAGAAAGATGGCCTCAAACAGAAACTGGAACAGGATAAAGTAGTTTTTGGCCCCCAATGATTTCTGAATGCCGATGATATTGGTGCGCTCCTTCACCGACACAAACATGATGTTGGCAATGCCGAAGCCGCCCACCAGCATAGCAAACGAGCCGATGACGGCCCCCGCCACCCCGATGATGGAAAACAGCTTGGAAATGGCGTTGGCCAGCATCTCGGGGCGGTTCAGGGAGAAGTTGTCTTCGGCGCGGGGCTTGAGGCCGCGAATATTGCGCAGCACGCCTTTCAACTCATATTCCAGGTCGAGCAGGCCGGGGTCGGCGTCGCTGCCTTTCACGCCGATGGAGGGCGTCACGCCGGTCATGCCGCCCGTGTTCAGGGCAAACATCTTGGTGAACATGCCGAACGGAATGATGCAGTTATTGTCGTTGCCGGTGATGCCGAGCACGTTTTTGCCGGCTTTTTCCATCACCCCAATCACCACGAAGCGCTGGCCCCGCGCCTTAAGCACCTTGCCCAGCGCCGAGCCGTTGGGGAAGAGGTTTTTGGCCACCTCGTGGCCCACAACGGCCACGCCGCGGGCACTTTCTATTTCCTGGGGCGTGAAGTAGCGACCTTCCATCACCGGCACGTCGGAGATTTTGCGGAAGTCGTAGGTCACGCCCTGCAGCAGGCCGCCGCTCATGCTGTTGGAGCCAGCCTTGAAGGTATTGCCGGAGTTGGTGGCGAAAATGGCCACGCCTTTGCTGTTTTCGCCCAGCGTTTTTTGCAGCAGCCGGTACTCGCGCACGGTGGGCACGGGGCGGTTAAAGAACTTCCACCACGGAAACTTGGGGTCGAATACCCACGGCCACTTATCCACATAAATCACCTTGTCGCCCACGAAGTTCATGCTCTGGCGCACGTTGGCTTCCAAAGAATCGACGACGGCAAACACGGCAATGATGGCGAAAATACCCACCGTGACCCCCAGCAGCGACAATATAGTGCGCAGCAAGTTCGATTTGAGGGCTTGCCACGCGAAGCGGAAGCTTTCCAGAGTCAGGCGCAGGGCGAGCATCAGAGGATTTAGTGAGATGGTGAGATGGTGAGATGGTGAGTTTAATGTTCTGCTGGCGCAAGTGGCGCATTCGGCGCAAACCGAACATCAAACTCACTATTTCACCATCTCACTATCTCACCACTTCGCCGCTTTCGGGCGAAAAGTAAGGATTTATCCGGCCATTTTATGTACTTTTGCCAACCCAAAATTTTGTTAGCTTCCCCTCATAGTGCCCATAAGCTGCCCATGAAACTGTCTGAGTTCAAATTTGATCTGCCTGAAAACCTGCTGGCGCAGCACCCGGCCAAGAATCGTGACGAGGCACGCCTGATGGTTCTGCACCGCGACAGCGGCAAGATCGAGCACCGCGTGTTCAAGGACATCATCGAGTATTTCGGCGAAGGCGATGCCTTCGTGCTGAACGATACCAAAGTATTTCCGGCCCGCCTCTACGGCAACAAGGAAAAGACCGGCGCTAAGATCGAAGTATTTCTGCTGCGCGAGCTGAACAAGGAAATTCACCTCTGGGATGTGCTGGTGGATCCGGCCCGCAAAATCCGCGTCGGCAACAAGCTGTATTTCGGCGAAAGCGACATGGTGGCCGAGGTTATCGACAACACCACTTCCCGCGGCCGCACCATTAAGTTCCTGTTCGATGGCCCGGATGAGGAGTTCTACAAAGCGCTGCACGACTTGGGCGAAACGCCGCTGCCGCGCGAAGCCATCACGCGCGAAGCCGAGCCGGCCGACAAGGAGCGCTACCAGACCATTTATGCCAAGCACACGGGGGCCGTGGCCGCGCCGTCGGCGGGCCTGCACTTCACCCGCGAGGTGATGAAGCGCCTGGAAATCAAGGGCGTAGATGTCACATCGGTAACGCTGCACATCGGACTGGGCACGTTCCGGCCGGTAGATGTGGAAGACCTGACCAAGCACAAGATGGACTCCGAGAACTTCATCGTGCCGGCCGAGGCCGTGGCGGTGGTGAACAAGGCGCTGGATGCCAAGAAGCGCGTTTGCGCGGTGGGCACCACTACTATGCGGGCGCTGGAGTCGTCGGTATCGGCCAATAGCCGCCTGAAGGAAAACCAGGGCTGGACCGACCGGTTTATCTTCCCCCCGTATGACTTCAAAATCGCCAACGCGCTGCTCACCAATTTCCACATGCCGGAAAGCACGCTGATGATGATGACTTCCGCCTTCGCCGGCCACGCCTTGCTGACAGAAGCTTACAAGTTGGCCATCAAGGAGAAATACAAGTTCTTCAGCTACGGCGACGCCATGCTGATTCTGTAGTGGGGTCTTGGGGGCTTAGGGTCCTGGGAACTTGGTTTTTGTTCTCGGCGGCTCTTTTCTTCTCCTGAAACCACAAAACGCCGAATGCCTGCCGGGTATTCGGCGTTTTGCGTTCGGGGACGCTGCGTACTTTGCGGCCCGCTTCTGCCCACAACCCATGAACGACTCCAAGACCCCAAGTCCCCAAGTCCCCAAGCCCCTAAGCTCCCAGGACCCCAAGACCCCACGCTATACTATACTGGTGGCGGGCGGCAGCGGCACGCGCATGGGGGCCGACCGGCCCAAGCAGTTTTTGGAGCTGCTGGGCGAGCCGGTACTGCTGCACACGTTGCGGCGCTTCGCGGAGGCCGCGCTACGGGTAGAGCAGCTGGTGGTGGTGCTGCCGGCTGAGCAGTTTGGGGTGTGGTCGGAGCTGTGTGCGCAGCACCAAGTGCAGATTTCGCATCAGGTGGTGGCGGGCGGGGCTTCGCGCTGGGCCTCGGTGCGCAATGGGCTGGCAGCCCTGGCCGCGCCGGATGGGCTGGTAGCCGTACACGACGGCGTGCGCCCGCTGGCTTCGGCCGCCCTGATTGAGCGGGCCTTCGCGGCGGCTGAAACACACAAAGCCGTGGTGGTGGCCGTGACCCCGAAAGACTCGGTGCGCAACCTGGCCCAGCGCGGCTCCTACGCCCTGAACCGCGCCCGCCTGCGCCTGGTGCAAACGCCCCAGTGCTTCGACCTGGATCTGTTGCGCCGCGCCTACCAACTGCCCGAGTTGCCCAGCTTCACCGACGATGCCAGCGTGGTGGAAGACATCTGCCCCATTCATATAGTAGAAGGGGACTACCGGAACCTGAAGATTACTACGCCGGAGGATTTGGTAGTGGCGGAGGCGTTGCTGCGGCAGGAAAGGTGAAGTTGTGGAATTGTGAAGTGGTGAAAAAATCCGTCCTGTGAAAGGTAAAAAGTCTTGTTTCGGCAGAACGCCCCGATGTGGCGCATACGTTGGGGCGTTCTGCTGAAAAGGAGTTGGGTACATTTGAGAGGACGGATTGCTTCGGCTTGCGCCTTGCAATGACACAAATTCACCTTTCACAACTTCACCATTTCACCATGTATACCAGCCTGCTTTATGAGGTGCAAAACGGCGTGGCCACCATCACGCTCAACCGCCCGGATGTGTTCAACGCCTTCAACAATGCGCTGAGCTACGAGCTGCAGGACGCGCTGAAGCAGGTAGCCACCGATACCCAGGTGCGGGCCGTGGTGCTGACGGGCGCGGGTCGGGCCTTCTGCTCGGGCCAGGACCTGAAAGCGGCGCAGGGCGACGAGCAAAGCACTTTCTACGATTCATTGCACCAGCGCTACAACCCCATTATCCGGGCTATGCGCCAGCTGTCCAAGCCCATTATCGGGCGCCTGAATGGCGTGGCGGCTGGCGCGGGCTGCTCCCTGGCCCTGGCCTGCGATGCGCTGATTGCCTCCACCGAAGCCTCGCTGATTGAGGTATTCATCAACATCGGGCTGGTGCCGGATTCGGGCTCGTCGTATTTCCTGCCGCGGCTGGTAGGCTCACTTAAGGCCTTTGAGCTATGCACCTTGGGCTCGAAGGTGACGGCGGCGGAGGCCCTGCGGCTGGGCATGGTAAATCAGGTGGTAGCGCCCGACGAGCTGGATGCGGCCGTGGCCGCGCTGGCCGCCCGCTACGCCGCGGCCCCCACCAAATCCATCGGCCTGATTAAGCAGCTGCTGAACAAAGCCGGCGCGGCCTCGCTGGATGAGGTGCTGGACCTGGAAGCTGACTACCAGCAGATTGCGGGCGAATCGCGGGACTATCTGGAAGGCGTGACGGCATTTTCGGAAAAGCGCAAGCCGGTGTTTCGGGGCGAATAGGCTTTCTGCGAAGGAAAGCACAAGCCAATGAATGGACCACCTAAAGCCACAGAATAGCCGCGTAGCGGTGGCAGGTTTGTAGAGAATTGCGCCTAAAGCGGTTCAAAGCCGCATAGCGGTGACAGAGTCGTTCGGGCGGTTCTGTCACCGCTACGCGGCTTTTACCCTTCTAAGTAACTGTTGCTACAAACCTGTCGCCGCTATGCGGCTGTTCTGGCAGGCGGCTGAGACAGTAGCCCGATTATCAGTCAGTAAAAGCAAAAGTGGCCGCCCCCATTCCGGAGGCGGCCACTTTTGCGTTGTGCGGCATTCATCAGCACATCAGCATATTAGCATATCAGCACACTAAGAACTACTTCAGCCGGATGGTTTTGGTGCGGCCGTTGACGGTGATGGTGGCGATGTTGTCGCAGGCGGCGGAGCCGGTGGGGTCGTAGTTCAGCAGTAGCGTTTTCTCCTTGGAATTGGTGATGCTGACCGTGCCGGAGACAAAGTGGCGGGCGCAGCCCACGGCGAAGCTTTTCAGCAGCGGCTGCTGAATGGTGGCGGTGTAGCTCACGTTTTTGCGGTTGGTGCCCGTGGCCTGCCCGGTTACCTGGTAGGTATTGTCGAGGATGGTGGGGGTGCCGAAGCCGGCGGTGCAGACGTACTGACGCTGGGAGTTCCAGCTATGCGTACCGGCCGGGGTGATGATGCTGGCGTTCTGCACGTCGAGGGTGAAGGAGCCGCTGCCGGTGTTGGTGAAGACGCGGGTGCCGGTGTGCTGGTTGTCATTCACGAAGTAATTGTCCAGCGTCACTGTGGTGATGGCACCCGGCTGGCGGTACGGGCCAGGGCTGAAGCGCACGATGATTTTGCCGCGCCGGGTTTTGCCGTTGGCACACACGCAGTTGGTGGTGCCGAAATCGATGGTGAGGGTGCGCGTGGTGGCATCGTAGGTGCGGATGGCGCAGCGGCTGAGCACTTTCTCGTAGTCGGCGGCATCGGCGGCGGGGGCGCTGCCGGCCACGCTGGCATCGGCGGGGGCCGAGGCGTTGATGATGTCGCTGATGGCGGCGTTTTCTTCCTCGGCGCTGCCGTTATCCTCCGCCGATTCGAGGTTGTCGGCGGGAGCGGTGTTGTCTTTGTTGCAACTGGTGGTGGCGAAAAGCAGCGCGGTGCTAGCCAGGGCCGCGAAACTCAGGGAGCGAAGAGTGGCAGAAGCTTTCATGGGAAGAAGGAAGAAAAAGTGGGGAAGTTGTTGGTCAGATTCGGCTCTTGGAGGGACGGATAGGGTGCGAGTTTAAGCACCGGAGAAAAAATAATCCAAGCCGGGAACTATTGCCCTAGCGAACCACTAGCGGCAGGCCGCGTATAGTCTTGCACTGCCCGTTTTTGGTCTGACTACCTAGCCGTATGCGCATGATACCCACCCGATTTCTGCTCCCGTTCTGCTTGCTGGCCGCTGTAGCCTGCTCCTCCGACAGCAGCAAGAAAGACCCCGTGGCCGAGGCCCGCTTCGAGAACGAAAAGCGCATTGGCGATGCCGACATCACCAAGAAGCAGGAGCGCGATGCCGAGTTTATGGTCGATGCGGCCAGCGACGGGCTGCTGGAAGTAGAATTAGGCAAGCTGGCCCAGCAGAAAGCCGCGACGCCCGCCACCAAGGAGTTTGGGCAGCACATGGCCGCCCAGCACGCGCAGATGAATGCCGCGTTGCAGGCGCTGGCCCGGCAGAAAGGCATTTCCGTACCCGCCGCCCTGGGCCAGGCCCAGCAGCAAACTTACACCGAGCTAACCGCCCTCACCGGCCTCGAATTTGACAAGAAGTATCTGGAAATGATGGTGGACGACCACGCCAACGACGTGGAGCGGTTCGACGACATGAGCGAAGATGCCTACGACGGCGACATTCGCGGCTTTGCGGCCAAGTATCTGCCCACGCTGAAAGAGCACCTCGACATGGCCCGCAAAACGCAGGACCAGGTGCAGGAGATGAAGTAACAACGCACTGAGTACCAATCAACCAAACCCAACCCTAGTTTATGAAAAAGCCCCTGTTTTCCTGCCTGCTCCTGGCTGCTACCCTCTCGCTGGCCGGCTGCGGCGACGGCAACAAACGCACCGATGGCACCGCCGGCGAAGCCGTGAGTGATATGGACAAAGCGGCCGATGAAGGCGGCGTGCAGGCTGATGCTACCGTTATCGACAACGAAGCCGGCCCCACCGTGACGGCCAACGCCGACTCGTCTGGCGCTATGCCCGCTGATGCGGCCGGCCCCACCGCCCCGCATTCCACCGACGCGGAGTTTATGCAGTCGGCAGCGGCCAGCGACCAGAACGAGATTCAACTCAGCAAGCTGGCTCTGGAAAAAGGCGTATCGGGCATGGCCAAGGAGCACGCCAACATGATGGTGAAGGACCACACCAAATCGACGGCCGACCTGAAAGTTATTGCCGGCAAGAAAAACGTGGTACTGCCCCCCGATATGGACGCGGAGCATAAGGCCATTGCGGCCGAGATGCGCAAGCTTTCGGGCAAGGAGTTCGAGAAGAAATACCTCGACCAGATGGTGACGGACCACCAGAAAACTCTGAACACGCTGAAGGCCCACCAGGCCATGACCAAGGATGCCGACGTGCAGGGCTTCATCGGGAAGGTGATGCCGGTGGTGCAAAACCACCTAGATATGTCGAAGAAGCACGCGGCCATGTAAGCTACAGACCGGGTGACCGGGACGAAAAGCCGCCGCGGAATATTCTGCGGCGGCTTTTTGCTTATATCAGTAGCTCGCTATCTTTAGTCGGCCGGTTCCATTTTCCCGGCCCTACAGGCTATGAATGACAACGAAAAAGCGCCGCACAACCGGGACGCATTCCAGATCGAGCGAGTGATTCTGTTCACCGATGCCGTATTCGCCATTGCCATAACGCTGCTGGTGATTGAGCTGAAAGTACCTGAGCTGGAACACCGCACTGAGCAGGCCGCCGCGCAGGGCCTGCTACACCTGATTCCCAGGCTGGTTGGCTTCTTTCTCAGCTTCTTCATCATTGCCGTCTATTGGGTAGCTCACCACCGCATTTTCCGCTTCGTGCGCCGCCTGGACAATAAGCTACTGTGGTTGAATCTGTTGTTTCTGCTCAGTATCGTGCTCATGCCTTTCACTACCGCCTATCAGAGCGAGTATGCGATGCTGGCCACGCCCTGGATTCTGTATAGCGCCAACATCATTGCTACCGGACTGATGCAGACCCTTATTCAGCGTCATCTTCGCAACCCGGCCCACCAAGTGGTAGCGGCCCACGAATGCCCCCACCCCGACCTCGACCTGGCCCGCCCGCTGATGACGCCCATCGTGTTTGGCGTGAGCATCGGGCTGGCCTTTTTCGTGCATCCGTGGCTACTGCGCATGTTGCCAGCCTTCATCTTCCCGCTGTTGGGCCTGTACTTCCGCGGCCGCTACCGGCGACTGGAGGCGGCCTACCGGGAGCAGCACGGAGCGCCCGCGCTGGCCTGAGCTGGGCAGAGTCTTAATATAAAGCCACTCGGCTAAGCCCGGCGCGGCTGCCGCAACCGTGCCACCACTTCGTCAAACGCACCGGCCCGCACGTACACTAGTTTGGCTTTGCCTACCCGGCGGGCTTCCAGCAGGCCCAGGCTTTCCAGCCGCATCAGGTCGGTGCGGGCAGTTTGGTAAACACAATTAAACCGGTGGCTTACTTCCTGAATGGTCCATTCAGCTGTAGACTCCGACAGCAGCTCCTGCACCATCCCGGTCTGCCGCTCATTCAGGCCAACTAAGTGCCGGAAATCCCGCAGTTGTTTCTTCTCCGATACCTTCCGCTCGATATACTGCTGCAGGCTGGTGAAGGCTGCATCCAGGGTCTTGACCTGGTAATTGATAAAGTACGTCAGGTCGTTACCATCGTATTCCGTGAACAGATAAGCCTTGGCATACTGGGCTGCCGACTGGTGGATGATCCGGGATATGGACATGTATTCGAGCAGCCAGTAGCCTTTGCGCAGCAGATACCAGTAGAACACGGCCCGGGCCGTCCGGCCGTTGCCATCGGCAAAGGGGTGAATGTAGCCCAGCAGAAAGTGCAGGATGGAAGCCCGCACGATGGGATGAATGAAGCCTTGTCCGCTCGCGCTTTTGCCCAGTATCTCCTCGTTAGCAAAGGCGCAGTACCAGTCCAGCAGCGCGGCCAGGTCTTTCTGCGCCGGCGGGATATGAACTACCTCGCCGGTGGTATAATCCTCCACGCGCACATCGTCGTTCAGCCGAAAGCGGCCGGTGTGCTCCGGATTTTCCAGGGTATCCAGCGTCATGCGGGCCTGGATCTGGCAGAGCATTTCCGGGGTCAGGGCCTCGTTCTTATTGGCCAGGATGTACTGAATAGTCTGGTAGTTGTTGTAAATCATCCGCTCCGACTGGTTGCGGGGCTTGCGCTGCTTGCGCAGCATGTCCTTGGCTACCTCCCGCGTAGTGGCGGCCCCCTCCAACTGACTCGATGCAATGGCTTCTTCCATAATGGAGCTGACCAGATACCGGTTCTTATCATCGGCCGGAATTAGGGTATCGGCCTGCAGGATGCCGCCCATGTACAGGTCGAAGCGGTGGAGCTTTTCTACCGTCGGCTCCGTCACCTGGTATTGAAACCGGCAACCGGCAATAGTACCGACCCGCAACTCACGGAAGTTGGTTTGCCGGTTCACCTTAATGATGGCCCATAGCATGTCGGCCGTAATGCCCGGCGGTAGTGGCCGATGCTTTAGCTCCGTCCAGTACCAGTATTCGTGGTTGGCCCGGCGGGCCAGCTTCATCACATCCTCATTGCGGAAGTACCGGAACACTTCCGGATCTTCAAATACGCGGGTAGCGGAAACTGGTGGCTGTTCTAATTTCATAGGTCAAAAACTACTAAACCTTCCTTAAATTAGTAGTCTTTACAAATCTATACATCATCAAGTATAAACTACTAATTCAAATAACTTTTAGTAGTTTTTATAAAACACTCTTCTTCCTTTCTCTGTCAGGAGAGAGGCACAGAAGATTGACACCCAGCAGCAAAAGAGCCTGTTACGAAGAAGTAACAGGCTCTTTAATCGGTTTTCATCGGCTCTACGCCTGCTTCCCGTCGGCGTACCGGCTCACCTTCAGCTCCTCGGCCAGGAAGCGGGCGGTGTGGCCTTTCTTCACCTTGGCCACCTGCTCGGGCGTGCCCTGGGCCACGATGGTGCCGCCGCCCCCGCCGCCCTCGGGCCCAAGGTCGATGACGTGGTCGGCCACTTTGATCAGGTCGAGGTTGTGCTCGATGATGAGCACCGTGTTGCCCTTGTCCACCAGCTTCTGGAGTACGTCGGAGAGGTGGTTGATGTCTTCGAAGTGCAGGCCGGTGGTGGGCTCGTCGAGGATGTAGAAGGTTTTGCCGGTGTCCTTCTTGCCCAGCTCGGTAGCCAGCTTTACGCGCTGGGCCTCGCCGCCGCTGAGCGTGGTGGCCTGCTGGCCCAGGGTGAGGTAGCCCAGACCCACTTCGTTGAGTACCTGAATCTTGCGGATGATGCGGGGCTGGTTTTCGAAGTATTCCACGGCTTTTTCCACCGTCAGGTCGAGCACGTCGGTGATACTCTTGCCCTTGAAGCGCACCTCCAGCGTTTCACGATTGTAGCGGCGGCCCTTACAGGTTTCGCAGGGCACGTGCACGTCGGGCAGGAAGTTCATCTCGATGGTGCGCATACCGGCGCCCTCGCAGGTTTCGCAGCGACCACCCTTCACGTTGAAGGAGAAGCGCCCCGGCCCGTAGCCCCGGATCTTGGCCTCGGGCAGGGAGGCAAACAGGCTGCGGATTTCAGTGAACACGCCGGTATAGGTAGCCGGGTTGGAGCGCGGCGTGCGCCCGATCGGCGACTGGTCTACCTCAATTACCTTATCAATCAGCTCCAGGCCTTCGATGCTCTGGTAGGGCAGCGGGTCTTTCTTCGAGTTGAAAAAGAACTGGTTCAGAATCGGGTACAGCGTATCGTGAATCAGGCTCGACTTGCCCGAGCCCGATACGCCGGTTACGGCCACCAGCTTGCCCAGGGGGAACTTGGCCGTCACATTCTTGAGATTGTGACCGGTGGCACCCTTGAGCACCAGCTGGCCACCGTCGCCCTTGCGCTTCTGCCGGCGCAACTCAATGTGCTTCTGCCCGCTCAGGTACTGCGAGGTGAGGCTGCCGGAGTTGAAGATGTCCTTTGGCGAGCCCTGGGCCACGATGTGGCCGCCGTGGATGCCCGCGCCGGGGCCAATATCGAGCACGTAGTCGGCGTGCATGATCATGTCCTTGTCGTGCTCCACTACGATGACGGAGTTGCCGATGTCGCGCAGGTGCTGCAGGGCCTTGATAAGCCGCTCGTTGTCGCGCTGGTGCAGGCCGATGCTGGGCTCGTCCATGATGTAGAGCACGCCCACGAGCTGGGTGCCGATTTGCGTGGCGAGGCGAATCCGCTGGCTTTCCCCGCCCGAAAGAGTCCGCACGGAGCGGTGCAGGTCGAGGTATTCAAGGCCCACTTCCAGCAGAAAGCCGATGCGCTTGCGGATTTCCTTGAGCAGCTCCCGGCCAATCACGTTCTGCCGCTCCGTCAGCCGGCTTTCTAGGCCCTCAAACCAGGTGCTCAGCTCCTTGATGTCCATCACCGACAGCTCGCCGATATTCTTGTCGGCAATCTTAAAGTGGAGGCTTTCCTTCTTGAGGCGCAGGCCCTGGCATTCGGGACACTGCCGGGCCTGGGTGTACTCCTGAATCCAGGCGCGGATGTTCTCGGAGTCCGACTCCATCTGCCGGCGCAGGAAGGGGATGATGCCCTCGAAGGGCTCGGTGTAGTTGCTCTTTTTGGGGTCGGCGTCCTCGTCTTCGGGCACGCCGTAGAGCAGCCGCCCGATCAGGTCGGCGGGCATCTTTTCGAGCGGGGTGCTCAGGCTGAACTTCTGCTTTTTCAGAATCAGGCTCAGCTGCTGAAAAATCCAGATGTCGCGGTACTCGCCCAGCGGCGCGATGCCGCCGCGGCTGACACTCAGCTTCTTATCGGGCAGCACTGAGTCTTCCGTTATTTCCTGCACCTCGCCCAGGCCGTTGCAGGTGGGGCAGGCCCCGTAGGGCGAGTTGAAGCTGAACGTGTTGGGGGCCGGGTCATCGTAGGCGATGCCGGTGGTGGGGTCCATCAGGAAGCGGGAGAAGAACTGGGTCTTGCCCGAGTCGGAGTCCAGCACCAGCATGGTGCCCTTGCCGTGGGTCAGCGCGTTCTGCACCGAGCCGGAGAGGCGGAACCGGTCCTCCTTCGTGGCCTTGAGCCGGTCGATGACGATTTCGATGTCGTGAATCTTGTAGCGGTCCACCTGCATCTTGGCCGTGAGGTCGAGCAGCTCGCCATCCACACGCACCTTGGTGAAGCCCAGCTTGGCAATCTGCTGAAACAGTTCCCGGTAGTGCCCCTTGCGGCCCTTCACCACCGGGGCCAGCACCACTACCTTGTGGTCGGCGAAGTGCTTGAGGATGTAGTTGATGATCTGCTCGTCGCTCTGCCGGATCATCTTCGCGCCCGTGGCGTAGCTGAAGGCCTCGGCGGTGCGGGCGTAGAGCAGGCGCAGGAAGTCGTAAATCTCGGTGATGGTGCCCACCGTGGAGCGCGGGTTGCGCGAGGTAGTCTTCTGCTCGATGCTGATAACCGGCGACAGGCCCTCGATCTTGTCCACGTCGGGGCGCTCCAGCCCGCCCATGAAGGAGCGGGCGTAGGCCGAAAACGTCTCCATGTAGCGGCGCTGCCCCTCAGCGTAGATGGTGTCGAAGGCCAGGCTGCTCTTGCCCGAGCCCGAGATGCCCGTAAACACCACGAGCTTGCCCCGCGGGATGCTCACCGATACGTTCTTCAGGTTGTGCTCCCGGGCCCCGTACACCTCAATGAAAGGCGCTTCCACCTCGGCCCCGCCGGGCGTGGGCTGGCCGTCGGAATGATTTTCCAGCACGGCTTCGCTCACCAACTCAGTGCGGGGCACGGCCTGCACGGCGGCGGTAGTATGGCCATTAGCGTTATCCGCCACGGCCGCGGCGGCGGTAATCTCAGGCGTAACGGCAGCCGCGGCTGCCTTGGTTTTCTTAGCCATTCAGAGCAAGTCGAATAAGTCCGCAAAGGTACGCAGACAGCGTTCCTTTCGCCACCCGAATTTGTTATTTACCAATCTATTTGGCCGACCGAACCCAAAAAAGCCGGGGTCGGGAGGGGTGGCGGCACAGATGGCCAATAACAACCAAAACCAGGGTTTTGTGCCCGTCAATCCAACTTCCGTTTGGGCTAAGTCCGTACACAGGCACTCTGGCGCTGTTCTTGCCAACGTCCGGCTATCTTCTCACCTGTAATTTCTGCTCCGTATGAACCCGTTCACCCGAATTTCCCTCGCCGCAGCGCTTTTGCTGCTGGCCGGAGTTGCTGCCCCGGCTCAGGCGCAGGTCAACGTCAATATTTCCGCTCCTGCCTGGGGGCCGGCCGTGGGACCAAACACGCAGTACTACTACATTCCGGAAGTTGATGGCTACTACGATGTGCGCGACCGGGTGTACGTGGTGCAGCGCAACGGCCGCTGGACCCGCCTGGCCAACGCCGGCTACAACCCCCGCACTTTCCACCCTGTGGTAGTCGACTACGTGGGCGTCCAGCCTTGGACGCGCATTGAGGAATACCGCACCAAGTATAAGGGCCACCCCCACGGAATGCCACCCGGCCAGGCCAAAAAATACTACGGCCGCAACAATGACGACCGTCGCGGCCACGACTATGACGATGACCGTTACGAAGGCCACGGCAAAGGCCATGACAAAGGGAAAGGAAAGGGCAAACACTAATCAGCGCCTCTTTTCTGCTCTCCTTTTTAAGCCTCTCCTGCGGGAGAGGCTTTTTTGTGCCGGCTTCCGCGGGCGCGTAGCCAGGGCCAACTTGGCAAATAGCCGGATTACTTGTTTCTTGCCAGAATTTGGCCTGTACTCTGGAGCAAAGCTCGTTTGGTCTTCGCTTCTGCCGGCCCGGCCTCTGCACGTTTCGGCCAGCCGACTGACTCCATTTTCAGTTTCCTATTCTATGCCTGCCTGGTCAGTTTCTATCAAGCGTCTGTTATTCTCCATACTGTTGCTGCTCTGCCTAATTCCGGCGTTGCAGGCCAAATTTCACTGGGCCCAGGAAGCACCGCTGTACGGCGCTTACACACCGGCCCCTAACCCGGAGTTTAGCAAGGAAGGCGTATTGGCCGGCACTTTCCAACCCGCTCTTGAGCGTTACCTGGAAGACAATATCGGTTTCCGCGGCTGGCTGATCCGGCTGCGCAATCAGTTGTCGCTGTCGCTGCTGGGCGTGGCCCGCTCCTCCGACTTGGTTGTGGGCCAGGACCTGGTGCTGTTTCAGCCCTCGCCCGTGGCGGCGGCTCAGGGCAAGGATTTCTTGGGTGATGAGGAAGTGGCCTACCGCGTGCGGCGGCTCCGGGCCGTGCAGGAAGCGCTGGCCCGGCGCGGCATTCCGTTGCTGTTTGTGATGGCCCCCAACAAAGCCCGCTACCAGCCCGAAACACTGCCCGCGGCCTTCCGCCAGTCCCAAACTAACCGCACCAACTATACCGCGTTTGTGCGCGAGATGAAGGCGCAGCAAATAAACCTACTGGATGCCGCGCATCTGTTCGGCCTCTGGAAGGATACCACCCGCTACCCACTCTTCCCGAAAGGCGGCACGCACTGGAGCGGCTACGGAGCAGCGCTGGTGGCCGACACGCTCTTTGCCCGCATCGAGCAGACCGGCCGCTTCGATCTGGTTAACTTCCGGCGGCACGGCCCCGTGGTGGTGCGCACCGATAGCTTGCGCTTTACCGACAGCGACCTGAGCGACCCGATGAACTTGGTATTCCCCTACCGACACCATCCTACTGCCTACCCCACCGTCACGTTCGATTCGCTGCGGGCCGGGCAGCAGCGGCCCAATCTGCTTATCATCGGCGACAGCTTCAACTGGGCTTTCATGCAGTTTTATCCCTACCTGCAGACCCTTTTTGCACCGGAATCACGCTTTTGGGGTATAGATGGGACGATTTTCGTGTACAACAAAAAATATACAGGGACAGGCGAAAACCTGGGGCAGCTGGATTTTCGTCGCGAGATAGAGTCGCGCAACTTTCTGCTGTTGCTCATGACCGAGCATAACCTGCCAAACCACACGCTAATTGACCGCCTCTACGATCTGTATTACCCGCTGCCGACCGCTGCACAGGCCCGGGTGGCACAGATTCAGCAGCAGCTGGAGGCCAATCCTCGCTACCAGCAGCGCCTCTGGCAGCAGCAGTATAGCGGTAGCCACGCGCTGGCCGATTCGCTGCACGCGCAGGCCTTAGCGCAGTACGACCGGGAATTGTTGCAGCCGCGATAAGTGCTCTGGTTCATGGCTCGCTTTAGGGAAATACCTGTAGCCGCCACGCCGTTATCTGTGTCCCTTGCTTTCTGATTTCATTTTTCGCCTTCCTGTATGGTTTTCAGTAGTACGCTCTTCCTGTTCTATTTTTTCCCGGCCTTCCTGCTCCTATACTATCTGGCCCCCATCCGGCTGAAGAATTTCGTGGCCCTCACGGCGAGTCTGCTGTTTTATGCCTGGGGCGGCATCAACTTTCTGGCGCTGTTTCTGGCCTCGGTGGTGCTGAACTTTTTCATCATCCGCCTGATGGATGCTTCGCAGGGCTATAAGAAGCGCATCTATCTTATTTTGAGCATCATCCTGAACGTGGCGATGCTGTTCTATTTCAAGTATGCCAACTTCTTTCTGGAGAATTTCAGCGCCGTGAAGGCCTCCTTTGGCGGCGGGGCCCTGACGTGGGAGAAAGTGGTGCTACCCATCGGCATTTCCTTTTTCACCTTCGAGAAGCTCACCTACTCCATTGATGTGTACCGGGGCGTAAACAAGCCCCTGCGCAGCTTCTGGGACTTCATGCTCTACATCATGCTGTTTCCGAAGATGATTGCCGGCCCTATCGTGCGCTTCCACGAAATTGCCGACCAGCTCACGCACCGCGCCGCCTTCGAAACCATTGACCATAAGTTGGCCGGCCTGTTTCGCTTCGTTATCGGCTTGTCGAAGAAAGTATTGATTGCCAACGTATTGGGTCAGGAAGCCGACCGAATTTTTGGGCTAGCTCCCGCGGAGCTGTCGGCCCCGCTGGCGTGGCTGGGGGCACTGGCTTACACGTTCCAGATTTACTTCGACTTTTCAGGCTACTCCGATATGGCCATCGGTATTGGCCGGATGATCGGGTTTCAGTTTCCCGAAAACTTCAATAACCCCTACATCTCGCGCAGCATCACCGAGTTCTGGCAGCGCTGGCACATCACGCTGGGCCGCTGGATGCGCGACTACCTCTACATTCCGCTGGGCGGCAACCGCGTGAAGCCCTCCCGGCTGTATGTGAACCTGTGGACGGTGTTTATCCTGTCGGGCTTCTGGCACGGGGCAGCTTGGAATTTTATTGCCTGGGGCGCTTTCCACGGTCTGTTTCTGATCCTGGACCGGCTTTTCCTGCTCAATCTCTACAAGCGCCTTGGCGTACTGAGTATCCTGCCTACTTTCCTCATCACGGTAGTAGGCTGGGTGCTGTTCCGGGCCGAAAGTCTCGGTGAGGCCCTGGCATATGTGCGGCGGATGTTCGGCGGGGGCCTGGCAGATTTGCCGCACTTCACCAACGAATTCTGGGTTACGCTGGCGCTGGCCACCCTGTTTGCCTTCATGGCTGCGCTGCCTCGCGTAGAGCGTTGGGAGCTAGGTACGCTGGCCGCCGACAAGCTGGCCCTGCCCCGCGCCGTGGGCATGAGCCTGGCCACCGCCATTCTCCTGATCCTGAGCGTCAGCTACATTATTGGCAGCAGCTTCAACCCGTTTATTTACTTCCGTTTTTAGGGCTCTGATGTCGTTCCTCTCCCCCAAAAGGCTGTTGTTTGGCGGCTTGCTCCTGCTCCTGCTAGCCCCGGCCCTCCAGGCCAAGCTGGGCATAGTCACGGTAGCCCCACTCGATGGCTATTTTGACCAGCAGCCTCACCCCGAACTGAACTGGCCGGCACTGCGCAACAATACCTTTCAGCCCCGCATGGAGGCGTACTTGCAGGATAGATTGGGGTTTCGCAGCTGGCTGTTGCGTCTACGCAATCAGCTGGCTTATACGGCTTTCCACCAAACCCGCGTGCCGGTCGTTGTGGTAGGCAAAGACGATGTGCTGTTTCAGCCCGTCACCATCGATGTGTTTCTGGGCCGCGACTACGCCGGCGAGGAAATGAACCATCTGGTTCGCCGCCTGAAGATTGTGCAGGATTCGTTGCGGGCACATGGCACGCAGTTGCTGCTGGTGGTAGCGCCGGGCAAGCCCCGCATTCTGCCGGCTATGCTCCCGGAAAGCTATGATGCCCAGCCGCGCAATGCCACCAACTACGATGCTGTAGTGCGGGCTGCCCGCAAATACCAGGTGAATATGCTGGATGCGGCGGCGCTGCTCGGCCGCTGGCAGGATACCACCCGCTTTCCGATGTTTCCGCGAGGCGGCACCCACTGGAGCGGTTACGCTACGGCTTTGGTGGCCGATACGCTGTTTCGGCGGGTTGAGCAGCTCACCCACCGCGACTTGCCGGACTTCGCTTCTCACGGTCTCCAGGTTGTCACCGAAACCGATTCTCTGCGCTTTACTGACAACGATATTCAGGAAATCCTCAACCTGATGTATGACAAGCCCCCGTACCCGATGGCGTATCCGCGCGTGCGATTTGAGCCGGAAACGGGCAAGCAGCGAGCCAACGCGTTGATTATTGGCGACAGCTTCGCCCAGAGCTTCTACAATTTTTACCCTTACTACCAACGTCTGCTTACGCCTACGTCGCGCTACTGGTCCAGCAATGAGCGGGTGTACTGGCCCGAAACTACCCCTGGGTCCCGCACCGTGAGCGAACTGAATTTGGGTGAGCAACTAGCCGGCCGCGATGTGGTAATTCTGATTTGCAGCGAGCAGAATCTGGGCCACCTTAGCTTCGGCTTTATTAACCAAGCTTACCGGCTTTACCGTCCCCTCACGGAGGCTGACAAGGCAGCTATCAACCAACTGGCCAAAGAATTAGAGAGCAAAGCAACTTGGGAGGAAGCCTCTAAGGACCCGGATTTTTCCTGGCATATGTACGAGAAAGCAGCAAACCTGTACGATCATACGCACTTGTAAAGCCAACCCGGCACCATTGGTGAAGACAAGGGTGCCTACATGTGCCATGAGTGGCTGAAGCACCCTGATGTTCCTATAGTAGACCGCCCGGTTAGCGCTGGGGAAAAATCGGAGGCCGCAAAACAACCTTCAACTTGCTTATACTTGAAGGCCTATGCTCTTACTCCCCCGCCGCAAGTCCTTTTTGCTCGTGTACCTGCTGGCGCTGGCCTTGCTTTGGAGTAATGCCTATCTGGTGCTGGCAAATCATCCGGCGGGTTATACGGGTGATGAGCGTAGCTATCTGCACATGGCGCAGGGCCACTTTGAGGTGCCCGTCACGCACCGCTACCGGGTGATACTGCCCCTGCTGGCGGGGGCGCTGGCCCAGGGTCTGCACCTCATCACCGGCTTGGTTTCGCCTAGTGCCCAGCCGCCGCTGGGCATCAGCTTCTTCCTGCTGAATGGCTTGCTGCTGGCGCTGGCGGGGCTTTTTGTGTTTCGTACTGCCCGCGCCCACGGCGCGGCGGCCGGCCCCGCGCTCATCGGCATGGCCGCCGTGATGACGTGCGGGGCGGCCACCTACGTTACGGGCCTGGTGCTGGTAGATAGCGCCGTGGTGTTGGCCGTGGTGGTGCTCTACTATGCTCTCACCATACGCTCGGGGCCGCTGCTGCTGGCTGCTATGCTGTTGGGGCCGGTGCTGAAAGAATCGTTCGTACTGTTCTTGCCGCTGGCGCTGCTGTATGGGGGCTTCGTGCCGTGGGGGCAGCGGCTGCTGGCGCTGCTGGGCGCGGCGGGTCTGCTGCTGGGTCTGCACGCGCTGGTAGATTCCTGGGCTCCGCCGGCGGCGGTGGGCAGCGTGGCCAATGCGCTGAACCACGGCCGCAACGTCGTCAGCAACCTGCGCTGGTTGTTTTCGGCGCGTGGTTTGTTCATCTGCAGCGGCGTGTATGGACTGTTCAACTTGGTGCTGCTGGCGGGGTTTTGGGGCGGCCGAAGTGCCATCCGGACATGGCTGCCCCGACTGCAGGCGGGTCCGGCCATCCTAACCTTGCTGGTGGTGCTGGCCCACATGCTGCTCTCGGGCGAGATGAGCCGGATGCTACTGCTGGCCGCGCCGGTGGTAGCCACGGCCGTGGCCCTCATTCTGGACCGGCACCCGCTCTTCGCCCCGTTGCGCCCACTGCTCGGCACCCCGGCAACAGGCGCAAACCCACCCGAAAATCAGTCATAAAAGCCCGCTACCCGGAGCCGAGTTGCGTAGAAGGTGCGCACCCAACAATGCCGGCCGCCATGAGTCAACCCGAGCCCGAATACCATCCCATCAGCTGCTCCTTCTATGATGAGCTGGAGGCCCGCGCAACCACGCGGCAGCCCTGCACCCTCACCTACCGCCCCGAGCCCGACACCCCGCCCAGCACCACCCACGGCATCATCCAAGACCTGTTCATCCGGGAGAAAGTGGAATACCTGCGCCTCGAAAACGGCCTGGAAATCCGGCTGGATACGCTGGTAGCCGTAGACGACAAGGAACTGCGGCACTACTGCTAGCGCGCTGCATTACCATAAAAACGAAAGCGGCGGTTCCGGTAAGAACCGCCGCTCGGCGTAAAAAATCGTCTACAAAATCCGCGTAATCCGAAAAATCCGCGCGAATCCGTGGTCTAGAACTCCGCGCTCTTGGGGAAGCGGGGGAAAGGAATTACATCCCGGATGTTGGCCATGCCCGTCACGAACAGCAGCAGGCGCTCGAAGCCCAGGCCGAAGCCGGCGTGGGGCGCGGTGCCGTATTTGCGCAACTCCAGATACCACCATAGCTCGTGCTCGGGCACGTTCATGGCCGCCATGCGGGCCTGCAGTTTCTCCAGGTTTTCCTCGCGCTGCGAGCCGCCTATGATTTCGCCGATGCCGGGAAACAGCACGTCCATGGCCCGCACGGTCTTATCATCGTCGTTGAGCTTCATATAGAAGGCCTTGATATCCTTGGGGTAATCGGTCAGGATAACGGGCTTTTTGAAGTGTTTCTCCACGAGGTAGCGCTCATGCTCGCTTTGCAGATCGGTGCCCCAGTCCACCGGGAATTCGAACTTCTGCCGGGCGGTTTTCAGGATTTCGACTGCCTCGGTGTAGGTCAGGCGCTGGAAATCATTATCAACCACAAACTGCAGGCGACCCAATAACTCCTTGTCGTACTGCTCGTTGAGAAACTGCAGGTCGTCGGCGCAGTGCTCCAGGGCATATTTTACCAGGCTTTTGAGGAAATCCTCGGCCAGGTCCATGTTGTCCTGCAGCTCGTTGAAGGCCACTTCGGGCTCCACCATCCAGAACTCGGCTAGGTGGCGGGCCGTGTTGGAGTTTTCGGCCCGGAACGTAGGGCCAAACGTGTACACTTTGCCCAGCGCCATAGCGGCCACCTCGGCTTCCAGCTGGCCCGAAACGGTCAGGTTGGTCTGCTTGCCGAAGAAATCCTGCTTGTAGTCCACACCGGATTTATCCTCCGTCAGCGGCGGGTTCTGGTCCGAAAGCGTGGTCACGCGAAACATCTGGCCGGCTCCTTCGGCATCGGAGCCCGTCACGATGGGCGTGTGCACGTAGTAGAAGCCGTGTTGGTTGAAGTACTGGTGGATGGCGAAAGCCATGGCGTGCCGGATGCGCAGTACGGCCCCGAAGGTGTTGGTGCGGGGGCGCAGGTGGGCTATTTCGCGCAGAAATTCGAGCGAGTGGCCCTTCTTCTGCAGCGGGTACGTTTCGGTATCGGCCTTGCCATACACCGTTATTTCCTCGGCCTGAATCTCCACCGTCTGGCCCTTGCCCTGCGAGGCCACCAGCTTGCCGCGTACCATCACGGCCGCGCCGTTTTCCACGCCGTCGGCCTTCAGCTGCTCTTCCGGAAACCGCTCCGCATCGGCCACCACCTGAATGGAATGGAAGCCGGAACCGTCGTTGACGGCGATGAACTGCACGTATTTATTGCCGCGGCGGGTGCGTACCCAGCCTTTCACTACTACTTCGCGCTCCAGCTCTTGGCTGTGGAGCAACTCCTGCACGCTCGATCTTCTGACAGACATCGGACTCGGATTTCGGGGTTAAAACTCAGAAAAACAAAGGTAGAGGTTTTGGCTAGCGCTGAAATCAGTTGGCCCGAAACTGGCCGGATTGTTTTGTTTGCGGCCGACAACCAGGCGTTTTGGCAGCCAAGGCCCGTATTTAGTTTCAACTTTTTCACCTCAACTCAAGTACAGAAATCTCTATCTTTGAAGTAGAGCCCTTTCCGTTTTCCGGTAGGGTTACACGCATTTCTAAGTATGCAACGACTTGACATGAAGCAGCTTCTCTCGCAGAAGTTGTCTCCCCAACAGATACAATTCATCAAGCTGCTGCAAATTCCGACGGCAGAGCTGGAAACGCGCATTAAAGAAGAGCTGGAAGTAAATCCGGCGCTGGAAGAAGGCGACGAAAACACCGACGATGAGCTGGAAGACCAGGAGCGCGACGATGATTCGGACGACTCCGATGACTTCGACGACCCCGATTCGGAGTTCGACAGCGACGACAATACCCTGGACGAGGACTTCAGCGAAGGTGCCGAAGAACAGCCCGAAATAGAGCTGCCTGCCAAAGAAGAGCCCGCCGAAACCACCAAGGACAACGAGGAGCTGGACCTGGGCGACTACCTGAACGACGACGAAATAGCGGGCTACAAAATGCAGGGCGACGGCCCCGGTGAGCCCGAAGACGACCGGGAAATGCCCCTGGCCGACACCGGCGGCTCGCTCATTGATGCCCTGATGGACCAGCTGGGCTTTGCCGATCTGGACGAGAAGCAGGAAGCCATCGGCCGCCAGCTTATCGGCTCCATCGACAACGACGGCTACATCCGGCGCGATTTGTCGGCCATTGCCAACGACCTGGCTTTTTCGCAGAATATTGAGGCCGAAGAAGCCGAGATTGAGGGTGTACTGCATCTGGTGCAGAGCTTCGACCCGCCCGGCATTGCTGCCCGCGACCTGCAGGAGTGCCTGCTGCTCCAGCTGGAGCGCCGCCCCCAGGACGAAGTGACCGAGCACGCCGAGCGGATTCTGAGCGAAACCTTCGACGAGTTTACCAAGAAGCACTACCAGCGCATTCAGCAGAAGCTGGATCTGGAAGACGATGAGCTAAAAGAAGCCATTGCCCTGATTCTCAAGCTCAATCCCAAGCCTGGCGGCACCGGCCCGGTGGGCCTGGGCAAGGTGCAGTATATCATCCCCGACTTCATTCTGACCACCGACAACGGCCAGTTCAACCTCACGCTGAACTCGCGCAACGCCCCCGACCTGCGCGTGGCCCCGGCCTACACCGAGATGTTTCAGGCCTACGACAAGGCGGCCAAGAAGGACAAGAAGATGAAAGAGGCCGTCACCTTCGTCAAGCAGAAGCTCGACTCGGCCCGCTGGTTTATCGATGCCATCAAGCAGCGCCAGCAAACGCTGCTGCGCACCATGGATTCCATCGTGCGCTACCAGCACGAGTTCTTTCTGGAAGGCGACGAAAGCAAGCTCCGGCCCATGATTCTGAAGGACATAGCCACCGAAATCGGTATGGACATCAGCACCGTGAGCCGGGTGGCCAACTCCAAATCGGTGCAGACGGAATTCGGCATCTACCCGCTGAAATACTTCTTCTCCGAGGGCATTGCCACCGACTCGGGCGAGGATGCCAGCTCCCGCGAGGTGAAGCACATTCTGAAGGAAATAATTGAGGGCGAAAGCAAGGGCCGCCCGCTGAGCGACGACAAGCTGGAGAAAATGCTCAATGCCCGCGGCTACAACATTGCGCGCCGCACCGTGGCTAAGTACCGCGAGCAGCTGAATATTCCGGTGGCTCGGCTACGCAAAGAGTTATAGGCGAATAAATGTATGCCTCACACCAAAAAGCCCATCGGATGCGCATCCGACGGGCTTTTTGGTGTTTGAGCGTTTTGCAGCTAGCGGCGCTGCACGCGCTGGGTGGTCTGGCGGCCCGCGCCGCGCACCGTGAGCAGATAAGTGCCTGAGGCCAGCCGCGCCGGCACGGCCAGCGGCAGCTGGCGGCCCTCGCCCCGTAGCGCGGTGCTGAAAGCCGTGCGGCCCCGCGCGTCGGTGAGTGTGGCCGTGAACCCCGCCCCAATGGGCTGCGGCAGCTGCAGGGTCAGCTTTTGGTCGAATGGATTGGGGTAGGCGCTGCTAAACAAGGGAGCGGGTGCCTCCTTGATTTCTACCGTCACCACGGGCGAGTAGGCGGCGGTGCCGTCGAGGTCGAGCTGGTGCAGGCGGTAGCTGTGACGGCCGGGGCCGGCGGTGCCATCGGTATAGGCATAGCTGCGGGTGGTAGTGCTGGTGCCGGCCGCCTTCACGCTGGCCAGCCGGCCAAAATCCCGCCCATTGGCGGAGCGCTCTACCTCAAAGCTACTGGCATTCAGCTCGCTGGCCGTGCGCCAGCTCAGGGCTACGCCCTGCTCGGTGGCGCGGCCCGTGAAGGCCACCAGCTGCACCGGTAGCGGCGCTATGGCGAAGATGTTGGACGTAAACAGCCCGCGCCCGTGAGTAGCGGCCACCACGCTTTTATCCACTTTGCGCAGGCGCAGCATGTCCACGCGCACATTGGCTAGGTTGGTGTTGGCAGGTGCCCACACCACGGGCGTGGCTGCCAGGTCGTCGGTGGTCCAGGTGCCCAACTCGGTAGCCAGCATGGCGCGGGTGCCGCCCGCCGGATCGAACATCGCCCAGCGCACGGGCATATCCGGAATGTTGCCCTCGGCCGCGGTCCAGGTGCTGCCGCCGTTCACGCTCTGCCGCACGTTCACCACGGCCGCGCCGTAGTTGGCCAGCGTCAGGAGCAGGTGCTGATCGGGGTTGGGCGTGGCCGTGCCGCGCTCCACGGCCACGCACGACACGGATACGCTGAAGGCATCGGAGTACAGCGTACTGACCGTGGGGGAGGCCCCGGTGGCATTGTCGATGCGGATGACGCGGCCCGCATCCGTACCCACATACACCCGGTTATCGACATTAGGCGACATACATACGTGCGTGACGACACCCGAGCCGGCGGGCAGCGCAATGGTACTCAGGGCTGGCCCCAGCGTGGCATTGCCGATGGGGCCGGTAGCCCGAATACAGCGCCGCAGCTGGTTGTTGCCGTAGGCGAAATACAGCACGTTGAATTTGCTGTCGTATTCCATCGGGTTGATGAACGAGCCGCCGTTGTCCTGCGAGATGGTTTCGGGAAAGAAATAGCCGTTAGTCACGTCGTTGCCGCCGGTGGAGGAGCGGTAGATATTGCTGCGCACGTAGGTGGCAAACTGAAACTGCGGCTCGTCCTCATCGATGAAGCAAAACGCGCCGTCGCCGCCGTTGATGTCGCGGCTGGCAAGACCGCCCAACGGTCCAAGCTGCTGGGTGCCATTGTCCTGCGCCCCGGCCAGAAAGTAGTTCACGTTGGTGGGGTGCATGGCCACCGAGAAGAACTGCGTCACGTTCAGGCCGCTGTTGCGGTGTGTGATGGTAGGCGTGACGGCCGTGGCGTTGCTGGTGGTGGCAAAGCCGCCGTCGTTGCCAAAATAGGCCCGCGTGCCCGAGCCCGGCGCAAACACCATTGTGTGGTGGTCGGCGTGCACAAACTGAAAGCCATAGCCGGCATACCAGTGGCTTAGCTGCCGCCAACTCACGGTAGCGGCATCGGTGGCACCGGCATTCGAGGTTTTGAACAGGTCAACCCCTCCCACAAACACCGTATTGGGGTCTGTGGGCGACACGGTCAGGAGCAGGTCGTACCAGCCCTGGCCGCGGGTGAAGTCGGCAGCCGTGATGTCCGGGTCGGCATCGTCGGGTTTGGGCAGGGCCTGCCAGCTGTTGCCGCCGTTGGTAGAGCGGTAGATGTCCAGCAGACCGCGGGTGGAGCTGCTCTGAAAAATGGCGTACACCCGGTTGGCATCACTGGGCGCGCAGGCCAGCTCTATTCGCTCGAAGCCCGAGGTGGGCAGACCGGAGCCGGGCAGCGTATTCAGCCGGGTCCAGCTGTTGCCGTTGTTGGTAGAGCGGTAGATACCATCATTGGGCGAGAAAACCAGCCCCGCCGCCGCATACAGCGTGCCATTGGCGGCGGCTTTCACATCCCCGAAATCATTCACCACAGAGCCGTTGCCGGTGCCCAGCACCTGGGTCCAGGCTACCCCTTTGTTGGTGCTGCGCCAGAGGCCGCTGCGGGTAGCGGCGTAGAGGTGACCGTTGGGAGCCACCGTCAGGCGCTGCACGTAGTAGAAATTACTGTTGTTGGTGGCGGCCAGATGCGTCCAGCTAACCCCATGATTCACAGACTTCCAGATACCCAGCCCCTGCACGGCATCCATGTTGTAGAAGCCCTCGCCCGTGCCGAAGTACATAATATCGGGGCTTTCGGGGTCGGCAGCCAGAGCCGTTACGGCCAGACTGCCGAAGGCATCGTTCACCTGCGTCCAGGTAGGGGCGGCGCTGGCGGCGTTGGTAGTTTTCCAGAGGCCGCCGCCCACCGAGCCGGCCCATACGATATTGCCGGTAGCATCGGCGGGGTCGGGCAGCAGCGCCCGGAGGCGGCCCCCGATGTTGTTGGGGCCTTTTTCGGTCCAGTTGGCGTTGCTCAGGCTAGAGGCGGCGGGGCGCTGGCTGGCCCGCGCTAGTAGTAGCTGCTCAATCTGGGCTTTGGCCACCAGCAGCCGCTCACGGGGTACGGTGCCGGTCTGCGGGTCGCGGGTGAGGGCCACTTCCTGCTGCTGCACCAGATCGGGGCGGTCGGGGCGGCGCTCCGCTTCTTCCCGCTCTCTTTCGCGCTCCTGCAACCGGACTAAGCGCGGCGGCACTGTCGGGGCGGCCTTCCAGACCAGACTACCACTTGCGGCAAGCACCGCCCAGCCGGCTAGCACAACCAGCGGCTTCAAAGCACCAGTAAATATCTTCATAGCACAATGTAATAAAAGTCATTTTAAATATTGTTTAATAAATATTAAAAATAAAAAAAGTGCCAGAGCGTCGGCCCTGGCACTCTTAAATTCTGGCGGTTGCCGGAAACTCCGGCAGCTTTTAGCGGTGTACCACGCGGCGCGTGGCCGTTTCGTTGCCGGCCCGCACCGTGAGCAGATACACACCGGCCGCCAAGCCAGCCGGAGTCGGCACGGCCACCTGCCGGCCCGCCACCCGGCGCGTAGTGCTCAGCACTTTGCGCCCCTGCGTATCGATGAGCGTGAAGGCGACTTCGCCCGTGACGGGGAGCTGAAACTCCACGTTCAACTGCTGCCCGAAGGGATTTGGGTACACACCGTTGAGCAGCTTGTCGCTAATGGAAATACCCGATTTGGAAGCCGTTGGGGTGAATACGTCGGAAGTGAACAGGCCCCGACCGTGGGTGGCGGCGGCAATCTGCTTGTCCGATTTGCGCATCCGCAGCATGCTCACCCGCACGTTGGCCATGCCCAGACTGGCTGGGAACCAGGTGGTGGCAGGCGCCGAAAGGTCATCCGTAGCCCAGATGCCCAGCTCAGTAGCCAGCAAGGCCCGCTGGCTGTTGGCGGGGTCAAACATGGCCCAGCGCACGGGCATATCGGGTAGGTTGCCTTCCACGCTGCGCCAGGTGGTGCCGCCGTCGGTGGTTTCCCACACGCTCACTACGCCATAGTTGGAATACGTGACCAGCAGGTGGTTGTCGTTGCCCGTCTCCACGGCCACGCACGAAACCGAGCCCGTGCCCAGACGAATGTCCGTCAGCACCGGCGTAGCACCAGCGGCATCGTCTATGCGGATAACGCGGCCCCCATTGGTGCCCACGAAAACCCGGCCCCGACCAGTGCTGTTCGGCGACACCGTTACGTGCGTAACGCGGCTCGAAACCGAGCCCGGCGAGAGGGGAATGGTATTGAAGGCCGAGGCGGCGGCGGTAGTGGCATCCGGCCAGCGCAGCAGTTGTCCGGGCGAGTAGCTGGCATACAGCGTGTTGGTCTGGCTGTCGTAGTCGGTCGGGTTGATGAACGAGCCTTCCGTGCCGCTGATGTTCATGGTGCTGAACGAAGCCCCACCATTGACGGAGCGCCGATACTGAGCATATACATAGGACGAGAACTGGTACTGCGGCTCATCCTCATCAATGAAGCAGAACGCCCCATCGCCGCCGGTGGCGGTGGTGGTAGTGTTCAGGCCGGCAGTGGTATATTTCTGGGTGCCATTGTCCTGCGCGCCGGCCAGAAAGTAGTTCACGTTGGTGGGGTGCACTGCCAAGGCGTAGAACTGCGTCACGTTCAGCCCATTGTTGCGCTGGCTGAAGATGGGTGCCAGCGTCGTGCTCATGGCATTGGTCGAAATGAAAACGCCGCCATCATTGCCGAAATAGGCGTGGTTGCCATCCGCCGAAGCAAACGTAATGACGTGATGATCCGCGTGGACGAAGTTGCTGGAGCCGGGAGTAGTGCTCCACACCGATACTTTCTGCCACACCACGGGGTCAGTGTTAGCCGCCAGCGTACGGAAAATATCGAGGCCGGCCACGTACAGCTGATCGGGGTTGGTGGGCGATACGGCCGCGGCCAGATCGTACCAGGCCTGGGAGCTGGCCAGGGCCGTGGTGGTGCCGCCGGGCAGGCTCATGGTGGTCCAGGTGGTGCCGCCGTCGTTGGAGCGGTATAGGCCAAGCACCTGCGCGTTGCTGCTGTTTTCGAAGATGGCGTACACGCGGTTGGCATCGGAGGGGGCGCAGGCCAGCTCGATGCGCCGGTAGCCGGTGGTGGGCAGGCCCGAGGTAGGCAACGTGTTCAGCTTGGTCCAGCTGTTGGCAGCGCCCGTGGTGGAGCGGTAGATGCCGTCCTGCTCACCCAAGCCAGCAGAAACGTAGAACGTATTGTCGGCTCCCAGCTCCACATCAGCAATGCGGCTGGAGGTGGCGCCCACGCCCGCGCCCAGCACGGTAGTCCAGGAAGTGCCGCCGGTGGTGCTGCGCTGCAGACCCGAGCGGGTGCCCGCATACACGTCGCCGCTTACGGGGTGCACCACCAGCTTGGTCACGTAGTGAAACGTAGTGCCAACGGCCGTGGCGGGCAGCTGCGTCCAGGTAGCGCCGTGGTTGGTCGATTTCCAGATGCCCAAGCCGCGGGCAGCATCGGCATTGAAGAAGCCTTCGCCCGTCCCGAAGTACATGGTGTTGGAGTCGCGCGGGTCGAAGGCAATGGCCGTGACGGCCAGCGTGGAAAAGAAATTGTCGACGGTCGTCCAGGTGGGCGAGGCGGCCGTGGCGTTGGTGGTTTTCCAGAGGCCGCCGCCGGCAGCGCCCGCCCACAGCGTGTTGCCGCTGGCATCGGCCGGGTCCACTACCAGGGCCCGGATGCGGCCGGCCACGTTCACGGGGCCGCGCTCGGTCCAGGTGGTCTGAGCGAGGCTGCCGGCCGCTAACCGGCTGGCGGCCCGCTCATTGATGAGGCGCTGGGCGTAGGCCTGGGCCGTTACGAGCCGCTCGCGGGGCACGGTGCCGGTCTGGGGGTCGCGGGTAAGTTCAAATTCCTGCTCCATAGCCAGGTCGGGCCGGTCGGCGCGGTCTTCGTCCTCTTCTTCCGTCTCATTCCGCTCAGCGGCGACATAGAATGCGGGCGTTAAATCCCCTTTTTGCAGTACTAGCGCACCACCCACGGTGGCCGCGCCACCCAGCAACAGTAGGGTACCCCACTGTCGGAATCGAGAAGAAGTTTTCACTAAGCAATAATATTTTTGGTGGAAGATTGCACGCACAACACCTCCAGCCGACCAAAAGGTTGACTGAATTGGTGATTAAATATAGGGCTTCTATCCCTTTATGCCTTACTTTAGCCGGTGCCCTTACGCGCAACAATACCTTGAACAAACTGATTAGCAGCATCTTATCTGCCTTATTTCATCCACTTCTGCTGCCCTCCTATCTGTTTTATGTGGTGTGCTACCAGGTGCCCCAAAGCATTCTAACGCCCTCACTACCCAGTCGTTGGCTGGTGCTGGGTGTGGTGTTCGTATTCACGTTTGTGCTGCCGGCGCTGGGTACGGGTGTGCTGTACTGGTTCGGGCAGCTGGACTCGCTGCTGCTGCGCGAGCGGGCCCAGCGGCCGCTGCCGCTGCTGCTGGCGGCCCTCAGCTTTGGCATGGCCGCCACCGTACTCACCCAGCACGCTTTGTTCGATGCTTTGCTGGGGCAGATGATGGTTGGCATGGCGCTGGCCGTGCTGCTGACGTTCCTGATTTCGCTGAGCTGGAAAATAAGTGCCCACGGCGTGGGTGTGGGCGGCGCGGCCGGGCTGCTGCTGCTGCTCTACCTGAGCGGCCCGCCCGGCTCCGCGCTGCTGGGGTGGCTGCTGGGCACGGTGCTGCTGGCAGGCGCGGTGCTCAGCGCCCGCCTGGCCCTGGATGCCCACACGCCCGCGCAGGCCTGGGCCGGCCTGGGGCTGGGGGCCGGCGTAGTATTAGGAATAGGGTTGAGTGTTAAGTTTTAAATGTTGGGTTCGTTAGAACGACTTCTAACACCTAACCCTAAAACTCAACACTTAACATTTCAGACTTGATCAGCGCCTGCACGTCGGCGCGGTCGAAGTCGGCTTCGGTCTGGATGTGGGGCATCAGGCGGCGCATAATCTGCTCCTGACGCTGGCCGTTCTGCCAGGCTTCGGCGTAGGGCGTGTGCGAAAAAGTGACCTGCGAATAGAGCGAAAGCCACTGGCCGGGATACTGGGCCGAGAGCTTGCTCTCGATTTTCTTCTGCAGCAGAAAGCGCGGATCGGCCACCCGGTCGCGCATCTCCTCGAAGTTGTACACGGCCAGCTCGGCCATGGCATCGGCATTGGGCTTGCGCTGGCGCTGAAACTGGTCGAAGATGACGGCCCAGTCCGGGCCGTGCTGCTCCAGCAGCTCGTTCAGTACGGTACAGTCCTCAAAGCCGGCATTCATGCCCTGCCCGTAGAAGGGCACGATGGCGTGGGAAGCGTCGCCGAGCAGCACCACATCATCATCGAACGCCCACGGGAAGCAGCGCACCGTGACCAGTGAGCCCACCGGGTTCTGGAAAAACTCCTGCTGCAGCTCGGGCATCAGCGGCACCACGTCCGGAAACACTTCCTCGAAGAACGCCTGCACTTGCGCCGGGGTCTGGAGCGCGGCGAAGGAGTGCAGACCTTCGTAGGGGAAAAACAAGGTGCAGTTGAAAGAACCGTCGAGGTTGGGCAGCGCAATCATCATATACTGGCCGCGGGGCCAGATGTGGAGCGCGTTTTTCTCCAGCCGCCACTCGCCGCCGGGGCCGGCCTCTATGTTCAATTCCTTGTAGCCGTATTCGAGGTAGCTCTGCGAATAATTGAACCGGTCGGTGCGCTGCAGGGCGGCCCGCACGGCCGAATACGCGCCATCGGTGCCGAAGAGGCGGCGAAACGGCTGCGTGTGCTGCTCGCCCGTGCCGGCATCGCGCAGCGCCAGCGTGCGCTCCCGCAGATCTACGCCCAGGCACTGCTGATCGAAGCGCAGCTGAATGCGCGGGTTGGCCTCGGCCAGATCCAGCAGCGTACGGTTCAGCCCGGCCCGCGACACGGAATAGATGGCCTGCTGATCTTGGCCGTAGGGCTGAAAGCTCAGATTGCCGTGCGCGTCGTGCATCACGCGGCGATACATCGGAATGGCCACGCGCCGGATTTCGTCGCCTACGCCCACGCCTTCCAGCGCCCGCCAGCCGCGGTCCGAGAGGGCCAGGTTGATGGAGCGCCCCTCCACCGGGCCGGCTTTGCGCGGGTCGGCGCGGCGCTCATATACCGTCACCTCGTGTCCGCGCCGGGCCAAGTAGAGCGACAGAAGCGAGCCAACCAGCCCGGCTCCCATAATGGTGAGCGGCTCGGGCGAGGTGAAAGGGGCAGCGGAAGAAGCAGGCATACTGGAAAGCGGAGTCACGAGCGGGATGGATGGGGTACCGGCGAAAGTAAAGCTTTCCGCGCAGTTGGGTGAGCGGGTAAATACGGGACTTGACCGAGGAAGTATCCGGGCCGGGCGTAAATCTGGGCACAATGCTTGTAACGCCTCGTAGCTTTGAATTATTAAAGGAAATAATAGACCAAATACCCACAACATTGAAAGACAAATCTCCCTATCCTTTTACCAGTGCATCCCTCTCTTCAGCTAACCGCATGGGTAGCACCGGCGCTACTTGCCTTGCACTGCCCGCTGCAGCGCAGCCAACCCCTGCCGGAGCAGCTCATGCGGCGCACCTAGCGCCACTCCCCGCCATGCCGCCAGTGGTGGCCGTGGCCGTGGCACACCGTTCGCTCTCAACTGCCGCCGGCCTGCACATCGGCGATTACCGCGTCGGAGATGAAGCCTTTTCGAATCTCTTCGGCCCGCCTGATATTCTATACTAATACTAACCGGGCCGGCAGCACTGATGCATAGCAGCTCAGGGCGCGTCGGCATTGCGGTACTGGTCGGGACCGGAGACAGATGCACCAGGACTTGCTAACCAAAAGCGCGGAATAGAACATGCTAACCCCAGCGGGGCGACATATTGGTAGACAACCGGGAGCAAGAAAAGCCCAAAGCCCCAGCGGGGCGACACTAATTGTTGAACGAAAGTGCCGCCCCGCTGGGGCTTTTGAAACACTTTATGCGAGTTGCTCTACCGATATGCCGCCCCGCGGGGGCTGGCACGTTCTACGCCGCAACTTAGGCTCAGTAGGCAAACATCGGTAGCGAAGGTTGTGCATTCATATAACTTAATAATCAATAGGTTGTATTATAAGTTTTTGTTGATGAGCTGGGGGCTAATTGCTTGTTTAGTAGGCATGACGACTTTAATTTGCGGGGATTTTTCCTTTTTCCACCCCCCGTACTACCAGCTATGTACAAACTTTACCGTTGCCTCCTGCCCCTGCTGTGTCTATTGCTCAGCGGCCCGGCACTGTGGGCCCAAAATGCCATTTCCATCAGTGGAGTGGTTCAGACTGAGGCCGGCGAGCCGCTGCCCGGCGCTACGGTTTTCATCAAAGGCACTTTCATCGGCAGCAGCACCGACCGGGATGGCAAATTTGTACTGAAAGCCGATTTCACCGAGCCGCCCGTCATTATTTCCGTGTCGTTTGTGGGCTATGAAACCCGCGAGCTGGGCGTTTCGCAGGCCAAGCAGGAAGTGCGCGTGGTGCTGCCCGTGAGCACCAACCTCACCAACGCGGTAGTAGTATCGGCCTCGCGCGTGGCCGAAACCATCACGAAGGTGCCCGTCACCATTGAGAAAGTGAACACGCGGCAGGTGGAAAGCCTGACCACGCCCGATCTGCTGGCTGGTCTGGCCCGCTTCCGGGCCGTAGATGTGAGCAGCTCCAGCCTGCTGACCTCCAGCATTAGTACGCGCGGCTTCAACAGCTCCCGCTCGGAGCGCGTGATTCAGATGGCCGACTACATGGATACGCAGCTGCCCAGCCTGAGCAACAACTTCGGCAACCTGCTCGGCATTCCGGATCTGGACGTGGAAAGCATTGAAATTGTGCACGGTCCGGCCTCGGCGCTGTACGGGGCCAACGCTTTCAACGGCGTGATTCTGTTCAACTCCAAAGACCCCTTCGTGAGCGAGGGCCTGAGCGTGCGCCTGCGCGGCGGCAACCGCGACCTGCTCGACGGCCAGCTGCGCTACGCCAAAAAGCTGACCGACCGCCTCGCCTTCAAGCTGACCGGCGGAGCCCTGACGGCTAAAGACTGGCTGGCCGATAACCAGGACCCGACCTCCGTTCTGATTGAGCCCAACAACCACGCCGCCAACTCCAACCTGGGCTACGATGCTGTGAGCCGCTACGGCGACATCGGCACCACTTTCGGCCCCTCGGGCGGCGCGCTGAACGGCCAGACGGTATTCCTGCCCGGCTACTCGGAAAAAGAGTTGATTGTGGGCAACCAGAAGGCCCACATCTATAAAATAAACCCGTCGGTTTCGTATCTGCTGACCGACAACGTGAAGGCAACCGTGGACTACAAGTTCACCAATAGTAACACTATCTTCCAGGGAGCCAGCCGCTACCGCTTCGAGAACAGCGGCAGCCACCAGGGTCGGGCCGAGGTGAAGGGCACCAACTGGTTTGTGCGCGGCTACACCACGCAGGACTATTCGGGCAAGCGCGACCCCAGCACCGACGGCTCCTACAACCTGGGCTTCCTGGGCGGCTTCCTGCAAACCCAGGTGGTGCCCGGCTTCACCGTGCCGGTGAACCCGGCAGACCCGGCCGGTGCCCGCCGGCCCGGCACCTACGCCGAGCGGTACTTTGGCACGTATGCGCAGATCTACAACGGGGCTTTCCTCACCAACGGCCGCAACGCCGAGGCGGCGGCGGCCACGGCCCGCGCTTATGCCAACGCAAATGCGCCGCAGCTGCAGCCCGGCACGCCGGAATTCGACGCGGCCCGCGACAAAATCATTCACGACGGCACGCCCGGTAAGGGTGCCCGCATTATTCTGCGCTCCATCATGAACGACGTGAGTGCGCAGTACAACTTCAAGCTCAGCTTCGCCGACCTGATTCTGGGCGGGGCCTACCGCAAGTTCCGGCTGGGCTCCGATGGCTCGCTGTTCTCCGATACCAAGGACGGCAACCGCCTGCAGAACCACGAGTACGGCGGCTACGCCCAGCTGACCAAATCACTGTTGGCCGAGCGACTGAAGCTCTCGGTGGCGGGCCGGGTAGATGAGTTCAAGAACTTCGCGCCCGCCTTTTCGCCCCGCGCCTCGGTGGTGTATTCGATGGGCAGCGAAAACCAGCAGAACTTCCGCGCCAGCTACAACCGCGCCTTCCGCGCCGCTACCCAAACCGACCAGTACATCCGCCTCGATGTGGGCCGGGCCGTGCTGCTGGGCAACATCACCAACGGCTTCGATGGCTACACGCTGCGCGGCGCCCCGTTTCGGGCCGATAAGCTGCGCCTGGAGCAGGTAAACACCGCCGAAGTAGGCTACCGCGCCCAGATTGCCAGCAAGGTTTCGCTCGATGTGGACTACTTCCGCAGCAGCTACGACGACTTCATCGGCACGCAGACGTTCATTGGCAACCCGGACGGCACGCGCCCTACCACGCCGTCGTCTACACCATCGGCTGCTAACCCCAACGTACGGGTATTGCAGATTTCGGCCAACGTGAAGCAGAAGGTAAAAACCCAGGGCGCTTCGCTGGGCCTGGGCTACACGGTGGGCACGCCACTGGTGCTGTCGGCCAACTACAGCTTCAACGACCTTATCTCCAAAGACTTGCCCGAAGGCTTCCAGGCGTTCTTCAACACGCCCCGGCACAAGTATAACTTCGGCCTGAGCGGCCTGGCCCTGAGCCGCAAGCTGGGCTACACCGTGAACTACCGCTGGACCGACTCGTTCATCTACGAGTCTACGTTTGCCACCGGCCGCGTGGCTGCCTACCACACCATAGACGCGCAGGCCGGCTACAATATCACGGCCCTGCGCACCACGCTGCAGGCCGGCGTATCCAACCTGCTCGATGCCGGCAACGTGCAGACTTACGGCAGCGCCGGTATCGGCCGCATGGGCTACGTGGGCCTGCTGTTCGACATCAAGTAAGCCTCCCTCTTTTTCTAAAAAGGGCCTTATGCAGCGTGCATAAGGCCCTTTTTTGTTTTTCGGCCGCTTTCAACGCTCCGTCACCAGCCGGAAGGTGAGGTTGAGGCGGGGGCCGGTGGGCACGGCGGTTTTGGGCACCGCGTGCAGCCAGTGCTGCTGAGTAGAGCCGCGCATGAGCAGCAGGCTGCCGGCGGGCAGCAGCAACGACACCGGCTCGTGGAGCAGCTGCTGCGGATGGCGCGGCCGGAAACGAAACCGCCGCGCTGCCCCCAGGCTGACGGAGGCAATGACGGGCGCGGGGCCCAACTCGGGTTCGTTGTCAGCGTGCCAGCCCATGCTATCCTGGCCGGTGCGGTAGAGGTTGAGCAGCACGCTATTGAACGGGCTGCCGGCGGCGGCCTGCACCTGTTCGCGCAGACGGAGCAGGGCGGGAGTCCAAGGCTGGGGCTCCAGGGCGAGGCCGGAGTAGGCGTAGCGGGCCGCAGGGTCGCCGTACCAGGCGGTGAGGCGGGGCTGCAGCACGGGTTTGCCAAACAGCGTTATCGGCTCCTGCCGCCAGGCAATGGTGGCCGTCAGCTCCGCGAGCAGCGCTTCGGCGGCCGGCAAGGGCAGAAACTCCGGGTCGAGCAGCACTTCAGCCTGGGGCAGGGGCAGCAATGACAGCGACATAACAATCAGGTTTTTAACGCCGAACACCGCCGCATGGCCGCTAAACTACCATTAGCAACAGCACCCAGGCAGCCGGGGGCCACCTTATTTGGCCAGCGGCAGCAAGTGCGGCAACGCCCACATATACAGCCCAATCAGGGCCATGCACACCAGCAGCGCCGACAGCCACGGCCGACTCACATAGGGCCGCGCCCCCACGTAGCGGGGCCAGAAAAAGAGCAGATACGCCAGCACCGCCACCAGATTGATAGCCACACTGACCAGCTGCGTGCGCAGCCCCAGCGCGTAGGTTTGCATAAGCCACTGCAACGCATACGAAGAGGCCAGCATGAGGCCCAGCATAAACATCACCACGGCCAGCCCCTTCCGACCCTCTTTCAACCTGAACATATTGATGGCCAACAAAATACCTCCTGCCAGAAACGAGAAGAACATCGAAAACATGGCAATGGTCACCGGCGAGTACAGCACGGGGCTATCCGGCGCGGCGGCCACCTCCGTCTGCCGCTCGGCCAGCTGGCGCACTTCAGCCGCCTGAGCAACCTGGGCCTGCACCACCGCTTCCAGCTCCGGGCGCACCTGGTAGTCCTCGGGGTGGGGCTGGCCGCGGCGGGCCAGCTCGTCGAGGGCGGCCAGTACGGCATCGTCGCGGTACTGGGCGCGGCCGGTCACGTAGTGGTGCAGCTCGGCGTCGGTTTTGCGGGCCATTTTGTCCGCGTATTCTTCGGCCATGATTCGGGTAAGCTAAATTGAACGGCGCGGAAGCGCCATCAGCTCCTTCTACGCACTACCAACAATTAAAAAGGTATAACTATTCGGCCTGCGCCACCCAATTTTCGATGGCCGCGCCGGCCCGCTGCACATCCTGGAAGGAATTGTAGAGCGGCACCGGGGCCAGCCGGATTACGTTCGGCTCGCGCCAGTCGGCAATGATGCCCTGCTGGGCCAGATGCTCAAACAGCGCCCGCCCGTTGCGGTGCACCAGCACCGACAGCTGACAGCCGCGGGCCGCGGGGTCGGCGGGCGTGATGATTTCGAGCATGGTGGCGGGCAGGTTCAGGCCCCGCAGCAATGCTTCGAGGTAGCCCGTGAGCTGCTCGCTCTTGCGGCGCAGCGCCGCCATGCCGCCGGCCTCATCTACCAGAGCCAGGGCCGCGCGGTGAATGGCCATCGGGAAAATCTGGGCGTTGGAGAGCTGCCAGCCGGCCGCGCCGGGCATGGGCCGAAAGCCCTTTTTCATCTGGAAGCGCTCCGAGGGGTCGTGGCCCCACCAGCCGGCCAGGCGCGGCAGGTCGGGGCGGTTGGCAAACCGCTCATGCACGTACACGCCCGAGGTGCCGCCAGGGCCGGAGTTGAGGTATTTGTAGGTGCACCAGCAGGCAAAATCCACGTCCCAGTCGTGCAGGTGCAGCTCCAGGTTGCCGGCCGCGTGGGCCAGGTCGAAGCCCACGGTGGCCCCCACGGCATGCCCGGCCTTGGTGATGGCAGCCATATCGAAAGCCTGCCCGGTGTAATAATTGACCCCGCCCAGGATGATGGTAGCCAGCGAGGCCCCCAGCTCCCGGATTTTGGCCTCAATGTCTTCGGTGCGCAGCGTGTGCTCGCCGGGCCGGGGCACCAGCTCCACAATAGCCTCCTCAGGGGCGAGGCCGTGCAAACGCACCTGGCTTTCCAGCGCGTACTGGTCGGAGGGAAACGCGCCGCCTTCCATCAGCACCTTGTAGCGCGTGACGGTGGGGCGGTAGAACGAAATCAACAGCAGGTGCAGGTTGGTGGTCAGGTTGTTCATCACCACCACTTCCAGGGGCCGGGCTCCTACCAGCCGGGCCGTGGCGGCGGCCAGAGTTTCGTGGTAGTGCATCCACATGGAGGGCTCGTGGAAATGGCCCTCCACGCCCAGCCGCTCCCAGGCCGCAAACTCCTGCTCGACGGCCGCCCGCGCCGCCTTGGGCAGCAGCCCCAGCGAGTTGCCGCACAGATACACGCTCGGCTGCCCATCGGGGCCGGGCGGCAGATGGAACCGCTCGCGGAAGTGGCGCAGGGGGTCCTGAGCATCGAGGGTGGCGGCGGATGCGGGGGTGGGCTGGGAGGCGGTCATCGGGGCAAAGATAGGCAGATGCCGGAGCCGGGCCGGCGACAGGATTTTGGTGCGGGCACCACTATAGTCCGCTCATGCATGGTGCGCCACCGGATTCACGAACCGCTCGGCGCTTAATCCCAGCCAATCCAGGGCGTTTTGCCCCAGCATTCGGGCCTTCATCTCTTCCGGATAAGGCATGGCGGCAATCAGCTTGCCCGGCTCCAACTCGCCCAGCGGAAACGGGTAGTCGGAGCCCAGCGTGATTTTATCCGCGCCCAATGTTTTCACCAAGTAATCTAGCATCATGGGGTCGTGCACCAGCGAATCGACCCAGAAGCGGCCCAGGTACTCGCGCGGATTCACGTTGTTGTCGATGGCGCATAAGTCGGGGCGCACCTGGAAGCCGTGCTCGATGCGGCCGATGGTGCTGGCGAAGGAGCCGCCACCGTGGGCCACGGCCACGCGCAGCTTCGGCAGGCGCTCCAGCACGCCCCCGAAGATGAGAGAGCACAGGGCCAGCGTGCTTTCGGCGGGCATCCCCACCAGCCAGGGCAGCCAGTATTTGGGCATTTTCTGCTGGGCCATCATATCCCAGGGGTGCACGAACACGCACGCGCCCAGCGCCTCGGCCGCCGCAAACACCTCAAACAGCTCGGGCGCATCCAGATTCCAGTCGTTCACGTGGGAGCCGATCTGCACGCCGGCCAGCCCGATTTTCATGCAGCGCTCCAGCTCCCGGATGGCCAGATCGGGAGCCTGCAGCGGAATGGTGCCCAGGCCCACGAAGCGGGTGGGGTAGCGCTGCACCACGCCGGCAATGTGGTCGTTGAGCAGCTGGCTCAGGTCCAGCGCATCGTGTGGCTTGGCCCAGTAGCTGAACATGACGGGCACCGTGCTGAGCACCTGCACATCAATGCCGAACTGGTCGTACTCACGCATCCGCACCTGCGGGTCCCAGCAATTGTCCTGAATCTCGCGAAAGAACTTGTCGTCCTGCATCATGCGGGCGCAGCAGGGCTTGTGATGCTCCAGCCGGATGAAGCCGCCGTAGCCGTACCGCTCGCGCAGATCGGGCCAGCGCTCAGGCAGAATGTGGGTGTGAATATCGATGTTGAGCACTCTGGGTGGGGTTGGGCGGGCAGTTAAGCGGAGTTGGATGGGCTAATAGCCGCTAAGCCGGCTGCACCGGAGCAGGTGCTTCCATGTAGGTGCCGCAGTTTTTGCAGGTGCGCAGCTCGTCGTTTTGCCAGAAGGCGTTCATAATGGGGGGCAGCTGCTGCACGATATCGGTGATTTCGGCAAACTGCTCGTGAAGCTTGTGGCCGCAGTTTTCGCAGTACCACTGGAAGCCATCCAGCTCGCCGGCGGTGCGGTAGCGCTCCAGCACCAGCCCCACCGTGCCGGCCGGGCGGCGCGGCGAGTGCGGCACACCAGCCGGCAGCAGAAACATTTCGCCGGCCCGGATGGGAATATCTACCGGCTTGCCATCCTCAATGATCTTGACCACAATGTCGCCCTCAATCTGCAGAAACAGCTCCTCGCCTTCGTCGTAGTGGTAGTCTTTGCGGGCGTTGGGACCACCCACTACCATCACAATAAAATCCTTGTTGTCTTTGAACACCTGCTGATTACCGACCGGCGGCTTGAGCAAATGGCGGTGCTCATCAATCCACTGCTGAAAGTTGAAGGGGCGCGAAACAGACATGGGCGGTTTTTTAAAGGGCTTCGGTGGGAAAGGGCGGCCCGGATTGGTGGGCGTTGCGTGCCACGCCCACCAATCCGTCCTCTCAAATGTACTGCGCTTTCCAAAAGCAGAAAACGCCACCGGGCGCGGCCTGCGCAGCCGGCCGCTTTTTTACAACCAACTTCCGCCCCGTGCCCCCACGGCACCTTAGCGCATTTGCCTACTTTTAGGGCGTGCAACTCGACCTCACTTCCCAGCGCGCCCTCGTGGGCGGCAGTACCCAGGGCATCGGCCGCGCCGTGGCCGAAGAACTGGCCCGCCTCGGTGCCACCATCACCCTACTGGCCCGCGACGAAACCCGCCTGCGCCAGGTAGCCGCGGCGCTTCCCACGCCGCAAGGGCAGCATCACGATTTCATTGTGGCCGATTTCAGCAGCCCGGAGCAATTGGCCGAGCGGCTGCATGAGTATCTGGCTGGCCATCCGGAAGGGTTCGATATTCTGGTCAACAACACGGGCGGGCCGGCGGGCGGGCCCATACTGGCGGCGCCCGCAGAGGCTTTTCGGGCGGCGTTTGAGCAGCATCTGGTCTGCAATCATCTGCTGGTGCAGGCAGTAGCGCCGGCCATGCAGGCGCGGCGGCATGGGCGCATCATCAACATCATCAGTACCTCGGTGAAGGTGCCGCTGGCTAATCTGGGCGTGTCGAACACGATTCGGGGGGCGGTGGCCAGCTGGGCCAAAACGCTGGCCAACGAGCTGGGCGGCAGCGGCATCACGGTAAACAACGTGTTGCCGGGGGCTACCATTACGCAGCGCCATACCTCCCTGATTCAGAAGAAGGTGGAGCAGACCGGGCAGCCCGCCGAGGAAATTGAGGCGGCCATGCTGCGCCAGATTCCGGCCGGCCGCTTCGGGCAGGCCGAAGAAGTAGCGCAGGCCGTAGCCTTTCTGGCCTCAGCAGCGGCAGGCTACATAAACGGCACTAGCGTGCCCGTGGATGGCGGGCGCACGGGCAGCTTGTAGCGCGTGCCCTATTCAGCTTGCCATCAGGCACCCTGCTGCTCAGAGTATGATGCTTGGTAGCAAATTCAACCTTAATTTTGTTCGCACCTTTTTAACGCCCCTTGTATTTTGGTTAAGTTCGACACCATCTCCATTGTAATTCCGGTCTATAACGAAGCCCGCACCATCCACCAGATTCTGGATTTGCTGCGCGGGCTGAAACTGATTAATAATATTCAGAAGGAAATAATCCTGGTAAACGACTGTTCGACCGACAATTCGGCAGAAGCAATTACCGCTTACGCTAGCCGCTACCCCGAAATGGGTCTGCGGCTTCTGCATCACAGCGTGAACCAGGGCAAAGGAGCCGCGCTCCATACCGGCATCCGGGAGGCCACCGGCGACTATGTTATCATTCAGGATGCTGATCTGGAATATGATCCGGAAGAGTACAACATCCTCTTCAAGCCTATTCTGAAAGGTTTCGCTGATGTCGTATTTGGGTCCCGCTTCATGGGCGGCAACCCACACCGCATCCTGTTTTTCTGGCATAGCATCGGCAATGCGATGCTTACGTTTCTGTCGAACATGTTCACTGATCTGAACCTGACCGACATGGAAACCTGCTATAAGCTGTTCCGCCGCGACCTTATTCAGGGCCTCGTATTGGAAGAGAAGCGCTTTGGCTTTGAGCCAGAAGTGACGGCAAAAATTTCGCGGGTGCCCAATGTGCGCATTTACGAAGTAGGCATCAGCTATTACGGCCGCACCTATGCTGAAGGCAAAAAGATTGGCTGGCGCGACGGGTTCCGGGCCATTTACTGCATCGTGAAATACGGACTGTTCGGGTAGCCCCGACCAGGATTCGGCCCATCTCTCTGTTCATGCCGGCCCATTGCAGCAGGCACGCCTTGACCTTTATCTATGTTGCTCTCCAAACAATACTCCAGCCGCGGCCCCATCCTACTGGCCCTGGCTACTATGCTTGTGCTGCTGGTTTTCGCCTGGCACTTTTACATGGAGCGCTCGGCTTACTATGACTTATCCTATCATCTACTCATCTACCTGAAAGACAAATCTTTATTTGTCCAGAACCGGCGTTTTGTGGCCATCGTCACGCAATGGCCCACGCTCATGGCCATCAAAGCAGGCTGGTCGATGGATGCGGTGCTACGGCTCTATTCTGTAGTTTTCGTTCTCTACTATCTGGCTGCTTTTCTGCTCTGTGCCTATTGGCTGCGCAACGAGCAGGTAGCGCTGGTAGTGGTGCTGTTATTTGTATTGCTGGCATCACGCACCTTCTACTGGGCGCAGTCGGAGTTGCCGCAGGCCCTAACGGCACTCTTGCTGTTTTATGCCGGCATTGCGCGGCAGGCTCCCGTGCGGCTGCGGTTCAGCACGCTGGCCCTGGCGGCACTGATACCCGTGTTCATCTTCGGTCACCCGCTCTGCATTATTGCCTTCCTGTTTATCTGGAGCTACGACTGGCTACTGAACCGCCGCTATCAGGACTGGGCCTACTATGGGCTGCTGGCACTGGCGCTGGCTATGTACAAGCTGCGGGTGATGCTGATTCCGCCGGGCTCATACGAGGCCACGCACATGACCTTCACGCCCAACCTGATAAAGTATTTTCCCCACTACCTGTCGCTGGAGAGCTTCCATAATTTCTGGAAGCTGTGCGGCACGGGCTTTCTGGCGCTACCCGTGCTGCTGCTGGCACTTTCGGCGTTCTACGTGCGGCAAGGAACTTGGCTTGCGTGGCTGCGACTGGCTCTGGTGTGGGCTTTCGTGGGCGGCTACACGTTCATTGTCAATGTTTCCAATCCTGACTACACGGAGGCTACTTACCTCGAAAATCTTTATCTGCCGCTTACTCTCTTCGTAGCCATTCCCTTTGCCATGGAGCTACTGCCGGCTCTGGAACGGTCTTGGCGCGGCCGGGGCCCCGCGCTGGCCAGCAGCTTGCTGGCCGTGGTGCTTGTGGCCAGGCTCGGAGCAGTGTGGTATCAGCACGTTCCTTACACGGCTTACCAGCAGTGGCTCAAGCAGTTGATGGCGTATACGCGCCAGTTCTCAGAGCGCAAGTTCATCATGTACCCCGACAATATTGACCCGCATCGGCTGCGCGTTGGCTGGCCGTGGTGGGCTATGGCCAGCGAAACGATGATGGTTAGCGCCCGCAACAGCCCCGATTCTGCGCAAACTGTGCAAGTCGGGTGGGAAGTTGAGCGCTTAGCCGAGGCAGGAGCTAAGCCAGAGGTAGTGCTGGGTCCTTTCGAGACGTTCACCAATGCAGATCTGCCCGCCAACTACCTGCGGTTTGCCAGTACGCCTTACCGGGTGCTCAATACCCAGCCGCCCCAGGATACCGCAGCGCTACGACCCTACATTGCTGCCCACCAGCAGGTGAGCCTAGCGCTGGCAACGCCTTTGCCCGCCACGCTGCCAGCGGGGAAGCAGCACAAAGCAAGAATTCGCGTGAGCGTACCTGCTGCAGCCCAACCGCTGCATTCCGGTGTCCGGGGGCCGCACCCGACGCTGGTGCGCACGGCATTCTACCAAGACCACGACTGGCCTTCGGACACCGAGCCCACGCAGGTGGCGTTGGAGGTGGATGTATGGCAGCCCTGGACGCAAACCATTGGCATACAGCCGCCTCATAAGCCAGGCCACTACATCTGTGAAATCAGCCTGATTAGCCTGAACTATCGAGCCTGGCCCGTGCGGCTGCGCGTACCGGTAGAAGTGGTGGACTAACCCGTTGAGCCGCTATTATTTGGCCAGCGAAATTTTCAGATCATCGAGATATACGGGCTCTTTGCTGTCGGCGCGCCACAAATAGACCAGCAGTTTGCTGTCGGGCTTGGCAGTGCCAGACATGGCAATGGTTTGCTCCACGTATTGCCACTTGTTGGAAAGCTTTACGGCTTTCGGCAATTCGATTGCTTGATACACCAGGCTAGGCGCAGCCGGGTCAGTGCCTTTGATTTCTACTACCAGCTTGGCTGCCGCCTGGTCGTTGGGTAGCAGTACCCAGGCCCCTACGGTAAGTTTGGCTGGCCATTCCGGCGAGAGGCGACCCAAGGTATTGTTATAGCCCAAGCTATAGTCGTGACCGGCACTTACCATGGTGCTATACCGGCCAGAATGCGCTTTAGCTTGGTTCAGAGTTGCCAAAGCCGGCGAGTCAGCCAGCCAACCATCCAGGTTTTCAAAATCGTTGGCGGCCAGCACATTCGTGGCTGAGGCTTCCGGCGCTTCAGTAGAGCAGCCGTTCAGCAACAGGCTTGTAAGTAAGGCGAAGGCAGCCTTAGAAGTAGATTTCAACATAAGCAGGAAAAAAAGAAGGCCATAAAAAGGCTAAAAAAACAGCTAAAGGTAGCCGTTGCTATCGGTCTCCGCCATCTTCATTATCACTGCAGGGAGTTCAAATTTCTTGAATCTCTCAAGGAAGCACAGAAGTCAGGCCGCTGCCCGGCATGGTTTCGATCCGAAAATACCGCCTGAGACGGGCACAAAATATCCGAACGCCAAGTTGCACTTGACGTTCGGATATTTTGTGCCCGTCTCAAATTTCGGGACGGTAGGGATACCGGCAAGCAGATTAATCTACTCGGCTTATTTTCATATCGTCCAGATAGACGGGCTCATTGCTATCGGCGCGCCACAGATAAACTAGCAGCCGGCTGGTAACAGCAGCAGTGGCCGGCATTTCAATGGTCTGCTCAACTTGCTGCCATTCGTTGTACTTCTTCACTACCGAGCGCAGCTCCAAAGCTTTATATAGTAGGTCATCCGACTTATTCGGATCCTTGATTTCTACTACGAGACGCGCATTTGCCTGGTCGTTGGGGAGCATCACCCAAGCACTGATAGTGATTTTTTGTGGCCGTCTATCCGTGAGCTTGCCCAGCACATTGCTGAAGCCCAGGCTATAATCGAACCCAGGCCGAACGCTGGTGCTGTAGGCACCAGAGTGGGCTTTGGTTTTGGAGAGCGTGGCCAATGCCGGCAAATCGCCCGCCCAGCCATCGAGGTGGTCAAAGTCGTTTTCAGCTAAGACGTTGGCGCTTTGCGCGTCATCAGTCTTGGGAGAGCATCCGGCCAGTGACAGAGTCAGCAGAAGTGCGGCGGCGGGCAAGTGTTTAATCATGACAGAAAACAAGTAAAAAAAAGGGACTAACAAAGGTAACAGGCAATGGCTATCGGGGATTACCCCATAGCAGAATAGCTCCCGGCGACTGCCGTACATAGTCCGGCACTACGCGGTCTGGGCGGTCGGGAAACACCGCCACGCGCATTCCCTGCGCCTGCAAAGTTGCCAGCTCTGCTTCCGAGGGCCACCAAGCATAAACCGGGCGGTTGCAGTGGAACATAGCGGCTATCTCGTCGCCGTCTGGGGCATTGAAAACGACGTAGCCGGGTGGTACGTTGGCATCCAGAGTACGGTAAATGGCGGTATTGTTCAGGTAACGGGCGCGCCCTATGGAGCCGCGCATCATCGGGAAATATTCTTCCTGAAAGTGGCGATTATAGATAGCCAGGGGCCGGGCATCGAGCCAGATAAGCCCTAGTAGACCCACAATCAGCGTGGCGGGTCTTGCCTGCCCTGACCGAGCCCGCACCCAAGCGGCCGCGGCCCCGAGCGGCACGGCGGCCAGTAGCAGCAGCAGTGGGCTTATCACGTAGAGGTAAGTGAACATCTTGGTAGCCGCCAGCGTGAAAAACACAAGTGCAACCCCCACAATACTAAATATCTCCACTAGCCGGAAGCCGCGCCGTAGCACCCACACGATACCTACCACTACCAGCCCTAACATGACGCCGTAGTGCACGGGCAGCATGGTGAAGTGATAGTACCAAGGAACATCGTTGCCTTCCAGCTTCTCAAAAAAATGGCGCGTGTTATACGCCCGCTCATAAGCGCTTTCGAGTGGGAAGCGCCAAGCCGTATACAATTGCCAGGGCAGAAACACCAGAACGGCCACGCCCGCCGAAGCTGCTAGCCGGACATACTCGGCAAAGGCGCGGCGGCGCACCGGGTCGAGAAGCAAGGCTATTCCCCAGCCAGCATATACCAGCAGGCCCGTAAGCCATTTGCACAATACGGCCGCCCCGGCCAGCACGCCCACCGCTACCAGCCACGCCACTTGGCGCTGGGTGGCGGCCCGATACTCATAGTACGCCCAGATACTGGCCGTGACGTATACCAAAAAGGCTGCGTCGTTGTGGTCCATGCCAATATAGCCACTGACCAGTTCGAGCTGAAAATAAGCAAATGCTACCAGTACCGCGCCCAGGTAAGCAGTATCGCGGCTAGCGAAAAGCAGGTAGCCCAAACGATACACCGGATACAGTAACAAACTAGTAAGCAAAGCACTAGGAAGCCGCAACGCTAGCTCATTGACCCCAAACAGACTCATACTCAGGGCCATTTGCCATAAAAACAACGGCTGCTTGTGTAGCCACACCATATTGCCGCCCCACCTTTTGTAGTCGTAGGGGAGGTAGGCTCGGTCGCGTAGCAGGGGCTGGAGCGGATCCGCTATCATGTGCTTGGCGACCAAGGCATGATAGCGCTCATCCCATTCATGCAGAAAAGGATCGAGCGAGGCCATGAGCAGCCGTAGTGCGAAGGCGGCCACCATAAGCAAGCCTAAAGCTAAACCATAGCGGCCCCGGATCCAGGCCATGCCGCTACCGACGGCCAGCAGCCCCGTGACTGCCAGCAACACAAATTGAGGAGCACTCAACACCCAAGCTGTATCCATTAAAAACTATAAAAAGAAGAAGGGCCGGACAAAGTTAGCCTCGCCTGATTCGACGAAACGCTCATTTTGCCATTCTCTAAAGCATCTGAGTAGCACACTGATTTTTGTTGGGGTGCTTATTCTGCTTTTGCTCAACCTCAGAATCCAAAGCGGCAAAGGTCAACAGCAACAGCAAAAGGCGTTTTTTCAGAAACAATCATGAAAACATCCTTCGCAGCACGCGAAGGTAGGAACTTTATACATCAGGAAAACCATGCCCACGGGCAAGCTTACGACACTTTGCTAGGCGATAAGTCCTAGCATTTAGGCAGCTAGGCAGGTACAATCACTGCCAAAGCCGGGTGAACCGGCGGCTCCGGCCAATCTGAAAGCCCCATCCGGATACTTCACCTAATCAAATACCTTTGTGCTATGGATTCAGCGTACGAGACAGCCTATCATGAGTTGGAGGAGCAGCATTGGTGGTTTCGGGCCCGCCGCGATGCTGTGTTCGCGCTTATCCAGAATATGCACTTGCCCAAAGATGCCGCCATTCTGGAAGTGGGCTGTTCTGGCGGCCCGCTGCAGCAGCGGCTACGGGCCGAAGGCTACTCCAATCTGACGGGCATCGACCTGAGTGAGCCGGCCATTGCCCTGGCCCGGCAGCGGCAGATTCCGAACGTGCAGCAGATGGACGGTGCCCGGCTGAGCTTTGCCGATGCCAGCTTCGATGTGGTGGTGGCTTCGGATGTGCTGGAGCATATTGAGGACGAACAGCGGGCCTTGCTCGAATGGCGGCGGGTGCTGCGGCCCGGCGGCCGGCTGCTGGTGTTCGTGCCGGCCTTTCAGTTGCTGTGGAGCGAGCACGACGTGGTAAATCATCATTTTCGGCGCTATTCCGGCCCGCAGCTGCGCGTGGCGCTCACACGGGCAAACCTGACTGTGGAGCGGCTTTCCTACTGGAACTCCGCGCTGTTTGCGCCCGCCGCGGCCGTCCGGCTGCTCCAGCGCCTGCGCCCCACACCCAAAAGCCTTCCTTCCGGCGACCTGAAACTATTGCCCGGAGCGCTGAATGGAGCCTTGCTCACGCTGCTGCGGCTTGAAAATCGCCTGTTGCGTCATGTCAATCTTCCCGTAGGCATCAGCACCTTTGCGCTGGCCCGGAAGCCCGTCTAATTTATTCGTATGTCTGTGCGTCACCCTCACGCCCCCGATCTTTCCGTCATTATTCCCATCTACAACGAGGAAGACAACATTGCTACGCTCTACACCCGCCTAAGCGGGGTGCTGGACCCAATGCAGCTGCGCTACGAGTTCATCTTTATCAACGATGGCTCGCGCGATAAATCCCTGGCCCTGGTGCAGAACCTGGCGGCCCGCGACCCGCGGGTGCGCTACATCGATTTCAGCCGCAACTTCGGCCACCAGATTGCCGTGACGGCCGGGCTGGACCTGGCGGCGGGCGAGGCCGTGGTTATCATTGATGCCGACTTGCAGGACCCGCCGGAACTGATTCCCGCGCTGTATCAGAAGCTGAAAGAGGGCTACGAAGTAGTATACGCCAAGCGCCGCTCGCGCCAGGGCGAAAGCGCGGCCAAGAAGCTCACCGCCAAGCTATTCTACCGCCTGCTGGCCAATATCACCAGCATTTCCATCCCGGTAGATACCGGCGACTTCCGCATTATTTCGCGCAAGGTGGTGGATGCGCTGAAGCAGATGCCGGAGCAGAACAAGTTTATCCGCGGCCAGATTTCCTGGATCGGCTACCGCCAGACCTACCTGGAGTATGACCGCGCCGAGCGGGCCGGCGGCGAGACCGGCTACACCTACCGCAAGATGATCCGGCTGGCCCTGGACGGCATCACCGGCTTCTCCGATGCCCCGCTGAAAGCAGCTACCATCGGCGGCTTTCTGGTGTCGGGCGTGGCGTTTTTGGTCATGCTCTACACGCTGTATGCCCGCTTCGTCAGCCACGAGTACGAGCCCGGCTGGGCTTCGCTGATGGTCAGCATTCTGTTTCTGGGCGGCGTGCAGCTTATTGCCGTGGGCATCATCGGCGAGTACATTGCCCGGCTGAGCGCCAACGTGCGCCAGCGTCCGCTCTACATCATCTCGGACACGAACATTGCCGGGCCAACGGAGCCGGCCCCGTTGCGGCAGCCGGGCTAATGCGGCGCGTAGCATGAATCTACCCGCAATATTCCGGACCGGACAGGTGCGGCGGCCGGCCCGGTGGGTAGCGGCAGCGCTGGCGTTTTTTGGGCTGAGCTACGCCCTGCTCTCGCTCTACAACCACTACGCTTTCCGTACTTACGCTTACGACCTGGGCATTTTCAACCAGGCCCTTTGGGATTACGCCCATTGGCGGTGGAGTGCCAGCTCCATCATGCGCTACAATAACCTGCTCGGCGACCACCTGATGCTGGCCCAGCTGCTGTGGTCGCCGCTATACTGGGTGCTGGGCTCCTATAGTCTGCTGGTGGTCCAGATCGGGGCGGTGCTGCTGGGCGGCTACGGAGCCTACCGGGTGCACCAGCTGCGGAGCGGCGGAGCCCAAACGGGAGCGGCGCTGGCGCTGCTGGTGCAGTTTCTGAGCATCTGGGGCATTTTTTCGGCTCTGGCATTCGATTATCACGACAATGTAGTGGCAGCTATGCTGCTGCCGTGGCTGTTCTACTTCTTCGAGCAAAACCGCCGCGTGCCTACCATGCTGCTCTTTGGCGGGCTGCTGCTTACCAAGGAAGGCGTGGCGCTCTGGCTGGTATTTGTGGCCCTGGGCCTGGCCGTGCTGCACCGCCACCAGCGTCCGCGCGTGCTACTGGCCCTGGGGCTGGCGGGCCTGGCGGCCGTCTACTTTCTGGTAGCCGTGCGCTTCGTGATTCCGGTGCTGAGCGAAGGGCGGGCGTTTTACCACCAGCGCAACTACGTGGCCCTGGGCAGCACGCCGGGCGAGCTGCTGCGCCACCTCACGCAGCCCGCGTATCTGGCCCGGCTGCTGTTTGCCAACCACCTGGCCAACGAGCCCATCGGCGACTACGTGAAGCTGGAGCTGCACCTGATGGTGCTGCTTGCGGGAGGCTACGCGCTGCTGCGCCGCCCGGCTTATCTGCTCATGCTGCTGCCGATTTATGCGCAAAAGCTGTTTTCGGCGCAATTCGTACACTGGGGGCTGAACGCGCAGTATTCCATCGAGTTTGTGCCCATTCTGAACCTGGCGCTGGGCCACTGGCTGCTGCAAGCCGCGCCGCCGCGGGCCGCCCGGCTGGGGGCGCTGGCAGCCCTTGTTACTTTGGCAGCCACGCTGGTTTCGATGGAGGTGCGGGTTTCGGAGTGGTATGATAAGAGCGCGGCCCAGTTCTACATGCCCCGCCACTACCGCCGCGGATTTGATGTTGCGGCGGTGCACCGGGGCTTGCAATTAATTCCGGCCGACGTGCCGGTCAGTGCTTCATCGCCGCTGGTGCCGCACCTGGCTTTTCGACCGTTCATCTACCTCTTCCCCGACGCTACCGACGCGGACTACCTGGCCGTGCTGCGCGACGACAACCCGTATCCCTTCCCTAGCAACGATGCCCTGGAGCAGCGCCTGACCGACTACCAACGCTCGGGCCAGTGGCAGGTAGTACACGACCAGCGGCCGCTGCTTATTCTGCGGCGCACCGGCCCGGCCCGGCCGCCGCAGCGGCGCTATTTCCCCCAGCGCATCACCGATTTACCTGATTCGCTGCGCTATAAATAAGTATTCGGTCAATGCGGCGCGGGGGTAGGTTGGTGCAGCAGCACGTAGCCGTCTACCTCCCGCTCCTGGTAGCCGCGCCCGCGCAGCAGCTCGCGCAACAGTGTGTGCACCGGCTGATTGCGGTAGTCGGGATGCACCAGGAAGGCCGCGGGTTGATACCGGCGCAGAAACGCGCTGACCTGCGCGGCGGTGGGCACGGCCACTAGGGCAGAGTCGGGAAAGGTCTGGCGCTGGAGCAGCGCGTGCATCACCGGATCCTGATCGAACTGATGGAAAGTAGCCTGGGGGATGCGCGAAATGTAGGCTCCCGGTATTTTTTTGTGGTGAATGGTCTGGTACAGAAGCTCGTCGGAGTTCATCACGCCCTTAGTCTGGTAGCCATCGAGCAGGCCGAAGGGAATGGGAAACAGCACGTCGCCCGGCAGTTGCGCCACCTCGCGGTAGGCCCGCGGAATGGCTGTGGAGTCCATCAGCGGCGCGGGCGCGGGCTGAAACTCAATCAGCACAAGGCCCAGCAGCGCCCCCGAAAACGCCCAGCGCCCGGCCGGCTGCAGCCGCGCCCGCAGCCAGGGGTCGAGCCGCGCGAAAAGAACCAGCGGCAATAGCAGGGCCACGTAGGAAACGTGGCGGGTAGGGCAGCGGATGTTGTTCAGAAAAGGCAGATAATGCACCAGACCGGTAGGCAGCCGCAGAATTTCCTTACCAAAAACCCGTACCGCCGGCAGCGTCAGCATAAAAAACAGCAGCAGCAACCACGGCAGCGGCGCCCAGTCCGAGGGTTGGTTTTCCGCCAGCCCGGCCTTGGGCCGGCGCAGCAGCAGCGTCAATAGCAGCAGTAGCGGTAGGCAATAGCCCAGAAACATCACATTTTCGACCGAGCCGGGCATGTTGAAAATCGGGCTATTCTGCAGCAGCCGCTCGGTGAAGGCCGTGCTCAGCCAGCGGCTAGTAGTGGGCGGCAGTAGGTAGCCGGCCAGGTCGCCGCCCCACCAGAACCCAGCATTGTCGGGCACGCCGCTGAGGCCCAGCAGCCGGGAGCCAATGTGGCAGACGACCAGCGTGAGGACCAGAATCAGCCACGGCCGGGGCCGCCGCCAGTTGATTTGGCCCAGCCCACACCAGTAATACAGCGCGTAGCCCAGCGAAAAATACAGCAGCCCGAACAGCGTGTAGTAGTCGCTGAGCAGCGTGACGAAGCCCAGGGCCGCGCACACCGCCACCTGACTCCAGCGCCGCACCCGCAGCCCCAGCCGGCCGGTTTCAAACTGAAACGCTTCCAGAAAAGCCCACGCGTAGAATGGCACCGCGGCCGTGAGCAGCAGGTGGTAGTGCTCGGGCAGATGGGCCAGCTTGTAGGGCGAAAAAGCGAAAACCACGCCCGCCAGCAGGCACAGCACCGGGTTGGCCACCCAGCGCCCGCACAGCCGGTACGCTCCCACCCCCGACAGCACGAAGCTCAGCAGCAGCGCAACATTGACGGCCAGAATCGGCTGGTTCAGCACCGAGTTCAGCAGCCCGATAATGGGCGTATAGGTATGCATAATCAGCGACGAGCCCTGCGGATAAAGCAGCAGATCGGTGAAAAACGGATTCTTTCCCGCGGCCAGCGCCTGCCGGAAATTGTAGGCATTCCACACATACTGGTTGGCATCGTGGCCGGCGAAGCCCAGAAAGCCGGTGGTGAAATGCGCGGCCAGCGGCCAGCTGAACACCCCGAAGAGCAGCGTGTAGATCAGCAGCGGCAGCAGCCAGCGGGAAAAACCTGATTTCATGGAATAGAGAGAAATTGGGTGGGCCGAAATAGCCACCAGCCAGCATTCAGGCGGGCAAATTCGCTAGTTTTGGCCGGATTCCTTTCGTCTATGCCCGCACCTTTGCCTTCCCGCGCCCGTCCTTTTTCCTTAGCTGCCCTGTGGCGCTGGTGGTGGCTGCCGCTGCTGCCGGCGGCCGGGGCCGGTCTGCTGTGGCGGCTGGGGGCCGCCCCGCTGCAGGTTTGGGATGAAGCCCGGCTGGCCGTGAATGCGGCCGAAATGCTACGCTCCGGCAACTGGCTGGTGGCGCACTACGCTGGCCAGCCCGACCTTTGGAACACGAAGCCGCCGCTGCTCATCTGGCTGCAGGCCCTGAGCATTTCGCTGCTGGGCTACTCCGAATGGGCCGTGCGGTTGCCCACGGCCCTGGCCGCGCTGGCGCTGGTGGCGCTGGTGGCAGCCTTTGCCCGGCGCTGGCTGGGTGGCCCACTGGCCGGGCTGCTGGCGGGCCTGGCCCTGCTCAGCAGCAAGGGCTTCATCACGCACCACGTGGCCCGCACTGCTGACTACGAAACGCTGCTGCTGCTTTTTCTCACGGCGCAGCTGCTGGCCGCCTTTGCCTGGCTCCAGACCCGGCAGCGCCGCTATCTGCTGCTGGCCGGCGCGGCCGTGGCGCTGGCGGTGCTCACCAAAAGCGTGGCCGGCCTGTTTTTCCTGCCCGGCATTCTACTCGAAATTACCCGGCGCGGGCGGCTGTCGGCGCTGCTCCGCCAGCCGGCCACGTGGCTGGCTGCCGTGCTGGCGCTGGCCCCGCCCGCGCTCTGGTATTGGCTGCGCGAGCAGGCCGCGCCCGGCTACCTGCAGGCGGTGTGGCAAAACGAGCTGGGCGGCCGCATGCTCAGCGGCCTCGAAGACCACGCCGCGCCCTGGTACTGGTACCTGACCCCGTTCGTAAGTCAGCAATTCCTGCTCTGGACTCCGTGGGTGCTCCTGTCTGGCTGGCTGCTGCTGCGCCGCCCGGTGCGGCGGCCGGTCCATCGCTTCTTCACGCTGGCGGCCACCACGGGCGGCGTTTTTCTGCTGATTATTAGTAGCTCGACCACGAAGCTGGCTTGGTATAGCGCCCCGCTATTCCCGCTGCTGGCGCTGGTTTTGGGAGCGGGGCTGGCGGTGTGGCTGCGGCAATGCTGGCTGATGATGCTGCGGCGGGTGGCGGCCGGCCGGCCGCTGGTGTGGGGGCTGAAGCCGGGCCTGGCCGTGGCGCTGCTGGTGGGCGCGGCCTTTATTCCGTCCTTCGTGGCCTTGCACCTGCGGCTAGGCAAAGAATACCGGCGGCGCTACGATGTGGCCGCCTTTAACTACGGGCCCTACCTACGCTGGCAGGCCCGGCAGCCCGGCGCCCCTACTAGTTATGTAGTGGCCCACGCCAGCACCGACCCGCCCATCAGCAGCTACAATGCCCCGCTGGAATTTTACGCCCTGACCGCCCGCCAGTCGCGCCACGACACCGTGCAGGTGCTTTACCCGGAGATGCAAGGCCTTGCGCCGGGCCAGCTGGTGGTAGTGTGCGGCGCGGCAGCTCACCAGGCCCTGCGCAAATACTACCGCGTGCAACCCGTGCAAGCGCAGGATTCCTGCGCGACGCTGCGCGTGGAGGCCGTGCTACCCCAGCCGCCGGCCCCACCGGCTGCCAAACCTGCTGGCTGGTAGGTCACCTGGCGCGCCGTAGCGGCTTTTCGTAGCTTTGTTTTCGCCCCAAGCCAGCTTTTCCGCTGCTCCATGCTCCAGATTCAGAACTTCATCAACGGCCGGTTTGTACCGCCCGCCGCCGGCCGCTACCTCAACAACATCGACCCCGCCACCGGCCAGGTCTACGGCCGCATCCCCGACTCCGACGCGGCTGATGTGGCGCTGGCCGTGCAGGCGGCTCAGGCGGCGTTTCCGGCTTGGCGGGCCCGGCCGGCCGAGCAGCGGGGCCGCCTGCTGGTGCGCATTGCCGAGCTGATTGAGCAGAACCTGGAGCGGCTGGCCCAGGCCGAAAGCCAGGACAACGGCAAACCAGTAGCCCTGGCCCGCGTGGTGGACATCCCCAGGGCGGCCAGCAACTTCGCTTTTTTTGGCACCGGCATCAGCCATTTTGCTTCCGAAACCCACTTCCAGGAAGGCTTGGCGCTGAACTATACGGTGCGGCACCCGCTGGGCGTGGTGGGCTGCATTTCGCCCTGGAACCTGCCGCTGTACCTCTTCACCTGGAAAATAGCGCCCGCGCTGGCCGCCGGCAACTGCGTGGTGGCCAAGCCTTCGGAGATTACGCCCGCCACGGCTTTTCTGCTGGGCGAACTGTGCCAAGAGGCGGGGCTGCCGGCGGGCGTGCTCAACATCGTGCACGGCACGGGGCCGGGCGCGGGGCAGGCCATTGTGGAGCATCCGCTGGTGAAGGCCATCAGCTTCACGGGCGGCACCAAAACCGGCGAGCATATTGCCCGCACGGCCGCGCCCATGTTCAAAAAGCTAAGCCTGGAGCTGGGCGGCAAAAACCCTAACGTCATCTTCGCCGACTGCGACCTGGCGGCGGCCGTGAGCACCAGCGTGCAGTCGAGCTTCAGCAACCAGGGCCAGATCTGCCTCTGCGGCTCGCGCATCTTCATCGAGCGGCCTATCTATGAGCAGTTCAAGGCCGCTTTCCTGGCCCGCGTGGCCACGCTCACCGTCGGCGACCCGCAGCTGGACACCACCCGGCAAGGCGCATTGGTGAGCGAAGCGCATTTACTGAAAGTGCAGTCCTACATCGACTTAGCCCAACAGGAAGGCGGCACGCTGCTGGCCGGCGGGCAACGCGTGCGGCCTGAAGGGCGCTGCGCCTGGGGCTTCTTCCTGCAGCCCACCGTGTTTGAGGGCCTGGCCCCCGACTGCCGCACCAACCGCGAGGAAATCTTCGGTCCCGTGGTCACGCTCACGCCCTTCGACACCGAGGCCGAGGCGCTGGAATGGGCCAACGGCACCGACTACGGCCTCTCTGCCACCATCTGGACCCGCGACCTAGACCGCGCCCACCGTGTAGCCCACCAGCTGCACGCCGGCGTGGTCTGGATCAATACCTGGCTGCTGCGAGACTTGCGCACGCCCTTCGGGGGCATGAAGAACTCCGGCGTGGGCCGCGAAGGCGGGCTGGAAGCGCTGCGGTTTTTCACCGAGGCCCAGAATGTGTGCGTGAAGCTGTGAGTTTGGTCGACTTTACGCCTCCGGCTCTGTACCCCCATCCAACGGCGCGGCTTGCGTGAATGGCACCAGAAACGGAGCTTTTCGGCTTACCAGCAGCACCACAAACAAGGACGTGAACAGGCTCACAGAGGCCAGATACGTGTAAGGAATGATCAGGAAGCCGTAGAAAGTGGCCAGGTAGACTTTCAGGCTGAGCAGCGCGGCTAGGCGCGGGTCGAAGCGGTGGCGGAAGCGCCAGAACAGCCCGCCGCTAAGCACCACAATGGCCGTACAGGCTGCGAAATGCACCGTTTGCAGCCGGGCAATGCGCTCCGTGAGCGTGCCGGTCATATCGTAGAACCAGGGCGCGAAGCCCACGCCGTTGAACAGGTGCATGGGCAGCGGCGGCACGGCGCGGGGGTCGATGCGCTGCCATTCGCCCTCGGCAATGCCCATATTTTCCAGCTGGGCCCGCAGGAAAATAGTGGGGTCGGAGAGCAGGAAAGGACCGAAGATGAGCACCACCACGGCCAGCGCCAAACCGGCCGTGAGCCAGCCGCGCCGCCGGTTTTCCCACAGCAGCAGCAGCCCGTAGAGCGGCACCCACAGCGCCAGCGAAAACCGCGACAAAAGGCATAGCACCAACCCCAACGCTTTGAGCCACGGGTTTTTACTGAGCGTGCCGCCCGCCAGCACCAAGTAGTAGCCTACAATCAGGCTTTCCACCGTGAGGCTGTACATGTTCTTATCGGTCAGCACGGCGAAGTGCAGCACCAGCACGGGCAGCACCGCTTTCAGCAGCCACTCGCCCCGCGGCAGGGCCAGCCGGGCCAGCGGCCACTGGTACGCCAGCAGCAGCGCCAGCAGCAGCAGGCCAAATGCCCAAGCCCGGTAGTCGAGGCCCCACAGCTCGGCCGGCACAAACGGCAGCCACTGCAGGGGCGGATAATTGGGCAGAAACGTGTAGCCCAGCAGTGTGATGGGCCGATAAACCGTCTCCGGCCCCAGAAACCGGGTTACGTAGACCTGCAACGCAGGGATGATATCCGACTTTACCCCAATATCCGCCACCTGCACCCGCCCGACGAGCTTGGCGATAACCGGAGCCGTAATCAGCCAGCTGATAAAGGTGAGGCCGGCACCGATGGCCAGCCGGGGCAGCACGGTCCGGGGGCCGGCGGCGGGAGCGGGCCATTGAAAGCGCGAGTCCAGCACGGCGCGGGCCGTGAGCAGGCACAGCGCCAAGCCCAGCAGATACAGCACCAACGGGCTCCAATATGGCCCAAGGCCGCCACGCAGATACGTAAAAAACAGCGTTTCCAGCACGAAGAGCAAGCCAATGCCTGCCAACAGGACCGGACTAGTCGCGCGGAGCGAACCGGGAGGAATCATGAAAAATATTCGGCAAAACGTACTGGTTGACTGACCCGCCGCAGCCACCAAAAGGCGCGGGCGGCAAACCGGCTGCAAATAGCACTGGTTTTTCTTTTCTCCCCAAACCACTCTGTCCTAACGCAGGCTGCCCGGCTACTGCAGCTTCTCCAGCTCCCTTTCCAGCTCAGCCAGCGTCGTTTCCCGAAACTCCAGCGTCTCTGTTTCTCGCTGTCCCGTAACGGTTTCTTGCATAGCCAGATACGGCGTACCGTTGCGGTACTGTACGCCCACCACCACCGCCCGCTGGTTGGCCGGCACGCCCGCAAAATGGTAGCCCTCGGCCCGTGGCTCCCCCGCCACGATGGTGGTGCTCTCGCGGAATACCAGATGCACGCTGGTGGTGGGCTCGGTATCGGCAGTGGCGGTGAAAGCAGCCTGCGCCCCGGCGGGCCGCCACTCCCGCTCGCAAGTCAGCCAGCCCAGCCTGTCAGCCTGGAAGGCGTAGTGCGCGGCAGCCGGCTCGGAGACTTCGGGGTGGTCGTCGCCTTCGTCGGTGGCGGGCAACGTGTCGGCGTTGGCGGCGGGGTCGGGGCTATTTTCGGCCGTCATCTGGCCCTGCTGCTGCAGGGAGAAGCGGATGGGCAGCGTCATCTTCACGGGCACCAGCTGGCCGCCCTGCCGGGCCGGGGTCCAGTGGCCGGAGGTGAGAGCCAGCACGCGCAGCACCTCCTCATCGCAGCCGTCGCCGAGGCTCCGCACGACATTGGGGCTCAGCACCTTGCCACCTTCATCTACCACGAAGGAAACGTAAACTAGGCCCTCAGTGCGGCTGGCCAGCGCCGCCGCCGGATACCGGATCAGGCGGTTGATATCGGCGGGGCCGCTGCCGTAGCTGGGCATTTGGGTAGCTTGGGTGGCAACGGCCGGCGGGGCTGGGTGGCGCACGATAGGGCCGGCCGCCACCCAGTGTGCGGGCTGCTGCCGCCGGCTGCCCTGGCCGTAGAAAAGTCGCATGCCTTTCTGGCGGCGCACAAATGGCATTTCGAGCTGAAAAGCCTGCCCCGCCGCTACGTGCAGCGGTTGCCCGTGTGCCGATGCCCGCACCAGCACAATGCCGCCCGAATCGAGCAGGTCGCCCTCCGGGGTCACCGTCGAGAGGTTGGAAAGCAGCATATCGGCCACCGTGTAGCACTCCTTCAGCTCTACCCACACCGGACCGGTGGCGGGCTTTTCGCTGGCATTCACGAGCACCTGCGCCGGCAAGCGCACGATGGTGCCCTCGCGGCCGTGCACTTCGGCGGGCTGGGTAGGGTCAATCTGAAAATACTCGCTGGCCTTCAGCGTGAGGTCGTGCAGGCGGGCTTCGGAGGGCGGCGGGGCGGCGGTATCGGCGGCAAAGGGCCGCGTGGTGCCGCGCCGGTACACCAGCGGCGCGTTGCGGCGGGTGCGCTGGGCTAAGCGGTGCCAGGTCCGGTTTATAGTCTGGCCCGTGGCCGGGGTTTGGGGCAAGGAGTCGTTCAGGGCCGGCGCGGGGGCAGCGGGCTCGGCGGGGGCGGCGCGAACCGGCTTTTCGCGCTGGCAGCTTCCCAGGCCGGCCAGAAGCAGTGCTCCGAGCAGGAAGCGGGTTTTTATCTGGAGCATACGCATGAGGCCATTCTACGCGAAAAACTCAGAAACAAACGCTGCCCCGGCATTTTTTCCTGCAAACTTGGGGCTGAGCCGGCCCCAGTCGCGGCCGGGCCACTCTGTCCGCGGGCCCCACCTACGGCGCGCTGAAATAGAACCCGGGCTGGGGCGTTAGCGGTTTAAAGATATTGATTTCGGCGCGGCTGGCGGCCCCGCGCCGGCCGCGCCGCCAAAACTTCGCGGCTTCCTTCCGACCTTTGCTCTCTATGCGTCATCGCCTGCTTCTGCTTCTGCCCGCCCCGCTCCTGCTCAGCCTGCTGGTAGCCTGTTCCAAAACCCCGGCCGGGCCGCGCCTGGACCTGGTGGGCAGCAGCCGCTACACCAGCTTCGACCGCATCCTCACCACGCCTGGCGACACGGTTACGTTCAAGCTCTACAGCAGCGTGCGCACCGCCGACCGGCTGCTAACGCATGTGCGCATCTTCGTGAATTACACGCCCACCAAAAACCCGCTGCGCGAACGGGCCGACTACGACGCGGTGACGGTGGCGGCCAACCAAGACCCGGAGCTGGTTTTTCTCGATTCGGCCATGTCCGCGCGCGAATTTCTTCTCCAGACCACGCTGAACGCCCGCACGACCTCGGGCCGGGAAAAGTGGCGCTTCGAGGCCGAAGACGCGGAGGGCAATAAGGTGAGCCGGAGCTTTCAGCTGCAGTTGCGCAACAGCGACTCGCTGCGCCTCACCTACCACCGCTACACTGCTCAGTTGCAGGCCCCTGGGGCCGGCGGCAACCGCCGCAGCTTTCTGGCGCTGCTGCCCGGCCTCACGCTGCCGCGCTTCACGGTGCGCACCAATGCGGCGGCCCAGAGCCTGATCGATGTGGTGTATGTAGCCACCCGCAACGGCATCGTACTGGCCGCTCCCACCGACACCATCGCGCATCTGGCCGCCTGGCCCGCCCGCCCCACCGCTTTCCGGTCTACCGCCCTGGATAAGGCCGGCTTCGATGCCGCCGACACCGGCCAGGAGCTGACCGACCTGTTCGCGGGCAACCCCAACGCCCCAGCCACCCGCACCGCGCCGCTTGCCAAAGGCCAGGTCTACGCCTTCCGCACCCAGGACCAGAAATCCGGGCTGTTTTTCGTGCAGGAAATCCTCACCGCGCCCGTTCCGACCGTGCTCCTGCAAGTGCGCGTCACGAAGTAAGGAGGCTTTTGATTCCGGCTTAAGTAAACCCAAAAAGGGGCGCTCCTGACCGGAACGCCCCTTTTTGGGTTTGATCCGCAGCTATTCAACTCCTTAAAACGTGGAGCCGATGGTAACGGACGTGGTGTAGCGGTTGCCGTCGATGCGGATGACCGGGGCCGCCGCGTTGGGCAGCGAATACGACTGACTGTAGCGTTTGTCGAGGGCGTACACGGCGGCGGCATCGAGGAAGAAGTTGCCCTGCCGCAGGCCCAGACCGCCGGTAAAGTACTGCTGCGTCCGGTCAAACTCGTTGGTTTTGAATGGGTCGCCGTAGCGGGCGTAGCCAGCCCGCACCCGGAACACATCCAAGCGGGCCTCGCCACCGAAGCGCACGTTTACGGCCGAGTGGTACAGAGCTTTCACGCTGTTGTTTTCCCGGTCGAAGGCGTAGGTGTTGTTCGTTTCGGCGTCGCCGCCCAACCGGGCCTGGCTATAGTTCAGATACTCCACGTCGCCGGTCAGAAAGCCATGCTTGCCAATGGTGACGGCGGCCCCGCCCGAAGCCCGGAACGGCGTGGTGAGCGAATAAGTGTACTCGCCCGGCAACGACTTCACCGAGGCCGAAAGCGCGGTACCCGGCTGGGGCAGCGCCGAAAAGCGCGTATCCAGCGAAGTAGAGTAGTTATCGGTGAGGCGCATGAAGGTGGGCGTCTGCACCGAGCCGCCCAGGCGCACAGCATCGTTCAGGCGGTATATGGCCCCCACTTTCAGGTTGAGGCCCGTGCCGCGGGTTTCCACCTGGTCGCGCCGGCTCAGGCTGAGGAAGGGCGTAGTGTTGTTGGGGTCGTTGGCCTCCGTTTCCTGAAAGGTGCGCGTCTCGTTGTAGCTGCTGGTGACAAGGCCCACGCTGGCTCCCACGTAGAGCCGGTCTTTGTAGCTGGCCCCGAAGGCGAAGTCGAACTGATTCTGTCCGCCGGTGGTGAGCACCGTTTCATTTTGCGTGATGGGCCCCACGCGCCGAATGGTGCCGAGCGAGTCTTCCGGCACCCGGGGGTCGGCCCGCTTTTTCTTGTCGTAGAAGCCTGTCAGCAGGCCGCCGTAGGCCAGCCCGTCCAGCGACACGTATTCCCCATCCTTATACTGGGCATCAATGTCATCGTAGGCCCCAATCAGGCTGCCATCCACGAATTCCGGATTGCGCAGGCGCTCAAAAAACGAGCGGTTCTCGCTCACGGTGTTGGTGTAGCGGTACTGGGCGTTAAAGTCGTTCAGGCGGGTGAAGCCAATGCCGAAGCTGCTGCCGCGCCAGTCCGAGCTGATGTCGTCGTCGGTCAGGCGGTTGGTGAACACGGCCCCAAAGCTGCCGACGTGGAAGCTGTTGCGGTTGGCCGTGAGCCGGGTATCGGCGCCCGGCGCTTGCGTTTCGGCCTGCCCCAGCCCCAGCCCTGGCGTGAAGCTGAACTCCGACTTGCGGAACAGACCCAGGCCGGCCGGATTGCTGCTCAAATTGCCCAGGTCAGCGCCTAACGCCACGTTGGCCCCAGCGATGCCCAGCGTGCGGGCCGGCCCCCCAAACTGAATCCGCGAATAGCGTAGCGCATCCGTTTCATTCTGGGCAAAGGCGTGGCCGGCCAGTCCCATCAGGACCAGGCCAAGGCCATATTTCAGGTTTTTCATCAGGAAAAAGGAAGGGAGCCGGCTACCCGGCTGTTCACAATCAAGGAGTTGGCGAGGCCCGGCTTACTGCATCCGGCCCCGGCCGCGCGAGCCGCCACCGCTGTTACCACCGCCGCCGCTGTTGTCGCTACCGGAGCTGCGAGGAGCGGAGTACGTGCGCGAAGGCTCCGAGCGGGAAGGCTCCGAATAGCGCTGGCGCTGGGGTTGCTCCGCCGGCTGCTCCCGCGACCGGCTGGGCTGGTCAGCATTGCCGAATACGCGCTGCCGAACCCGCTGAGGCTGCTCGTCATCGCCGCCGGCCTGCTGGGGCTGGGGCATTTCGCGGTAGCTCCCGCGCCGGGGCTGGGCGTAGTCCTGGGGCGTGGTGGCCGGAGCGGCATCGGTGCCGCCGCCATTCTCCACCACCCGCCAGCGGCCCCGCGAGCTTTCCGTGTTCAGGCGCGGCTGCTCGGCCTCCGAAATTTGGCTCCGACGCATCTCCCGCTCTTTCAACTGCTTATCCGCTGCCTCACTAGCGTTATTGAACTGGCCACTTGGATTCTGCCGAATCGTGCTTTCCGACACGGCCGTGCCACTGCTCTGGCCTTCCACAATGCGGCCGCGGCCCCGACCGGGTGCCACGGTCGAGGTGCCGCTGCCATTGCCCCCGTTGGAAAAGCCACCCGTAGACGAGCCGCCACCGCTTGGGTTGGCAATACCGCCTTCCTCGATGCGGCCCCGGCCCCGCCCGGCGTTGCCCTGGCCCGCAGCGGCCGAGGTAGCCTCGCGGGCTCCGTCGCGCCGGGGGCCATAGTAAGTTCTGGTACCGGCACCGCGCCCGCCGTAGCTATAGCCGCTGTTCAGACCATCATAATAGCCGTTGCGATACCCGTTGCGGTAGCCGCCGAAGCCGCCATAGCCGTAGCCGTAGCCAAAGCCCCCAAAGCGCCAGGGGTTGTAGTAGGGTCGGCCAAAGCCGATGTTGATATTAACAAAGCTGCCGCCGTAGGCATAGGGGCCGTAGAAGGGGTCATAAAACGGGTCGTAGAACGCGCCATAGTAGCCCGGCCCCCAGCCGTAGGGCGAAAAGCCGCCGCCGTACCAGAAGGGGTCAACGTAGGCAAAATCATAGTAGCCGTAGCCGAACCCCCGGAACGCGGGCTGGTGGAAGCGCCGGATGCGGGCCGAGTAGCCGTAGTCGTCATCGTAGTACTCGGTGCGGCTGGCTGAACCCGAGGCACGGCCACTTTCCCTCCGGTACTCCGGGTTAGTGGCTTCGTCAGCACCGGCATCGGTATCCGCCTTGTCATTAGGATCTTGCGCAGCGCGGGCATCGCTCTGCCCGGAAGAAGGAGCCGCGGAGGCGGTGGCATTCCGGGTGGTGCGGTCTTTGGAGGAGTAATACACGCCGTCGTCCTCCGTAGAGGCGAGCTGCGAGGTGCTGGCGCAACTGCCCAGCGCGAGCAGGGACAGGGCCGGCAAAAATGCGGTTAAGATCTTTTTCATGGCTGCTTGCGCGTAAGAAAGGGCCGGAAGAGGGAGAGCGTGTAAACCGTTACCCCGAAGAGGGCGAAAACCCGCGAATGGTTGTCTGACAATCGCCGGTTACGCCGGTTTATTTTTAACGTAATTTGGCGGCGAAACGGTGCCCCGAAACAAGGACAAATCCTGTACCAGCTTTAGGCGCTTTTCCCCCTACCAAAGATACCCCGAATATGAGTAAAAGTTTGCCCAAGCGCAGTGAAGATTATTCACTGTGGTACAATGAGTTGGTGAAGCGGGCGGGCCTGGCCGAAAACTCGGCCGTGCGCGGCTGCATGGTCATCAAACCCTACGGCTACGCCATCTGGGAGAAGATGCAGCGCCAGCTCGACGATATGTTCAAGCGCACGGGCCACCAGAACGCCTACTTCCCGCTGCTCGTGCCCAAAAGCATGTTTGAGGCCGAGGAAAAAAACGCCGAGGGCTTTGCCAAAGAGTGCGCCGTAGTGACGCACTACCGTCTGCAGACCGACCCCGACAACCCCGGCAAGCTGCGCGTGGACCCCAACGCCAAGCTGGAGGAAGAACTCATTATCCGGCCCACCTCGGAGGCCATTATCTGGAGCACCTACAAAGGCTGGATTCAGAGCTACCGCGACCTGCCGCTGCTCATCAACCAGTGGGCCAACGTGATGCGTTGGGAAATGCGCACCCGGCTGTTTTTGCGCACCGCCGAATTTCTGTGGCAGGAAGGCCACACGGCCCATGCCACGGCCGAGGAGGCCATTGCCGAAACCCGCCAGATGCTGGACGTGTACGCCCAGTTTGCCGAAGAATGGATGGCGCTGCCCGTGGTGAAAGGCGTGAAGTCGGAAAACGAGCGGTTTGCGGGTGCCCTGGATACGTATTGTATCGAAGGACTGATGCAGGACGGCAAAGCCCTGCAGGCCGGCACGTCGCACTTCCTGGGGCAGAATTTTGCCAAGGCTTTCGATGTGCAGTTTACCAACAAGGAAGGCCAATTGGAGCACGTATGGGGCACCAGCTGGGGCGTTAGCACCCGCCTGATGGGCGCTCTGGTAATGGCGCACTCCGACGACGAAGGCTTGGTATTGCCGCCCAAGCTGGCCCCGATTCAGGTGGTTATCGTGCCCATTTATAAGGCCGGGCAGCTGGAAGAGCTGGCCGAGCGCATCCGCCCTATGCAGATGGGCCTGCTGGACCGCGGCATCAGCGTGAAGTTTGATGACCGCGACACCGAGCGGCCAGGCTTCAAGTTTGCGGAGTGGGAGCTGAAAGGCGTGCCCGTGCGCATTGCCGTGGGCATGCGCGACCTGGAAAGCGGCACCGTGGAAGTGGCCCGCCGCGACACCAAGGAGAAAATGAACCTGCCTCTGGCCGACATCGTGGACCACGTTGCCGCGCTGCTCGACGACATTCAGGCCAACATCTACAACAAGGCCCTACGCTTCCGCGAAGCCCACACCACCCGCGTGGATACCTACGAGGAGTTCAAGCAGGCCCTCGAAGGTGAGGGCGGCTTCGTGGTAGCGCATTGGGACGGCACCTCCGAAACCGAGGAGCGCATCAAGGAAGAAACCAAAGCCACCATCCGCTGCCTGGCCCTGGCCGAGCCCGACGAGCAAGGCGTGGATATGCTCACCGGCAAGCCCAGTGCCCGCCGCGTGTATTTCGCCCGGGCTTACTAAACAACTTATTTTAAAGCAGATAAGAACGTCCTACCGAGCGAAGTCGAGGTATCTCGCGTGCTGACACTGGATTACTAATCCAACATCAGCACGCGAGATACCTCGACTTCGCTCGGTAGGACGTTCTTTTTATATTCCAAACTAAGCTTGGCTTCACACGCGCAACTCCAGATGCAGCTGCTGACGCACACGCTCCGCCTGCAGCACATGCCGCTCCTGGTGGGCTACTACAAACTCCAGCGCGTCGCCAATACTTAGCTTCAGCAGCCGGAAAAACTCGACCGGAATGGCTTTGCGGCTCAAATCAGTCGTTTTGGCTTGGGCAAGCAAAGCAAGCAATTGCTGCTGGTGCGCCAGAAACTCTGCTATGGTGGCAGGGCTGAGCTGGCTTTGGTTGGGGTTCATACGGGCCAGCGTTTTCTGCTTTTTTTGGTTTTCGGGCCGCACGGCCTCAATGGATTTCCGCCCCAGCCAGCTGTGGCTGAAATCGGTGGGCGCTGGCCCGGCCGGCTGGGCCAGCGCCTTGGCCAGCTGCGGCAGGTAGTAGCGGGCGTAGCGGTTCAGGTGCTCCAGGCACTCCAGAATGCTCCAGCTGGTTGGGCTGGGCTTGACGTTCAGCAGCGCGGCTTCCAGGGGCGCGAAGTCAGTGCTGACGGTGGTGTGCAGGGCTTGCACGCGGCCATGCAGGGCTTCGAGAAAAGCGCGGGAGTTCATGACAAAATGCGGTTTGGTGCGGGCTACAAAACTCTCCAATCTGGCCGGGCAGAATCTTGATTGAGCGCAAGATTTAGCGCAGCCGGCTAAGCGTTTCGGGGGTCATGCGCAGGTAGGAGGCAATGTATTTTTTGGGCACCAGCTGAAACAGGTGCGGGCTGCGGGCCAGCAGGCGCGCCAGTCGCCGCTCTGGCTCGGGCAGTAGCAGGTCAATTTCCCGCTCGATGCGGCCCATCACGGCCCGCTCCAGCTCCAGCCGCCAGAACCGGGCGAAGTTGGGCCGCGCCTCCACGATGGCCGAAAAATCGGCGCGGCTGATACCGATCAGCTCACTTTTGCGCAGTGCCTGAATGCTGTACTCCGATGGCTGCCCGGCCACGAACGACGGAAACGAGCACACCAGTGTGTTGCCGTAGGCGAAGCCCACGCAGATTTCCTCGGTCTGGCTGGGGTAGAAGATACGCAGCGTGCCCGCCCGCACGAAGTACAAATGGTGCTCCACCTGTCCCGGCCGAATCAGGAAGTCGCCGCGCTGCAGCCGGACGGACTTGTGCCAGAGCGGCACGAAGGCCGCAATGTCTTCTTCCGTCAGAAAAGGCACCTGCCGCAACAGGGCTGCCAATAGCTCGGGGGCAGCGGCGGCGGGGGTGGCGGAAATAAGCGACATAAGAAGGGAAAGTAAAGGCGCGGGCAACAGGCGAAGCTAACACTTTGGCCGCCGAACATACTGCGCGGCGTGGCGGCTTTCTGCGTATCTTTAGAGCACCCTCACCCCTACCGTTTTCACCTCATGGACTGGATTAGCATTGCCCTGCTGCTGTTTTTCGGCCTGCTGTTTCTCATTGCCGAAGTGCTGTTCATTCCCGGCACCACGGTGGTGGGGCTGGCGGGCTTCGCGCTGCTGGCAGCTGGCATCTGGTTCGGCTACCGCGACCTGGGTACCTCGGCCGGGCACGTCACGCTGGTCACGGCGCTGGTGCTGGCCGGCATCATCATCTACATCGGCCTGCGGCCCAAGAACATGGCGCGGCTGGCCCTCACCGAAGTAAACGACACCCACGTGCGCGATGCCCGCCTGCCCGACGTGCAGCCCGGCACCGTGGGCCGGGCCATTTCGGCGCTGCGGCCCTCGGGCACGGTGCTCTTTGCCGAGCACCGCCGCGAAGTAGTGACGCGGGGCGAGTTCGTGCCGACCGGAGCGGCGGTGCGGGTGCTGCGCATAGAGCAGAACCGCATCATCGTGGAAGCGGTGGCTTGAGCATAAAGTCAGCTGCCCATTATTATTGCATCGATTTAAGCGCCACCTTGCCCCGCCAACTTATCCTGTCCGCATGAATAATTTTCCCGTCGTTCCGGTTGCCATTGCCGGCGTTGCCCTGCTGGTTTTCCTGTACTTTTTCCCCATCAGCCTCTGGATTACGGCCATCTTCTCGGGGGTACGGGTCAGCCTGTTCCAGCTGGTGCTGATGCGGGTGCGCAAGGTGTCGCCCACGCTCATTGTCAACTCGCTTATCACGGCTACTAAAGCCGGCCTGCAGCTCACCAGTAACGAGCTGGAAACGCATTACCTGGCCGGCGGCAACGTGCCCAGCGTTATTAAAGCCCTGATTTCGGCCGACAAGGCCAACATTCCGCTCACCTTCAAGCAAGCCACGGCTATTGATCTGGCGGGCCGCAACGTGTTTGAGGCCGTCACAACTTCCGTGAATCCGAAGGTGATTAATACGCCGAATGTGGCCGCCGTGTCGCAGGATGGCATTCAGCTTATCGTCATTGCCCGCGTCACGGTGCGGGCCAACATCACGCAGCTGGTAGGCGGGGCCGGCGAGGAAACCATTCTGGCCCGCGTGGGTGAGGGCATCGTGACCAGCATCGGCTCGTCGGTGTCGCACAAGGAAGTGCTGGAGCACCCCGACCGCATCTCCAAGCTCGTGCTCAGCAAGGGCCTCGATGCCGGCACAGCCTTCGAAATCCTGAGCATTGACATCGCCGACATCGAAATCGGCACCAACATCGGGGCCAAGCTCCAGATAGATCAGGCCAACGCCGACCTGAAGGTGGCCGAAGCCAAGGCCGAGGAGCGCCGCGCCATGGCCGTGGCCGTGGAACAGGAAAACCGCGCCAAAACCCAGGAGGCCAAAGCTCGCGTGGTGGAGGCCGAAGCTGAAATCCCGAAAGCCATTGCCGACGCCTTCCGCTCCGGCAACCTCGGCGTGATGGATTACTACAAAATGCGCAACGTGCAAGCCGACACCGACATGCGCGACTCCATCGCCAACCCCGGCGGCCAGGGCAGCAGCACCAAGCCGAGTTGATAAGCTGCTAAAAATTTCGTCTGTCATCCTGAGCCTGCGAAGGATCTTCCTCTTCAGCTACTGCAATTGTCATTCAACGCACAAAGCCCTTTACCATTTGCGTGGTAAAGGGCTTTGCTCATTTTAAAAAGCTTGTCGCTTAACGGAGAAAGGTCCTTCGCTTTTCTCAGGATGACAGGCGCTTTGCATCAGCACATTTCCACATCAGCACATTAAAAAATCACTTCTTCGTAATTCGGAACTCCACGCGGCGGTTCAGCTTGCGGGTTTCTTCTTTTTCGTTGCTGGCAATGGGCTTCGAGCCGCCGAAGCCTTCGGTGGCAATGCGGTTACCAGGAATGCCCTTCGACACCAGGTATTTCTTCACCTCGTTCACGCGGTCCAAGCTTAGCTTCACGTTCAGCGCCGGGTCGCCTTGGTTGTCGGTGTGGCCTTCCAGCTTAATTTCCACGCCCGGATAATCCTTCAGAATGCGCACCAGCCGCAACAGTTCGGGATAAGAATTGTCGCGCAGATAGTACTTGCTCTGGGTGAAAAAGATGTTGTTCAGCTTGATGGTGGAGCCCACCGCGAAGGGCACCAGAAACAAATCCTGGGTGATTTCGCTGTATTTCTGCTTGTCGGTAGCGTCGAGGTTGTCGCTCTCAGCCAGGTAGTTCGGCGACTCGGCGCGGTAGCCGTAGTGCGCGCCCGAAGGCAGCACAATGGTGTAGGAGCCATCAACGGGGCTGGTTTCCGCCACCCCGATTTCTTCGCCGGTCAGCAGGTTTTCGTAGCGGATGGTGGCGGCCACCGGCTTCTGAGTGGCGGCATCCAGCACGCGGCCCCGCACCAGCGTCACCACTTCGGGCTTGAACTGCGGCGTGAGGTTGATGCGGAAAATGTCGCGGGAATTGTCAATACCCTTCCGGGACGAAACCAGGTAGGCATCTTCGCCGGAAGCGGCCAGCGTGAAGTAGCCGTCGAAATCAGGCGAGTTGATGCTGGTGCCCAGGTTGCGCGGGGCGCTCCAGTTGGTCCAGGTGTCGTCGAGGCGCTTGGAGTAAAAAATGTCGGCGTTGCCGTAGCCGGTGTGGCCTTCGGAGGCGAAGTAGAGCGTTTTGCCATCGGCCGCCAGAAACGGGGCAAACTCGGGCTTCTTGGTATTCACTGCCGAGCCCAGGTTTTTGGGCCGCGACCAGCCGCCGTCGGGCTTAGGAAAGCTCACGTAGATATCCTGCTCGCCCTTACCGTCTTTGCGGGCCACGGCCATCAGCAGGGCTTTGCCGGAAGTAGCCAAAAAGTAGTCGACATGGTCGGGGTCGTCGTTATAGAAATCCTCGATTTCCATCTTTACCGGCATGCCCCAGCCCGTTTTGGTGCGGCGAACTGTGCTCACGCCTTTCGGATCGAGCGAGCCGTCAGGGCGATACACGTTGATGAGCACCGCGCTGTTACCATCCGACGACACCGAGGCCAGCCCGTTGGGGCCGGGAGTATTGATGGGGCCGCCGATGTTTTTGGCCGGGTTCCAGCTTTTTTTGGCGGCATTGGCCAGGGTGCTGTACCACACGTCCTGCCCGTCCTTCGAGCCGCCCACGTTCTGCGGGCTCTCCTGGCGGGCAAAAAACAGCGTCTTGCCGTCGGGGCTGATGACCGGGTGGGTGTCTACGTATTTTGAGTTGACGTTTGGCCCCAGGTTCACCATCGCGGAGTCGAACCGCACGCTGCCCTCGGGGGCCACATTAGCGAATTCCTTTTTCACCATCACCTCCGCCACGTCTGCAATGCCGATGGCGTCGATCTGGTTTACGCCGTTCACGGCCTTGGTATTCATGGTCACTACCACGCCGATAGTGCGGTAGGTAGCAGCCGGGAAGGTGGCCTGCAGCGAGCGGAACTGCTCCGGAATAGGGCCGGGGCTGTCGTTGGTATAAATCTGGTGCTTGGTGCCGCGGGTGTCCACCAGCTCAATCTTGATAACGGAGCCGGGGTTGAAGTTCTCAATCACTGTCACCTGCTTGGCCACCAATGACTTGCCGAAGCGCACCTCAATAAATTCGTTGGTACCTTCCTTTTTAGGAATCCAGGCATCGTTGCTGATCTGGCCCAGCGGCTGCGCGTTGGGCTCGCCCAGTACTTTTTCGGGCGAAAAGGCTTCTTTCCCCTCCGCCTTTTGCGAAGATACGCCTACCACTTTGGCGGCCCAGATGGCGTGTTGCGCCTGCGTAAGCCCGGCACCGCCCAAAACCAACCCCAGCGACAGAAAAAGTTTCCGAACAATCATAAGCTACATGATGGCAAAACAAAAGCCTGCGGGTTTGTACAACTTACCCCTATGGCAACCCCGGACACACAAGACGACTTGTGCCGCCGGGAAGTTACGACAAGCCCGACAAGCCAACCCAAAAATAAACAGCCGAGCTTGGGTTTAGCATTATTTTTTGCGGTATGGCGGCCGGCAGCGCCACTCCGCCGGGCGGTCCGTTGCGGCGCGGGCCCCGATTGGCTACCTTACCCCTTGCTGGCGGCACCGTGCAGATGCGCCCTATTATCTGTTTGTTATGTGTCGCCGCGGTGCCTGGTTTCTGTTCGTATTCATTGTGAGCCTGGTGCTGGCGGCCGGGTGCGCGGTGCCAATTAGGGCCCAGCAGCCCGGCCAAGTCCCGGCCCCCGATTCGCTGGTGCTGCTTTCCTTCCGGGCCCGGCGCGTGGGCGTGAGTACCTACGCCCAGCAAACCAATCTATTGGGTAGCTACCGCCTTACGGCCCGCCAGCACCTGCGCTACCGGCTGCTCAGCGAGTGGCTCTACGACGAGCGCGGCCGCCCGCCTTTCGTGCGCGAAGACTACCTGGCCCATGCGCTGCACACCCTGCGCCTGGGCCGGGGCTGGGAGGCCGGTCAGCAGCTACACTTTGAGCAAAGTAGGGCCAATGCCACCCGCTCCGGGGCCTGGCTGGGCCGGCTGGGCTACCACCACCGCCTGCGCCCACTGGCAGCCACCGATACGCTGTCGGAGGCCCGCTATGTGCTGTTTGGCGGGCTGGGCTACGATGCCCGCAATGGCCGCCGCGATGCCGGCCCCGCGTATGGACTGGAAGTGACGACGCTGGTGTACCCCCATCAGGGCTCCACGCAGCCGGTGGCGGTGCGGCTCTATGGCACGCGCTCCAACCTGGGTCCGCGCATCTGGCAGCGCACCGTGGCCGAAGGCTTCTACGAGCGCACGTTCGACGACTACTCGACCGGGGCGTTGCGCCTGGGCTACCGCTCCAACCGGGCCGAAGACTACGTGCCCGGCAACGTGCAGCGCATTCAGAGCGACACCGTGGCCACCCAGCTCACGTGGGTCTACCGCCTCGCCGACCGGGTTTCGTTCCGCTCCGACAATTCCCTGGTGCTCCCCAGTCGAGCCTTCCTCTACCGTCGCCTTGCTTCTGAGGCAGATACCGTGCAAAACCTGCGCTACCAGCAGCAGGAGCTGGATACCCGACAGGAAGTGCGGCTGGGCAGCCGAAAGCTGCAGTTCATGCTCACCTTCAACTACCGGGAGCGAAACCGCGCCTACTCGCTCGACAACAACCGCAACCTGCTGCCCACGCGCCTGGAAACGGCTATGGCCCGCGAGCGGGTGAAGGACATTACCGAGAAAACTACCCTCTGGCAGTCGGAGCTGACGTGGCTGCCCCAGCCGCGCCACGCCCTCACGCTGCTGGGCACGGCCCAGTTGCTGCGCGTGGATACGCCCAGCAAGGAAAACGAGCAGGACCGCGACGAGTCGCAGCATCTGCTGCGCCTCACCTGGGCCGGGCGTTGGGCCGGCGCATTTCGCACCACCCTGGCCGTGGGCGGCGAATACCGGCAGTTCATCTTCATCAAAGCCGCCCAGAGTGCCGAGAACTACACCGACCGCCTACTGCACTGGGAGCCGGGCTTCACGTGGGCACCGGGCCGCTTCAGCCTCAAATCAACGTATCATCTGTGGGTGAGCTACCAGGTGCGCGACCGGGCCAGCGAGCAGCTGAAAAATCGCGCCAACCGGGTGCTGGAGCAGCAGCAGAACCTTAGCTACCAGCTCACGCCCCAGCGCCTTCTCACGCTGGACTACGTGCGCCGCGAAAACCGCGTGGGCCTGCTCAACTGGCCCCGCTTCCGCGAAAGCCCCCTGGATACCACCATCACGCACGATCTGGCTGGCGGCCTGCGCCAGGGCTGGAGCGGCCCGCGCGGCCGCAGCAGCCTGCGCGTGGGCTACCGCTTTCTGGAGCAGCGCACCCACGGTCGCGCTGCCCTGCTGGCCACCGCCGGCGGCACGCCCATTCTCATTTACCTGCGCCACGTAACGCGCCAGCAGGGCCCCGACCTGGCCTACGAGCGCCACACCGCCGCCGGCTTCACCCTCACCACCAGCCTCTGGCTGCAGCAGCTAAGCACTTTTTACCGCTACCGCGAAGGCCCCGGCCTCTACGCCGGCACCAGCTACGCCCCCGAAGAGCTGGCCCGCGCCACTCGCAACCTCTACCCTTATTTCGAAATAGCCATAAACTGGCGCGTAGGCAGCTGGCGATGAAATGATTGCCTGTCATTGCTTCACTTGATACGCGGAATGTCATGCCTTTTCGCAAGGACAGGCATGATCTATTCGCCGCTGTCATAAATCAGCAACGCCCCCTCTCCAGCTGGAAAGGGGGCGTTTTGGCGTAATAGCGAAATGGTGAGTCTAATGTTCTGCTGGCACAAGGAGCGCATCCAAAACATCAAACTCACTATTTCACCTTACGGCTGCAGCGTAAACGTGCGCGTCACGGAGTTGTAGGGGCCGGGAATCATGGTGCCGCTGGCATCTACCAGTTCCAGCTTCACGGTGTTCTGCCCGGCGGGCAGGCCTTCCATCATATAGGGAGCCCACTGGTCGAGCATGAATTCGGTGCCGTTGATGGTAGCCCGCACTTTGTTGCCGTCCGGCGACAAAGTGGTGTTTACCAGATAGAAGTCCAGCATCACCTTCTTGGCATCAGCCCCGGAGTACGTATCCTTGGGGCGGCTGTAGAACAGGTGCGGCGCGGTCAGGTCGGCTCCCAGGGGCTTGGCGGTGGCGGCATTGCCCGCCGTTACTACGCGCAGGTCGTAGGCACCGCGGTGCTTAAGGCTCTCATGGTAGGAGCGCGACAGGAACGACAGCACTACGTGCTGGCCGTCGGCCAAAGGCTTGGTAAATTCGGTGGTATAATGGGCCGTGTAGGGCTCATTGTCCACGATATTGTGAATATGCTGGCCCTTCTCCGAGGTAGCCATTTCGCCGGCGTGCATGCCGCCGGTCATTTTGCTCAGCTGGAAGTTGGTGATGTCGTAGTCGAAGGCAACATTGCCGCTGGCGACGCTGGAGCCAGAGGCCGGCGACTTGAGCAGCAGCTGAGCCTCAGGCATTTTGGGCGAGTCGCTGAACGGAGTCAGGCGCAGACCATTTTTCTCCATCGAAGCCGCCGAACCGCTCGAAATCGTGCTGGCCGTGGCGTTCGAGCCGGACTCCTGTTGCTGGCGGGCCGTATCGCAGGCGGCCAGCCCGAGCAGCATTGCGCTGCTCACCAATAAAGCAGATGCTTTCATGTGGGGAAAGAATGGAAGGGTTTACAAGACTACCGGACCGCTTGTCCGGGCGCGTTTCGACTGCGAAACGACGAATGATTTTTTCAGTACCTTGCGCAATACGTAAGGTTCGCTCAAAAGTATAATGATTTCCTGCTATGGAAGAAAAATTGTTGGAAGAAATTCCGTCCCTCGACCTGGCCGATTTCCGTTCCGGTGACCCGGAGCGCAAGGCCCGCTTTGTTCAGCAGCTGGGCGAAGCGTATCAGAACATCGGTTTCGTGGCACTGAAGAACCACGGCCTCACCGACGAGCAGACCCAGGCGCTGTATCGCGACGTGAAGCAGTTCTTCTCCTTGCCCGATGAGGCCAAGCAGCGCTACGAAAACCCGGCCCTGGCCGGGCAGCGAGGATACATCAGCAAAGGCAAAGAACATGCAAAGGGCCGCAATACCGGCGATTTGAAGGAGTTCTTCCACGTGGGCCAGGAAGTGGACGATGAAAACGACCCCATCCGCCACGAATATCCGGATAACATTTGGCCCGAGGAAATTTCCTCGTTCCGCGAGAGCACCCTGACCACCTACAAAACGCTGGAAGCGGCGGGCAAAGACGTATTGAAGGCCATTGCCCTCTATTTGAAGCTGCCTGAAAACTACTTCGATGACAAGGTACGCAATGGAAATTCTATTCTGCGTCCAATTCACTATTTCCCCATCGAAAACCCCGACGCGGTGCCGGCCGATGCCGTACGGGCCGCTGAGCACGGCGACATCAACCTGATTACGCTGCTGATGGGCGCATCGGCCGATGGCCTGCAAGTGAAGCGCCGCGACGACAAGTGGATTCCCATCACCGCTTTGCCCGACCAGATTGTGGTGAACGTGGGCGACATGCTACAGCGCCTGACCAACGGCGTGCTGAAAAGTACCATTCACCGCGTGGTGAACCCCGCCCGCGAGAAGATGAATTCCTCGCGCTTCTCGGTGCCGTTTTTCATGCACCCGCGCTCCGAAATGAGCCTGGCGGCGCTGCCTAGCTGCGTAACGCCCGAAAACCCCAAGAAGGAAGCCGACATCACGGCCGGCGAGTTTCTGAATGAGCGCCTGATTGAGCTGGGCCTAAAAAAGAAGTAAACCTCTCATTGGCTGATGCTTCGCAATCGGTTGCCGGGGTTGATATCCACCTTGGCAACCGATTTTATTTTGGTAAGTTCGGTGCTGTTGAGGTCTTTTGCCTCGGTTAAAGGCCCCACACTCCCCCTGGTCTTGGAAACGGAAGAAATCCAGCTTGTGCCCCCCGCCCGGAGCCGCCGCGGAGCCCGCACGAAACGGGTGCGGGGCATTATTTTCCTGAAAGACGTGCTCACGCTGGGCCTCACCGCCTTTGGCGGCCCGCAGGCCCACTTGGCCATGATGCTGCGCCTGTTGGTAGACAAGCGCCGCTACCTCACGGCGGCTGAGCTGCTGGAGCTGACGGCCCTGTGCCAGATTCTGCCCGGCCCCACGTCCACCCAAACCATCACAGCCATCGGCTTTCGCCTCGGCGGGCCCAACTTGGCCTACCTCACAGTTCTGGTCTGGATGCTACCCGCCGTGACGATGATGACGCTGGCGGGCCTCACCATCACGTACTTGGATAAAACTCAGGTAACCAATCTGGTGCAGTACGTGCAGCCCATTGCGGTGGGCTTTGTGGCGTATTCGGCCTACAAAATCGCGGAGAAAGTCATTCATACCAAGACCTCGGTGGCGCTGATGGTCGCTTCGGCCATGCTGGCCTACCGCTTTCAGCTGCCCTGGCTGCTGCCGCTGCTGCTGCTGGCCGGCGGGGCCATCACTACGTTTCGCTACCGCAAAATGCCGGTACTGCCCGATAAGCAGCCCTTGCAGATTGAGTGGGCCAACTTCGCGCTGTGGATAGGCGTGCTGATCGGGGCGGCCCTGCTGGGCTCGTATACGCGCCTGCTGCCGGTGCTGCTGTTCGAAAACTTTTATCGCAACGGCAGCCTGGTTTTTGGCGGCGGCCAGGTGCTGGCACCGTTGCTCTACGCTGAGTTTGTGGAATTTAAGCACTACCTAAGCACCCAGGAATTTCTGTCGGGGCTGGGACTGGTGCAGGCCATGCCGGGGCCCAATTTTTCCTTCGCTTCCTACATCGGGGCTCTGGCCATGCGGCGCGACGGCAGCGGCATTGGAGGACAGGTGCTGGGGGCGGTGGTGGCGGCGGCGGGCATTTTTATGCCGGGCACGCTGCTCATCTTCTTCCTGATTCGCTTCTGGGACCAGCTCAAGCAGTACCGGGTGGTGAAGGCTTCACTGGAAGGAATCAACGCCGTGTCGGCGGGGCTGGTGTGCGCGGCTACGTTCCTGCTCTACCACCCACTGCCCGATACGCCGGTGAATCTGGTGCTGGTGGCGGCCACGTTTTTCCTGCTGCTGTGGGAGAAGATTCCCTCGTATGCCATTGTGCTGGCCGGGTTGCTGGCGGGGGCCTTGTTTTAGGCAGTCCGCTCAAGCAACAGCATTAAAAAAGCCATTCCCGACTGAGAATGGCTTTTTTGATGTGTTACAAAACTTTACTCGTTGCTCAGCATTAGGCTTTCGGGCAGGCGCATGAGGTAGTCGCCGTAGCCACTCTTACGTAGCGGCTCGGCGATTTTGCGAAGCTGGTTGGCATCGATGAAGCCCTGGCGGTACGCTACTTCCTCAATCGAGCCCACTTTCAGACCCTGCCGCTGCTCCAATACGCGCACAAATTCGCCGGCTTGCATCAGGCTTTCAAACGTGCCTGTGTCGAGCCAAGCAGTGCCCCGGCCCAGTATGCCCACTTTCAGCTTGCCCCGACGCAGGTATTCCTGGTTTACATCCGTGATTTCATACTCGCCGCGGGGGCTGGGCTTCAGGTCGCGGGCAATCTGAATGACCTCGTTGTCGTAGAAATAGAGGCCGGGCACGGCATAGTTGCTCTTGGGCTTGGCCGGCTTTTCTTCGATGCTGAGAGCTTTCTTGTTGGCGTCGAACTCTACTACGCCGTAGCGCTCCGGGTCGTGCACATGGTAGGCATACACCACGCCACCGTCGGGGTTGTTGTTGGCTTTGAGCAGTTCCTCCATGCCGGCCCCGTGAAAAATATTGTCGCCGAGTACCAGCGCCACTTTGTCGTCGCCGATGAAGTCAGCACCCAATACGAAGGCCTGGGCTAGGCCGTTAGGCACTTCCTGCACCGTGTACTGGAAGTTGCATCCTAGGTTTTTGCCATCGCCAAGCAGCTTCTGAAACTGGGCTTGGTCGTGGGGCGTGGTGATGATGAGGATTTCCTTAATACCAGCCATCATCAGAATTGATAGCGGATAATAAATCATTGGCTTATCATACACCGGCATCATTTGCTTGGACACAGCCAGCGTGAGCGGGTGCAAACGAGTGCCGGAGCCGCCGGCGAGAATAATACCTTTCATAGTGGGGTTTTGGGGTCTTGAAAACTCGGGGCATTAGCTACTAAAGCGTCATTCTTTATCTGTCGTCCGCGAGGTTGAAGCATAACAACTCAAAGCTAATTGCGCTCCGCAATAAAAGCCTGATTCTGCTTAAACCAACTCAGCGTTTTTTGCAAACCCTCACGGATGCGGATCTGTGGCTGGTAGTTGAGCAGCGTGTTGGCTTTGCTGATATCGGCCAGGGAGTCGCGGATGTCGCCGGCGCGGTCGGGGCCGTACTCGGGGGTGATGTCGGAGCCGGCTTCTTCCTTGAGGATGTTGAACAGGTCGTTGAGGGAAGTGCGGTCGGCCACGGCCACGTTGTAGACCTGGTTCACGGCCGCCGGGTTCTGCACCAGCGCGGCTTTGATATTGGCCTGCACGCAATTTTCCACGAAGGTAAAGTCGCGGGTCTGGCCGCCGTCGCCGTTCATGCGCGGCGGCTTGCCTTCCAGTACGGCATCAATGAAAAGCGGAATAACGGCCGCATAGGCTCCATTCGGGTCCTGGCGCGGGCCGAAGATGTTGAAATAGCGCAGCCCGATGATTTCCATGCCGTAGGTTTTGCCAAACACGTCGGCGTACAACTCGTTGGCATATTTGGTCACGGCGTACGGCGAAAGGGGCTTGCCGATGCGGTCCTCCACTTTCGGCAGGGCCTTGTGGTCGCCGTAGGTGGAAGACGAGGCTGCGTACACGAAGCGCTTCACGCCGGCTTCCTTGGCCCCCACCAGCATGTTCACGAAGCCACCCACGTTCACGTCGTTGCTCGTAATCGGGTCGTTGATGGAGCGCGGCACCGAGCCCAGCGCGGCCTGGTGCAGCACCACGTCCACGCCCTGGCAGGCCTCGATGCAGGTCTGCCGGTCGCGAATGTCGCCTTCGATAACTTCCAGCGCCGGATTATCGGCAAACAGCGCCACATTCTTGCGGAAGCCGTTGGAGAAATTATCAAGCACGCGCACCTTTTTGGCCCTGTACTTCAGCAGGTATTCCACCAGGTTGGAGCCAATAAACCCTGCTCCGCCCGTTACCAGAAAGGTCAGGTTATCGAGCGGCTGGTCGTGAAAAGGAGTTTCGTACATTTTTAATGTGCTGATGTGCTGATGTGAAAAATGTGGAAATAAGCTGATGTAGTGACCGTTACGAGTTTAGCACATTAGCACATTTCCACACTAGCACATTTATTCTTGATTGCGGGCTAGCGGGCCGCGTACTGCTGGTTGTAGTATTGCTGGTAGGCGCCGCTGGTTACGTTGTTCAGCCATTCCTCGTTTTCCAGGTACCAATCCACGGTTTGGGAGAGGCCCTGCTCGAAAGTGACGGACGGTTTCCAGCCCAGCTCGTTCATGATTTTGCTGCTGTCGATGGCGTAGCGCAGGTCGTGGCCGGCGCGGTCTTTCACGAAGGTGATGAGCTTGCGCGAAGTGCCTTTTTCCTTGCCGGTTTTCTCGTCCAGCGTGTCGCAGAGCAGGTGAATCAGTTCCAGGTTGGCCCACTCATTCACGCCGCCGATGTTGTAGGTTTCGCCCACTTTGCCCTTGTGGAACACGGCATCGATGGCAGTGGCGTGGTCTTTCACGAACAGCCAGTCGCGCACGTTTTCGCCCTTGCCATATACCGGCACGGGCTGGCCGTGCTGAATGCGGTGAATGGCCAGCGGAATCAGTTTCTCGGGGAAGTGGTTCGGGCCGTAGTTGTTCGAGCAGTTCGAGAGCTTAATGGGCAGACCGTAGGTGTGGTGCCAAGCCCGCACGAAGTGGTCGGAAGCGGCTTTGGAGGCCGAATACGGCGAGCGGGGGTCGTAGCTGGTTTCCTCGGTGAACATTTCGGGACCGAAGTCCAGCGAGCCATACACTTCGTCGGTGCTCACATGATAGAAGGTTTTGCCCTCGTAGCCCAGCGGCTTCCATAGGTTTTTGGCCGCCTGCAACAGGTTCACCGTGCCCATCACGTTGGTTTTCACAAACGCCAGCGGGTCGGTGATAGAGCGGTCTACGTGGCTCTCGGCGGCCAGATGAATCACGGCATCCGGCTCTTCGGTAGCGAAGAGTTGATCGACGAACGCCTGATCGGTGATATCGCCTTTCACCAAGCGGTAATTGGGCGCGTTTTCAATGTCGCGCAGGTTTTCCAGGTTGCCGGCATACGTCAGCGCGTCCAGATTCAGGATCTGGTACTCCGGATACTTGGTCACGAACAGGCGCACCACGTGCGACCCAATGAAGCCGGCCCCGCCGGTGATGATAATTTTCATGGTTTTGATGTGCTGATGTGATAATGTGCTGATGTGGTAATGTGCTATTGGTGAGAATGAGGAAGCCTGCGTTTGGTAGCCGGTATGGACAGCCGGAAGCCAACCCATTCCTGCATCAGCACATCAGCACATTAACGATTTAAACTCTGTTGCCATTTCCAGGCACTGGCCAGGGAGTCTTCCAGCGATGTGGTGGTGGTGAAACCCAGCTCGGTGCTGGCTTTGGTTACGTCGGCGTAGATGGCCGGCACGTCGCCGGCCCGGGGTGGGCCGATGGTGTAGTTGAGCCGCTGGCCAGTAGCGTGCTCGAACGCCTTCACGACTTCCAAGACGCTGTTGCCGTGACCAGTGCCCACGTTGAAGGTTTCCACGGCCGCGGCGGCTTTGCCTTCCAGAAGCCGGCGCACGGCTACTACGTGTGCCTTGGCCAGGTCTACCACGTGAATATAGTCGCGGATGTTGGTGCCGTCGGGCGTGTCGTACGTGTCGCCGTTGATGGTGAGCTTTTCCCGGATGCCGGCGGCGGTCTGCGTCACATACGGAATCAGGTTCTGGGGTACGCCGAGCGGCAGTTCCCCGATCAGGGCCGAATCATGGGCTCCAATCGGGTTGAAGTAGCGCAGCAGAATGGCGCGTAGCGCCACGGCGGGCGCAGCCGCCACATCCTGCAGAATGTCTTCGCACATCTGCTTGGTGGCACCGTAGGGCGAGTTGGCTTTTTTGGTAGGCGTTTGCTCGGTTACAGGCAGCGCATCGGGCACGCCATACACCGTGCACGATGAGGAGAACACCAAAGATTCCACGCCGAATTCGCGCATCACCTGCAACAGCGTCAGCAATGAGCCGACGTTGTTCTGGTAGTATTCCAGCGGCTTTACAATGGACTCGCCCACGGCCTTATAGGCCGCGAAGTGAATCACGCCGCGCAGGCTGCCTTCTTCGGCAAACACCGCCCGCATGGCCTCCACGTCATTGCAGTCGATGCGGTGCAGGGGTACGCTCACGCCCAGAATAGCGCGCAGTCCGGCCATTACCGACTCCTGCGAGTTGCTGAAATCATCAACGATAACCGGCTGATAGCCGGCCTGATATAGCTCTACCACCGCGTGCGAGCCAATATAGCCCGCGCCTCCCGTCACCAGTATTTTCGTGCGCTCCATCTTGAGGTGAAATTGTGAAATAGTGAGATGGTTAGATAGTGAAATAGTGAGATGGTGAGTTTGATGTTCTGATGGCGCTGTCCTGCGCATACAGAACATCAAACTCACCATTTCACCATCTCACCATTTCGCCTTAGAGGCTCCAGTAGTGCATGTCCTCGATCTTGCCGCGAAACAGACCCTTGATATCCACCAGCACCGGATTTTCGGACGTGATGGACTTGAAATAGTCTTCGTTGAGGGTAGCGTAGGGCAAATGGCTTACGGCCACGATGACGGCATCATAGTCCTTGCGCATGTCGTCGGGGGCGGTGAGGCGGAATCCGTATTCGTGGTGCAGCTCATCAGAGCTGGCGTGCGGATCGATGATATCCACGTTCACGGAGAAGTTCTTCAGTTCCTGAATCACATCGGCCACCTTGGAGTTGCGGATATCCTCCACGTTTTCCTTGAAAGTAGCGCCCATCACCAGCACGCGGCTCTTGGCCACGTCCTTGCCGTGCTTGATCATCATCTGCACGGTTTTGCGGGCAATGTAGGCCCCCATGTTGTCGTTGGTGGTGCGCCCGCTCAGAATCACTTTCGCATCGTAGCCCAACTCCTTGGCCTTGTAAGTTAGGTAGTACGGGTCAACGCCGATGCAGTGGCCGCCCACCAGACCGGGCGAAAATTTCAGGAAGTTCCACTTGGTGCCGGCCGCTTCCAACACTTCGTAAGTGTTGATGCTCATGCGGTCGAAAATCATCGACAGCTCGTTCATCAGGGCAATGTTCACGTCGCGCTGGGTGTTCTCGATGATCTTGGCGGCCTCAGCCACCTTGATGCTGCTGGCGCGGTGCACACCAGCCGTAATCACCAGCTCATACACTTTGGCAATCAGGTCCAGGGCTTCTTCATCGCAGCCGCTGACCACCTTCACGATGCGGGCCAGCGTGTGCTCCTTATCGCCGGGGTTGATCCGCTCAGGCGAGTAGCCGACCTTGAAGTCGCCGTTGGCGAAGCTCAGGCCCGAATGCTTTTCCATCACCGGAATGCAGTCTTCCTCGGTGCAGCCAGGGTACACGGTGCTTTCAAACACCACGTAATCACCCTTTTTCAGCACCTTTCCCATCGTGGTGGAAGCGCCGAGCAGCGGCCGCAAATCGGGTTGGGCGTGCTCGTCAATCGGCGTCGGCACGGCCACGATGAAGAACGTAGCCTCGCGCAGCACCTCCAGCGAATCGGTGAAGACGATGTCGCGCCCCTCAAAATCCTGGGCTTCCAGCTCGCCGCTGGGGTCAATGTTATTGCGCATCAGATCGACGCGGGCGGCGTTGATGTCGAAGCCGATAACGCTGATGTGGCGGGCAAATTCGAGGGCAATCGGTAAGCCGACGTAGCCGAGGCCGATAACGGCGAGCTTGGTCTTTTTCTGGAGGAGTTGCTCGTACACGGTTGGGGTCTTAGGGTCTGGAGGACTTAGGATCTTGGATGCTGCTGGTTACGGGCCGCCTCCGTTGGGCTGATACGGGAAACCCGCTGATTGGTCAATAAATACTGTTCGTGGCTTTCGGGGCACTGCGCCCGGCCGGCGGCATCGAAGGCTAGTCGGTGGCCGTGGGCGCTCATCCAGCCGTGTTGCCGGGCCGGGTTGCCGTACACCAGGGCATACGGCGGCACATCTTTCGTGACGACGGAGCCGGCCCCGACAAAAGCGTATTCGCCCAGCCGCACGCCACACACGATGGTGCTGTTGGCCCCAATGCTCACGCCCTGGGCCAACTCCGTGGGCTGGTACTGGTCGCGGCGCGGCACGGCGCTGCGGGGGTTGCGTACGTTGGTGAATACCACCGACGGGCCGATAAACACGTCGTCGGCGCAGGCTACGCCGGTGTAGAGACTCACGTTGTTCTGCACCTTCACGTTGCGCCCCAGCCGCACGCCGTCGGCAATCATCACATTCTGGCCGATGCTGCAGCCTTCGCCCAACTCGCAGCCGGGCATCAGGTGGGCAAAATGCCAGATGCGGCACCCGTCCCCAATGCGGCAGCCTTCGTCGAGGACGGCGGTAGGATGCGCGAAGTAGGCGGGGGTTTCGGTCACGGGCTCGTAATAATCCGCCCACGGGCGGGCAGTTTTTCAGCCGGCAAAGGTAGGGCTTTTCAAAAGTTTATGCGTGCGCCGCCGCAGAAGTTTAGCTAGCCACCCAAACCGCCCCCTAAACCGCGGCGGCGTGAAGTTGAGCCCATTAGCCCGGCCAAGTGGCCCGCAGCATCCGGTCTTTGCCAAACATATCAGCCTTAGGCAGCACCTGCTGATAGCCCAAACCATACAGCAGTGCCACCAGCGCGGCCGCATACTGCTCGTTGATTTCGAAGTACAAGCCGCCGCCGGGCCGCAGATAGCGCCGGCCCAGCTCCGCGATACGACGGTAAAACAGCAGCGGGTCGTGGTCGGGCACGAACAGGGCGGTGGCGGGCTCGTAGTCCAGCACGTTGGGGCGCATCAGGGGCCGCTCATTTTCCAGCACGTAGGGCGGGTTGCTGACCAGCACCGCCAGCGAAGCTGGGGTCAAGCCCGGCGGCTCCTGGCTGAGAATGTCGAGCTGCGCAAACTCAACGGTGCAGTCGTAGCGGGCCGCGTTGCGACGGGCTACGGCTAGCGCCTCCGCCGAAATATCAACAGCAAGAGCTTTTTCGGGCCGAAGCGCCATACTTAGCGCCAACGGAATGCAGCCGCTGCCGGTGCCCACGTCGAGCACGGAAAGGTTGGGCTGGGCTTTATTTTCGTTGATAATCAGCTGCACCAACTCCTCCGTTTCGGGGCGCGGGATGAGCGTGGCGGGCGTCACTTCCAGCTCCAGCCCGAAAAAATGCGCCACGCCCAGCACATATTGCACCGGCTCGTGGCAAAGCAGGCGCTGTTGCAGCGGCGGCACTTGGTTTAAAACGTCGGCCGGTACTGGCTCGGCGGCCTGCATCCGGCGCTGCAAGGGCGACAAATGCAGCAGGTGCTCCACGACCAACGCGGCAATGGCCGCTGCTTCCGGCCCCGGATAAATGGCCTGGAGCGCGGTGCCAAGGTCGGTGGTGAGCTGCCGGACGGTCATTTTTGGGAATTCTGAATGTTGAATTATGAATTATGAATTCCAGGCCTGAGAGGCATACTTGGAGGATGAATGCTGAATATTCGGGAGCCAAGCCATTCAACACTTAAAATTCAACATTCTGAACCCGTACGCTCCTACCTTCGGAACTGCAAAGCTACATTCTCGCCCGGTATGACTGATTTTGATGCCCTTATGATGCGCCGAGCCCTCGATCTGGCCCGCCTCGGCACCGGATACGTCCGCCCCAACCCGCTGGTGGGGTGCGTGGTGACGCACGAGGGGCGCATCATCGGCGAGGGCTGGCACCGGCAGTATGGCGGGCCACATGCCGAGGTAAACGCGCTGGCGGCCGTGGCCGATGCGCGCCTACTGGCCGAAAGCCGGGTGTATGTGACGCTGGAGCCCTGCGCCCACTTCGGCAAAACGCCGCCCTGCGCCGATCTGCTCATTGCCAAAGGCGTGCGCGAAGTGGTGGTCTGCAACCTCGACCCCAATCCGCTGGTGGCCGGGGCCGGCATTGCGAAGCTGCGCGAGGCCGGCATTGGGGTAGAAACGGGCGTGCTGGAAGCTGAAGGCCGCTGGCTGAACCGCCGCTTTTTCACCTTCCAGGAAAAAAAGCGCCCCTATATCGTGCTCAAATGGGCCGAAACTGCCGATGGCTACCTGGCCGGGCCTTATTTTCAGCCGGTGCGCATCAGCGGGGAGCTGGCGCACCTGGCCACGCACCAGTGGCGCACCGAGGAGCAGGCCATATTGGTGGGCACGCGCACGGCTCTGCACGACAACCCGCGCCTGAACGCCCGCGACTGGCCCGGCCCCGACCCCACGCGCATCGTCATCGACAAAAACCTGAGCCTGCCGCCTTCCCACCACCTCTTCGACGGCCAGCAGCCCACGCTGGTCTACACTTACCGCAGCCGCCCCACACAGGGCAATCTGGGCTACATCACGCTGTCGGAAGCCGACGATTTGTTTCCGCAACTGTTTGCTAATCTGCATCAGCGCAACATACAGTCGGTGCTGGTGGAAGGCGGGCCGACGGTGCTTAACTCCCTGCTGCGCGACGGTCTGTGGGACGAGCTGCGCATTCTGCGCAACCGCCAGACGCTGGGTGGCGGCATTCCGGCCCCCAAACCCGGGCTTTCCGGCCTGCACGAGCAATTCACGCTCGGCGACGATGACGTGTTTATATATCTGAAACGCTAAGGAGCCCTTGTGGCAAGGCCGGGCAACTATTTTTTGTCGTTCCGCATCTGTAGTTCCGTCCTCATCTGAACCGGCCATGTCCAACTCCTCTACTTCCCTGCGTAGCGCGGCCCTGATTACGGGTTTTTGCCTGCTGGGCTCCGTTATTGCGGCTCCATTTGCTGAGATGTATGCACTTCCGAAGCTGGTTGTGCCCTACAAGGCGGCGGAAACTGCCCAGAACATTCTGGCCCACCAAGGCCTGTTTACGGCCGCCATCTTCGCCTACTTCCTCACCTTCGTGCTGGACTTGGTGCTAAGCTGGTCGCTCTATATTTTGCTGAAGCCCGTGAGCAAGTCCCTCGCTCAGCTCACGGCGGGTTTTCGGCTGGTGTACACGGTGCTGGCGCTGGTGGCCCTCAACAATATGGTTACAGCTCTACGTCTGTTCACCACTCCGGAGTACACAACGCTCTTTAGTCCGGCACAGGTGCAGGCGCTGGCAATGGTATACTTGCGCGCTTTCAAAAACCACTGGTACTTTGATTTGTCCCTGTTTGGCATTCATCTCGTATTGGCCGGCTACATGGTCTTCAAATCGGGATATATCCCTCGCCTGCTGGGCGTAGCGCTGGTTGTCACGGGGCTAGGCTACCTGCTTACCAGTCTGCGGCCCTACGTGGCCCCCGACCTGAACGTCGATTTTGCGGCCTTCACATTTTATGGGGAACTGCTGTTTATGGGGTGGCTGCTAATCCGGGGCGGACGGATTCCGCAACAGTCCACGCTGCCCGAACCAGCCTAGTAGCCCGTACCTTTGCCTGGTGGAACCCCCGCTCCACAACTTCCTGCTTCACTTGCTTACCTCATGGCCGAAGAACTCATTCTCGATACCACGCTCACTAAGGCCGAAAAATACCGGCAGCTTCTGCCCCAGATTGAAGCGCTGACGACCGGCGAGCCGGATCTGACGGCCAATCTGGCTAATACAGCCGCGGCCTTGCGGCAGGCCTTCGGCTTTTTCTGGGTGGGCTTCTACCTGGTAAAGGGCGAGGAGCTGGTGCTGGGGCCGTTTCAGGGTCCCATTGCCTGCACGCGCATCCGGCACGGCAAGGGCGTGTGCGGGGCTAGCTGGGCGCAGGCCACCACGCTGCTCGTGCCCGACGTGGAGCAGTTTCCCGGCCACATTGCCTGCAGCTCCGAGTCGAAATCCGAAATCGTGGTGCCCATCCTCAAAAACGGCCAGGTAGTAGCCGTGCTGGATGTAGACAGCGACCAGCTCAACGACTTCGACTCCGCCGACCAGCACGCACTGGAACAGCTGATGCAGCTAGCCGCTACTTGGTTCTGAACCACGGATTTGTCCGGATTTTTCGGATTCCACGGATTTTGTGGACGGCAAGCCCAACTGTTCAGGGACTATAAAACGCAGAAAGGCCACCCGCTTGGGTGGCCTTTCTGCTTCCTAAAAAATCTTCCACAAAATCCGTGAAATCCGAAAATTCCGCGGCAAGCCGTGGTCAGACTTTAAGCTGCGCGATAACAGTCTGGCCGCCTTTTACTTTCTCGCCAATCTGCACCTTCATTTCAGTATTGACGGGCACGAAAATATCGACGCGGGAGCCGAACTTGATAAAGCCGAACTCTTCGCCCTGGCTTACCTCGTCGCCCTCATTGACATACCACACAATGCGGCGGGCCATAGCGCCGGCAATCTGGCGGAACAGTACAAAAGGCCCCACTTCCGACTCCACTACCACCGTAGTACGCTCGTTTTTGGTGCTGCTTTTGGGGTGCCAGGCCACCAGATAGTTGCCCGGATGGTATTTGAAGTAGCGCACGATGCCCGAAATCGGGTTGCGGGTGATGTGAACATTGATGGGCGACATGAAGATGCTGATCTGCTTGCGCGTATCGTCGAAATACTCCGACTCATGCACATCCTCAATAACGACCACCTTGCCATCGGCGGGGGCGATAATCAGGTCTTCGTGGGTGAAGAGGCGGCGTGCCGGGCTGCGGAAAAACTGCAGCAGAATGAGAAAGGCGACCAGCGAGGCCCCCACGAAAATGCGGTTGAACGTGCCATTTTCCGCATTAAGCTGAAACAGCAGCAGATTGACGGCCAGCAGCACCAGCAGGGTAAAAAACAGGATCCGTCGTCCTTCTTTGTGAATCTTCATATATCGCAGATTAGCGCTGATTAAAAGCTGATTTCGCTGATTCAGACGCTCTTTCAGAAACAGTACCGGGCCGCTGACGCCGCCCGGCCCCGCCTTTACGTGTCAAACTACACAAAGATAGCCCGAGCCAGCAGGCCCGGGCTATCTTTTCGGTGAAATAGTGAGATGGTGAACTGGTGAGTTTGATGTTCGGCTTGCGCCAAATGCGCCACTTGCGCTACTAGAACGTCAAACTCACCAGTTCACCATCTCACTATTTCACTACTTAGAAGCCGCCGCGGAAGCGGTAGGTCTGGGCTACTTTGTCGATGGCTACCACGTAGGCCGCGATGCGCATCGGAATCTTGTATTTCTGGCTGGTGGTGTACACTTTCTCGAAGGCATCGGACATGATGCGGTCGGCGCGCTCGGTCACCATTTCCTCGGTCCACTTGAAGCCCTGGCGGTTTTGCACCCATTCGAAGTACGAAACCGTGACCCCGCCGGAGTTGGCCAGAATGTCGGGCACCACCATGATGCCTTTCTCGTTGATAATCGGGTCGGCGGAGGCCGAAGTGGGGCCGTTGGCACCTTCCACGATCAGCTTAGCCTTGATGTGGTGGGCGTTGTGCTCCGTAATCACATCTTCCACGGCGGCGGGCACCAGCACGTCTACCTCGGCCAGCAGCAGGTCGTCAGCGTTTTCCATCAGCGTAGCGCCGGTGTAGCCATCGAGGCGGCCTTTGTGGGCATTTTTGTAGGCAATGGCCTCATCGATGTTGATGCCGTTGTCGTTCCAGTAGGCCCCGCTCACATCGGATACGGCCTTGATGGTAACGCCCTGCTCGCAGAGGAGCTTGGCGGCCCAGGAGCCCACGTTGCCGAAGCCCTGCACGGCGGCAGAGGCGGTTTTGGGGTCCATGCCCAGCTTTTTCATGGCGGCCAAAGCCGATACCATCACGCCGCGGCCGGTGGCCTCGGTGCGGCCCAAAGAGCCGCCCATCACCAGCGGCTTGCCGGTAACTACGGCGGGCGAGGTGGCGCCCACGGTCTTGCTGAATTCGTCCATCAGCCAGGCCATTTCGCGGGGACCGGTGCCCATATCGGGGGCCGGAATGTCTTTATCGGGGCCGAAAACGTCTTTCAGGGCCAGCGTATAGCCGCGGGTGAGACGCTCGATTTCGCCGGCGCTCATGCTGGTCGGGTCGCAGATGATGCCGCCTTTGGCGCCACCGTAGGGAATATCTACCACAGCGCACTTCCACGTCATCCAGGCCGCCAGGGCCTTCACCTCGTCGAGGTGCACGTTCTTGTCGTAGCGGATGCCGCCTTTCGATGGGCCCAGAATCGTGTTGTGAATCACGCGGTAGCCCTCGAACACGCGCACCTTGCCGTTGTCCATCGTGACGGGAATGTGCACAATAACCTGCTTGTCAGGCGCTTTGAGCACATCATACGTTTCCTCATCGAGGCCCAGGATTTCCGTGGCCACGTTGAAGCGCGACATCATGGACTCGAGGGGGTTTTCGGCATCGACGCGGGGAGCCGGTTCTTTGTACACCGTGGTGGCAGCCATACGGGGGAGGATAAATTAGTGGGTGGGAAGAAAAGCAGCTGTTCAGCGGTGGGAAACCAGAGCCAGCGGCCGGATTTGAGGCCTCAAAGGTAGTGGTTTATGCCATACGCAGGAAAAAGCGGGGCGGGCAAGGCCACCTGCTTTTACCCCCAAAGCAGCTGCAGCAGCGCCAGCACGGGCAGAATGAACAAAAAGGCATCGAACCGATCCAGCAGGCCGCCGTGGCCGGGCATGATGGTGCCGGAGTCCTTCACGCCCACGCTGCGCTTGAGCATGGACTCGGCCAAATCACCCAGGGGGCCGAAGATGGCTACCGCGCCGGCGGCCACGAGACGGTAGGTGAGCGAAAGCTCGGGCAGCAAATAGCCCATTGCCCAACCCATTGCCAAGGTCAGAAGAAAGCCGCCGATGGCTCCTTCCCAGGTTTTGCCGGGCGAGATTTTGGGGGCCAGCTTGTGCCGCCCGAAGGTTTTGCCCGCCGCGTAGGCCCCGATATCGGACGACCAGACCAGGAAAAGCAGGGCGAAAATGCGGCGGTAGTCGTAGCCGGCCGGGCTTAGCGCCAGCACGCTGAGCAGGCTCATGGGCAGGCTCACGTAGAGCAGCCCGAGCAGTGCCACGCCTACGTTGGAGAAGGGCGAAAGCGCCTGGTTTTCGCGGGGCCACGAGTACATTTCCCGCAAAATCAGCACCACCGGCAGCAGCAACATGATACCCGTCAGCAACAGGCCGGCAGCATGAGCATCGGCCAGCCACCGGGGCAGCCCTACCGCGGCGGGAGCCAGCACCTGGCTAACACCCAGTACCCCTGCGAAAAGAAACAGGCTGATAGTCGTGCCCAGCAACGCCGCCGGCTTGTAGCCTGCCTGGCGCATCATGCGGTAAAACTCCAGCAGCATCTTGGCCTGCACGGCGGCGAAGAACAGCGCAAACGTCCAGGCGCTGTACCACACGCTGCCCAGCAGCAGGGCCGCGCCAATGGCCCCGAAAATGACCCGTTGCGCCAGATTCGACATCGGCTTTTTATCCTCGGTGGGCTGGTCAGGAGCGGGCGGGGCGGGCGTGGGGGAAGCAGGCAAGGAAGCGGGATTCGGGAAGGGAGAAAGGAACTACTGCGGGGCATCGGGGGCGGCGGGCTTTGCCTCAATGATGCCGGTGCTGCCCAGCGTATGGCCGGCGGGCAGCTCGGCGTCGGGCTTCGCTACGGCCACGCCGTGGCTGCTTATAACGTGCATTTCGGTGGGCGGGGCTACCAGCTCGGAGCGCCAGCGCTGGTGCAGAAAGTAGAGTAGGTAGCCGGTGAGCAGCAGCGAGGCTAGCATCCAGGGCAAGGGTAGGCTCTCGGTCGAGTCGGGGTCGAAGGTGGAGGTGGTCCACTCGCGCTGCTGCAGATAGAGCAGCAGCAGCTGAAAGGCGTTCTGGGTGAAGTGGGCTACTATGGGCACCAGAATATTGCCGCTCCACTCGTATAAATAGCCCAGTATCAGCCCCAGCACGAAGCGCGGCACGAAGCCGAAAAACTGGAAGTGAATGGCGCTGAAAATGGCCGCCGCCAGCCACACGCCCGCGTGGCGCGAGCCAAACCACTGCACCAGATTGCGCTGAATAACGCCCCGAAACACCAACTCTTCGCTGATGGCCGGCACAATGGCAATGACCAGCAGCCCTATCAGAAACCGGCCGGTGGAGTTGAAGCGGGTGAGGAACTTGGTGAGCACCTGGGCGCGGGTTTCCAGCTCGCGGGCCTGCTCTTCGAGGCCGTGCATAAAGGCCGGAAAATGCGCCTTGGCGTTCCACTCCACCAGCCCCGACATAAACGGAATGCTGCCCAGCACCAGCAGCGCCGCCGCCAGCAGCCACAGCCCCGATACGGGCCGGCGCGGCATGAAATAGTCGGCCCAGCGGTAGCCCATCAGGCCCACCAGCGCCAGCGCGGCCCCGCCAAACCCGACCAGCAGCAGCAGACCCTGCGAGAGCATCGAAATGGCCCAGCCGTTGGGGTGCGCGGCGGGGTTCTGGGTCACGTTGCCCAGCTCAAACAGGCCCACACCGTAGAGCACATTGCCCAATACACCAATCAGGAAGCCCGCCACGCTGAAGGCCGCAAACATGAGCACCACCAGCAAAAGCAGGTTCACCACGGGATGCAAGCGGCTGGATACGAAACCTTTCATGGGCATTTGGGGTCTGGAAGAGCCTAAAAGACGTAAATTTGCGTCAAATTACTGTAATAGCCTGCCCTGTGGTCTACATCCGCGACATTGCCCTGCCCGATTTCCCGCTGCTGCTTGCGCCCATGGAGGACGTATCGGACCCGCCGTTTCGGGCCGTGTGCAAAGCCAACGGGGCCGATTTGATGTACACCGAGTTCATTTCCTCGGAAGGCCTGATTCGCGACGCGGCCAAGAGCCGCAAGAAGCTCGACGTGTTCGACTACGAGCGGCCCATCGGCATCCAGCTCTTCGGCTCCGACGTGGACACGATGGGCGAATGCGCCCGCATCAGCACCGTAGCCGGTCCCGATCTGATTGACATCAACTACGGCTGCCCCGTGAAGCAGGTGGCCTGCCGGGGCGCGGGCGCCGCGCTGCTGCGCGACATTCCGAAGATGGTGGAGATGACCGCGGCCGTGGTGCGCAACACCCACCTGCCCGTAACGGTGAAAACCCGCCTGGGCTGGGATGAAAATACGCTGAACGTGGAGGAAGTGGCCGAGCGCCTGCAGGATGTAGGCATCGAGGCCCTCACCGTGCACGGCCGCACCCGGGTGCAGATGTACAAGGGCGACGCCGACTGGCGCCTGATTGCCAAAATCAAGGAAAACCCGCGCATCAAAATCCCGATTTTCGGCAACGGCGACATCGACTCGCCCCAAAAAGCGTTGGAATACAAGAACCGCTACGGCGTGGATGGGGTGATGATCGGAAGAGCCAGCATCGGCTACCCCTGGATATTCCGGGAGGTGAAGCACTTCGTGGCCACCGGCGAGCTGCTGGCCCCGCCCACCGTGGAAGAGCGCGTGGCCATGTGCCGGATGCACTTCGAGAAAAGCCTTGAGTGGAAAGGCGAGCGGGCCGGCATCTTCGAGATGCGCCGCCACTATGCCCATTATTTCCGCGGCCTGGAAGGCGCCAAGCAATGGCGTATGCGCCTGGTAGAAACCGGCTCGGTGGCAGAGGTACAGGCGATTCTGGAAGAAATCATGGCCGCGGAGCCGGTGCTGGTGGGGTAGGTTTTTTGGACTTACTCTTTGTTTACCCTGTCATCCTGAGCAGTGCGAAGGACCTTATCGCAGTAGAACGAGTCGTGGCAACGATAGTCGTGCAACTGCGATAAGGTCCTTCGCTCTGCTCAGGATGACAGGCAAATTTTTTGTCGCTGTTTCCCACCTCATCCAATGCCTACCGCCCCCTCCGCTCCTGCCCTCACCACTACCCCGATAGCCGCGCCCGTCCCAGCCCGCACGCCGGCTTCGGCGTGGGTGCTGCTGCTCACGCTGGCCACCATCTGGGGCACGTCGTTTATTCTGATGAAGAAGGGGCTGGTGGTGTTTTCGGCCATGGAGCTGGGGGCGTGCCGCGTGACGGTGGCGGCCCTGCTGCTGCTGCCCTTCGCCCTGAAGCACCTGCCGCAGCTGGAGCGCCCGCGCATCAAGTGGCTGGTGCTGGCCGGCGTAGTGGGCACGCTCATTCCGGCTTTTCTGTTTGCCTACGCCGAAACCAAGCTGGCCTCGGGCCTGGCCGGCGTGCTCAATGCCCTGACGGCCGTATTCACGCTGCTGGTGGGGGCCTTGTTTTTTGGCCAGAAGATCACGCCGCTGCGGGTGCTGGGCATTGTGCTGGGGCTGGTGGGCACGGTGGTGCTGATGCTGCTCGGCGGCAGCGGCGGCGCGGCCACACCCAGCGGTGAGGGCAACGCCTGGTACGGCCTCTACATCGTGCTGGCCACGCTGGGCTACGGCGTGAGCGTGAACGTGATAAAAAGCCGCCTGCACGGCATTCCGCCGCTGGCCGTCACGGGGTTGCTGCTGCTGTTCATTGGCGGGCCGGCGCTGGCCTACCTGCTGGTAGGCACCGGGTTTCTGTACAAGCTTCAGCACGTGGCGGGCGCGTGGAAGGCCTTCGGCTACATTGCCCTGCTGGCTACTATGAGCACGGCCGTGGCCATGGTGCTGTTCAATAAGCTCATTCACCAATCCACGGCGCTGTTTGCGGCTTCCAACACCTACATTGTGCCCATCATGGCCCTGGCCTGGGGCGTGCTCGATGGGGAAGCCTTCAACCTCTGGCACCTGCTGGGCATGGTCATTATTCTGGTCAGCGTCGCCATCATTCACCGGGCTAAGTAGCGCTGCGGAGTATCTGGGGCCTGCTTACTGGCATGACACCCTCGCACAGTGTCATGTCACCCTGTGCGAGAGCCATGTCACGCTTTTTCAGTGCCATGTCACCCTCGCACGGTGGTATGTCACGCTTTTTCAGTGCCATGTCACGCTCGCACGATGCCATGTCACCTTCGTTCAGTGGCATGTCACGCCCATTCAGTGGCATGTCACGTCTTGCAAGAGCCATGTCACCCCCATCAGGTGCCATGACGGCCCCAGCTGAAGCCTTGCCACCTCCGCAACAGCCCATGCCACCCGGACAGACGCTCTTGTCACCGGGCTATGGTGTCAGGTAGCCGGTTCTTCAAAACAGCCACTACCAACCGACAGCTAAAACGCTACGTTCAGCCCAAACTGCACCCAGGCGTGGTTACGACTGCCCTTGAACTCCGGCGTAATCCAGGTGGCCGACGTGCGGAAGCTCACGCCGCCGTACGCGGCCACGAGACTGGCAGTGGCCTGGCCCACAGCGCGTGAAATCTGACGGGCTGGCAACGTGTACGGGCTGGATCGGTTAAAAACGCCGCCCTGCAACGTCGCATTGTAGCCTACCAGCCGCCCTTCCGCCTGGCCCGTGGCATAAAGCTGAAGCTTCTGCCCGAAGCCTCGCGCCGACCCGGTTTCCACGCCCAGATTGCGGAAATACGGATTCATCTTCCCTACCCGCAGCAGCAGGCCGACTGCGCCAAACGTGCTCAGCGTACCCAAAGAAGCCTGCGTAGTCCCGATCAGCTCGGCGGCGCGGCCGGCGGCCAGCAGCTGCCTTTCGTAGCCGACGCGGTAGCCTAGCACCAAGTCATGGCGCACCTGAAAATCCCAGCCGCGGGGCGTGGGCGCGTCAATCAGGCGGTGGACGGTGGTCTGGAAGCCCTTGGCCCCGGCGGCGGGGCCGATAAAGCCGACATCGAGGCCGGAGGTGAGGCGCTGGCGGCGGGCCTCATTGGTCGAAATGCGGTATAGCGCGGCGTAGATGTAGGAGGCATAGGGCCGGTCCCCGCGCCGGATGGTGTCGTCCTGGATGCGCAGGGGCGTGAAGCCATCGTAGTGCAGCTTCACGCCGTGGTGCCGGGTTGCGTTAGCGGGGCCGGGCAGCAGGATTTTGTTCACCGGCGACTTGCGCAGCGCCGGCAGCACCACGTTCAGCGTCATGCCCTGGGTGAAGTAGTAATCGGTGCGGAAGAAGGCGTCGTTGGCGAAAGTATATTGGATGATGCGGTCCGGGCTGGTCAGGCTGTCGGGCACCGACTGGGCGCGGGCGGCCGGGGCCATCAGGGCTAGCAATACCGGAAGCGACAGGAGGAAACGCATGATGAAGTATGGATAGCACACGAAAACCAGCACGTCATTCCGAGCGAAGCCGAGGAATCTCGCGTGCTGACATTGCCAAAGTATCTGTCATGCTGAGCGAAGTCGAAGTATCTCTACCGCTTTGTTGCAAAGCCATTCAGACGAAGCGTCAGAGGTTCTTCGCTGGGTTCAGTATGACAACGAAGCGACGAAGCACGCGAGATTCCTCGGCTTCGCTCGGAATGACGTTCTTTTTGCGGCTTGCTACCTTTGCCGCTACTCAAACGCCGGACTAACATAGCAATACGGCCATTCCAGCCAGCGGCCCTGTTTGTGGCTGCGTTCGGCATTGTGCCGCACGTAGTCGATAAGCCGCGGCAGCTCAGCGGCCTCATGTACGGCGTAGTCGTAGCTGCTGGTTTGCCAGAAGTCGGCCTCGGGGGGCAGCGTGCTACGCAGCAGGCGGCGGCTCTGGGCGGCGGTGCGCTGGTGCAGCAGCTGTAGGGCTTTGTAGAACGAAACCCCGCTGCCTTGCGGCAGATGCAGCACCGCGTGCACGTGGTTGGGCAGCAGCGCAAAGGCCAGCACCTGAAACCCCAGCTCCTCCAGCAGCATCAGCTCGCCGGCCACCAGCTCGGCTATTTTCTCTTTCTCCAGAAACGTGGGGCCCACCGTAGCGGCATCCAGCAGCGCATCGAAGCCGGCGAAAAACACCTTTTCCGCCCGGCGATGCGCGGCCTGGTAGGCGGCGGGGTCCGGCAGGGCGCGGGCTGCTTCCTGCGCTACCTGCCGCTGTCGGTGCAGTTCCCGAAACGCCCGCGCGGGCACCGAGCCCGCCAGGCGAAACGTGGTGAAAATAGTTTCGCCGGGCGGGAGCATGGCAGGACGCGTCAGAAGAAAAAAGGGCGGGTGCCGGCCACGATACCGGCGCGAAAATCAGCCCCTACCGAATCACCGGCGGCTGGCTGTTGGCCGTGGCCCCGACGTTCAGCTTGCTGTGCTTGTAGCCGTAATTAAAATACAGCGCCAGCCCGATAACCAGCCACGCGAAGAACAGCAGCCAGTTATTAAAGCCCAGCTGCGTCATCAGATACAGGTTGGTGAGCAGGCCCAGCGTGGGCAGCAGCGACAGGTTGCGGCGAAACGACGCAATAGCCAGATACACGCAGAAGCCGAAAAACACCAGCATCGGGATGTAGTGACGGAAGGCCTCGTAGCCGCCCGCGCCGGTCATGGTGCGGCCCATTTCGCCCACGGCCTCGCCGTTGTAGGCAAACAGCAGCCCGATGCCAACGAGCATCAGCAGCGGCACCAGGAACTTGCCGTTGATGTAGGGCACCTTGAAGCGGGCCTCGGAGGTGCCGTGCGGGTCAAGCACCAGAATGCCGCCGCACACCAGCGCGAAGGCGAACAATGTGCCGATGCTGGTCAGGTCAATAACGAGGTCCATGTTCAGAAACAGCGCCGGCACGCCCACGAAAAAGCCCGTGACGATGGTGCTGAACGACGGCGTGTGGAAGCGCGGGTGCACCCGGCCGAAAATGGGAGGCAGCAGACCGTCGCGGCTCATGCTCATCCAGATGCGGGGCTGCCCGATCTGGAACACGAGCAGCACCGAGGCCATGGCAAACACGGCCGACACGGCCACCACGCCCGCCAACTGCGGCAGGCCCACTTTCTGAAACACGAACGCCAGCGGGTCGCCCACGCCCAACTCCTTGTACGAAACCATGCCGGTGAGCACCAGCGTGATAATGACGTAGAGCACGGTGCAGATGATGAGGGCGTAGATCATGGCGCGGGGCAGGTCGCGCTGGGGGTTTTTGCACTCCTCGGCGGTGGTCGAAATGGCATCGAAGCCGATGTAGGCGAAGAAAACCGCCGATACGCCCTTGAGCACGCCGGCCACGCCGTTGGGCGCGAAGGGGCTCCAGTTAGCCGGATTCACATAGAACACGCCCACGGCAATGACCACGGCCACCACAATCAGCTTGAGCAGCACCAGCAGGTTGCTGGCCGTTTTGGACTCCTTGATGCCCACGTACACCACGGCCGTAATCAGCACCGTAATCAGGAACGCGGGCAGGTCGCAGACGAGGCGGAAGTCGCCGAACAGCGTGGGGGCCGTGTTCCAGGCTTTGTAGGCATCCAGCGTGGCCGGCGCTACATCGGCCAGCGGCTGGTTGGCCTGCATCAGCGTCAGCACTTCGTGGTAGCCTTTGTAGGCGCTCTGCGTGCCCATCGTCAGCCAGATGGGAATGTGAATGCCCACGCCTTCCATGAGTCCGGTGAAGTAATCGGACCAGGAAATGGCCACCACGATATTACCGACGGCATATTCCATAATCAAAGCCCAGCCGATAATCCAGGCTGTCAGCTCGCCGAAGGAGGCGTAGGCATAGGTGTAGGCCGAGCCGCTGATGGGAATGGTGGCGGCAAATTGGGCGTAGCACAGCGCCGAAAACGCGCAGGCAATGGCCGTGAACACAAATAGCAGCGACACGGCCGGGCCGCCATCATGCGAGGCATTGCCGATGGTGCTGAAAATGCCGGCCCCAATGACGGCCGCAATGCCCAGCGCGGTCAGGTCGCGGACGGTGAGGTTGCGCTCCAGGCCGCCGTGGGCGTGCAGCTCGGCGTCGGCGGGTGGGTTTTGCAGAATAGCGCCGATGTCTTTGCGGCGAAACAGACTGTTGAAAGAACTCATTCGGGTTGAGAGAGGGAGCGAAGGGAATTAGGGCCAAAAGATAAAGAATATTGCGGCAGCCCAGCGTCCGGCTGCTGGTAGTGCATGGGCAACCGGGCTGGTTTTGCCGCAAACTTTTTGCCCCGAAAATGGCTTTTCCGGGGGTATGAAGAATCTGTTGCTCGCTACCCTGCTGTTTCTCGCCACCGCCTGCGCCCTGAAGCCCACCAACAAGCACGACGTATTTCAGGACCGCGCCCAGCTGCCCCAGGAAGAAGCCCCGCACCTGCGCAACTCTCTGGAGTGGTGGTACTTCACCGGCCACCTGCGCGACAAAGCCACCGGCGAAACCTTCGGCGTGGAGTACGTTTTCTTCCACTTCAACCCCACCGGCAAAAAGGACTGGCAGATGGTGAACTTCGCCCTCACCGACCCGCAGCAGAAGCAGTTCCGCTACGACTACCAGCTGGCCAGCCTGCCCGAGCTGCTCCCCCCCACCCTGCCGCTGAACTTATTGATGGAAAAAGGCCAGCAGCAATGGAGCCTCACCGGCCAGGAGGGCAGCTACCAGCTGCAGGCCCGCATGGCTACCGAGGCCGGCCTCGCCATCAACCTTATTACCACACCCGCCAAGCCCATTCTGCTGCACGGCGGCACCGGCTACGAGCAGTATGGCCCAGTGGCCCGCGCCGGCTACTATAGCTACCCGCGCCTGGCCACCGCCGGTACCATCGAAATAGGCGGCAAAGTGCGCCAGGTAGAGGGCGAGCTGTGGTACGACCGCCAGTGGAACTGCAACTCCGTGATGGGCAAAGACACCGGCTGGGACTGGCTCAGCATCCAGCTCGACGGCCCCCGCGAGGAAATAATGGCTTACCAGCTCCACAACAAGCGCTCCGGCGAAAGCCTGGGCGGCGGCACCCACAACTCGGCCCAGAGCCAGAGCACCCACCTGTCCGCCACCGATTTTCAGCTTGAACCCCTGGAATACTGGACCAGCCCCCGCTCCCGTCAGCGCTACCCCACCAAATGGCGCCTGCGCATCCCCAGCCAGGGCTACGACCTGCTCATCGAGCCCGAGCTACCCAACCAGGAGCTGAGCCTGCGCCTGTTCAAAGCCATCAACCTGCACTACTGGGAAGGCATGTGCCGCGTCTCGGGCACCCGCCACGGCCAGCCCGTCACCGGCCGCAGCTACGTCGAAATCACGAATCCGAAGTGAGTTAGCGACTTAGTGATTTAGTGATTTTGACGTGCTGTCTGCGCCACTTGCGCCGCCTGCGCAAACAGGACATGAAACTCACTAAATCACCAAGTCGCTAACTCACCGTCATTCCCCCTTCAGCACTACCCGGAACGTGGTGCCTTTGCCTACTTCCGACCAGCGCACGTAGAGCTTGCCTTCGTGATAGTTCTCAATAATGCGCTTGGCCAGGGCCAGACCCAGGCCCCAGCCGCGCTTCTTGGTGGTGAAGCCCGGCAGAAACACGGTTTCGATCTTACTTTTCGGGATGCCCTTGCCCGTGTCGGTGATGTCGAGGGCAATGAGGTTCTTGTTTTTGGTGGGGCGGCGCAGGTGCAGCGTAATGTTGCCTTTGCCATCCATGGCATCCACGGCGTTTTTGCAGATGTTCTCAATCACCCAGTCGAAGAGCGGCACGTTGATGCGGGCCGGCGTGTCGGTGGGCAGGTCGGTTTTGATTTCGAACAGCACCTTCTTGGAAACGCGGCTCTGCAGGTAAGCAATGGCGTTTTTGGTGGCCTGCAGAATGTTCTCATCCTTGAGCACCGGCACCGAGCCGATGTTGCTGAAACGCTCCGTAATGATTTCCAGCCGCCGCACATCCTTGCCCAGCTCCTCCACGATGGGCTCGTGCTGAAACCGTTCCGACTCCTTTAAGTACGTGTGCCACGCCATCAGGCTGCTCAGCGGCGTGCCCAGCTGGTGGGCGGTTTCTTTGGCTAGGCCCACCCACACGCGGTTTTGCTCGGCCCGCCGCGAGTAGCTGAACGCGAAATAGGCCATCACGCCCAGGCACCCAATCACGGCCAGCTGCACCAGCGGGTAGGTGCGCAGCTGGGTCAGCAGCTGCGAGTCCTTGTAGTAGATGTAGTTGAGCAGTCCCGCGCTGAGCTTCACCACAATGGGCGGGTGCTGGCTTTTCATCACCGCTATTTCGCGGCGCAGAAACTCCTCCTTGGCCTGTTTGGTGGCTTTGTTGGGAAGGGGCAGATTTTTGGTATCCAGAATATTGCCCTCGCCATCGGTGAATATGATGGGAATGGTGGTATTGGCGTTGATAATTTCGTCGAAGACAAACGTCGTATTCGCGTCAACTTCCTCAATGCTAATGATGAAGCGCTGGGCCTTGGCGTACAGGGCAATCTGCTTCTGCTCGCGCTCGGAAAGGCGTTGCACCAGCACGCTGGTATAAATAACGGTGGCCGCCGCAATGAGCAGGGCCCCCGCCAGCACAAACAGCTTGATCCGGGATTTTTGGTCGTAGATGGGTAGCACTGAGCGAAAAAGAGGAAAGAAAGCGTAAGCCCCGGCCCACGGCGCGGCCAGCGAAGATACAAGCCGCCGCCAGCACCGCCGCGTGGCTTCCTAACGGCGCAGCGCCGACTTCGTTATGCGCCGTTTTCGCCAAACGCGCCGGTCACGCCAGTATTTTTATGCCCGGCAGCACTCCGAAAGAAGCCTCTCACGCGCCCCAGACTGTATTTATTGCCTACTATAGCCACCCGCCGAACCTCTACCCCCAACTTCCTGTTTCAGACTATCGAATTACGCCGTAATTTTGCCCCCTACAATACGCCGTAGCCCCCGCTATGCTTCATCCCTTTAAGGCCGTTAGCCTGTCCTTCAAAAAAGCGCCGCTCGCCATCCGCGAGTTGATTGCGCTGGACGAGGCCGCCTGCCGCCGCTTTCTGCACACGCTCCACCACGATCTGGGCCTCCAGGATCTGCTGGTATTGAGCACCTGCAACCGCACCGAAATCTACTACAGCGCCGAGCGCGACCAGAGCCCCGCCATCATTGAGGCCCTGGCCGAGCTGAAGGGCCTCGCCGACGTGGCGGAATACTTCCCCTACTTCGATATTCTTGACTCCTACGATGAAGCCGTTCGGCACCTGTTTGAGGTAGCCATGGGCCTCGATGCGCAGGTGGTGGGCGATTTGCAGATCAGCAACCAGGTAAAAACGGCCTACCAGTGGTCGGCGGATGCCGACGCGGCGGGGCCGTTTTTGCACCGGCTGCTGCACACTATCTTCTTCACCAACAAGCGCGTACAGCAGGAAACCAGCTTCCGCGATGGGGCCGCCTCTACCTCCTACGCCACGCTGGAGCTGGTGGAGGAGCTAACCGCCGACATCGCCAACCCGCGCGTGCTGGTGGTGGGCCTGGGCGAAATCGGGGCCGACGTGTGCCGCCACTTCAGCGACAGCAAGCTCTTCACCGACGTGACGCTCTGCAACCGCACCCGCGCCAAAGCCGACGCGCTGGCCGCCGAGTGCGGCCTGCAGGTGCTGGAGTTCGAGAATCTGGTGCAGGGCCTCAAAGATGCTGATGTCATCATCTCGTCTATTGCCCATGCCGCGCCCTTCTTCACCCGCGAGATGGTAGAGCACCTCGACGTGCTCAACTTCAAGTTCTTCATCGACCTCTCGGTGCCCCGTAGCATTGAGGCCGAGGTAGAAAGCGTGCCCGGCGTGCTGGTCTACAACATCGACACCATTCAGAGCAAGGCTTCGGCCGCGCTGGAGCAGCGCCTGGCTGCCATTCCGCAGGTGCGGGCCATCATTGCCGAAAGCATTGCCGGCCTGCAGGACTGGACCAAGGAAATGCTGGTATCGCCCACTATTCAGAAGCTGAAAAACGCGCTGGAGCAGATTCGGCAGGAAGAAATGGACCGCTTCCAGAAGAAAATGAGCCCCGAGGAGGCCCGCCGGCTGGATGAAGCCACGAAATCCTTGATGCAGAAGATTCTTAAGCAGCCCGTGCTCCAGCTCAAAGCCGCCTGCAAGCGCGGCGAAGCCGACCAGCTCATCGACGTACTAACAGACCTGTTCGACCTGGAAAACCAGACCGCGTCAGCATAAGTTGTCATTGCGAGCGAAGCGAAGCAATCCGTCCTCTGAAATGTAGAAAGCTCTGTTAACCTAAAAAGCCCTGACGTATGCACTACGTCAGGGCTTTTCTGTTTACAAAGCTCAGCTCATTGTTCAGGACGGATTGCTTCGCTCTGCTCGCAATGACAGGCACGAAAAAGGACCGTCAACTGGCGGTCCTTTTTCATTTTTCCGAAGGAAAAATCAACTGCTTACATTGAGTCGCAGCAATCCTCGAGCGAGTCAATCACATCGAGCAGCTTCGGAATGGAGAGGGAATAGTAGATTTTGGTGCCCACCTTGAACGACGACAGAATGCCGCGGTCTTTGAGCGTGATGAGGTGCTGGGAGGCAATAGCCTGGGGCAAATCGAGCGTGCGGTAGATTTCCGTTACGGTCATTTTGTCCTCTTTGCCCAGCAAATCCACGATAGCCAAACGCTTGGGATGAGCCAGCACTTTCAGCATTGCGGCAGCCTTATCTACTTTTTTCGATTCTACGCGTGAGAGCAAAGGTTTCATATATTATGGTACAACGGTGGGCCTGGAAGGATATTCGGCAGGAATATGCGTAATACGATATTTCCGGCCTCTAGAGTTCCTATTAAAACGGATTAAGCCTAAATTTTTTGATTTTTCCCGTTTTTCCTGTACGCAATATCGACTCTAGTAGGCGGGCAAAGACGCGCCTGCTTGCCGGGGGCTGCTTACCTTTGCGCCTTAATTCCCTCCCCCACCCCTAATCACTTCACCCTCTGATGAAAGACCTGCTGGCCAAATTCGAAAACAAGCGTCCCGAAATCGTTTTTGAGTGGAAAGATGCCGAAACCGAGGCCGAAGGCTGGGTGGTCATCAATTCGCTGCGCGGCGGCGCGGCCGGCGGCGGCACCCGCATGCGCAAGGGCCTCGACAAGCGCGAAGTGGAAAGCCTGGCCAAAACCATGGAAGTGAAGTTCACCGTGTCGGGCCCGGCCATCGGCGGGGCCAAGTCGGGCATCAACTTCGACCCGCAGGACCCGCGCAAGCGCGGCGTGCTGGAGCGCTGGTATCGGGCCGTCATTCCGCTGCTGAAAGCCTACTACGGCACCGGCGGCGACCTGAACGTGGACGAAATCCACGACGTGATTCCCATTACGGAAGACTACGGCCTGTGGCACCCGCAAGAGGGCATCGTGAACGGGCACTACCGCGCCACCGAGCCCCAGAAGATTCAGAAGCTGGGCCAGCTGCGCCAGGGCGTGGTGAAAGTGCTGGAAGATGCCACTTTCACCCCCGACCTAAGCCGCAAATACACCGTGGCCGACCTGATTACGGGCTACGGCGTGGCCGAGGCCGTGCGCCACTACTACGAGCTGTGGGGCAGCCGCGAGGTGGCCGGCAAGCGGGCCATCATTCAGGGCTGGGGCAATGTGGGCGCGGCGGCGGCTTACTACCTGGCCCAGCAGGGGGCGCGCATCACCGGTATCATCGACCGGGCCGGCGGCCTGCTGAAGCCGGAAGGCTTCTCACTGGAGGAAATCCGGGAGCTGTTTCTGAAACGCGAAGGCAACGCCCTGGCCGCGCCCAATCTGCTGTCGTTTGAGGAAATCAACAAGCAGATCTGGACTTCGGGAGCCGAGATTTTTGTGCCGGCGGCGGCCTCGCGCCTCGTCACGCGCGAGCAGATGGAGCAGCTGATTGCCAGCGGCCTGGAAGTGGTGAGCTGCGGGGCCAACGTCCCGTTTTCGGACCCCGAAATCTTCTTCGGCCCCACCGGCGAGTACGCCGACCAGCACGTGAGCGTGATTCCCGACTTCATTGCCAACTGCGGCATGGCGCGAGTATTTGCCTACCTGATGGAAACCAACGCCGAAATCACCGACCAGGCCATCTTCGGCGACACGTCGCGCATCATCCGCCGCGCCCTGGAGCGCACCCGCAAGCAGGGCGATGCCCGCACCGGCGTAGCCCAGAAATCCTTCGAAATGGCCCTGCGCCAACTGGTGTAGCTTGGCTGATGGGGCCTTGGGGATTTAGGGACTTGGTTTTCGGGCGGCTGGCCTGGTTGCTCATAACTGCCCGAAAACTAAGTCCCCGAGCCCCCAGGACCCAAAGACCCTAAAAAATGACCCTTCAGGAAATTCTGCACCTGCGCTTTCTGGGCAATGATGTAGCCGCGTACCTCACCTGCGCGGGCATTCTGCTCTTTGGCTACGCATTCAAAACGCTGCTGTCCAAGCTGCTGTCCAAGCTGGCGTTCCGCTTTATTCGCAAGCAGACCGAGGGCGTGAGCGAGGCCCAGTTTCAGGCGTTGCTAATTCAGCCCGTGTCCATTGTGGTGTTTTTCGTCACGGTGTATCTGGCGTTTCAGGTGCTCGACTACCCGGTGCGCAGCTCCGAGCTGGCCCACGATGAGCCCTGGCCCAAAGTGGCCCTGTTCAAGCTCTACCAGATCGGTATCATCACCGGCGTGGCCTGGATTGCGCTGCGGGGCGTCGATTTTCTGGTAATGGTGTTTCAGCGCCGCGCCGAAACCAACACCTCCCGCATCAACAACCAGCTTATTCCCTTCGCCAAAGATCTGCTGAAGGTGCTGGTGCTCACCATGGCTTTTCTGGTCATGCTCAGCCGCGTGTTCGGGGTCAACGTCACGGCCCTGATCGGCGGATTGGGCATTGGCGGGCTGGCGGTGGCCTTCGCGGCCAAGGAGAGCCTGGAAAACCTCATTGCTTCCTTCACCATCTTCCTCGACCGCCCTTTCGCCGTGGGCGACTTGGTGGAAGTGGGCGGCGTGACGGGCACAGTAGAAAAAGTGGGCTTCCGCAGCACGCGCCTGCGCACCGCCGAAAAAAGCTACGTCACGGTGCCCAATAAGTCGATGATTGACAAGCCGCTCGACAACCTTTCTCTGCGCACGGCCCGGCGCGTGAGCTTCACGCTGGCCCTGAGCCACACCACCACCAGCGAGCAGCTGCGCGGTATCGTGCAGGATGCTCACCGTGTCATTCAGGAGCACCCGCTCACTACCGATGACGTGCAGATCAAGTTTTCGGCCCTCACCCCGGCCGCCAAGGAAGTAACGGTGCAGTACTTCGTAGAAACCACCAGCTACGAGGAATATATGGACGTGAAAGAGGAGCTGAACTACCGGCTGGTGGAGCTGGTGGAACAGCACGGCGGCAGCTTTGCCAGCACCAGCATCAGCGTGGTGCAGCTGGCCGCCCCCGCCGCCGATCCGTTGCGCGGCCTGCAGTCGCAGCCGCAGTCAGTGGTCTGATTTGTTGCTGATTCCGTCCGGCTTCTCCGCAAAAAAGCAGCCAGCCAAACCGCGAAGGGTTTGACTGGCTGCTTTTTTTAGTTGATCTGACCTACTATTGAGAAACGACCTAGCGGCCGCCCAGCAGACCGCCGAGCAGGCTGCCCATGCCACCGCCGCCCAGCAAGCCGCCCAGGCCGGCACCGCCCGCGCTACGCGGAGCCGAGCCCGGCTGGCCACCCAGCCCGCCCAGAATAGACATGAGCGAGCCTAGTCCGCCGCTGCCTACGTGCGTGCCCTGCTGGGGCATATTGCCGTAGCCGGCGCTGGCCCCGCTGCCCGAGCCGCCGCCCAGCACGCTGCTGAGCAGGCCGCCGCCGAGCAAGCCGCCGAGTAGGCCACCCATCGAGCTGCCACCGCCCATTGCTCCGCCCAACAGGCCGCCCATGGTGCCGCTGCCGCCCATCATGCCCCCCATGCCACCGCCCATACCGCCGCGGTTGCCACCGCCCATCACGCGCGAAAGCACCATAGGGGCCACTACGCCCAGCAAACCAGCCATCAGGGCTCCTTTCGGAATACCCACGCTGTCGAGCTTATCGGTAATGCCGCTCAGGAAGCCTTGCTTGCCGGGGTCATTGGCATCGTGCGGTACGGTGGCGGCCTGGTCTACCACGGTTTCCAGCGCCTGCTTCTGCTGCTGGTTCACGCCCAGGTAAGCGGCTATTTTGTTCACCATTTCTTCCTCCGTATTGGAGTAAGCACCATCGGCGCGGGCAAAGCTGATGAGGTCCGTCACGAGCGAGAAGCGTAGGTCGCTGCCGCGCAGCGTATCGAGGCTCTGCTTAATGGACTCGTTGGAAGCGTCTTTGGCGGCATTCAGCACCTGCTGAGTAGCCCCGCCCGACAGGCCCGTCGTCTGAGCCAGCTGTTGCAGAAATTCCACTTCCGCGGCCGAAGCCTCGCGGTCGGCCGAAGCCAGACTCGCAATGGCGCTCAGATACGCCGCTTTTTCCTGATCCGAGTAGTTCTGCAGAAGTTGGGGGTTGTCCATGGGTGCGTTGGTTGGAGAGTGAAAATATAAATCGTTGGACTTAACGAGGGCCGGCAGATTTAGGTTGAACCCGCTCCCGTCTTCCTCCCGTGCCAGACGCACTTTCGCGCAAACCGCCCCTTAAAGCCCCAATTCCGGACGCAATAAATTTGTAGTCAGGCGGCTAAAAGTCGAAATACTGGTCGGGCTGCGGCTGCGCCGGCTTCTTTTCCGGCTTCTTCAGCTCAAATAGCTTGGGGGCCACCACCGGCGCGGCCTCCGGCCCCGAAGCCGCTGGCCCGGTGGCCGGCCCGGGCACTGGGCCCGGTACGCGCCGGGCCGGAGCCGGCGGCCTTCCTGCCTGGCCTCGGCTCCGGTCCAGGCTCACCCGAAAATCCGTCTCGTTGCCCTGCACCGCCAGCAGCAGCGTCGGGCCGGTAGCCGTTTCGCCACCCAGACTCACCCGCCGCAGCAGGCCGGGCAGAATAGGAATCGAGAGATGATAATCCATCTGCTGATCGAAGGTGTGCGTTCCCGTCACGCGCAGCACCGCCGCCGCCCGCACGTTCGAGCGGATTTCCATTTCGGGCACGTACACCGTGCGGCTCTGAATGTAGAGGCTGTTGGTAAGCTGCGCGAAACGCAGATGCCGGAGCTGCTCCCGGCTGGCCACCATGCTCAGCTTTTGCAGCGGAGCGAAGTTATTTAGCTCGCCGTTGCGCACTGTGGCCTGCACCTCCGCCTCCAGGCGGTCAGTTAGGGGCCGCAGATTGCGGTCAAAATAGATGTCTGATTCGGCCGTGGCCGTGAGCGTGCCGCGCAGATGACGGGCCGTCAGAAACTGCTGCCCAAAGTCCTCAAACACGTAAAAAAGACTATCGAGCGGCAACTGGGTGCAGGTCATGTGCGTGCTGGCCTTGAGCAGATCGGGCTGCCGGGCATCCAACTGGCCGCGCAGCGTGGCGCTGCCGCCGGCCGCCGCCACGCTCAGGCCGGGCGTAGAAAGCACCTGGTTCTGCAGCCGCACCGTGCCGTGCAGCGCCCGGCCCCGAAAGCGCCGGAACCGCACCTGCCCCACCGTAGCCCGCAGCTCCAGCGCCAGGTTCGGCGACACTTCCAACGCATAGCCTGCGCCGCCCGCGTCCTCCGTGGCCGCAGCCACAGCCCTACCTCGGCCCCGCGTGGGCATCCGCAACAGCTCGTCCAGGTCCAGCCGCCGCGCTGTTACATCGGCCTCCACCAGCAGCTGTTGGTGGGGCAGCAGCAGCCAGCCCAGGGCATTTTTGAAAAAGCCGTTCAGACGAAAGTCGGAGTGACCCATGTGCCCCGTGAAGTCCGTAATGGCGACATCATTGCCCCGCAGCAGGAAATTGCCGCTGAGTCCGGTCAGCGGCTGGGCGTAGTCGCGCAGCTGCACGTTCACGCCCCGTAGCGTCAGCTCGCCTCCCGATTGCCGGACCGCCGTGGCCGGCCGCGCCCGAAACTGGCGCAGATTGCCCGCCAGCCGCACCGCTAGCTGGGCCTGTCCGCTGGCCCCGCGCACCGCCGCCACCGGAAAAAACCGCAGCACCCGCGCCACATCCACATCAGCCCGCAGATCGAGCCGCACGCTGGGGTCCAGCAGATTCTCGTAGCGCAGATTGCCGCTGAACGGCCGCCCCCGCAGCATGCCACGCAGATTTTGCAGCGTGAGCGACGTAGTGCGGGCCGTGCGCTGAGCCCCATTGCTGAATGCCCCGCGCAAAAACACGTGCTCCACCGTTTCCTGGTACTCGGGGTGGTAAAAAGAAGCGTCGCGGCAGCCAAAGCGAATATCAATGCGTGGATTGGTTCCGGCCGCCACAGTCTGCACGCGGCCCCGGAAGTACATGTCGCCGCGGCTGCGGTAGCGGTTTAAGCGTTGCGTCAGGCGCGGGGGCAGCAGGGCCGTTAGGGCCTGCAGATTCGTGTGCTGGCCGTTCAGCGTCAGATCCCAGTCGGTAGCAGCTCCCCCATACCCCATGCGGCCCGCTAGGTCATAGCTGGCTTGGCCAACGCGCAACACCGAAGGCTGAATGGTTAGCTGCTGCGCCTGGCGGTCTATCACTAGCTGCGTAGTCAGCGCCAAATCTTTGCCCCGGAAATAATCGTCCGTGCCCAGCCGCACCGTCTCCACGCGCATATTACCGGCCGCCCGAATCCGGATACTCGCATCAGTCACCGTGAGTGAGGCCCGCAGATCGTGCGCCCGCAGTGCGTAGCGCTGCCGCTGGCTGTCGTTGGCGTACTGCACCCCCACGCGCTCCAGCCTGATGGTTTCCAGCTCAAATGCCAGCGGCTTATCCGCGGCCTGGGTCGAATCGGCGCGAAATATGGCATAGTTGGGCCGGCCCCGAGCATCATGGCGCACCTGCACGCGGCCATCAGCCAGCGTGAGGGCCCGGATGTGGTAGCGGCCGGCCAGCATATCCCAGGCGTCGAATGCGCAATAAAGCGACTTTACCCGCGCCAGGGCCGCCGTATCGCCCGGCAACGACCCCATCACCACCACATCATGCAGCGTGATGGCAACGCGCGGAAACGCCTGCCACACCGAAACCTCCAGATGGCCCACCCGAACTGGCGTGCGCAGGTGACGGTTGGCTTCCTGCACAAACAGCGAAATAATTCGATCCTGCCCCAGCCAAACTCCCAGAATCCCGCCGCCCAACAGCGATACTGCCACCAACAGCCCGCCCCACAAAAAAAATTTACTTTTTTTCAACACCCAAAAATTTCTGACAATGAATGTGTTGACTCTTCCAACGCTGGGTTTCTCTAAAAATTCTTTACCCAAGATCAGATATTTTCTTGCTGTTTCGAAAAACACCTCCCATATTTGCAATCCCAAACGGGACGTACACAACACGGGAGATTAGCTCAGCTGGTTCAGAGCATCTGCCTTACAAGCAGAGGGTCACTGGTTCGAACCCAGTATCTCCCACCATCGAAAAGCCACTTCGCCGCAAGGCAGAGTGGCTTTTTTGGTTTTAGATCGATTTCATACTCACACATTGCGGATGTGCTGGGGCCTGTTCACACCTCCGCCCGCCTACCGGCAGGAGTTGCAGGCTGTCGTTCCAAACGACTGGCATCAGCAGTTCCTGCCGATAAGCGGGCGGAGGTATCTTCTATAAATGCAGTAGTCCAAGCCAGAGCCTGGCTACCAGTCCTAAGCAGCCCGCTCTTTATCCTGCTGAATGGGCCGGAGCAGCAAATGAGCCGTTTGCGCCGCAACTGCCGGGCGGGCCTGTTTCAGGACCTTATGAATGGTAACGGTGCAGATACTTTCTACATACCCCAGATCAACCACGCGCTTAGCCAGCGCAGTCAGCGTCACCCGCTTGCCTTTGGCCGAAGCCCGCTCCGTAAAACGCCGCAAGTGCGCCTCCATCTTCGGAGTCAGCTTATTCGGCGCTCCGCACCGCCGGATAGCGTGCAGATAGTCCTGAAACCCCTGCTCGCTATAGGCCCGCCGCATACTGTACACCCGATGAATGCTCAACCCCAGTACTTCTGCTGATTCCTGCACGGAATAATTAGACTGCCAATGCTGCAGCACCAGCGCCCGATTGCGCTGCTGGCGGGAAAGAATTTCCGAATTCACAAAGCTGGTCAGATACGTCTGTTGCTGAGAGGTGAGGCTGACGGAGTGACGATGACGTCCCATTTACAGTAGAAATAGCGGTTAGAAGACTTAGAAGACGTGTTTGGAGCCGTGCAAAACCGAAGCTGGTGGATAGCTTCTGATTCAACGGCTTAAATGTAAGAAGGCCTATTAGTTTGTGCAAACGATTGCACAAACTAATAGGCCTTAATTTTTGTCTCTGCCCTTCCCGCAATGAGTTTGCAGCAGGTCAGCCGTACTCTTAACCGTCAAAAAAGATTGTTTTCCGTTGGCTGTTGTTCTCACCATTCAGGCATGTTGCGCGAATTGTGCGACCTTGCTTAAGCATTATTCTCCTTCCCCGTGACCATTCACCGCGCTTCCATCTCCGATCTTGCCGCTCAGCTGAACCTATCGGTTTCGACAGTTTCACGGGCGCTGAGCAACAACAGCCGCATCAGCGAAGCAACCAAACAGCGGGTCTGGGAGCTGGCGCGTCAGCTGCACTATCAGCCCAATCACCTGGCCGCGGCGCTACGCAAAGGTCGTAGCAACACCATCGGAGTCGTTATCCCGCACATCGATGGCCAGTTCTTCGCGCTGGTAGTAAAAGGCATAGAAACCCTGGCCAATCAGGCCGGCTTCAATGTCATGATCTGCCAGTCCAACGAGAACGTAGCGCAGGAGCAGAAGAACATCGAAGCATTACTCAACGCGCAGGTGGATGGCATCTTGGTTTCCCTTTCCCTCTCTACCCACGATTTTCAGCATTTGGAAGAAGTACGCCGCCGCGGCATTCCGTTGGTGTTTTTCGACCGCATCATGGAGAGCGAGCAAGTCAGCGCCGTAGTACTCGATGATTATCAGGGCGGATATGATGCCGTGTGCCACCTGCTTGAGCAGGGCTGCCAGCAAATTGCCCACTTAGGCGGCCCCCAGCACCTGAATATCTGCAAAAACCGCTACCAGGGGTACGTAAATGCCTTGCGCAAGTACGGCCAGGCCGTCAACCCCGACTTGATTCATTTCAGCGATTTATCGATGCAGGACGGCCGCGATGGTATGGCTATGCTACTGAAAAAAGTCCCTCACCTCGATGGTGTGTTTGCCTGCAACGATTTGGCGCTGGTAGGAGCCATGCAAATGGTGAAGCGCCAAGGTCTACGTATCCCCCAGGACGTTGCCCTGGCAGGCTTCAGCAATGAGCTATTCGATTCCTTGACAGAGCCCATGTTAACCTCCGTAGACCAACGGTGTGAGGAAATGGGCCGAACAGCGGTAGAACTGCTATTAGAAATGATAACAGCAGGCAAACACCCCGTCACACCGCGTCATGTAGTGCTCCAACCCACATTGCTCATCCGCGGCTCTTCGCAGCGCGTGCCTGCGGGCAGCATAGCAGTTTAAGTTAATATCGAAGCAATACTGCTCTCCGTAAGGTCAAACGGTTGCCATAGGTCTAGGGCCAGGTTTTGGAAATTTGCTCTGACTTGGATGCTGTATGAATGATTATATGCCCAACCAAAGCTAGTCACTGTCACGACCTATCAATGTAGGCGTGAGGCTGCGGCTGCGAGGGCGTATTGACTTACACAGCCGGCATAATCTAAATAATAGAGTGCGTACAGGTGAGCGCACGCTCAAGGCTTAGTTCAGACCGACAGCATAAGTTATATAGGCATCTGCCAATTATTCTCTTTGGCCACAGTCTCAATATCGTCTGTGGCGGGTAGCTATGCATCAAGTGAGCATAGATAAGTACATGATGCCCCTATTCCTTAGTTACTTTTTGCGAATAGCGTCCGTTTGCCTGCACCGCTACTTTATCTCAACTAAAATATTGCTCCTGTGAGCCGTGTAGGGTCATTGGGCGGGCGGGTGGCTGGGCTTTGGGGTAGGCTATAAACGCAGCCCGCCCCGGTCTGCAGCGCGAGGCGCGGACCGGGGCGGGCGGGTAGTAAGGTTGGCGGCGACCGACTCTCCCGCCGGTGAAGGCAGTACCATAGGCGCAACGGGGCTTAACTGCTCTGTTCGGAATGGGAAGAGGTGAACACCCGTGCTAAAGCCACCATTACTGGTGCGCAGTATCACATGTTGATTGTGAAAACTGTCAAAATCGTTGACGTAGTAAAAACGGGTAAGAAGAAAGTGCGGTCAAGCACAGTCCTTAGAAGTGTTCGAGTCATTAGTACGGCTCAGCTCGG
>NZ_FQYN01000005.1 GCF_900141805.1 Hymenobacter daecheongensis DSM 21074 | reverse complement strand
CGGCGGCGCGGGCCTGGGCCTCGGCGGCGGCGGTGTGGGTTTCGAGGGCGGGCAGCTGGGCTTGGTGCTGGCGGAGCTGGGCGTGGAGCTGCTCGTTTTGCTGGCGCAGGCGGGCCGTGCGGGCGGCCAGGGCCTGGATGGCCAGCATGTTCACCCCGTCGATGTCGCCCGTGTTGATGGTCGTGTCGCGCCCGATGCCATCCAGCCGAAACGCCTGGTAGAAGTCCTGGGCCATGGGGCCGACGTGGCGCTGGCTGGCGGGCTGGCTTTTGTAGTTCCACTCGCTCACGGGCAGCGCCGCCACCTTGGCCAGCACCTGCTCCGCGTCCACGGGCCGCAGGTTCTCCTTGGCCCGCCGGTCGCTCAAGGTCGTCCACGAGCCCCCGCCCGGGGCCAGCATCACCCCGGTGATGGCCCCGCCCCCGCAGCCGCCGCAGTTGCTGCTCAGCGCGTTCTGCGAGGTGTTGAATATGTAGCCCCCCACAAAGCGCATGGTCAATTGGTTTGGGGCGCTGCTGGGCACGTAGTCGGAAGCAAACCCGGGGAAGGCGTCGCTGATGACGACCGCGCCCCGGTGCTCGGCCCGGGCATCTTTGCCCAGCGCCATCGAGAAGTCTCCCGAGGCAATGCTTCGAAAACCGATGGCCGTTGCGTAAGCTCCCGTAGCGCTGCAAGCCGTTCCCAGTGCCACTGAGCCAAGTCCCGTGGCCCCGCTACCATAGCCGAGGGCCACCGAATTATCGCCCGTAGCCCTGGTGAACTCGCCCAGGGCTACGGCATTGGTGCCGGCGGCCTGGTTGCTGGAGCCCAGGGCCACGCTCCCCTGCCCGGTGGCACGCGAGGTGTAGCCGGCGGCAAACGAGTAGCGCCCCACGTTGGCCTCATCGAACGACGTGCTGCCGTCGGCCCAGTACTGGCCGTCCACCACGTAGCCGGCGCGGAAGGCGGCTTTGTCGGCGTACCAGAAGGCGCGGCGGCCTTCCCCGCTCAGGCCCAGCGGGGCGGGGGTGGCGGGCACGTCGCCGGCGGCGCTGAAAAGGGCGGTGCCCTCGCGCAGGTGCAGGGCGGCCAGCGGCGCGGGAATGCCGATGCCTACCCGGCCGTCGCCGTCCACGGCCAGGCCGGTGGTGCCGGGGGCGGCGGCGGTGCCGCCCACCAGCAGGCTGCCGGCCAGGTTCAGGGCCTGGGTGGCGGTGTGGTTGCCCAGGTTGTCGCTGGCCCCGGTGCCGTCGGGGCCGGGCAGGCCCTGCGGCCCCGTCGCGCCCGCCGCGCCCGCGGGGCCGGCCGGGCCGGCGGCCCCGGCCGGGCCGGCCCCGCGGGCGCGGCGGGGCCGGTCGCCCCCGTGGCCCCCGCCGGGCCGGTCGGGCCGGGCGGACCGGCAATGGGTGCCCACCCGGCCCGGCCGGTGGCATCCAGGGCTTGCAGAAACCGGCCCGCGGCCGGGCTGCCCCCGTTCAGGCGCAGGCCGCCGTCCACGGCCAGGGCGGTAGCGCTGGCCCCATTGGTGCGCACCGTCAGGGTGCCGCCCTCGCTGATGAGGCGGGTGCTGTAGTCCACGCCGCTGGTTTCGGCAAAGTCCAGGTAGGGCGTTTTGCCCTCGCCGCGCAGCTCCAGGCCGGGGTTGCCGCTGCGGCCTCCGCTCAGCAGCACGCCCAGGGCGCTGGTGGAAGGGCTTTCGGGCGCGTCCACGTGCAGGCCGCCCGCGGGGCTGGTGGTGCCGATGCCCACGCGGCCCCCGTCCTGCACGAACAGGCGGCCGGTGGCCCCGCCGGTTTCGCTCAGGTTCAGGCCCCCGTAGGTGAGGCTGAAGCTGTAGCGGCCGGCGCCGGCGGCGGTGTTCAGGCCCAGCAGCGTCCCGGTGGCGTCGGCCTGCACCGTGAGCGGCTGGGCGGGCCGGAAGGAACCCAGGCCGATGCCCACCTGGCCGTTGTCGGCCACGCGCAGGCCGCTCACGGTGCTGGCGAAGTAGCTCAGGTAGTTGCCGTTCAGGCCCAGGTTGGTGGTGGCCGTGTGGTTGCCCAGGTGGTCCACCGCGCCGGGCAGCAGGTAGGTCCAGCCCCCGGTGCCGGGCTCAAAGGCCCACACGCCGCGCTGGGTACCGTCGGTCTGGTACACCAGCAGGCCGGGGGGCGGGCCGGCAATGGCCTGGCGCTGGGCGGCCGTGAGGCGGGGCAGCAGCAGGCCCCGGCTGGTGCTGCGCAGCTCCAGCACGGCCGAGGGGTCGGGGGTGGTGGTGCCGATGCCCACGGCGCCGGTGGTCGTGGTCTGGGCCTGGGCGAGTTGGGGGGCGGCCAGCAGGAGCGCGGCAGCGGTAAGGGGGACGAGGAGGGTACGGTTCAGCATAAAAGAATCAGCGGAGAGGAAAGCCAAAAAAAGCCTGGGAGCAGTGGGGCCGCCCGCGCGGCTTGACCGCCCATAGCCTACCGCAGGGGAGTGAGGATGACGTAGCCCGCCCCGCTGCGGTAGCCCTGGGTGTGGATGACGCTGTAGGCGCTGCTGGCCGCGTAGGACGAGCCGCCGCCGCCGCCGCCCTGCTGGCCACTGGCAAGCCGGATGCCCCCGGCTCCGCCGAAGTAGCCGCCCCCGCCCCCGGTGGCGGTGGTTCCGCTGCTGGTGCTGCTGCCAGGGCTGCCCGTCTGGGTGCCGCCGGCCCCGCCCGCCGCGGCATCGCCGCCGCTGGCCCCCACCAGGGCACCTCCGGCCCCGCCGAAATAACCCGCCTGGTTGGTCGCGCTGGCCCCGCCGCCGCCGCCGGCCACCAGCACCCGGTTGGTGGTGGTGGTGCCGCCCGTGCGAATGTCGGTGGCCCCGCCGCCGCCGCCCCCGCTGCCGCCGCCGCTGCCGCCCCCGTTGTAGGCACCAGCGTACAGGGTATTGCCGGTGGGCGTGCCCCCCACCGTGATGGTGAGAACCTGGCCCGCCACCACGGGCAGCAGGGCCTCCACGCGCCCGCCCAAGCCGGGGGCTACTGTGGCACTGAAGGTCGCGCCGCTGCCACCGGCCAGGTCGAGGCGCAGCAGGCTCACGCCCGCCGGCACCGTGTAGGTAACGGGCGCGCCGGAGTAGGCGTAGGTGCTGCTGGCCAGGGCCGGTAGCTCCACCGCATAGGCCACCCACTGCGTGCCGTTCCAGCCGTTGAGGCGGTTGGTGGTGGTATTGTGCAGCAGCAGGCCGGCGGCCGGGCTGGCAATGGCATCGCGCTGGGTTTCGCTCAGGCGCGGGGGCAGAAAGCCCTGGGTGGTGCTGCTTACCTCCAGCTTGGCCGAGGCTACGGGGGCGGTGATGGTACCAATGCCCACGCTGCCGTCGATGGTGGCGCTGCCCACCACCAGGGCGTTGCCCTGCACCAGAGCGGTACCGGCCACGGTGCTGTTGCCGCCCACGGTGGCGTTGCCGCTGACGTTGGCGTTGCCGGCCACGTCGAGCTTCTCAGCGGGGCTGGTGGTGCCGATGCCTACATTGCCGTCGGCCCGCACAGTGAAGTTGGGCGTGAAGGTGCCCGTCGGGATGCCGCCCTCGGTGCTGGTGCCGGGCATCCGGCCCACCACGAACTTGTCGTTGACGTCGGCCACGTCGCCCACCACCACGCGCAGTTCGCTTTGATCGGCGGCGGGGTTCACGCGGTAGAGGCCCACCGGGTCGGAGCTCACGCCCGGTCCCACCCACTCGATGGCCGGACCCGTGCCGGCGGCCTGGCCGTCGTTGTCGCCCAGGCGCACGTTGCCGCGCACGTCCAGTCGCTGGGTGGCGGGCTGGGCCGAAGTGGTGCCCAGGCCCACGTTGCCGCTGCCGCTGATGGTAAGGCCGGCGGTGCCGGGGCTGACGGCGGTGCCGCCCACCAGCAGTTTATCGGCCAGGTTGAGGTTCTGGGTGGCGGTGTGGTTGCCCAGGTTATCGGCCGGGCTCAGGCGCAGCCAGGCCGGAGCGGCGGCCGTACCGGCGTTGTAGTAGAAGCCGGCCGGGGCCCCGGTCTGGTACACCAGCAGGCCGGGGGCCGGGCTGGCAATGGCCGGGGCCGCGGCCACGCGCGGCAGCAGCACGCCCTTGCCGCTGCTCACGATGTCGAGCGCGGCCGAGGCGTCGGGGGCGGTGGTGCCGATGCCCACGGAGCCCGGCGTTTGGGCCTGGGTGAGGCGGGGCGCGGCCAGCAGCAGCAGGGCAGCGAGGGGGGCAAGCAAGTAACGGTGTTGCATGAGGTAGAAGGGGAAAGCGAAACGGGTGAGGCTACTTGCGGGCCGGCGCGGTGGCCGTGGGCTGCTCGCCCAGCAGGCGGGCCAGTTGCGCCTTCATGGTCAGCAGGTCGGCGTGGTCGGCCGTGGCCTGGGCGGCGGCGGCTTCGGCCGTGGCGGCGCGGGCTTTCAGGGCCTCAATCTGCTGCTGCTGCTCCTTGAGGGCCTCGATGAGCACGGGCGTGAGCTGGGCGTAGTTCACAGCCTTGTAGCCGTCCTTGTCCGTACTCACCAGTTCGGGATAGATTTTTTCGACCTCCTGAGCCAGCAGGCCCACCTGCCCGGCCCCGGCCGTGCCGCCGTGGCGCACGCCCAGCGCGTTCCACTCGTAGCGCACCCCGCGCAGGGCCAGCACCGCGGCCAGCGCCCCGCCCAGCGGGCGCACGTGCTGCTTGAAGCGGGCGTCGGAGGTGAGCACCACACCATTGGCCCGCACCTGCCCGGTGGCGTTGATGCCCCCATCCACGCTCAGAATGTAGGTCGGCTTGCTGGTCGCCGCGCCACCGTAGCTCAGGTTGAGCGTACCGCCCAGGCTGAGCAGGCGGGTGGAGTAGTCCAGGCCAGTGGTTTCGACAAAATCGAGGTAGGGCGACTTGACGTGGCCGCGCAGCTCGATGCTGGGGTTGCCCGCGCTGCCGCCGCTCAGCAGTACGCCCAGGGCCGTGGTGCTGGGCGCCTCGGGCCGGTCCACGTGCAGGCCGGCCTGGGGGTCGGTGGTGCCCAGGCCCACGTGGCCGGTGCCGTCCTGCACGAACAGGCGCCCGCCGGCCACGTTGCTCTCGCTCAGGTTCAGCCCCCCGCCACTCAGGCTGAAGTTGTACTTGTCGGTGCCGGCCTGGGAGTAGAAGCCCAGCAGCGGGGCATTGCTGGCCGCGCCGGCCCGCACCCCCAGCGGCTGGCCCAGGGCAGTGGCACCCGTGCCCACGCCCAGGGTGCCGCCTACGGTGGCGCTGCCCGCCCTCAGCAGCCCGCCCACCGTACCCGTGCCGCTCACGTTGAAGTTGGCATCAGCTTGGGGGCCGGCCGTGTTCTGCACGTAGGCCGCGCTGCCGGTGGCGGCGGCGAAATCGGTGCCGGCCACGGCCGCGCTCACGTTGCCGCCGCCGTCGGCCCGCAGCAGACCGCTCACGCCGCCGGCCCCGCCGCGGTTGGCGGGCACGGTCTGGGCGTAGGTCGTGGCGTTGCCCACGCTGGTAATGGCCCCGGTCAGGTTGGCATTGGTGGCCACGGCGGCGGCCAGCGTGGCCGTGGCCGCGTTGCCGGTGGTGTTCTGGTTCAGGGTCGGGAAGTCGGCCGCCACGGCGGCCGTGACCGTGCCGCTGCCATTGGCCCGCAGGATGCCCGTGAGGCCGCCGGCCCCGCCTTTGGTGGCGGGCACCACCTGGTTGTAGGTCGTGGCGTTGCCCACGCTGCTGATGGCCCCGGTCAGGTTGGCGTTGGTGGTTACGGTGGCGGCCAGCGTGGCCGTGGCCGCGTTGCCGGCGGGCGTCAGGTAGTCGGTGCCGGCCACGGCCGGGCTCACCAGCCCGCTGCCGTTGGCTTTGAGCAGGCCGCTCACGGTGCCGGCCCCGCCCTTGGTGGCGGGCACGATGCCGGCGTAGGTGGTGGTGGTGCCGGCGCTGGTCACGTCGCCCACCAGGTTGCCCGCGGCGCTGGCCGAGGTCTGGGTGGAGCCGTCGGGGAAGGTCAGGCCGTTGCCCGTGCCGCTGATGCGCACGTTGCCGGCCACTTCCAGGCGCTGGCTGGGGGCGCCGCTGGTGCCGATGCCCACGTTGCCGGCGCTGCTCACGGCCAGGCCGCTGCTGCCGCCGCCCACGAGCTGGAAGCCGGCCAGGTTCAGGTTCCGGGTGGCGGTGTGGTTGCCCAGGTTGTCGGCCAGTTGGCCCAGGCTGAACGTGCCCAGGCTGCCATTGGTCCCCAGGCCCACCACCGTAGGCATCGTTCCTTCGATGTTGAATGCTTGCAGGGTGCCCCCCGAGTAATTCACCACGTAGGCGCGGGTGTCGGCCACGTTCAGGGCTACCTGGTAGGGGAAGTTGCCCGTGCGCACGGCATTGCCCAGCGCCACGGGGATGCCCCCGGTGCTTAAATCAAAAGTTTGCAAGCTGTTGCCAGAGCCGTTTGTCACGTAGGCGCGGGTGCCGGCCGCGTTCACCGCCACGTCGCTCGGGTCACCGCCGGCGGCTACGGCATTGCCTAGCAGCACGGGGGCATTGCTGCTGATGTCGTGGGCCTGTAGCGCGTTGCCGGCCTCATCCACCGTGTAAGCGCGGGTACCGGCCGCGTTTACCGCCACTGCCATCACGCTCGGGCTCATCGGCCCGCTGCCCAGCAGCACGGGCGCCCCGCCGCCGCTCACGTCGTAGGTCTGGAGCGCGTAAGCATCCCGGGCGGCCACGTAGAGGCGGGTGCCTGCTTGGTTCAGGGCCAAGTCGCTCGCGTACAACGGCATCCCTGTTACCGGGCTGCCCGAGGGCACGGGGGGGCCGCTGCCGCTTACGTCGTAGGTCTGCAATAAGTCGCCGTCTCTGGCTGCCACGTAGGCGCGGGTGCCGGCCGCATTCACCACCACCCGCATCGGCCTAATGTCGGTGGTGACTGAGCCGCCCAGGGGTACGGGCGCACCGCCCCCGCTCAGGTCGTACACCTGGAGCGTGTTGCTTGTATAATTCACCACGTAGGCGCGGCTGCCGGCCCCGTTCAGCGCCACGCTTAGCGGGACAAGGCCGGTAGGCACAGCGTTGCCCAGGGGCACGGGCGCAACGCCCCCGCTCAAGTCATAAGCCTGAAGCGTGTTGCTCAGACGGTTCACCACGTAGGCGCGGGTGCCGGCCGTGTTCACGGCCACGCCAAATGGCCCGTTGCCAGTCGAAGCCGAGCCCAGCAGGGCGGGGTCGGGGGCGGTGGTGGCCAGGGGCTGGCTTTGCAGCGGGGCGCTGGCTTGCAGCGTGCCGTCGGGGGCCGCCGTCAGCAGGCGGCCCTGGCCGGTGCCGGCCAGCGCGTCCACGGCCACGCTGCCGTCGGTAGCCACGCGCAGGCCGTTGGTGCCGCCGCCGGTCAGCTTCTGCCCGTTCAGGTTCAGGGCCTGGGTGGCGGTGTGGTTGCCCAGGTTGTCGCCGGCGGCGCTGCCGGTGGCCAGGCGCTGCCAGCTGGGGGCGGCGCTGGTGCCGGCGTTGTAGTAGAAGCCGGCCGGGGCCCCGGTCTGGTACACCAGCAGGCCGGGGGCCGGGCTGGCAATGGCCGTGGCCGCGGCCACGCGCGGCAGCAGCACGCCCTTGCCGCTGCTCACGATGTCGAGGGCCGCCGAGGCGTCGGGGGCGGTGGTGCCGATGCCCACGGCGCCGGTGGGCGTGGTCTGGGCCAGGGCGAGCTGGGGGGTAGCGGCCAGCAGCAGCAGGGCGGCGAGGGGGGCGAGCAGGTAACGGTGTTGCATAGAAGGGCGGAAAGGGACAGGACAGAAAAAACCCGGGCGGCTCCGGCCCCCAGCGGGCCGGCACCCCCGGCTCCTCATGCGGCCTCCCCGGAGCCGAGGGCTGACCTCTGGCTCCGGGGGACCGCCAGCTCCGGGGGGCCGGAGCTGTTATCGAAGCAGCAAGGACCGCCCCTGGGGCGGGGGCCGCTGCTGCTTCGTAAGAAGGCTACAATAGTCCGACGCCCCCGGCCCGGTTTCCTAAAATAGGGTGTAGACAAAGTATGGACAGCTGACCTAACTGATTGAGGATGAGGGGTGATTATTTTGGCCCTAATCGTGCGCCGACGGTGAGCGGCCCCGCATCGCCCCCCCCCGCGGCCCCCCGGATGCTACCCGCGCCGGGGAGCAGGGTGCGGGCCGGGCCCCCGCCCGCCGCTAAACGATAGCATGGAATCGGCGCGAACAGCGGGCGGGGGCGAGCCCCGCACCCGCCGCCCTGGTGCGTACTGACACGTTTTGACCTGACGCAAAAATGTGTCAGTATCCGCACGTACTGACACGTTTTGGTATGAGGTCAAAACGTGTCAGTATCCGCGCGTACTGACACGTTTTTGCGTCAGGTCAAAACGTGTCAGTATTGCTGCTTTGCCCTATCTTGAACGGTCCTTACTTCGCCCCCAGATCTGCCTATGTCTGATGCCGCCATTATGCAAGCCATCCGGGCCCACCTGGGCCTGCGCCAAGCCGACCTGGGGATATGGCTGGCCCTGGGCCGAACCCAGATAGCCAACGTCGAAACCGGGCGCGAGCCGCTGCCCCGCCACGCCCGGCCCTGGCTGCGGGCCGCCGAGGCGGTGCTGGCCCTGCCCGAAGCCGAAGACTCGGCCGCGCCGGAGCCATTCGCGCCGCTGCCCGCCGTGCCCGCCACTGGCCCGGCCGCCGTGCTGGCCCGCCTGCACGAGTGCGACTACCAGGCCCGCCGCCTGCACCAGCAGCTGCGGGCCCTGCGCCAAACGCAGCGCCTGGCTGCCCGCCGCCTGGCCGCCGGCCCGCTGCTGCGGGCGGCCCTGCCGCCGCCGCCCGCCGCCCCCGAAGCCGCCCCCGAGCCGCCCGCGCTGCTGCTGCGCCGCCGCTGGCTGGTCCGCCTGCTCGAAGCCGCCGCCGATGCCCTGCTGCCCGAGGCGGCCACCGGCCCGGTGGCCACCACCCTGCTGGCGGCCCGCCTGGGGGCCTGGCAGCACGAGGCGGCGCTGCTGCGGGCGGGCCTGCCCGAGGAGCCCTGAAAATAAAGTGGCTCCCCGGAGCAGCAGCTATTGCTTAAGCGCCTATACTTGATGACAATACAGGCTGGGCAGCCTTTGTGACTTATTTTTTTTCTCCTTAACTCCTTACTCTGATGGAATACCCCGTTGAATTACTTCTGACCCGTGCCGAGTGCCAGCTGGTGCTCACCGATACCCAGGCCGACATCGAGCGCACCGAGTTCCGCATCGCGGCCGTCCAGCGCTCGGCCACGCTCCAAACCAGCGATGCTACCGAAGATGCCAATGAAATGAGCTCCCTCACCGAGCAGATAACTCCGCTCGAAACCCGCATTGCCGGCATGATCGTCGGGGAGGCCCGCACCCGCGAGGAAGTGAAGCTGCGCAAGCTCAAGCGCGAGCTGGAAGAAATCCAGGACGAGCAGCTCAGCGGCCTGGGCAGCCGCGGGGCCTTCCGCCGCGCCCGCGAGTTGGATGCCGCCCAGCGCCAGCTGGCCGGCTACCAGGACTGCAAAGCCAAAGTGCAGGCCCGCCACGACGCGCTACCGGCCTAGTGCCGCCCGGCTGCCCCGCCCTCGCACCCATCTATCGCAACTACGAAAGCCTGGCCCCCACAAGGGGACCAGGCTTTTTTATGGGCCCCGTAGCGCGGAAATCCGTTCCGCGACGAGCAACGCGAGTTCCTGCGTAGGCTTACGTCAGAACTCGCTTCGCTCGTCGCGGAACGGATTTCCGCGCTACGGGCCGGGGGCGCTTACCATTGACCCGCCGCAAACTCGTGGGTGGTGAAGTCCTGCACCGGGTCGGGGCCGGCTGGCTCAGCGGGCGGGGCCGGGGCGGCCAGCAGCGGACGAACCGACTCCGCCAACTTAGGCTCGGCGGCGTGCAGGGTGCCGGTCCAGTCGTTGGTCCAGCCGTATTCCCAATGAAAGCACAGGCCCCCGCCACCCTCCGAAAGTCCCGTAAGGCGCGGGTTGAGTGTGTCGTCGAGGCTCGCCATAAAGTCGATGGCGTGTTCTTTGACCAGCGGCTCGCCCGTGCTGAACACCTGGCCCAGGTTGGTTTCGAAGGTGAGGGCGGCAATGTAGCAGTTGCGCTCGATGCCGTAGGCACTGATGATATATTCGTTGGGGGCCAGCGTGAGGGTACTCATGCCGCCTGTCTCGCTGCCCGTCACGCGCTTACGGCCGTCGTCGTAATGAACTACCACCCCGGAAAGCTCGCCCCCGATCATCCGCATACTCAGGCTGGTGATGGTGCCGGTTACTTCCTCAAACGGGGTGTCGTTGCGCATGCAGGGAAACGGCCCCACCACCTTCCGCACAGTTTCGCCCTGGGGCCGCTCGTGCACATCCGGGCTCAGGAAGCGCCACAGCCGGGCCGGGGCCAGCAGGGCGTCCATCTCGGCCTCAAACTGGGCTTGTATCTGCGAGCAGCGGGCTTTGTAGATCTGGCTGCCCGAACCGCTCTGCGTGCTCATCATCTTGCCCCAGCCCGTTGCCGTATCCCACACGTGGATGACGCCCATCATCTCCCAGAACCCTATCTTCTCCAGCCGCCACTTCAGGGCGGCGGCCCGGGCGGCAGCCACGGCGGCGGTATACTTCTCAATGGCCAGCAGCAGCTCGGCCTTGTAGGGCGCTTTGGCCAGGGCCGCCTGCTCGGCCGTCAGGTCGGGGTGCATCTGCGCGTAGTCGCGCACGATCTGCGCGTGGGCTCCCAGCACCAGCGTGCCCCAGGCCGCCAGGTGCGAAAGCACACGGTGGCTGTCCTGGAACTGGTCGCCCAGGAATTGACTTTCGAGCATCCTAGCGCTGGTGGTGATGGAAATGAGGTGAACCCAGCGGTCTTTGGGGCTCACTCCCGGCACGTTGGCCATGCGCAGGTTGCTGATCAGGCCGCTCAGGTAGCCTTCCAGCAGCAGCAGCCGCTGGTGCTGGAGCATTTCGGTCATGCGCACGTCTACGTAGTCCTTCATCTGCTTCCAGAACCGCTGGTCGGCGTCGCTGGGCCAGATCAGGCCAATCAGAGCCGCGATGCCGCCGCCCACCTTCGGAATCACGCCCGCCATTCCCAGCACCAGCATGCGCCCGTAGTTGGTGTAGCTCTGGAAGGAGGTGGTATTGACCGGCAGGCCCCGGGTAGGCACGGCCACCATCCGGAACAACTGGTTGTCGGTGCTGGTGAGGGCGTGCTGTACTACCCCTGCCCCCACGGCCGTGGTGTTGCCATACACGTCCACGAATTTGCCCGAGTGCCGGCACCGGATGCGGTAGTAGCCGTCGCCGGCGGGCACCAGCAGAAAATGCTGGTGCCCGGCCCCGGCGTTCCAGATGGCCTGCACGATGGGCACGCCATCTTCCCGGCCCCGGCCATCACGCGAGGCCAGGGGCTCCAGGTACAGGTCGTACTGGCCGGGCTTGATGTAGAAATGCAGGTTGGGGGCTCTGTCGAACTGAAAATGCTGCTGCGGCTGCGGGCTGTCGGGGGTCCAGGCCTGTTGTTCGAACTGGGTTCCGGCCGCGCCGGAGCTGCCGCGTATGCCCAGCGGCAGGTTGCTGTTCTTGGCGATGAGAAAGTAGCGGGTGTCGCGGACTGGATTGAATCCCATAGGGCGTGCAGAAGGAAAAGTGGAAAGGAAGAAAAGAAAGAAAAGAAGCGAGGGGCAGGCGCCGGCCCGTCGGGAGCACTCAGCCGGCTGCAATGGTGGGCTTTCACCGTTCTTTCCCCAAAAAACCAGCGTAGACAAAGTGTAGACAGCCCGCACTGCTGATTGCAACTGACTGACTGCCAGCCTATGTATTTTATCCAAATCGGAGCCGCCGGGTCCTGGCCGGGCGTAGCGAGGCCCCTAGCCGTAGGCGTACGGCGGGAGCAAGGGCGGCCTGGGGGGCCTATTCGACGGAGAGCGGCGGCTCGGGGGGTGGGGTGCGGCCGGCGGCCTGGTCGGCGGCGGCTATCTTTTTGTAGAGCCGGGTTTTGGCCCGCCGCACGCTGGCCGGGTCAATGTTGAGCAGGGCGGCAATTTCCTTGGTGGCCAGATGGATGTGAAAATAGCAGTACAGCCGCTGCTCGTTTTTGGTGAGGGCCGGGTAGCGGGCCTGCAACTCCTCGAAAAAGCGCGGATGTACCTGCTCGAAGTGGAGCTTGAACTTGGCCCAGTCCTCGTCGAGGTACAGATTGGTTTGCAGGATGGACTGGATGCCGGCCAGCTCCGGCTGCTGGTCGGGGCGCTGGGCGCTCAGCTCCCGGATCTGCTGCTTCAGCTCGGCCAGCAGGGCGTTTTTCTGGGTCACGTAGAGGGTGGTGGAGGCCAGCTCGCGCTGGTTGGCTTCCAGCTGCTCGCGCAGCTCCTGGTTGGTGGCCTCATGCTGCTCATTATCCTGGCTCAGTGCCTGAGTATGCTGGTCGCGGGCCTGCTGGCGGCGCTGCATTTCGAGCAGGGCAGCCTGAATGTGGCTGTTTTTGAGCACGATTTCGCGGTGGCGCAGCTCGTGCTCCTGAATGTCGAGGGCCAGGGCGCGGGCCTCCTGCTCGGTGGCCAGCAGGGTGCGCTGCAGGTTCTGGAGGCGCAAGCTGAGAGCGGCCGAAAAGCACAGCGCGTGCGACACGATGGCCAGGTCAGGCAGCAGCAGGTTGCCGTTGTTGTCGAAGCCGAATATGACGTGGTATACCGCCACGCCGGCCACGCAGAGCAGCGGCAGCACGTTGGCCAGCAGGTAGGTGCGGGCCAGCGGCAGCCGCTGCCGGTAGGCCGCCACGGTGGTAAACAGCAGCAGCAGGATCACGCCCAGCACCAGCAGGTTGTCGAGCAGCAAGGTGTAGTAGTTCAGGTAGAAGCCGCCCACATTCACCGCGGCCACCACCGCCGTGAAGGCACAATAGCCCCGCAGCGCGTAGCGCAGGGCGACATCCAGGCCAGGCAGGCGGGCGGCAGTAGGCAGGTAGGCGCGGGTCATCTGCACGAAGCCCGTGAGCAGCAGCACCACGCTCAGGTGCATCAGCACGTTGTTCAGGGTATAAGCATAGCTCCGGCCGTCGGGCAGCACCAGCAGGCTGAAGACGGGCGTGGGAAACAGTACCTTGAAATATCCCCGGAACGCCGTGACGTAGAGCACTGCCCCCACCTGCGTGCAGATATAGTACAGCGTGGCCCGGTCGCGCGAGCGGAAGTAGGCAGATAGATTGGTGAGCAGCAGCACCCCCAGCACCGCCAGCGCCACGGCCCAGGCGGTGCCGAAAAAGTCGTCCGTTTTTCGGGCCACGGCGGCCGGCTCCAGCTGCACCCGCAGGCCGATAGCGGCCGGCAGCGCCGCCCGCGGGCTCAGCCGGACCCGCACGTACACGGTGGTGGTAGCCCGCGCCGGCAGCCAGAGCGGCAGCGGACCCTTCACCCGCTGGCGGTCGGTGGGCACGGCCACACCCGCCCGCCGGGTGCGCCAGGCCCGGGCCTCCTCATCGAAAAAAAACAGGGTGTTATCGAGGTTGGGCAGCACCAGCAGCTCGGTGGCCTCGGCGCGGCGGCGGTGGTTGCACAGCGTTAGTTTCAGCCAGTAGCCGCGGGCCCGCGCCGGCCGCAGCGAGTCGGCGGGGCCGAAGGCCAGGGTGGTATCGGTGCGGATCTGGGCCCAGGAATACGGGCCGTCCGGCAGCACGCCCACGCGCACTACCTCGCTGTTCGGAACGCGCGCCGGGTCGGCAGAAGGCTGCGCTGTCACGCGAATCAGGCCTGCCAGAAAGGTAAACAGGAGCAGGCAGAGCGTTTTCGGCACGGAAGAGGCGTTGGGTAGCAGAAGGGGCAGGGCGCTATGAATGGGGTAGTATAAAGCATATTTCGTCCTAAACCAAAGCCCGTACCGGCCGCGGCCGCCAGCGTGGCCTGCCAAACCGGCGAAACTGCACAAAGACGCATCCCCACGTTTCGCCGGTGCGCGAGCCACACGAATGGCCCACTCAACGAGACGTGAGGATGCGTCTGTACTCCTTAACTATATACTGCTGGCTGAAAGCCCGCCTACGCCGGCTCCTTGCCCGTGCGCGGGTCGCGGGGTGTGGTGGGCGCTTTGCGCGGATACTCGTTCTGCTTGTGCTTTTTCTGCTTCTTGACCAGCAGGGCCACGCCCACCAGGGCGGCTACGCCCGCGGCGGCCACGGCCAGCTTGCCGGGCAGCCCGTCTTTGGCGGCTTGCGGCACGGAAACTACGCCATTGGCATCGAGGCGGGCGGGTTCGGAAACGTAACGACCGTGTTTGGGCATGGGAAAGTTATCGGCTAAGTGTTGGAGTTGGGCAGTGTACTTGGGGCCGCGCACGGCCGGGCCGTGGCCGCAGCCGATGGCGGCCGGGCGCAGCGCGGCCAGCTGTTGCACCGAGTGGCGCACCTGCGCCCAGTCGTAGTTGAAGGGCGCGCCGGCCACGCTGATGGCGGGCAGCTGCAGCAGGAGCTTGGGTACCGATTCGTGGTTGGCGGTGGCAAAAGCGTCGCCGCCCAGCAGGGTGCGGTCGGCCTCGCGGAACAGGGCCAACTGGCCGGGCGCGTGGCCGGGCGTGTGCAGCCAGCGCCAGCCGGGCAGGTAGGGCACCTCATCCGAAGCCGTGGGCAGGGCCTGCACCAGATCGGAAAGCTGGAACGACTGGGGCGGGAAAAACCGGGCCACGAAAGCCAGCGAGCCGCCGCCGTCCACCGTCGGGTCGGCGGGCGGATACACGGCGCGGGCGGTCAGAAACGGCAGCTCCAGCGGGTGGGCCAGCACCGGCACTTTCCAGTGCTCGGCCAGCGCCCGCACCGAGCCCGAGTGGTCCATGTGGCCGTGGGTCAGGATGATGGCCTCGGGGTGGGTGCCGGGGTAAAACAGCTCGTCGGCGGCGGCAATGATGGCCTTCTCGGAGCCCGGCAGGCCGGTATCGACCAGCACCCACTCGCCGGCCTGCCCGGTTTCGACGAAATACAGATTAACAAAACGCTGAATGGTGAGCTGATGCACGCCGGGGGCCACTTGTTTCATAGCTGCGAAAAGATTGGTTGGAGCCAGTGAGTACGCACAAGTGGCGCGCCGGGGTACATGCTACTCCACTTTCGCGCCCGGCGAGTGCTGGCCGCCCTGGTGCAGAATTACTTTTTCGATGGTGCCGCCGGCATTTTTCACAAACTCCAGCTCGGCCTGAATGGAAGCCACCGCGAAGCGGCCCGGGGCCGTGGGCACCAGCGCGAAGCGGGGCTGGCCGGTGGCCTGGGCATAGAGCTGGTCGTTTTCCGTCGTCACCGTCAGCAGGAAGGTGGGAGCCAGGGCGTACTTGCCGGTGTAGGTGCGCAGCGTGGCGGCATCTACGGCAATGGCTTTCGGCGCAGCCGGTGCGGCTTTCGGCCCGGTGCCGGGGCGGCCGTAGAGCACCCCCATCAGGTCTATCGTCAGGTCTTCCACCTGCGTGCCGCCTTCATTATCAAGCACTATCACCAGGTTGCGGTCCTGGGGGGCGCGCATCAGCTCGGTGCCGAAGCCGCTGATGCGGCCGTTGTGCCACAGCAGGTTCACCGTGTCTTTCCCCATCACGCCCTTGCTCGAAATCCAGGCGTAGCCGTAGCCATTTTTCACCGGCTTAAACATAGTGGCCCGGCCCGCCGCCGACAGCAGCTGGGTGGTATATAGCGCCTGGTCCCACTTGTACAGATCCTGCACGGTGGAGTAGAGCGCGCCGGCCGCGTAGGGTACGCTCATGTCGAGGTAGGGCGCGTTGGCGGTTTCCTGCTCGTTCTTCACGTAGCCCGCCGCCCGCCGGGGCAAGATGGTGCCGGGCAGGTCGTAGCCGGTATCCTGCATGCGCAGCGGCTGCAGAATCTGCTCGCTCAGCACCTGGGCGTAGGATTTGCCGGTCACCTTCTCGATGATGGCTCCCAGCACGAAGTAGCCCGAGTTGGAGTAGCGGTAGCTGGTGCCGGGCTCAAACTCCAGCGGCAGCCCGGCGAAGGTGCTCACGAAAGCTGCCGGCGTGGTAGGCTGCCGGCTGATGGCCTGGAAGCCCGGTTGCGCGGTGTAGTTCGGCAGGCCGGCGGTGTGGGCCAGCAGCTGGTGCAGCGTGATTTTGTCGGCACTGGGCTTGGGGTAGTCGGGCAGGTAGGTACTGATGGGCGCGTCGAGCTTCAGCTGGCCTTTTTCCACCAGCTGCATCACCAGCATGGCTGTGAACTGCTTGCTGAGCGAGCCGATGCGGAACTTGGTGTCGGCGGCGTTGGGCTGGCTCCACTCGCGGTTGGCCAGGCCGTAGCCCTTAGTGAAGATAACCTTGCCGTGCTCGGCCACCAGCACGGTGCCGTTGAGCTGCCCGGCCTGGGCGTATTGGCTGGCCAGGGCATCGAGCTGCTTGGCTTTGCTCTGGGCCTTGACTTGGGCCTGAGCCTGCGTCGGGAAGGAGAGGGCGAGCAGGCTCAGCAGGAAAATGGAGGAAACGGGGCGCTGGAACATGATTTTGGGAAAAAGAAGGAGGATGAAATGAGGCATGAGGGAGCCGGCCCCGGATTTTCCGCGGGAGGCAAAAACGTAGAAGCAGGGAAAGGAAGCTTAGCCGCCCGGCGGCCCGGCGCTGTCGTCGGACACGTATTCGAGCAGGTCGCCGGGCTGGCACTGCAGGGCCTGGCAGATGGCTTCCAGGGTGGTGAAGCGGATGGCCTTGGCCTTGTCGCTCTTCAGAATGGACAGGTTGGCCAGGGTAATATCCACGGCGGCGGCCAGGGTGCTGAGCGACATCTTGCGCCGCGCCAGCATTACATCAAGTCGGACGATAATCGGCATGGCAGTCAGACGGTTAGCTCGGCATCTTCGGTAAGCTCTACGCCCCGCTCGTAGCCCGCGGCAATGATGAGCAGCATCAGCCCGATCAGCCAGTTGGCCACCAGCGACGAGCTGAAGTACGTGTCGGGAATCAGGTCGGGGGCCAGGCCGGGGGCCACCTGGGCCAGGTGGTGCCGCAGCCACCACGTGGCCAGCATCTTATACAGGTCGCAGGCGGCAAACAGCAGCGCCAGCCAGCGCAGGCGCTGCACGTTGGCCGGCGTGAAGGGCACGCCGGGCCGGATGTCGCGCAGAATCTGGTGGAGCAGAACGCAGAACAGCAGGGTTGCCAGCACATAGGGCACAGGCTGGGGCTGCGAGTTCATCAGCCGCAGCACGAAGCGGCGGGCGGCATTCGGTTCGCGGTACATCAGCCGGCTGATGGTGCCCAACTGCACCAATTGCACGGCCCCGCCGCGGGCCACCTGCTGCTCGGTATCCCGCAGGGGTTTGGCATCCCAGTTTAGAATTTTCTGGCGTACGCTCAGCGTCACCACGTCGGCCGGCTGTTGGGGGTCGAACACGGCCCGCAAAAGGTAGAATGCCAGCGCAAAGGAGCCGGCTATAACCAGGAACAGGAATACGTAGCGCAGGGCAACGATTATAAAGTTGGTGTGCCGTTTTCGGAAGGTCTGCTTGTTCATGGGGCAGGGGCGAGAAGTGGTGAGCTTTCTACTGCCTCAAAGGAATTGAATATTTATTGATAAACAATAAATACTATCTGTTTTTAGGAAAATATTTATTGCGAAAGAGTTTGAATGGCTTGTGGCTCTCGGCTGGCCTCAGGCTTCGCCGCCCCAGGAGCCGATGCCACCGGGCAGCGGCAGCGGGTTCTGGGGCCTTTGCCCCGAAGCTGGCTACTGCCGCGCCTGCCTCGCCCGAATGCGGGCCGCCCAACCCCAACGCCCCGGTCAGTGGTAGGGGAGAAGGGCGAAAAATATAACTTGCTGCTCCCCCAACTCCTTAACCTCCCACCATGCCCCACTCCGCCCTCGAAACCCCCGAGCTGAACCTCGAAGCCACTAGCCACTCCGATAAAACGACATCTGGCACCCCTCCCTTTCGGGGAGGGGCCGGGGGAGGGGTGACCGCCACGCGCCCGATGTTCTATGAGTTCAAGCCAGAGGAAACCGTGCGGGCCGCGCACGGCACCACCCTGCGCTGCAAAACCTGGGAGGCTGAGGCGGCCCTGCGGATGCTGGAAAACAACCTCGACCCGGCCGTGAGCCTGGTGTATGACGAGCTGATTGTGTACGGCGGGGCCGGCCGCGCCGCCCGCAACTGGAAGGAGTACCAGACGATTGTAAAAACCCTTAAAAACCTGGAGCCCGACGAAACCATGCTGGTGCAGAGCGGCAAGGCCGTGGGCGTGCTGCGCACCTGGGCCCACGCCCCGCGCGTGCTCATCGCCAATTCCAACCTGGTGCCGGCCTGGAGCACCCAGGAGTATTTCGACGAGCTGGACCGCCTGGGCCTGATGATGTACGGGCAAATGACGGCCGGCTCCTGGATCTACATTGCCACCCAGGGCATTCTGCAGGGCACCTACGAAACCTTCGCCGCCGTGGCCGACAAGCACTTTTCGGGCACACTGGCCGGCACCGTCACCGTTACGGCCGGGCTGGGCGGCATGAGCGGGGCCCAGCCCCTGTCGGTGACCATGAACGACGGCGTGTGCCTGGTCATCGAGCCCATTGATGAGCGGGTGAAGCAGAAGGTGCGCGAAGGCTACCTCGACGAACAGGCCCGCAACCTGGACCACGCCCTGCAGCTCTGTGAGCAGTATAAGAAGGAGCGCAAAGGCTGGAGCATCGGCCTCACCGGCAATGCCGCCACCGTGCTGCCCGAGCTGCTGCAGCGCGGCACCAAAATCGACATCGTAACCGACCAGACTTCGGCCCACGACCTGATGGACTACATTCCGGAAGGCGACATCACGGCGGTGCTCAGGCTGCGGGCTGACAACCCCGAGGAGTTCAAGAAGCAGGCGCTGGCGTCCATCATGAAGCACTGTCAGGCTATTATCGACCTGCAAACCGCCGGCTCCGTGGCCCTCGACTACGGCAACAACCTGCGCGGGCAGGCCGAGAAAGGCGGCCTGAAGGTGCGCGACGAGCACGGCCAGTTTCTCTACCCCGGCTTCGTGCCCGGCTACATCCGCCCGCTGTTTTGCGAGGGCAAAGGCCCCTTCCGCTGGGCTGCCCTCAGCGGCGACCCGGCCGATATTCTGCGCATCGACCGCGCCCTGCTCGAAACCTTCCCCGACAACAAGATGCTGGCCCGCTGGATCGAAAAGGCCCAGGCCAAAGTGCCCTTCATCGGGCTGCCGGCCCGCGTATGCTGGCTGGGCTACGGCGAGCGGGAGAAGTTCGGCCTGGTCATCAACGACCTCGTGGCCCGCGGCGAAGTCTCGGCCCCCATCGTCATCGGCCGCGACCACCTCGACTGCGGCTCGGTGGCCTCGCCCAACCGCGAAACCGAAGGCATGAAGGATGGCTCCGACGCCGTAGCCGACTGGCCCCTGCTCAACGCCCTGGCCAATTGCGCCAGCGGCGCCGACTGGGTGAGTCTGCACAACGGCGGCGGCGTGGGCATCGGCAACAGCACCCACTCCGGCATGGTGATCGTAGCTACCGGCACCCCCGAAAAAGCCGAACGGTTGAAGCGCGTGCTGACGACGGACCCCGGCATGGGCGTTTTGCGCCACGCCGATGCGGGGTATGAAATTGCGCAGCGAGTAGCTGAGGAGCGTGGCGTGCAGATTCCGGGGCGGGAGTAAGAATAAAAAGTAGGAGCGGCGGCCGGTGGAGTATTCCGCCCGCCGCCGCTGTTGCTTTCGTATCTTCCGGAAATCAACAGGTCCGACGTATGACACTAGTATTGGTAGAAGTAGCGAATGAGGCTGCTGTGCAAACACTGCGCTTGCAGCAGGGGGTACGGGTGGTAGGCATAATAGCCGACCCGGCCGCAGGCGCTTATGAGGCGGTAAAACATCTGCCTCTGGCACAAGCAGCCCAATCTACGCCGCGCAAATGGGCCGGGGCCTTGGCCAGCGCTGATGCCGATAGTCTGCGTGCCCACGCTGAACAAGTAAGAAACGAATGGGAGCGAGATACGCAGTAGATACCAATGTCGGAATTGACTTTCTGGCTGGAGCACTGCCCGCTGACAGCACAGGCTGGCTTGAAAGCCAATTAAACGCTAACCGGCTGGTCCTGTCCGTAGTGGTGCGTATGGAACTACTCTCCTGGCGCGGCACTCCTGCCGCTATGCAATTGCTGGAGGATTTTATTGCCGCAAACGAACAGCTGCCAATAGACGAGCCCGCCATTCAGCAAACTATCCTGCTACGCCAGCAGCACCGCATCAAGCTGCCCGATGCCATCATTGCCGCCACCGCCTTAGCCCACGGCCTGCCGCTGCTCACCCGCAACACCAGCGACTTCAGCGCCGTGCCGGGGCTGCAAGTGCTGAATCCGTATGATGCGGGGCAACTACAGCTGTTGTGAGGCAGTAGGATAGCTGAACTTCAATCACAATCTGCTTGGCTTCGCCACCGACCTCAGTATGGGCATCTTCCGCCACGCCGACGCGGTTGCTCTAATGGTACTCAAGCCAGAAATGCACATCAAAAGGGAAAAATAAATTAATAAACCTGACTAATTAGTTGTATGATCAGCGACGATGAGCTGAAGAAACTGGAACGACTTGCTTCTTACTTTGAGAACCGTAAGAAAGAGGCTACTGAGAGATTAAAAGAAGAAAAGGGTAAGTATTGGTATTTTGCAATAATAGGTTTTGTGTCGGATGACAGTGTGCTGGAGATAGAACCGCTAGCAAGGATTCAGAAGGTTGAGAATCCGGCTGGTGAAATAGAGCTAGCTTGTGCGCTTAAAAACAAAAACTTGTTTAGTTCAATAGGTAGATACTCGCAAAAAGTGACTTATGAACTTGCTATTAGTAAAGAATTTGCTAAAGACGATCAAGGCGCATTTAATATTGCTTGGTGGATTGTATCTGCTTTGAGAATTAGGAATCTTGTTGAAGTGTTGATTCCCGTTGTGACCGACTATTCTTGGTCTGTTATTGCAGCTTTACCTGATAGTTCTTGTTATGCAAGGTTATTAGAAGATATACCTCAGGCGAAGTTTTATACAGTAAGAAAGCCTGTTAATCAAGATGATTTAAATTGGGTAGGAAAATACTTGGTTAGCTTTGTTAAGTTACTAGAATTTCCAAAATTTCGCTTGTCAGTAGAGTCTATCACAACTCATCATTTCGCTTCGAGTGATAGAATGGCAGTAGCCACATTATGGGCGGGCATCGAAGCTTTGTTCGACATTCAAAGCGAGTTGCGGTTTAGAATTGCAGTATCAATTGCTAGTATTTTAGAGCAGAGAGGAATAGGACGAAAGAATTTGTATAAAACAGTTAAGAAGATGTATGATATACGTTCTAAAGCTGTGCACGGTAGTCCACTAGGCAAGATTAGAATAGAAGACCATATAATAGATACGAAAGTGCTTCTGTCAAATCTGTTATGCTGCTTTATCGAACATGGTGACTTGATGAATGAAGAGCAAATTGATGATCTAATTTTTGGTTGACGCTAAAACGCTGAAAGAATTTGGCTTCGCAGAACAACGCCGCCCCAGCCCCGCTCCGGCGGCGTTGTTTGTTCTAAACACCTCACCCAAAAAAGCAAAACCCCCGCCTCCGCTGTTTAACTCTCTACGGTAGCACCCAGCCGCCGCGCCAACCTCCTAAACCTTCGCACTATGAACATCGGAATCATCGGGGCCGGCCACATCGGCAGCGCCCTCGCCGTGCGGCTCGTCAGCCTCGGCCATAACGTGTACATCGCCAACTCCCGTGGCCCGGAAACCCTAAAGGACGTGGCCCGGAAAACCGGTGCTACGCCCGTTACGGCCCCGGAAGCGGCCCGCCACGGCGACATCATCGTGGTGACCATTCCGCTGAAAAACATTCCCGACCTGCCCAAAGACCTGTTCCAGGGCGTGGCCGCCGACGTGCCCGTCATCGACACGAGCAACTACTACCCGCTGCTGCGTGATGGCCGGATGCCGGAGCTGGAAACCGGCGAGCTGACCGAGAGCGAGTGGGTGCAGCAGCATCTGGGCCGCCCGGTGGTGAAGGTGTTCAACAACATCTACGCCCACCACCTCGAACAGAAGGGCCAGCCCGCCGGCACACCCGGCCGCATTGCCCTGCCCGTAGCCGGCGACGAGGCCGCCGCCAAGCAGAAAGTAATGGCCCTGGTCGAGGAGCTAGGCTTCGACGCCGTGGACGACGGCACGCTGCATGAGTCGTGGCGGCAGCAGCCCGGCACGCCTTCCTACGGCGCCGATATGCCCGCCGACAAGCTGCACGAGCACCTGGCCAGCCTGGGCCCCCGGCGCACGGCGGCGCAGCACGCCGAGTATCTGGCCAACCACGCCCGGCAGGAACAGGAAATGATGAAGCAGTTCCAGCAGTCGTCGTCGGCAGAGTAGCCAGCGGCCGTAATCCAGGAAAAGAATAACACAAAAAGCGCCGTCCCGGAAAACCGGGGCGGCGCTTTTCATTCCGGCGGAGAGCCGTCTGGCTCCCCTCTCCCCAAGGCTTCGCGCCTAAAGCGAACCGGGGCCGGGGGTGAGGTACCCCGAGGCCGCGCCAATTACCCCAACCGGAGAACGGCTATAGGTGGGCTAAAGTAGAAGCCCTACCGCCGTCCGGCCAGCAGCTCCCGCACCGTTTTCCACCGGATTTCCGGGTAGCGGCCATTGTCCAGCGGCTCGGCGAGCTTGGCCTGGCCGCTGAGCATGTTGTGCAGGTACTGCATGCCCTGCCAGGGCGGAAATACCTCGTCTTTGGCTGGCATCAGGGTTTTGGTCACCTTAATCATGCCCGCCAGCAGGCCCAGGCTGCCGGCCCGAAACAGCTTGTAGGGCTGGCCGGTGGCGGCCGTAGCGGCGGCCTGCAGCCCCCGGATGCTGGCCACGTCGCCGGCCACGCGCAGGTAGCGGGGCGTGGTGGCATCGAGGGCGGCCGCGGCCGTATACTCGGCCGTATTTTGCATGGTGGTGAAGTCCAGCGGCTGGTCGGGGCTGCCCCAGTACAGCACCCGCTTCGGCCCCGCCAGAATCACCGGGGCCTGACCCGTGAGCAAGTCCATGAACATGCCGTTGAGGATGGACGTGGCCCGAATAGGGGCCTTATCGAGTCGGCGCTGAAACTCCCGCCGAAAGTCGAAGTTGCGGTTGGAGCCCTCGGGCAGGTGGGTGAAGTCGGCCGAAAAGTCGGAGGGGATGAAGCGGGGCACGCCGGCCGCCACGGCCGCTTCCAGCAGCCGCGTCTGGGTGTCCACTATCACCTCGCGCAACCCCGAAAGCGCCGATACCACGCAGGTGCCACCCTGGCAGGCTTTGGTAAGCTCCGCCACGCTGCCGAAATCAACTTCCACCACCGAAACGCCCTGAAGCCGCAGGGAAGTGGCCTCGGCTTTGGTGCTGGCTCCGGGGCGCACCAGCGCCCGCACGGTGGCCCCGCGCTGCCGCAGGTAGTGCGCAATGAGAAGGCCCAGGGCACCCGTGGCCCCGGCCAATACGATAGTCGTGGGCGCTGCTTCGGGGCGGGCTGCGTGGTCGGTGGGTTGGGTTGGCGCAATCGGGTTCATAGGGCCTTGGTTGAGGAATGGGTGGTCTGGCGGCTGGCGCGGGCTGCTTCCTGCGGGGGTGCCCGCCGGCCAGTGGTCAGGAGGCCGTAATACCGTTCTGCTTCGGGGAAAGTTATTGCCGATGGGAAAAAAGCAGCCGGCGGGCTTACTCAAGAGCCGGCCGGCCGGCGCTTTTTTGCATCAGCGTGAGCACATCGGCCAGGGGCTGCTGGCTGATCAGAAAGCCCCGCTGCCCGAGGGTGTCCATGGCGGCAATCATGGTGATGACCAGGGCAAACGCCGCCGCCAGCACCGGCATCCCCACCAAGCGGCGGGCGCTGAACATGCCGGTCTGGTAGCCCAGGCTGAGCATGCTCATGGCGGAAAGCAGGTTCAATACCACCCAGATACTGCCCGGAATGCGGTAGTTCAGCGACACCATTTTGCGGGCGGCGTGCACGTTCAGCACCTCACTCAGGGAGCCAATGAAAAGCGTGCGGATTTCCGGATCCATATTTTCCTGGGCCAGCGAAGCAGCCTGCTGCCACAGCTGCCGCTGAATCTCCTCCGTGCGGGGCAGGCGGGCGGTGGCCTGGGCAATGGAGGTAATGTTCAGGCGCAGAGCCACGTATTCGGGCAGCAGCTGCCGCGTCACCTGGGCCTGCTTTTCCGGGAGCAGGCTGGCATATAGGTAGCAGGTGCGAATCCGATTCGCGTCCTCAATTACCAGCTGGCGGCGGGCATCGAAGCGGGAAGTCGTCATGGCAAACGTGAAGGCGAGCAGGAAAGCCAGCAGCCCCAGAATAGCCCCCACCAGCGCCTGTACGGGCGGCTCGGGCTCCCGCAGGTGCCGCCGGATCAGCAGCCGGCCCACCTGAAACCCCACCTCATTGGCCGCCAGCGCCACCACTACCACCAGCACAAACAGCGCCCAGGAGGGCAATGACATGATGAAAAGCCCAACGTCCATAGGGCTGCATACGCGCTTGTACACATTCAGGATGAGGGGTTTATAGGCTTAGCAAGCCTTTTGCGGCGGCTGCCAGCGCCGGGCCGGGCCAGAGCTGGCAGCCGGGCCGACAATTTATTATCTTCCCTCATCCACAAATCCCCATCCCGATTATGGAAGCAGCTCCTAAAATTCTGAAAGCCGGCGAAGGCCTCCGGCTCAACGTCATCGGCGACCTGCAATGCGTGAAGCTCAGCAGCCAGGACACCAACGGCCAGTTTACGCTCATCGAGCAGCTGGATGCGCCCGGTGTGGGGGTGCCCAAGCATGTACATACCCACGAAGACGAGGTGTTTCAGGTGCTGGAAGGCACGGTGGAATATCAGCTGGAAGATGCGGTGCACGTACTGCGGGCGGGCGACGTAGCCTACATGCCCAGGGGCACGGCGCACAGCTTCAAAATAGTGGGCGATACGCCGGCGCGGGTGCTGCTCTCCATCTTCCCGGCCGGGCTGGAAAAAATGTTTGAGGAATTGGACCGCCTGCCGGCCGGTCCGCCCGATTTTGCGGTTGTCACGGCCATCTGCACGCGCTACGGAATCCGGTTTGTGTAGCGCTCAACGACCTCAACGGCTACGTGTGTGCCACGCCCGCCGACTGGGAGGCCGCCCTGCGCCGCCTGCTGGCCGACAACGTGCTGCGCACCCGCCTGGGCACCGCCGCCCGCCACACCGTGCAGGCCCGCTATTCCGTCGTATCGAACTGGCCCAACTTCCGCGCCCTGTTCTCCTGATGCCCGGTATATAGCTGTCGGATAGCCTGTTGAGCTTGCTTTTGGCGCGCTGAGTGGCTACTTTCATCTGCAGCCGGCCCGTGTGTGGAGAGCCAGCACTATCTGCCCGGAGGCTGCGCGTGCTGCACTAGTTCCGTCAGGTCATGCATCATATCGTCTACCAGAGTTCGGCGGTGGGAGAGCCGACGGCCGCGAGCCTCCGGCTGCTGCTTCAGCACTCGCGCATCAAGAATGGCCGCCTCAACGTAACGGGGCTGCTGCTGTATGGCAAGGGGGAATTTTTGCAGGTGCTGGAGGGCGAAACCGACGTGGTGCGGGCGCTATACGAAACCATAAAGCTCGATCATCGGCACAAGGATGTGGCTACTCTGTCGGATGGGATTATTCCGGTGCGGGTATTCAAAGACTGGACCATGGGCTTTCAGCAGCTGGCCGATGAAGATTTCGTGCGCCTCGTGGGCTACATCGACCCTTATCGACCCACCTTTCTGGCTCCGCACCCCGCCGATACCGATGAGAGCATGCTGTGGCTGCTCCGCTCCTTTGTGGCAAACCAAAGCTCCTGGGTTTAGAGCGGATATGGGCTGGGGCCGCGTGCCCGGCCGGGGGCGAAACGCTACTGCGCGGCCACGGCTTCCACGGCCACTTTGGGATGCAGGGCCCGCCACTCGGCCGCCAGCATGCTCATTTCCACCAAGCTCCAGTATTCGCCCTGGTGCCGGAGCACGTCGCGCGAGGTGCCCTCAATGGTGAGGCCGCTTTTCTGGTAGCACCGGATGGCGGCCTGGTTGAAGGAATACACGCCCAGCTCGATGCGGTGCAGATTCAGCTGCTCAAAGCCGATTTTGAGCACCTGCGTCACCATGGCCTGCCCAATGCCCCGGCCCCGCGTGTGCGTATCGCCCACCAGCACCCGGCTGATGCGGGCCGAGCTGTTTTTGCGACTCAGCCCGCCCAGCGAGATATGGCCCACCACGTCGCCGGTGCGCGTATCCACGGCTTTGTAGATAAAGGCATCGGAGGTGAGCAGGTCGTTGGTGTCCTCTACGTACCAGGCCAGGCTGCCGGGCGTGAGCGGAAAGCTGAACATGGCCCCCGCCCAGTTCATGAGCAGATGCTCGTCCTTCACCCAGGTAATAAGTTGTTGAAAATCGGCCGGGGTGAAGTACTCGAGTCGGATCATGGAGCGGTGCAGGAACAAAGAGAAGATAAGCAGAACCCGCCCGGCGCATTTGCCACGGATTCCGACTAGCAAAGATACTACATAGTAGCCAGGGAAATGGTAAAATAGTGAGATGGTGAAATAGTGAGATGGTGAAATAGTGAGATGGTGAGTTTGATGTTCGACTTGCGCAGTTGGCGCACCCAGAACATCAAACTCACTATCTCACCATTTCACTATCTCACTATTTCACTAAATGCGAAAGCATCGAGCCACTCCCAGGGGCCGCCGCGGTAGGCCCAGAGCTGCAGGCCGGTGCCCAGGGCCTGAAAGGGCGTAAAATCGGCCGCTAGCTGCGCGTGCAGGGCGCGGGCCACGGCGGGCGCCACCTTGTTTTGCACCGTAACATGGGGGCGGCGCTTCTGCTGATCCTGGGGGGTGAGGTGGGGCCGCCAGAGCGCCTGCAACTCGCGGTGTAGTGCCTCCAGCGCGGCACTCTCGACGCGGTAGGCCACGCCCTGCCCCAAAAACTGCAGCCCACTCACCTCCAGCGGGAGCGGCGCCAGCTGCCGGCACCGCTCCCGCAGCTGCGCCGAAATGGTGGCCAGCTCCGCACCGGGCAAGTGGTGAAACAGCGTGAGGTGGGCCGCCAGATAGTTGCGCTCCGGCGGAAAATGCGCCTGCCGCAGCGCATTGAAAAACGCGGCCGACTCCTCATCGAGGGCCAGCGTGAGGATGAGCGGCGGGGTGGGGTCGGAGGGAGGCATCATAGGGCGGCGTCCAGAATTTCGGGGCTTTGCAGCAGGTGGCCGCCCTGGATGCGCAGCGTGGCTTTGGCCTGCGCGAAACCCTCGGCGCTAATGGCGCGGGTGGCATCTTCAATCAGAAACGTGGCAAATCCTTCGCGCAGCGCATCCTGGGCGGTGTAGAACACGCAGTAGTCGGCGGCCAGGCCCGCTACGTACACGTCCGCTACGCCCCGGCCGCGCAGGTAGTGGGCCAGGCCGGTGGCTTTCAGGCGGCCATTGTCATAAAAGCCGCTGTAGCTGTCAATTTCGGGGTCGGTGCCCTTGCGAAAGATGGCCTCGATGCGGCGCTGGTCCAGCGCGGCGGCCAACGCGGCGCCCGGCGTGCCCTGCAGGCAGTGGTCGGGCCAGAGCACCTGGGGCAGGCCGCGCAGCTCGGTGGTATCGAACGGCTGCCGGCCTGGGTGGCTGCTGGCGAAGCTGCGGTGCCCGGCCGGGTGCCAGTCCTGCGTGGCCACCACCAGATCGAAATGCGGCTGCAGCTGGTTGATGATTGGAATTACCGCATTGCCATCGGCCACGGCCAGCCGGCCGCCGGGTAAAAAGTCAGGTTGAACGTCGATAATCAGTAAAGCCTTCATGAGAAGTTTGTGGAGCAGGAAAAATGGTGCTGCGGGATCTGAATCCGACCACAAACACGGTGCGGTGGAAGCCTGAAACCGGCGGTATATTTACAGGAATTTCGTAGCCCTATCGGCCATTTGATGAAGCAACAAAGTAAGTTCGCAAACGTCTTGCGCCCAACCAGGCCGCTGCCGGAACCAGGAGCCCGTTGGCAGCGCGGCGACCGGTGCCGGGCAGGAAAGAGCATTTTGCTGCTGCTGTTGCTGCTGACCGGTTTCGCGGCCCCGGCGCAGTCGCCCGCGCTGCAGACGCTGGAATTCCTGCACGACCTGAAGCTTAGCGCCCCCGCGCCGGCCCCGCTTCCGGCCTCCGGGCCCGGCAGCGTGGTGTACGCCATCGGCAGCGGGGCCGGGGCTGCCGGTCCGGCCCTGCGCGCCGGGCTGCAGCTGGCCGCCGCCCCCGATTCCGTCACCATCCGCGTGACGGCCAGCCACCCCGGCTTGGGCACGGCCATCCAGACCGTAGCCGGCCGCGCCGGCCCGCGCACCCTAGAGCTGCGCTTCCGCCCCACGGCCGCCCCCGCCATCGAGGCCACCGACCTGACGCTGCTCTGGGAGGCCAAAACCGGCTCCGGCCCCTGGCAGCGCTTTGCCAGCAGCCGGCACCGGCTCTATTGGGTGCTGGCCGCGCCCGGTGCGCCCTGGGCCGGCCTGCCCGAACCGGACGGCGGCCACGCCCTCTGGACGGCCATGCTGGAGCTGAGCTGCCAGGCCGCCGCCGGCACCCGCACGCCCGAGCAGGCCGCCAGCGCCGTCACGCGGTTTGTGCATGGCGGCCGGGCGGGCGCGGCGGCGCCCACCAAGTTTCAGTACAACCCCATGCTGCCCGATGCCAACCTGACCCACCTCGACGCGGTGGCCAACCGCTACGTGGTGCGCACCCAGCAGGTGCAGGCGCTGCTGGCCAGCCTGCAAAACCCCGCCATGACCCACCTGCAGCTGAATTGCTACGATGCGGCCGGCTGCGTGCAGCTGCTGGGCAATGCGCTGGGCTGCACCCTAAAGCGGGTAAAGGTGAATTCGGCCTACTACTTAGTCACGCACAAGCTGGTGCCGATGGGCTTCACCAAGCCCGCCAAAGCCGATTTCCGGGTGCACTGCGTGGCCTGGAGCGGTCCGCTCGACGAGCGCGGGCTGGTGTATGATGCCTGTTTCGCCCTGCCCGCCGCTGCCCCCGCGTCGGCCCCCGATACGCCCCTGGCGGCCCTGCTATTCGGCCACAGCCGCCAGCCCGGCTCCTACGCGGCCACAGTGTTCACCAACAAAGAGGATTTTTACCTCACGCCGCTGCCCGCCCTGCTCATCCGGCAGTAGCGGTCCGCGGCAGGTGGGAGGATTATCTGCTGAGAAAAGGTGGGTCGGAGGGAGAAAAAAGGGGGTCGGACCCACTTATTTCTCCCTCCGACCCACCTTTTGGTACTGCGGAAGTAGCTTTTAGTGGGTTGGAGGGAGCTTTTACCGCTTCGGAAGTAGCTTTTAGTATCCTCACGGCACCTTTTAGTGCTTCAGTGGGAGCTTTTAGTGCTGCGGAAGCACCTTTTGGTGCCTCGGCGGGAGCTTTTAGTGACTTGTCAGCACCTTTTAGAGCTTCGGCAGTAGCTTTTAGTGCCTCGCTGGGAGTTTTTAGAGAGTCGGAAGCACTTTCCACTGCCTTTACGAACCAATATTTCGGCATGAAGAACAACAGCCCCAGCGGGGCAGCATATCGGTAGTAACAGCAGGCAGAAACTTCATAAAGCCCCAGCGAGGCGACACGCGGCAACCACGTGTTGCCCCGCTGGGGCTCGAAAAACCGGGGACGGCGGGTTTTGCTACCGATATGTCGCCCCGCTGGGGCTGGCTCACGATTTCGCTAAGCGCGTTTAGACGGACTGGACACTGCTTTCAGGAAAATCTGCGGGCCGACAGCTTTATTTTTCGCAGCTTCGCGCTCCACTTTTTGCTGCCCGTCCGTGCCTTATTCCCTGCTCATTCGCAACTGCGGCCAGCTGCTCACGCTGGCCGGCGGCCCCACCGACCAGCCCCTTCGCGGCGCGGCCCTGGCCGATTGGCACATCCTGGAAAACGCCTTCGTGGCCTGCGAAGGGGATAAAATAGTAGCCCTCGGTCCCATGTCTGCGCTGGATGAAACCCAGGTGACGGCCGCCACCACCGTGCTGAATGCCCAGGGCCGCGTGGTGATGCCGGGCCTGGTGGAGTGCCACACGCACCTGGTGTTTGCCGGCAACCGCGCCCATGAATTTCAGCGCAAGCTGCAGGGCGAATCCTACCTCGATATTCTGGCCTCGGGCGGCGGCATTCTGAGCACCGTGCGGGCCACGCGCGTTGCTCCGGAGGCCGAGCTGCTCGCAAATGCCCTGCGCCACCTCCACGATTTTCGGCGCTACGGCATCACTACCCTCGAAGCCAAAAGTGGCTACGGCCTCGACAAAGAAACCGAGCTGCGGCTGGTGCGCGTGGCCCGCGAGGCCGGCCGCCGCCAGCCCGTGCGCGTGGTGCCCACGTTTCTGGGGGCCCACGTGGTGCCGCCCGAATACAAGGGCCGCCCCGCCGACTACCTCGATTTTCTGGCCGCCGACGTGCTGCCCGCGCTGCAAGGTGAAGCCGAGTTCGTGGATATTTTCTGCGAGGAAGGTGCGTTCAGCGTCGAAGATTCGCGGCGCTACCTGGAAAAAGCGCGGGCCTTGGGCTTCGGATTGAAAATTCATGCCGAGCAGCTGCACGACCTGGGCGGCTGCGCCATGGCCGCCGAGCTGGGGGCCGTCAGCGTGGACCACTGCGACTACCTCAGCGCCGCCGATGCGGCCCGCGTGGCTGCTGCGGGCCGCACCGTGGCCGTGCTGCTGCCGCTGGTGCCGCTGTTTCTGCGCCAGGAGCAGTACGCACCCGGCCGCCAGCTCATCGGGCAGGGCGTGCCCGTGGCCATCAGCACCGATTTCAACCCCGGTTCCTGCCCAAGCAAAAACCTGTGGCTGGCGCTTTCCATGGCCTGCCTCAAAATGGGTTTCACCCCCAAAGAAGCCCTGGCCGCCGTGACGCTGAACGCCGCCTGGGCCCTGGATCTGGCCGCCGAAATCGGGAGTCTGGAAGCAGGCAAGCGCGCCGATATTTTGGTGCTCGACGTGCGCGACTACCAGGAAATTCCGTACTGGCTGGGCGAAAATCCGGTGCAGACGGTGATAATTGGGGGGCAGGTGGTTTGATTAAAAATACCGCCTGCCATCTATACCAGCTGTCATCCTGAGCTTGCGAAGGACCTTATGCCAATTGAACGACCATCGTTGTTACGACTTGGCCTTTCGTAATAAGGTCCTTCGCAAGCTCAGGATGACAGACGTTTTGAATACTCAATCAGCGTCCCACTCACAACTCGAAATCTAAAACCCCACCATTCCCAAAATGCTGCTGCCCCTCTACCAGATCGACGCTTTCACCGACCAGATTTTTGCCGGCAACCCCGCCGCCGTGTGTCCACTCACCGCGTGGCTGCCGGAAGCAACCATGCAGGCCATTGCGGCCGAAAACAACGTGGCCGAAACCGCCTTTTTTGTGCCACGAGGCGGGTCCGAGTATGAAATCCGCTGGTTTACGCCCGCCGCCGAAGTGGACCTCTGCGGCCATGCCACGCTGGCATCGGCCCACGTGCTGTTTCGCCACCTGAACTTCAGCGGCGAAGAACTCACGTTTCACTCCAAAAGCGGCCCTTTGCGCGTGCGCCACGCCGCCGACGGCCGCTTCACGCTCGACTTTCCCTCGCGCCCGCCCCACCACCTCGACGTGCCGCCCACCGGCCTGCCCGACGCGCTGCGCGCCACGCCCCTGGAAGTGCTGGCCTCCCGCGACCTGATGGTGCGCTTCAACTCCGAAGCCGAAGTGCTGGCCCTGCACCCCGACTTCGCTAAGCTGGCTAATCTGGAGTACTTGGGCATCATTGCCACCGCGCCCGGCACCAATGGCATCGACTTCGTGTCGCGCTTTTTCGCGCCCCGCGTGGGTGTGCCCGAAGACCCGGTGACCGGCTCGGCCCACGCCACGCTCATCCCGTACTGGGCGCAGCGCCTGGGCAAAACCGAGCTGCGCGCCCGTCAGATCTCCGCCCGCGGCGGCGACCTCTGGTGCGAGCTGCGCGGCGACCGAGCCCTGATGAGCGGGTATGCGGTGACGTATCTGAAGGGGGAAATTGAGGTGAGATAGTGAGATAGTGAAATGGTGAGTTTGATCTGCGCCAAATGCGCCAAATGCGCAAGCCGAACATCAGACTCACCATTTCACTATTTCACCGCACCTGCTCGCGCTGATACGGCCCGCCGTCGAGCACCTGCGTCACAAACAACGCTTTGCCCGGCACCGCCCGCAGCCCTTGATGCACCGCCTCGCTGACGCCCGAGTAGCGCACCACGCGCCCATTGCGGTATTCAATTTCCAGCGTCTGGGTGTCCGCATCATAGCCGACAGCTTTCAGGGAGGTGGAGCGGATGGGCTGACGTTTCATGGAGGTAGAATGAGAATTGGATAGCGCAATAAGCTATTTGGCTTTGGCTTTGGCCACCTTCTTGCCGGCCACCGGCGCGGCCAGCTTGTCGGGGTTGTCGGCCAGGAACTTGCCCCAGCTTTTGCCGCCGGCTTTCAGGTTGTTGCCCTTCTGGTAATGATGGCACAGGGCCACGGAAAGCGCGTCGGTGGCATCCAGAAACTTGCTGGCTTCCTCGATGGGGGGCAGCGTGAGCGTCTGGCGCAGCATGTGGGCCACCTGCTCCTTGCTGGCATTGCCCGAGCCCGTCACGGACTGCTTGACCTTGGTTGGGGCGTATTCCACGTACGGAATCTGGCGGGAGAGGCAGGCGGCAATGGCCACGCCCTGGGCCCGGCCCAGCTTGAGCATACTCTGCACGTTCACCCCAAAAAACGGCGCCTCGATGGCCAGCTCGTCGGGCAGAAACTCGTCGATCAGCTCCAGCATCCGCTCGAAGATGCGCTTGAGCTTTAGGGCGTGGTTGGTGCCCAGCTTCTTCATGTCAATCACGTCGTAGCGCAGCACGTCCACCCGCTGTCCGCGCACCTCAATCACGGCGTAGCCCATGATGTTGGTGCCCGGATCGACGCCCATGATGACTTTGGGCAGCAGATCGGGGGAAGTGGGGAGGCGGGGCATAAGCGGGGCTGGAACAAGAAGGAGCGGGGCGGCGGCGGCAGTCGGGCCGGAGTCGGTAACTTGCCGCTTCCAACCACCCGCACCGCCGTTATTTTGCCCGAGCCTTCTCTACAAAACTACACCCAAAAGCCGGAACAAACCGCCCGGCGGCGCTGGCTGGTGGTGGCGGGCAAACTGCTCATCACCGGCCTCACGCTGGGCCTGCTCTACCATTCCGTGTTTGCCGATGTGGCCACGGCCGCCGCGTGGCGGCAGCTGCTGGCCTCGGCCCTCACGGGCGCGGGGCAGGGGCCGGTGCTGCTGGCCCTGGCCCTGGTGCCCGTGAACTGGGGCCTGGAAGCCTGGAAATGGTGGCGGCTGGCCCGGCACCTGGAGCCCGTGTCGTTCCGGCGCAGCTTCCGGGCCGTGCTGGTGGGCCTCACCCTGGGCTTCGTCACGCCCAACCGCGTGGGCGACTACGCCGGCCGCATCATCGAGCTGAAAAGCCGCCGGTTGGATGCGCTGGGGGCGGTTTTTCTGGGGCGCTACTGCCAGCTGGTCGTTACCGTAATGGCCGGCACGCTGGGGCTGCTGTACTTTTTGCTGCGGTTTTATCTGCGCGGCTATCCGGCCTCGGGGCTGGGCCTGGTCGTGCTCACGGTGGTTATCAACCTGCTGGTGCTGCTGCCGCTGTACCGCTCGCGCCTGCTGCTGGCGGCCCTCACGCTGGTGCGCCCGCTACGGCGCTTCCGGCCCTATCTGGCCGTGATGCCCACGTATTCGGCGCGAGCTATTCACGCAGTGCTGGCCATTTCGGGGCTGCGCTACGCGGTGTTCTGCGGGCAGTTTGGGCTGCTGCTGCTGGCCTACGGCACGCACGCGCCATTTGGGCCGGGCTTCGCGGCCATTGCGGGCACGTTTCTACTCAAGTCGCTGGTGCCCTCGCTCAATGCCTTGGCCGATGTGGGCGTGCGCGAGCTGTCGGCCACGCATTTATTTGGGTTGCTAAATGAGCCCGCGCTGCCGGTGCTCAGCGCCAGCCTGAGCTTGTGGGTGCTGAACATTGCCCTGCCCAGCGCGGCCGGGCTGCTGTTTGTGCTGCGATTGAAGGTGTTTCGGAAGAAGAAAGAAACGCAGCAGGCCGCCCCATGAGCAGCCCGTTTTCCCTAATTTGGCCTCTGATCGGAGCGGCGCTGCTGCTGCCCGCTCTACTCTACGCGGTGGCCATGCTGCGCTTCCGGCAGGCCTGGCAAGAGCTCCCGCCACTCCCGAATCCTGAAAAACCCGCGCCCGCTGTTTCCGAACCCCCGCGGCTTTCCGTGCTGATTGCCGCCCGCAACGAAGCCGAAAACCTGCCCGCCCTGCTCCAGGATTTGCAGCAGCAGGCCCTGCCGCTCACGCATTTTGAGGTGCTGGTCGTTGATGATCATTCCGCTGATGCCACGGCGGCCGTGGTGCGGCAATGGGCGGCGCAGGTGGCGTATCCGCTGCGCCTGATTTCCCTGACCGAATTGTCCGGCCACCTCACCGGCAAAAAAGTCGCCATCCAGGCCGCTTTAGCCGCCGCCCGCGCCCCCTGGGTGGTGTGCACCGATGCCGACTGCCGCGTGCCGCCCGGCTGGCTGGCGGCCCACGCCGCGCTGGCCACCGAGGCGGCCGTGCAGCTCGTAAGCGGCCCGGTGCTGCTGACGGGCCGGGGCTGGCTGGCCGAATTGCAGGGCGTGGAGCTGGCCGGACTGGTAGGCGTGGGCGCCGCCGGCATCGGCCAGGGCCGGCCTACCATGTGCAACGGGGCCAACCTGGGCTACCGCAAAACGGCCTTCGCGGCTGTGGGCGGCTTCGCGGGCAATGAGCACGTAGCCAGCGGCGACGACGAGTTTCTGCTCCACAAGATTCAGGCGGCGTACCCGGCCGGCATCCGGTTTCTGAGCGAGCCGACGGCCATTGTGCGTACCGCCGCCCAGCCCACGCTGCGCGCCCTGTTGCAGCAGCGGGTGCGCTGGGCCAGCAAGTGGCGGCACTACCAGCAGCCGGCCCCCCGGCGGCTGGCGGTGCTGGTGCTACTGGCTAATTTAGCCTTGTTCTCGGGCCTGCTGCTAAGCTTTTTTCAGCCTCAGCTCCGGCTCTGGACGCTGGCGGCCTGGGCGTTGAAGCTGGGGGCTGATGGCTGGTTTCTGCTGCCGGTGCTGGGGCTGTTTGGCCGGCGGCGGTGGCTGGCGTGGCTGCCGCTGCTGCAGCTGGCGTATGCGCCGTATGCCCTGCTCACGGGCCTGTTGGGGCTGCGCGGCGGCTATGTGTGGAAGGGCCGGGAAGTGGAAAAATAAGGCTTTTATCGGTTAATTCGAAGTCCATTGCTCTGGCTGCCCAGCCGCGCGGCCTGCGGTTCGTTTCGGCCTGAAAGTAGCACCGGCATGCTTCAACTGTCGGCTGTTTTTGTTCCTGGTGCCTGATGTCCGAAGCAAAAATGTGCTGGCCGCATGGGCGGGGCGTGCCGGCTTTTGCGGTTGGCTGCCTATATTTACCGCCTGCCGGCTACCTGGGCTTCAAGTCCGGGCCGGCAGTTCCTTTCTGGCTGCTGCTCATGTTTCGTTTGTCTGCTCTGCGTCTGCCACTCTCGGTGCTGCTGCTCCTGCTCTTCGGGCGGGTGCTGGCTCCGGAGGCATGGCTGCTGGCCCTGCATACCCACGAGCACACCCGCGAAACGCCGACGCAGCTAGCGGCTGCCGCCCGCAAGGGTCAGCCGCTGCTCACGGCCAAGCACAAGCACTGCCACGTTGATCAGCTCTACAACGTGCCCACCCTGCGGGCCGGCGCCGTGGTGGTGCCCGAGCCCAAACGTCAGGCCTCCTTTGTCGCCCTGCTTATTCCCCGCACGCAGGCGCTGCCCGTCGTGGCCGGGTGCGACCGGGCCGGTCGCGGGCCGCCGCGGGCCTAGCCCCTCGTGGCACGGTGGGCTCCCGATAGGCCGCGCTAGTTAGCGCGGGCCCGCGTTACCGGTGCGGCGAAGTGCCACTTCGCCCTGCGGCTTCTTTTTCTTTTCATGCGTGTCTTTTTCTGCTCTTTCCCTTGGGGAAGAGGGAGTTGGCGCGTGGTTTCGTGCGTGGCCCTGCTGCTGCCCGCCCCGGCATATGCCCAGACGGCAGCGGCGGCAGTTGCGGCTGTCCGTCGGGATGCCTCGGCCGCGGCGTGCCAGCTGGCTCTGGCCGGCCGCGTAGCCGACCACGAAACCGGGCAGCTGCTGCCCGGCGCCACCGCCCGCCTGCTCGAAACCACCGCCGTCAGTGCCGCCGACGAGTTCGGCAACTACCACTTCCACGTCTGTCCCGGCCTTTATCACCTCGAAATTAGCTTCGTGGGCTACCGCCCCGAAACTGTGGAGGTGCGCGTGGGCAGCGCCACGGTGCGCAATTTTAGCCTGCACCCCGATGCCGTGCTGTTGCAGGGCGCAACTGTGCGCGGGCAGCGCGTGGCGGCCCCTGCGCCCCAGCCCACGGCCGTGCTGAGCGGCGCAACGCTGCAGGCCACCCGGGGCCAGGCGCTAGGCGAGGCCTTGCTGAAAGTGGGCGGCGTGTCGGCCATCCAGACCGGCCCGAGCGTGTTCAAGCCCATGATTCATGGCCTGCACTCCAACCGGGTGGCCCTGTTTAACAACGGGGTGCGGCAGGAAGGCCAGCAGTGGGGGCAGGAGCACGCCCCGGAAATAGACCCCTTCGTGGCGGCCCGCCTCACGGTGGTGAAGGGCGCGGCCGCCGTGCGCTACGGGGCCGATGCCATCGGCGGGGTGGTGCTGGCCGAGCCGGCCGCCCTGCCCGACTCGGTGGGGCTGAGTGGGGAGGCGCACCTGGTGGGAGCCACCAACAATGGGCTGGGTACCACTTCCGTCACGGTGCAGGGCCGAGGCCGCCGGCTGCCGGGGCTGGCCGGGCGGGCCGTGGGCACCGTGCGCCGCGCCGGTCTGGCCGCCACGCCCGACTACCGGATTGCCAACTCGGCTCTGGCCGAGTACAGCTACGCCGGCACGCTGGGCTACCAGCGGGAACGGTGGGAGGCCGAGGTGTTTTTCAGCCAGTTCAACGCCGAGCTGGGACTGTATCCGTTGCCCGAAAATGCCCGGGCCGCCCAGCAGAACCCGCCCCGCGTGGCGCAGGATTTCACCTACGCCATCGGCCGCGGCTACCAGGATTTGCGCCACTCGCTGCTGAAGCTCAGCGGCCTCTACCGACTTGGCGGGGGAGGCGGGCGGCTGGGGCTCACGGTGGCCCGGCAGTGGGACGAGCGCGGGGAATACGACAAGTTCCGGCCCCGCGACGACGCGGCCGCGGCCCGCAATCTGCCCGAGCTGGACTACCGCAACGAAACCACCACCGCCGAGCTGCGCTGGGAGCCGCGGGCGCGAGGCCACGTCAGTGGCGAAGTGGGCCTGAGCGGCACGTATCAGAACAACACCTACCGGCCCGGCTCCCGCTTCTTTATGCCCTACTACACCAATCAGGCGCTGGGGGCCTACGGCCTAGGACGCTGGCGGCCGGGCACCCGGTGGCTGCTCGAAGCCGGCCTGCGCCTGGACCGACGCCACCTGAACACGCGGCGGCCCACCCGGCCGGTGGGGGTATTTACAGTGGTGGAGGAGGAGTTTGCCTACACCACGCCGGCCGCGTCGCTGGGGGCCGTGTGGGATGCTTCGCCCCATCTGGTGCTGCGGGCCGATGCCAGCGTAAGCCAGCGGGCCCCCGCCGCCAACGAGCGGGCCAGCCAGGGCGTGCACGGCGGTATCTATGAGGAGGGCTACGACATTTCGCGCCCGGCCGGAGCCCCGGCCCTTGGCCCCGAAACGGTCCGGGGCATCAGCCTGAGTGCGACCTGGCACCAGAATCCGCGCTTCAATGGCGAGCTGACCCTCTACCAGACCGGCTTCGGCGGCTACATCTACCAGACGCCTATTTCGGAGGTGTTGAGCGTGCGGGGGCTGTTTCCCTCGTTCCGCTACCAGCAAACCGATGCCCGGTTTCGGGGGGCTGATGTACTGCTGACCTACCACCTGCTGGCTCCGCTCACGCTGGGCATGAAGGCAGCCACGGTGGTGCAGCGCGACCTCACGCGGAATGATTACCTGATTTTGGCCCCCGCCGACCGGGCCGAGCTGTGGGCGCGCTATGAGCAGCCGGCTCCGGCGGCAGCGCGGCGCGTGGCCGGCATCTACGCCCAGTTGGGTGGGCAGGCCGTGGCTCGGCAGACCCGCGTGCCCCGCCCCGAAAACGGGCAGGACTACCAGGCCCCGCCGGCCGGCTACTACCTGCTCAATGCCGAAGCGGGCCTGGTGCTCAGGCCCGCCTCGCACCACCCGCTGAGTGTGGGCCTGAGCGGCACCAACCTGCTTAACCGGCGCTACCGCGACTACCTGAACCGCTACCGCTACTACCTCGACGAACTGGGCCGCAACGTCACGCTGCGGCTCAAGCTCAGCTTTTAAGTTTTCAAGTCAAGCACCAACTTTTCAACCCCTTCCCATTTTTCCTGCATCATGAAAAAAACTGCTTTTGTTTCCGCCCGCCCGCTGGCTCCTGCCAGATTTGCCCTCGCCCTGCTGCTGGCCGCCCCGCTGGCCTTCGCCGCCTGCAGCGACGACAAAGACGACCCGGAGCCCGAAGAAGACAACGAGCTGATTACGACCGTGACCTACACCCTGACTCCGGTAGCCGGCAGCAGCGCGCCCGCTGCTACCATCACCTGGGAAGACCTGGACGGGGCCGGCGGAGCTGCTCCGGTTATCACCGGCGGGCCGCTGGCCCTGCGCGCCGGCACCACCTATACCGGCACCATCACGCTGCTCGACAAAACCAAAACCCCGGCCGCCAACGTCACGGACGAAGTGGCCAAAGAGAAGGAAGACCACCTTTTCCTCTACGAGCCGGCCCCGACCGTCCTGCTCAGCATCACGCGCACCGATAAGGATTCCAAGAACCTGGAAGTGGGCCTGACCACCCGCCTCGTGACGACGACGGCCGCCACGGGCACCCTGAAAATTACGCTGCGCCACCAGCCCGGCACCAAAAATGGCAACGCCAGCCCCGGCGATACCGACGTGGAGGCTACCGTGCCGGTGGCCGTGCAGTAGCGCCTCATGCGACTAGCTGACGCTGCTTTTCGGAAATAGCCGCGGCCTGGCCCCATGCTCTTGGTGAGGAGCGCTGGCCGGGCCCAAGGACAGCGGGTGTCTGCAAGCACCCGCTGTCCCGGCTTATTTTTGGGAAGGAAGCCTGAGCGCAGGCGCGTGCTTCTTTGCTTTTTACTTTTTCTCCGGCTTCTGCAATGCCTAAAATCTTATTACCTGCTCATACTGCCTACGACATGATTATCGTGGGGGCCGGCAATGCCGGCCTGAGCGCCGCGCTGGTACTCGGACGGGCCCGCCGCCGTGTGCTCGTACTGGATGCGCCCCCGCCGCGTGCCGGGTTACATACGCCCGATTTTTTTGCCCGCGAAGGGGCTGGTGCCCAAACCGGGCTGGGCCTGGGGCGCGAGCAGCTGCTGCCCTACCCGGTAGAATTCTGCGGGCTTGAGCCCCAACAGCCGGAGCTGACCGCGGCCGGCATTCGCCTGACGCTGGCGGCCGGGACCGTGGTGACGGCCCCGGCGCTGGTGCTGGCCACCGGCGTGGCCGATGAGTTGCCCGCCGTGCCGGGCCTGCCCGCGCTGTGGGGGCGGGGCGTATACCACTGCCCTTACTGTCACGGCTGGGAAAACCGCTACAATCAGGTAGCAGTATATGGTCGCGGCGCGACCGGCTACGAGCAGGCGGTGCTGCTGCACCACTGGTGCCCGCGCCTCACGCTCAACACCGACGGTGCCGCCGGCCTGACCCCGGCGCAACGAGAACATCTGATGGCGCTGGGCGTGGTGGTAGAGGAAACGCCCGTCGCGGCACTCGACGGCTCCCGCAAATGCCTGCACGCGCTGGTGCTGCAGGATGGTCGCCGGCAGCCAGTGGATGCCGTGTTTCTGCGCCCCGGCCAGCGGCAGCGCAGCCCCCTGGCGGCGCAGTTGGGCTGCGCCTTCAGCCCCGATGGCGTGTATGTGCAGGTAGATGAGGCGGGCCAGACCAACCTGCCCGGCATTTACGCCGTGGGCGACATGACCGGGGCATTTCAGCCGGCCATTCTGGCGGCGGCCAGTGGCACCCGCGCCGCCGCCGCGCTGAACAACGCGCTGATCTTTGGCCGCAGCGCCGCCGCCTGAACCAGCCTCTACCGGCAGAAACGTACATTCAGGCGGCCCTGGGCGGGCAATGCGGACAGATAGCGGACGAAAGCCGGATTCTGCTGCCGTGTATTTCCCATTCCCGCTGCCCGGCGCTACATTTGCCTGCCTCACCTGCCCTCCCGCTTCCGTGACCAACTCCGAATTTGACATTCTTGACGAGCTGTACTTCGTCACCTCTTTCCGCGACCTGCTGCAGAAAACCAGCCTGCCCGTTCCGGCCCTGGAAAACGGCCTGCGCGGCCTGCTGGAGCAGGACTACGTGAAGTGCTTCTACCCCGACCCCGACACGGAGCTGGCTTACGAAATCACGTCCTTCGGGGCCATTGCCCGCGACTGCTACTACCTGGCTACCAAGGCCGGGCTGCTGGCGCATAATTCCCGCTAGCCGTGGCCGCCGCCCCCGCTTCTGCTGCTCCCGTTCGGGCGGTGCCCGTGGCGCGGGCGCCGGGCTACTACGTGCGGCAGCGGCTGCTCCAAAACCGGCCCGCCATGCTCGGGCTGGGCTTTATCGTGCTGTGCGTGCTCGTGGCCCTGGCCGGCTACTGGGTGCTGCCCGACAACTCGCCCGATGCCAACAACGGCCTGGTGCAGCTGCAGAAGGAACCACCCGGCTTCCGGGCCACTGTTCTGCGCCTGCCGCTGCCCGATTCCGCCCGCACCGCCGCCGACAACCCGCTGCGCACCTGGCAGCAGGGCCGCGCCCCGCAGTTCCGCGACGTGCCCATCGGCGGCTACCGCATCATCGGCGACTCCGTGCGCATTGAGCCCTACCAGAACCACAGCGCCCTGGCCGAGCGGCCAAAAACCTACGCCCTGGCCGACGTAGCCGGCCGCACCGGTCCGACGGCCGAGCTGCGCCGCGTGGTGGAGCAGGAGCGTATTATAAAAAGAACCTACTGGCTGGGCACCGACAAAGCCGGCCGCGACGAGCTGAGCCGGCTGCTGCTGGGCACACGCATCTCGCTGGGTATCGGGCTGGTAGCGGTGCTCATTTCGCTGGCGCTGGGTATGCTGGTGGGGGCGCTGGCCGGCTACCTCGGCGGCTGGGTCGATAGTCTGCTGCTGGGGCTGATGACGGTGGTGTGGAGCATTCCGGGTATCATGCTGGTCATTGCCATTTCGCTGGCGCTCGATAGTAAGGGCGTCTGGACCTCCTTCGTGGCCGTGGGCCTGACTATGTGGGTAGATGTGGCCCGCGTGGTGCGCGGGCAGATGCTGGGCCTGCGCGAAAAAACCTTCGTGGAGGCCGGCCGCGTGCTGGGCCTGCCCCAGAGCCGGCTGATTATCCGCCACTTGCTGCCCAACATGACGGGCCCGCTCATCGTCATTGCAACCTCTAACTTCGCGGCGGCCATTCTGCTCGAAGCCGGCCTGAGCTTTCTGGGCTTGGGCGTGCAGCCGCCGGCTCCCTCGTGGGGGCTGATGGTGAATGAGGGCTTCCAGCTGCTGGGCACCCGCGCCGGCCTGTGGCTCACGCTGCTGCCCGGCTTGGCTATCAGTCTGCTAGTGCTTAGCTTTAACCTGCTGGGCAACGGCCTGCGCGACGCTTACGACCCCAAAACTCCGATTGGAGGCTGAGTGGTTGATGGTGCTTGTTTTCTGACTCCCATCTGAATCCAAGCACCAACAACCAGAAACCAAAAACCAACGAAATGCCTGATTCCAACCTGCTCCACACCAACGCCGACGTGCTGACGCTGCGAAAATCGCTGCTGCTCAAAAAGCAGGAGCTAAGTGCGTTGCTGGAGATTACGCAGGCCATCAACCTGGATACCACCGAGGAAGCGCTGTACAAGATATTCCAGTTTACCCTGCTCGGGCAGCTGAATATTCGCCGCATCGTGGTGTATCTGAAGGAGGAGCGGCAGTGGCAGTGTGTGGTGTCGTTTGGCTTCCAGCTAGCTGATTTCAAGAAGATTGAGCTGCCCGACGAAATTATTGAGAACTGCACCGAGGTGCCCTGCCCCATCAGCGCCTACGCGCTGGGTACGGAGTGGCAGCAGCTCGAAACCATCATTCCGGTGGTGCAGAAGGGCACGGTGCTGGCCTACGTGCTGATCGGCAACGTGCAGGAAGACTACGCCAACGAGGAAGCCACCAGCTTTCTGCAGACGCTGAGCAACATTCTGATCGGGGCCATCGAAAACCGGCGGCTGAACCGCCAGCGCGTGGCCGCGGCTGCCATTCGCAAGGAGATTGAAATTGCGCAGGAAGTGCAGAATATGCTGTTTCCGCGCCAGCTACCCAACGATGCCCACGTGGCCGTGCACGCCAGCTACGTGCCCCACACCGCCATCGGCGGCGACTACTACGACGTAGTCACCATCGACCAGGACAAGTTCATGTTCTGCGTGGCCGACGTGTCGGGCAAGGGCGTGCCGGCCTCGCTGCTGATGTCGAACTTCCAGGCCGGGCTGCGCACGCTGCTGCGCCAAAACGTGGACCTGGCCACCATCGTGCACGAGCTGAACCACCTGCTGTTTCGCAACTCGGGCGGCGAGAAGTTCATCACCGTCTTCTTCGGTATTTACGACCGCCGCACGCGCCACCTGCAGTATGTGAATGCCGGCCACAACGACCCCATTCTGCTCACCGACAGCGGCCCGGTGCAGTACCTGAAAACCGGCACCGTGATGCTCGGCATCATGGAGGAGCTGCCCATGCTGACGGTGGGCGAAACCGATATTCCGCCCCATTCGCTGTTGCTCAACTACACCGACGGCCTCACCGAAGTCTTCAACGCCAGCGGCGACGAGTATGGCGAAGAGGGCCTCATCGAACTGATCCGCCGCAACCGCTACCTGCCCTTGAGCGGCCTGCACAAGGAAATGCTCAAGGAAATCGAAGCCTTCAACGTGAACAAAACCCAGTTCTCCGACGACATCACCATTCTGAGCTGCCGGTTTAAGTAGTGAGATGGTGAGATAGTGAAATGGTGAGTTTGATGTTCTGGCTGCGCTAACTGCGCCGAATGCGCCACTTGCGCAAGCCGAACATCAAACTCACCATTTCACTATCTCACTATATCGCTATTTCCTCCTCAATCCAGCTTTCCACCCGCATCAGCACGGCTAGGGCGATGTAGAAGAAGGAGCCGATCTTATCGACCTCCACCAGCTCATTCAGCAGCAGGTGAAAGATGATGACGACCAGCGACAGGCCGGCGGCCAGCACCACGCGCCGGTGCTGGGGCGAGCGGCTGCGGTGGTACATGTTTTCGACCATCACCAGGGCCGTGCTGAACAGGATGACGAACAGCAGAAAGCCCGGCACGCCCTGCTCGGCCAACTGGAGCAGGAAGTAGTTGTGAGTGGTCGATTTCTCGGGGTTGTCGCTCACGTAGGTGCGGAAGCTCTTGACCGTGTAGCGCTTATACTCGGGGTAGAAGGTGCTGGGGCCGCTGCCGGTGATAGGCTTCTCGCTGATCATGCGGGCTGCCGCCACCCAGCGGTACACCCGCTCCATGCCCGATACGTCCTCCAGCTTGTAAGTAGCCTCCAGGTGCTGCTCGAAGTTGTGCCCGTTGAAAATCGTCTTCTCGAAGTCCGGGGCGTAGAGCATGTAGTTGTTCTGGCTCATGAAGTAGAATGCCCCGCTCAGGGCTGCCACGGCCGCCCCAGCCAGCACCAGCCGCGTGAGGCGCAGGCGCAGCACCAGATAAAACAGCCCCGCCACCGGCAACGACAGAATGGAAGCCCGCGTGTAGGAAAGCAGCACGCCAAACACCAGAATGCCCAGCGCCAGACGCCACGCCAGGCGCTTCAGGCCGGGCTGCTGGTCGCGGGCGGCGTAGAAGGCGTAGGGCACCAGCATGGCCGCCACCACGGCATAAATAACGTGGTTGATGTAGAATGGCTGAATGGCCCAGTTGATGGAATCGAAGGAAAAGCCCTTGGTGGCGTGCCGCGAAGCCGTGTACAGAATAGTGATGATGGCCCCGCTGACGTAGAACGCCGCTAGCCGCCACACATCGGCGGGCCGCCGTACGATGGTTAGCGTGACGAACACAAACGGCACGATGTACCAGAGCTTGGCCAGCAGGTACTTCACCGATTTGATAGGAGCCACCGAAAACACCGTGGAAACCACCGACCACAGCAGCGCCAGCCCCATAATAATGACCAGCGGATGGGCCCAGAACCGAGCGGGCACGTGGGTTTTGCCCAGCACCACGCTCACCCCAAAGCAGCCCAGCAGCACCAGCAGCAGCGGCTCAGAAGGCACGTCCATGCTCAGGCCGCCGGGCAGCCCGATTTCGCGCGAAAACGCCAGGCAGAACAGCAGCACGTAGTACACCCAGCGCCAGTCGACCAGCAGCACGGCAACGCCCAGCACCGCCAGCGGCAGCGCCAGCAGCGCCGGCGACTCCAGCAGCAGCGCCGCCGAGCCTGCCAGCAGCAGCACGCCAATGAAGACCACGAAAAGGCGCTGCGCAGCATCGCGCGGCCACAATATGCTTTGCATGAATTAAGAAGCTATCTAGAAAGTCAACAGAACGTCATTCCGAGCGAAGTCGAGGAATCTCGCATGCTGACGTATGAATAGTAATCCAACATCAGCACGCGAAATTCCTCGACTTCGCTCGGAATGACGTTCTAAATCTGAGTTAATTCAAAATTTACTTCTTTCCTACGCTTAGGTTGCCGCGGTACAGCTCCAGCAGGGTAATGAAAATGATGGACAGCACCAGCGTAATCAGCACCGAGGAGAAGACGATGAGCCAGCGCACGGGCGCGGATTTCTTGGTGGCCGGGAAGGCTTTCTGCACCACATAAATCGATGAAATCTTGCCACTGATGGCCAGGCGGGCAGTTTCGTAGGCGCTGCGGGCCCCGATGAGGCGGCCCTGAATGTCGTTGAAGCGGGCGTAGAGCGTGCTCATCAGGTCGGTGCCGGCCACGTAGCTTTCCAGGTTCAGCAGGTTGCCGCCGTCGGCCTGGGTGAGGCCTTTCAGGGCGCGGCGCAGGCCGGCGGCGCGGCGCGAGTCGCCTTCGCCCTCGGCGCGGCGCAGATCAGCTTCGGTTTCAATGATTTCCTTGGCCAGATACCGCGACTCGCGGTCCATGCCATAGATGCCGTAGCGGCGGCGGCCCTGCACCAGGCTGTCGCGGGTGAGGGCATATTCGCGTTCCAGAAACTCTTTCCGCTCGCCATACAGCTCAATTACCTTGCGGCGGTTTTCAAACGTAAGCTGCTGGTTGATAGAGTCGATAACCTGCGTGAGCGTATTGGTGATCTTGGCGGCCAGCACCTTGTCGCGGTCTTTGAAAGTCAGCTCAATGGCGTCGCGGTCGTTGTGCACCACCGTCAGGTTGCTGTTGAACTCGTCCAGGGCAGCTTGGTCGGCCTGGTCGTCGCCGGCCACGCCGGTTTTATAGTGCTTATGCAGCTTAAAGCGCTTGATAATCAACTCGGCCACGGTCTGCGACTCGCCGATGGTAATCACGCGGTCCAAGTCTTCGGCCCGGCCGCCCAGCTCCAGCTTGCCACCCTCGGTAAAGATGCGGTCAGGGTCGGTGGTGTTGGGGTTGGTAGGGTAGAAAACGGCCGTCGATTTGTAGATGTTCGGCAGCATCAGGGCTACGATAACGCTGATAATCAGCGCCAGGCCAACGGCCGCGAGCACCAGGGTTTTCCACCGATTGATAACGGGCCACAGGCCCAGCAACGAATAAGAGCGGGATGACATGCAGGATATAGGAAAGGGCAAGGGGCGCTGCCAGAGCCGGTTTTCGGCGGACAGCGGGGGCAAAGCTACTCGATTTTTGCCGCAATGAATAGCCCCGGCCGGCCGGCCGCGCCCTGCCTCTCACCAGGCCGCGCTGCCCCGCCGTCAGTTCATGCTGCCGGAGAAAATATCGGTGCGCCGCCGGTTTTTCCATAATTTTGCCGCCCACTCCACCAGCCGCCCGCATCAAAAAGTTTTTCGGAAATATCAGCTTCGTCGTGCTGCTCAACCTGCTGGTGAAGCCGGGCTGGGTGGTGGTGGAAAACCTGGTGCAGGACCGCCTAGGCCACGCCGCCTTCGGCACGTTTACGGCCCTGTATGCCCTCACGCTGATTTTTGCCTCCGTTTCCGACCTCGGCCTTACCCAGCTCACCACCAAGCGCGTGGCCGCCGACGCGGCGTTTCTGCCCGAATATTTCCCCACCATTCTACCCCTGAAAGGCGGCCTGTCATTGCTGTTTCTGGGCCTGATCGTGCTGACCGGCTACGGCATCGGCCACCGCGGCCATACGCTCACGCTGCTGGCCCTCACCGGCACGGGGCTGCTACTCACCCAATACACTGGTTTTCTGCGCGGTACGCTGCAGGCCCATCAACGCTTCAATACCGATGCGCTGCTCTCGGTGCTGGAAAAGGCGCTGCTGCTGCTGCTGGTGCTGGGCCTGCTGGCGGTGGGCCTCACGCTCGATAACTACGTGGTAGCCCGCTCAGTCGCCACGCTGTTTACCTTCGTGGTGCTGTATGGGCTCGTCAGCCGGCTCTACGGCCTGGTGCGCTACCGCCTGCGCTGGCAGCAGGCCCGCTTGGTGCTGCGGGCCAGCCTGCCGTTTGCCATGATTACGCTGCTCTACGGCCTGAATGAGCGCATTGACATGGTGATGCTGGAGCGCCTGGCCACGCCCGCCGAGGCCGGCTACTACGCCGGTGCCTACCGCTGGGTTGATGCCGTGATGATGTATATGTGGACGGTGCTGCCGCTGTTTTTCGCCAAGTTTGCCCGCGCCACCGACCAGCCCCGCGAGCAGCAGGAGTTGCTCTGGTTCGGGCAGCGCATCGTCACGGTGCCGCTGCTGTTTGTGGTGGGGTTTGTGCTGTTTCGGGGCGAGGTAGTATTCTGGCAGTTCACCCACAGCACGCCCCAGGAGCTGGCCCACATGACGGTGGCGCTGAAAATTCTCTTTATCAATGTGCTGGTCCACTCCTTTTTTGCCATTTATAGCACGCTGCTCACCAGCACCAGCCAGGAAAAGCCGGTGAGCTGGCTGGTGGCCGGCAGCATCGGGCTGAATGTGGGGCTGAACGTGGCACTGCTGCCGCGCTACGGAGCCGTGGCCGCCGCCCTGGATACGCTGCTGTGCGCCGTGTTCGTGTCGGGCGGCTACCTGTGGCTGGTACACCGCCGGGCCGGCGTGCAGATTCCGTGGAGCCTGCTGGCGCGGCTGGCCCTGGCCTTCGGGCTGCTGTGCGCCACCTTCGGCGGCCTGCGTCTGCTATTCAATCAATGGTTGCTGGAAGCGGTGGGAGCGGGGCTGGTGTTCGTAGGTATTCTGTTCGCCACTGGCATCGTGAAGCTCAGCGAGCTGAAAGCACTTCGATGAATTATGAATTTGGGTGAACTGAGTGCCTGAGCTGAAATATGATGTAGCGCGTACCGAATTATGATCCATGAATTTGCCCGCCAAGAATGCCAGCCAGCCCTGCGGAACAATTCATAATTCATAATTCATAATTCATAATTCCAGTGCAGATAGCCGTCAACGTCCGCTTCCTGCTGCCCGGCGACAAACTCGAAGGCATTGGGCGCTTCACCTACGAAACGCTCAGCCGCCTCGTGCGCCGGCACCCGGAGCACACGTTTCACTTCCTGTTCGACCGCGCCTACGACCCGCGCTACCTGTTCGGGCCCAATGTGGTGCCGCACGTGTTGTACCCCTCGGCGCGGCACCCGTTTTTGTTCGTGGCCTGGTTTGAGGGGGCCGTGGCGGCGTGGCTGGCCCGGCACCGCCCGGCCGTGTTCCTGAGCCCCGATGGCTTCACCACGCTCAACACCCGCGTGCCCCGCGTCACGGTGATGCACGATCTGGCCTTCGAGCATTTTCCGCAGGATGTGGGCCTGCTGCAGCGCCGCTACTACCAGTATTTCGCCCCCCGCTTCGCCCGCGCCTCGCAGGTGCTGGTGGCCGTATCGGAAGCCACGAAGCAGGATCTGATGGCGACCTACCGGATTCCGGCCGAACGTATCCGCATCGTATACAACGCCGTCGACGCGCATTTTCGGCCGCTGCCGGCTGCCGAGCAGCCGGCCGTGCGGGCGCGGTTCAGCGCGGGCGAGCCGTATTTTCTGTTCGTGGGGGCCCTGCAGCCGCGCAAAAATCTGGTGCATCTGCTGCGGGCCTTCGACCAGTTCAAAACCCGCACCGGCTCGCCGGTCAAGCTGCTCATTGTGGGCCGTACCGCCTGGAAGGCCGGCCCCATGTTCGATGCCTACCAGCAGATGCAGCACCGCGCCGCCGTGCATCTCACCGGCCGCGTGACCGACGAGGAGTTGGTTCAGCTCTACGGAGCGGCGTTGGCCACGGTGTATGTGCCTTATTTTGAGGGTTTTGGTATTCCTATTATCGAGGCCCAGGCTTGCGGCTGCCCCGTTATCACCTCTCAGTGCAGCAGCATGCCCGAAGTGGCCGGCGGCGCGGCCCTGCTGGTCGATCCGCACAGCGTCGATGCCATTGCCGCGGGCCTGAAAGTGCTGCACGCCGATGCGGCGCTACGCCGGCAGCTGGTGGAACTGGGCTTGCGCAATACCGAGCGGTTTTCGTGGGATAAAAGCGCTGATTCGCTCTGGGAAGCGGTGGAGGCAGCGCTGAACGGCTGTTTGGGCGGGGCAGGTGCCAGACCTCACCCCCGACCCCTCTCCTTGGGGAGAGGGGAGCCTAGCAATTCGCCAGCGGATTTATATTAATTACAATTGTATTTAAGTTTTATCTATTTGAAATACAATTGTTTGTGATAGGTAAATCGTCAAAATAGTCAGGCTCCCTCTCCCCAAGGAGAGGGGCTGGGGGTGAGGTCTGGCCACAGGCCCCGCCCGATTTGCCGTATCTTGCACACCCGAAACCGCCCAGTTCAGCATTCATAATTCCTAAAAAGGTGCGTCTGATCCGAATGCCAAACCCCGTACGGCGGCTGTTGCCCCAGTGTCTGTGGGAAATGCCCGGCACCGGCCGCACGCTCTACCTGACCTTCGACGACGGCCCCATTCCCGAAGAAACGCCCTTCGTGCTGGAGCAACTGGCCCGCTTTGAGGCCAAAGCTACCTTCTTCTGCGTGGGCGAAAACCTGGCCCGCCACCCCGATATTGCCCGGCAGGCCCTGGCCGCCGGCCACCGCCTGGCCAACCATACCCACCGCCACATCAGCGGCTGGACCCACTCCCGCCCCGACTTCGTGGCCGATGTGGGCCGCTGTCAGCGCGAACTGGACCAACTGCTGCCCGTCCCGGAGGCCCGGCCGCTACTGCGCCCGCCCTTCGGCCGCATCACGCCGCCGCTGGCCCGCACGCTCAGCGTCACCCACCAGGTGGTGATGTGGGACGTGCTCACCTGCGACTACGACCAGGACTTTGCGGCCCCGCGCTGCCTGGAAACGGCCATTCGCTACACCAAGCCCGGCTCCATCGTTGTGTTTCACGATAGCCTGAAAGCCAGCCGCAACCTGCGCTACGTGCTGCCGCGCTACCTGGCGCACTTTGCCGGACTGGGCTTCCGGTTCGAGACGCTGTAGCGCATGCTGACGCTGCTCACCATCTATTTTGGCCTGTGGTTTCTGGTGCTGGGCGCGGCCACCGTGCTGTTTTGGCGGCACCCCCGGCCGGCCGCCGCGCCCCTGGCCGCGCCGCTGCCTCGCGTGAGCATTCTTATTGCGGCCCGCAACGAGGAGGCCGCTATCAGCCGCTGCCTGCTTGCCATCCGGGCGCTGCACTACCCGGCCCACCTGATTGAAGTGCTGCTCGGCGACGATGCCTCCACCGACCGCACCACCGCCGTAGCCGAGGCCGCCATGCGCGGCTACGCGGGCCATTTCCGCTGCCTGCGCATCACCGATACGCTGGGCAGTGCCCGTGGCAAGGCCAACGTGCTGGCTCACCTCACCCGCGTCGCCACCACCGATTTTTTCCTGCTCACCGATGCCGACATTGCCGTGCCGCCCACCTGGGTAGCGGCCCTGCTGGCACCCGCGCTGCCTCCGGCAAGCCGCGTGGGCACCGTCACGGGCCTCACGGTGGTGCGCGGCCCGCGCCTGTTCGACCAGCTCCAGGGCCTCGACTGGCTGCTGTCATTGGGCCTGGTGCAGGTGGTATCGGACCGGGGCCGGCCCGTGACGGCCATGGGCAACAACATGCTGGTGACCCGCGCCGCCTACGAGGCCACCGGCGGCTACGAGGCCCTGCCGTTTTCCGTGACCGAGGATTTCGCCCTATTCAAGGCCGTGCTGGCGCGGGGCTTCACGTTTCGCCACGTGTTCCGGCCCGAGGTGCTGGCGTTTTCTTTGCCCATCGGCACGCCCGCGGGCCTGCTGCACCAGCGGCGGCGCTGGCTGGGCGGGGTAGAGGCGCTGCCAGGATGGCTGCAGGGCGGGCTGCTGTTTTATGGCGCTTTCTATTTGATGCTGGCGCTGCTGGCCGTAGTGGGCGGGCCGCTGACGGCGCTGACGGTGCTGGCCGCCAAAATGCTGTTGCAGGGCCTGCTGGCGCATTTTTGCTTTCACCGGGCGGGGCTGCGGCTGCGCTGGGCGCTGCTGCCGGCCTTCGAGCTGTACACCATTGTCCTCACGCTGGGGCTGGGGCTGTTCCGGGTTTTTGGGCTGAAATTCGACTGGAAAGGCCGGCAGTACCGGTAGGAGCGGGGTTGCTACCTTTGCCCCATGCACTACACCGATTCGCACGCCCACATCTATTCCGAGCAGTTTAAGCCCGACCGCGACGACGCGCTGCGCCGCGCCTTCGACGCGGGCGTGACCACCATTGTCATGCCCAACATCGACCACACCAGTGTGGACGTAATGCTCGAAACCGAGGCGAATTACCCGGAGCGGTGCTTCGCCATGATGGGCCTGCACCCGTGCTCGGTGAAGCAGGATTTTCAGCGCGAGCTGTACCTGGTGGAAGACTGGCTGAATAAGCGCCCGTTTGCGGCGGTAGGGGAGTGCGGCCTCGATCTGTACTGGGACAAAACCACCCTGCCCCAGCAGCAGGAAGCCCTGCGCGTGCAGATCGGGCTGGCCAAAAAGCACCGCCTGCCCCTGGTGCTGCACACCCGCGACGCCTTCCAGCAAACCGCCGACCTCATCGAAGAAGCCCAGGACGGCACGCTACGCGGCGTATTTCACTGCTTTTCGGGCACCAAGGAAGAAGCCGAGCGGGCCATTAAGCTGGGCTTCAAGCTGGGCATCGGTGGCGTGGCCACCTTCAAAAACGGCGGCGCCGCCCAGTTCCTGCCCGGCCTGAGCCTGGAGCACCTGCTGCTCGAAACCGACTGCCCCTACCTGGCCCCGGCCCCGCACCGCGGCAAGCGCAACGAGCCGTCCTACCTGCCCCTCATCGGTCTGCGCGTGGCTACGCTGCTGGGCAAAACCGAAGCCGAAGTAGCCGAAGCCACCATCCGCAACGCACAGGCATTGTTTAAGTTATAGCCTGTTATTGCGAGCAAAGCGAAGCAATCCGTCCTCTGAAATGTAAAAAACTCTGTTAACCCACAAAGCCCTGGCGTACGCATACGTCAGGGCTTTATGGGTAAACAAGGCTTTCTTTGTTGCTCAGGACGGATTGCTTCGCTCTGCTCGCAATGACAGTTTTTTACCCGCTCCCAATGCCCGCCACGCTCCCCCAACCCACCATCATCCAAACCCACGACCTCGCGCCTGATGGCCGGCCGCCGGCTTCCGTCCTGGTTATTTATACCGGCGGCACGGTGGGCATGGAGTATAATAAGCGCGGCGAGTTGGTGCCGATGAAGTTTGAGCGCATTCGCAAGAAGATGCCCGAGCTGCGGCAGCTGCCCATGAATCTGTCGGTGCTGAGTCTGCCCGAGGCCATTGACTCCTCCAACGTAACGCCCGCCGATTGGCTGCTGCTGGCCCGGATCATCGGCGAAAACTACGCTCACTACGACGGCTTCGTGGTGTTGCACGGCACCGATACCATGGCCTACTCGGCGGCGGCGCTCAGCTACCTGCTCGAAAATCTGGGCAAGCCCGTCGTCTTTACCGGGGCGCAGGTGCCCGTGGGCCGCATCCGCACCGATGCCCGCCGCAACCTCATCACGGCCCTCGACATTGCGGCCGCCCGCCACCCCATGGCCGGCACCGTGCGCGTGCCAGAAGTGTGCCTGTTTTTTAACGATTTGCTCATTCGCGGCAACCGCGCCAAAAAGGTGGAGAGTGAGCAGTACAATGCCTTCCGCAGCGAAAACTACCCACCGCTGGCCCGCGCCGGCATCGAAGTAGCCTTCGACGACAAGCAGATTCTGCTGCTGCCCGGCGGCCCCCTGCGCGTGCACCAGCAGCTCGACGACCGGGTGGTGATTCTAAAGCTGTTTCCCGGCATCACAGAGCAAGTAGTGCGCGCTATTCTCGGGCTCGACGGCCTGCGCGGCTGCGTGCTCGAAACCTACGGCTCCGGCAACGCGCCCACCGCGCCCTGGTTTCTGCGGTGCCTGCGCGAAGCCCACGCGCGGGGCGTGCACCTGCTCAATGTGAGCCAGTGCGAAGAAGGCCGCGTGATGCAGGGCCAGTACGAAACCAGCGCCCACCTCACCGCCTTGGGCGTTATCGGCGGCGACGACATCACCACCGAGGCGGCCATCACCAAGCTGATGTTTGTGCTGGGCCTGGGCCTGCCTGCCGCCGAAACCGCCCGCCTGCTCACCCACGACCTGCGCGGGGAAATAACGCTGGCCTAGCGCCCGAAGCTTGCGTATCCGAAAATTCGGACGTTACTTTGTGCCCGATTGCTACCCCTAGAGAGGTGTCCGAGTGGTCGAAGGAGCACGCCTGGAAAGTGTGTATGGCTCAAAAGGTCATCGTGGGTTCGAATCCCATCCTCTCTACTGAAAGCCCTGTTTGCCCTGCGCAAACGGGGCTTTTTCGTTTGCGAAGAGTTTTAGTTTGTTCGGCTGAAAGTTGAATTTCAAGCGGTTATCAGCCAGTAGTTGGCTACCAAAGTCTGGTGTCATTGATGCCCGGCGGCAGAGGCGGCAGCGTGCCGAAGCCCAACACGCACCAGCCGGCCTCGATGCCGAAGCCGCCGCCCGACAGCACGTAGCTGATCCAGCGGGTGGTGGTTCGGCCGCTGTACTGCTCGGTTTCGGGCTCGTATTCGCGTAGTAGCAACTCGTCGCCCACCTGAAAGTCGCGGTCATTCTCGCGCACGTCGAACGGCTTGATGCCCGCCTCGACGGCGGCGAAACAGGCGGGCCAGGTTTTCAGCTCGTGGGTGCGATGCTGAGCTGGCAGCGTACCGGAGGTGAAGAAAGTGGTGGTAGGAATCATGGAAGTCGTGGTTGGAGTTAGCAGACAATAAATACTACTGATTCCGACTTTATAATGATGCCAGGTGGCTCGTTATCAGCAAATAATAACAACCAGGTAACACCAAATAGTTGCGGCGGGATATAGCGCGGCCGGTGGGGGCGGCTAGTGCGGCTCCGGCCCGGCCGGCTGGGCCGCGGGGGCAAAGCGCAGGCGCAGCGCCACTACCACCAGCACGGCAAACAGGCCCACCACCACGCCCAGCGCCAGGCGCAGCGTGATGCTGTCGGCTAGCCAGCCGATGAGCGGCGGCCCCAGCAGAAACCCGCCGTAGCCGATGGTTGAAACCAGGCCGATGGCCACGCCGGGGGCCATGTTGGGCTGCCGGCCCGCGGCGCTGAACACTGTGGGCACGATGCCCGCCAGCCCCAGCCCGATAAGAAACAGGCCGCCGATGCCCACCGCCGGCCGGGGCACCAGCAGCATGCCCAGCAGCCCGACAAAGGCCAGTGCCCCGCCCAGCGCCACCACCCGGCGCGGCCCAAACCGCAGCACGAGCGCATCGCCGAAAAGGCGGCCGAAGGTCATGGTGAGGGAAAAGGCCGCGTAGCCGAGCGGGGCCAGCGCGGCCGTGGCCGCCGCGTTTTCCACCAGATAAATCGTGCTCCAGTCGGCCATGGCTCCTTCGCCCAGCATGCAGCAGAAGGCCACCACCCCCAGGCCCAGCATAGCGCGGCTGGGCCAGCGAAATCCGGTTTTGGGGGCCGCAGCGTCAGTTTCGGCCGGCGCGGTGTCCGGCAGCAGGCTCTTCACCACCCCAAACACCAGCAGCACGCTCAGCGCCGAAAGGCCCAGCAGCGGCGGCGCGAGGCCCAGCGCCAGCCGCGCACTCAGCGCCCCCGCGCCGGCTCCCAGCATGCCGCCGAAGCTGAACGCGGCGTGAAACGAGGACATAATGGGCCGCTGGTGCTGGGTTTCCACATGCAGAGCTTGGCTGTTCATGGCCACATCGAGCAGGCCGGTGGAAGCGCCCAGCAGCAGAAACAGCGCCATCAGCTGCCAGGGGCTGTGCAGCACCGCCATGCCCGGAATCAGGCTGCAGAACAGCAGCGCCCCCACCGTGGTGAGGCGGGCGCTGCCCAGGCGCTGAATCAGCCAGCCGGCCACGGGCATGGCGCACCACGCCCCGATGGCGTGGCAGAACAGCACCTGGCCTAAGTCGCGGTGGTTCAGGCCGTAGCGCTGCTCCAGCTCGGGCAGGCGGGCGGCCCAGTTGGCAAACAGCAGCCCGTGCAGAAAGAAAATCAGCGTGACGGCGAAGCGGGCACGGCCCGACGCGCGCAGCACGTCGGAAGGGCGGGACAGCAGCTGAGGCATGGCGAATAAGTAAACAGCAAAGGTAGCGGCCCGGCAAAGGGCTCACTACCACCGATTTATTGAATGATGATGCTGGATTAATCGACTCGTGGCCTGTTGTTTGCCGTTTCGGCGTAGCCGGGCATTGCTTTCGGACTGTTTGCGTTGATTTTTCAGGGCGTTGAACCGTGTAGAGACGCCTACTGGCGTCTCGTCAGCCGCGTCGGCCCAACGATTGCCGTTCAACGACAAGACGCAACTCTACACCTTTTTCACACCTCTTTCGCTAACTCAAACAGCTTCTTGGCCTGGCTATCGAAGCCAGCTCTGGGCCGCCCAGACTGCAGCCTGACCTTGGGGCAGGGGCATAAAAAAAGCCGCCCCACCCGGAACGACTTTTAGTGGAATCAGAAGCCGGAGAAAAATTCCCACCCAACTCCGGTCCGATTCTGGCCGCTCAGATAATGCTGAAACAGCATCGTCGTCGTGGTCAGGCCTTGGCGGCTACCCAACTGCTAGCTGAGGGCCGCGATATTGTTATTCTAAAAAGTAAGAACCGATGCTCTGAGCGAAAAATCTGGTTGAATGCCGCGGGCCTTATTTTTCGGCCTGCTACTGTTACAAAGGTATCAGACAATAGTGCCGCTTACTACGCCTGTATTTATTTGTTTTGGTGCTACATTCAGCAAAAATGCTGAGCAAACGTTTGCATTGCCTTACTCAGGCACCAATTTATGCAGCTTCAATTCGAAAATATTCAGACTTCGACCGGCAGCTCCTTCACGCTGCTGCACCATACCAGCGTGCAAGATAGCGGCATGGTGTGGCATCATCATCCGGAGTATGAGCTGGTGTATATTCCGGCCGGGGGCGGGCGGCGGCACATCGGCAAGCACATTTCCCGCTTTCAGGATGGCGAGCTGGTGTTCATTGGCCCCAATCTGCCGCACCTAAGCTTCAGCTACGGCCGCCAGGACCCCTACGAGCAGATTGTGGTGCAGCTGCGGGCCGATATGATGGGCGAAGCCTTCTGGCAGCTGCCGGAGCTGGCCCCCGTGCAGCAGCTCTTCGCCCGTTCGCACCAGGGCCTCTCGTTTGGGCCCGACACGCGGGCGGCGGTAGGTGCAGCCCTGCGCGAGATGACCACCCAACCCTCGTTTCAGCGCCTGCTCACGCTGCTGCAGGTGCTGCGGCAGTTGGCCGAGGCCCCCGATGTGACGGTGCTGCACGCCGGCAGCGGGAAGCTGGGCAAATACGGCAAGGAAAAGGAGCGCCTCACCCAGATTTACCAGTACGTGCAGCAGCATTACAGCCGCAGCATTGAGGTGCGCGAGCTGGCCGACCTGGCAAACTTATCGGTGCCGGCGTTTTGCAGCTATTTCAAGAAGATGACCGGCCAGACGCTGACCGATTTCGTGCAGGAATACCGGGTGAATCAGGCGTGTCTGCTGCTGCTCACCGATGCCACCATCACGGAGGTGAGCTACGCCAGCGGCTTCAACAATATGTCGCACTTCAACAAGACGTTTCGCAAGCTCACGGGGCAGAGCCCCTCGGAGTATCGGCGGCAGAAGATGAGCGAGCTGGCCTGAGCCGGGCGCGGAGGCCGCCTTAGAAGGCCCGAAAGCGGGTTGGTTTAAGGCCGAAAAGTATATTTTTAATTTTTGGCCGCGGCGGGGGCGAGGCCGGGAAATGGCACGCTGGTTGTCTGGAGGGCTATAGAGGAGCAGGCCGCCGGCTTCTTCTCACTGACCATTGTCCTTTCTGTCTTCACCCCGATTATCCATTGCAGCCATGAAAAAGATGCTTGTTTTGCTCGCCGCTTTTGCCTTTTCCGCCAGCGCCGCTTCGGCCCAGACTACTGCGCCCGCTGCCCGGCACAAAGAAAAGAAAGAGCACGTTGCCAAAGCTCCTAAAACCCCCGAGCAGCACGCCGACCATACGGCGCGCCGCCTCACCAAAACCCTGAATCTGACTCCCGAGCAGGCCGGTAAAGTGCGGCAGCTGGCCCTGGCGCAAGCCCAGGAAAAGCAGGCCGACCGCGCCAAATTTGCCGCCGCCGGCACCAAAGCCGGAATGCAGGCCGAAAGAAAAGCCGACCGGGAGCGGTACGAGGCCCAGCTCAAGCAGATTCTCAGCGCCGACCAGTACGCCAAATATGCCCAACTGCGCACCGAGCGCCAGCACAAGCACCAGCAGGGCATGGGCCCGCGCAAGGACAAGTTTAAGGCGAAAAGCTAGCGGCTCCACTTGAAGCAGGAAAAAGCGCTGACGATTTCGTCGGCGCTTTTTTTGTGCCCGGCGGCCTCGCTTTCAGGCCCGGCCGGCCAACTTTTTGGCGGCCAAACAGTATTTCATATCGTTGGCTTTGTGTGGGGCTGTGGAGGTGGGCCGTAGAGAGCCAGACCGGCGGCCCGCTTTGGCCGGCTCACCGCTAATTCCCGTCTGTTATGCCCCACGACTTTACGCCCGACCCGGCCGCCCAGCCGCCCGGCAGCGCGCCCAACGATGGCTCGCGCCGCACCTTTATGAAGCAGGCCGGTGGCATTCTGGGCCTGGCCCTGGCCCCGCCGCTTATCAGTCAGGCCGAGCGCCTCACCGCTTTTTCCAAAACGGTGGCGGGCGTGGCCGCCATGCAGCTGAAAGTGAACGGCACCGTGCGCACCATTCAGGCCGAGCCCCGCGTGACGCTGCTCGACGCGCTGCGCGAAAACCTGGACCTGACCGGCACCAAAAAAGGCTGCGACCATGGCCAGTGCGGGGCCTGCACGGTGCTAGTGGATGGCCGCCGCGTGAACAGCTGCCTCACGCTGGCCGTGATGAACCAGAACAAGGAAATAACCACCATTGAGGGCCTGGGGCAGGGCGAGGAGCTGCACCCCATGCAGCAGGCTTTCCTGAAGCACGATGGCTTCCAGTGCGGCTACTGCACTCCCGGCCAGATTATGAGCGGGGTAGCCTGCGTGCAGGAAGGCCACGCCAAAACCGACGACCAGGCCAGAGAGTGGATGAGCGGCAACCTGTGCCGCTGCGGCGCTTACCCCAACATAGTGGCCGCCGTACGCGAAGTGGCGCAGCGGAAGTGAAATAGTGAGATAGTGAAATGGTGAGTTTGATGTTTTGGCGGCGCAAGTGGCGCAGTTGGCGCAAACTGAACATCAAACTCACTATTTCACTATCTCACCATCTCACTATTCCCCCATCTCACTACTGATAAGATGAATAACTTCAGCTACACGCAGGCCAGCACGGCGAAAGAGGCAACCGGCATTCTGAAAGACAAGCCCGCGGCGGCCTACATTGCCGGCGGCACCACGCTGTTGGACCTGATGAAGGCTCACCTGCAGGAGCATCCGCAGCTGGTCGATATCAATATGCTGCCGTTCAAGGGCATCGAGCAGACGGCGGACGGGCTGCGCATCGGGGCGATGGAGCGCATGAGCGACGTGGGCGAAAATGCGCTGGTGCTCCAGCAGTTTTCGGCCGTGTCGGAGTCGCTGCTGCTGGCGGCCTCGCCGCAGCTGCGCAACATGGCCAGCATTGGGGGCAATATTCTGCAGCGCACTCGTTGCGGCTACTTCCGCGACGCGGCGTTTCCGTGCAACAAGCGCGTGCCCGGCTCCGGCTGCCCCGCTCTCACCGGCGACAATCATAACCTGGCCATTCTGGGCACGTCCGAGGCGTGCATCGCCACGGCTTACCCCGGCGACCTGTCGGTGGCGCTGGCCGCGTTTGATGCCGTGCTCACGCTGGAAAACCAGAAGGGCAAGCAGCGCCGCGTGCCCGTTACGGACTTCTACCTGCTGCCCGGCAAAACGCCCCACCGGGAAACCGTGCTGGAGCCCGGTGAGCTGATCGTGGCCGTGACCATTCCGACTGCTGCCCATACCCGCCGCTCTACTTACCTGAAGGTGCGCGAGCGGAGCAGCTACGCCTACGCCTTGGCCTCGGCCGCCGTGGGGCTCGATGTGCAGGCCGGCACCATCCGGTCGGCGCGGGTGGCGCTGGGCGGCGTGGGCTCCAAACCCTGGCGCAGCCCAGAGGCCGAAAAGGTGCTTACCGGCGCGCCGGCTACCGAGGCTACCTTCCGGGCCGCCGCCGCCGCTGCTCTGCGCGGTGCACAGCCCCGCGACGACAACCGCTTCAAAATAGAGCTGGCCCAGAATACGCTGGTACAGGCGCTGCTGAAAGTGGCGGGGTAAGAGCCTGTCCAGGAAGTTGAACAGAACGTCATGCTGAGCTTGTCGAAGCATCTCTAACGCTTTGTTGGATAGAACTGACGAAGCAATAGAGATGCTTCGACAAGCTCAGCATGACAGCCGATTTTTAGGTAACGCCTAGCACCAAGCACCAACATGGATACCGAACCACAATTCTTTGAAACCAACCCGAAAGCCGGCGTGGTAGGCCAGCCGCTGGACCGCGTGGAAGGGCGGGATAAAGTAACCGGCAAGGCCAAGTATTCGGCCGAGTTCAACGCCCTGCCGGGCCTGGTACACGCGGTGCTCAAAACCAGCGACGTGGCCAAAGGCCGCATCACGGGCTTCGATACCAGTGCCGCGCTGAAGCAGCCGGGCGTGCTGGCTATTCTTACCCACCAGAACCTGCCCAAGCTGGCCAAAACCCCCAACGACGCCGAAGGCAAAAAGGCCATTGGGGCCCCCATGGGCTTTATGCCGCTGACTTCGGACCAGATTCACTACGCCGGCCAGCCCGTCGCCATTGTGGTGGCCGATACGCTGGAGCGGGCCCAGTATGCCGCCGCACTGCTGAAGGTGCAGGTGGCTGCTGAAAAGCCGCTGGCATCCTACGAGGACCCGCGGGCCGAGCTGTTTGACCCCACCAAAGTGCAGGATGGCAAAACGCCGGCCCATACCGTGCGCGGCAACGCGCAGGCGGCCTTCGCGGCGGCCCCGCTGCAGCTCACGCACAAATACACGCACGCCATCAACCACCACAACCCCATGGAGCCCGGCGCTACCACCGCCCACTGGGAGGCCCCCGACCGGCTGACGGTGTATGATGCCACCCAGGGCGTGACGCGCACGCAAAAGGCGCTGAGCACCATGCTGGGCCTGCCCACCGAGCAGGTGCGAGTGGTGACGAAGTTCATCGGTGGCGGCTTTGGCTGCAAGGGCTCCAGCTGGCCGCACACCATTCTCACGGTGCAGGCCGCCAAAGCGGTGGGCCGCCCCGTCAAACTCTCGCTCACCCGGCCACAGATGTTCACCGGCATGGGCCACCGCGAAGACCAGACCCAGACCCTGAAAGTGGGGGCCACCCAGGACGGCAAGCTCACGGCCCTCATCCACGAGAAAACCTCCACCACCTCGCCCTGGGATAATTACGCCGAACCCAACAGCAAGATTATCAATATGCTGTATGCGTGCGAGAACTTTGAGTCCTCGTACCAGCTGGCCCGGGCTAATGTGATGACTTCCACCTTCACGCGGGCTCCCGGCGAGGCGCCGGGCTCGTTCGCCATCGAATGCTCGCTCGATGATCTGGCTTATCAAATCGGTATCGACCCCATTGAAATCCGGCTGCGCAACTACGCCGAGAAGGACCCCAGCACCGGCCAGCCCTGGAGCAGCAAGAGCCTGAAGCAGTGCTACGCCCGCGGGGCCGAGCTGTTTGGCTGGAGCAAGCGCAACCCCAAGGCCGGGGCTACCCGCGATGGCCGCCTGCTGGTGGGCTGGGGTATGGCCACGGCCAGCTACCCGGTCCACAACTCGCAGGGCACGGCCCGCGCCCGCCTCTACGCCGACGGCCACGCCGTGGTGCAGGCCGGCGCTACCGATCTGGGCACCGGCACCTACACCGTGATGACCCAGGTGGCCGCCGATGCCCTGGGCCTGCCCATGGACAAAGTGCGCTTCGAACTGGGCGACACCCGCCTGCCCACGGCTCCCAACTCAGGTGGCTCGGTGGCGGCCGGTACGGTGTCGTCGTCGGTATATATGGCCGTGCAGGATGTGTGGCAGAAGCTAATCAAGGTGGCGGTGCTGGATAAAAAGTCGCCGCTATACCGCGCCAAGCCCGCCGATGTGGAGGTGAAGCAGGGCCGTCTGCAGCTCAAAGGCAATCCGCAGAAAGGGGAGGAGTTTGGTGCTCTGATGAAGCGGGCCGAGATGACTGACGTGGAAGGCAACGGCCAGGGCCGCTACGGCAGCGGCTACGAAGATGCTCAGGCCGCCGCCAACGCCGACCCCACCAAAAAGGACGAGGCGGCGCACCACTCCATGCACTCGTTCGGAGCGCACTTCTGCGAGGTGAAAGTGGACCCCGAGCTGGGCACCGTGCGCGTCACGCGCTGGGTGAGCGTGCACGGTGCTGGCCGCATTCTAAACGCCAAAACCGCCCGCTCCCAGATCATCGGCGGCAGCATCTTCGGCATCGGCGCGGCCCTGATGGAAGGCACCGTGCGCGACCCGAACTACGCCCGCTACACCAATGCCAGCCTCGCTGATTACCACATACCCGTCAACGCCGACATTCCGGACATGACGGTGGAATTCGTGGAAGAGCATGACCCCTACATCAATGCCATGGGCGTGAAGGGCATCGGCGAAATTTCGATGGTGGGCGTATCCGCCGCCGTGGCCAATGCCGTGTTTCACGCCACTGGCAAGCGCATCCGCAGCCTGCCCATCACGCCGGATAAGGTGCTGGAAACAAAAGCCGTGCAGGTGTAAATCTGATTTGGCGCTGCAGCCAAAAAGCGGGGAGGTGTAGCTACGGCTGGGCCTCCCCGCTGCTGCGTTCAAAGGGGTTGGCGGGCACCACCAGCACCACCCGCTCGCGCTCCACCACCACCTGCCCGGCAATGGCGCCCTTGCGCTTGCGCACGAACTTTTTGGGTGTAACGGTGACGGGGCACAGCGAGTCGTTTTTGCGGCGTGAATACCAGGCCGCCAGCTGCGCGGCCCGCTCTACCACCGGCTCCGGCGTGGGCTGGTCGGCCTTGTGCTTTATCACTACGTGGGAGCCGGTCACGTCCTTGGCGTGCAGCCAGAGGTCGTCTTTGTGGGCGTAGCGCTGGGTGAGGAGGTCGTTGTTCTGGGCGTTGCGGCCTACCAGAATGGTGAAGCCGGAGTCGGTAAACACCTTGAAGGGCAGCCCGGTAGCTTCTTGGGCCTTGGTGGCGGGCAGCAGGTCGTGGGTTTTGCGCCAGGCGCGCAGGGCGCGCAATTCGGTGATGCCGGCCAGCTCCTCGAGCCGCTCCAGGCACCAGAAAGCTTCGGCCTCGCGCCGCTCGCTGCGCTCCCGCAGCTCCCGGGTTTCCAGTTGCTGGTTTTTAGCCTTGCGGTACAGGTTCTGGGCCGTGCGCTGGGGCGTTTCGGTGGGCTTCAGCTTGATGACGCGCGGCTTATCGTCCTGGTAAAAGTCCAGCACTTCCACCGTGGCCGCGCCGGCTGGAATGTGACTCAGATTGGCCATAATCAGGTCGGCGGTCTGGCGGTAGCCCACGGTATGCTCCAGCGCGTGCAGGCGCGCGCGGGCGTGGGCGGCGCTGGTGGTAGCCTCGTCGGCCCGCTTTTCCAGCTGCTGGCGCACTTGGCGCAGCTCAGTTTCGTAGGCCCGCCGGCCCAGCGTGAGGCGCACGAACAGGCGCAACGCGGCAATGGCATCGGGTGGCAGCGTCTGCTCAATCTCGCCCAGCGGCAGCAGACTCAGGCGGGTTTTGCCTTCGATGGCCGTCAGGTAGAAATGGGCGGGGTTTTCCAGCTGCGCTACCACGTCATGCACCAGTTGGTAGCGCGTGGCAGCATCGGCCGCGTCGTAGCCGTGGGCACGGAGGTAGCGCGGGGGCAGGTCGCCGAGGGCGGGGTACTGGCGGAGCGGGTTTTGCGGGTCGGCGGGCGGCGCGGTGGGCGCGGGGGCCAGTTCGGCATCGGCCAGGTAGCGCGCGTGGAAGAGCTGGGCCGGCGCATCGGGGGCGGGGCGGAAAATGGCGTTTGGGCGCGGCCCGTAGAGCTTGAAGAGCAGCGTAGCATCGCCCTGAAAATGCAGCTGGAGCACCCGGTCGTCCAGAAATACGCTGGCCCGCATCACCACTTTGCCCAGCAGGTCGGGCAGCAGGTCCACAGAGTTGGCGCGGGCGCGGTTGAAGGTTTCCGGCAACGCCAGCAGGGGGAAGGCCGCCGAAAGCTGGGCCTTCAGCCAGAATTCTTCCTCGCCTTTAGTCAGCCCGACAACCAGCTCATCTTTTTCCTGCGAGAAGCACGCCGCCACCCGAAAGCCAGCCAGCGCCTGCGTGAGAGCCGGGGCCAGCTGGCGCAGAAAGTAATAGTTGTTGTGCATGGGAGAGTTGAGCCACAAGCCGCAAGCTTTCGTCCGTGTTTAGGCGCTGCCGCTTGGTTCAGCCGAATGACGGCGCGTAAATACGGAAATAGAAAAACGGGCGCACGGAGTGCAACCATCAGCCGGCAAATATGCTCCAACCAATACCAAACTGACTGCTGCCTGCTCTCATTCCTTAAAATTCTGCGAAAATGAAGAAACACCTACTCCTTTCCGCCTTGAGCCTGAGCCTGCTGGCCTGCGAAAAAGCCGACCGCGAAAACGACGTGATACCCGCTTCCATCACGACTGCCTTCAACCAGGATTTCGCCCTGAGCTACCGCCAACAGGCCACGCTGCCCGCCGCCACGAACCCCGAGCTGACGGTAGCAGTTTCAGCTATGCAGTACAGCTTCTGCCCCAAAGATGTGATTTGCTGCTTCGTGCCCAACTTCGTGGACCCCACGCTGACCATAACCGACGCGCAAGGCCAGTCGCAGCAGGTGAAGCTGCCCGCCAACCAACCCCGAAACTACAACCCCACCTGGATTGACACGATCAGCGTGCGGGCCAATGGCCAGCGCTACGTGGTTTACTACACCAAATGGGATGTGAAGCCCGGCTGCGACCAGCCCGGCATCAAAGATATTTCCGTGCGGCTGCGCGTGCTGAAGCCTACATCGGCCACCAACTAAGCCTGCCCGCTACGCCACCTCCACCCGCAGTCCGTCGTACGCCAGGCGCACGAAATCCGGCAGTGTGGCTTCCACGTCGTGGTGGCGGCCCAGCTGGTGGCCGATGTGGGTGAGGTAGCCGCGGCGCGGGGCCAGCTCGGTGAGAATGTCCACGGCTTCCTGCAAGGAAAAGTGCGAAATGTGCTGCTCGTGCCGCAGCGCGTTCAGCACCACCACCTCTGAGCCTCGCACCAAGTCCAGCGACTCCGGTGAGAGGTAGTTGGCATCGGTGATGTAGGTGAAATTGCCGATGCGGAAGCCCAGCACCGGCAGCTTGTAGTGCAGCGCCCGGATGGGCTGCACCGTTACGCCCTCCACCATAAACACGTCCGTGTCGCTCACAATGGGCATGGTCTGCACCTTCGGCACGCCCGGATACTTGTTTTCGGCGAAGATGTAGGCGTATTCGCGCTTGAGCTGCTCCAGCACCCGCGGCTCGGCATACACGGGCATATCCTGCTGCTGCCGGAAGTTGTAGGCCCGGATGTCGTCCATGCCGGCCGTGTGGTCCTTGTGCTCGTGGGTGAAGATGAGCGCATCGAGGTGGTCGATTCGCTCGCGCAGCACCTGCTGCCGAAAGTCGGGGCCGGAGTCGATGATCAGGCTTTTGCCCTGCGTCTGAATATGCACCGACACGCGCAGCCGCTTGTCGCGGTAGTCCAGGGAACGGCACACGGGGCAATGGCAGCCAATCATGGGCACCCCTTGCGACGTGCCGGTGCCGAGAAAAGTTATCTGCACTTCGTTGGAATTATGAATCCTGAATGTTGAATCATGAATTAATTTCTGTCCCGCAGCGACAGCAGCTACCGGCAGATCAAAATTCCAACACATTGAGAATTGAATAGTGAATTATGAATCGGAGGTACGGCATTGAATCGCCCCCAATTCATAATTCAGCATTCAAAATTCATAATTATTTAGCCCACGTACTGCTTTACTACCCGCACCAGGGCGTCGAAATCGAGGGGTTTGGGCAGGTAGTCGGTCACGCCGGCCTCGCGGAACTGCTCCATGGAGTAGTTGTTGGCGTTGCCGGTGATGGCAATAATGGGAATGGCGGCAATGCGCGGATCGGCGTTGCGGCGAATTTCGCGGGTGCATTCCATGCCGTCTTTCACCGGAATGTTGATGTCCATCAGCACGCAGTCAATCGGCTGGCTTTCAATCTGCTTGATAACCTCGCCCCCGTTTTTGGCCGATACAATGCGGTACTTTTGCAGCTCCAGAATTTTCTTGGTCAGGTTCAGAATGACGGAGCTATCCTCGGCAATCAGAATCGTTTTGGAATCGGCCATGGGAAAGAAAGTTTGTGTGAGGGTCAGAGAGAGGTGAGGGAGGGAAGTGAGAAAGCAAGCGGCAGTCAGGTGGGGCTGACCACGGTGGGATATACGGCGGTGAACTGGGCAAAGTAACGCAGCAGCAGCTGAAAATTCGCTTCCGCGTGCTGCATCTGGCCTTCTTTCAACTCGTGCTCCAGCAGTTTGGCGCAGCCGGCCAGCGAATTCAGACCTAAAGTAAAGCCAGTTCCCTTGAGTTGGTGCAAATGTGGCAAAATCTGCTCGTATTGCCCGGCCTGCACCAGCGCCTGGGCCTCGTCCAGCAGCTGGCGGGCTTCGTGCTCGAAGTCAGTGTAGAGCTGGGCCGCGAAATCGGAGCCGCCCAGCTGCCGCAGCTGCTCCAGAATATCCGGGTCAATCAGCGCGGCCTGCTCTGGTTCGGACAGCGCCGGGGGCGGGGCCAAGGCGGCCGGCTCGGCGGCATCCGGCTCGGCGGCGGGGGCGGACTCGGCGGCCGGGGTGAGGTGTAGCGTGGCCATGCGCTCGGTGGCTCCGGTCCAGCGCCGCAGCACCGTATACAGCGCCTGCGACTTCACGGGCTTCGACACGTAATCGTCCATGCCCTGCTGCACAAACCGCTCGGCATCTTCCTTCATGGAGTAAGCCGTCATGGCCACGATGGGCGGGCAGAGCCGGCCCAGCCGCCGCCGGATTTCAAGCATAGCCGTCACGCCGTCCATTTCCGGCATCTGAATATCCATGAAAATCAACTCGTAGTGCGCCTCCGGATTGGTGGCCTTGCTGATGGCCTCGAACCCGTCGCCGGCCACGTCGATCTGGCAGCCCAGCTTGTCGAGCAGGCGGGTGGCCACTTTCTGGTTGATCAGGTTGTCATCGACCAGCAGTACGCGCGGGCTGGACTCGAAGCGCACCACTTCCTGGCTGCGCTCCCGCGAGGCCTGCCGCTCCTGCACGATTTCCTCGGCGTTGAAGGCCTCGCGGCAGCGCATTGTGAACCAGAACGTGGAGCCGTCGCCCTCGTTCGAGAAAATCCCGATTTCGCCGCCCAGCAGCTCGGCCAGCTGCTTGCTGATGGCCAGGCCCAGGCCCGTGCCGCCAAACGACTTGGTGGGTGTGGTATCGAGCTGGGTAAAATTGGTGAACAGCAGCTTCTCGTTGGCGGCCGAAATGCCGATGCCCGAGTCCTGCACCGCGAAGCGCAGCACGTGTTCCTGCCCATCGGTGCTCACCGACGATACCACGATGCTCACCGTGCCCTGGGAGGTGAACTTAATGGCGTTGGAGGTTAAGTTGCTCAGAATCTGGAGCAGCCGCGTTTCATCGGTGATGATGAAGTGCGGCGTGTGGGGCGTGATGTGGTAGGAGAACTTGAGCTTTTTCTGGTTGGCGCGGTTGGCAAACAGCGAGTAGATTTTCTCCAGCGTATAGTGCAGGTCAACGCCCGTTTCGCTGAGCTGGAGCTTGCCGGCCTGAATCTTGGACAGGTCCAGAATGTCGTTCAGAATGGACAGCAGCGCGTCCGAGGACTTGCGCAGCGTATCCACGTAGTCTTCCTGCTCCTCGCTCGACACGGTCTGGTGCAGTAGATCAATCATGCCGATGATGCCGTTCATGGGCGTGCGCAGCTCGTGGCTCATGTTGGCCAGAAACTGGGTTTTGGCGTGCAGCGAGGCCTCGGCCTCGTCTTTGGCGCGGCGCAGGTCGTCCTGCATCTGCATTAGCTCCGTAATGTCGCGGGCAATGCCTTCGGTGCCCAACAGGTTGCCCTGCTCATCATACATGGCCCGCGCATTCACCAGCACGTTCAGCACGTGGCCGTCCTTGTGCACCAGCATCGACTCGAAGTTGCGGGCCGTGCCGTTGTTCTGACGCAGCTCTTCCAGCAGCCGCATCCGGTCTTCGGGGTGCTTGTAAAAACGGGTAAGCGGCTGACCCATCACCTCTTCCGGCGTGTAGCCCATGATATCGAACACCGACGGGCTGATAAGCGTGAGCTGGCCGCGCGCGTCGGAGCGGTAGTACATATCCTGAAACGACTCGAAGATGGCCCGGAATTTCTCTTCCTGGGCCGCCAGCTCCAGCTGCGAGCGTTTCTTGTCCGTGATGTCGTGGGCCATGCCCGAGATTTCCTCAAACGAGCCGTCGTCGAGGTAAATCGGGTTGAGGTAGATTTCGCGCCACGTATCCTGCCCGCGGGCATCGCGCAGGCGCACCTCGAAGCGCTGCGGCTGCCCCTGAAACGCGCGCCGGTAGTTTTCCACGAACAGCTCGCGGGCCTCATCCTCCATCATGCCCAGGTCGGCCTGCCACAGGTTCACGTTCAGCGTGGGATACACGCCGTTGCGGCGCAGAAAGTAAGCCGAGTAGTTGCGGTTGAAGGAAGTGAGGCGCGAGTGCGTGTCCACAGACCACATCAGGTGCGAGCCGCTCTCGAAGATGGCGTTCAGGCGCGCGTTCTGCTTCTGAATCTTGACCTCGTTGCCCTTGCGCTCAATGGCCAGGGCCACCTGGTTGGAGATAAAGTGCAGAATCTCAATATCGCCGGCCGAGTAGGCATCGGCGCGGTGGTAGTCCTGCACCGTAATCACGCCGATGATCCGCTCGCCGATGCTCAGCGGCGAGCACAGCATCACCTCCGGCATCAGCCCGTAGGCCGTGATGGTGCCGTTGGCAATAAGCTCCTCCAGCTCGGGCCGCAGCAGAAACTGGGGCCGCCCGGTGCGGATGATGTACTCGGAAACCCCCGACGAAAACGGCCGCGACACCAGCCCCTGCTCGCCGGGCGTGTTCTGATCGACGAAATACGCGAACTGCAGCTGGGTGCGCTCCTCGTCGCAGAGGGCAATGAAGAAGTTGTTGGTTTCAATGATTTTGCTCAGCTCCCGGTGGATGGCCCCGTAGAGGGAGTGCAGATCTTTGGAGCTAATGGCCAGGTTGGCAATGCTGTAGTACACCTTCTGCAGCCGCTCGGCCTTGATACGGTCGGTGATGTCGTGCAGAATGGCGCGGGTGCTCACGGGCTCGTCGTTCTGCCAGGAGCAGCTGATGGAGCCGATCAGGTGTACGGGCTTGCCGGTTTTGGTCAGAAACACGGTTTCGAGCTTGTTCACCTTTTCGCCCTTATACAGGTTGCGCAGCTGGTAGAGCAGCTTGGCCTTGTAGTAGGGGTGCACCACGTCGCCGAGGGTCAGGTGGGGCAGGTCGTCGTCGTCGTAGCCCAGCTTCTCCTTCCACGCCTTGTTCACGAACAGGAAGCGGTTGTCGATGCTCAGGTTCTGAATCAGGTCGTGGGCGTTGTCGAGAAAGTCCTGAAGGCGGGTGCGGTTGTCGGTGAGGGCGCGGGCCGCGAGGTGGCGGTCGGTGAAGTCGCGGCCTACCACCAGGATGCCCGTAATCTTGCCGTCGAAGTCGCGGGAAAATTCGGCGTGCCAGTTGATCATGCGCGCCTGCCCCGACTTGGTAATCAGGGTGCGCTCATAAAAATCCTGCAGCCGCTCTTCGGCAATGCTTTTCAGAAAGGCCTGCTGCAGCGTGGCCCGCTCGGCCGGCGGCGCAAACAGCTCCTGGTATTGCCGGCCCAGCACTTCCTGGCGGGTATACTCCGTGTAGTCGAGGAAAAAGTCATTGACATCCAGAATAAGCCCCTCCCGGTCAACCAGCACGTAGCTCAGGTTGGTGCGGCTGAGCAGGTCGCGCAGCTGCTGCTGGCTGCGGTCGAGGGCGGTGGCGGCGTGGCGGCGGTAGCCCTGCGTCACGTCGCGGATGGTGAGCTGCACGCGCACCAGGCCCTCGGGCAGCATCAGGCGGTGCAGCGTCACCCAGCCATCAAAGCGCTGCTTATCGGCGTGCTGCCCATACCACACCTTCGAAAACTGCTCGCCCGTGCGGGCCGTGTGCAGCAGCGCCTCGCGCAGCATCTGCTCCGACAGCAGATGATCCTGGTTTTCGTCGGCCGGGGGCACGTTGTAGGCCATCAGGCCATCGTGCAGCAGCTGGGCGCGGGTGGTGTGCAGCAACCGTACGGCCGTCTGGTTGCAGTCCAGCAGCGTGCCGTGCTCGTCGTAGAGCAGGATGGCATCGTAGGCCTCATCGAACAGGGCGCGGTAAAAATCTGCGGAGGAGGTCGGAGCGACTTCCGTAGCAGCGGCAGCCGGAGGAACAGGGCGAACAGGCATCAGATAAGGGGATATGAGCCGGGTGCAATGGCCCGCTGGGAAGGCCCTCAGACAGCACACGCGTTTTAACTCCTTAAATTTGTCAAAAATATCCCAGACAATCCGGCTTTTTCCCGCCGTCCGGCGCAAGTGCGGTAGCTTCCACTGCTTTATATGTACCCACTGCTCTTCACCGTGACCACCGATCTGAACTACGACCAGCGGATGCAGCGCATCTGCGGCAGTTTGGCGGCCCACGGCTACCCGGTGCTGCTGGTGGGCCGCGAGTGGCCCACGTCGCGGCCGCTCACGCCCCAAAGCTACCGTCAGCACCGGCTGCGCTGCTATTTCACGAAGGGCAAGCTGTTCTATCTGGAGTTTAGCCTGCGGCTGTTTTTCTATCTGCTTACCCAAAAAGCCAGCCTCTGGTGCGCCATCGACCTGGATACGGCGCTGCCCGTGTGGCTGCGGGCGTGCTTGGCCGGCCAGCCCTTTGTGTATGATGCCCACGAGCTGTTTACGGAGGTGCCCGAGGTGGTGGCGCGGCCCGGCATCCGGCGCGTGTGGCTGGCCATCGAGCGGCTCATTGTGCCGCGGGCGGCGCGGGCCTACACCGTGGGGCCGGCGCTGGCGCGGGTGTTTGAGCAGCGCTACGGCCGGCCTTTTTCAGTTATTCGCAACATCAGCCGGCTGGAAGAGCAGGAGCTGCCGCCCGCCCCGGCCGCCGCGCCGCCCGGCGGCTATATTCTGTACCAGGGGGCGCTGAACGCGGGCCGGGGGCTGGAGGCGCTGCTGGAAGCCATGCCCCAGGTGGCCGGCCGGCTGGTGATTTGCGGCGAAGGCGACCTGTCGGCGGCGCTGCGAGAGCGGGCCGTAGCGCTGGGGCTGCTGGCTACGGGCCAGGTCGAGTTTCGGGGTTTCGTGCTGCCCGCGGCGCTGCGCGAGGTGACGCGCCACGCGGCCGTGGGCATCATGCTGCTCGAAAACCAGGGGCTGAGCTATTATTACTCGCTGGCCAACAAGTTCTTCGACTACCTGCATGCCGGCATTCCGCAGCTTATCGTCGATTTTCCCGAGTACCGCGTCCTTAACGACCAGTACGATGTGGCCGAAGTAGTGGCCCTTACGCCCGAAGCCCTGGCCGCCGCCCTCAACCGCCTGCTCCGCGATGAGCCCGCCCGCTACCATCAGCTGGCTCAGAACTGCCGCCGCGCCCGCCGGGAGCTGAGCTGGCAGCATGAGGAAAAGCAGCTGCTGGCCCTCTACGGCGAGCTACTCGCCCCGCATTCCATTCCCGCATGAATCAGAATCAGTTATTTGACCTGCCACTCGAAGGCCCCACGCTGCTGGTGGTAGCCGGCCCCACCGCCGTGGGCAAAACCGCCCTGTGCGTGCAATTGGCCCAGCATTACGGCACCGAAATCGTGTCGGCCGACTCGCGGCAGTTTTTCCGGGAGCTGAGCATCGGTACGGCCAAGCCCACGGCCGCCGAAATGCAGGGCGTGCCCCACCATTTCATTGATTCGCACAGCATTACGGAAGCATACAACGCCGGCCGCTTCGAGGTAGATTGTCTGGCTTTGCTTAGCAAGCTAATTGAAAAACACCCGCTCGTCATTCTCACCGGCGGCTCGGGCCTCTACCTGCAGGCCGTCACGGAAGGGCTGGATGATATGCCGACTGCCAACCACGAAATTCGGGCCCAGCTGCAGCAGGAGCTGGCGGCGCACGGGCTGGGGCCGCTGGTGGCCGAGCTGGCGCGCCTCGACCCGGTAACCCACGGCCGCATCGACCGGCAGAACCACCAGCGGGTGCTACGGGCGCTGGAAGTGACCAGGGGCACCGGCCAGCCGTTTTCCAGCTTCCACACCGATAAGACCGCCGTTTCGCGCCCGTTTGCCATCCGCAAAGTGGCCCTCACACGGGAGCGGGAGGTGTTGTATCAGCGCATCGACCAGCGCGTGGAGCACATGCTGGAAGCCGGCCTGCTGGCCGAGGTGCAAGCTCTGCTGCCCTACCGCCACCACAATGCGCTGCAAACTGTGGGCTACCAGGAAATCTTCGACTACCTCGACGGCCTCCACGACTGGCCCGAAGCCGTGCGCCTGCTCAAGCGCAACACGCGCCACTACGCCAAGCGCCAGCTAAGCTGGCTCCGCCGCGACGCGGCGTATGAAGAGGTGAAGTTAGGCTGACTGTCATTGCGAGGAGGTACGACGAAGCAATCCGTCCTCTGAAATGTTGAAAGCTCTTTTTCACCACAAAGCCCTGACGCACGCATACGTCAGGGCTTTCTGCTTTCACAAAGCTCGGTTCATTGTACAGGACGGATTGCTTCGTCGTGCCTCCTCGCAATGACAGGGTTACACGCTTAGAATCTCCACCATACGCATAAAGCTCTGATTGATAAGCTTTTTCTTGTGAATCGTGTCCGTAAACGGCGTGTAAACCAGCTTGCGGTCCACGATGCCGGCCATCACGTTGCGCATGCCGTTCATGAGGCCCTCTACGGCCGCAATACCGATCTGGGAGCCCAGCAGGCGGTCAGCGGCGGTGGGGGAGCCGCCGCGCTGCACGTGCCCGATGATGGTGACGCGGGTATCCAGCTCGGGAATGGCTTCCTTCACTTTGGAGGCTACAATGGTGGCGCTGCCTTCCTCTTCACCCTCGGCCACAATGACGATAAACGACGTTTTGGAGCGCTTCCAGCCCGCCCGCAGCGTGTCAATCACGGCATCGGTACTCATCTGCGTTTCCGGAATCATCACAATTTCGGCCCCGCCGCCAATGGCGCACGGAATGGCAATGTAGCCCGAGTCGCGGCCCATCACTTCAATGAAAAAGCAGCGGTCGTGCGAGTCGGCCGTGTCGCGGATCTTGTCGATGGCCTCCAGAGCCGTGTTCACGGCCGTGTCGTAGCCAATGGTGTAGTCGGTGCCGTAGAGGTCGTTGTCGATGGTGCCGGGCGCGCCCACCGTCGGAATGCCGAATTCCTGCTCGAAGAGCATTGCCCCGGTGAACGTGCCGTTGCCGCCAATGGCCACCAGCCCGTCGATGCCGTTGTTTACCAATTGGTCGAACGCCTGCTGCCGGCCTTCTTTAGTCAGGAATTTCTGGCTGCGGGCCGATTTGAGAATGGTGCCGCCCTTCTGCACCGTATTGGATACGGAGGCCGAGTCGAGCTTCACAAACTCGCCGTTAATCATGCCGCTGTAGCCCCGCATGATGCCATACACCTCAATGCCGTGGTATACAGCCGTGCGCACCACCGCCCGGATGCAGGCGTTCATGCCCGGCGAATCGCCGCCGCTGGTGAAAACTGCAATGCGTTTCATCATATTTTCAGGTAGTCAGAATCAGTTCCGAATGAAGCAGGCAAAGGTGCGGAATCCTGGGCAAAATCAAAGCCCGCAAGGTGCATTAGCGGCGGCGTGGCCGGGGCTGGCTGGCTGTTTTTTTTAAAACGTCGTATTGGATGATACCGCGGTAGCTGCTATCTTAACAGCCCCTGCCAACCCATTTCGCAGCGTTGCTGCCCGCTTCCCCGCCTATTTCCCACCCCCTCTTAAGCATCACGCCCTATGTTTGGCTTTTTTGAAAACGAGCAAACCAAGAAAGTGAAAAGTCACCTCACCAATCTGGCGGCCCTGGCCAAAGCCGACGGGCACATTGACGAGCGGGAAATGACTTTCATTATGACGGTAGGGAAGAAAAACGGGATGCGCTCCGACGAGATAAAGAGCGTAATAGCCAACTCCGCCAGCGTCAACCTGGTCATTCCCGACAATGACTCGGAGCGCTTCGACCAGATTTTTGACCTCGTGGACATGATGCTGGCCGACGGCGTGGTAGACGACCTGGAAATGGACTTCTGCATTGATATGGCCGAAAAGCTGGGCTTCCGCAAAGCCATTGTGGGCGTGCTGGTGCGCAAGATTTCAATGGGCGTGAAAGACGGCCTGCCCCGCGAGCAGATCAAAGAAGAGAGCCAGGCATTTCTGAACTTCCAGAAAGACGGCCACGGCCCGGGGCTGTAGGGTAACCCATTTTCAGGTTTACAAGAACGGGTCATGCTGAGCTTGTCGAAGCATCTCTACTGCAACGTTAATCAATAGTATTGCAACGAAGCGGTAGATATGCTTCGACTTCGCTCAGCCTGCCGTTCTTTTCTATTCAACGCGTCACTTGCTCACTCGTCACAAACTCAACAGCCCGCAATAGCGCCGCGCAGGCTTCGTCGATTTCGGCGTTGGAGATGGTGAGGGGTGGGGCCAGGCGCAGGGAGTTGTCGCAGAAGAGGAACCAGTCCGTCAGAATGCCCTCGTGCTCCAGCGCCCGGTCGATGATGGGCTTTAGCACCGCGTAGGAATCGAATTCTACCGCCATCAGCAGGCCATGGCCGCGCACGGCGCGGATAGCCGGATGCCGCAGGAGCCGCCGAAACCGGGCGGCTTTTTCGTGCACCTCCGCCAGTAGGTTTTCGTCCTGAATCACGCGCAGCGTGGCCAGCGAAGCCGCGCACGACACCGGATGGCCGCCAAATGTGGTGCAGTGGCCCAGCACCGGCTGGCTCTTGAAACCCGCCATGATGTGCTGCGAGGAAATGAACGCGCCAATGGGCATGCCGCCGCCCATTCCCTTGGCGCACACCAGAATATCGGGGGTGAGGCCGAACTGTTCGAAGGCCCAGAACGAGCCCGTACGCCCGAATCCGCACTGAATCTCGTCCAGAATTAGCAGGGTGCCCGTTTCGGTGCAGCGCTGGCGCAACGCGGGTAGATAGCCCGGCGCGGCTACCCGCACGCCAGCCTCGCCCTGCACCGTTTCGATGATGACGGCGGCGGTGCGCGTGGTGATTAATGCCAGATCGGCTAAGTCGTTGAAGTGAATGTGGCGCACATCGGGCAGCAGCGGGCGGAAGCTCTGCCGGAAGTCCTCGGAGCCGGTGATGGACAGCGCGCCGTGGGTGGAGCCGTGGTAGGCATTGTGGCAGGAAATCAGCTCGGTGCGGCCGGTGTGACGCTTGGCCAGCTTCAGCGCCCCTTCGATGGCCTCAGTGCCGGAATTGGTGAAATACACGTTATCGAGGTGCGCGGGCAACGTTTCGTGCAGGGCCTGGGCCAGCGCAGCCGGCGGGGCCTGCACCAGCTCGCCGTACACCATCAGGTGCAGGTATTTATCCACTTGGTCCTTAATGGCCTGTACCACCCGCGGGTGGCGGTGCCCCACGTTGCTCACCCCGATGCCGGAAATCAAATCGAGGTAGCGGCGGCCGTCGGGGGCATACATGTACACGCCTTCGGCCCGCTCAATTTCGAGCAGCAGCGGGGTGTCGGAGGTCTGAGCCTGGTGGCGCAGGAAAAGCTGGCGGGGGGTAAGCATTGTGGAAGAACTGGGTGATAGAAGCTGGGAGCTAGCAAACTAATTCCCCTCCTTTTTTCAAGGAGGGGTGCCCGAAGGGCGGGGTGGTTGCTAGAACTAGGAAACTAGAGCTAACAAGTCGTTCAACGATTGAACCACCCCTAACCCCTCCTTGAAAAAAGGAGGGGAACTAGCTTTTTAGCCTCTGGTTCTTGCCGCCCGAACTTTAAACAGCCCTGGGCCGCAAAGGTACGCATGCCGGGCGGGAGCTTTAGGAGAACACTGTAAAACAAAAAAGGCTGCCGAAGCAGCCTTTTGATACCGGAAGAAAAACGCCGATTAGTCGTCGGCACCGGGCAGGGGCGGGCCGCCCGGCCGGCCGCCGGCCACGCGGCGCAGCACTTCCTTCGTGAACTGCCGCTCGGCCTGAAACAGCTTGCCCACCTGCCGGATGCTCAACACTTTCTGGAATTTGTCGAAGTATTCTTTTTCCAGATTTACCTCGCTCTGGCGCAGGGCCAGGGCCTGGGTCAGGTTATCCTTGATCTGCTGATCGGTGAGGCCATCGGCGTTATCCATGCGCAGCAGGCGCATCCGCTTATTGATGTCGCGGCGCTTGTCGGTGAAGTCGTTGTAGACGGGCCAGAACTTCTGGGCCTGGTCCTGGCTCAGCGAGATTTTATCGGTGAGGTAGGCGATTTTGGCGTTTTCGAGCTGGCTCAGGCGGTCTTGTCGGCCACCGCCCCGGCCACCCTGGGCCGCCGCCGAGCCAGCGGAAGCAGTGAGCAGAAGAAGGGCCAACAGGCTGTGAAGCAGGTATTTCATGGGGAGAGAAGGCAAAAGGGTTGAAAAATAAAGGCTATAGATAGATTTCGTCGGTGGGTTGGGCATCCAGGGCATCCTGCAACTCGTTGGGCGAGGCTTGCAGGTAGGTGTTGGTCAGGGCGCGGTCGGTGGCCGCGAGGTCGGCCAGGTCGGTGAGGGAAACGCGGGTGTCGCTGGCCAGCAGGTACTGCACCATTTCGGTTTCCGGCACCTGAGCCAGCGCCACCGCCTTGGCGGGAGCAGTGGCCGTGGGGCTGAGCAGGAAGCTGACCGTAAAGCCCCCCAGCACCACCACCGAAGCCAGCGCCGTGCGCAGCGGCATAGAAAGCGCCGTCAGCCAGCCCGGCGCGGTCGACTCGCGGGGCGCGCTGGGCTGCACGCGGGCCATGATCTGCATCGGGAGCCGGTCGAAGTAGCCCGCGGGCGGCCCGGCCAGCGGCTGGGGCCGGCGCGGATGCTCGTCGAGGTGGAAAGGAGTTTTCATACAGCTAAGATGCGGCCGGGGCCGCCGGGTTTAATCGTGGTGAGATTCTTCGTTGACGTATTGCTCCACTTTTTTCACCGCGTGATGATACGAGGCCTTCAACGCCCCCACGCTGGTGCCGGTTATTTCGGCCATCTGCTCGTAGGGCGTCTCGTCGTAGTAGCGCATGTTGAACACTAGTCGCTGCTTGTCGGGCAGGCGCAGGATGGCTTTCTGCAGGCGCAGCTCGATTTCGTCGCCGGCCAGGCCGGGGTCAGCTTCCACTTTGGCCGAGAGCTCGGCGCCCACGTCGTTGAGAGGCAGGAAGAACTTGCGGCGCTTGCTGCTCAGGAAGTTGAGGCACTCGTTGGTGGCAATGCGGTAAATCCAGGTGTAGAGCGAGGCATCCTGGCGGAAGTTGCCCAGGTGGTTCCACACCTTCACAAACGTGTCCTGGGTCAGGTCGTCGGCATCGTCGTGGTCGATGACCATCTTGCGCACGTGCCAGTACACCTTCTGCTGGTACTTGCGCACGAGCTGGTTGAAGGCCACGTTGCGGCTGGCCGGGTCGGCGAACTTGGCGAGGATTTCCTGGTCTTCCAAGCAGGGAGCGGGGTTAGGAGCGGCGGGGTTGGAGGTTGGAGGCAGAGGGATAGCCAAGGTTTAAATAAGTGCTCAAAATACGTCTAAAGAATCGTGTTGCATTGCACAAGCGAATGACAAATCAGGGGCCCGGAAGCCGGTTTTACTACTCAAAAATCGATTTATTTTCAGCAATATTGTGTCCGCTACTCATTCCAACTTTTAATCATACTTGCTTCATGCCTACAAAAACTTATTACCTTGACTCTGCTGAACAAGAGCCAATTACCCTCAAATGGGGCTTTTTTTGGAAAAATTTTACTATCAGCAAAGACGATGAGACACTCGTGCAGGTAGCTGGTCGTAGCGAGTTGAAGAAGGGAGCTTCCTATACACTATCAGACGGGCGCGTGCTCAGCGCCCAACTTCGGCGACAGCTAAACCAGGAGGAACTCGAATTGCTATTGGATGGTAAGCCTTTGCAAGGCAGTGCCACTCATCCCCGCTATCGGGTGCGGCAGGCTCTCTATACCCTGTTGATCGTGGCTGGCTTAAATATAGGGCTGGGCTTGGTGGCAGATATTGTCAATGTGCAGGTTCTCCAAAAAATAGGTCTCGGATACGGGACCGTATTTATTGGATTGATTTACTTAGGCTTAGCTTGGTGGGCCAAAACAAAAAATGCAGCCTTGCCTTTTTTTACTGCTATTGGGCTCATGGTGCTTGATGTTGTATTCATGTTCGTCAATATTGGAGATGACGGTCGTCCTCCAGGTACGGCTGGATTGTTTCTCCGATTCCTTCTGATTATGCTGCTCTATAAAGGTGGAATAGCAGCCCGACAGATAAAGGGTGAGGAAAATATGACACCATCTACATAACCTGAATACGGATGTACGCGCAAAATAACGAAGCTTTATTGTTGGAGCCCGAAACCGAGGAGGCATTGCCACGCCTTTACTCTAAAAGGGCTATCTGGGGATTCTCCATCTTCTTTTCAACCATATTTGGAGGCGTGTTGCTTTATCAAAACTTACGGGATTTAGATAAGAAATATGAGGCAAAGCTGGTTTTGCTATTCGCGAGTCTCTATACCGTACTAGGTATTTTTGCGCTGAACTCACTTCCAAACTCAAGTTCGAGCCTCACTTATATATTTAATGGAATTGGCGGAGCTTTTCTGTCTGAATATTTTTTTCAAAAACATATGCATCAAAATTTTAAGCCCAAGAAAATATGGAAAGCGCTCATTATTTCTGCCTTGGTTACTATTCCATTCATCATTGCCATGATTTATGGCAATGATCTAGAATAATTGCTGAATTCCTCCAAGCTGCATATACAAAAAGGTCCGTCGAAGCAATTGCTTCGACGGACCTTTTTCGTGACTAAAGCAACCTACTTCGCCTTCCGCGCCATCACTTTCTCCACGGCTTTCACGATGTCATTTTCCATCAGGCCATATTTCTCCATAAGCTGATCCGGGGTGCCGGACTCGCCGAAGGAGTCGTTGACGGCCACCATTTCCAGGGGCAGGGGCTCCTCGCGGGCCAGCAGCTGGGCGATGGAGTCGCCGAGGCCGCCGTTCATCTGGTGCTCCTCGGCCGAGACTACGCAGCGCGTCTTGCGGGCCGAGGCCAGGATGGCCTGGGCATCGAGGGGCTTGATGGTGTGGATGTTGATGATTTCGGCGTCGATGCCTTTCTCAGCCAGGATCTTGCCGGCCAGGATGGCTTTCCAGACCAAGTGGCCGGTGGCGAAGATGCTCACGTCGGCCCCTTCGTTCAGCATTACGGCTTTGCCGATTTCGAACTTCTGGTCGGCGGGCGTGAAGTTGGGGACTACGGGGCGGCCGAAGCGCAGGTACACGGGGCCTTCGTAGTCGGCAATGGCGATGGTGGCGGCTTTGGTCTGGTTGAAGTCGCAGGGGTTGATGACGGCCATGTGGGGCAGCATCTTCATCATGCCCAGGTCTTCCAGGATCTGGTGGGTGGCGCCGTCCTCGCCCAGCGTGAGGCCGGCGTGGGAGGCGCAGATCTTCACGTTTTTGCCCGAATAGGCAATGCTCTGGCGGATCTGGTCATACACGCGGCCGGTGCTGAAGTTGGCGAAGGTGCCCGTGAAGGGGATTTTGCCGCCGATGGTCAGGCCCGCTGCGAGGCCCATCATGTTGGCCTCGGCAATGCCGACCTGGAAAAACCGCTCGGGAAAATCCTTCTTGAAGGCATCCATTTTGAGCGAGCCGGTGAGGTCGGCGGTGAGGGCCACTACGTTGGGATTGGTTTTGCCCAGCTCGTGCAAACCCACGCCAAAGCCGGAGCGGGTGTCTTTTGATTCGGTGTAAGGGAAATCTTTCATTTGGGGTCTTGGGGACTTGGGTTTGTCGTTGTTTAAACTGTCATCCTGAGTGCAGCGAAGCAGAGCGAAGGACCTTCCTCTGAAAGGACCTTCCTCTGATAAGTGAAAAGCTCTGTTCAATGCTGCTTCACAACTCCGCATAATTCAAGGTCAGCCACTGCGGATTATCAAGCTCAATCAAAGCATCTTTTTTGGCCCGCGTCCAGCCTTTTATTTCCTTCTCGCGAGCAATGGCGCCGTCGATGTGCTCAAAGGGCTGATAATAAACCAGGTTGTAGCAAAAGTAGCGGCCGGCAAAGGTGTTCGGGTTGCCGCGGTTACCAAAATGCTCCTGAATGCGGCGCCGGATGTCGTTGGTTACGCCCGTGTAAACCGAAGTTTTGGCGGGGTTCGTGACGATATTGACGTAGTAGCAATGCGCGAACATTTAGTTGGGAGCGTTGAAAAGGACTTTGTGGGGTAGGGGAGGAAGGTCCTTCGCTTTGCTCAGGATGACAGGTTTTATGCTTGGTGTGTTGAAAATGGTTTCTAGGTTATCAGAGGAAGGTCCTTCGCAGGCTCAGGATGACAGACTATTTCGTTTTGCATTCTACTTGCCGAACATGCTCACCGAGCTGGTCTGCCCGGAGCGAATGGTGAAATTGCGCACATCCGTAAACTTACTGCCCGTCGCCGTTTTGGTGCGGAACACCAGCCGGTACGCGCCGGGCTGCATGGGCAGCGTGAGCTTGCTGCTGCCTTCGGGCAGATTGTACACCCAGGTCTGCGACTCGTCGTTGTTCAACTTATAGATGCTGCCGTAGCCCTTCAGATCCGTCACGATGTTCAGGGCGCCGGGGGCGTCGTAGGCCACGGCGGTTTCCTGGCCCTGCCGGATGCTGATGCGGCGCACGATGCGGGGCAGCGTGAGCAGTTCCACCTCGTAGTTGCCGGCCAGCAGCTTCTGCTTCGTGCCGAAGGGCAGACTGACAACCGTGGCCGGGTTGCCGGCGGCCCGCACCACGGCCTCTACCTTACCGTAGGGGTTGGGCGAAATGTTCGGCGACTGCAGGCTGAGCGTGCCCTGGGGCGTTTTGTAGGTCAGCACGTTGGCCTTGCCGGGCCGGATGGGCAGGTTCGGCTGGCGCACCGGCGGCACGGTGTTGATAACCAGATCATAGCTCTGCAGCGCGTCGATGTCGAGCACGTCGGCTTTGCCCTGGGCGTCGCGGTAGTGCACGTAGTTGTACTCCGGCGTCTCGGTCACGTTGTTCACAAACGTCATGTTCACGTTGCTTTCCACCGGCCGGCCGTTTTCGTCGGTTAGGTTCACGCTGACGGTGGTTTTGGTGAGCGTCTGGGAAATGACGTTGTCGAGAATGGTGCGGAAGGTGTTCACGTCGGCCGCGTTGTAGTACTGGCCCAGGCATTCGAGCTGCTTGCCAAAGTCCCGCTCCGCGCCCAAGCCGATGATGAACGGCCGCAGAAAAACGTGCTTGCGCTGCAGCGCCACCGAGGTAGCGCACGGGTCGCCCTTGCACGATTCGAGGCCGTCGGTAATCAGAATCAGCACGTTGCGGGAAGTCTTGTCGGGCGGAAAGTCGCTGGCGGCCTGCAGAATGGAGTAGGTGATGGGCGTGTTGCCCTGCGCCTTGAGCGTGCTAAGCCGAGCCTTGATGGCTTTGGCATTTTTGGGCGCGAAGGGCACTTCCAGCCGGGAATCCTCGCAGTTGTTCTCGGAGTTGGGGTGCTGGTGGCCGTAGGCCCGCAGGCCCAGCTGCAGATTGGGGTAAGCATTGAGCGAATCCACCATCTTCGAGAGCAGGCCGCGGGCCACGTCCCAGCGCGGGCGACCTTCCCACGGGGCCATCATCGAGCCGGAGGCATCCAGCACGAACAGGATGCGGGTGGTGCGGGGCTTCTCCGGCTCGGCGTTCTGGGCGCGCAATGCCTGGCCCGGCCCGAAGGCCAGGAACAGGAAACTGCACAGCGTTAGTAGCAGGCGGCGCATACGTGGGGCCTCACCCCCCAGCCCCCTCTCCTTGGGGAGAGGGGGAGCCAGACGACGGGCTTTTTTTGGGGAGAATAGAAAAGCAACAGAACCGACTCTGCGCACTTGGTGCCGAATCAGCGGACGCCGTGATTTAGTAGTCGCCGTAGGTTTCTACCAGCAGCTGCTGGAGGGCTTTTTCGAGCTGCTCGTCGTTGGGAGCAGTGCCGTGCCATTTGTGGGTGCCCATCATATAATCCACGCCGTAGCCCATCTGGGTGTCCATCAGCAGCAGCACGGGCACGCCCTGGCCGCAGAGGGCGTTGGCTTCTTCGAGGGCCGGGAGTAGGGTTTCAAACTGGTTGCCGTCGGCTTCGAGCACGCGCCAGCCGAAGGCTTCGAACTTGGCCCGCAGGTTGCCCAAGCCCCCGATTTCGTCGGTGCTGCCGTCGATCTGCTGGCCGTTGCGGTCCACGATGGCAATGAGGTTGTCAACTTTGTGGTGGGGGGCATACATGGCCGCTTCCCACACCTGGCCTTCTTCCAGCTCGCCGTCGCCCATCAGCACGTACACGCGGCGCGGGTCGCCGTTCAGCTTTTTGGCCTGCGCGGCCCCAATGGCCACGCTCAGGCCCTGACCCAAAGAGCCGGAAGCAATGCGGATGCCGGGCAGGTGCTCGTGGGTGGCGGGGTGGCCCTGCAGGCGCGAGTTCAGCTTGCGGAACGTGCTCAGCTCGCTCACCGGGAAGTAGCCCGAGCGGGCCAGCACCGAGTAGAACACCGGCGAGATGTGGCCGTTCGACAGGAAAAACAGGTCTTCGTTGTCGCCATGCATGTTGAAGCTGGGGTCGTGCTTCATGATGCGGAAATAGAGCGCCACCAGCAGATCGGTGCAGCCCAGCGAGCCGCCGGGGTGGCCGGAGTTCACGGCGTGCACCATGCGCACGATGTCGCGGCGCACCTGCGCGGCAATCTGTTTCAGCTCTGCCAGGCTTTTGGGGGCCTGCGCGGCGGCGGTTTCGGGGGTAGCGTTCTGGGTGAGCGGGGCGTCCTGCGACATGGAATTGAGTAGGAGGGTTTAGGTAAGCAAAGGTAAGGTTCTTGGCGAAGTGGGCGGGCCTCACCCCCGGCCCCTCTCCTAAGAGAGAGAGGGGAGCCACGGCGGCGCGAACGGGGCGGGGGCGTCGGCTCTCGCCTCCGACCCCGCTACCAAGAGTAAATTCAGAATGTTATTGAACACAAGATTGAACACAAGAGCCGCAGCTTCTCAGCTGCGGCTCTTGTCCGTTAGCGCTGTTCGGCTCCCCTCTCCCTTAGGAGAGGGGCCGGGGGTGAGGCCCACGGCTACACCAATTGCGCCGCGTGGTTCTTGGTGTCCACTTTCTCAATAATCTTCTCAATCACCCCGTTTTCATCAATCAGAAACGTGGTGCGCATGGTGCCCATATACTGGCGGCCGTACATCGATTTTTCCTGCCACACGCCGTAGGCTTCCACTATTTTCTTCTCCGTATCCACCAGCAGCGGGAAGGGCAACTCGTATTTCATCGTGAATTTCTTGTGCGACTTCGCGTCGTCCGTGCTCACGCCGATAACCTGCACGTTGGCGGCGGTCAGCTCTTCCTGGTGGTCGCGCAGGTTGCAGGCCTGGGCGGTGCAGCCGGGCGTGTCGTCTTTGGGGTAGAAGTAGAGGGCTACTTTTTTGCCCCGCAGGTCGCGCAGGCGAATGAGGTTGCCATCCTGGTCGGGGGCTTCAAAATCGGGGGCGTAGGAGCCGGGGGTGAGGGTCATCAGTCGGTTTCGGTTACGGGTTGGCCGGTAAAAATGAGGTTTTCTACCGGGAATCCCAGCTCGCGGCCCTTGGCCACCAGCTGGTCGCGCCAGGCGCGCTCCAGGTGGGGCTTGCGACTCAGAATCCAGAGGTTCTTGCGGCCCGGCTCGCCCACCAGGGCGTATTGGTAGTCGGCATAATCGAGGTCCAGAATCCAGTAGTCGCCTTCAAACGGCCAGAAGAAGCTCACTTTCAGCTTGGCATTGGTTTCCTTGTCTACCACGCGGGCGGTGCCTTTGGCTTTTTCGATGGGGCCCTCCAGCTCGTGCTTGTGGCAGGTATTGAGAATGCTCACCCGGCCGTCGGGCATCAGGCGGTACTCAGCCGTCACGTGCTGGCAGTTCTTTTCGTAGCGCGTGGGCAGGCGCGCCACCTCATACCAGAGGCCCATGTAGCGCGGCAGTTCCACGTGCGGCACGGTGGGCAGCTCGGGCAGCAGCTTGCGGCGGGCATACATAAAAGCCGCCACGCCCGTGCCCAGCACGGCCGCCGCCGCGGTAAGTAACATGGGCTGACGCCGGTGAGGCAGATTCTTAGTCATGAGATTTAGAAAGTGATATTCTTGAGCCCAAACGTATGCTTACGCGGGAAGCGAGGCAGTGTTAGTGCAAACAGGCGTTAGCAACGCTGTGCAGGGAAGGCCGCGGTTTAGCAATAATTCTTTTCCAGTGCTTCGACGCTCACCGTTGTCCTGTAGTGTACTGCTTCCGCCGCTATGGTTTCTCACGAGGGAGTAGCAGGCAACACCCGTAAAAATACGTGGTTTTTAAAACAGGTGAATCTACGCTGAAATCAGCTGGCGCAATGGTCGTGCTTTGCCCTTGTCAAAATAGTTTGACGAAGGCGGATACCGAAAAGCCTGAAGAATAGAGTAGGTAGTTTCTCTCAGTTTTCACCTTATGGATACCCTAACCACTGCCCCCGTTGCCCTCGACTCCCCAGCCGCCCCGGCTGCCACTCCCGGCATTACCCCGGGCCAGCAGACGTTCATTCAAAACATGCAGGACCAAGTAGGTAAATTTTTGAGCACCAAGCTCGATGGCCCCTTTCAGGCTTTCAACTACCCGTCTGGCTTCCACAAAGTGCTGATGGTTGGCAATGATGGCTACTACAACCCCCGCACCCTGCTCGACATCGACAAGCTGGTCGACGAGGGCCAGCCGCTGAGACTCGACCCCACGGCCACTTTCTCCGGCATGTACGCCGAGCTGATAAACGGCGCTAAGTTTCAGTTCTCTAAGGCCGACGCTGAACTCATTGCCCAGGAAGAGGGTGACGCCCAAGAGGTTATTCCAGCCATCCTGAGTGCCTTTACCAGCGAAGTTGAAGACTTTCCGGCTGGCACTACTAACAAGGTCGGCTACGTGTACGCTTGGCTGCAAACCAATTATGCCGGAAACACGGATAATCTGCCGCCCATGTACTCGGAGCTGCAAAATGCTCTGGGAACCTATGAGAGCAAAGCCGTGAACAGCATCCGGCTCAACAAGGAACTCAACGATGCTATGACACGCCTGGCGGCGGCGGCAGCCAACGTGACTAACCCATCTGCCGCCAATGGTGGCCTTCAAACTGGGGCTACTACCTGGTATCCTGCTTACAGCCTGCCCGACGCTCAAGCTCTGAGTGGTTCGCTGGAAACTGCTACGAATGCGGTGGATGTGCATCTGGCAATCAGTGATTTCTCCTCCAGTTCCTCGCAAGTCAGCATGTCGGGCTATGGGTCATTTGGGATGGGCATCGCTGATATCTTCGACTTCGGCGGTTCGGGCGATGCCCAGTATAATTCCTCGCAATTCAGCTCGTCGGATGCCGCTATGACTATCGACATCAATTATCCCGGGGTGACGACTTTCTCGGTGTCCCCAGTGGCGCTATCGGCCGATAACAAAACCGGCTGGTACGATCATGACATTGTGGAGGGGCTGATGAATAATAGTGGTCAGGATAAAACGGGCTATGCGCTGATTTCGACGACTCAGTACCCCGTAGCGGAATACTTCGGCACGGGTAAGGCCTTTGCCCATATGCGCACGTTTGTACTTAGCCAACAGCCCACCATCACGCTAACTCTCAGCGGCAGCAATTCCAGCCAGCTAAGCAAAGATCTGACGGCAAACGCGAATACCGAAGTGGATATTATGGGGCTGTTTCATGTCGGCGGATCGGGCTCTTATCAGACGCATTCGATTGATGACACTTCGAGCCAAGGCTCCGTGACCGTGACCTTCGGGCCTACTCCTGACGGCAGCGACCCAGCTGGCCAAGTGGCCTACGTAATGGGTGGGGTGGTTTCCTATCCACCGGCTTCGTAAGGCATTGCCTCCGAAAGCAACCACTCTGCCGGTAGAGAAGTGAAGTAACTGGTGGCCCTTCGTATCTGGTGGGCCGCCAGCTGCTTTTTCCTTGAAGTGGGCACTCGGGGTTCCTCCTTATTTCCTCACGCTTATTTCCCCATCCATCATGGCTGACTTTACTGCTTACTTCCAAATTCTGCGCGCCAATGAAGGAGGCTACTGCAACCGGCCCGACGACTCGGGCGGCGAAACCTACCGCGGCATTGCCCGCAAGAAGAACCCGCAGTGGAATGGCTGGGCTCTGGTAGATGCCACCAAAGCGCGGCTGTACGGGAGAGGCTTGGTGCCCGCCACCGACTGGCTGCCGCTGAGCCACACGCTCGAAGCGGACCCCGCCATTGGCGACCGGGTGCTAGCCTTTTACAAGCCCCAGTACTGGGATACGCTCGGCCTCGATCAGCTGACTTCTCAGTCGGTAGCCGACCAGATAGCCGACCACGGCGTCAACGCGGGAGTTGGGCGGGCTGCCCGCATGGTACAGCAGCTACTCAATACCGAGTTTGGCTGCTCGCTGCCCACAAATGGTCAACAGATTCCGCAAACCGTCGCGGCGCTGAATGCCGTGGATGCCAGAACTTTCTACGGTCACTTTGTAGCAATGCGCCAAGCGTTTTACCACTACCTGGCGGCCAGCCTTGCCCCCGCGCCCGGACCCGAACTAGCGGCATGGTACCAGTTCTTTGCCGTCGACCTAGGCTTGCCCCGCAACCCCAATCTGAACCATGACCTGGACAGCTGGCTAAGCCGCACGCAGGTCCCTTTCACCGCGTAGTTTTGCCACTCCAGCAGCTTTAATCATCCGGTTTATGTTCAGTTTACTTTTCCTACGGGTGGTCTTGCTGGTTTTGCCCGTAGCCGCACAGCTCAGCTCTTCGGCTCCGGCCAGCCAGGCCAGTCAGGTAGCTCCGTCCGCTTCGTCCGCCCCAGCGGACGCGCCGCCACCCCCGGTACCGGGCAGCCCCGCCGGGGAGGTGGCCAAGCCGGTTATCCACCACATTCACCTGACGGCTGATGCCCGGCAGAATGACTCGGTATTTCAGCTGGGTAGTATCATCACTCTCGAAGTTGGTGGCCTGAGTCCGTGGCTGCGCTACCAGGAAGGACTGTTGGTGCAGCGCGGTGTCCCGGCGCAGCAGGCGCACACCCAGGCCCGCAACTTGGTGCTCTATATCGACGATGCCCCGCTGATTGGCATGCCGCCGCTGGCCGTATACGCCGATGAGGCCCCGGCGGCCGGCCAGGCCGCCGGCCGCCGCGACGACAAGGTGGTATTCAAGCTGAGCCGGACCATCGACAATGCCCGCTACTGGAACGTGGTCTACAGCTCACCCTGGGCTTTTTCGCACCCCGGTCACATTGGCCTGGGCTACGACGACCAGGTCATCACCGAACTTTATCCCGGTCCTACGGGCATTGTCCGGTTCGAGTTGATTCAGCCCAGTGCCTTATGGGGCTCATTGCTGGGTACGGCCGTGCTGGGGCTGAGTATACTGCTGCTGGCATCCCGCTCCTGGCTGCTGCGCGAAACGGACGGCCAAGCTACCGGCCCCGACGGAGCCATAGTAACCGTGGCGAATCCTGCCTACAGCCTGGCCAAAATGCAGCTAGCCTGGTGGACGTTTATCATCTTGAGCTGCTATCTGATTATCTATTGCGTCACCGGCGAAATGCCTGACCTGTCAGTAACCTCGCTGGGCCTGCTGGGAATCAGCGCCGGCACCACCGCCCTGAACGGCCTGCTTACGCCCGCCGCGGGAGCGCAGCCGCTCCCTGTATACCCAAGTCGGGGCTGGCTGACCGATATTCTATCCGACGGGCATGGCGTGAGTATGCACCGGCTCCAGAAAGTGGTAATTTCTCTGATGATGGGCTACTTTTTCGTGCGCTCGGTCTACAAAACCGTGGCGATGCCCGACTGGACCACCAACCAGATGCTGCTGCTAGCCGTGAGCAGCGCTACGTACCTGGGCCTGAAGTGGCAGGAAAACCGTCAGCCCGATGCTGCTGCCGCGCCGAATACTATCCCGCCGTCAGCTTCGCCGTCGCTACCTGCCTTTCCGCAGAATCCTTCGTCTGGGTCTTCTTCAGATGCCGTCTTCAATCCGCAGGTCACGGGTGCCGGGGGGGCGCTGCCCGGCGCGTCGGTGTCCGTAGCGCAAGCGTAGTAGCGTCGCTGCTGTTGGCTAAAAGGTTCGGCATGGTGCTGCCCGGAGGCTACCGTGCCAGCCCAGCCGCAGTTGCTGAGCAGAATCGATATACTTGCCCGCTTATCGCAGGTTGTTGGTCACCTCTGCGTCAACTTCTGCATTTCTAAAGCTGGTCGAACTTGTTCGTCTGGTTCTGCATACAGCACGGGAACCCGGAAATTCCCAGGCTGCCTTTCCTCTCCTGTCAAGTTTTGTTTCAACTGTTTTTTTCTTGTCTGATGATTGATTCTTTCGTTTCGCCCGAAATTATTTCGCAGGTTGATTTTGACCGCCACGCCGCCAAATGGCAGCAGATAATTACTAGCCGGCACCACCACCACCTGCAACGTTGCTTCCATACGGCCGAAGATGCCCGCATGCAGTACGTGCGCTTTCCTATGCAGCACATTGCGTGGCTGGTATCAACGGTCGGAATCCACCACATTGAAGCACGCTTTCTGGTAATGAGCGAGGACGAAGAAAGCCCCCGCTTTGCCTTGGCCCTTTATGCGGCAGATGCTCGTGGCCTGCGCATTTCGGCTTACTACCTGTCGGCTCCCCAGATAGCGGCCACCGCGCCAACCCCTCCGCTACACGCCCTGACTGACCCAGGTGCCGGTGCAGAGCAGGTACCGCATTACATGGTAAAAAAATGGCTAGCGAACTGGCGGGATGCGCCCGAACTCAAGCCGGATATGTTTGTCAATAGCTACGGCCCTCTGCAGGGCTATACCTTCTCGGTCGGCGACTTTATGAAATCTTTGTTCGAGTCGCAGCCCTACGGGGCGCGGGAACTGTGGGTAGACTTGGGCCTCCACGAATATTATTCCGCTTCCCTGAGCACGCAGGCAACCTACACGTTTGGCTTGGTACTGCGCCTGTATCAGCCCCTGCTACAGGTACAGGAAGCCAGCGATGGCACCGCCGACTCGCAGAGCCCAGCGGCTCAGCAAAGCGCAGAACCCTTCTACGACATGTCGACCCCTTGCCCTCCCGGCTTTTAGCCCTGGCCGTGTGCCTACCCCGGATTCATAGATTCTATCCTCTCGTTTTATGGATACTACCAGCACTCATCTGCCCTTGCAGCAGATATTGATGCGGCTGACGCTGCTTCCAGTGCTAGCCGCCAGCCTGATCGGGCTGGTGCGCTTCCGCCATCTGCCGCCCAACTTACGGTATCTGGCGGCAGGGGTGGGCTTTTTCCTGCTGCCTATGGGCTTGCTAGGCCTGCTGCTACTGGTGCTGCATCGCAACAACTTGTTTCTGATGCCTATTTATACACTTGGCGAGTTGGGGATACTGGCTGCCGTGTACCACCGTACCCTGCACTCAGTATTCTTCACCCGCCTCATGCTGTGGCTGACGGCCGGGTTTGCTAGCTACGCAGTAGTAGATCTTCTGGCGGCAACGATGCTAACTCGGTTCCGGCCGGGTCAGCAGGTGCTGCAGAGCGTGCTCATCCTGGCAATGGTCGGGTTTTACTTTCGCCAGCTCCTGAATGAGCTGCAGGTGAAGCGTCTGTGGCAAGAGCCCATGTTCTGGGTATCCGCTGGGCTATGCATCTATTTTTTGGGCTACCTCCAAATTGCGCTTTTTAGCAATTATCTGCTGCGTTACTCCCGGCAGCTAAACATGAATATCTGGGCCGTTCACTCCCTGTTATTCATTGTTCTGTACCTCTGCTATTGCCGGGCACTATGGGTTTCCCCGAAGAGCTAACATTTGGCCAACTGCTCTACGGCGGTATTGGATTCATGCTGCTGGCCGGAGGAATCTTGTTGGCTTTTCTGGTGCTCTACCAGAAGCGGCTGCTGCTGCACCAGTTGCGTTTGCGTACCATCCAGACGGCTCATCAGCAGGATCTTCTGCGTGTGCAGCAGCAGCTCCTGCTTGCCGTGATTGCCGCTCAAGAGGGAGAGCGGGAACACATCGGACAGGATCTGCACGATGGTATCGGCTCCATTCTGGCTACGGCCAAGTTGTTGCTCTACCGCTTGGATCAGCAGGTGGCCCAGGAAGAGTTTGCTCATTTGCTCGGGCTGGTAAAAGAACTGATAAGTACTGCGGTACAGGAGGTACGCGGCATTTCGCACAACCTGTATCCGGCCGTGCTTGCCCGCTTCGGCCTGGCGGAAGCCATTCAGCACCTAACGGATACCTGCAACGAAACCGGCAAGCTGCCTATTGAGTTAACGCTGGATTACTTTCAGCCGCTGGACTTGGATCAGGAGTTGGCATTGTACCGTATCTGTCAGGAACTGGTATCTAATGCCATAAAGCACGCGCGCGGCGCTACTCGGCTGGCCGTACGCCTGCAACAACAGGGCTCCCTGTTGAAGTTGGTGGTCGAGGACAATGGGTGCGGCTTTTCCTCCCAGTTGCCGCCCACCGGCTCGTCGGCCGCCAGCGGCAACGGCCTGCGTAATATTAACGTGCGGGTACAGATGCTGCAGGCCCAACTACACCTCGACACTGATGCCGGACAGGGCACGCGCATTACTATCGAGCTAAACTCTACGACTTTACCTTAGGCTTATGCCAGTTCCTATAGCCCCGGTGCAGATTGCTCTACTCGACGACCACCCGCTGTTCCGGCAAGGCCTGCGCTATATTTTGCAGACTCTGCCATACGTGGAGGCCGTAACCGAAGCAGCTGAGCTATCGGAGCTACTGGTCAGCTGCCGACAGCGGATACCGGATATTCTGTTGCTCGACTTGCAGATGCCCAATACCGATGGAATGGAAGTCGCTCAGGTACTGCTGGCGGAGTTCCCCCAACTGAAGATCATCGTGCTGTCAATGTTCTCAGCCGATAAATTCGTCACCCAGATGATAAAGTTGGGGGCACGCAGCTACCTGCCCAAAGACGCCACTCAGGAAGAGCTAATCCTAGCCATTGAAGATGTTCTCGCAACGGGCCACCATTTTACCCCGCATATTTCGCGGGCACTGATGCGTAACGTGCAGCGGCCCACCCGGCAGCCGGCCACAGAATTATTTAACCTAATACGGCTTACTTCCCGGGAACGGGAAGTGCTGCGCTATATCTGCGAAGGCTATACGGCCGCTAAGATTGCTGATCAGCTATCCATCAGCCCTCGCACGGTGGAAGGGCACTGGCAAAAGCTGCTCGAGAAAACCGGCGCCACCAATGTTGCCGGGCTGGTCCTGTTTGCGACCAAGCACGGCATGGTAGAAACATAGCCCTGGTCCGATACTTCTCTACAAATTCAGATTCACTACCCGCTCGTTGCCGGCCTGATCGGTGATGCGCAGCGTGGCGGGGCCGCGCAGGGGCGGGCCCACCGTATCGGGCCGCTCGGTGAAGAGAGTGGCGTTTTTGTGCTCGTAGCGCAGCAGGCGAAACCGCCCACCTACCAGCAGCTGGTAGCTGGCCAGCCCCGAGAGGTCGTCGCCCACCTTGAACACGAGGCCGCCCGCGCGGCTCACCAGCCGGACCGTGGGCGGAATGGTATCCGTGAAGATGCCGAAGCGCCCGAATACCTTGGTGGCGAAGGAAACCTGGTTGCCGTCCCACTTGCCGCCTACGTAGCTGCGGCCGCCCCGCGCATTTACCAGGTACACCGCCGACCGCGTCTTGTCGGCCACCTCGGTGGTAGGTTTCAGGGTGAGGCGCAACGGCAGATACAGCGACTGGCGTGGGCTCTGCACCGTCCAGATGCCGTCTTTGTAGCTGGTTTGCAGATACAGGGTGTCAAACAGCGTCTGGGGGCCGAAGCTCAGGTTCAGGAAGTTATCAGCGTAGCCCTGCTCCGTGCCCGAGGGAATCAGGGCCTGGCGGTCGAAGCGCTTGGTGATGGGGCCGAAGCGGATGGAATCGGGCAGGCCGGCGCGCAGGTCGTAGAGGTACACGTTCTGGCTCTGGGTGGTGTAGCTGGGTTTCAGCTCCAGGCGGCGGCTGCCGCGCAGCAGCACCGCGTTGGCGCTTTGCCGGGCCGTGTCGGGGTCGGCGGCAATTACCTTGAGAATGTTGCGGGTAATTTCCCAGCGCAGCGCCGGCTGCCGCACGGCCGCGCTGCGGGTTTTGGTGTAGCTAGGCTGCCGGCCGCGCAGCACGAAGGTGAGCGGGGTCACGTTGCCGTAAGAGTCGCTCATTTTCACTCCCACGGTGTAGGTTTTGCCGTCTTCCACCCGCAGGCGGCCCTTGGTGGGGCCGGTGGTGTACATGCTCAGGGGGTTGCCATCGTCCACAAACAGCTTTTGCAGCGTGCGGCCCTGGGTCATCATCCACTCGTAGTCCACGTGCTGGTTCACGGCGCGGGTGCCCTCCGGAAACGGCACGTTATCGACGGTGTGGGCGTAGAGCGGCTGGCCGTTCACGCGCACTTCCACCCGCTGGAGGCCATTTTTATTCCAGGCATTATCAAACCGGTCGAAGGCCTGAAGCAGCACGCCCACGGTGCCAAAGGCGGTGATGGTATCGGGCCAGACGGTGGTCGGAATGGTTTTGGGCACGAACACCGCCTTGTCGAAGCGGCCCTGCACGCGGGCATCAATGCTGAGCGGCTCCACGGCAAAGGCCTGGAGCATGGGCGCAATGTGGTCCTGAATTTCGGCGAAGCCGCCCCACTGCAGCGGGTTCAGCTGGTTGTCCTGCGCGTCGCGCACTTCCCAGTGCAGGTGCGGCCCCGCCGAGCCGCCCGTGTTGCCCGACAGGGCCACCACCTCGCCGCGCTTCACCGGAAACTGGTCTTTGGCAAAGAACATTTCCTGCTCGTAGGTCTGCTTCTCATACTGCTTCTGGCGCAGGGCCCCAGCCACGGGCCCCAGAAAGCGGTTGAGGTGGCCATATACCGTCGTCAGGCCGTTGGGGTGGGTGATGTAGAGCACGTTGCCGTAGCCGAAGCTGCTCTGCTTCAGGCGCGAGATGTAGCCCTCGGCCGCCGCATACACCGGCAAGTCCACCCGCCCGTCGGTCTTGATATCGAGGCCGCCGTGGAAGTGATTGGGGCGCAGCTCGCCCATGCTGGCGGCCAGAAAGTTGGGCTGGCCGGGCTTGATGGGCAGCAGAAAATAGCCGTTGGCCACCGCGGGCCGCGCTGCCGGTCCGGCAGCGGGTTTGGGGTTGCGCTTTTCGGCAGAATCGGCCTCCTGGCCGCCGCAGGAAATGGGCCGCAGCCCCAGCAGCAGCACAAACGGCAGCGCCAGGCTCAGCAGCCGGCGCGGGGCAGTAGGCAAAAAGGAATTCGGCATGAAATGTAGTAGCAGGGGTGGACCCCTCCCCAACCCCTCCCCAAAAGGGAGGGGCTCTAATTTTAGCCCACTAGAAAACTAGATTCTAGAGCTAAAGCCCCTCCCCTTTGGGGAGGGGTTGGGGAGGGGTTTGGGCTTACTTAACGGCCAGTTCCAGGATTTTCTCTTCCTCAATGTACCCCGTCAGCTGGTCGCCAATCTTCACCGGGCCTACGCCGCTGGGCGTGCCGGTGAAGATCAGGTCGCCCATTTTCAGGGTAATGAAGCGCGACACGTAGCTGATGATGGCCGCGAAGGGGTGCAGCATCAGGCCGGAGTTGCCACGCTGCCGCACCTCGCCGTTCACCTCCAGATGGAAGTTGATGTTGGCCAGGTCGGCGAAGTCGGCCACGGGCTTGAAGGTGGTGCCCAGCGGCGCGGAGCCGTCGAAGCCCTTGGCCAGCTCCCAGGGCAGGCCCTTGCTTTTGAGCTTGCTCTGCAGGTCGCGGGCGGTGAAATCGATACCCAGGCCGATGGCGTCGAAGTAGGTGGGAGCGAATTTCTCGTCGATGTTCTTGCCGTTCTTGCACACGCGCAGCACCAGCTCAATCTCGTGGTGAATATCCTGGCTGAAATCGGGGTAGAAGAAGGGCTGGTTGCGCTGCAGCAGCGCCGTATCGGGCTTGAGGAAGATGACGGGCGCGTCGGGCGTTTCGTTCTGGAGTTCGGCAATGTGTTCGGCGTAGTTGCGGCCGATGCAGATTATTTTCATGGAGAGAAAGCAGGCGGGGAAGGGTTTCGGTCAAAAATAGCGCTAATTCGCGGCCCGGAAAACCCGAAAGGCTGCCTACGCAACGGCGGTGCCCCCGGTTGGCCGCCACCGGCCCAACATTTTACCCGCCGCCCGACGTATAGCCTTTGATCTACGCTGCCTGTTGGACTGTGCTGCTGCCCGCTGTGGGCCGGGCGACTCTTCTCAGGGCGGCCGGTCTTTCGTTCACCTAGCCTTTCCTCCGCCATGCTCAAACAGCTCGCCCTTTCTGCCTGCCTGCTCATAGCGGCCGGCTGCGCAACCGTCCCCATCACGGGCCGCCGCCAGCTCAGCCTGGTCTCCGACGGCGAAATTATCAGCCTGGCCCAGCAGCAGTATGCGCAGGTGCTCAGTACCAGCCGGCTTTCGACCAATGCCGCCCAGACGGCGCTGGTCAGGCGCGTGGGGCAGCGCATTCAGCAGGCCGTGGAAACGTATTTCCGCTCCCAGAATGCTCAGGATCAGCTGGCCGGCTACCAGTGGGAGTTCAATCTGATTGAGGACAAGCAGGAAAACGCCTGGTGTATGCCCGGCGGCAAAGTAGCCGTGTACACCGGTATTCTGCCCATCACCCAGGACGAAAACGGCCTGGCCGTGGTGATGGCCCACGAAGTGGCCCACGCCGTGGCCAAGCACGGCAACGAGCGCCTGAGCCAGGGCCTGCTGCAGCAGCTGGGCGGCCAGGCGCTGTCAGTAGCGCTGGCCAACAATGCGCCCGCCACCCAGCAATTGGCGCTGCAGGCGTTCGGGGTGGGCTCCACGGTGGGCCTGCTCAAGTATGGCCGTAGCCAGGAGTCGGAAGCCGACCACCTGGGGCTGATTTTTATGGCCCTGGCCGGCTACAACCCCGACGGCGCCATCGAGTTCTGGCAGCGCATGGATGCGCGCGAGGGCAAGGCATCCCCGCCCGAGTTTCTCTCCACGCACCCTTCCAGCGGCACGCGCATCGCCGATATTCAGCGCGAACTGCCCGAAGCGCGTAAATACTACAAGCCCCGCTAACTGCCGGGGTTCTGCTCCTTCCGAATGAAACTACCCTTCCGTTCTTTCCTGTTGGCCGGCTTCTCGGCCGCCACCCTGCTGGCCCTGCCGGCCTGCGAAACCACCAAACCCAAGCGCGGCGGCTTCCCCGAAGTCAGCGGCCCCACCTCCGACCCCGATGAAACCAAGCGCCGGCAGCTGGAAGCCACCAGCAAGCAGGTGGCCCGCATTGCCGAGGGCAAAGTCGAATACCTGATACCCCGCGCCCAGCTGGCATCGGCCTTCATCCGCGAGTTCAAGGATGGCACGGTGGTCGATAAAACGATGATCCGCAAGGTGCAGGAGTCGCCCAAGGACAAGGCTATCTACTACCTGGTGGGGATGGGGCTGCGCAACGGTATGTTCCGCTCCATGGCCATTCCGCTGGAAACCTCCACGGATAAAAGCCTGTACCTGAACTCCAACGCCGAGCGCTACATCATCACCAGCGTAGGCTGCAATTTCTGCTACTTCTCCTTCGAGAAAAACCGCATTGTAGGCACCACCTGCGAAGACAACAGCGGCGGCAGCCGCTGCGACCTGGTGGTGGAAAACACCAACGGAATCTTCCGCCGATGAACCGCCAATGGCTCTTACGCCTGGGCCTGACGGCGCTGGCCCTGCTGGTAGTATCCGACAAGCGCCGCCCCAAGCCGCCCGCAGTGCCGCAGCCGCCGACGAAGCCTCAGCCTTGACATAGTAGTACGGTAAGGGTGAAGCCCCAACGAGGCGGCATATGGGTAGAAACCAGAGTTTCTGAAATGACAAAAGCCCCAGCGGGGCGGCACCCTCGTTCAACGATTGGTGCCGCCCCGCTGGGGCTTTTGTTTAGTTATACCGCTGTGGTTCTACCGATATGCCGCCCCGCTGGGGCTTGGTGATTTTTGTGTCGCTATGCCACCGCCGAAATCAGTGCCATAATGCGCCCCGCCAGAAAATCCGGGTTCACGCGCTCCAGCGGGTGCGGCGTATTCATGATGACTTCCACTGTGGCGTGGGGCAGGTAGCCAGCAAACCGTTGGGAAGCATCTACGCCGGCCGTTTTGTCCAGCTCGCCGACCAACACCTGTACCGGGATGGTGATGCGGGCTAGGGTTTCGGCCGTCAGGGGCGGGTTTTCGGCCAGCTGCCGGAGCATGGCGGCCATAGCCGTTACCACCTCGGGCCAGGGCGTAGGCGCGTGCGTGGCCGCCAGCTGCTCGCCGAACTGCGGCACTTTCTCCTGAATCTTGGCCGGGTCCAGCAGCCGGGTTTCGGCCGCCACCGTTTCCGGGTTCCAGTCGAACTTGGTGCCCAGCGTGGTAATGGATTTGATGGGGCCCGGCACCAGCAGTGCACTCAGCAAGGCTGCGTAGCCACCCATGCTGAAGCCAAAAACGTGAACTGCCTGCAGGCTGTGCTGGCTGATATACTGCTGGATTTCCTGCGCGAAATGCAGCATCGAAAACTCGCCCGCAACTACCGCCCGGCCGCCGTGGCCGCTAAATGAAAACGTATGGACCTGGCAAAACTGCGCCAGCTCGCGGGCCAGGGGCTGCACTGATTTGGCGGAGCCCAACGCGCCGTGCAAAAGAAGAAGGTTCGGTTTCATCGGGTTATTTCTTCGGCCAGCTGGTTCAGGTCGAGGCCATCGAATGTGCCGGAGGACATCATCAGCAGGTTGGTCTCCTGCCAGTTTTGCTCGTGCAGAAAGGCGGCCAGGGCCTTGCTGTCGGTAAATACTTTGAGGTCGGGGCGCTGGAAGGCGGCCTGCACGGCCTCGGGCGGCAGCGGGGGCAGGCGCTTGTGCGCCAGCACCTGGGGGTTGAAGTAGACGATAGCCACGTCGGGCGCATCGAAGGTGTGGGCGTACTGAGGCAAAAAGGCCGGGTTCAGGCTGCTGAATGTATGCAGCTCCAGGCAGGCCACCAGCCGGCGCTTTGGGTACTGCTTTTTGAAGGCCGTGGCTGTGGCTTTGAGCTTGCTGGGGGCGTGGGCAAAGTCCTTGTACACCACCGAGCCTTCGCCCTCGCGCACCAGCTCCAGCCGCCGCGCCGCGCCCTTAAACGTGGCCAGCGCTTCATAAAAGTCCTTGCCCTTGATGCCCAACTGCTTGCACACTTCCTTGGCCGCCGAGATGTTGCGCAGGTTGTGGTCGCCGAACACCTGGATGGGCACTTCCTCGTCTTTCTTGGTGATGAGTGTGGTTTTGCCGTTTTTGACGGTGTGTTCGTGCGGGCCGTAGCCGATGTACTTCACGTCGGGGTTAGTGGGCACGGTCACGAGCTGCACCTGCTCGTCGTGCTGGTCATAAATCAGCACGCCGGCCTTGGGCGTCATCTCGGCGAAGATGCGGAACTGCTCCCGGTAGTCTTCCTCGGTCGGAAACACGTTGATATGGTCCCAGCTGATGCCCGAAATAAGGCCGATGTGGTGCTGGTAGAGGTGAAACTTGGGCCGCCGGTCAATCGGCGACGACAGGTACTCGTCGCCCTCGATGATGATGATGGGCGAGTCTTCCGTCAGCTGCACCATCAGGTCAAACCCTTCCAGCTGGGCGCCCACGGCGTAGTCGAACTTGCGCCCGTGGTAGCGCAATACGTGCAGGATGAGCGAGGTAATGCTGGTTTTACCGTGCGAGCCGCCAATGACCACGCGCTGCTTATCCTTAGAAGCCTCGTAAATAAACTCCGGGAATGAGTAAATCCGCAGCCCCAGCTCCTGGGCTTTCAACAGCTCCGGGTTGTCGGCGCGGGCGTGCATGCCCACTATCACGGCATCGAGGTCGGCGGTGATTTTCTCCGGAAACCAGCCTTCCTGCGCCGGCAGCAGGCCCGCGGCGGCCAGGCGGCTTTTGGCGGGCTCAAAGATTTCGTCGTCGGAGCCCGTGACCTGGGCGCCGCGGCGGTGCAGGGCCAGGGCCAGGTTGTGCATGATGCTGCCGCCGGTGGCAATCAGGTGCAGGCGGTTCAGGGAAGCGGGCGTAGCGGCCATTCAATTAAACTAAAGCGGAGCGGATAGGCTTACAGGGGGCGCAAAGGTAGCAAACGCCCTGCGTTGGCCGCCGTCCGGGGCGTTTTGTCCGGGGCCGCTTGGGTCAATGTACCGAAAAGAAAGAGTTTTTTCCTGCCCCACATTCTGCGGCTGAGCCGTTAGCTTTGTGCCCCCTTTTGGGTTAGATTTGCTGAGTACACGATGAACGACCGAATGGACGACCGCCTGAAACAATCTGCCGCCCGCGCCAAGGCCGCCCTGATCAATCGGCCCACGATGGGGCCGATGGGCGGGCCGGCCGGCAAGCTGCCCCCGCAGGCGCTGGAGCTGGAAGCGGCGGTGCTGGGCGCATTGATGCTGGAAAAGGACGCCCTGACCACCGTCATCGACATTCTCAAGCCTCAGAGCTTCTACAAGGAAGGCCACACGCGCATCTTCAAGGCCATCCTGAACCTGTTCGACAAGTCGGAGCCGATTGATATCCTGACCGTTACGCACGAGCTGCGGGAGATGGGCGAGCTGGAAACGGCCGGCGGGGCGCACTACGTGGCCAACCTCACCTTCAAGGTGAACTCGGCGGCTAACATCGAGTACCACGCCCGCATCATCACCGAAAACGCCATCAAGCGGGAGCTGATCAACATTGCCAGCACCATCCAGCGCGACGCTTTCGAGGATACCACCGACGTGTTCAATTTGCTCGATAAGACCGAGCAGGATCTGTTTGAAGTCTCGGAATCCAACATCCGCAAGAACTTCGACGACATGCGCAGCCTGATGGGCAAGGCCATCAAGGAGCTGGAAGAAAAGAAAAACCAGAAGGACGGCCTCACCGGCGTACCCTCCGGCTTCACCGCCTTGGACCGGGTAACGAGTGGCTGGCAACCATCTGATTTAGTGATTATTGCGGCTCGGCCCGGCATGGGCAAAACGGCTTTCGTGGTATCCGCCATGCGCAACGCGGCCGTCGAGTTCAAGAAGCCGGTGGCCATCTTCTCGCTGGAAATGTCGTCGCTGCAGCTCGTGAATCGTCTGATTTCGGCCGAGGCAGAGCTGGACTCGGAGAAGATCAAGAAGGGCAACCTGGCCGACTACGAGTGGGCCCAGCTCAACCATAAGATTTCCGCGCTGTCGTCGGCCCCGATCTACATCGACGATACGCCCGGCCTCAGCATCCGGGAGCTGCGCACCAAGTGCCGTCGCCTCAAGGCCCACCACGATATTCAGATGATTATCATCGACTATCTGCAGCTGATGACGGGCAACACGGATGGCAAGGGTGCCGGCAACCGCGAACAGGAAATTGCCTCGATTTCGCGGGCCCTGAAAGGCATCGCCAAGGAGCTGAACGTGCCCGTGCTGGCGCTGTCGCAGCTTTCGCGCTCGGTCGAAACCCGCGGCGGCGACAAGAAGCCCCAGCTCAGTGACCTGCGCGAATCCGGCTCCATCGAGCAGGACGCCGACATGGTAATCTTCCTCTACCGACCTGAATACTACAAAATTACGGAGGACGAGATGGGAAACCCGACTCAGGGAACGGGTGAAGTTATCATTGCCAAGCACCGGAACGGCTCCCTGGAAACCGTGCAGCTCAAGTTCATCGGCAAGTTCACCAAGTTCGCCGACCTCGACGGAACTTACGGTGACGCATCTGGTAATTTCTTGCCTGCTGGGTCCGATTATAGCGCTGGCCGAGCTTTACCACCAAGCACTTTTGAGGAATTTCAGCCGAATACGTTACGTATCCCTAGCAAAATGAATAATGATACACCGGCTCAGCCTTTTCCAAAGAAAACTTTCAACGACGATGAGCCCTTACCCTTTTAAGCCACATTTATTGCAACTGACTTAGAAGTAGAACGAAATAACAGAAAGGGACTTTCACCAATGTGGAAGTCCCTTTCTGTTATTTCGTTTCTGGCGGTTACTCTTCTGGCTGAGGTTCCGGCGTGGGGCGCGGATACCAGCACCAGCTGCGCTTGAGGTCCATTTCTTCGGGCGTATCCAGCAGGCGCGGGCCGGTTTCGTGGGGCGGATACTTTAATGCGTCGGGAAGCTGGGCGTATTCTTCGGGACTGAGCATAGCGGCTAAGGAAAGGGGAGAAGGTACTGACAGGGGACGCGCCATTTGAGGCAGCCGAAACGCAGCGTCCTTCTTTTTGAACAGCCTGTGCGCCGCGAAGGTTGCCCTCTGTTACCGTTATTTCAAGGCATCTAATGCACTTTTCAGGCGGGGCAATGCCGCTTGGATAGACGTTAGCGACGCGCCGCCGACCGACATGCGGAACCACGTTGAGGTATCGGAAGTGCCGAAGGCCCCGAAGGGCACCAGGGCCAGCCGGGCTTCGGAAATGAGATAGAAAGTGATGTCCTTATTGGTGGCCAGCAACAGGCCGGTCGGGGTGGTTTTGCCCAGCACGTTGAGCTGGGCGGTGAGGTAGATGGCGCCCATCGGCACGATGGCATCGACGGGGTAGCCGGCTTTTTTCAGCTCCTGCAGGCCCTGATACAGCGCGTTCAGGCTTTCCTGAACCTTGATTTTGAAGTCGTCGAGGAAGTCATCCACGGCCGGGGTCTGGGGCAGGTAGGCGGCGGTGGCTACCTGCTCAGCCTTGGGCGCCCAGGCTCCTACGTGGCCCAGAATGGACTTCATCTTATCAATGACTTCGGCGGGGCCGAAGGAGTAGCCCACCCGCACACCGGTGGCCGCGAAGCACTTGCTGATGCCATCGATGTAGATGATGTAGTCGCGCAGGGCGGGGCGCAGGTTTACGGGGTCGTAGTGGCGGGTTTCGCCGAAGGTGAGCATCCAGTAAATCTGGTCGTAGAGGATGTAGAGCGGCTTTTCGCCGGGGGCGCGGCGCTGATTTTCGGCCAGCACCAGGTCGCAGATCTGCTCCAGATCTGCCCGGGAAAATACGGTGCCGGAGGGGTTCAGCGGCGAGCACAGGGCCAGCAGGGTGGCTCCTGGCAGGTGGGGCGCTACCTCGGCGGCGGTGGGCATGAAGTTGTTTTCGGCTCGGGTTTCTACCAGCACGGCCTCGGCCCCGGATAGGTGGCAGTAGTGGTTGTTATTCCACGAGGGCACCGGGAATACCACCTTGTCGCCGGGGTCGATAAGGGCCAGGTAGGTGGCGTAGATGAGCGGGCGCGAGCCGCCGGCTACCAGGATATCGTTGGGCGAGTAGGAGAGGCCCAGGCGCTCTTCGGTGAAGCGGGCCACGGCTTGGCGCAGCTCATTCACTCCGTTGGCGGGCGGGTAGTTGGTCTGGCGGGCCTGGTAGGCGGCCGAGATACCGGCTTCCAGCTCCCGCGGAATAGGGAAAATGGCCGGGTCGAAGTCGCCGATAGTGAGGTTGCAGATTTCCTCGCCCCGGCGAATCATCTCATTGACTTCGTTGCCGATTTTGATAATCTCGGAGCCAATCAGGCTGTCGGCCATTCGGGAGACTTGCATAGGGAGCCGCGTTTTTGCCCCAAGATAATCGGGAATCCGGTACTGCTGCCGTGGTAGCCTGTACGAAGGGCGCATAATTCCAAACGTCTGTCATCCTGAGCAAAGCGAAGGACCTGATGCCCCTTGCACGATTCGTAACAACGATAGTCGTGCAAGGGGCATCAGGTCCTTCGCTTTGCTTAGGATGACAGACAGCTGCAATAATCACCCCACTGCCACCCGCTGCTTCGCAGCTTTCCTACGCGCTTTGCGCAGCCGGCCCAGCCACATAACGGTGCCCGTGACCGGAAACGTGACGCCCAGCATACACACCACCAGCGCCAGCACTTTAGAAGGAGTGCCGAAAATAGCCCCCGTATGCACGGGCTTGAAGGTGCGCCGTACGCGCTGGCCCAGGTTGCGGTCGGTAAAGGCCAGCCGGCCCAGCACCTGCCCGGTGTGCTGGTCCAGGTATAGCTCGTCGGTGGCCGATTCGGTGGCGGCGTCGGGGCGGAGCGTGTTTACGCGCAGGCTTTCGGTGGAGTCTTTGGGCAATTGGATGGCGTAGTAGACGGCCGTGGGCGCGGCCCGGCGGGCGGCGGCATAAGCAGCATCGAAGCTGATAATGCGGCCCGCGGCGGCCGGCGCCGATTTGGGTGCTTCGGGCCCTTTGGGGTCGGAGTGGGTGAGGGTGAAGATGCCGTTGTTGAACCACTCAAACGACCAGGCCAGGCCGGTGAAGGCGAAAACGAACAGAAACAGGGCGCTGTAAAAGCCCAGCACCACGTGCAGGTCGTGGTTGAGGCGCTTCCAGCTGGCATCCCACTTCACGGTGAGGCGCTGGCGCACGGCCTGGCGCGTGGCCGGCCACCACAGCACCAGCCCGGTGCCGATAATGAACAGAAACAGCAGCGTGCTCACGCCCACCACCAGCTTGCCTACCGGGCCGCCCACCATGCCCCGGTGCAGCGCCATTACGGAGAAAAAGAACGTGTCGCGGTAAGTTACTTTGTCGATGATAGCCCCGGTGTAGGGGTTCACGTACAGTTTTGGCCCGCCGCCTTCCCCGCCTTTGGGTGCTTCTTTCTTGCCGGCCTTCCCGGCCCCGGCACCCGTGGCAGTGGGGGCTTCCGGCGGCTTGCGGCCGCCTTGGGGCCCGCCACCCATCAGGCTTATTTCTACCGTGCGGCTGGGGTCAGCATACACTTTCAGGCCGCTTACTTTGGCTTTCGCGTCAGTAGCTTTCACGGCGTCTGCCAGCTGCTGCAGCGGGAGGCGCTGCGGGCCGGTGGCGGTCAGGAAGTAGCGCTGCGGGTGCCAGGCTTGCTCGATTTCCCTCTCAAATACGAGCAGTCCGCCCGTGAGGCATACCAGGGCAATAACCAGCCCCGACGCCAGGCTAAGGTAGAGGTGAATGTTGCGGAAGAAGATTTTCATACTTACCAGAAAAAGACTAAAACAAGCCGGCAAGGCAGCCAAAAGCCCGGAAAGCGACCCGTTGCAGCAGGACTTCCGGGCTTTCACCACTCACCATTTCACTATCTCACCAGCTCACCTACAGCCGGTAGCTGGCCGTGGCCGAGAAGGTGCGGGGCGCGATGGGGTTCACGCTGTTGTCGTCGTGCAGATTGTAGCTCAACTCGTTGAGGATGTTGGCCAGCTTCACGCGCACCGAATACCGCTGGTAGGTGTAGCCCAGCGAGGCATCGAACAGGGTGTAGTTTGGAATGCTGATGAGCTTGAAGGCGTCGGTGGTGGGGTTGCCGCTGGCATCCACGAAGGGCTTGCCGGTGAGCGGGTCGTACTGGCGGGTGTTGCGGCCGGCCATCTTGTCGCCCACGTAATAGGTGGTGAGGCCGGCGGTAAGGCCGCGCAGGAACGTGCTGTTGCCAAACGCGTTGCCGAAGTTATAGAATAAACTCAGGTTGGCCGTGTGGGCGGGGTTGTAGCGCAGGCGGCTGCCGTTTTCGTAGATGTTGCTGCGGGTGTAGGCCGTGTGGTTGTAGCTGTAGCCAGTGATGACGGTCCAGCCCAGCATGGGTTTGCTTTGCACGTCCACTTCCACGCCCTTGCTGGTCACCTGGCCGGCCAACTCTTTGATGTTGGTATTCAGGTTGGGGGCCGTTTTGCCGTCGGCCCCGGTCAGCAGGCCCAGGTAGGTCTGCGCCAGGTTGTCGTTCACGATGCGGTAAGCCGTTACGTTGGCCGACAGCAGCCCGTGGAACAGGTCGTTTTTCACGCCCACCTCATACTGGTCGAAAGTAGAGGGAGCCAGGGAAGCGCCATTGGCATCCTGACCCGCGTTGGGCTGGAAGGAGTTGGCGTAGGAGGCAAACAGCGCCGTGGTTTTGATGGGCTGGTACACCACGCCCACGCGGGGCGAAAATGCCTGGTCGAAGCGGCGGTTGTCCTGAAAAGTGCCCGCTACTTTGTTGTTGGTATTAAGCACCGTGTTGTAGTAATACACGTCGCTGGGCGTTTCCTGGTAGCTCCAGCGCAGGCCGGCCAGCACCTTTACTTTCTCCGACAGGCTGAGCAGATCCTGGGCATAGAAGCCCGCGCGGCGCGTGTTGCCCTGCGTGAGCGTGTGGCGGACCAGGTCCTCGAAGCCATTGAGGCGCTCGGCCGGCTGTGCGATTATCTTGCTGCGGTCCAGGATGTTGATGATGTCGAAGGTTGAAATGGCGGTGTTGGCCTTGGTGGGCGAGGCGGGGTTGTTGTAGGCCAGCGTGGTGGTCTGGTACTGGTCGGCATCGGCCCCGAGCAGCAGCGTGTGCTCCAGGCGGCCGGTGCGCAGCTTGCCGGTCAGGTCGAGTTGGGCCAGGAAGTAGTTTTCGCCGGTTTCGGTGCGCTGCAGGCCGCGGGTCAGGTTGCCGTAGGTGGCAGCCACGCCGCTGGCTACCGGCCGGGTGGCGCTGCGCAGCTCGTTGTCGTAGCGCTGATAGCCGCCCACGGCCCGCACCTGCCAGATATCGGTGAGGCGGCTGGTGAGCGTGGCGGTGGCGCTGGTCTGGGTGGTTTGGTTGCGGGCACCGGCCACGTTCAGAAAGCGGCTGCGGGAGGGCTGAATCTCGTAGTTGATGGCCCCGATGCCGAAATCCGGCGTGCGGTTGTCGCGCAGCAGGTCGCCTTCCAGCACCAGCGTCGTTTTAGGCGTCAGCTCAAAAAGCAGCGAGGGATTCACATACACGCGCTTGGCCTGCACCTCATCGCGGAAGCTGTTGCTCTGCTCATAGGAGCCATTCAGCCGGAAAGCTGCTTTCTCGCTGCTCCCGATGGCCCCGTACACGTCCACCATTGGCTTAAAGAAGCCGTAGCTGCCCACGCGCAACCCCACCGAGCCGCCGCGCTCAAACTGGGGCTTCTTCGTCACCAGGTTCAGCACGCCGCCGGCCGCCACGTTGCCATACAGAATGGCCGTGCTGCCTTTCAGCACCTCCATGCGCTCCAGGGCGCTGGCCTCGGGCATCACGCCGTTGTTGAAGCGCACGCCGTTTTTGAAGGTATTATTGGAGCCGTAGGCGAAACCCCGGCTGCCCAGCTCTTCCTGAATGCCGCCGGTGGTGCTGGTCACATACAGGCCGCTCACGTTCACCAGCGCGTCGCTCAGGCGCAATACCTGCTGCTGCTCCAGCACCTGCCGCTCAATGGTCACGGCGCTCTGGGGCAGGTCGAGGGAGGCGATGGGCAGCTTGCTGATGCTGGTGGGGCGCTGGTTGTTGGTGCGGGTTTCCGTCACGGTCACTTCCGAAAGCTGGTGCGGGTTGATGGCCAGCGTAAGGGCGGGCACCGTGGTGGTTTTGCCGGCTACCACGTCCACCGTCAGCTCCTGCGTGATGTAGCCTAGGCCGCTGATGTGCAGCAGCTGGCTGCCCGCGCCGGCCCGCAGCTGGAAGCTGCCATCCTCGGCCGTATTCACGCCCATGCCCGCTTTCTTGAGGCTCACCGAAATGTTTTCCAGGGGCTGGCCTTTGGTATTCAGGAGGTTGCCCTTGATAAGGCCCTCGGCAACCTGCGCCCACCCAGATGTGGGAACTATGAAAACGGTAAGAAAAACAAGCAGGCGGAAAGGACTACGAAGCATGCGGCCTTATTTAGACTGATTAAATATAAGACAAAGGAAGGGCTTATTTAGAATGCATCAAAACAACGGATGGAAGATTCTGAATATTTTCTCGCTCGCCCATAGTCGGATAAGGGTCGCGGATTCGGGCCGGACTGGGACTGAGCGGTTTAGAATTCCGCATCAAAAAGCCGGGCTATGCAATCCGATACCCATAGTTAGCCGCGTAGCGGCGGCAGGTTTGTAGCATCGGCCTAGCAAGTGGAACTAAGCCGCGTAGCGGTGACAGAGTCGTTCGAGCGGTTCTGTCACCGCTACGCGGCTTTGGCTTTCGTCTGATGTTGATACTACAAACCTGCTGCCGCTACGCGGCTTTGTTCTGTCACCTGATTGTGGGCCACAAACTGGCTGCCGCATTGCGGCTTACCTACGGCTCAGCTTCCGAAACCACCCGCCGAAACTGCCAAACTATGTAGGAACCCAAAGCGGTGGCCTGCGTATCTGTAAAGCCGTTTGCCGGCCTGGTGGCCGCATTTCCGGCGTGGCTGGGCATGGCGCAGTCAGCTGTGCTTCACGGCGGACTTTTCCTGTTTTTGCTATTCCGATCAGCTTGCCCCGGTTATTGGCCGGGGCGGCGGCTCATTCTGTTTCACTCCAACCACCAACCATCTCACTATATGCCGGAAAACCCAACGCACACTTCCGGGGCCGCCATCACGGCACCGCTGCCGCCGGTCAGCCCCGTCACGCTGCGCATCAACGGCCAGGAGCGGCAATTGCACATCGCCCCCTGGACCACGCTGCTCGACGCCCTGCGCGAATACCTGGACCTGACCGGCACTAAAAAAGGCTGCGACCACGGCCAGTGCGGCGCCTGCACCGTGCTGGTAGATGGCAAGCGCATCAACGCCTGCCTCACGCTGGCCGTGATGCAGGAAGGCCGCGACATTACCACCATCGAGGGCATGGGCACTGAGGAAAAGCTGCACCCGCTGCAGCAGGCTTTCATCGACCACGACGCCTTTCAGTGCGGCTACTGCACGCCGGGCCAGATCTGCTCGGCCCAGGGCCTGATTAATGAAGGCAAAGCTAAAACGGCGGCCGAAATCAAGGAACTGATGAGCGGCAACCTCTGCCGCTGCGGGGCCTACACCAACATCCTGGCGGCAGTGCAGGAGGTGGTGGAAATGGAATTAAAAATTAAGAATTGAGAATTAAAAATGGCTGGATTTTACCGGCGCGGAAGTCGGTGATGCAGGCCGTGATTCTTAATTTTTAATTCATAATTTTTAATTGAAAACATGAACAGTTTCACTTATACCCGTGCGGAGGCCGTTGAGGCGGCGGTACGCGAAAAATCGGCTTCCGGGAAGGTCAAATTCATTGCGGGCGGCACCAACCTGCTCGATTTGATGAAGGAGAACGTCGAGCGGCCCACGCGGCTGATTGACATCAACCGGCTGCCGCTCACCAAGATTGAGGCCGCGCCCGATGGCGGCCTGCGGCTGGGGGCGCTGGCGACCAACGCCGATACGGCCTGGAACGCGGAAGTTGAGAAGCGGTATCCGCTGCTGAGCCAGGCTATTCTGGCGGGGGCCTCGCCGCAGCTGCGCAACATGGCCACCAACGGCGGCAACCTGTTTCAGCGCACCCGCTGCTACTATTTTTACGACCTGGCCACGCCCTGCAACAAGCGAGAGCCGGGCTCGGGCTGCTCGGCCATTGGCGGCTACAACCGCATTCTGGGCATCTTGGGCACCAGCGAGTCTTGCATTGCCACCCATCCGTCGGATATGTGCGTGGCGCTGGCCGCGCTGGCCGCCACGGTGCGCGTAACGGGCAAAAACGGCGAGCGGGTCGTCAAGTTCGAAGACTTCCATCGCCTGCCCGGCGACACGCCCCAGTTCGACAACACCCTGCAGCCTGACGAAATCGTGACGGCCATTGACCTGCCGGCCGAGGATTTCAGCCGGCACTTCAGCTACCTGAAGCTGCGCGACCGGACCAGCTATGCCTTCGCCCTGATATCGGTGGCGGCAGCGTTGCAATTGGAAGGCAATACCATCAAGGAAGGCCGCCTGGCGCTGGGCGGCGTGGCCCACAAGCCCTGGCGCGATACGACCGCCGAAGCGCTCCTGAAGGGCCAGCCCGCCACGGAAGAAACCTTCCGCCGCGTGGCCGCCAAAGTGGTGGAAGGCGCCAAGGGCTACGGCCACAACACCTTCAAAATTGAGTTGGCCAAGCGGGCCATCATGCGGGCGCTGAAGCAGGCCACCGAAGGCATGCCCGTAGCCGACGCCTTCCAAAACTCCAATCCCTGAGCCAGATGAGCAATACCAACTATATCGGCAAAGCCCTGAGCCGCGTGGACGGGCCGGCCAAAGTGACCGGCGCGGCCAAGTACGCCGCCGAGTTCAACGTGCCCGGCCTGGTGTATGGCTACGTGGTGAGCAGCCCCGTTGCCAAGGGCAAAATCACGAAGATTGACGCGGCTGAAGTGCTGGCCCTGCCGGGCGTGCTGCAGGTTTTCTCCCACGAAAACGTGCCCATGCTGGCCCTGCTCGACCGCAGCTACAAAGACGATGTAGCGCCCGGCGGCTCGCCGTTTCGGCCCCTGCACGATGCCGAAATCAAGTTCAGCCAGCAGCCGGTGGCGCTGGTGGTGGCCGACACGTTTGAGTTGGCCCGCTACGCCGCTTCGGTGCTGAAAATTGAATACGAAACGGTGGCCCACGAAACCGACCTCGAAACCAAGCGCGGCGAGGGTTTCGAGCCGGGCACCGGCAAAACCGGCTTCGTGCCGCCGCCACCGCCCCGCGGCAACCCCGACAAGGAGTTTGAAAACGCCGTGCACCGCATCGACCAGGAATACGTGCACGGCACCCAGCACCACAACCCGATGGAGATGTTTGGCACCACCGCCGAATACCTCGATGGCGGCAAGCTGAACGTGTACGACAAAACCCAAGGCGCCCTCAACAGCCAGCGCTACATTCGCCAGATTTTCGGGTTGAGCAAGGACGACGCCCGCGTGATTTCGAAGTACACCGGCGGCGGCTTCGGCTCGGGGCTGCGGCCCCAGTACCAGCTGTTTATGGCCGTGCTGGCGGCGCTGGAGCTGAAAAAATCGGTGCGCGTGAGCCTCACGCGCCAGCAGATGTTCAGCTTCGGCCACCGCCCCCACACCCTCCAAACGGTGAAGCTGGGCACCAATGCCGATGGCTCGTTGGCCGCCCTGCACCACCACGCGCTGCACGAAACATCCCGCTTTGAGGATTACACCGAAAACGTGGTGAACTGGAGCGGCATGCTCTACCAGTGCGACAACGTGAAGCTGGGCTACCAGCTGGCCAAGCTCGACGTGTACACGCCCCAGGATATGCGGGCCCCCGGCGCTGCCACCGGCCTGTTTGCCTTGGAAGTGGCTATGGACGAAATGGCCTACGCCGCCGGCCTCGACCCGCTTGAATTCCGCCTGCGCAACTACGCCGACCGCGACCAGAACCTGGATAAGCCGTTTTCGAGCAAGAAGCTGCGTGAGTGCTACCACGAGGGCGCGGCCAAATTTGGGTGGGAGGAGCGCAACCCCGCGCCGCGCTCCATGCGCCAGGGCAACATGCTGGTGGGCTACGGCATGGCTACCGGCGTGTGGGATGCCAGCCAGCAGAAGGCCGGGGCAAAAGTCTCGCTGTCGGCCGATGGCAAGCTGACCGTGCAGAGCGCCACCAACGAAATCGGCACCGGCACCTACACCATTATGACGCAGGTGGCGGCCGAATACCTGGGCCTGCCGCTGGAAGCCGTGGATTTCCAGCTCGGCGACACCGATTTTCCCGCCGCCCCCGTGCAGGGCGGCTCCTGGACGGCCGCCTCGGTGGGCACCGCCGTGAAAAACGCCTGCGAGGCCCTGGGCGAAAAGCTCCTCAAGCTGGCCCAGCAAATGGAAGGCTCGCCGCTGAAAGATGCCAAGTTTGAGGACGTGGAGTTCGTGAACGGCCAGCTGCGCCTGCGCCTCGACCCCGGCCAGGCCGTGGTGGTGCGCGACATAGTGCAGGCCAGCGGGGAAACCAAAGTGGAAGCCGACGCCACGGCCATGCCGAACCTGATTAAGCAGAAGCAATACTCGCTGCACGCCCACAACGCGGTATTTGTGGAGGTGCAGATAGATGAGGAGCTGGGCACCCTGCACGTAACTCGGGTGGTAAATGCCGTGGCCGCCGGCCGCATCATGAACCCCAAAACGGCCCGCTCGCAGGTGCTGGGCTCGGTGGTGTGGGGCCTCAGCATGGCCCTGATGGAGGAAACCGTGATGGATCACCAGTTTGGCCGCTACGTGAACCACAACTACGCCGAATACCACATTCCCGTCTGCGCCGACATCCACGACATCGACGTGCTGTTTGTGGAGGAGGAAGACGATATCGTGAACCCGCTGGGGGTGAAGGGCATTGGCGAAGTGGGCATGCTGGGCGTGGCCGCCGCCATCACCAACGCCGTGTACCACGCCACCGGCAAGCGCATCCGCGAGCTGCCGATTATGATTGATAAGCTGCTGTAACGGTAGCGGCGGCTGAGGCTGCAAGAAGTGAAAGAGCCCCGAAACCGGCAGGTTTCGGGGCTCTTTGCGTTTAATTTATTCCAATCAGAACGTCATGCCTCATCTGGCATCCGCTTGTCGAAGCATCTCTAGCGCAATAGCAGCCAAACATCAACCTTGAATCACAATCGGGCCAACAGGAAGGGTAGAAGCAGCCAGATACTTGATGATGATTGGGGAAAGCCCAGTCAGAACTTTGTACTGATTAATTGGCGCAGATAACACAAACACCGCCAGCGTGTATCTGGAGAAATTCTGCTGGTGCTGCAAATTCTTGTCGAAGGTTAGCAATGCGTCGAATCCTTCTGCCAGCATCAGTTTCAACAACTCGCCATTCTTAATCCCATTCCAGCCTTTGTCGCGCACCGTGAAAACCTCGTGCTCTGGAAAGTCCAGCTTAAGGCGTTTTGGCAGGTTCTCATCAAGCAACAGCCGCATAGAGCTGAGCAATGTTGCGGGAGGTCAATAGTCGATTTGCCACGTCAAGCAAGGCAATAGCCTGCTCTTTCGTGACCGTCGGAAAGTCGTCGAGAAATTCATCCAGTGATACCCCAGCCTCCAGATGGTCAAACAGCGACTCTACCGGCACGCGGGTGCCCGCAAACACGGGCTGCCCACCCAGGATGTCCGGGTCAATGGTTATAAGTTCTTTGATGTCCATAGTTTAAAGGTACGGGTGCTAACCGGTACAGGTCGATATAGTTTCAAAACTAAGCGGATGAATTTTATAAACTATTTATTCTTATTACATGGTTTGACAAAATAAAAACCGTTAATTGAAGTGCTTTGTATGACCGGTGTGCAATGCTTTAAACTTCCTCTTATCTTCTTTTTATACACAGAATGGGAAACAAAGACCTTAATGCCCCCGCGCCGAACTCCGGCCGGGTAGACCCTGAAATTGCGCTCCGCAGCACCCAGATTACTACCCGCTTTCTGCAAGAGGTGGATACGCTGCTGGCCCACGGCTTCGCCCCGAGCGAGCTGGACATTGCCCGCCACCTGGGCGTTGGGCGCACCGTCATTTCCGAGATGCGGCGCGGGCTGCGGCGGGCGCAGCTGGCCCTCGCCCGCCGCCTGAAAGACGTGTACGGGGCCGACTACCACTTTATACTGTTTGGGGTGTAAGACCCCGACCCCGAGCGGCGCGGCAAGTACAAAGCGGCCACCTCGGGCATTCCACCCCGTGATACGATCAAGCGGCTCGATGCGTGGATGCGCTACCGGCTGGTGAAGGAATTGGAGCGGTGCGCCCGCGAGGGCCGTATTCTGAACAAGAAATGGATCTGCGGGCAGTTGCACACCGACTTGGACATGATTAACAAAGCCCGGCGCGGGCAGGGCGTGGTGCAGGCCTACTGGATTCCGCTGCTCAAAGAAACGCTGAACGCGGACTACCACTTTATTATGTGGGGCTTTGAGCGGCCCGATATTTCGCTGCCGGTGAAGGTGGTGAACGGGGAGCGAATACGGCTGGACGTGTTTCCCAAGACCCCGCTGAACTACCCCAACGTGGCGAAGTGGGGTCAGTACATTCCCGAGCGTCGGCCTGATGATAATGATGTGCGCCACGAGCGAGAGTACTACCAGGATTTGCCGACTTTACAGAAACAGTAAAACAAAAGCCCCGTTCCGATAGCTGGAGCGGGGCTTTCTCTTGCTCTCTGGTAACAGTATTATCACCCCACCACTTCCCTTCCCCGCCATAACCCCCACAACCCCAGCACCGGCCCCAGCGCCAGCGGCACCAAAAACCACTCCGGCCCCAGCCGGAGAGCCAGCCAACTGGTGAGCTGAATGCTGACAATCGTCAGCGCGAAGCCCAGGCAGTTGACGATGGTGAGCGAGGTGCCGCGGGTGGCTTCCGGCGCGTGGCGGGCCACCAGCGTAGAAAACAGCGGCGAATCGGCGACTACCACCAGGCCCCAGAACTCCAGAAACCCCAGCCGCAGCCCCGCCGAGCCGCTGCCCAGCACCACCGGCGACACCACGCAGCACAGCCCCGACAGCGCCAGCGCCCCCGCCGCCACCGTGCGGGCCGGCATCACCTGCGAGAGCAGTCCGCTGCCCACGCAGGCCACGCTGCCCGCCCCAATGATGCCAAACGAGAGCAGCGGCACCGAAAAGTGCGCCGCCGGGTGGCGGGCCGCATAGGCCGCCAGCAGTACCGGCACGAAGGCTCAGAACGTGTACAGCTCCCACATGTGCCCGAAGTAGCCGAAGGCGGCGGCCCGGAACTGCGGCTGCCGAAACCCAGCCAGAAAAGCCGTGAGGCGCAGATGCTGCCCGGTGCGGCGGTAAGGGCCATCGGGCACCAGCAGCACCAGCGCCAGCCCGCCCAGCGCGGCCAGCGCCGAGGTGCCCTGCACCACGGTTTGCCAGGGCAGCGGCCCAACAAGGCCCCGCAACAGATGCGGAAACGCCGTGCCCAGCACCAGCGCCCCCACCAGAAACCCCAACGACCGGCCCAGCCCCGCCTGGTAATAGTCGGAGGCGATTTTCATGCCCACGGGGTAGATGCCGGCCAGGAAAAACCCGGTCAGGAAGCGGCAGGCCAGCAGGCCCGCGGTATCGAGGCCGCTGAGGGTGAGGCCCAGGTTGCAGAGCGCGGCCAGCAGGGCACTCACGCAGAACACCCGGGAAGGGGAGAAGCGGTCGGCGACGGCCAGCAGGGCGAAGGTGAGCGTGCCGCTGATGAAGCCCAGCTGCACGGCGCTGGTGAGCGAGGCTACGAAGCCCGGCCCCAGCTGAAACCGGGCGGCGATATCGGGCGCTACGGCATTGCCGGCAAACCAGAGCGAGGTGCAGAAAAACTGCGCGAGAACGATGACCGGGAGAATCCGACGCATAGCAAGCGGAGCGGGGTCAGGCACCGCCCGGCAGGGGCCGCTGCGACGACTGCCGCACCCGAACGGTGGCATCGAGGACCAGGTGGCTATGCTCGGGGGGCTGCTCGTCGCGCAGCTGCTGAATTTCGCGCAGCAGCAGCTCGCTGGCCCGGCGGCCGATGTCGTAGCCGGGCTGGGCCACTGAGCTGACTGTGGGTTCGAGCAGCTGGCACACGGCCCAGTCGCTGAAGCCGATGACGGCCACATCCTGGGGCACGCGGCGGCCGGCCTGCTTCAGGGCCGTGATGGCGCCGATGGCCACCGAGTCGGTGACGGCGAAAATGGCCTGGGGCGGCTCGGGCAGGGCCAGCAGCTGCTGGGCAAAGGCGAAGCCCTCGGCGTGGGTCACGGCCTGGCACTCCAATACATATTCGGGGCGGAAGGGGAGGCCGTAGGCGGCCAGGGCAGCCTGGTAGCCGGCAAAGCGCTGGCGGGTATTTTCGGGGTGGGCGGGGCCTTTGAGGTGGGCCACGCGCGTGTAGCCCTGGTCGAGCAGGTGGGCTACGGCATCGTAGGCCCCCTGAAAGTCGTTGGTGACGACGGTGCTGGCATCAAGGCCGGAGCTGATTTTGTCGAACAGCACCACGGGCAGGTTGTAGTCCTGCAGGGCGCGCAGGTGGTCTACCGCTACGGTTTCATTGGAGAGGCATACCAGCAGGCCGTCTACGCCGGTGGCCTGCAGCATCTGCGTGACGCGGATTTCCTTCTCGTAGCTCTCATTGCTCTGGCTCAGAATCACGTGGTAGCCCAGCGCCTCCACCACATCCACGATGCCGCTGATAACATCGGCGAAGAACGGGTGCACGATGTCGGGCACCACTACGCCCACCACCTTGTAGGCTTTCTGACGCAGCTTCACGGCCAGCGGGTGCGGGGCGTAGTGCAGGCGCTCGGCGGTGGTCAGCACGGCCAGCTTGGTAGCGGCGCTGATGTCGGGGTAGTCCTTCAGGGCCCGCGACACGGTAGCCACGGTGATGCCGAGGGCTTGGGCAATGTCGCGCAGGGTAGCTCGCTTCATGGAGGAAAACCGGACGGATTTAGGAGACGGACGAAAATGTCCGCGGCCGCCAGCCCAGGGGAAGGGCCGGAGCACCGGGCCGGTAAGGTCGGCTACTTCGGGGGGAAACCATACGGCCGGGCACCAGAATGCAAAAAAAAGTTGGCTCGCCGAAATCGATAACGTAACCGATTTCGGAAAGAAAACGGGCTTCACAATGCTGTTATTACTTGATTTTGTTGGAGTTAATACTCCACCTTTAGCAAAACAGGTCGCTTTTTTTCCACCTAAAATCCCACTTCCCTATGTCAGTATTTCTACCGATTCGTGCCGGACTACTCGTAGTCTTTCTGGCACTGGCCAATGCGGTGCTGGGGCAAAGCATTATTCAGGGCACCGTGACGGAAGCCAACGGCTCCGCCGTCATCGGGGCTACGGTGCTCGTGAAGGGCACCACCACGGCCGCCCCCACCGACGTGGCCGGCCGCTACGAGCTGCGCGTGGCGCCGGGCAGCTACGAGGTCGTGTTTTCGTCGGTGGGCTACAAGGCGCAAACGCGGAGCGTGACGGCCGGAACAGAGCCCGCCACCCTGAACGTGACGCTGCAGGAAGATGCCCAGGCGCTGAACGAAGTAGTGGTGCTGGGCTACGGCACGGCCCGCAAGCAGGACATGACCGGGTCCGTGGCCGTGATTGGCACCAAGGACTTCAACAAAGGCACGTTTACGTCGCCCGATCAGCTGCTACAGGGGCGCGTATCGGGGGTGCAGGTGAGCAACAACAGCGGCCAGCCCGGCGGGCCTTCTACCATCCGCATCCGGGGCAACTCGGCCGTGACGGGCACCGGCCAGCCTTTGTATGTAGTGGACGGCGTGCCGCTCGACGGCCGCTCGGCCCGGCCCGGCCTGGTGGCCTCCACCGACGTGGGAAGCGGGGCCGACAGCAATCCGCTCAACTTCCTCAACCCCGACGATATTGAGTCTTTGACGGTGCTGAAAGACGCTTCGGCCACGGCCATCTACGGCTCGCGGGCCGCCTACGGGGTGGTGCTCATCACCACGAAGAAGGGCAAAACGGGGGCTCCGGTACTCAACGTGGGCGTGTCGGGCGGCTTCTCGACCTTGCTGCGCCGGCCTACGTTCCTTGATGCCGGCCAGTACCGGGAAGCCATCAAATACTACGGCGTGCCCGCCGCTACCGACAAGGGCAGCGACGTGGATGCCCTCGACGAAATTCTGCGCACCGGCTACCTGCAAAACTACAACGTGGCCATGAGCGGGGGCGGCGAAACCGGCCGCTACCGCCTCTCCCTGGGCTACCTCGACCAGGATGGCATCGTGCGCAAAACCGGCTTCCAAAAATACAGCGCCAACCTCTCCACCAACCTGCAGTTTCTGACCAGCAAGAAGCTGGGCCTGGATATGAACTTGACGACCAGTCAGTTTCGTGAGCAGCTGGCCCCCATCACAACCGATGCCGGCTTTCGGGGCAGCCTGATCGGGCAGGCCCTGCAGTGGAACCCTACGCAGCCGCTGCGCAACTCCAACGGCACGTTCTTCATTGAGGAAGGGGCCATCGTGAATCCGCTGGCCGCCCAGGAGTACTACAACGACAACTCGCGGGTGACCACCATTCTGGCCAGCGCCTCGCCTTATTTCCGGTTTACCGACTGGCTGGAATTTCGCACGCTGCTGAGCGTGAACTACAACACGGGCGGGCGGCGCACTTCCATCGACCAGCGGCTCATCACTCTGCCCGGCATCAAGGACCAGGGTTTTGCCAGCATCAGCAACAATGAGCTGACCACCCAGCAGATTGCGCACACGCTCAGCTTCAACCGGGCCGTGACCACCGACCTGAACCTGAATGCGCTGCTGGGCTACGAGTACACGAAATTTGCCAACTCCGGCTCCAACGTGAATGCCTACGGCAACTCTGACCCCGCCGTGGGCGGTTTCGGCACCTTCGGCCTCGACTACACCAACTACATTCAGTATTCGAGCGCCACGCTGCGCAAGATATCCTCGTTCGTAGACCCTTCGTCGGAGCTGCAGTCGGTTTTTGGGCGCGCCATTCTCAACTACAAGGACCGCTACGTGCTGACCGGCACGCTGCGCCGCGACCAGAGCAGCAAATTCGGTCCTAACAGCCGCGTGGGCTACTTCCCTTCGTTTGCCGCGGCCTGGGACCTAAGCCAGGAATCGTTCTTCCCGGCCGAAAAGCTCACCCAACTCAAGCTGCGGGCCGGCTACGGCCGCACCGGCAACCAGGAGTTTCCGGCCGGTGCGGCTCAGTACCGCTACACCCTCGACGACAACGGGGCGCAGTCGCCGCTCAACGACCGGAACGACGACCTGAAGTGGCAGTCGGATGCCCAGTACAATGCGGGTATCGACATTGGGGCGTTCGACAACCGCCTCACCTTCACGGTCGACTACTTCCACAAGTCCACCACCGACCTGCTGTTTCCGACCACGCCCGGCGAGCCCCGGCCCTCCGTGGCGGCCATTCGGTGGGAAAACCTCAATGGCAAAATCGTGAACAAAGGCGTGGAGCTGGCCCTGGGCACCACGCTGGTGCGCCGCGAGCAGGTAGAAATAGGCTTCAACGCCAACGCCACCTTCATCCGCAACGAAGTGTCGGACTTGGTCGGGGCGGCCATTCCGACCGGGGCCATCAACGGCCAGGGCCTGTCGGGGGCGCTGTCGCAGAGCATCCGCAACGGGTATCCCGTCAACGCCTTTTTCCTGCCCCAGTACACTGGCCTGAACGAGCAGGGGCTGTCTAATCCCTTTGGGCCTATTGCCTACAGCGGCAGCCCCAACCCGCGCACGCTGCTGGGCCTGAGCGCCAATGCCCGCTACGGCAAGCTCAGCCTGATTGCCAACATGACCGGCGTGCTGGGCCAGATGATTTACAACAACACGCTGAACGCGGTAGGGAACGTGGGACAGATCGGGGGCGGCAAAAACATTGCGCTGGCCACGTTTGAAAACCCGATTAAAGAAGCCACCGGCAACGCCTCGGCGGCCTCCACGCGCTACCTGGAGAAGGGCAACTACCTGAAGATGTCCAACGTCACGCTCTCCTATGCCTTCGGCGATGTGGGCAGCTTCGTGAAAGGGGCGCGGATATATGCCACGGGCCAGAATCTGTTCGTGATAACCAAGTACGACGGCTTTGATCCGGAGGTGAACACCGTGAAGCGCGAGGCCAACCAAGTACCTTCCGTGGGCATCGACTACCTGCCGTACCCCAGCGCCCGCACCTTCACGTTCGGCGTCAACTTCTCCCTGTAACTTCTAATTTCTTCCCACCATGCGATACCCCAAACTTACTTGTGCGGCCGCCCTTCTGGCGTTGCTGCAGGTAGCCGGCAGCTGTGAGCTGAATGAAACCTTGGACGGTCAGCTCACGGAAGACCAGATTCCGCGCGGCGACCCGGCGGCGCTGCTCCAGGGCGTGTATAACTCGCAGCGCGACCCGATTCAGGGTTGTGTGAGCGTGTTTGCCCTCGAAGAAGTATCCACCGATGCCCGCATCATGCCCACCCGCGGGCCCGACTGGGACGACAACGGTAAGTGGCGGGCCCTGTTCAACCACACCTGGGACCCCAGCAACGAGCGGGTGCGCGAAACCTACACCCAGCTCAACGGCATCATCTACGCCTCCACCGACCTGCTGCGCTTCGCGCCCAATCCGCAGCAGCAGGCCGAAGCGCGGTTTCTGCGGGCCTGGGCCAGCTACCTGGTGCTCGACCTCTACGACCAGGTGCTCTACCGGGAGCCGGGCGAAACCTTGAGCAAGCTGGCGCGGGTGCGCAAGGGCACCGAGGCACTGAACTTCATCATTGGTGAAATCACGGCAGTGCAAAAGGATTTGCCCGATGCCCCCGTGAGCCGCGCCACCAAAGATGCCGCCCGCGTGCTGCTGATGAAGTGCTACCTCAACAAGGGCGTATATGCCAACCGCGCGGCCCCCACCTTCGCCGCCGCCGATATGAACCAGGTAATCACGCTGGCCGATGAGCTGATTATCAGCGGCAAGTACTCGTTCACTGCCAACTTCTTCGATAATTTCGCGCCCAACAACGGGGCCATCGGCCGGGAGAATATCTTCACCCAGGCCAACTCCAACGGCAACGCCGGCCCCACGCGCGACTTCTGGAAGTTTGTGTCGCACTACAACATGCGGCCCGTGGATGGCTACAACGGCCCGGCCACCACGGCCGCGTTCTACGACCTATTTGAGTCCACCGACAAGCGCCGGGGCGTGGCCTACGACGTAACCGGCGGCCCCGCCAACCCCGGCCGCCGCATCAACGTGGGCTTTCTGGCCGGCCAGCAGTACAATCTCACGAACGATGCGCCGCTGGAGTCGCGGCGGGCCGGCACGCCGCTGATTTTCACCAAGGAAGTCAGCTTGCTGGAAACCGGCAACGACCTCGAAGTGAAGGGTATCCGGCCCCTGAAATACCCCGTGGACTACCCGAACGAGGTGAAAGGTGGCGGCTGCGACAACGACCATGTGACCTTCCGACTGGCCGATGTGCTGCTGATGAAGGCCGAAGCCATTCTGCGCGGCGGCACGGGCACCAGCGCCGGCACCTATGGGGCCACGCCGGTGGCCATCGTCAACGCCGTGCGCACGCATCCTTCGCGCGGGGCCAGCGCCCTGGGCAGCCTCAGCCTGGATGAGCTGCTCAACGAGCGGGGCCGCGAGCTGTACGGCGAGTCGTGGCGGCGGCAGGATATGATCCGGTTCGGCAAGTTTCTGCAGGCGCGCCCCGACAAGCCCCAGAGCGCCCCGAAATACCTGATTTACCCGATTCCGCAGACTCAGGTAGATGTAAACAGCAACATCACTCAGAATCCGGGGTACTAGCGCTGGTGCAAAAGCCCCCGAACAGGCCGTTGGGTACTGCCGGCTGGCAGTGGTCAGCGGTCTGTTTGCATCCGGGGCCGCCCGTGCTGACTTTTTAGCGGCGCGCCCGTACACCGGACGGTTTTTCCGCCGCCGGGTTCTTCCTGCGGGGCTGCGTTGGCGGCTCTGCCCGTTCCATCCCATTTCTGCTCTATGCTCACCACCCGATTCAAAAAACTAGCGCCTGGCCTGGGCGCGCTGGCGCTGCTGCTGGCCGTGCATCTGCCGGCCGTGGCCCAACCCCCCGCGCCCGACCCCTGGCGCATTGCGGCCGACAAGATTGACCCCACCAGCTACTACGGCGTGACGGTGGCCAACGGCATGCTGGGCATTGTGTCGTCGCCGGAGCCGTTTAAGGTGAAAAGCGTGGTGCTGGCCGGGGCCTACGATCAGTATGGCCGGGGCCGGGTGAGCAACTTCCTCAACAGCTTCAACCTGCTGAACATGTACCTGGAAGTGGACGGCCGCCGCCTCTCGGGCAAGGATGCCACCAACTTCCAGCAGGAGCTGGACATGCAGCGCGCCAGCCTCACCACCACCTTCGACTACCAGGACCGGGCCACCATCCGCTACACCTACTACGCCCTGCGTCACCTGCCCTTCACCGTGCTGCTCGACGTGAGCATCACGGCCAAAAAAGACCTGAATCTGGGCGCGGCCAGCATTATGGAAACGCCCGATGCCCTGCGCGAGGCCCAGAACTACTACAACGAAATCGATAGGCCCCACGTCACGCTGAGCCTGCTCAGCTCGGTGGCCCAGAGCCCCACGGGCAAGATGCAGCTGTGCGCCTCCAACACTTTTCTCTTCGAGGAAGGCCACGGCCAGGAGCCCAAGGTGATTCATGAGATGTGGGACAGCAACATGCACCTGATGAAGTTCAGCAAGGCCCTGAAGGCGGGCCAGACTTACAGCTACGCCGTGGCGGGCTCCAGCATCACCTCGGCCCACCACGCCGACCCGCTGAACGAAGCCGAGCGCCTGACCATCTTCGCCCGCCTCGAAGGCAAGGAGCGGCTGCTGGCGTTTCATGCTAAAGCCTGGCAGGAGCTGTGGAAAAGCGACATTCAGATTGAGGGCGACGCGCAGGCCCAGCAGGACGTGCGCAGCATGCTCTACCACCTCTACAGCTTCTCGCGCGCCGGCACCGATTTTTCACCTTCGCCGATGGGCCTCTCGGGCCTGGGCTACAACGGCCACGTGTTCTGGGATACCGATATCTGGATGTTTCCGGCCCTGCTGGTGCTGCACCCCGAAATTGCGAAGTCGATGGTTGAGTACCGCTTCCGGCGGCTGGAGGCGGCCCAGCGCAATGCCTTCGCCCATGGCTACCAGGGGGCCATGTACCCCTGGGAAAGTGCCGACTCGGGCGTGGAAGAAACGCCGGTGTGGGCGCTGAGCGGGCCGTTTGAGCACCATATTTCGGCCTGCGTGGCCTTGGCCGCCTGGCAGTACTACTGCGTGACCCAGGACAAGGAATGGCTGCGCGAGAAAGGCTACCCGATTCTATCGGCTACCGCCGATTTCTGGGCCAGCCGGGTGGAGCGCAACGGCCCCGGCCGCTACGACATCAAGAACGTGGTGGCCGCCGACGAGTGGGCCGAAAACGTGGACAACAACGCCTTCACCAACGCCGCCGCCCAGGTGAATCTGCGCAACGCCACGGCCGCCGCCAAAGTGCTGGGCCGGCGGGCCAACCCCGACTGGCTGCACGTGGCCCAGAACATTCCCATTCTTAAAATGCCCGACGGCACCACCCAGGAGCACGCCACCTACAAGGGCGAAGGCATCAAGCAGGGCGATGTGAACCTGCTGGCCTATCCGCTGGGCGTAATTACTGAGCCTGCCCAAATCAGGAAGGACCTGGCCTACTACGAAACCCGCGTGCCCAACGAAGGCACGCCCGCCATGACTCAGGCCATTTTTGCCCTGCTCTATTCCCGCCTTGGTGATGCCGGCAAGGCGGCACACTTCTTCCGCGACGCCTACGAGCCCAACCTGCTGCCGCCTTTCCGGGTGATTGCCGAAACCAAGGGCGGCACCAATCCTTACTTCGCCACCGGCGCGGGCGGGGTGCTGCAGGCCGTGCTCATGGGCTTCGGCGGCCTCGATATTACGCCCGCGGGCCTGGTGCAGCGCAAAGCCACGCTGCCCACGGGCTGGAAATCGGTGCGGATAACGGGGGTGGGAGTGGAGCGTAAAACGTACTCCGTGACGCGGTAAACGGCCGCCGTCCCGGATCTACTGGATTGTTCTAAAACCGCCTCAGCAACCCCCTGGCTGGCTGCAACCAGCAGGCCTCCTTTGCTGATGTATGGGGTGGCAGAAAGCCTTGTGGGAAGGGCTGCCTGCCCGCCGTCCGCCGCGAGGCGGGCGGCGCTTGCCCTGGTATTTCGCCCGCGCTTCTTCCCGCTTTATTCCTCTACCTGACTCTCCTTATGGCTCTCAGCTCTACCGTTTCTACCGCGCCTACCGACTTGGCCACCGGCCTGCCCCGGCCCCGGCTGGCCTTCTGGCAGATACTGAACATGAACCTGGGCTTTTTCGGCATCCAGTACAGCTTCGGGCTCCAGCAGACCAATATGAGCCCGATTTACTCCTACCTGGGGGCCAATCCGGACATGCTGCCCTTTCTGTGGCTGGCCGGCCCCATGACGGGCCTGCTGGTGCAGCCCATCGTGGGTGCCCTGAGCGACAAAACCCTGAGCCGCTGGGGCCGCCGCACGCCCTATTTCCTGGTAGGCGCGGTGCTGTGCAGTCTGTGCCTGCTGGCCATGCCCTTCAGCCGCGCCCTCTGGATGGCCGCCGGCCTGCTCTGGATTCTGGACGCGGCCAACAACATCACCATGGAGCCTTACCGCGCCTTTGTGAGCGACAAGCTGCCCGCGCCTCAGCACAGCCTGGGCTTTCTGACGCAGAGCTTTTTCACCGGCTTGGGCATCACGCTGGCCAATTTCACGCCCTCGGTGCTGGTGTATCTGGGCCTGGTGAGCGGCACGGCTCGTAGTGCCAACAACATTCCGCACACCACCTACGCCGCCTTTCTGATCGGGGCGGCCGTGAGCATCGGAGCCATTCTGTACTCGGTTATCACCACCAAAGAGCACCCGCTGAGCGCGGCCGAGGTGGCCGCCATCCGGACGCAGCCGAAGGGGCTGGGCCACACGCTGGCCGAAATCGGCAGTGCCATCCGCCAGATGCCCCCCACGATGCGCCGCATGGCCCCGATGATGCTGTGTACCTGGTACGCCATGTTCTGCTACTGGCAATACATTACCCTGAGCCTGGCCAGCACCATCTACCACACTCAGGATCAGCAGGCGGCGGGCTTCAGCGCGGCCCAGCTGCTCACCGGGCGCATCAATGGCACCTATAATGTCGTCACGTTTTGCGCGGCCTTCGGGCTGGCGTGGCTGGCCCGGCAGTGGGGGCCGCGGGCGGTGCACATGCTGAGCCTGAGCCTGGCTGGGCTGGGTCTGCTAAGCTTGCCGCTGCTGCACACGCCGGCCCTGCTGCTGGCCCCCATGATCGGGCTGGGCATTGGGTGGGCCAGCATGATGGGCACCACCTACGTGATGCTGGCCGGGGCCATTCCGCGGGAGCGAACGGGCGTGTACATGGGCATTTTCAACCTGTTTATCGTGCTGCCCATGCTGCTCCAGACGGTCACGTTTTCCTGGATTTATCGCCACCTGCTCGCCTCGCGGCCCGAAAACGTAATTCACCTGGCCGGCGCGCTGCTGCTCTGCGGGGCCGCCTGCGTGCTGTTTGTGCCGCCCCTGGCGCGGCCCGAGCACTAACTGGTCCAACTCAGATATCGTCGTCTTTTTCGCCTGGCTCCCCCTCTCTTTTTCGGAGAGGGGGTCGGGGGGTGAGGCGAATCGTTGGGCAGAGAAGCTAAATAACCTCTGATCAGCCCTCTAACCTTCGTCTACTGCCACCCCTATGCAAGCCTACGAGCAAAGTCTGGACCTGATGCGCCGCGCCGCCACGCCGCCGGGCTTCGTGGCCAGCATTCAGCCCACCGCCAACTACCAGCGCGTCTGGACCCGCGACGGCGTGATTACGGGCCTGGCCGCCCTGCTCACCGACGACGCGGCCCTGATAGCCACGTTCCGGGCCACGCTGGTTACCATTTTCAGTCATCAGCATCTCACCGGCTTTTTCCCTTCCAACGTGGACCCCGCTACCGGCCGGGCCAGCTACGGCGGCAACTGCGGCCGCGTCGATAACGTGAGCTGGGCCGTTATCGGGCTGCTGCAATACGCGGCCCTCACCAACGATGCCGCGCTGGCCGCCACCTACGCGCGGCCGGTGGAGCGGGCCTTGGGCGTGCTCGATGCCTGGGAATTCAACGGCCGAAACCTGGTATATGTGCCCCAGAGCGGCGACTGGGCCGACGAGTATGTGCAGCACGGCTACGTGCTCTACGACCAGCTGCTGCGGGTATGGGCCCTGGAGCTGGCCGCCCGCCACTACCGCCGCCCGGCCTGGGCCGAGCAGGCCGCCCGCATCCGGGCGGTGCTGGTCCGCAACTACTGGAACGACCCCGCCGCCGACCCGGCCACGCTCTACGCGCCCAGCCTGGCGCACCAGCTCCGGCAGGCCCCCACTGGCCACTGGCTCATGGGCTTCAACCCGGCCCGCGTTTATGCCCAGTTCGATCTGGCCGCCAATGCGCTGGCGCTGCTCTTGGGGCTGGGCACGGCTGTTCAGGCAGCGGCCGTGGTGGCCCAGCTCGGGGCCCGGCTGGCTGCCCGCCCCGGCCTGCTGCCCGCCTTCGACCCCGCCATTGCGCCCCCCAATCCGCTGATGGCCGAGCTGGCCGATAACTACGCCTACACTTTCCGCAACCATCCCCACGAATTCCACAACGGCGGGCTCTGGCCGGTGTGGAACGGCTGGCTGGCGGCGGCCCTGCACCAGCACGCCGCCCCCGCGCTGGCCACCGACGTGACGGCCCGGCTGGCCACCGCCAACCGCCGCCACCCGACGGAACCCGCCACCTGGGGCTTCTACGAAAACCTGCACGGCCAGATCCAGCAGCCCATTGGCGTGCCCTTCTGCACCTGGAGCGCCGCGGGCAGCGTGTTGGCCGAAGCGTATGGCCGGGGGCAGCGGTTGGTTTATTAGTTTTTCTCACCACTCAGGCTTCCGCTTATGATCCAGCCCCGGCCTTCCTCACTTTATTTTGCTGCGCCCCCGGCCGCGGCCGGTCACGGCCTGCTGGCCATTGGCGAAGCGCTGATTGATATTCTGACCACCGATTTTGTGGGCGACCTCTCGCAGGTGACCACCCTGCGGGCTATGGCCGGGGGCAGTCCGGCCAACCTGTGCCGCTTCGTGCAGGACTGCGGGGGCACAGCCCGGCTGGTGGCTGCCGTGGGGCAGGATGGGCTAGGCGAAATTCTGCTGCGCACACTGGCCGCCGCCGGCCTGAGCACCGAGCACATTCACCAGCTGCCCGACCGCGCCACCAGCATCATCGTGGTGGGCCGCTCGCGCGATACGCCCACATTCATTCCCTACCGCAGCGCTGACCGCCACCTGCCGCCCGTAGAGCCTGCGCTGGTGCTCGATGCCGCCGTGGTACACACCACGGCCTTCGCCCTGAGTCGCCTGCCTGCCCAGGACCACATTCTGGCCGCCCTGGCCACCGCCACCGCCCACGGCCGCCAGGTGTCGGTTGATTGGAACTATGCCGCGCCCATCTGGCGGCGCAGCAACAACGCCCCGGCCGTGTGGCAGCAGCTGCTTTCCTATCAGCCCCTGCTCAAGGTCAGCCTCGATGATGTGGCCCGCTTCAGCGGCGGGCCGGCCACCGTGGAGGCCGCCCAGGCTTTCCTGCACGCGGTGCCGGCCCGCGTGCTGTGCCTCACCTGCGGGGCCGATGGCGTGTGGTATCGGGGGGCCGGCGGCCTCTGGCAGCATCAATCCGCGCCCGCCGTAACCGTGCACGACGCCACCGGCGCCGGTGATGCCTTCTGGGCTGGTTTCCTCACCCGCTGGATGCAGCACCGCCCCTTGGACGAGTGCGTGCAGCTCGGAATTCAGACCGCCGCCCGCCGCCTGCAGGGCCAGCTGGCATAGGCCGCCGGAGGGTGAAAGAATTGTGGGAACTGGAAGGGGGAGGGCGAAATACTTTTTGCCGGGTGCCTGTTAAGAGAGCGTTTCAATGACTGCCCGCGCCACTTCGGCTCCGGTTGCTATCCTGACTATTCAATGAGCACCCTGCAAGACCTCCACAAAACCGCCTCCGCCTTCCAGCAAACGGCCAGGATGCCCGTGCTTTTCATCGGCCATGGCTCGCCGATGAACGCGCTGGCCGATAACCCTTTCACCCAAACCCTGCACGCGCTGGGCCTGGATATCCGCAACCGGCAGCCGCCGCGGGCCATTCTGGTGGTGTCGGCGCACTGGCTCACGCGCGGCTCATTCGTCACCATCAACGAGCGGCCCGAAACTATCCACGACTTCGGCGGCTTCCCGCAGGCGCTGTTCGACATGCAGTACCCGGCCCCCGGCGCGCCCGACGTGGCCCAGGAAGTGCTGGCCGCCCTGCCCGACGCGCACCCCTCCGACGAGTGGGGCCTCGACCACGGCTCCTGGACCGTGCTGCACCACCTGTTTCCGGAAGCCGATATTCCCGTTTTCCAGCTCAGCATCGACTATTACAAACCCATCACCTACCACGCCGAGCTGGCCCGGCAGCTGCAGTTTCTGCGGCGGCGCGGGGTGCTCATCATCGGCAGCGGCAACATCGTGCACAACCTGCGCCAGAGCATGCCCAAGCTCATGGCCGACGACCCCACGCCCTACGCCTGGGCCGCGGAGTTCGATGCCTGGGCCAAAACCAGAATCGAGCAGCGCGACCTGGCCGCGCTGGCCCACTACCAGCAGGCCGGCGCCAGCGGCCCACTCGCCGTGCCCACCCCCGATCATTATATTCCGATGCTGTATAGCCTGGCGCTGGCGGAGCCGGATGAGGATATTCGGCATGTGTTTGAGGAGGTGAGCTTTGGCGGGTTGAGTATGCGGAGTTTTGTGGTGGGGTAAGTGAAGGTGCCAATTTTAGTCGTCTGTCTTTTGTAAACATCTGTCATCCTGAGCAAAGCGAAGGACCTTCCTCTTTCCACCCTGCAAAACGCCTTTCAATGCTCAAAGCCCTTTACTATGCTGAAGGGCTCTACTCATTTTATAAGGCTTTGCAGTGGCGAAGAGGAAGGTCCTTCGCAAGCTCAGGATGACAGGCGAGGGGCAACACCCGCCCCGCATATTTCCCTAAAATTGCGGGTATGAAAGACCTGCTGCGCCCTGATCTGCCGTTTCGCCTGAACGGCCGCCTCTGGATGGAAGGGCCGGATGACCGGTTTATGGGCATCGGGCGGCTGGAATTGCTGGAGAAGATCCAGGAATTCGGCTCCATTTCCAAAGCCGCGCAGGCCATGCAGATGTCGTATAAGCGGGCCTGGGACCTGGTGAATTCGCTGAACCAGCAGGCACGGCAGCCGCTGGTGAGCACTCAAACAGGCGGCAGGCGCGGCGGCGGGGCCGTCGTCACGGCCGAGGGGCAGCAGCTGATTATGGAGTTTCGGGCTATGCAGGCGCGGTTTCAGGCCTTTCTTGAGGCAGAAACGCAGCGGCTGGCGGAGTAGGGGCAAACATCGACCAGCGTTTTGCGTTGTATTTTTGAAAATATAACGCAAAGCATTCTTTCGGTTTTTATGTCCCCAGCTTTATCCTGGCGCTCCGGCGCTCCACTTGCTGTCTGCGTCCTGCTGCTCCTGGCCATGCCCGTGGCGGCCCAGCGCAGCCGCCCGAACCCGCAAAAAGCAGCGGCAACAGCCGATACCACCCGCCGGAGCGTGTCGCTGGGGGAGGTGGTCGTGTCGGCTTCGAAAGTGGAGGAAAGCCTGCTGCAGTCGCCGGTGACGGTGGAGAAGCTCACGGTGCGGGAGCTGCGGCTGGCGCCGGCCCCGTCGTTTTTTGAGGCCCTGGAGCAGGTGAAGGGCGTGCAGGTGCTCACCAGCAGCCTGAGCTTTCGGGTGCTGAATGCCCGCGGCTTCGCCAACACCACCAACGTGCGCTTTGCCCAACTCGTGGACGGCATCGACAACCAGGCTCCGCACCTCGGGGCTCCCATTGGCAATGTATTGGGGCCGAGTGATTTGGATATCAGCACGGTGGAAATTGTGCCGGGCGCGGCGGCGGCGCTGTATGGGCTGAACGCCATCAACGGGCTGGCCAATTTCAGCACCCGCAACCCGTTTAGTTCGGCAGGGCTCAGCATACAGCAAAAAACCGGCGTCAATCACCTGCACGACCCGCATACCGGGGCGCGGCCCTACTCCGAAACCAGCCTGCGCTACGCCAAAGTACTGGCTTCCAGGCTGGCCTTCAAAGTAAACGGCACCTACCTGCGCGGCTACGACTGGATGGCTACCGACCAAACTGACCTGAACCCCAACGGCAACGCCACCACCGGCCTTTTCGGGAGCGACAACCCCGCCCGCGACCCGGTGAACAGCTACGGCAACGAGTCCTCCGACCGCAGCACGCTCACGCTGGGCGGCAAAAGCTACTCGGTGGCCCGCACCGGCTACCAGGAGCGCGCCGTGGTGGACTACCACCTGCAAACCATCAGGGCCGATGCGGCGCTACACTATAAGCTGGGGGCCCGCGCCGAGCTGGCCTACACCTACCGCGTGGCCGTGCTCGATAATGTGTACCAGCGCGCCAACCGCTTCCGCCTGCAAAACTACCGCCTGCAGCAGCACGCGCTGCAGCTCAGCGGCCCCGTGGTGCAGGCGCGGGCCTACCTTACCCAGGAAAATACCGGCCGGAGCTACAACCTGCGCTCCGCCGCCGAAAACCTGGACCGCAGCTTTAAACCCGATGATGCCTGGAACAAGGACTATACCCGGGAGTGGAACCTGGCCACCCAAAACGGCCAGACTGTGGCCCAGGCCCACGCCACGGCCCGCGCCGCCGCCGATGCCGGCCGCCTGCAGCCCGGCACGCCGGAGTTCCGCCAGCGCCTGCGCGAGCTGCAGAACATCAACAACTGGGACCAGGGCGCGGCCCTGCGCGTGCAAGCCAATATGCTGCACGCCGAGGGCCAGGTGAACATTGCCGAGGCGCTGCGCCGGGCCGGCCGGCTCTGGCTGCCCGCGGGCCTTGATCTGCTGGCCGGCGCCGACCACCGCACCTATATCGTGGTGCCCGATGGCAACTACTTCATCAACCCCGAAAGGGGCAAAGACCCGCTGCGCGACAACCTGACCTACGCCAAAACCGGCGGCTTCGTGCAGGCCGGCGCCCACTTGTTGCAGAACAAAATCCGCCTCACGGCCACGCTGCGGGCCGATAAGAACGACTACTTCACCACGCGCTTCAATCCGCGCCTCACGGCCGGGTATTCGCCCGCGCCGCGCCACAACTTCCGGGCGAGCTACCAGAGCGGCTACCGCTTCCCGAGCCTGTTCGAGGGTTTTTCCAACGTGAACAGCGGGCAGGTGAAGCGCATCGGCGGGCTGCGGGTGATGTCGGAAGGCGTGTTTGAGAACAGCTATTTGCGCAGTAGCATCGATGCGTTCAATGCGGCCGTAACGGCGGCCATCAACGCCAATACCTCGGCGGCCACAGCGGCGCAGAAGCGCCAGCAGGCCATTGAGCAGAGCCAGAGTTTGTTGCGCCGCACGCCCTACACGTATCTGCGGCCCGAGCATATTCGCTCCCTGGAGCTGGGCTACAAGGCGGCGCTGCTGCCCGGCGGCCGCCTGCTCGCCGACGTGGATTTCTACTACAACGCCTACCGCGACTTTATTGCGCAGGTAGAAGCCTACGTGCCCAAAACCACCAACCCCGACTCGGCCGCCATCTACCTCAACAGCCGCGCCACCCAAAGCCGCTACCGCCTCTGGACCAACGCCCAGACCAAAGTATATACCTACGGCGGCTCGCTGGGCCTGCGCTACGAGTTGCCCCGCGGCTACCAGGCCACCGCCAGCGCCACCTACGCCCGCCTGGCCCGCACGGAATCCGGCGACGGCCTGGAAGACGGCTTCAACACGCCGCGCTGGATGTACACGGCCGGCCTCGGCAACGAGGATGCCTGGCGCGGCTTCGGCTTCGCGCTGGCCTACCGCTGGCAGCAGCGCTACTACTCCCAAACTTTCCTGGTGAGCGGCGAAGTGCCCAGCTACCACACGCTTGATGCCCAGCTAAGCTACGCGCCGCCGCAACAGCTGCTCCGCCTCAAGCTGGGCGCTACCAACGTGCTGAACCGGTACTACGTGTCGTATCTGGGCGGGCCGAGCGTGGGCGGGCTGTATTATATGTCAGTGACGTATGGGGGACGGTAGCAGTAGTTTATTGGCTGGGTAGTAAAACTGGTCAGCTCAATACGGCCAGCAAGCAACCCAAACCCCCCAAAACCAGTACGGCAGAACTTCACTCACCCCGAACCGGCCCGGCCACTCCAGGCCCGGTTTGCCCGCCCGCTCTGCCGAAGCCGCCCTTCCCACCCGCGGCCCCGCAATCATAGGGTTATCCTTATATTCAATACGGGAACCCGGAGCCACACCCCCATGACGCAGGAACAACTACGCTTACTGGATACCAACGCCCAGCGCGCCCAATGGAAGAAATTCGGCCCCTACCTCACTGAAAGGCAATGGGGAACCGTGCGCGAAGACTACAGCGCCCACGGCGACGCCTGGGACTACATCACCCACGATATGGCCCGCAGCAAGGCCTACCGCTGGGGCGAGGAAGGCCTAGGCGGCATCTCCGACGACCAGCAGCGCCTGTGCCTGGCCGTGGCCCTCTGGAACGGCCAGGACGAGATTCTGAAGGAGCGCCTCTTTGGTCTCACCAATAGTCAGGGCAACCACGGCGAAGACGTGAAGGAGCTGTACTACTACCTCGACAGCACCCCCACGCACTCCTACATGCGCATGCTCTACAAGTATCCGCAGCGGGCTTTTCCGTATGATGAGCTGGTGGCCGAAAACGCCGCCCGCACCCGCCAGGAGCCCGAATATGAGCTGATTGACACCGGTATTTTCGACGACAGCCGCTACTTCGATGTGTTCATCGAGTATGCCAAGGCCGGGCCCGATGATATCCTGCTGCAGATAACGGTACACAACCGCGGCCCCAAAGCCGCCCGCGTGCAGGTGCTGCCCCAGCTCTGGTTTCGCAATACCTGGAGCTGGGATGCCCGGGAGGCGCGCCCCACGCTGCGCGAAACCCAGCCCGGCGCGGTGCGGGCCGAGCACCCCACGCTGGGCCGCTACCACCTCTACTGCGACCAGCACGCCAACGAGCCGCCCCGGCTGCTGTTCTGCGAAAACGACACCAACGGCGCCCGCCTCTACGATCTGCCCGCCCAGGGGCTGTACTTCAAAGACGGCATCAACGACTACGTGGTGGAGGGCGTGCGCAGCGCCATAAATGCCCAGCAGGAGGGCACCAAAGTGGCCGCACAATACAAGCTGCGGCTGCCGGCCGGCGAGAGCCAGACGATTCGTTTGCGCCTGAGCCAGATGGAGTTCGATCAGCCCTTCGCCACTTTCGACCAGCTCTTTGCCGAGCGCAAGCTGGAGGCCGACGAGTTCTACGACTGCCTCCAGGAGCCGCTCACCGACCCCGACGCCCGCAACGTGCAGCGCCAGGCCTTCGCCGGCATGCTCTGGAGCAAGCAGTTCTACTATTACGATGTAACGCAGTGGCTCGACGGCGACCCCACCGGCCAGAAAGCCCCCAAGGAGCGCCGCACCGGCCGCAACAGCACCTGGCGGCACCTGCACAACGCCGACATCATCTCGATGCCCGACAAGTGGGAATACCCCTGGTACGCGGCCTGGGACCTGGCTTTTCACTGCATTCCGCTGGCCATGGTCGATGCCGAGTTTGCCAAGCAGCAGCTGCGCCTGCTCACCAAAGACTGGTACATGCACCCCAGCGGCCAGCTGCCGGCCTACGAGTGGAACCTGAACGACGTGAACCCGCCGGTACACGCCTGGGCCACCTGGCGCGTGTACCAAATGGATAAAAAGCTGAACGCGGGCGTTGGCGACGGGGCTTTTCTGGAAGCCGTGTTCCACAAGCTGGCCCTGAACTTTACCTGGTGGGTAAACCGCAAGGATAAAAGCGAGCGGAACGTATTTGAGGGCGGCTTTCTGGGGCTGGATAACATTGGCGTGTTCGACCGCTCGGCCCCGCTGCCCACCGGCGGCTTCATCGAGCAGAGCGACGGCACGAGCTGGATGGCCATGTTTGCCCTGAACATGATGCGCATGGCCCTGGAGCTGGCCCGCACCAACCCCGTGTACCAGGAAATGGCCGGCAAGTTCTTCGAGCATTTCCTCTACATCGCCGAGGCCATGACCCACGGCGGCGACGGCGAATTCAACCTCTGGGACGCCGAGGACCGGTTTTACTACGATGTGCTGCACACCCCCGACGGCGAGCGGACCAAGCTCAAGGTGCGCTCCATCGTGGGTTTGATTCCGCTGTTTGCGGTAGAAGTAATTGAGCAGGAGCTGCTCGATGCGCTGCCCGAATTTACGGCCCGGGCCCGCTGGCTGCTCGAAAACCGGCCCCACCTGGCCCGGCTGGTCAGCCGCTGGGACGAGCCCGGCAAGGGGGCCCGCCACAAGCTCTCGCTCATGCGCCAAGACCGGCTCAAAAGCCTGCTCCACCGCATGCTGGATGAGCAGGAATTTCTATCCGAGTTCGGTATCCGGGCCATGTCGCGCCACCATCTCGACACGCCCTACGTGTACAGCACCGAGGATACCGATTTCACCGTGCAGTACGTGCCGGGTGAGGCCGAATCAAGTATGTTCGGGGGCAACTCCAACTGGCGCGGCCCCATCTGGTTCCCCATCAACTACCTGATTATCGAGTCGTTGCAGAAGTTTTATTTTTACTACGGCGAGAAGTTTATGGTGGAATACCCGACCGGCTCGGGCCGGCAGCTCAACCTGCAGGAAATAGCCCACGCCCTGGCCGGCCGCCTCACCCAGCTGATTTTGAAGGACGAAACCGGCCGCCGCCCCGCCTTCGGCGACTCCGACCTACTCCAGACCGACCCCCACTTCCGCGACCACCTGCTCTTCCACGAATACTTCCACGGCGACAACGGCCGCGGTATGGGCGCCAGCCACCAAACCGGCTGGACGGGGTTGATTGTGAGACTATTGCAGATGTGAAAATGACGTATGAGTGAAGATGAAAAAATTCCGGAAGGCTGGATGCTGACGTTCGATGAGCGGTCGAGAGGGCAGTATTATATATGTCTGACCTCGCGGCACGGGCCGAAAGTAGAGGCAACCGGTTCCGATTCGGAAGAGATGCTGGCGTGGTGTATTGCTGGTGCCCTCGATGTAGACCGCCAGCTGCGGCTCAAATTTCCTGATCGGATGTAATTTCAATCTGCAGCCGCAAAAACTACAACGTTCAATCCTGTCCTAAGCCGGCTCACCCCCGCATTAAACCAAACCGCAATTTGTCCCAGCGCTGAGCAGCAAAACGGCCGTTTGCTCCGGTCCGGCGGCTTCTGCCATCGGACCGAAGCAAACGGCCAGCATATGTATTGTGAAACTTCTGTGACTTACCAACAAGCTGCGCCAGCCGCCAGTCAGTTTCTCTGAACCGCCAGCAGCGGCAGCTGAGCCGCAATTTCGGCCGGCCCCTGGTACACCAGCCGGCCCTCTTTCACCGATCCGGCATACACTTCTACTTCCGGCGAATGGTAGGGCAGAAACACACGAACTGCCTCGCGCCGGCCGGGCCGGACAAGCGTCACGCCCGCCGCAGAATGGTCGGGGGTAGCAATTTCGTAGAATCCAGCGTTGGCCAACTGCACGTTCAGCATTATCAGGTAGAATTGGTTTGTGCCACCCAAATGCAAGGATTACTAAGATAGTTCCTATTGGATAAATAGTTTTTTAAATATTCCGAAAACCAGCTACTAGAGCAGTAACCACAAAAAAGCGGCCGGGCAATTTACCCGGCCGCTTGTGCTATACTGGCTATACTGTCCGAAGAGACGTTCTATTTCAGCTTGGCCTCTATCAGCTTGATTACCTCCGCGTTGCCACTTTCTTTAGCGGCGGCCAACGCGTCTTTGCCATCGTCGTCTTTGGCTTTGGCATCGGCCCCGCTGCCCAGCAGCAGCTCCACCACAGCTTTGTTGCCTTTGCCGGCCGCCGCCATCAGGGCCGTGCTCTTGAAGGCATCGGGCTGGTTTACCTGGGCCTTGTGCTTGAGCAGAGCTTTCACCACCTCCAGGCTGCCATTGCCGGCGGCCGTGATGAGATAGGTGGTTGGGAAACCGGGCACAACCTCGATGGGAGAGTTGGGGTCGGCGCCGGCGGCCAGTAGGGTTTCTACCTGAGGTGCATTATTTTTCATCACGGCCACAAATAGCTCCTTGTTGGGGGGCGTAGCCAGGGCGGCTAGAGTAAGGCTAGTGAGCAGGGCGATGAGAAGGAAGCTCTTTTTCATAAATGGAACCGGCGGAAGCAAAAACATAGGGGGCGGCAAAAGTACAAAATACCGCGGCTGTTCCCAATCTTCCGCAGAAAGGGTCATCAGGAAACCTAATTGCTGAATAATACGGGTTTTGACAAAGCCGATTGCCGGATTTTGGTCAGGTGAATAGTGATATTATTCAATATTCCGTTTGGCTATAGCGCCTGCCCCGCCACTTGTCGCCCCATCCGTTGCGCCATTACGCTGGCCATGATAATCTGCAGAGCGTGATAAAGCATCAGCGGCAACAGCAGCGCCCCCAGCGCCGCGCCCGGAAACAGCAGGCTGGCCAGCACGCTGCCATGCACCAACGACTTCTTGGAGCCGCAGAACAGCGCCACAATCCGGTCCTGGCGCGAAAAATTCAGTAGCCGGCTCAGCCCCCACACCAGCCCGAAAATGAGGAAATACAGGGCCACCATGCCCGCGCTGAGCGCCAGAATATCGGTGAGCCGGTAGCTGCGGAACACGCCCTCGGCAAACGAGTCGCAGAACGAGGTGAAAACGATGACCAGAATGATAAGCTGGTCGAAGGTGCGCAGGCCCTGGCGGTGCCGCTCGGCCAGGTGGCCGAAGCGACGGTTGAGCAGCACCCCCGCCGCTACCGGTAATACTACCTGCCACAATAAGCTCAAAACCAGGCTTCCAAGCTGCCCGTCGGTAGTGCCGGTGTGCAGAATAAAGCTGCACCAGAGCGGCGTAACAAAGATGCCGATGAGGCTGGAAATGCTGGCGTTGAAGATGGCCGCCGGCAGGTTGCCGCCGGCAATGCCTACCATCACCACGGAGGTAGAAACCGTACTGGGCAGCGTGCAGAGAAAGAAAATACTCTGCCACAGCAACTCGCCCTTCTCTGAAGTAAGGAAGGGCCGGGCGGCCAGGGCCAGCAGCGGAAACAAGACAAACGTGGTGAGCTGCACCACTGTATGTAGCCGCCAGTTGCGCAGCCCAGCCGTGAGCTTCGCGGCGCTGAGGCGCAGGCCGTAGAAAAAGAAAATGAGGGCCACGCCGCCGGTCGTCAGCGCTTTCCACGGGAGCGGGCTGGCTTTGCTGCCAGTTTCGGGGAAGAAATAGGCCAGCGCCACCACGCCCAGGAGCCCGAACAGAAACCAGTCGAGGCCGGCGCTGCTGAGCAGAGCCACGAGCGGATGGGCGGGTTTGGCGGGCGGCTGGGGGAGCGTTGGGTTGGTCATAACGGGTTCTTATAGGCGTAAATATGGCGGGAACCGTCCTAATTGTCGTCTGTCATCCTGAGCTTGCGAAGGACCTTCCTCACAGTTTACTGCACTTGTTATTCGACGCACAAAGCCCTATGCCAGCACGTGGTAAAGGGCTTTGTTCATTTTACAAGGCTTGTCACTTAACCGAGGAAGGTCCTTCGCTTTGCTCAGGATGACAGACGGGTTTAATGCGCCGCCGCCATCTTCGCTTTTCCTTCAGCCGCTTGCAGCCCAAACGCCTCCGCCAGCAGCTCATACGAGCGCAGCCGGTCCTGAAAGTCGTAGCAGATCGTCACGGCCACCACTTCCTCTACGCCATACGCGGCGGCCAGGCGCTCAAATTTCGCTTTCACCTGCCCCGGCGTGCCGCTGATGATGCGCTGGTGGTGGTAGGCCAGGCGGGCGCGCTGCTCGGGAGCGAGGGGGAAATTGCGCACCGCGTCGGGTGGGCCGATGGGCGTTCGGTCGCCCATTTCGAGCTTGAGCATCTGCAGTGCCAGACCGTCGGCCAGCTCCCGGGCTTTGGCCTCGGTATCGGCGCAGAAAGTGAAGATGGCCACGTTGGCCTGGGGCGCGGCCAGCTCGGCCGAGGGCTTGAACCGCTCCCGGTACAGCCGCACCATATCCGGCCCTCCGACGGGGTTGATGAAGTGAGCGAAGGAAAACGCCGCCCCGATTTCGGCCGCAAACAGCCCGCTCTGGCCGCTGGAGCTGAGCAGCCACAGCTCCGGCACCGTATCGATGAAGGGCGCGGCTTTCACGCGGGCATGAATGGTATCGGGCACCACCTCGTCGTGCAGGTAGGCGCGCAGATCCATGAGCTGCTCGGCGAATTCCTCGTCGCGGAACTGGTTGTGCGGGTTCAGGGCGTGGGCCGTGAGGCGGTCGGTGCCGGGGGCGCGGCCAATGCCCAGGTCGAGGCGGCCGGGGTAGAGGGCTTCGAGCAGGCGGAAGTTTTCGGCTACTTTCAGCGCCGAGTAGTGCGGCAGCATCACGCCGCCCGAGCCCAGCCGGATGCGGCTGGTTTCGGCCCCCAGGCGAGCCAGCAGCACTTCCGGCGCCGAGCCGGCCAGCGAGCCGGCGTTGTGGTGCTCCGATACCCAGAAGCGGCTGTAGCCCAGCCGGTCGGTGAGGCGGGCCAATTCTATGGTTTCCAGCAGCGCCTGCCGGGCCGTGCCGCCCTGCCGAATGGGCGACTGGTCGAGGACGCTGAGTTGAAGCTTTTTATCAGACATGAGGTTGAAATTGCGGGTGGAAATGCCGCGGCGCGGCATTCGGAGCATAACAACCCACGGGCCCGATTCGCTTCAATCCAATCATAAAAGCCACGCTTTGCCGCACGCCGGCCGGCGAAATGACGGGTTTTCAGGCTGTATAAAGCGCTGGCTATCAGCTATTGCTTCGCTGCGCCCGGCTCGGCATTGGAGCGGCGCAGCGGCAGCTCCGGGATAAACAGCGACACCACCCAGCCGGCCGCCACCAGGCACATAGTAAACAGATAGATGTGCGAGATGGCGCGCGCAAACGCCACCCGCAGCGCCGGCGACACCGGCAGCCCGCCCGGCGCGGTGCCGGCCAGCTCCGCCGCGCCCTCAGCCACCACGACCGGCCGGCTGGCCGGAGCCACAGCCCCGGCGGGCGGCAGGGCTCCGGCCAGGCTCACGGTGAGCATGGTGCCGAGCAGCGCCGCCGCCACGGCCCCGCCAATCTGGCGGAAAAACTGGCTGGCAGCCGTGGCCTGGCCCATGAAGCGCGGCTCAATGGCATTCTGAATGGCCAGCGTGTAGAGCGGCATAGTGGGCCCCAGGCCGAGGCCGCAGAGCAGCACGTAGCCCAGCACCTGGGCGTAGGAAACCGTCATGGGCATGGTGGCCAGCAGCAGCAGGCCAGTTAGCAGCAGCAGCAGTCCGCCCAGCATCCAGCGCTTGTAGTGGCCGAAGCGCGACACCATCCGGCCCGCCAGCATGGAGCCCGCCACCACGCCCAACGACAGCGGAATAAGGCTTACGCCGGCCTTAGTAGCCGATACACCCAGTACATTGACCATAAACAAAGGCTCGAAAATGACGATGCTCAGAAACGAGCCGCCCAGCAGAAACACGGCAATAATGGCCGGCCGGAAAACGTGGTTGCGAAACAGATTCAGATCCAGAATAGGATTGGCAGAGCGCAGCGAGCGAACCACAAACAGCGCCAGTGCCGCCGCCGCCAGGGCCAGCAGCCCCAGCGTGGTGCCGGAGGCCCAGCCATAGTGCGCTTTATTGAGCTGCAGGGCAATAATGAGCGGCACCAGCCCGAGCATCAGCAGCAGGGCCGAGATATAGTCGAGCGGCTGCTTTTCGCCGCGCGGTTTCAGCCGCGGCATCTTCGAGAGGATAAACCACAGCGCCAGCAGGCCCAGCGGCAGATTCACGTAGAACACCAGCCGCCAGCCCGCAATGCCCGGCACCAGCCCCGTGCCGTGGTCGGTGAGCAGCCCGCCCAGAAACGGCCCCAGCACCGACGAAAGCCCGAAAGTAGCGCCCACAAACCCCTGATACCGCCCGCGCTCGGCGGGCGCAAACAGATCGGCAATGACGATGAAGGCCATGGCAAACAAGCCCGCGCCGCCCAGCCCCTGCACCGCCCGGAAGATGATGAGCTGGCTCATGCCATCGCCCAGCAGGGGCAAGGGGCCAAACTCGCCGGCCAGCCCGCACAGCATCGAGCCGGCCAGAAATATCAGGATGGCCGCCACCTCAATGGCGCGGCGCGAGTACATATCGGCCAGCTTGCCATACACCGGCACCAGCGTGGTGCTGGCTACCAGGTAGGCCGTGGCCACCCACGTAAAGCGGTCGAAGCCATGCAGATCGGCCACGATGCGGGGCATGGCCGTGGAAACGATGGTTTGGTCGAGGGAGCCTAGAAACAGCGCCAGCAGCACGCCGGCCAGGGTGAAGAGCTTGGTGCGCCGGGTGAGCGTAGCGGGCGCGGTAGCGGTGAGAATAGGGGACATAGCGAAACGGAGCGGGAAGGCCGGGCGAAGGTACGTGCCTTTGGGGGCCGGTGTTGGTGCCGGCGGCAGATATTATCGGTGGCGGTTGTGCTTGCGCGGGCCGCGGGCCGCTATCTTCGCGGCCCCGTTTTGCTGCCGGCCCTATGCTCACCACCACGCTTGCCCTACTCTGCCTGTTCGCCTTTCTGGCCGGTTTCGTCGACTCCATCGTGGGCGGGGGCGGGCTCATCCAGCTGCCGGCTATGCTGCTGCTGCTCAAGGGCGTGCCGGTGCCCACCATTTTCGGCACGGGCAAAGTGTCGTCGTTGGCGGGCACTTCCATGGCGCTGCGGCGCTACGCGGGCAAGGTGCCCATGCGGTGGCGGGCGGTGGGCGCGGCGGCCATCACGGCGGCGCTGTTTTCGTTTTTCGGGGCCCGCATTGTGAGCCTGCTGCCCGCGGCGCTGCTGCGGCCGCTGGTGCTGGGGCTGCTGGTGGTCATTGCCATCTACACCTTCTGGTGCAAAGATTTCGGAGCCATTCATGCCCCGCGCCTGCCCCCAAATCGGGAGCCGCTCTACGGCATTGCCATCGGCGTGGTGCTGGGCTTCTACGACGGCTTTTTCGGCCCCGGCACGGGCAGCTTCCTGCTCTTCGCCTTTGTGGGCCTGTTCGGCTACGATTTTCTCACCGCCTCCGCCTCCGCCAAGCTCGTGAACGTGGCCACCAACGTGGCCGGCGTGGCCTACTTCGCCTTCACCCACCAGATTCTCTACCAAGTGGCCCTGCCCATGGCCGCCTGCAACATGCTCGGCTCGGCATTGGGCGCCAAACTAGCCCTGCAACGCGGCACCGGCTTCGTGCGGGGGCTGTTTCTAGTGGTGGTCTGCAGTATTATTCTGAAGCTGGGTTATGAGACGGTGATACAGTGAGATAGTGAACTGGTGAGATAGTGAGTTTGATGTTCGGTTTGCGCTATATGCGCCACTTGCGCAAACCGAACATCAAACTCACTATCTCACCAGTTCACTATCTCACCACCTATTCCCCCGGCAAGCCAGGCACCGGGTTTCCCTGGTTGCCTTTCAGGCTGGGCACGCCCATTTTCTCCTCCCGCTTGCGCTGGTAGCGGGCAAACTGGTCGGGGGTCAGCACGTCTTTCAGCGCCGCCAGGCGCGACTGGCCGATGTCGTCGACGACGGCGTTGAGCTTGCGCAGGTCGGTGCGGTAGCGCAGGCGGGCGGTTTCCACGTTGCGCACGCTCACCTCATTGATGGTCTGCACTTTTTCGGCCTGGGCGGGGGTCAGATTCAGCGCTTGGCGCATGTTGGCGGTGAGAGCCGTGGCTTTGGCTTCCACTTTGTCGGCGGCCGGCGTAGGGGCGGGCTTGATGGCTGGCGGGGCGGCGGCCGGAGCTTTGACCTTGGTTTTGGTGGTGGCCGCGGCGGTTTCCGTCTTGGTTTTCGTCTTGACGGGGGCGGTTTGGGCCTGGGTGGCGGTGGCAGTCAGCAGGGCCAGGGCGGCGAGCAGGGAGGTTTTCATAGAAGAGAGAGCAGGAGAGAACATAGGGCAACGCAAAGGGGCCGGCCTTTGGTGGGGCAAAAGTGCCGGCTGGGCGGTTCGGGCACGTAAATATGGTGCCAAAAACCACACTGCGGCCCTCATAACGTGGGCAGACGGTCATTTCATACAGCCCGCTGCCAAATTCTGCGGGGCCCGGAGCGTAACCTTTCCGGCCGGGTTTGCTTACATAGGCCTATGAAGCAATCTACCCGAAACAACTGGCTGGCCGCCGCGGGCGCGGGCGTATTGCTGGCCGCTGCTACTCTTTTCGCCAATCGCCGGGGCTCCTACGAGCTGCGGGGGCGCGTGGTGCTCATTACCGGCGGCTCGCGCGGCCTGGGGCTGATATTGGCCCGGCAGGCCGTAGCCGAAGGGGCCCGCGTGGCCATCTGCGCCCGCGATGCCGACGAGCTGGAGCGGGCCCGCCAGGAGCTTGCCGCCTCCGGGGCCGAGGTAATGGCCCTGGTGCGCGACCTTTCCGATGCCGTTGAAGTCCGCACCCTGGTGGCCGAAGTGGAGCAGCGGCTCGGCCCCATCGATGTGCTCATCAACAACGCTGGCATCATCACGGCCGGCCCGCTCGACCACATGGAAGTGCGTGATTATGAGGAGTCCCTGGATGTGCATTTCTGGGCCCCGCTGCACGCCATGCAGGCCGTGCTGCCCGCCATGCGGCGGCGGGGCGAGGGCAAAATCGTGAACATTGCCTCGGTGGGCGGCAAGGTGGCCGTGCCGCACTTAGTGCCGTATAGCGCCGGCAAATTCGCGCTGGTGGGCCTTTCCGAAGGCTTCCGGGCCGAGCTGCTCCAGTACGGTATTGAGGTAACCACCGTATGCCCCGGCCTGATGCGTACCGGCAGCCCGCGCAACGCCACCGTGAAGGGCCAGCACGAAAAGGAATACGCCGCCTTCAGCATCGCCGACTCGCTGCCCGTTATTTCGATGGATGCCGACAGCGCCGGCCGCCTCATATGGAACGCTTGCCGCCGCGGCGATGCCGAGGTGATTCTGGGCCTGCCCGCCAAGCTGCTCGCGGCCTTCCACGGCCTGCTGCCCGGCACCACCGCCGACCTGCTCAGCTGGGCCAACCGCACCCTGCCCGGCCCCGCCGACGTGTTCGGCAACGAGCGCCGCCGCGGCTCCGAAAGCCAGTCAGCCCTCTCCGAGTCGTGGCTGACGACGCTGACGAAGAAGGCGGAGAAGCAGAACAATGAGCTGTAGAAGGTATTTGGAAGCGCAAATCGTCTGTCATCCTGAGCTTGCGAAGGACCTTACAGGATGAGAACGATAATCGTGGTAACGGCTCGTGCTTATCCCATAAGGTCCTTCGCTTTGCTCAGGATGACAGACGATTTACGCTTCTAAACAGCTTCAATTTCCGAAAGCCCATTACCGTACCAACGGCAATGGGCTTTGCGCTTTACAAAAGCTTGCGTACTTGCCCAAAGAATTCCCGCCGCCTTCCCCGCCCCAGCTGGCAGGCGAGAGGAAGCCCGCTACCACCACCCACCGAAAACCAGCTTGACCTACCCCGTTCACCTTGCTCTGGGCCCGTTGGTGCTGCCGGTGCACCTGCTGCTGGAAGTGCTGGCCTACACCATCGGCTACCGCCTGTATCAGCACCTGCGCACGCGCACCACCGACCCGATTTCCGATGAGCACCGGCTCTGGATTTTTGTGGGCTGCGCGGCCGGGGCGCTGCTGGGCTCGCGCCTGCTGGGCCTGCTGGAGCACCCCGAGCTGCTGCGGCACCCGCCCGGCGGCTGGCTCCACTACTTCACCAACAAAACCATCGTGGGCGGCCTGCTGGGCGGCCTGATAGGAGTGGAGCTAACCAAAAAGCGCCTCGGCATCACGGCCTCCAGCGGCGACCTGATGGTGTTTCCCATCCTGCTGGCCATGGGCATCGGCCGCCTGGGCTGCCACCTCGCCGGCCTCGAAGACGGCACGTTCGGCACCGCCACCACCTTGCCCTGGGGCATCAACTTCGGCGACGGAATCCTGCGCCACCCCACCAACCTCTACGAAATTGGGTGGCTCGGGCTACTGGGCGCTGCGCTGTGGCTGCTGGAGCGGCGCGGCCCGCTGCCGGATGGCTGGCGGTTTCGGCTTTTTATGGTAGGTTACTTGCTGTTCCGTCTGCTGGTCGAATTCCTCAAGCCTACGCCCGCGCCCAGTGGTTGGGGGCTTACGGCCATTCAGTGGGCCTGTGTGGCGGGGCTGGGGTATTATGGGTGGCTGTGGATAAACGGTCGCAAGGGTGATAACCCATCAAGTAATGTATTTAAAGTACATTCGATCCATTAATTGTAGGCTATCGAACGCAGTTTTTGCATATGAAAGAATTGGGTAAGTACTCGAGAGAAGCAGATGTAGCAGTATTGCGCTTAGCCTTCAACCTAGTGCCGTATGTTGGGCCAGTACTCAATGAGCTTGTTTTTGATATTAGAGGCCGCGTAAAACAAGATCGGCTTAATAAATTTACGGAAATGTTTGCCGAGTATTTTATTGGTAAACCAGAATTCGATACAGATGCTTTAAGAACCGAGGACTTTGGGGATTTGTTTGAGGCTGTAATAAACCATGTTATTCAAACGAAGTCAGAGGCAAAGCATATTAGATATAGGGATATTTTGATTAAGAAAATTGAAAATACTTTGCCGGATGAAAATAACTCAGCCAGGTATCTTGATTTAGTTTCAATTCTTAATGAAAGTGAAATAGCTATTTTAGATAGTCATAGGGTCTTTGACGAGCATTATAAACAGGATAGTGAACTGCTCGAATCATTCAGGCAACAAAAGACCCAATTGATGTCTCAATACAGAGATGAATTCAAGCTTTCAATTGAAGGTCATGCGAATAATAAGTCACAAGTAAAGGATAATATTACCCTAGTAGAAGATGGTATTGTGAATTTAGAAGCTGAGTTATTAGTTTATGATGTTCGTAGAGAGGCGCATTTTTATAATATTTCGGAAAAACAATTTTTGTATTACAAACAAAATCTGTATTCAAAAGCTTTGCTAATTGATAGCGCAACTGGAGGTGATAGTTATGGTTATACACCCTTTGCTGCAATGGGTATAACTGAATTTGGAAAGGAATTCTTAGAGTTTCTGATCAATAAAAAATAACTTCTGCTCATGCCCGAACGCCCCTACACCTACTACGACTTTACCCTGAGCCTGTGCCCGCACTGCCTGCGCCGCGTGGAGGCCAAAATCGTATTTGAGGACGGGGGAGTGTATATGCTCAAGCGCTGCCCCGACCACGGCCGGCAGCGCGTGCTCATTGCCACCGACATCGAGTACTACAAGAGCATCCGCAACTACGTGAAGCCCAGCGAAACCCCGCGCCGCTTCAATACCGCCACCCACTACGGCTGCCCCTACGACTGCGGCCTTTGTACCGACCACGAGCAGCACAGCTGCCTCACCGTCATTGAGATAACGGACCGCTGCAACCTGACCTGCCCCACCTGCTACGCCGAAAGCAGCCCCACCCACGGCCGGCACCGCACCCTGGCAGAGGTGGAGGCAATGGTGGATGTGCTGGTCGAAAACGAGGGGGAGCCCGACGTGGTGCAGATTTCGGGCGGCGAGCCCACGCTGCACCCGCAGTTCTGGGAGATTCTGGATATGTGCAAGCGCAAGCCCATCAAGCACCTGATGGTGAACACCAACGGCGTGCGCCTGGCCAAAGACGAAGCCTTCGTGGCCCGGCTGGCTACCTACGAAGGAGCCTTCGAGGTGTATCTGCAATTCGACTCCTTCAAGAAGGAAGCCCTGGAAAGTCTGCGCGGCCGCGACCTGCGCGACGTGCGCCTGCAGGCCTTGGCGCACCTGAATAAGTACAACCTCAGCACCACGCTGGTCGTGACGCTGCAAAAGGGCCTGAACGATGATGAGATGGGCGAAATCATCGACTTTGCGCTGCAGCAGCGGTGCGTGCGCGGCGTCACGTTTCAGCCCACCCAGTCCGCTGGCCGCCTCACCAATTTCGACCCCGCCACCGACCGCCTCACCCTCACCGAAACCCGCCAGCGCATCATCGACCAAAGCCTGTTTACGGCCGCGGACCTGCTGCCCGTGCCCTGCAACCCCGACGCGCTGGTAATGGGCTACGCCCTGAAGCTGGACGGCCAGGTGTTTCCGCTCACGCGCTACGTGCAGCCCGCCGAGCTGCTCCGGAGCGGCGGCAACACCATTGTGTATGAGCACGATAAGCGCCTGCGCCAACACCTGCTGCGCCTGTTCAGCACCGCCAATACCGTGGATACCATTATCCCGGAGCTGAACCAGCTGCTGTGCTGCCTGCCCAGCATTCAGGCCCCCAATCTGAAGTACGAAAACCTGTTTCGCGTCATCATCCTGCAGTTCATGGATGCCTGGAATTTTGACGTGCGGGCCGTGAAGAAGTCCTGCGTTCATATCGTGAGCAAAGACCTGAAAATCATTCCTTTCGAGACAATGAATATATTCTACCGCGACCCGGAAAAGCTGGCCCGCCTGGCCGAGCTGCGCGCCAAATCGGTGCTGTGATGGAGAAAATAGAGAAAGAAAAGAAGAAGCCCGACAGCTACTTCGGCCGGATTCTGGCCCTCAACTTGGCGGTGGTGGTGCTGCTGCATGTGGGCCGGCAGCAGCTGGCCCCGGATGTACATATCTTCGGCGCCCTGTTCGGGGTGGTGCTTATCAATCTGGTGATGCTGATTTTCTTCATCGAGCGGGACGAGAGCGAAAACAAGCTGGCCTGCCTGGTATCGGCCTTCGTGATCCTGCTGGTCGGCTTCAGCGACTGCGCCAAGTCTTTATGAGCTGCCATTCAGTATCTTCCGGGTACTATGGAGCCTGTTAAACCCATCCCACCAAACCACATTCTGCGCAACAACCTGCTGGGCGTGCTGGCCGCGGCCGTGGTGTTGGGCCTGCTTTCCAGAGTAACCGATAGTGCCAGCACCGTTGTGTTTGCGCTGGGCTACGGCGTGCAGGTGCTCGTGAATGTGATTCTCGGCATCACCCGCCTGGGCAACGCCACGCCGCCGGGAGCCGCGCCCTATTTCCTCAGTGCCCTGCTGGTTCTGCTCATTGGCTTCGGAGCCTGCGGGCTGATGGTGGTAACCAACCTGGGCAACATGCATTAACGGGTGCGGAAGCTGGCAAGCTCCAGGGCTGAATAAGACAGGTTTGTAGAGAGCTGTGCGTAAAGAGAACCAAGCCGCGTAGCGGTGGTGAAGTCGTTGAGGCGGCTCTGTCACCGCTGCGCGGCTTGGTCGTTTAGGCTCCCGTCGATCCTACAAACCTGCCGCCGCTACGCGGAACTGAATTGCTTCAGGCGCTATGCTCTGCCTGAACGGAAAATCCAGTGCGCGGCGTTTGCCTTAATTCCTGTTTTCTCTAAGTTGATTCACATTCACTTGCTTTTATTCAAGCGAGAATAGGTATGTTTAGAGGATCTGTTTCTTTCACTTTTTGCATATGATGAATACTTCTACTCCTTTTCCCAAAGCCCGTACTCCTTTGCTGCGGGCGCTGCAACAAGCGTTTGGTCTGGCCGTGGCGGCCAACCAGCCCGAAGCACCCTCGGCGGAAGTACTGGCCGAGATGGCCACCACCCAAAGCCGCCGCGACTTTCTGACCAACGCCGCCAAAATGGGCCTGCTGGTAAGCGCCGGCGGCCTGCTCGCGGCCTGCGAAACCGACGTGGTGGAACCCGCCGGCCCCCGCGGCCAGGCCGCCTCCGATGCCCAGGCTTCGCCAGCACGCATTGTGGTAGTAGGAGCGGGCATGGCCGGATTGAACTGCGCCTACCAGCTGCGCAAAGCTGGCCAGCGCGCCACCATCTACGATGCCAGCTCCCGCACGGGCGGGCGCATCTTCACCGCCACCGGCCTCATGGCCCCCGGCCTGACCACCGAGCTGGGCGGCGAATTCATTGACAGCGGCCACCGCGACATGCTGCTGCTGGCCCAGGAGTTTGGCCTGCCGCTGCTCGACGTGGAAGCCCCCAGCGAAACCGTGCTCCGCAAAGACGCCTACTTTTTTGGCGGCCAGCACTACACCGTGGCGCAAGTAATTGAAGCCTTTCAGCCCTACGCCCGCCAGATTGAGGCCGACTGCCGCTCGTTGCCGGGCACCATCACCTACGACAACCTGACCGCCGCCGCTGCCCGCTTCGACCAGCTTTCCATTGCCGCCTATTTCGATTCCATCGGCCTGACGGGCCTGATCCGGACGCTGCTGGAAGTGGCTTACCTCACCGAATACGGCCGCGAAGTGAGCGAGCAGACCGCCATCAACTTCCTGTGGCTGTTCTCGGCCGATACGCACAAGGGCACGTTCGACATCTTCGGCATCAGCGATGAGCGCTACAAGATTCAGGGCGGCAATCAGCGCCTCACCGACGCGCTGGCCCAGCAGCTCAGCGGCCAGATCGTGCTGCAGCACAAGCTGGTAGCGGTGGCCCAGCCCGCCGGGAGTGCCTACGTCCTCACGTTTGAGCAGGCCAATGGCCGCCGCGTGCAGGTAGAAGCCGACTACGTGGTGCTCACGCTGCCCTTCACGCTGCTGCGGCAGGTGGATATGCAGATGGCGCTGCCCGCCTGGAAAACCAACGCCATCCGCAACCTGGGCTACGGCACCAATGCCAAACTGATTCTGGGCTTCAATGGCCGCCCCTGGCGCACCGAAGGCTACACCGGCTACCTCTTCTCCGACCGCGCCGCGCAGGGCGGCTGGGATTCGGGCCAGCTGCAGCCCACCACCCAATCGGCCTTCACGGTGTATTTGGGTGGGCAGGAAGGCGTGCGCGTCGGCACGGGCTCGGCCCAGTCGCAGGTGAGCCGCTACCTGCCGGTGCTGGAAGCGGCCTGGCCGGCCGCCCGCGGCCAATACAATGGCCGCGCCGAGCGAATGCACTGGCCCACGCACCCGCACACGCTGGCCAGCTATGCCTGCTACGCGCCGGGCCAGTACACCACCATCGCCGGGGCTGAAGGCAAGGCAGTTGGCAACCTGTTCTTTGCCGGCGAGCATTGTAGCGCCTGGTACCAGGGCTTCATGAACGGGGCCGCCGAAACCGGCCGCATGGCGGCCTCCGATGTGCAGGCGGCCCTGCGCGGCAAGGGCATCGCCGCGCTGCAGGGCCGTCTGCGGCAGCGGGCCCAGGCGCTGGTATAGCGCCGCCCAGCTGCTGGCCTCAAACAGAAACACCCCGCCAGCACGGCGGGGTGTTTCTGTTTAAGCTGAACGGTGGAACTAGGGGTGATTAGTGCGAATACACGTTCGTGAACGAAGCAGCAGCGCCGTTGGTGCCGGCCTCAGTGTGGGTCAGGCGCAGCGTGGTGGCACTCAGCTCGGCCACGGCGAAGCGGTGCACGCCATGCGACTGGGTCACGATCAGCGAATCGCCCTGCTCGCTGAGCTTCCACGAGCCGGTGAGCTGCTGCGCAGCCTGCGGATGAACTTTGACGGCGGCTTCATCAACGATGTAAGTGCCACCTACTTTGTAGGAGAATACGTTGTCGCGCACCCAGGGCTTGAGGCGGTCGAGCAGGCTGATGGTAGTGGTTTCTTTAGCGTCGGCGGCTACGGCGGTGGTAGTCAGGCCGGTGAGGTGCCATGGGCTGGCCGTCAATAGGTCGCTCTTCGATAGGTTCTGCGTAGCGGCGGCAGATTCCTGAGTGGCGGGCTGTACTTCTTCCAGCTCTTTCTGGCACGAGGACAAGGAAAGGGTGGCAGCGGCGGCCAGGCTCAGGAAAACGGACATTTTCTTCATGGCAACGAATTAGGTGATTTAGGTGATTTGAATATCCCGCCAAGCAGTATGAGCGATGATATTCGGGTCCAACAACACTTTTATCGGGGCACGCTGCCTCGAATCTGCGGTGCTAACCTGCCGGATTTTCAAATAGTTCGGCTTTTCGCGGAAAAAGACAATAATTCAAACTTTATGTCAGGAAATTAATATTCGAATTTAGCAAAACAAAATTATGGCAAAGCATAGTCGGTTAATTGAAAAGAAGCAAAAAAGCCCTCAAAAAGGGCTTTAAATGGCATTATTAATAAAATTATATATAACTATTCTGATTTTACGGGTTCGGGCTGGCAGCGCGGGCACACATAAGTGGCTCTTCCGCCAACGTAGCTTTTTGCAATTTTGGTTTTTGAATGTTTGGGGCAGAACAAGTGCTTTTCGGTCCCCGGCGTGGCCGATTCGTCCCATCCGCGGGCATGAATAAGGAAGGAGGCCGGGAAGTGACGGTAGGTGGCTTCGTGGCTGATGGCGGTGGTGAGCACCAGCTGAATAGCCGCGTGCAGCGCCTCAAATTCGGCCGTCACCAGCGTATTGGCCCGCCGCTCGGGATGAATTTTGGCCTGAAACAGTACCTCATCCACAATCCAGTTGCCCAGGCCGGCCGTGATACTCTGGTCGAGCAGCAGCGGCTTGAGTATGGTTTTCTTGGGGCTCAGCCGCTGCTGCAGCTGCGTCGCCGTCACGTCCAGCGCATCGGGCCCCAGCTTTTTGGCCTGCTGGTAGTGGGCCACGCTTTCGGTCAGGCGGATGCGGCCGAACTTGCGCGGGTCGATGAAGGCTACGCGCAGGCCGTCGGCTAGGTGCAGGGCCACGCGGGTGAAGCGGGGCGCGTCGTGGTCGTGGCGGTAGGCCCCCACGTCGCCGCTCATGCCGAAGTGCAGTGCCAGCACCTGGCCGCTGCTCAACTCCAGAAAGCAGTTTTTGCCGATGCGGCGGGTGGCCGTTACTTGCCGGCCCACCAGGTTTTCGCGCAGCACGTCTTCGGGTGTGCCCAGTACATGCGCGTCGCGCACTTCTAGGGCCACGATGGCCTGGTGCAGAATGACTTCGTTCAGAAAGCGGCGGTAGGTTTCAACTTCGGGTAGCTCGGGCACGGGAGAAACGAAAGAGGATGGAAAAGGGAGAATTTGCGGGCTGGTCGGGCTTAACAGCCATTGGGCCCATTGGGTTGGACCGAAGCAGGTGGCTGCCCATTTTGGCCCAACCCAACGGGCCCAAAACGCGCAACGCCCCTCACCACAAACTGGTGAGGGGCGTTGCAAACCGGCACTCAGGCCGAATCAGCCGCGCTACGACGGGTCGGAGAGCAGGCCCACCTGCTGGCCCTGCGGGTTGAACACGCCGCCGCTGGCACTCACATACAGCCGGCGCTGCTGCCCATCGATCAGCACGTAGGGAAACTCGGGGCTGGCCGAGCGGGTGAGGCGGCCCACCAGCTGGGGCGCGCCATTGTCGGCATCCACGCGCATCACGTTCAGGCGGCTGGTGAGCAGGTAGGCCTCGTCAGGGTTGGCCCGGAAGGTGATTTTGCCCACCACCTGCAGCGGCTCGGCGGTGGGAGTGGGCCGGGCCAGCGCCACCGGCGTGGCCGACGGCGCGGCCGTGCGGGCGCTGGCCGCAATCTGGCTGTTCGACTGCTGCCAGCCCTGGCTGATGGCCGTGAGGCGGTTGAAGCGGCCGGGATGCGTGGGCGAGGCCGCCTCGTCGGAAACCAGGGCCATAGCGGCCTGGGCTTCGGCCAGGCTGGCGCCCATCTTGCGCAGCACGAAGCCCGAAAACTCATCGGCTTCCAGCTCATCGGCGGGCTTGCTGCCGCCGGCCAGCAGGGTGTGGCCGTTGAGGTGGTGGCCCATTTCGTGGGCCAGAATGCTGATGCCGGCCCAGTCGGTGCGGCCGGCGCGGTTCACGGCCGCCACAAACCGGGGGTTGTAGAGCAGGTAGCGGTGGCCGTCGTAGACTACGGCGGCGGCATTCTGCACGGCCGTGGTGGCGCGCAGCTCGAAGCGGGGCTTCAGGCCCACCACGTCGGTTATCTCGCGGAGCACGTCGCGCGGGGCGGGGGCGGCCTGGGCCTGCGGGCGGCCCGAGAGCAGGAGGCCGGCGGTGAGCAGCAGGCTCGGAATACGGCGGAAAATGCGGTCAGCAATCATGCAGATATCCTTTTGAGTAGGGCGGACGTAATTCAATAATTCAGCCAGAATTTAGCCAGCAGTAGCCTGCCGGGCCAGAAATCAGCTACGGGAATGAAACGCTGAACCCGTCATTTTCGTGCTTCGCGGCCCGCAAATGGCCGGTCGGAGTTACGGTTGGCTGGCCCGCCCCTCTGCGGCCGGCCGGTAAGTGTGGTCTTTTCTACTTCTTGAGCCATGAAAGCACACCAACGCTACTGCCTGCCTGCTGCCTTCGCCGGGGCACGGCTCTTTATCTTTCTGCTGATACTGAGCGCCTGGACCGGCGCGGCAGTCGCCCAAACAGGCTGTATGCTGCGCCCCGTGCCGCTACCCGAGCGGATGGCGGCGGCCACGCTGGTGGTAGAAGCCAGCGTGGGCCCGCAGCAGGTGCTGGCCGGGCGGGGCGGGCACCTGTTCACGGTCAGCGAGCTGACCATCTATAAGGTGTTTCAGGGCCAGCTGCCGGCCGGGGGCGTGCGGCTGGCTGAGCCCGGCGGCACGCTGGGCCTGCGCCGCGAAGAGGTGAGCAGCGCGGCCGGCCTGCTGCCCGATGAGCAGGGTGTGTTTTTGCTGGAGCCCGACCCGGCCTCCGGCACAGCGGGGCTGTATCGGCTGCAGGCCGGCCCCCAGGGCATTATTCGCTACGATGTGGCCCGCCGCACGGCCGTCGAGCCGTTTGCCCGCTACGCCTCCATTGCCGGGGCGCTGTATCCGGTGCTGGAGCAGCTGGCCGGGCAGGCAGCACGTCCGGTGCGGCCCAATCTGCTGCTGGCCGCGCCGCTCCCCCAGGCCCGGCCCGCGGCCCAGCCCGGCATCAGTTCGTTCAGCCCGCAGGCGCTTACGGCCGGCACCGGCGCTGTTCTCACCATCGACGGCAGCAACTTCGGGGCCTTGCGCGGCAGCGGCAGCGTGAGCTTCCCGAACGCCGACAATGGCGGGGCCACGTTCGTCACGGCCAACCCGACTGACTATGTGCTATGGTCGGATACCAGGATTCAGCTGCGCGTACCGTCGGCGATTGTAGGCGGCTCCGTCTCGAACGGAACGGGCAACACGGCCGGCACCGGCGTGTTCCGCGTTACGAACGGCACCGGCGAAACCGGCACCAGTCCCACGGCCCTTACCGTCACCTACGCCCTCATCAACCTGGTGCCCAACAACGGCGACACGCCCAACCGGCCGCGCCTCATCAACGACGACGGGCAGGGCGGCTACTCGCTGCAATACAGCCCCAGCTTCACGAGCCGGGCGGGCGCGGAAGCGGCTTTCGAGCGCACGCTCACTACCTGGGCCTGCGCCACGCGCCTGCGCCGGGTCATGGTTCTTGCTGCCGGCCCCGAGGCGACGGCTAGCGACGGCGTCAACGTGGTGCGGTTCGGCTCGGCGGTAGAAGTGCCCAGCGGGGTGCTGGGCGTTACCAACTCCTATTATTCGGGCTGCAGCGTCAACGGTGTAGCGGCCTTTTCGCTGGTCGAAATGGATTATACCTTCAATACTAGCACCAGCTGGCAGTTCGGCCCCGCGCTGGCTTCCGGCTCCGATTATGATTTTGAAACCGTAGCCCTGCACGAGCTGGGCCACGGCACCCAACTCACGCACCTTATCGACCCGCCCGCGGTAATGCACTTTTCCGTGCCTAACGGGGTGAACAAGCGCACCTTGGATGCCGATAGCGACATTGCCGGCGGCACTGATGTGTTCACCTTTAGCGCCAGCAACCCCTGCACGGCTTCGTTCCCGTCTCTGAGTCCGCCGGTGGCGGCGGCCGTGCCGGCGGGCTGCACCACGCCGCTGCCGGTCGAGCTGGTGGCTTTCGCGGCCCAGTATGAGGCCGGGCGCGGTACCCGCCTCACCTGGACCACCGCCAGCGAAACGAACAGCGCCTTTTTTGCGGTGGAAAGCAGCGCCGAGCCGGCCGCCGGCCGCTGGGCCGAAGCCGGGCGGGTGCCGGCGGCGGGCAGCAGCAACACGCCGCGCACCTACGAGCTAATAGATGCCCGGCCACTGACGGGCGTGCGCTACTACCGCCTCCGCCAGACCGATGCCGACGGCAGCACGCAATATTCGTCGGTGGTGGCCGTGAGCGGGGAAGCATCGGCGGCACTGAGCTTATATCCGAATCCGGCTACTGACCGCCTGCGGGTGCTGGCCCCGCGGCCCGCCGGCGCGGCGCGGCTCACCTTTATTGATATGGCCGGCCGCGCCGTGCTGCGGCTGGCGCTGGCCCCCGAGGTGCCCGAAGTGCCGCTGAGCGGCCTGCGCCCCGGCCTCTACGTGGTGGAGTGGACCGACGGCACCACCACCCGCCGCGGCCGCTTGGTGAAACAGTAGCGCGGAAATCTGTTCCGCGACGAGCAACGTGAGTTCCGGTTTTGCGCCGCTTGCGCTTCTGCCAGGAACTCGCTCTGCTCGTCGCGGAACGGATTTCCGCGCTACTTGTCTGCTAATTTTATTACGCTTTGGCCAGCTTGCGGGCGGGCAGAATATCGGCGGTGGGCCGCTCGCCGATCTGCTGCCGCCACATGGCGTAGTAGAGGCCTTTCTGGGCCAAAAGCTCGTCGTGGCGGCCCTGCTCGGCGATGTGGCCGCGCTCCAGCACGAAGATTTTATCGGCGTGCAGGATGGTGCTCAAGCGGTGGGCAATGAGGATGGTGATGTGCTGGCGCGAGCCCGACAGCTCCCGCACCGTGGTGCTGATTTCTTCCTCCGTAAGAGAGTCCAGCGACGAGGTAGCTTCGTCGAACACCAGTAGAGTGGGGTGGCGCAGCAAGGCGCGGGCAATGCTGAGGCGCTGCTTTTCGCCCCCGGAAACCTTCACGCCGCCTTCGCCAATCACCGTATCGAGGCCGAGCGGGGCGCGGGCCAGCAGGCCGTCGGCGGCGGCCTGGTGCATAGCGTGCAGGCACTCTTCGTCGGTGGCGGCGGGGGCCACGAAGAGCAGATTTTCGCGGATGGTGCCGGCAAAAAGCTGGGTGTCCTGGGTCACGAAGCCGATTTGCTCGCGCAGCTGGTCAAGGTCGAGCTGGGCGCCGGAGATGCCGTTGTAGAGAATCTGGCCGCTGGCGGGCGGATACAGGCCCACTAGCAGCTTCACCAGCGTGGTTTTGCCCGAGCCGGAGGGCCCCACAAAGGCAATGGTTTCGCCCAGCTGGGTTTCAAACGAAATGCCATCCAAGGCGGAGGTGGCGGCCGAAAGGTGCTTGAAATGTACGTCGGCGAAGGCCAGGGTCTGAATCTGCTCGATAACCTGCGGGTTGGTGGGCTTCACTTCCTTGGGCGTGTCCAAGATCAGCTGGAAGTTAGCCAGCGAGGCCTCGGTTTCGCGGTACACGTTGATGATGCTGCCCATTTCCTGCAGCGGCCCGAAAATGGCGAACGAGTAGATGAAGAACGAGAAAAACTCGCCCACGGAAATGATCTTCTGCACCACCAGAAACAGCAGCATGAGCAGAATCACATTGCGCATCAGGTTCACGAAGGTGCCCTGCACAAACGACAACGAACGCAGGTAGCGCACCTTTTTCAGCTCCAGCTTCAGGATTTTGTCGGTGGTGGCGCTCAGGCGGGTGGTTTCCTGCTGGGCCAGCCCCAGGCTTTTGATTAGCTCAATGTTGCGCAGGCTTTCGGTGGTGGAGCCGGCCAGGGCCGTGGTTTCGGCCACAATGGTTTTCTGAATCACCTTGATGCGCTTGCTCAGAAACAAACTTAGGGAGCCCAGCAGCGGAATGGTGAGAAAATACACCGCCGCAATGGGCCAATACACGCTGATGGCGTACCAGACCACGAAAATAATGCCCACCAAGGAGATGAACAGCACATTTACAAAGCTCTGAATCAGGCGCTCCACGTCGGTGCGCACCTTCTGCAGCTTGCCCAGGGTTTCGCCCGAGCGCTGATCCTCAAACACCTGGTAGGGTAGCTCCAGCGAGTGCCGCAGGCCATCGGAATACAGCTCGGCCCCGAGGCGCTGGGTGATGACGTTGGTGTAGTAATCCTGAAAGTTTTTGGCAATGCGCGACACCATCGCCACGCCCATTGCCTTGAGGATCAGGATGCCCGCGCCGCCGGCCAGAAAGGCCCAGAAGCCATCGTGGAACACCGTCTTGCCGGCATTCACCACGTGGCGGTCGATGATCTGGCGGAAAATATAGGGGTCGAGCAGGGAAAAAACCTGGTTGATGGCGGCCAGCAGCAGGGCCAGGGCCAGCAGGCCCCAATAGTGGCGCAGGTAGCTGTAGAGAAGTTTCATGGGGAAGGAGAAGAGGAATAGATAGCAAAGCCACGAAGCCGGGCGGATGTTTCGCCCCCGCCCGGCTTCGAGGCTCAGTCAGGGCGCAAAGGACGCTAAAAAGTGAGCCGCCGAAAGCTAGAGCCGTTTTGGGGTTGGGGTATCTGGCGCGGCCTTGGGGGACCTCACCCCCGACCCCGGTTCGCTTTAGGCGCGAAGCCTTGGGGAGAGGGGAGCCTGACGACCCATGTGCCAACCGAACAAACGCAGTAATCCGGCGGCTCGGAGCCAACTGCCGGATGACAAAGATTGTATGCGTTATAACGCACAATTTGCCTTGAAAACAGTGGGTTAACAATGTCGGCTAGTGCTCCGTTTGCGGGCTGCCGCTGGTGCCGTTCAGCATGAATTCGCGCAGGCGGTTGATGTGCTTCTTGATTTCTGCCACCCGCTCCTCATACTGCCGGTTAAGTGCCGTGTCGCCCCGCGCGGCCATGTTGGTGAGCAGGGTTTTGCGCTCTTCCAGCATCCGCATAGCCACCCACAACGACTCCTCCAGCCCTTCCTGCGACTCTTTTAGCAGCGAATCGGCGGTGAAGGCGTGGCCGGTGTGGCAGCGGTAGCGCAGCACCTGGCCGTGCTTCATCTGCCAGAGCGAGCCGCCGCAGTCGGGGCAGGAGAGGGGCACCTGGTCGCCCAGCACGGCGGCTTCTTCCACCGTGCCCACCACGCGCTCCGCAATGGCGGCCTCCAGTTGGATGTCGGCCGGCACTGGTATCGGCTCGCGCACACTCTGAAAAACCAGCTCCTCAAGGCGGGCTCCGAGGCGGGCCAGCGGCACCACATCGTCGATGGCCACGTTGCGAAGCGCGCTTTCGGGCATACTCGGAAACTGCGCGTCCTCGGGGTCCTGCACCAGGGCCAGGCCCCCGCAGCGCTTGATAAACTCCAGCCCGGCCGTGCCATCGTGCAGCATACCGGTGAGCACCACGCCAATGGCGCGGGATCCATAAGCCGCCGCCACCGACCGAAACAGCGTGTCGGCGGCGGGGCGGTAGTGGTTTTCGCGGGGGCCTTTGGTAATGAGCAGCTTGCCCGCGCGCACCAGTAAGTGGCGGTCGGGCGGGGCCAGGTAGAGGTGGCCGGGCTCGATGGGCATGTCGTTTTCGGCCAGGTGGCAGGGCAGGGCCGCGTGCCGGGCCAGGCGCTGCACCAGCAGCTCGCCCGACGAGTCGGGGGACAGGTGCTGCACCACCAGCACGGCCGCGGGCAGCGTGCCGCGCAGCTGCTCAACGAGCTGGCACAGCGCAGGCATTCCGCCGGCCGAGGTGCCGATGACGATGATATGAGGATGACCGTTCACGGGTTGAGCGTAGGGCGAGAAGAGAGCCGACGGGGCGGCCGACCGGGGTGGGGCCGGTCAAAACGTACGTGCAAAGCCCGGCCAGGGCTACGGGTGCCCCCGAATTATTTTCGGCCAAAACCGTCCATACCCAGCCGCCACGGCAGAATGTAGTTAGCTTTGAATAGGAAAGCACCCCCGCGCTGCCCCGTCGGCGGCGCGTTGGCCGGTGCCCCAGCGTTGCCCATGCCCACCACCCCGCCACCCCCGCCGCCCGCCGATAAGCCCGACTCGGCGGCCCCGCTGCCCGCCGTGCCGGCCAAAGCGCCGCGGCGCACCGAAAACGGCCCCGATAAGTTTCCGATTGTGAGCCTGGGCGGCTCGGCCGGCTCGCTGGAGGGCTTCGAGCGGTTTTTTCGCAACCTGCCGCCCGCCAGCGGCGTGGCCTTCGTGGTGGTGTCGCACCTGCTGCCCGATGTCGAGTCGGATCTGGCCAGCATACTGCAGCGCTCCACCGATATGCCCGTGATTGAAGCGCAGGATGGCCTGAAAGTGCGGCCCAACCACGTCTATGTGATTCCGCCGGGCAAGGAAATGTCCATTCTGCACGGCACGCTGCTGCTGTTTGTGCCCACTCAGCCGCGCGGCCATCGTCTGCCCATCGATTTTTTCTGCCAGAGTCTGGCCAAAGACGCGCGCGAGCGGGCCGTGTGCATCATCTTCTCGGGCATGGGGTTCGATGGCACCATCGGGCTGAAAATGGTGATGGAGAACTTCGGCATGGTGATGGTGCAGGACCCCGCCACCGCCGCCTACGACAGCATGCCCCGCTCGGCCATTGCCACCGAGTTTGTCGACTACGTGCTGCCCGCCGAGCAGCTGCCGGCCAAGCTGCTCGAATACCTCAGCCAGCCGCTGATGAGCCGGCCCTTCCGCGAAACGGCCGAATCGGTGGCGCGCCCGGCCCACGCCCTGCAGAAAATCTTCACCCTGATCCGGGCTCAGACCGGCCATGATTTCAGCTTCTACAAACGCAATACCGTGTTTCGGCGCATTGAGCGGCGTATGAACTCGCACCAGATCAAGGAGTTTACGCACTATGTGCGCTACCTGCAGGAAAACCCGGCGGAGGTGGAAGCGCTGTTTCGGGAGCTGCTGATTGGCGTTACCCGGTTTTTCCGCGACCCGGAAGCCTTCGAGCAGCTGCGGCAGCATTTGCTGCCCGTGCTGCGCCAGAAGGAGCCCGATAGCACCATTCGGGTGTGGGCACCGGGCTGCTCTACGGGCGAGGAAGCCTATTCGCTGGCCATGCTGCTGCGCGAATGCCTGGATGCGCCGGGAGCCGCGCCGCACCTCAAAATCCAGATTTTCGCCACCGATATCAACGCCGAGGCCATCGACTTTGCCCGCGGCGGCCTGTATCCGGATAACATTGCGGCCGATGTGGGGCCGGAGCGGCTGCAGCGGTTTTTTGTGAAAACCGACGGCGGCTACCAGATCGGCAAGGAGGTGCGCGACGCGGTGGTGTTTGCCCTGCACAACCTCAACAAGGACGCGCCCTTCACCCGCCTCGACCTGCTGTGCTGCCGCAATCTGCTGATCTACCTGTCGGCGGAGCTGCAGCGCAACCTGATTCCCGTGTTTCACTATGCCCTGAATGCCGGCGGCGTGCTGTTTCTGGGGCCCAGCGAAAACCTGACCGGCTTTCAGGACCTGTTTGCGCCGCTCGATGTGAAGTGGAAGCTCTCGCGCCGCCTCGACGTGCCTTCGCCCCTGAACCGGCTGCTCAATTTCCCTTTTTCCCTGGCGCGGCACCCCGCCGTGCTGGCCAGCGCCCCCGATGCTATGCCTTCCTCCCCGCTCCGCAAAGTCGGGCCGTTTGCCGCGCTGGTGCAGAAGGCCCTGCTGCAGGCTTTCTCCCCGCCCGCCGTGGTTATCAATGCCAAAGGCGAGATTCTGTATGTGCATGGGCGCACCGGCCGCTACCTGGAGCCCGCGCCGGGCCTGGGCACCATGAACATCTTCGAAATGGCCCGCGAGGAGCTGAACTTCGAAATCAGCGGGGCCGTGCACCGCGCCACCACCCAGCACCACGATGTGGTGGTGGACAACGTGCGGGTGAAAACCGAGGCCGGCCACCAGCTGCTGCGGCTTTCGGTGAAGCCGCTGGATGCCACCGAGGGCCTGGCCGGCCTGCTGCTGGTGGCTTTCGAGGAGGTGCCCACGCCCCGCAAAGTGCGCACGGGTGGCCCCGGCCGCGCCGCCGCCGCCGAACACGGCCGCGACGCGCTGGTGGCTACCCTCGATAAGGAGCTGCAATACACCAAGCACCGCCTCCAAACCACCATTGAGGAGATGGAAATCAGCCTGGAAGAGTTGAAAAGCACCAACGAGGAGCTGCAGAGCGCCAACGAGGAGCTGCAAAGCACCAACGAGGAGGCCATGACCAACAAGGAGGAGATGCAGAGCCTGAACGAGGAGCTGATGACGCTGAACATGCAGCATCAGAGCAAAACCGACGAGCTGAGCCAGGCCGCCAACGACATGAAGAACCTGCTCGATGCCACCGAAATTGCCACCATCTTCTTGGATAATGACATGGTCATCAAGCGCTTCACGCCGCCCGTGGCCCGCATCATCCGGCTGCTGCCCGCCGATGTGGGCCGCCCCATCACGCACTTTGCCAGCAACCTGCGCTACGACTCCCTGGTGCGGGACGTGCAGCAGGTACTGGATAGGCTGGTGAGCCTGCAAACCAACATTCAGACCACCACCGGCGAGTGGTACGTGATGCGCATCATGCCCTACCGCACCCTCGACAACTACATCAGCGGGGCCGTGCTCACCTTCACCGACATCACGGCGCTCAAGCGTTTGGAAGAGCAGCTGCAGGCCAGCACCGCCTACGCCGAGGGCATCGTAGAAACCGTGCGCGAAATGCTGGTGGTGCTCGATGAGGAGCTGCGCGTGCTGAGCGTGAGCCGCTCCTTCGCCCGCTCCTTTGCCCTGGTGCCCGAGCAGATCCGGGGGCAGCAGTTTCGGGAGCTGGCGGGCGGCGGCTGGCAGGATGCCACTCTCGGCCGCCACCTGCAGGCGCTGCTCAGCACCATGGCCAGCGAGTTCGACGACACAGTGGTAGAAGCCGACTTCGCGGGCGTGGGCCACCGCCGCGTGCTCGTCTACGGCCGCCGCCTGCGCCGCGAAGGCCACCCCACCAGCTGTATCCTGCTCGGGGTTAAAATAGTGAGTTAGTGAGATGGTGAAATGGTGAGTTTGATGTTCAAGCTGCGCCACTCGCGCCATTTGCGCTACTCGCACCAACTACGCCATTCGCGCCACTCGCGTAAACCGAACATCAAACTCACCATCTCACTAACTCACTATTTCGCTAATGCAGTCTGAAGAGCTTTCTGGTTCGGTGGGGGCGGCGCTGCAGGAGCTGCGGGCGCGGGCCGAGGCCCGGCGCCACCTCGTGACGCAGGCCGTGGCCGACAAAAGTCCGGCGGAGGTGCAGCGGCTGGTGCAGGAGCTGCAGGTGCACCAGATTGAGCTGGAAATGCAGTATGAGGAGCTGCTGCTGGCCCAGGCCGAAGCCGAAGCCGTGCGCGCCCAGTACGTCGACCTCTACGAGTTTGCGCCGGTCGGCTACTGCACGCTCGATGCTCACGGCCTTATCGGGCAGCTCAACCTGAGCGCGGCCCGGCTGCTGGGGGCCGTGCGCCAGCGCCTGATGCACCGCCGCTTCCTGCTGTTTGTGGCCCCGGCCAGCCGCGAGGCTTTCCTCGGCTTTCTGGCCCAAATCCTTGCCAGTGAGCAGCGTCAGACCTGCGAGCTGGCCATGCTGCACGACGATGGCACGCCTTTCTTTGCCCAGCTCGAAGGCGTGGCCGTGCCCGCCACCGCTGCGCAGCCGCCCCAGTGCCGCCTGGCCATCATCGATAGCACGGCCCGCCACGAAGCCATTCAGGCCCTGGCCGCCAGCGAGGCCCGCTTCCGGCAGCTGTTTGAGCAAAGCTCCGATGCCAGCCTGCTGGTGCAGCACAGCCTGGTGATAGACTGCAACCCCGCCGCGCTGCACCTGCTGGGGGCCAGCCTTAAAGCCCAGGTGGTAGGCCACCGCCCCTGGGAGCAGGTGGTGCCCGCCGAAGACCCCGCGCTGCCCGTAGCCGAGCAGTTTGCGGGGGCCGTGGCCGAGGCCCGGCGCTTAGGCTCCGAGCGCTGCCAGTTCGCGCTGCGCTGCCTCTCGGGCGAGCGACTGTGGGTGGAGTGCGTGATGACCCCGATGACGGTGGGCGGGCAGGAGTTGCTGTATATGGTGTGGCGCGACGTGACGGCCGTGGAGGAGCAGAAGCGGCAGCTGCGCACGGAGAAGGAGTTCAGCGAAAGCCTGCTCGACAACAGCGTGGACGGCATTATGGCCTTCGATCAGCACGGCCGCTTTCTGGCCTGGAACCGCGTGCTGGAGCAGCACACCGGCCGCCGGGCCGCCGAGCTGCTGGGCCAGGATATTTTTGCCGCTTTTCCCCAGTGGCGGGGGCAGCCCCAGGAGCAGGCCATCCGGCAGGTGCTGAAGGGCAAGCGCGTGACGCGCTACAACATGCCGTTTCATAGCCAGCCGGGGCATTACGAGTCGTATCTGGTGCCGCTACTGGGCCCCGACAACGAGCTGAAGGGCGGCCTGGTGCTGGTGCGCGACGTGACCGAGCGGGTGCGGCTGGCCGAAGAAACCACCCGCCTGAAGCTGCGCCAGCAGCAGGAGGTGCTTTCCACCATTCTGACTACCCAGGAAGAGGAGCGCAAGCGCATTGCCGAGGCCCTGCACAACGGCGTGGGCCAGCTGCTCTACGCGGCCAAGCTCAACCTGGAAAACCGCGCCGCCCCGGAAGCCACCCTGCGCGCCACCGCCCTGAGCCTGCTCGACGACGCCATCCGGGCCACGCGGACCATCTCCTTCGAGCTGACCCCCGGCATTCTGGAAGACTTCGGCCTGAAAATAGCATTGGAAGAGCTGTGCAAGCGCATTCCGAAGCAAAACCTGCGCTTCCACCTGAACCTGGTGGGGCTGGAAAAGCCGCGCCCGCGCCCCATCGAAATTGCCATCTACCGCGTGGTGCAGGAGCTGCTTAACAACATCATCCGGCACGCCCGCGCCAGCGAGGTTTTCATCCACGTCATTCACGAAGACCAGCACCTGCATATTTCCGTCGAAGACAACGGCGTTGGCATCAGCCCCGACCCGGCCACGCCGCTCCAGGGCATCGGCCTGGCCGGCATCCGCAACCGCATCGACCTGCTCGGCGGCGAGCTAACCATCGAGTCGCGCCTGGGCCGCGGCACCATCATCACGATTGAATTGACGGCTCTGATAGTGAGATAGTGAAATGGTGAGATAGTGAGTTTGATGTTTTGACTGCGCATATGGCGCATTCGGCGCAGTCAAAACATCAAACTCACTATCTCACTATCTCACTATCTCACCATCTCACTATCAGAGCCGCACGCCGATGCCGGGGCCGAGGAGGAAAAAGGGTTTGCGGGTGCTGAGCAGGTAGCCGCCGCCCAGGTAGAGCGGGAAGGTGAGCTTGGCCTCGCGGCGGGTGGGGTAGACGGAGCCCAGCACCACCAGGCCCAGGTCGCGGTTGCCGCCGTTTTTGCTCAGGTCGAAAGCATTGAGGGCCACGAAGCCTGCCCCAATCTTGTAGGGCCGCAGCCGGTTGATTTTCTCGGGGTGGTAGAAGCTCAGCTGGCCCAGCATAGCCAGGGAAATGCCCCCGAACGACGTGTAGCTCGACTCGCCCCGGTACTTGGTGAGCAGGCCGCCGGGAAAGCTCACGTCAATATCAAACTTGAGGCGGCGCTTGAGCACCAGCTCCAGCTTCTGCGTGAAGCCGGACTCCTGGTACTGCCCCGGCGTGTGCCGCACCGTAATGATAATGGTGCTCCAATCGTCCAGATCGTAGGTTTTGCGGGCGCTGAGCAGGTTGTTCAGGCTCAGGTTGCCCACCTGGCAGAGCTTGTCCTGGTAGAAGGCGGCCCGCACCGAGTTGTCGCCGGGGCAGATGACCACGTTGTCGAGGGTGCGCAGCTCCAGCAGCTCGCCCTTGCTGTTTTGGGTGCGAATGTCGAAGGTGAGGAACTGCTTGCCGTAGAGCTGGTTATCGGTGTCGAGGCCGTTGGGGTTGAAGCTGAACACCACGTCGGAAATCACGCGGCTGTAGAGCACCGGACCGTTCAGGCGGTTGAGCACCCGCGGCCCTTCGCCGAAGTTCACGGCCACGAAATCGAGCGGGTGGGGCCGCTGAAACTCCTTCACCGTGAGGGCAAAGCCCGTGGGCAGGCCGGCATTGAAAATAGTGATGCGGCGCTTATCAATCGTGACGGGCACCTGCACGCGGTACACCACGGCCGCCTCCGTGCGCACCGAGGAGTCGGAGGGAATCACCGTCAGGTCTTCAAAGTGCAGCCGCGCCTTTTGCAGGGCCTCGCCCTCCAGGCGCACGTCCACGGTTTCGCCGGGGTTCACGGCCAGGCTGGGGCTCCAGTCGCCGCCGCGGTGGCGCACCTGCACGCTGCTGATGGAGGTTTTGGGCGAGATGGTGAAGTTGGTGATGGCGCGGGCCTGGTCGTTTTCCTTCAGGTAGAGGTAGCCCTCGGTCTGACGGTGGGTGTTGTACACGCGCAGCCAGCACAGCACCCGGTCGTTGGTCAGGTACTGGCGCGTAAACAGCTCGGCCATCAGCGCGCCGCCGGGTTCCTCCTGGTCTTCCAGGCGGTAGGTGCGCTTCAGCTCGAAGCTGCGGCCGTTGTCCAGAATAATTTCCACGCCCCGCCGCCGGGCTGCATCGTCGAGCGTGACTTCCTTCTTATCCGCGCTCAGAAAACGCAAACGGCTGGCTTTCACCATGAAATCCTGCCGCAGCGGGGCCAGCGCGTAGCTGAGCCGCCGGCCGTTTTCGACCAGAAACGGCCGCTCCGTTTGGGCGCGCACCGTGAGCACGCGCGGGCCCAGCGCGGTGGGCAGCACGTGCAGCCGCAGCTGGCCGTTTTCCTGGCTGATGCGGTAGTCGATATCCTGGCCGCGGGTCCAGTCGGTGGTAGTGCGCACGTTCTGCGGAGAGTTGCTGCGCAGCTCAAACACCTTTTCCTCGCCCACAAACAGCTCCGTATCGGGGGCGTTGAGCGCCAGCGTGGTGCGCGACACGGCCAGCAGGGGCACGGTCTGGGTGCGCGGCGGCCCGCTCACGCTGTCGGGGCTGGCCTGGGTGAAGGTGAGCTGCAGAAACCGCGCCGCCGCCAGGTCGCGGAAGCGGATTTTGGCGCGGTAGTACTGGCTATCGACGGCCGTGAGCGAGTCGAGCAGCACGAAGTCGGCGGAGCGGCGCAGGCGCGGCGGGCGGGCCGGCTGCCACACGGTGGGGTAGAGGAGCAGCTCGGCGGTTTCATCGTTTTGACGGTGGTAGAAGTACAGGTGCGGCTCCTGCTGCACCAGCACCGTGTGGCGGCTCAGCGCGTAGCGGGCCGTATCGGTGCGGATGATCAGCTCGCGCAGCAGCGGCCCCGCCTGCCCCCGCGCTGAAAGAACCAGGACGGTCAGCCCAAACATTACCAGAAAAACCCGACGGAAAGCAGAAACACCAAGCACGGCACGCACGAACAAAGCCACGGGGCCACCGGCCCCGCGTAAAAGGCCGCAAAGGTAGGCCCTTCCGGCCCCGTGCGGAAAGTAGCCGGTAAAATAACGTGGGCGGCTGCCCGGCCCAGCCCGACCGCAAACCGGGCCTACGGCGGCACGGAATCTCATCCGTAGCCTGCCGGCGCATTTTTTTAATCAGGCGGTGCGCCGCCGCTGGCCGGGCGGTCAAACTTTGGTCCGAGCGGGCCCGTACACCCGCAACCGGTGCCAGTAGCGGGAGTGAGCGGCAGTTTTGGATGCCTGAGCATCCTATTTCCGCAAGCGTGTTAATGTGTTGTAATCTACCCCTTTTATGATTTCACCCGCCGCTTCCCGGGCCTCCGAGCAGGAACTCGTTCAACGTCTCTACGCCCGCGACGAAGCCGCCATGACGCTGTTTTACGATGGCTACGGCCGGGCGCTCTACAACACCATCTGGCGCATCGTGAAAAGCGAGGAGCTGGCCGAAGACGTACTGCAGGAAGGCATGGTCAAGATCTGGTTTTCCTTCGCCAGCTACGACCCTGACCGCGGCCGGCTTTTCACCTGGGCCCTCAACATCTGCCGCAACGTGGCCATCGACCACATCCGCACCCGCCGCCACCAGGCCGCCGCCCGCACCGAGGAGCTGCACCAAAGCGCGGCCCGGCACCAGGCCGCGGCCCCCACGTTTCAGCCCGAGCACATCGGCCTGCGCGAGTTGGTGGCCCGCCTCAGCCCCCCCGATCAGCAGCTCATCGACCTGCTCTATTTCAACGGCTTCACCCAGGCCGAAGCCGCCGAGGCGCTCAACCTGCCGCTGGGTACGGTCAAAACGCGCATCCGGCGGGCCATCTGCGAACTGGCTCAAGCCACGCGCTAAGGCTCGCTGCCCGCCGGACCTCACCCCCTAGCCCCCTCTCCATGGGAGAGGGGGGACTAGCCTTAGTTTTTAGACTTTGTTATTAGCGCTCTAGAGCCTGTTATGCACTGCTGCGCCGAAACGCGGTTTATCAAAAGCGTCTCAACGCATTGGAAGCCCGCTACGACACGCAGGGCCGCTTTTGGTACTGAGCTATCCTTGTTTCTGCTGTAACCAGTTACAAAAAAGGCCTCAGTTGCTCAAAAAGTGCATAACAGGCTCTAGATCTAAAATCTAGTTCCCCCTCTCTCATGGAGAGGGGGCTAGGGGGTGAGGTCCGCCGCCCGCCCGGGGAGCAAAAAGCCAGGGCACCAACCTATGCCAAACCATCCTACTTTTAGGTGCTCCCAAACCAGGCCTGACGACAGGCTTTTTCCTTCTTCGCTATGCCCAAAATCATTTCGCCCCAGGTCGAGTTCAGCGGGTTGCTGAGCCAGATGAAAACGATTACGCCGGAAGTTTTTTCGGCCGATGGCAAATTCCTGAACCTGCTGGAAGGCCGCTGGCAGGAAATCGGCACGCCCCGCGAGTTCATCTCGCCCATCGATGGCACCCAGCTGGGCTGGATGCCCATGCTCAGCCGCGAAACCGCCCTGCGGGCCGTGCAGTTTGCCAAAGGCGAAGCCCCCGCCTGGGCCGCCACCGGCCTCGACGAGCGCCGCGCCAAGGTGCAGGAGTGCCTGAATCTGCTGCGCCAGCACGTCGAGCTGATCGGGAAGCTGGTGATGTGGGAAATCGGCAAAACCTACAAGCTCGGCTTCACCGACATCGACCGCTGCATCGACGGGGCGCAGTGGTATCTGGATACCATTGAGGGAATGCTGGGCCAGCGTAAGCCCCTGGGGCTGGTGAGCAACATTGCCAGCTGGAACTACCCGTTTTCGGTGCTGCTGCACGCCGTGCTGGTGCAGGCGCTGTGCGGCAATGCCGTCATTGCCAAAACGCCCACCGACGGCGGCTTTATTTCACTCAGTCTGGCCTTTGCCCTGGCCCGCCGCTGCGGCTTGCCCGTCACGCTGGTCAGCGGCTCGGGCGGCGAGCTGAGCGACGTGCTGGTGAAGCACGCCGCCATCGACTGCCTCTCCTTCGTGGGCGGGCGCTACAATGGCCGCAACATTGCCGACGCGCTGTCCACCGAGCACAAGCGCTACATGCTCGAAATGGAAGGCGTGAACACCTACGGTATCTGGAACTACTCCGACTGGACCACCCTGGCCGACCAGCTCAAAAAAGGCTACGACTACGGCAAGCAGCGCTGCACGGCCTACGTGCGCTTCGTGGTGGAGCGGCGGCTGTTTCCGCAGTTTCTGGAAACCTACTGGGGCGTGATGCAGGGCCTGAAAGTGGGCAACCCCACGCTGGTTGATGCGCCCGACGACAAGCTGCCCGAGCTGGCTTTCGGGCCCGTCATCAACCAGGCCCAGGCCGAAGACCTCGACCGCCTCTACGCCGACGCGCTCAAAACCGGCGCCACGCCTATCTACGAAGGTCGCCTCGACGACAGCCTCTTCCTGCCCGGCCAGGACCGCTCGGCCTACCGCGCCCCCCGCGCCCTCGTCAATCTGCCCCGCCAGAGTGAGCTGTACTTCAAGGAGCCCTTCGGCCCGATTGACTCCATTGTGCTGGTGGATAGGGTAGAGGAGCTGGTGGGCGAAATGAATATCTCGAACGGCGCGCTGGTAGCCGCCGTAGCCTCCGACGACGAAAAATGGGCCGCCCGCACTGCCAAAGAAATCCGCGCCTTCAAGGTGGGCGTGAACAAGCTCCGCTCCCGCGGCGACCGGGAAGAGGTATTCGGCGGCTTGGGCGAATCGTGGAAAGGCGCGTTTGTGGGCGGGGCGCTGCTGGTAGAAGCCGTGACAGAAGGCGACAAAGTGGTGCTCGGCAACTATCCCGATGCCACGCTGCTGCCGGAGAAGATTTAGCCAGCAGGCTGGGCCAGCCAAACCATCCTTTACCATAAAATTGCCCGAGAATTCAGCGCCCCACCAATTCTTTCCTGAACTTTGGCGCTTCCTCAAAGCTGACGTTTATGAATCCTCTCGTTGCCATCCGCGACTTCAACCAAAGCATCTGGCTGGACTTCATCCGGCGCAAAATCCTGATCAACGGCGAGTTGCAGCGGCGCATCACCCACGAAGCCCTGCGCGGCGTCACGTCCAACCCGGCCATCTTCGAGAAGGCCATCGGCGGCTCCGACGACTATGACGCGGCCATCCGCAGCCTGGCGCTCCAGAATAAAACCACCGACGAAATCTACACCGCCCTGGCCGTGGCCGACGTGCAGCACGCCTGCGACCTGTTTCGGCCCCTCTACGACCACCCTGAAAGTGCCGGCGACGGCTACGTGAGCCTGGAAGTGTCGCCCAAGCTGGTGAACGATACGGAGGGCACCATCGAGGAAGGCATCCGTTTCTGGCAGGCCGTGAACCGGCCCAACGTGATGATAAAAGTGCCCGCCACGCTGGAAGGACTGCCCGCCATCCGCCGCCTCATTGCCGAGGGCATCAACGTAAACGTGACCCTGATTTTCAGCCTGGAGCGCTACCGTCTGGTGGCCGAAGCTTTTCTCGCGGGCCTCGAAGACCGCGTGAAGGCCGGCCAGCCGATTGGCCGGATCGACTCCGTGGCCAGCTTCTTCCTCTCCCGCATCGATGTGCTGCTGGACCCCATGCTGGAGAAAATTGCCGCCGAAGGGGGCGAGAAGGGCGCGCTGGCGCAGAGCCTGATAGGCGAGGTGGCCCTGGCCAGCGCCAAGCAGGCGTATCAGCTGTATAAGCAGATTTTCAGCGGCCCGCGTTGGGAAGCGCTGCAGGTAAAAGGCGCGGCCCCGCAGCGCCTGCTGTGGGCCAGCACCGGCAACAAAAACCCCAAATACGACGACCTGAAGTACGTTGAAAATCTGATTGGCCCCGACACGGTGAACACCGTGCCGGTCGAAACGCTGGATATTTTCCGCGAGCGGGGCCGCGCCGCGCACCGCCTGGAAGAAGGGCTGGAGAAAGCCCAGGACGTGCTGCGCCGTCTGCCCGAGCTGGGCATCAATCTGGAGGAGCAAACCAGCTTCCTGGAAGTGGATGGCGCCAAGAAATTCAACGAACCTTTCGCGAAACTCATGGACTCATTGGAGCAGAAGCGCCAGCAGGCGCTGGCCGAAACCGTAACCGAGCAGACCCTGCAGCTGGGCCAGTACCAGGCGGCCGTAGAGGACAAAATTCAGAAACTCGACGCCAAAAACTTCACCGCCGGCTTCTGGGACAAGAAGGCCGACCTGTGGGTGCAGGACGAGGCCGGGCAGCACAGCATCCGCAGCTTCATGGGCTGGCTGCGCGTGGCCGAAACGATGGTAGGGGCCGTGCCCGAAATCGAGCAGTTTGTGCAGGAAGTGAAGGCTGCGGGCTTCAAGCATGTGGTGGTGATGGGCATGGGCGGCAGCACCATGGCCCCGATTGTGTTCAAATCCTCGTTTGAAAAAGGAGCCGACGGCCTGCCCATGTCGGTGCTCGATACCACCGACCCCGGCACCGTGCGTCAGATCGAAGAATCGGTGCCGCTGGCCGATACGCTGTTCATCGTGGCCAGCAAATCGGGCACCACGGCCGAGCCGCTGGCTTTTGGCGACTATTTCTACGACCGTCTCAAGCAGCTAAAAGGTGACAAGGCCGGCGAGAACTTCGTGGCCATCACCGACCCCGGCTCCCAGTTCGTGACCTCGGCCACCGCGCAGGGCTACCGCCGCATCTTCCTGAATTTCTCGGAAGTGGGCGGCCGGTTCTCGGCGCTGTCGTATTTCGGGCTGGTGCCGGCCGCGCTCTATGGGCTGAACATCGGCGAGATGCTGGAGCGGGCCATCCGGATGATGCGGGCCAACGGCGCGTATGGCCCCGTGGCGCACAATCCCGGCCTGGAGCTGGGCGTGGCCCTGGGCGTACTGGCCCAGCAGGGCCGCGACAAGCTCACCCTCATCGTGCCTGACTCGCTCAGTGATTTGGGCCTGTGGCTGGAGCAGCTCATCGCCGAAAGCACCGGCAAGGAAGGCAAGGGAATTCTGCCCATCGCCGGCGAGCCCGCCCGCGAGCCGCAGGTGTACGGCCCGGACCGCGTGTTCGTGTACGTGGGCTACAAGACCGATGCCGACGTGGATAACCGCACCAAGCTGCTGGCCCTGGAAGCCGCCGGCCACCCCACTATTCGCATTCTGATGGACGAGCCGTTGGACCTGGGGGCCGAGTTCTTCCGCTGGGAAGTGGCCACGGCCGTGGCCAGCGCCGTGCTCGAAATTAACCCCTTCGATCAGCCCAACGTGCAGGCCGCCAAAACCGCCACCGACAGTCTGATGAAAGTGGTGCAGGAAAAAGGCAGCCTGCCCGCCGGCGACGCGCCCAAGGTGACCGAAAACGGCGTGGCCTACTACACCGCCGCCACCGGCCAGGATGCCGCCGAAGTGGTCCATAACTTCTTCGCCCAGGCCCGCCCCGGCGACTTCCTGAACCTGCAGGCCTACCTGACCGAGTCGGAAGCGCTGAACGAGAGTCTGCTGGCGCTGCGCACGCAGGTGCAGGAACAGCTGCACCTAGCCACTACCTCCGGCTACGGCCCGCGCTTCCTGCACTCCACCGGTCAGTACCACAAGGGCGGCCCTGACAAGGGCCTGTTCGTGCAGTTCACCCAGGACCACGCGCCCGGCGTAGATCTGGCGCTGCCCGGCCGCTCGTATTCCTTCGGCACGTTCAAGAATGCCCAGGCCGCCGGCGACCTGCAGGCCCTGCACGACTACAACCGCCGCACCCTGCGCATCCACCTCGGCCACGACGCCGAGCAGGGCCTGCGCACCGTGCTGACCGCCCTGCAGTCGGCCCCATTGAAAGGGCGGGCGTAGAGGTTCAGCCTTGCTTTAAAACGAGAAAGCCGTTGCGTCTGCAACGGCTTTCTCATTTTTGGTATGCACCAGCACGTCATGCTGGGAGAAGTCGAAGCAGTAGAGATGCTTCGACTTCTCCCAGCATGACGTGCTGGTTTCTTGCCGTTCATAAGCATCAATGCGCCACCACCAGCCGCTGCACCGAGCTGGCATTGCCAGCCTGAATCCGCAGGAAGTAGGTGCCGTTGGCCCAGCCACTTGTATCGAGCGTGTGGCGGCGGCCGGTGAAGGTGCGGGTGTGCAGCAGCCGGCCGGTCAGGTCGTAGACCGTGAGCTGCGCCGGCGTGGCTCCGGCTTCGGGCAGCTCCAGTTGCACTTGCGTAGTGGCGGGGTTAGGGTAGAAGCTGAACGCCAGTTGATTGGCTGGCCGGACTGCCGTGGGTGAAGCAGGCGTGAGGTGCAGTACCCAGGTCTGGTTGGCACCCAGCGCGCCCAGCGCCGGAATCCAGCCGCTAAAGCCGCCCTGGCCGTCGAGCGTCACCTGCCCCGCCACCTGGCCCGAATACAGATCCGTGGCCTGATATACGCCGGCCGGCAACGACGACACGGCCAGCGAGAGGGCCGGCGCGCCCGCGCTGCCGCTGCCCAGATTAGCCACGACCACCGCCGCTTCCGCCCCAAATACCCGCGCGTAGCTCAGTACACTGGCTCCCGGCGTACTCACGGGCAGCATGTAGCCCTTGCGCAGCACCGGCTGGGCCGTGCGCATACCGATGAGCTTTTTATAGTGATTCAGCAGCGAAGCCGGGTCAGCCTGCATGGTGGCCACGTTGAACTGGGCGTAGTTGCTGTTTGGGGCGCGCCAGGGCGTGCCGGTGCTGAAGCCGGCGTTGGGGCCGGCCGTCCACTGCATGGGCTTGCGCTTTTCCTCATCGGCCCCGGTGCCGAGCATGCCCACTTCCTCGCCGTAGTAGAGGAAGGGCACGCCGGGCATGGTCAGGTAGAGGGCGGCGGCCTGCTTCATGCGGGCCATATTGCCGCCCAGCTGGCTCATAATGCGGTTTTGGTCGTGGTTGGTAAGGAAAGTGGCGTACTGCAGCCGGGGGTAATTGCTGTCGATAAGGGTCAGCTGGGTGCGCAGGCCGGCGGCATTGCCCGTGGTCAGACTGCCAATCATTGTTGTGGCCAAGTCGAATTCGAAGCAGGCATCGAGCCCGCCATCTAGCACGTAGGGCACCACCGCCTCCGTATTCGTCCAGGCTTCACCCACGGTAAAAGCGTTGGGACTCACGGCCCGCACCGAGTCGCGGAATTCTTTCAGCACGTCCAGCGTGCCGGGCGTGTTTTCAATCACCGCGCCGTCTTCCACCAGAAATTTCACCGCGTCGAGCCGGTAGCCGTCCACGCCTTTTTTCAGCCAGAAGCGCGTGGCATCCCACATGGCGGCCTTCATTTGGGGGTTGCGCCAGTTCAGGTCGGGCATTTCGCTCCAGAAATAGCCGTAGTAGTAGCTGCCATTGCGCAGATACCAGCCCGCACCAGGGTTGGTGGCCGACCACCGGTACCAGTCGCGGTAGCTGCTGGTGGTGCTGCCGGCCGCCTGCTGAAACCACGGGTGCTGGCTGGAGGAGTGGTTCAAAACCAGATCAATAATGACCTTGATGCCGCGGGCGTGGGCGGCGGCCAGGAAGGCTTCAAACCCGGCCATGGTGCCGTAATCGGGCTCAGTGGCCTTGTAGTTGGTCACGTCGTAGCCGTGGTAGCTGGGCGAGTCCATCATGGGCATCAGCCACAGGGCCGTGACGCCGAGGTCGGTGGTGGTGGCGGGGTTGCCGTCGTTGAGGTAATCGAGCTTGGCCGTGAGGCCGGCGAAGTCGCCCTGGCCGTCGGCGTTGGTATCGTAGAAGCTGCGCACGAACACCTCGTAGAACACGGCATCGTTCCACCAGTGGGTGGTGTAGGTGGTGAGCGAGGGCCCGCAGTTGGTGCAGGTGCCGAAGCATAAAGTAGCAGTCGTGGTGGCCGTGGCATCGAGCACCCGGTTCAGGTTGCCGGTGCCGTCGACTACGCCGCAGGCAGCCGGCACCACTTCGGCCGCTGCCAGCGTGTTGCCATTCACGAACTTGTACTGAAACCGGCCGGTAGCCGGCATGCCCACCCGCGCCTCGTAGATTTCGTCGCCGTTGGTGTCGGTGAGGGCAATGCTGATGGGGTCCCAGTTGGTGGCGTAGCCGGCCAGGGTCTGGAAGTTGCCCATCACGTGCACCCCAGCGCGCGACACGGTCTGGCCGCGCATGTTCACTCTAAAAATCAGCTCCGTGAGGCAGCCGCCAAAGCCGACGGCGGGCAGGCGCAGGCCCGCGGTGCCCACCGTGGCCTGCCGGTTCACGTTGCCGCCGCCATCGTCGAGGCCGCAGGCAGCGGGCACTATTTCGGCCCCGGCCCAGGCGCTGCCGTTCACGAATTTGTACAGGTACGTGCCGGCGGGCACCGTTACGGTCAACTCGTAGATGCGGTCGTTGTCAGGGTCGGTGAGTAGGGTGGTGGCCGGATTCCAGTCGCCGGTGTAGCCGGCCGCGGCCTGAAACGTGCCTGCCACGTGCACACCGGCAGCGGCCACAGTTTGCCCGCTCATATCGACGCGAAAGGTGAGCTGGGCCGCAAAGCTGCTCAGGCTGGCGCACAGCAGGCCGGCCAGAAGGAAGAAGTGTTTCATAAGTAGCCGGAGCAGCTGCGGATAAGTTGCGCAGTTTATTGCCTAAAGATAGCACCGATTAGGGCGTATATTTTTCAGAAATAAATTACCTGGACAAACCGAACAGCCGCAGCGCGGCGACAGATTTGTAGCACGCCGGGCGGCAGGTGAAATAAAGCCGCGTAGCGGTGACAGGTTTGTAGTAAATCACGCCTCAGAACGAACAAGCCGCGTAGCGGTGACGGAACCGCCCGAAGGACTCTGTCACCGCTACGCGGCTTGGTTCTTTTTTCGCTCTGACTACTACAAACCTGCCGCCGCGCTGCGGCTTTGACCTGATTTGTAAGTAGGCTTTTACAAACCTGAAACCGGCACCATTTAGCTTCCCTACAGCACCAGCTGCTCAAACAGCCGCGTCAGCGTCGCGCCGGCATCTTCGCAGCGGCCGGGGTGCACGGCCGAGGTCTGCACGATGGTGCTGCGCGTGGCCGTGAGCCACCGAAACCGCGAAGCCAAAGGCAGCTGCCCGATGGTGCCGCCTTCTTTGCGCCCCCGGCAGATGCGCTCAAATGCTTGCAGGCGCTGCTGTACTTCCTGCAGGTCTAGCGCGTCGCCGGCTAGGGTGCGCAGGCGGGCTTCGGGCAGGGCGCAGCGGGTTTCCAGAAAGCCTTGGGCGGCGCAGTACACAATCACGCCCACATTCAGGAATTCTTCGCGCTCCACGCGGGGCACCACGCGCAGCACGGCATACTCAAATAAGTGCATTGCGGGCATCTTTGGCTTCCTGAATAAAGGTGTCGGCGGCGGCCAGGCGGTTGGTCAGAAACTGCACGTACCGCGCGCGCTGCTCCGCGGCCGGGGCGTCGGAGCCTTCTTCCACCAGCCACTCATCGGGCACCAGGGCCACGATGGCGCGGAGAACTTCCGGCGTGAGGCGGGCGCGGCTTTCGGCATCCACAGCGTCCAGCTCACTGGCCTGGGGCAGCAGCACATGGTCTTTCACCTGCCCGAAGGCGCGGCGCGGCGGCAGCTCCCAGCCCGGCCCGGCGTGGTGCACGTACAGCGCCGCGCCGTGGTCAATCAGCCAGAGCTCCTTGTGCCACATCAGCATGTTGGTGTTGCGGGCCGTGCGGTCCACGTTCAGCGTCAGGCAGTCGAGCCACACAATCTGGGAGGCCAGGCGCGGCTCCACGGTGGTCACCAGCGCATCGAAAGTAATGGCACCGGATAAGTAGTGCAGGGCCAGGTTCTGGCCCGTGCTGGCCCGCAGCAGGTCCTGAATTTCCTCGTCAGGCTCGGTGCGGCCGAAGGCTTCGTCGAGCTGGGCGAATACCAGCTCGGGCACCCGCAGCCCCAGCGCGCGGGCCAGCTCGCCCACAATCAGCTCGGCAATAAGGGCTTTGATGCCCTGGCCCGCCCCGCGAAATTTGAGCACGTACAGAAAGCCATCATCAGCCTCCACCAAGGCCGGCAAAGAGCCACCCTCGCGTAGCGGCGTCACGTAGCGCGTCACCTCCACGGTGCGCAGCTCAAGGGCAGAAACGGGCATAGAGGACATAAAGGACTGTTTTGTGATTCGTTTTTTCATCGCCTGTCATCCTGAGCTTGCGAAGAACCTTATCACGTTTGAGGTTATACCACCGACTCGTTCCACTGGCATAAGGTCCTTCGCAAGCTCAGGATGACAGGCGGTTTTGACTCTTAAACTGTTCCAAAGTAGGAATAGGACAGGCACAAAGGACCACCAACTATATAACCCGTCAAAAACGCCCCCCGGAGCCGCCCTGCTACAGCCCCACCCCAAGGGGCTCCGCCGCCTGATATACCCCTTGCAGCGTCTGCTGAATCTCGGCAAACAGCGGCCGCTCGGCCACCGCGGCCTGCGTGCAGCGCTGCTGCAGCGTATGCAGCACCTGCGCCGAGGAAGCCAAAGCCGGGGGCACTATGCTACGCTCCAGCAGCTCTTCGAGCAGGCACCCAAAGGCCCGCACCTCCAGCCGCTGCAGCGCCTGCGCCGCTTCCTGGTCGGCAGTATCGAAGAAGCCGGCGGCCCCGAAGTCGCTCAGCAGGCACTCGCCAGCGGGCGTATTCAGAATATTGTGGGCGTATAAATCGCCGTGCAGAATGCCGCGGGCGTGCAGGTGCGCCGCCGCCGCGGCAATGCCCAACGCCAGGCGCAAGGCCGCATCGAACCCGAAAGTGGTATCCGGCGCATACACGTCGCGGGTGCAGGTGGCGAAGCTGGGCGGCCCGGCCAGGTTGCCGAATGCCGGATCGATGAGTGCCAGCACCAACCCTTCGGTACCCGCCGGGTGCCTCCCGATTTTGCCCGTCACGCCCACCAGGTTCGGGTGCGGGCCGGCGCTGATGCAGGCCGCCATTTCGCTGTGCGGCAGGCCGTCGCTAGTCACGCTGCCCTTAAAGAGCTTCACGGCCACTTCTGCAACCGGCGCCGCTTGCGGCTGCCACCGCGCCCGATAGATCACACCCGACGCGCCTTCACCCAGCTTTTCTTCCAGCGCCAGCTCAGGCCAATTAATCGTATTGATGGGGTGGCGGGCCACGGCGGCGGCTTCCAGCCGGTCGCAGAACGGGTTGCCGGCGTAGGCCAGCCAGGCCAGGCGCGGCATCGTGAGCAGCCAGTCGGGGAGGGCTTCCAGGCGGTTGGCCGAAAGGCGCAGCAGCTCCAGGTGCGTGCAAGTAGCCAGCGTCGCGGGCAGCTCCCGCAAGTGGTTGCCGGCCAGCATCAGCTTCTGCAGCTGCCCGCAGCTCCCGATTTCGGCCGGCACGGCTTCCAATTGGTTATCGGTCAGAATCAGCCAGCGCAGGGTTGGCGGCAGGGCCGCGGCGGGCAGCGTCCGGATCTGGTTGGCCTTGAAGCCCACCATGCTCAGCGCTGGGCACTGGCCCAGCACCGCCGGCACGCTCGTAAACAGGTTATCGGAGCAGAACAGAATGCGCAGCTTGCGCAGCCGCCCCAGGTCGTCGGGCAGCGCCGCCAGCCGGTTGCCCGACAGGTTCAGGATTTCCAGCGTATCAGCCAAGTCGAATAGCTCGCGGGGAAACTCCGTCAGGCCTTCGGCCAGGTGCAGTTCGCGGGCGCCGGCCAGCTGCCCGGCGCGGAGTTGGGAAAGGGTGTGCATGGGCGAAAGGCGCTGAGGCGGGCAAAGGGGCGGCTGCCGGAAAAAGCAAAAACCCGCATCAGAAGCGCTGATGCGGGTTTTTAATTCCTCAAAACGAGAAGGTAGTAGTCCGTAGGGGAATCGAACCCCTGTTGGTAGAATGAAAATCTACTGTCCTAACCCCTAGACGAACGGACCAGATAACGTGCCTGACTCGTTTTGATGATGCAAAGGTAACACCGCAACGGTTCGGTGCAATACCTGCGGCAAACTTCTGCGCATATTTTCAAGCTGGCAGCCAGCAAAAGCCAGAGCACGGGGCAGATGCCAGCCGGCGGCTCCTAAAATAAAAATGGCCTTCACCGGGCAGTGAAGGCCATTTCAAAACGAGAAGGTAGTAGTCCGTAGGGGAATCGAACCCCTGTTGGTAGAATGAAAATCTACTGTCCTAACCCCTAGACGAACGGACCAGATACTGTGCCTGACTCGTTTTGATGATGCAAAGGTAATAGCCGCAAGCGCCGCCGCAATACCTGGTTCCAAAAAAAAGTGCCTTAGCGAGCAAATGGGCTGACTTTCAAGGAAAAAGTTTTGCCGGACCAGAAGTGGGTACTGGGGTCGGCAGGGCTAATAGCTGCTGAGCTGGGCGTCTGAGATTTGCTGAAAACGTCATTTTCGTCCTGCTGACTCTATCGAAGCACCTCTACGGCTTCGTTGAATTGCACTTGCAACGGAGCGGTAGAGATGCTTCGACAAGCTCAGCAGGACAATACCTCAGCAGGGTTAGCACGAAGGTCAGGATTGATTTGGCGTTGTTGGCTGCTCCCTGTACCTTCGCTCCGCGTTTCCACCCGGCGCATTCGTGCGTCGCTAACCCCATTTTCCTCTCAATTATGGCTAAAATCAAAGTTGCCATCAACGGCTTCGGCCGCATTGGCCGCCTGACGTTCAAGTCGCTGCTCAGCCGCGACAATGTGGAAGTAGTCGCCATCAACGACCTCACCGATAACAAAACGCTGGCGCACCTGCTGAAATACGACTCCGTGCACGGCCGCTTCGATGGCACGGTTTCGTACGACGAGGAAAGCCTGACGGTGAACGGCGTGAAGATTGCCGCCCTCGCCGAGCGCGACCCCAAGCTGCTGCCCTGGGGCAAAATGGGTGTAGATGTAGTGCTCGAATCCACGGGCCGCTTCGTGGACGAGGCTGGCGCAGGTCAGCACATCACGGCCGGCGCGAAGAAGGTTGTGATTTCGGCACCCGCCACCGGCAACATCCCAACCGTAGTGCTGGGTGTGAACGAAGACATCCTGACCGGCGACGAAACCATCATTTCGAACGCCAGCTGCACCACCAACTGCCTGGCCCCCATGGCCAAGGTGCTCGACGAGGTTTTCGGCATCGAGAAAGGCTACATCACCACGGTGCACGCCTACACCTCCGACCAGAACCTGCAGGACGCGCCGCACAAAGACCTGCGCCGCGCCCGCGCCGCCGCCTACAGCATCATCCCCACCAGCACCGGCGCCGCCAAAGCCGTAGGGCTGGTACTGCCCACGCTGAAAGGCAAGCTCGACGGTCTGGCCATGCGCGTGCCCGTGCCGGATGGCTCGATGACCGACCTGACCGTGATTCTGAAGAAAGAAGCCACGAAAGAGCAGATCAACGAGGCGCTGAAATCGGCGGCCGATGGGGCCATGAAAGGCATCATTGAGTACACCACCGACCCGATTGTGAGCATCGACATCGTGGGCAACCCCCACAGCTGCATCTTCGACTCGGAGCTGACCTCAGCCAACGGCACGCTGGCCAAGGTAATCGGCTGGTACGACAACGAAACCGGCTACAGCACCCGCACCGCTGACCTGATCCAGAAGTTGGGTGAGGCCATGAGCAAATAATTGCTCCGGTAACCTAAAGTATGAGAAAGCCTGCCCGGTTCGGGCAGGCTTTTTTGGGTTTTGGCCGTAAAGCTCTGCGGTAGGCGCTTGTTTTCTGCGCTGTTGAAGCCGTTTAGCAATTTAAAACGTCTGTCATCCTGAGCAGAGCGAAGGACCTTATGCCAGTTAAACGACCAGCGCAACAACGACTCGTTCTCATCCCATAAGGTCCTTCGCAAGCTCAGGATGACAGACATTTTAACAGCGAAACATTCAACATTCAAAACTCAGCCTTCAACACCTCACTTCATGCCCCGGATCTGCTTCCTCATCAACCCCAAATCGGGCACCGACCGGCGGCAGGATGTGCCCGCGCTCATCGCGCAGCACATCGACAAGTCCGTGGCTGACTACGAAATCCGGCTCACGGAATACGCCGGCCACGCCGAAACGCTGGCCCGGCAGGCGGCCGCCGAGGGCTTTCGCACGGTGGTGGCCGTGGGCGGCGATGGGACGGTGAATGAAGTAGGGCGCGGGCTGCTGGGCACGGCGGCGGCACTGGGCATCGTGCCGCGCGGCTCCGGCAACGGGCTGGCCCGCCACCTGCGCATTCCGCTGGCGCTGCCCGCCGCCGTGCGCCGCATGTGCCGCCCCGAGTTTCAGCGCATTGATGTGGGCCACATCAACGGCCGGGCGTTTTTCTGCACCGCCGGACTGGGGTTTGATGCCCACGTCAGCAAGATGTTTGCGCAAGCTGGCACCCGCGGGCTGAGCACCTACGTGAAGGTGGCGCTGCGCGAATACCGCCACTACCAGCCCACCGCCGTTGCCGTGACGCTGAACGGCCAGACCCTGCACACCGACTGCTACGTGCTGGCCTTCGCCAATGCCGCCCAGTACGGCAACAACGCCTACATCGCGCCCCTTGCCGACATTCGCGACGGCCTGCTGGACCTGTGCCTGATCGACTCGCTGCCCATCGTGCGGGCGGTGCGGGTGAGCCTGGGGCTGGCGCTGGGCAATCTGCCCGCGTCCGGGGCGGCCGTGTTTCATACCAGCCGCCACATCCGGGTGCAGGCCGCCGCGCCCCTGGGCTTCCACATAGATGGCGACTACGCCGGCGACGCGCAGGAATTTGAAGTGGCCCTGACGCCGCTAGCGCTGGAAGTGGCGAAATAGTGAGATAGTGAAATGGTGAGTTTGACGTTCTATTGGCGCAAATTGCGCCGCTGAAACTGCCGGAACGTAAACTCATCATTTCACTATCTCACTATTTCGCCATGAAAAACCGCCGCAGCCGCGAAGGCATCGTGTATTCGACCAGTTCCGACTTTGAGTACCAGCACGCCGCCGACGAGGAAGCGGCCACGCTGCCGCCCCAGCAGCAGAACCTGCGCGTGCAGCTCGATAAGAAGTCGCGCGGGGGCAAGCAGGTCACGCTCATCACCGGCTTCGTGGGCAAGGACGAGGATTTGCAGGCGCTGGGCAAGCTGCTCAAAACCAAGTGCGGCGTGGGCGGCAACGCCAAAGACGGCGAAATCCTGATTCAGGGCGACTTTCGCGACAAAGCCCTGGCCGTGCTGCTGGAGCAGAAATACAAAGCCAAAAAAGCCGGAGGCTGAATCAATTGAAAATTGAGAATTAAAAATTAAAAACCGACCATTCAACTACTCCTGCGCGGCAATACTGGGCAGTAATTTTTTAATTTTTAATTCTCGATTTTTAATTGGGCCAAGGCCCGCTGCACATCTTCCGGCGTATCGATGCCGATGGTATCGAGCGTGGTTTCGGCGGTGAGGATGCGGTAGCCGGTTTCCAGCCAGCGCAGCTGCTCCAGGCTTTCGGCCTGCTCCAGCGCCGAGGGCGGCAGCAGGGTGATGTCAGCCAGTACGTCGGGGCGGTAGGCATAGAGGCCGATGTGGCGCAGGTAGCGGTGGTGGGCGAGCCAGTCGGTGGGAGCGTGCTGCCGCTGGAAGGGCAGGGGGTGGCGGCTGAAATACAGCGCGTAGCCCTGCGCATCGAGCACCACTTTGGGCAGGTGCGGGCTGAACAGCTCCTCGGTGCTGACGACGGGTTTCACCAGCGTAGCCAGCTGCGGACGGGGCTCGGCGGCGAACAAATCGACCAAAGCATTGATCTGGGCCGGATGGATGAAGGGCTCGTCGCCCTGAATGTTGATGATGCAGTCGGCTACCACGCCGAGCTGGCGGTAGGCGTCGAATACTCGGTCGGTGCCGCTGGGGTGGTCGGGGGCGGTGAGTACGGCCTCGCCGCCGAAGCTTTCCACGTGGCTCAGAATCCGGTCGTCGTCGGTGGCTACCACCACGCGACTCAGGTTGGCCTGCCGGGCCTGCTCCACCACGCGCTGAATCATGGACTTGCCGCCCAGATCAACCAGCGGCTTGCCGGGCAGGCGGGTGGAGGCGTAGCGGGCCGGAATGATACCGATGGCGTGGAGCATGGAAGCAGCTTGAGAAGGAGGAAAGGCCAGGAAACGGCCGAAAGTAGCGGGATTTTGGCGTTAGAAGCAAAGCGGTACCAAATTGGCTAAGCCCAGGGCTGCCTGGGTAGCGCAGCGGTTGCGCGGGGCCGGCCTCCCGTTTCGGCCCCGCAGCCAAGGATTATTTATTTATCTTTCGGCAGCATTTATTCCGCTTGCCACGGGCTGCGCCCCCTTTTTCAGTTTCCGTGGTCTTTTTCTTGCAAACCGTCCGTATGACCCGTTTTTCGTTGCTGTTTGCCGCTTTTGCCCTGTCTGGTTTTGCTGCTTCGGCCGCCGTGCGGCCCACCATCCTGCCCGATTCCATCGGCGTGGAGTATCGTAATAACAAAGTCCTGATCAAGCACCGCGTGATGCCGGGCGAAACGCTCTACGGCATTTCGCGCCGCTACAAAGTGCCCGTCGAGCAGATTGTGGAGGTAAATCCGAAGCTGGAAGGTGCCCTCGGGGCCGGCCAGATTGTGCTGGTGCCCCGCACCCGCGTGGTGATTTCGGCCCCCAGTGCCGCCAAAGCGGCTCCCACTGCTGCGGCTCCCAACCCGGCCGCCAAAGGCCTCACCACCGATGCCCGCGGCAACAAGGTGTACAAGGTGGAAAAAGGCCAGACGCTCTTCGCCATTGCCCGCCGCTTCGACCTGACGCCCGCCGACATTGCCCGCCAGAATAACATGGCCCCCAGCGCCGGCGTCCGCATCGGCCAGACGCTTATCATCGTGCCCGCCGGGGGCGCCTCCGCGGCTCCCGAAGCCGCCCCGGTAGCCACCGCGCCGGTGAAAGCCGCGCCGGTGCCCGCGCCCACCAACCGCCCTGAGCGCGACGACAACGACCGGGACAAGGAGAAGGAGCCGGCCGCCACGGCCAGCACCGCGCCGGCTCCCGCCAAGGAGGAAGCCCCCGAGCGGGCCAGCGAAATCGTGCGCAAAGTGACGGAAAGCGGCCTTGCCGCCGTGATTGAGGGCGGCGGCACCGACAAATACCTGGCCCTGCACAAAACCGCGCCGGTGGGCACCATCATGCAGGTGCGCAACATCATGAACGGCCAGTCGGTGTACGTGCGCGTGATTGGGCAGCTGCCGGATACCGGCGAAAACAGCAACGTGCTGGTGCGCATTTCCCGCCGCGCCGTGCAGAAGCTGGCCACCCCCGACTCCCGCTTCCGCGTCGAAACCTCCTACGTTCCGTAGGGGCGCGTTGCCCGCGCCCCCGCTATGACCCACGCCCAGACTCTGAATCTGCTGGAGGAACGCTACGACCATTACAACCGGCCGGCGTTCATCGAAAACGACCCCATCAGCATTCCCCACCGCTTCACCCAGCGGCCGGATATTGAAATAAGCGCTCTATTTGCCGCCCTGCTGGCCTGGGGCCGGCGGCCGACCATTATCAGCAAAGTCACGGAGCTGCTGCGCCGCATGGACGATGCGCCCCACCAGTTCATCACCCAGCACCAGGAGGAGGATCTGAAGAAGCTACTCGGCTTCTGCCACCGCACCTTCTGCGACACCGACCTGCTCTACTTCGTGCACTGGCTGCGCGACTACTACGCCGGGCACGATACGCTGGAAGATGCGTTTCTACAAGGAAACACCCAGCGTGAGCGGCTCGAAAACTTCCATACCCGGTTCTTCAGCCTCGAAGACGCGCCCCAGCGCACCCGCAAGCACGTGGCCACGCCCGCCCGCGGCTCGGCCTGCAAGCGCGTGAATATGTACCTGCGCTGGCTGGTGCGCCACGACGACCGGGGCGTGGACTTCGGCCTCTGGCGCCGCCTGCCGATGGCGGATTTGATCTGCCCCATCGACGTGCACGTAGAGCGCCAGGCCCGGCAGCTGGGATTATTAACCCGCCCCGTGGTGGATTGGCGAGCCGCCGAGGAGCTCACCGAAAACCTGCGCCGGTTCGATGCTGCTGATCCAGTGAAGTATGATTTCGCCTTGTTTGGGCTGGGGGTGGAGGAGAAAAATATTGGTAGTTAATACAAGCAATAAATAGAAAGATGAAAGAGTATACTATTCAGATTATGCGAACATGGGTTTTTGTGGCCATTTTCATGGGCACCCTTGTTCTATTTTTTGGAAGCATGGTGTTAGCCCGCGGACTAAATCTGCCTTGGGGTGTATTTCTTATTTGGGCGGCAGTTTGCCTGTTTGGTGGTTATTTGCTTATCAAGAGAGTGGCTATAGTCGCGAAACAGGTGACTTTGACGCCGGACCAATTGTCGATTCGTAGCTCCAAATCGGCACCGGATCAGCAGATTATGCTGGCAGATATTGCGTCTTTTCATTACCAGGAATTCAATGGCAACAAGACGTTCCGCTTGCGCCTGCGCTCTGGTCAAAAAGTGACTTTGGCGCACAACGATACTTTTTGCCCGGCTGACGATATTGTGGCTTTGGCAGCAGACTTCAGAAAGCAGGCGGCTGACTTCTCTACTGATCGGTCTGTGGGCATTACACGTGAGAAGACCTTCTTTGAAAAGCCAGTGGCGAGTGTAGTTGGCTGGCTGATTGTAGCCGGCTTGTGCTACTTCAGCTGGCACCTGCTGACGCACGGCGTCAAGGACGGGAAATGGGGCTCCGTGTTTATGATTTACGGGAATGGGCTGACGTATCTGGGGGCGTGGTTTGCTGCCCGCCAGAATAAAGCAGAAGCTAGCGGGGCGAATGATTAGCTAATTGATAATCCCCGCGAATCTTTCGCCCCGCCGCGAATGTTTACTTTTACATTCCTTCTCAATACCCCCTAATTACCCATTACCCGCATTGATTCTTCCTCAAAATTTCGAGCAGAAAATAGGCTTCGCGCAGCTGCGTGAGATGCTGGAGGGCCTGTGCCTGAGCGCCCTGGGCCGCCAGTTCGTGGCCAAGATGACCTTCCAGACCAAGCACGACCAGTTGCTGAAGCTGCTCCAGCAAACCGACGAGTTCGGCCTGCTGCTCAACAGCGGCGCCGACTTCCCCAGCCAGCACTACCACGACGTGCACCCGCACTTGGTGCGCGCCGCCCTGCCCGGCTCCTACCTCGACGTAGCCGCGTTTTTCGCCGTGAAAATGAGCCTGCGCACTATTCGCCAGGCGCTTACCTTTTTCACCCAGGCCGAGGAAAGCCTGTACCCGACCCTGCGCCTGCTGGGCATCGGCGTGCAGGTAGACCGCAACCTGCTGGCCGCCTTGGACAAAGTAGTGGACGACGAAGGCCAGGTGCGCGACAACGCCTCGCCGCTGTTGTCGCAGCTCAAGCAGGAGCTGATTGGCCGCCAAAGCCAGCTGCGCAAGCAGATTGCCGGCATCCTGCGCCACGCTAAGGCCGAAGGCTGGATTCCCGGCGATGCTGAACCGACCATTCGCGGTGGGCGGCTGGTGCTGCCCGTCATTGCCGAGCACAAGCGCCGGGTGAAGGGCCTGATTCACGACGAGTCCGCTTCGGGCCAGACGGTTTTCATCGAGCCGGAAGCCGTTTTTGAGCTGAACAACGACATCAAGGACCTCGAAAACGGCTACCAGCGCGAGCTGATCCGCATCCTGACGGCCCTCACTGACCAGCTGCGTCCCCACATTCCGGATCTGCGCAAGGCATACCAGTACCTGGGCCTGCTCGATTTCGTGCGGGCCAAAGCCCTGCTGGCCGGCCGCCTCGAAGCCACCATGCCCCGGCTCGACGCCCGCCCGCTGATCCGCTGGCAGACCGTGCGCCATCCGCTGCTCTACCTCACTTTCAAGGAGCACTTCAAGGACAGCCCCCGCGAAGTGGTGCCCCTGGATATTGAGTTGAACCCCGAGCGCCGCATTCTGCTGATCTCGGGGCCGAATGCCGGCGGTAAGTCGGTGAGCATGAAGACGGTGGGGCTGGTGCAGTATATGCTGCAGTGCGGCCTGCTCATCCCGGCTGCCGACGGCTCCGAGGCCGGCATGTTTGATGATATTTTCCTCGATATCGGCGACGAGCAGAGCCTGGAAAACGACCTAAGCACGTATTCCTCGCACCTGCTGAGCATGAAGCAGTTCGTGACGCTGGCCAACAAGCGCAGCCTGGTGCTGATTGACGAGTTCGGTACCGGCACCGAGCCCGCGCTGGGCGGGGCCATTGCCGAGGCCGTGCTGGATCAGCTCAACCGTGCCCGCGCCTTTGGGGTCATCACCACGCACTACACCAACCTGAAGAACTTCGCCGAGCGCACCGAGGGCGTGGTGAACGGGGCTATGCGCTACGACCCCGAGCGGCTGCAGCCGCTCTACCGGCTCGAAATCGGCAAGCCGGGCTCGTCGTTTGCCATCGAAATTGCCCGCAAAATTGGGCTGCCCAAGCAGATTGTGGAGCGGGCTACCCAACTCGTGGGCAAGGATAAAATCCGCTACGACCGGCTGCTGGAAGGCTTGGAAAAGGAAAAAGCCGACCTGGAGCTGCGTACCGCTGAAGCTACCAAAGCCGAGCGGCGCATGAAAAAAGCCGCCCAGGAATACCAGGACCTCAAAAAGCACCTCGACGAAACCACTCTCGAAGTGCTGCGCGATGCCAAGGCCAAAGCCAAGCTGCTGCTCAAGGACACCAACCAGCAAATCGAGGCCACCATCCAGGAAATCCGCGTCGGCCAGGCCGACAAGGACAAGACCAAAGACGCCCGTCAGAAGCTCGACACCTTCGTGCGCGAAAAGCTCCAGATAGAGCCGCCCAAGCCCAAAGCCACCCGCGAGCTGGCCGACGCAAGCACCCTAAAAGCCGGCGACAAAGTGGCCCTCATCGGCCAGGACGGCCACGGCGAAATCATGAGCGTGAAGGGCAAAACCGCCGAGGTTTCGTTTGGGGGCATGAAAACTATCGTGAAGGTGTCGCAGCTCGAAAAGCTGGGCCGGGCCGAAATCCGGGAGCGGGAAAAGAAGGCCGAGCGGGTCAGCTACGCCAATTCGGGCGCGGGCATCGACATGACCGGCCGCATGAGCAACTTCAGCCCCAACCTCGACCTGCGCGGCGAACGGGCCGAAGATGCCCTGCACAAGATCATGGCCTTCGTGGATGATGCCGTCATGTTCGGCATTCCCGAGCTGCGCTTCCTGCACGGCCGCGGCAACGGCGTGCTGCGCCAAGTGGTGCGCGACTACCTGCGCTCGGTGCGCGCCATTGCCAGCGTGCAGGACGAGCACGCCGACCGTGGCGGCGACGGCGTGACCATTGCGGTGTTGAGATAGGACCTTTCGCAGAAAGAATATATATTTATAAATATATATTCTTTCTGCCTTCGGGCTGCTGCCCCGTGCAACCGGCAGCCGCCCCTGGCAGGCAGAAGCAGCAGCAACCCTGAACTTCGCAAGCCATGAAAAGAAGAAACTTTGTGCTGTCGGGAATGACAATGCCGTTTGTTTTTCTGGCCGACCGGGCGGGCGAAACCAGCACCCGGCAGGCGGGCTTCCGCGTGAAAGCGGGCGAAGGTCGCTACCATGGCCATATTCAGCTCTCGGGCATCAATACTAATATTCTGGACGTGAAAGTGTCCGGCAAGGACACGCAGGGCAATCTGGCCATCTTTGAGCAAACCAGCCTGTCGCCGGGCAAGGGTGCCCCGCTGCATATTCATCCGGGGCAGGACGAGATTTTCTACGTGCTGGAAGGCAACTATTACTTCCAGGTGGGCCAGGAAAAATACTCGCTAACTACCGGGGAGTGCATATTTCTGCCCCGCAAAGTGCCGCATTCATGGCTGCAGATGAGCGAGAAAGGCCGCATGACCGTGACGCTGCAGCCCGCCGGCAAGCTGGAAGAGTTCTTCGTGGCCCTGGCCGCCTTCCCGGCCCCGCCCAACCCCGATGAGCTGGCCCGCCTCTTCGCCACTCACGAAATGCAGCTGGTTGGCCCGCTGGTGTCGCAGCGGTAGGGGCAGGAGCCGCCAGGTGCAAGCTCAGCAGGACGTCCCGCTTCTACTCCACGCAAAAAAGGCGGCTCCCCAAGTTGGGGAGCCGCCTTTTTTGCGTGGAATCAAGATGTAATCTACTCCACCACCACGCGGCTGATCTGCGTCGATTCGGGCGTTACGATCTGTACCAGATACAGGCCGGCGCGCAGCTGGGTGGCATCAATGCTCACATCCTGGCCGGTCAGCGGACGGGTTTCCGTCAGCACGACGCGGCCGGTGGCATCGCGCAGCGTGATGGTGGCCGTGCGGGCTTTGGCGGCTTCCAGGTGCAGCTGGAACTTACCCGTGGTCGGGTTAGGATAGATCTGCACGTTGGAGTTCTGCACCGTGCCGTTGCGGGTGGCCAGCACCAGAGCGCAGGGCGTGATGCCGCGGTTCTGATCGGTGATGCGGCGGTGGAATTCCTGGTAGTACTGATTCACGATGCGGGCATCGTGCACGATGAGCGTGTTTTCGTCGTTTTCGGTGTTAGCCGAGAGGCTCCAGTTGTGCGAGCCCACGAACACCTGCGGATCGGAAGCCGAAGCGCCGGCATCCATGATGGCGTATTTGTGGTGCATGATGCCGGCCACGTTATTTACCATGGCGCGGGTGCCGATGGCCGTTCTGATCGTGCGGAAGATGCTGCCCGAAGCGGTGCTGCTGGTCGTGTCATCCACCAGTACTTCCGAGCAGTTGGCGATGCCGCGCAGGTTCACCTGGTCGCGGATGGCGCGGCCGATGTCGCTCTGGGTGATGAGCATGGTGGCAATGTGCAGGTCGTTGTCGGCGGTCTGAATGGACTCGATGAGGCGGCCGTTCACGTTGTCGGTCGGCGAGAACCACGATTCCACCGTTTTGCCGCCAATGTTGAGGTAGTGCGGGGTGTTGTCGGTTTTGAGCGAGCCGAATACGGCCGTGCTCGTAGTACCACCGCCCCACATCTCGTCCATCTCCATGGTGTACACCTTCGCCAGCGACTGATCCTGAATGGCAATGGAGTTGTTGCGGTCCACGCTCAGCTGGCCGGGAGTCCAGTTGGTCGAGCCGGTCCAGACCCACGGAACGTTCGGGTTATTGTTGTTGGCATCAATAATCACAAACTTGTTGTGCATGATGTTCTGGGCCGTGGTGCGGCCCACGCGCCGGATGGCGGGGTTCAGGCTCTGAATGCTGACGTTGGTGTTGTCGTTCTCGAACAGCACGCGCACGGCCACGCCGCGGGTGTGGGCGGCATTCACGGCATCCAGAATCTTCTGGCTGTTCCAATTATAGATGGCAATGTCGAGCGTAGCGGTAGCCCGGTTGATATAGCGGGCAATGGTGTCGGCAATGGCCCCGTTGGGCAGGTACACGGCATTGTTGCCGGGCAGCGCCAGCGCGGTGTTCACCGCCGTGGTGAAGTAGCTGCGCATCTTACCCGAGGAGTTCGAGGCCGTAATCATAGGAATCAGGCGCGACTCGGACAGGCCCACCGAGTTGGTGGAGATGGCCTTCACGTAGTACACCGTAGCCGGCTGCAGGCCCGTGATGGCCAGGCTGTGCTGGGTGGTGTTGGTAGCGCCCGTCACCGACTGGAACGTGCCGGTAGGAGAGGTAGCGTACTCCAGCTTCGTGTTGCCGGCGTTCTGGGTCGTGAAATTCACCGTGAAGCCGGTGGTGCTGATGTTGGTAGGGCGTGGGGCTGTTACCAGGTTAGGCGTGCCGCCCTGCTGGAAATCGGCGTAGAGGCGGGGCAGCAGCTGGTAGCCGGTGGTGCCGGGAGCCGTGTTGGTGTATTGGCTCATGATGCCGATGGCATCGAATACGCCGGTCGGCGAGGGTTTGCCAATCAGGCCGGCCGCGCCCGTGGAGGCCGCGTTGATGTAGGCCGTCAGCGCCCCGTTGCCGTTGATGCGGTAGGTGGTGCTGGAGAAAGCCGACACGGGGGCGCCGGTGGTGGTGGTCACGGAGGTCAGGTTGTTCAGGCGCACCAGCTGGCCCTCATACCGCTCGGCGAAGGCCGTGGAGAGCGCCGAGGCCGGAAAGGCAACCGGAGTTGGCAGCGGCCGGTTGCCGGCCAGCACCGTGAACGAAGTAACCGGGTCAAACTCCAGCAGGCCCTTGTAGTCTTTGATGATGCCCGTAACGGAAATACTGTCGCCGGGGCGCACGTTGCTCATGCTCGGCGAGTAGGCCGCAATGCCGCCCGTGCCATCCTGCAGGTAGCGAATCACGCCCAGCTCCGGCCCGTTGGTAACCACGCCGCGCACCGTGACGGCGGCCGTACCGGAGGTATTGTAGGCCGGAGCCGCCGCCCGGGCCGCCGCAATGGTGATGGCCGTCTGGGCCATAGCCGACTGCAGACTTGCCCCGAGCGAAAGCAGGGCCAGAAGAGTAATTTTTTTCATGAAAGCCTTAAAAGTTGTTGCGAAGAAGCTGGGTGGAAAACAAGGCTGCAAATATGCTGATTTTCAGGCAATAAAACCTTGCTTCCGGATTAAGGAACGGTTATGAAATTCCGGAATAACCGCAAATCTACTCGTCGTCGCTGTCGGCCTGGGCGCTGCGGCCGCGGCCCGCGCTGCGCTTCTTGGTATCCGTGATGATGGGCACGGCCGGCGTGGCGGAAGTGCCTACGGCATTGGTCGACGATACCTTCACGTAGTACACGGTGCCGGGCTGCAGGTTTCTCAGCGCGATGTTGTGGCGGGTGGTGGGCGTGGCGTTCATCACGACGGTGCCCAGCGCGGAGGTTTTGCCGTATTCCACCTTCGTATCGCCGGCATTCTGGGTGTTGAAGGTGACGGTGAAGCCGTCACGGCTCATCTCGGTGGGCACGGGCTCGCCCAGCACGTTGGGCAGGCCGCCGCCCAGCACCATATCGCCGTAGAGACGGGGCAGCAACTGGTAGCCGCCCGTGCCGCTGGGCGAAAACTGCCCCATGACGCCGGTCAGGTCGAAGTCAGAATTAGGCGCGGGCTTGCCCACGATGCCCAGCTCGCCGGCCGAGGCATTGTTGGTGCGGATGGTAGCGCCGCGCTGCCCGTTGAGCAGGTAGTTGGTGTTGCCGTTGAAGGTGCTGATAACCACGCCGCTGGGCGTCGTCACGGCCGTATTCGACTTGATTTTGACCAGCCGGCCCTCATACTGCTCGTTGTAGAGCTGCATCATATTGGCCGCCGATACTTCTACCGGCACCAGGCGGCGGCCCGAGGCCAGCTTGCGCACGGAGGTCACGGGGTCCATTTCGAGCAGGCCGTTGTAGTTTTTGAGCGTGCCGCGCACCTCCACACTATCGCCGGCCACCAGGGCCGAGAAGCCCACGGCCGAGTTGGAGAAAGCCGCCAGTCCGGCCTGCTGATCCTGAATAAAGCGTACGGCCCCCAGCTCCGGGCCATTGCTCACGGTGCCGCGCACCGTAACGGTGGTGCCCGGCCCGGCCGTGCGGGCGGCCGACAGACTAATGGCCGACTGGGCCTGTACCCCGGTTGCCGTGCTCAGCAGCGCGGCGAAAAGCGTAAAGTTCTTCATGCAACAAAAAAAGACGAGAAGGAGAGGAGTTGGGAAGAGGTTGGCGAAAGGGCATTTCCACAAAGATCCTTATTCGTAGGCGAATTGCACAAAGCCCGCAGATTAAAAATATGTTATCTGCTATAAACCACCAAACCGCCGCGGCCGCCTACAGAATATTCACTTCCGGGTGCAGCTCTACGCCGAACTTCTCGCGCACGGAAGCAATGATTTCGTGGGCCAAGTCGCGGATGGCGGCCCCCTGGGCCCCGCCGTGGTTCACCAGCACCAAGGCCTGCTGATCGTGCACGCCGTGGGCACCGAAGCGGCGGCCCTTCCAGCCGCACTGCTCAATGAGCCAGGCCGCGGGCACCTTCACGCCGCCCGGCACCGGGTAGCCGGGCAGGCCGGGGTACTGGGCTTTGAGGGCATCGTATTTGGCCTGCGAAAGCTCGGGGTTTTTGAAAAAGCTGCCCGCGTTGCCAATCTGGGCGGGGTCGGGCAGCTTGCTGCGGCGGATGCGCATCACGGCCTCGCTCACATCCTGGGGCGTGGGGGCGGTTTCGATGCCCATATCGGCCAGCGTGGTGCCGATGGCCCCGTAGCTGGTGTTGAGCTGGTGGCGGCGGCGCAGGCGCAGCACCACGCCCGTCACGATGAACTGGTTGCGCAGCGGACCCTTGAACACGCTTTCGCGGTAGCCGAAACCGCACTGCTCGTACGAGAAGGTGCGCAGCTGCCCGGTGCTGATTTCCACGGCCTCCAGGTGGTCGAAGGTGTCCTTCAGCTCGGCCCCGTAGGCACCGATGTTCTGCAGCGGGGCCGCGCCCACCGTACCCGGAATCAAGGATAGGTTTTCGATGCCGCTCAGGCCCTGCCCCAGCGCATACTCCACCATGCCGTGCCAGCTCTCGCCGGCCCCGGCCCGCACCAGGGCGGTATCGGTGGCCTCATCCTGAGCCGTGATTTCGAGGCCCATAATCTCGTTTTTGAGCACTACGCCCGCGAAATCCTGGGTGAAAAGCAGATTGGAGCCGCCGCCCAGCACGAGCTTTTCGGCCTGCTGCACCTCGGCCAGCGACAGCAGCCCGCGCAACTCCTCCACGCTCTGGAAGCGGGCAAACAGGCGGGCCTTCACCTCCAGGCCGAAGGTGTTGTAGGGGCGGAGCGAAACGTCGTGTTCGAGCAAGGGAGCGGGCATGGGAAAGCGGCTGAATTTGCGGCAAAGGTAACCGCTGGAATAGCTATTGGCTGCAAGCTTCAAGCCTCTGTTTTGCCAAGAGCTAGAGTAAGTCTGCGGCCAGCTAAAATTCTTGGCTTGTAGACCGGAAAAAAGCTTGAAGCTTGCGGCTTACAGCTTGCAGCTAAAAAAATTACCGCACCCGATAGCCGCTCAGGGCGTAAAACAGCAGGTAGAGGTAGCAGAGCATGGGCACCACGAAGGCCAGCTGCAGGCCGCCGCCGTGGGTGGCAATGAAGCCCATCAGCGGTGGAATGAGGGCGCCGCCCACGATGGCCATAATCAGGTAGGAAGAGCCCTGTTTGGTGAACTGGCCCAGCCCGGTGATGGCCAGCGGGAAGATGACGGGCCACATAATGGAGTTCATCAGTCCGCAGAGCACCACCAGCCAGAGGGCAGTTTCGCCGTGGCTGAGCAGCGACGCGCCCACTAAGGCGGCCCCGGCGGCGCACACGGCCACCAGCAGGGCGCGGTTGTGGAAGCGCAGCAGCAGCGGAATGCCCACCAGCCGGCCCACCAACGAGCCAAACCAATACGACGACACCAGCACCGCGCCCACGGCTTTGGTGAAGCCGGCGGTGGTATCGATGGGGGCGGCTTCCTGGCCGAACAGCACCAGGGCGTAGTTGGTGGCCACGTTCAGGCCCCGCACCAGGCTCTGGGTGAAGCCGGAAAGCTGCTGAATGCCCTGGCTTTCACCGTAGCGGATCAGAAATGAGCCCAGCCCGACTTCCACGCCCACATACACGAAAATGGCCACGATGCCCAGCACCAGGTGCGGAAAGGCCAGGGCGCTGGTGCGTTGGCTTAAGCTGGCGGTGCCTGCCGCGGCGGCCGGGGCCTCGTCGGCATCCATGCCTTCAATTTCAGGGAGCTTTACCAGGAAGAAAAACACGCCCGCCAGCAGCACCAGAAACGCCGCCAGCCCCATGTAGGGGCCTTTCACCAGCTGGGCTTCCTCGCCCAGGCGCTGGGCCAGGGGCAGGGCCGCCAGCCGGGCCTTCAGCGCCACCGAGCCGCCGAACAGAATGAGCCCGCCCACCAGCGGCGAGAGGCTGCCGCCGAAGTTATTGGCCACGCCCACGATGCTCACCCGCGCCGCCGCCGACCGGGCCGGCCCCAGCACGCTCACGTAGGGGTTGGCGGCCACTTGCAACAGCGTGATGCCCGCGCCCAGCACGGCCAGCGCCGTCAGGAACAGGCCGAAGGCCCGCGAGTCGGCGGCCGGGATGAACAGCAGCGCCCCGCCGGCCATTACCAGCAGCCCCACCACGATGCCGCGCTGGTAGCCCAGCTTTTTCAGCACCCAGCCTGCGGGCAACGACATCAGAAAGTAGGCCCCGAAAAACGCCGACTGCACCGCCGACGACTGCAGATCGGTGAGCTGACACACGTCCTTGAGGTAGGGCATCAGCACGTCGTTGAAGTTGGTGACGGCCCCGAACAGGAAGAACAGGGTGGTCATCAGCACCATGGGGCCGGCGTAGGAGCGGGCAGCGGGTAGGGCGGTGGGAGTGGAGGAAGAAGCGAGCGGAGCGGCCATGCAGGCAGAAATGAAGGATGAGGGGCTTAAAGATAAGAAGGCGCCATCAAGCTGCTACCGGCCACCGCCACATGAGCTAGGCAGCGGGAGCGGGGCGCTACAGCGGGCACTGCCGGCGCAGCTGCTGGTAGCCGGCGTGGTCGTCGAGGTTGGTGATGCTCTCGAACATGCTGATGAAGGTGCGCACCAGCTCCGGATCGGTGGTTTCGAGGGCGCGAGCCTCGTCTACCCGGTCGAGGTTGTACTGACCCACAAACACCACTAAAGCGCGGTAGGGCTCGTTGGCCTCGGCATTGTAGCGAATGAAAAGCTGCAGCGGCAGCACGGGCAGCGTGAGGTGGGGCGGCACGCCAGCGGCCCGCTGGGCGGGGTGGTCGGCAAACAGCTCGAAGGTTTCGCGCACCTGCCGCAGCGTGGCTAAGTGCAGCAGCCGGTGGTCGTCCCACTCCGTCTGGCTCAGCGGCTGCTCCGGGTGCAGATGCTGCCAGAGCTTGGCTGAGTGAAAGTGATAGAGCGAGTTGCCGGCCGGCGGGGGTGGGAAGTCCAGCGGGTCAGTTTCGGCATCGAGGGTGGCCAAATAAAACTCGCGGGCGTCGCGGGCCCGCTCCAGCAGCAGCTCATGAATGCGGTCGGTGAGGGTGCGCAGCTCGCGCTGGTTGAGGGCGGGACGATGGTGGCGGGCGTAGAAGGTGCCGATGGCAGCCGAATCGGTCATCAGGGCCATATATTCGCTGTGCTGGGCCTGGGCCAGAAAGTCGCGGATGGCCCCCATGATGGGCTGGTAGCCTTTGTAGAGCTGGCGAGTGGCGTCGCTGATAGTGGTCACGGCCCCGCGAATCTGCTCTTCCACGGCACTGCTATGCTGCACCAGCTGGCGGGTTTCGTGAGCCATCTGCTGCATCTGGTGCAGGGCCTCATCGGTTTTGCGCGCGCCCTCCGAGGCGGCTTTCCAGCTTTGAAACGCCGCAAACAGACCCAGGAAAGAGGCTACGCTGCCCACAATGGAGTAGTGCCCGTTCACGGCCTGGTAGAGCTGAATGCCGAGCAGGGACAGCATCAGAAACACTACCAGGTAGAACAGCGAGCTTTTATTGGGGTCGAAAAGAAAGGAGTGACGCATGGGCGGGCCGCGGGCTAACACTGCAAAGTAGCGGTCTGTACGACATATTGCCGACCTTTGCGGCTTCTCTCCGCCCCAAACACCCCCGCTCCATGTCTGAAAACCGCCGCGACGCCTCCTTTTTTATGACGGCTACCACCCAGTTTGGGCTGGAAGAAGTGCTGGCCCAGGAGCTGCGCCAGCTGGGGGCCAAAATCGAGAAGATCGGGCAGCGGGCTGTCGAGTTCACCGGCACCAAGCAGCTGCTCTACGAGGCCAATCTGTGGTGCCGCACCGCCGTGCGCATCCTCAAGCCCTTTGCCCACTTCCTGGCTCCCGACGAAAAAGCCCTGTACCGCGAAGTCGGCCGCATCGACTGGAGCGAGTACATCGGCGCGGAGCAGACCTTCGCCATTACGGCCGTGGTCAATAAATCTACCTTCGAGCACTCCTTATATGTGGCCCAGCTCACCAAAGATGCCATCGTGGACCAGTTCCGCAACCGCACCGGCGTGCGGCCCAGCGTCGATGTGAAAACGCCCGACATCCGGCTGCACCTGCACATGATTGAGAATGAGGTGGTGCTCAGCCTCGACTCGTCGGGCGACTCCCTGCACCGCCGCGGCTACCGCCAGCAAACCAACGCCGCCCCGCTCAACGAAGCCCTGGCCGCCGGCCTGCTGCTGCTGGCCGACTGGGACGGCAAAAAAGCCCTCATCGACCCCATGTGCGGCTCCGGCACGCTGCTCACCGAGGCCGCGCTCATTGCCCAGCGCATCGCGCCCGGCCTGTATCATCAGGGCAAATTCTGCTTCGAGAACTGGGCTGATTTTGACCGCGCCCTCTGGGAATCGGTGCGGATGGATGCCCGCAGCGCCCGCCTCGACGAGCCCCAGGCCTACCTGGCCGGCTCCGATCTGTCGGCGGAGTTCATTGAGCTGGCCCGCGAAAATGTGGCCGCCGCCGACCTGGAAGACTTCATCCGGCTGGCCGTGCGCGACGTGAAAGATGCCAAAGCCCCCGCCAATGAAGCCCCCGGCCTGGTGATGATGAACCCACCCTACGGCGAGCGAATCGGCGAGGAGCAGGAAATGGAGAGCCTCTACAAAACCATCGGCGATACGCTCAAAACCGGCTTCCAGGGCTACGATGCATATATTTTTACCGGCAACCTGCAGGCCGCCAAGCGCGTGGGCCTGAAAGCCTCGCGCCGCATTCCGCTCTTCAACGGGCCCATTGACTGCCGCCTGCTCAAATATGAGCTGTACCAGGGCAGCCGCAAGGCGGCGCGGCCGGAGCAGGAGTAGAGACGCATACTTGTGTCTCAATCGTCTGCGCTGCTCGGCCGATTGACGTTCAACGATTGAGACGCAAGTATGCGTCTCTACCTCGGCCGCCGGAGCAAACGTCCCCGTTTTTGTTGCGCCGTTTATTTACTATTGCAGCTGCGCCTGGTTCCGGCGGCCCCACTCCATATTTTTTCAAAAATTCCCCTTATCGTATGAAACAAAGCTATTTCGGCCTGCTGCTGGCGCTGCTGCTGCCCTTGCTGGGCTTGGCCCAATCGGCGCCGGGCATCACCCGCATCAACCCCACCAACTGGTGGGTGGGGATGAAAAACCCCAGTTTGCAGCTGCTCGTGTATGGCCCTCAAGCCGGCACGCTCACCTACACCATCACGTATCCGGGGGTGAAATTGGTGAAAGTCAATACGGTAGAGAATCCCAATTACGCCTTTCTCGACCTGACCATTGCGCCCACGGCCAAGCCCGGCAAGGTGCAGATCATCGGCAAAAAAGGCACCCAGACCATCAGCCAGACCTGGGAGCTGCGGGCCCGCGACAACACCCCGAAGGGCCAAGGCGTGACGGCCGCCGACCTCATCTACCTGGCCATGCCCGACCGGTTTGCCAACGGCGACCCGGCCAACGATAAGTTTGCCGACCTGGCCGACCCCAACATGGACCGCGCCAACCCCTTCTACCGCCACGGCGGCGACCTGCAGGGCGCGGCCCGGCGCATCGGCTACCTGAAAGAGCTGGGCGTGACGGCCGTGTGGTTTACGCCCGTGCTCGAAAACAACCAGCCCCTCACCAACGAGGGCGGCACCATGCGCTCGGCCTACCACGGCTACGGCTTCACCGACCAATACAACGTGGACCGCCGCCTGGGCGGCAATGCGGCCTACAAAGCCTACGTGCAACAGGCCCACGCCGCCGGCCTGAAGGTGGTGCAGGATGCCGTGTACAATCATGTGGGCCAGAACCACTGGATTCTAAAGGATATGCCCATGAAAAGCTGGCTGCACCAGTGGCCCACCTACACCAATACCAGCTACCGGCAGCAGCCCATCACCGACCCGCACGCGGCCCAGATCGACAAAAAGGTGACCCTCGACGGCTGGTTTGTGCCCTTCCTGCCCGACCTGAACCAGCAGAACCCGTATGTGGCCAACTACCTCATCGAAAACGCCATCTGGAGCGTGGAGAACTTCGGGGTAGATGCTTGGCGCATTGACACCTACATGTACAACGACCAGCCATTTATGAACCGCTGCAACGCGGCGCTGCTGGCCGAGTACCCGCGCATTCACATCTTCGGCGAGTCGTCGGTGAACAACGTGGTGGACCAGTCCTACTACGTGAAGAACAAGATTGACTTCCCCTTTAAATCCAACCAGCCCGGCGGGCTTGATTTCGTGCTGGAAAGCGCGGTGCTGGGGGCGCTGAAGGATGTGGGCAAGCCTGAGGCTACCAGCTGGGATGGCGGCCCTCAGCGCGTATACCAGGCCCTGGCCCAGGATGCCGTGTATCAGGACCCCACCAAGCTGGTCACCTTTCTCGATAATCACGACCACAACCGCTACCTCTCCGAAGTAGGCGACGACCTGGATAAGTTCAAGATGGGCCTGACTTGGCTGCTCACCACCCGCGGCATCCCGAGCATGTACTACGGCACCGAAATCCTGATGAAGAACTTCAAGGATCCTTCCGACGCCGAGGTACGGAAGGATTTTCCCGGCGGCTGGCCCGGCGACAAGGAAGATAAATTCACCGCCGCCGGCCGCTCGGCCCGCGAAAACGAAGCCTTCGACTTCGTGAAAAAACTCGCCACCTACCGTCGCGACCATAAGACCCTGCATTCAGGCCGGCTGATGCAGTATCTGCCGGAAAAGGGCATATACGTATACTTCCGCTACGATGCCACCGGTACCGTTATGGTGGCCACCAATGCTATCGACAAGCCCGCCGCGCTGCCCACGGCCCGCTTCTCGGAGCGCATGAGCGGCTTCACCAAAGCCCGCAACGTGCTGACTGGCGAAACCCTCAGCAGCTTAGCCACGCTGCAGCTGCCGGCCAAAACGGCCGTGGTGCTGGAGCTACTGAAGTAGCCCAAGCAGCCCGGAGAAAAGCCCGAAACTCGCTGAATAAGCGGTTTCGGGCTTTTCTGCTGTTGGCCTGAGGCTTATGGCTGGCCACGGCTCATGGCTGAATCAGGGATTTTGAGTATAATCAGCCGCCCTGTTCTCATTCGTACTTCAGCCAGCAGCCATGAACCGCATCACCACCTACGCCGAGCAGCTCCAGACGCTGGCCGTGCTTTATCTGCCGCGCGTGTTTATGGCCCTGCTGGCGTTGGTCATCGGCTGGTGGATTATCGGCCGCGTCAGCCACCTTATCACCGTATCCACGGCCCGGCTCGACGTGTCGCTGCGCTCGTTTCTGACCAGCCTGGTCAATATCGTGCTGAAGGTGCTGCTGCTGATTTCGGTGGCCGGCATGGTGGGCTTCGAAACCACTTCGTTCGTGGCCATTCTGGGTGCGGCGGGGCTGGCCGTAGGCTTGGCGCTGCAGGGCACGCTGGCCAACTTTGCCGGCGGCGTGCTTATCCTCATCTTCAAGCCCTACGTGGTCGGCGACATCATCGAGAGCCAGGGCAAAACCGGAGAGGTGCGCGAAATTCAGATCTTCAACACCATTCTGGCCACGCCCCAGGGCGACACCATCATCCTGCCCAACGGCGCCACCTCCAACAATGTCATCGTGAACAAAAGCGCCCAGAGCCGCTCCCTGGTCGAGATTCTGGCCGACGTGGACAGCGCCACCAGCCTCGACGAGCTGCGCCGCTGGGCCGTGCCCCTGCTCCAGGCCGACCCGCAGGTGCTGCCCGACCCCGCGCCCCAGGTCGGCATCGTGGCCCTCAAGCCCGGCGGCATGACGGTGGCTTTCCGCGCCTACACGCTGGCCGGCCACACCATTCCCGCCTACGGTCGCCTTATCGAGCAGGTGCAGCGGGCGTTGGGGCAGCAGGGCGTGAAAGGCCCCGTGCCGGTGTCGCACACCTACACGCGGGCCTTGGCGGAATAGGGCCAAAACGGCGTACTTTGCGGCCTGCCAGACCGTATTTGTATGTCTACCACTCCCGCCGCCGTTCCTCGCCTCACCTACCTGCGCATCCGCAACTACCGCGCCCTGCACGACCTGGAGCTGCGCGACCTGACCCCGCTCACGGTGCTCGTCGGCCCCAACGGCAGCGGCAAATCCACGGTGCTCGACGCGCTGGCGTTTCTGGCGGAAGCAGTCAGCGGGAATCTGCAGCAGGCGTGGGAGAAGCGAAATCGGTTTGTGGGAATGCGGACGCGGGGGCAGGAGGGGCCGATTGAGTTTGAGGTGGGAGTAAAGTTGTCTAAAGCAGGAGCGAACCTCCGCTACTATTGTGCATTTGATGAAAAAGGTGGCTCGGTTTCACTTGTTGATGAACGATTAGAAGCTTTCGGTTTAGATAATTCTAATAGAAGTGAAGTTATCTTCTCAATGATTAAACCGGTTAATGAGAAGCGGAATGCAATTCAAATTAAGTCATCAAAAAAGCATTCTACTCAAACTGGTGAGGAGTACTTTGTAATTGAGGAGAATGAGACAAATCCCACTGTTAAACAACCGTTCCTATCCTTGGTAAGGATGGTAAAAATTCCTTACAATAATCAAGTCAAAGGTGTAGTAGATACAATTAGATCCTACCGCTACATCAGCCTCACCGACAACCACAAAGGCTATTCCGACGAAGGCCCCCGCGAAAAACTGTCATCCTCCGGCGACAACCTGCCCAACGTCCTCTATTACCTACACCTGAAGCACCCGCGGGTGCTCGAAACCATCATTACGGAGCTACGGAGGCAGATTCCGAACCTGGCCGAAGTGTTGACCGAAGTGACTTCTGATGAGCGGCTGCTGCTGCGGTTTCGGGATGCGCCGTTTGCCAAGCCGCTGCCGGCCCAGTATATGTCGGATGGCACGCTGCGGCTCACGGCCCTGCTCACGCTGCTGCACGAGCCCGACGCGGCCGGCCTGCTGGGCCTGGAAGAGCCCGAAAACGAGCTGCACCCGCGCCTGCTGCCCCGCCTGGCCGAAGCGCTGCTTCAGGCCACCGAGAAGCGGCAGTTGCTGGTCGCAACCCACTCGCCGACTTTGCTGAATGCCCTGGAACCCGAGCAGGTCTGGATTCTGCACCGCGCCGCCGACGGCTACACGCAAGCCACGCGCATTGCCGATATGCCCGACATCGTGGCGATGGTAGAGGAAGGCTCACCGCTGGGCTACCTCTGGACGCGCAACTTCTTCGAGGTCGGTGACCCGCTCGACCGGGACTCCATCCAACCGGCGCGGCAGTAGTATGCAGGTGGTGTTTCTACTGGAAGAGGAATCGGCCGAAGCCGCGCTGAAGCTGCTGGTGCCGCACCTGCTGCCCGCCGGTTGCGTGCCGCGCTACCGGGTGTTCGAGGGCTGCAAGGATTTGCTGGGCCAGTTGCAACCGCTGCTGCAAGGCTACCGCCGACGGCTCGCGCAACCGGGACAGCAGGATCTGCGGGTCGTGGTGTTGCTCGATGCCGATGGCGTGGGTCCGCGCCGCCTGGCTGAAATGGAAGCCAAAGCCACCGCCGCCGGCCTGCTGACCTACGGGCAAGCTACAGCCGGTCAGGAGTTTCACGTATTCAATGCTCTGGCCGTGCAGGAGTTGGAAGCCTGGTTTCTGGGCGACCGGGAGGCCATAACGGCGGCATATCCGGCAGTGCGCGGCCAGCATTTCAAAGGCCTATCCAAAGATCCGGATACCATCACCGATACCTGGGAGCGGTTGCAGCAACTGTTGCAGAAAGCCGGCTACCCAGCCGCCAAAACCAAGGTGAAGTGGGCCGAAACCATCACCCCACACCTCGATCCGGCCCGCAACGAATCGGCCAGCTTTCGGTATTTCGTGGCGGGTTTGCGAGCGTTGTGAGCGTTCTACCGCAGCAGCGGGCCGCACCATTTCCGCCCGTTTTTGGTTAGCTTACTCCGATAAAACTCCCCAAACTCCCGTTTTACCGTCGTATTTTTACCGAATGTTATTTGCCCCCGAAGCCCTCACGCCGACCATTGAATCGGCCCGGCGCGTCCTGAAACAGTATTATGGCTACGATTCCTTCCGGCCCATGCAGGAAGACATCATCGCCAACATCATGGCCGGCCGCGACACGGTGGTGCTCATGCCCACCGGCGGCGGCAAATCGGTCTGCTTCCAGGTGCCGGCCGTGGTGATGGAGGGCGTATGCGTGGTCGTATCGCCGCTCATTGCCCTGATGAAGGACCAGGTAGAGGCGCTCAAGGCCAACGGTATATCGGCCGAGTACATCAACAGCAGCGTGGGGCAGAGCGAGCAGAACAGCATTGCCGGCGACTGCCTCAACGGCCACCTCAAGCTGCTCTACGTGAGTCCCGAGAAGCTCGTGTCGCCGGGCTTCACGCAGTTTCTGAAGCGCCTGCGCATCAGTATGTTCGCTATTGATGAGGCGCACTGCATCTCGTCGTGGGGCCACGATTTCCGGCCCGAATACACCCAGTTGCGGCTGCTGCGTGAGCAGTTTCCGCAAGTGCCCATCATTGCCCTCACCGCCACCGCCGACCGCCTCACCCAGCGCGACATTCAGCAGCAGCTGCGCATGCACGAGCCGCAGGTGTTCCTTTCCAGCTTCGATAGGCCCAACCTCAACCTCATCGTGCGCCCCGGCCAAGACCGCGTGGGCGGTATCCTGGAGTTCATCGAGCGCCACCCCAACGAGTCGGGCATCATCTACTGCCTCTCGCGCAAGCAGTGCGAAACGCTGGCGCAAAAGATTCAGCAGAAAGGCATTAAGGCCGGGTTCTACCACGCCGGTATGACCGCCAACCAGCGCAGCGCGGTGCAGGAAGGGTTTTTGAAGGACGACCTGCAGGTCATTGTGGCCACCATCGCCTTCGGCATGGGCATCGATAAGAGCAACGTGCGCTGGGTAATTCATTATAACCTGCCCAAAAACATCGAGGGCTACTACCAAGAAATCGGGCGCGGAGGCCGCGACGGGGCCCCGGCTACGGCCGTGCTATTCTACAGCTTCGCCGATGTGATGAGCCTGCGCGAGATGCTCACCAAGGACAACCCCAACCTCACCCAGCTCAACCTAACCAAGCTGGAGCGCATGCAGCAGTTTGCCGAGGCCGCCAGCTGCCGCCGCCGCATCCTGCTCAACTACTTCGGCGAAACCCTGCCCCACGACTGCGGCAACTGCGACATCTGCCGCAACCCGCCCACCACCTTCGACGGCACCCTGCTGGCTCAGAAAGCCCTTTCCGCCGTGGTGCGGATGCGGGAGCGGGGCAGCATCGGCCTGCTGATTGATGTGCTGCGCGGCATGCGCAATCAAGCCGTGCTCAGCGGCGGCTACGACCAGATCAAAACTTACGGCGCGGGTGCCGACCTGCCCTATCTGGATTGGTACAGCTACATCCACCAGATGCTGAATGATGGCCTGCTCTACATTGCCTACGAGGAAGGCTACGCGCTGAAAATGACCGATTTGGGCCGCGAAGTGCTGCAGGGGCAGCGCCAGCAGTCGATGAAGAAGTTTCAGGTGGCGGAGAAGGCCGAGAAGCTGCCGCGGGGTAAAAGAGCGCCGCGCGGCACCGGCAAAGCCACCGATACCGGCACCGACCTGTATGAGAAGCTGCGCCAGCTCCGCAAGCGCATCGCCGACGAACAGAACGTGCCGCCCTACGTGGTATTCTCCGATGCCACGCTGCAGGAAATGGCCGCCGAGCGGCCGGTTTCCCGCGTGGCCATGCTGGGTATTTCGGGCGTGGGCATGAAGAAATTCGAAACCTACGGCGAGCAGTTTATCCGCGAAATTCTGGCCCAGGGCGGTGCCCCCACGCCCGACGATGCCGCCGCCGCCGACCAGACTTCTCTCGGCCCCGACGATGAGGACACCCGCCGCCCGCGCCGCACCCGCGAGCCCGGCGACACCCACGAAAATACGCTGCTGCTGCACCGCCAGGGGCTTACGGTGGATGAGATTGCCGAGCGCCGCAACCTAGCGGCCAGCACCATCCGCGCCCACATCGAAACCCTGTACGCCAAAGGCCAGCAGATCCGACTGGAGGAATTCCTGAGCCAAAGCGAGTACGCCGAAATCATGACGGCCCGGGCCCAGCTCGGTGGCGAGCCGCTGCTGCGCGACCTGTTCGACCATCTGCGCGAGAAGTACGACTACTTCAAGCTGCGGCTGGCCGGGCTGTATCAGAAGCGGCTGAGCGGGAAGTAAAATTCAGAAGTTAGGTTCCCGCAGAGGAGCGCAGAGGTTGAACGACCTCTGCGCTCCTCTGCGGGAACCTTTTCACTACAAAAAAAATAAAGCTAATTGAATTAGTAAAGTCTCGTCTTTGTTGCTAATTTCACGAGCCGGTAACCCTTTGGTTTCTAATCTATTCCCGGCTCCCCTAGGCGATGATTAACACGAACCTGAAATTCTGGCGGCGCGAACTGAGCCTGACGCAAGCGCAGATGGCCGAAAAGCTGAACATAAAACGCTCCTTAGTAGGGGCTTACGAGGAAGGCCGCGCCGAGCCCAAGCTCAGCACGCTGGTCAATATGGCCCGCCTGTTCGGCATCACGCTCGACTCTTTGGTGACCAATGACTTCACCAAAAAGAGCGTGCAAAAGGCCGCCCTGCGCCAGGTAACGCCTATTCCGTCGGATGATCCGAACCCGACGCGGCCGGCCGGTAACCTGCGCATTCTGGCCCTCACCGTGGATAAGGAGCAGAACGAGAACATCGAGCTGGTGCCGCTGAAGGCGGCCGCTGGCTACCTCAACGGCTACGCCGACCCCGAGTTCATTGAGGAACTGCCCAAGTTCCGGCTGCCCATGCTCGGCAGCGGCGGCACCTATCGCGCCTTCGAAATTGCCGGCGACTCGATGCTGCCCATCGCCTCGGGAACCGTCATTGTGGGCCGCTACGTAGACGACTGGCTGACGCTGAAAGACGGCACGCCGTGCATTGTGGTGAGCAGCAAGGAAGGCATCGTGTTCAAGCGCGTGTTCAACCGCCTGAAAGACGGCGCCACCCTCTCGCTGCACTCCGACAACCCCGTGTATTCGCCCTACGAAATTAATGTGGAAGACGTAGTGGAAATCTGGGAAGCTAAGTCATACATCAGCAGCACGTTCCCCATTGCTGACTTGTCGCTCTCGCGTCTGGCCAGCATCGTGCTGGATCTGCAGCAGCAAGTGAGTACTATGCGCAAAGTGTAGCGCCGACTTTCTGCAGCACGAAAATCCGTTGCGCGACGAACTGCGCGAGTAGCAACGACTTAGATTGTTGTTAGAACTCGCGGGGCTCGTCGCGCAACGGATTTTCGTGCTATGGGGAGCCGGCGTTAACTTCGTTCAGGGTTAGCGCGTATGCGTTAGCCAATTCGCTTCTTCCTCACTTCCGACCCCTATGCTGAAATATATCCCCGCCTCCGACCGTCATCATGCCGCGCCCGTGAGCTGGCTGAGCAGCTATTTCCTGTTCTCCTTCGCCGACTACTACGACCCCAAAAACATGCATTTCGGGCCGTTGCGCGTGTTTAATGACGATAATATCGCGCCCAACTCCGGCTTTCCGCAACACCCGCACTCGGAAATGGAAATCGTGACCATCGTGCTGGATGGCGAGGTGACGCACGAGGATACGATGGGCAACAAAACCACCATTCCGAAGGGCGAAGTGCAGCGCATGACGGCCGGCACCGGCCTGGCCCACGGCGAAATGAACCGCACCGACAAGCCCCTGCATATCTACCAGCTCTGGTTTTTGCCCAACCAAAAAGGCCTCGCGCCCAGCTACGAGCAGAAAGACCTCGACTTTCTGGATTCCAAGAACGAGCTTATGCCGCTAGTGTCGGGGCAGAAGGTGCTGGAAGACGTGGTGTACATGAACTCCAACAGCACTATCTATTGGTCGAACCTGAAGGAAGATAAAGAGGTTGAGTTCAAGACCTTTCCCATCCGCAATACCTTCATCTACGTGAAGGAAGGCACCGTTTTCGTGAACGGCACCGAGCTGGGCCCCAACGACCAAGCCCGCATGACCGACGAGCATGTAGTGCAGATCCGGGCCAAAAAAGACGCCCAGTTCATCCTGATTGATTTGCCTTCGAGCGAGGCTAATTACTAACGGCGGCTGAGTCGCTCCATCCGGTGCCGGGTTCCCTAGCTGCTAGGGAACCCGGCGCTATTTCCATCCCTCATGAACACTAGCTACCCCGATTCTCTGGTGCCCGCCAACGATGCGGCGCGCCTGCGCACGCTCTACCAGTACGACATCGTCAATACCACGCCCGAAGCTATTTTCGACGATTACACGGCCTGGGCGGCCCAGCTGTTCAACACGCCCATCTCGCTGATTTCATTGGTGGATGACGAATACGTGTGGTTTAAATCTGTGACCGGGGCCGAAGGAATTCCGGGGCTGCCGCGGGTGGAAAGCATGTGCTCGGCAGCCATTCTGCAGGAGCAGGCGGTAGTTACTTCCGACTACAAGCCGGAAAGCTGCACCCTCATCAAGCCCGACGTGGCCCAAGCCATCGGGCTGAAATTCTACGCCGGCGCGGCCCTGCAGATGCCCGACGGGGCGCGGGTGGGGATGCTGGCCGTTATCGGCCGGGAGTTTCGCACACTTTCCGAGAAGGAAACCGCCGTTCTGGCCCGGCTGGCCCAGCTGGTCAGCCAGACCATTGAGCTGCGGGTGCGCTACCTGCGGGCCGGGCAAGAAGAGGAGTGGGAGGAAGCTCAGGCCGAGCTGGCCGACACCCTGGACGAAAACTCCGCCCTGGCCCGCTACCTCAACTCCCGCAACCAGGGCATCGACTACGAGGACGACGAAGTAGCCCAGCTCATCGAGCGGCGGCTGGAGGGTTTGGCGAAGGTTCTGAAGCGGCGTATGGCGCAGGCGGCGGGATAGAGTAAGGGCCTTGCAGTGTCACCGCTTTATAGTTTGTGTTGCCTGGCCCGAAAGGCAAAAAGCCTCGCCCGTACCCGGCGAGGCTTTTTGTTTTCCAAAGATTCAGAAAAACCTACATCGTGTACTTCCGCCCCTTGTTTTGAGCCTTCAAATACACCATCAGCGGCTGAAAATACTCGACCATCGCCCTAGCCGATAAATCTTCGCCGGTTTTCTCCTTGAGCACTTGCCGCCAGTCCTTGCTGGCGCCTGGGCGCATGATTTCGGCCAGGAAGGTGCCTACTTCCTTGCTGCCGTAGTAGTTGGTGGCGTGCGGGTCCTGCTTCAGGATTTTTTTGGCGATGTGGTCGTGGAGCTGGAACAGGATGACGTACGACAGGGCGTAGTCGTAGTACTGGGCGGGGTCGTCGTTGATGTGGGTCTTGGTGGCCGGGTCGAGGTACTGCTCCCCGCGGGCGGTGGGCGGCACGATGCCCTGGTACTTCTTTACCAGCTCCCACCAGCGGGCGTTCAGTTGGTCGGCGGGCAGCTTATCGGCGTAGAAGCTGTTTTCCCACTCGCTCATCACGCCCGAGGAAAAAGGGATGAAGGTCACGTAGTTCAGCGCCTCTTTCAGCAGGGTCTGGGTCTGGTCGGTTTTGGCTTTGGCATCCTGGAGGCCCAGGCCCACCAGGAAGGGCTTCTGGGTGGCGGCCAGGCCCATCAGGCTGCCCATGGCCTCGTGGTAGGCGCGGTTGGCCCCAGCCCGCAGCAGCACCGGCACCTCAGGGTTGGCGTAGCTGAGGTAGTAGTAGATGTGGCCCAGCTCGTGGTGAGTGGTTTCGTACCACTCGGTGTTGGGCTCCACGCTCATCAGGCTGCGCACCTCCTGGTTGAGGTCCATGTGCCAGGCCGAGGCGTGGTTGTTCTTCTTGTAACCGGCATTTTTGGGCAGCGGGTACAGGCTGCTTTTCTGCCAGAACACCGGCGGCAGGGCCGGGAAGCCCAGGCTCTTATAAAACCGCTCGGCCTGCTGCACCTGCCACTCCGCGCCCTTTTTGGCCAGGGTGGCGTCGAGGTTCACGCCTTTCACGTCCACCATGGCGCTCCAGTCCTGGCCCCAGCGGTTGGGCAGCCAGGAGGCGGGCAGGTAATCGGGCACCTGCTTTACCTTATACTTTTTGGCCAACTCGTAGCGGGCGTAGGTGTGCAATTCGCGGTACAAGGGCCGCAGCTCGTCGTTGATCTGGCGCACCAGCGTCATCATCTCCTCCCGGCTCAGGCCGTAGTCGGAGGCTTGGTAGGTGAAATAGTCGGGGTAGCCCAGGGCCTGCACAGTCTGGTTGCGCAGGCCGCGCAAGTTCAGCAGGCCGTCTTTCAGCGTCGGGCCGATGGCTTTGCTGGCCTCCCAGACGGCCTGGCGCTTTTTAGGGTCATTCTCCTTGCGCAGCAGCTCATCCAGGTCGTTGGTCGTCACGGACTTACCCTGGTACTTGTAGTCGAAGCCGTAGAGCTTTTCGGTCTGCTGAGTTTCGGCTTTAATGCGGCGCTTCACCACGTCGGCTATGGTCTGAGGCGAGTTGGCGGCATTGTAGAGGGCCGTCTGGAGCTGCCGGATCTGGAACTCCTGCAGCTGGTCCTTGTGCTCGAGCAGCTGGCGCAGGTTGTTGATGTTGTCGGCGCTGCCGGTGAAGGCGGCCATGGCCTCGTTGGCGCGGGCCGTGGCCACGGCGTTGGTCGAGTCACCGGCCACGATGCGGGTGTTGGAGCGCCATTCGGCCTCGGAGGACTGCGTGTAGAGACGCTGATATTCAGCCGAATAACTGGTTAGAAACTCATCAGCCTGCCGGCCCCAATCCACGGGTGCGGGCGGGGTGGCGGGCGCTTCGGTGGGGGCCGCGGCCGCCGTGGTGGCGGGCACCTTGGCCGTGGGGGCGCAGGCCGTGAGCAGGGCCGCGGCGAGCAGGGGGAGATGGGTCTTTTTCATAGGCGAAGTAAAGCTACTACTCTGGCCAGATCAGGCGAACGGCTGCCGGATAAAAACACTGTGATTATCAGGCCGAAGCAATGACACTCAGGTCACAACTGTCTGCTGCAAATGGCAGTCCTTGTACTTCTTTCCGCTCCCGCAGGGGCACGGGTCGTTGCGGCCAAATTTTCGCTTCGAGCGCAGTGTTTTCAGCCATTCGCGCGGGTCGATGGCGAAGCGCAGGAAGCGCTTCTTGGGGTTCTGACGCAGGGCGCGGGTGAGCAGCTGGTACAGCTCGGGGTGGTTTTCCTGTAGGTTCTCGGGCTTCTCGAAGAAGTACTCCGTTACCACGGCGAAGAACTCGGCCTCATTGGTGCCGCCGTAAGGGTTGATGTCGGATTTGCCGGCCCGGATGGCTTCGATTTCGCGCGCCATCACCGCGGCCCAGGGCTGAAGCAGCTCGGGCGGCAGCGCCAGCTTCGGCACGCCGTCAATCACGCCGTCGGCCTGGTCGAGCAGGTGGGCGAATTCATGAATACCCACGTTCTGGCGGTCCAAACTATCCCGAAAACCCTGCTCCAGCGAAGCCTTGGAGAGGTGCATGTACTGGGAGGTCTGGAAGTTGCGCACCGAGCCCAGCAGCTGCCCGGCCAGCGGCGCCGTTTCTTGGTCGGGGTTTGGGGCCTCCTTCCAGGCGTCGGGCACGATGAGCACCTCGCTCAGGTTGCCGTATTCCCAGTCGCGGAAGCCGAAGATGGGAATGATGGCCGAGGCCGCCACCAGCACGCGGGTGGTATCATCCACCTCGGTTTGCAGGCCGGTGATGCGCGTTTGGGCCAGAAAAACCTGCACTTCCCGCTCGAAGCGCTTGCGCTCATTGTCGGTGAGCGACAGGTAAAACGCCACGCGGCCGGTCAGGATTTCGCGCCACGCTGCCGGAAACTCTGCGGCCAGGGCGGCGGCTTTCACGCGGGCGGCGCGGGTGGCGTAGCGGTAGAATAGGAAGAGGACGACGGCCAGCACGGCCAGCCAAATAACGTAATTCATGGCCCGCTAAACGCACCGGCAGGCGTTCAGGTTGGCTCAGGGCCGGACCGTAGTTCTCGGTGCGGCCTGATCGGGGTTGCGGCCGAGGCGATAGGCCAGGCTGGTGCGCAGGACAAATGACTGGCTGACGAAAAAGCCCAGAAACTCGCCCGCGCGGCCGTCGCTGAGCAGCAACCCGTCTGCGCTCAACGTGAGCGGACCGGTACGCCAGCCTAGCCCCAGGGCGGGGAGTAGGGTCTGGATGGGGTAGTAGGCATCGTCCCGAACAGGTGTATAAGGCACCCCACGGACTGCGCTGAAGCGCGGGTTTATGGTCCGGCTCAACTCGTAGCTGGCGCTGAAGAGCCATTGCTGCTCGTGGGGCAACGGGAAAGAGTAGCGCACGCCCAGGCGGGCCGTAGCCACCTTCGTGCTGAAGGTGAAAGTGCTGTAGGTGGTGGGCTGATTGCCGTTGGTATGCTGAAAATCAGCCGGAGCGCGGAAGGTGCTCAGTAGGAACTCGCCAAACAGCGCGCCGGTGCGGCCGGGCTGAATAAGCTCAGCATACAAGCCACCAAGGGGAAAGAAGCGGCAATTGGCGCACGTCGGATCGGCGACCAGCAGCCCATCTGTGCGGTAGTCGATGCGGTTGTAGCGCGCGCCTGCCAGCAGGCCGCCCCGAAGAGCCACCCGGCGGCGTATTTGGGCCTGCGCCAGCAAGCTGCGGCCCGGCTGCCGGGTGGGGCTGCAGGCAGTGTTGTAGGTCTGCACCAGGCTAACCAGGTCCGGGGCCGAAAAGGCTGCCGTGCGGGCCGCCGCCTGGGTGGCCGGGCAATCCGGAAAATAGAGGGCCAGCTGCCCGCGGAAGTTGTTGCCGTCGGTCATCACCCAGGCCCCGGTTTTGGTATCCTGCCGCAGGTAACTTCGCTCACTCAGTTCGAGCTAGGGCTGGCTGGGGCGGCGCAGCAAGTAGTGTGTAGCGCCAGGCCGGGTCACCCGCAGCAGCTCAGCCGGACCTTCGAGCAGAACCTCGGCCAGCAGTGAATCGGTGCGAACCTCGAAATAGTTGCCGCGCGGCAGGCGGTCGAGGCGGGTTTCGGCCGCGTGGTCGATGGGCACGATTACGTAGCGAAAGGAGCGGCCCCCGGTGAAGCTCAGCGCCCGCAGCTGCCGGGGCTGAAACAGCTGGCTGGGGCTGGTGGCCGTGGGGCGGTAGTGAATAAAAGTGGGCGGCTCGGTCCAGAAGCTGTTTTCAATTTCGCCCCGCAGCGTGTCGCCGTTGGCCTGCACCAGCAGTCCGGGCTCGTAAGTTTGGGCCCGCAAGGGTGTAGCCAGAAAATAAAGACATGATAAGCTACCAAGTAAGCGTCTAATCATCTGATAATAGGGTAGAGGGTTAATAAAAAGCAGGGCTAAAGCCGCGGCAGATGCTCCTGTAATTTTTCGCGCAGTAGCTGCTGCAAGCTAGCATCCATAAACTGATAGTTATCAGGAATGCGCAGATTAATAACCGGCTTACCGGCCAGCGCCGCCCCGAACTTCGCCCGCAGCCGCTCGGCGTGGCGACGTTCCATCACAAACACGGCCTCGGCCCAGCTCAGGTGCCCGGCCGTGACGCGCACCCGCGCCCCGGGCTCAGTGCCGGCCGAGCGAGCCTCATAGTGCGAGTGCCCATCGAATAGCCGCTCGGCGGTGAGGCTGCGCCAGCGGTTCTGGCTGCAGATGAACAGAAGCTGGCGGGGTTCGGGAGGCAAATGTGAGCTGATGAATTGGCGCTTATAATCAAAAGAACGAGTCATGCTGAGCTTGTCGAAGCATCTCTGCCGCTTCGTCAGGGCTGTTCAGCGAAGCGGGAGAGGTGCTTCGACAAGCTCAGCATGACGTTCTCTTTTCTTTTCCCGACTCACCAAATTACTCCACCAGTGACACCCGCACCTTGCGGCCTTTGATTTTGGCACCCGTCACGCGCTGGGCTACTTCGTGGGCCTGCAGGCGCGGCACGGCCACGTAGCTGTAGTGGTCGAATACTTCGATGTGTCCGACATCGGTGCGCTCCAAGCCACCCTGGGCCACGAACGCGCCTACCAGGTCGTGGGCGCTGACCTTGTCTTTGCGGCCGGCCGATACGTGCAGGGTGATGCTGGCCGGCTTGGGCGCTTTGGGAGCGGCCGGCGGCAGGGCCGGGGCGTGCAGGGGCTTCCACTGAATACTCTCGGCAATGGGCCACTTCTGCACGTGGGTCTGCTCGTGGGGCGTGGCCAGAATGTGGGCCGTGCCCACGGCGCCGGCGCGGGCCGTGCGGCCGGCCCGGTGCTGAAAAGCGTCGGCTTTGTCGGGCGCGTCGTATTGAATCACGGTGTCGAGGGCCGTCACGTCGAGGCCGCGGGCGGCTACGTCGGTGGCTACCAGCACTTGGCTGGAGCCGTTGCGCAGCTTCATCAGGGCTTTGTCGCGCTCGGGCTGGGGCATTTTGCCGTGCAATACTTCGGCGGCCACGCCGCGGCCCTGCAGGAAACGGGCCAGCTCCACGCACCGGTCGCGGGTGTTGCAGAACACCAGGGCGCGGCCGGTTTCGGGTAGGTTCAGCAGGTGCAGCAGGGCGGCGGGCTTCTTCTCGATGGGGCCCACCTGGCCGAGCAGCGTCAGGTTTTCGGGCAGCTTGCCTTCCTCCTCCGACGATTGCACGACGCGGGGCCGGGTGAGGTTGTTGCGGATCAGCAGCAGCACTTTGTCCGACATCGTGGCCGAGAACAGCAGGGTCTGGCGGCGGCGCGGCAGGCGCTTCACGATTTCGACCAGCTCATCCTGAAAACCCAGCTCCAGCAGCTTATCGGCCTCATCCAGAATGAGCACCGTGAGCTGATTGGGCACGATGGAGCGCCGCTCGAAGTGGTCGAGCAGGCGGCCGGGCGTGGCTACCACGATGTGGGGCGGCTGGGTGAGCGAGGCGGTTTCCTCGCGGAACGCGTGGCCGCCGTAGAAAGCCGCTACCCGCAGACCGGGCAGGTATTTGCCCAATTTCTTCAGCGCGTCGCGCACCTGCAGAGCCAGCTCGCGGGCCGGCACCAGCACGATTACCTGCACCGCGTCGAGCTTCAGATCCAGCTTTTGCAGGATGGAGAGGCCATAGGCGGCGGTTTTGCCCGAGCCGGTGGGCGCCTGGCCCGCTACGTCCTGGCCGGCGAGGGCCATCGGAATTACTTGTTCCTGAACGGGAGTAGGGATGGTAAAAGTCAGCTCTTCCAGTGCTTGCAGCAGGGAAGGGGCGAGGCCAAGGTCGGCGAAAGAGGGCATGCGAAACGAAAAAGTTGGCTGCAAAGGTACGCCGGATTTCGGCGCCAGCCTGCTTAGCGCTTACCGCCGCCCGCTACTCTTTTTCCTCCACCACATCCACCAGGCGGTAGCGCACAGCGTTCTTCTTGGGGCGGATGTCGATGCCGGCGTAGTGGGCGTACACTTTGGTGAAGCAGGCGCCGAAGTAGAAAATCATGGCGCAATAGAACACAAACAGCAGCACCAGCACAATGCTGGATGCCTGGCCGTAGATGGGGCCCAGGTTGCGCGGCACCAGCAGATGCCCCAGCACGAACTCGCCCAGATCGAACAAAACGGCGGTAAGAATGGCCCCGCGGCTCACGGCTTTCCACGGCACGTGGGCGCTGCTCAGGTTTCGGAACGTGACGCTGAACCACGCGGCCAGAATGAGCAGCGACGTAATCTGGTTGAGGGCCTGCATCAGAAAGTAGCCGAAGTTCGAGTCGAAGTCCTGAATGTAATCGGCGAAGAGGGCCAGGGCGGCATCGGTCAGGAAGGCCAGCAGGGAAAGCAGGCCGGTGGCCAGCAGCAGGCCCAGCGAGCGGGCCCGTTCTTTCAGGAGCTTGTGCAGGCGCCCCGTGCGGCGGGCCGGGCGCACCTGCCAGAGCTGGTTGAGCGAGTTCTGAATAACCACGAACAGCGTAGTGGACACGAACAGCAGAAAGCCAAAGCCCAGCCACGTGAGCAGGCGGCTACGCTCCACGTTGGTCACGTTCAGCAGAATCTGCTCTACCAGCTCGGCGGCCGAGGTGCCCAGCAGCGCCGAGAGCTTGCCCAGCAGCAGCGTGCGCACCCCCGAGGCCGAATACAGCGACCCCAGCACCTGAATCAGAATGATGAGGATGGGCGGCAGCGCAAACGTGGTGAAGAAGGCCGTGGCCGCACCCAGCCGCAGCGGGTCGTGGCTGCCCAGCTCGATACCGGCGCGGCGCAGCAGAAAAAAGAAATCGGTCCAGACTTTGGTCCGGGGCTGGCCCGACTCGCGTACTTTTGTCATCAGGAAGGCGTGATGCCCCCGCCGCCAGCCGGGGTGCAGGCTGCTAAGGTAACGCGCCGCCGTAACATTCCGTTTTTCCCCGGTCCTATTTTGGAGTTCCCATCCCCGCTTCCGCCGCCGTCGCCACCTACCAGCTGGCTGCGCCGCCGCGTGCTGGAGCCCGTGCGCAACCTGCTGCGGCAGGGCCTGGCCCCCGCCGAGCTGGCCCTCACCGTGGCGCTGGGCGTGGCCTTTGGCCTGGTGCCGGTGCTGGGCATCACCACGCTGCTGATTACGTTTGCGGCCGTGCGCCTGCGCCTGAACGTGGCCGCCATGCTGCTCATCGGCCACCTGATGAGCCCCGTGCAGCTGGTGCTGCTCATTCCACTGCTACGCCTGGGTGCCCGGCTCTGGCAAAATGGCCGCACGCCCGACCTCACGCTGGAAAAAATCCGCTACCTGATTGCCCACGACTGGAGTAGCGCCCTGCAACTGCTCTGGCACGCCAGCGCCGGGGCACTGCTGCTGTGGGCCGTGGGCATGGTGCCGCTCGTGCTGCTGCTGAACTTCGGCTTGCGCCCTGTGTTCCGTCGGCTGCTGGCCCGGCAGGGGTAGGAAAATACGCAGGTAGCAAACCGGCTGTCATCCTTCATCTGGCGTGCGCAAAGCGAAGGACCTTACGCCGGGTGAACGATGATCGTTGATACGACTCGTTCATCTGGCATAAGGTCCTTCGCAAGCTCAGGATGACAGACGGTTTAACTCCGCTTGTAGACCGGCTCTACGGTAGTAAAATATTGATTGAGCGGCTCTTCAGAATTCGGGTCGAGCACCAGCACGTCGACCAGCTCATGGTCGCTGATGTTGCCCTGCACTACGGGGCCCAACTCCTGAAGGAAGGCCGCGTCGTTGTCGTCGGTATGGAAGGCGAGCAGCAGGCGGGGCGGAGCTGAGTTGTCCTGGAGCTGCACCTGGGCCAGGTACACGGCCTGAATGGCGGGCTTTTCGGCGCTGAACGTGCGCAGGGCGTCCAGCAGTTGGGTGGGGTAGTCGGTGGGCTGGCCCAGCAATACGGGTATATTTTGGCCCGCGGCAGCGTCGCCTTCCGGAAACAGGCGGCCGGCCAGCAGATCGGCCAGCTCCTCGGCGGGCAGCAGCTTGCCCACTGAAGAGAAGGGATTCAAGGCGCACTCCGCGCCCTGCACCATCTGGAAAAACTCCAGTCCCCGAATGCGCAGATACGGCACGGAATCAACTTCCATATTGCCCTCATACATCCGATCTACGGAGCTGAAAACCGGGATTTTGCCGTCGTTGAGCACCTGAAGCTGAATTTCCATGCCTTCGGTGGGCTGCTTTTCGCCGCCCGGCTCCCCTTCCTTGGGCACCATCACCAAGATCAATTCCTCGCCCAGCAGGGCGCGGTAGAAATCGGGGCGGGCTTCCGGCTGGGTGGCCGCGTGCAGCAGCAGCTGTTCCAGAATGTTTACCGGCTCGAAAGGCGGCAGCTGCGGCATGGGCGGCAGCGGCGGCATAGCCGGAATGTGCGCCGGCTCGGGCGCTACCGGCGAGGTATAGCTGGCGCCTTTGTAGCGCGGCCCGGCCGGGGCTGCCGCCCCGGCTTCCGTTGGGGCAGGCGCGGAAGCAGGAGCCGCCGGGGCGGCCGAATCTTTTTTGGATTTCAGAAAGTCGAACAGACCCATGACAGAAAAGTGGATTGGATACGCAAGCTAGCGAGGATTGCGGAAGATTTCAGCCTCCCCGGCCCATAGAAATGACCTTTGCGGTAGCCGGTTGGTTTTCAGGAAGGTAAGGATGAGCAAACAAAAACGCACCATCTCCTCACCTCACTGCCCGTCGCTGGCACCGCAGCCCTGCAGTTGGGCTGATACCTCCCGGATGGTGAACACCTCACCCTGATTGCCCCAGGAGGTCTGCACGAAATTGAGCAGGTTGGTGATTTGCGAATCGGTGAGGTGGGAATCAGCGGCGGGCATGGCCTGGTTGAACTCAACGTCATTGACGACCAATGGCCCTTTAATACCCTTACGAATCAGGCAGGCTAGCCCCGTGCGGTTTTTGGCCACGTAATCGGACTTTGCCAGGGGCGGAATCAGGCGTTTTAGGCCCTCGCCCTGGGCTCCGTGACAGTTGGCGCAGTGCGTGGCGTATATCTTTTCGCCCTCGTGCTGCCGCTCCGTGAAGCAGCCCGCCAGGCCCAGCGCCGCCCCCAGCAGCCCGGTAAGAACCAAAGTCAGCGGCCCGCGGCGTCTCATTTGGCGGCTTTTTGCTCCTGCTCCACTTCCCGCAGCAGCACCGGCAAATCATCGAGCAGGCGCTGCACTTCCAGCGGGTTCATGCCATCATACACGCCCCGAATGCGGCGCTGTGGGTCAATGAGGGCGAAAGCGCCGCTGTGGGCGAAGCCGCCAGCTACGCCTTTGTCTACCTGCGCGGCCGTCATGTAGGCGCGGGCGAGGGCAAAAATGGTGTCGTGGGGCGCGGTGGCAAAGTGCCAGCGAGCCGCATCGGCGATGCCCAGGCGCTGGGCGTAGTCGCGCAGCACCGGAATGGAGTCGTGGGCCGGGTCGATGGTGTGCGACAGGAACAGCACCCGTGGGTCGCCCTTAAACTTATCGTACACGCGCAGCAGCTCGCTCTGCATTTTGGGGCAGATGCTGGGGCAGGTGGCGAAGAAGAAATCGGTGACGTAGACCTTGCCGGCGAAGGTCTGGTTGGTGATGACCTTGCCGTCCTGGTTGGTGAGGCGGAAGGCCGGAATGGTGGCGTACACGGTGTCGGCGGGGCCGCCGTCGGCGCGGGGGCGCACTTCCCGCTCGCCAATGAAGGGCAGGCGCTCGGTGGCAGCCGCGTTGTTCTTATCAGCGGAGCACCCCGGCAGCAGCAGGGTGCTGCCCAGGGCCAGCAGGCTTATAGTCAGGGCCTGGCGAAAACGAAAAAAGGTCATTGAGCGGAGGATTTGGGCGAAGTAGCGGCCTGTCCCAGCACCAGCCGGGCCGAATCGAGGCTGCTGGTCATCAGGTGGGCCACGGAATCGATGCGGCGCTGCTGGGCGGCAAAATAGGCCAGCTTGCGGGCCGCGGCCACGCTGTCGGCGGGGCGCTGGTAGCGGTGCATCCAGTCCATCATGGCCGCGTCGGCGGCCAGCAGGGCGCGGCGCTGGCGGCCGGCGGCCACGGTATCAACTGCCGGGGCAGCCCGAAGTTTCTGGCGCAGGTCATACAACTCGTCCATGCGGGCCATGAGCGTGTCGTGGCTGGCCAGCAGACTTTTTTCGGCTTGCTCGGCCTGTTGGGCGGGCGTAGGCTGGGCCTGGCAGGCCGCCAGCAGCAACAAGGCCGCAACGGCCAGTCCAGAAGCAGGGAAACGGAGGATTTTCACGGCGCAAAGCTACGACGAGCCGGGCGCAGTATCACGGAAAAAGCCATAAATCGGCGGCCCAGGTCGGCCGGCTACTGGAAGTACTGCCAGCCCCAGCGCACCAGCTCGTAACCTCCCCAGGCCGTGAGGCCGAATACCACCAGCAGCCCCACAATCACGGCTACCAGAAGGCCCCGGCCGCTGCCCGCGTACTTTCCCTCGGCGTAGTGGGCACGCAGCAGCGCCACGTTGCGCTCATTGCTTTTATAGGCGAAATCGAACAGATTGCCCAGCACCGGAATGGCCCCAAACAGCGTGTCTACCAGAATATTGAGGCCCATGCGTACCACCACCGCGCCGCTGGCCCCGTGGCGCATCATAGTAAGCAGCAGCGCCCCCGATACGGCCAGCGTGGACAAGTCGCCGACCACCGGAATCAGGCCCAGCAGCGGGTCGAGGCCGAAGCGGAACGCGGTGCCGGGCAGCCGAAACTGGCTGTCCATGAGCCGGGCCACGCGCTCCACCCAGCGCAGGCGCTCATCGGCATCAAAGGTAGGAGTGGGCTGGGAGTAGGTCGGGAACTGATTGGAAGCGGGCATCGGGGCGGGTTTTTTCTGGTCATCATACGAAGCCGCCGAAAAAATGACGGTGGGAGGGGTAGCTGGATAGTAGCGCGAAAATCCGTTTCGCGACGAGCAAAGCGAGTATCCGGTTCTGCATGGTTCGGCTCATTCGCTGTGCTCGTCTCGAAAAGTGGCTGCGCTACAGTGTGCCTTGCCAATAGCGCAGCCACTTTTCGCGGGCGGCCGTAGGCTATAAGGCAGTTCCCTGCTTCTTCACCACTTCTCTAAAATCCTCTTTCCATGGAAACCAGAACCCTGGGCCGCGCTGGCCTGCACGTTTCCGCCCTCGGCCTCGGCTGCATGGGCATGTCCGAGTTCTACGGCCAAACCGACGATGCCGAGAGCATCCGCACGCTGCACCGCGCCTTCGAGCTGGGCGTCACGTTCTTCGACACGGCCGACATGTACGGCCCCTTCAAAAACGAGGAGCTGGTGGGCAAAGCCTTCCGCGACCGGCGCGATAAAGTGGTGCTAGCCACCAAATTCGGTATCCTGCGTGACCCCAACGACCCCACCCGGCGCGGCATCAGCGGCCGGCCGGAATACGTGCGCCAGGCCTGCGAAGCCAGCCTAAAGCGCCTCGGCACCGACTACATCGACCTCTACTACCAGCACCGCGTAGACCCCGAAACGCCCATTGAGGAAACCGTGGGGGCCATGGCCGAGCTGGTGAAGGAGGGCAAAGTGCGCCACCTGGGCCTGAGCGAGGCCGCCGCTGCCACCTTGCGCCGGGCCTGCGCCGTGCATCCCATTGCGGCCCTGCAAAGCGAGTATTCGCTCTGGAGCCGCGACCCCGAGGATGAGATTCTGCCCGCCTGCCGCGAGTTGGGCGTGGGCTTCGTGCCCTACAGCCCGCTGGGCCGCGGCTTCCTCACCGGCCAGATTCAGCGCTTCGACGACCTGGCCCCCGACGACTACCGCCGCCACACGCCGCGCTTTCAGGGCGAAAACTTCCAGCGCAACCTCGACTTAGTGGCCCGCATCCGCGCCATTGCCGCCGAGAAAAGCTGCACGCCCGGCCAGCTGGCCCTGGCTTGGGTGCTGGCCCAGGGTCCGGATATCGTGCCCATTCCCGGCACCAAGCGCATAGCGTATCTGGAAGAAAACCTCGGCGCTCTGCAAGTCCACCTGACCCACGAAGACCTGCGCCACATCGACGAAGCCGCCCCTATAAACGCCGCCGCCGGTCCCCGCTACCCCTCCGCCATGATGGCGAGCGTGAATGGGTAGGTGGTGGAGTTGTGAAAAGTGAAGTTGTGAATCGGTTCTGTCATCCTGAGCTTGCGAAGGACCTGCCTCGGTTAAGTAACAAGCCTTTTTAAATCAGCAAAGCCCTTTACCGTTCGCATGGTAAAGGGCTTTGTGCGTTGAAAAACGTTTTCTAGTAGCTGAAGAGGAAGGTCCTTCGCTCTGCTCAGGATGACAGACGGTTTTTCACAACTTCACCCTTCACAACTTCACCTTTTCGGCGGCAGCAGGTCAATTAACCCGTCTTCGCTGACCACAATGGCGATGCAGGCGTAGCGGCTGCTTTCCACGTAGCGCAGGGCGGAGTTGTAGCGGGAGCCGCGGGAGGAGTCGCCTTTTTCGGTGGCCAGGCCGTCGAGGATGGCCCCGATGGCGTAGCAGGTGCCGGCCGGATCGATGAAAACCGCGCCGTCGATGTTCGTGACCAGGCGCAGCACCGAGGGCGTCATGATGCGGGGCGTGACGCGGAAGCACTGGCGGGTGAGGCGCACGGCCTCCTGCGCCGCGCCCTCCGAAATGACCAGAATGGTGCCGTTGGTCTGGTTGCTGGCTTTCTGGGTCAGCTCCCAGAGGTAGGCAATGCCGGCGGCATCCACGGCCGGAAACACGCGCTGAATGGCCGTGGCGAAGTTCTGCTCATCGACCCGGCCCTGGGGCAGGCGGGGCGTGTTGGTTACTACCTTCATCATCACCTGCCCGTTGTGGCTCAGGTCCCAGCTGTAGTGCTTGGTGAAGTGCACCGTAAACAGCGGCTCGTAGTGCGGGTCGGTGGGCTCCACCAGGTGGCCTAGCCCGAACACGTTGGAGGCATCGGTAATGAGCGACGTGCGGCCCTCGCTCAGCTCCAGCAGCTTGCGGATGGAGCGGTGGTCGCGCAGCGTGATGGGCGTTTCCAGGGTGAGCACGGGCACCACGGCCGGGTGGTGACGCCGGGCCACCAGCATGGTCCCGATGCCCTCGTCGCCCTCGTGGCGCAGGGCGGCCACGCCGTTGCAGGCATCGTAGAGGCCGTGGTTGCCACCGGCGGGGCGCAGCATGAAGCGGCGGCCGGCGGCGCGCAGCACCTCGTTGTAGTCGCGGTCCAGCACGGGGCGCTCATCGTCGGTGTCGGTTTCGCGCAGGGCGCGGGAGCAGTCCTGCAAAAACTCCTGCACCGCCGCTGCCAGCAATGAGCTGGCCCGCGAACCAGGCTGGGGCGGCAGGGCGTAGTAGCTGTGGTAGGTTTCGGCCGAAAGCTGCAGCACCACCACCACCAGGTAGCCATTCAGGCTCACGGGCAGCGAGCAAAAGCTGATACGGTCTTCTTGGTGGCGGACGGTTAGCTCGCCTAGTAATTGCTCGGTAGCGCTGCGCATCAAATCATACCAGCGCAGCTTCTCAAACCGGTCGTGGTCGGTGGGGTGCAGGTGATACACCACTTCGCGGGGGCCGTCGGGCTCCAGGGCGGCGGCCAGCGACTTTACGTTGGCAAAATCGGCGGGCTTGTAGCGGTGGGTCATGGGCTCCACCACCACGGCCTGGGGCTCGTCGGTTTCGCGGGCAGAAGCCAGCCCAAGTAGAAAGACCTCGGGCTTCAGATTTCGGTCGAGCAGATTAAAAACGCCATCGGCAAAGAGCTGGGCCGTGACGCGAAACAGACTTTGGTGGTCCCACATGGGCAATTCGGGGCGGGGCAAACGAACGGAGAGAAGGGGCAGGAACCGGAAGGTACGGGAAAACGCGGCGGAAGGTGGCCCCGCCTGCCCGCCGGCGGCGCTCAACAATGCGGCCCCGGCCAGGTTATGCTGGCAGAAACCCGCGCCCCACTTTGTGAATTGGCGGCAATGGGCGTATCTTAGGAGTACCAGCCCCTGCCCGCCATGTTTATCGACATCATTCTGGCCTTTGCGTGCGCTATGTCGTTTTTGCCCCTCACCACGGGGTATTGCGCCTATAGCTACGGCCGTTCGTTCTGGCTGTGGTTTGCGCTGGGCTGGGTGCTGCCCATCGTGTCGTTCTTCATCCTGTTTGCCCTGCTCTACCGCAAGGAAATGGACGGCGGCGAACAGGCTCTGGCCGAAGCCAAAGCCATTCTGGCCGCCGCCGAAGCGCGGGGCGTGGGTGTGCGGGAAGAGGAGTAGGTTATTTTCGACTTGTGGGTAACAGTAACTGTCATCCTGAGCCCAGCGAAGGACCTTCCTCGTAGTTTACTGCTACCGTAATTCAACGCACAAAGCCCTTTACCGTACGCTGGTAAAGGGCTTTGCTCATTTTATAGGGCTTGTCACTTAACGGAGGAAGGTCCTTCGCTGGGCTCAGGATGACAGTTACTTTGGCGTGCGTCAGCATGCGAGATGCTTCGACAAGCTCAGCATGACCCGTTCTTTAAGGCAAAACTACTGCTCGGCCAGCCACGCCTGCACCCCGCGCGCGGCCCAGGCGCCGGTGCTGAAGCAGCCCTGCAGCAAATAGCCGCCGGTGGGGGCCTCCCAGTCCAGCATCTCGCCGGCCACGAAGGTGCCGGGGCGGCGGCGCAGCATCAGGTGCGCGTCCAGCTCGTCCCAGGCCACGCCGCCGGCCGTCGAAATGGCTTCATCCAGCGGGCGCAGGCCTGAAGCGGGGATGGGCAGGTGGTGCAGCAGGTGGGCCAGGGCTTCGGGCGTGGCTGTGGCTTCGGCGGGGGCCAACTCGCGCAGCAGCATCGGGATGGGGCGGCCCAGGCGTAGCGCCTGCTCCAGAAAAGCAGCCAGCGACTTGCCGCCGCGCGGTTTGCGGAGCTTTTCGAGCAGCTGCTCCGGCGTTAAGTCAGGCTTGAGGTTGAGCAGCAAGGTAGCCGGACCGCCAGAGGCCAGCGCGGCCCGTAGCGCCGGCGTGAGGGCGTAGACCGGCGTGCCCTCCAGCCCATAATCGGTGAGCATGATTTCGCCGCGCACCGTGTGGCCGGCGCAACTCAGGGCCATGTTTTTGAGTGGCACCCGGCCAGCCTTCTCCCGAAAAAAAGCCGACCACGCCACCTCCGCCCCGCAGTTGGCCGGCGCAAATGGCACGCACCGCACCCCGATTTCCTGAAAAGCCTGCGTCCAGCGGCCATCGGAGCCAGTTTTGGCCCAGCTGGCCCCGCCCAGTGCCAGAACGGTAGCGGCGGGGCACACTTCTGTTTCCTGCCCTGTGCTTTCATCGCGCAGCCGCAGCCCTTTGGGCGTGAAGCCCAGCCAGCGGTGGCGGGTGTGCAGCGCCACGCCCAACTCCTGCAAGTGCCGCAGCCAGGCCCGCAGCAGCTGGGCGGGCTTGTAGTCGGCGGTCGGAAATATGCGGCCGCTGGTGCCCACGAAGGTATCGAGGCCCAGGCTGGCCACCCATTGGCGCAGATCAGCGGGGGAGAAGTAGGCCAGAAACTGCTCGAAACCGGGCTGGCGGTCGGCGTAGCGGGTGGCAAAGGCGGGCAGCGGCTCGGCATTGGTCAGGTTGAAGCCGCCGTGGCCGGCCACCAGAAACTTGCGCCCCACGGTGGCCTGCGCCTCAAATACCCGCACGCGGTGCCCCGCCTCAGCCAGGTGCTGAGCCGCCAGCAGCCCCGCCGGCCCGCCCCCAATAATGGCTACTTCCTGTGGCATGTTTGTCATTGCGAGCAAAGCGAAGCAATCCGTCCTGGACAACAAAGAAAGCCTGCTTCAACCTAAAATCCCCACTTTCAGTTAGAGGGTGGCGCTGGCTGCGTTTACAACCCTTAGCTCATTGTCTGGGACGAATTGCTTCGTCTTTGCCTCGAAATGACAGCCGACGGGCTTGCTGCGTTTACAGCGTTTGGCTCGTTGTCCGGGACGGATTGCTTCGTTCCTCGCAATGACAGATGTTATTCCGTTTCTTTCAGCAGCTGCCGGCGGTAGCTGCTCAGAATGGCCGATTTGCGGATGAAGCCGATGTAGCGGCCGTTGCTGGCTACGGGCAGGGCATACACGTTCAGCTGCTCCATGCAGCGCAGCGTATCGAGCATGGTGTCGTCGGGGTTCACGATGGCCGGGGGCGGCATCATCAGGTCGCGCACGCGGGTGGTGTTGTAGTGCTCGTCGTCGAACAGGGCATCGCGCACGGTATCGAGCGAGACGATGCCGGCCAGCTGGCCCATGTCATCGACCACCGGAAACAGGTTGCGGTGGGCGTGGCGGAATATGGTTACCAACTCGCCCAGCGTACTGTCGGGGTGCACGGGCACGTAGTCGGTTTGCACCAGGGAGAGCGGGTCGAGCTGGGAAAGCAGGCCCCGGTCGCGGTCGGCATGCATGTACACGCCGCGCGTTACGAGCTTGCGCGTATACACCGAATACGGCTCGAAGTACTTGGTAATCAGATAAGAACTGGACGAAACTACCATCAACGGCACAAACAAAGCATAGCCCCCGGTGATTTCGGCAATCAGGAATATGGCCGTGAGCGGGGCGTGAATGACCCCGGCCAGCGTGCCGGCCATGCCCAGCACGATAAAATGCACTTCCGAAATCGGGTACACGCCGCTCAGGTTGATGAGTCGGGCGGCAATGAAGCCCATCAGCGCCCCCGCAAACAGCGATGAGCCGAACATGCCGCCATTGCCGCCCGCGCCCACCGTGACGCAGGTGGCAAACACTTTCAGCAGCATACTGGCCGCCGCCACCAGCAGCAGCGTCCACACGTTTTCGTCGCGGTACACCGAGAAGATGGAGTTATCTACCAGATGCTCGGGTTGCCCGCTGAGCAGCAGCTGCACGATGTTGTAGCCCTCGCCGTAGAGGGGCGGAAACAGGAATACCATGATGCCCAGCCCGAAACCACCCAGCACCACCTTGCGGAAGGTGCCGTGCCAGCGCTCAAAAACCCTGTCAGACCAAAAATACACCCGAATCATATACACCGAGAGCAGCGCCGTGAACAGGCCCAGCAGCAGGTAGAACGGAATGCCCTCGACCGGCCAGCTGTTGGTAATGAGCACGAACGGCTGGCCCGCGTACAGCGCCTTGGACACCACCGTGGCCGTGGCCGAGGAAATGAGCAGCGGAATAAAAAACGGGGCCGACAGTTCCGACAAAATAACTTCGACGGCAAACAGCACGCCCGCAATGGGGCTGTTGAAGATGGCCGCCACGCCCGCCGCCGCGCCGCAGCCCACCAGCAGCCGCCGCTCGCGCTGCCCCACCCGCAGAATGCGGCCCAGATTAGACCCTAAAGCTGAACCCGTGACCGAAATGGGTGCTTCCAACCCCGCCGAGCCCCCGAACGCCACCGTCAGAAACGAGGTGACGAGCTGCGAATAGAGTTTGCTGCGCGGCACCACGCTGCTCTGCCGGGCAATGTTGTAGATGATGGGCCCGATGCCCCGGCTCAGTGTGCCGCCCAGAAAATAGCGGGTAAAAATAACCGTGAGGGCAATGCCGATGATGGGGTAGAGGAACAGGGCAAACACGCGGTCCTGCTCGGGCACCCAGGCATAGAGCAGCGTCTGCACCTCGTGCACCGAGGTTTTGATGGCCACCGCCGCCAGCCCCGCCAGCGCCCCCACCAGCACGCTCACCAGGAGCAGATATACCCGGTCGTTGATGTGGCGCAGCCGCCACATCAGCAGGGGCCGCAGCAGCCGATGAAGGTAATTTTTGGGCATTGACTAAGCAGTAGCTGGCGGCCGGCCCGGCGCTGCCGTGGCCCCGGCCTCTCTACCTCAACGCATGATACTCAAAAAGGAGTATTAACCGGCCATTATCCAGCCAAAAAAGCTTGCGGCTTGCGGCTTGTAGCTTGTAGCTTGTAGCTCAGCCAGGGCGGTTCAGCCAGCGCCAGAAAAGCAGCCCGCCCGCGGCGTAGGCCAGCCCGTCGAGTGGGTCGGCGGTGGCGCTGGGGCGCAGGTGCGGCAGCAGCAGCTCAAACCAGCCAAACGTGAGCAGCCAGGCGCTAACAATCCAGGAAACGGGCAGCACGAATGCGGGGCGGCGAAAGTAGGAGCGCCGCAGCAGCACCAGCGCCACCGTCAGCTCCAGCGGCAGGCAGGCCACATCAGCCAGGTAGGAGTTCACGGGCGCGGGCAGTAGCGCCAGCCCCGCGAAGCGGTGCCAGCGGCTCAGCCCATACAAAGCCGCTAGAATCAGAAATAGCGGGTGGCGAAATTCGCGGGCCAGCATCCCGCTCAGCCCGCCAGCGCCGTGACCACCCACAGAAAAAAGGCCATAATGGCGGCGAAGGCCAGCTGCCCACCGCGAATGGCGTATTTAAAGACACGCAAAACCAGGCCGTCGGTGGGCTTTATTTCAATCAGCATAAACTGCGAAACCGGCTGCCGGGCAATGGCTGCCTGCTCCTCGGCGCGGTGCTGCGCCTGCGGGTCGAGCAATTCGGTACACTGTTCGCAGCGGTCATCCGGCTGCTGCTGCCAGGCCGACCAGCCGCCGCAGTGAAGACATTTCTTGGAGGAAAAAGATGTGCGCATAGCGCAAAAGTACGGCGGGAATTGGTGGGACTTGGCCCGCGGCTCCTGCCTGATATTTCGTAAACTTTCGCAGAGAATAAAAGACTGCCTGAGTAGAGTTGTAATACTAACCGGTGCGATTTTAGAAATATGCTTCGCATGGCAAATGTCACGCAGGTCGCCGACTTAGTATTCTGAAAAATAAAACCAGGCTGATAACTTAACCAGAAGTTGTTCGTAAGGAAATTCGTGTTTTCTTTGTCCTGAAAATAAAAATCTACCCTAACCTAAAAAACATCATGGCAGCAAATGATTTGAGCAAATTGCAGGACCTTCTGAAAAATGCAGAAGACAACGAGCTGGTATTGAACCAGGTTCGCAAGAGCATGGACAAAGTGCGCACGATGCTCGACGAGATGAGCGCCATTCTGGACCCCGCCTACAAGCCCGAGCGCAAAGAGCGCAAGCCCCGCGCCGCCAGCACCACCGGCGGCCGTCGTGGTCGTCCGAAGAAAGATCAGTCGGCTGCTTAAGTTGGCCGCATTGCTATAAAAACAGAGCAGCCCCCGTCACGCAAGTGGCGGGGGCTGCTCTGTTTTTGAGCCGAGCCTTTTGGGGAAATGCCTTGTCCGAAAAAGGAATATTGGCCAACGCAAAAATAGAAGCAGGCCAGCCGGTCACAATGTAGGCGAGGCGAAGAAAGTGCGTCAGCTACGGCCAGCGGACAATGTTGCTGGGTGCCTACAGCTCCATAATATCTTCGTTCCAGAGCGTGGGCTCGGCTTCGATAAATTCTTCCATCATCTGCACGCACTCGTCCAGGTCGAGGTCAATTACTTCAACGCCGTGGCTTTCCATAAATTCGCGGGCCCCGTCGAAGGTGCGGGATTCGCCCACAATTACTTTCGGAATTTTGAATTGCACGATGGTGCCGGCGCACATAAAGCAGGGCATCAGCGTGCTGTAAATCACGGTGTCGCGGTAGGTGCGCTGGCGGCCGGCATTATTGAGACAGTCCATTTCGCCGTGCTTAATCGGATTGTCTTCCTGCACGCGCTTATTATGGCCCTTGGCCACGATTTCGCCGTTGCGCACGAGTACCGAGCCGATGGGAATACCGCCTTCTTTGCGGCCTAAGCGGGCTTCATCAATGGCGGCCTGCATGAATTTATCCATGATAGTCTGAATTTAGAAAAACGCGAATTGCGTTTCGGGTGAGAGTGTACCGGCGAATATAGCGCGGTGAAGGGCAATAGCGTCGTGAAGAAAAATAAAAGGAACGTCGCAAGAACGTGTCATGCTGAGCTTGTCGAAGCATCTCTACCGCTTCATCTGAATAGCATTACAACGAAGCGGTAGAGATGCTTCGGCTTCGCTCAGCATGACACGTGCTTTTTATCGGTCTGACAAACGAATAAAAATCACCGGGCGCAGATGCCGCGGTAGGGGCAATACTCGCAGCGGCGCAGGTCGTCGGTTTTGCGGATGGGCTCGGCGGGGTCGAGGATGCGGCGGGCGAATTCGCCGATCAGCGCCTCGCTGGCTTCAATGAACGACTGATTTTCCTCCGTTATAAAGGCCATATCAGCGGTGAGCAGGCCCTCGGGGATGCTGCGCAGGGACAGGATGGCGGCGTCGGCGGCGGGGCGACCCTGGCTTTCGAGCATGTAGCGGTAGAGCCAGAGCTGGCGCACTTTTTCGGGGCCCGAGTCGCCGTCGAGCAGGAGCTTTTCGCGGGCGGCGGCCGGGTCGTTTTTGGCGTTCAGGCGCAGCTCGGCGGCCCGCACCAGCCCGGTTTTGTAGTCCACTACGCGCAGGCGGCCGTCGGGCAGCTCGTCGAGGCGGTCGGCGGTGCCGATGAGGCGCACGGGCAGGGTGGTGCCATCGGCCAGCGGGACGAAAACCGTGGCGTGGAGCTTGGTTTCGAGGCCCTTAATGCGGAGCGGGAGAAGGCCGGGCTGCTCGGGCAGGCTTTCGAGGTAGCGGCGCACGAGCTGCTCGGCCACCTGGCCCAGCACGTGGTTGAGGCCCTCGTCGGGGCGGGCGTGGTGCTCTTCCTCGGCCTGCCAGAGGGCCTCGGCCACCTCTTTGGGCACGCGCAGCAGCAGGCCCGGGATGTCCTGGGCGGTTAGCTCGCGGCTGTCTTCGGCGAAGGGCAGCAGCAGCATTTCCAGGGCCTTGTGCACGGCCGTGCCGAAGCCGTCGGCCCCCAGCTTTTCTTCCACCTCGTCGTTTTCGCTGAACTTGGCCAGGCGGTTGAAGTAGAATTTGAGCGAGCATTTGAGGTACTCGTTCAGGGCCGAGGGCGAGAGGCCGTTTTCGAGCCGGATACGCAGGGCGGCCAGCATCTCGGCGTCCTTTTCGAGCACCAAATCCCCCTCAAACGCATCGGTGAGGGCCTCGGCCTCCTGGGTGGCGGCCGTCAGGTTGAGCAGGGTCAGATTCGGGTTTTGAGGCGCTAAATCGTGCTCCAATTGCAGCAGGAAGCGGCTCCGCTCGCCGGTGCGGGTGCCCTCGGCGCCGGGTAATACGTGGATCAGATCGACGTGGCGGGCCCGCTGCAATAAGCGCCAGAAGGTGTAGGCGGTAGCGGCCTCGTGGTCGGCGTAGGTGGGCAGGTGAAACTGGTTGAGCAGGTCGTAGGGGAACAGGGAGCCGTGGCGCTTGGGGGCGGGCAGCACGTTCTCGTTGCAGCTCAGAATGATGACGTGGTCGAAGTCGAGGGCCCGGGTTTCGAGCAGGCCCATCACCTGAATATCGGCAATGGGCTCCCCGCTGAAGGGCAGGCGGGTGCGGGTCATCTGGTCGTAGAGGAACCGGCGGAAGGAGCGCACCGACAGGCGCTGCTCCCGGCAGTCGAACACCGAGTCGAGGCGCTTCACGAGGGTGAAAAACAGGTACAGGTACTCGGCCTCGATAGCCGAATGCTGGTCCTGGTATACTTGTTTGAGCAGGTTGATGAGCGTGTAGCAGGCCGCGATGATGTCGTCGCAGGTGTCCCAGGTTTTAAACAGCGCCTCGATGAGCGGGTGGTGGCGGCCCAGCTCCTCCAGCTCGGCGGCGGGCAGCAGCACGGCATTGCGCCGCACGATTTCGCGGCACACGTGGTCGAGCAGATGGTGGTACTGGGGCTCGTGCTCCTGCCGGTTTTGCCAGAGCTGAAAGCGGCGCAGAAACGGGTGGCCCAGCAGCTTGGTCACGGCCAGGTGGTGGTAGCGGGGCACGCCGTAGTCGCGCCCGTCGGCCCCCTCGCGGATGCCGGTGAGGTGGACTTCAAACAGCAGATCCACCAGATTGAACAAGGGCGTGCTCTGGAAGCTCAGGCCCATCGTCACGTTGTAGTCGGGCACGGCGGCGGGGGGCAGGCCGTGGAGGACCGGGAGCAGCAGGGTTTCGTCGGGCAGCACGATGGCCACGGTGCCGGTGGGGTGGCGCTGGCGGGCTTCGGCCAGCAGCTGCCCGGCCACTTTGCCCTGCATACTGGCATTGGCCACGCCCACGAAGCGCACCTCCCGCTCCAGCCCGCGCAGTAGGTTGGCCGGCCCGCCAAAGGCCTCGTTGGACAGCTCCCAGCGCTGGCGGTAGCGGCGCAGGTGCTGGCCGGCGCGGTTGGGCGAGTCGTTGTCCATGTAGAAGGCGTCGCCGTCGAAGCGCACCTCGGCGCGGCGCTCCTTGAGCAGCAGCTGAATCAGGCGCTCCTCGGCCCGGGAGAGGTAGCCCAGGCCCACGAACAGGTGGTAAGGCAGCTCCTCGCCCTGCTTGAGGCGGGCCGTGACTTTTTCCACCGCCCGGCGGTAGGCCAGGCCGGGGTAGGCAATGTGCTGGGCCAGCATCCGCTTGCGCAGGGCGTGGTACACCTTCTCCAGGTCGTCCCAGAATTTGAAGTACGAGGCCGTCATCGACTGCGGGGCCGGGGCTTCGGCCAGCTCCCAGCGCTCCAGGGCCTTGGCCTGGGAGAGGTACTCAAACACCTTGGCGGGCTCGGCCAGGTTCTGATCGAGGCTGGAAAAATCCTGCAGCAGCAGCGCCGACCAGCCCACAAACCGGTCGAAATCCAGGCTGGGGTCGATGTCGCGCAGGATGTCGAAGAGCAGGAGCTGCAGGGTGATGGGCTCCTCGACCTGCACGCCGGCCAGCTCCACCATGTAGTCTTCCATGGCCGCCACGCGGGGGCTCCACAGGGCCTCGCCCGCGCCGGTAGCTAGGGCCAGCTCGTTTTTGAGGTACACCACGGCCCGCCGCGTGGGCACCACCACCACCAGCTCCGACAGGTCTTCCGGGACAAAGCGCGTGGTCAGGTCCTGGGCTACCTGGGCCAGGAAGGAAGTGGTGGCAACGGTGGGCGCGGGGGCGGGCGGGGTGAGAAGCATAGAGCACTAAAAAAGAGGCGAAACCCCGAAGCGGGGCGGCGCGTGCTTAAAATTACGGGCCAAACCCGTAGCAGCAGCTACCAGCCGGCTATTCTTTGCCGGGAACCAGCGGCGGCCCCCCGCCACCAGCCGATTGCCAACCCGGAGCACCAGATTGGCAATCGGCTGCTTCGGGTTGGCCTTCCGGTGCTTCAGTTTGCCAAACCGCTGCTCCGGTTTGGCAATCTGGTGCTTCAGTTTGCCAGTCTGCTGCTTCGGTTTGGCAATCTGGTGCAGCGGTTTGGCACTCCGGTGCTTCGGTTTGCCAAACCGGAGCACCGGAGGCCCCTCCGGTGCTTCGGAGGGGCCTCCGGTGCTTCCGGGGGGCCTCCCGGGCTCCGGCACCCGAGGCGGGCGGGCTGCTTTGCCGACCGGTGGCGGCGGCTTTGCGGCCGGGACTACAGGTGGGCCTCGGTAGCATTGGGCTCTACCAGCTCCGCCGCGCCGGATGTGGCCGGGGGCGCCACATACGTAGCCAACGAGCGCACGGCCAGCGTGATGCTGACCAGCGTCAGCATCGACCCGGCCAGGAAGGCCGCGCCGGGAAAATGCACCGGCGCGGCCGGCCCGGTGAAGTAGGAAAACAGGTTGGTCATGAACGGCGGGCCCACGATGGACGTGAGGCTGACCAGGCTGGTGAGGGCCCCCTGCAATTCGCCCTGCTCATTGCTGGCCACCTGCCCGCTCATGATGCCCTGCAGAGCCGGGCCGGCAATGCCGCCCAGGCAGTAGGGCACCAGGAAGGCAAACATCATCCAGCCCTTCGAGGCAAACGCAAACAGCACAAACCCCACCGCGTACATGCCCAGCCCAATAAATACCGACCGTTTGGGTCCCAGCCGCGGGTTCACCACCCGAATCAGCAGGCCCTGCACCAGGGCCGTCATCAGGCCCACGGCCCCCAGCGAGTAGCCCACCCAACGCTCATTCCAGCCGAACTTGTACATGGTATAATACGACCAGGTGCTCTGCGTGGCGTGCCCGGCCAGGTAGATGCAGACCAGGGAGCCGACCATACCGAGAATGACCGGATAGCGCCGCAGCTGCCGCAGCGAGCCCGCCGGGTTGGCCCGCTTCAGGTCGAAGGGCCGGCGGTGGGCTTGGTCCAATGATTCGGGCAGGATGAAGTAGCCGTAGAGCCAGTTGAGCAGGGTGAGGCCCGCGGCGGCCAGAAACGGCACCCGCGCCCCGTAGTGCCCCAGCAGTCCGCCGATAACCGGCCCGATGATGAAGCCCAGCCCGAAGGCCGCCCCGATCAGGCCGAAGTTCTGGGCCCGCTTTTCCGGGGTGCTGATGTCGGCAATGTAGGCCGAGGCCGTGGAGAAGCTGGCCCCCGTGATGCCGGCGATGATGCGCCCCACGAACAGCCACCCGATGCTGGGCGCGAAAGCCAGAAACAGGTAGTCGAGGCCGAAGCCGAAGAGGGCAAACAGCAGCACCGGCCGCCGCCCGTACTGGTCGGAAAGGTTGCCCAGCACCGGCGAAAACAGGAACTGCATGCTGGCAAACGAGAACATCAGCCAACCCCCGTAGCGGGCCGCCTCACTCAGCCGCTCGGCCGCGCTCAGGTGGCTGCCCAGCAGCTGCCCGATCAGCTTGGGCAGCACCGGAATAATGATGCCGAACCCGATAACGTCGAGCAGCAGCGTAACGAAAATGAAGCCCAGGGCAGCCTGGCGTTTATCGGACATGGCGGGAGGGGTGGCGTGGGAGTGCAAGGTAGGAAGTAAGGGCAGGCGTTGTTTATCCTGTCATCCTGAGCTTGCGAAGGACCTTACGGGATGAGAACTAGTCGTTTGTGTGATTGTCGTTCTTATCCCATAAGGTCCTTCGCAAGCTCAGGATGACAGGTGGGTTAAGTGCTAAAACTCCACCACCTCCTCCGAATCAAAATAAAACAGCACGCAGCGCACCTCATTATAGCGCAGCTGCCGAAACAGGCCCGCGTATTCCTGCAACAGCCGCCGGTGCTGGTCCTGGGGCGGGGGCACCCGGAAATCGAGCAGGGTGACGCGGGTGCCGGCGCGGCTGCGGGCCCCGCCCAAGGCCTCGAACACCACCCGGTCGGGCTGGTAGTCGCGGCGCTTCACGCCGCCCACCAGGATTTCGCGCTCCGTTTCCACCGCCACCCGGGGGCTGAAGTAGTGGGCCAGCCGCGGGTGTGTGGTCACCTGCCGCAGGCGGGCCAGCAGCTCGGGCTTTTCGCGCCCACTGATCAGGCCCTCGGCCACGAGCTGGGTGGCCACGCGCTCCACGTCGGCGGCCAGCACCACCCGGCGCAGGGCGTAGTGCAGCTTGCGGTTCCACTCGTTGCGCACCTGCTGCTCGTCGAAGTCGAACACCGTGTTGGCGTGGCGGCGCAGGCGCAGGCGCTCCTCCCAGGGCGCGGTGCTCAGGTTCTGAAGGGGGTAGGTATCGGGTTTTTGGGCTTTGGCTGTTGGTTTTTGGGCATTCAGGCTGCCTTCTGATAGCACGAAGCTCACCTGCTCGTCGTCCCACTGCTGGGTATCCATCAGGAAGCGGTGCAGGAGCTGGCTCACGTTGCGGGCGGCCGTTAGGGGCGCATCGTCGGAGCTGGCTTTGGTGGGCCTGGGCCGCTCGGCAATGGCGTAGAGGCGGTGGCGGGGGCGGGTGAAGGCCACGTAAAGCATGTTGAGGCCTTCGAGGAAGGTTTTTTCGCGCTCCTCCAGGTATTGCGCGGCCAGGGGCGTGTGCGTCAGCGCGTTGCTGAGCGGCACCACAGCCACGGCCGGCATCTGGCCGAGAGGCTTCTCTTCCTCCGCCAGCCGGCCCCAGAGCAGCGTGTTGCGGTGGGGCTCCAGGCTCCAATCAGCAAAAGGCACGATGACGACCCCGTACGCCAGCCCCTTGGCCTTGTGCACCGTGGTGATGGTAATGGCGTCGCGGCCGCCGGGGGCGTTGATGCTCAGGGCGCTTTTGCGCTGGTCCCAGTAGGTAAGGAAGTTGTTGAGGTTGTTGCCGAAGCGCAGGCTGTATTCCAGCGTCAGGTCCAGAAAGCGGAACAGGTACTCGCTCTCGCCGTTGCGCCCTAGTAGCCCGAAGGTGCCAATCAGCCGCTCGGTCAGCTCGTACAGGCCCAGGTTGCCCACCTCGTGCTCGCGCACATCGTAGCCCAGCGTCCGCAGATGGTCGAAAAACGGCTCGGCCTTTTCCTCCTTGGCCAGCTCCCCGATGGCCCGGGCCCGCGCCGGCGTGGGGGCCAGCCGCCGCACCACCTTGTCCAGCAGCAGCAGGGCCTCGGCCCGCGCCAGCGTGTCCGCCGGCTGGTTCAGCACCCGAAACACGGCCACCAGCAGGTTCACCACCTCCGCAAATTCCAACGACAGCGAATCGGCCGAGATGATGGCGTAGCCGCGCTCCTTCAGAAACTTAGCCACCAGCCGGCTGCTGTTGCGCGTGCGGCAGAGTACGGCCACATCGCGCAGCGCAAAGCCGTCGGCCAGCGCCTGCTCTACCAGCTGCAGGGTGAGGTAGAGCGTGCTTTCCTCGTAGTCAAGCACCGCGCCTTCGCGGTGGCCGGGCAGGGTTTCGGCCGTGTAAGTGCCGGCGGCGGGGGAGTAGCGCCGGGCGGGCGCGTCGTTTTGGGTGAAGAGGAGTTCGATGTGGCCGGCCTTGGCACTCTCTGTTTTAGGTAGTGCAGGTGAAGCATTTGCGGGAGTCGGGGGGTGAGGCACCTCCTGTTTAAACCCCTCATCATAAATCCCCTGCACCAGCCCAAACTGCGCGTGCGTCTGGCTCACCTGGGCGAAAAAGTCATTGTTGAACCCGACAATGGCCGCCGCCGAGCGGTAGTTCGTGTTCAGCGACACCGCTTCCAGCCGGTGGTCAATGCCCTGGTAGCGCTGCTGCAGCAGCTCCTGCATCTCCGGGTCGGTGGCCCGCATGTAGAGGTGCTCGGTCTGGCCCTGGTGCAGCCGCAGAATCTGCTCCATTTCGCCGCCCCGCCAGCGGTAGATGGCCTGCTTGGCGTCGCCCACCGCCAGGCTCAGATTGTCGTTCGACACGGCGTTTTCCACCAGCGGCAGCAGGTTGTTCCACTGCAGCACCGACGTATCCTGAAACTCATCAATCAGCAGATGCTGGTACCGCTCGCCGAGCCGCTCGTAGAGAAACGGCACCGGCTCAGTCAGCACGATGCCGGCGATGCGGCGGTTGAACTCGCTGATGAGCACTACGTTCCGCTCCCGGCTCAGCTGGTCCACAATCTTGCTCAACTCGCTCAGCAGCGAGGCATGAAACAGGTAAGGCTGCATCCCGCTCAGCAATAAGTAGCTGGGCAGATGCAGCGCCCGCAGCGCCTCCAGCTCCCGAAACGCCTCGTCCAGCGTGGGTTTGATGGCCTCGATCCGGCTTTTGAACGGCTCCTTGTCGCCGGCCGCGCTGCTCCACTTGCCCGACTCGGCCACCTTGCGGGCCGTGGCCGTGGGCGTGTCGCCGTCGGCCAGCCAGCGCTGCCAGTTGGCAAAATGCGTGTATACGCCCCGGGCCCCGCCGGCCAGCTGCGCCGGCTCCAGCCCCTGTCCGCCGATAACATCCAGTGCCTTGTGCGCCGCCAGCTGCACCGCGCCCTCAATCTCCTGCCGCCGCTTCCGGATGGCCTCGTGCAGGCGGCGGAAGTCCTGCATGGTCAGCAGCTGGAGCTGGCCCACGGCCTCATGCACGCTCTCATTAAAAAGGTACTTGCCGAACTTCACCAGCTCATCAGGTAGCGTGTTCCAACTTTTGCCCTCCTCGGCCTTGCCCAGCGCGTACTCCGCCAGCGTCTTCGACAGCAGCGCCGAGTTCGGGTCGCGGTTTACCTTATCGAGCAGCACGGCCACGGCGCTTTGCAACACCGCGTCGGTATCCAGCTCCACCTCGAAGGTGGCCGGCAGGCCCAGCTCCCGGGTAAAGGCCGTTACGATGCGCTGCACGAACGAGTCGATGGTGCTCACGGCGAAATCAGCGTAGTGGTAGAGCACCAGCCGGAAGGTTTCCTGGGCCCGGCGCTGCACTTCCTGCTGCTGCTCGGCCACGGTATCGAGGCGGCGCGGCAGCTTCCCGGCGTCCCATAGCTCGGCCGCCACTTCCGCCAGCAGCGCCTCGACCGGCCCGGCCGCCGGGTAAGCAAATTTCCGCAGCGCGCCAATGATGCGCTCCTTCATTTCCCCGGCCGCGTCGTTGGTGAAGGTGATGGCCAGAATGCTCTTGAAGTACGAAGGGTCGTCTGAGCCCAGCGCCAGCTTCAGGTATTCCTTAGTCAGCTGGTAAGTCTTGCCGGAGCCGGCGGACGAGGAATAGATGCGGAAGGTGGCGGGCATGGGAAGGAGGATAGCGGCCCGCAAAATAGCCTATGGGTAGAGAAAATCAGGCTTCTGTGGATATATTTAGCGGCAATACCAATTTCAACTTGAAAGAGCTTTACATCATGACTGTCAGAACAATTAGAGAGTGTATTACCAAGATTAATGAATTGAGTGATAACGCCGTGGTTTACGCGAAAAGAATCAATGGTCAGTTTGGAAGCGACTCGGAAACTATTTTGCTCGAACTCACCGAAGAGGAAGAAGGGTTGAAAGTTGATGCAATAGCTCAGATGAAATGTCCGGGGTTCGACTACTTCTTGGAGGTATTGCTAATAAAAGAAGTCTTAGAAGACGAGCACACGGCAGACTTATCGCAGCAGATAGAATCGGTGATACAATATGCTGAGTATGACGCTTGACATTTTTCTTCATATTTTTTGGTAAAGCTTAAGGTTTATTCTCTGACTCAATCCTACACCGCCTCCCGCAACCGCCGAATCACCTCCTCCGGCACCCGCCGGGGCCGTAGCGTCTGCGGGTCCAGGAAGGCCCACTGGGTTTCGGCCTCGCACAGCAGCGCCCCGTCCGCCGTCCGCTCGATGCGGGTGAAGCGCTGCGACTGGGCCCCGCGCACTTCGGCCACCCAGGTGGTGCAGCGCAGCTCGTCATCGAGCAAGGCGGGCCGAAGGTAGCGGATGCGGTGCTCCAGTACCACCCATATAGTAGGAGTGGGCGCGGCCGAGGGCGGGTAGCAGGCCCGCCAGTGGGCGCTGGCAATATCCTGCACCCAGCGCACATACTGCACGTTGTTGGCGTGGTGCAGCTCGTCTATGTCGGCCTCCACCACCCGGATGAGGTGGGAGAAGCGGAAGGAGTCGGCAGTGTCGGTCATCGTCTCAGGCGGTGTTGTCTATGCACTGGATAGGGCGCTTACGCGTATTTCGGAGCGGCTCAGAGCCCAAAGGGCACAGCTCGGACATTATTTCTTCGGATGCCACAAAAATTAAAAATAGCGTTTAAGAGGTGTAGCAACAGTATTTGGCCCGAAAGAGCCCTGCTCCGGGGTGTTATCGGCAGCAAGTACGAACTAGTCTCCGGCAAATCCGTATATTTGCCTAAGTTTAAGAAATGTGCATCAAGCCATCTGCAAGCTGTTCCGTAAGGGGCCAACGCAGATTTCATGGCCACTTTACTTGGATGACATACATAATCAAACAACATGCAGACAGGAACAGTAAAATTCTTCAATGACACCAAGGGCTTTGGCTTCATTAAAGTAGACCAATCAGGTGAAGACATCTTCGTGCACGTAAGTGACCTCGTTGATGAGATTCGCGAAAATGACAAAGTGCAATTCGAAGTTGCACAAGGCAAAAAAGGCCTCAACGCCGTAAAGGTGTCGTTGGTTTAGTTTGACCTCTCATCTTCGGATGAAACAAAGAAGCCCGCAGCAATGCGGGCTTCTTTGCGTTTAGAGGTTTTTCATTTTTTGAAGGATGACAGCCGGATTGGCTTGGCCTCTACAATAGAAGTAGGGTACTATGACATTCCTAAGTTAAAAACAGTACCTTTGCAGCCGCATTGAGAACGGCCATGTTCCGCGCAGCATTGGCTGCAGTAATCTAATAGGCTGGCCGCCTTCGTCTTCCGTCCGTTGCTTCCGTCGCTTGTCGTTGTTGTTGAGTGGGAGAAGAACGTCGCTGAATAAGCTGTTTTCAGAGCTAGTGTCTCCCATTCCATCAAACCAAGTCATGGAAAAAGTAAAATTTGAAGAGCTGAATCTCTCGGCAGAGATGATGCGTGCCATCACCGACCTCGGCTACGAAGAAGCATCGCCAATCCAAACGGCTGCTATTCCGGTCCTTATGGCTGGCCAGGACGTAATCGGTCAGGCCCAGACCGGTACGGGCAAAACGGCTGCGTTCGGCATTCCCGCCATCGAAGGCGTTGACACCGACAGCAAGGCGGTGCAGGTCCTGATTCTGTGCCCCACGCGCGAGCTGGCGGTACAGGTTTCGGGCGAAATCCAGAAGCTGGGCAAATACAAGCGTGGTTTGGCCGTGGTGCCAATCTATGGTGGCCAGAGCTACGACCGCCAGTTCCAGGCCCTGGAGCGCGGCGTACAGATCGTAATCGGTACCCCCGGCCGCGTGATGGACCACCTGGAGCGTGGCACCCTGAAGCTGGACAAAGCCACCAAAATCATCCTCGATGAGGCCGACGAAATGCTCGATATGGGCTTCCGTGAGGACATCGAAATCGTGCTGAGCAAGATGCCCGAGGAGCGCCAGACGGTGTTCTTCTCGGCCACCATGAGCAAGCCGATCATGGAGCTCACCAAAAAGTACCAGAAAAATCCGCAGATCGTAAAAGTCAACCACCAGGAGCTGACCGTTACGAACATCGAGCAGATGTACTACGAGGTGCGCAACCCCATGAAGAAGGACGTGCTCTCGCGCATCCTCGACATGTACAATCTCAAGTCGACCATCGTCTTCTGCAACACCAAGCGCATGGTAGACGAGTGCGTGGCCGAGCTGCAGGCCCGCGGCTACTTCGCCGACGGTCTGCACGGTGACATGGGCCAGCAGCAGCGCCAGAACACGCTCGACAAATTCCGCAAGGGCACCCTCGAAATCCTGGTAGCCACCGACGTAGCCGCCCGCGGCATCGATGTGGAGAACGTGGAGGCCGTAGTGAACTACGACCTGCCCGCCGACGAGGAGTACTACGTACACCGCATCGGCCGCACGGGTCGCGCCGGCAAGCTGGGCAAAGCCTTCACCTTCGTGAGTGGCCGTGACATCTACAAGCTGCGCGACATCATGCGCTTCACCAAGGCTACCATCAAGCAGGAACGGATTCCGTCGTTTGAGGACGTGTCGGAGGTGAAAACCACGCTGTTCCTGGCTCAGATCAAGGACATCATCGAGAAGGGCAAGCTGGAAAAATACGTGGGCCGCGTGCAGCGCCTGCTCGACCAGGAGGAAGGTATCACGTCGTTGGACGTGGCCGCCGCCCTGCTGCGCATGACCATGAAGGAGGACAAGCAGGCCGAAAAGAGCCTCGAAGCCGGCCGTGAGCGGGGTGCCGTGCGCCCGGGCTTCACTCGCCTGTTCGTGACCATGGGCAAGAAGGACCGCCTGCACCCACGCGACATCGTGGACCTGATTGCCGAAAACACCGCCCTCACTGGCAGCAAAGTCGGCGACATTGCCCTCTACGACAAGTTCAGCTTCGTGGAAGTGCCGTCGGAGTTTGTGGAGGAAATCATCGAGAAGCTCGGCCGCAGCTCCATTCAGGGCCGCCCCGTGGCCTTCAACATTGCCACGCCGCTGCAGGAAGGCGACGCGCGGCAGGAAGGCAACACCCGCGGCCCCGGTGGCTTCGGTGCCGAAGACAACCGCCCCGCCCGCCGGGCTCCGTATGGCAACCGCGAAGGCGGCTCGTCGTACGGCGGTGGGCAGCGCGGTGGCAGCAGCTTCGGCGGCAACCGTGGCGGTAGCTACGGCGACCGTCGGGAAGGCGGCTCTTCGTATGGCGGCAACCGCGACGGCGGCAGCAGCTACGGTGGCGGCTACAAAGGCAAGCGCGACGGTGGCAGCAGCTACGGCGGCGGCTACAAAGGCAAGCGCGACTAAGCTCAGCTGCCAGCAGTAAGCACAAAAAAAGGCCTCTCCGGTTTCGGAGAGGCCTTTTTTTGCGTTGTGAGAAGACCAGGCTTACCGGCTACTCTCAGCGACTGATTTACTTGGTAACGGCCGCGTCGCGGAGGGCTTTCATGTCGTTGTGGCCTTGCTGAATGCCCTGGTACTGCTTCTCGATAATGGTTTTCAGAGCGGCGGGCAGGTCCTGAGCTTTGAGGGCCGTCTGGTAGGCTTTCACGGCGTAGTCTTCGCCCCGCTCGCACTCGGCCAGGATGCTGTGCCGGTCTTTGCTGGTTACCATGCCTTTCAGGTTGATGAAAGCGCGGTGAATGGTGCCGGTGATGGAGCTTTCCTCATCAGGGTGCAGGTTCAGCTTGTGCATCTGGTCCTCCAGCTCGGTGATGTAGCCCGAGCGCTGGGCGGCATATTTCTTAAACGTCTCTTTCAGATCCGCATCGGTCACGTCGGTCATGGCTTCGGCGTAGCCTTTCTGGCCATCCTTGAGCGTTTCGATGAGTTCGTTGGCGAGGGCTTGGGTTGCTTTGGCTTCCATGAGCGAGTGGGTAGTTTTGGTGTAGGAGAAAACGAATTGGTGTCTCTCTTTACTGCCCGGAAGCGGTTTGGGTTGCATTGGCAAGCCGGCTCATGGCCTGCCCGGCCAGAAAGCCGGTGGTCCAGGCGGCCTGGAAGTTGAAGCCGCCGGTGATGCCATCAATATCCAGCACCTCGCCGGCGAAGTGCAGGCCGGGCACCAAGCGGCTTTCCATGGTTTTCATATTCACCTCGCTCAGGGGAATACCGCCGCAGGTCACAAATTCCTCCTTGAAAGTGGTTTTGCCCCGCATCGCCAGCGGCATACGCAAGAGCAGCTCAATCAGGCGGTTCTGGAGCTTGGCCGGCAAATCGCTCCACCGCGTTTCGGGCCCCACGCCGGCCTGCTCCACCAGCCGCCGCCACAGCCGCTGCGGCAGCCCGAACAGGGCGTTGGAGAGCACCACCTTGCGCCCGTTTTCGGTGCGAAACGCGCCCAGCCACTGGCGCAGCGCGTCTTCGGTGTAAGTGGGTAGCCAGCTGACCAGGGCCGTGCTGGTATACTGCAGGTCGTGGAGGCGGCGGGCTCCCCAGGCCGAGAGCTTGAGCACCGCCGGGCCACTGATGCCCCAGTGCGTAATCAGCAGCGGGCCTTCATATTCGAGCTTTTCGCCGGCCAGCAGCACGCGGGCGTGGGGCACGCTCACGCCCATCAGGTCTTTAAGCGGCGAGGCCGGCACATTGAAGGTAAATAGCGAGGGCACCGGCTCCATGATGCTGTGGCCCAGGCCCCGCAGCCAATTATAACCCTCCGATTTGGGCAGGCCCCCCGTGGCCACCAACAGGCGCTGCACCGACAAAATCCGGGGCGCGGCACCAGTAAGATGCAGGGCGAAGCCGCCAGCCGGCAGTGGCTCGATGCGCTCTACGCCGGTGCTGGTGAGAATGTGCACCCCGGCGCGGCGGGCGGCTTCCAGCAGGCACTGAGCAATGGTTTCGGAGGAATCGGTGACGGGGAACATACGGCCGTCAGCTTCAGTTTTGAGCGCCACGCCCCGCTTTTCAAACCACTGCACCGTGTCTTGCGCACCAAACTGCCGGAAAGGCTCCTTGAGCTGCTTGGCCCCGCGCGGATAGTGCTGCACCAGCTGGGTGACGGAAAAGCAGTTGTGGGTCACATTGCAGCGCCCCCCGCCCGATACGCGCACTTTGCTAAGCAGCTTGCTGGTTTTCTCCAGCAGATAAACCGTGAGCCCGGGGTTGGCCTCGGCGCAGGCAATGGCCCCGAAAAAGCCCGCCGCGCCGCCGCCCACTACCGCTACCGTCAAATTGGATGCATCCTTCACCCTGCAAAGATAGACCATGGATTCGCGCGGATTTCGCGGATTTCACGGATTTTGTAGCTGGCGCGGTTGTTTGAGCTTACCGCGCGGGTTTAGCAGCAAAAAGGCCACCTGATGGGGTGGCCTCTTCTGTTCGGACTTCGGAAAATCGTCCCCAAAATCCGTGAAATCCGCGAAATCTGTCTCAATCCGTGGTCCGTGGGTTAGCAGTAGTCCAGGGCGGCCAGCAGGTCGTCGTGGCGGAACTGGTAGGCGAGGGTGCGCTGCAGCAGGCTGCTGTCGATGCGTTTGCCGCGCTTGTTTTTGCGGGGGTCGAAGGTGGGAGGCGGCAGGTTCAGCTTTTGGGCAGCAGCGGTGTAGAACGCCTGACGAGAGGGGTGCTGGCTGGCGCAGGCATTGAAGGTATAGCCCCAGGCCTGCTCCCGGATGATGCTGGTGAGCACGCCGATGCAGTCGTCGAGGTGAATCAGGTTGACCGGCGCGTCAGCATTGGGCAGATTCTGGCGGCCGGCCAGAAAGCGGCCCGGCGGCCGCTCGGGGCCGATGAGGCCGCCGAAACGCACCACGGTGCTCAGCCACTGCCCGCGCCGGGGCGTGAAGTGCCCTTCGGCCCGCAGCAGGTCGGAGGCGGCATCCGGCGACGATACGGCATCGGCCTCCAGCATGGTGCGCGGGCCGTCGGCATACACGCTGGTCGAGCTGACAAACACCACGTGGCGCACGCCCATAGCGGCCACGGCGCTGCCCACGGGGCGCAGCAGGCCGGGGTAGTTGTTGGCGGCGGCGGCGCGGGGCGGCACGTTCAGCACCAGCACATCCACACCCGTAAGCATGGTGCGCAGCGTGTCGGCATCGGTGGGGGTGAAATCGGTGCCCAGGCTGAGCAGGTAGGGCGTGATGCCCGCGTCGCGCAGCACCAATAGCTGGCTGGGGGTGGTGGTGGAGCCCACCACGGAATAGCCGGCCGCCACCAGCGCTTTGGCCAGGGGCAAACCCAGCCACCCGCAGCCGAGGACGGCGACGGTTAGTTTGGGCGAAGAAGCAGAAGAAGCGGGTGCAGATGCAGTCATTGGGGTCAAAGGTGGCAAAAATTCCTTCGTCAGAATATTTGGCGGGCAAAAGCCGACAAATCCCGTTCTTGCACGCCATCCACCATTCTTTCAGCTTCTACCTTCCTTCTATGCCCGCCTACACTCAACCCATGCTCCGCGACAACGCACTCCAGGGCAAAACCATCGTCGTGACCGGCGGCGGCACCGGCCTGGGCCGCGCCATGACCACGTATTTCCTTCAGCTGGGGGCCAATGTGACCATCAGCAGCCGCAAGCTGGAGGTGCTGGAGAAAACCGCCGCCGAGCTGCGCCAGCAAACCGGCGGCAAGGTGCTGGCCGTGCAATGCGACGTGCGCAAATACGACGAAGTGGAAGCCATGCTCCAGCGCACCCACGACGAGTTCGGGGGTGTGGACGTGCTGCTCAACAACGCCGCCGGCAACTTCATTTCGCCCACCGAGCGCCTCTCGCACAAGGCCTTCGACGTGATTGTAGACATCGTGCTGCGCGGCTCCTACAACTGCACGCTGGCCTTCGGCAAACGCTGGATTGCCGACAAGAAGCCCGGCACCATTCTCAACATCGTTACCACGTACGCCTCCGTGGGCTCGGCCTACGTGGTGCCCTCGGCGGCGGCCAAGGCCGGCGTATTGGCCATGACCCGCTCGCTGGCCGTGGAGTGGGCCAAGTACGGCATCCGCTCCAACGCCATTGCCCCCGGCCCGTTCCCGACGGAAGGCGCCTGGAGCCGCCTGTTTCCGGCCCCGCTGGCCGAAAAGCTCGACCCCGCGGCCTCCGTGCCCCTCAAGCGCGTGGGCGAATACCAGGAACTAGCTAACCTGGCCGCCTACCTCGTGTCCGATTTCTCGGCCTACGTGAACGGCGAAGTCGTGACCATCGACGGCGGCGAGTGGCTCAACGGCGCCGGCGAGTTCAACAAGCTGGAAATGATTCCGGCCCCTATGTGGGACGAAATCGAAAAAGCCATGCGTCGCTAAACCACGGATTTTTCGGATTCGTCGGATTTTTCGGATTTTGTGGACGGCGCGAACGGCTGCTCATTCAGTCAGCAAATGCCAAACAGAAAAGGCCACCCGCTTGGGTGGCCTTTTCTGTTTGGACTCTGAAAAATCGTCCACAAAATCCGTGAAATCCGACGAATCCGAAAAATCCGTGGTCAGAGCTTATAGCCTTTGTAGCCTTTGGCGAACTCAGCGGCCGGGATGGGCTGGTTGGCCACCACATCCGAAAACTCGAACTTCTCGAACAGGCCTTTATCGTCCTGTACCTGCACTACGAGGGGCAAAAACAGCTTCTGATCGACGCAGATGATGGTGCGCTTGCCGTAGCCGTTGGGCACTTGTAGGGTTTTGCCGGCCGGCACGGTGGCATCGGGGCTCAAGTCATTGCGCTCCATAATGCGGTATTCGCCGCAGCCAAACCGGTCGGCGATGCTAGCCAGGGTTTCGGGCTTGGTGGTTTTGTAGGGCACGTAGCGAAACTGCGGGAAGTCGGAGCGCAGGATGTGGCAGGGGCGGCCCGTGATGGTGGTGTCGCTGGCGTAGCGGAAGGTGCGCTCAAAAACGTGGTCCTGGCGCTGCTTGGAGCCTTTTATAATGTCGGCGATGGTGCCAAAGCCGGCATCGAGCACACTGTGGTGCTGGTTGCGGCGCATGATGCTGCCATTCGGGTCGAGGCTCAGAGTCACGTAAGGAAAGCTGTTAGGGTACACCCAGGCGTCGCCATCGTTCTGGCCCGTCACCCAGAGCACCTCAATGCCCTTATCGTTGCGCAGGTACACACGCAACGGGTTAAAGCCCATCTTCATAGCCGTGCGGGCATGTTGGTATTTATTGCCCGACCGCTCCTGCGCCCGTACGTTGCAGCGCAGCGTTTTCAGGTTTTCGATGGCGCTGGTCAGGCGGGTGAGCAGCTGCTCGGTGGTAAGCTTATCGGCCGGGGGTGGGGTGGTGGCGGCCAGGGCGGGGAGCAAGGCGAGAGCGAGAACCGGAAGCCGGAAAATTCGAATCATGCAGCGCAAAGACAAGACGATAAAATCCTAAAGAACACGCCGTAGCACAAACCGGGCCGGAGCCGCCCGCGGCGCTTGAAGAGGGCTTAGTTGGGACTGATACGCGGAAACCGGGAGGCCGTGCTGTCGAATACGAACAGCTCGTCGACCTCTACCTGCTCGAAGAAACGATACAGGGGAAACTGCGCCACCACCGCCCGGATGATGTCGGCGTTCAGGCCGTTCATCGTAATCCAGCCCCGGGTGCGGCTGGCGCTGATGGCGTAGGCTTCCACCACGTTTTCCTCAATGAGCCGGCTGATCAGGGCGCGGTGCTCCGGAATCAGGGCAAGAAACTCCGCGTCGAAGCTGGCGGGAAAACGGACGGTGACTACGAATCGGGCCATGGAAGTGGGGCAGCTAACAGGCTGCTAAACGCCACGGTAAGGCATAAAGTTGGCCCCGTGCGGGCATAGCGGCAACTTTTTGGCGGCAAAGCCGAAAGACGGGAGTATGAATTTTACCATTATCACGCCCAGCCACAACCGCCGCCAGTACCTGCCCGAAGCCATTGCCAGCGTGCGGGCCAGCGTCAGCGCCCCGCTCGATTTTGCCTTTGAGCACCTTATCTACGACAACGGTTCGACCGACGGCACGCCCGAGTGGCTGCCCACGGCGGCGCAGGAGCCCGGCCCGCCGCTGCGCCACTGGAGCCACCCCGAAAAAGTGCGCGCCGGCCTGGCCCGCAACCGCCTGATTGAGGAAGCCCAGTCCGATTCCTGGCTCGTGCCCCTCGACGACGATGACCTGCTGCTGCAGCGCTGCCTCTACCACTACGCCGATCTGGTGCAGCGCCACCCCGGCCGCCCCTGGTTCGTGGCCGACTTCCTGCGCGTGGATGAGGAGCGCCGCTACCTGCCCGGCGAAGACTACTACGCCTGGCGCTTCGACTCACCGCGCGCCATGCTGCACGCCATTTTCCGGGCCGAGCACTTCATTCAGGGCAACGTTTGCTACAGCAAAGCGCTGTTTGACCAGGTAGGCGGCTACGACGAAAAGCTGGCCATGGCCGAAGATCTGGACCTGTACGTGCGCTTCCTGCTGGCCGGGCATCTGCCGGTGATTTCGCCCCACGTAAGCCATCTGCACCGCTTCCACCGCAGCAACGTGAGCATTGGGGTAGATGCCGGCAAGCACAATGAGGATCTGCAGATTATCTATGATAAGTATGCGGAGCAGCTGCAGCAGTTGGGCGTAGCGCGGCCGGGGTAGGCGCCGGGCTGACTAGCGTTGCCCAAGTCGCAGAGAGTTGCGCCTAAAGCGGTGTAGAGACGCATACTTGCGTCTCGTCGTTGAACGGCAATCGTCCGAACTGCGCGGCCGACGAGACGCAAGTATGCGTCTCTACACCGTGCTGAACAGCTTTTCGCTAACTCAAGCAGCTTCTGAAGCAATTCAAAGTTGCATAGCGGCGGCTGTTTGGTTGGCTACGGCTGCTTGTAAATAACGCCGCCCTTCATCACCAGCTTCACCTGGCGCAGCGTGGTTATATCCTGCGTGGGGTCGTTGGGCACGGCTATTAGGTCGGCCAGCAGGCCGGGGGCCAGCGTGCCCCGGTCGGGGAGGTGGAACAGGCGGGCGTTGCCGCTGGTGGCGGCCCGCAGCACGATGAGCGGGGGCAGGCCGTAATCCTGCACCAGCAGCTCCAGCTCGCGGGCATTGTCGCCGTGGGCAAATACGCCCGCATCGCCGCCCACGGCCAGCGCCACGCCGCTTTTCAGCGCCGCCGCCATGCTGAGGCGCTTTTGCTGCAGGCGCTCGGGCAGCGGCTGCCCCGGCTGCCAGCCGCGGTAGCGCGAAATGGCATCGCCGGCTGCCACGGTGGGGCACAGCGCCACGCCGTGCTGCTTCATCAGCCGGAAGATTTCCGGCGTGCCCGCGTCGCCGTGCTCGATGGTTTCAACCCCGGCCAGCGTGGCCCGGCGCATGCCTTCCGGCGTGGAAGCGTGCGCCACCACGGGCCGCCCCGCCGAGTTGGCCGTGCGCACCAGCAGGTTCAATTCTTCCTGGGTGAAGGTGGGGCGGGAGGGCTCATTGGGCCCCCAGCGGTAGTCGGCGTACACTTTTATAATATCCGCGCCCTTCCCGATCTGCTCGCGCACGGCCCGGATAATGCCGTCCACGCCATCGGCCTCCTGCGCTCCCTGGGGCACGTCTACCTCCGCCGACAGCTTGGGGCCGTAGCTGCCCGTGGCCACCAGCGCCCGGGTAGCCACCAGCAGGCGCGGCCCCGGAATCAGGTTCTGCTCAATGGCCTGCTTCAGCCCCACATCGGCGTAGCCCGCGCCCTCCGAGCCCAGGTCGCGGGCCGTGGTGAAGCCGGCTTCCAGCGTGCGCCGGGCGTGGGCCGTGCCCCGCGCCACCCGCAGCGCCAGCGACTCCAGCAGCACCTGGTCGTTCCAGGTGGCTTCGTTGTAGGGGTGCAAAAGCAGGTGCGAATGGCCCTCAATCAGGCCCGGCAGCAGCGTGAGACCGGGCAATTCCAGCGTTTGGGCAGTGGCCGGCGCGGCCAGCTGCGCGGCCGGCCCCACGGCTTTTATGCGGCTGCCCTCCACCAGCACGGCCCAGCCGGAATGCATGGTTTCGCCATCGAACACGGCCGCCGGGCGAAGCAGAATGACCGGCGCCGCCGGCAGGTTCGTTTGGGCCGCCGCCCGGTAAGGGGCCGCCGTCAGACTGAGCAGCGCCAGCAGCGCGCCAAAGGGCCGAAGAGGTAGGGGAGAAGTCAGCATCGCCAAAAGATAGCGGGAAAGAATCCATCCGCTACGCCGCCCCGCCGCTTCTAGCGGTCTTTACGCCTGTTCTAGCAGTGTTTACGCCTGTTCTAGCGGTTCTTACGTCTGTTCTAGCGGTATTTACGCCTCTTCTAAGGGTCTTTACGCCGCTTCTACAGCCGTTTACGCCGGCGTAAACAGCTGTAGAAGCCCTTGCCCAGTCACTCGGCTGTGCCGAACGACTGGGCAAGGGCTGTTTCAGGCCGCCCGAACGCTGTAGAGACGCGATACTTCGCGTCTCGTCGTTGAACGACCAGAGCCGCGGCATCAAAACAACGTCAGCAACGACGAGACGCGAAGTGTCGCGTCTCTACAGCGTTCGGGCGGCCCTTGGTCAGGCTTTCACTTTGCGCTTCACCTTCAGCTTCTTCACTTCCGGCACGGCCGGCGCATTGGGCCCGCCCACCAACGTCATTTCCTGCACCAGGTGGCCGGCACCGGCGTATTTATCCACCACAAACAGCATGTAGCGCACATCCAGCGTGATGTTGCGCACCCGGTCGGGGTCATACATAATGTCGGACATGGTACCTTCCCAGTTGCGGTCGAAGTTGGTGCCAATCAGCTCGCCGCGGCCGTTGATGACGGGCGAGCCGGAGTTGCCGCCGGTGGTGTGGTTGGTGGCAATGAAGGCTACCGGCACCGTGCCGTTCACGGCATACGGGCCGTAGTCTTTCTTTTGGTACAATTCGACGAGGCGGGCCGGTACTTCAAAGTCCGGATTGGTCGGGTCGGCCTTCTCCATCAGGCCATCGAGGGTGGTGTAATACTCGTAGCGCACGCCGTCGGCGGGCTGGTAGCCGGCCACCTGCCCGTAGGCCACGCGCAGGGTCAGGTTGGCATCGGGGTAAAACTTTTTGTCGGTCTGCATCTGGCGCAGCCCGGCCAGGTAGGTGCGGGCCAGCAGCGCAATGTTGTCGGTGGCGGCCGTGTAGGCGGGCAGGATATTGGCCCGGTAGTGGCCAATAACGGCGCTGGCGAACTGATACGCCGGGTCGTCGGTGAGGGCGCGGGCATTGCCTTTGGCCACCTCATCCAGCACCGCGCCGGCCCCGGCCTCAGTGGTCAGGCGCGAGCGGCTGAAAAGCTGGTCGGCATATTTCGCCCAGCCATCCTTACCGGGATACTGCTTTTGCAGCGCCTTCACGTAGTCGGGTACCATAGCCGGCGGCGTGCCTTCGGCGTAGAGCGCCAGTAGGGCAGCGGCCACCTTCTGGTCGGTGGCGGCATTGTAATTTTTGAAGAAGCCCGCGCGGCCGGCTTTGGCCTTCTCCACAGCGGCAGTCACCTCGGCAGCCGGGGCTTTCTTGGCCAGCATATCGGGCAGGTGCGCAATACTGTTGGCGTAGGCCAGCAGCTCCACGCCCAGCACTGCCTCGGTCACGTAGTCGCGGGCCAGGGTGTAGTCGCGACCGGTGCGGTAATTCTTCTCAAAACCGGCCAGCAGCGGCCCGTAGGCAGCTTTGCGGGCCTCGTCGCCGGCCTGCACCCACTGCGCGAAACGGGCTTCCTGCTCCTGCTTGCGCGTCACGGCATCCAGCTTTTTCAGGCCCCGGGTTTCGCCAATCCACTTTTTCCAATAGTTGGCAATGCCGGCGTACTTGGCCGCGTACTGAATGCGCACCTTGTCGGAGGCCTTCATGTCAGCATCGAGCAAACGCAGCTTGGCTTCCCGGATCTTCACCTTGGCCGGGTTCGATACCGAGTAGGTTTCGTCCACGCCCCAGGAGGTCAGGTACTCGTTGGTGCGGCCGGGGAAGCCGAACACCATCGTAAAATCGCCGGGCTTGATGCCGCTGAGCGAGATGGGCAGGTGGTGGCGGGGCTTGAAGGGCTGGTTGGCGGCGGAGTAGGGGGCCGGCTTGTTGTCGGGGCCGGCGTAGATGCGGAACAGGCTGAAGTCGCCGGTGTGGCGCGGCCAGGCCCAGTTGTCGGTATCGCCGCCAAACTTGCCAATGGCCGACGGCGGCGCGCCCACCAGCCGGATGTCGGTGAACACCTCCGTGATGAACATGTAATACTCGTTGCCATTAAAAAACGGCCGGATAAACGACTGGTAGTGCGTGCCCTGCACGGCCGCCTGCGCCACGCGCTGGATGTTGGTCTGCACCAGCTTTTCGCGGTCGGCCTCGGTGATATTGGTGGTAGGCACGCCAGCCAGAATCTGGCCCGTCACGTCTTCCATGCGCACGATGAACGTGGCCGTGAGGCCCGGATTGGGCAACTCCTGCGCCCGCGTCATGGCCCAGTAGCCTTTGGTCAAGTAGTCATTCTCTACCGAGGAATGGCTCTGAATCTGGCCATAGCCGCAGTGGTGGTTGGTCAGCAGCAGGCCCTGATCAGAAATGATTTCGCCGGTGCAGCCGCCGCCAAATTGCACCACCGCATCCTTCAGGCTGCCCTGATTGACGCTGTAAATCTGCTCGGCCGTCAGCTTGAGGCCTTTTTGCTGCATGTCGGCTTCATTGAGCTGCTTGAGCAGCAACGGCAGCCACATGCCTTCATCGGGTGGGGTAGCCCGCAGCGAAACGGGCAACAGCAGAAGGGCCGCCAAGGCCAGTCGGGAAAGAATACGCATGGGAAAGGGGAAATGTAGGCGACGAAAATACACGTTTTGGACCGGCCAAAGGCCAAAAGAGCCCGCGCTGACGGGCGCGGGCTCTGGCAAAAACAGGCGGGCAGCGCTTACGAATGACCCAGCTCCGCCACCGCGGGCTGCGTGCGGTCGGAAACGGCCGGCGCCGAAGCCACCCCCGAAGCGGAGACGGCCGAAGTCTTTTCCCACTCCTGAAAGCGGGAAATTTCGCCCTGAAACTTGGTAATGAACCAGCTGATCAGCGAAAAATCATCCAGAAAGCCCAGCACCGGAATGAAATCGGGCACCAAATCAATCGGCGACAGCACGTAGAGCAACACTGCCACGCCCGAAACCACCGTACCGGTTTCAATCTGGCGGTAGGCCCCCGTGATGTAGGCCTGCACCAGCCGCACCAGCGTGAGGGCCAGCTCAATCAGCTGCCCGAAGGCGCCTTTGCTGCTTTTCTTGTCGGCCAGCTTTTCGGCTACTTCCTTCAGCACAATGGCCACCTGGAAGGGCTTGCCCAGGATCTTGCTGGCGCGGGCCATGAAGATGCTGAAAATAGCGTTTTTGGAGAGTTTGAGGCCTTTTTCGGCAAGAGAAGACATACGCTGTTATTGTGAGAGGAGAAATGTTGGAGGCTTTACGAAACCGTATTTAAATGGTTGAACAGGCCCCGCCCCGCCCTGATCCAGCCGGCCGGCATGACTGCGGGAATGCGCAATTCAGCTACCTTGCGCTCCGCAAAATTCCGTTTTCCCTATATGCTCACTTCCCGCCCCCAGCCCGGCCAGTACGTGCCGTATTTCGACAATTACATCAGCCGCGTGCCCGTCGGCACCGAGCCGCTGGCCATGCTGGCCGAGCAGCCCGAGCAATTGCGCCAGCTCATTGGCGGCCTCAGCGAGGAGCAGGCTTTGCTGGCCTACGCGCCCGGCAAATGGACCATCAAGGAAATGCTGCTGCACCTGATAGATACCGAGCGCATCATGGCCTACCGCGCCCTGCGCATCGCCCGCGGCGACCAGCAGCCCCTGCCCGGCTTCGACGAAAACGCCTACGCCGCCGAATCCGGCGCGAACGAGCGCCCCCTGAGCGACTTACTGCACGAATACGACACGGTGCGCCAGGCCACGCGCACGCTGTTTGGCAGCTTCAGCCCTGCCCAGCTGAACCGGGCGGGCACGGCCAGCAACCACCCGATTACGGTGCGGGCGCTGCTGTTTGTGGTGCCGGGGCACGAGGCGCACCACGTACATATTCTGCGCGAGCGGTATTTGCCATTGCTGCACTAGCTATCTTGCACAACACCCCTCAACGCTGTTGCGTTAAGGGTTTGTAGTTTATTTCTCCCCCAAACCATTTTGCACCATGGCTAAAGCACAAGACGCCCGCAAAGAAAAAAAGAAGGAGCCCGCCAAGACCACCAAGGAAAAGAAGGCGGCCAAAGAAGAGAAGAAGAAAGCCAAAAACAGCAGCAGCGAATAGTTGAAGCGTTAAAGTCAAAAAAAGGCGGGGCACCAGGGGGAAACCTCCCGGCGCCCCGCCTTTTTTGTGCTGGTAATCAGTCAGACCGTCATTCCGAGCGCAGCCGAGGAATCTGGCGTGCTGACGTCTGAGTAATATTCTAACGAAGCGGGCAAGATTCCTCGGCTGCGCTCGGAATGGCCGCCTTGTTCCTCTGCCTGTTCATACAGCCTGCTATAGAGCCCTACAGCGTGTAATAAACTTCTTTCTCCTTGTCGTGGTGGCGCAGGTAGCCGTGCAACGTCAGCTTGATCAGGGTTTGGTAGGCTCGGCGCCGGCCCAGGTTGCCCAGCTTCATGTACTGCGCCAGCGTGATGCGCGGGTGCTTGCGCAAATACTCCAGCACGGCCATCTCGTGGCGGTTGAGCGGAATATGCTCCAGCTGGGAGGGTGCGTCGGCCCGCTCCAGGGCTTTTTCGGTGAGGCCGCTGGTTTGCACGCTCTCGTCGCGCACGCGCACGTAGCCGCGCCAGTCGCCTTCAGCCACCTGGGCGCGGTGGGGCTTGTGGCTGCTTTCGGCCACCGTCACGATAATGACCGTGCGGCCGTCCTCTTCCACTTCCTCAAAATGCAGGTTCAGCGGCGGCTCCACGTACTGGGCGGCGGCCATCTGCAGCAGATACATTTCCTCCTCCGCGTCGCGCACTCCCACCACGCGGCCCGCGTCGTCTATGCCCACCAGCACGTGGCCGCCGCGCGTGTTGGCCAATGAGGCCAATGTGCGCGAAATCCGGGTCGGGTGGGTGGTTTTCTTCTTGAATTCCACCTGCTCGCCCTCGCCCTGCTTTATTAAGTTTTGAAGCTCAGACATATACTGACTGCTATTGTAGCTCAGTCCAGACTACAACCAGTTTAGCCGATTCCGGTTTCTTCCGCCGAAATCCGCCACAGGCGGCTGGCCTCGGCCCGGTTCTGGGCGCGGCTGGAGAGCAGGCGGGCCGGCTTGCTGTGCTTGAAATACCGCCCGCTAACATGCGCCACCTCCGGGGCCGAGGCCAGAAAAATGCTGGTCTGCGCCCCCCGCTCAGGGCTGATCATGAAGGGTTTGCCCAGGCTCCAGGCCATCTTCAGGAGCCCCGTGCGGCCTGGGGCCATCAGGCCCGTATCCACAATGCCGGGGTGCAGGCAGTTGGCGGTGATGCTGGTCAGGTCGAGACGGTGGGCCAGCTCGTTGGTAAACAGAATGTTGGCCAGCTTCGAGTCGCAGTAGGCGGCAAAGGCGCTGTACTTTTCCGGGTCGTTGCGGGCCGCCTGCGAGGGCTCAATTTCGCCCAGCCAGTGCCCATCCGAAGCCACCGTAACCACGCGACCCTGCCCGGCGGCTTCCAGCTGGGGCAGCAGCAGATTAGTCAGCGCAAAAACCGCCAGATGGTTGGTCGCCCAGCTCAGCTCGTGGCCTTCCCGGGTGATGGTCAGCGGACCGGGCATCACGCCGGCATTGTTTATCAGCACATCGAGCTTCTCGTAGCGCCGTCCGACTTCTGCTGCCAGGTCGCGCACATTGGAAATAAGCGACAAGTCGCAGAGAAGTAAATCAACATTGGCCTCCGGGACTTCTGCCAGAATAGCCCCGCGGGCGGCTTCGGCCCGGCCGGCATCGCGGCACACCAGCACCATGCGGGCACCCCGCCGGGCCAGCTCCCGCGCCGTGACGAAGCCGATGCCTCCGGAGGCGCCGGTGAGCAGCACGGTTTTGCCGTGCATAAGTTTAGGGTCAGAAATAGGGGCCATGAGGCAAAGGGAAATCAGCAGAAGCAGGGGCCGCCAGCAGGGCGGGCCCGGGGTATAAACGCTGAAACGATACCGGGAAGTTTTACTTCTCGCAAGATTGACCGGCAAGCAAAATGCCGCCCCCGAAGGAAGCGGCATCTGATACCTGAAACGAAAAACGGGGCTGCTTAGAACGGCAGGTCGTTGTCGTCGTCGCCGGCAATGGGGGCGGCGGGCTGGGCCCGCAGATTCGGATTCTGATTCTGGGCCGGAGCCGCCGCCCGTGGGGCAGCCTGCTGGTAGCCACCACCGGCGGGAGCACCACCGCCCGTGCCGGCTTCAATGCGCCAAGCTTCCAGGTTGGTGAAATACAGCATCTGGCCGTTTTTGTTGAAGCCGCGGCCGCGCAGGTTGAAGGTCACTTTTACTTCGTCGCCAACTTTGAAAGGGTCGATGAGGGCAGTTTTGTCCTGCACCATCTGGAACTTGATATGCTCAGGGTATTGGCCATCCTGAACTTCGAGCACGAATTCGCGCTTGCGGAATTTCTCACTCACCTGCTGTTCGTCGAAAATCTCGTGCAGGCGGCCGGTAGCTTCGTAAGCCATAGGAAAGGATATTATGAGGGGTGTGAAACGTAAGCAAACGTACGAAAAAAAACGGGTTTCGGCCAGCGCAACCGGGCTAAATCCCGGGGCTTTCCCTGCGTATCTTTACCCGTCATTCCCCTTCAATTCGCCCCCAATAGCTCTCTGCGCATGAATCATCCCATCTCCCTGGCTCTGCACGGCGGGGCCGGCACCATCTCCCGCACCCTGATGACGGCCGAGGCCGAGCACGCCTACCGCCAGGCCCTGCAGGCTGCCGCCGAGGTGGGCTACGCGGTTCTGCGCCAGGGCGGTGCGGCGCTGGACGCGGTGGAGCTGGCCGTGCGCAGCCTCGAAGACTGCCCGCTGTTCAATGCCGGCCGGGGCGCGGTATTTACCCACGAGGGGCATCACGAAATGGACGCCGCCATCATGGACGGCCGCGACCGGGCCGCCGGGGCCGTGGCCGGCGTGCGCACCGTGCAGAACCCCATTCGGGCCGCCCGGCTGGTGATGGACCAAACCGACCACGTGCTGCTGGCCCACCCCGGCAACGACGAGCTGGCCCGCGAGCATGGCCTGCCCACGCAGCCGGCCGCGTACTTTTTCACCCAGCACCGTTACGACCAGCTGCAGGAAGCCCTGGCCGAAGGCCGGATGCGCCTCGACCACAGCGAGGCCAAAACGGCGCTGCCCAACGAAGACCCCAAAAAGAAGATGGGCACCGTGGGCGCCGTGGCCCGCGACCAGCACGGCAATCTGGCCGCCGCCACCAGCACCGGCGGCATGACCAACAAGCGCTACTCCCGCATCGGCGACTCGCCCATCATCGGCGCGGGCACCTTCGCCGACAACCGCACCTGCGCCATCAGCTGCACCGGGCACGGCGAGTTTTTCCTGCGCGCCGTGGTAGCCCACGATATTTCGTGCCTGATGGAATACCGGGGCCTGAGTCTGGCCGACGCCTGCCACATAGTAGTGCACGAGAAGCTGGCGCCCATCGGTGGCGAGGGCGGCCTGGTGGCAGTCGATAGTTTCGGCAACATTGCCCTGCCCTTCAACTCCGACGGCATGTACCGGGCCAGCATCTCCTCCAGCAACCCGCTTTACGTGGGAATTTACCGCGACTAAAAACCCGCCCCGGCGAGCGAACATCATCGGGGCCGTGCGGCATCAGAAAAAGCACCCTATATATAAGGAGTAGGAAGCGCCGGCTTAACTAGCTTTCTGCACCAACAAAAAGCCGCCTCTTCGAGTGGGAGAGACGGCTTTTTGTTGGAAAATATTCCGCCGGATAAGCGGCCGGTATTTTGGCTAAAACTGGCTACACCGCCGGAGTGCTGACGCTGGCCGGCGAAGGGGTGGCCGCGGGCGCGTACAGGCTTTTGTCGGCATAGAATTTTCGCTCCGTGATATCGTAGACGTTGCCTTTGGCCAGCACGTGCATGGTCATGTTTTCCAGCGAAATGGCGGTGCCCTTTTTAGCGGCCGCGGCATTGTTGTGCTGAATGTTATGACCATCCATAATGATGACCAGATTCGAGCCGATGGTTTCGATTAGGCAGCCGTCGGTGATGAGGATGCCGGTGTCTTCGCCCAGCCCGATGCCGATGAGCTTGGGGTGCAAGGCCACGGCCTCGATGAGGCGGCCGAAGCGCCCGCGCTTCACGAAGTGTGAGTCGATGATGGTGTTGCGCGTCAGGGCCAGGCCGGTGCCCATTTTCACGGCGCCTTTCATCAGGGCATCCGGAACGCTGCCGCCCCGGATCATGATGTGCGACATGGCCATGGCTCCGGCGCTGGTGCCGGCAATGACGAAGTGCGGCTCATTGTAGTAGCGCTCCGTCATGCGGGCCAGAAACTCGGTGTCGCCGAACATCTCCTTCAGCCGCGACTGGTTGCCGCCGCTCATCATGATGATGTCGGCCGCCAGCAGGCGCTCCAAGTACTCAGGCTGCTGCGCGTCTTCCGGCGTGCGAATGTCCATGATGCCGATATTCAGGCAGTTGAGCATCGCAAACGACGAGACGTAGATCTTGCCCACTTCCTCCGGAATCATGGAAGCCGTGGTGATGACCTCAATACGCGGGTCGGCCTTCCCCGATTCGAGCACCACGCGCTTGATAATGCCGAGCTCGAAGAAATTCAGGTAGTATTTTTTCTTGGTGCGCGGGTTAGGATAGGTGCCTTTATCCTCATTGCCACCGATGGCAATCAACTTCCCGAGTGGTTTCTGTGCTTTCAACGCGAAAAATCAACTTTAGAGAAAACGAAAGATACTAACCGCTGGCGGGCAAGCAAGGTTCACGCCATATCGGGCGCGGCCAGCCACAATTTTAGGCCGGCCGGCCCAGCAATGCGTCGAAGGTGCTGGTGGCTACAGAGTGGTAGTTGGGGCGGGCTTCGGCATACAGGTCCTGGGCCCGTTCGCGGCCGCCGGGTACCTGCAGCAGGGCTTTGTAGAGCGGGGTCAGAAACTTGCGCCGGCCCACGCGGGTCAGGAACTGGTGCAGGGCCTCGTCGGCGGGGGCGTAGCCGGCGGCAATAGTGAGCGGAAACCAGGCGGCCAGAATTTCGGCATTGCCGGATTGAGTGAAGCCGAAAGCCGCATCCAACTCCAGCACTTGCTCCACGCTCAGCGGCTGGGGCAGACCGTGCAGAAAATGCACCCACTCATGGCTGCTCCAGCCGGCCACGTCGAGCGCGGCGGCCGGGCGGCCCGCCTGCCAGTGCTGCCGCGCCGCCTCCACGGCCGCGAACCGGGCGGAGCTGACCGGTGGAGCCACCGCCGGAATTCCGGGTCCGTTGATCCAAGCGTCGAGCTGCAGCTTGGCTTCCAGGCCCGGCTCCCGGTCCAGCAGCTCCCGGCGCAGATAAGCCACGAACGAAACCGTGTCCATCGACTGGAAGCTGTGGCGGGCGAAGTACTCCTTAATAAAGGTGTCCAGCTTTTCGCGGCCCACCAAGTGCTCCAGCGTGAGCAGGAGGTAGTCGCCTTTCTCGTAGGCAATGTCGTTGAGGCCCTCGTCGGGGTCGCGGCCGGCCAGGTCGAGGTGCAGGTGCGTGTCTTTGCTTTCCGGGCCCAGCTCTTCCAGCGTGTGCAGCAGGCCGGAGTGGCCCAGCACCTGGAGCATGTCAGCGTAGGGCCGGCCGTAGAGCTTCTCCATAATGCGCCGCTCGAAGTATACCGTGAAGCCTTCATTCAACCAGAAGTCGTTCCAGGTGGCGTTGGTCACCAGGTTGCCCGACCACGAATGGGCCAGCTCGTGGGCCACCAAGCTGGTCAGGCTCCGGTCGCCGGCCAGAATGGTAGGAGTTACAAATGTTAAACGCGGATTCTCCATGCCGCCGAAGGGGAAGGAGGGCGGCAGCACCAGCAAATCGTACCGGTCCCAGCGGTAGGGGCCGTACAGCTCTTCGGCCGCGCCTACCATTTTCTCCAGGTCCACGAACTCGTGCGTGGCGGTGGGCAGCGTGACGGGCTCGGCGTAGATGCCGGTGCGCGTGCTCAGCGGCGTAAATTCCACGTCACCCACGGCCAGCGCCATCAGGTAGGCCGGAATGGGCTGCGCCATACGGAACTGGTACTCGCCGTCGGCGCTGCGGGTCTGCGGATTCTCAGCGCTCATCAGCGCCAGCAGCTCGGCCGGGCACTTGATGGTAGCCTCATAAGTGAAGCGGATGCCGGGCGAGTCCTGGCACGGAATCCAGGTGCGGGCCAGAATGGCCTGCGACTGCGTGAACAGAAACGGGTGCTGCCGGCCGGCCGTTTGCTCGGGCATGAGCCACTGCAGGGCAGCGGCCCCGGGCGTGGTGCGGTAGCGTAGCGTCACGGTAGTCGTATCGGGCCGGATGCCCACGCGCAGTGCTTGCCCCAGAATCGGGTCATCGGCACCCAGCGCAAACATGGTGGTTTCACCGTTGGGGCCGCCGAGCAGGGCTGCTTCTATTTCAAGGTGCCGCGCATCGAGCCATAGCTCCGTGGCGTCGGTGTGGTTGTCGAGCGTCCAGGTGGCGTGGCCGGCCAGGGTGCGGCTGGCAAAGTCTACCGTGAGGTGCAGGGCCAGGTGGCGAACCTGCGCGTTGGAGGGGCGGGCGTAGCTGTGTGGGTCGGGCGTGAGCATAAGTGAGACGGAGCAGGCGGCAAGCAAAGTGAAAGGCGCCGGCAGTATGGCACGGGCAGCCCGCGGTAAAGATAGCCCAAACCGGCCGGCCGATTTGGCTGAAAATCACTTGGCCACCTACCAGCAAAACCCCTAACTTGCGCCCCCAGGTGGAATCCGGTGGGGGTGACAACCCAGCCGCCCGGAAACCAGTAGAATGCGCAGTGCGCCGCGGCGTGGCTTGGTCAGCTTTTTGCCAGGCCAGCTACCGTGGCCCTTACCGCCCTTTCTCACCACCTCCAGTAAATTTCATGAATCAAGCAAATCGTCCTGCCTTCTTCACGGCCCTGCTGTTCTGGCTTTTCAGCCTGACGCTGGCGACTGCCTCGTGCAGCCAGGATCAAAAAGACAACACCCAGGCCGATGGTGGCACCGCCGGCACGACCGGGGCCGGCACCACCAAGGCCGGTGGCGCTCAGCCCAAGCTCGACAGCGTGTATGTGGTGCGGGCAATGAACGCCGAGCCTGCCTTCAAAGACCAGCTGATCTGGGCCAAGAAATTCTACCGGGAGCGGGAGTTCCGCCTCGGCTGGTTTCGCAACCACGAAGTAGTGCCCCAGGCCAAAACCTTGCTCAGCGTTATTACCAAAGCCGCTGATGAGGGCCTTGACCCCAAGAAATACCAGGTCAAGGACTTCAACAAGCTGTTTGCCGAGCTTGAAAAGGCCCAGGGAGACTCGGTCCGGCGCAACGCGCTGGAAAAGGAAATCGATGTGGCTTTGTCCGGTACGTATTTCAACTATGCCTCTGATTTCTACCGCGGTACGGTTAATCCGCGCGAAGTGAAAGGCATCGACTGGGACGTAAAGCGCAACAAGATCAAGCTGCACAGAGCCCTGCAGACGATTCTGAAGGAGCGGGAAAGCACGTATCCGTACTACGAGTTCGAGCCCCTGCACCCGGAATATGAGGGCCTGAAAAAGGCGCTGGCCGACTACCGCATAATTCAGCGCAACGGCGGCTGGCCCACGCTGCCGGCCGGCACCAAGCTTAAGCCCGGCGACTCTTCGCCCAACGTAGCCATACTGCGTCAGCGCCTGTTGGGGGGGGCGGCTACGGGCACGCCTGCCGCCGCTCCGGCCGCCAGCAATATCTCAGCTACGCCTGCCCAGACCGTGGCCAACGGTAGCGCGGCGCCCGCCCCGGCCCCCAAGTATGAGGGCGAGTTGGTGGAAGCCGTCAAGGAGTTTCAGCGCACTACGGGCCTGAAAGTCGATGGTATTGTGAGTGGTGAAACCGTAAAGCAGCTCAACATTCCGGTGTCAGATCGGGTGCGGCAAATCACGGTGAACATGGAGCGCTGGCGCTGGGCTCCCAAGCGTTTCGAGAAGAATTATCTGCTCGTCAACATCCCCGACTATAAGCTGCACGTCGTTGAAAACGACAAGGAAGTGTTTGACATGCGCGTCATTGTGGGCAAGACGCTGAACGCTACTCCCGTATTCAGCGACAAGCTGGAATACGTGGTGCTCTCGCCGTACTGGAATGTGCCGTGGAGCATCATCGAAAAGGAGCTTAAGCCCAAGCTGATCAACAACCCATCGTACCTCGACCACCTCGATATGGAAGTGGTGAAGGGCAGCGGCAAGAAAGCCGTGGCTGTAAGCCCATCATCCATCGACTGGTCGAGCATCGAGGAGAAGTCATTCAAGTATACGGTGCGTCGTCGTCCGGGTCCTAAAAATGACTTGGGTGAAGTGAAGTTTATCTTCCCCAACTCCAACGATATTTACCTGCACGACACGCCCCATGATGAGCTTTTCAACCAGGGTAAGCGCGGGTTTAGCCACGGCTGCGTGCGGGTAGAGGAGCCTCTCAAGCTGGCCGAATACCTGCTGCGCAACAAGCACGGCTGGGACATGCAAACCATTCAGGATACCATTGCTGAGCGCCGCGAGAAGTATGTTTCGCTCAAAGAAACCCTGCCCGTCTACTTGGTCTACTTCACGGCTTGGGTCGATGAGTCGGGCCGGGTAAATTTCCGCGACGACATCTACGGACACGATAAGGCGCTAGCCCAGGAATACTTCAACTAGCTCCCCGCCGCCGCTAAGCCGGATAAAACACGGCCGTACTGTCCGCTCCGTTTCTATTCAACAAATAGCCCCGACTGCATCCGCAGCCGGGGCTATTTGTTGGGCGAAGCTAAACCCACCCGGCATCCGGGCGAGTGACGAAGCCGGAACTATATAGGCCGTAGAGTTGCCAGCAACCGGGCTATCAACAGTAGGCGCTACCTGCTCAAGGTCTGAAGACAGTTGCCAGCACCAAGAATCATTAATTACAATTGTAAAACAAAAGTAAACAGGCGGGGCAGGTTGTAGTATAAGTGTGCAAACAAAAGTAAATAGGAGAAACCAGTGTGTAAAAACAGACACCAGTATCATACCCGAAGCGGATGAAGTTAAAAACAAGGTACATTTGTAAATAAATGTACTTTCAGGTATGGTTGAGCGCATTCGCAACATTCTCCAGGCCCGTGGGCTGACTCCTACCCAGTTTGCGGATGCTATTGGCGTGGCCCGGCCCATTGTAAGCCATATTCTGAGCGGCCGCAACAAGCCCAGCCTGGAGGTAGTGCAGAAGATCATCGCGGCTTTCCCTGATTTGTCGTTGCCGTGGCTGCTCAGTGGTCTTGGCGAGATGACGGCTGTCAGTGGTCCACCCACGCTGCAGGAGGCGCTATTGAGCCCCGCAGCGCCCCAAAATAAGCCCACTGATGCCGCTGCTCCCAAGCGCGCCCGTGTCACGCCCCCCCGGCCCGCTCCCGCCGCCACCGCCGCTCCCGCCGACACGCTGGGAAATACTGCCACGCCGCCCGCGCTGGAAAGCATTCCCACACCCGCCGACGAGCCCGTTTTAGCTGCCACGCCAACCTCGATGCCAACCCCGGCGGCTACGCCTGCCATTGCCGAGGCCGCCGCTTCGGCGCTGTCCCTGGCTACCTCGCTGAGCCAACCCGACAAAGCAATCCGCCGCATCGTCATCTTCTACCAGGACGGCACATTTGCGGATTATCGTCCCGAATAAGCGCTTTTAGGCACTCTTAATATGTGGCATTGCCGTAGGCCTGTAGTGCCCCTTCTTATCTGGCAGCCAGCCAGTACTTAAAATGCTATTCGGCTGATTGATACAATTTGGCAGATTCGACCTTGTCGAGGCCTCTGATAAGCTGCGTTAGCAACTTGTGAAGCATAATGATAGAGGTTTTATGGTTGGTTTGTCATTGACATAGTTATAATAAATAAATCCGGTTATGATCGGTGTGAAATTTGATTAAGTGTATTTACAAGTTTCTATTTTCCAGTGATTTGAAGTAATAGTATTGAAGTAAAAGTTTGTCTGAAACAGCCCTTTTGTCCATGGTTAGAAATACTTTGTATGTTATAAAAATGTGTGTTCGTAACTGCTGCTTCGGTAAAATTTGCAAAACGCTTTCCTTGCTAAGGTGATTGACATGGCTTGCTCTCTGAAAAATTCAATAATTTAGGTCGGGTCAGGCGCTAATAAGGTTAGCCATTAGGCAGTTCGTTCTGGCGGCTGTACCATGAGGCGAAACGGGTGCTCCCGGCAGCGGCCATCGGCGAATAAACCGGGACCCTATAAGTACCTTGGATACGATTGCTAACTTCTGCCGGCTTGGGCGTAACATCGCAGATACTCCACTTGGAGAGTTTGATGTAACAAATGTATCTGTCAAAAACAGCACGATAAGGTGGGGCAATGGCAGGGCCAAAGCAGCCGCAAAAAGGCGGTTAGGTTAACTCGGATAAAGCTTGGCAGTTTTGGGGGCGGTGCTTACCTTTGGGCCATGAAAAAGTCTCGTCTGCTCCTTCTTCTTGCCGCCAGTGCTTCCCTGTTCCTCTCGTCCTGCGAGCAAGCTCCCGACGCTGAGAAAGACCCCAACGCCGATGCCGCTTATAAGCGTAACCATCGGGCCGCTGAGTACCGCGCTGCCCAGCGAAGCAATAATTAGCATCTGACCCCGCTGGCAGCTCACCCAGATCGGGACTGCCGCCGCATCATAAAGCAAAGCCCCACCCGACATAAGTCAGGTGGGGCTTTGTTGTGCGTGGATGGCTGAATAGCAAGCGCTGGTAGGCGCTATCGGACGGGCTGCAGCCGGGGCGCGGCGGTCAGGTCAGGCAGTTGAATGCTGGCCAGGAGTGGAGTTTCGAGCAAATCGGCCCAAGTGCGGAGATAGAGAACCACATCATTGCGCTGGTTGTGGCGCAGAGCGTTGCGGCGCTCGAAGGGAATGACTGCCCGGATGGTGGCATCAGAGAGGCGCTCCAGGTGGGCCAAATCGGCGCGGGTGAAGCCCAGGGCCAGCATCTCGTCAATAGTTTCATCGATGGGCAACCCGCTGGTGGGGCAGTAGTCGGTGAGCTGCCGCTCCCAGTCGCCGTAGCGCTGCATGGCGCGGGCGTGGATTTCGGCTTTGGTAAGGTGCGTGATGGTCTGGGCTAGGTGGCCGCAGTTGCAGCTGCCCATGTGGCCCCACTGGTAGGGAGCCTGCGAGGCGAGGCGCTGCGCCGTATCGCGCAGGGCCTGAATGACGGGAAGAGTGCTCTTAGCCATACAAAACGAGCTTCGGGAAAATCGGGCGTGGAGGAAAAATACCGGGCTGATAAGTGGCAGAGCCCCGGTTTTGTTTCAGGCAGTGAAGCAGTTGAGCGAAAAACCAGCCGGCTTTCGTTGCCAAAACGCCCAAACAAAAAACGCCCGGTCGCAGGACCGGGCGTTTTTCATGAAAAAGAACGGGCAGGCAGCAGCCGTTAGCGGCCGCTATTGCCACGGTACGGCCGCCGGGGCTGACCGCCCCCGCTGCCACCGGCCGCACGCTCGCCGGCCGGGCGCGCACCACCCGAAGGGCGGCCGCCACCAGTCGGGCGCGACTCGCTACGGCCGCCGGAGCCCTGGCGGGCACCACCTTCCGCGCGGGGCGGGCGGGCATCGCCACCCCGACCTGGGCGGGCCGGGCGGCCAGCAGGGCCCTTGGGGCGCTGAATGGGCGGGCCGCCGGTGAGGGGCACGGGCGGCACGAAGGGGCTGAAATACGGATGGTCGGAAACCACCGGAATCTGCTTCCGGATCAGCTTCTGGATGTCCTGCACGTAGGCGCGCTCCTCTTCGTCGCAGAAGGTGAGAGCCTTGCCATCGGCGCCGGCGCGGCCGGTGCGGCCGATGCGGTGCACGTAGGTTTCGGGCTCGTTCGGTACTTCGTAGTTGATTACGTGGGTCAGTTCGTCCACATCAATGCCGCGGGCGGCAATGTCGGTGGCCACCAGCACGCGGGTGCTGCCGGCCTTGAAGTTCGACAGCGCCCGCTGGCGGTGATTCTGCGACTTGTTGCCGTGGATGGCCTCGGCCGGGATGTTGCCTTTGGCCAGCGTTTTTACCACTTTATCGGCCCCGTGCTTGGTGCGGGTAAAGACCAGCACGCGCTTGATGGCCTTGTCCTGCAGGATGTGCTCCAGCAGCTCAGGCTTGTCGTTTTTGGGCACCATGTATACCGACTGGGTAATGGTATCGGCGGTGCTCGACACGGGCGTGACGGCCACCTTCACCGGGTTCGGCTTCAGAATAGAGCCGGCCAGCTCCTGAATGATGCCGGGCATGGTAGCCGAGAAAAACAGCGTCTGGCGCGAGGCCGGCAGCTTGGGCAGGATGCGCTTGATGTCGTTGATGAAACCCATGTCCAGCATGCGGTCGGCCTCATCGAGCACGAATACTTCGATGTGGCGCAGATCCACGAAGCCCTGGTTCATCAGGTCGAGCAGGCGGCCGGGGGTGGCAATGAGGATTTCCACGCCGCGCTTCAGCGCGCTTACCTGCGGCGTCTGGCCCACGCCGCCGAAAATGACGGTGTGGCGAATGGGCAAATGGCGGCCGTAGGCGGCAATGCTTTCCCCGATCTGAATGGCCAACTCGCGGGTGGGCGTGAGCACCATGCAGCGGATGCGGGAGTGCGAATGGTTTTCCAGCTTGGCCGTCTGGCTCAGAATCTGGAGAATGGGAACGGTGAAGGCGGCCGTTTTGCCGGTGCCCGTCTGGGCCACGCCCAGCAGGTCGCGGCCGTCGAGCACGTGCGGAATGGCTTGTTCCTGAATGGGAGTGGGGGTGGTGTAGCCTTCCTCGTGCAGGGCACGCAGGATGGGCGGAATTAGATTGAGTTCGTCGAACGTCATCAGAAGGAAAATGGGAGAAAAAAAGGCCGCGGCACAGGTTGAAACGGCCGATTGCAGCCTTTTTTAAAGAAAGCAGGCTGCGGTGTGCGGAAAATGAAAAGGAAAAAAGGCCCGAAACGAGTAGGGGCGCGAAGCCGAAAAGATCAGCAAGCGTATAAGCTCAACAGAATACCGGAGGCTTTACGCTCCATTTTTGAAAAAGTATTTCCAACCCGGACCGCGCATGAACGTCACCCACCGCCAGATTCTCTACGACGGGCACTACAAACTTAGCCAACTTCTGGTGCAGGATGGCCCAGAGCAGCTGAAGCGGGAGCGGTTTGAGCCCGGCCAGGCCGTGGCCGCCCTCGTATTCGACACCCAAAAGCAGCGCTACCTCTTCGTGCGCCAGTTTCGGGTGGGCCCCGAATCGGAAATGCTGGAAATACCGGCCGGCATGCTCGACCCGACCGATGAGAGCCCCGAAGCTGCCCTGTGCCGCGAAATCCGGGAGGAGCTGGGCTACGAAGTAGACCAGCTTACGCACATCACCGACTGCTTCCCTTCGCCCGGCAACAGCGCCGAGAAGTTCTTTCTCTACCGCGCCGAAGTTAGCCGCCAGACCGGAGTCGGGGGCGGTGTGGCCGACGAGCACGAGCAGCTGGCGATAGTGCCCCTCACGCGGGCCGAGCTGGCTACGGAAGCCTGGCAGGATGCCAAAACGCTCATCGTGGTGCAGTGGGAGCGGCTGCGCCACTAGAGTTGAAGGGTTTTACCATTTGTAAAAACCCAACTACCGCAAAGCTGAACCAAGCCTGAGCCCGGTTTCGGCTTTGCGGTAGCGTGTGGGAGGCGAAAAACCGCGAAAAACGGTAGTTACTGCACGTTAATCACGTATTCAAAGCTCTGCTTCAGCTTTGAATCGGTGATGATGAGCGTGAGAGGCTGGGGTGCTTCCGTTTTAACAAATGGAATGCTGCGCACGCTCTTGTACTGGTCCTGATTCCAGAAGCGGCCGGTGCCGGGCGTGAGGGTCTGGGCAAAAACCTCCTTGCCGTCCTTATCCTTGGCCGAGAGCGAGAGGAAAGAAGGGTCGGCGTTCTGGGCCCCGCGCCGGTACATGGTTACGGTCAGCTCGCCGCCGGGGGGCAGCGTGCGCAGGCGACGCTGGTAGGTGCTGTCGGCCCAGCGGTTCATCTCACGCTGCGCGTCGATGGCGGTGAGCATCTCGGCGTAGGGGCGGTAGGCCACGCGGGTCATGGTCGCGTCCTTCTGTGAGTCCTCGTCGGTGTTTTTCGTCACGTTCTGAACCAGGGCGCACTCTTCGTCTTTCTTGGGCCGCATGTAGCGCTTGCGCTCGGGCGTAATCATTTGGGCAGAAGCCGCCAGCGAAGACAGCAGCGTGAAGAGCAGTAGAATCTTTTTCATCAAACAGAAATGGGTAGAGGAGACGCGGCGGCTGGGCCGCGGCACCCCAAAGGTACGCAGACAGGGCTTAGCAGCGGCGGCCCGCGCTCAAATGCTGTGCCGGAATGCGGCGGCGGCCGGCGGGCGCGGCAAAATAAGTGGCCGGTAAAACTTGACACAGGCATAACGCGGCCGTAACGCCGGCATCATACCGGAGCGCGACCTTTGAAATGGCTTAAACGGTCTGATGGTATGCCCGCTCCCGTTACGGTTCCCTTCTTGCGCCGCTGCGTGCGGTGGCTAGCCTACAGGCTGTTTCAGCTCGCGCTGCTGCTGGCTTTCGTGGGCCACTCGGCGGCGGGGCTGTGGTCGCCGTTTCGGCTGGGCGGCGATGAGCGCCAGACCCGGCCCACCCGCCCGCGCCGCCGGCCGCGCCTTGCCGCAAACCCCGCCCTTGGATGAGTGAAGCAAAGAAACGGCCCCGCCGCCGGAAAGTAGAGGTCGTCGTCGTGTCCGACGTGCACCTGGGCACCTACGGCTGCCACGCGGCCGAGCTGCTGCGCTACCTGAAGAGCGTGCGGCCCGCCGTACTGGTGCTCAACGGCGACATCGTGGACATCTGGCAGTTCAGCAAGAGCTACTGGCCTGCTGCCCACATGCGCGTGGTGCGCTACCTGGCCGGGCTGGCCGCCAAAGGCACCAAAATTCATTACCTCACCGGCAACCACGACGAGCTGCTGCGCAAGTTTGCCGGCACCCGCCTGGGCAACTTCCGCATCGACAACAAGCTGGTGCTGGAGCTGCCCGAGGGCAAGGCCTGGCTGTTTCACGGCGACGTGTTCGACGTGACCATGCAGCACTCGCGCTGGCTGGCCCGGCTCGGGGCCCACGGCTACGATCTGCTTATTCTGATCAACCGCGTCGTCAATTTCCTGCTCCAAAAGCTCGGCCGGCCCCGCGTGGCGCTATCCAAGGCGGTGAAGAACCGGGTGAAGGGCGCGGTGAACCTGATCAGCGGCTTCGAGCAGACCGCCGCCCGCATTGCCGTCGACAACGGCTACCGCTACGTGGCCTGTGGGCACATTCATCACCCCGAAATCAAAACCGTGACCACGCCCGAGGGCGAGGTGGTGTACCTGAATTCCGGCGACTGGGTCGAAAACCTGACCGCGCTGGAGTATTCGGCCGCCACCGGCTGGCAGCTCTACCGCTACGCCGACGACCCGCGCATGCAGCAGCCCGCCGAGACGGAAACGGATGCCGGCGACCAAGCCGCCGATATGCCCGTGGCCGACCTGCTCAGCGGGTTGCTGGTCGAGTTCAAGCTGAATACCCCCGCCTGACCGCGGCCTAACTTTATCTGATGCCCCGCATTCTCTACGCCATTCAGGGCACCGGCAACGGCCACCTCAGCCGCGCCCTCGATATAGTTCCCCTGTTGCAACAGCACGCCAGCCGCCTCGATGTTCTGATAAGCGGCCCCCCGGCCGATATTGAGCTGCCCTTCGCGGTGCAGCACCGCTGCCACGGCATGGGGTTTATCTTCGGTAAAAAGGGCGGGGTGAACTTCGTCAAAACCTTCTGGCAGCTCAATTCGGCGGCTTTCCTGCGCGAAGTGCGCCAGATGCCGGTCGAAAGCTACGATTTGGTCATCAGCGACTTCGAGCCCGTTTCGGCCTGGGCCTGCCAGCTGCGCAATGTGCCCTGCGTGGCCCTGAGCCACCAGAGCGCCGTGCTGAGCGACTACGCCCCGCGCCCCCGGCACGACGACCTGATCGGGCGGGCCGTGCTGCGCCACTATGCGCCCGCCACGGCCCGCTACGGCTTTCACTTCGAATGCTACGAGCCCGGCATCCATACCCCCGTCATCCGGCAGCAGGTGCGCCAACTCACCCCGCGCAACGACGGCCACTATACCGTATACCTGCCTTCCTTCGATGAGGAAACGCTGGTGCGCCGCCTCCGCTATCTGAGTGCCGCCACGCGCTGGGAGGTGTTTTCCAAGCACAGCCGGCAGGAGTCGGAACACGGCAACGTGCGGGTGCGGCCCGTGAGCGGGGCCGCCTTCACCGAAAGTCTCGCCCACAGTGCCGGCGTGCTGTGCGGGGCCGGCTTCGAAACCCCCGCCGAGGCCTTGTATCTGGGCAAGAAGCTGTTGGTGATTCCGATGAAGAACCAGTATGAGCAGGCCTGCAATGCCGCCGCGCTGGCTCGCATGGGCGTGCCGGTGGCGAAGGGCCTCAAAGACCGCCACCTGGCCGGCCTCGACGACTGGCTGCAGTCCGGCCGGCCGGTGCCGGTGAGCTATCCGGATGAAACGGCGGCCGTTATCGGGAAGTTGCTGCTCGAACAGCTGCCCGTGCTGGCCCGGTAGCCGGGCTACGTACCGCCATCTGCCCCTAATAATCCGTTCTTCCCAAATGCCTGATCTAGCCCCGGACCTGCCGGCCGCCTTCTTTCCGCCCACCAGCCCTCCCGCCTTTTCCCGCGCCGACTTCGGACCCGACTTCCGCTGGGGCGTTTCGGCCGCGGCCTACCAGACCGAAGGTGCCTGGAACCAGCATGGCAAAGGCCCCAGCATCTGGGACGAGTTCGTGCAGCGCCCCGGCCGCATCCGCCGCGGCGAAACTGCCCGCATCGCCTGCGACTTCTACCACCGCTGGCCCCGCGACCTGAATTTGCTGCACCAAATGGGTATCCCGGATTTTCGCTTTTCGGTGGCTTGGTCGCGGGTAGTGCCAAATGGGGTAGGGGCCGTGAATGCGGCCGGCCTCGACTTTTATGACCGCCTGGTTGATGGCTGCCTGGAGCGCGGTATCACGCCCTGGCTCACGCTCTACCACTGGGATTTGCCGGCCGCCCTGCAGCAGCGCGGCGGCTGGACCAACCGCGACGTGGTGGGCTGGTTCAGCGACTATGCCCAGCGCGTGGCCGCCCGCCTCGGCGACCGGGTGCAGCACTGGATGGTGCTGAACGAGCCGATGGTATTTGTGGGAGCCGGGCAATTGCTGGGCCTGCACGCGCCCGGCAAGCGCAGCCTGGGCGGGTTTCTAGCCGCCATTCACCACGCCGCGCTGGCCCAGGCCGAAGGGGGGCGGGCTTTGCGGGCCGCGCTGCCGGCCACGGCCCAGATTGGCACCACCTTTTCCTGCTCCTACCTCACGCCTTGGCGACCCGCACTGCCCCGCGACGTGCGGGCCACCCGCCGCGCCGATGCATTACTCAACCGTCTCTTCTTGGAGCCTGCCCTCGGCCTGGGCTACCCCGTGGCCGATGTGCCGCTGCTCAGTTGGCTCTACCGCTACCACCGCCCCGGCGACGAGGACCGGCTACCCTTCAGCTTCGATTTTCTGGGCGTCCAGAACTACACCCGCGAGGTGGTGCGCTACTCGCCCTACGTGCCGCTGGCCTGGGCCTCGCTGGTAGGGGCCAAACAGCGCGGGGTGCCTTATACCCAAATGGGATGGGAGGTCTACCCGGAGAGCCTGTATTATATGCTGAAGCAGTTCAGCGCCTACCCTAACGCCCCGCGGCTGTTGATAACGGAAAACGGCGCGGCTTTCCCGGATGCAGCCCCCACGGCCGGCCGCATCATCGATCCTGAGCGGCGGGCGTATCTGCGGGCCGCCATCGGGCAGGTACTGCGTGCCCGGCGCGAGGGCGTACCCGTGGAAGGCTACTTCGCTTGGTCCTTTACCGATAATTTTGAGTGGGCCGAAGGCTACGAGCCCCGCTTCGGCCTGGTCGGCATCGATTTCGACACCCAGCAGCGCACAATAAAGGAGTCCGGGCGCTGGTATCAGCGGTTTTTGGCCGGCGAGGCGGTTGGTTCTGAGCAGGACTTGGGCAGAAGCCGACATCTGGCACAGCCGACCAGCTGAAGTAGTGGACCAGGCTGAGCCGATACAGTTGCGGCGATGGCCGCCAGCTAGCCCGAACCCAAACGTGAGGGGCGTAAAAGCCGAAAAGGCCCCTAAATCGTACGATTTAGGGGCCTTTTGCGGTCCGGACGGGACTCGAACCCGCGACCTCCGCCGTGACAGGGCGGCATTCTAACCAACTGAACTACCGAACCAGGTACCGTAACTAAAAAGCCGGGTGCTTTCCGTTATTGTGATGCAAAAGTAGAGGACTAATCTGGACTAACCAAACGATAGCGACAAGAAAAATCTGTTTTCGCAGGCCACAAACGCGTAGTCGGGTGAAAACTAAGGCAATAGAAGAGGATATTTTTTGTAATGACCAGCCTCACCCATCTCAGGACTGATGGGTGAAAATACAGGCAGCCTGAAAAAGCAAAAGGCCTTTCAGATTGCTCTGAAGGGCCTTCGCGGTCCGGACGGGACTCGAACCCGCGACCTCCGCCGTGACAGGGCGGCATTCTAACCAACTGAACTACCGAACCAGGTACCGTAACTAAAAAGCCGGGTGCTTTCCGTTATTGTGATGCAAAGGTAGAACGCGCTTTTAGATTACACAACCACGCCGCTATGTTTTTCCGCGAAATCAGCCACTGCGGAGGCTTTGTCACTGTTTTTCAGCGCTATTAATTTTTCCTGAAATCATTCCCCGGCTGCCGCGCTACCTGTGCAGGCGTTTCACTTACCTTTGTTTGCGGCGGGGAAGCTGCATTTTTACCCGGAACCTCGGATATTAGCGCCCCCGTCCATCATTTCTGCACCTTTTCTGACGCATCCGTACTTTGGCAATGCTCCTCGACTTCGAACAACCAATTGCTGCCCTCGAAGGCAAGCTCCGTGAAATGCAACAGCTGGCCCTCGATAGCCAGGTGGACGTTTCGGAGGCCGTGACGGCCCTGGAGGCCAAAATCAAGGCGCTCAAAAAAGAAACCTACGCCAACCTCACCCGCTGGCAGCGCGTGCAGCTCTCGCGCCACCCCGAGCGCCCCTACACCCTCGACTATATTGAGGGCATGAGCGACAAGTTCATTGAGCTGCACGGCGACCGGACCGTGGCCGATGACAAGGCTATGGTGGGCGGCTTTGCCGAGCTGGATGGCCGCTCGGTGATGTTCATCGGGCAGCAAAAGGGCCGTAACACCAAGCAGCGGCAGTTTCGCAACTTCGGGATGCCCAACCCCGAGGGCTACCGCAAGGCCCTGCGCCTGATGAAGCTGGCCGAGAAGTTCGGCAAGCCTATCATCACGCTCATCGACACGCCCGGCGCGTTTCCGGGGCTGGAGGCCGAGGAGCGCGGGCAGGGCGAGGCCATTGCCCGCAACCTGAAAGAAATGTTTCTGCTGAAGGTGCCCGTTATCTGCGTCATCATCGGCGAGGGCGCTTCGGGCGGGGCGCTGGGCATTGCCATCGGCGACCGGGTGCTGATGCTGGAAAATACCTGGTACTCCGTGATTTCGCCCGAATCGTGCTCCAGTATTCTGTGGCGTAGCTGGGATTATAAAGAGCAGGCCGCGCAGGCCCTCAAGCTCACGGCCACCGATATGCTGGCCGCCAAGCTCGTGGACGGCATCGTGAAGGAGCCGCTGGGCGGTGCCCACACGGCCCCCGATAAGATGATTGACACGCTCCGCAAAACGCTCATCAAAACCCTCGACGAGCTGGAAGCCCTGCCCGCCGACGAGCGGATTTCGCAGCGCATCGACAAGTTCTCCGCTATGGGCGTCGTGGTTGAATAAGGCTGAATTTTCAGTTTTGAGTGTCGAATTCATTGGTCGGCTCTCACGCTTGGGCGGGTCGAATTCTTCGGTCAAAAGCTCAATTCAACATTCAGCATTTACAACTCAACATTCCAAAGAATGACCGTTCATACGCTCGATACCGGCTTGTTTAAGCTCGATGGCGGGGCCATGTTTGGGGTGGTGCCGAAGAGCATGTGGCAGAAGCTGAACCCGCCGGATGCCAACAATATGTGCACTTGGGCCATGCGCTGCCTGCTGGTGGAAGACGGTAAGCGGCTGATGCTCATAGACAACGGCATTGGCGAGAAGCAGGACGAGAAGTTTCGCGGCCATTTCTACCTGCACGGCGACGACACGCTCGAAAAATCCCTGCGCCGGCTGGGCTACACCGCCGCCGACATCACCGACGTGTTTCTGACCCACCTGCACTTCGACCATTGCGGCGGCTCAGTCGTGCGCACGGCCGCCGGCGGGCTGGAGCTGGCCTTTCCGAATGCTACGTACTGGTCGAATGAGGCGCACTGGGACTGGGCCGTGCAGCCTAATCCGCGCGAGAAGGCCAGCTTTTTGAAGGAAAATATTCTGCCGATTCAGGAAAGCGGCCACCTGCGGTTCGTAGATAAAGGCAACGCCGCGGCTGTACTGCCGCAGTTCCGCGAAATCATCTTTGCCAGCGGCCACACCGAGAAGATGATGGTGCCGGTGCTGAACTACAAGGGCCGCACGCTGGCCTTTATGGCCGATTTGCTGCCCTCGGCGGCGCACATTCCCCTGCCCTACGTGATGAGCTACGACGTGCGCCCGCTCATCACCCTGACCGAAAAGGAGGCCGTGCTGCGCCGCGCCGCCGACGAAAACTGGGTGCTGCTGCTCGAGCACGACCCCACCCACGCCTGCTGCACCGTGCAGCACAGCGAGCGGGGCGTGCGCTTAGCCGAAACCTTCCGCCTCGAAGACCTGTAGCCCCCACGCCCGACCTGATGCAGAAGATAGGCGTGGCATTGTCGGGGGGTGGGGCGCGGGGCATTGCGCACTTGGGCGTGCTGGCCGCGCTGGATGAGCTGCAGATACCGGTGGCGCACCTGGCGGGCGTCAGCTCGGGGGCCATTGCGGCTACCTTTTATGCTGCCGGCTTCGCTCCGGCCGAGATTCTGCGGCTGCTAACCAGCGTGAACGTGGCCCGACTGATGCGCCCGGCCTTCAGCCGCTACGGCCTGCTGCACCTGGATGCCGTGGAGCAGCTGCTGGCCCGCTACCTGGGAGCCCAGGCCACTTTTGCCGATTTGCAGCGCCCGCTCACGCTGGTCGCCACCGATCTGGCGGAGGGCGTGTCGGTGTATTTTTCGGAGGGGCCGCTGATTCCGCCGCTGCTGGCCTCGTCGGCGGTGCCCATCGTGTACCGGCCGGTGGAGTACCAGGGGCGGCAGCTGGTAGATGGCGGTCTTCTGAACAACCTGCCCGTGGAGCCGCTGCTGGAGCAGGGCCTGCGCGTGATAGGCGTGCATTGCAATCCTATCAATCACGCGGCCCGCGTTACCAATTTTCGCACCCTGATTGAGCGCACGCTGCACCTGGCCATCAACGCCAACACCCTGCCCCGCCAGCTGCGTTGCGACGTGCTCATTGAGCCGCCGGAGCTGCGCCTGTACCGGCCGCTGGGCTACCGCCGCGCCCCGGAGCTGTACGAAATCGGCTACTGCTACACCCTGAGCATGGCCGACCAGCTGCGGGCGCTGCTCTTGCCTGCCTGACGAAGGGAATAGAGCCAGGCCCGCGGGATTCACGGCCAAAAACTACTAGTTTTAACCCCAGCCGCCCTTTTTTGCAGGCTGCCGTACTGCCACTATATGCCCAAAGCACCTCACACGCCCGCGTTCTGGTATTATTTTTCCCGCTGCTGGTTTTGGCTAACCGGCTGGAAACTAGCGTCTGTGCTGCCGCCCGGCACCAAGAAGGCCATTATGATTGCGGCGCCGCATACCAGCAACTGGGACCTGATTTACGCCCGCGGCGCGTTCTTCCTGATGAACGTGCCGGTGCGCTTCACCGTGAAAAAGGAGTGGGTCGATAACAAATTTGTGGGGTGGCTCGTGCGCTCCCTCGGGGCGCTGCCCGTCGACCGAAGCCGCAACAACAGCCTCGTGGACGGCATGGTGCAGCTTTTCAACGACAACGAGGAGATGATCATTCTGATTACGCCCGAAGGCACGCGCAGCTACCAGCCCAAATGGCGCAAAGGCTTCTATTTTGCCGCCATGGGGGCCAAAGTACCCATTCTGCTGGGCTTTCTGGACTACAAAAACAAGGAAGCCGGCGTAGGACCCGCTTTCTGGCCCACCGGCAACTACGAGGCCGACCTGGAGCAGATTCAGGCCTTCTACCGCACCAAAACCGGCAAGTTTCCCGAGAAAGGCGTGCGCTAACCGCGCGGTGGCTTCGCGGGTGGAAGCTTGGCTGAACTTCGCTGCCTTTTCCCGGCGGCAGGCTTATTTAGAACACCATGGAAAAGATCCAGACGCTGCTGATTATCCTGCTGGGGTTGGGCGCTTTTGTGTGGCGTATGGTGCAGAAAGCGCGGGAAACGGCGGCCCAGGAAAGCCGGGAGCGGCCCACCGGGAAGGTGCCGCCTTTGCCCAATACTTCGTTTCAGGAGCTGCTAAAGCAGATGCAGCGCCAAAATGAAACCGGCCGCCAGCAGGAAGAAGTACCCAGTCCGCAACCCGCGGCTGAAGCCCTGCCGTATTCCTCCGAAGAACCATTCCAACCTAGTATTCGGCGCGCGATACCGGCGGTTGAGCCGTTGGCACGGCCCGCTGAGCGCCCCCGCGTGTCGTTGCAGCCGCTGCCGGAAACCAATCGTCGCCACGTCACGGAAATGCTCCGCACCCCCGCCGATATCCGCACGGCCTTCGTGCTGAGCGAGATTCTCAAGCGCAAGTTTGACTGAAGCTGTTGTTGCGAGGGGCTGTCATTGCGAGCAAAGCGAAGCAATCCGTCCTCTGAAATGTAAATAGCTCCTTTTCACATCAAAGCCCTGACGTATGCGTTACGTCAGGGCTTTTCAGTTTATAAGGCTTAGCTCATTGTCCAGGACGGATTGCTGCGCTTTGCTCGCAATGACAGCGACGACGAAACGGTTAGTCCTGAGTCAGAGCATAGGCCATCAGATTGGCGCCCATGCGCAGGGCGGCCTCGTGGCTGGCGGGGGTATCTTCGGGGTAGGTGCCCAGGTCTTCCCAGCCGTTGCCCAGGTCACACTCATAACTATAGAAACATACTAAGCGGCCTTTGTAGAGCAGGCCGAAGCCCTGGGGGCGCTTGCCATCGTGCTCATGAATCTTGGGCAGGCCCTTGGGAAAGACGTATTTCTGGTGGTAGATGGGGTGCGAGTAGGGTAGCTCCACAAATTCCAGCTCGGGAAACACCTTCTTCATTTCGGGCCGGATGAACTTATCGAGGCCGTAGTTATCATCGATGTGCAGGAAGCCGCCGCCGGTGAGGTAGCGGCGCAGGTTTTTGGCCTCAGCCTCCGTAAAAGCGACGTTGCCGTGGCCGGTCATGTGAATAAACGGGTACGTGAACAGCTCGGGCGAATCCAGCTCCACGGTAGCCTCGTCGGGCGCGATGTTGGTCTTGAGCGCCTGGTTGCAGAAGCGGATCAGGTTGGGCAGCGAGGTTTTGTTGGCATACCAGTCGCCCCCGCCGCCGTAGTGCAGCTTGGCAATGCGGAAGCTGGGCGCGGCGGGCTGCACAGCACCTGTTAGCGCCAGCAGAAGGATGAAAACCAGGCAGATGTTCTTCAGCATAGTGGGAATTGTTTTCACGCAGAGATTCGCAGAAGCAAACGCAGAGGGTAGCAGAGGCCGTTCAACTTCCTGAAACTTCGGCCAGCTCCCGCGCCACGTGCACCGTATGCACGGCCGCCAGCGCGGCCGTTTCGGTGCGCAAGCGCGAGGCACCGAGCGTGACGGGCCGGATGCCGCGGGCAAAAGCTGCCTGAATCTCCGGCGGCGTAAAGTCACCTTCCGGGCCGATGAGGACGCAGCAGCCCGGCCCGAGCGCGGCCACGCGGGCCAGCGGCGTCCGCTCGCCGGCTTCCAGATGCGCAATGAACGTGGTTTGGGGCGCGACAGTGGGCAGAAAATCCGCGAAGTCCGTCAGCTCATCCAGCTGCGGCAGCCACGCTTGGCCCGACTGCTTGAGGGCACTCACCGCAATTTTCTCCAGCCGCTCCAGCTTCAGCTCGCGGCGCTCAGAGCGGGCGCAGCGCAGAAACGTGAGGCGCTCCACACCGATTTCCACGGCCTTTTCCACCAGCCACTCCATACGGTCGAGGTTTTTGGTGGGGGCTACGGCTACGTGGGTGAAATAGGGGCGGGGCGGCACCTGCTGCTCGTGCAGCACGCGCAGCTGGCAGCGCTTGGGGTTGGCCTCGGCTACTTCGGCCTGAAACACGCCGCCACGCCCATTTACCAGCACCACCGCGTCGCCTGCGCCCAGCCGCAGCACCCGCACCGCGTGCTTGCTTTCGTCTTCGGGCAGCACGTAAGTGGCGGCGGCTAAATCGGGGGCGAAGAAAGTGTGCGGCATAGAACAAAGGTAGAGCAGAAAACCGCGGCGCGGTTGGTCAGGCGGGGCGAAGGCTACGGCGATACTACCGACCCCAGCCGCTGCCGCCCCGGCCCGCGAGCCGGCCGATTGATTTTGGGGGCGACTAGCTTACTGCTGCAGCAGGGCTTCAATCTCAGGCAGGGAAATTTCGTCGGGCATGCTCACGTAGGGGTCGTTGAGCCGGTAGCCCTGCTGCCACAGCTCCCTGGCCGCCTGCAGCTGCCCCAGATAGGCCGGGTTGCCCTGCTGGCGCATGGCCAGGGCCGTGTAGTAGCAGGTTTCGGCCAGCTTGCCATTTATGGAGCGCTGCAGCTCAAAATCGGCCAGGGCCCCGGCGTAGTCGCGCTGGCGCAGCTTCACCACGCCCCGGTGCAGGTAGTCGGAAAGGCCGACGCGGTCCTTGATTTTGTAGTCGGCGATGCACTCATCGAACGTACTGAGCGCCCCGCGCAGGTCGCCCAGCTCGCGCTGGCACAGGGCGGCCACTATGCGCAGGTCGTAGCTGCCGTCGCCGGACTGGCCGGGCTGGTTGCGGGTGAGCTGGCGCAGGCGTGTGATGTCGGCCAGGGCTCCGGCGTAGTCGTGCAGAAACTTGAAGCGGCACCAGCCCCGGTCGCCCAGAAAGCGCTCCGGGCGCAGGCGCACGGCCTCATCCATCAGCTTTTTCCAGGTCTGAAAGTCGCCGCGCTTGAGAAACGGCACCGATTTTTCGTGGTACGCGTCGGCAAACGTGGGGCACAGCGCCAGGGCGCGGTCGAAATACACCTGCGACTGAATGGAGCCCTGCGGAAACTCGATGGCCTGCAGATATACCTCGCACGCGGCCCGCTCCGGGGAGCCGGCCGCATAGATCAGGCAGTTGGGCTGGGCCGCCGCCATGCGGCCCAACAGGAGGGCCAGCAGCCCCAGCAGTAGCGTCCGCCTCATAGCGTGATGTCCTGAATATGCCCCTCGCGCACGACGAACGTGATGTAGAAATAGCTGTCCTTGGTTTCGCCGTCGATCTGGCCCGGCAGCCAGCCGCGCAACGCGCGACACGCGCCCAGCACCCGCGCCACCAGCTCCGGGTCCATTGCCTGGGGCTGATATTCCGAATTCAGCGCCTGCACCCGAAAACGGTCCGTTTCGCCGCGGTAGTTCACCACGAAGCGCACCGTGAGAAAGCCGCTGTCCGAGCTGCCAGCCGCGGTGGGCAAAGCGCGCAGCAAGTGCTTCCGCAACTCTACCCGCCCGCCCGGGAAGGTGGTGTCGAAGTTATAGTACTGGTAGATGCGGCCGTTGGGGCGTAGCGCAAAATCGGGGCGGTCCTGGCTCGGGTCGAAGAGGATGTTGCCGACTTCATACTGCCGGTTGTATACCAGCGGAATATCAGCTTTGGCCCAGATGCCCCTGGCCTGCGCCTGCCCGCGGTGCGGCAATAGGCTCAACAGCCATCCGGCCAGTAGCGTTACCTTATAAAACGGCGTTAACACAGGAAATAATCAGGGTTTTTGAAGGAGTGAAAATCAGGCTGGCGGAAGCTTCGCGCTCCGCCAGCCTGCAACCAGCCGGTCTTTATCCCAGCGTTTCGTTCAGCAGCTGCGCCAGGCGCACGCCGGCCTGCTCAATGCGCTGCTTCATCAGCTCGGCGTGGGCGGGGTAGTACTTGTAGTCGATATCGGTGCCGGTGGGGGCTTCCTGGTAGAGCTGGGTGCTGCTCTGGTACGATTCCCAGAACCATTGCTCCACGGGCGTCTGCTGCCACTGGCGCACCTGGCGGCGGCGCAACTGCCGGTCATACTGGCAGGCCATTTCGGTGTAGGTCAGGCCCTGATAGTCGAGCAGGCCGCTGTCCCAGAGGCTGTGCAGGTTGGTGTCCTTGCCCCGAAATTTCACTTTAATATCGTTGCCGCCCTTGTCTTCGGCGTGGCCGGCGTGCAGGGGCTGATGCGCGTCGCCCACCAGGTGCACCACAAATTTCAGCGCGGCCAGCCGCTCGGCCTCGGGCTTGCCGGTGTCGCCCAGCTCGCGCAGCTTGGCCTGCAGCATGTTGTAGGCGTTGGGCTCGGTCTGGGTAGCCAGCGTTTGCAGGTATTGCGCTTGCGTCAGGCCCGAGGGCGTATTCACGTAGTGCCAGGGCGCGGTGTCCTTGAACTCCGGGTAGTTGCGGATTTCGTCGGGCCAGGTGCTTACCAGCGGCAGGGTTTCGGTGCCCAGCAGGCGCTGCACTTCGCGGCGGGCTTTGGCGGTGAGGTGGCGCTCAGCAATTTTACCCACGGCGCGGTGCCCATCGACGCCCCAGGCGCGGAGGCCAAACGGGGCCAGCAGCAGGAAAGCCAGCGGAAGAAAGCGTTTCAACATGAGAAGCGAATAAGGGAAGGAGCCGCAAAATACCCGCTTTCGGCGAACGGCGGCAGGAATAGTAGTGTGGGACGGCTCAAATCTTACTCAATCAGCCAACGCTTGACCTCAAGGCAAAGAGAAAGCCCCACCAGTATGTACCAGCGGGGCTTTCTTATGCAGGGCAACGAAGCGCTATACGCTGGCCGCCACGGCTACTTTGGGCGCGCCGGCCAGGATTTCCTCGTTGGCGAAATCCGCATACTTCTTGAAGTTGGCCACGAACTTATCGGCCAGCGACGAGGCCGTTTTGTCGTAGGCTTCCTTATCGGCCCAGGTGTTGCGCGGGTCCAGGATTTCGGTAGGCACGTTGGGCACGGTAGCCGGCACGGCCACGCCGAAGATGGGGTGCTTGGTGAAGGTCACGTCGTTCAGTTCGCCGTTCAGGGCGGCCGTAATCATGGCGCGGGTGTAGCCCAGCTTCATGCGCGAGCCCACGCCGTAGGAGCCGCCGCTCCAGCCCGTGTTGATGAGCCACACGTTCACATCGGGGTTCTCGTCCATTTTCTGGCCCAGCATCTCGGCGTACTTGGTGGGGTGCAGCGGCAGGAATACCGCGCCGAAACAGGCCGAGAACGTCGTTTGCGGCTCCGTAACGCCCATTTCCGTGCCGGCCACCTTCGCGGTGTAGCCGCTCATGAAGTGGTACATGGCGTGGCTCTTGTCGAGCTTGCTGATGGGAGGCAGCACGCCGAAGGCATCGGCGGTGAGGAAGAAGATGTTCTTCGGCGCATCGGCCACCGAAGGCTCAATGGCGTTATCGATGAAGTTGATGGGGTAGGCCGTGCGGGTGTTTTCCGTCACGCTCTTGTTGGCGTAGTCCACGGTGTGGGTGCCGGGCACGAAGCGCGTGTTTTCCACGATGGCGCCGAAGCGGATGGCATCCCAGATCTGGGGCTCCTTTTCGCGGCTCAGGTCAATCACCTTGGCGTAGCAGCCGCCCTCGAAGTTGAAGATGCCCGCATCCGGCGTCCAGCCGTGCTCGTCGTCGCCGATCAGGCCGCGGTTGGGGTCGGCGGAGAGAGTGGTTTTGCCCGTGCCCGAGAGGCCGAAGAATACGGCCGTGTCGCCCTGCGCGCCCACGTTGGCCGAGCAGTGCATGCTCAGCGTGTTTTTCTCGTGGGGCAGCAGGTAGTTCAGCACGCCGAAAATGCCTTTTTTCATCTCGCCGGCGTAGCCCGTGCCGCCAATCAGAATCATTTTCTTGGTGAAGTTCAGAATGGCGAAGTTGGGCTGGCGGGTGCCGTCCACGGCCGGGTCGGCCTCAAAGCCGGGGGCGCAGATGATGCTGAAGTCGGGCGTCCAGGAAGTGTCCGCGCCGGCTTCGGGGCGCAGGAACATGTTGTAGCAGAACAGGTTGTGCCAGGCCTGCTCGTTCACCACACGCAGCTTGAGCTGGTAGTCGGGGTTGGCGCCAGCGTAGGCTTCGCGCACGTACAACTCCTTATCGGCCAGGTACTGCACCATTTTGGCGTGCAGCTGGTCGAACTTCTCGGGCGAAAACGGAATGTTGATATCGCCCCACCACACGCTGTCCTGGGTGTTTTCGTCCTGCACGACGAAGCGGTCTTTGGGCGAGCGGCCGGTGAATTTGCCGGTGTCGGCCATCAGCGCGCCGGTATCGGTGAGCGTGCCCTCGCCGTTGCGCAGGGCGTGCTCCACCAACTCGGCGGGGGTGAGGTTCAGATGGACCTGGGCGGCTTGGGTGAAACCCAGGGGCGCGAGGCGGTCGAGGGCGTTGGCGGCGGTGTTCTGCATGGGCCGAAAACGGGATAAGTAAGGGTGGGAAGATGGAGAATCGGTTAACAAAATTAGACAAAAAACCCGGCCCGCCGCCAAGCAGCGTCACAAAGAGGTTGGTCACCGCGAAAATTCGCTGCTAGCGACGGGCTTTTCGGGGCCAATTTGCGGCGGCGGTTGGCACTTGCGAAAGTTTTGTAGTTTTACCAACCACCCGCCTGGTTGCAGCCAGCGGCTTATTCCACCTTTCATCCCTTCACTTCTTTTTCATGCAAACGACCTCCGCTGTGCGGGAGCAGCAGCCTATGGCCACCTCCACCAGCCACCCCAAGGGCCTGTACGTGCTCTTCGCCACCGAAATGTGGGAGCGATTCAGCTACTACGGTATGCGGGCCCTGCTGTCGCTGTACATGCTCAAGGCCCTCCTTATGAACAAGGAGATGTCGTCGCTCATCTACGGCAACTATACGTCCCTGGTGTACCTCACGCCCCTGCTGGGCGGCTACATGGCCGACCGCTACTGGGGCAACCGCCGCTCCATTCTGGTGGGCGGCCTGCTGATGGCAGCCGGGCAGTTCGCGCTGTTTTTCTCGGCTTCGATGTATGGTGCCAATCAGACGGAAGTGCCCCAGGCGCAGCTGCTGCTGTTTTTTCTGGGCCTGGGCTGCCTGATTTTCGGCAACGGCTTCTTCAAGCCGAATATCTCCTCCATGGTGGGCTCGCTGTACCCCAAAGGCGACTCGCGCATTGATGCGGCCTACACCATTTTCTACATGGGCATCAACCTGGGCGCGTTTTTCTCGCCCCTGGTGTGCGGCACGCTCGGCGACACGGGCAACCCCGCCGACTTTAAGTGGGGCTTCCTGGCGGCCGGTATCGGTATGCTTATCGGCAGCCTCACCTTTGAGCTGCTGAAAAATAAGTACGTGGTGACGGCCGAAGGCACGCCGCTGGGTGCCAAGCCCGAGCGCACCGTGGAAGCCTCGTCGGTAGTGCCCGTACAAACCGACGGCCCCGTGCGCTCCGAAACCATTGCGCAGCCCGCCAAGAGCTTCGCCAGCAAGCTGCCCATGCTCATCGGCCTGTTTGCCGTGGTGTATGCCGCCATTGCCTGGATCATGAACCAGGACTGGATCGGGGCGCTGGTGTTTTCGGCCATGATTGTGGCCCCCGTCACCATCCTAACCGACCCTACGCTGACCAGCCGCGAGAAGCAGAAGATCTACGTTATTTTCATCCTGAGCTTCTTCGTTATCTTCTTCTGGGGCACGTTCGAGCAGGCCGGGGCCTCGCTCACGTTCTTCGCCGATGAGCAGACCGACCGCACGCTGGGCTCCTCAGTGGTGCCGGCGTCGTACTTCCAGTCGGCCAACGCCTTATTCATCATCGTGTTTGCCCCGATTTTCGCGGTGCTCTGGACCTGGATGGGCAAGCGCCGCATTGAGCCTTCGTCGCCGCTGAAAATGGCTATCAGCCTGATGCTGATGGCCGTGGGCTACCTCATCATCGCCTTCGGCGTGAAGGGCGTGGATGCCAATACCAAAGTGAGCATGTTCTGGCTGATTACCATGTACATGGTGCACACCTTCGCCGAGCTGTGCCTGTCGCCGATTGGTTTGGCGCTGGTAAACAAGCTCGCACCCGCCCGCTTCGCCTCCCTGCTGATGGCCGTGTGGTTCCTGGCCACCGCCGCCGGCAACAAGCTGGCCGGCGTGCTGTCGGGCCTGTATCCTCCCGGCCCCGGCGAGTTTGCCAAGGCCTCGAAGGAAGGCATCAACCTGCCCGCCATTCTGAACGGCACCAGCCAAGCTACCGCCGACGTGACGGCCAAGCTGACCGAGCTGGAGCTGACCGCGCACTGGCCCTCGTTCCTGGGCTTCCAAATCACCAGCCTCTACGACTTCTTCATGATTTTCGTGGGTCTGTCGGCAGTGGCGTCGCTGATTCTGTTCGTGCTTTATAAGCGTCTGAACACGATGATGGCCGAGCCAGTGACGGCTGCTTAATCAGGATAGCTAATTTGTGTGAAAAGCCCCCGATTCTCATAGGTCGGGGGCTTTTTGCTTCTGTAGCTGCCGTAACATCGCAGCATGGTTGAGAATCAAGGGCAGTCGTGTCCAAATTCAAACAGTCACCAGCCGTAGCGCGGCGGCAGGTTTGTAGAGAACCAAGCGAGAAAAGAACAAAGCCGCGTAGCGGTGACAGAACCGCCTGAACAACTCTGCCACCGCTACGCGGCTTTGACCTTCGCAAGCAAGCTTTACTACAAACCTGGCGCCGCGCTGCGGCTGGTGACTGTTTGAGCAGCTTGTAACTCATGCTTTAAGTCAATAAAAAAGCCCCGCCGGACCGAAGTTCAGCGGGGCTTTTGTTATCCAAGCGAGAGGCTTAGACGGCTGATCTTACATCATGCCGCCCATGCCGCCCATGCCGGGGGCACCGCCGCCGTGGCTGTGCTCTTTCTCAGCTTCGGGCTCGTCCGAAATCACGCACTCGGTCGTCAGGAGCAGGCCGGCAATCGAAGCAGCATTCTCCAGGGCCAGGCGCGTTACTTTGGTCGGGTCGATGATACCGGCGGCCATCAGGTTTTCGTAGCGGTCCTCGCGGGCGTTGTAGCCGAAGTCGCCTTTGCCTTCGCGCACTTTCTGCACGACTACCGAGCCTTCGCCACCGGCGTTGGCCACGATGGTACGCAGGGGAGCTTCGAGAGCCGTGCGGATAATGTTCACGCCGGTGCGCTCGTCACTGTTGTGGGTATCGATGGCTTCCAGCGAGTCGAGGGCGCGCACCAAGGCAACACCGCCGCCGGGTACCACGCCTTCCTCAACGGCGGCGCGGGTAGCGTGCAGGGCATCGTCCACGCGGTCCTTCTTCTCCTTCATCTCCACTTCCGTCGAAGCGCCGATGTAGAGAATGGCAACGCCGCCAGACAGCTTGGCCAGGCGCTCCTGCAGCTTCTCCTTGTCGTAGTCCGACGTGGTAGTGCCGATTTGGGCCTTGATTTCGTTGATCCGGGCCGTGATGGTGTCTTTCTCACCCTTGCCGTTCACGATGGTCGTGTTGTCTTTGTCGATGATGATCTTCTCGGCCGTACCCAGATATTCGAGGGTGGCAGAGTCGAGCTTATAACCGCGCTCTTCCGAAATCACCGTACCACCAGTCAGCACCGCAATGTCTTCCAGCATCGCCTTCCGACGGTCGCCGAAGCCGGGCGCTTTCACGGCGGCAATCTTCAGCGAGCCGCGCAGCTTGTTCACCACCAGCGTAGCCAGGGCCTCACCATCCACGTCTTCCGACACGATTACCAGCGGCTTGCCCGTCTGAACGACCTGCTCCAGCACGGGCAGCAGCTCCTTCATGGTGCTCACTTTCTTGTCGTAGATCAGGATGTAGGGGTTCTCCAGCTCCACTTCCATCTTCTCCGGGTTGGTCACGAAGTAAGGGGAGAGGTAGCCGCGGTCGAACTGCATGCCTTCCACCGTTTTCACTTCGGTTTCAGTGCCGCGCGCTTCTTCCACCGTGATAACGCCTTCCTTGCCCACTTTGTCCATGGCATCGGCAATCATCTGGCCGATTTCGGCGTCGTTGTTGGCCGAAATGGTGCCTACCTGGGCAATTTCCGAAGAGTTTTCAATCTTCTTCGACTGGGCCTTCAGGTTCTCGACCACGGCTTTCACCGCCTTGTCGATACCACGCTTCAGGTCCATTGGGTTGGCCCCGGCGGCTACGTTTTTGGAGCCAGCGGTGTAGATGGCCTGCGCCAGAACCGTGGCCGTGGTCGTGCCGTCGCCGGCCTGGTCAGCGGTTTTAGAAGCTACTTCCTTCACCAGCTGGGCACCCATGTTTTCTACCGGGTCGCTCAGCTCAATTTCTTTGGCTACCGTCACACCGTCCTTGGTGATGGTGGGGGCACCGAATTTCTTGTCGATAACCACGTTGCGGCCTTTCGGGCCCAGGGTTACTTTCACGGCATTCGCCAGTTTGTCTACGCCGCGCTTCAGCTTGTCGCGGCCGTCGGTATCGAATTGGATGTTCTTAGCCATCTTATGTTAGTCAGAAATGGAAGTCGAAAGGAAAAGGTGCTTTACAGGACGGCGAAAATATCCGACTCCTTCATGATGAGGTAATCGGTGCCTTCGATGGTGATTTCGGTGCCGGCATACTTGCCGTAGAGCACCTGGTCGCCCACTTTTACCTGCGGCTGAATCAGGTTGCCGCTATCGGCCACCTTGCCCGCGCCTACGGCCACTACTTCGCCCCGCTGGGGCTTTTCTTTTGCTGTGTCGGGGATGATGATGCCCGATTTGGTTTTCTCCTCAGCAGCAGCCGGTGCAATGATGACGCGGTCGGCCAGCGGTTTCATGCTTAGTGACATATTGTTTGTTTTGGGTGAAAGGTTTTCGTTAGAAGAACGTGCGGGGGCAGGCAACACTTCTTATGCCAGCCTGCCTGAGCCTGACAGAATGAACACTATCGGCCCCCCGGCGCGGCGCGATGCTGGCCCCAACCTGCCAATCGTGTCAGTAGAAAGCAGAGAAGCCGCCGGATTGCCGTACAAAAAATCAGCCGGTGGCTTCGTGAGAAACCACCGGCTGAGCAGGGCTGGTAAAAGCTTGTTTACTGGGCCGGAACCGCGGCGGGAGCCGGCGTAGCGGCTGGCTGCTGGGCGGGAGCCTGTGCAGGGGCCGGGGCAGTAGTTGGTGCCGAAGCCGGCGCGGCCGGACCAGCCGGAATACGAGTTTCCAGGGCTTTCTGCTGGTTTACGCTGCGCACGGCACCACCCGCGTCAGACGTTCCGTTCAGCATGTGGGTGCCCAGCGTGAGCACCATCAGGCCGATGGCGAAACCCCAGGTGAGGCGCTCCAGCAGGTCGCCGGTGCGCTTCACACCCATCAGGTTAGCCGCGCCGCCCGCGCCGAACTGGCTCGACAATCCGCCCCCTTTGGGGTTTTGGGCCAGCACCACCAGGGCCAGCAGGAAGCACACGAAAAGAATCAGGATGATAAGGGCAACGTACATTACTCCGAGGGTTTCAGTTGTTGGATTTGGTCGGCAAAATACGCCTTTTTTTCCGGCTGACGCACTATCAGTCGTTCATATATTTCAATGGCCTTCCCGATTTTGCCCTGTCGCACCATGATTTTGGCCAGGCTTTCGGAGGCCAGATCGGGCACGCCCTGCAGGCTACGCACCGACAAATCGGCCTGCTCCTCGGCAGCGGGCGTCTGCAAAGTAGGGGCTTTGAGCCGGGGCTGGGCCCGCAAAAACTTGTTGATCAGATCGAAAGAAGAACGGGAGGGCAGCGGCGCGGGCGGCGTGTGGGCCCGTAGGTGTGCCAGCAGCAAGGCATCGGGGGCAAAGAAGTCGTCAGTGGGCAAGTCGTGGGTCAGCTCGTCGCGGAGCTGCAGGCAATGCCCCAGCCGGCTACTGCCCCCAAGGGCATAGGCCAACGCCGCATCGGCCTGAAAAGCCGGAATGACCAAAGCCGCCGCTGGGCTCACCGCGTCGTGGTCATCATCGTCCAGCGTAGGCAGCTGATAAACCGGCGGAATTTCCGGTGTCTGCTCGGCCAGCCCAAACTCGAAGCGGGCGGCCCCAGCCTCCACCGGCGGACGAATGGGAGGGGCTACGGCGGGCAGCAGCTCTTCGACAGCGGCGGCCTCGACCTCGGCAGCGGACACTTCTTGCGAGGATGAGGCCGGTTCTGCCAGTACCTCAGCCAGTTCGGGGCCAGGTTCTTCCGGGGTTACTTCCGCCGCCGAGTCTATACTGTCCGGGTTGGTAGGGCGCGGCTCGTCGGGGCTTTCTGGGTCAGCGACAGGCGCAAAAACCGCGCTATCCGGGGCGGCTGTTGGCAGCATTTCCGCCACGGCAAGCGGCTCAGCCTGTTCAGGAGCTTTGGCTGGAGGAGTTTGCAGGTCAATGGCTTGCGCCGTAGCCGGGGCCGAATCTTCTATGAGATGACGGAGCAAATCACGGTCGGCGGCATAGGTGGCGGCGCGGCGCAGCCGCTGGCTGGCCAGCATGTTGCCCCGGTCGTGGGCGGCTTTGGCCAGCAGGATGTGCGCCGTCTGGCAATAGGGAAAAGCGGCCGCCAGCTGCTCCAGCTCCCGGATTTCGGCTTCCGAAATTCCGTTTACATGATCCAGAATGTGCAGCAGCGACGCGCGGGTCATAGCGTTGATTTACTGAGGATTGAAGGGCTTGCCTTGCGGAATGCCGGCTCTCAAGGCCTACGCCACGAAGGCCGGGGCCGGCAAAGCAAGCGGCTTTAGCGGGCGGCAAAAGTGCATCATTTTACCCGGTAAACCCATTCGTATGCTATATATAGATGGCCGACCGGCCGCAAAACCTCGTGGGCTTACCCGCACGGCGCCGGGCCACACCACCGCGGCCCGGTGCCGCGCGAGGTGAATAACTACCAGTTAGCCACCGATTTATTGAAAGCGTCGGTGATAATGTTGGTGGTGATGCGCCGCAGGGAAGTGGGGTCGTTGTTGATGCTGGCCACGTCCTGGGCGGCGGCAAAGTCGCCGTTGCTCTGGAAGGTTTCCTCGAAGTCCTGCTTGGGGTCCTTGGTGTTGGTGAAGCGCACGCGCACCTGAATGGTGAGGCGGTTCACGCCGGCCTGGTCCACGTTGTTTTCGCGCTGAATGGCGGCCGGGGCAAAGTCGTAGGCAATGATCTGGCCCTCAAACTGCAGGTCGCCGTCGCGGGGCACGAGCTTGAGCGTGGTGTTGCGCTGAAAGTAGTCTTTGAACTCCTCGGTGAAGCGCTGAGCCAGAAACGAGGGGCCGTTATCGGCGTTATTCTGGAAGGTCTGGATGGAAATGGTCTTGACTTCCGGATCGATGTTGGTGCCGGTGAACGAGTACACCGAGCAGCCAGTCAATAAGCCGCAAGCTATAAGCTGCAAGCTGCAAGCTAAGAGCATGAACCAACCTTTTGGGGCTTGCCGCTTGGAGCTTGCCGCTTGTAGCTCACTATTATGCTTGTTCCAGATCATATTGTTTCAGCTTACGGTATAAGGTGCGCTCCGAGATGCCGAGGTCGTGGGCGGCATACTTGCGCTTGTTATGGTGCTTTTTGAGGGCTTTGAGGATCATTTCCTTCTCTTTGGCCTCCAGCGACAGGGTTTCTTCCTCCGTTTCGTGCGGAATGTCCTCCACGCGCTGGGGCTCTTCCTCGTAGTCGTCCTCATCGTCCACGGTCATTTCGGGGCGGGGCGTGAGGATGTATTCGGCCGGGCCATCGGCAGAGGTGCCGCGGCTGAGGCGGCTGCCGCCCTCGTAGCCGGCGGCCACGTTGAGGTTGCTGAACAGGTGGCTGTTCTGGCGCAGCAACTCTTGGGCTTCGGCCGGGCGCTGACCAGCGGCCAGGTCGAGCACCAGCTTCTTAAGGTCGGTCATGTCGCGGCGCATATCGAAGAGCACCTTGTAGAGCAGGTCGCGCTCGGAGTAGGTGCCCGTGCCGCCGCCGTCGGCGCTGCCGGTGGCGGCGTGCATGAGCATGGGTAGGCGGCTGCTCTGGTCGGCGGGCAGGTACTGGCGCAGGCGGGGCGCGTCCACGTCGCGCTCGGTCTCCAGCACCGACATCTGCTCGGCCACGTTCTTGAGCTGGCGGATGTTGCCGGGGAAGCGGAAGCGCTGCAGATCCACCACGGCCTCGGGGCTGAGCGCAATCGGCTTCACGCGGTAGCGCTCGGCAAAATCGGTAGCGAACTTGCGGAATAGTAGATAGATATCATCGCCTCGCTCACGCAGTGGTGGAACCGTAATCGGGACAGTGTTGAGGCGGTAATAAAGGTCTTCGCGAAACTTGCCCTCGCGTACCGCATCGAGCAGATTCACGTTGGAAGCGGCCACCACGCGCACGTCGGTTTTCTGCACTTTCGAAGAGCCGACGCGGATAAACTCGCCGTTTTCCAGCACCCGCAGCAGGCGAGCCTGGGTACCCAGCGGCATTTCCCCGATTTCGTCGAGGAAGATGGTGCCGCCGTTGGTCACCTCGAAGTAGCCCTTGCGGGCTTCCTGGGCCCCAGTGAAGGACCCCTTCTCGTGGCCGAACAGCTCCGAGTCGATGGTGCCCTCGGGGATGGCACCGCAGTTGATGGCAATGAACTGCCCGTGCTTGCGCGGCGACAGGGCGTGGATGATCTTGGAAAAGGATTCCTTGCCCGAGCCGCTTTCCCCGCTGATGAGCACCGTCATGTCGGTAGGCGCGACCTGGGCGGCCACCTGAATGGCGTAGTTCAGCGCCGGCGCGTTGCCGATGATGCCGAAGCGCTGCTTAATAGATTGTATTTCGGAGGGTGTCAAGGTCGGGTGGTTTCGTTAACAGACGAAAAACGGCTGTTTTTATTTTAAGCGTAGCGCAGCCGGGCGCGAGGCACCGGAATAGGCCGGTTCAGCTCGCGGGCCGTTTCCAGCCATTCTTCAATGACCAAGGCTACATTGGCCAGGGCCTCAGCCTGGGTGGTGCCATCGGCCATGCAGCCGGGCAGGTCGGGAACTTCAGCCACAAACGCTTCATCATCAGCGCTCCAAAGAATAACAACGGGATATTGGGTGCTGTCCATCTTACTGCTTGGGTTTGCGTTTGAGTGAAACAATGTCCTCGGCCAGCTTCTCTGTGGTAACCCGCAACTGAGGCGTTGGATCCAGTGTCAGGTTGTATTTCTGCAATAAATCCCGCACCTGCTTCACTTGGTACGGCTTAGCCCGGCCCTCAGAGTTGCTTTGCAGATTAATGATTTCCTCCACGCCTGTTCTGGCGAAGATGTGATGGCTGCCTTTCACGCGCTGAGAAAAGCCGAGTTTGAGCAGTAAGCCGCATAAGGCGGCGAAGTCGATGTTCTTATCGGTTTGCGTACTTAGTAAAGCGGCTACAAACTTCTCCAGCTTGCTCATGGCTACTCAACGGAGTCGCCCAGCAACGACCCACCAGTGCCGGTGTGCACGAATACGTTCACGTAGTCGCCCTTCTTGTAGTGCTTCTTGGGGAAGATGACGACCTGGTTCTGGCTGTTGCGGCCGCTGAGGTGCTCCTGACTGCGCTTGGAGAAGTTCTCGACCAGGACGCGGTGCACTTTGCCTACGGCCTGATGGTTGCGGGCGGCGCTGCTTTTCTGCTGTAAGTCAATGATTTCCTGGAGGCGGCGCTTTTTCACGTCCAGCGGAATGTCATCGGCCAGCTTGCGGGCGGCCAGGGTGCCGGGGCGCTCCGAGTAGAAGAACATGTAGGCCATGTCGTACTGCACCCAGTCGATGAGGCTGAGCGTGTCCTGGTGCTCTTCTTCGGTTTCGGAGCAGAAGCCGGCAATCATATCGGTGCTGATGGCGCACTCGGGGCCCAGGATGCGGCGGATGGCCTGCACCCGCTCCTCGTACCAGGGCCGGTCGTAGGTGCGGTTCATTAGCTTGAGAATCCGCGAGTTGCCGCTCTGGGCGGGCAGGTGAATGTACTTGCAGATGTTCTCGTAGCGGCCCATCGTGTGCAACACCTCGTCGGTAATGTCTTTGGGGTGGGAGGTGGAGAAGCGCACCCGCAGCTCGGGGCTGATGCGGGCCACGCGCTCCAGCAACTGGGCGAAGTTGACGTGCTCGGTGCCGTCTTCGGAGGCCCACTTGTAAGAGTCTACGTTCTGGCCGAGCAGGGTTACTTCCTTGTAGCCCTGGGCCACCAGGTCGCGGCATTCCTGCTCGATGCTGTGGGCGTCGCGGCTCCGCTCGCGGCCCCTCGTGAAGGGCACCACGCAGAACGAGCACATGTTGTCGCAGCCGCGCATGATGCTCACGAAGGCGGTGATGCCGTTGGAGTTCAGGCGCACGGGCGTGATGTCGGCGTAGGTTTCGTCGCGGGAGAGCAGCACGTTCACGGCTTTCTGGCCGCCGTCCACTTCCCGGATCAGGTTGGGCAGGTCGCGGTAGGCGTCGGGGCCCACGACCAGGTCCACCAGCTTTTCTTCCTCTAAGAACTTGCTTTTCAGACGCTCAGCCATGCAGCCCAGCACGCCCACCAGCATACCGGGGTTGCGCTTCTTGTGGCTGTTGATCTGTGAGAGGCGCATGCGCACGGTCTGCTCTGCCTTTTCGCGGATGGAGCAGGTGTTCAGCAGCACCAGATCGGCCTCGGCGAGCTGCTCGGTGGTGTCGAAGCCCTCGTCGAAGAGGATGGACGACACGATTTCGGAGTCGGAGAAATTCATCTGGCAGCCGTAGCTCTCGATGTAGAGCTTGCGCTGCCGCCCCGTGCGGGTGGCCGGACTCACGCGCACGTCCTGGGCGGGCTCCGCGCCAGCCGCGGCCGTCGGGGGCGTGTCGAGATAATCTAAGGTGAACAGCTGCTGCGACATAGGAAATACAAACTCAGAAGGAGGGCAAAGGTAGGTTTTTTAGCCCTAAAATGACAGAATGGCAGAGGCGGTGAAATAGTGAGATGGTGAAATGGTGAGTTGACGTTCTGGCGGCGCGGAGCTGCGCGTTTGGCGCAAGTCACGCAGATGGCGCTAACCGAACATCAAACTCACCATTTCACCATCTCACTATTTCACCAGTTCCAGTACCTCGCGCAGGTCCGTGACGGCGTGGAACTCCAGGCCCTCCAGCTTTTCGGGGTCCACGTGCTCGAATATCCAGTTGGCGTGGTAGGGGATGTGCACGGCCCGGAAGCCCAGCTGGGCCACGGGCAGAATATCGGACTTGAGGGAGTTGCCAATCATGAAAAACTCGCCGGGCAGAGCATTGTAGCGGGCCAGGAGGCGCTGGTAAGTGGCCTCATCCTTTTCACTCACGATTTCAACGTAGTCGAAAAAGTCGCCTAGGCCGGAGCGGGCCAGCTTGCTTTCCTGGTCGAGCAGGTCGCCTTTGGTGAGCACCATCAGGCGGTGGCCGCGGCGGCGCAGCTCGGTGAGCACCTCCACCACGCCCGGCAGCGGCTCGATGGTGTAACGCAGCAGATCCTTGCCGATGTCCAGAATCTGCTGAATAGCATGGCCAGTGACGGCACCGTTGGTGAGCTGAATGGCCGTTTCAATCATGGAGAGCATGAACGACTTGGCCCCGTAGCCGAAGAGCGTCATGTTCCGGCGCTGCACGATGTTCAGCTGCTCGCGGATGTGGGCCGGGTCGCCGCAGTGGGCCATTATTTTCAGCAGCCGGGCTTCTACCTGGTCGAAGTGGGGCTGGTTGGACCAGAGCGTGTCATCAGCGTCGAAGGCAATGAGGTGGGGAGCAGACATGGCGGCAAATGCAGAGAAAACCGGCGAAAAAGGCTTCGGCGGGCCGCAAAGTTACCGAACTTGCCGCCCATGAAACAGCTGATTGACCTGACGACCTGGAACCGCCGCGAGCATTTTGCCTTCTTCTCAGCATTTGAAGAGCCCTTTTTCGGCCTGGTGGCGCCCGTCAAGTGTACCGGAGCCCAGGCCGCGGCGAAGGAGCGGGGCGTATCGTTTTTCCTCTACTACCTCTACCACGCCGTGCAGGCGGCCAACGCGGTGCCTGAGTTCCGCACTCGCATCGAAGACGGCCAGGTATATCGATATGACCGGGTGCACGCCTCCGCTACGCTGGGCCGCGCCGACCATACGTTTGCCTTCTCATTCATCGAGCAAAACGATGAGCTAAAGGGCTTCGTAGCGGCCGCCACCGCCGAAATGGAGGCCGTACAAAACAGCACCGGCCTGCGCCTGAGCCCCACCACCGCCCGCGCGGATGTGTTGCACTGCTCGGCCATTCCGTGGGTGCGCTTCAGCGGCCTCACCCACGCCCGCAGCTTCGCTCACCCCGACAGTTGTCCCAAAATATCCTTCGGCCAGCTCTACGAGGAAAACGGCGCGACCTGGATGCCCGTGGCCGTGAATGTGCACCACGCCCTGGCCGACGGCTACCACGTGGGGCAGTTTCTGCAGGAGTTCGAGGCGAGGCTTAGCGGCGAGATGGTGAAATTATAACCTGTCATTGCGAGGAGGCACGACGAAGCAATCCGTCCTGGACAATTAGCCAACCCCTGATTATACAGAAAGCCCTGACGTAAGATCTACGTCAGGGCTTTGCAGTAAAAAGAAGCTTTCTACGTTTCAGAGGACGGATTGCTTCGCTTTGCTCGCAATGACAACTTCACAGCCGTTCAACGCCCAGCACGTCCAGCAGGGCGCGGGCTTTGAGCAGGCACTCGTCGTATTCGCGGGCCGGGTTGGAGTCGTAGGTGATGGCCGAGCCGACCTGGAAGCTGAGGTAGCCGGTGCCGGCGCGGTACTGCAGACTGCGGATGACGACGTTGAAATCGAAGTCGCCGGTGGGAGTGATGTAGCCCAGGCTGCCGCTGTAGAGGCCGCGCTTCGTGCGCTCGTAGTGCTCGATAAGCTGCATGGCCCGGATTTTTGGGGCCCCGGTCATGGAGCCCATCGGGAAGGTGGCGCGTAGAATTTCGGTGAGGTCAACCTCCGGCCGCAGCCGGGCCTGGATGGTCGAAATCATCTGCCAGACGTGGCGGAAGGGGTAGAGGCCGAACAGCTCGGGCACCTGCACGGTGCCGGTCCGGGCCACGCGGGCTAGGTCGTTGCGCACCAGATCCACGATCATCAGGTTTTCGGCCCGCTCTTTCTCGTCGTGGAGCAGCGTGTGGCGCTGCCGCTCGTCTTCGGCCGGCGTGGCCCCGCGGCGGATGGTGCCCTTGATTGGCTGGGAAGTCAGCAACGGCCCTTTCTTCTGCAAAAAACGCTCGGGCGAGGCGCAGAGCAGGTAGCGGTCCTGCCACTTGTAGAAGCCGGCGAAGGGCGTCGGCGACGCCGCGTTCAGGCGCAGAAACGTGCCGACCGGGTCCAGCGCCACGTTTTCGGCGTAAAACTCCTGGCACAGGTTCAGCTCATACACTTCCCCATTCAGAATGTCTTCCCGAATGGCCTCCACCGCCGCCAGATACTCGCGTTTGGGCAGGCGGGGCATCAGTTGAATAGCGGGCAAAGCAGCTTCCGCCGGCACCGGCGTAGCCAGAATAGCTTCCAGCACGCCCGGCGTTTCCCCGTGAATCTCCACCGAATCCGGCTGCCAGACCAGCCAGGTTTCCGGGCTGAAGAAGTGCAGCGCCGGCCATTGCAGCCCATCGAAGTGGCCGCTGTGCAGGGCTTCGATTTCGTTTTTCAGATCGTAGGTCAGAAACCCGCAGCGGGGCGCCGCTGATGGGGCCTGGGCCAGCCAGCCGCGCAAATCGGCCAAAGTAGTGGGAGCGGGGCCAGCTTGAGGTGCCACCGCCAGTAGCCGCTCAAACGGCCCGCCGGGATATTCCAGGCCGTTCGACTCGTAGTAAGCGCAGCAGGCAAACCCGGCCGCCCAGTGCAGGGCGCGGGCGCGAAATTCCGCCCCGGAAACGGGCAGCGCGGCAAAAGAAACTATAAGGGGCAGCAAGGCGGGCGAAGAAAATGAGCAGGGCAGCCGGAGTCTCAAAAGTAGCCAGCCGCTACCGAAGTTTTGCCGCCGGCATACCCGAAAGCGCCACTTTGGCCTTGGCATCGGTGCTGTTCTTGTACTCGTGCTTAGGCGAATCAAGCACCTTCTGAAAGTATACCCGCGCCAGGTTCAGCTGCCCGTCGGCCTGGCAGAGGTAGCCCATCTGTAGCGCCGACTGCGGCCCGAAGTAGTACGGCGCTTTGCCGGCCAGCGCAATGGTACGGGTGTAAAACAGCCGGGCCGAATCCAGGCGGCCCAGGCCCTGGTAGGCGCGGGCGCGGCGGTAGGGGTCTTCCAGCCGGTCGCGCAGGCCGGTGGCGGGCGTGGCCGCGAAGCCGCGCAACGTGGCCAACGCCTCGCGGTAGTAGCCTCCATCAATCTGCAGGCGGGCGCGGGTGAGAGGGCGGCTCAGCGGCAGCTTGTCCTCGAAGAAGCGCTGGGCATACTTATCTTCTTCCAGCTCGGTGCGGCCCCCGGCCCCGATCTGGCGGCGGTACTGCTCGGCGGCCGGCGCGTCATTGCCCAGCCAGGCCGCCAGATAAAGCTTGAAGGCGGCATCCTTGCGGTAGTGCACGCCGCGATACTGCTGCAGGAACTGCTGGTTTTCGCGCTGCGAAGCCGCGTACTGGCCCTGGTACAGCAGCAAATCGGCGGCCATGTGGTGCAGATAGGGCACGGGCAGATAGGCCGGGCCGGTGGGGCGGGCGCGGTAGGCCGCCAGCGCCGCGCCGGTATGGTGCTGGCGCTTGTTGAGGCTGATGGACAGGTAGCTAAATAGTAGATTATCGGGCTGTTGGGTGGCCAGGCGGCTCACCAGCAGCACGGCTTCGTCGGCACTTTTGTAGTAGGTTTCCTGCACCAGCGCCAGAATAATCTGAGCTTCGGGCTGAAAATCGTTGGGCTGCCGGGCGGCGGCCCGCAGGTTCTGCAGGCCCAGCTCCACGCTGCCCGGCAGCCCCAGCAGCTTCAGAAACCAGCGGTAGCCCTCGGGCAAGGAGCCAATAAAGAACTGCATCATGCCCAGCGTTTTGCGGGCCGGCAAGAAATCGGGGTAGCGCTGCACTGTGGCCTGCATCTGCTGATACGCCTGCCGCAGATTCCACGCGCCCTGCACTTCGTGCTGAAAGGCCACTTGCGCGGCGGCCTGGTGCAGCCGGATTTCGGCGCGGGCGTAGTCGCGCAACGGCCCGCGCTCCGCCGATTTTTCCAGCACCGCCAGCCGGCGGCTCTGGGCCATCGTCACGGTCTCGTAGCGGCTGGCATCCTGCGAAATCATCAGCTCCACGAAGTCGGTGCAGTCGGCGACCAGTAGCGCGCCGGCGGCGGCGGGCTGACGCTTCAGCTCGGCCTGCAGCAGCGCGCGAGCCGACTCCGTCCGTAGCTTAAACAGCTCATTGTAAGCCTGCCGGGAGGTAGATGATAAAGTGCTGATTGATGAAGCGGTGGCCGGCCCGGCCGGAGCCAACGGCCCGCTGATTTCCTGGCGGGGCCGAAGCGTGACCGCCGCGCACGGCCCCGCCAGGCCGGCGAAAACCACCGCCCCCCAGACTGCCAGATGCCTCGCCATGCTGCCGTTCGCTCGCCCTTTTTTCACTGCCGTATTCCCAATAAAAAAGGAACGGCGGGGGGCCGTTCCTTTCTCAAAATTCAACCAGCCACTAGTGGCTGCCTAGGCTACTGCCTTCAAATCCACATCGGCCAGCACGCGGCCACAATGCTCACACACGATGATTTTCTTGTGCGAGATAATGTCGGCTTGGCGCTGCGGGGGCACCGTGTTGAAGCAGCCGCCGCAGGCGTCGCGCTTCACCGTTACCACGGCCAGGCCGTTGCGCACATTGCCGCGGATGCGGGTGTAGGCCGTCAGCAGGCGCTCCTCGATGGGTTTCACGGCCTTCTCGCGCTCATCCATTAGCTTCTTCTCATCGGTTTCGCTTTCGCCCACGATGGTCTGCAGCTCGGTGTTCTTGTTGGTGAGGTCTTTCTTCCGCTCATCGAGGCGCTGCTTAGTGCCGGCGATGTCGTTGTTTTTTACCTCAATCTGGTACTGGGCTTCCTTGATCTTCTTCTCCGAAATCTGAATTTCGAGGCGCTGCAGCTCAATTTCCTTGGCAATGGCCTCGTACTCGCGGTTGTTGCGCACGTTCTGCTGCTGCTCCTCATACTTCTTAATGAGGCCGTCGGCGTCCTTGGCGTTCTGCTTGCGCTGCTTGATCTGGTCGTTGAGTCCCTGAATTTCTTCGTCGAACTTGCTCACGCGCACCTCGTAGCCGGCAATTTCGTCCTCCAGGTCGCGAACCTCTTCGGGCAAGTCACCGCGCACGCGCCGGATTTCATCGAGCTGCGAGTCGAGGCGCTGCAGATTCAGAAGAGCTTCCAGCTTGCTGGCAACGGTGGTTTCCGTGGAGGAGTTAGAAATCATAACGGACAGGGTTGGTGAGGGTCTGGGCAATTAAGACCGCAAAAGTACTTCCAAAGTTCGCGTGAAGCAAATCCTGGAACAGCTCCCCGGTGAATTGTTCGCTCTCAAAATGCCCCACGTCGCAGAGCATCAGCCGGCCCTCGGCCCCGAAATACTCGTGGTATTTCAAGTCGCCGGTCACGAAGGCCTCGGCCCCGGCGGCGCGGGCTTTACCGATCAGGAAGCTGCCCGCGCCCCCGCACAGGGCCACTGTTTTGATAGGTTTTTCAAACTCCGTGTGCTTCACCACCGGCACCCCCAGCGCATGGCGCAGCCGCCGCCGAAACTCGGCCGGGGGCAGCGGCTCGGCCAGCTCGCCCACCATGCCAGAGCCCACATCCTGGTGCGTATTTTCCAGCTTAATCAGCTCGTAGGCAACCTCTTCGTAAGGATGCGCCTGCCGCAACGCCGCCAGCACGCGGCTGTGCAGGTGCAGCGGCAGCAGCACTTCCAGGCGCTGCTCGGCGGTGGTTTCGGGCTGACCCACGGTGCCCAGGAAGGGCGTGGTGCCGGGGCCGGGCGTGAAGGTGCCCACACCGTCGGAGCGGAAGCTGCACTCGGCGTAGTCGCCCACGTGGCCGGCCCCGGCGGCGTAGAGCGCCTGCAAAATGGCCTCGGAGTGGGCGGGTGGGGCGTAGGTGATGAGCTTGCCGAGCGTGCCGGTTTTGGGGTCCAGAATGCGCAGGTTCGTCAGGCCCAGCTTGGCGGCCAGCTGGCGGTTCACGCCGTGGCGCACATTGTCGAGGTTGGTGTGGGCGGCGTAGATGGCCACGTCGTTTTTAATGGCCCGGATGAGCGTCTGCTCCACCTCATTGGCCCCGGTGAGGCGCTTGAGGGGCTTAAACACCACCGGATGGTGGGCCACCACCACGTTGCAGCCCCGCCGGATGGCCTCGTCCACCACGGCCGGGGTGCAGTCCAGGGCAATGAGCACGCCGGTTATGTCGGCCCGCGGGTCGCCGCACTGCAGGCCGGCATTGTCGTACGATTCCTGGTAGGCGAGGGGCGCGGCCTGTTCGAGCACGCGGGCGAGGTCAGCAACGGTAGCCATTCTTTGGGAATTTTGAATGTTGAATTATAAATTGGGCGGGCTCAGTGGGGCACTTCTACGCGGGGCAGCAGGGCGGCGGGTTCGGCGCGTTCCTGCTCGGGCACCGAGCGTCCCAGCAGGGCCAGCCGGTGGCGGGCCTCGTCAAATTCGCCCTCGCTTTTGGCCACCACCAGCGTGGCAACGCCATTGCCGATGACGTTGGTAATGGCCCGCGCCTCACTCATAAACCGGTCGACGCCCAGCAGCAGGGCCACGCTTTCCACCGGCACCAGGCGGGTGGCCGCCAGCGTGGAGGCCAGCACGATGAAGCCCGAGCCCGTGACCCCCGCCGCGCCCTTGCTGGTAACCATCAGAATGGCAATCAGGGTGAGCTGCTGGGACAGGGAAAGCGGGATATGGAAGGCCTGGGCCAGGAAAATAACGGCAATGGAGAGGTAGATGGACGTGCCGTCGAGGTTGAAGGAGTAGCCCGTCGGAATCACCAGGCCGGCCACCGAGCGGGAGCAGCCGTAGCGCTCCATCTTATCAATCATGCGCGGCAGCGCCGACTCCGAAGAGGACGTGCCCAGCACCAGCAGAATTTCTTCCCGAATGAAGCGCAGGTACGGCCCCAGGCGCAGCTTGTAGGCGCGCAGAATCAGATTCAGCACTCCGAAAATAAACATGAACATGGTGGCATAGACCACCAGCAGCAGCTTGCCCAGGGGCAGCAGCGAGGCCACGCCGTATTTGCCAATGGTGTAGGCCATGCCCGCAAAGGCCCCGACGGGGGCTAGCTTCATGACCAGCGCCAGCACCCCGAACATGGCGTGCGAGAGCCGGTCGAAGGTTTTGACCAGCGGCTGGGCATACTCGCCCATCCGATTGAGAGCCAGCCCGAAAAGCACCGAAAACAGCAGCACCTGCAGAATGTCGCCCTTAGCAAAAGCCCCCACCACGTTGTCGGGTATGATGTGGGTGAAGAAGGCCACCCAGTCCATCTCGCCGGCCTGGGCGGTGAACTTGGCCGCTTCCGCGGCTTTTTTCGCGTCCTGCAGCACGGCCTGGGCCGTTTCCTGCACGCCCGCGCCGGGCTGGGCCAGGTTGGCCACCACCACCCCAACGCCCAGGGCCAGCGTGGTTACCACTTCGAAATAAAGCAGGGCCTTGCCGCCCACGCGCCCCACCTTCTTGAGGCTGCCCATGCCCGCAATGCCCAGCACTACCGTCAGGAAAACGATGGGGGCAATCAGCATTTTGATGAGGCTGATAAAGGTATCGGCTACCGGCTTCAGCGCGGCCCCCACGGCCGGAAACAGCGCCCCGACGGCCACCCCCAGAGCAATGGCCGTGAGCACCTGCACGGTAAGGTTGGTGTAGGCTCGTTTCATTTTGGGAAGCAGCAGATAAGGGAGGGCGAATGACGGGCGGCAATTTCTACATTTCCGCAGAACCGCAGAAACACCCGGCGGCCGGGCGGCGGCCCCGGTGCGGGATTTCGCTACCGGGATTGAGGAAGTAGGCGTACTTTTGCGGTTCCGCGTTTCCGCCGCCAGTTTATGCCCCACCCGCTCGCCCTGCTGCTGCTGCCTTTTGCCTGGCTCTATGCCCTGGTGCTGCGCGTGCGCAACTGGCTCTACGACAGCGGTCTGAAAGCCTCGGCGGCCTACGCGGTGCCCGTGGTGAGCGTGGGCAACCTGCGGGCCGGGGGCACGGGCAAGACGCCCCACGTGGCTTGGCTGATTGCGCAATTGCGCCAGAGCGGCGAAAAGCCGGCCATTCTGAGCCGGGGCTATGGCCGCCGCACCCGCGGCTACCTGCGGGCCGATGCCGCCGCCACCGCCGCCACCATCGGCGATGAGCCGCTGCAGCACTACCAGGATTTCGGGGGCCAGGTGCCGGTGGCCGTGTGCGAAAACCGCCGCCTGGGTATTGATACCTTATTGCGCACCGAGCCCGCCCTGACGGCCGTGGTGCTCGACGATGCCTACCAGCACCGCCGCGTGCGGCCCGTGCTCAATATATTGCTCATGGAGCAGGAGCGACCCTTTTACCACGACTTTGTGCTGCCCGCCGGCCGCCTGCGCGAAAGTCGCCACGGAGCCGCCCGCGCCGATGTGGTCATCGTGACCAAGTGCGCGGCCGACCTTTCCGTGGCCGACCAGGCCGCCATCACGGCCCGCATCCGGCGCTACAGCCGGCCGCGGGTGCCGGTGCTGTTTTCGACCTACGACTACGGCGCGCCGGTGGCGGTGGGGGCTTCGGCCGCGCCCGCCGGCCGCGAAATCGTGCTGCTGACCGGCATTGCCCAGCCCGGCCCGCTGCGGGGCTACCTGACCGCCGCCGGCTACCAAATTCGGCACCACGCGGCCTTCGCCGACCACCACGCCTTCACCGCGGCCGACATTGCGGCGGTGGCCGGGCAATTACAACCCGGCCAGAGCGTTTTTACCACCCAGAAGGATGCCGTGCGCCTGCTGGAACCGGCGTTGCGGCCCGCGCTGGCCGGGTTGCCCGTTTTCTACATTCCCATCGAAGTACGGTTTCTGGCCGACGGCGCTGCCCGTCTCCGGAGCCTGCTCCCGCCTTTATTTCAGCCCCAAGCTGTTGTCTGATCTGCTGTTGCCTCTGAATATGTGCCTTCGCCGGGCGCGCCGCCGCTTCGTGCTGCCGGCGCTGCTGCTGCTGTGGCTGCCCCTGAGCCTGCGGGCCCAGATCGTCGATGACTCGACCAAGGTGCTCTACGGCGCCAAAACCACCCGCGTGCTCTACGAGGCCGATATTCTGCGCGAGCAGTACGAGGGCCGCATCGTGGATACCACCCTGACCAGCATTCATCAGCAGCGCAACTGGTTTCACGACAGTACGTTCCAGCAGGATCTGGGCAACGTGGGCACGGCCTCGCACCGGCTGCTGTGGCAGACCAACACCCAGCTCGGGGCCCGGCTGGGCCGCACCGTGTTCGACAAGTACGCCCGCGACGCGGCCACCATACCGTTCTACGATACCAAGTCGCCCTACACGTTTTTTCGCTACAACCAGAGTGGCGTGGGCGAACAGGTGTTTGAGCTGTCGTATAGCCGCAGCATTGGCCGGCAGGCCAATATCGGAATGGCCTTTGAGCGGTTTGCGTCCAACAAATCGGTGGCTACCGCGCCCGGCAACCGCGAGGCGATGTCGGAGCATAATAACGTGCTGTTCTTCACCCGCTTCCAAAGCAAAGACGACCGCTACCACGCACTGGCGAGCTTCGGCACCGCCCGCCACCGCGCCGTGGAGCAGGGCGGCATCCGGCCCCAGCCCACCGATTCGTTTCCGCGCGACCTGTTCGGCTACGACCGGGAGCGGGTCTGGCTCACGCAGGCCCTGAACCGCGACGACCGGGACCAGGGCCGCCTGGTGCATACCTACCGCCTGCTGGGCCGCGGCCTCACCGTGTATCATCTCTTCGACTGGAGCCGGCAGCTTAACAAATACACCGACACCTTCACGCCGGCTCAGCGCGATGCGCAGGGGCGGCTGCTGTTTTATCCGCCAGCTCCGCGGCTGAGCAACATCGGCACCGATGACCGGGCCGAGCTGCGGCAGCTGGAAAACGCGGTGGGCGTGCTGGGCCGCACTGAGGCCGTGGAATACCGCCTGTATGCCCGCTACCGCAATGGCCGGCTGATTTCGCGCGCCCTGGTGGGCGAAAACGGCCTGAACGAGCCCGGCGTGGTGCGCCCCATTCTGCCCGATGCCACGTTTGGGCAGCTGTTTGTGGGCGGCACGGCGGCCTTCCGCTACCGCAGCCTGGTGGCCGTTCAGACGGCCGGCGAGCTGAAGCCCTCGGCCACGCTGGGCCAGACTGAGTACTGGCTGCGGGCCACCGCCCGCCTGGGCCCGCTCAGCGGCGAGCTGCTGAATTCGTCGTATGCGCCCACGCTCACCCAGCAGCGCTTCAGCGGCAACCACTACGCCTGGGACCACACCGTAGCCGACAGCGCCTTCGACAATACCAACGTGCAGCAGCTCAGCGCCCGCCTCGCGCAGACGCTGGGCCGGCAACGCCTGGAGCTGTCGGGCAGCGTGGTCAATATTGCAAAGCTGGTCTACTACAACCAGAACGCCCGCCCCGCGCAGCTCACGGGCTCCAAGCAACTGCTCATCGGCACGCTGCGACACTGGCTGCAGCTGGGCCACGTTTTCGCCGACAACCAGGCCACTTACACCTACAGCCCCGACGAGCGCGGCGTGCGCATTCCGCGGCTGGTGACCAACAGCAAGCTGTATTACCAGAGCTACATTTTCAAAAAGGCCCTGTTCAGCCAGGTAGGGGTGGAAATGTACTACCAGTCGAAGTTCAAAGGCTACGCCTACAGCCCCAGCACCCAGCAATTTTACCTCCAGGATGCCTTCACCATCCGCAACTACCCGCTGGTGGACGTGTACCTGAACACCGACATTAAAACCGTGTCGCTGTTTCTGAAAATGGCTTACGTGAACCAGTATCTGCTCAATAAGGACGGCTATTTCACCACGCCTTACTACACCGGCCTGCCGCGCCGCTTCCAGTTTGGCCTGCGGTGGCAGTTCTTTGATTAACCAGCTGCTTTGCCGGCCATCGGGCTGCTTCCGCCGGCCCGAGCCGGCTAGGCAGAACCGATGAAACCCCTTCTCCTTATGGAACCACAGCCCGCCGCCTCCGCCTCCGAGCCCAAGGAAAAAACCATCCTCAAGCTCAAGCTCAATACCGACCCGCGCTGGGTGGATATTGCCAGCAAAAACATCGAGGATATTCTCGTTGATCATGCCTACTGCGAGCAGAAGGCGGCCAGCACCGGTATTTCGCTCATTGTGAAATACCCCGAGAAAACCCGCCTTGTGGACGAGCTGACGGCCCTGGTGGCCGAGGAATGGGCCCACTTCGAGCGGGTGCTGCTGGAGCTGCGCAAGCGCGGCTACGAGCTGGGTCCCCAGCGCCGCGACGAGTACGTGGTGCAGCTGATGACCCACGTGCGCCGCGGCGACCACCGCGACCGGCAGCTGATGGACATGCTGCTCGTGTCGGCGCTGATTGAGGCGCGCAGCTGCGAGCGGTTCAAGCTGCTCTGGCAGCACATTCCCGACCCCGACCTGAGCAAGTTTTACTACGAACTAATGGTGTCGGAGGCCGCCCATTTCGTGGCCTATGTAGACCTGGCCAAGGAATACCGCGACCCCAAGGAAGTGGATGCCCGCCTGCAGGAGCTGCTCAAAATCGAAGGCGAAATCATCACCAACCTCCCCGTGCGCGACGATAGGATGCACTAGGTGATGATGCGCTGCTTGTCATTGCGAGCAAAGCGAAGCAATCCGTCCTCTGAAATGTAAAAAGCCTTGATAAAGCAGAAAGCCCTGACGCACACATACGTCACGGCTTTTCTGTTTATAAAGCTTGGCTCATTGCCCAGGACGGATTGCTTCGCTTTGCTCGCAATGACAATTAGCACATTACCGCGAGTTCAGCAGGCCGGGCGGTACGGCTAGCTCGCCGGTGTGCTGGTCGATGATGCCGTTGCGCTCGTCTTCGATGTTGGTGGCCTGCGTGTACACGTCGCCGGCGATGGGGCGGGCGCGCAGCTCCTGCTTGAACTGGCGGATTTGCTCGGTGCGCTCTTCACCGGCCTCGGGGCCGCCGTAGTTGGCGAAGCCGAAGCCACCCCACTCGCTCACAATCAGCGGCTTCTGGCGGCGGTAGAAGAAAGCGTCGCCCACGATGAGGGGGAAGGCGGCGGTGCCGTCCATCTCGCCCCGCACCAGCCGGTCGAGCAGGTTTTGCCAGTGGGGCATGTCGGGGGTGTAGAGGTGGGCCGTGAGCAGGTCCGATTTCAGGCGACCCTCCTGCGAAATGTGCTGCCAGCCGTCATTATCCACCACCAGAAACTGCGGATGCTCGATAAGCATGAAGTGGTAGGTGTCGATGATGTACTGGCGGGTTTCGGGGTTGGTGGCAATGTCCTGGCAGCCCCAGTCCTCATTATACAGGCTCCAGATGACCACCGAGGGGTGCGACTCAATCAGCATCAGCATGCGCAGCAGCTCCTCGCGGTGATTTTGGCGGCTGCGCGGGCTGGAGGTGTGCGGGCTGGGCACTTCCACCCACAGCAGCAGGCCCAGCTCGTCGGCCAGGTTGTAGATGCGCGGGTCGATGCCGGCAATGTGGACGCGCACCAGGTTGCAGCCCAGCTTCTGCATGGCGTGCATGTGGCGGCGCATCTCCTCGTAAGTAGCCGTGCCGGGCTGGTACAGAATGCCGTCGAGATACGTAGGCTCGTTGTTCAGGTACACGTGGCGGCCCCTGGACTCGATTTTGCGCAGGCCGAAGTGGGTTTCAATCTGGGCCGCGTAGCCGTCGGTGTCAATCAGCTCGGCTACCAGCTGATACAGGTTCGGGGCTTCCGGCGACCAGAGCCGGGCGCCGGGCATTTCCAGTACCACGCGCTGCTGCTTCTGTCCGGCTTCCAGGCGCAACGGAAAATCGGAGGTGAACAGGTGGGGCGTGGCTTTGGCCGCGCCGCGCTCAAACACGCGCAGGCGCAATGTGTAGTGGCCGGGGTCGTGCACGCGGGTGGTCACGTTGAAGCGCACGAGCTGGTCTTCCACCACCGAATCGACGCCGAGGCGGGAGCGGAGGCGGTTGCGCTCCACCATTTCGAGCCACACGCTGCGCACGGCCCCGCTGTAGGTCTGATACCAGATGCCGCCGCGCTTGTAGATGTGCGACTCCTGCTTGCCGCGGGTGGTCTCGGCGTCCATTGTGTCGGCCACGCGCACGGTGAGGCGGTTCACGGGGTGCAGATTTTCTTCGCGCAGCTCGTAGGAAAAAGACGTGTACTCGCCAAAATGCACGTCTTCGCCCTCAATGGTGCGCAGTAGCCGGCCGTTGAGCCACACCCGCGTCTCGTAGCCGCAGGCCCCGAAGGTGAGCTGGAACATGGAGCGCGTGAGCGGCTCGGCAATGGTGGGCAGCGTGAACTCGCGCTCGTACCAGGCCACCACCGTATCCTGCCACATCACGGCCGGCGCGTCGCCTTTGGCCTGGGCCATGTGGGCCTCGATGGAGCCGGGCCAGTGGGCGCTGTGCTCGTAGTCGTGGCCCAGAAACCAGCAGTCACGCAGGCCGGTGTCGTCGGCATCGAGGGCGAATTTCCACTCCCCATCGAGCAGAAAATGGTTGTTGAGGCGCAGCACCGCCCGCGGCAGCGGATTCGGGGCTTCTTCCAGGGCGGCTACGGGCTCTTCCTGGCTGCCGGAGAGGCTGTAGTTGGTGTGCTCGGAGTTCATACGAAGGGGCTAGGGAAACCGCGGCAGACCAACGGGACTGCGCTGGCTAAGATAACTTTCTGTCCGGTTTTTCTGTCGTGCTTCGGGTTGGCCGCCGCCGGCTGGAGGAGCGGATTTCCGGGCCCCAGCAGCCGACAGAAGCAAAAAGCCTCCTTCTCCGCGCAACGGATAAGGAGGCTTGCAAAACCCGGCATGGGCCGGATAGCATCACGTTTTCTGCTTCTTCTTTTTGGCCGCCGGAAACAGGATGTTGTTCAGAATCAGGCGGTAGCCGGGCGAGTTGGGGTGCAGGCTCAGGTCGGTGGGCTCTTCCTCCACCATGTGCTGGTAGTCTTCGGGGTCGTGGCCGCTGTAGTAGGTCCAGGTGCCTTTGCCCAGCGTGCCGTGCATGTAGCGCACCTCGCCGGAAGCCTTGTTGTCGCCCATTATTACCACGTCGGGCTTAATGAGCTGCTTGCGGAAGGCGGTGGTCTGACCCATGAAGCCCTTCACTGTTTTCTCGTGGTTCTGGGTGAGCATGGTGGGCACGGGGTCGTATTTGGCCGAAAACGTGAAGAGCTGGAAGTAGTCGGTGCCTTCGTACACGCCCCGCTCGCCGGGCTGCATGTCAATGTCGGAGTACTCGTATTGGTAGGGGTCGCGCACCAGCTGGAAGTCCTTGAAGGCCAGGGTGCGGTTGAAGTTGAGCTTCTGCTGGGCCTGCGGATCGGCCGGGTCGCCGTCGTACATGCTTTCCACCATATCCACGCCCAGGCCGGCCAGGGCAATGTCGTAGGTGTCGGTAGCGCCGCACATGGCAAATTGGAAGCCGCCGCCGGCAATAAACTCCTGCATTTTTACCGTCACCGCGCCCTTCATCTGGCTTACTTTGCTGAAGCCGTTGCGCTTGGCCGTGGCCTCAGCGTCGCGCTGCTGCTGCTGGTACCAGGGGCGGTTGCGGTAGGTGGCATAAAACTTCCCGTATTCGCCCGTAAAGTCCTCGTGGTGAATGTGCAGCCAGTCGTACTTAGGCAGGTCGCCGTGCAGCACTTCGTCGTCGTAGATCTGGGTGTAGGGGATTTCGGCGTAGGCCAGCACCAGCGTCACGGCATCGTCCCAGGGCTGCTTGCCCTTGGGCGTATACACCGCAATTTTGGGCGCTTTCTCCAGCTTCATCAGGTCCATGTTGGCGTTGGGGTCGGCTATCTGGGCCAGAATACCGGTGTACTGCGCCTCCGAAATCACCTGGTAGGTGATGCCGCGCACGGCCAGCTCGTTTTCCAGCCCCGGCGCTACGGCCGCCGCAAACGAGCCGCCCCGGTAGTTCAGCAGCCAATCGACCTCCACTTCCCGGCCCAGCAGCCAGTAGGCCATGCCGTAGGCTTTCAGATGCTCCTTCTGGGTATTATCCATTGGGATGAAGACGTGGTTGGCCCACGCGGCGGCGGGCTGGCCGAGCCAGGCGGCCAGCAGAAATAAAACGGGCAGAATACGCTTCAGGGCCATCGGGTTCTGCAAAGAGGAAAAAACGAGAGAAAGCAGGGAAATCAACCCTACAACAAACAGACCATTAGAATTCCGTGCCCGTTGCCGCGCCGGCTGCAGGGGCCTAAACAAATGTAGCGAAACCGGGCGGGAGTTTACCCGAAACCGCCTACCTTGCGGCACCGGCCGCTGTTGCCAAAACGCGGTTTTCACCGCCTGCCGCCGGTTTTAATCCTCACCTCCCCGGATTGATTCGCCGCCGCTATGCACCTGCTGGAAAACATCAAGGAAGCCTTCCGCTCCATTCATAGCAACCTGCTGCGCACCGTGCTGACGGCCCTCATTGTGAGCATCGGCATTATGTCGCTGGTGGGCATTCTCACGGCCATCGATGCTATTAAGTACTCGCTGAACGCCACGTTTGCCAGCCTGGGGGCTAATTCGTTCGAGATTAAAGCCAAAGGCTACACCAACCGCTTTCGGCGCGGGGGCGTGCAGGGCAAAACCTACCCGGCCGTCACGTATCTGCAGGCCATGCAGTATAAGCGCCAGATCGGCGACCAGGCCCAGGTGGGCATTTCGGCTTTTATTTCCGGGGCTACCGAGGTGAAGGGCAACGGCCAGAAGACCAACCCCAACATGAACGTGATGGCCGGCGACGAGAACTACCTGCAGATTCAGAGCTACAACCTGGCCGGGGGCCGGGCCTTTTCGCCCGCCGAGCTAGCCAGCGGGGCCAACGTGGCCATTGTGGGCACGGAGGTGAAGGACAAGCTGTTTCCTGGCCAGAGTCCCGTCGATAAGTACATCTATCTGCTGGGTCGCCGCTTTCAGGTGGTGGGCCAGTTGGAAAAAAGCGGCAGCAGCATGGGCGGCGGCGGCGCCGACCGCCTCGTGCTGATCCCGCTGGAAACCGGTAATCAGATGCCCCGCCAGCGCGCCCTCACCTACGACATCAAAACCGCCGCCACCTCGCCCGACAACCTGACCTACCTCACCGGCGAGGCCACCGGCGTGATGCGCGCCGTGCGCCACGACCCGTTGGGCCAGGAAGATTCCTTCGAGGTAGAGGGCAGCGACTCGATGGCCAGCAAGCTCGACTCGTTGTCGGAAAACCTGCGGGTGGGCGGCTTTCTGGTGGGCTTCATCACGCTGCTCGGGGCCAGCATCGCCCTGATGAACATTATGATGGTATCGGTTACGGAGCGCACCCGCGAAATCGGGATCCGCAAGGCGCTGGGCGCAACGGCCCTGCAGATCCGGCAGCAGTTTCTCATCGAAGCCATCGTTATCTGCATGCTCGGCGGCCTGCTGGGCATCCTGCTGGGCGTGGCGATGGGCAACTCCATTTCGCTCTTCATCGGCGAAGGTACGTTCCTGGTGCCCTGGCTCTGGATGACGCTGGGTATGATTATCTGCGTGACGGTGGGGCTGGCCTCGGGCTACTATCCCGCCAGCAAAGCCGCCGCCCTCGACCCGATTGAGAGCCTGCGCTACGAGTAGGAGCGGGCTCCCGTAGGAAGTGAAAACAGCCCGTCATTCCGAGCGCCGCCGGCAAATCTCGCAGGCAGGCAACGGTAATCAGAACAGCTTTATGCACTGGCTGCCACACGGGAGCATTTCTGGCCGATGAAAACACTGGTGCGCTGGCTGCTGGGAGTAGGAGTGGGGTCAGTCGCCCTGCCGCGAGCAGAGGCTCAAGCTATGGCCGGTAGTCAGGCGGTTGTGTATCCGGTAGCCGTTCAGGGCGAAGTGGCGCGTTTTCAGGTGCCCCAGGTGCGCCTGCCCGATGCCGCCGTGGCCCGGTGCATCAACCGGCAGCTCCTGGCTTTCGTCACCGCCGAATTCAGCACCATCGACTCTACGGCCAGCCCCCGGCGGCAGCTGCAGCAGGCGGCGCGGGAATGCTGCTACGATGAGGATACGAAAACCTGGTGGGCCGGCGGATTGGGGCTGAGTGCCACTTCCTACGGCGTTTTGCTCAACCAGAGCTACCTGCTTTCCTTCGCGTTTAGCCGCGACTGGCAGGGCCTCACGGAGCCCGCTACCCAGCACCTCACATTCTGCCTGCGCACCGGCCGGCTCCTGACGCTGCCCGAGCTGGTAGCCGATCCGCCCGCGCAGCTGGAGCGGCGGCTGGGGTTGGCCATCATCCGCCGCCTGCACGACGAGCTGGCTGGCGTAGTGGCCAGCTACGGCGACGACTCCACTCTGATTACCCACGTCGCGCAGCTCTACGGCATCGAGCACTGGAACACCACGCCCCAGGCCGATCAGCGGCTCTATGCCGGCGACGGGGCCGAAGCAGACCCCTACGAATCCCTGTTTTACCTGACCGAATTCGCCCTGCGGCCCGATGCGCTGCTGCTGTTTCACCCGGTGGGCATGTCGCGCCTGGATTTCGAGTTTCTACCCGATGGAGCCTACGTGTTTACCTACGACCGGCTGCAGCCCCGCGGCATTCTGCATTCCCTGGTGAAAGCCGGGCAAGTAAAGAAAAAACCCAGGGGTAAGCTTAAATAGCAAATATTTTTATACATTTGGGGTAATGATAACATTTGGGTATATGGAACAGACGGCAACCGTAGGGCAAAGATTCAACGAGCTTATTGCTCATTTGGGTATATCAAAAAACGCATTTGCCAACTCCCTGGATAAGACTGCGACAGTCATTCAGCATATTGTAGATGAGCGAAATAAACCAGGATTTGACCTTTTGTGTAAAGTGTTTGATGTATATCCAAATGTTTCTAAAGATTGGCTTTTGCAGGGGCAAGGAGCTATGCTGACTACTGCCCCGCAGCCGGGTGATGCAAGCTCGGTAGCAGTAGCAGCGGCCCCGCCGGCAGTGGTTCCTGAAAAGCCCGAGCCGGAAATAGCTTCGCTGCCAGCTTCGTCAGAAAACGTGTCTTTGGCTGCCGTGGTGCCAGTAGCGGTGCCCCCGGCTGCCAAAGAGGCTATGCCGGCAGTCTCTCATACTGAGATGCCGCTTAGCTCCGGGCCAGTACCGCCCGCCGCAGCCGATAATAAAGCGGTGGATAACCAGCCTGTTGTTTTAGCATCCACTCCCGCGCCGACGGCCACCGCAACGCTGGCTGCTTTTGGGCAGGAGAGTTTGCAGGCCGCACTCTATGCCCAGCAGATGGCCCACCAACTGACGGTAGCGGAAATGCGCAACCAACATTTGCTGGAGCAGCAGCGCCTGATGCAGCAGATGCTGGATCTGGTGCAGCGGCAACTGGCCAAATAGCCCAAGTTGCAGCATATCTGTTTTTAACCCCAGCGGGGCAACATATCGGTAGAGAAACGCACATAAAGCATTTCAAAAGCCTCAGCGGGGCGGCACTCTCATTCAACGATTGGTGTCGCCCCGCTGGGGCTTTGGGCCTACTTTAGAGGCGCTTTACTACCGATATGTCGCCCCGCTGGGGCTGGTATGTTCTATTATGCAGCTTGAGTTAGACGGAGGTTGATGGAAAAGTCGAAAATCTCAACTAAAACAAAAGGGTAAAATTAATTCGAGTTTACCCTTTTGTTTTAGTTGAGACCAGGTGCAGCACTAGTGATGAAATAATTCCACGCCCATCTCTTCGGCCTCCATCAGATTCTGCGGGTTCACGGCGGTGAGGCGGAGCAGCTTCATTTCGCCCACTAGCAGCGGGTCGTATTTGGCGGCCACGCGGATGTAGTTCGGCGTGAAGCCTTCCATCTGGCCGTTGGTCACGTCATCTTCAAATAGCACTTCGGTTTCCAGACCTACGTGCTGCTCGTAGAAAAAGCGTTTTTTCTTTTCCGACAGGCCGCGCAGCTGGGTGGTGCGCTCGTGGCGGTGGCGGTCCTGCACGCGGCCGGGCAGCGTGGGGGCCAGCGTGTTTTCGCGCTCCGAGTACGGAAATACGTGCAGGTAGCTCACGTCCAGGTCGTTCAGAAACTGGTAGGTTTCCAGAGAGTCGGCCTCCGTTTCGCCGGGGAAGCCCACGATGACATCGACGCCGATGCAGGCGTGAGGCATCACTTCTTTGATCAGGGCCACGCGCTCCTGGTAGAGCTGGCGGCGGTAGCGGCGGCGCATCAGGCCCAGAATCTTATCGGAGCCCGACTGCAGCGGGATGTGGAAGTGGGGCATAAAGCGCTTCGAGCGGGCCACGAAGCGGATAATCTCATCGGTGAGCAGGTTGGGCTCGCAACTGCTGATGCGGAAGCGGCGGATGCCCTCTACCTCGTCGAGGGCCTGCACGAGGTCGTAGAACGTCTCTTTGCGGGTGCGCTCGGGCCCTTGCAGGCCGAAGTCGCCGAGATTCACGCCGGTCAGCACGATTTCTTTCACGCCGGTTTCGGCCAGCTGCTGCACGCGCTCCACCACGCTCTGCACCGAGTCGGAGCGGCTGTTGCCGCGGGCCAGCGGGATGGTGCAGAAGGAGCAGGAGTAGTCGCAGCCGTCCTGCACTTTGAGGAAGGTGCGCGTCCGGTCGCCGTAGCTGTGGGCGGCGTGAAACTCGGTGGCCGCCGAAATGGGGGAGGCGTAGACCTGGCCGGGCTGGCCGGCGGCGGGCTTCTCGAAGCCGGCCAGAATATCCACCAGCTGAAACTTCTCGGCCGCGCCCAACACGGCGTGCACACCGGGAATCTCGGAAATCTCCTGGGGCTTGAGCTGCGCGTAGCACCCCACGATGGTCACAAATGCCTCGGGGTTGTGCTTCAGGGCCTCTTTCACCACCTTGCGGCACTTGCGGTCGGCGTGGTCGGTGACGGAGCAGGTGTTGATGACGTAGATGTCGGCCGCGTCTTCGAAGGCTACTTTGCGGAAGCCGCGCTCCTCAAACTGTCGGCCGATGGCCGAGGTTTCGGAGAAGTTGAGCTTGCAGCCCAGCGTGTAGAAGGCAACTTTCTTGGTTTCCATGTCCATAAGCAAGGCCGCAAAGATACGGCGGCAGCGGCAGGTTTCCGGTAGGGCGATGGTGGAGTTGGAACATGGGGCTAGAAAGCGCTGCTTTGGGCCGGGCTACCTCATGGGGCAGCTTACTGAAGAAGATACATTCTTTCGGGCTTTTTTACAAGATCAACCTCTAAGCTGGTCGAAGTCTAAAGCAAACTCTCCTCGGCGCAGTTTCACCTTGAGCACTGTGGCATGCGGGTACCTCTCATCCATGAGTTTGAGTAGTCGCTGCTGATGATCGTCTGAAATTTTACAACCTAGCACTACCTCGGTGATTAATTCTGATTTGAAGGCTGCTTTTTCTGGTCCTTTGAACATGGTCAGGCGTACTTCCTTCTCATACGCCCAAATGCTCGACTTTACATTCAACATTTTGATCAGTGTAGCCTGCTTAGTTAATGCATTCGATGCTTTAGGAGGTAGGATAACGGGATACTCGTCCTCGTACCTTACTCGCCCTAGCAAGAAGCCTTGATTATCTTTCCAGACTTGTAGCATCTCCTTGGGATCAAATCCAATGGCGAATCCGGAGTGGTTATTCCCATAGTGCGACCAGAGCAAGATATTGCCCCGATCAGGACATACACAGAACATTCGGGTATGTTGGGTCAAGTTCTCTGTCCAGGTTTTGTTAGCGCGGTCATGCTGTTCTGGATCGTTCATGCTTTCCATCACCTGCGCTACGCGTGGCGCTCGCAGATTGCTCCCCTCGTTAGGGTACTTCGCTCTGATGTAATCTGCAACTATCTTACGCTGCTCGTCTTCTGATACTAAATCGAAACGGATGAGAATGTTAGAATCGAAAGGATCATTAAAGGAGCTAGGCGTAGGAAAGTACAGCTCTTGGTTCTCTAAAATGCCCCAATTGCGCTCATAACAAGCATCACGATATTTATAAAGTATCCCTAAATCAATTATGTCTTGTTCAGTCATTATCGTAGTTTTTTCACTTGATTTCAACAGTTTCTTCTGTAATCTTCCTCATAAGGTAGGCCAATCAAAAGCATAACTTTGCCCTTTAGACCTCTCCAACAACTCCCTCCCGGCGAAAAGAACCTGACAGAAGCCCAATCAACCAGAATCTAAAGCCGCGTTTCGGAAGCAGCCGAATCCGTCGCTAGCCCGGCCTTGCTTAGCCGCTCCCGCACCAAGTCCATCAAACCGGGCAAATCGGTCTGGTTTAGCTCCTGCGGGGTCAGGAAGGGCTGCCAGCTGCCGCCCGCAGTGCGTAGAAACGCGGCGGGCAGGGGCTGGCTGGCCAGCTCGGGGTGCCGGGTGGGCAATTCGTCGCGGTGCAGGAACGTGGGCGTGATGGGCAGCTGCTGCAGAAACTCGCGCCACTCGGGCTGCATGCGCACGCCGTAGGTGAGGGCGCACAGCGAGCAGGCATACGTGCGCGGCGAAAGGGTCTTGTGCAGCAGATCCAGCACGGCGTTGCCCAGCCCGGAATCGGCGTTGTAGACGAATAGGAGGGTTTCGGGCATGGGAAGTTGAGCGACGGTATTTCCCGCAGAGGAGCGCGGAGGTTTCGCGGAGGAGCGCAGAGGGCTTGCGCCTTTTTCCAGCGCTACTTACGCAGAAAATCCTCGAATGAAGCCTGCTCGTAGGCCTGGCCCTGGCGCAGGTGCGTGGTGTCGCCGGAGGTGAGGCGGCGGCCGATGTTGTCGTAGGTGAGGCGGCTGGTGGCGGTCAGGAAGCCGAAGCCGTCGGTGAAGCAGTAGAAGGCGAAGGGCTGGCGCACGGGGCGCAGCAGGTCGTAGCCCCACTTATAGGCCGTGGTGGGCAGGCCGAGCTGGGCCAATAGCGTGGGGGCCACGTCGGTCTGGGAGCCGAACGTAGCCACCACCCGGCCGCGGGCTTCGGGGCGCAGGGCCCCGCCGGCCAGCACCAGCGGAATGTGGAATTTGCCGGGACTTTCGATGGCATCGTTGCCGGGCAGATGGTGGCCGTGGTCGGCTACGAGCACGAGCAGCGTGTTGTCCCACCAAGGCTGTTGGCGGGCCGTGCGCAGAAAGCGGCCCAGCGCCCAGTCGGTATAAAATACGGAGTTGCGAAACAGCGCCGCTTCGTCGGTGCCCCGGAATTTGCGCGGAATCGGCACGTCGAAGGGCTCGTGGCTGCTGAGGGTGAAGGCAGTGACGAAAAACGGCGGCCGCTGGGTTTTCAGGTCCGTCAGGATGCGGTCGAACAGCACGTGGTCGTGCGCGCCCCACTTGCTGTTCTGCTGATTTAGCGGGAAGTCGGCGCGCTCGGTGAGCTGGTCGTAGCCGGCCGTTACGAGGTAGCTTTTCATGTTGGCAAAGGCCAGCTCGCCCCCATAATAGTAGTGCGAGGCGTAGCCCGCCTGCTTCAGCGACTGGCACAGGTGCGGCAGCCGCTCCGTTTTGCGCGGATACTTGATGATGCTGGTGGTGGGCTGGTTGGGATAGCCGCTGAGCAACGACACAAGGCCCTTCTGGCTGCGGTCGCCGGCCGCGTAGAGGTTGGTGAATAGTACTCCGGTGCGGGCCAGGCTGTCCAGGTTCGGGGTCACGTTCGGCTCGCCGCCCGTGCCGGCCACCAGCTTGGCCGTGAAGCTTTCCAGAATGATAAATACCACGTTGGGGCGCGGCACCCGCAGCAGGCGGGCCGCGGCGGTATCAGCCACCGGGGCCGGCGCGTAGAGCTGCCGCACCGTGCGCGCGGCCACCGAATCGGGCATCGTTTGGTACTGATTGGGGCCGCCGCTCTGCAGGAAAAGCGAGTTGACGATGTTCCAGGGCACGTTTACGGCCGCGTGGTTGGCGAAGGGCCGGGCCGAGAAATACACGTCGCTCTGGTTGACCGGAATCTGCTGCACGCCGCCGCGCAGGGGCACGGCCAGCAGCGCCAGATACAGCAGCCCCGCCAGCGCGGCCCGGCCGCGCCCGAAGCCCGGCGGCAGCGCGGGCAGCCGGCCGCACACCTTACTATAGAGCGCCCAGCCCGCGGCCAGCAGGCCCAGCAGCACCGCGGCCAGCGGGAGCAGGGGCGCGCTACCGGCCGAGGCCGCCATTTCGGCCGGCGAATCGAGGTATTGCAGCGGGGTGGAGTCGAGGCGGAAGCCCCAGGCGCGGTACAGCTCCAGATCGGCAACCGTGAAAAACGCCGCCACAATGCCCGCCACGGCGGTATAGAAGCGCAGGAGCCGGTCGAGGGGAAAGCGGGCGGGCAGCAGGCTGCCCGCCGTGAGCAGAAAGAACGGGATAATGCTCAGGTAGGCAGTGGCCGAGGCATCGAGGCGCAGGCCGTAGCCAAACACGCGCAGCAGCTCGCCCCTGGACAAGGCAGCGGCTTTGGGCCAGTGGTAGAGCAGGAAGACGGCCTTCGCCGCCATAAAAAAGACCAGCCAGCACAGAAAATAGCGCAGCTGGAAGGCAAAGCGGTTTCTCACCCGGCAAAGGTAGCCGCAGATTCGCCCCGATGGAAGGCCGGGACCGGAATCCTGCCGGTCACGCCGCAAAGGAGCGGGGTCAACCACTGCGCGGTGAAAAAGAGGGGGTGGTACTTGCTGAAAATTATGCTTTCCCGGAATATGACCTTCCGAAGTTGGGCTTATGTGCAAGCGGACGACATGTTTTAGGCAAATTGACTTAAAAAATTAGGGTGTTTTTGGAAAAAGTATCTGGCGTATCGTATTTTTGCCCTGCATAAGCCACTTCCTTCGTCTTACTCCTCTCAATGGCCATTCTACGCTTCAAAGCACTTGAACTTGTTGACCAGCGCAAGCCGGTAGCCGTTATTTCTACCGGCGAGCGTCGCTCCGACACTTTTGGTAAAAACGTGTTTAACCTGGAGGCCATGCGGGCCAACATGCCGGGCGAGTATTTCAAGAAGCTGCAGTCGGCGACCAAGCAGGGCACGCCGGTGGAGCGTTCCGTGGCCGATGCGGTGGCTTCGGCCATGAAAACCTGGGCCATGGCCAAGGGCGCTACCCACTACACGCACTGGTTTCAGCCCCTGACGGGCTCCACGGCCGAAAAGCACGACTCGTTCTTCGACCTGAACTCCGACGGCCGGCCGATTGAGAACTTCAAGGGTTCGGCGCTGGTGCAGCAGGAGCCCGATGCCTCGTCGTTCCCGAACGGCGGCATCCGCAACACCTTCGAGGCCCGCGGCTACACCGCCTGGGACCCCACTTCCCCCGCCTTCATCATCGAGACGGCCGGCGCCAAAACCCTGTGCATCCCGACCATCTTCGTAGCCTACACCGGCGAGGCGCTGGACTATAAAGCCCCGCTGCTCAAGTCGTTGGCGGTGCTGGAGCAGGCCGCGCTGGACGTGTGCCAGTACTTCGACAAGGACGTGAACCGCGTGTCGACCACGCTGGGCATTGAGCAGGAATACTTCGTGGTGGACAAGGCGCTGTTTGATGCCCGCCCCGACCTGGTGATGACCGGCCGCACGCTGTTTGGGCACGCGCCGGCCAAGGGCCAGCAGCTGGAAGACCACTATTTTGGCTCCATTCCGAGCCGCGTGCACGCCTTCATGCTCGACTTCGAGGAAGAGGCCAACCGCCTCGGCATCCCGCTGCGCACCCGCCACAACGAGGTGGCCCCCAACCAGTACGAGTGCGCCCCAACTTTCGAGGATGCCAACCTGGCCGTGGACCACAACCAGCTCCTGATGGACATCATGGACCGCGTGGCCGAGGTACACAACTTCAAGGTGCTGCTGCACGAGAAGCCCTACGCCGGCGTGAACGGCTCGGGCAAGCACAACAACTGGGCCCTGAGCACCGATACGGGCGTGAACCTGCTGGCCCCCGGCCGCCGGCCCAAGGAAAACCTGCAGTTCCTGGCCTTCTTCATTGCCACCATCACGGCCGTGCACCGCTACGGCGATTTGCTGCGCGCCAGCATCGCCTCGGCCTCCAACGACCACCGCCTTGGGGCCAACGAAGCGCCGCCGGCCATCATGTCGGTATTCGTGGGCTCGCAGCTGGACAGCGTGCTCAACGAGCTGGAGCGCACCGCCACCGTGCCCCTCGACAAGGGCGACAACATCTACCTCAAGCTCGGCATCGACAAGATTCCGGCCATTCTGCTCGACAACACCGACCGCAACCGCACCTCGCCCTTCGCCTTCACCGGCAACAAGTTCGAGTTCCGGGCCGTGGGCTCGTCGGCCAACTGCTCCTCGTCGATGACGGTGCTGAACACCATTGTAGCCGAGCAGCTCATTGAGTTCAAAGCTTCCGTGGATGCCCGCATCGAGCAGGGCAAGAAGAAGGAAGTGGCCATCGTGGAAGTGCTGCGTGAGTACGTTATTGCTTCCAAAGACATCCGCTTCGAGGGCAACGGCTACTCCGACGAGTGGAAGGACGAAGCCGCTCAGCGCGGCCTGAGCAACATCCCGACCACGCCGCAGGCCCTGGATGCCTTCATCCGCGAGGATGCCGCCGCGCTGTTCGACCGGCACCGCATTTTCTCGCACGTGGAGCTGCACGCCCGCCACGAGATTCTGCTGGAAGACTACATCAAGAAAATCCAGATTGAGAGCCGCACGATGGGCGATTTGGCCATCAACCACATCATCCCGACGGCGGTGGCCTACCAAACCAAGCTCATCACCAACGTGCGCGGCCTGCGCGAGCTGGGCCTCGACGACGAGCACTCGCAGGTGACGGTGGACACCATCAAGGCCATTTCGCGCCACATCAGCACCATCAAAACGCAGGTGGACGAGATGGTGCAGGCCCGCAAGGTGGCCAACAAGCTGGAAGACACCCGTGACCGCGCCATTGCCTACTGCGACACGGTAAAAACGCATTTCGACACCATCCGCCGCTCCGTGGATAAGCTGGAGCTGATGGTGGCCGATGAGGACTGGCCGCTGGTGAAGTACCGGGAACTGATGTTCCGGCACTAACAGCGGTTAGAATCGGGCCGGAGTTGGGTGGGAATTTTTCTCCGCCCCGATTTCATTAAGAGCCGTTCCGGGTGGGGCGGCTTTTTTTGTGCCCGATTTTAGATAATGCTACTGCTTGTAAATCAACTTGTAAGCCGTGCGGACGCGGCGTAGGTTAGCTCCGAATATTAGAGTTGCCTGATACTGGCCCGCTTTTTGGAATTTTGGCTATCACACTTCCCATCTCTCCCCAAAATCCAAAATCATGAAGCATCCGCTACTTCCGGCCCTGGTGCTGTTGGGCCTGGGCCTGACTTCCTGCACCGTCAACTACTACGGCCTCGACCACCGGCAGTCGACGCAGACGCGGCGCAGCACCTACCACTCGCGCGGACCGGCCTACTACCCGCCTGGGGGCGGCCAAATCGGCGGCGTGCGGCCCCCAGTGGGCGGCAGCGGCCCGGATGTGATAAAAACTCCGTCCACCGGCGGCACCAAGCCGCCCACCGGCAGCGGCCAGACCGGCGGCATCAAAACGCCCCCGCCCACCTGGGAAACCGGCGGCATCAAGTCCCCGCCACCCACCGGAGGCGAAACCGGCGGTATCAAAACTCCGCCACCGAGTTGGGAAACCGGTGGCATTAAAACGCCGCCCGCCGGCAGCGGCCCGGTCACCATCAAGCCGCCGGTGGAGGGCGAAACCGTTATCATCAAAACGCCGCCCACCGACTGGCAGACCGGCGGCATCAAGCCGCCGTCGGCGGGGGGCTCGGGCGAGGCCATCAACATCAAGCCGCCGGCGGAGGATGAAATACGGAACCCGGAGCAGCCGCCCGTGAAGCACGAAACGGGGGGTATCAAGCCGCCTACCAGCTGGGAAACGGGCGGTATCAAGATGCCGCTGGAAACCACGAACCCTACCGGCGGCGGCAAGCTGACGGAAATCGACCGCCAGGAGCCGCTGCTGATCTTCGCCAAAACCCCCTGCATGGGTTTGTGTCCCGATTTTACGGCTACTTTCTGGGCCGATGGCCGGGTGACGTACGAGGGCCGGCAGCACGTAGCCAGCCTCGGCACCCACCAGCTGCAGCTGCCCGCCGACAGGGTCAGCGACCTGGTGAGTGAGGCGCAAAATATGGGCTTTGCCGAGTTTAAAAGCCGCTACACCGGCAACACTTCCGATTTGCCCTCCACCATTCTCACCATCCGGCAGCCCGATGGCAGCAGCAAAACCGTGCAGGCCGAAGAAGACGCGCCGGCTGCGCTGCTGAAGCTGTTCGCGCACATCAGCGGAGAGCTGGACGCGCTGGTAGGCGCTCCGGCGGATCTGGCTAAATAAGCCCTGGCCGGATATTCCGGCCCGCTTTTCATCCGGCTACGCGCAACAACGGACCGGACGGGCGAAGCAGCTACCAAGCTGCTTCGCCCGTCCGGTCCGTTGTTGCGTGAAAAGAGAATGGGTTTTTGCCAGTCGGGCCGGGCCTATTTCAGCACCAGGCGCTGCGCGATGTTGTAGCCTTTGGGTCCTTCCACAATCAGCACGTAGGTGCCAGCCGCGTAGTTATTCAGGGGCAGCGAGATAAGCGGGCCGGAAGAAGTATCGAGCGGTTTGCGGTATACCACGCGGCCGGCCGCATCCAATACGCTCAGGTATAGGTTGTTGCGCGGAGCTGTGGCCGGCAGATGAATGGTAACAGCTTGGTGCACTGCGTCATGATGCAGCTGTAGGCCTTGCTCGTCCTTCGCGGCGGCCGGGCGCGCATACGAGCCGAGCAACAGCAACAAGCAGCAACGGAAGCCAATGGCGCGGAGAGTAGCTAGACGAAACATGTGAATTGCTTATTTGGGATATAAATACTATTTATTTGAAACAAATATAGAGCTATGCTTTGGTATTGAGTAATTTCTGCTCCACAATTTCTTCCTCCGTTACCAGCTCGGCCCCGCTGCCGGCATCGGGGGCAATAAACTTCCAGGTGGCCCGCTTAAGCTCTTCAAGACGGTGCAGGGCCTCGGTCACGGTGCCGTGGCTTTTCACTTTCTCAAAAAAACCGGTCTTGACGCCCACTTTCACCAGCCGCTCCAGCACGAACGGCAAAATCCAGCCCACTACATTGGAGGCCAGCGCCCCGCGCAGGCCGATGCGCACCAGCAGGCGCGTGGCCATGCGCTCCAGCAACAGCGCCTTGGCCGCGGGCAGGGCCTTGTCGGTCAGAAAATCGGTGACCAACTGCACGTTGCCCTTCCTGATTTCGGCCTGCAGCACTTCCTGCACGGCATCGAGCGCCTTTTTGGCGAGCTGCTGAAAAACCCGGCCGGTTTGCCAGGCCAGCAGGCCGGTGGCTTTGGCGGCGCTGAAAATAGGGTGGAAGGTGAGCTTTTTCATGGCAGGGGAAGGCAGAGGGATGGGTGCTGACCGGGTGACGACTCCCGAACGTAGAAGCCGGGGCGCTGCCGCTCGGCGAGCAGAACCGTAGCACCTGTACAAACAACGCACATAATGACTAAAACCTCACCACGAACCGACCAAATGAACGCCATTGTCATTAGCGCGCCCGGCGGCCCGGAGGTGCTGCGCCACCAGCCGCGGCCCGTGCCGGAGCCGGCTGCCCACGAAGTGCTGATTCGGGTGCAAGCCGCCGGCCTGAACCGCCCCGACGTATTGCTGCGCCAGGGCAAATACGCGGGCAGCGGCGACGTGACGGGCCTCGTGCCGGGCCTTGAAGTGGCCGGTGTGGTGGAAAAGTGCGGGGCCGCGGTGGTGCGCTGGCACCCAGGCGACGCGGTGTGCGCGCTGCTGACAGCCGGCGGCTATGCCGACTTTGCCGTGGCCGATGCCCGCCACTGCCTGCCCGTGCCCACCGGCTGGACCCTGCCGGAGGCCGCTTCGCTGCCCGAAACCACGTTTACGGTGTGGCACAACGTGTTTCAGCGCGGCCGGCTGCGACCCGGCGAAACGCTGCTGGTGCACGGCGGCAGCAGCGGCATCGGCATCACGGCCATTCAGCTGGCCCACGCGCTGGGCAGCCCGGTGTTTGCTACCGTGGGCAGCCCCGAGAAAGCCCGCGCCTGCGAGCAGCTGGGCGCCACGCGGGCCATCAATTATAAAACCGAGGACTTTGAGGCCATCGTGCAGGCCGCCGGCGGGGCCGATGTGGTGCTGGACATGGTTGGCGGCGACTACACGCCCCGCAACCTGCGCCTGCTCAAAGACGACGGCCGGCTGGTGTTCATCAACGCCATGCAGGGCGGCAAAATGGATGTGAATGCCCTGGACCTGATGCGCCGCCGTCTCACCCTCACCGGCAGCACGCTACGCCCGCGCTCCGCCGACTTTAAGGCGGCGCTGGCCGCCGAGGTGGAGCGCCACGTCTGGCCGCTGCTGGCCGCCGGGCAGTTCCGGCCGGTTATCTACCGCACGTTTCCGCTAGCCGAGGCGGCGGCGGCCCACCGGCTACTGGAAAGCAGCGAGCACATCGGGAAGATAGTGTTGGAAGTGGGGGCGTAGAACTTTATTGGAAGAACGTGACGATAGAAGGAACGTCCTGCTGAGCTTGTCGAAGCATCTCTCCCGCTTCGTTGTGATGCTAACCCAACGAAGCGGGAGAGATGCTTCGACAAGCTCAGCAGGACGTTCTTTTTTGCCAATGGCATTCACCAGTTCGGTGCCGCAAAACCCATTTGCAGCCGGCTGACTACAAACCTTCCGTACCTTTGTTTATCAGACGAAACTCCTCCCTCGGGTTATTTATATGAACAAGACGTATTGCCCCAGCCTCACCGAATACAAGCGCCGTTTCAGCCGTGAAGTGAAAATCGGTGACCTGCCCCTGGGCGGCCTCAACCCGATTCGGGTGCAGAGCATGACCACCGTGGACACCATGGACACGCTGGGCTCGGTGGAGCAGACGCTGCGCATGGTGGCGGCCGGCTGCGAGTACGTGCGCATCACGGCTCCCAGCGTGAAGGAGGCGCAGAACCTCTTGGAAATCAAGAAGGAGCTGCGCAAGCGCGGCTGCACCGTGCCGCTCATTGCCGACATCCACTTCACGCCCAACGCCGCCGAGTTGGCCGCCCGCATCGTGGAAAAAGTGCGCGTGAACCCCGGCAACTACGCCGACAAGAAGAAATTCGACGTGATTGAGTACACCGACAGCAGCTACGCGGCCGAGGTGGAGCGCATCCGGGAACGGTTCCGCCCGCTGGTCCAGATCTGCAAGCAGTACGGCACGGCCATGCGCATCGGCACCAACCACGGCTCCTTGTCCGACCGAATTCTGAGCCGCTACGGCGACACGCCGCTGGGCATGGTAGAGTCGGCGCTGGAGTTTTTGCGCCTCTGCGAGGAGGAAAACTACTACGACGTGGTGCTGAGCATGAAGGCCAGCAACACCCAGGTGATGGTGCAGGCCTACCGCCTCTTGGTGCAGAAGCTCGACGAGGAAGGCCTGCAGCCCTACCCGCTGCACCTGGGCGTAACCGAAGCCGGCGAAGCCGAAGACGGCCGCATCAAGTCGGCCGTGGGCATTGGCACGCTGCTCGAAGACGGCCTCGGCGACACCGTGCGCGTGAGCCTCACCGAAGCCCCCGAAGCCGAAGCGCCGGTAGCTAAGGCGCTGATTGACCGGTATACGCATCGGGCGCAGGAGGCCAAGCCAATTCGGCCACTACCAGATATGGAGGTGCTGGCGAGAAGCGCAGAGTTGAAAAGTGAGGAAGATTTTGCCGCATTTAATGCGCGCGCTACAACTGAGCCGTCCGATTCGCCCATCAATCCTTTCCAGTATTTCCGCCGCGTAACGCATGAAGTTTTAAACTTCGGTGGTGCCAACGTGCCCCGCGTGCTGGTGGATATTTCGCGGCTGGGCGAAATGGAATATGCCGATTTGCGGGCCGTGGGCCATTTGTATTCGGCTTTTCTGGATAAGTTTCAGATGAACGACCTGGGGGCCGACTACGTGTATTCGGGCCGGCGCCCGGTGCCCTTTATGCTGCCCAACGGCCTCAAGGAAGTGGTGGACTACGCCGCCTGGCTCGACGCCGGCCAGCGCCCCGACCACTTCCCGGTGCTCACCCAGGCTGATTACGCCGTGGCCACGGATAAGCACCCCGAGCTGAACTTCGTGTTTCACAACCTGGCCTCGCTCACGCCGGCAGCCCTCGATCAGCTCCGCCACGATGCCACGGCCGTCGTTATTCTCTACACCGACAATGCCCACGCCATGCCCGAAATCCGCCGCGCGTTTTTCGAGCTGCTGACGAATGGCATCACCAACCCGGTCATCATCAACCGTCAGTATCCCGAGCTCACCCCCGAGCAAACCCAGCTCTACGCCGCCACCGATGTGGGCGGCCTACTGCTCGACGGCCTCGGCGACGGCGTGGTGCTGAGCACCGAGCTGCTGCCCGAGCGCCCCAAAGCCGAATGGCTCCAGACCCTGGACCAACTCAACCAGCTCAGCTTCGGCATTCTGCAGGCGGCCCGCACCCGCATGAGCAAAACCGAGTACATCAGCTGCCCCAGCTGCGGCCGCACCCTGTTCGATTTGCAGGAAACCACCGCCATGATCCGCAAGCGCACCGACCACCTGAAGGGCGTCAAAATCGGCATCATGGGCTGCATCGTAAACGGCCCCGGCGAAATGGCCGACGCCGACTACGGCTACGTGGGCGTGGGCAAAGGCAAGATTGCCCTCTACCGCGGCCAGGAAGTCATCAAAAAATCTGTGCCCGAGGAGCAGGCCGTGGACCAGCTGATTGAGCTGATGCGCGAGGATGGGAGATGGGTGGAAAAGGAATTGGTGGAGGAGCCGGTGGTGGGGTAGGCTTTTATGTCGCGTTATTCTAGGGCGTACGCCTACCTTTCGTTTTATGGCGAAGATTTCTCACCTCAGAAGTTTTCGAACGTACTTGGCATACAGCCCACATCCAGCGGTCTGAAAGGTGAACCGATCCTTTCTTTCCCTGCTCTACTTTACAAAGACTGCTTCTGGGAGTACAGGCTTCCAGAATCGGACGACTGTGATGGACTCGACGAAGCGCTAGAAAAGCTATATCAGATATTCTTCAATAAAACTGATGTGATTAGCTCTTTTATGCGAGAGCATGATTTAGCAGCAAAGTGCTGTGTAGTGCTTACAGTCAAAAGAAAAGAAAATCCAGGATTGCGCTTGACTACTAAATTTGTTCACTTTTTAAGTGAGTTGAACGCTTGGTTTGAAATGGATGGGTATCAGTAGCTTACTACACCAGAGAAACGGCCAAACTCTTCCAAACCCTCCATTTTCACTGGGGCCAGAGTATAAGAGAGGGGCAAACGCTTCACACCTTCGGAATCCCCAGCTGCTTGCAGATTTCCTTGCACAGCTCCTCGTCAATATCGCCGTGGCGGGGACGCTGGTGCGCTTGCCGGTTTGCTCGTTCTTGTAAATATCGTGGCGGCTGCCGTGGCGGTGTAGCGGGCAGCCGTGGGCTTCCTGATGTTTGATGGATTTGCCGCCTTTCATGCGGCCTGCTCCACGAACTCCAGCTCTTCCTGCGCGATGATGTCGGCGGCATCCACGCTGTCTTCCCGCATATCTTCCAAATACAGGGCCAGCGCGTCGCGGATATTGTCTTTCACCTCGGCTATCGTGCTGCCCTACGTGAGCACGCCCGGCAGTTCCTTGAGTTGCCCGATCAGGTGTGTTTTTCCCTGACGAATGATGAGCGTGAGTTTCATACAAGTAGGCTCGTTTGATTTGCTAAGCTAACAAAGAAGCCGCCGGCTGCGTGCCGGGCGGCCATTCGGGCAATATTTCGCGCTACGTTTTCGAGTATTTTTCCTTCGCACTCGTCTTCCCACCTATGAAACTACGTGTAATTGTAACCGGTACCACCGGCATGGTAGGTGAGGGCGTGCTGCTCGAATGCCTGCAGGACCCCAACGTGGAGCAGGTACTGAGCATCAGCCGGCGGCCCAGTGGCATCAGCCACCCCAAGCTGCGCGAAATCATCCACGCCGACTTCCACAACCTGACGCCGATTCAGGAGCAGCTCACGGGCTATAATGCCTGTTTCTTCTGCCTGGGCGTATCGGCTGTGGGGCTGCAGGAGCCGGAGTACCGCCGCCTCACTTACGACCTGACCCTGCACTTCGCCCAAACGCTACTGCCGCGCAACCCCGGCCTCACGTTCTGCTACGTGTCCGGCGCGGGCACCGACAGTTCGGAAAAGGGCCGCCAGATGTGGGCCCGCGTGAAGGGCAAAACGGAGAATGACCTGCTCAAACTCGGCTTCGCGCACGCCTACATGTTCCGGCCGGGCTTCCTGAAGGCCACGCCGGGGCAGCGGCACGTGCTGTCGTACTACAAGTATTTCGGCTGGCTCTACCCGGCGTTGCGGCGGCTGGCACCCAAGTATGTGTCGACGCTGGCGGAGCTGGGGCGGGCCATGCTGCACGTTGCGCGCCACGGGGCCACCAAGCCGGTGCTGGAAGTGCCGGATATTGTGGCGCTGGCTCGGCCGTAGCTGGCCTCACAAGCGCCGCCACAGCCGGGTTCCGGGGGGCGTAGGCAGGTGGGAAGCGCGAGCTGCTACCTTTGCTTGAAACTCACTCCGCCCCATGATCCGCACCATTATCTTCGATATGGATGGCGTGCTCGTTGATACCGAGCCGCTGCACCACGATGCCTTTTTCCGCCACTTCGCCGAGCTGGGTATTCCGATGTCGCGGGAGGAATATGCCACGTTTCTGGGCTCTTCCACCCGCAACGTGTACCAGCTGCTCAAGCAGCAGTTTAACCTGACAGAAGACGTAGAAACCCTGATTCAACGTAAGCGGGAGCATTTTGCCCGGGCGTTTGAAGCCGACACGACGTTGGAGCTGCTGCCCGGCGCGCGGGCGCTGATTGAGGAGCTGCACCGCGCCGGCGTGCCGCTGCAGCTGGCGTCGTCAGCCTCGAAGGAAACCATTGGCCGCGTGTTCGGGCGCTTCGGGCTATATCCGTATTTCGATAATCTGGTCAGCGGCGAAGATTTTCCCAAGTCGAAGCCCGACCCGGCTATCTTTCTGCACGCGGCCGCGCTGGCCGGCCTGGCCCCGGCGGAGTGCCTCGTTATTGAAGACTCGGCCAACGGTGTGACGGCGGCCAAAGCGGCCGGCATGTACTGCGTGGGCTACCGCAGCGAGCATTCCGAAGGCCAGGACCTGCACCACGCCGACCATGTAGTAGCGCACCTGGGCCAGCTGAAGGCCGCGCAGCTGCTGGCAATGGGCAGGGAATCGTAGGCGTATTAGCTGCCTGTCATCCTGAGCAAAGCGAAGGACCTTCCTCTTTCCGTACTACTAAACGCCTTTCAACGCACAAAGCCCTTTACCGCACGTTGGTAAAGGGCTTTGCTCATTTCAAAAGGCTTGTCGCTTAACCGAGGAAGATCCTTCGCTCTGCTCAGGATGACAGACGACTAGCAGACCAATTTCACACCTCTCACTTGCACCCCTCCTTGCGCCGCGTATCAATGATGTGCACGATGCGCCAGCCCGCGGCCAGCTTCACCAGCTGAAACGAATTGTAGCCGCAGTGGCTGAACTTGGGGCCAATATAAAACTGGTAGGGCGTCCAGACGCTGGCCAGATTGGCATCAATGAGCACCTGCTCGAAGGTGATGCGCTCATCGTACACGTCTTTGTGCGGCGTGGCCACGGCTTTGAGAAAGCCATTCGGGCCCTCGGCACTAACCCGGATTTCGCCTTTGGTTTCGATGGTTTGCAGTACTGCGCCGGGCGCCAGCGTGCTGCGCACCAAAGTGCTGTCGCCCTGCCGCATGCCGGTGAAGAAGGTGGTAATAGTTTTTTTGACCGCCTCGGTTTCCGCGGTGGCGGTTTGGGCCCGGGCCTGGGTGGTGGTGAGCAGAGCGACGGCGAGCAGGAGGTGTTTCATGCGTAAGGGGCAAGGGTAAGTAGCTGGTAAGATGCGGATTGTTGGAGCAAATACGTCCGGTGGTGCCTGCCGAAGTGTCACGCGCGGGGTGATTGTTTGGTCTTTGCCTCGCTCAGGATGCCGTGGGCTGCGTATGACGTAGTATTCGCTGCTGCCCGGTAAAATTATGGCCTGCCGTCGTTGCCGGGGCTGCTGCGGGCTACTTTTGTGGCCGCGTCATTGCAATTGCCGCCGTTTTCAGCTTTCCCTTTATGTCCACCCGCCGTACGTTCGACCTGCTTGCCCACCTGGCCACCACCACGCCCCAGGCCGATTGCCTCGTGGAGAAAAAAGCCGGCGCCTGGCAGCCCCTGAGCGCGGCGCGGGTGCAGGGGCTGAGCAACCACGCCAGCCTGGGCCTGCACCAGCTCGGCATCGGCCCCGGCGACAAAGTGGCCATCATCTCGGCCAACCGCCCCGAGTGGGTGGTGGCTGATTTCGGCATTGCCCAGCTCGGGGCCGTGAGCGTGCCCATGTACCCCACCATCACGGTGGAAGACTACCGCCATATTTTCCAGGATGCCGGCGTGCGGGTGGTGCTGGTCGAAAATGAGAAGCTGCTGGCCCGGGTGCAGCAGGCCGTAGCGGGCCTCACAGATGGCCCCGAGCACGTCTTCACCTTCGATGTGGTAGCCGGCACGCGCTCCTTTGCCGAGCTGCTGGCCCTGGGCCAGGCCGCCGACCCGGCCCCGCTGGCCCCACTGAAAGCCGCCGTGCAGCCCGACGATCTGCTCACACTCATCTACACCAGCGGCACCACCGGGCGACCCAAAGGCGTGATGCTCAGCCACCGCAACATTCTGTTCAACTGCGAAAATCTCACCGGCTACCTGCCGCTGCCGGCCGGCAACAAAGCCCTGAGCTTTCTGCCCCTGAGCCATATTTTCGAGCGCACGGCCACCTATCTATATCTGCTGCTGGGCTTCAGCATCTGGTACGCCGAAAGCGTGGAGCGCATTGCCGACAACCTGCGCGAGGTGCAGCCGCAGGTGTTTACCACCGTGCCGCGCCTGCTCGAAAAAATCTACGACAAGATTGTGGCCAAGGGTCAGGAGCTGACCGGCGCGAAGAAAAAGCTGTTCTTCTGGGCCCTGGATCTGGGGCTGCGCTATGACACGCAGCAGGACCAGGGCGCGTGGTACCGGGCGCAGCTGGCGCTGGCCAACCGGCTCGTGTTCAGCAAGTGGCGCGAGGCCATGGGCGGGCAGGTGCGCTACATCGTGAGCGGGGGCGGGGCGCTGCAGCCGCGGCTGGCGCGGGTGTTCTGGGCTGCCGGCATTCGGGTGATGGAAGGCTACGGCATGACGGAAACCTCGCCCGTGGTTGCGGCCAGCCAGCCCGTACCCGCCGGCAATCTGATCGGGGCCGTGGGGCCGGTGCTGCCGGGCGTGGAGGTGAAAATCGCCGCCGACGGCGAAATCCTGACCCGCTCGCCCTCCGTGATGCAGGGCTACTACCGCCTCCCCGACCTGACCGCCGAAACCATCGACGCCGAGGGCTGGCTGCACACCGGCGACATCGGCGAGCTGGTGCAGGGAAAATTCCTCAAAATCACGGACCGCAAGAAGGAGATGTTCAAGACCTCCAACGGCAAGTACGTGGCCCCGCAGCCCCTGGAATCGCGCATTTCCGAGTCGCCGCTGGTGGAGCAGGTGATGGTGGTAGGCGAGGGCGAGAAGTTTGCGGCGGCCCTGCTGGTGCCGGCCTTCGCGGAGCTGCGCGCCTGGGCCGGCCGTCAGAACCTGCCCACCGACCTCTCCGACGCCGCCCTGGCCGCCCACGCCCAGGTGCAGCAGCTCTACGAGCAATTGGTGCAGCAGACCAACGCTGCCTTCGCCCAGTGGGAGCAAATCAAGAAAGTAGCCCTGCTGCCCACTTTGTGGAGCGTAGAATCGGGTGAGCTGACGCCTACTTTGAAGGTGAAGCGCAAGATTATCAGCCAGAACAATCAGCAGCGCATCGAGGCTTTGTTCCGGTAAGCCCACGCGAAAACCGGCAGATTATCCGGCCGCCGGCAAATCTTTCCGCCGCCGGGCCTGTTACTTTTGCATACCAATCTTCCCCAGCTATCATGCGCAAAGGCCTCTTCGATTTCGGTCCCGCTCTCGGGTATTTCTTCCGCAAAAACGACCCCAACCGCCAAACCAACTTCAACCTGCGCACCATGCACTTCATCAATAAGCTGAGCATGGCCATGTTCCTGGTCGGCCTGTGCGTGGTGCTCTACCGGCTGTTCACGCGGTAGGAAGTTGTCGGCTGAAAGAACCAGCAGAACGTCATTCCGAGCGAAGCCGAGGAATCTCGCGTGCTGATGTTGCCAAGGTATTTGTCATCCTGAGCTTGCGAAGGACCTTATGCCAGTTGAACGGCCATCGTTGTTACGACTTGTTCTCATCCTATAAGGTCCTTCGCAAGCTCAGGATGACAAACCCGTTACAACGAAGCAGTAGAGATGCTTCGACCTCGCTCAGCATGACGTTCTAATAAACCAGTTATGAACATCGAAGATTTCCGCGACTATTGCCTGCTCAAAGCCGGCGTGACCGAAGAAACGCCCTTCGGCCCCGAAACGCTGGTTTTCAAAGTTGGCGGCAAGGTTTTCGCCCTCACCGATATCGATACCTTCGGCAGTATCAACCTGAAGTGTGACCCCGAGCGCGCCCAGGAGCTGCGCGACGAGCACGACTACGTGCTGCCCGGCTACCACATGAACAAGAAGCACTGGAACACGGTGCTCGTCGGCACTGGCATCCCTGGCCCGCAGCTACGCGAATTAATTGACCATTCCTACGACCTGGTGCGGGCCTCGCTGCCGAAAGCGAAGCGCGAAGAGTTGGCTGAGGCGGAGAGGTAATCCAACGTCTGTCATCCTGAGCAGAGCGAAGGACCTTCCTCGTAGTTTACTGCAAACCACTTTCAACGCACAAAGCCCTTTACTACACGAATAGTAAAGGGCTTTGCTCATTTTATCAGGCTTAGTAGTGGCGAAGAGAAAGGTTCTTCGCAGGGCTCAGGATGACAGGGCCAGAAGGCTGCCAGCCGATAAAGCACCGAGCTACACCACCACGTTTACCATGCGGCCGGGCACCACGATGAACTTCTTGGGCTCCTTGCCCTCGGCGAAGCGCGGCAGGAAATCCGACGCGCGCACGGCGGCTTCGATTTCCTGGGCGGTGGCGGTGGCGGCAAACTGCAGCGTTTCGCGCACTTTGCCGTTGATGGCCACGGGGTAGTTCACGGTGTCTTCCACCAGATATTCCTCGCGGAACTTGGGGTACGAAGCCTCACTGATGCTGCCGGCCGCGTGGCCCAGCGCCACCCACAGCTCCTCGGCCAGATGGGGCGCGTAGGGCGAAAGGAGCACCACCAGCGGCTCCAGCACGGCGCGCTTGTGGCAGTCGAGGGCGGTCAGCTCGTTCACCGTAATCATCAGGGCGCTGACGGTGGTGTTGAACGAGAACTTCTCGATGTCCTCTTCCACCTTCTTGATGGCCTTGTGCAGGGCCTTCAGCTCCTGGGACGCGGCGGCTTCTTCGGTCACGGCGAAGTCGCCGTCCTGGGGGTGGTAGAGCCGCCAGAGCTTTTTGAGGAAGCCCGCCACGCCGCTCATGCCGTTGGTGTTCCAGGGCTTGTACTGCTCCAATGGGCCGAGGAACATTTCGTAGAGGCGCAGCGCGTCGGCGCCGTAGCGGTCAATTAGCACATCGGGGCTCACTACGTTGTACTTCGACTTCGACATCTTCTCGACTTCGACGCCACAGATGTAGGTATCGTTGTCTTCGAGGATAAACTCTGCCGTGGCATACTCTTCGCGCCACTTTTTGAAGGCTTCGAGGTCGAGCACTTCGTTCTCCACGATATTCACATCAACGTGAAGTGGCGTGACATAATCGTCGACGTTATTCGTGTTTTTGTAATCGACTGGATGTAAGCGAATGTTGTAACCCGTTTGTTCAGAGAGTTTGGTTGCCAGCTTATTCAATGCGTCTTTAAGACGACTATCAGAGATACCAGTCAATGAGTTTTTAAAGGAACTCGAGATGAATATAGATGGAGTAGAGTAGTCCATCTTATCTTCTGTCGAATTGGTTAAACCACCATGATCCAACCGATACACAAAATTCGACCTACCCAAGATCATCCCCTGGTTAATCAGCTTCTGAAACGGCTCATTCGCCGTGACCAAGCCCAGATCTTTCAGGAACAGATGCCAGAAGCGGGAGTAGAGCAGGTGGCCGGTAGCATGCTCTGCGCCGCCGAGGTATAAATCCACGTTCTGCCAGTATTGCTCGGCTTCCTGGCCCACGAAACGCTCGGTGTTGTGCGGGTCCATGTAGCGCAGGTAGTACCACGAGGAGCCGGCCCAGCCGGGCATCGTGCTCAGCTCATACTCATACTGGCCCTTGTATTTCCAGTCTTTGGCGCGGCCCAGGGGCGGCTCGCCGGTTTCGGTGGGCTTGTACTCGTCGATTTCCGGGAGCACCAGGGGTAGGTCGGCTTCGGCCACGCCGTAGGCCACGCCATCTTTGTAGTAAATCGGGATGGGCTCGCCCCAGTAGCGCTGGCGGCCGAAGATGGCGTCGCGGATGCGGAAGTTGGTTTTGCCCTTGCCGATGCCGCGCGCTTCCAGCTCCTGAATCAGCTTCTGGGTGGCTTCCTGGTAGGTGAGGCCGTTGATGAGGTCGGAGTTGATGTAGCGGCCTTCCTTGGTGGGGTCGGCCTGCTCCTCAATGTTCTGGGCATCGGTGACCGGCACGATGGGCAGGCCGAAATGCTTAGCAAACACGTAGTCGCGCTGGTCGCCGCTGGGCACGGCCATCACGGCGCCGGTGCCGTAGCCGGCCAGCACGTAGTCGGCAATCCAGATCTGGACGGGCTCCTGGCTGAACGGATTCAGGGCATACGAGCCGGTGAAAGCGCCCGACACGGTTTTGGTATCGGCCATCCGGTCGCGCTCCGAGCGGCGCTTGGTAGCGTCGATGTAGTCCTGAACGGCGGCCTGCTGCGCCGGCGTCGTCAGCTCCTGCACCAGCTCGTGCTCGGGGGCCAGTACCAGAAAGGTCGCGCCGTAGATGGTATCCACGCGGGTCGTGTAGACCTTGATCTGGGCCTGCTCGTGGTCTTTTACTTGGAACGTAACCTCCGCGCCAATGCTTTTGCCAATCCAGTTGCGCTGCATCTCCTTCACGGCTTCCGACCAGTCGAGCGAGTCGAGGCCCTGCAGGAGGCGGTCGGCGTAGGCGGTGATGCGCAGGTTCCACTGGGGCATCAGGCGGCGCTCCACGGGGAAGCCGCCGCGCTCGGAGAGGCCGTCCTTTACTTCGTCGTTGCTGAGCACCGTGCCCAGGCCGGGGCACCAGTTTACGTAGGTATCCTGCTGGTAGGCGAGACGGTAGGGATGCACGGCCTGCAAACGCTGCTTTTCCGTGAACATCTTCCACTGCCCGCTGGTGAAGCTGTGGCGCTCCTCCTCGTCGCCGGCCGCGCGGATGCCCTCGCTGCCGTTCTGGTCAAACTTTTCGAGCAGGGTTTTCAGTGGCTCAGCGCGGTCGGTGTCGAGGTTGTACCAAGAGTTGAACAGCTTGAGGAAAATCCACTGCGTCCATTTGTAGTAGCTCGGGTCGGAGGTGCGCACCTCACGGCTCCAGTCGTAGCTGAAGCCCAGGGCCGAAAGCTGCTCGATGTAGCGGGCAATGTTCTCGCGGGTGGTCTTTTCGGGGTGTTGGCCGGTCTGGATGGCGTACTGCTCGGCGGGCAGGCCGAAGGAGTCGAAGCCCATCGGGTGCAGCACGTTGAAGCCGCGCAGGCGCTTGTAGCGGGCCACGATATCGGAGGCAATGTAGCCCAGCGGGTGCCCTACGTGCAGGCCCGCCCCGCTGGGGTACGGGAACATATCGAGCACGTAGTATTTGGGCTTCTCTGAGCTATTATCAGCCCTGAAGGTGCTATTGGTTTTCCAGTGGGCTTGCCACTTCTTCTCGATTTGCTGGGGACTATAGCCGGGCATGGGCTTCCTGTTGGTTAGGGGTACGCTGAACGGGCGAAATTAAGCGGAAATGCCGGGAAAGCGCGCCTCTCCCTCCCGGCCCCCGGTTCGCTTCATGCGCGAAGCCTTGGGGAGAGGGGGAGCCTGACGGATACAGTGCCTCCATCTGATTTACGCAGGTTTCCTGGCTTATGACAGGTGCTCGCCTGAAATTCAGCCGAGCGCGCGTTGCCGGGTAGCGGCGCTACGGGGCTAGCAGGAAATCGAGCACGGTTTGGTTGAAGAGGGCCGGGGTTTCCTGGGGCGCGTTGTGCGAGGCGCCCGCGAAGATGGTCAGGCGGGCGCCGCCGATGGCCTGGGCCAGGGCGCGGGTGTGGGCCTCGCGCACCATATCGTATTGGCCGGCCAGCACCAGCGTAGGGACCTTAATGGCAGCCAGCGCGCCGAAAGTCAGCTGCGGCTCTTCCAGCAGCAGGCGCAGCAGCCGGGCCTGGGTGCGGGCCGCCGAATCGGCTGGGAGGCGGGTTTGCACGGCGTGCAGGTGCTGGCGTATGCCGGCCAGCACGCCGGGGGCCAGCGCCTGCTCGGTCGGGAACAGATTAGCCCCCATAATGGCCATCCGCTGCACCAAAGCCGGGTCGGCCAGGGCCAGTTTCAGGGCCGTGTTGCCGCCGTCGCTCCAGCCCAGCACGCGCACCCGGGGCAGGTGCAGGGCGGCCAGCAGCTGCCGGAGGTCGGCGGCAAACAGGTCGTAGGAGAGCGGGCCGGTGGTGGCATCGGCACTGCGGCCCTGGGCGCGGGTATCCACGGCAATGACCCGGAAATGGCGGGCCAGCGGGCCAATCTGCCGGTGAAAGGCGGCAATAGACTGGCCGTTGCCGTGCAACAGCAGCAGCGGCTCGCCCTGGCCGTACTCTTCGTAATAGAGCTTGGCGCCCCGCACCGCCACGTAGTGGCCCACCGCCGCGCTGTCGCCGTAGTGGTGGGAGGGCGGCGGACCAGGCGCGGGCTGCTCCACAAACTGCAGGTATTTCAGGCTGTCGGGCAGCGCGTATTCCGGCTCGCTGGCCGGGGTCGTGTTTTTGGGCTGATGGGGAGTCGCATACGAGTCGGCGGTGAGGTGCAGGCTCAGGTGGCCGGGCCGTACGTCGCGCCAGCGGTCCTGGCTTTTGTCGCGAAACACGATGCTGTGCCCCGGCGTGGGCACGGCGGAAAGGGCAAAGGCCTTGGCGGACCCGGCCGTGGCCGCGCTTTGCAGCCATTGCAGCGCCACCACGATTTCGCGCTGTCCCTGCACCTGGATGTTGTAGGGACTCAGATCAACCGTAACCCAGCCCCGGGGCTGGCGCACCTCGAAAGTAATATCCTGCGGCAGCGGCAGCAGCTGGTCGGGCCGGCCATCTTTTACACGGTACAGATTCAGCCGAAACCGCACCCACTGAAAGCGGTTGAAGGCTACATGAAACCGAACCGCGCGCAGCCGGCAGTCCGGGTCGAGGCGCAGCAGCGTGCCCTGCTCCCGGCCCAGCTCGTCGCGCACCAAGTCGGGCTCGGTATACAGGCGGGCCGTCATGAAGGTAGTCGCGCCGGTGCGGCCGAAGGTTTTGGTCCTGACCCGGCCCGGCCGCACCGTAACGCCGCCCAGCGCCACCGGGACCGGGCGCAGCCCCACCACCTGCCGGCCGGCCCGGAAAGCCGCTAGGGCCACCGGGGCCGGCGCGTAGCCCACGCACGACACCACCAACTGCCGGTCGGCCTCATCGGCCAGGGCGGCGGGCACCAGGAAGCGGAAGCGGCCTTCGGCATCGGCCACCGTGCCCAGCGGCTGGCCCGGAATGCCCAGCGTGGCAAACGGCACGGGCGCGTGGTGCGCCTCATCCAGCACCTGCCCTTCAAGTAGCAGCAGGGTTTGGGCCGAAGCCCCAAGGCCCGGCAACAGCAGCAGACCCAATAACAGCAGACGAAAAATGGTTGGCAGAAGCATACAGCAAAGAAAGCAGGGAAAAGAGTCCGCGCAGATGAGCCGCGCCGGATGCATAAGGTTGGCCGGGGCGGCCCAAAAAGGCCGCTAAACAAAACCGCCCCCGCCAAAGCGGCGGGGGCGGTTTCAACCGGTTTCAGCAGTAGTGAAGCGCTACTGCACTACCAGCTTCGCGCGGCCATTGTCGGTGGTGCGCAGCACGTATACGCCCGGCGCGAGGCCGGCCGTTTCAAACGATTCGACCTGGCGCAACGTGCGCACCGGGCGGCCCATCACATCGCAGAGCGTGCCCGATACGGGGCGGCTGAGGCGCACGCGCCCACCCTGAGCCGGGTTGGGGTAAAGGTGCAGGGCGGTGGCGGGGCGCAGCTGCCCGCTGGCCGTCACGGTGCCGCGCAGCTGCACGCCGTATATCGCCACCGTGCTGCTCACCTCGTTGGCCAGCACCAGCAGCGGCTGGCCGGTGGGACTGTCAGCCGGCGAGATGAACACGATGCCTTCCGGCCCCTGGTCGCCGCTGCCGTTGACTAGGCTGCGGTTGTTCACGTACTGCACCAGCCGTGGCTGCGCGGGGTCGTTCACGTTGAACACGGCCATGCCCCCAATGCGCTCCATGGCTACGAAGGCGTACACCGTATCGCGCAGCGTGCCGGTGGTCACGCCCTCGGGCTCGGGGCCTTTGTCGTCGGAGCGGTTTTTCCGCACGGGCGTGCCGGTGGTGTTGCTGGCATTGAAGATGGTCCCAAAAGTAGCGTCGGTGCTGGTGAGGCGCTCCAGCAAATCGCCGCTGTCGTGCACGAGGGCCCCGGTGGTGGCATTCAGAATGCTGAAGGAGCGGCCCCCGAAGGCGTGAATCTGGTCAATGTCGCCGTCGCCGTCGGTGTCGCCGGTTTTAGTGGTCACGTTCAGCCGGCCCAGCACCTGCGCGTTTTTCAGCAGCGCCGCGTTCGGAAAGGCGGCCGGATCGAGCACGTAAGCGGCATCGCCGAGGCGGGTTATCTCCGTCAGGGCCGAATACTCGCGGGCATCCCCCTCGTTGGCCGTGAGCAAGTAGCGCTGGCCGGCCACCTCAAAGGCCGCCAGCGCATCGGGCTGCCGCATTCCGCGAATGGGCCAGTTGGCCAGCAGCACGTCGGGGGTCTGGTCCGAGGCATCGAGGCTAAAGCCGGGCTGGCTGTGGTCCTGGGTGCCCAGGCCGCGCAGGCTCACCCACTGCGGGGTGCTCTGACTCAGGTCGAGCGTGGCCACGGCATTGTTTTCCTGCAGCGTAATGTAGGCCAGGCGCGAGTCGGCCGATACGGCCACGTACTCGGGCTCCAGATCCTGGGCCACGCTGCTGGGGGCGGCCGCGGTGCCGCCGTACAGGCGCACGCCATCGGCCCGCAGCTGGGCCGCCTGGCCGTTGTAGCCACCGAAGCCCACGGTGGTCACGCTGGCCTGCGTGAGCCCGGCCACGCCGCCGGCGAAGTTCAGCACCGACACGGAGCCCTCGGGGTCCAGGGTGTAGTCCGATTTCGGCTCGCCTTCGTTGGCAGTGAGGATGAATCGCCCGTCGGGCGAAAAGGTAATCATGTCGGGCAAGGCTCCCACGGTCACCTGCTTCAGAAAAATGCCGTTCTGATCGAACAGTACCACGCTGCCATCAAGCTGCGGATTAGCATTTTCGATGGCGCAGGCCACTATACCGTTGCGTACCGCCACCGAGTTGATGTTGCCGTAGGGCAGCATATTGATGGAGGCCAGCGGCGTGGGGCTGGCCGGGTTGGTGAAGGAGAGGATATCGAGCTTGCCGCCTACCGAGTTGGCCACGTACAGCCGCCGCGTGATGGGGTCGTGGGCCACGATTTCGGCCGAGTTCGTGCCCGCTGCCCCGTTCTGGTAGCTGCCCATGTAGCTCAGCGTGAGGCTGCGGCTCTGGGTGGGGGCCGCCGTGTCGTTGTCTTTCAGGTAAACCAGCATCTCGGCCCCGCCGGCCCCAAGCGTGGCATTAGTGGGGTTTTGCAGGCGTAGCGTAAAATACTCGGCTCCTTCGGCCAGCGCATCGTCGGTGAGCGGCAGCACCAGCGTCTGACTGGTGGCGCTGCCGGCCGGAAACGTGAGCGTCTGGGGGGCGGCGAAGGTGAAGTCAGCGCCGGCCGTGGCCGTATTCAGGGTGGGGCTGAGCACCACCTGCACGGTGCTGGCCGCCGCGCCGGGGTTGGTGATGGAAACCGGCACGCTGACCGAGCTGGTATTTTCGCTGACCACGGCCGTTGCCGCTCCAAAGCGCAGGATCTGGGCCGCGGCCGGAGCCGCCGGCAGGATCAGCAGCCCCAGGCCCGCCACGGCCCCTGAGAGTATAGTTTGACGCATCCGAAAGAGGGTTGGTGAATGGATGCACCAAAGCTACCGGCGGCTCATTATGACAGGATTACCCGGCCGTTACCGAATCGTGAAGGCCAGCGGCCGGCCCCCGACGGCGCGGCCGGCACCGGCATATCTTTGCCCACGCCCTTCATTCTCATGCCTGCTTACTGCCTCGCTGATGCCTTCCGCCCCCAAATGGCCCACTTGGATTCGCCCCGCTCTCTACGTGCTGGTGCCGCTTGGCCCGGCGCGGCTTCACTATGCCTGTGTACATCCTGAACGGCAATCTGCCCGCCGTCTTCGAAACCGAATCCATCGCCGGGCTTCGCCCAAATGCCAACAACCGCCAAGCGCGGCCGTCCGGGTCTGGGCGGCCGCGCTTGGCGGTTGTATCAGAAGGCTGAAAAAGGAAGCCTAGTTAAGCCAGATGGTGTGCAGCAGCTCGAAGCGGTGCGGGGCGTAGGCGTTGAAATACGGCGCATCGGCCTGGAAACCCAGTACGTGCACCAGCGGCATCCCTTCAAGGTGCGACTCTACCACGCGCACCGGATAGAGCTTGCCTTCTGTTGGCCAGTCGCCGCTGTGGTTGGCCGGGCGGCTGCTGGCATCCACGCAGCGGGCGTAGTCCACGAACGGGGCGTGGGTGGTGGCTTCGGCAAAGGTGAGGTTGGCTACTTCGTGCGGCATAAGACAAAGGTAAGGGCTGAAACTGATTTCGGCAGCCGGTGGCTACTCCCGTCAGGGCAGGCGTAGCGGCCGGCAGCGGCCTTCAGCCAAATAAACAAAAAAAGGCGCGCGGTGGCGCAGGTTTTTTTCTTCATCCCAATAACGCCGCCGCAGCCCTGAGAATTCCAGTACGATGAGTAGCGGACTGAAACAGCAGTTGCAGAAACCCGGAAAAAATTGTCGGGCGCTGCGTTTTTTGCCTAATTTCGCCGAAAAAAAGGCCAACACGGTTACACTAAGCAGTAGAGACTGCCGGAAGCGCTCCGGCTACAGGTGCCTGCCCGTCGGGGTGGCCGCCGGCTCAGGGCTGCGGCGGGAAAAAGGCATCGAGCAGAGCCTGATCTTTGCCATAAATATCCGCGTACCGGCGCAGCTGGCCGTTTTCGCCTGCGCAGGTGTAGTAGCGGAAATGCACGGGCAGGCCGCGCCGCAGGTCGAAGCGGCGCTTTTCGTGGCGGGTAGGGCCGCTCAGGGCGGGGCGCAGGGTGGCTTCGGTGCCCTCGCGCCGCAGCAGGTAGGCGGCCAGCGCCAGGGGCTTTTCCAGCCGCACGCAGCCGTGGCTCAACGCCCGGTCGGGGCGGCTGAATACGGTGCGGGCCGGCGTGTCGTGCAGAAACACGGTATGGCGGTTGGGGAAGTAAAAAACCACCCTGCCCAGCGCGTTGGAGCGGCCCGCCGTTTGGCGAATGGTATAATGAAACGTCTCCGGGGTCACGCGCTGCCAGCGCACCCGCCACGGGTTCACCCGCTGGTTGGCCGCGTTGCGCAGCTCGTAGTCGTTGTCGGCCAGAAAGCCGGGGTCGCGCTGAATCTCGGGCAGCAGCTCATTCACCGCAATGCTATAAGGCACGCGCCATTCCGGCGAGGTCACGAACACAATAATGCGGCTATCCAGCGTGGGCGTGGGCATTTCGGGCTTGCCCACCACCACGCGGTGCGTTTGTACCACCTGCCCGCCCCGCACCAGCTGCAATTGAAAGGCGGGAATATTCACCACCGCGTACTCCGAGTCTGGCGCGGCCTCCCAGCGCAGGCGCTCCAGATTGATAGCCACTTGCCGGAACAGCGCCTGCCCGCCCGTCAGCAGGCGCGCCGAGTCTTCGGGACAGGCCGCCGCCAGCGCCGCCGCCCAGGCCCGCCGCAGCTGCTGATACGCCCGCCCGGTCGGCTCGCTTTCGGCCACGAAGCCGGCCAGCGAACCGGCCGCCAGGGCTGTGCGGAGCCGGCTGGCTGCTTCCGCGCTGCTGCTGCCCGCCGGCTCGGGGGCCAGTGTGCCGGCCAGCCGGCGGCCGCCCCGCAGGTGGATTCCGTAGCGCAGGAGGGCATCGGTGAGCCGCAGCTCAAAATCGGCCAGCAGCGGGCCGCGCTGGCGGTTGCCGGCCAGCTGCCGCAGCGAATCGGGGAGGCCCCGCAGCTGCTTCCACTGGTAGTCTTCGCGGCAGAGCCCGTACTCTGGGGCCTTCGCCAGCAATTCCAGCGCCTCCGTGGCCCCCTGGTTCCAGCCGGCCTCCTGCGTCCAGATGGGCTGGTAGTCGTTGTGGGTATAAAAAAGCAGCACCCCGGCTCCCGCCCGCAGGCCCAGGTGCGCGTAGGTTGCCGCCGAGCCCAGCGCGGCCGTATCCAGCAGGCTTTTCAGCGTGCGCCCGGCTTCGGTTGTGGGCTCCGGGGCCGGGCGGGGTGGGGGGGCGGCCAGCGTCGGCGCGGCTCCGCCCACAAGGGCGCAGCAGGCGCAGACTGCCAGCAGACGGGCAGCACGCACGCGGTTTCTTAGCCAGGCCATGAGGGGGCAGGAAAAGATGAGAAAAGCGGCGCGGGTAGCGGTTTAGAGCATACGGGAGCGGAGAAGGGTCCCTCGTTGTAGAATATCGGCCACTTAGCGGTCGGAATCCGGCAACGACGGAAACACTACTAAATATAGGTAAAAATTGATATAAAATCAACCGCCGTAGCTTATACGTGGCGGCGGCTCAGGGCTTCAGGCGCGGGTCGAAGGGGTGGGGCTCAATGGCCACAATGCGCAGCTTCCGGTGGTCGGGGTGGAGCGGGTTGAGCAGGTAGTTCCACTCGCCGGGGGCGTGGGCTGAAGGCACCCGCATCAGCCAGAACTTGCCTTCTTCCACCCAGGCGCGGGTGAGCTGGGCCAGCTCCTGCGGGTAGGGCAGCTTGCGCCAGTTGGCAGGCAGCTGTGCCGCATCCACCTGCTTCACGGGTGTATCGTCGGGCACTTCCAGGGTTAAGGCCGAAAAACCAACGGGCAGCGAGGCCGAATTAGCCAGCACTTCCAGCTTGGCCAGCGATACATACTCGGACGTATAGAGAACCTGAACTCCTTTTTCGTTCCAGCGGGCGGCAGCATATAACCCCCCGGTTCCCGCCGTATCCCGAATGCGAATTGTTTTCCCCAATCGATACAAGAGCATATAGACCGGTTAAGAATACATGCCGTATTCGATGCGAAATAGGATTTCAACCACTTTGTCGCGCCCAATGGCCGACGACAGCAGCTGAATGGGCCGGATACCGCCCAGGGCCACGTTATTGGTGTTGAGCCAGTGGTGAAAATCGCCCTCGTCCTCGAATACTTCCAAGCCCTTGGCCAGCACGGCCGAGAGCTGAATGGTCTTCTCGCCCTCATCCAGGGTCAGGGCTTTATTGGCCTGCTCGCGCCGGGCCAGCGTGCTTTCCGACACGCCCAGCACGGCACTGATTTCCTTGTTGGTGAAGCGCAGGCGTTGCTGCAGCGTCCGCAGGGCCTGCACCGAAATGCCCTTGATGGCCACCGCCAGCAGGTCCAGCTCGTTGTGGACCAGCTGCGGAATTACGGCCGGACCGCCCATCAGCTCCACCATATTGGCCACGGAAGTTTTACGAACAACAGTCATTTGCTTGTTTTTTTAATGTCATTTGAAGGCAATATACGCAAGAACCCGGCGGCCGGCCAAATAATTCAGCCACCCGCCACCGCTAACGGGCTGAACAGGAGGGAGGCGGCCCATCCGGCCCGGCCGCCGCGTAAGAATTTGCCGTCTGCTTCGTTGTTTTGCTCTCTCTTCACCTAGCCATCCCCCCGCTTTGGAACCCCAGGAAATCATTACCCGCACCGCCGACTTTATCCGCGACAAGTTCATCGGCGAGGGCTCCGGCCACGACTGGGACCACATCCGCCGGGTGTGGGTCACCAGCCGGGCCCTGGCCGCCACGCTGCCCCACGCCGACCCGCTCGTGACGGAGCTGGGTGCCCTGCTCCACGACGTGGCCGACTGGAAATTTCACGCCGGCGACGAGGAAGCTGGCCCCCGCGCCGCCCGTGCGTGGCTCAGCAGCCTGGCCGTGGAGGAGGAGGTCATTCAGCGGGTCGAAACCATCATCCGCGAAATCTCCTTCAAGGGCCTGGGCGTGCCCACGCCCATGAGTACGCCCGAGGGCGAAGCCGTGCAGGATGCCGACCGCCTCGAAGCCATCGGGGCCATTGGCGTGGCCCGCGCCTTCGCCTACGGCGGCCACAAGGGCCGCCCCCTGCACGACCCCACGGTGCCGCCCATGCAGCACGCCTCCTTCGAAAGCTATAAGCAGAACACGGCCCCGACCATCAACCATTTCTACGAGAAGCTGCTGCACCTGCGCGAGCGGCTGCACACGCCCGCGGCCCGGCAGCTGGCCCAGGAGCGCCACGAGTTCATGGAAACCTTCCTGAAGCAATTTCTGCGCGAATGGGAAGGGGAGGACCTGGCCACCCTGACCCCGGCTCGCCCCTGACGGGCTTCCAACCGCCAACTGCTTACTTTTGGGCCTATGAATGTTCGTTTGCTTGCTTCGCGGCTCCTGCTGCCGCTTCTGGTGCTGCTGCTCGTGGCTTCGTGCCGCACCTGTCCCATTGTTTCGTGCCACACGCGCAAGGTGCATCTGCACAGCGGGGTGAAATACCGGGGCCAGCCGCTGTGGAAAAAACAGTACCCGGCCGTGGGCGAAAAGATCAAGGTGCACACCCCGAAATCGGGCACTCACAAGGCTGATAAAAGCAGAGGCAAGGAGTAGGCCGGATTAGGCCAAACAGGCCTTTTTTCGTATCTTGCGGGCTTCACATTGTACCCACTCACCGGTGTCGGAACCGCCCTGCGAAGGGCCTCCGGCTGACTAAGATTTCCCTATGGCGGAAGGCGAAAAAATCATTCCGATTAACATTGAAGACGAGATGCGCGGCGCCTACATCGATTACTCGATGTCGGTTATCATCTCCCGGGCCCTGCCCGATGTGCGCGACGGCCTGAAGCCCGTGCACCGCCGCGTGCTCTACGGCATGTCGGATCTGGGCGTGTCCTACAACAAATCCTATAAAAAGAGCGCCCGTATCGTGGGCGAGGTGCTGGGTAAGTACCACCCCCACGGCGACTCCTCGGTGTATGACACCATGGTGCGCATGGCCCAGGACTGGAGCCTGCGCTACCCGCTGGTGGATGGCCAGGGCAACTTCGGCTCCATTGACGGCGACTCGCCGGCGGCCATGCGTTACACCGAAGCCCGCCTCAAGCGCCTGGCCGACGAAATGCTGGGCGACCTGGACAAGGACACCGTGGACTTCCAGCCCAACTTCGACGACTCGCTGGAAGAGCCTTCGGTGATGCCCTGCAAATTCCCGAACCTGCTAGTGAACGGCACGACGGGCATTGCCGTGGGTATGGCCACCAACATGGCCCCGCACAACCTGACCGAAGTCGTCAGCGGCATCATTGCCTACCTTGACAACGAGGAAATTACCATTGCCGAGCTGATGGAGCACGTCACCGCGCCGGACTTTCCGACCGGGGGCACCATTTACGGTTACGAGGGCGTGAAGCAGGCCTTCGAAACCGGCCGGGGCCGGGTGGTGATGCGGGCCAAAGCCCACTTCGAAACCCTGCCCAGCGGCAAGGAGCAGATCATCATCACCGAAATTCCCTACATGGTGAACAAGGCCTCGATGATCGAAAAAACGGCCGCGCTCATCAACGACAAGAAGATTGAAGGCATTTCCGACCTGCGCGATGAGTCGGACCGCGACGGCATGCGCATCGTGTATGACCTCAAGCGCGACGCCATGCCCAACGTGGTGCTCAACAACCTGTACCGCTACACCCAGCTGCAGTCGTCGTTCGGGGTGAACAACGTGTGCCTGGTGAAGGGCCGCCCGATGACGCTGAACCTGAAGGAGCTGATTCACTACTTCGTGGAGCACCGCGCCGATGTCATCATCCGGCGCACGCGCTACGAGCTGGCCGAGGCCCAGAAGCGCGCCCACATCCTGGAAGGCCTGCTCATCGCTCTGGATCATCTGGATGAGGTTATCAAGCTGATTCGCAGTTCCCGCGACGGCGAAGTGGCCCGCGCCCAGCTCATCGAGCGCTTCGCCCTGAGCGAAGTGCAGGCCCGCGCCATTCTGGATATGCGTCTGCAGCGCCTCACCGGCCTGGAGCGCGACAAGATCGTGCAGGAATACGAGGAGCTGATGCGCCTGATCGACCACCTGAAAGCCGTGCTGGCTTCTGATGAGCTGCAGCGCCAGATCATCAAAGACGAGCTGCTCGAAATCCGGGAGCGGTACGGCGACAAGCGCCGCACGGCCATCGAATACGCCGGCGGCGACTTCTCGATGGAAGACATGATTGCCGACGAGAGCATGGTCATCACCATCTCCCGCGAAGGCTACATCAAGCGCACCGCCCTGGACGAGTACCGTTCTCAGGGCCGCGGCGGCGTTGGGGCCAAGGGTGCCGCTTCCAAGCAGGACGACTTCACGGAGCACCTGTTTGTGGCCACCACCCACGAATACCTGCTGTTCTTCACCGAGCTGGGCCGGGTATTCTGGCTGAAAGTGTACGAAGTGCCGGAAGGTGGCAAGAACACCAAAGGCCGGCCGATTCAGAATCTGATTGAGATTCCGCGCGAAGACTCGGTGCGTTCCGTGCTGAACGTGCGCGGCCTGCGCGACCCGGACTACCTGGAAAACACCTTCCTGATGTTCTGCACCGAGCAGGGCACGGTGAAGAAAACGCCGCTGGAAGCGTATTCGCGCCCCCGCACGGCCGGTATCAACGCCATTACCATCAACGAAGGCGACCGGCTGCTCGACGTGCAGCTCACCAATGGCAGCAGCGAGATTGTGGTAGCGTTGCGCTCGGGTCGGGCGGTGCGCTTCCCCGAGGGCAAGGTGCGCTCGATGGGCCGCAACGCCGCCGGCGTGCGCGGCATCACCCTGGCCAATGCCAACGACCGGGTGGTGGGCATGGTCTGCATCACCGATCCGGCCTCGCAGGAGCTGCTGGTGGTGTCGGAAAATGGCTACGGCAAGCGCAGCGCGCTGGACGAGTACCGCGTGACGAACCGCGGCGGCAAAGGCGTCCGCGCCATGAAAATCACCGACAAAACCGGCGCTCTGGTTACCATTAAGGACGTGCAGGACTCGGATGATCTGATGATTATCAACAAGTCGGGTATCACCATCCGTTTGCGGATGAGCGACTTGCGTACCATCGGGCGGGCCACGCAGGGCGTGCGGCTGCTGAAAATCAGCGCCGGCGACGAAATCTCGTCGGTAGCCAAGGTGGCCGCCGATGATAAGGAGCTGGAAGAAGGGGCGGAGCTTGAGGCAGGCACCAATGGCAGCCCGGAAGGAGCGGAGCCTGCCGCGGCCGCCGAGTTGACGGATCTTACCTCGCTCACCGACCCGGACACGCTCAGCAGTAACTAACCCGCGTTTTCACGGAGCCTGACGGCTTTCAGGCATGGTATTCGATTATGAATACAGTGCCGGAAGCTCGTCAGGCTTCTTTTCTGACTTGCTTTGGGCTGAACCAAGTGCCGGTATCAGCCGTTTGCCAATCAATTCCTTTCACTCATCCTCGTTCATTCTTCAGCAAAAAACCATGAAGAAGATTTTTCTGACGCTAGTAGCCGCCGCGGCGCTGCAGACCGCTTCGGCCCAGACCTCGGCCGTCACCAGTGCCATCCTGAATCAGCGCAACGGCCTGCTCGACAAAGCCCGCGCCGATATCGACGGTGCCGTATTGAATGCCAAAACCTCGGCCAAAGCCAAAACCTGGTACACCCGGGGCGAAATCTACGAGCAGATGATAAGCAACCCGATTTTCGGCAAAGCGCTGAAGCCCGGCGAAGGCACGAAGGCTGCTTTTGAATCGTACTCGAAAGCCGTAGAGCTGGATGGCAAAGACGGCGAGTTCGGCAAGCTGGCCGCGCAAAAGCTGGATAATCTGTATGGCCTGGCGCTGAACGCCGGCGTAGAAAGCTACAATGGCAAAAACTACGACGAGGCGCTGAATTCCTACCGCATGGCCCAGCAGATTCGCCCGCAGGACACCACCGCGTATTTGTATGCTGCCTACGCCGCCGAAGCCAAGCAGGATTTCACCAGCGCGAAAGACACGTACAGCAAGCTGCTCGGCATGAACTATAAGTCGCCGGCGCTGTACGGCCGGCTGCTGCAGATTGCCCGGCAGGAGAAAAACGACGCCGATGCGATGAAAGTAGTGCAGCAGGCCCTGGTAGCTTACCCGAACAATAAATCTTTTATGATCGAGGAAGCGAACATGTATCTGAGTTCTGGCCGGACCGTAGAGGCAATTGGGAAACTGGAAAAAGCTATTGCCGTAGATCCTAGCAATAGTAATCTGTATACCGTTCTTGGCTCAATTTACCAAGCTAAGCAGCCAGACAAAGCACTAGTAGCCTTTAAAAAGGCCATTGAGGTAGATCCGAATAACTTTGATGCACAATACAATATTGGTGTTATCACTTATAATAAAGGGGCTGATCTATTTAAAAAGACTAACAATATGTCAGACGCAGCCTATAAGAAGGCCAATGGCGATAAAATGAAGGCAGAAGGTAGAGTATATATACAAAGTGCTCTGCCGTATTTAGAAAAGGCTGTAAACATTCAGCAGAATGATAAAGGAGCACTATTTGCACTGCAGGCAGCGTATACTGCTTTAGGTCGTAACGCTGATGCAGAACGGATAAATGCCAAAATGAACGCCCCGAAGTAAGCAAAGGGGAGCAAGCAGAATAACCCGAGGTATATAGATACCTCGGGTTATTCTGAAAAACATTACTTAACATAATATAAATTATAAGACATGTGGAAGTCGTTGAGTTCCATGGCTAATTGAACTGTATCCGAGCTGTGTTGCTGTGTACTGTGGCACAGGTCTGTTCGGCTGAGAAGGTTTCGCAATATCGTGCTGATGGCTCTTTCACAGGCTATAAAACAAACCGCCAGAGGACACCGCAACATCCGCTTATTCAAGCTGGCCTGGCGGCCGGAAAGCCGCCCCGATGGCAATGCGGTAGGCGTCAACGCGCCCCAAGGATAAGTTGAATCAAGTGTGCCTGGCCGACTACGAGCAGCAGCTGCGCAAAGGCGACATTGATAACTGCCATGTATCTACTGCGCAAGTACTGGATGAGTATGATGAATGAAACGCCGGAATGTTCCCCTTGTTACTTCATCTACTTGGCTTCGTTGGGGCTCCGGTGAAATCAGGGCTTATGTGCAGATTTCAGGCACAGAGTAAGGTTGACGGTTGCGTCGCACAGCTGCCCTATATATGGCAGTTGTGTTGCTAAGTTGTCGGACCCCGGCGTGTAAGTTCTGACGGAGGAAACGCCGCGTGCTCCTCTCCTGCTACTAAACCTGCTCTAGGCGAGTATGCTGAGCTGCACGATCAAAACTATCTGTCGCCTGATAGATGGTGGTCTAGAGGCTCTCCATGGCGCTTTGAAGGCTGCTTAAGGCCCGCCCCGCCCCTGCCGCCGGCCTTAGTTGGAGTGGTATTAAAATTGAATGCTATAGGAGGATAATCAAGTTGTATTGCTTAAGCATATTAAGAACCAAAGCTAAAAAGCAAAAAAAAGTATAAAAAAGTAAATATAAGTTAAACTATTTTATACTTTATACTACTTTTATATACTTATATCTTATATACTTGTGCTTTCTATTTATTCATACTCTTCCCCATTCTCATGCCTAAAACCATAGACTATCCCCGCACGAGTTACCTCAGTGCCTGGGAAATAGCAGAAGTTGTTGATGATACTGGCGGTAAGTGTGCTCTGGAGACCTGTGCCCGCAAGCTCAGCCGGAAGGTTAGTGGGTCTTTCAAGGCGATTGTCGGATCAGCGGTAAAGTTTGGGCTGGTTACCAGTAAGCGGGAGTTGCTGACTACTACCAACCTATTCCGACGCATCAAGCATGCTTATGACAAGCAGGAGGAAAAGATATACCATCGGGAAGCCTTTCTGCACCCACCGCTCTTCACGCATATATGCCGCAAGTTCCGCAACCGCGAGCTGCCGGTGCATATGTTCGATGTAATGCTGATCCGGGAGTTTGGTGTAGAGGAGATAAATGCGCAGAATGTGGCTAAAGCCTTCGTAGAGGGTGCCCGTATGGTGGGCGTTATCGATGAGCGCAACATAATAGCAGACATTGATATGCTGGCGGCCCAACAAACGCCACGGCGGGAGCTGGCCAGCACGGAGATGCCCCTGAATATATTCAAACAGGAAAATACTCCAGAGGGCTCTTCACCGGCACCAACCCAGGCTTATGCGGCAACCCCTTCCCCAACGGGTAGCAATTCGACTACCTCTGCTTTTGCTCATATACCAGCCTTGCGGAACTCTGACGCCGTTTCCAGTCTGTTTGGACTAGACACTTCGGATCTGGACGATACAGACCCGGAGCACACGACTACCAGGGAAGCGGGGGGCGCCGGACCTGAAGCGGTTTTTGTGCCTGCTCATTCTTTCGCTTCCTCTAGTCAGATGGCGCAGCCGGCACAAGAGCCTCTGGCACGCCCGATGTCAGCTGATACACTTAGACCCGCAGATACTATGGCGGCAGACTTCCCAACCGGCGGGGCTGGTGCGGAACCTCAGGCTCAGGGCCTGACGGGCGGGGCTGTGTACACCATCCGCATCACGGGGCCGGGCCTGGATACCCAACTTTCCGTTCAGGATACTGACGATTTAGCCATTGCCGGGGCGTTGCTGGAGAAGATACGTCGGCAACTAAGTCGCTAACAGGCTGCTGGCTTACTTTCTAAAGCATCTTCTAACGGCTTTGCGGTAAGAACAATCCGCGTAGAGCAGTTTTGGTACAGTATCGCGTCGTGGGCGGTGAACTTCCTAACGACTTCTGACAAGGAGCGGGGGCCACCTCGCTCCTATCTGGACCGGAAACTAAATTCAATCTATTTAATTATTATGTTAAACTATTTTTTAGTGATTCGCAACTTTGTTATGAGGATGCTTTAGCGGGTCGATCCGGGATATCCGCCAATAGCCGGACTGCTGATCCTGGCCTAGGTAGAAACTGTCGAGCAGCTGCAGCTGCACGTACCGCTCCCACCCGGTGGGTAGCCGGTCAGCGGCATTTCCTCCCGAGAACAAAACCACCGGCTCCCGCAGGCCAGCCAAGGCTTCAACACTTGGGTGCCAGACCGGCACTGCCCGGCCCGCCGCCCACACCTGCTTTACGTGTAGCGTGTCGAGGCTGCGCCAGGTGGCGATGCGGCGCAGGTAGGGCTCCTGGCGGGCATCGCGCAGCTGGCGCAGGCCGGGCGTCCCCTTGCGGGCTTCCCAACCGGGGTAAGCCGGCATCAAAAGCCCGATAATGGCTCCGACACCTGCTAGCGTGGCGGCCACCAGAGCCGTGGGGCGCACTTGGCGCACGCCCCACCCCACCCACCCGGTCAGGGCTCCGCACACACCGACAGCCATTGCAAACCAAATGGACCCCACCCCAAACCCCGGCAGGCGGCTCAGGACCATGGCAGCGGGCAAGGCCAGAAATACGGCCACCAGCAAACTCCCCCACCCCCGGAGTAGCCACACATCGGCGGTCGGCGTGGCAGGTTGGGGCCGGGTAGCCTGCCAGGTTTCCCAGTAGCGCAGCAGGCCGGCCACAAGCAATGCCAGCGGCGGCATCAGGGGCAGCATGTAGCGCTCTTTTTTTTCCGGCACCAGGCTTAGCAGTACCAAGCTGGCTACCAACCACCCCAGGATCTGGGCGTAGGGCAGGATGCCCCGCAGGCGAGGACGGGCGTAGGGCCACACCAGACTGAGCAGGGCCACCAAGGCCCACAACCCGGTGAAGGCGAAGAAAGACCAGTAGTACCAGAAAGGCTGGACGTGCCGCCCCCCCCAGGACGTGACTTCGGTGCGGGCGACTTTCAGGGCCAGGGGGGCCAGCGCCAGCCCGATATGCCCCGGCCAGCTGAGCCCCACCAGCAGCGCCACTACCGCGGCCAGAGTCGTGCCCCGCCCCTGCCGGACCACCTGCCGCCGATACCCGGGCTGCCCCACCAGATAAGCGCCCACAAAAGGCAGCAGCACCGCATATACGGCAACCGGCCCTTTGCTGAGCATAGACAGGCCGGCCAGCAGCCCGGCCCCCAGCAGCGGGGCGTAGGCCGGGCCGGGCTGCCGCCAGCCCCGCACCAGCAGCCACAGGGCTCCTATCATCAGGCTGCTGGCAAAAATATCCCACTGCCCTTCCCGTCCCGTCACAATGATCAGCAGGCTGCTGGCCAGCACCAATGCCGCCAGCCAGGCCGTGCGGCCGGGCGCGGCGGCTTCGGCGGGCTGGTGCCGGGTCAGCTCGCGGGCCAGGGCCCAGAAGAACAGCACCAGCAGCGTAGCCGCCAGCGCCGCGGGCAGCCGCAGCAGCGCCAGGTTCTCGGTAGGGCCTGTGAGCGACTGCAGCGCGGCCACGGCCCAGGTGGGCAGCGGGGGCTTGGCCAGCCGCGGCTCCCCGTTCAGGGTAGGAATAAGCCAGGAGCCGCCCGCGACCATCTCGCGGGCGGCCACAAAGTTGCGGGACTCCATCAAACTGACGGCGGGCGCTCCGCCGTGCACAAAGAAGCTGAAGCCACATACCGCCAGCACCGCTATAATGCGCCCCCACTGGCTGTTGGTACGTACTGGCCTCCGCATAGAATAAATATCACTATAAATACACCTAATTGCAATAAGTGCGCTTAACGGCAATGATAGCCCGCCCTGCGCGTTTTGGTTGTCGTGCAGAAGCCTGGAAACTAACCGGCTATCGAGGCAATAGCATAAGGCTGCCTGCTCATGAATGCAGTCCAACAGAAGATGCTATCAGTCGCTACGCTCCCGCCCCAGGGCTAGTAGCGGCCGTTTTCTAAGCCGGCTCTCGGTAGGGATATTCCCGCGGCGGAGCATGGCCCGCAGCCGCCGGACGTTATCGGCCTGGTAGGCCTCGGGGGCGGTGGCCACTACCCGGCGTTCGGCCCGGGCCGAACGCCCCCCGAAAACTACCACCTGCTGCCCCAGGCTATGCAGGCGGGCCGCCCGCGCGGGGGTAATGTCGTCTTTGTGCACCACGGCGGCCTGCACCCAGGGCAGCTGCCGCAGCTGTAGCAGGTCGGCCTCAAAGTCGGTCGACAGCTCCAGACCCAGCGGCACGGCGGGCAGCAGCTGATGCAGGTAGCGGAGCGTGGCAGGGCGGTTGGTCAGGATCAGCAGGCGGTGAGCGGGCACCTGGTAGTGCGTGAGCAATTCGCGCAGACGGCGGGCCAGCGCCCGGCTCCGGGCCGTGTCGTTGGCGGCGCAGGCATCATCTTCGTGCAGATCCAGGTGCAGATAGGGGAATTCGGGGCGGCGGGCCAGGCGGGCCAGCAGCGTATCAAAGGGAATGATTCGCTCATGCTGCCGCCAGTCGTGGAGCCAGCCGCCGCGGTAGCGCAGCTGCACCAGGGCCGCGGCCGGTGTTTGGCTGACGCAGCCGCGGCCGTTGGTCATGGAGTTGAGGGTGTAGTCGTGGTAGAGCACGGGCACGCTGTCCTGGCTCAGGCGCAGGTCTACTTCTACCCCATCGGCACCCAGCCGCAGCGCCCGTTCGATGCCCCGCAGGCTGCTGGGCGGCAAAGAATTGAAAGGATGGAAAAAGCCCGAGCCGGCGTGCCCGATGACCAGCGGCCCGGCCGGCGGCTGGGCCGCGCACGGAGGCCCCAGCCCGGCGGCGCTGAGAACCAGCGCCAGCGCCCAAACGAAGCGAGAGGGAACGTGTTCCATAGCAGCAGCCTGAACCCAAACCAACGACCAACATCTGCACCGGCCCCAACACCAGCGCCACCTACGCTATACGCAGGCTGGCCGGGGCCGGACAATTCGGGCTACCTTTGCGCCCCGCCCGCCAACAAAAGGGCGTTTTTCATCCTCTTCTCCCCTGCTTCTCACGCATGGCATCCATTCTGGTAACGGGCTGCGCGGGCTTCATTGGCTCGCACCTGACCGAACAGCTGCTCCACGCCGGCCACCGCGTGGTGGGCCTCGACAACTTCGACCCGTTCTACGACCGCGCCCTCAAGCTGCGCAACCTGACTGCCTGCCTGGCGCACCCGCGCTTCAGCTTTCACGAAGCCGACCTGCGCCACGGACTCGATGCGCTGGTGGATGCGCTGCCCGCCGATCCGATTGAGGTAGTCGTGCACCTGGCCGCCAAGGCCGGCGTGGGACCGTCGGTGCACGCGCCGGTGGCTTATCTGGAGAATAACGTCATCGGCACCACCCACCTGCTGGAATGGATGCGGCTGCGCGGCATTGGCAAGCTGTTTTTCGCCTCCTCGTCGTCGGTGTACGGCAATACGCCCCAGCGGCCCTTCCGCGAAGACCAGAACCTGCTGGCTGCCTGCATCTCGCCCTACGCGGCCTCCAAGCTCAGCGGCGAGATGCTCACCTACACCTACCACCAGCTCTACGGCCTGAGCGTGCTTAACGCGCGCTTTTTCACCGTGTATGGCCCCCGGCAGCGGCCCGATCTGGCCATTCATAAGTTCGTGCGCCTGCTGCGGGCCGGCCAACCCATTCCCGTGTTCGGCGACGGCACCACGGCCCGCGACTATACTTTCGTGCTCGATACGGTGGCCGGCATTGTGCAGGGCGTGGATTATCTGCTCGCCCAGGAGCGGGTGTACGAAACCATTAATCTGGGCAATAACCGCCCGGTGCCGCTGCTGGAGCTGATTCAGGCCGTGGGCCAAGCCGTGGGCGTAACGCCGACACTGGCCTTCCAGCCCATGCAGGCCGGCGACGTGGACGTGACCTACGCCGACATCAGCAAGGCCCGGCGCCTGCTTGGCTACGCCCCGCATACCCCACTGGCCGCGGGGCTGGCGGAGTTCGTGCGCTGGCTGGATGCGCAACCGGCCGAATAACAACTGGCGTATTGTGCCGTATTTTGCCTCCTCACTTTTTGCTTGGCCAAATGCTTCCCCTTGCTACTGTTTTTGTCACGGGTTCTTCGGGCCGGCTGGGCCAGGAAATTGTGCGGCTGCTGCGCGCGAAGGGCTACCGCGTTATCGGGGCCGACCTGCTGCCGGCTGACACGACCGATCTGCTGCTCGATATCCGGGATGCGCAAGCCGTAAGCCGGGCGCTACGGGGTGCCGACGCGGTGATTCACACGGCGGCCCTGCACGGGCGGCATTATGAGTTGGGAGTGGCGCGGCTGGAGTTTGTGCGCACCAACATTGAGGGCACGCTGCATCTGCTGAATGCCTGCCGGCAGCACGGCATCGGCAAGTTTCTCTATACCAGCACTACCTCCATCTACGGGCAGGCCATGGTGCACCCCACCCAGGCCGTGTGGGTTGATGAGGATCTGCGCCCCGAGCCCCGCGACATCTACGACATCACCAAGCAGGCCGCCGAAGCCTTGTGCCAGGATTTCTTTGTGCAGGAAGGACTCGAAACGGTGGTGCTGCGGGTGGGCCGCTTTTTGCCCGAGCCTGCCAATCTGGCCGCCAACCACCGCCTCTACCGCGGCCTGGATGAACGGGACGGGGCCCTGGGCCATCTGCTGGCGCTGGAGCACCGCTTCACCACCTTCGAAACCTTCAACATTACGGGCAGCAGCCCGTTTCAGCGCGAGGATGTAGGCTTGCTCAAGCAGCAGCCCGCGCAGGTTATTGCCCAACGGCTGCCCATGGCCCCGGCCGCCTATCAGCGGCTGGGCTGGCAGTTCCCCACCACCATTGACCGGGTTTACAGCAGCGAAAAAGCACGGCGGGTACTCGGCTACCAGCCGCACTACACTGCGGAAAGGCTGTTGCAGCAGGCGTTGGCAGCGTTATAGCGTTATAATGCTAATGCCTGCGTTAGCTGGAGCCTACCCCACCGGCTCCTTACCAGCGGCCACCGCCGGGGCGCGGCGCTGCTCGCGGCGCAGCAGCACGATGTTGCGGGCATATACCACCGTGCCGAACACGTTGCCGATGATCAGCACCACGTCGCGCCGCAGGATGGCGTACGTCAGAATCAGGACGGAGCCGCCGAAGCTGAGGGCCCAGAAGCTCAGGGGCAGGGATGATTCGCCCTTGCGCTCGGAGTAGATCCACTGATACACGAAGCGCAGCAGGAAAATAATCTGACCCACGGAGCCCAGCACCAGCAGCCCGGCCGGAATGCGGCTGCCCAGCATGGCCCGCAGGCTGAAGTGCTGATTGCCGGCCCCGAACCACGCCAGCATGGCCAGCGGAAACCCGTAGGCCGCCGCCCGAAACCAGGGGTTCAACTTACGCCACTCGCCCAGCAATTGCAGGTTGCGGATGTAGATGGCGTAGCTGATGAGCTGGGCGGCCAGAATAATCGGGTCGTGGCGCAGCATACCGTAGATAATCATCAGAAACGATGATATCAGGCTGATCTGCCAGAACAGCGTGGGCACCAGCACCCGCCGGGCCCGCTCGCTCTGCACCCACTGCAGCACGATGCGGCTCGAAAACAGCAGCTGCGACACCAGGCCGATGGCCAGCGCAAGGGTTTCCATCGTCATGGCCGCGGCTTAGCTGCCCGCCCCGTCGGCGCGGTGGTGCTCTCCAATTTCGTAGTTTTTCCAGCGGCTGCGGATCCAGCGGAAGCCGAACGTGTCGACCAGGGGCTTCCAGGCGCGGTTCCAGAGGTTGTACTTGGCCGTGCCGGCGAAGCGCGGGAAGTGCTGCACCGCAATCTGCTTCACCCGGCCGCCCTGCAGCTGCACCAGCGCCCCCAGGAAGCGGTGCATGCCATGAAACAGCGGCAGCCGGCGGGCATACTCTATCTTGATTATCTTGAGCGGGCAGCCCGTGTCCTGAATGCCGTCGTTGATGAGGGTGCGCCGCACCGTGTTGGCCACTTTCGAGGAGAGCTTCTTGACCACCGTATCCTGGCGCTTGGCCCGGATGCCGTTGACCATATCGTACTGCGGGAAAAACTCGAAAAAGCGCAGAAAATCGAGCGGGGAGGTCTGAATATCGGAGTCGATATAGCCGATGAGCGTGCTGCGGCAATGGTCCACGCCGGCCTTGATGGCGGTGCTCAGGCCGCGGTTTTCGCGCAGCGAAATGAACTCGTAGCGGGCATCGTGGCGGCAGATGTCGCGCAGAATGGCCAGCGAGCCGTCGGTGCTGCCATCGTTGACGAACAGCACAGTGGTGGCTACCGGCGTCTGGGCGAGGAATTTGTTCATCTCCACCACAAACTGGCGCAGGCTTTCTTCCTCATTGTAAACCGGCACGAGCACCGTGAGCGACTGCAGGGCCAGGTAAGCGGAATGGTCGGGCATAGAACAGGTGATAATCGGGCCGCAAAGTAGCAACTATTTCCCCGGCTGGCGGCCCGGCGGGGCCTATTTGCCAACCGCCATACAACCTGCGGGGCCCGCCGGGACTCCTTTCGGCAAGCTCCTCTCCTATTCCTTATCCTTTTCCCGACTGCTCCCTGCCGATGAAAAAATTCCCGCTTTGCTCGCTGGCCCTGCTCGCCACATTGCCCCTGGCCGCCCGCGCCACCGCCCCGGCCCAACCCGATACGACCGCCGCCCCCGCCCCGCGCACCCATGCCCTAAAGCTGGGGCTGCGCACCACGGCGGGCCAGGGCCTGCTGCCCACGGCGGGCTACGAGTGGCAGCTGCGGCCGCGCCTGAGTCTGCAAACCAGCCTGGGCTACACCGGCTCTACCTGGCACGGGGGCTATTCCTACGTGAATGACGACTACACCATCAGCAACTACAGCTACACCCTGCGGGCGCGCCACCTGACGGCGGCGGCCGAGCTGCGCTACTACTTTCAGCGCACCAAGCCCGCCCTGCTGGGCTGGTACGCCGGCGTGGGGCTAGGCACGAGCTACAACCAGTTCACTTATGCCGCCTCCAACCACCCCACCACTACCACATCCAGCACGCTGACTATCCGGCCCCAGCTGCGCCTGGGCCGCCAGTGGTCCCTGGGCCAGCGCCTGCTGCTGGATACGTATCTGGGCCTCGATATGAATCAGCAGTACTTTTCGCGCTCCTGGCGCAACCGCTGGCAGGCAACCGGCGTGGCCGGTTTTCAGTTGGGCTACCGGTTTTGAGTATCAAACCCAGGACGGAACAACAGCCTCAGCGGGGCGACATATCGGTAGAGAAATGCGCATAAAGCGTTTTAAAAGCCCCAGCGGGGCGGCACCGTCGCTTAACGATTGGTGTCGCCCCGCTGGGGCTTTAGCATCTTCCATCGACTCACTTACTACCGATATGTCGCCCCGCTGGGGCTGCCGTTTTACTACATATGCTACCGGCTATTCCCGCCGCACCCCGGCCGAAATGGTAGAATGCCGCTCCTTCAATACAGCCACAATTTCCTCCAGCGTAATGCGGGACGCGGCCAGCAGCACCAGCAGGTGGTACAGCAGATCGGCGGCCTCGCCTTTGAGCCCCTCAATGTTGCCACCCACGGCATCAATCACCGTTTCCACGGCCTCCTCGCCTACTTTCTGAGCAATCTTGGGCATGCCTTTGCGGAAGAGCGAGGCGGTATAGGAATTGGGCTCCTCCTGGGGAAAGTCGCGGCGGCGCTGCACCAGGCGCTCCAGCTCGGCCACGAAGCCGATGGGCGCGGCCGGGTACGCCGCCTGCTCCGGCTGCTCGAAGCAGCTGGTGGTGCCGCGGTGGCAGGTGGGCCCATCGGGCCGGGCCCGGATGAGCAGCGCGTCGCCGTCGCAGTCCTCGTGCAGGCTAACCACGGTGAGGTAGTGGCCGGAGGTTTCGCCCTTGGTCCAGAGGCGGTTTTTGGAGCGGGAAAAGAACGTGACGCGGCCCTGCTGCCGGGTTTGGGCCAGGGCTTCCTCGTTCACATAGCCCAGCATAAGCACCTGGCCGGTATCGGCATCCTGCACCACAGCGGGGATGAGCCCGGCGGGCATTTTGGCAAAGTCAAGTTCCATGGGTGGTTTTTAAACTCATCTGTCATCCTGAGCTTGCGAAGGACCTTATACCAGTTGAACGAGTCGTTGTGACAACAGTCGTTCTGCCGTGATAAGGTCCTTCGCAAGCTCAGGATGACAGATGAATAGTAACAGATAAGAAACTACAAACGAACCGGAATACCATCCTGGCGCAAATGCTCCTTGAGCGCCCGAATACCGATTTCGCCGAAGTGGAAGATGCTGGCGGCCAGTCCGGCATCGGCCTGGGCTTGCTGGAATACGTTGGTGAAATCCTGCAGGGAGCCCGCGCCGCCCGAGGCCACCACTGGCACCGACACGGCCCGGCTCACGGCCCCAGTGATGTCCAGCGCGAAACCGTCCTTGGTGCCGTCGTTGCTCATGCTGGTGAGCAGGATTTCGCCCGCTCCCCGGTCGGCGGCCTCACGGCACCACTGCACGGCATCGCGGCCGGTGTTGTGGGTGCCGGCCCGGGTATAGATCTGCCAGCCGTCGGCCTCATTATAGCGCGTATCGGCAGCCACCACGATGCACTGCGAGCCAAAGCGCCGGGCCAGCTCCTCAATCAGCTCTGGCCGGGCCAGCGCCGCCGAGTTGATGCTGACCTTATCGGCCCCATTCAGCAGCAGCGCCTCCACATCCTGCACCGTGCCGATACCGCCGCCCACCGTGAAGGGAATATCCAGCTCGCGGGCCACCTCGCGCACCAGCGCCACCAGCGTGGTGCGCTTCTGGTTGGTCGCCGTGATGTCGAGAAACACTAGCTCATCGGCCCCTTCGCGGGCGTAGCGCGCAGCCAGCGCCACCGGGTCGCCGGCGTCGCGCAGCCCCTCGAAGCGCACCCCCTTCACGGTGCGGCCATCTTTGATGTCGAGGCAGGGAATGATTCGTTTGGTGAGCATCGGGTTTTTGATTTAGAGTTAGAAGAACGTGTGTCATGCTGAGCTTGCCGAAGCATCTCTCCCGCTTCATCTGGATAGCATTACAACGAAGCGGGAGAGATGCTTCGGCAAGCTCAGCATGACACACGTTCTGAATTTTCTACAGCCAGCCTTTCAGCTCTGCCAGCGTAATTGTCCCTTCATAAATCGCCTTGCCAATAATGGCCCCGTGCATCCCAATTTCAGCCAGCGCCTCCACATCAGCCAGCGTCGTGACGCCGCCGCTGGCGATGAGGCGGGCGGCGGGCAGCTCGGTGCGCAGCTGCTGGTACGTGGCCAGCGACGGGCCCTGCAGCTTGCCATCCTTGCTGACGTCGGTGCAGATAAAGGTGCTGGCCCCGGCCGCCAGGTAGCCCTGGATAAACTCGGCCAGCGTCCGTTCGCTTTGCTCAGCCCAGGCATTGATGGCAATGTGGTTGTCGCGGAAATCCGCGCCCAGCAGAATCCGGTCGGCCCCGAACTGCTGCAGCCAGCCTTGCACCGTGGCAGGCTCGCGCACGGCAATACTGCCGGCCGTAATCTGACGCGCTCCGGCATCGAAGGCCTGGCGCAGGGCGTCTTCGCTCTGCAGGCCTCCGCCGTAGTCGATAACCAGGCTGGTGTGCCGAGCCAGGCGCTCCAGCACCGGCAGGTTCACGGGGCGGCGGGCGCGGGCCCCGTCCAGATCAACCAAGTGTAGGCGCTTCACGCCGGCGGCTTCAAAGCGCTGGGCCACGGCCAGCGGGTCGGCGTCGTAGGTGGTTTGCTGGGAGAAGTCCCCTTCCGTCAGGCGCACACACTGGCCGTTGATGAGGTCGATAGCGGGTATTATTTCCATTTGGGTATTTTTTTCATGTCTGTCATCCTGAGCAAAGCGAAGGACCTTATGGGATGGGAACGAGCCGTATCAATGATTGACGTTCTACCGTAATAAGGTCCTTCGTTTTGCTCAGGATGACACTTCTTGAGTTCTTGCTACAGCTTCAGAAAATTCTCCAGAATCCGGGTGCCGACGGGGCCGCTCTTTTCGGTGTGGAACTGCACGGCGTAGAAGTTCTCGTGCTGCACGGCCGCGCTGAACGGGGCGGGATACGCCGCCTCGGCAATAGTGTAGTCGCCCACCGGCGCGTAGTAGCTGTGCACGAAGTACACATAGTCTTCCTCCCGCAGGCCGGCAAAGAGCGGGGAGCGGAGCTGCTGCAGATTGTTCCAGCCCATATGCGGCACCTTATAGCCGGCCGCCTCCGGGAAGCGCACCACATCGAAAGGCAGAATGCCCAGCAGCTCGGCGTCGTTTTCCTGGCTGTGCCGGCCCAGTAATTGCATACCCAGGCAGATGCCAAGGAAGGGCTGCGTTAGGGTGGGCAGCAGTTGGTCGAGGCCCTGGGCGCGCAGCTCACGCATGGCCGAGGAGGCTTCACCCTCACCGGGAAACAGGATTTTATCCGCCCCGCGAATCAGGTTGTGGTCGGCGGTGAGCGTGGCCTGCAGGCCCAACCGCTCCAGCGCAAACAGCACCGACTGTACGTTGCCGCCCTTGTAATCTATGACTGCTATGTTCATTTGAGCAAGCAACTTTATTTACTCATTTGTTAATACAGATAACCTAAACAGTTGATCTGCACTAGCTGATTATCCAGCTTTCCAAAGGCACTTAATACTTGCGCCACAACACCCAAACAGCCTTTATCCAAATGTTAAAACATTTGGATAAAGCTTACAAAATGCCTTTCGTGCTCGGAATTTCCATCTTGCCGGCATCGCGCACCAGGGCCATCTTAATGGCTTTGGCCACGGCCTTGAAGATGGCTTCAATCTTGTGGTGCTCGTTCTGACCCTCAGCTTTGATGTTGAGGTTACAGCGGGCGGCGTCGGAAAAGCTCTTGAAGAAATGGTAAAACATTTCACAGGGCATATCCCCTACCCGCTCGCGCTTGAACTCGGCCTCCCACACAATCCAGGGGCGGCCGGAGAAGTCGATGGCGGCCTGGGCCAGCACATCGTCCATGGGAAGCAGGAAGCCGTAGCGGGCCAGGCCGCGCTTGTCGCCGAGGGCCTGGGTGAAAGCTTCGCCCAGGGCAATGGCCGTGTCCTCGATAGTATGGTGCTCGTCGATATGCAGGTCGCCCTGCACCGTGATTTTCATATCCACGCCCGAGTGCTTGCTAAGCTGGTCGAGCATGTGGTCGAAGAAGCCCAGGCCGGTGTGCATCTCGGGGCGGCCCGCGCCGTCGAGGTTCAACTCGATGCGGATCTTGGTTTCGTTCGTGTCGCGTTGTACTACCGCGGTGCGCGCGGGCAGGCGCAGGAATTGGTATATACTTTCCCAACTCGTGGTACTAAGCGCGGCCCGCTCGTCGGCTTCCTCCCGAATCAGGATAGACTGGCAGCCCAGGTTCTGGGCCAGCTCCACATCGGTGAGCCGGTCGCCGATGACGAAGGAGTTCGGCAGGTCGTAGTCGCCCGCGGCCAGATACTGTTGCAGCATCCCGATGCCGGGCTTGCGGGTGGGCAGGTTTTCGTGGGGGAAGCTGCGGTCGATGTGCTCACGCACGAACTCCACTCCTTCCGAGCGCAGAATGTCGAGCATCATGGTGTGGGCGGGCCAGAAGGTGTCTTCCGGGAAGCTGGCCGTGCCCAGGCCGTCTTGGTTGCTGACCAGCACCAGCTCATAGTCCAGCTCGCGGGCAATGCGGGCTAGTCCGCTGATAGCACCAGGCACAAACTGGAATTTTTCCCGGGTCAGGGCATCCACCTGAAAATCCGTGGGCGGCTCGATAAGGATGGTGCCGTCCCGGTCGATGAAGAGTACTTTTTTCATGGGGTGTATATCAAATCGGCTGTCATGCTGAGCCCTGCGAAGAACCTCTACCGCTTCGTTGAATTGGTAATCAAACGGCGTGGTAGAGATGCTTCGGCAAGCTCAGCATGACACGTTCTTTCTTTGTTTTTTAAGCAGTAAACTCCCGCAGCGCCTGCAACAGTTGCTCATTTTCGGCTTCAGTGCCCACCGTGAGGCGGAGCGTGCCGGCACAGCCGGGCTGGGTGGTGCGGTTCCGGACCACGATGCCTTTCTCCAGCAGATAATCATACACGGCCGTGGCATCGGGGCGGAAGCGGACCAGCAGGAAGTTGGCATCCGAGGGAAAAACCGCTTCCACAATGCCGATGGCGGGCAGGCGCTCGGCCAGCCAGTCGCGGCCCAGTAGCAATTGCTGGCGCATCTGCTCGAAGCGGGGGGCGTCGTGCAAAGCGGCCAGGGCGTGCTGCTGGGTGGCTTCCGACACGTTATAGGGCGGCTTGATCTTGTTGAGGTAGCCGATGATTTCGGGCGAGGCGAAAGCCATGCCCAGGCGCAGCCCGGCCAGGCCCCAGGCTTTGGAAAACGTCTGGAGCACCACCAGGTTCGGGAATTCGGCCAGGCGGGTGGTCCAACTCGGGGCGGCGGCGAAGTCGGCGTAGGCTTCATCCACCACCACCAGGCCGCGGAAGCCGCGCAGGATTTCCTCGATAGACTCCTCGTGGAGCAGGTTGCCGGTGGGGTTGTTGGGCGAGCAGAGCCAGACCAGCTTGGCCTCGGAAGCCACGATGCGGGCCACGTCGGCGGGCGCAATCTGGAAGTCGGGCGTCAGCGGCAGGCGCTCAATGCGCACGTCGTTCAGGTTGGCGGCCACCTCATACATGCCGTAGGTGGGCGGCAGAATCAGGATGCTGTCGTGGCCGGGTGTGCAGGTGAGGCGCACGAGCAGGTCGATGGCCTCGTCGGAGCCGTTGCCGAGGAATATCTGCGCCGGGGCTACGTCTTTCAGCTGGGCCAGCTCGGCCTTCACGGCCCGCTGGTGCGGGTCGGGGTAGCGGTTGAACCGCTCGGGACCGGCGCTGCCCAGGCTGTTTTCGTTGGCATCGAGCATCACGCGGGCATCGCCCTGAAATTCGTCGCGGGCCGAGGAATAGGGTTTCATCGCGCGGATGTTGGGGCGAACGAGGCTATCTAAATCAAACATCACTGATGGTAAGGATTTCATTTTTTCGTTTGTCATCCTGAGCAAAGTGAAGGACCTTATGGGGTAAGAACGACAGGCGTAGCAACGACTCGTTCAACGGACATAAGGTCCTTCGCTCTGCTCAGGATGACAGTTCCGGTTAGACTTACTGCCCGCCCGCCAACGACTCCAGCCGGAGCGTGACGGCGCGGGCGTGGGCGCTGAGGCCCTCGGCTTCGGCCATCGTTTCCACCACCGGGCCCAGGTTCAGCAGGCCCTCGGCGGTGATGCGCTGGTAGGTGATTTTCTTCAGGAACGAATCCAGCGACACGCCGCTGTAATTGTGGGCGTAGCCGTTGGTGGGCAGCGTGTGGTTGGTGCCTGAGGCGTAGTCGCCGGCGGCTTCGGGCGTGAGGTGGCCCAGAAATACCGAGCCGGCGCTGGTAACGCCCTCGGCCAGCTGCTCGGGGTTTTTAACGGCCAGGATCAAATGCTCGGGCGCGTATTGATTGGAGAAAAACAGCATTTCCTCCGGGGTGCGCAGCAGAATGGCACGGCTTTCATCCAGCGCCTGGGTGGCCACGGCGGCGCGGGGCAGCGTGGCCAGCTGGCGCTGCACTTCGGCTTTGGTAGCTTCAATAATGGTCATCGAATCCGACAGCAGAATCACCTGCGAGTCGGGGCCGTGCTCGGCCTGACTGAGCAAATCAGCCGCCACGAAGGCCGGATTGGCCGAGTCGTCGGCAATGACCAGCACTTCCGAAGGGCCGGCGGGCATATCGATGGCTACGCCGTAGCGGGTGGCCAGCTGCTTGGCGGCCGTCACGTAGCGGTTGCCGGGGCCGAAAATCTTGTCCACGGCCGGCACCGACTCCGTGCCGCCGCTCAGCGCCGCCACGGCCTGCGCCCCCCCGGCCTTGATGATGGTAGTGATGCTCAGCAGCTGGGCCGTGAACAGAATAATGGGGTTCACTGAGCCATCCTTCTGCGGGGGCGTGCACAGCACGATTTCAGGGCAGCCGGCCAACCGGGCCGGCACGCCCAGCATTAATAAGGTGCTAAACAGCGGCGCGGTGCCGCCCGGAATGTAGAGGCCCACGCGCTGCACCGGCACGGCCCGCCGCCAGCAGAGCACGCCGGGCATGGTTTCCACTTTCTCTTCCGTGGGCCGCTGGGCCTCGTGGAAGCGGCGAATGTTGGCATGGGCCTGCCGGATGGCCGTTTGCAGCTCGGCGGGCACCTGCCCCCCGGCGGCCTCCAGCTCGTCGGGCGTCACGCGCAGGCCGGCGCTCAGGTCGGCACCGTCGAAGGTCCGGGCGTATTCGACCAGGGCCGCGTCGCCGCGCCGGCGCACATCGGTGAAGATCTGCTGCACGCGCTGCTCCACATCGTGGGCCTGCTGCTGGGCGGCCCGCTGCTGCAGAGCTGCCCATTCCGGCTGCGAAGGATATTGAAAGATCTGCATGGGGGTAATGTGCTGATGTGGAAATGTGATTGAATGTGCTAAAGTTTGATGTGAGCATGTGCCTGTCATTAGCACATTACCCACATTTCCACATCAGCACATTAACCTCATTAGCTAATCATCTTCTCAATCGGCAGCACCAGAATGCCTTCGGCGCCGACGGCTTTGAGCTGGCCGGTAATGTGCCAGAAGTCGTCCTCGTTCACCACCGACTGCACCGACACCCAGCCTTCCTCGGCCAGCGGCGTCACCGTGGGCGACTTGATGCCGGGCAGCAGGGCCTTCACCGCGTCGAGCGAGGCTACGGGGGCATTCAGCAAAATGTATTTGTTGCGGCGGGCGCGGCGCACGGCCTGCATCCGAAACTGCAGCTGGGCCAGCAGCTCCTGCTTTTCGGCGCTCAGCTGCTGGTTGGCAATCAGCACGGCCTCGGAGCGGAATACGGTCTGCACCTCGCGCAGGCCGTTGCCCAGCAGCGTGGAGCCGCTGCTCACGATGTCGCAGATGGCGTCGGCCAGGCCGATGCTGGGCGCAATTTCCACCGAGCCGCTGATGGTGTGCAGGTGCGCCTGCACGCCCTCGCCGGCCAGGTAGCGGCCCAGAATTTCGGGGTATGAGGTGGCAATGTTCTTGCCCTGCAGATCGGCTACCGAGTTGTACGTTTCATTGCGCAGCACGGCCAGCGAGAGGCGGCACTTGCTGAAACCCAGCGTTTCGACTTCCAGGGCCGGAAAACCGGCTTCTACCAGCACGTTCTGGCCCACAATGCCTAAGTCGGCCACGCCGTCCTGCACGTAGCCGGGAATGTCGTCGTCGCGCAGAAACAGGATTTCGAGGGGGAAGTTGGTGGCTTCGGTTTTGAGCTTGTAGGTGCTGCTGACGAAGGAAATACCGCACTCCCGAATGAGATTGAGGGAATCTTCGCTCAGGCGGCCCGACTTCTGAATGGCTAAACGGATCATGAGGGGAATTATGAATTCTGAATGTTGAAGTATGAATTCTGCAGGCAGGCTGCTTGATTCAGCATTCAGAATTGGGGTGAGTTGGTTACGGGAGAATGACCGGGGCGGCGTGAGAAGCGGCAAATAGCGGTCGGGCCGCCTGGGTGGGGCGGCCGGGCGGCCGACTAGCGGCCAGCCCCGGGGGGACGATATGCTGTGTTCATTCCTCGCTTACGAGGAATGGTGGCCGTGTACATGATGGTGCGCCAGGCGCAGCCAGCCAGCGGCAACGCCCACAGTGGGGGCGGCGGCTTGAGGGCGGGTGCGGAAAAGGGGCGCGACGAGGATCATGAAGGCGAATTGCTGGGCAAATGTACAAGCGGCGCGGCGGGAACAAAATTTTCCTCCAAAAAATTATCGGGAACCCGGACCTTTGCCGTCTCGTTTTTGGCCAACCGCGTTTTTGGCACTATTGTTTCGGGTGGCCGCTGGCTGTCCTGTTTTGCTTCTACTTTTTGCCTATGCCTGCCTTCCGGTTTTCCTCGCTCCTACTCGGGTGCGGCCTGTCATTTTGCCTCCTCACCAGCCCCGCCGCCCTAGCCCAAAGCAAGGCCGAGCAGCAACAGCTGCCCCTGCCCCAGGTGAGCCCGCACGCCGTGGTGCAGCAAACCGTCGGCCTGACCGAGGTGGTGGTCGATTACCATTCGCCCAGCGTGAAAAACCGCGCTATCTGGGGCCAGCTGGTGCCGTATGAGCAGGTGTGGCGGGCCGGAGCCAACGAGAATACCATCATTTCCTTCGCCGATCCGGTGATTCTGAACGGCAAGGCCGTGCCCGCCGGGCGCTACTCTTTTTATGTATTGCCGCACCAGAGCAAGGACTGGGAAATCATTCTCAACCGCGTGACCACCCACTGGGGCGCCGAAGGCTACGATGCCAAGGACGATCAGATCCGACTGACCGCCGCCCCGGAAGCGGCGACCATGCACGAGAGTCTGCTGTACTGGTTTTCGGAGGTGAAGCGCAACAGCGCCCGCCTGAATCTGACCTGGGAAAAGCGCACGGTGAGTCTGCTGGTCGAAACCGACGTGAATACGAAGGTGCTGACTACCATCGAAAAAACCATTGCCGCCCAGCCCCAGAACTGGCAGCTACTGGCCCAGGCCGCCGACTACTTAGTGCAGAACAACCTCGAATCGGAGCGGGCCCTGCGCTACATCAATGAGTCCATCAGGCTGAAGGAAGCCTACACCAATACCTGGATCAAGGCCCGCCTGCTCGCCTCGCAGCAGGATTACGGCACGGCCATCGTGGTGGGCCGCAAAGCCATCAAGCTCGGCGAAAAGCAGGATTCCACCTTCAAAACCCAGCTCCCCAACATGCGCCTGGCCCTCACGGAGTGGCAGAGCAAGGCGTATTAGCGGTGAGATAGTGAAATGGTGAGATAGTGAAATGGTGAGTTTTTCGTTCTGTCATCCTGAGCTTGCGAAGGACCTTCCTCTTCGCCACTACCAAGTCTTTTGAAATGAGCAAAGCCCTTTACCATCCGCGTGGTAAAGGGCTTTGTGCGTTGAATGGGATTCCCAGTTAGGAAAGAGGAAGGTCCTTCGCAAGCTCAGGATGACAGGCGTTATTTCACAACTTCACCCTTCACAATTCCACCATCAAAACCGCGCAATAACGCGTAGGTTCACGATGCGCTGGGAAAGGTAGTTGGGCACGGCGTAGGTGCGGGCATTCACGTCCTGCACGTAGCTGTAGCCGGCCACGTTGTTGGCCCCCAGCACGTTGAGAACCTCCACTCCTATCCAAAGACTTTCCAGCTGGCCGGGGCGGCGCGTAGCTTCCGGGCGGTTGCTGAGCGAGAGGACTTTGGAAAAGCCCAGATCGACGCGCTTGTAGGAGCGGGTGAGCTTGGTGGTGCCGCGCTCCTCGGGCAGCGCGGGCGGACTGAACGGCAGGCCGCTACCGAACACTAGGTTCACGTAGCCCTTCACGGTGGGGTTGTTGGGCAATTGGTCCTGGAAGAATACCCCGAGATTCAGCCGCTGATCCGAGGGCCGGCGAATGTAGCCCTGCGCCTCGCGCCCGAGGGCTTTGCCATTGTCGTCGTAGCGCGTCACGGAGTCGCCGTCGATGTTCTCGCGGGTGGTGAGCAGGCCCAGGCTGAACCACGACTCGGAGCCGCGCACGAACTCGCCGCTCACCCGCGCATCGAAGCCGGCGGCGTAGGCGGTAGCGTTGTTTTTGGCGAAGTAGCGCAGCCGCACGTTGTCGATGTCGTAGGGCACCACGTCGGTGAGATACTTATAATAGACCTCGCTGCTGAGCTTGAAGGGCCGCTCCCACTGCCGGAAGCGCAGTTCGGTGCCGGCAATAAAGTGCAGCGACCGTTGGGCGCGCAGCTCGGGGTTCAGTCCGGCCCGCTGCACCAGCACGCTCTGGGGCGTGGCGCGGGTGCCGGCGGTCTGGTCGCGCAATTCGCGGTAGAACGGCGGCTGGTAGTACACGCCCGTGGCCAGCTTAAACGACAGATCCGGGTTGCGGCGCGTCATAAACGAGTATTGCACCCGCGGACTCACGGTCAGCTGCCCGTTCACGCTCCACTGGTGGGCGCGCACCCCGTAGGTGAGCGTGCGCAGCGAATCCAGGGCAATAGTGTGCTGGGCGTAGCCCTGGGTGCGGGAACTGGCTAGGTCCAGCGCCGACACGAGCCGGGTGCGGCGGTAGTCGGGCACGAAGTCGGCCGAATCCACGTAGCTGTACTCGTTGAGCCGATCCTCGATGTTTTCGCGGCCGCCTTTCAGGCCCCAGCGCACGGTGTGGCGCTGGCCGGGCGTCCAGCGGCCGCGGCCTTCGAGGGTGGCCACGCGGGCCAGCAGCGTGTTGCGGGAGTGGTCGAAGCGCGAGCCCACGTCGCGCTGGCGCACGGCCTTGTTGTAGTCGGGGGCCTTCGGGTCGGTGTTCACCTCGGCAAAGCTGTAGCTGGCCTCCACGTCGCGGTATTCCAGCTCCCGCGAAATCATGGCGCTGCCCAGCAGCTCGCCCTGCAGACTTGGGGTGAAATTGTGCTTCAAGCTCAGCCCGCCCTGGTAGGTGTCGTACTGCATCCGCTCGCGGCCATCATACACGATAAACAGGCGCTTGAACTGGGCCGTGGCCGAGCTGAAGGTGGCCACGCCGGTTTCGGGTGTGAGGCGGTAGTCGTTGTGGGCGAAGCTGGTGAGCAGGCTCAGGCTGGTGCGCTCCACGTCGTCTTTGGGCCCCAGCGCGGCGCTGATGTAGGCCTGCCCGTCGTAGAACGTGGGGTTGTAGTCGCCGCGCTGCTGCCGTAACGACCGGAGCACGTAGGAGGCGTTTTTGTAGCGGATGCCGGCCAGGTAGCTCACCCGCTTGTTGGGCGAGGTGGCTTCCACGTGCATCGTGCCGCCCACCAGGCTGGCCGTGGCCGAGCCGCCGAATTTCGCGGGCTTTTTGTAGTCGATGCTGAGCACGGAAGAAAGCTTGTCGCCGAACTTAGGCTGCCAGCCGCCGCTGGAAAACTCAATCTTATCGACCAGATCGGGGTTCACGAAGCTCAGCCCCTCTTGCTGCGAGGTGGTGACCAGAAACGGCCGGTACACCTCCATGCCGTTCACGTACACCAGGTTTTCGTCGTAGTTGCCGCCGCGCACGGCGTAGGTGCTGGTCAGCTCGTTGTTGGCCACCACGCCGGGCAGCGTGGTCAGGATCTTGTTGAAGTCGCCGAAGGCCGAGGGCAGCTCCTTGGCCGCGCGCGGGTCGATGCGGGTGATGCTGACCTGCTCGCGGGTATCGGCCTCGTCCTGGCGGCCGCGCACGGTCACGCCTTTTATGGCCCGGCTATCGGGGGTCAGGGTCAGATTTAGCTCCGCGCCGCTGCTCAAGTCGAGCGGTACGCGCAGGGCCCCGAAGCCCAGGCGGCGGGCCACCAGCACCGGCGGCTTGCCGCTCTGCGGCCGGGTCACGCTCAGGGCAAAGCGGCCCCGCGCATCGGTGTTGGTGCCGCCGGGCTGGCCCTCAATGCCCACGCCTACCAGCTCCAGCGGCTGCCCGCCCGCGTCGCGCACGGTGCCGGTGATGAGGATGCGGGCGGCCTGCTGGGCCTGGGCCGTCGGCAGGTAAAACAGCAGCAGAAACAGCGCCAGCCAGCCGGCGCGGCCCGCCACCAGGGGCAAAATACGCAGAAAACGGAGCGGCATTAGCGTTGGTCCTGAGCAGTGCCGGCCAGCGTAGCCGTGAGGTAAGCCCGCAGGTCGGCCAGGGTTTGCACCGGGTCGGGCGAGTTGAACACGAAGCTGCCGGCCACCAGCACATCGGCCCCGGCTTCTACCAGCGCCCCGGCGTTGTCGAGGCTCACGCCGCCGTCTACCTCAATCAGCGCCTCCGAGCCGTTGTCAATCAGCAGCTCTTTCAGTTCGGCCACCTTGCGCAGCGTATTCGGAATAAACGACTGCCCCCCAAACCCCGGATTCACCGACATGATGCACACCAAGTCCAGGTCGGCGGCAATATCGGCGAGCACCGCCACCGGCGTGTGCGGGTTCAGGGCCACCCCGGCGCGGCAGCCCAGGGCTTTTATCTGCTGCACCACGCGGTGCAGGTGCGGGCACGCCTCGTAGTGCACCGTGAGGTTGGCAGCTCCCGCGTCGCGGAACGCGGCCAGGTAGTGCTGGGGCTCCTCAATCATCAGGTGCACATCCAGGGGCTGCTGGGCGTGGCGGTGAATGGCCTGCAGCACCGGAATACCGAAGGAGATATTGGGCACGAAGCGGCCGTCCATCACGTCGCAGTGCAGCCAGTCGGCGGCGCTGGCGGCCAGGCGCTCGGTTTCAGATTGGAGGTTGCCAAAGTCGGCGGCCAGCAGCGAGGGAGCCAGCAGCGGGGCCATGCGTCGGGTTGGGTTCATACAGCGAAGGTAACGCTTTGGGGAGCAGCTTTTGGTATGCCGGAGGCGGGATTGGGGGCGGCTTTTTTTCGGGCCAAGCTTTGTCTGGCCTGTTTTTCCTTCGACACGAAGTAACGAATGAATGAGCCGCAACGCGGCGACAGGTTTGTAGCAATAAATAGGAATGAAGAACAAAGCCGCGTAGCGGTGGCAGAACCGCCCGAACGGCTCTGTCACCGCTACGCGGCTTTGAATGACTTCTTGTGCGATTCTCTACAAACCTACCACCGCGCTGCGGCTTCCGACTTCCGTGCTACTTCACTTCGGCCGGCTTTTTCCAGGCCTGCCAGTCCAGCTCGCCGTTTTCGCGCTTGCGCAGGAAATAGGTTTGGTCGTCTTTCTGGGTTTTGCCGAAGGTCACGTCGCCGCGGCAGTCGAGGCACTTCACGGACGTGTACTTGAACTTGTCCTGGGCCAGGCGCGAGGATAAATCTAGGTTGTCGGAGCCGCACAGGCCGCAGGCGGGCACGTCGGGGAAGCTGAGCCGGTCGTATTCAGCCACCACCTCGTGGAAATTGGGACCCTGCACCGTAAAGTGGAACTGGCGGCGGCCAATTCTTTTAGTAATCATGAGCTGCAACATACTATCAACTGAAAAAGGGGCGAAAAACGAACGAAGCGCGGCGGTGCGCCGCTTCATAACGCTAATATGGTTGGAATAATTGCTAATAAAAACTAAAAAGGCCGAAAACCAGAAGCCTAGCTTTCGGCCTTTCCGAATCGGTGGGCCGTCGCCGGCTTACAGCTGCACGAAGCGCACGGTTTGCCGGGCCTTATCCGTGCTTACCTCGCAGAAATACAACCCCTTAACTAGCCCAATAGCCGGCAGCCGCACATCGGCGGCCGGGGTGGCGGCCAGGCGCAGCTCGCGCACCAGCCGGCCCCGTGCATCAAAGAGACGCACGTGCAGCGGCGCGGCCCGGAAAGCCGCGCTCAGGTGCAGCGACATGGCCTCGCCGGCGCTGGGGTTGGGATAGATGGTCAGCGCCGCGTCGGCCACGGCCGGACTGTCGGCGGCCAGCGGGTTGTTGGGGTTGGCCAGGTTATAGGCCCGCACGAAGTGCGGAATGCCGTAGCCCAGCGTGTTGTTGGGCGCGGTGGCCAGCGTGCCGGAGCGCTGCAGAAAGCTGAGCACCTGCTGCGCGTTCAGCGCGGGGTTGGCCTGCCAGAAGCCGGCAGCCATGCCGGCCATGATGGGGCAGGAAAACGACGTGCCGTTGCCGGTGCCCACGGTGCCGGAAGGCGAAATAATAGCGGATTGGCGCCCCTGAGTGGCCACGTTGGGCTTGATGCGCCCATCGGCCGTGGGGCCGTAGGAGCTGAACGGCGCGTGCGCCCGCAGCGAATCTACCGCGCCCACCGTCAGGATGGAATCGGCATCGGCGGGGGCGGCAATGTAGCGCCAGCTGGAGGTGCCCTCGTTGCCGGCGCTGTTCACCACCAGCATGCCCACGCGGGCGGCCACCACGGCGGCCCGCGTCGAGATGGCCGTGCGCCCGTTCATGTCGGCGTAGGTGTAGTCGGCTGAAGGCAGGTCGAAGGTGGTGTAGCCCAGCGAGGAGCTGATAACGTCCACGCCGGCCGAGTCAGCGTATTCGGCCGCTACCAGCCAGTTGGCTTCCTCAATGGGGTTTTCCGAGTTCAGCCGGCTATCTTCGGTGATAAAGAGCCGGTACGTAGCCTTGGGAGCCGTGCCGATGAACACGCCGGGCTGGTTGGCCGCCATTGTGGAGAGGCACTGCGTACCGTGAGCATCGCGCTGATATACGCTGGTGTTTTTATCTACGAAGTTGAAGGTGCTGGCAATGCGCTGCTCCTGAAACAGCGGCGCGAAGGCCGCCACCTGGTTCACGCCCGTGAAGCCGGCATCGAACACGGCAATCTGCATGCCCTCGCCCCGAAAGCCGGCGTTGTGCATCGTCGCGGCCCCAATCATCTTGGCCTGCCCGTAGGCAATGCCGTAGTCGGCGCTGCTGCTCAAGCGCTGGGCGACGGCGGGCGGCACGTCCTCAGCGGGGCGCGGGGCGGCCAGGCCGCGGTTCAGCGTTTCAGCGCCCCGCACGCAGCTCAGGCCATTGAGCACGGCCAGCGTGGTAGAGTCGCAGGCCACGATGGCCGCGTTGAACCAGCGCGAGGTGTACCAGAGCTGCACGCCGGCCACGGCTTTCACCTGCGCCACATAGGCCGGGTTCACGGGCAGGTCGCGGGGCCGGAGGCTGATGCCCTGCCGCGTGCGCCGCTGCAGCGCCCGCGCCGACAGGTAGGCCTGGGGCTGGCTCAGGCTGTAGGGCGAGTTGGCTTTGTTGGTGAAGTAAATCAGGTGCTTGCGCACCGTGCCGGTGGTTTGGGGCGGCCGGGCGGCCGGCGGGGCGGCGGCGGCTTGCACCGGGGCGGAGCCGGCCCACAGGCCGGCCAGCAGCAGGAGTTGGGAAAAGCGCATAGAGCGGGGCAGGAAGAGAAGGTTATCGTCGGGAAAGATACGGATTTGCCGGGTGGTTGAGTTCCCCCGAATCATCCTACAGCTTGCCGGCCGCCCGAAGCCTGCGCCGCCCAAAAAAAGCGCGGCCGGTAGGAGCTACCGGCCGCGCTTCGGGGCATTTGGGGCTGGCTTTTCTACGGCGTGTTGCCCTGCTCCACCAGGGTTTCCACCCGCGTCTGGCCCACGAAAACCCGGCTGGGGTCGCAGTTGCCGCCGTTGCAGTACACCAGCCGGCGGCGCTGCCGGTATACCGGGCCTTTGCCCTGGGCATATACCTGGCGGTATTTGGCGGTGCTGGTCACGGGGTTGTCCAGGTTCACGTCTTCCACATCGTCGGTGGTCACGGTGTGGTCGTAGTGGAAGCTTTTGGTGCTGGTTTCGGTGTCGAAGGGCTCGTTTACGCGCAGGTAGCGGCGGCTCTGCGCCTCGGGCAGGTCGCGGCCGTTGAAGGCGTCGCGGTTCCAGCTGCGGCCGGCCCGGATGGGGAACACCAGCTCCACGGTGCGACGGTTGTTGCGGGTGAGCTGCACGGTGCTGGCCGTGCCCGAAATGACCATCACGCTGTCGTCGCGCCAGGGGTCGGTGGGCAGGGTGCGGCGGGAGCGCACGAGGCGGTAGGCCGGCTGACCGCTGGCATCGGTAAATTGTTCCGCGATTCGCTCCCGAAACTGGTACGTACTGACAGGCTGCCGTTGGTAGTTGACCCAGACGGAATCGACCACCGAAAAAATGCGGTAGTCGCCCAGCGCCAGCGGGTAGTAGTCGGTGCCGGCTTCGGGGCCGGGCTCGGTCTCGGTTTTGCAGCCGGCTACCAGCAGCGTGAGCAGGCTGGCGGCCGAAAGCAGGCGTGGCAGCCGGCAGGATAAAAACAGCATAGAATAACGGGTTAGGCCGAAATGACTTGGTGGGTAGTGGCTGGGGAAGATACGGGGACTTCGCCAATGATGTGGCGCTCAATCCAGCCGCCCCCAATGACATCCTGCCCGTCGTAGAACACGGCGGCCTGGCCGGGCGTCACGGCGTGCACAGCCTCTTCGAAGTAGACGTGGATCTTGTCGCCGATTTGCTCCAGAAACGCGGGCGAGCCGTCGTGGTTGTAGCGGATTTTGGTGCGCGCGGGCACCAGACCCATGCCTTCCAGGGAGGCGTACTTGCCCATGTTCAGCTTGCCCACCAGCGTGCGGGTGCTGGCCAAATCGTCGAAGTTGCCGAGCACGACCTGGTTGGTTTCGGGCCGGATTTCGGTCACGTAGGCCGGGAAGCCCAGCGCAATGCCCAGCCCCTTGCGCTGCCCGATGGTGTAGAACGGGTAGCCCTCGTGGTGGCCCAGCACGGTGCCGTCGCGCAGCACAAACTCGCCGCCGGCCACGCGGGCCTCCAGCCCTTCCACGCGCCGGCGCAGAAAGCCGCGGTAGTCGTTGTCGGGAATAAAGCAGATTTCGTAGCTCTCGGGCTTGTTCACCAGCTCGGTGAAGCCGCGGCGGCGGGCCTCGTCATAAATCTCGGTTTTGCGCATCGCGCCCAGCGGAAACATGGTGCGCGCCAGGCTCTCCTGGCTCACGCCCCACAGCGCGTAGCTCTGGTCCTTGTTTTCATCCAGGCCCTTGCTGATGACGTAGCGGCCGTTTTCCAGGCGAATGTTGGCGTAGTGGCCGGTGGCGATGTACTGGCAGCCGAGCTGGTCGGCGCGGCGCAGCAGGGCATCCCATTTGATGTGGGTGTTGCAGAGCACGCAGGGGTTGGGCGTGCGGCCGGCCAGGTATTCGTCGGTGAAGTTGTTGATGACAAAATCGCCGAACTCGTCGCGGATGTCGATGATGTAGTGCGGGAAGCCAAGCTCCACGGCAATCTGGCGGGCATCGTTGATGCTGTCGAGCGAGCAGCAGCCGGTTTCCTTCTTGGAGCCGCCGGCCGAGGCGTAGTCCCAGGTTTTCATGGTCATGCCCACCACTTCGTAGCCCTGCTCGTGCAGCAGCACGGCCGCCACGGAGCTATCAATGCCGCCGCTCATAGCGACCAGGACCCGTCCTTTCGATTCGGAAGTATTCGTATTCATATTGGTTGAAAGCCAAGAGGCCGCGCGAAAGTTTCCGCCGGTCATACGGCAAAGGTAGCAAGTCCGCAGTTGGGCCCGGCGGCCGGCCGGGCGCTGCCGCCGGACCGGCCGCCGGATTATTTTTGGCTGCCGGTTATCATATTGACCTTGAATTCATCCAAATCAGGAGTTTTATCCCGAATATTGCGGAACGCTGATTCCAGGCGTGGCCGTTTCGTCTTGCTCTCGTTCCGTTATGTCCTTGATTTCTCCGGTGCTCGTTCGCGGCATCAACAACCTCTCCGATGCCCGCTACTGCGCCGGCATGGGGGCCGACTACCTCACGTTCCGCCTCGACCCCATCCTGCCCGGCCACCTGCAGCCGGAGGTGGTGCAGGAGCTTAGCGGCTGGGTGGCCGGCGTGCGGCTGGTGGGCGAGTTCGACACGCTTTCGGTGGAGGAAATCAACCGAATGGCCCAGGCCTGCCGCCTCGACTACGTGCTGCTGCACCGCCGTCGCCCCGCCGAGGAGCTGGCTCAGCTGGCCATTCCGGCGCTCAAGCTCATCAAGTGGATTCCGGATATGCTGGTGGAGGACGTAGAAAAGCGCTTCCGCGACCAGCACGCCCACGTGGCCGGGTTCGTGCTGGCCACGCCGCCGGCCCACGCCCTTTCGGCCATGCAGCTGGCCCAGCTCACCCAGCAGGCCCGCACCTACAAGCTCTGGCTGGGCACGGGTTACGCGCCGCCGCTGAGCATCCGCCAATTCGTGGAGGAAATCAAGCCCGCCGGCCTCGTGCTGGAAGGCGGCGAGGAAATCAAGCCCGGCCTGCGCGACTTCACGGAGCTGGAAGCGGCTTTTGAACAGCTGGAAGAGGAGTGATTTTTTAATGTGCTGATGTGGGAATGTGCTGATGTGCTAAAAGTCGTCTGTCATCCTGAGCTTGCGAAGGACCTCCCTCTTCCCGCACTACAACTTTCATTCAACGCACAAAGCCCTTTACCGCGCCAACGGTAAAGGGCTTTGTGCATTTAAAAAGACTTGTCACTTACCCGAGGAAGGTCCTTCGCAAGCTCAGGATGACAGACGACTTTTCAGCCCATCAAAGAATTAGCACATCAGCACATTCCCACATCAGCACATTAAAAAATCAGCTCAGCTGAAACTGCAGATACTTAATGGGGATACCCTCGGCGCGGAAGCGGCGCTCGTAGTGGGTCTGGATATCCTCGGCGTGCGGGAGCAGCTCAGGGGTTTCGTACAGGTCTTTGGTGTGGGCCAGCACGGTGGCGCCGGGGCGCTGTTGCACCACTTCCAGGGAGTAGTCGAATAGCGCTTCGTCGTCGGTTTTGAGGTGCACTAAGCCGCCGGGACGCAGAATCTGCTGGTAGAGGTCGAGGAAGCGCGGGGCGGTGAGGCGGCGCTTGGCATCGCCGAGGCGCGGGCGCGGGTCGGGAAACGTAATCCAGATTTCGCTCAGCTCACCGAAGCCGAAGTGCTGGAGCAGATCCAGGGCGCGCATCCGCACGAAGCCCACGTTGGTGAGGCCCAGCTGCTCGGCGCGGTGGCTGCCCTTCCAGATCCGGTCGCCCTTGATGTCGAGGCCCAGGAAATTGCGCTCGGGGTAGCGCTCGGCCAGGCCCACGGTGTAGTCGCCTTTGCCGCAGCCTACTTCCAGGGTAATGGGGTTGGGCCTGGTAAAAAACTCGGTTTGCCAGCGGCCCGCCAGCTGCTGGAAGTTGGCCTTGCCCGGCTCCACGATGTCCGGCCGCTCGGCGTTGTTGGCAAAGCGCTTCTGTTTTACTCGACTCATTTTTCGGGGTTACTCGGAATACAATTCGGCCATTTCGGCCACCACAAAGGTACTGCCCCCGATAAATACCACGTCATCGGGCGCAGCGGCCGCCCGCGCCGCCGCCACGGCGGCCGGCACCGGGCCGTACACCTCCCCCCGCAGCCCCGCCCGCGCCGCCTGCGCCGCCAGCTCGGTGGCCGGTAAGGCCCGCGGAATATTGGCCTGGCAGAAGTAGTACGTGGCCTCCGGGGGCAGCAGACTCAGCATCTTGCTCACATCCTTGTCATTCACCGCGCCCAGCACCATATGCAGCTGCCGCCGGGGCAGCCGCGCCAGCTGGGCCACCACGAAGCGAATACCGGCTTCATTGTGGCCCGTATCGCAGACCACCAGCGGGCGGCGGCTCAGAATGGTCCAGCGGCCGCGGAAACCGGTGAGGCGGTGCACTTCGCGGAAGCCGGTGCGCACGGCGGCTTCGGGAATAGTGAAGCCCTGGCGGCGCAGCTCGTCGAGCACGGCCAGCACACCGGCCACGTTCAGGCGCTGGTAGTCGCCGGCCAGGGCCAGCTCCAGCCCGGCCAGCTCCGCCGCGCCGCTGATCTGCAGCTGCTGCGTATCGGCATCCGGGGCGGGCTCACGCAGCATTTGCACCTGGTAGTGCTGGTCGGCAAACAGCAGCGGGGCCTGCACCGAGGCGGCTTTCTGCTCGAATACGGCCGCTACTTCGGGCTGGGTCTGGCTGATGACGACGGGCACCTGGTGCTTGATGATACCGGCTTTTTCGCCCGCAATTTCGGGCAGCGTATCGCCCAGCAGGTTCTGGTGGTCGTAGCTGATGTTGGTGATGAGCGACACCAGCGGGGTAATGATGTTGGTGGAATCTAGCCGGCCGCCCAGCCCCACTTCCACCACGGCAATATCGACCTGCTGCTCGGCAAAGTAGGAATAGGCCAGCGCCACGCACATTTCAAAAAACGACGGCTGCACCTGCCCGAACAGCGGCCGCCACCGCTCCACCCACGCCACCAGATACTCCGGGGCCAGATCCTGCCCATTGATTTTGATGCGCTCCGTAAACTCGCGCAGGTGCGGCGAAGTGTACAGCCCCACCTTGTAGCCGGCGGCCTGCAGTACCGCCGCCAGTAGGTTGGAGCTACTGCCCTTGCCATTGGTGCCCGCCACGTGCACCGCCCGAAACCGCCGCTCCGGGTGCCCCATGGCCGCGGCCAGCGCCTCGGTATTGCCCAGCCCCTTCTTAAAGCCGGCCATTCCTACCCGCTGAAACATGGGGAGTTGGTCGTAGAGAAAGGCGAGGGTTTCGGCGTAGGTCATGGGCGGTGAAATTGTGAAAGGGGAAGTTGTGAAGCTGTTTCGAGAATTCTAAAAGACTACACAGAACGTCCTGCTGAGCTTGTCGAAGCATCTCTCCCGCTTCGGCTGAATAGCGTTGCAACGAAGCGGGAGAGATGCTTCGACAAGCTCAGCAGGACGTTCTGGTGACTTTCTCAACCGCCTCATTGAAAAACGCACAACTTCACTTCTAAGGCAACGCGCCGGTAAAAGTAAAGCCGCCGGCCGGAAATCCGGTCGGCGGCTTGCGGCAGGGCCAGGAATGCTTTAACGCACCGTGACCTTGAAAGTATAGAAGCCCGTGGCCCCGCCGACGGCTGAACTGGTGCGGCGCAGGTCGGCATTCTCCAGCGCGTCGCGGCACACCTTTTCCTGGGTCGGCGACACGTTGCCGGCCACTTTGGTCACCGACTCAATCTCGCCGTCGGCATTCACCTTGATTTTAAAGCGCACAAACCCCGAGGAATTGTCCACCACGGGCGCGTCGGGCTTCGAGGCGAAGGCCCAGCCGGCCATTTCCAGGCCGCCGGAGCCGGGGCTGCGACCCGAGCCGCCGCTGCCGGGCTGGCCATAGAGGGCTTTGGCGTCGAGCGAGCCGTTGGGGTCGCCCTGGTCGCCCACGGAGCCGGGCCGGTCGCCGTTGTTGTTGCCGGTGGGTGCGTTGCTGGTGCCGTTTTCGCCGTTGCCGCCGCCGCTGGCGCTGCCTTTGGGGGTGTAGAGCGTGCGGGGCTTTTCGGCGGGCTTGGGAGTTTCCTTTACCTCTTCGCGGCGGGGTGCGGCTTTTTCTACCGGCGGCACGCTCACGGGGCTTTCCTCGGCCTCGCTGGTCACTATCTTATCTTCCGAAGCCTGCTGGGGCGTGGGCTCGGCGGCCTGTTGCACGGGGCGCGGCGTGGGGTCGGGTGAGGACGCGGGCGGGCGGCTGTCTTCGCGGTTCGGCGACTCGTTGGCCACGGCCTTGCTCTGCACGTCGCCGGAGCCGGCTTCGTCCACGCCGTAGTTCAGCTCCACGCCGTCGCCCCCGAAGGCGGCCAGCGGCGGATCAGGGCCTTTGAAGACGGTGAAAATGAAGGCCGCGGCCAGTAGCGCATGAATAGCCACCGTGCCGATAATTGCCTCGCGGCGGTGCTCTTCGCGGTAGTCTAAAGGCATGGCACTTGGTTTTTAGTTGTTGGTTGTTGGTTGTTGGCGCTGGGTATCCAGGTCAACACATCTGACTTCGTCGGTTGACCAAAAACCAGAAACAAATTATCAAAAACCAACCAAAGCTTACTTGGCGGCCGACTGCTGGGCCTGGGTGGCCATCACCATCTTCACCTTGAGCCGGTTGCCGATTTCGAGGATATCCACCAGCTTCTGCACGTTCAGCGACGAATCGACGCGCAGCACCACGGTGGGGCTTTCCAGGCCGGCAATGCGCTGGGCCAGGGCCGTTTCCAGCGTGGCGGCCGTCACGGGCTGCCGGTCCAGGAAATACGCGCCGGCGGCATCCACCGATACATTAATAGTCTGCTTCATCACGGCCTTGCCCGAGCGGGCATTGGGCAGCATGAGCTTGATGACGTTCGGGTTCACCATCGTCGACACAATCAGGAAGAACAGCATCAGGAAGAACATGATGTCGTTCATCGAACTGGTTTCGACGTGCGAGGAAAGCTTACGGCGCCGGCTGAGGTCCATACGGTGAGGTGGTGAAATGGTGATATGGTGAGTTTGATGTTTTGGCGGCGCGTTTTGCGCAGATTGCGCAGATTGAACGACAACTCACCAGTTCACTATCTCACCATTTCACCGCTAGTTATCCTGAAGAATGTCCATGAATTCGATGGCCGAGTTTTCCATGCGGAACACGAGGCGCTCGACCATGATGCTGAGCCAGTGGTAGCCGATGTGGGCGATGATGCCCACGATGAGGCCGGCGGCGGAGGTTACCATCTTGGTATAGAGGCCGCCCGAAATCTGGGCGATGCCGAAGTCGCCGGTGGCGCTGATGGCGTAGAAAATCTTGATAACGCCGATGATGGTACCCACGAAGCCCAGCATAGGCGCGATACCGGCGATGATGCCCAGAATGCTGATGTTCTTTTCGAGGCGGGCAATTTCAATCTTACCCACGTTTTCCACGCTGGTTTCGATGTCCTTCAACGGCTGCCCGATGCGGCGGATACCCTTCTCAATCATGCGGGCCAGCGGCGAGGGATTCTGAGCGCACAGCATCTTGGCCCCCTGCAAGTCACCCTTCACCATCAGCCCGCGGATGCCGGCCATAAACGCATCGGGGTTGACGGCGGCGCGGCGGATAGTGATGAAGCGCTCAATGATGATGTAGAGCGACACGAACGAAAGCAAAAACAGCGGCAGCATGATCCAGCCGCCCTTCAGAATCAGGTCGAGCAGGGACAAATCGCCGGTGACGGTGGGGGTGCCGGCGGCAACGGCGGTGGCAGCGGTATCGGTGGCGGTGGTAGCGGCGGTGGTAATCTGCAGCAGAAAGGCGGTCATGCTAGTAGTTGAGAACCCAAAGATCAGAACCTAAGTGCTTCCGCACCAGGGGCAATTGTTGCTGGGCCACGGCGTTGCTGGGATAGTCGAGCACCGAGAGGCGGAACTGGCGGCTGCCGCGAGCCGGCAGCACTACTTTCGCATTTTTGTGGCCGTGCTTCAGCAATGCCAGCCGCCCTTTTTCGGCGTGGGCCAGCGTGGTATAAGCGCCCACGATGATGTAGGAACGGCCCGTGCGGCTTTTAATTGTGGTTGGCCCCGCGGCCGGCACCAGATTGGGAGCCACCACACCGGCCTTCGCCACCGGAGCCACTGACGGCGCAGCGGTGGCCGTGGTTGCAGCTGGCTTCAGCGCCACCGGCTTCCCGGCTACGGTAACTGGCTTCACGGCCACGGTGGCTTTGCGTGCTGCGGCCGGCGCGGGTGCTTTGGCTGGCGCAGCGGCGGCCTCCGCCACTGTTTTCGTGGCTTCGGCTTCGTTGTCAATCACCGTGGCCGTGGCGGGGGCGGCCTCCGCCCAGCTGTTGTTGGCCAGCGTGGCCTGCTGTCGGGCGAAGGTCGGGCGCTCGGCCATGGCCTCGTTCACCGGCGCGGCCGTAGCCTGGTTTAGGTCTATTCTAAAGCTTTCAGGCAGATACCCCAACTTCAAAGCGCCCTGGTAGTTAGCCGTCAAAACAAGACCCGCAATGAGCATGGCGGCGGCGGCTTTGAAGGCGCGGGTGAGGCGGCGCGAGCGGCTCACGGTGAGCAGCGGCGCGGCGGGCTGCCGTTCGCGGGCCTGCAGCGCATCGGTGGCCCGGATGGGGCGCGATACCAGCTCGGGCAGGCCGTAGCTGGCCGCCAGCAGGTTCTGATGGCCGGTATACTCAAAGTCGAGGCCGCGGCCGGCGAGGCGGCGGAACGTGCCGATGCCGGGCAGCTCGGTGCGCTGGCCGGTTTCCAGCTCGGCCTGCAGGCGCAGCACGGCATCGCGCACGAGCTGGCGGGCCTGGGTGGGCGTGATGGTCAGCGCCTGACTGAGCGCATCCACCAGCAAACCGTCATTACGCGTGAGCGACTGGTTGAAGGCCACGCGCTTGGTGGGCGGGGCCAGCGTGTGGCGAACCGGGTGAATCTGGGCCGGCGCGTAGTCGGCAATCAGGCCACCAAAATCGGGGATGATAACGCAGTCGTGGTCCCGGAGCAGGGTGCGGATATGGTCGGATAGCTGCATCAGGTGGCGGGGTTAGGATTGGTTGGAAAAGCCGGCGGCCGGGCAACGCGAAAGACCTTCCGGACGGCCAACCCGCCATTGCCGGGAGGCAAAAAAGCGGGCTATGGGCGACCAAAAGGTCTTTCGGGCACTAAGACGCGGGCAAATTCGGCATCAACACAATCAGGTTCTAGAAGTCGTAGGTGGCACCCGCCAGCACGTTGAGGCCCTTCACCGGGTAGTTCAGGAACCGCTCGTACTTGCGGTTGAGCAGGTTATTGCCCGAAGCAAAGATGGACAGATTTTCTATAATACGGTAATCAGCGCGCAGGTTCAGGTCGATAACGGCATCAGTGGCGCGGGGCACGGCCAGCAGCGGGCGCGGCAGCGGCCGGGTCACATCGGGGCGGTAGCCGGCCCCGTAGCTGGCGCTGTAGGTATACAGCTCGCCGCCCAGCAGCAGCTTGCCATACATATTATAGGTGGCAAACAGCGTGGACTGAAACGCCGGCCGGTGGTAGGCTTTGGCCAGCGAATGCACCTTGTAGCCGTTGTAGTCGGCCTTGAAGCCGATGCGGACCTGCTCGGCGGCGTTGTACAGGATTTCGCCGTGAATATTGACCAATTGCGTGGCTTTCTGGTCATACACCAAGTCGAAGCGGGCGGTGTCTTTAGCCGAATTCTGGTAGAAGTACAGGTTGCGGTCGTTGCTCAGCGTGACTTTCGCATTCACGGCCAGAGCGCGGGCGGGCGTGGCGTTGAAGCCGAAGTAGACCGTTGGGCCGCGGTGGGTATCGGCCACGCGCTGGCGAGCGGCCAGCCACTGGTTTTCGGTGCTCAGATCGTAGAGCGTGACGCGCTGCAGACCGCCGCCCAAGCCAGCGAAGGCCACGAACTTATCCTCGCTCACGGTGTAGCCCAGGCGCACGGCCGGATAAACGTTGAACTGCGAGGCCCGCCGGATGGTGTCGCCGGTGTAGCCCAGCGTGGCCCCTACGCTCACCTGCAGGCGGTCCAGAGTCAGCTCGTAGGCGGGCGTCACCTGCACGAAGGGCCGGCTCACGGAGTAGGCCGAATCCTTCTGGGAGATGAACGACACGTCGCCGTTTACGCTCACACGGCTTTTCTCACTGAGCGCGTAGCCCGAGCGCAGCTCGGCGTGCACGTTGCTCTCGGTGGCCTTGAAGTTGTCTTTCCAGTAGTTGAAGCCCAGGCCAAAATCGTACTGGAAGGCAGCATCGGCGGCGCGGTTGCGGGCGTAGACTTTGGCCGCGGCGCGGGAGAATACTTGCTTGAGCTGGTCGGCTTCGGGCGTTTTTGCCAGGGCGGCGCGGTTGTAGCCGTAGAAGTTGTACCGCTCCCGGCCCAGGTCCAGCTTCGCGCCCAGCGTCATGGGGCCGCTGTAGGTTTCGCCGTTCAGGCCGATGCTGTTCTGGCTGAAGCCCGAATTTTTCTTATCCACAGGGCCTTTGCCGGAGGCCATATGGCTGAAGTCGAAGCCGTAGGAAGCAGCGTCGGAGCGGGTGTTGTGCAGGTAGATTTTGCCGTAGGTGGTGGCGTAGTTGCCCACACCCAGCTTCACGTAGTTGCCGGTTTGCGGGGCCAGCTCCTCCTGCCGGATGGTGAGCACGCGCACCGAAGGGTTCAGGCGGTCGGCGGGCAGGCGGAAGTCGGGGTATGTATAGGCGACTTTGCCGGCCTGCCTGGCGGGCGGGTCGATGCGGATTTTCTCGAAGTTGCGCGTGGCTTCGGGCAGCTTGTTCACCCGCTCCTTCACGATTTCAATTTCGGCATCTTCAATCTTGCCCCCGGTGCGGCCGGTGCGTTGGGCCTGCGCGGCAAGCGGCGCGGCGGCCAGCAGCACGGCCAGGGCCAATGGTTGACGAAGGATCATATAGTGGGGTCTTGGGGACTTAGGTACTTTATTTTTACTCGTCTGTCATCCTGAGCTTGCGAAGGACCTTATGCCAGTTGAACGATAATCGTAACAACGACTCGTTCTACCGTAATAAGGTCCTTCGCAAGCTCAGGATGACAGACGACTTCGAGTAACATTAGCACGCGAGATGCCTCAGCTTCGCTCGGCATGACGTGCTTATCACTCCTGCGCCGGAGCCGGAGCAGCAGTTGAATCAACGGGCGCTTCCTGCTTTGGCGTCAGGTTGTTAATCGGCGCTTTACCTTTGGCCGGAGCCTTAGGCGCGGGGCCGGTTTTGGTGGGTGTGGCCGGCGCTTTGGTCGGGGTTTTGGTGGTAAGCGACTTGGTGCCGCCCGTAGGCGCGCCGTTGCCGGAGCCGCCGGCCAGCGCGTCGGCGGGCAGGGCAGCCAGGCGCTGCTTGGCGCCTTCGATGACTTCGGCGACCGGGAATTTATTGTCGATGATGGAGTTCAATGTGGCGCGGGCCTGGAAAATTTCACCCTGGGCCTGGTAGATATCCGCAATCAGCAGGAAGCCGCGGCCCTGCCACAGCTCGTAGTTGGAGGAGTTGGTTTTGTAGGCCGCATCCAGCGCCTCAGGGTATTTCTTCTGCTGAAACAGCACGTCGGCCAGCAGGTACTGGGCTTCGGCCCCGGTTTCGTCGGTGGCGGCGGCGGCCGTAGTTAGCTCGGGCACGGCCTGGTCGAGGCTGCCGGACTTGTAGCTGGCTTTGGCCAGGTAGAGCGTGGCGGCGTTGGTGGCGTTGAGCGTGGCCCCGCTCAGGGCCCGCAGTTCCTCGGCCACGCGGCGGGTGCCGGCGTAGTCGCCGCTTTCGTAGTAGCTGCGCATCAGCCCGATGCTGGCCGTGGCCACCTCGCGCTTGTTCTGCGACGACTCGCGCAGGCGACCGTAGTACTTGATGGCCTCGGGGTAGTTCTTGTTCTCAAACTCCAGATCGGCCACCCGGCCCACGGCGCGGTTCACAAACTCGCTCTTGCCCTCTTCCACCACGGCCCGCAGGCGGGGCAGGGCCTCGGCTTTCTTGCCGGTCTTCAGGTAGGCATCGGCCAGGAAATAGCGGCCATTGGCGGCCAGTGCCGTGCCGGGATACTGCTTGAGGTAGCCTTCCAAGCGCGGAATGGCCTTGTCGTACTTCTCGGCCAGATACAGGGATTTGGCCGCCTCAAACTCGACGCTCTCAGTAGCGCCACTTTCGGGGTTCTGCTGCTTAAACTGGGCCAGATACTGGTCGAATTCCTCCGTTTTGCCCAGCGCCGACAGGCTTTCCTGCAGGCTGAACAGAGCGCTGTTGGCCGCCTTGGTGCGCGGAAACTGCGTGAGCACCTGCCGGAAATCCGTCACCGCCTTTTCGTGCTGGTTCAGGTTGGCGTAGGCCACGCCGCGCTTCTGCAGCGCCGACGGAATCAGCTGGGAGTTGGGTCGGTTGTCGATCAGCTTGGTGAAGCCGTCCACGGCGGGCTGGAAGTCGCCGGCCTCGTAGTCGAACTGGGCCTGCTGGTACACGGCATCGTCGGCGTAGCGCGAAGTGGGCGCGGTGCGCAGCAGCGTGCCCAGAGTTTTGCTGGCCTCGTCGCGGCGGCCGAGCAGGCCCAGCGTCACGCTTTTCTGGTAGTAGGCGTAGTCCTTGTCGGCGGCGTTGGCCTGAATGACTTTATCGTACAGATCCAGGGCCTGCTGGTAGCTTTTGGCAATGTAGTAGGTGTCGGCCAGGCGCAGGTGCACGTCGTAGTAGTTCGCGTCGGCGGGCTTGGCAATCGGGTCGTTCAGGTAAGCCTGGAACTGCTGGCGGGCGCGGTCGTACTGCTGGGTGTTGTAGTAGGCGTAGCCCAGACCGTAGCGGGCTTTCTGGTCGAAATCGGTGTCGGCGGCGGCCCCGTCGCGGGCGGTGCGGGCGGCGGCGTTGTAGGCCTGAATGGCCTCGGGGTACTTCTGCCCTACGCTGTACACCTCCCCTTTCAGCACCTGCGCGGCGGCCCGCAAGGCATCGTCCTGCGGATATTTCAGGGATTTCTCCAGCACCGGCAAAGCGTCGGAATACTGGCCGTTATTATACAAAGTGGCGGCCTGCAGATACGCCACGCGCTGGTAGGTGGCGTTGAGCTTGGCACTGCGGTCGTCGAGGCCGTCGAGGTAGCGCAGGGCCTGGGCGTAGTCGGAGGAGTTCAGGAAACTCTCGCTGAGAATATCGTCGGCGGCCGCGCCGTTTTTGGAGCGCGGAAAGCGGCGGTTGAAGTCCTTGAGGGCGGCAATGACCTCGGGCGAGTTGCCCAGCTCGTAGTTGATCTGGGCGTATTTGAGCGTCGCGTTTTCGGTGATGTTCTTATCGAAGTTCACCTTGCGGGCCGCATCGAACGAGTTCAGCGCCAGCTGCTTCTGGCTGGTCTGTAGGTAACTCAGGCCCAGGTGGTAGGCCGCGTTCTGCCCCAACGAGTCGCGCTGGGCCGCCACGCCCTTCAGGCTGCCGATGGCCCCCTTGAAGTCGCCCATCTTGTAGTTGGCGTAGCCGATCTTGTACTGCACCTTGGGCTCCACCTTTTTGCGGCCGGCGGCATACTGGTCAAAATACGCGGCGGCCTGCTTGTAGTCCTGCTTCTGGTAGAAGGCATCGCCCACCAAGAGCTGAATCTCGTCGGCCCCCTGAGGCGGCGGGGTCTGGGCCAGCACTTTGGTGCCGTAGTCGATCAGGCCATCGAAGTTGCCTTCCTTGTAGTAGATCTGACTCATGATGGCGGGCACCACGAGCTTGTAGGCGTCGTTTTCCTCGGCCACGGCCAGGTCGCGGCGGGCGCCGGGGTAGTCGCCGGCGCGGAAGGCCAGGTAGCCGGCGTAGTAGCTGCTGGCGTAGCGGTACTGGTGGCTGCCCTGCTTGTTGCGGTCGAAAAGCAGCTTGGCCTTATCGAACTCCTTCTGAGCGAAGTAGCTGTAGCCCAGCTTGAACTCCGCCTCGGCTCGCTGCTCGTTGGAGAGGTTATCGGCCCCCACGCGCTGCAGGTAGTCGATGCTCTTGGCGTAGTTTTTCTGGTCGAAGTAGAATTTGCCCAGCTCAAAAAACGCTACCGCCGCCTTCGGGTGGGCCGGATTGTTGGCCGCGAAGGCCAGAATGCGGTCCTCGGCATCGGGGTGAAACAAGTAGAGGCCCGCCACGGCGTAGTAGTACTCGGCCTCGATGGTGCGGTCGCGCAGCTCGCCGGTGCGGCGCTGGGTGAGGTCGAGGTAGCGCTGAAACGACTGCTGGGCGGCACCGTACTTGCCGCGGTCGAAGAGTTCGAGGCCTTCCTGAAAATGTCGTTCGTCGGAGGCAAATACCTGCGTTTGCTGGGCGTGCGCGGCTAAGGGGGCCGCCGCGCTGAGCGTGGCCGCCAGCGCAATCCGGGGGAATAGTTTCATTACGAGGCGTTACGGGGAAGGGCCGCGAGCAGCCCGGAACTGGCCAAAAGTAGCGAAAAAAGGCGTTGGGTTGCGCCCAAAGCCATTTTGGTTACTTGGGCAAACGGCGCGGGGCCGATTTTGGTATGAAGTTCCGCCATTAGCTACCTTGGCAACCTATGCCCCTTCCCTGTCTTTCTATGACGCTGTTCCAAAGTCTAGCCAGCTTTGCTACGCTGCTATTGGCCGCCGGATGCGCTTGAACTCGTAGTGGCAGGTGTGCAGCAGGCAGTTCCCTTGCTGGGGTATGATTAAAGCGTAGTTCGACTACTGCCGGACCCTGGTATATATATTTCTGATCATGTTTGATAGCAAAGCTATGCCGTCGCGGGAAATCAGTGCGTATACTGGCCCGGAGACGCAAAATTGGCGGAGAGGATTCTGCACGCCGTGACGTGTGCAAGTGCTGTTGGGAGCCCGGAGTTGACAGAATGTGGGACGGTTCAGTACCTGTATGGTGAGTTAGGAGTGGAAGAAGCTCTGGCCGGCGTGTCAGCACTTATCGTCCACTTCTTGTCCCATTCTCATGCACCCTACCCTTATTTGCAGCTGGTTTCTTTTTTTGCGCGTCCCTTGGGCGCTGCTTCTCGCGCTGGTCTGGCTTGTGCCCGGCCCGGCGCTGGCCCAGGTGCGCATCATGCCCCTGGGAGCCTCCACCACGCAGGGCGACACCGACCATAACTCCTACCGCCGCCCGCTCTGGCAAAAGCTGCAGACCGGCGGCTACAGCGTCGACTTCGTGGGCTCCCAGAACAGCAATTTCGGCGGCCCGCCCCCTAACCCCGACTTTGACCTCGACCACGAAGGCCACTGGGGCTGGCGGGCCGATGAGCTGTTGGCCCAGGCCCAGGGCTGGTCGGCCACCCACCAGCCCGATGTGGTGCTGATGCATGCCGGCTCCAACGACATGATTCAGAATCAGAGCGTTACAGAAACCCGCGACGAGCTGGGCCAGCTCATCGACGCGCTGCGCGCGGGCAAGCCAACGGTTAAGATTATAATGGCCCAGCTGCTGCCGGTGGCCCTGAGCCCCGGCAACAGCAACATCACGGCGCTGAATGCGCTGCTGCCCGCGCTGGCCCAGCAAAAAACGACGGCCCAGTCGCCGGTGATTATCGTGGATCAGAACACGGGGTACGACCCGGCCGTCGACACGTACGATGGCGTGCATCTGACCCCGGCCGGGGAGGTAAAGATGGCCGACCGCTGGTACACGGCCATCCAGACGCTGCTGGGCCCGCCCACGGCCGTTTTCTATGCTCTAACCGTAAATATCAGCGGCACGGGCACCGTGAGCCGCAATCCGGATGCGGCCAGCTACGCCAGCGGCACGGGGGTCACGCTCACGGCCTCGCCCGGCAGCGGGCAGCAGTTTACGGGTTGGAGCGGCGACGTGACCAGCATGGCCAACCCGCTCAATATAACCATGAGCGCCAACCGCACCATCACGGCCACCTTCGCGCCCTTGCCCACGGGCGGGCAGGCCGTGACCAGCTTCACACTCATCAATGCCGACTCGGACCAGGATATTCAGACCCTAGCGAACGGGGGTACGCTGAACTTGGCCGCGCTGCCCACCCGCAACCTGAACCTGCGCGCTAACACCAGCCCCGCCGCCGTGGGCAGCGTGCGGTTTTCGCTGGGCGGAGCCCAGAGCCGGAGTCAGACGGAGAATGTGGTGCCTTATGCCCTGTTCAGCGACACGGGCGGCGACTACAACCCTTGGACCCCGGCCGTAGGCACGTATTCGCTCACGGCCACGCCTTACACGGGCGGCAACGGCACCGGTACGCCCGGCACCCCGCTCACCATCAGCTTCTCGGTCACCAACCAGCCCGGCGGCGGCAATGTGCCGCCCGTGGCCAACGCCGGCCCGGACAAAACCCTCACCCTGCCCACCACCAGCACCGTGCTCAACGGCTCAGGCTCCGATGACGGCTCGGTCGTAGGCTTTGCCTGGAGCCAGGCCAGCGGCCCGGCTACCGCCACGTTTTCCTCGGCAACCGTGGCCGCGCCCACCGTGGGCGCCCTGGGGGCCGGCACGTACGTGTTCAGCTTGGTCGTAACCGACAACCTGGGCTTGGCCAGCGCCGCCGACCAGGTCACCGTCACCGTGAATCCAGCACCGCCCACGGGCGGGCAGGCCGTAACGAGCTTCACGCTGATCAATGCCGACTCCGACCAGCCCCTGCAGACGCTGGCCGCCGGGGCCGTGCTGAACCTGGCCACCTTGCCCACCCAGAACCTGAACCTGCGCGCTAACACCAGCCCCGCCGCCGTGGGCAGCGTGGTGCTGGCCCTGAGCGG